>NZ_LPVF01000001.1 GCF_001517105.1 Bacillus halotolerans
ATGTGCGGACGGGATAAGTGCTGAAAGCATCTAAGCATGAAGCCCCCCTCAAGATGAGATTTCCCATTCCGCAAGGAAGTAAGATCCCTGAAAGATGATCAGGTTGATAGGTCTGAGGTGGAAGTGTGGCGACACATGGAGCTGACAGATACTAATCGATCGAGGACTTAACCTAATGTCTAATGATGTCACACCTGTTATCTAGTTTTGAGAGAACACTCTCAATTGTTTGGTGGCGATAGCGAAGAGGTCACACCCGTTCCCATGCCGAACACGGAAGTTAAGCTCTTCAGCGCCGATGGTAGTCGGGGGTTTCCCCCTGTGAGAGTAGGACGCCGCCAAGCAGTTTATCTATTTCTACCATGTTTGTTTATGAAGCTTATATCATTCCGCAGTAGCTCAGTGGTAGAGCTATCGGCTGTTAACCGATCGGTCGTAGGTTCGAATCCTACCTGCGGAGCCATTGCTTCCATAGCTCAGCAGGTAGAGCACTTCCATGGTAAGGAAGAGGTCAGCGGTTCGAGCCCGCTTGGAAGCTTTATTTAAATGTATTACTCTTACCAAGGTTTCTCAAAGGTTATCCGATTATGTTATCACCCGCAGGATTTAACGGATGAGCATAGACCCGGCATCAATGTTCAAGCAGTCAAAACGATTCTTGTTTCTGATCCTGATATGATGTATCATGGCAAATGGCTTAAATATGTTGAGCCACTTTTTCTTCAGCATTTGTCCTTGCACATTGGATTAAAATTTATTATGATACTCTTTGTATAATAACTCCTTACCTCAATACACTATACTCAACGTTTCCCCTTTTTCTCCGTAAGTTTTTCTTTTCATTTTCTTCCGTAAAATAATTAAGCTCCCAATACAACAGAAACGGTGCGGATTTATTTTTAAAAAGGAGTCGTTATATTTGAATAGTTTTACATTAAAACAGCAGTGGTTCGGTAATATCCGAAAAGATATTCTTGCTGGTATTTTGGTGGCGTTAGCCTTAATACCTGAAGCGATTGGTTTTTCTATTATTGCTGGCGTTGATCCAATGGTTGGTCTTTATGCTTCATTTTGTATTGCCATTATTATTTCTATTTTTGGCGGAAGACCGGGGATGATTTCGGCTGCGACTGGCTCGATGGCGGTTGTGATGGTGTCGCTGGTTGCCGATTACGGGCTTCAGTATTTATTTGCGGCCACCATTTTGACAGGTGTTATTCAGGTGATCTTAGGCATCAGTAAAATTGCGAGATTAATGAAATTCATTCCTCGTTCTGTGATGATCGGGTTTGTGAATGCGCTGGCGATTCTTATTTTTTCTGCGCAGCTGCCTCAATTTGAAGCTGCATCTTGGAGCATGTATGCGATGCTTGCCGGATCATTGGTTATTATTTATGTACTGCCGAGGTTTACGACTGCGGTGCCATCTCCGCTTGTCGCAATTATTGTGATGACAATTATTGCGGTTACATTCCATGTGGATGTGCGCACGGTTGGAGATATGGGCAATATCTCTAGTTCATTGCCTCATTTTTTAATACCTGATGTTCCGTTTACCTTCGAAACGCTCAAGATTATTTTTCCTTATTCCATTGCTTTGGCGTTTGTCGGTTTGCTTGAATCTTTGCTGACAGCACAGATTATTGATGAAATGACGGATACGGACAGTGATAAAAATAAAGAGAGCCGCGGGCAGGGAATCGCGAATATCGTCACTGGATTTTTTGGCGGTATGGCGGGCTGCGCTATGATCGGACAATCTGTTATTAATACAAAAGCAGGCGGCCGCGGACGGTTATCAGCCTTTGTTGCCGGTGCTTTTCTTATGTTTTTAATTGCCGTTTTGAGTCATGTTGTTGTAAACATTCCGATGGCTGCGTTAGTGGCTGTTATGGTTATGGTATCTGTCGGCACATTTGATTGGTCTTCTTTAAAAGGCTTGAAAAAAGCGCCGATTACAGATTCAATTGTAATGGTTGTGACGGTGATTACGGTAGTCGTGACGGATGACTTATCGAAAGGCGTATTCGTCGGTGTTCTGTTAAGTGCTGTATTCTTCGTAGCCAAAATCTCGAAGCTGAAGATCGTTTCTCATGCAGAAGATCAAAAGCTGAGAACGTATCAAGTGAAGGGACAGATCTTTTTTGCGTCAGTAACTGATCTTACGAATGCGTTTATCTATCAAGAGGATATCGAGCGAGTTGTCATTGACTTGACCGATGCTCACGTATGGGATGATTCAGGAGCGGCTGCGCTTGATAAAATTGTTGCGAAGTTTAAAGAGCAAGGAATTGAAGCTGAATTAAAGGGGCTGAATAATGCAAGTAAAGCCCTTATGAAACAGATGGCATAAAAGTATAAAAGTCCAGATTGATGAGATCTGGGCTTTTTTATATAACATATGGTTGAACTGCATTGATATAATAGAGAGAAAGAAATTTTTAATAGGGGACTTGTATATGATGCTTCAGAAGCTGAACCGTGTATTGGGGAAAGTCATGCCGCTTTTGACACCCACTAGCGTTGTGCTTGGCGTGCTGCTGTCTCAGTTTTTAAATGGATATGAAAGCGCAGTGCCTTGGATATTTGCGTTTATTACGTTTGCGGGCAGCTTGAGCGCGAACTTTCAGTCTTTAAGACACGCCTTGGCGCATCCTCTTCCTATGATTCTTGCATTATTTGTTCTTCATATTTTTATGCCGCTTTTCGCCTGGGGCAGCGGACATCTCATATTTCAAGGTGATCCATTAACGATCACGGGTTTGACATTAGCTGTTGTCATCCCTACAGGAATTACGAGCTTGATTTGGGCTGCAATGTACAAAGGAAATGTTGGTTTGACGCTTTCTATCATATTGATTGATACCGTGCTGTCGCCGTTAATCGTTCCGCTGAGTCTTTCTGTGCTGGCCGGTGCCCAGGTTCACATGGATATCTGGGGAATGATGAAGGGTCTGATTGTGATGGTAGTGATTCCTTCATTCCTGGGCATGCTGTTTAATCAGATGTCATCTCCAGAAAGAACCGCGGCGTTGAGCAGTACGCTGTCTCCCTTTTCAAAGCTGTGCCTGATGGCCGTGATTGCGATTAACAGCTCTGCGATAGCTCCTTATTTCAAAGCGATTGATTTAAGATTTTTAGGGATTGCTGTCACTGTTTTTTGTATCGCGTTAACCGGGTATGCTGCGGCGTGGCTTATCGGAAAAATGATGAAAAGGCGGCAGGAGGAAATTGTCTCTCTTATTTTTACGGGAGGCATGAGGAATATCAGTGCCGGCGCTGTTCTTGCCGTCACTTTCTTTCCGTCTCAGGTGGCTGTTCCGGTTGTGATTGGCATGCTGTTTCAGCAAATCCTGGCTGCCTTGTTCGGCTATATGCTGAACCGTTTCGAATTAAAACCCGTCTTGCAGAAGGTATGAAAAAACCGCTCATATGTTGGAGCGGTTTTTTCCGTATAGCCATTCCAGCGCATTGATAAATTGTTTGCAGAAATGCTTGCGGTGGTGCACCGCCCCTTTTTCAATGACGAGGCACAGCTGATCTTGAGTGAATCCTTTTTCTTTTAGGCTCTCGTGCACGTTTTTTGTTTTTTGCAGCATCGTCTGCTGAATCGATTGTTTTCCGGCGCCTTCTTCACTGCCGACAGACATAAAAATACGCGTTGAACCCGGTCTTACAGAGGAAGTATAGATCGTTTCTGCTGCGTTCTCGTACCAGTATGAGCTTGAGAGAGATCCTATTTTTCCAAATAATGATGAATGTCTCAGAAAGGCGAATATTGAGATGAGGCCGCCTAATGAGGCGCCGATCATACCTCTGGATTGTGCCCTTCTGGAGACATTCCAATTTTCTTCCACAAACGGAATGAGCCGGTTTGTTATTTCAGAAAGATAGTCAGCCCCCTTACCGCCGAAGTCTGGAAACTGATCACTGAGTGATGCGGCGGGCCAAGGAGTGTACTCGTCGAGCCGGTTTTTAGGCTCTATGCCGATCAGCACAAGCTCAGGCACGCTGTTTTGATGAAACCTGTTTTCTATCCGTTCTAGTTGATCTTGAAACAAAGAACCGCCATCGTGTACGTAAACAGAAGGAAATGCCCTGCTGTCCGTACTGTAGGAAGGAGGAAGATACAGCTTTAACTTCCTGTCGCCCGCCTTATGCTCTGATAAAGATCCGTTCAAACATTCTCCCCCTTTTTTTGCTTGAAAAGCAGGTATAAGAAATACGGAACACCGAGTATCGCTAAAATAATGCCGGCTGGCACTTCTGCGGGCTGGAAAAACAGTTTCCCGGCAAAATCAGCGCTCAATACAAGCAGCATGCCGATCAAGCCGCTCAAAGGCAAAATATAGCGGTGTTCGACACCGGCCAATCTCCGGGAAATATGAGGCGCGATTAAGCCGACAAATGCCATGCTTCCCGCCACAGAGACACAGGCGCTAATGATGGCGACACAAGCGACGAGCAGAATGGTTTTTTCTTTATTTGACGAAATGCCAAGACTTCTGACCGTGTCTTCGTCAAAGCGGATGGTATCGAGCAAACGAGATTTGGCCAGAAGAATAGGAATAAACAGCAGCATCCACGGAAGAACGGCTGTGATATATGTCCAGTTCGCAGACCAGATGCTGCCGTTTTTCCATACCATGGCCATTTCATAATCTTGCGGGTCCATTTTTAATGATAGAAACAAAGACAAAGCGCTGAAGCCTGAATTAATCGCGATTCCTACCAGAATAATTCTGCCTGAATCTAAATTGCCTCTGTTCCAAGCGAATATGTAAATCATGACTGCGGCAGCCAGTCCGCCGATCAGGCCGAAAAACGGCATTCCCATTGCCGCGACAATCGAAGTTATTTCTTTCTGGCCTTGGAACAACAGCATAAACGCCACAATACCTGCCCCTGCTCCGGCATTGATTCCCAATATTCCCGGGTCTGCAAGGCCGTTTCGTGTGATGGCCTGAATGACAGCTCCTGCTATGCCAAGTCCAAGTCCGATAATGGCTGCCATGACAATCCGCGGCAGTCTTAAGTCAAACAGCAAAACTTCATACTGCGGATTGGGATTGATCTGAAAAAGAGTGGAGAGCAGCTCTGTCGGACGAACAGAAAATGATCCGCTGGTCATGCTGAAATAGCTGACGAGGAGAATCAATACGATTAACACTGCATATTTTTTAGCCATTTTGCTCTCCTCCTTTTCGTTTGATCAAATAAAGGAAGAAAGGAACGCCGATAATAGAAGTCACAACCTCAATCGGTGTTTCAAATGGATAATTGATAAATCTGCTGGCGAGATCGCACAGCGTTAAAAAGACGCCGCCCAAGATGCAGGAACAAGGGATCAGTCTGTTATAATCTGAGCCGACGAGAAATCTTGTGATATGCGGAACGACTAAACCGACAAACGCAATTTTTCCGGCAAGCGCTACAGCACTTCCGGTTAAAATGATGACAGAGATCATTGCCATGATTTTGATCGTTTTTTTCTTTTGGCCCAAACTCTTAGAAATATCGTCGCCTAGTGATACAGCGGTCACCTTTTTGCTGAGAGAAACAGCTATGACGATACCCGCCAGGAAAAACGGAACGGCAAGCTTTAGAAAGTCGGGGCTCATTTGATGAAGTCTGGCGCTGTACCAGAAACTCAGATCCTGTGAAATTTGAAAATAGATCGATATGGCAGCCGCTAAACTATTAAGCAGCATGCTTGTGACTGTGCCAATGATGGCTAGCTGTACGGGCGTAAACCCGTTAGGCAGCATTGTTGCCAGGCCGAATACCAATGCAGCCCCAAATGCGGAGCCGATAAAAGAGTAAATGATCATTTCGAGCGAAGTTGATTGCGGGAGCAGAACCATACAAAGCGTGATGATAAACGCGGAACCATCTGAAACACCCATAATTGAGGGCGATGCCAAATAATTGCGTGTGATGCCTTGCATGAGCGCTCCAGATACAGCAAGGGCTGCCCCAATGAGCAGAGCGCCGGCAGCCCTTGGAATCCGGGAATGCCATATGATTTGATGGTCTGTGTTTCCCGGATCAAAATGAAAAAGTGATGCAAAGACAATATCAGCATTAAGCTGCTTTGCGCCATAGAGGACGGAAAGCAGCAATGATAATGCAATAGCAAATGGAGAAGTAATCAAAATGATACGTGTCCACTGTTTTGAATACATACAAAAACCTACTCTAATTTAGTCTTGTGTTAATTTTTCAGATGCCGCTTTCAGGAAGCGGACTTTGCTCCAAGCCGTACCGCCTTGTGCAAGAGGATCAACTGAATTGACGTATACATGATCTTCTTTGACTGCTGTGAGGCTTTTCCAGATTGGATTTTTCTCTAAATCTTTTAATGCATCAGGTTTATCCGCATTTTCATCATCAGAAAATTGGACGAAAATGTGGTCAGGGTTCATTTCACTGAGTTTTTCTAATGAAATCAGCTCTTGCGCTTTTGCGGCTTTGACTTCATTCGGCGCTTTAAGGCCTAAGTCGCCATAAAGAGTTGAGTTGAAGTACACTTGTTCAGGATAAATGTAAATATTTCCTTGTCTGATTCTGATGACAAGCGTTTTTGAATCTTTTGCTTGTTTACTGATTTTTGTTTTCGTTTCTTTTAGATCCTGTTCATAGTCTGCAATGATTTTTTTCGCTTTTTTCTCTTTTCCAGTCAGCTGGGCAAGCAGCATCATATTTTCCTTCCAGTTTGATGAGATGTGTGAAACCGGAATGGTAGTGCCAGCCGTACTTATTTTTTGCAGGGTTTTTTCAGGGAACTTTGTAGATGCCAGGATCACGTCTGGCTGCATCTCAAGAATTTTTTCAATGTTTGGTTCCATTTTTTCCCCTGTAGGTGTTGCTTTATCTGTGATGTCCTTGAACATTTCAGGGAATTTTCCGGAGAATGAGATTGCACCCTGCGGATGAACGTCCAGCAGTTTAGCGTCTTCCATGGATTCAACGCTTCCCGTAATGGCAATTTTATCTGTCGGTACGTTTACTTCGTACGTTTTATCCAAATACTCGATTTTCTTTTTCTCGGACTTTGTGCCGTTCGCTTTGCTCGCAGAGGATTCTTCCTTGCTGCCGCAAGCTGCCGCCGTGAGTGCGAGAAGCAAGATTAATAAGGTAAGAGATAGCTTTTTCATCTATAGTGCCTCCTGTTCAATTGATAACTATTATCAATTGGAATTATAGAGAATGAACAGACATAACACCATGGACAAATTCCGTATTTATCATGGACTATCACCGGATAGCATAGAAATGGTTTGCTGAACAATCCGCTCGTGCCCGCAAGCCGAGTACTCATTCCATGGGTCTGAAGAGAGGTGATACACACGTCCATTCCGTACTGCGCTTAGGTTTTGCCATATTTCCGACTGTTTTAATTGCTGATAATAAGCAATGGTTTCCGGCTCTTTAAAAAGAAAGAGCATGATACAGTCAGCTTGGCAATTTGTGATGTCTTCTAATGAAATCGCTTGTTCTGAAGGCGTGTCAGCCGGTTTGAATCCTAAATCTTCAAAGAAAACCTCGCGGACGCTGCGATTATGTGCCATATAAAAGCGCTGCTTATGCAGACGAAGAAAGAGATAACGAAACTCTTGAGCGTGCAGCAATGTCATTTTAGCGGCAGAAATTTGCTTGTCATAGGCTGCGAGCCACTTTTCAGCCTCCGATTCTTCCTTTAAAAACGAGGCGGTGTGCAGAAAGTGAGCTCTCCAGTTTTCTTCTGCAGGAAGGTAACATACTTCTGCAATGCTGTTCAGACGCTTTTGTTCTTCTAAAGAAACAGAATCCATGCTGAAAATGATATCGGGTTCAGCTTGGGACAACGTCTGCAGGTTTTCCTCCCACTTTTCATTAAACCGATATGCGCTGAGCTGTACTGGAATATCTGCTGAATAATGCTGATAATAGTAAGCCGTCCATTTTGGATGGAGTGCGGCTGCAAACGGTATGTGATGCAGAGGAATGAGCTGACCCATTGTTCCCTTTCCATAGGCGGCTAGTTTTTGCCTGCGTTTTTTCATATAGCTTGTAGGTGAAGAGCCTGTGTGCTTTTTAAAGATTCTGCTGAAATAAAATTCATCTTGATAGCCAGTTTGATGGGCGATTTCTTTCAGTTTACAGTTGGATCTTGCCATAAGCCGCTTTGCTCGGGTAATCCGAGTTTTTGTAATGAATTCTGTTACGCTCTGGCCTGTCCATTTTTTAAAGGTTTCGCTGTAATGCTTGGCGCTGATTCCTGCCATTCTTGAGAGCTGGGCAAGTGTAATTTTTGTATCGGCATGAGTTTCAATGTAATGTTTTGTTTTTTCAATCGCAGATTGTGTATCGTTTTGATCGGATACATGAGCTGTGAATAGATCATAAATCAGGCTCTGAACCTCTATCACACATTTTAATTGAGAAAGCTGAGCTGCTTCTGTCCATATTTCAGCAAGTTCTTGAAGCCGGGCTGAAAGGTTTTCGATATGTGAAACATTCACAAGGTTTAGACTGGATAAATCAGTTTCAGTGCATGGTTTTAAGAGATCTTGCCGGGCTTCCGCTGTATAGCAGTGAAGTCTGATCAGACACACATCTATGTTTCTCTCTTCTGCAAATGTAATGCCGAATGTCTCATGAGGCGGACAAACATACAGTGTCTTTTTTTGGAGAGGAGCGGTTCTCGTTCCGATAGAAATATGTCCATCTCCTTTTAAATGAAAGATCAGCACGAATGAGTCGGCCAATTGCTGTTCTGAGAAGAGATCACTCGTTTTCTTCATATATTCAATTTGTACCGGATGATAAATCATTGAGTTTTGCAAGGAGAAGACCACCTTTTCAGAAACGCTCGCTTAAATGATAATCATTTTCAATAAAATTGTACCAAATAAATGAAAGTTTTCCTATATAAAGCGTGTTGTTTTTGGATTTAAAAACCCTTGCCGCAAATGTGCGGGCAAGGGAAAATGATCATGCTTTTGTTTGGTAAGAAAATGTTACACGTGTAACATACCATTCTTAAGTCTTAATAAAGGAGATATTGTTTTCTGGTTTTATTGAATTGCTTTAGCTGTTTTTGATAGGTGTCAATGATTTCATCAATTGAAGCACCGTTCTCGATTTTTGTTCTGATCCAGCCATTGCCTGCCAATTTATCAAATGAGCCAGACGCTAGGAACTGAAAATCATTAGGATAGAGGTCATGTATCATTTTAATAAGCGACAGTCCTGTTTTCACCGCTTCAAATTTTTCTCTGTCCGTGATATAGAGTTGTACGCCGTGGCAAAGTGTTCCTTGATGTTTAGAGAACGTTGGAGTGAAGGAGGAAGCTCTGAAGGTAACGCCAGGCAGATCAAGACTGTTCATTTTTTCTGCAAGCTCTGTGCTTTTGATAAAGGGAGCCCCGATCAACTCGAATGGCTTAGTCGTTCCCCGTCCTTCAGATACATTCGTTCCTTCAATTAACCCTGTTGCAGGGTACACAAATGTGCTCTCTGCGGTTGGCATATTTGGTGAAGGGAGGACGAATGGCAGTCTGGTTTCGTCAAAATCCATAGAGCGTTTCCAGTGCTTCATTTTTACGACTGACACATCAGCATTAATATTAAATTCCTTGTTGAATAGTAAAGCCAATTCTCCAATGGTCATCCCGTGCTTTAACGGAATGGGATAGAGTCCGACAAAGGATGCGTACTCGGGCTCCAGCACTGGTCCTTCAACCTTTTTTCCGCCTTGGGGATTTGGGCGGTCCAGCACGATAAAAGGAATTCCGTTTTCTTTAGCGGCTTCCATTGCATAAGCCATTGTATAAATGTACGTATAGTAACGAGTCCCGACGTCCTGGATGTCAAATAGAAGAACATCGACATTTTTCAGCATATCAGGAGTGGGTTTTTTCGTTTTTCCGTAAAGGCTGTATACGGGAACCCCGGTTTTTTCGTCAATGTAAGAGCCTACTTCATCTCCTGCCTGAGCGTCGCCGCGAACGCCATGCTCAGGCCCGAATAAAGCTGTCAGCTGTATATCGGAGTCTTCGTAAAGAATATCTACACTGCTTTTAAGGGATGCACTCACACCTGTTGGATTTGTAATCAGCCCAACTCTTTTTCCCTTTAGCTGCTTTTTGTGTTGTGACAAGAGGATATCAATACCGGTCTGGACTTTAGGTTTTTTTGCTGTTTGTTTTTCTGAATCAGGCGAAGCTGAGGCAGCCGTCATTGTTCCGAACATCATAAGTCCTGCGAGAAGAACCCATACCGTTTTCTTCATATGCTCCTCCTTATTAAAGCGGTTTTCCCGTTTTGATGTTTACTCCATAGCCAAATGGATAAAGGATGTCTCCCGGTTTTGTGACGGATGGAATGTCGACTGGCAGCGTGCCCTTTGGCTTTGATTGTCCGAAGATTGCTTTAACGCCGGCCGGAATATTCGGCTGGAGATAACGCCCGTTTGCATACCCTTTAAAACCATAGACGGCAATCAAAGCTCTTGCTTCTTCGAAATTGGCGGCATCATATGGATTGCGCAGACTCATTAAGACAAACTGCTTTTTGTGCTGCAGTGCGGCATTCATGACAGCTCTCGGAAAAGCGGTGGCCCATTTGCTTGAATCTGTTACCGTGTCGTCGATGACACCGTCGTTGACGACAGGGTCATTTTTTACAACGTAAGAGCCTGTAATAATATAATCAGCTTCTTTTACTTGTTTTTCATGCTCAGCATTAAATACCTTTTCTGCAAAGTTCATTTTGTTGAGAGAAACAGATTTGATTTTTTTCCGCTGCATTAAATCGTGAATGGTTTTTTCAATGGATGCTGTTTGTTCCTCGTAAGGTGCGGCAATTAAAATTCGGCTGCCTTTTTTGGGTTTGAACGGCAAGGTATGCTGATCATTTTTTAATACTGTCACTGCCTTTTCAGCGATTTTTTGCTCTGTCTTTGTATGGTGTTTGCTTCCCACTGTTTTGAGCGCTTTCTTCACCTTTTTATCTATGCTGCTGTCATGCTGAGCGGGGTAAATACCGCGCTTTATTTTCAGGGAAATGATTCTTTCCACCGATTTGTTGATTTGCTGTAAGGGAATGTCTCCATTTTTAACAGCTTCTTTTAAGGAGTCAATTACGCTTGCCAATTTTTGTTCATCTTTCAAAGATGTAACTGAGGCAGGCATTAGCGCGATATCAACACCGGCCTTTATGGCCATGACGACCGCCTCTTCCTGACCGAAATGATCTGCTATGGCTTTCATATTGAGAGCATCAGTGACGATTACACCGCCAAATTCCATTTCCTCCCGAAGCAGCCCGGTCATTACTTTCTTTGAAAGTGTAGCGGGAACCATAATATCTGATCCATCAAGCTTGCTTTTATATGTGGTGTCGTCAAAGGCTGGGAATTGAACATGAGCTGTCATCACCATATCTGCTCCGGCATCAATCGCTTTTTGAAAAGGATAGAGTTCAACCTCACGAAGCCGTTCCTGGTTATGAGAAACGAGCGGCAGTCCATAATGGCTGTCAACGTCAGTGTCTCCATGTCCCGGGAAATGTTTAAGAGCAGAGGCAATATTTTGCCGTTGCAAACCTTTCATAGAATATAAACCGAGTCGTGCTGTCAGTTCACGATCAGAACTGAATGATCTCACACCGATCACGGGATTATCAGGGTTATTATTAATGTCCAAGACTGGGCTGAAATCTGTATTGATGCCTAAGACAGAAAGCTCTTTTCCAATCATGCTGCCGGTCTGATATGCATTGATTCTGCTTCTTGTTGCGCCAAGCGCCATATTGCCTGGGAAATTAGTGCCCTCCCCTAATCTCGTCACGATCCCGCCTTCTTGATCAATGCTGAGTAAGAGCGGAATCTTGGGGCTGGCCTTTTGATATGCGTCTGTCAGCCGTACCGTTTGCTCAGTTGTTTTTACATTTTCTGCAAATAGTATGACGCCGCCGAATTGATATTTCTTGATGAGGCCAGCGACTTCCTCATTCATTTTTGTGAAGGCTTGCGGAGAAGACTCACCTTCTTTTTTCCAGTTTCTGAAATCCGGCATCAGCATCTGGCCAATTTTTTCATCTAACGTCATACGATCAACGATCTGTTTGGCATCATCTGAGCTGCGGGGTTTTGCTTCAGCTGTCTGACTGACGCCGAGAAAACATGAAAGAAAAAGGACGGTGGAAAGGATAAGCGAAATGACAGGTTTCATAACAACTTCCTCCTATCGTCAATTATTTCATTGCTTCATAAATCGCGGTGATGACGCTTCCGTAACTGCCTGTTGAAAATTGGTCACCCTCAAACACGTTCGGATTTTCCGCTGGATCAGCGACGGGTGAATGCTTTTTATTTGTTAACAAAGCGATGCCTAAATTGTATGCCGGATCAATGATGGTAACCGTTCCTGTCCAGCCAGTATGTCCGTACGCATTTTCGCTTGCATAAGGGCCAAACATCCATTCCATGCTTTTACTGCCGTTTCGCCGCCATCCAAGGCCAAACGTCGGATCTGTTGCTGATGGCGCCGTAAATAGGTCAGCTGTTTTCTGATCGAATAATGAAACGTTACGGTACGTTCCTTTGTTTAACATGACTTGAAGCAGAATCGCCATATCATCAGCGTTTGAAAACAGTCCGGCGTGGCCTGAAACGCCTTCCATCGAATAGAATGCTTTTTCGTCATGTACTTCTCCTTGCAGCGTGTCTGTGCGGATATGAGGGAAATGGATAACACCGTCTCGTGTATTGCCCATACGTTCAGTGGCTGCGAACTGTTTTGCTTTAAAGCCCTTTTGCAGCGGATTGTACAACGTATGTTTCAGCTTCAGCGGTTTGTAGAGCTCTTGTTCCGTATAGACATCAAGCGGTTTGCCGGTGAGTTTTTCGACAATACAGCCGAGAAGCATGTATCCAATGTCACTGTATACGTGTTTTGTTCCTGTTTCATAATCCAGCGGGATTTTCATCAAGTATTCAATGGTTTTCTCCCGCTCCTGAGAATAATACATTCCGGCTTTTTCCGGGCTGTAAAAGTAGAAGCTGGATGGAAGCCCTGATTGGTGCTGCAGGACATCAATGACACGAATGTTATCTTTCCCTTTGAAGCGATCTGCAGGCTGATCCTTGAAATCAGGCAAATAAGCAGATACCTTTTCATAAACGTCGAGTTTGCCTTGGCTTACTAAGCGCTGTAAAGCAAAATTAGCCGCATACATTTTTGTATTTGATGCCAAGTCAAACATCGTGCGGGTTTTCATTTTTGCCGGACGGCGCAACAGTTCAGCCCCGTCATATTTTTTACTGTAGCCGTATGCTTCTTTTTTGATCATACGGCCGTCCTTCACGACGACCAGAACGGCGCCGGGGAATCCTGCTGCAATGTCCCGTTCAATCATCTGATCAACCTTCCTTAGTTTCTTCGACGAAAACTGTGCAGTTTCTGAATTTATTGTTTTCGGCTCAACCTGGTTGTCTGCTTGATGAAGGGCGGTTTGTGCGAAGGCTTCGTTCGGCGTCAGAATGGACACGGTTAAAATAGCGCTGAGTAATGCTAATGTCTTCGTTCTCACAAGCTTGCTCCTTTCCGTGTTTCTATGCCGTTACTATTCCTTAAACGTCATCATTTAATCGAACTGGGCAGCCATTTCATCTTTATATCCGAAAGCGTAGGTCAATAAAAAGCCGGCCGCATAGGAAATAAAGAGACCGATGATATATAAGATGATTTGTGAAGGCAGAACCAGAAAGGAGAGCGGCAATCCGGAGACGCCGAGCGCAACTGTGGCAACCTGAAAATAAGCTTGAAAAGCTCCGCCGATCCCCGCCCCTAAGCATGCTGTCAAAAACGGACGGCCAAGCGGCAGCGTGACACCGAATATGAGCGGTTCACCGATGCCGAGCAGTCCTGAAGGAAGACCCCCTGTGATCGCTTTTCTCAGCGTTTTTTTCTTTGTTTTAACGAAGATGGCGAAGGCTGCGCCCACTTGTCCCGCGCCTCCCATGGCAAGGATAGGGAGAAGCGGGTCATCACCGATCGAATTGATGAGTTCCATGTGCACCGGCGTCAGGCCTTGATGTAACCCGGTGACAACGAGAGGGAGGAAGGTCGCGCCCAGAATAAAGCCTGCAGCGATTCCGCCGATGTCTAAGATGGCCAGAAGACCGGATGTGATGACATCTGAAATGAACCCGCCTAAAGGCATGAAAACGACGTACGTCAATATTCCAGTGATCAAAAGTGAAACTGTTGGAGTTACGATAATATCGAGTGATTGAGGAATAAAGCGGCGGATGAATTGTTCTGTGTAAGCAATGAATATAGCTGCGAATAGAACGCCGATGAGCCCTCCCCTGCCGGGAAGAAGCTGTTCTCCGAATAAGCTGATCTTTGCGATTTCCGGGTTAATGATCAGAATCCCTGCCAGAGCGCCGAGAGCGGGCGTCCCGCCAAATTCTTTTGACGCGTTAATGCCGACGAGAATGCCGAGATAAGTGAACAGGCCTGATCCGATGACTGTGAGGACAATAGCCGTTTGTGATTCTGCAGAGAGCCAGCCGGCTTGGATTATCGCTTTGGTAATCCCGGTAATTAAGCCTGAAGCGACGAGTGCGGGAATGAGAGGTATGAAGATGCTGGCTATTTTACGTAAAAAAAGCTTAAATGGAGTGGCGTTCTTACGATTGATATCGGATTTCTTTTTGGCGGCGGCCTCTTTTAGATTAAAATCTTTTTCTGATGATACCAGCTTCGAAAAAGCGGCGGTGACATGATTAACGACACCAGTGCCGAGGATAATCTGCAGGGTTTCAGCTTCGACGACTCCAAGGACGCCATCAAGTTCCCTTAACGCCTTACTATCCGTTTTACTGACATCGTAAGGCGTAATGCGCAAGCGGGTCATGCAATGCGTATAGGAAGAAATATTGGATTTCCCCCCGCATAGCTCAAGGATTTTTTCCGCCAGAGTATTGTAGTGTTTTTCTTTGCTCATACAAACCCCTCCCTTTCAAGATGCCTTATGTCTTTCTCATAGATTTGATTGCTTCTCGCGTTTTATCAATGTAGCCGACTGTTTCTTCATACTGCTCGGCCGCCATGCTTAAAAACAAAACATCAATTATAAAAAGCTGGGCGAGACGGGAGGAAGTGGCTGCGCTTCGAATCAGGGCCTCGTTGGAATGGGCTGTATATAATGAAACGTCGGATAATGCAGAGACGGAGGTTTGGCTGAATTGCGTAAGGCTGATGATTGTGACGCCTTTTTCCTTTGCCATCGAAAGCAGCTCGATGATTTCCTGTGTCTCACCTGAAAATGAAATGGCAAATACAATGTCTTTCTTATCTGCATTTGCGATTAAAGATGCCACAAGATGAGTGTCCGTGAAAGCAGTCGCCTGTTTATGAATTCGAAGCCATTTTTGCTGGGCATCCTTGGCGACAATTCCCGAGGCGCCCAGACCGAAAAAATGTACAGTGTTCGCTTGAAGCAGCAGAGAAACAGCGCGCTCAAGCTCTTGAAAATCCATGAGATCTGAGGTGTCTTGAATTGCTTGAATGGCATTGCCGGCTGCTTTTTCAGAGATGGAAGGCAGCGATTCATGAGGAGCGATGTCCCGGTAGCCTTGAACAGCAGGTTTTGCCAGATCGCCCGCTACCCTCATTTTTAAATCCTGAAATCCCTTTAGTCCCAGTGACTTGCAGAGCCTGATGACGGCAGCGTCACTTGAATTAGCTAAGGCGCTGATTTCGCTGACTGTGCTTTCTATCGCTTTGTGGGGATGGGCTAATATGTAGTCCGCAAGCTTACGCTCTGATTGTGGCAGCTTGTGTTTCATTGATTGAATGATAGCTAAACCGCCTGTCGCCATTACTGTCTCTCCTTATCATGAATGGTAGTTTTCAATTGCTTTGTCTATAAAACCGTTCGCTTCATCAAGCAATGTCTTCGCTTTATTTTGATCTGTGCTGGTTTTGAGCATAACAATTGCTGTTTTGACATGAAGATTCGCTTGTTCAAGTGTGTATTGCGCTTTCTCATAAGAAACGTCTGTGAGGCTTTGAATGATGCTGATGGCGCGTTCTTTTAGTTTTTTGTTGCTGACATTGACATCCACCATCAAGTTTTCGTAGACCTTGCCGATTTTGACCATTACAGCGGTGGATATCATGTTTAGAATCATTTTATGAGCGGTTGCGGCTTTCATACGTGTCGAGCCTGTAATGACTTCTGGCCCGACGACGACCTCAATGCTGTGATCAGCGTGTTTGCTGATGGCAGATTGACTGTTACAGGTAAGGGAGACGGTGTTTGCTCCGATTGTGCGGGCGTATTTCAGCGCACCCGCTGCATAAGGCGTACGGCCGCTTGCTGCAATCGCGATCACTGTATCGGCTGAGGTAAGATGGATGGCTCGTAAATCCTCGGCCCCTGCTTCTTCATGATCTTCAATCCCCTCTGCCGCCTGCAAAAATGCGTTGGGACCGCCGGCCATTAACCCGATTACCTGATCAGGAGTGACGCTGTAGGTCGGAGGACATTCAACTGCGTCCATCACACCGAGTCGGCCGCTAGTGCCTGCACCTGCGTAAATGAGCCGTCCGCCATTTTGAAAGGATTCATACGCGCATTCGACGGCTGCTTTGATATCGGGAAGGACACGCTGAACGGCGGCAGCGACTTTGATATCTTCATTGTTAATCATTTTTAAGATATCGAGGGTATTAGCTTTGTGTATTTCCAATGTTTGGCTATTGCGTGATTCAGTTGTAAGGCTGTGAAGATTCAATTGTTCTGACATGAGGATGCCCCCTGTGTAAAAATAAATATATCTCAATATTCAGTATATTCATTTCTGTTATGATATTTCAACTATCATTTTTAACTTTTGAAACTTTATTTCAAAAGAGGCTATAAGAAATAATGAAGTATCAGCTGTTCGCCAAGCGGCCCGATTTTTCGGCGTCCTTTATCAAGAAATCCGGTTTTCATATAAAGCTGCTTTGCACGGGTGTTCAGGTGGTTGACGGCTAAAATGATTTCATCGCACCATGGGAAATACCCGTTAACAAAAGAGGGGAGCTGAAGCATGGCTTTTTTCGCATAGCCTTGTCCGTGGTGGGCAGAGTTTAATGATAAGGAACTGAGCAATAAAGCAAATGGATTGTTGGAATAGGGAGCAATGGTTTCTTTTGACGTATGCAGAATGAAAAAGCCTATTGGCAGATCACCTTTTAAGATAACAACAGGATAGCGCTCCTGTATGCTTAGAGCCTGAGTCAGTACCTCTTTAGGGAGAGCCGTAAAGCGTTTGTCATCATTGTGTAAAGTAAAGGCGTAAAGCTCCGGCAAGTGCTCAGGCTTATAGAAGGATAAAGAGATATCTTGCGTCATGATGAGCCTCCTTATAATATGTCGTCTAACTGGTTTTCAGAAATTACACGGTACCCCGCTTGTTTTAATAGCGCGGCGGTTACTCCGTTTCCAGCAATTTTTTTGCCTGAAAATGAGCCATTATAGATGAAATTGCTTCCGCATGATGGGCTATTTTCTTTCAATATGACGGCAGAGGCGTTGATTTCTTTTGCATAGGCCAATGTTTGGGCCGCGCCCTTCATATATAAATCTGTTACATCTTCTCCTGAAGACGTTATGATTTTCGCGGTTCCATTAAGAACATCCTCACCAGTGCCTCCGATGATTTCTGCTGGTTCCCGGGGAGTGGAGAAGCCGCCGAGAAGTTCAGGGCAAGCCATCACTGCTTGTTTTTCTTCAATCAGTTTTCGGATTTTCTCTGATGCGGCATGCGAACCGTTGTATCTGCATTCAATGCCGCCGAGGCAAGAGCTGACTAGTATCATATTGGTTTCTCCTCTCTTGATTCGATCTATATCTATCTTAAAATAAATGATAAATGGTAGGAGCCTTTTTCAGTTAAAAAAGAGGTTAAAAAGTTTGAAAATAAAAAATTTAAATTTCCTCTTTACAAAAGGGGGGGAACCTGTATATAATAACTTTTGTCAGCTCGACGAGAACACAAACGGCCCGTTGGTCAAGCGGTTAAGACACCGCCCTTTCACGGCGGTAACACGGGTTCGAATCCCGTACGGGTCACCATTTGGAGGATTAGCTCAGCTGGGAGAGCATCTGCCTTACAAGCAGAGGGTCGGCGGTTCGAGCCCGTCATCCTCCACCATCTTGCCGGTGTAGCTCAATTGGTAGAGCAACTGACTTGTAATCAGTAGGTTGGGGGTTCAAGTCCTCTTGCCGGCACTGTTTTTCTTGAAAATATGGAGGGGTAGCGAAGTGGCTAAACGCGGCGGACTGTAAATCCGCTCCCTCAGGGTTCGGCAGTTCGAATCTGCCCCCCTCCACCATCATTGGGCTATAGCCAAGCGGTAAGGCAACGGACTTTGACTCCGTCATGCGTTGGTTCGAATCCAGCTAGCCCAGTCACAGACACCTTTGATCAAAAGGTGTCTTTTTTCTTTTTGAAAAATCATTCTAACTTCTAACTGTTCAGTCTGTATAATAATTTTAAAAATATGTTAAGGTAGTTTATTCACAAATTGCCATCTACACCCTGCCAAAAATTTGTTAAACTTATTTTATAAAAAAATTGAAACCTTTAGAAACGAAGCTCGTATACATACAGACCGGTGAAGGCAGAGGTTAGATAAATATGGAAATGATGATTAAAAAGAGAATTAAGCAAGTCAAAAAAGGCGATCAAAATGCATTTGCGGACATCGTAGATATTTACAAGGATAAAATTTATCAGCTTTGCTACCGTATGCTTGGCAATGTGCATGAGGCGGAAGATATCGCACAAGAGGCTTTCATCAGAGCGTACGTCAATATCGACAGTTTTGATATCAACCGGAAATTTTCAACTTGGCTTTATCGAATTGCGACCAACTTGACCATTGACCGCATTCGCAAAAAGAAGCCGGATTATTACCTCGATGCAGAAGTGGCGGGTACAGAAGGCTTGACGATGTATTCCCAAATCGCCGCAGATGGAGTTTTGCCTGAAGATGCAGTCGTATCGCTGGAGCTTTCACACACAATTCAGCAGAAAATATTAAAGCTTCCTGACAAATACAGAACTGTCATTGTATTAAAGTATATTGATGAACTCTCATTAATTGAAATCGGCGAGATTCTGAACATTCCTGTGGGGACTGTAAAAACGCGGATTCACAGAGGCAGAGAGGCTCTTAGAAAACAATTAAGGGATCTTTAAGTGGGGTGATGAAATGAGCTGTCCTGAACAAATTGTGCAGCTTATGCATATGCATCTTGATGGAGATATCCTTCCGAAAGATGAACAAGTATTAAAAGAACATCTGGAGGCATGCGAGGATTGCAGAAAGCATTTTTATGAGATGGAAAAATCCATTGCGCTCGTCCGGAGCACATCGCATGTCGAAGCCCCCGCCGATTTTACCGCTAACGTCATGGCAAAATTGCCTAAGGAGAAGAAAAGAGCTTCTGTGAAAAGATGGTTCAGATCACATCCGGTTATCGCGGCTGCTGCGGTATTCATCATTTTGATGGGCGGAGGATTGTTAAACAGCTGGCACAATGACCACAACTTCAGCGTGTCGAAGCAGCCGAATCTGGTCGTGCAAAACAATACTGTGATCGTGCCTGAAGGTGAGACGGTCAAAGGTGATGTCACCGTCAAAAACGGCAAGCTGATTATTAAAGGGAAAATAGACGGGGATGTCACCGTTGTAAACGGAGAAAAGTATATGGCCTCTGCTGGACAAGTCACCGGTCAAATTGAGGAGATTAATCAATTATTCGACTGGACATGGTATAAAATGAAGTCTGCGGGGAAAAGTGTATTCAATGCATTAGACCCGAACGGAGAAGAGTAAAGCGTGTGGTGCGCTTTACTCTTTTTTAGGTTCTCAAACGGCTGGCATATTTCACTTGCCAAAACGAAATGTGGTATAATGGGCTCGCTATGTAAAGTACATATGCGTAACACATTAAACTTCAAAATACGAAATGACTGAATTCTTGGAGGACGAGGAAATGGCTTTTGAGGATATCCCTTTTTTGCAGTACCTCGGCAATGCCGTTGATATTCTCCTTGTTTGGTATGTGATATATAAACTGATTATGGTGATACGCGGCACGAAGGCGGTTCAGCTCTTAAAAGGAATCGTTGTGATCGTGCTAGTCCGTATGGCCAGTCAATATTTGGGCCTCGGCACGCTTCAGTGGCTGATGGACCAAGCGATAACATGGGGATTTTTAGCAATTATTATTATCTTTCAGCCTGAGCTGAGAAGAGCGCTTGAACAGCTTGGACGGGGCCGTTTCTTCTCGAGGAGCGGCACGCCGGTTGAGGAAGCGCAGCAGAAAACAATTGATGCTATAACGAAAGCGATCAATTATATGGCGAAACGCCGGATCGGCGCCCTTTTAACCATTGAGCGGGATACGGGTATGGGGGATTATATTGAAACGGGCATTCCTTTGAATGCAAAGGTCAGCTCTGAGCTCTTGATCAATATTTTTATCCCGAATACACCGCTTCATGACGGAGCGGTCATTATGAAAAATAATGAAATTGCCGCTGCCGCCTGTTATTTGCCGCTTTCTGAAAGCCCGTTCATTTCAAAAGAACTGGGCACGCGGCACAGAGCGGCTGTCGGAATCAGTGAAGTTACAGACAGTTTGACGATTATCGTGTCTGAAGAGACCGGCGGCGTCAGTGTGGCGAGGAATGGCGACCTTCACAGAGAGCTGACGGAAGAAGCGCTGAAAGAAATGCTTGAAGCAGAGTTTAAGAAGAACACCAGAGAGACTTCTTCTAACCGTTGGTATTGGAGGGGCAAGAAAAATGGATAAATTCTTAAACAACCGCTGGGCTGTGAAAGTCATTGCGCTGCTTTTCGCGCTCTTGCTTTATGTAGCGGTTAACAGCAACCAAGCACCAACTCCGAAAAAACCAGGTGAATCATTTTTTCCGACATCTACAACTGATGAGGCAACACTGACTGATATACCGGTTAAAGCATATTACGATGATGAAAATTATGTCGTGACGGGCGTTCCGCAAACGGTGAATGTCACGATAAAAGGTCCGACAAGCGCCGTGAAGAAGGCGAGACAGACAAAGAATTTTGAGATATACGCGGATATGGAGAAGCTGAAAACCGGCACACATAAGGTCGAGCTTAAGGCCAAAAACGTGTCGGATGGGCTGACGATATCCATTAATCCGTCCGTGACGACCGTCACCATTCAAGAACGCACGACAGAAAGCTTTCCTGTTGAAGTGGAGTATTACAACAAAAGCAAAATGAAAAAAGGCTATTCTCCGGAGCAGCCGATTGTCAGTCCTAAAAATGTACAGATTACAGGTTCTAAAGACGTGATTGATAATATTTCTCTTGTGAAAGCTTCGGTAAACCTGGAAAATGCAGATGAAACGATTGAAAAGGAAGCGAAAGTGACTGTCTATGATAAAGACGGAAACGCGCTTCCTGTCGATGTGGAGCCCTCGGTCATCAAAATTACCGTTCCGGTGACAAGTCCGAGTAAAAAAGTGCCCTTTAAAATTGAGCGGACAGGAAGCCTTCCTGACGGTGTCAGCATAGCGAATATCGAATCAAGTCCCAGTGAGGTGACGGTTTACGGCTCGCAGGATGTCTTGGATTCTCTTGAATTTATAGACGGTGTCAGCTTAGATTTAAGCAAAATCAAAAAGGATTCTGATATCGAGGCAGATATTCCGCTTCCTGACGGCGTCAAAAAAATCTCGCCGTCAAAGGTGACGTTGCATATAGAAGTAGATAGTGAAGCGGATCAGACGTTTGAGAATGTCCCTATTAAGACTGTAGGGCTGAGCAGCTCACAGAACATTGAATTTCTGGAT
This sequence comes from Bacillus halotolerans, assembly GCF_001517105.1. Lineage (GTDB taxonomy): Bacteria > Bacillota > Bacilli > Bacillales > Bacillaceae > Bacillus > Bacillus halotolerans. The sequence continues at coordinate 21,905 of NZ_LPVF01000001.1, forward strand.
CCGGAATCACAAACGATAGATGTTACGGCCAAAGGCTCTCCCGGCAACATAAAAAAACTGCAGAAATCAGACATAGAATTGTATGTGAACGTATCTGATTTAGATGACGGAGAGCATAGTGTGAAGCTTGAAGTAAACGGGCCTCAAAATGTAACCTGGTCCTTGGGGCAGAAAAACGCAAAAATCAAGCTTACGTCTAAAAAAACGAATACGACAACAAAAGATAACAGCAATACGACGTCAGGGAACCAGGATGACACTGATGACAAGACGAATGACAAAGAGAATAATCAGCGAGAAGATACAACGAACAGTGATAAAAACAATGATGATCAAAATCAAGACGAAAACCAAGATCAAAATCAGGATCAGGATGAAGATGAATCAAATACAGGTTCACAATCTTCATCAGAATAAAAAAGGAGCGATTATAAAATGGGCAAGTATTTTGGAACAGATGGTGTAAGAGGTGTTGCCAACAGCGAGCTTACGCCTGAGCTGGCCTTTAAAGTCGGACGTTTCGGCGGGTATGTGCTGACCAAAGACAAACAACGTCCAAAAGTGCTGATAGGCCGCGATACACGCATCTCCGGCCATATGCTGGAGGGAGCCCTTGTCGCCGGACTTTTATCAATTGGCGCAGAAGTCATGCGTCTGGGAGTCATTTCTACACCTGGTGTTTCCTATTTAACAAAAGCGATGGATGCAGAGGCGGGCGTCATGATTTCTGCTTCTCATAACCCAGTGCAGGATAACGGAATCAAGTTCTTTGGAGGAGACGGATTTAAGCTTTCTGATGAACAGGAGGCTGAAATTGAGCGTCTGATGGATGAACCGGAGGATAAGCTGCCAAGACCGGTTGGAGCTGACCTGGGACTTGTAAACGACTATTTTGAAGGCGGCCAAAAGTACCTGCAATTCTTAAAACAGACTGCCGACGAAGATTTTACAGGCATTCATGTTGCGCTTGATTGCGCACACGGAGCGACGTCATCGCTTGCGACACACTTGTTTGCCGATTTAGACGCAGACGTGTCGACAATGGGAACTTCTCCGAACGGATTAAACATCAATGACGGAGTCGGATCTACTCATCCTGAAGCGCTTAGTGCGTTTGTAAAAGAGAAAAATGCTGATATCGGCCTTGCGTTCGATGGTGACGGCGACCGCCTGATCGCAGTCGACGAAAAAGGAAATATCGTTGACGGCGACCAAATTATGTACATATGCTCAAAATACCTGAAATCAGAGGGCCGCTTAAAGGATGATACGGTTGTTTCCACAGTCATGAGCAACCTCGGTTTCTATAAAGCGCTTGAAAAAGAAGGGATAAAGAGCGTGCAGGCGGCTGTCGGCGACCGCTACGTGGTAGAGGCGATGAAAAAAGACGGCTACAATGTCGGCGGAGAACAGTCCGGCCACTTAATTTTCCTTGATTACAACACAACAGGTGACGGATTATTGTCCGCCATTATGCTGATGAATACATTAAAAGCGACAGGCAAGCCGCTGTCAGAGCTTGCGGCTGAAATGCAGAAGTTTCCGCAGCTTTTAGTCAATGTGAGAGTAACTGATAAATATAAAGTCGAAGAAAATGAAAAAGTAAAAGCCGTTATTTCTGAGGTTGAAAAAGAAATGAACGGCGACGGCCGGATTTTAGTGCGCCCATCTGGCACTGAACCGCTCGTTCGTGTGATGGCTGAAGCGAAGACGAAAGAACTGTGCGATGAATATGTTAATCGCATTGTTGAAGTCGTCCGGTCAGAAATGGGATTAGAGTAACGAAATCTATAAACAGAGAGCGAACAAGACAAGTGCGACTCACATATAATAATTGTGAGACAGGCGGCAAAGTTGTTTAAAAAACAATTGACCATTCTTGGCACATGCTGTAAAATCAAGCTTGTCTTGTTCTTGTTTTCTAGAGGCAGGAAAGACGGGATTTTGTTTTACTTATAATTATAGCGCCCGAACTAAGCGCCCGAAAAAAGGCTTAGTTGACGAGGATGGAGGTTATCGATTTTTCGGCGGATGCCTCCCGGCTGAGTATGCAGATCACAGCCGTAAGGATTTCTTCAAACCAAGGAGGCGACTCCTTGAACAAAGGGAAATCACATGATCTTCCATAAAACATGTAGGAGGGGACGATTGAAAGTCCCCTTGAAAAATGACTTTCTTCGTCTCCTTTTACAATCTTAGGAGGAAGAAATTATGTGTGGAATCGTAGGTTATATCGGTCAGCTTGATGCGAAGGAAATTTTGTTAAAAGGATTGGAGAAGCTTGAGTACCGCGGCTATGACTCTGCGGGTATCGCAGTTGCCAACGAACAGGGAATCCATGTGTTCAAAGAAAAAGGACGCATTGCAGATCTTCGTGAAGTTGTGGATGCCAATGTAGAAGCGAAAGCCGGAATTGGTCATACTCGCTGGGCTACACACGGCGAACCAAGCTATCTGAACGCTCACCCGCATCAAAGCGCACTGGGCCGCTTTACACTTGTCCATAACGGCGTGATCGAGAACTATGTTCAGCTGAAGCAAGAGTATTTGCAAGATGTAGAGCTCAAAAGTGACACCGATACAGAAGTAGTCGTTCAAGTAATCGAGCAATTCGTCAATGGAGGACTTGAGACAGAAGAAGCGTTCCGCAAAACACTTACACTGTTAAAAGGCTCTTATGCAATTGCTTTATTCGATAACGACAACAGAGAAACGATTTTTGTAGCGAAAAACAAAAGCCCTCTATTAGTAGGTCTTGGAGATACATTCAACGTCGTGGCGTCTGACGCGATGGCAATGCTTCAAGTTACAAACGAATATGTAGAGCTAATGGATAAAGAAATGGTCATCGTGACTGATGATCAAGTTGTTATCAAAAACCTTGATGGCGACGTGATTTCACGTGCTTCTTATATCGCTGAGCTGGATGCCAGTGATATCGAAAAAGGCACGTACCCTCACTACATGTTGAAAGAAACGGATGAGCAGCCAGTTGTGATGCGCAAAATCATCCAAACGTATCAAGATGAAAACGGCAAGCTGTCTGTGCCTGGCGATATCGCTGCCGCTGTAGCGGAAGCGGACCGCATCTATATCATTGGCTGCGGAACAAGCTACCATGCAGGACTTGTCGGTAAACAATATATTGAAATGTGGGCAAACGTGCCGGTTGAAGTGCATGTAGCGAGTGAATTCTCCTACAACATGCCGCTTCTGTCTAAGAAACCGCTCTTCATTTTCCTTTCTCAAAGCGGAGAAACAGCAGACAGCCGCGCGGTTCTCGTTCAAGTCAAAGCGCTCGGACACAAAGCCCTGACAATCACAAACGTACCTGGATCAACGCTTTCCCGTGAAGCTGACTATACATTGCTGCTTCATGCAGGCCCTGAGATCGCTGTTGCGTCAACCAAAGCATACACTGCACAAATCGCAGTTCTTGCGGTTCTTGCTTCTGTGGCTGCTGACAAAAACGGCATCGCTATCGGATTTGACCTCGTCAAAGAACTCGGTATCGCAGCAAACGCAATGGAAGCCCTTTGCGACCAGAAAGACGAAATGGAAATGATCGCTCGTGAATACCTGACTGTATCCAGAAACGCTTTCTTCATCGGACGCGGCCTCGACTACTTCGTATGTGTCGAAGGCGCACTGAAGCTGAAAGAGATTTCTTACATCCAGGCAGAAGGCTTTGCCGGCGGCGAACTGAAGCACGGCACCATCGCCTTGATCGAACAAGGAACACCAGTATTCGCACTGGCAACACAAGAGCACGTAAATCTAAGCATCCGCGGAAACGTCAAAGAAGTTGCCGCTCGCGGAGCCAACACATGCATCATCTCACTGAAAGGCCTAGACGATGCGGATGACAGATTCGTACTGCCGGAAGTAAACCCAGCGCTTGCTCCATTGGTATCTGTTGTTCCATTGCAGCTGATCGCTTACTATGCTGCACTGCATCGCGGCTGTGATGTTGATAAACCGCGTAACCTTGCGAAGAGTGTTACTGTGGAATAATAAATGTTTAACCCCTTTGGTTATTTAGCCAAAGGGGTTTTTTGTCCATCCGTCGTTTATAAGTGAACGGATCGTTTTATTTTGCATTCTCGGTATTCCAACTATGTAGTTGTAACTTTCCTCTTCTCAACGCTGCAAAGTTGGTACCCGATGTTAGATAGTCGGTACCCGACCAACAGGGAATCGGTGGATAACCGGTAGCCACAACACTATGTATGGACTATTATTCCACTGTGAATCAAGCAGTAATATCAATATCAAATCAATAATAATTCAGGCTGGATCCATTGCGGTCCAGTCTGTCCATATGCTCCCAGCCCCTTGTCCTGTAAGGACTCATACTGTATCCTGCTTTTCCCAATGATGTTCCCTATACAGTTCTGAAGAACACTTTGGAAGAAAAAGTTGCAATTTTTGTTGAATGACAGGCAGTTGTATAGGGAGATTGCTCGGAAACTAGGTGTGGATACCAATACCGTAATTAAATATGAAAAATTTATAGATACCAAAAGTAGTTCAAGAAAGGAATTTCATAAAGGTAATGATTTGGTAAATGAGAACCGAAGTGAATGGATGCTGCTTCAAAAGGACTACCCCAACCTTACGAAAACCCAATTAAGAAGGAAAAGTCGAAGGAAAAGTCCAGTGGTATATGCTTTCTTATTTAAGAACGATAGAAATTGGCTCAACGTAAATTCACCAAAACGGCAAAAGGTTGAAACAATAAATAACCGTGTTAATTGGTTGAAAAGAGACCCGGAAGTATTAAAGAAGGTCCATGAGGTGGTTGTGGGTGTAAATAATATAAGCGGGAAGCCCATAAGAATTACAGTAAAGTCACTTGGAGACCGCATTGAAGAGAGGGCCTTGTTGGAAAATCATTTGGATAAGTTGTAGGAAACGAAGGTGTTTATTTAACAAGTTTTGGAATCAGAGAAGGATTTCCGTCTGAAAAGGGTAAAGTACGTAATTAGAGAAATGAAAGAGGAGGGAGAAGTGATTAAAGGATGGGAGGTTCTGAGGAAAGCAGGTATTAAAAAGAAGTTTTATGAGGAGATTATTGAGTTTCTTAAACATTATAATTGGTATAAACTCAAAGTAACATATAATAGGTGTCCTATATTAGGGATACCTTTTTATTATTAATAAAAGTCAAAAATGAGAGGCTATAATGAAATAAAAATGTAAGCATTTTTACATTGAGGTGAGGTCATAGTTGTTCCATTAATTGCTGCTTATTGTTTGCAACCAAATACAGAAATCGGGAAAAAATTATTGGAATTTTGGAACTCCTCTTATACATGTTAAACTTTTCCTGTAAAATAGAAATTAACATCAGGAAAATTATATCGGGAGTAGGAAAAGTTGGGAGGGAGTAGTTTGATAGAAAAGATTAGTATTAAGGAAGTTGCATCCTATGATTCAAGGGGAATTGAAGTTAATTTGAGTAAGATCAATTACATTTACGGAAGCAATGGTACCGGAAAGACAACTATTTCTGAATTTCTAAGAAATAGCGACAATCAAAAGTATTCTTCTTGCAATATAGAACGGAAACAAGGGAGTTCTGCCTTCGATTTGTTTGTTTACAATAGAAATTTTGTCCAAGACAACTTTAATATCAGGAATGAAATAAAAGGGATTTTTACTTTAGGTAAAGAGTCTACTGAAATATTGACCTTAATAGACGAAAAATTGAAGGGTGCACAGAGACATCAAGAACGAATTGGAAATTTAGAAAAGAATATAGAAGAAAAAGAAGGGAAATTAGAAACCTTACAATCAGAATTTGTTGATCAATGCTGGGAATTAAAGCAGAATTATGATGAAGTTTTTGAAGAGGCTTTTACAGGTCTTCGCAATAATAAAAAGAGATTTATGGAAAGATGTTCGGATGAAGCTACAAATAACAACAGTGATTTATATACATATGAAGAATTAAAGAACAGAGTTGATTCGGTCTATAAAAATTCCCGAGAAAAAGTTAGGGTAATTCCAGAAGTACACTACGATAGCTCTTTAGAGAAACAATCAATATTTCAAACGAAAATAATAGGTAAAAAGGATATAGATATTGCTAGATTAATATCTGAACTAAATATAAGTGACTGGGTACAGAGAGGGCATAGACATATGGAAGATTCAAATGGTGTGTGCCCATTTTGTCAACAAGAGTTACCCGAGAGTTTTAAGGAAAAGTTGGATGAATATTTTGATGAAACATACACTGAACAAATACAAAATCTTAATTCATCCATAGAAAAATATAAAAGAGATACATTTGGCTTTTTTGAAAAGTACAATTTTCTTATGACTGAAGACATACCTTATATTAATAAAGAAAAAATAACATCTCTATTTGAAATAATTAATTTAACGTATAAAGAAAACACTCAGCTGCTTGAAAGAAAGAGACATGAGCCAAGTAGGAGCATTGAGTTAAGTTCAATAATAAGTTACCTTGAGCAAATAAATTCAGAGGTCGACCGTGCTAATATACAAATAATTGAATTAAATAGGGTAATTGATAATATTAAAGAAGAAAGAGAAGTGTTAACAAAAGAAATATGGCGATTTATTGTGGAAGAGAATAAGAGTCATTATGAAAATTACATGAGTAATTTTACAAGAGAGAATAGCGCTTTAGTGGGAATGAAAAGGGGTAAGGAAGAGCAAAAAACTCACAAAAAGAGACTAGAAGATGAAGCGATTGAGTTACAGAATCAACTTACGAGTGTATTACCTTCTATTCATGAAATCAATATGCTGCTTAAATCCTTTAGTTTCACAAATTTTCAGTTGGCAGAATCTGCTGAACAGGGTAATTACAAAATTGTAAGGCGAAATGGTGAAGATGCAAATGAAACATTAAGTGAAGGAGAGAAAACCTTTATTACCTTCCTGTATTTCTATCAGCTCATTAATGGCAGTAATGATCAGGACAAAGTAAATACAGCAAGAGTAGTTGTGGTTGATGACCCTATTTCTAGCTTGGACAGCAATATACTATTTATGGTGAGCAACCTCATAAATAATTTGAAGAAAAAGGTAAGGAGTAATGAGTCTAACTTCAAACAATTAATTATTTTGACACATAATGTTTATTTTCACAAGGAGATTTCTTACAACAAAGGTAGGAGCAATAAAAAGCAACCTGATGAAATATTTTGGATTATCAGGAAGACAGGTAATATATCTTACATTAGTCGATATGAAGAAAACCCCATTAAGAATTCATATGAACTACTTTGGAAAGAATTACGTGAAAATTCTAATTCAATAACAACTCCTAATATTATGAGAAGGATATTAGAAAACTACTTCAAGTTCTTCGGAAACGTTGATATTAATGAAATTGTTGAAGGGTTCCTAGATGATGATAAGGTGGTTTGTAATTCTTTACTTTCTTGGGCTAATGATGGGTCACATCATGTGAATGATGATCTATATGTAGATAGTAGCCAAGAACAAAATACAATCTATTTTGAGGTATTTAGAAAGATTTTTATAAATTCTAATCATGAATCTCATTTCAACATGATGATAGGGAACATTGTTAATGAAGTGGAGAAGAACGAAGCAAACGATGAGGCTGAAAAGGAAATACAAGAGGCATTAACACAAGTTGCTGTTGGTAAAGAATAAATTACAAGGAGGGGAACCTTGATGTCAAAAGCTATCCATTACGACCTTACAACCTTCGAAGGTACAATACAATCACTCGGTAAATACTTGAGTATAACAGAAAGAGAAATTAGTAAATATATCGCTAATAATAAGGATAATTATGATTGTGATGAGTTCATTGAATTATTTCAAATAACCGATGAACAATTGTTATCAAGTGAGCTTATAATGTCCTCTCTCCATGTTACCACTAATAATGATGGTTGTTCGAGTATAAAAAAATACGGGCTAATTAATTTACAACAAGCTATATTGTTAGACACTCCATTAAATAAATACTTACAAAATAATGGTGTCCAAATAGATTTAGCAAAGAAACAAGTTCATTATAAAGGGGGAATTTACGATATAGCCAAGGATTATCGAGGCCTTTCAGGACGAGATTCAGCCGAATGGGTGAGTTTTAAATTATTTGAGGATTATCAAATTAATTCATTCTTTTTCAGTGAAAATGTATTAAATTATGGAGGAAACGTGAATGAAAGTCCCGAGTTTCTATATAATTTAGCACAACTTCTGAAAGATGGAAAAATACAATATGATTGGGTGAATGACAACAACAAAAAATGCTACGTAATTAAGTTCGAGGCACCTATTAGTAATATTAAAAATTTTTATAATAGGATTTACACAGAAAATCTTGAGGAAACAGAAATTAATTTGATGAATAGAAAATGGATTATCGAAAAATCATTATCAATAATAAATGAGGGGGTTTTTTATAGTAGACAAACTGATGAAATTTATTGTGAGTTGAAACCAAATGTTTCTGTACCATTCAGTAATATTATGAAAATATATTCTCCAAATGAATACTTAAAAGAATACAAAGTGATTAAAAAATGAACGTGAGAATCATAATATCTCTTTTATTACTCAAAACGGAACCTGTGATTGCTGTAATAATGAAGTAGGTAAATTTAAATATATAATACAAAAATGAATAATTATATCATATTCTGTTGCAATTATCAAGGTGAAAGAAAAAAGGAAACGATACTATTAATTTTAGATACTGCAATATATCAGCAACACTAAATATTTCTGTTATAAAAGACTATTACATATGGGAAGCTAAAAAATTTCCTCCTTGTTCGGGTGTATATATAATTTATGGCAGAAATGATGAGCCTTTATATGTAGTTGTAACTTTCCTCTTCCAAACGCTACAAAGTTGGTACCCACTGTCAGATAGTCGGTTCCCGACTAGCAGGGAGTCGGGGGATAACCGGTAGCCACAACACTATGTATGGACCATTACCATTGTGAATCAGGCAGTAATATCAATATCAAATTAATAAAAATTCAGGCTGGATCCATTGCAGTCCAGTCTTTTTCTATGTGTCCATATGCCCCAACCCCTGCCCATACTGTGTCCTGCTTTTCCCAATGATGTTCCCTATACAGTTCTGAAGAACAGGAAAAGAAGAAAATAAACCATGAGAAAAGAGAAGAATTCTGTTTCTCTTCCCGTGTTTTTTCTTATTTCTTTCTCTTTCAGGGAAAATTCTTTTTGAATAGAAAGAGTATTCTGTATAAATCAAACACGAAAAAAGAAAGGAAAATCGAGGTAAGATGGCCGTTTGAGGGAAGAACTTAATAAAACTGAAAAAAAGTTAAAAGAGGGGGAAGAGTTTACAGTTGAAAAGGTTTGATGGAGACTTGAAATGAACTTGGTAAGGTACCAACTTAAACGAACACCAAAATCTGAATCCCACTGAATTAGAATAGTAGTTTTAGTTGACAATGTTTAAAATTTAGCATATCTTATACGTAACTTAATAATCGGCGCAGATGTTTATTTTCGTTTGTTACATTATTAGGTCTTTAGCATTCTTTCAACTCATCTTGACAGGATGAAAAAGTATCCTAATTTAAATCGAAGAGAAGCATAAGTCGATTTTATTTAATAATTAAGCACTATATTAAAATGTAGCGATGATTTCATTCCTTTAGAAGGAAGTTAAAACATAGCATATAGTAAAATGACCAATAATAAGGTAGCTCTTCAAAAAACTTCCCAGAAGTTAGTTGAAGTGAAGCCGACAATTTTCAGGATTCAATGATCTAACATAATCATTGAAATTTTGAAGTTGTCGGCTTTTTTGTTGGAAAAAAATAGAGATAAATAAAAATTGAAATAAATAATAGACAAATATGATCTGATTGAAAGGTCTTTTGACCAATAATGAGTTTTAAAAAAAGGGAGAATTTTGAAATGTTAGTTTCGCTGAGTTTGTCATCATTATTAACATTATTTTTTATTACGCTTATTGCTTCTGGGATAAGTGGACTATTGTTTTTACATCCTCGCGTATCCTTGGGTTTTGTTCGCATTCATATTGGTATCTTGGCTTTACCGCCGTTGGTTTCCTTAGTAATTCTTGCCAATAGGAGTGTGAATGGGAATGTTGGCCCTTGGCACTTCGATTCCTTAGCTTGGTTAATGACTTTCTTTGTTCTGACAATTGGTTTAATCATTCAGCGTTTTTCTGTACGTTACTTAATGGGTGATCGATCTTATCGAAAATATTTTACGCTTTTTACTTTCACTACAGGTGCTGCTTCAATTGCGTGGTTAAGTGGTGATCTCCGCCTGATGGTTATTTCTTGGGGAGCAACTCTTGTCGGTTTAACCCTGCTTATCAGGTTAAACAGTGCTTGGCAAGTCGCTGGTGAAGCAGCCAAGGTTACTGGCCGATTATTTTTGTTAAGCTGGCTTTCTTTGTTTCTCGCGATAGTTTGGCTTTTTCAAGTCACAGGTCAATGGCAGCTATCATTGGTTTTAACAAATGATAGCTTAGCTCAACTGGGGGCATGGGAGAGAACAGGGATTAATCTATTGATTGTATTAGCAGTGATCATTCCTGCGGCTCAATGGCCATTTCAAAGATGGTTAATTGAGTCTATTGTTGCTCCAACTCCTGTTTCTGCGATTATGCACGCAGGTTTAGTAAATGCAGGCGGTATTATACTCACTCGATTTTCACCTCTATTTAACGGTGGTATCGCTTCAGTTATTTTACTTCTGCTTGCTAGCATTTCTGTATTGATAGGAACGGGTATTAGTTTGGTCCAGGTTGACTATAAACGCCAGCTAGTAGGCTCCACGATTGCACAAATGGGGTTTATGCTCATTCAGTGTGCACTAGGGGCTTATATCGCAGCCATTATTCATCTTATTTTACATGGTTTATTCAAAGCTACGTTGTTTTTACAGGCTGGTTCGGCAGTAGGGCGTCATGAAGTATCGGCTCGTACTAATGAAAGAACATCCTATTTATGGGTCATGGCTGGTCGGATTTTATCCTTAGTTATAGGCGTTGCTTTTTGGCTCGCTGCTCCTGGAGAGGGATATCAATTCATTAGTGCGCTGATCTTAGGGTGGTCATTGTCCGTTTCTTGGACTCAGCTTGTCGCTTTTGGAGAGGGCCGAATTGGCCGAATTGCCGGCTTCACTGTTTTAGGAGGAGCAGCCCTCGTATATTTTATCATTCATAACCTTTTCTATAAGTGGCTGCATACAACCATTTTTCAAAGTGTTCAACCTCCAATGTCAGCTGTCATGATTGTCGTATGTCTCTTGCTATTTGGCAGTGCTTTAGGTACTTGGGTTGCTCGTCATCGTTCTTCAGATTTCTTCGCAGTACTCTATCTTTGGTTAGTACGATTAGGTGAAGCAAAACCCAAGACAGTAGAGAGTCATCCAGACTACCTTAAACAATATTTATCATAAGGAGGTAATAAGCGTTGGGCATTACATCCGTATTAACGAAAGAAAGTGTAAAAAAGAAAGAGACAGATATTGATGTTCAAGAAAGAGATATTAACGTTTTAATTGAATCTGCCAGCCGAGTCATTGCACCGCTTTGGCCTATTTCAACATTTGCTGCACGTAACCCGTGGATGGGACTTGAAAACCAACCTTTTGATCAGGTTGCAAGTTGGCTGAAACATACTCGTGATGTTGATATATACCCTAGTGCATCTATGATCCGATCAGCAAAGAATAAAGGTGAGATTGATGAAGATTTTGTAGAAATGGGGCTGCAGCATTGGCTTGATTCACATTCCTTTCATATCCTAAGGGATGTGGCAGAGCGATTTTGTCATGCTGGATTACAATTAGAACCACTGCCTTCCGACCTTTTATCATCACATAAGCTGGAGAAATTGGTGAATGAATGCAGTGGACTGGATCATATCGAGAATGTTTTTATGCAGCCAATCAGTTCGTATATAGAGAATCAGGATGGTGAAAAGGTAGTCAACATACTAGACCATCATGTCATTAAGTGGAGTAAATTATATCTTGATGACTCTCAGGCAGGTTGGACAATGCCCAACCGTGAGGAAGGTTTCTATCGTGCCTGGCAGCATCTCATTCAGTATGATCCGGCACTTAGTAAGAAGCAGCGTGAAAGATTAAAAGGTTGGCCGCAAGAGGCACATTTGGCTTTACAAGAAGCGTTATTCGCACTAGAAATCCCTGAATCAGAAATACAGCGTTATCTTGAAGGCCATTTACTTTCCTTACCCGGATGGGCAGGGATGATGCTTTGGCGCTCCCAACAATCGAGCCATGAACATGCACTTCTAACAGAATATTTAGCAGTTCGAATATCCATGGAATGGGCTCTTATAAAGCCATATTTACCTATTAATAATGAACGATTTGAGAATAAAATTTCAATTACTCCCCTTATAGCAGCTTGGATACATTGGGGGGGGCTTACATTAGAGGAATGGTCACAGATGCCGGCTGATGAACAAAACGAATATTTATCATTTGCCTACAGCTTTGATGAGAAACTTCGCAGGAAACTTTGGTTAGAAGCTTGGGAACAAACATACACTGATCGATTAAGCCAGAAGATCATCTCGAAACAACGTGAAACCGACGGTAAAAAATCTGCATTAGCTCAATTAGCATTCTGCATCGATGTACGGTCAGAGCCTTTTCGTCGTCAACTAGAAAAAGCAGGCCCGTTTGAAACGATTGGTGTTGCTGGTTTCTTCGGGGTGCCGATTGCAACTTGTGAACTTGGCAGTCAACACAGTCATGCCTCCTTGCCGATCATACAAAAACCACAACATAAAGTTAAAGAGTTCGCAGATGAAGATGTACTCGAAAAATACAACCAACGAACGCAAGCGGTTCATTCTTTAAGCCATACATTTAAAACGATGAAGCAGAATGTGCTTTCGAGCTTACTACTGCCTGAGCTAAGCGGACCTTGGCTTACTCTACAAATGGCAGCCCGTAGCTTTGTGCCAAGAAAGGCGGGTCGTTTCATTCGTAATCTCCGTGAGGCTTGGCTGCGCAAACCTGATACAAAACTCTCGCTTCATTATGATGCTACAGAGGCAGAAATACCTTTGGGTTTTACTGATGAAGAAAAAGTGAACTATGCTCGGCAAGCACTAAAAATGATGGGATTAACAGAGAATTTTGCACCCTTAGTCGTGATTTGCGGACATGGCAGTCAAAGCACCAATAATCCTTATGCCGCGGCTCTTGATTGTGGTGCCTGCGGTGGAGCGGCCGGCGGATTCAATGCAAGAGTTTTAGCTGCTTTATGTAATCTTTCAGAGGTAAGAGAAGCTCTCTTAACTGAAGGAATGAAAATCCCTGAGGATACGGTTTTTGCAGCAGCTGAACATAATACAACGGTGGATGAATTACATTGGCTTTATGTACCAGAGCTTTCCGAAGCTGCACAAGAAGCATTTGAGCAAATTGAAGCTGCTATGCCGAAAGTGAGACATCGTGTAAACGCAGAACGACTGGCCCAATTACCGAATGTCCAATCAAAACTTAAAAATCCGAAGGCTGAGGCAGACCGATTTGCGGAGGATTGGAGTGAGATACGTCCGGAATGGGGACTGGCTCGTAATGCCGCTTTTATTATCGGCCAACGTGAATTAACCCAGGATTGTGATTTGGAAGGAAGAGCCTTTCTCCATAATTATGATTGGAAGCAGGATGAAAGCGGTGAAATCCTAGCAAATATTATTGCAGGACCTGGAACTGTGGCCCAATGGATTAATTTACAATATTACGCATCAACAGTAGCACCTCATTATTATGGCAGCGGAAATAAAGCAACACAAACCGTTACTGCAGGTCTCGGAGTGATGCAGGGGAATGCAAGCGACTTGTTAGCCGGACTGCCTTGGCAATCCGTCATGCAATCAGATCATGAGGCTTATCATTCTCCTCTTCGTTTGTTGATTGTCATCCAAGCGCCTAGACAACATGTAGAACGGTTATTAAATAATGACCCAGTATTTCTGCAGAAAGTTCAAAATGGATGGGTTCGACTGGCTAGTATTGATCAAGAAGGATGTTGGGAAAGCTGGTAACCATGAAACTAAACAAATGGATTTGTTACTCAATATAAAAATGATAAACATAAGGAAGAGGTGTGTTATATGTATGTAAATAAAAAAGTATTATTTTTGACGGACATTGAAAACGGTTTGGAGCCTGTTTTACAAGAAGTGACGAACACTCCAGCAGAAAATATGCTGACTATCCAAAGCTATGGTGCCGCTATCTCACATCCTTATGGAGAAATCATGAGATCTGTTATTTTTGCGATTTACCAGGAAGATGTTGAGGAGGTCTTTGTAGTAGGAACAAAAGATAAGCGGACTTCAACAGATCATATGCTAACTCAACTTGAAACAATGAAAGATAAAATACAAACATTGGATTATCTCTTTCAAAATTGCAAGCCTGAATTTTTAGGCGATACGGTCGATGAGTGGCTAAATGTAGATAGCAGTGGCGCTGTTGAAAAAAGTGTTGATATCATTCGTCAACATCCACTGGTGCCGTCATATGTTAAAGTAAGAGGTTTAATCGTTGATCATAAGGATGGGGAATCCTCAATTGTGGAGGTTCCTTCTACTAAAACAGGTCAAGCCTTACCTGATCATTGCTTGTCATGATGGAGTGAAGTGGTCAGCTTCTACACTCATATATGGGGAGAAAGCAGTTTTAAGGAGGATGTAATGGGTGCTAGTATAACTGATTTTGTCACGAAAACAATAGAGGAAATGACTCTGTTTGATCGAGAAAATATGGAATGTATGAAAAAAGTAATAAGAAAAGCAATTCATTTTTATCATTTAAAATCTTATGAAGAAGTTGAGGAAACCCATTTAGGGAGCGTTCGATTTTTGCATGTACACTCTATGATGGAAGAAAATATGTTATCCAAAATTGTAGCGGTCACAAGAAACGGCACAACTGATTTGGATATTGAAGGTGTATATGAAGGACATGTTGTAAGAGAATATTAATGAGACGAAATAACGAATAGAATATGCCAATTATTTTGCCAGGAGATGTGTTATATATGAAAAAAACGAAAGGTTCTATTGAATCAGAGATCAGTAAGTCCATTACGCAATGGGAGAAGGATTATCTTGGGCGCGGGTCTGTATCTGTTAAAACTGATATACTGCGGGATATGATTATCGTTAATTTAAAAGGAATTTTAACACCAGCTGAATATGCAGTTTGTGGATCAAAAGAGGGTATGTTATCTATCAAACAAACTCGTTCGGAGTTAGTTGAATCAGGGATAGAGGGTCTAAAGGATATTATCCTAACGATAACCGGAGAAAAAGTGATAAGTTTTCATACTGATTTAAGCTCTCGGACAGGTGAACGCGTGATGGTATTTAAATTATTTAATGATCTGGAGAAAAATCTATAATATTTGGAGAGATAAAAAAGCAGAATGAGAGCAAAGTATATATAAAGCAGCGCTTTCTAATGGTCAACCTAACAGTAGATATGCGAAAGTTAAGTTCTGTAATACCTCCAACTGGCCTGAAATAAGTCTTCAGATTTTTAATGTCTAAAAAGAAGTCAGTCATCAAAAACGAAAAAACGAATTGACATATCGGAATATAACGATATAATAAACGATATGGAACCAATTGAAGTATTCAAAGCCTTATCAAATGAATCAAGGCTGCAAATTTTGCAATGGCTGAAGGAACCTGATCGTCATTTTTCACCCCATGAAGGGATTGATATGAACACAATCGGGGTATGTGTCAGTCAAATAACAGACAAATTGAAAATGACGCAATCAACGGCTTCCCAATATCTCACCATCCTTTTAAGAGCCGGCCTGATTAAGGCGGAGCGTATTGGAAAGTACACTTATTACAAAAGAGATGAAGAAGCCATTGGGAAACTTGCGGACTTTCTTAAAACAGAGATATAAAAAATAAACATCAAAAGATGTTTATTTTTACACCATACATATCGACATATTACGATGTGTTTATTTTTTAAATTAACATATCGATAATTCGTGATATGTTGTTATAATAAAAAATTAAGGAGTGAACGTTTATGTCTAACACCTTGAAAATTTATATGTTAGCCATTGTCAGCTTTTTAGTCGGAACTTCAGAGTACATCATTTCGGGTATTTTGGATCGCATTGCTCATACACTCGGGATCACCTTGGCTGCCGCGGGCCAGCTCATTACGATCTTTTCACTTGTATATGCTCTTTTAACACCCGTACTCATGGCGTTGACAGCAAGTATGGATAGACGCAGATTGATGATTTATGCTCTCGGTTTGTTTGTGTTCGGCAATATCTTGGCCTTTGTTCTGCCTGGTTATGGTTGGTTTATTGCAGCGCGGATCATTATGGCGATGGGAGCGGGTGTGGTTGTTGTAACCGCATTAACGATTGCCGCTAAGATTGCGCCGGAAGGGAAGCAGGGCAGTGCCATCGCTACGGTCGTTATGGGATTTACCGCTTCTTTAATCATTGGTGTTCCGCTTGGAAGAATGATAGCAGTAGCATTAGGCTGGAAGTCTGTATTTGGTGCAATTGCTTTGTTGGGATTGATCGCAATGGCCGTTATATTCTTTACTCTTCCGCATACTGAAGGGGATAAACCTGTACCTTTGCTTCAACAGCTTGCTCTTTTCAAAAAACGGAAAGTGGCGATGGGATTATCAATCACTTTCTTCTGGCTCGGGGGATATTCTGTTGCTTATACCTATTTGTCACCTTATCTCTTGAACATTTCAGGAATAAGTGGCAAGCTGCTTAGCGGTGTTTTGCTTATATTTGGAATTGCCAGTTTGGTTGGATCAAAGTTTGGGGGATATAGCACCGATAAATGGGGAGTGCCCTTTACACTCGTTGGCGGGATGACATTGCATATCGTCACACTGATTCTGCTGTCACTTGTCACCCATTCTCATATCGGAGTGTTGGTGATTCTGATATTATGGTCGTTTGCCGCATGGTCTACCGGTCCGACACAGCAATTTCACCTGGCTACAATAGAACCGGGGATGTCAGGTGTTTTGCTTAGCATGAATCAGTCAATGATGCAATTCGCCATGGCAGTCGGCGCAGGTATAGGCGGGGTTTTTGTAGAAAACGTATCATTGGCCTCGATTACCTGGATTGGTGCATTAGGGGTTATGATTGCCATTATTGCATCATTGATGATTTTTCATTCACAACCGAAACAGGCGCTAAAAGATATCAATCAATAATACTTCTTAAAATTCAATGGGTTCATTTCGAAAGATCTAACATCCGCTCGTAAATACAAGCGGGTGTTTTTTTATAGGCGCTCAACTAGAAGGCACACTGAAGCTGAAAGGGATTTTTGCCGACGGAGAGCTGAAGCACAGCAAGTTATAATATACTAGGAAGGGAAATAACGGTATGGCGGAAGGGTTCTAGCGCTTCTCGCCTGTAAGATCATTACTTTGAGGATGTGTCATCGTGAATCAAAAGACGTACATTGAAATGAGCAGGACATCGCAGTACATCAACAAATTGAGAGAGTATTCAGTGCTAATTGATGGGGCTGAGATGGGAAATATCAAAGATGGAGGGAGGCTGCGAATTGATTTGCCGCCTGGTGAGCATGTTATTCAAGTGAAGATTGCTTGGTGTACAAGCCCAACTTTGAGGTTTACTTTAGCGGAAGGAGAAGTGTTGAAGTTTAGATGCGGAAGTCCGATCCGGGGATGGAAGTTGCTTTTGGCGCTTTTTTCTGTTTTGGGCCGTCCTGAAAATCATTTGTTTATCGAGCAGGAAGAAGAGAAAAAGGCTTTGTGGTGATTTTATGTTACTACATGGATAAATATCGCTGAATTCTGTTTTGTGAAAGTTTAATTGACATAAGAAAGAATGGCAGCCTTCTCAATATCGTGCTCCTTAGAGCAGGCTGCCAATAAGGAATTCTCGTTTGTCAATTTTCATAATTTCATTGAGAAACTAAATACTCCTTAATCAATTGCCACCTGTCACGAGCATTCATGATGAACTCCGATGCAATGGCTACAACCAGGTTTTTCTCCGGAACACAGCAAATCACATTGCCGCCATCCCCAAGTGCTGAGTATGAGAAAACACCTTCCTCTTCACGCAGCCACCATAGATAGCCGTAGTTATTAGCGTTCATCGCAGTTGATTGGTCAATCCATGATTCAGGAATGATTTGTTGATTGTTCCAAGTACCATGATTCAAATAAAGATAACCAAACCGTGCCATATCCCGCGGAGTCATCGTAAGCCCCCATCCTCCGGTTGAATTGCCATCCGGATCATTAACCCATCCCTTCACGTTTTTTCCGAATAGATCGTCAAAGCCGAATGATTGCATACCATAATGCGGGATTTCTTTCACGCCGATCGGTTTAAACAGGCGCTCGTTGGCGAATTCGCGGGCACTTTTTCCTGTTCTGCGGGTGATGATGGCTGACAGCAGGTGGGCGCCTGCGGTGGAGTATTTAAATGTGCCGATCGTTCCTCCTTGACCCAGCATACCGAGCGTATAGGTAATCCAATCTGGCTGCATGCACATCTTATCGAGCGGTTCATGCCAGTCTTCAAATGGATAGGGAGCTGTCATCGTGAGAATGTGGCGTATGGTGATGTCTTGTTTTTGTTTATTATAAGGATCCGGAACGTATTCTGGGAAAAAGTCCAGCACGTTTTGGTCGACACTTTTTATGTATCCTGCATGTATCGCAATCCCAATAAGAGCTGACATGATACTTTTGGTTACTGATGCTACATGATGCGTATCATTCGGTCCATAGCTATGATAATAGCGCTCAAAAGCGATGTATCCATTTTTCACAACCACAATACCGTTTATATTGCTGTATTCGGACTTTATTTTAGGGTCAAGCTTAGACAGTTTTTCGGTGTCCATCCCTAAGGCTGCCGGGTCTGCAGTTGGCCAGTCGTTTCTTTGCATGGCAGTTACCTCTCTTTTTTCTTTATTGGAAAATACACTTCAGTTACAATATCCTCTGGGACACCAGCTTGCTGGTGATCGGTTACATACACTTCATAGGGGGATTGCGCCAATTCATAGCCTTCATCTTCGACCCATTCCCTCAGCTTAGCGTATACGGATGTCAATTCTGAATAGGGGCCCTTTAATACAGACTTTGCGCATAGGCCTCCGCGCAAATCTCTTGTAGCTCTAGCAATCTCCTCTATTGGAATCGCAAACTCTGTATCATTGCCGGCAGGGTTGTATTCAGGGCTGTGATAAATGGTCATGGGCGTGCCGAGCAAGGTAAGTTTATCAACCGCAATTCTTTCATATAGCCTGCTAAAATATTTTTCGTATCCTAGGGCATAGTCATGACTGCTCATCATTTTGCGTAAATACAGGATGTTCATTGGCTGGGTTTCAGCAAGTACTACTTCTATATCGTCAAGCCATGACATCATTGGTTTGCCTTTCTCTGCACGCAGAATATCGAGGTTCAATTGGGTAAGGGTATATTCATAAGCATTGATCTTTTCCTGTACTTCTTTTCTTTTTCGCTGAAGGGCAGAACCAAGCTTTTCTTCAGCCTGATCCTCTTCCAAATCGAGGGTGGCTTTGATTTCTTCCAGAGAAAAATGATACGACTTTAAACGGTTAATCAAGAGCATTTCTTTGAGCTGCCTGATAGAATAATATCGATATCCATTTTCAGGATTAATGTCCTCGGGGTGGATGAGTCCGATTTCATCGTAGTATCGCAATGTTTTTGTTGATACTTTGCATATCTTTGAAAATTCACCGATCGACAGCAAGCGATCACCTCCATGCTCCAAATGTACACCTTTCCGTAAGGGCAAAGTCAAATATGAAAATAAAACTGTTCCAAAGTTAATCAGTTATTTATTTTCATGTCGTATCCTTTCCGTATCAGGGAAAGGAGCATCATATGAAAACATTATGGAAAGTCGTAAAAATCTTTTTTGGCAGCATAGGCGCTTTGATTTTGCTTGCAGCCGTCTCGGTTTTTATCTACCACCATTACCAGCTAAATAAGGAAGCAGCACTCCTTAAAGAAAAAGGCACATTAGTCGATGTTGACGGTAAAAAGATGAATGTGTATCAAGAGGGAAGCGGGAAGGATACGTTTGTGTTTATGTCCGGTTCGGGGATTGCGGCGCCTGCTTATGAGATGAAAGGGTTGTACAGTAAGTTTTCAAAAGAAAACAAGATTGCTGTAGTGGATCGTGGGGGCTATGGCTACAGCGACGTGTATGATGATGACAGGGATATTGATACAATATTAGAACAGACGAGGAAAGCGCTTCTGCAAAGCGGGAATAAGCCTCCTTATATTTTAATGCCTCATTCCATATCTGGGATTGAAGCGATATATTGGGCGCAGAAATATCCTGAAGAAATTAAGGCGATTATTGCGATGGATATTGGATTGCCTCAGCAGTATGTCACGTATAAATTGAGCGGGATTGACAGACTGAAAATGAGAGGATTTCATCTGTTAACTTCGATTGGTTTTCATCGATTTATGCCTTCCGCAGTATACAATCCTGAGGTGATTCGGCAGTCGTTTTTAACTGATGAAGAAAAAGAAATCTATAAAGCCATTAATTTTAAGCAATTTTTTAATGCTGATATGGAGCATGAGCTTTTACAGTCTTATCAAAATGGCAGCAAATCTATGAATTTGCCGGCGCCAAAAGACACCCCCGTCCTCATTTTAGATGCGGTCTCTGACCAAAATAGAAATTCAAAGTATGCCATACAAAACCGAAAAGATTATGAAGAGTTTGCGGCTCAATTTAATACAGCCGATATAAAGGAACTAAGGGGAACACACAGTATTTATTTATATCAGCCCGATCAAATATATAAACTTTCCATGGAGTTTATAAGAAAGGTTCGCTAATGAAGAGTTATCATATTTTACTCGTGGAAGACGATGTCATGATTGGTGATCTGCTGCAGAAGATTTTGCAGCGTGAGGGATATCATGTGATGTGGAAAACAGATGGAGCGGATGTGCTTTCGGTGATTCAGAAGGCGGATTTGGTCATTATGGATGTGATGCTGCCGGGTGAGGACGGGTATCAAATGTCTAAGAAAATAAAAGATTTGGGGTTAAACCTTCCTATTATTTTTCTGTCCGCCCGCAATGACATGGACAGCAAGCTTCAAGGGTTGAAAATCGGCGAGGATTACATGGTAAAGCCTTTTGATCCGAGAGAACTGCTGCTGAGAATGAAAAATATGCTTGAGCATCATTATGGCACCTTTACGCAAATCAAACATTTGTATATTGATGCAGACACCAAAAAGGTATTCAATGGGAGTTTGCACCATGAAGTGCTGTTTACCGCGATTGAGCGGAAAATATTCTTCTATCTGTATGAAAACAGAAACAATATTTTAACAAAGGAACATTTCTTTGATTATCTATGGCAGCTTGAAGACAGAAATCCGAATATCGTGAATGTGCACATTAAAAAAATCAGAGCGAAAATTAATGATTTAGCGGGTGAGATCATTGAAAATATCTATGGAGAAGGGTATCGGCTGAATACCGTTGTGAAGAAATGAAGCTAAAGACAAAATATCAGTTGTTATTATGTACGGCCGTCATTAGTGTTCCGGTACTGTTGCTGGCGGTTAGCATTTTGATGTCGGTGATTTATGACAGCGTGTTTAAACCGATCAATCATGGCATGCCCTTTCACAGGTCTTTTGCGTATCCGGCAATGCTGGCTGTATTTTTATTATCACTTTTATTGTTAGCTTTTTTATTTTCAAAATCGATCCATTCTCTGCTGCGTAAAATCAATCTATTGAATCAAACCATTCGGCATCTGGCGAGTGATCAAAAGGTGCCCGATAAAATAGAAGTGAAACGCGCTGATGAAATTGGCGAATTGATCAAGTCTGTCAACTTGTTAATTGAACGGACAACGTACCGGGAACTGGAACTAAGACAGCGAGAGGAAATAAAAAAGGAGCTGCTGCAAAAACTAAGGCATGATATTAATACACCTTTAACAGCCCTCAGGCTGCAGTTATTTTATTTGGAGAGCCAGTGCCAGGATCAAACCGCATTTGAATCTTTGTACCAGCAAATTGAATATATTGCGGAATTAACGAATGAATTCAATCATTACTCAGCCGAAACGTTAGAGAGTTCTTATATTGTAAATGACGAAGTCGATATTTCTGTTCTATTAGAAACCACAGTGAAAAAGTGGGATTATTTATACAGTATCAATGGCATTGAATTGCAATTTAAGCCGTCAGATCAAAGTTTGATATGGGTGAGCAACAGTTTATGGATCCAAAGGTTATTCGATAACATTTTTCAAAATACGCTAAAGCATTCGAAAGCTGAAAAGCTGGAAGTCACGATAGAAAACGGAGCTGTTTCGATTCGCGATGATGGCATTGGATTTGATAGAGATCAAGATAGTAACGGGCTTGGGTTGAAGATTATTGAGGATATATGCCGGTTGCTTCATATTAGCTATGAGCTGCAGACAAATGAAAATGGGACTGCGTTTTTGTTTTCAAAAAAGTGATCCGGCTATGTTTTTCTTTCTTCCGAACAATTATATATAATAGGAAGCAGAAAAGGGGTGAACAGCATATGTTTAAAAAAATCATCAAAACGATCAAGTCCCTCTCAAGCAGCTCGAGTGATCGCCATCACAGACACCGGCACTACAGCAGCAGCCGGCGCCGCCATTACCGCAGCTACAGCAGCAGTTCTGGCAGAAGAAGACATGATGATCGTTATGGCGGCAGTCACCGCTACAAACGCCGGAGCTACAGCAGCAGTTAATCGCAAAAAAAGTTCTTGTTCCGCATTGGGACAAGGGTTTTTTTATGTCACTGATTGAATCGCACGCTTCAGGTCTTCGCGAATGGAAGCCGTGTGCTGATACTCTTCATCAATGCCCAATAATTTTTTCAGCAGCAGGGTTACTTCTTTTGTCAGCGTTAATTCCTCCAGCCAAGTGGCGTTTTTCTTCTTTTTCCCTTTATATTGAGAGTACAGCAGGAACAACAGGGTTTCTCCGAGATCGAAGAAGTCATCCTGTTTTCTGAGCTTTAATTCCTCATCTTCTTCATGAGATAACTGTTTGGCAAGGCCGAAATCGATAAGATATACGTTACCGTGATTCATCATAATGTTTGGCGTTCTGATGTCAGTGTGAAAAATGAGACGTTCATGCAGGTATTCTACAATGTCCAGCAGCTGAGACATCAGCTGTAATGCCATCAGCTCTGTAAACGGCTGTTTTTGAAAAAATAACAATTCCTCTATATTATCTCCCTCGACCAGCTGCATGACATAGCAGGCTTGTCCGTCTATGATGAAGTCTTCTATGAAGGCCGGGATTTGCGGGTGGTTGATGCTTTTGAGCAGACCAATTTCCTGCTGAAATCGGACTCTTTCCTTTTGTTTTTTGGCTTTTGTCGGACGGAGCTGTTTTAAGACGTACGGTGTTTGCGTATGAACATCGGTGCACACATAAACCAAGCCGTAGCCGCCCATGCCGTGGCATTCTTCGATTTTGTATTGGTTGTTCAGTAGGACACCGTTCTTCAGTGGGCGGTCAAATAATAGCTTTTTTAACTGTTTTAATGCCATTCGCGCTGCACTTCCCTTGATTGTACTGATTATAGTTTATCAA
This sequence comes from Bacillus halotolerans, assembly GCF_001517105.1. GTDB lineage: Bacteria > Bacillota > Bacilli > Bacillales > Bacillaceae > Bacillus > Bacillus halotolerans. The sequence continues at coordinate 45,601 of NZ_LPVF01000001.1, forward strand.
AACAATTGCATCTTGGGCTAAGTCTATTCTATGGAAGCTTAGCATAAAAAAGAGCCGAATCCCTGTAATGGCAGTGATTCCGGCTGCGGAAACAGAATAAGTACAAGTAAATAGAACTGACAGCATGAGAGCGAATTGAATGATCCATTTTTAGCCATGAGAAAGCCTCCTTTTTTTCGTCATACATGAAGTTTCAGATGTAAATAAATGTTTTAAGAGGTTGATATATACAATGGATTTGCCGATAAATAGAGAAGAGAGAATTATTCAGGAGGGAATCGAATGCGTCTGGATCGTCAATATATCCGCACCCAGCTCATGGCACAGAATATCACGAAAAAGGTTTCGGCTGATAAAGGCAGGAGTACATCGGCAGAGGTGCTGGGAAAGGCATACAGTCGGCTTGAAACATTAAAACGTCAAACCGGCGTAAATTATTAGGTAAGCTGTTCATCGTGAACAGCTTATTTTTTTATGCCCATCTCTTGAGAGCAGCTGTATCATGTATCGTTTTCAATATTGTCATGATTTCATTATATTCATATAAAAGATTTTAATGAAAGTGATAGATCAAACCCATTGAATGAAAGTGTTTACCTGAAAAAAACAATTGTATTTTCCAGAGAAATTTATTATGATGAAATAAGTAATTTTGGAGATTATCTAACAATTTTATGATTGAATTTTCTGATGTTTGTAGCTTGATATGAAATGAAGAACGTTTTGGAGGCTGGTCGGCCTTGATCCTATTTCGGTTGAGCTGTACATGTATTCGTTTTTAAGAGGAGGAAGCGGAGTGGAAAATAAAGAATTGAAGAGGGGTTTGAGCGCCCGTCATATTCAGATGATTGCCTTGGGCGGCACGATCGGTGTTGGTTTATTTATGGGTTCTGCCAGCACGATTTCATGGACTGGCCCGTCTGTCCTTCTGGCTTATGCGATTTGCGGAATTTTTATCTTTTTTATCATGCGTGCAATGGGTGAAATGCTGTATGTGGAGCCGAGTACCGGTTCTTTTGCAACCTTCGGCCATCAATACATTCATCCCCTTGCTGGTTATATGACGGCGTGGAGCAACTGGTTCCAGTGGATTATCGTCGGCATGTCAGAAATTATCGCAGTCGGTTCTTACATGAAATATTGGTTCCCGGATTTGCCTGCTTGGATACCTGGTATCGTAGCTATGGCAATTCTCGGTGCGGCGAACTTAATTTCTGTTAAGTCGTTTGGCGAGTTTGAGTTTTGGTTTGCGATGATTAAAATCGTGACGATTATCTTAATGATTATTGCCGGAATCGGAATTATCTTCTTTGGATTTGGCAACGGCGGAGATGCTATCGGTTTATCTAATCTGTGGTCTCACGGAGGCTTCTTTGCGGGCGGTTTCTCAGGATTTTTCTTTGCATTGTCTCTGGTTATTGCGGCTTATCAAGGGGTTGAGCTGATCGGGATTACTGCCGGAGAAGCAAAGGACCCGCAAAACACGCTGCGCAACGCGATTCAAAGCATTATCTGGCGTATTTTGATTTTCTATATCGGTGCTATTTTTGTGATCGTGACGGTATATCCTTGGGATGAGCTGAATTCACTTGGAAGCCCGTTTGTGTCTACGTTTTCTAAAGTTGGAATTACAGCAGCGGCCGGCATTATTAACTTTGTCGTTATCACGGCGGCGATGTCAGGCTGCAACAGCGGGATTTTCAGCGCGGGACGTATGCTTTATACATTAGGTGTCAATGGACAGGCACCGAAATTCTTTGCGAAGATTTCTCGCAATGGTGTGCCGCTGTATGGCACAATCGCGGTGCTGATCGGATTAGCTGTCGGCGTTGTGCTGAACTATGTTGCGCCGCCGAAGATTTTCGTTTATGTATACAGCGCAAGCGTGCTGCCGGGGATGATTCCTTGGTTTATCATTTTGATCAGCCACCTCGGATTCAGAAAAGCGAAGGGCGCGGCGTTAGATAAACATCCGTTCAAAATGCCGTTTGCACCTTTCACAAATTATTTGACGATTGCTTTCTTGCTGATGGTTCTTGTCGGCATGTGGTTTAATGATGATACTCGGATATCTTTAATTGTAGGGGTTATTTTCTTAGCTCTTGTGGTCATCAGTTATTATGCCTTTGGAATTGGGAAGCGCGTGCAGGCGGATCTTACAAAAAGAAATCAAGCAGCTGAATAATACAGGAAAAAGAGACATTGACTGATGTCTCTTTTTTCATTTTTTGCGTATGGATTTTTCTCATTTCAGCAACCTATAGGATAAAGAACGAAAAGGAAAGGTGCTTATACTATGGATGTTACACTCGGTTATTTGCGCGAGTCACTTTCAAATCATCTTGAAAACGAAGTCTGTCTGCGGATTTGCAAGAAGATGCTGGCGAAGCGGTATGCCAATGAAGAGGAGTTTGTAAAGGATTTGGATGACGATGAGATGTCATATTTGAATCAGGTGCTGGAAAAGGAAATTAAGTATGCCCAAGACGAACAGGATCAAAAACGGGCCAAGGAATTAAATGAGGTGTATGAATTACTGCTTTGAGAAAGGCGGGAATGAAATTGGGTGCGATTGAACGAAGCGGTTATACGTTTCAGCCGGAGTTTAGTGTCGTCCGGCAAAATGGGGCGATCCACGTGTATCATCATGGAGAATTTGTTGAAGAAATTGAATTTGAGTTTAACGGGGATTACCCGGATCATGATTTGATTGAAGAGCTTGTGAATCATTATTGCTTTGAGCATGACATTTAAGAGCCCTGTACGTTTGGCAGGGCTCATTCATTTATGAAGTGATCAGGCCATATTTTTTTAGAATATCAATTGTGATGTTTTTGGCTGTTGTACCGGAGTCATCAACATTGGTGACAAACGTATAGGAGCCGTGCTCTGTTTTGATGAATCCGACAAACCACCCTAATCCCATGTCTGTCAGGCGGGTTCCGGTTTTGCCGTAAAGCGTATAATGATCTCCTTCTTCTTGAATCATCATGCGTTTGACCGTTTTCATGACCGTTTTGTCAAACGGGAGCTTCTCTTTGTAAAGCTTCTCCATAAAGGCTTCTTGTTCCAACGGAGAGATTGTCAGAGAGCTTTGCAGCCAAAACTGGTCGATTCCGCCGCTGATATCTTCGTTTCCGTATGACAGGGTATGAAGCCATGTTTTCATTCTTTCCTTGCCGATGTCCCTCGCTAATGCCTGGTAATACCAGATGGCAGATTCCCGCATGGCTGAGCCAAGTGTATGGTCGCGGTTCCATGATTCGAATTCCCGTTTGACGCCATCCCAGCGTTTGACATCGTATTCATCCCGGACGGCTTTTACCTGCAAGCCGATTAAGGCATTGGTCACTTTAAAGGTAGATTGCGGAGTTTGTCTTTTGTTGGCCCGTTCCTTGTTGTAGACAAATGTCTTATCCTTTTCTAAATCATGAAGGATGAAGGTTCCGTCAGTATCCTTGAACTCCTTATCCACATTCATCCGGCTGACATTCAGGTGCTTTTTTGTTTCATTGGAGGGCGCTTTTGCATGAACGGACAAACCTCCTGTCACGGCAATGACCAGCACAAGAAAAACATATATCCATTTCTTCATTTTGATCTCCCCTTTGTTTTGATCATCTATCTTTTCTCCATTTCTGCTTTTCTACCTTTAAAAGTAATGAAAAAATGCTTGGAAGCAAATACTGTAATGGGGTTTATCTTCGTGAGATAACGTGAAAACAGAAGTAAAAAAGGAAGGCAGGGTTGCGGGATGAATGAGCAGATTCCACATGACAAAAGCCTCGATAACAGTGTGGCTTTGATGCGGGAAGGATATTTGTTTATAAAGAATAGAAAAGAGCATTACCATTCGGATTTGTTCCAAGCACGCTTGCTTGGAAAAATATTTATTTGTATGAGCGGCGCGGAGGCTGCGAAGGTTTTTTATGATACAGAACGATTTCAGCGGCAGGGTGCTCTCCCGAAACGAGTGCAGAAATCGCTGTTTGGCGTCAATGCAATCCAGACAATGGATGGCGACGCTCATATTCATCGGAAGCTGCTTTTTCTGTCATTAATGACACCGCCCCATCAAAAACGGCTGGCTGAGCTGATGACAGAGCAGTGGGAAGCGGCTGTTACAAGATGGGAAATGGCGGATCAGGTTGTGTTGTTTGATGAAGCAAAAGAAATCTTATGCCGGGTGGCTTGCTATTGGGCGGGTGTTCCGCTGAAGGAAACGGAAGTGAAAGAGAGAGCGGACGATTTCATCGACATGGTAGACGCGTTCGGTGCTGTGGGACCGCGGCATTGGAAGGGAAGAAGAGCAAGACCCCGAACAGAAGAGTGGATTGAAAAAATGATTGAAGAGGTGCGCGGCGGCAGGCTGAAAACAGAAAATGGATCAGCGCTGCATGAAATGGCTTTTTATACGCAAGAGAATGGGAGCCGGCTTGATGCCCGCATGGCAGCCATCGAGCTCATTAATGTGCTGCGTCCGATTATAGCAATTGCTTACTTTATTTCGTTTTCAGCGTTGGCGCTGCATGAACACCCGAAGTATAAGGAATGGCTTCGTTCTGGAGGCAGTCAGGAAAGAGAAATGTTTGTGCAGGAGGTGCGCAGATTTTATCCCTTTGGGCCGTTTTTAGGAGCGGTTGTCAAAAAGGATTTTATATGGAATGACTGCGAGTTTAAAAAAGGTTCATCAGTGCTGCTTGATGTGTATGGAACCAATCATGATCCCCGTATGTGGGACAAGCCTGATGAGTTCCGGCCTGAGCGATTTAAAGAGCGGGAGGACAATCCGTTTGATTTCATCCCTCAAGGCGGGGGCAACGCGGAGAAGGGCCACCGCTGTCCGGGGGAAGGGATTACCATTGAAGTGATGAAAGCGAGCCTGGATTTTCTCGTGAATCAGGTTGAATATGACGTGCCAACACAATCGCTGCATTACAGTCTTGCCAGAATGCCGTCATTGCCTGAAAGCGGTTTTGTGATGAGCAGCATTAGACGGAAAAGATAAATATAAAAGCTCTCTTCTTTTTCGAAGAGAGCTTTTTGATTACTTCTTTTTTTCATCGTAGTATTGAACAGGATACATGGAGCCTTCGGATACCATTTTGTTGTCCTCAATGTCATGCGGGTGCGGGTGACCGGCTTTATCGACTGGGAACGTTTCCATATCTGGTTGTTTTGTTATCTTCATTTTCATGCTGTGAATGAATTCTCTTGCCTTTTGGCGGTTTGACGGGTCTTTTAATAGATAAGAAGTGATGCCGACAGTTGAAACAGCGAGACCGGAAAGTAACAGCTTTTGTTTCATGGTAAAAACTCCTTTCTATTTTAAAAATAATGTTTCCTGTATCATTCCCGTTCTGCTTAAGGCTAAACCTCTGTGTATTTTATCAATTGTTTTACAGTAAATTCTATTTTGGGTGAAGATAGTGACTAAATTCCTATATTGGAAGGCGAGATCCATTAATTTTTTATTATTTTAGCTATCATTCGATAAATATTGACAAAGTAAAGTAATCAGAATAATAATATAACTTAGCAACAGAATGTCATCATACATGAAAGGTGTTTACGATATGAATCAGTTACATCGAAGAATGGGAACGTTTGCCCTTATGATGGTCGGGCTCGGGTCGATGATCGGGTCAGGCTGGTTATTTGGGGCGTGGCGCGCTGCCCAAATTGCGGGGCCTGCTGCCATTATTTCATGGGTTATCGGCATGATTGTTATTTTATTTATTGCTCTTTCTTACAGTGAATTAGGTTCTATGTTCCCTGAGGCAGGAGGAATGGTGAAATATACGCAATATTCGCACGGTTCGTTTATCGGATTTATTGCAGGCTGGGCCAACTGGATTGCAATTGTATCCGTTATTCCTGTTGAAGCTGTAGCCTCTGTTCAATATATGAGTTCGTGGCCATGGGAATGGGCGAAATGGACAAGCGGTTTGGTGAAAAACGGAACGCTGACAGGAGAAGGATTGGTGTTCGCTTCTGTTTTGCTTCTGATTTATTTTCTGCTGAACTACTGGACAGTCAATTTGTTTTCGAAAGCGAATTCATTAATTACGATTTTTAAAATCATTATTCCAGGCCTGACAATTGGCGCTTTGCTCTTTGTCGGATTTCATGGAGAAAACTTTACAGCGGGCCAAAGCATTGCACCGAATGGCTGGGCAAGTGTTCTGACTGCGGTTGCGACTTCAGGTATCGTGTTTGCGTTTAACGGATTTCAAAGCCCGATCAATATGGCGGGAGAAGCCAAAAATCCCGGGAAATCGATCCCGATTGCGGTTGTCGGTTCTCTGTTAGTTGCGACAGTCATTTATGTGCTGCTGCAGATTGCTTTCATCGGAGCGGTGAATCCGTCTGATATCGCTCACGGCTGGAGCCATCTTAATTTTAATTCTCCTTTTGCTGATTTGGCGATTGCATTAAATATTAACTGGCTTGTCATCGTATTATATGCGGATGCTTTTGTGTCACCTTCCGGAACAGGTATTACGTATACGGCGACGACTTCCCGCATGATTTACGGAATGGAGAAGAACAAATACATGCCGAGCGTGTTTGGCAAGCTTCATCCGATTTACGGAGTTCCGCGCCAAGCGATGTTTTTTAACTTGATTGTTTCGTTTATCTTTTTGTTCCTGTTCAGAGGATGGGGTGTGTTAGCGGAAATTATTTCTGTAGCCACGTTAATTTCTTATATCACAGGCCCGGTTACAGTGATGACATTGAGACGGACAGGGAAGGATTTGTACAGGCCTCTTCGATTAAAAGGCTTAAGCGTGATTGCGCCGCTTGGATTTATCTTTGCGTCGCTCGTGCTGTATTGGGCGCGCTGGCCGTTAACAGGGCAGGTTCTGTTTATTATTTTGATCGGACTTCCGATTTATTTCTATTACCAGGCCAAGGCGAAATGGAAAGGATTTGGCCAAAACGTTAAAGGTGGCATATGGATGGTGTTTTACCTGCTTGTCATGATGATGATTTCCTATTTGGGCAGTGACAAATTCGGCGGTCTGAACGTCATTACGTATGGCTGGGATATGACCTTGATTGCCTTTGTATCGCTCGGTTTCTATGTGTGGGCGCTGAAGAGCGGATTCAAAACAGAGTATTTGAAAGATGCGAAGGAGATTAATAGCCAGCTGATAAGCTCACAGTCAGAAGCTGCTGCGGGAAAAGAATAAAAGAAAACCTTGCGCTGTGGGCGCAAGGTTTTTTCTTTTAATAACCCTTTTTTACTTTGTGGAAAAGGTCAGGATAGTTGGTGAACACTCCTGTCACTCCCCAGTCCAGCAGGCGGCGCATATCTGATTCTGTATTGACTGTGTAAGGATGCAAAAGCAGACCGTGGCTGCGGATCATGCGGACATTTTCTGCATTCAACGCTTTATAATCCGGACCTGCGCCGACAGCGTAGGTTTTGATTTCTTCCAAATCAGCATCTGTCATTGAAGCTATTTGCTTTGCTTCCATCAATTGAACAGTCGGCAGGTTAGGCTGTAATTGATGAATTTTTAACAGGCTTTCTTTGCTGAACGATTGGATGATCACTTGGCCGCGCTTTGAATGCTTGCTTAGCAGTTTATGCTTCTGTAAGGAAGCGATCAGTTTTTCCTCCATGCCTGAATAGGTGTCAGGCGATTTTGTTTCAATGTAATAGTTCGCATGTTTGCCAAAACGGTTTAATACCTCTTCTAATGTAGGAACTTTAAGGCCGGCGTACTGCGGCTTCGCTTTTGCCGGGTAAGCTTCATTAAACCAAGAGCCAGCATCAAGTTTCTTAATCTCCGCGAGCGTATGATCCTTCACCCAGCCCGTGCCGTTTGTGGTGCGGTCCAGTTTTTCATCGTGCATAACAATGAGTTGCCCGTCTTTTGTCATCTGTAAATCCAACTCAATATAATCGGCTTTCATTTTCTGAGCGGTTTCGTAAGACAGGATCGTGTGCTCAGGCACATATCCGGAAGCCCCTCTGTGCGCGACTGTCAGGATACGGTCAGGAGACAGCAGGTTTCCTTTTGAGGCTGCTGAAACTGGTGTAACCATAAACGACAGCAAACCAAAAGATAGCAGAACCAAAGCTAGTAATCTATTTTTTCTCATCTTTTCTTCCTCCTTATGAACAAGCAGTAACAGCTTTTATGTTAGAAAACAGATGTAAATGGCATGTTGGAAAAATATTAATCTTTTATAATCTTTTCTTAAACATGCTCCGCCCGTTTTCCCGTATTCCATGTCAAAGCCAAGAACACGATGGCCAGTATACAAGATGAGATCAGCATGATGAAGCCGCCGTTCCAATCAAATCGGTCAACGACAAATCCCATAATCGCGTTTGCGAAAGCGGACCCGCCGATGTATCCGAAAAACCCGGTCAAACCAGCTGCAGTTCCGGCTGCTTTTTTCGGAGCAAGATCAATGGCTTGCAGACCGATGAGCATCACAGGTCCATAGATTAAGAAGCCGATGCTGATCAGAGCGATGTTGTCTACCAGCGGATGGCCGGCCGGATTCAGCCAGTACACCAATACGGCAATGAAAACACCTGCCATAAACAGAACGCCTGCCGGTGCGCGGCGGCTCTTAAAGAAGCGGTCGCTGATCCAGCCGCACAGGATCGTTCCCGGTATGCCGGCGTATTCGTAAAGGAAATACGACCACCGGGAGTCTTCAGGGGAGAACCCTTTGGCTTCTGTTAAGTAAGTAGGCGCCCAGTCCACTACGCCGTACCGCACAAAGTAAACAAATACGTTTGCAAATGCGATGTACCAAAGAAACTTATTATTAAGCACATATTTAAAAAGGATTTCTTTTGTCGTTAATTCTTTTTCTTGATCTTTGAAAGCGTGTGTTGGATAGTCGTTCCGGTACTCTTCAATTGGCGGAAGCCCGCAAGATTGAGGGGTATCCCGCACCAAAAGGACAATTAAAAATGAAATCAGAATCGCAATAATGGCAGGGAAGAAAAACACGCTTTTCCAAGTGACAAACATCGCAATTCCAAGAGTGACAAGCGGAGCCAGGATCCCGCCGCCAATGTTGTGAGCGACATTCCAAATCGACATCTTCGTTCCGCGTTCACTAATAGAAAACCAATGGGCCATCGTTCTGCCGCATGGGGGCCAGCCCATTCCTTGGAACCATCCATTGATAAACATAAAAATAAACATGATGGTGACGCTCGAAGTTACCCAGGGCATAGAAACAAAAAGAATATTTACAATTGCAGATAGAAATAAGCCTGTCGCGAGAAAATACCTCGGATTACAGCGGTCGGACACCATGCCCATAATAAATTTGCTAAAGCCGTACGCAATGGATACGGCGGCCAGCACCAATCCAAGCTCGGTTTTTGAAAACCCTTGTTCCTGCAGATAAGGAATGGCAAAAGCAAAGTTTTTCCGCAGCAGGTAATAGCCTGCGTAGCCGATAAAAATACCTAAGAATACTTGCAGCCTGAGCCGCTTATAAGCCGCATCCGTCTTTGAATCATCCAGTCTCTCAATGTGCGGAGCCGGTTTAAATAAGTGAAACATCAAATCATCCCCTTTGCTGTTTGTGTTGGATGTGTGGCGTGCCCTCCTTTCTGAAAAACAAAAAGAGCCAGAAAACACCCCCTTGTCAAAAGGGGTGGAATTCCTGGCTCTCCTCATCTCCATCCAAGCTATTAACTTATAATGATAGCGCTTTCTTAAATTATCATAGTCTGGAGTGAATGTAAACGGGTAATTTTAAATTGTGTAAAAAAGTAAATGTTATCCTTTTGGTAGTTATGTTTTTTTACAAGTAACATAAAAATCTGGGGGGGAGGCTGTTGCAGGTGGATAAATTAGATATCGCATTCGGCATTTTACCGTTAGCAATTATTGTGTTATCGGTCGCCGGGACTTATATTTGTAAAAATGTATATATGATGCCGTTAGTTAGTTTGATCATTTCTCTCGTGCTTACGTTTACGGTTTTCAATCAATCTTTTTTGGGATGGGTCGTTGTCTATAGCTTGTTTTCGCTGATTTTATCGTATATTACATTGATGGTGCTGAGAAAGAGGAAGGCATCTGGAAAATGAAATTTCGTCCCGCTTTTTTGATATATCGTTGACTATGGCAACTATATATGATTATAATTGCTTTAATCAACGATATAAGAAAGTGGGGAGAAGTTTGAAAACCAATGAATCAGCAACAGGCTTAAAATTCAGAAAGTTCAATCGGTTTTACACGAATGTTCTTGGCTTCCTTAACGAACACATTTATGACAGCCCGTTTTCCTTAACGGAGACACGGATTTTATTTGAGATTTACAATACGCCAAATTGTACGGCGAAAGATCTTCAGGATAAGCTGGGGCTTGACCGGGGATATGTCAGCAGGATGCTGAAACAGTTTGAAAAAGAAGATTTGATTTATAAAGAGAAGAGCAAAGCCGATGCCCGCCATCATTATATATATGTGACGGAAACGGGGGAAGCCATTTATAAAAAGCTTGAGAAGAAAGCAAATGAACAGGTTGAGCTGATGCTGAAGGAAATCGATGATGAAGAGCAGCACAAGCTTGCGACGGCTATGGAGGAGATTGAAGCCATATTGTCACAGTCGCTCTCATCCAGGTCATCAGGCATTTCAGTAAGAGATTATTATCTTTCGGATGATATTCACCTTCTCATTGAAAAGCAAAGGCAATTTTATGCAGAGACTCATGGCTGGGATGATACATTTTTAGCTTATCTCCATGAGACATTTGACGCGGAAATTGAAAAGATATGGATCGCGGAAAGCGGCGGAAAATTTGCAGGCTGTGTGGGATTGGTCAAACAAGATAAAAAGACGGTGCAGCTGAGATGGTTCTTGGTTGATGCCGCGTTTCGAGGCAGAGGGCTGGGCACGCAACTGCTTGAGCATCTCGTTACATATAGCAGAGAGATGAAGTTTGAACGGATTTTTCTTTGGACAGTGAGCAGTATGGCTGAAGCTCGTCCGCTTTACGAGAAATTTGGATTCAGACTGAGTGAAGTGAAAGAAGAAACGCCATTATGGGGACAGCATCTGACAGAAGAACGATGGGATTTAGAGCTGTCATGAAAAGACTCCACTATGCCTGGATCATCGTTTTTATCACCTTTTTGATTTTATTGGCCGTACAAGGTGTGCGCCTGTCGTTTGGTGCGTTTGTCGAGCCTTGGGAGCGGGAGTTTTCGCTGGATAGGGGCACCATCTCGCTGATTTCAACACTGAGCTTTATCGTTTACGGGATATCCCAGCCTGTGGTCGGGCGGCTTGTGGACAGATGGGGCGCACGGGCGGTTTTATTATGGAGCACGTTACTGACCGGGATCAGCATTTTCTCGACATGTTTTATCACTTCACCGTGGCAGCTTTTTCTGCTTTACGGGTTGGGGGTGTCACTCGGAGTTGGCGGAGCGTCGAATGTAGCAACAAGTGTGCTGGTGGTGAATTGGTTCAGCAAAAAGCGCGGCCTTGCCTTTGGAATCATGGAAGCGGGCTTTGGAGCGGGACAAATGCTGCTGGTTCCCGGCTCGCTTATGCTGATCCATTGGTTTAGCTGGAAGCTGACGGTTGTGGTATTGGGGTTGCTGTTAATGGTCGTTGTCCTTCCGGCAGCCCTTTTATTGCTGCGAAATCATCCTTCAGAAAAAAATGAAGAGCCGATCGGCGGGGCTGCTGAGGAGGAGTCAGAATCAGGATCAAAAACCAAAGCAGGCTCAGTAACCGCGATGTTTCGTATGAGGCAGTTTTGGCTGTTGGTCCTTCCGTTTTTAATCTGCGGCTTTACGACCGTCGGGCTGATGGATACCCATTTGATTCCCTTTTCTCATGATCACGGTTTTTCTACGACTGTTACGAGCGCCGCTGTCAGTCTGCTGGCCGGTTTTAATATTGCTGGTATCTTACTGTCCGGAATCATAGCGGATCGGTGGAGCAGCCGGAAAATCCTCTGTTTTTTATATGCGGTGCGCGCGCTGTCGATTGTGATTCTGATTTACAGCCACGAACCCTACCTGCTTTTAGGCTTTGCGGTTCTGTTTGGATTAGTGGACTTTGCAACGGTAGCGCCGACGCAAATGCTTGCCACCCAGTACTTTCAAAATTACTCGATCGGTCTCATGATCGGCTGGCTGTCACTTGCCCATCAGATCGGCTCTGCCCTCGGAGCATATGTGCCCGGCGTCATTTATACCGTAACAGGTGAGTATACGCTGGCTTTTTATTTATCGATTGGAATGCTTGTGCTTGCAAGCGTGATGAACGTGATGCTGAGGGAGCCTGCGGCGATGAATCGTGACAGTCAGGCTGTGACGGAGAAGGTGTAAGTGAGAAAAAGCATCTCTGGCGAGGATTATTCAGAGATGCTTTTTTTGTATTTTTGTTCTAATACGAAGTCGATCATACCGACAATGCGGGTGTTTTCGGATTTTTGTTTGAAGTTTTGGGAGATTTGAATGGCTTTTGCGTTTTTAAAACAAGAGGCTAGCCAAATAAAACCGACAATAACAAAAAATAGTCTGGCAAATAAACTCCATTCACGTGGTAATTCATTCGTTGTAAAATATAAAAATAGAGTTACTAATGTGCCGTAGATTACTGTTTTTATACTATGTATAAGAGTCAGCTGGGGCTCGCTAAAGAATACTTTTAGCTGATTCAGCATGATAGAATCCTGTTTGTTTAGAAAAGCCAAGATTTCTTTATCATTTTCCTTGTACTGTGTAATTGTTTCGGCTGTTTTTACGGTTTCTTTAAATGTTTGTTGATTTAGTGTCATCCAGTATCCTCCTTAAAAGTAAAGCACTACATGAGAAATGATACAGACCCATGTAGTGCTGATATATTATTTATTTGCAGAAGGGAATAAAGCTAAAAACGCACTTATAAAAGCTACGGCTCCTCCTACTGCTAAGGTTTCAGGTATAGCTGTTATCAAGACAGCAACTCCTAATACAGCAGCTGCTCCAAATGTTATATGAGAAAGAATAGATTCCCAATCTGGTGAGTATACTTCCTCAGTATCTGGTAATCTAAAGTGCTTCTGTTTTATTTTAAACGTAATCGTAGTCGTAAGTCCAGTTGTAGCACTGTCACCTACTGGAATATCAGGCGTATAGATTTTAAATTGAATATTTAATGATTGAGCTGTCGGGTTCACATAAATTTCTAAAAATCCATTACGTACTGACAAGCTGAGACTGTTTAAAAGGTTTTGATAAGAATCAATTTGTGACGCAGTGAGAGACGTTTGGGTATCGCCCAATAAACCCGTGATATAGGCACCTGGTTTACCATTTGTAATGGTAATTGTGTTTGGTGAGCCTTCACTTGGTATGGTTGCCAGAAGTGATGTGGATAGAATAATATCCAACTCTGGTGATGTGAAAATGGTTTCTGTCGTATCAAATTCAAACATCGCGTTTGCGAGACCTGATAGATTTTCTAAAGCTGGAATGGTAGATAAAATGTCTGTCAGTGTACGCAGTCTTGCATCATATACCGGATCAGACGGTGGATTTACATGGCTTACTCCAGAGTCTTTTCCTGAAAAGCCGTCTTTATCAATCCCGATGCTTCCAGAACCGCTTCCGATTGTTCCTTCATAAAATTGATCAAAGGCCCAGTTATTTGGCATCGGATAGCCGAGATTGCCGCTGAAGCCAGTTGACATATTTGCCACAAAACTATACTTTGTGAGTCCTGCTTCTTGGGTTCGGATACAAATATTTCTTGGTCCGTATACGCCTATTTCGTATTTAGGCGCAGTAGAAAATGTCTGCATTTTCGCAAAAGCTGACTTGATTTCCTGGAAATAAGGAATAATCTTATCTGTTACTTCATAATCGTAGGCATCAAAATCGACAGCAAAATAAATGGTCGTGCCTGACGGGAAACCTAATCTTCGAGCCGCTGAAGCAGCACTGTACGCATCTCTTGTGCCTTGGTCTTTTACAAAATAAGAAGATTGATAGCCGCCGTCTTGATAAATCGGAAAGACCTTTAATCCGGCATCAAAAATAACTGCAAGTTCTTCAGACGTCAGGGCTTTTGATGTGAGCCCATTGCTTGTCCGCACATTTCCGGTCAAATATCTGCCAACTGTTTTATAACCGTTATTCCGCAGTGTTTGAGCTTTTTCTGCAGATATAATCGTAGCGGTATCACAAGCTGAAGCGGCGCGTGTTGTGTCTCCTGAGCTTGATAATAAAGCTTTAATGGTCGGCATATCTGCATAACCTGTTTGCGGCAGGCACATGAACTTTTGAAATGCTTTAACGGCTGAAACAACACCGACGCCATATTTGCCGTCAAACTCACCAGGGTCGAATGATTTTCCGTTGCAATAAAGGGCGTACTGAACAATTAAAATAAAGCCTGTTCTTGAATCACCGGGAGTTAAAGTAGGGCATAAGCTTGTTGTGCCGTTTCCGAAAAATCCATTGGCGACACTTGTGCTCATACCTTCTTCTTTTTGCAAAGCATAAATAAGGGCCTTGTTGGTATCGCGGGCATACAGTCCGTCACAAGGCATTAAACCGATATAGTCATTGTAGTCCCGGTTTAAGTTTTGTTGAATCTGACGGATCCTTGAATCGCCCCCAGACACTAGCTTAAAAGCGCTCATGTCCAATAAGGCTTTCATAATCAAGGTGGTGACAATTCCGTCCTGAGTTGTCAGTCCTGCAGCTTTCTGAAACTCCTTCACCGCATTTTCTGTTTTTTCGTAAAAGACGCCTGTAAAACCGCCGGGATTAAAGCCTTTGCACCATAAAGCCCCCTGTAAAATAAAATTCATGTTGCTGGGTTTTGAATCTGGAGCTTGGCGTTTAAGAGGCTTAAATAAGCGCTGTGTTGTCGGCCCGAAGTTATTAGCTGGCTCTGAGATACCTAGTTCAATTTGAAGCGCCCGAGTCAGACCGTAGATCGTATCCCACCCAGTTTTCCCGCTTTCTTCTACTGGGTTATACCCATGTTTGCCCCTGTACGTCTGGTTCAGCCACTGCTGTGTGATTAAAACCATTTCATCCATTTCGATTCCTCCATTCTTTTGATCGCGTTCATCTATAGGTGGCAAACGTAGGACGAGTTTTAAAAAAAGCCGATACGGCATCTTTTAAACCCGTTCCTCTTTCCATTTCGCTCTTTCAGCTCTGAAAAATAGAGTCCTAACAGTGTAAGCGCCCCTCCCAGAAGAGCAATCCATGTCATTTTTTTCTGCAGAATCAAGATAGAAGAGATGATTGTGATAATAGGCATCTGTAAATATAAGCGCTAAAAGAGAGAACAGGTCGGAGACATTTGTGGATTCCATAGGCGTCAGTACTCATTCGGTTCCCGCATAGCAAAGGAACGCTTTATGAGGCAGGATTACAGGGGTTACTCCATTTTTCGGCGCTTATGCCATTGACGGGTGGTTTGCGGGGAAAGCGGATTGACACCATTTTAAAGAGAGTGAGATGATTGATGAAAAAATGGAGGAGAGATGAGAGATGCAGCCAGAAGATATGGTCCGAAGCGGTCCGAATCAATACATATGCAAACAAGGAATTGTAAAAGAGCTGCCGGCATTTGTGAAGGAATGGAAGCATCCTGTTGTTGTAACGGGCATCAAGTCGTATGAGGCGTTTCAAACGTATGCTGCGATTCCGCCAGAGTGGAGAGTGATTCAGCATAAAGGGTACAGCTCGCCTGAAGCAATAAGGGAGATTGCGGAACAAGCGGCATCTGCTGATCTCATTATCGGGATTGGCGGCGGAACAGTGTTAGACACGGCAAAAGCTGTTGCAGATCATATGGATATTGAAGTCATAACTGTTCCGACAATCCCTGGAACTTGCGCGGCAAGCACGCCGCTGAGCGTGATCTATGATCAAGAAGGCAACTTTATCCGAGTCGATTATCATAAACGTGCCAGCTATTTGACACTCGTTGATCCGCTATTGCTGCTTTCTTCGCCGATTGAATATGTCAAAAGCGGAATTGGCGACACGCTTGCGAAGTGGTATGAAGCGGAAGCCATTATCAGAAATACGAAGGAGCCTGTTTCATTAATGGTCGAAGCAGGGCTTAGGCAGTCTGTCTATATTCGTGATCTTTTGCTGCAGGAAAGCCTTAAGGCTGTTGAAAGCCTTGAGAGAGGGGAAGCCTCGGCTTCTTTCACAGCTGTAGCAGAAACCATTATTACATTGGCAGGAACTGTAGGCGGTTATGCTGGACGCTTCGGCAGGATGGCGGGTGCCCATGCGGTTCACAACGGTCTGAGTTTTATCCCGGAAACCCATCATGTACTGCATGGACAAAAGGTGGCGTACGGCATACTGATTCAGCTTGCGCTTGAGAAGAGAAATCAGGAAATTGAAGAGCTGATTCCGTTTTATCAGCAGCTTGGCTTCCCGGTGAAACTGAGTGATTTAGGCATCCATAAGGATCAAGAGCAAGCGAAGAAAGTCATTGCGGCTCATGCGTGCAAGCCGGAAGAATCGTTATGTTTGATGGGTTCTTTTTGTGAAGCGGATGTTGTGGCGGCAATTAATGTATTGGAATCATAAGCTAAAATAAGGGTTTTCTTATTTTAGCTTTTTTATTACGAAATTTATTTTTTGAATATTTCAGTTATAATGGTTTTTGAACAGATAGGAGGGGCAAAGATGTATCAATCAAAGAAGGTTTTATTGTTAGGCTCAGGTGAACTGGGGAAAGAGGTTGTGATTGAAGCCCAGCGTCTCGGGGTAGAGACGGTGGCGGTAGACAGCTACGAGCATGCTCCGGCGATGCAGGTGGCGCATAAAAGCTATGTCACTGACATGCTGGATCGTGAGCAGATCAGACACATTATTGAGAAAGAAAAACCTGATTTGATTGTGCCTGAGGTTGAGGCAATCGCGACGGATGAATTGCTGAAGCTTGAAGAGGAAGGATTTCACGTTATCCCAAATGCGCGTGCAGCAAAGCTGACGATGGATCGGGAAGGCATCAGGCGGCTTGCGGCAGAAACGCTCGGGCTTGCGACGGCAGGCTATGAATTTGCGAATACATATGAAGAATTTGTACAGGCGGCAGCTCATATCGGCTTTCCTTGTGTCGTCAAACCGTTGATGAGTTCCTCGGGAAAAGGCCAAAGCGTATGCCGCTCTGAAGCGGATTTGGAGAGCTGCTGGGAGACGGCGATGGAAGGCGGACGAGTGAAGAACGGACGCGTGATCGTCGAGGAATTTATCCCGTTTGAATCAGAGATTACACTCTTAACTGTGCGTGCAGTGAACGGTACGGTATTTTGTGCGCCGATCGGCCATGAGCAAAAGGATGGAGACTATATCGAATCATGGCAGCCTCATCATATGACAGAGCAGCAAATTGAAGAGGCGAAGCATATTGCGAAAGCCATTACGGATGAGCTTGGCGGGTACGGTCTGTTTGGTGTTGAGCTTTTCCTTGCGAAAGACAAGGTGTATTTCAGTGAGGTGTCTCCTCGACCGCATGATACAGGTCTTGTGACGCTGGTGACGCAAAATTTGTCGGAATTCGCGCTGCATGTCCGGGCGATACTCGGCTTTCCGATTACAGAAATCACACAGCTTTCTCCAGGCGCCAGCCGGCCCCTCAAAGCACCGGAAGAGTCAGCGGATTACACTGTTGAAGGTTTGGAAAACGCGCTGGCAGTGCCAAAGACACAAGTGCGCGTGTTTGGAAAGCCGATAACGAAGGTCGGACGCCGTATGGCGGTTGCGCTTTCTGCGGCTGACACTATTGGAAAAGCGCGAGAGAACGCGAAGAAAGCGCTGGATCAACTATCGATTCAATAAACATGAAACAGACGGGCCTTGTCTTGATACATGGCCCGTTTTTTTTCATCACCGCCAAAAATTGTATCATAAGAATCAAATTCTTGATTATAATGTAAAAGTCTTCCAACAAAAAGGTTGGTTGACACAAAAGGAGGGGGATGACTAAAATGAGAGTAGTCTCAAGATTCAGAAAAAAATGCTTTGCAGGGTTTACGATTTTGTGTTTGGCAACGGCAGCGGCGGTATCTTTCGGAACGCCGGCAGAAGCGGCGGAGAACCCGCAAACCTCTGTCTCCAATACGGGAAAGGAAGCTGAAGTCAGCAATAACCAGACGTCGAAAGCGGAATTGGTTTCTGATCCTTATGAAGGAACCGGAAAAACAAGCAAAACATTACACGAGCTTATAGAATCAGAAAAAAACATTAAATCCTTAAAGCCTTCAAGTGTAATTGGATCTGATGAACGCGTCAGAATTTCAGGCACTACGTCATTTCCTTACAGAGCAACGGTTCAGCTCTCAATCAAATATCCCAATACCTCAAGCACTTATGGGTGCACAGGCTTTTTAGTGAACCCGAATACTGTGGTAACGGCCGGACATTGTGTGTACAGCCAGGATCACGGGTGGGCTTCTTCGATAACTGCTGCGCCGGGCCGCAATGGTTCATCGTATCCATACGGCACTTATTCCGGCACGATGTTTTACTCCGTTAAAGGATGGACGGAAAGCAAAGATACCAATTATGATTACGGTGCAATTAAACTAAATGGTTCTCCTGGCAACACGGTTGGCTGGTATGGCTATAGAACAACAAACAGCAGCAGCCCCGTCGGCCTCTCTACATCAGTTACAGGATATCCGTGTGACAAGACTTTCGGCACCATGTGGTCTGATACAAAGCCGATTCGCTCTGCGGAAACGTATAAGCTGACCTATACAACTGATACGTACGGCTGCCAAAGCGGCTCGCCTGTTTACCGCAATTATAGTGATACGGGGCAGACGGCCATTGCAATCCATACCAACGGAGGATCGTCATATAACTTGGGAACAAGGGTGACGAATGATGTATTCAACAATATTCAATATTGGGCAAATCAATAAATACGGCAAACTGGCCGTTTTCATTTCTATTTTGTTTTTATGCGGATGCAGCTCTCAGGCGCATTCAGATTCTGCTCAGAAAGAAACAACGATCCCTGTGACCCTTCATGTGGAAGACGATGCCGGGTTACCGATGGAAGGCGTTCAAGTGACGATTGTCAAAGCGCCGGCATCAGATCAGGAGCCGAATACAGAGATCGGTGAGATTCTCGGTTTGACAGACAAAAACGGAGACATCACATGGGATACCGGGAAAAAGGGCGAATACTCCATTGCCTTAACGAAGAATGAAACGTCTGTGACACATCAAGTGTCATTAACAAAGGACAAAAAAGATAAGGTTATTCCATTAGTCTTTAAAGAGTAGACGGTTTTCCTTCAAGTTTAGGAAGAACGTCTTTTTTTATTGATCTTCGTAAATGATCAAACTATATACTGGAAAATTGTTATATGAGATAATAAGAATGGGTATTTTTTCTTACAAGAAAGGGCAGTCTCCTTTCTCTATATATAAATGAAAGTCGGAGGAAAAAGAAAAAGATGAAACAGGATTCGATGCAGCTTGCCGCGGCTGAAGGCGGTACATGCTTTTACCAGGCTTATGATGAAAGCCTTTCTTTGTGGCCGATTGATTCGGAAGCTTTCTATGTTTCTACTCGTTTCGGAAAAACACATATCATGGCAAGTGGGCCAAAGGACGCACCTTCGCTCGTACTGCTTCACGGGGGGCTCTTCAGCTCTGTCATGTGGTATCCGAATATCGCCGAGTGGAGCGGTCAATATCGTACATATGCAGTCGATATAATAGGAGACAAAAATAAAAGTATACCATCAGCCTCTCTGGATACGAGAGCTGATTGCGCTCACTGGCTGAAAGATGTTTTTGATTCGCTTGGACTGGAGACAGCACATCTGGCCGGATTTTCCCTTGGAGGGCTTCATACAGTGAACTTTCTGCTTGATATGCCTGAAAGAGTGGAACGGGCGGTTGTCATGAGTCCTGCTGAAGCGTTTATATCATTTCATCCGGATGTCTATAAATATGCCGCAGGCCTTAGTGAGCCGAGCGGGGCTGATGCTTACATCAAGTGGCTGACAGCTGACCGCTATCAGCTTCATCCCATGCTGCAAAAGCAGATCAAGGCTGGAGTCAAGTGGCGGGATGAGAAAAGAAGCCTGACACCGAGAGAAAATGGCTTCCCGTACGTGTTCACAGACGCGGAGTTAAAGTCGATCACGGTTCCGATGCTGGTGATGTTCGGTGAGCATGAGGTGATGTACCATCAGCAAATGGCTTTAGAAAGAGCTTCTGTATTGGTTACGGGGATTCAGACGGAAATGGTTAAGAACGCGGGACACCTGTTACCTCTGGAGCAGCCGGATTATGTCAATGAACGTGTTTTGTCATTTTTAGGCGAAAATGAAATTTGCACATAAATTGAAAAGACTGGCATTCATTGTTCAAAAGGTAACAAATGTTGTATAATAATAGAATTTGAGTGCTGCTTTTTTTTCTGGCAGTCTATGATATCATGCTTAATAGAGAGATTTTTCCTGTAACGCTGATTCGATATACAACGTCGTGTTGATATAAGGTTTTTTCAATTGGAGGTTTGTTTACACTGTGAATTATATACCCAGTATGATTACGATAGGAAACTTTATTTGCGGGCTTTTGGCGGTTCATTCCTTAATATTTCACAACATCCATTCAGCAGTGATTTTCATTTTTACCGGCATGTTTCTCGATTTCTTCGATGGAATGGCTGCGCGGAAGCTGAATGCTGTATCTGATATGGGGAAAGAACTGGATTCATTTGCCGATCTGGTTACATTTGGCGTGGCGCCATCCATGCTCGCCTACAGTGTCGCTTTATATGCCCTGCCGTTTATCGGGATACTATGCGCGCTGGCTTACAGTATTTGCGGAATGCTTCGGCTCTCTAAATTTAATGTTGAACAAAGCAAGCTTCCGACGTTTATCGGAATGCCGATTCCATTTGCGGCAATGTGTCTCGTCATTTTATGCTTTGTGAATAACCCGATTTTGCTGGCGCTCGGCACATGCGCGCTGTCTTATTTAATGGTGAGCAAAGTGAAATTTCCTCATTTTAAAAAACACGCAGCAGAAAATCTGGAGTCCGAAAGATGGAATTAGTGCAGCAGCTGATAGCGGATTATGGTTATCTCGCTATTTTTTTGATGCTTGTTCTTGGAATTATTGGATTGCCGATACCCGACGAAGTCATGATGACAATCGTCGGTTATTTTACGCATATTGATGTGCTGAATTATGAACTTGCCATTTTTATCAGCTTTGTCGGATCCCTGTTAGGGATGATGATCAGCTACATGATCGGCAGAAAGGCCGGGCGTCCGTTTATCGATAAGTATGGCAAATGGGTCGGTTTGAAAGAAAAGAGAATGCTGAAAGTAGAAAAATGGATGAAGAAATACGGACCGTATTCTCTTATATTAGGTTATTTTATTCCAGGCGTCCGGCATGTGACGTGTTATTTTTCGGGAATCGGCAAAATGGAGCTGAAAACGTATATTGCGTATGCAGCGATCGGCGCCTTTTTGTGGTGCTTTATTTTTATTACAATCGGAAGGGTTATAGGGGTTATTCATGTTTAATACAGCTGTAAAGATTCTGTACCGATCATTGATAGAACTGACGAACCATCGATTATCATCCTGCCTGATCAAAGGATTTTGCGAATCGAAATTCAGTAAGCCAGTCATTCCGCTCTTCTCTAAACACTTTCAAATTAACTGGAATGATGTAGACGGAACAGCCTCTGATTACGGTTCGCTTTCGGAATTGTTTATTCGGAATATTAATTTGGAGCGGCGCCCTGTTTCAAAAGAGGCGCATGCTGTGGTCAGCCCCGTTGACGGTGTCGTTCAGACGATAGGGACGATCAACCCGAATCAAACCTTTACGGTAAAGGGCAAAGACTACTCATTTGCTGAATTGACCGGCTGTAAAAGCGCTGATCATCAATACAACGGTGGATATTTCGTCGTGCTGTACTTAAGCCCGCGGCATTACCACCGTTTTCATTCCCCGATCAGCTGCACATATCAAAAGCTGGCTGAACTCGGAAACCGTTCATACCCGGTGAATCAGTTAGGATTAAAATACGGAAAAGATGTACTGTCGAAAAATTATCGAGTTGTTTATGAGTTGAATAGCAGCAATCGAAACGTGCTGATGATTCCTGTCGGCGCGATGAATATTAACTCAATCGTGCAGACCAGCACAGGTGATCAATTGAAGATCGGCGAGGAGCTGGGGTACTTTTCATTTGGTTCAACCGTCATTTTGATCTTTGAAAAAGACGCGTTCCGGCCGTCTGCTGATGTAACAGAAGGCCAAGAAGTCCAAGTCGGGCAACTGATAGGTTATGGAGAGTAAAGAAGAGGAGCTCGCAAATGGAAGCGGCGCCTCTTTTTTTGAAGAAAGGTGAGCGTGATGGAAAAACGAATCGTCAGCTGGATCACACATTACCAGCAAACCGGAGATGGAGCGGCTCTTCACAAGGTGCAGGAAGCGTGCTGGCCGATTGTGGAAACAGTTCTGCAAGAGGCGGCAACTGATGCAGAGCAAGTGAACGATTTGCGCCAAAAAGGATTGGAGCGGTTTCCATTCATCATCAGCAAATACCAATCGGATGTGCAGCTCCCGATTGAAACGTTTTTGAGAAATACGTATCGGTTTTATTTTCATCAGGCAATGAAAGGCTCTTAAAAAACGGCTTCTATCAGCAGAAGCTTTTTTTTTATAACTGAAAAGGAAACTTTTTCTATAACTATCTCGTAACTACTAGAGAACCTAGCAGAAAAGGAGAGATAGAATTGAAACATAAGTTAGTAAAAATGACTTTGCCGCTGCTGATCGTATGTCTGGCGTTTTCTTCTTTTGCGGAGCCCGCCCGTGCTGCTTCAGAAAAAAACATTGGGATCGCTGGATTGAACGGAATGCCCATCCGCTGGATTCTTCCGATGCTTCAAACAAAGATCTTCGATTTCTGAAGAAAGTGCTGAAAGGAAAACGAATCGTCCAGTTAGGAGAAACCACACATGGTGCTGGCGAAATCAACGCCACCAAGGTCCGCATGATCAAATACCTTCATGAAGAACTGGGATATGATGTGTTGGCCTTTGAGTCTGGATTCCCCGAAGCAAATGCATCCTACCTTCACATGGATCAATTAACCCCGAAGAGCATGATGAAACAATCCATTTACCCCGTATGGCACACAGAAGATGTCGTTGAGCTGTTTGATTATATGAAAGAGCAAAAAGAGAAAGGTGATCCGCTTATTCTCACTGGATTTGATATTCAAAGCCTGAAGAATTCATTCGACGGTGCTGCGAATCAATGGATAAAGGCGGTGGACCCTGAAAAAGCCGAGCTGCTTTCCCAATCAGAACATGATTTTTTCAGCTTAGTGTCAAACAGCAAAACGGTGGAAGAATTTACGAAAAAGAAAGAAGCGCTTGTGACAAACTACCGGGAGCTTATTAAGTTCGCTGACACACATTCTTCAACGCTAAAAGCGCACCTTCCGAAAGAGCCGAAAGCTTATGAGATCTTTGTGCATTCCCTTCAACTGAGAATTGACGTAATGGAAACATACATGCTGGAAGAAATGAAAGAAAAGCTATTGGATTATCCGGAGAATATGGAGGATTTTTCATTCTTTATGAGAGATCGCATGATGGCTGAACAATTTCAGTGGGTCGCGGATAACCTTTATCCGAAACAGAAAATCATCGTCTGGGGCCACAATTACCATCTTCGCAAACAGAATACCAAAATGATAAAGGACTGGGTACAGCTAAACGGACCTAACATGGGTGATTATTTGCCGGAGCGGCTGAAAAAACAGACCTATACCATTGGAATCTATGCGTACTCTGGAGCCAGTCTGGATAGCTCCGATAATAAGACCGTTAATCCGGTAACAAGCCCGCCGCCGGCTGGAAGTCTTGAAGACTTGCTGAAAGCTGCGAACCATCCATCGGTCTTTGTTGATTTTCTCCATACCAAAAAAAGCAAAGGAACTTCTTGGATGTATACGCCGCGTACAGCGCTGTATTGGGGTTTCAAAGAGGAGCAAATGATACTGAAGGAACAATATGACGGTGTGATTTGGCTGGAGCATATAACGCCTTCTGTTATTATAAAGTAAAATGGCATAACCCTGTGCTAAACACAGGGTTATGATTTTAATAATAAATTTTGTTGTAGTTATCTGACAACTATAAATAATAATACATAAAATAATTAGTAAATGAATGGAAAATACTATTGTTTTTCCCCGAACCCGCTCGCCTCCTGGGTTTGTAAGAGTTTGGATATTTTTATCAGTCTGGGCGGATGTGTTCATCTTTGAGGTGTTTTCCTGTATGATATAGTAAGAGTGTGCATAACAACTAACTATATCATTGAACAGGGTGTTTATATCATGGAAAAACAATACAGAGTATTACTTTACTATAAATATGTTCCGATTGAAGAGCCGGAGGTGTTTAGAGAGCAGCATCTGGCTTTTTGTAAGGAGCTTGGTTTGTTAGGCCGTATTCTTGTATCAGCTGAAGGGATTAACGGTACGGTATCCGGTACGTTTGAGCAGACTGAAAAATATATGCAAGCGATGAAAGCTGATCCTCGTTTTGCGGATATGGTGTTCAAGATTGATGAAGAAGAAAATCATGCGTTCAAGAAAATGTTCGTCCGTCATAAAAAAGAGCTTGTGACGCTTCGCCTTGAGGATGATGTGAATCCGAATGAAACAACAGGAAAGCATTTGAAGCCTAAAGAATTCTTTGAAAAGATGCAGGATCCTGATACAGTCGTCCTTGATGCGCGTAATGATTATGAATATGATCTCGGCCATTTTAGAGGAGCTGTCCGTCCTGACATCGAGGCGTTCCGTGAATTGCCAGAGTGGATCGAAGAAAATAAAGAGATGCTTGAAGGCAAAAAGATTTTGACATACTGCACGGGCGGCGTGCGCTGTGAAAAATTCTCAGGCTGGCTGATGAAGCAAGGCTTTGAAGACGTATCACAGCTTGACGGCGGAATCGTCACATACGGAAAAGATCCTGAGGTGCAAGGAAAGCTTTGGGACGGCCAATGCTACGTATTTGATGAAAGAATCAGCGTGCCGGTCAACCGTGTCGAGCATGTCATTGTCGGAAAAGACTACTTTACAGGTGAACCGTGTGAACGGTATGTCAACTGTGCAAATCCATCATGCAATAAGAAAATCATATGCACACCGGAAAATGAATACAAATATATGCGCAGCTGCAGCCACGAATGCCGCACGAACCCAAGAAACTTATATGTACAAGAACACAATATGACGGCGGAAGAAGTTAGCGCCAGACTTGCAGCGATTGAAAAAGAAGAGCACGCTGCTGCTGAATAATATGGAAAGAACACCTCTCATGCAGAGAGGTGTTCTTTTTTTACATGCTTTCCGTTTGTCCGTTTGCGGCGGCCCATTCTTTTTGGCGGAAGGCCTTTTCCCATTTAGAAACCACGATGCAGGCGACCGCGTGTCCCGGTACATTCACACCTGTTCGGGCCATATCCATGATGCGGTCCACGCCTGCGATAATGGCGACGCCTTCGGCAGGCAGCCCCACAGCGTTTGCAGTCGCCAAAAGAACGACAAGGGAGCCCGACGGAACAGCGGCGATGCCTTTGCTGGTCATGACAAGCACAAGCATCATGAGAAGCTGCTGTGACAGCGTCATGTCTACATTGAAGGCCTGTGCCAAGAAAATACAGGAAACCGATAAGTATAAGCTTGATCCGTCACAATTCAGCGATAAGCCAGAAGGAACGACAAATGATACCACCCGCTTCGGACAGCCGTATTTCTCCATTCGATCCATCAGCTGAGGAAGAACGGTTTCGGTGCTGGTTGTGGAAAACGCAATCAGAAACAGATCCCATATCATTTTCAGCACTTCAAAATACTTAATGTGAAAGATGAGACCAACAAGCGGAAAGAGGACAAAGAGGATCAGAAACAGACCAAGAAAAACAGTACCGACCAATTTAAACATGGGGAGGAGGAGTTCGATGCCATATTGGCCTACAGAGGCGGCCATCAGGGCAAGCACGCCGATAGGAGCGGTCACCATGACGATTTGCGTCAGTTTAAACATAATCTGAGCGACCGATTCAAAAAAATTCATCACTGGTTCAGAGGCTTTGCCGATGCCGGCGGCGGCAACACCGAATAAAATCGCAAAGAAAATGACAGCGAGTAAATCGTTTCTGGCCATGACATCAATGATGTTTGTCGGGATAATATCGAGGATCATTTGTTTGATATCCACGACTTTCTCTGTATAGCCGGAAAGTTCATGAATATCTTTTTTCGCTAAGTGAGAAAGATCCAGCCCGACGCCCGGTTTTAAGACATTTGCCAATAAAAGTCCCAGGCCCAGCACCAAAGTGGTGATCACTTCAAACCAGATAATGGTCTTTACGCCGAGGCTGCCCATCTTTTTCATACTTCCGCTTCCAGCAGCTCCGATGACAATGGTAGAAAATACAATCGGCACGACAATCATTTTAATCAAGCGGATAAATCCGTCACCGACAGGCCTGAGCGCCATTCCGAAATCAGGAAAAAAGTGGCCGATTACTGCGCCGATAGCCAATGCGATTAAAATTTGAAACGCGATAAATTTTTTCAAATGAATCCCCCTTTAGAATGATATGATGAGGCTTATTCATACCATTCGTGAATCAAATGCAAACCCCTTTTTAAAAAATTTATTTTGATAGCGCTTTCATTATGTTGGATAAAAAGTCCCCCGCGTCAGGGGGACTTTTTTACTTCATGTTCATACGGTTCATTTCTTCCTCAGATACATTTATGAAAATAATAGGCGTTATGGCGGAAGCGGCATGCTGCTTAATGTAATTCAGATCAAAGGTTAGAAGCAGTTCGCCTTGTTTGACGGTTTGGCCGCTCGTGACATGAGCTTCAAAGCCTTCTCCGTTCAGCTTCACCGTATCAATGCCGACATGAATCAACATTTCCGTGCCGCCAGCGCTTGTAAAGCCAATGGCGTGCTTTGTCGGAAATATCGATACAATCTCGCCGTCAGCGGGGGCAACGACTTTTCCTTCTGTTGGATCAATCGCAAAACCCTCACCCATCATTTTTTCAGAAAATACTTGGTCAGGCACGTCGGATAGGGAGAGTTTTTCTCCTTGTACCGGATAGATAAAAGACTCTTCGGCAGGAGGCTCCTTCTGTGTCTCGGCTTCAGCATCAAGCGTCGCGGCGGCAGCCGGGACACCTCCAGCTATAATCGTTTTGATATCATCTTTTAAAGCATCTGACTTTGTGCCGAAAATCGCTTGGAAGTTGTTGTTGACTTCTAACACACCTACCGCCCCAAGCTGCTTTAGTTCGTCTTTGTTTACTTGGTTTGGCTGATGAACGGTGACACGCAGCCTTGTAATACATGCGTCGAGGTTGGCGATATTTTGCTGGCCGCCCAGCGCCTGCAATACGTGGAAGGCGAGCTGGTCTTTTGAAACAGGGGATTTGGCTTCACTTTGATCACCTTCATCTGCTTCACGGCCGGGTGTTTTCAGATTCCATTTCAAAATCGCATAACGGAACAAATAGTAATAAATAAAGGCGAAGACGATCCCGACAGGAATGACGACCCAGCCGTTTGTCGAAAGCCCGTAATTCAGCACATAGTCAATTCCGCCGCCGGAGAAGGTGTAGCCGTGACGGACATGGAACAGATCACACACGACAAAGATAACGCCGGCAAGAATAGAGTTTATTAAATAAAGTACAGGCGCGACGAACAAGAAAGCAAATTCAACTGGCTCTGTAATTCCAGTGAGCATAGACGTAAGCGCTGCTGAAATCATGACGCCGGAAATCATTTTCTTTTTTTCAGGCCGCGCGGTATGGATGATGGCAAGCGCGATTGCCGGCAGACAGAAAATCATGTAAGGGAAATCGCCCATCATAAAACGTCCCGCAGTCGGGTCTCCGGCGAAAAACCTTGTCAGATCGCCGGTTACGGTATTGCCTGTTGATGGATCTGTGTATTCGCCCATCATAAAATAGAAAGGTGTATAAAAAATATGATGCAGTCCAAAAGGAATCAGTAAGCGATAGATTGTCGCATAAAAGAACAGGCCGACCGTTGAATCGGCAATTAAGCTGCTGGCGGCGTTTATTCCGCTTTGAATTAGCGGCCAAACAAATGAGAAAATAACGCCGATGACCAATGAGCTGACCGAAGTAATAATCGGGACAAATCGTTTTCCTGAGAAAAATCCAAGGACGGGATGCAGCTCTATTGATGAAAAACGCTTGTACAAATATGCGGCAAGCAGCCCGATGATAATGCCGCCGAATACCCCCATATCAATCAGATGCTCGGCCCCTTCATAAGGAGGCTGAAGGCCGAGTAATTTTCCCATGTTATCCAGAGTGACGGTTAAAATCAAGTATCCGATGACAGCGGCAAGTCCGGCCACTCCTTCGCCGCCAGCTAAACCAATCGCGACACCTACGGCAAAAATCAGCGGCAGGTTATCAAATACAACGCCGCCCGCATCCTTTATAATAGGAATGTTCAGTAAATCCTTGTCACCGAAACGGAGCAGCAGACCGGCTGCGGGCAGGACGGCAACCGGAGTCATCAAAGCGCGGCCGAGCTGCTGCAGAATTTGAAACGCCTTTTTAAACATAACAGTCTCCTTCTATTTGTTTTATAAGTATGATAAGTTTTTCAGTTTTTGAGCCGCTTTTTGATCGGCGATAACGGTTACATGATTGTGTTTTTGAAGAATTGAGGCCGGTACGTCCGGCGTCACAGGGCCTTCAGCCATTTTTTGGATCGCGTCCGCTTTTTCCTCGCCATTTGCTAATAACACAATGTGTTTACTGAATTCCATGATCGTTTTGATGCCCATTGAAACGGCAAGCCTCGGCACAAGTACAGGGTCGCCGCCGAAAAATCTGGCATTTGCCTGTATCGTGCTTTCAGACAGCCTGACGATTCGTGTCCGGTCCTCAAAATCAGAGCCGGGTTCATTAAAGCCAATATGGCCATTCGAGCCGATGCCAAGGATTTGCACATCGATGCCTCCCGCCTGGCGGATAAGTTCCTCATACACTTTGCACTCAGCCCCAAGCTGGGGATTGTCTCCTTGCGGGATATGAATATGGTCAGGCTGAACATTGATATGCTGAAAAAGATGCTCGTGCATAAATTTGTTATAACTTTGTGGATGAGATGGAGACAGGCCTGCGTATTCATCCAAATTAAACGTTATAACCTTTGAAAAATCAATTTCGCCTGCCTGATAGTCTGAAATGAGCTGTTTGTACAAGCCGATCGGCGTGCTGCCGGTAGCCAGGCCAAGAACGGTATCTTTCTTTGCCTGTACATATTCCTTAATCATGTTAGCGCTTAACTTACAGAGATCTTCATAATGATCAGCAACGATAATCTTCATCTGACACCCCCTCAATGAAATAGACAAGCATCATATTTGTTATGATCAATTTATGATATTTGTCATTACGAATTTAGCACCATCCCCATAAAATTGTCAACGTTATTTTCTGAAAATTTGTTACAAAAGGAAGTACAAATCTTTCAAAATAGAAATACAGATGGTATTATGGTTTCATTCAAAAAGATCGGTTTACATACATAATGGGGAGGATGAAATGGCAGCTTTATATTCTGTTATCAAATTTAAAATCATTGAATTAATCAAGTCGGGCAAATATCAGGCGAATGATCAGCTGCCGACAGAGAGCGAGTTTTGCGAGCAATATGATGTCAGCAGAACAACTGTAAGGCTGGCTTTGCAGCAGCTTGAACTTGAAGGATATATTCAGAGAATCCAGGGAAAAGGAACATTTGTATCGGCAGCTAAAATCCAAACGCCGATTCCGCATAAGATTACGAGTTTTGCAGAACAAATGAGAGGGCTGCGTTCTGAGTCAAAAGTGCTTGAACTTGTGGTGATCCCTGCCGATCATTCCATAGCCGAGCTGCTGAAAATGAAAGAGAATGAGCCTGTCAACAAGCTTGTCAGAGTCAGATACGCCGAGGGTGAACCTTTGCAATACCATACCTCATATATACCTTGGAAAGCGGCACCGGGATTGGCGCAGGAAGAGTGCACCGGATCTCTGTTTGAATTATTAAGAACAAAATACAATATCGAAATCAGCAGGGGGACGGAATCGATTGAACCGATTTTAACGGATGAAACGATCAGCGGGCACCTGTTAACCAATGTTGGAGCGCCTGCGTTTTTATCGGAATCCCTCACCTATGACAAAAATGAAGAAGTAGTAGAATATGCACAAATTATTACACGAGGAGACCGAACGAAATTCACCGTAGAACAGTCATATCAATCGTAAAGCAATGGAAGAGAAAGAAAACGCTTTATTGTTTTAGGATGTAATGAGGAGGACTGGTTCTATGTTTCTATTGATGAATGAGAAAGCGGTGTGGGGGTCTGTTATTACGGCTGTCATACTCTCTATGGTGTTTTATCCTTTTCTTCCGGCAGATATGCCGATTCATTATGATGTAACGAACAGCCCGGATTTGACGGTCAATAAGCTGGCTGGAACAGCTATTTTGCCGGCCTTGATGATTGTTTTTGCATTGGCGCAGAAGGTCAACTGGCAGTTAGGGATCGCGGTTTATATTCTGCTGATTTGTCATGCTGTCATTTTGATTTTAGCAGTTTAACGAAAACAGCCGGAAAAATCTCTGGCTGTTTTTTCTTTAACTTCACCTTCATCTTACACGAAATGTAGTGTATAATAGCCGAAGACGATAAAGAATATTCTGACATTTGTATTTGAGCCCTCTTATATCAAATGAGATTGGAAAACCGCCTGTAAAAAAAGAAAGGCATTACCGATTTGCAGCTCAAAATTGACAGAAAATTTAAACAAATTCATCTAGAAAGGTGTGCTTATCAGTGAACAAGCTTATTGAACGAGAGAAAATCACATCAAAGAAGGAAAAACCAGACCCATCATCCTTAGGGTTCGGCAAATATTTTACAGATTATATGTTTGTGATGGATTATGAGGAGGAAAAGGGCTGGCATCACCCTAGGCTTACTCCTTATGCACCGATTATGCTCGATCCGTCTTCTTCTGTTTTTCATTACGGCCAGGCTGTCTTTGAAGGCTTGAAGGCATACAGAACTGAAGATGGCAGGGTGCTGCTGTTCAGGCCGGAGCAAAATATCAAAAGGCTGAACAGATCATGTCAGCGAATGAGTATGCCTCCTTTAGACGAAGAGCTGGTGCTGGAGGCACTGACGCAATTGGTCGAGCTGGAAAAAGAGTGGGTCCCGAGGGAAAAGGGAACGTCGCTGTATATTCGTCCGTTTGTTATTGCCACTGAACCGAGTCTTGGTGTGAAGGCGTCAAAAAACTATACATTTATGATTGTGCTTTCGCCTGTTGGCTCTTACTATGGCGATCAGCTGCAGCCGATTAACATCTATGTGGAAGATGAGTTTGTGCGGGCAGTTAATGGCGGAGTCGGAAATGCCAAGACGTCAGGAAATTACGCGGCGAGTCTTCAGGCGCAGCAGAAGGCGAATGAATTAGGCTATGATCAGGTGCTATGGCTGGATGCCATTGAAAAGAAATACGCGGAAGAAGTAGGGAGCATGAATATCTTTTTTGTCATAAATGGAGAAGTTGTTACTCCTGCATTAAGCGGAAGCATTTTGAGCGGGATTACACGAGCTTCTGCTATTGAGCTGATCCGAAGCTGGGGCATCCCGGTCCGGGAAGAAAGGATATCGATCGATGATATTTATGCAGCCTCCGCACGAGGGGAATTGACAGAGGTATTCGGCACAGGTACGGCTGCAGTTGTTACGCCTGTCGGCGAACTCAATATTCATGGAAGAACGGTGATTGTGAACGACAGGGAAATTGGAGAAATCTCAAAAAAGCTGTATCAAACGATAACCGATATTCAGCTTGGAAAAGTGAAAGATCCGTTTCGTTGGACAGTGGAAGTATGAGAATAGAAAAAGAACCTGCCTTGGGGCAGGTTCTTTTATTTTGAATGGGTCATATCAGCGGCCGGACGGCTTTTGCGGGCTTTTGCATAATACACTGCATAGCAGATGGCCATAAACGGCACACCGCAATATAAAGCGATTCTTTGATTCGGGTCAAAGGCAATGCCAATCACGGATGCCAGACATAAAAGAAATGCGGCAATCGGCACAAATGGGTACCAAGGCGTTCGGTATTTCAAATCCGTGACCTTGTTTCCCGCTTCCAGATAACGTTTTCTGAACATGAATTGAGAAGCGGCGATGCCCATCCAAACGACAACGACGGCAAAGCCGGAAATTGACACGAGTATAACGTACACCGTGTCTGGCGCAAATACGCTGGACAGTAATGACAGGATGCCGCCAATCATGCTGAACACCAGCGCGTTTAGCGGGATTCCCTTTGATGTCAGCTTTGCAAATGTTGGGTGAAGCGTCTGTTCTTTTGACAGTGACCAAAGCATACGGGACGAAGCGTAAAGTCCGGAATTAGCGGCTGATAGGATGGCTGTCAGAATGACAAAGTTCATGATGTCAGCTGCGTAGGGTATACCGACTCTGTCAAAGACTGCAACGAATGGGCTTTTGATAACGCCCGCTTCTTGAATCGGAATCAGCCCTGAGAGTACAAAAATGGTTCCGATAAAAAAGAGTGAGAGGCGCCAGACCGTTGTTTTAATCGCTTTTGGTATGGTCTTGTCGGGATCAACACTTTCTCCCGCGGCAATTCCGATCAGCTCAGTTCCTGAGAAGGCAAAGTTGACAGACAGCATGGTCATGAAAATGGGGACAAATCCATTCGGAAAGAGCCCGCCTTCCGCTGTGAAGTTTGACAGCATCGGAGCGGCGCCTCCGTCTTTGATCGGGATGATGCCGAACATAGCGGCGCCGCCTAAAAGAATAAATAATACAATGGCTAATACTTTAATGCTGGAAAACCAAAACTCTGATTCAGCGAAAAACTTGACTGAAAACGCGTTGAGCAAGAAAATCAACAAAGCAAAAACGGCGCTCCACATCCAAACAGACGTATCGGGGAACCAGCGCTGCATTAGCAGGCCTGCCGCTGTGAATTCAGATCCCAATGCAACGGCCCATGTGAGCCAGTACAGCCAGGCGACCGTAAAACCTGTGCCCGGCCCTACGTATGTTGCTGCATAGGTATGAAACGCGCCTGTCACTGGCATGGCTACAGACAATTCGCCAAGGCACAGCATGACCAAATAGACAATTCCCGCGCCGACTAAGTACGCAAGGATGGTTCCGGCAGGTCCTGCTTGCTGTATGGTATAGCCTGAGCTTAAGAACAGACCGGTTCCGATGACGCCTCCTAATGAAAGCATAAAGAGGTGTCTGCTTTTCATACTTCTCTGAAAGTTTGTCTCATTCTTGTTGTGAGCGGATTTCATCTTTTTCCAACTTTCTATACGGCGATTTTATGTCTTCCTAATAAAAAATCTCATGTCAGCGGGTGACACGAGATTCCGGCAAGCCGGCATTTAGGTTAGAATATACAAACTATTCCGATAAGTCAAGTAGTTTTTAAAGTCCGGGCCCAGCCGGCGATTTCTTTAATATCCTCCGGTTTTGTCCGGCAGCAGCCGCCAATCAGCTTTGCTCCGTTTTCATACCAGATGCGGGCGCTTTGTCCGTAAGGCTCGCCGCATGCTGCGCCGTTCCACGTTTTGGTGTCCGGATCATATTGTTCGCCTGAATTCGGATAGACGATAATCGGTTTAGAAGTGTTCTTCTTTAGCTCAGCAATCAATGAAGGGATATGCTGAAGCGGAGTGCAGTTGATCCCGACCGCCGCCGCTTGGCTGTGCTGATCAAGCCATGACGCGCATTCAGCGGCAGAGGTTCCGTCACTGATACGCAGACCGTCTTTCGCGCTGAAGCTGAACCACGCATATGTTTCAGGAAATTCCTTCAGCAGACGGACAATTGCTTTTGCCTCAGTAAGACATGGAATCGTTTCACATGCCAAAACATCCGCACCGGCATCAATCAGGGCTTTCATACGGGGGCGGTGAAATTCAGCCAGCTCATCCTCAGAGATTCCGTAGTTTCCGCGATACTCTGAGCCATCCGCAAGATAGGCGCCATACGGGCCGACAGAGGCCGCAACGATCGGTTTTGGCCGATTCAAGCGGTTACCTTTCTGTGCCCAAAATTCATCACGGGCTTCGGCCGCGATCCTGACGGACATCTGGATAATCCGGCGGGCTTCCGCTTCGCTGAGCCCGCGTGCGGCAAAGCCTTCAAACGTAGACTGATAGCTGGCGGTGATCGCACAGTCGGCGCCTGCCGCAAAATAATCAGTATGAACTTGTTTAATCAGGTCTGGCTGCTCCATCAGAATTTTTGCCGACCAGAGACTGTCATTCAAGTCGCAGCCTTTGCGCTCAAGCTCGGTTGCCATCGCGCCGTCTAACACGATAAGCGGGTATGTATCTAATAGATGCTGAATTGGATTCATAGGCTGTTCCGATCCTTCTTTCTGATTTTTTGAAAAGATATGAAAATGGTAAAGGACGTCTTGATGTTTGTCAATCAACCGAAAGATAAAAGGTGTTCAGATTCCATTGATCTGAACACCTTCTGCGTTATGATATTTGTTTGTTATGAGGATCAGCAGGCGTTTCTGAAAGCTCCCAGCATTCAATCCGCTCATGATCTTTTATGACATTTTTATAAAAAACGGGATCTTTGCCCGCTTTTTTCTGCCGGGTATAGTCCTTGAGAGCCGCAAAAACCACCTTCGACAATAAGAAAATGGCGATTAAGTTGACGACGACCATCAAGCCCATAAACAAATCGGCCAAATCCCATACAAGCTGCACCTTGGCTACACAGCCAAACACGATCATTGCAAGCACGCCGATGCGGTAAACGAAGATCAGTTTTTTGCTTTTGTTCAAAAAGCCGATATTGGTTTCGCCGTAATAATAGTTGCCGATCAAGGCACAGAATCCGAATAAGAGGATCAGGATGGCGAGAAAGCCTGATGCCCATGGTCCGATATGGGAGCTGAGAGAGGCTTGAGTTAATGCGATTCCGCTCAGTCCCGGTGTATGATAGGCGTCTGAAAACAGGATGATAAAGGCCGTGCTTGTACAAATGACCAGCGTATCAGTAAGCACACCAAATGCCTGGATCAGCCCTTGTTTTACAGGATGGCTTGTCGTCGCGGTGGCAGCGGCATTCGGTGCGCTTCCCATTCCCGCTTCGTTTGAAAAAATCCCCCGTCTGACACCCTGCATTAAAGCTGCTCCCAAAGCGCCGCCGGCCGCCTGGTCAAATCCAAACGCGTTTTTGACAATAAGCGCAAAAACGGCAGGCAGCTGGGTGATGTTTGTGAGAATCACGAAAAAAGCGACTCCAATATACAGGACAGCCAAAACAACAACAATATATTCAGCCAGTTTTGCGATGCGTTTGACTCCGCCAAAGATAATCGTTCCAAACACAGCAATTAAAATGAGTCCAAGTGTCAGGCGGTTTGTGCCGAACGCGTTTTCAAACGCGAGACTGACCGTATTTGATTGAACCGAGTTAAAGACGATACCGAACGACAGCGTGATTAAAACGGCGAACAAGGCGCCCATCCATCTTTTGTTCAGCCCTTTTTCCATATAATAAGCAGGACCGCCGCGGAAGCCGTTTGCATCTTTCACCTTATAAATTTGAGCCAGTGTACTTTCGACAAAGCTTGACGCTGACCCGATAATGGCAATAATCCACATCCAGAAAATCGCACCGGGCCCGCCCAGCGCAATAGCAATGGCAATACCCGTAATGTTTCCGGTGCCGACACGGGCTGCCATGCTGATACAAAACGCTTGAAACGGAGAGATGCTGTTTTTCGAGCGGGATGCAGCGCCTTCCTTTAACACCCTGACCATTTCCTTCAGCATGCGAACCTGCAAAAATTTAAGCCTGAACGTAAAATAGATTCCCAAAGAAAGAAGCAATACAATTAATAGCTTTGACCACAAAAAATCATTAGCGAAACCGACGATATGTTCCAGGAATTGCTGCATACAATCACCTCGTTTTTTATTTTAAAAAATGCTGAGTTCCCACTCCTGTGCGATGTGCTTCAGCAGCATGCCGCCAGTCAGGCTGTTGCCGTATTCATCAATGGCAGGCCCGTAAATGCCGATGCCGCATCCGTTTTGGAAAGGCTGCTCTCTTCTGGCGCTTGGGGGAACCGGCGCCATGATGCCGCCGGAGACACCGCTTTTGGCCGGTACCCCGACAAACGCCGCATATTTTCCGGAGGCGTTATACATGCCGCATGTCAGCATTAAAGCCTTGGCGAGCTTTGCCACATCCTTTGGAATCACCTGCTGGCGGTGAATCGGGTGATAACCGTCATGAGCAAGGATCAGGCCGATCAATGCAATGTCTTCTGTCGTGCCTTCCATGGCGCATTGCTTCAGGTAAACCTCCAGCGTTTCTTCCACATCGGCTTCTAAAAAGTTTGTCTCTTTTAAGTAGTAGGCCAATGCTCTGTTGCGGTGGGCGGTTTCCCATTCAGACCGGAAAACTTCCTCATGTATTCTGGGACGTTTCCCTATTAAGGTTTCAATGACAGAGTACAGATACTCCAGCCTATCGCGGGCTGTTTCTCCCGGAAGAAGCGAGGCGATTGTAATGGCGCCCGCGTTAATCATAGGGTTAAACGGTTTTCCGGGCTTGTGCATTTCAAGACGGATGATTGAATTAAAGGCGTCACCTGTCGGCTCGACATCGACGCGGTCAAGCACATAGGGAATGCCGCGGCTCATGCACGCAGCGATAAAGCTGATGACTTTTGAAATGCTTTGCAGGGTAAAAGGGACGTTCCAATCGCCGGCATGTATCATTGCTCCATTAGGCTCCAATATACAAATGCCGAGCTGTGAGTCATTGACTTTTCCTAACGCGGGGATATAATTTGCGCTTTGTCCATTGGCGGCAAAGGGGCGGTAATGTTCTACCCATTCATACAGCTGTGACGCCAGATTCTTCTCTTCCGGGCGTTCTTTTATCAGTTCTTTCATCAAATTCCTCCTATCTGTTTTTGCTATTTGGGACTGAGGCGGAGTAGAATCGAAGACAGGTGAGGCGTTAAACGCTTTCATGAATGCGGAAAGGTATCATAACTGTATAATTGAGACTACAGAATCATACAAAATACGACAAAAATTTTTTGAAAATAAGCCGTTGGTTTTATAAAAAGCTTACATACTGGGTCGAAAGAAATTTGCAGGTTTTTTGTCCTTTCCTCAAAATAAAAATGAGGATGTGATCATAATCAAACTGGAACGTTTTTTTGAGAAAGACGCATATATAATGGCGCTCATGCTCGTTACTGTGCCGCTTGCAGGCGAACTGAAATTTTATCCCCTCAATGAAGAGTTCCGAATCAGCTTCGGCGCGCCGGCTTTTTTCTTTTTCTTAGTGCTGCTGCGGCATGTGTCCGCTGTATTGCCGGGGTTTTTGACTGGAACATCGGTTTTCGTATTTCGTGTTTTATTGGAATTAAGGGACGGAAGACACGCAGGGCTGATTCCAATCCTGTATGATCAAGCGTCCGGTTTTTTCTTTTACATGACGTTTGCATGTCTGTTTTATGTGTTGCGGGCGAACCGCTATCGTGATCGGCCGGTAATGCTCGGTTTTTATGGATTTATGATTGAAATTGCTTCCGATAGCGTCGAGCTGGCCGTTCAGTTTCTTCTTTTTCATACGGTGGTGACGCCTGAGAAAATAACGGATATCGCGGTTGTTGCGATTTCTCATACATTTATTGTCATCAGCTTTTTTAACGTGCTCAAGCTGTATGAAACACAGTCCAGAGAAAAGCAGACAAGGCGGCAAAATGAGCACATGCTGATGATTGTGTCGAATTTATATGAAGAAACAGTGCATTTAAAAAAGACGCTGAAAACAACAGAGCACGTGACAAACGAATCCTATCAGCTCTACCGGGAAGTGAAGGGCAAGGACGATCAGCTCGGAGGCAGGATTCTAAGGCTGGCAGGGGAAATTCATGAAGTGAAAAAGGACAACCAGAGGATATATGCCGGGCTTTCGAAACTGATTTCCAATGAAAGTTTTAAAGATTATATGAATGCCTCGGACCTTTTCCGGCTTGTCATTCGAATGAATGAAAAGTACGCTGAATCATTGGGCAAACAGATCAATTTTCATTGTTCAATAGAGGGCGAGCATGACGATTATCATGTATTTATTGTTCTTTCTATCATTAATAATTTGACGGCAAACGCGGTGGAGGCGATGGGGGATGAGGGAACGGTCAGCCTGAGGCTCCGTAAGCCAGATGAGAGTATGATAGAATTTCAGGTGGAAGACAATGGCCCCGGCATTTCGGAGAAAATCGGAGATATTGTGTTTGATCCGGGCTTTACCTCAACGTATGACGAGTTTGGCACGCCCTCAACCGGAATTGGTCTTTCCTACGTCAAGGAAATCGTGACAGAGCTTGAGGGAGACATCAAGTTTCACAACCAGCAGCAAGGAGTGGTCTTTACCATCGGGCTGCCTGCCAGACATTTGATTCAGAAAGGATGAACGGATAATATGCGTTTTTTTATCGCTGATGATGACCGCGCGGTGCGGTCGATTTTAAGGCAGATCATAGAAGATGAGGACCTTGGAGAGGCTGCGGGTGAAGCGGAAGACGGAAGCCAAGTGGAGGGGCATATTTTGCAATTTAAGCAGATTGATATTTTGTTAATCGATTTATTAATGCCCGGGCGGGACGGAATTGAGACCATACGCCGGATCAAGGACTCTTATTCCGGGAAAATCGTTATGATTTCACAAGTGGAAGCTAAAGAAATGGTCGGAGAAGCGTATTCTCTCGGCATTGAATATTTTATTCATAAACCAATTAACCGTATTGAAATTGTGACTGTTCTGCAAAAGGTGAAGGAACGAATCGAGCTTGAAAACTCGATCGGAGATATCCAAAACTCTTTAAGCCGGCTGGTCAGCCGAACCGAACGGAAAGCACGGTCTCAGTATAAAAATGCCAACAGCTTAAAAGAAGCGGGAACATTTTTGCTATCCGAGCTCGGCATGATGGGGGAAGGCGGCGCTCATGATATGATGGCGGTCCTTCAGTATTTAACTGAGCATGAACAATCTGAGCCTTACGAAAAAAATATCCCTTCTTTAAAACAAATCTTCACACAAGTAGCGGAACGAAAGCTTGGAGCTGCGGCATCACAAACTGAAATCAACCGCGAAATGAAAGCCTCGGAACAGCGAATCCGCAGAGCCATTATTCATTCGCTTGACCATTTTGCCTCATTGGGCACAACTGATTTTTCGAATCCTAAATTCGAAACCTACGCATCAAAATTCTTTGATTTTCCGGTCGTCAGCCAAAAAATGAAAGAAATTCAATCCAAAGAGGCAAAACCCCTCGCACCTGCCAGAGTGAATATGAAAAAATTTATCCACGTATTTTTTTTGGAAGCAAAGCTTTTGAACGAAACGATGAAAGAAAGAAGTATGTGAAAAAACAGCCGGCTAGCAGCGGCTGTTTTTTTTATGCGGAAAAACGGAGGCTATCAGCGTTTTTATGAAAAGTCTGAAAATAAAGTTATTGACTTATTGTTTATTTGTCTTACAATTAAACAAAAAGATAAGTTGAAAGGAGAGGATATGCAACCACATTATTTTAAAGCGCTTTCAAATGAGCTGTTTACACAAATGACAGGAGGTTTTGTACATGAGCCATATAAGAAAAGCACCTGAAGGGATTTTAGGTTTTCCGGTTGCGCCTTTTAATACACAAGGAAAGCTGGAGGAAGAAGCTCTGTTTCAAAATATCGAGTTTTTGCTCGAAGAAGGCTTGGAAGCGATTTTCATCGCCTGCGGGTCAGGGGAATTTCAGTCCCTTAGCCAGAAAGAATACGAAAACATGGTCGAAGTCGCAGTTTCGGCTGCGGGAGGAAAGGTCCCGGTCTATACGGGAGTGGGCGGCAACCTCAGCACCGCGCTTGATTGGGCGCGTATATCGGAGAAAAAAGGCGCTGACGGCTATTTGATCCTTCCTCCGTATTTGGTGCATGGCGAACAGGAGGGGCTGTATCAGTACGCCAAAACGATTATTGAAAGCACAGACTTGAATGCCATTTTATATCAGCGCGACAACGCCGTATTTTCTCTTGAACAGATCAAACGGCTGACGGAGCTTGAACAGCTTGTTGGTGTGAAAGACGGGGTGGGGAACATGGATTTGAATATCAACCTCGCCTATACAATCGGTGACCGCTTGGGATGGCTTAACGGAATGCCGATGGCTGAAGTGACGATGCCGTCCTACCTGCCAATCGGTTTTCACTCTTATTCTTCAGCCATTTCGAATTATATTCCGCATATTTCCCGGATGTTCTATGAAGCTTTGAAAAACGGAAACAACGATGCGGTGAAGGAACTCTATCAGCATGTCATTCTGCCGATCAACGATATCCGGAAGCAGCGGAAAGGGTATGCGGTGTCCTTGATCAAAGCCGGCATGGAGATTATGGGGATGAATGTGAGAAATACAGCCAGACCGCCTGTCGGACCGGTTGAAAAAGAACACTATCAGCAATTGGAAGCCATTTTGAAGCAAGCGGCGGATCGATTCCCGAAGAAGGCCGCGACGGTTTGACAAACATAAAAAGCATGAAAGGGGCAATGGGCATGTCTGTAATCACGGAAAAAAACACATATCTCAATTTTATTAATGGAGAGTGGGTCAAAGCTCAATCAGGCGATATGATCAAGTCGGAAAATCCTGCGGATGTGAACGACATCGTCGGCTATGTGCAGAGTTCAACGGCTGATGATGTGGACCGGGCCGTCGCCGCCGCTCATGAGGCAAAAACGGGATGGAGAAAGCTGACGGGTGCAGAACGGGGCCAATTGCTGTACAAAACAGCTGATATCATGGAACAGCGCTTAGAGGACATCGCCGCATGTGCGACGCGTGAAATGGGAAAAACCCTGCCGGAAGCAAAAGGAGAAACCGCTCGCGGCATTGCGATTCTTCGCTATTACGCCGGTGAGGGCATGCGCAAAACAGGCGATGTTATCCCGTCTACTGACAAAGACGCACTGATGTTTACCACCCGTGTCCCGCTCGGCGTCGTCGGTGTGATTTCGCCGTGGAACTTCCCGGTAGCGATCCCGATTTGGAAAATGGCGCCGGCACTGGTGTACGGCAATACTGTTGTCATCAAACCCGCAACAGAAACTGCCGTTACATGTGCGAAGATCATCGCTTGTTTTGAAGAAGCGGGACTTCCGGCGGGAGTCATCAATTTGGTGACTGGCCAAGGGTCAGTTGTCGGCCAAGGTATTGCCGAACATGACGGGGTCAATGCCATTACGTTCACGGGTTCGAATCAGGTCGGGAAAATCATCGGGCAGGCCGCTTTAGCGAGAGGCGCCAAATATCAGCTTGAAATGGGCGGGAAAAACCCGGTGATCGTAGCGGACGATGCTGATCTTGAAGCGGCAGCTGAAGCTGTGGTGACAGGCGCTTTCCGTTCAACGGGCCAGAAGTGCACCGCAACAAGCCGTGTCATTGTCCAAGGCGGAATTTACGACCGCTTTAAAGAAAAACTGCTGCAGCGCACAAAGGAGATCACGATCGGAGACAGCTTGAACGAAAACGTTTGGATGGGACCGATCGCAAGCAAAAATCAGCTTGATAACTGTCTATCGTATATTGAAAAAGGCAAGCAGGAAGGCGCTTCTCTTTTGATCGGA
This sequence comes from Bacillus halotolerans, assembly GCF_001517105.1. GTDB lineage: Bacteria > Bacillota > Bacilli > Bacillales > Bacillaceae > Bacillus > Bacillus halotolerans. The sequence goes on from NZ_LPVF01000001.1 coordinate 87,431, forward strand.
GGAGAAAAGCTGGAGGATGGAAAGTATCAAAACGGATATTATGTGCAGCCTGCCATTTTTGACAACGTGACATCTGACATGACGATTGCCCAGGAGGAAATTTTCGGACCGGTCATCGCTCTGTTAAAGGTGGACACGATGGAGGAGGCTTTAGACATCGCCAATGATGTGAAGTTCGGATTAAGTGCATCTATTTTTACGCAAAACATCGGCCGTATGCTTTCATTCGTTGATGAGATTGAAGCCGGGCTTGTCAGGGTCAACGCGGAAAGCGCAGGGGTTGAGCTTCAGGCGCCATTTGGCGGCATGAAGCAATCAAGCTCCCACTCCCGCGAACAGGGTGAGGCCGCGAAGGACTTCTTCACGGCGATCAAAACCGTATTTGTGAAGCAGTAAAGGTGCTGGAAAGAGGCGTTTGTCTCTTTCCAAGCCTTATCACCAGCCAGCATATGATTCTCTACTTTGACAAAGGAGAAGATATTATGAAAAAAGACCATGCGAATGTTTCGCCGGCGGGCAAAAAAACCTCTGTACGCTGGTTCATCGTATTTATGCTGTTTCTTGTGACGTCTATTAACTACGCAGATCGCGCAACGCTTTCGATTACGGGTGATTCCGTCCAGCATGACCTTGGACTGGATTCGGTTGCCATGGGGTATGTGTTTTCTGCATTTGGCTGGGCTTATGTCATCGGACAGCTTCCCGGAGGCTGGCTGCTGGATCGATTTGGCTCAAAAACGGTTATTGCGTTAAGCATCTTTTTCTGGTCATTTTTTACGCTGCTGCAAGGGGCGATTGGATTTTTTACCGCTGGCACAGCGATTATCCTGCTGTTTACGCTGCGCTTTTTAGTCGGGCTTTCTGAGGCGCCTTCATTTCCCGGAAACGGCAGAGTGGTTGCTTCCTGGTTCCCGAGCTCCGAACGCGGTACAGCTTCAGCCTTTTTTAACTCAGCTCAATACTTCGCAATCGTCATTTTTTCTCCTTTAATGGGCTGGCTCACCCACTCTTTTGGCTGGCATTCCGTCTTCGTGGTGATGGGGGCCGCGGGAATCCTACTGGCTTTTATCTGGTTAAAAACGGTATATGAACCGAAAAAACATCCGAAGGTCAACAAAGCCGAGCTTGCGTACATTGAAGAAGGCGGCGGGCTGATTTCAATGGATGACAGTCAAAGCAAGCAGGAAAAAGAATCAAAATGGCCGTATATCAAACAGTTATTAACCAACCGCATGCTGATTGGCGTGTACATCGCGCAATACTGCATTACGACTCTCACCTATTTCTTTCTCACATGGTTTCCGGTATATTTGGTTCAGGCCCGCGGAATGTCCATTCTTGAAGCGGGATTTGTGGCTTCCCTCCCGGCGCTGTGCGGATTTGCGGGCGGCGTGCTTGGAGGCATCGTATCTGATTTTTTACTGAAAAAAGGCCGTTCTCTCACCTTTGCGAGAAAAGGACCGATCATTGTCGGCATGCTGCTGTCTTGCAGCATGATTATCTGCAACTATACAGATTCAGCGTGGCTCGTCGTTGTAATCATGTCACTCGCGTTCTTCGGAAAAGGATTTGGCGCCTTGGGCTGGGCTGTCGTGTCGGACACGTCGCCAAAAGAGTGTGCGGGATTAAGCGGCGGTTTGTTCAACACATTCGGAAACATCGCCTCGATTACGACTCCGATTATGATCGGCTACATCGTGAATGCCACAGGATCTTTTAATGGCGCGCTCGTTTTTGTCGGCGCTAATGCGATTGCAGCAGTCCTCAGCTATTTGCTGCTGGTCGGACCGATCAAACGGGTCGTATTAAAGAAACAAGAGAAAGACCCCGATCAATCACTGCCTGTCTAATATTTATGAAAGCGCTTTATCAAAGGAGGATGACAGATGAGTTCACCAATACAGGAACAGGTTCAAAAAGAAAAAAGATCGAATATTCCATCAATTGTTGAAATGAGAGTCATTCCAGTCGCGGGGCATGACAGTATGCTGCTGAATTTAAGCGGTGCCCACAGCCCGTTTTTTACCCGAAATCTTGTTGTCTTAACGGACAGCAGCGGGAATCAGGGTGTCGGCGAGGTGCCGGGCGGGGAAGCGATCCGCCGCACACTGGAGCTTGCAGAGCCGCTTGTTGTCGGAAAATCGATCGGCGCGTTCCAGTCGATTTTGCAAACAGTCAGAAAGCAGTTTGCGGACCAGGATAGGGGAGGCCGCGGTATCCAGACATTTGATTTGCGTACTGCGGTGCATGTGGTCACAGCCTTGGAAGCCGCTTTGTTGGATGTGCTCGGCAAATTTCTCAATGAACCGGTTGCGGCTTTGCTTGGAGAAGGACAGCAGCGGGATGAAGTCAAGATGCTCGGTTATCTATTTTACATTGGTGACCGAAAGCGGACGACATTGCCGTATCAAAGCAATCAGCAGTCAGATTGCGACTGGTTCCGCCTCCGCCATGAGGAAGCGCTGACTCCTGAGGCCGTTGTACGTCTGGCAGAAGCGGCGCAAGAGCGCTACGGCTTCCAAGATTTCAAGCTAAAAGGCGGCGTATTGCGGGGCGAGGAAGAAATGGAAGCCGTCACCGCGTTATCAAAACGTTTTCCTGAGGCGAGAATTACCCTTGATCCGAACGGGGCTTGGCCGCTAGAAGAAGCTGTTACATTATGCAGAGGAAAGCAGGATGTACTTGCTTATGCCGAAGATCCGTGCGGGGCGGAAAACGGTTATTCCGCACGTGAAGTGATGGCTGAGTTCCGCCGCGCGACAGGCCTGCCGACCGCGACAAATATGATTGCGACTGACTGGCGGGAAATGGGGCACGCGATTCAGCTTCATGCGGTCGATATTCCGCTGGCTGATCCCCATTTCTGGACGATGCAGGGTTCGGTGCGGGTTGCACAGATGTGCCATGATTGGGGGCTGACGTGGGGCTCGCACTCCAATAATCATTTTGACATCTCCCTTGCCATGTTTACCCATGTGGCGGCCGCAGCTCCGGGACGCATCACGGCGATTGATACCCATTGGATCTGGCAGGACGGACAGCGTTTAACCAAACAGCCTTTAGAAATTGCTGATGGCTGTGTGAAGGTGCCTGATAAGCCTGGGCTTGGCATCGAAATTGATATGGAACAAGTGGAAAAAGCGCATGATCTCTATCGAAAAATGAATGTAGGCGCACGGAACGATGCAATCCCTATGCAGTTTCTGATCAGCAATTGGGAGTTTGACCGCAAGCGCCCGTGTCTGGTGCGATAAGTTTTATTCTAAATATTGTCATAATGAATATTTTGTCTTACAATTGAACAACTGAAGGGAGAGTTGTTCGTGTACGAAGGTTTAGAAGATCTGAAGGTGGATACAGTCAATCGGAAAACATTAGCCAAGCAGGTCATTGAACGGATTGTCCATTTACTGTCAAGCGGACAATTAAAGGCCGGAGACAAATTGCCGACAGAAATGGAGCTAATGGATATCTTACATGTCAGCAGACCGGTGCTTCGCGAAGCGCTTAGCTCACTAGAGACGCTGGGCGTTATCACGAGAAAAACCCGCGGCGGCACATATTTCAATGACAAAATCGGGATGCAGCCTTTTTCCGTTATGCTTGCTTTGGCGACTGATAATCTTCCGGCCATTATTGAAGCGCGGATGGCGTTAGAACTCGGGCTGGTGACGATTGCCGCGGAAAAGATAAATGAAGATGAGCTTAAGCGTTTACAGAAAACAATCGACGACATCGCCAGCAGCACTGACAACAATTATGGAGAAGCAGATAAAGAATTTCACCGAGTTATTGCATTAAGCGCTAATAATCCCGTTGTCGAAGGCATGATTCAATCCCTGCTGATCACACATGCGAAAATCGACAGCCAGATTCCGTACAGGGAAAGGGATGTAACGGTCGAATACCACAAAAAAATCTATGACGCTCTTGCCAAAAGAGACCCTTACCAGGCTCATTACCACATGTATGAGCATTTGAAATTCGTCCGTGACAAAATTTTGAATGGAATAGATGAAACATAATTGTTATGACAGCCGCAGTTTGAAATCGGGATTTGCGGCTTTTTTTAACCAAATCGGAAAGCGTTTACAATATTGAGGAGTGATGTTCCTATGGTGATGAACCTCAGACAGAATCAAGCGCCTCTTTACATTAAAGTGAATGTAAAAGATAACACGGCGATTATTGTAAATGACGGCGGACTGAAAAAGGGCACTGTTTTTCCATGCGGGCTGATGCTTGAAGAAGATGTTCCTCAAGGCCATAAAGTGGCCCTAACCGATTTGAATCAGGGGGATGCCATCGTGCGTTATGGAGAAGTGATCGGATTTGCAGATCAGCCGATCAAACGCGGAAGCTGGGTGCGGGAAGCTTTGGTGAGAATGCCCGCCCCTCCGGAACTCCATGACCTCCCTATCGCAAACAAAGTGCCCGAACCGCTGCCGCCCCTTGAAGGCTATACGTTTGAAGGATATCGAAATGCTGACGGCAGTGCGGGAACAAAAAATATTCTCGGTATCACCACAAGTGTTCAATGTGTCGTCGGCGTGCTGGATTATGCGGTAAAACGGATAAAAGAAGAGCTTCTTCCGAAATATCCAAATGTCGATGATGTCGTGCCGCTTCATCATCAATATGGATGCGGCGTGGCCATCAATGCCCCAGACGCTGCGATTCCCATCCGCACGATTCAAAATCTGGCAAAGCATCCGAACTTCGGCGGAGAAGTGATGGTGGTCGGATTAGGATGTGAAAAGCTCCTCCCGGCACGGATTGCACCTGAGAAAAAAGATCACATCATTTCACTTCAAGATCATCAAGGCTTTGCGAATATGATTCAATCGATGATGGAAATGGCGGAGGAGCGGTTAATCAGACTCAATAGCAGAGTCCGTGTAACCTGCCCTGTTTCTGATCTGGTCATTGGCCTTCAATGCGGCGGCAGTGATGCCTTTTCCGGCGTGACGGCGAATCCGGCAGTGGGATATGCGGCTGATTTATTGGTTCGGGCAGGCGCAACGGTCTTGTTTTCTGAAGTGACTGAGGTGCGGGATGCGATTCACTTATTAACGCCCCGGGCTGTCAGCGAAGAGGTCGGACGTTCGCTGATCGATGAGATGAAGTGGTATGACAGCTATCTGAGGCGGGGGGAAGCAGACAGAAGCGCCAATCCGTCACCTGGCAATAAAAAAGGCGGTTTATCCAATGTGGTGGAAAAAGCGTTAGGATCGGTAGCAAAGTCAGGCACAAGCCCCATTTCCGGTGTACTCGGGCCTGGGGAGAAGGCGGAGAAAAAGGGTTTGCTGTTTGCAGCGACGCCGGCAAGCGACTTTGTGTGCGGAACCCTTCAGCTGGCGGCAGGCATGAATCTGCAGGTCTTTACGACAGGCAGAGGAACACCGTATGGATTGGCTGCTGCGCCGGTGCTGAAAGTATCTACACGCCATTCATTAACAGAGCATTGGGCGGATTTAATCGATATCAATGCCGGGCGAATTGCTACCGGAGAGGCCAGTATCGAAGAAGTCGGCTGGGAGATTTTTCGCATGGTCTTAGATGTAGCGAGCGGCAGGAAACAAACATGGGCGGACCATTGGGGCCTTCATAATGATTTGTGTTTGTTTAACCCCGCGCCTGTGACTTGATTCATTTTTTATAGTAGATCAAAACTGGAATATGATGTAAAATGGAGATCAACTACAATGAACGGAGGGGTTCCGACATGGCATTCATTAGATTCCGATTGACACGAATTCAATAGTGAACGACACTCGCCTGGATGCGGGGAATCGGGATGAATCTGCCTATGTATGTACCCTTATATTGTCATGAAAAGAGGGTGGCGATGCTGCCCTCTTTTTTTGTTCCTTAAAAACATCCCTTCTCTCTAACGACAGGCGGAATATAAGAAAGGGGAAAAGAGATGACAAACCCGAACGAAAGGCAGCTAATCACTGAGATTGTCGCGCTTGCACGCAATCAAGGTTTGACGGTTCACTCTGATAACGCTCAATTGAATGAAACGGGAATGGATTTTCAAGTTGTATTCGCCGAGGACGATACAGGTATGCCATGGGTGCTGCGAAAACCGCGGAGAAGCGATGTAGTTGAAAGAGCAGCTTCAGAAGGCAGAACGCTTGCCTTTCTCCGCGCGAACCTCACAGCTGATGTGCCGGATTGGAAAATTCATACGCCGGAATTGACCGCTTACCCGAAGCTTAGCGGAACGCCTGCTGCTGGGATTGATTTGGAACAGAAACAGTATGTATGGAATATGAATCATCAGCCGCCGTCAGACGATTTTGTTCATACACTTGCCGAAATACTGGCAGAATTGCATGGCATGAATCAAACATCTGCCGGCCAATCCGGAATAGAAGTGGTGATGCCGGAAGATTTCAGGAAAATGACAGCTGAATCTATGGCTGATGTGAAGAATAAGTTTGGCGTATCTAAGCAGCTTTGGGAAAGATGGCAAACGTGGATCAATGATGATGCATACTGGCCCGGTTTCTCCGCGCTGATACACGGCGATCTCCATCCGCCGCATATCCTTATTGATCAAAACGAACACGTCACAGGCCTCCTGGATTGGACAGAAGCGAAAGTCGCCGATCCAGCCAAGGATTTTGTCTTTTACCACATGATTTTCGGAGAAAAAGAAACAGCCCGTTTGCTTGAATGCTATGATCAAGCAGGCGGCCGTGTATGGTCAAAAATGCAGGATCACATCTCAGAGATGCAGGCGGCGTATCCGCTGGAAATTGCCAAGTTCGCTCTTCAGACACAGCAGGAGGAGCACGTAAATATGGCTCTGGAAGCACTTGGCGAATCTAAATTGGATTAAGAATTGACTTCTGTAAATTAACAGAGTATTATAAATTTTACAAACAAAAGAACGGATTAACAATTGTGAGGAAGAGCAAGTAAGCATCAGTGAGCGGGGTTCAGAGAGTCGGTGGCAGGTGTGAACCGATCCTCCCCTGATGCCGAATGGGCTTCTGAATTGCTTTGCTGAATAGATAGTAGGCAATGCCGGGATGCTCTCCCCGTTACCAAGAGAGGAGTATCGAAACTGACGTTTTCTGTACTGATGAGCGAATGGCTTTTTAGCTGTTAATAAAGGTGGTACCGCGAGACCCTCGTCCTTTGATAGGACGGGGGTTTTTGTGTTTCTTAAAGGAGGTGACGGCCAATGGAAGAAGGCTGGTGGTCCATGTTTAATCAATGGGAAAGGAGGAATTCAAATGGTGATCGCAACTGATGATCTGGAGGTTGCTTGTCCGCATTGTGAAAGAGCCGGAGAAATAGAAGGCAAACCTTGTCCGGCATGCAGCGGGAAGGGCGTCATTCTTACCGCACAAGGAAATACGCTTTTGGATTTTATCCAAAAACATATGAACAAGTAAAGGAGAAAAGCTGAGCTGAGATGAGATTAGAAGAGCAGAGTGAGATTCGCAAGGCATCGGCAGGGACGGTTTTTTTGCTGATCGGAACGGTTTGTTTTGCATCTAAGTCGATTTGGATTAAATGCGCATATGAAATGGGTGCTGAGCCAGACGCAGTATTGTTATACAGGCAGCTGTTTGCTGTTCCGCTGTTTTGGCTGATTTATTTGTTATACCGACCGCCAATCCCAGACGGTATGAAAAAAGGGGATCTATGGAGGGCGTGTGTCGCGGGAGTGTTTTGTTTTTTTCTGTCTCCCTTGTTTGATTTTATCGGGCTGAACCATGTATCCGCAATGGTTGAGCGTATTTTGCTGATGAGCTATCCGGTGTTTATGATGGGATTCAACGCGTGTCGTGACCGGAAAATGGTTTCCATCCAAGACCTTTTCGCAGTGCTGATGCTCATGATCGGCTTTTTCTTTGCGCTCGGCGGCTGGAATGCTGAGCTTTTTCAGGCGAATATGATTGGGTCTGTATTCATTTTGTTATCCTCGGCCGTTTATGCTGGTTATCTTGTCCTTTCCGGGCGTCTCGTCCATCAAATCGGCGGCATCCGACTCAATGCTTACGGGATGACAGCAGCCGGAGCGGCCATGATGCTTTACACAGGTATCAAGGCGGCGATCGGCATGAATCCGCCAATGACAGCATATCCGCTTGCTGTGTACGGTTTGTTTGTGTTCATCGCAGTCGTCTCCACTGTGATTCCATTTGTGCTGATGCTTGAGGGCATAAAACGAATCGGGGCACTGCGAGCTGCCACTATTTCAATGGCAGGACCTGTCCTGACAATTTTCTTTGGGGCCTTATTTCTCGGTGAGCGGCTCCAGTTTACTCAAACCATTGGATGCGCAGCCGTATTTATTGTCATAACGGGCATGGAATATAGAAAGCTGAAAACAGGAAAAAAAGAATAAATTTTGTAAAACACACATGTTTTTCAATTACAATAAGCGTAATGACATGTGTGTTTTTTTGACTATGAAAAAGGTTAGGTGAGAGGATGCAGCGCATATTGCTTGTGGAGGATGACTATTCCATCAGTGAAATGGTGGATCATTATTTAACAAAAGAAGGCTTTGAAATCGTGCATGCTTTCGACGGTGAAGAGGGCATTCGGAGGTTTCAAGAGCAGGCGTACGACCTCATTCTGCTTGATATTATGCTTCCAGAGCTGAATGGAATGGATGTTTTAAAAATCATTCGGGAAAAAAGCAAGATTCCTGTTTTAATGATTTCAGCAAAAGACGGAGATGTTGATAAAGCACTGGGGCTGGGATTCGGGGCGGATGATTATATCGCCAAACCGTTTTCGATGATTGAACTGACAGCCAGAGTCAAAGCAGCGATACGGAGGGCGACGCAATATTCGTCGAGTGAATCGGCTGAACATCAGGTGATTCGTGTTCACCAGCTTACGATCGATATAGACAATGTATCCGTTCTGAAAAACGGCGAACCGCTTCAGCTGACGTCAACCGAATGGCAGCTGCTGACACTATTTGCAGCAAATCCTAAAAAGGTGTTTACGAAAGAACAAATCTATCGTTCCGTATGGAATGAGGAGTACTTTGGCGACCAAAACATCATTAATGTACATATGAGGCGGCTGAGAGAAAAGATTGAAGATGATCCATCGTCTCCTCAATATATCAAAACATTATGGGGCATCGGCTATAAATGGGGAGAGTTTTAGAATGGCAGTATTAACGATTGCTGCTATCATTGCTTTGGCGTGTCTGAATGTCATTCAATATATGATGAAAAAGAACCGGGACAGGAATTTGACGTATACGGCAGAAAAGCTTAGCGCCATGCTTGACAACGAATCGGCTGATCAGGTTTTACTTCATACAGATGACCGTGCGCTCAGGGACCTGCTCGTCAACATCAATCTGCTCGCTGAGGATCATCAGCATATCAACGCCCGGTTTGCAAAAACAGAGCAATCCATGAGACGGATGCTGACCAATATGTCACACGATCTCAAAACACCTCTGACGGTTATTCTCGGTTATATCGAAGCCATCCAAAGTGACCGGGATATGCCGGACAGCGAGCGGGAAAGACTGCTTGAGAAACTGCACCAAAAAACAAATGAACTCATCCAAATGATCCACTCTTTTTTTGATTTAGCCAAATTGGAATCTGAAGACAAACAAATCCCGATCACAAAAATACATATCAACGAAGTATGCAAACGAAATATCCTGCATTACTATGATGCCGTTCAGGCAAAAGGTTTTAACGCGGAGATTGATATTCCGGATACGCCGGTATACGCGCATGCAAATGAAGAGGCGCTGGACCGTATCCTGCAAAATTTATTATCCAACGCGATTCAATATGGCGCGGTTGGAAAGTTTATCGGATTATCACTTTCTTATGACGAGACAAGCATTGCCATCTCCGTATGGGACCGCGGAAAAGGAATCAGTGAAACAGACCAGCAGCGGGTATTTGAGAGGCTGTACACACTTGAAGAATCAAGAAACAAAGCATTCCAAGGGAGCGGTCTCGGTTTGACGATCACGAAAAGGCTTGTGGAAAAAATGGGGGGCTCCATCTCTCTTCAAAGCAAGCCGTATGAACGGACAGCGTTTACGATTACATTAAAACGAATGACCTATTAACAATCGTAAGAATTTCTTAAGAATGAAGAAATAAAAATGACAGGGCCCGCCGCTACAATAGAAAACAGGAAAAAGAGGAAAGGAGCAACAACGTTGACTTACATCGTACAAACAAACGGACTGACCAAAACGTTTCAAGGCAAAGAAGTCGTTTCAGATGTCAGCATGCATATCAAAAAAGGTGAAATTTACGGCTTTCTCGGCCCAAACGGAGCGGGGAAAACAACCATCATGAAAATGCTGACAAGTCTTGTAAAACCGACAAGCGGTGAAATCAATATCCTCGGAAACAACTTCAACCATACATCATATGAGGTGCTCGGCAGGATCGGCAGCATGATTGAATATCCGATTTTCTATGAGAATCTGACGGCTATCGAAAATTTAGAGCTGCATTGTGCATACATGGGATATCACAATAAAAAAGCCATTCAAGAAGTACTCGATATGGTGAATTTAAAACAGATCGACAAGAAACCCGTCAAAACATTTTCGCTTGGAATGAAGCAGCGCCTCGGCATAGCGCGCGCCATCCTCACCAAACCTGATCTGCTTATATTGGATGAGCCGGTAAACGGTCTTGATCCTGTCGGCATTAAAAAGATCAGAAACTTATTTCAAGTATTAAGCAAGGAGTATGGAATGACACTGCTGATCTCCAGCCATATGCTGAGTGAGATCGAACAAATTGCGGACACAATCGGCGTCATTCGTGACGGCAGGCTGCTGGAAGAGGTGTCGATGGAAGATGTCAGGGGACAAAACACAGAATACATCGAACTCGTTACATCGAATCAGACAAAAGCCTGCTTTGTGCTTGAGAAAGAACTTCACATTGCCAACTTTAAAATCTTAAGTGATAAAACCATTCGGATCTATGATGCTCAACAATCACAGGGTGCCATATCAAAAGCGCTGATTTTAAATGATGTAGACATTGAATCAATAAATAAAAAGTATACGTCACTGGAGGACTACTTCATCAGCTTGATCAACGGCAATCACATCAGTGCGTAAAGGAGGCGAGACCGTTGCTGAATTTGATCAGAATCGAATTAAGGAAAATGAAGATGGGATGGTATGTGAGAGGAGTCATCATTGCTAACCTGATTATCCTTGGCTTTATGTGGTTGGTCAGTTACACAGAAAAAGCGGAGGGCACTGAATCGCTCCAAAGCATGGATGAAGCATTTCTTGTCATTGGCACTTTTGTCAGAGCGGTGTTTATCGTTTTTGGCGCAGTACTGATCGCCAAATTAGTCATATCGGAATATAAAAACAAAACGATTCAAGTGATGTTCACGTACCCGATCAGCCGGAAAAAACTGCTCGCTGCTAAGCTTAGCATCTCAGGCGGGCTGACGTTTATCACCATTTTGGTCTCAAATGCGTTCGTAGCAGCTGCTTTCTATATGCTGAACTCGATCTACCATGTCATTCCGGGAGAATTGAGCGCCGATGTCATTTCTCAGCATTCGATAAAAATCGCGGTTTTCGCTTTTGGCGCCGCTGGCACCAGTTTAGTTCCCATCTTTTTTGGGATGCGTAAGCACTCTGTCTCGGCAACCATCATTTCATCTGTCGTGATCGTCATGCTGATGAGTTCAACAAGCCCGGGCCTGTCCATTTCTTCCATTGTATATATTCCATTATCTCTAGCTGCTGTCGGTTTGTTTTTTTCATACATGGCAGTCAGGAAAGCAGACTGGCAAGATGCTTAAATACGGAGTTGAAACAACATGTTGAATTTAATGAAACTTGAATTGAAAAAAATGAAAGTAGGCTGGTATTACAGAGGCGCCGTTATTGCGAATTTATGTATTCTCGGATTTATGTGCTTGATCGCATCAGAAGAAAAAAACTCCCGCAGCCGGAGATGATGACTGATGCGGCATCCACGCTATTTTTGCTTGGAACGTTTGTAAGATCTGTATTTGTTGTTTTCGCCAGTGTGCTGATTGCCAAATTGATTATTAGCGAGTACAAAAATAAAACGATTACCGTCATGTTTACATATCCCATCAGCCGGAAAAAACTGATTGCTGCCAAGCTGCTGATTACAGGCGGACTGACGTTTATCACCATTATGGTGTCTGAACTTGCGCTTGCATTCATCTTTGCGCAAATCAATCAATATTATCAACTTACACCTGCGATGTTATCAGTCCAGACTATCGGGCAAGAGGTCGGCAGTATGGCGATATATGCCGCTTCGGCTGCTTGCTTGAGTTTTATTCCTTTATATTTTGGAATGAGGAAACGCTCTGTTCCGGCTGCTATCATTTCATCGGTTATATTGACGATACTGATCAGCCAGCAAAGCCCCGAGTTATCGCTGGCAACGATTATCTACATTCCGCTTTCTTTAGGTGCGATCGGCATCTTGATAGCGATTTGGTCTGTCCGAAACATAGACCGGGAAGATGCTTTATGATAGAAGGCCGATGCTGTCAGCACCGGCCTTTTGTTTATGAATCTGTTCTTGTTTCAAGATAATGCTTTTTGCCAATTTCTTTGCTCATCATATAGAAATGGAAGCAATATTCACCGATGGCCATGGCGATTGCTCCAAATAGAGCCGCCAGCGCAATTTCTCCGCCAGTCATCCCCATAGAAAGCGGCATGCCCATCAGCCAAATCACGAGAAATGCCAAACCGAAATCAGCTAAAGTGGCGATCATATTGTTCCATCGGGGCAATACATAAAGGTCTCCAAGCAAATAAGAAATGACCCCTAACACAACCGTCATCAGCAGCGTATCACCAAACGTGAAACCAAAGCCAAGACCCAGCACCAAATACAAAACAATAATCGTCATAATACCTTTAATCGCGAGCGCTTTCACATGTGTCATGATAAGGTTCCTCCTTCTTTTATCTGATTTGTTATGTATGATTCCTCAAATACGGAAAGTTAAACATTACTTAGTGTTCTTTAAAAGCGTTTTCGGCTACAGGAGGAAAAAGGCTGAAGAACTGTTATGGATCGGGGGATGAAGCGGCAGCTGCCATGCTCGTGGAATCCGGGATTTTACATTAGATTTCCTTGACGGCCAGATGTCCACTTTTCTTCTGCAATTACCGATCTTTATGGTTTGTGACAGTAGCGGGAGAATAAATTTTAAAACTTCTCCTGTCCCTCCGTCATCACTCTTTGGGTATTGCAATATGATGAAAGGAGAAAAAGGGGAGGTGACGTGATGGCGGTTGTGAGAGCAACAAGCGCTGATGTCAACTTGATGGCACGGCTGCTCAGAGCGGAAGCGGAAGGTGAAGGAAAGCAGGGGATGCTGCTTGTCGGAAATGTTGGGATTAATCGGCTGAGGGCCAATTGCTCTGATTTTAAAGGCCTCCGCACCATCAGGCAGATGATTTTTCAGCCGCATGCGTTTGAAGCGGTGACCCATGGATACTTTTATCAAAGACCGCGGGAAAGCGAGCGGGCCTTGGCGCGCCGGACGATAAACGGGGAGAGGTTCTGGCCGGCAAAATTCAGCTTGTGGTATTTCAAGCCGGAAGGAAACTGCCCGCCGACCTGGTATAACCAGCCGTTTGTGGCCAGATTCAAATCACATTGTTTTTATCAGCCGACGGCCGAAACATGTGAAAACGTATATAACACTTTTTAGGGGCAGGACGCCGTTCGCATTTGAACGGTGTTTTTTCTTTATTGGAAAATATTTCTGTGAGATAATCGTAGAAAAGAACTACAGGAGATGACAAAGATGGCGACAATTGACCTGCAAAAGAAGAGCGTAAAAATCGTACTGGAGAAAAAACAGTTAACCAAGGTGACGGCTCGTGTTGGGCTGGTGCTGGATATTACCGGTTCAATGAGAACGCTGTATAAAAACGGAACGGTTCAAAAAGTGGTGGAGCGGATTTTGGCTGTGGCTGATCAGTTTGATGATAACGGCCTGCTTGATGTATGGGTTTATGATAATGAATTCTCCCGGTTAAAGCCAGTCTCTGAAATCGATTTTTCTTTTTCAGGCTATGTTGATCGCGAAATTTTGAATAATGAACTCTTGCATAAATTCGGGAGAAATGATGAGCCGCCGGTCATGAAAGATGTATTACATAAATATGTTGTGGAAGAACCGAGTTCATATCCCGCCTTTATCGTTTTTATTAATGATGGAGGGTGTAAAAAATCCATCAAACCCATTATTGAAGCTGCCTCTGATAAACCGGTGTTTTGGCAGTTTGTCGGCATCGGAAACGGCAATTTCGATTTTCTTCATAAACTGGATACGCTAGAAGGGCGTGTTGTTGATAACGCAAACTTCCTGCATATCGAAGACATTGAACGCATCTCTGATGATGAGCTTTATGATGCATTGCTTACTGAATTTCCATTTTGGCTGCAAGAAGTGAAGGAAAAAGGAATTTTAATAGAACAAGAGCCTGAAGCTGCAAAACCGGAAAAGAAGGGCTTTTTCAGCAGATTGTTTTCTAAATAACAGACAGCTTTTCCAAACACTGAGTGATTCTGCAAAATCGCTCGGTGTTTTTGTTTTTTTAAGATCATGTGAAGAAAAATGGGTAAAAAGGGCGGCTTGCAAACGACAGGATATACAGAAAACACGCCGTTTTGCCAGCTGTCGGCATGTTTCGGCGAAGGGGCTGTGAATGAAGTCCTGTTTCCGATGTTCAGTGCTTACAATCCCTTCACACTTCTTCACAGCTAATTAACAATCGTTTCCTATAATGAAAGCGATCAATGAGAAGAGAGGGGATCTGGAATGGCATATGACAGTCGTTTTGATGAATGGGTACAGAAACTGAAAGAGGAAAGCTTTCAAAACAATACGTTTGACCGCCGCAAATTTATTCAAGGAGCGGGTAAGATTGCAGGACTTTCTCTTGGATTAACGATTGCCCAGTCGGTTGGGGCCTTTGAAGTAAATGCTGCGCCTAAATTCTCAAGCTATCCGTTTACATTAGGGGTAGCGTCAGGTGATCCGCTTTCTGACAGTGTCGTACTCTGGACACGTCTGGCGCCAGATCCACTGAACGGTGGAGGAATGCCGAACAAGGCGGTTCCAGTCAAATGGGAAGTCGCAAAGGATGAGCATTTCCGTAAGATCGTGAGAAAGGGCACAGAAATGGCCAAACCGAGTCTCGCCCATTCTGTCCACGTGGAAGCGGACGGGCTTGAACCGAACAAAGTGTACTACTACCGATTCAAAACTGGACATGAGCTAAGTCCTGTCGGAAAAACAAAAACACTGCCGGCCCCAGGTGCCAATGTGCCGAAAATGACCTTTGCCTTCGCTTCCTGCCAGCAATATGAGCATGGCTATTATACAGCCTACAAGCATATGGCGAAGGAAAAGCTTGATCTTGTCTTCCATCTCGGTGATTACATATATGAATACGGCCCAAATGAATATGTATCAAAAACAGGCAATGTCCGCACGCATAGCAGCGCGGAAATCATCACGCTGCAGGACTATCGAAACCGCCATGCCCAATACCGTTCAGACGCTAATTTAAAAGCGGCGCATGCGGCGTTTCCTTGGGTTGTCACGTGGGATGACCATGAAGTTGAAAATAACTATGCCAATAAAATCCCGGAAAAAGGGCAGTCGGTTGACGCGTTTGTATTGCGCCGTGCGGCGGCGTATCAGGCTTATTATGAGCATATGCCGCTCCGCATCTCCTCTCTGCCGAATGGCCCGGATATGCAGCTGTACCGCCACTTTACGTATGGAAATCTGGCATCATTTAATGTGCTGGATACACGTCAGTACAGAGATGACCAAGCCAATAACGACGGCAATAAGCCGCCTTCTGATGAATCGCTCAATCCGAATCGGACCTTGTTAGGAAAAGAACAGGAGCAATGGCTTTTTAATAATTTGAGCAGCTCGACAGCATATTGGAATGTGCTGGCACAGCAAATCTTCTTTGCGAAGTGGAATTTCGGGACAAGCTCAAGCCCGATTTACAGCATGGATTCATGGGACGGTTATCCGGCTCAGCGCGAACGGGTCGTCAATTACATTAACAGCAAAAATTTAAACAATGTTGTCGTGCTGACAGGAGATGTACACGCAAGCTGGGCATCGAATCTGCATGTCGATTTTAATAAAACAAGCTCAAAAATTTTCGGGGCTGAATTTGTCGGCACTTCCATCACATCCGGAGGAAACGGAGCGGATAAGCGGGCGGATACCGATCAAATTTTAAAGGAAAATCCACATATCAAGTTCTTTAACGATTACCGCGGATATGTCCGCTGTACAGTAACGCCTCACCAGTGGAAAGCTGATTATCGGGTAATGCCATTTGTGACAGAGCCGGGAGCAGCCATTTCCACACGGGCTTCATTCGTTTATCAAAAAGACCAAACCGGATTGAGAAAGGTATCCTCGACAATGGTTCAAGGCGGAGTGAAACAATCCAATGAAGTCGAAGAGGATCGTTTCTTTGAGCACAACAAAGCCCATGAAAAACAAATGATCAAAAAACGGGCAAAAATTACGCATTAAGGAGTGAAACATTATGTTTTCAAACATTGGAATACCAGGTTTGATTCTGATCTTTGTCATCGCCCTCATTATTTTTGGCCCTTCAAAGCTTCCGGAAATCGGACGAGCCGCCGGTCGGACTCTGCTGGAATTCAAAAGCGCCACAAAATCACTTGTGTCTGGTGATGAAAAAGAAGAAAAATCAGCTGAGCTGTCAGCGGTCAAGCAGGACAAAAACGCAGGCTGAGTGCTGATGAGGCAGACGCATGGTCTGCCTCTTTTTCTCATGAAAGGGAGGGCTTTTTTGAATGGATAAAAAAGAAACTCATCTGATCGGACATTTAGAAGAGCTTCGCCGTCGGATCATCTTCACACTTGCGGCTTTTCTTCTGTTTTTAATTACGGCTTTTTTGTTTGTGGAGGACATTTATGATTGGCTGATCAGAGATTTTGACGGGAAATTAGCTGTTCTCGGACCGAGTGAAATTCTCTGGGTATATATGATGCTTGCCGGCATTTGTGCGATTGCCGCCTCCATCCCCGTTGCCGCCTATCAGCTTTGGCGTTTTGTAGCGCCGGCGCTGACAAAAACGGAGCGCAACGTGACACTGATGTACATACCGGGATTATTCGCCCTGTTTCTGGCCGGCATCTCGTTCGGATATTTTGTGTTGTTTCCGATCGTTCTCGGCTTTTTGACACATTTGTCTGCCGGCCATTTTGAAACGATGTTTACCGCTGACCGCTATTTCAGGTTTATGGTGAATTTGAGCCTGCCGTTCGGTTTTCTGTTTGAAATGCCCCTTGTGGTGATGTTTTTGACAAGGTTAGGCATCTTAAATCCATACCGGCTGGCCAAAGCGAGAAAGCTGTCCTATTTTCTGCTGATCGTGGTGTCCATATTGATTACCCCGCCAGACTTTATTTCTGATTTTCTCGTGATGATTCCGCTGCTTGTCCTGTTCGAAGTGAGCGTCACACTATCAGCGTTTGTATACAAAAAGAGACTGACCAGTGAAGCGGCCGCCGCTTAGTGCAGCGCGCCGCCGGGTGACTTCGTATCCTGATCATATTGTGCGGCCGTAACAGCGGCGATCCTCAATGCTTTGACGATCATGTCGAGGCTGAGGCTCGGCGCTGTTTTGTCGATTGTTTGTTCCGGAATGTACGGAATGTGGATAAACCCGCCGTGAATGTGCGGAGACGTACGGTGAATGTGATCCATTAACCCGTAGAACAGATAGTTGCATACAAATGTGCCGGCCGTAAAGGAAACAGCCGCCGGAATGCCGTTTTCCTTCATTTGAGATGTGATGCGTTTAATCGGAAGCCCTGTCCAGTAAGCGGCAGGCCCGCCGGGAGAAATCTCCTCATCAATCGGCTGGTTTCCTTCATTATCCGGGATACGCGCGTCTGCAAGATTGATCGCGACCCGTTCCGGTGTCACCTGCATCCGGCCGCCGGCTTGCCCGACGCAGATCACGATGTCCGGCTGATGTTTATGAATCGCTTGCCGCAAAGTGTCGAGAGCGGTTCTGAACACAGTCGGAATTTGTGCCGAAGCGATGACCACCTGATCCGTTTCAAAGCCATTCAGCCGTTTCACCGCTTCCCACGATGGATTGACAGTTTCCTGATCAAAAGGGTCAAAACCTGTGAAGAGCACTTTTTTTCTCATGGAAGCCATCTCCTTTTTTCTATTATTCTATTGTTTATTTCTGGATTTTTCATCAAAATAATAAAAAGGAGTGAATCAGAATGGAACATTTGCCGCAGCAGTACCGACATCTGTTCCCAACCGTGCAGAG
Source organism: Bacillus halotolerans (assembly GCF_001517105.1). Taxonomy (GTDB): domain Bacteria; phylum Bacillota; class Bacilli; order Bacillales; family Bacillaceae; genus Bacillus; species Bacillus halotolerans. The sequence goes on from NZ_LPVF01000001.1 coordinate 105,802, forward strand.
CCGCATCATGCTTGCCAGCTGCTCACAGAGCGCGTTGGCAGAGCCGGTGTCAAAGGCGATACAAGATTATCATGACAGCTTGCTGCATAGGGGGACGAACTGGAATGAAGCGATTGAAAAGACAGAGAGTGCCAGAAACGAGTTTGCGAGGCTGGTAGGGGCTGAGCCAGAAGAGATTGCGATTGTGCCGTCAGTTTCTGATGCGCTGATTTCCGTGGCATCATCCTTGTCTGCTGTTAAAAAGAAACAGGTTGTATACACGGAGATGGATTTCCCGGCGGTGTCTCATATTTGGCAGGCACAATCTGATTATAATGTATCTGTGATCCCTTCAATAGACAGTGAGCTGCCGCTCGAACAATATGAAAGGTATATCACGGAAGAGACGGTGCTGACCTGTGTTCCGCACGTTCATTATCGTGACGGCTGCATTCAGGATATAAAAGCCATCGCTGCCATCGCCAAGAGAAAGGGATCGATGGTCTTTGTGGATGCTTATCAATCTGCCGGGCATATTCCTATTGATATGAAAGAATGGGGCATAGATATGCTGGCGGCAGGCACCAGAAAGTATATGCTCGGCATACCGGGCATGGCGTTTCTTTATGTGAGAAAAGAGCTGGCGAACGAGCTGAAGCCCAAAGCATCTGCTTGGTTCGGGCGGGAAAACGGGTTTGGGGCGTCGTCTTATGCAGAAGGCGCGAGGCGTTTTCAAACAGGAACCCCTGCTTTTATTAGCGTGTATGCAGCGGCTGCGGCTTTATCGCTGCTGAATCATATCGGAATGTCCCGTATCCGCGATCATATAAAAGCAGTGAGTGCCGATGCGTTTCAATATGCAGCTGAAAAAGGTCTGAAGCTTGCGGGGGCGCCATCAGGACAGCAGCCGGGCATGATTTCCATTCGGGATGAACGGGCATCGGAAACGGCGGCGTTACTAAAGAAGAAAAACGTGATTTGTGCTCCGCGGGACAATGTCATCCGTCTCGCTCCCCACTTTTATAATACGAAGGGCGAACTGCGTTATGCGATTGATGAAATGGCTGCGATTTTATCCGCGCGTTAAAAGCGATCACCTAAAAGTAGATGTTCACCTCCTTCGGCGCCGCTCGCGTCTTGCTTGAGTATGTTGTCCGATATAGGTATAAAAAACCCCCTGACCTCAAGATCAGGGGGTTTTCTTATTGATGATCAACCTTTACTCGCTTTAAAAAGAAAGCGGCAATTAAACCGATAATCGCAACAATCATCGCAAAGACAAATGCATGCTGAACGCCAGCTGTCAATGCTTGCGGAATGACTGCCGGATCGGCTGGATTTTTTACGCTGCTCATGTAGTCATGCTGACCGGCAGCCATGATGCTGACCGCAACAGCTGTCCCGATCGCGCCCGCCATTTGCTGAAGTGTGTTCATAATGGCAGTGCCGTCCGGATAAAACTCACGCGGAAGCTGGTTTAAACCGTTTGTCTGAGCAGGCATCATAATCATGGAGATCCCAATCATCAAGCAGGTATGCAGCACGATAATCAGCACTGCTGTTGAAGCTGTCGTGAGATTTGAGAAGAGCCACAGAACAATAGTCACAATCAAAAATCCCGGAATAACAAGCCATTTCGGTCCGTATTTATCAAACAGACGGCCTGTGACAGGTGACATAAATCCGTTTAAAATACCGCCCGGCAAGAGAATAAGTCCTGAGGCAAATGCTGTTAAGACTAAGCCGCCTTGCAGATACATCGGCAGAAGCAGCATGGATGACAGGATGACCATCATGCAAATAAAGACCATAATGACGCCCAAAATAAACATCGGGTATCTGAATGCACGCAGGTTCATCATCGGCTGCTTCATCGTCAGCTGACGGATTGAAAATAGAATAAGGGCGATAACCCCGACAATAAGTGAAACGATCACAGTCGGGCTGGACCATCCGCCAGAGCCTTCCCCCGCGTTGCTGAATCCAAACACAATGCCGCCGAAACCGATCGTCGACAGAATAATAGACAGGACATCAATTTTAGGTTTTGTGATGTCAGACACATTTTGCATGTACAGGATACCGAAAATGAGCGCAAGCACAAGGAACGGAAGAGAGATCCAGAAAATCCAGTGCCAGTTAAGGTGCTCAAGAACCAACCCGGAAAATGTAGGGCCGATTGCCGGCGCAAACATAATGACAAGCCCGATTGTTCCCATGGCCGCTCCCCGTTTATGGGGCGGGAAAATCACCAAAATCGTATTAAACATGAGCGGTAATAAGAGTCCCGTTCCCAGTGCCTGAACGATTCTCGCCGCTAATAAAAATGAGAAGCTAGGCGCAAGCGCCGCAATCAGGGTGCCTATGATTGAAAAAATCAGTGACACAGTAAAAAGCTGTCTAGTTGTAAACCACTGCAATAGCAGACCTGAAACAGGAACAAGAATACCGAGCACAAGCAAATAGCCTGTTGTTAACCATTGAACGGTTGCTGCTGTAATGTTCAATTCCTTCATAAGATCGGTTAACGCGATATTCAGCGCTGTTTCACTGAACATGCCGATAAAACCGGCCGTCAGCAAAGATATCATAATGGGCATCACTTTATATTGCTGAGATGCTTTAGCTGCTGTTTCCAAATCTATTTCTCCTCTCGTTCATCTGAATGTATTCACTCAGCTTGTAGTAGTATGTCTCTTTTTTTATTTCTTCAACAGAGCGGGAATGCGGCTGGAGATATGAAGAAGCGGTGTGCTGTCTTTTGCCGTTAATGATAAAAGAATGCCGCCTTCAATCATCGCGTTAATGACGATGCTTGATTCCTTGGCATGGCTCTCGCTGTAACCCGACAGCTGCAATTTTTCCTCAAACACAAGGGACCACGCTTTGTAGGCTTCATCACAGGCTTTTCGCAAAGGCTCGCTTTTTAATGATGTCTCTGCCGCAAGCAAGCCGACGGGCAAGCCTTCGATGTCCTCTGTGCATGAGAATTGACAGGAGAGCTCCTTCAAAAAGGCTTGAATGCTTTCTGCGGGATCAGTGCTCACGTCCATGCAGTCTGTGATTTTCTGGCGGATGTATTCCTTCATTTCATTCACGGCTTCAATTGCCAGCTGTTCTTTACCGCCGGGAAAGTGGTAGTAAAGAGAGCCTTTAGGTGCACCGCTTTCTTTAATAATCTGGTTCAGTCCCGTGCCGTAATACCCCTGCAGCTGAAAAAGCCGGGTAGCTGCAGAAAGGATTTTCTCACGAGAATCTCCATAGCTCATAACATTCCCACCTTACTGATTGCGATCATAAAATATAGTGACTGGTCTATTATCTTGATTCCCCCATCGATTGTCAAGATAAAGAAACTTGTATAAGAAAATAAAGTAAGCATATAAAAAACTGAGAGATAACCTGACGCACATTTTGACTGAATAAATAAAATATTCAATTATTAAAAAGCGTAAAGACGTTACCATACAAAAGGAGAGAAAAACATGAAAACACAACGATTCCTCTTACTGACCCTTTTTACCGCACTATTGCTTGCTTTTACCGGATGCTCACAATCTCCTGAAGCAAAAGAATCCCCAAAAGAAAAACCGCAGACACAAAAAGTTTCTTCAGCTTCTGCTTCCAAAAAAAATGACCTTCCAAATATCAAAATACTGGCGACAGGAGGTACGATTGCCGGAGCCGATAAATCAAAAACCTCTACAACTGAATACAAAGCAGGTGTCGTCGGCGTTGAGTCTCTGATCGAAGCGGTGCCAGAGATGAAGGCCATTGCGAATGTCAGCGGCGAGCAAGTGGTTAACGTCGGAAGCACAAACATTGATAATAAAACATTGCTGAAGCTCGGAAAACGAGTCAACAAACTGCTTTCTTCAGAAGATGTTGACGGTATTGTCGTGACTCACGGAACAGATACATTAGAAGAAACGGCTTATTTTCTGAACCTCATTGTGAAAAGTGATAAACCGGTTGTTGTTGCCGGTTCGATGAGGCCGTCTACAGCCATCAGTGCTGACGGCCCGTCCAACTTGTACAACGCAGTTAAAGTGGCGGGCGCACCTGACGCAAAAGGGAAAGGGACGCTCGTCGTTCTCAATGACCGCATTGCTGCAGCACGATACGTTACAAAAACCAACACAACCGCAACAGACACCTTTAAATCAGAAGAAATGGGATACGTCGGAACGATTGCCGATGACATTTATTTTCATAATGAAATGACACGCAAGCATACAAAGGATACCGAGTTCTCGATTTCCAGCCTTGATAAACTGCCGCAAGTAGACATTCTGTACGGCTACCAAAATGACGGAAGCTATCTGTTTGATGCAGCTGTGAAAGCCGGAGCAAAAGGCATAGTGTTCGCAGGATCAGGCAACGGATCTTTATCTGACGCAGCCGAAAAAGGAGCAGTCAGTGCGGTCAAAAAAGGCGTCACAGTGGTTCGCTCAACCCGTACGGGGAATGGGGTCGTCACACCGAACGGCGACTATGTGAAAAACGGCCTTTTGGCATCAAACTCCTTAAATCCGCAAAAAGCCCGGATATTGTTAATGCTCGCGCTCACCAAAACAGATGATCCTAAAAAAATCCAAGACTATTTTAATGAATATTAAAGAGAAGAAGGCGAAAAAGCCTTCTTTTTTTGCATTTTCGGGATCATAAACAGCTCAAATGTTCTCTCAACCTTAAAATTTCTTTAAAAATAAGTAAAATTTACCCTTTACTTAATTATTTTGGCAAAGTAATATAATTTATGAATTTGTTACAAAAAAAGGAGGAAACTATGAAACTTTTAAGAGGTAAGATCATTGCACTTGTAACAATTGTTGCGCTGTCAGTTACATCCATGTTTGCGATGCAGCCGTCAGCGAAAGCCGCTGAACATAATCCGGTGGTAATGGTTCACGGAATTGGCGGAGCTTCTTTTAACTTTGCCGGTATTAAAACTTATTTGGCATCACAAGGCTGGTCACGGGACAAGCTGTATGCTGTAGATTTTTGGGACAAGACAGGCAATAACTTAAACAACGGCCCAGTATTATCACGTTTTGTGCAAAAGGTATTAGATGAAACCGGTGCGAAAAAAGTGGACATTGTCGCTCACAGCATGGGGGGCGCCAACACGCTTTATTACATAAAAAAACTGGACGGCGGTAATAAAATTGAAAACGTCGTAACGCTTGGCGGCGCGAACCGTCTTGTTTCAAACAAGGCGCTTCCGGGAACGGACCCAAATCAAAAGATTTTATATACGTCCATTTACAGCTCGGCGGACATGATTGTTATGAACTATCTGTCTAACTTAGAAGGGGCAAAAAATGTTCGTATCCACGGTGTCGGACATATCGGCCTTCTGTACAGCAGCCAAGTCAACAGCCTGATTAAAGAAGGGCTGAACGGCGGCGGACAAAATACGAACTAATGAGAAACATAACCTTGAAGAATCCTATTCTTCAAGGTTATTCTGCTTTCAGCACAATTGTTTTCGCAGCCATATCATGAACGGTTTGTTTTTTCTTCGTAAATGCGGCTGTTAAATAGATCAGGCGGGAAAACACATGGACCCACGCTATCATGTAACGGACAATAGCCTGAGGGAGGGAGATTTTCTCGTGTGTTTCATCTCTCACGATTTGCAGCCCGATGATTTTTTTGCCCAGCGTACCCTTCCAATTTGTCAGCGGCATCAGCAAAGGATACACAAGCAGCATCAATATGGCGACAGCAATGACGCCAGCGGACCCGTCGCCAAACATAAATCCGGATGCTGCAATCACTGCGGCCGCAATGATCACGTCAAGCACAAGAGCGCAGGCGCGCAGCATAAAACCAGCTAGTTCCAACATAAACACTTCCTTAAAAATTTTAGATAAACACCTAACAATTGTAAAAAAGAAGGGCCTAAAGTGGGAATAGGTTATAAGTCTTACATTACAAAAGTTGATGAAAAAGTCATAGGTGAATTTACATAATGAACCAGGCTGTCACATTACCAAATTCTTTTTTAGCCCGAAACCAAGCCCTCAGAAGTTATTTTTGTTAAAATAGAAAAGTTACAACAGAATTCGGAGGGTTTATTGTGGGAAAAGTGAAAAGAAATGCCCCTTGCCCATGCGGCAGCGGTAAGAAATATAAAAAATGCTGCGGAAATAAAGTTGTCGACTTCCCGACAGAATTAGCGGCAAAAGAAGCAAAACAAATTCAGGAAGACTTAGTGGAGTATGCCTTCACAGTACATAGAGAAAGCATTTCAGGTTTTATCAACCAGCATGATTTTCTTTCTACTATGGACAGGCAGACAAAGGACATCAGTGTATTTAATTTAGGAATCTGGGGAATCTTCTTCCACCCGCTCGCTGGTGGCAAAACGATCTTTGAAGAGTACCTTCAGAAAAAAGGCGATTCGATCACCCGCCCGAAAACACGTGAGATCGTTGAATCTTGGAAGAGCATGACGCCTGCTTTATTGCTGCTGAAGGATATGAAAGAAGCAGTTATTCATTTTGAAGATGTCATTACGAAAAAACAATTCGACGTGGAAATGGACGTCACAAGTCAAGACCTCCCTCCAGTGGGAAGCTTGATTCTCGGCTATCCGATTCACGAAGCGGAAAAAGCGGAATTCTTCATGCAGTTCACAATTTTCCCAGTGAAGAGAACGGAAGAGCTGATCAGCAAGGTGAAGACATATGCGGATGCTGCAGTGAAAAACGGCAAAACGCCGGAGGACTTCATGAAGCAGGAGTTCAACAACGTACTTTTCGCGCTGTTAGCTGAAAAAGATGAACAGCCGCAGCAAGCGGAGCCTGTTCAAGAAAGCAGCGTTGAGTGGGCAAATGACATGGAGAAAGAAACAGCGGCGGCGATCGAAAAAGGCATGAGCGGAGATGAATATCCGAATGAGCTGATTCCGGCAGTCATTGACATTTGGAAATCGTTCTGCGAGAAAAAATCACCTGTCATCAGAAAGCCGGAAGCTTTTGCGGCGGCAGTTGAATATTATGTGAATGCAATCTCTCTTAACGGCGCAACCGTTTCCCAAGCCAAGCTGGCGAAAAAATACGGCGTAAGCGCATCAACGATTTCAAGCCGCTACAAAGAAATTGAAAGCACGCTTCAAGATGAAGCGGATCGCTTTGCACAATCATTAACATCTTAATGACGAACAAAAAAACCTTGAAAAGCCAAGCTTTTCAAGGTTTTTTATTTTTGGAACGGAATTTTGATTTCTAATCGGAAGACAGGATGGCGATATGTGAAATCAAGCTTTCCAAAAGCTTGGTTCACCAGCTTTTGGATCACATAAGTGCCGATTCCTTCATGAGTGCCGCTTTTCGTCGTATAGCCGAATGACTGATACAGTGTATCGAGCACTTTCGGTTCCATGCCGGGTGTCGTATTTTCACAAATCAGCACATAAAGCCCGCTTCGCAATGATGTCTCCAGCTTGATCTCCGCTTTCTCAGGGGCCTCTGCAGCGCTGTCGAGCGCATTTTCTAATATGTTGCCGGCCAGGCTGACCTGATCAGCGGGCGAGAAAGGGAGGGAAGAAAGCGGTGTATGCAAATGCAGTGAAACGTTCACATTCGAAGCGTTTGCTTTTTCCAGAAAGTCATACAGCACCCCTGCAATGTACGCACTCTCTCCTTTCAAAAACCGGTCATATTGACTGTACTGGCCCGCCCAATGTTTTATGTATGTTTGTGTGTCCGGCTCTGACTGCGCCGAGCTGAGCGCTGTGATATGCTTCATTGTATCGTGATTCCGGCTCCTCACATCCATCAGCATTCGATTGGCGTGCTGTTCAGCCTGAGTCAGCCGATCGATTTGTTTAAAAAGCTTTGTCAGCGAGCGGCACAGCCCGATGCGGAGCCATTCACACGTTGCGAATATCACAATCACAAGCAGCACCGCCAATCCAGAGGGGGCGATCAGCAAAAACGCCGCCGACAGAATGTGAATCACGGCGATGCATGAATAGAGCTGAAGCGGACAGCGATCCCGCATATGCTTCGTTTTCCATATGTATAAAACCGCTGCCGCCGCGCCTAAAGCAGCGGCGAGCCAAGAAACGGCTGTGCTGTTCGATAGAATGGCAGCCGACTGATAAAATAGGAAACTGAATAAAAACAAATAAAGACATTGAAACAGAGTTATCACAACCTGCGCTCCTCAAAAATAATAGTTTTGAAAATAATCAAGCTGCTGCTTGGTAATCATCGCTTTTTTAGATGTTCCCTCAAACGAAACCGTAAACGAATGCTTCGTATAAGCGGAAAAATGCTTAATGTAATGAATGTTGATAATAAAGGAGCGGTGCGAACGAAGAAAATCCTTCTCCGGCAGATCGCCTTTAATATCGTTTAATGTTTGATACGTTTGCACTTCTTCAGATGTTGTCACAATCGTTGTCGACCGTCCTGTGCGTTCGGCGAAAATGATATCCTTCTTTTGCAGCACATGCATTTTAGATTTTTGTTTAATCAAAATCCGCCCGTTCAAGCTCGTTTCCGTTTTCTTTTTGAAATAACGTTCGAAGGAAGAGCTGAGACGATTGGCGTGGTACGGCTTCATAATATAGTCGTGGACGTTCAGATCAAATGCGTGAACCGCATAGCCGCTGTTGCCGGTGACGAAAATCACATCCACATCCAGCGAATGAGATCTGATTAAATCCGCCAGCTCGTAGCCTGACATGTGAGGCATCTCAATATCGGCAAGCAGAAGATCAATGTCCCCGTTCTTCACCCGGCTGTAAGCTTCCTCCGCCGAATCGGTTGCAAAGACAATTTCGACATCCTGCATTCTGGACACGATTGCTTCCAGCTTCTCTAAATCTACTCGATAATCATCGACTAGTCCGACTTTTACCATTATCATTCCCCTAGTTAAATAGAATCATCTTTATTTTATCCCATTTCGCGACATAAAAAGAACTCTTCGCGACAACTTTATCCAACAAATCCAGCTTTTCGTATATAGTCAATACTAGAAATAACGAAAAGGGAGATTGTGACATGATTACACTGACGGATTGCAGCCGCAGGTTTACAGATAAGAAAAAAGTAGTCAAAGCTGTGCGTGATGTAAGCTTAACGATCCAAAAAGGAGAAGTCGTTGGCATTCTCGGAGAAAACGGAGCCGGCAAAACAACGATGCTGAGAATGATCGCGACCCTGCTTGAACCGACACAGGGCACGATCACAGTAGACGGCTTTGACACGGCCAAGCAGCCGGCGGAGGTCAAGAAACGAATCGGCGTCTTATTCGGGGGAGAAACAGGACTCTATGACCGGATGACTGCAAAAGAAAATTTACAGTACTTTGGCCGGCTGTATGGGCTGAACCGCCACGAAATCAAAGCGAGAATTGAAGATTTATCAAAACGGTTCGGCATGCGTGATTATATGGACCGGAAAGTGGGCGGGTTTTCAAAAGGAATGAGGCAGAAAGTCGCCATTGCCAGGGCGCTGATTCACGATCCGGATATCATTTTATTTGACGAGCCGACGACAGGACTAGATATTACGTCAAGCAATATCTTCCGTGAATTTATTCAGCAGCTGAAAAGAGAACACAAAACCATCCTGTTCTCCAGCCACATTATGGAGGAGGTACAGGCGCTCTGTGACAGTGTCATTATGATGCACAGCGGAGAGGTCATTTACAGAGGAGCACTTGAAACACTATACGAGAGCGAACGCAGCGACGATTTGAACTACATCTTTATGTCTAAGCTGGTCAGGGGGATTTCATAAATGGTAGGACAGATTTATAAAAAAGAGATGATCGACGCATTACGGGACAGAAAAACAATTTTACTGACGATCTTGGTTCCGATGATTACGATGCTGGGCCTTGTGTTTTTCTACGAAAGCATGCTGTCGGACAAAGGGGAGCAGTACACGATCGCTGTCGGCCAGTCCCTGCCGTCTGAGCTGGAACATAAGCTGAATGCGATTGACGAAATCAATGTAAAGACATTCGCAAAACCTGAACAGGCGGTCGATGATGGCAAAGCGGATGTGTATCTGAACGTCCCGAAAGAGTTTGATTCTTATATCACCAGTATGACATCTTTTGAGGTTGACGTTTACGGCAGCTCGGTCGATCAAGGTTCATCAAATGCTATGCAGCTTGTGCAATCTGCCTTAGAGCAGTACAAAAATGAAATTGTGCAAGAACGTTTAACGAGTAAACATATTGACCACTCGGTGATCCAGCCGTTTTCGGTTCAGCAAAAAGAAGCAGATGAAGAGCAAGGCGTTTCCGCGATCATGCTTTCCGCCATTCTTCCGATGCTGCTTTTAACATCAATCGTTTCCGGTGCCATGCCGATCGCTCTTGATATTATTGCCGGAGAAAAGGACCGGAAATCCATAGAAGCGCTGCTGTTAACCCCGGTCAGCAGAAACAAAGTGTTAGTCGGCAAGTGGCTTGCGGTTTCTACCTTCGGGATAGCTTCTGGCGTATTGTCACTGATCTTTCTGATTCTGTGCACCGTCTTATTTACGGAAAAGTTAAGAACAGCCTTTCAGCTGGGAGATCACTTATGGGTCATTATCGGAGCTTCAGCCTTGATCATCGTGCTTTCTGCAATGCTGATCGCCGCAATGGAGCTTATGATCAGCATCATTTCCGGCACGGTAAAAGAAGCGCAGAGCTATATGTCTCTTGTCGTCTTTCTGCCTATATTCCCGATGTTTTTCATCTTCAATAAGGCGCCGAATCAAATCGATCTATCCTACTTTTTCATCCCATTCCTAAACCTGCACGCCTTATTTAAACAGCTGTTATTCGGGATGATAAATCCGGCTGTCATTCTATACACGTGCGGAACCATCGTCGTGCTCATCGCCTTTTTCTTTTTACTGGCCAGAGCCTGCTTCTTAAAAGACAAATGGGTTCTTCCAAAATAAACTTGCAAAAGGAGAAATACACTTTCTCCTTTTTGTGTATGCTGAAAAAAGAAGGAAAATAGAAAAAGGATATCTAATACAGAAAGTGGAACCTGCGCTATTTTTCATCAAATCATTTCGGAAGGAGAAGGGACAATGGATCAAACACGTGCACTTGGGCAAACGAATTTACAGGTGAAACGGATCGGATTCGGCGCAAATGCGGTCGGCGGGCATAATCTGTTTCCGAATCTGAATGATGAAACTGGCAAGGACTTGGTTCGCACGGCATTGGACGGCGGCGTGAACTTTATCGATACTGCCTTTATATATGGATTGGGGCGATCCGAAGAATTAATCGGTGAGGTTGTTCAGGAACGCGGTGTCCGGGATCAGCTCATTATCGCCTCTAAAGGAGCCCATAAAGAAGTAAACGGCAGCATTGAATTAGACAACAGCCGGGAATTTCTTCGCGGCGAGGTGGAAAAGAGCCTGAAGCGGCTGAAGACAGATTACATCGATCTGTATTATGTTCATTTTCCGGATGGCAAGACACCTCTTGTGGAAGTCGCAGGCACGCTGAAGGAACTGAAGGATGAAGGGAAAATTAAAGCGATCGGGGCTTCGAATCTCAATTATCAGCAATTGCAGGAGTTTAATGCGGACGGGTACTTGGAGGTCTTTCAATCAGAATACTCTTTAATTCAGCGTGATGCTGAGAAGGAGCTGCTCCCATACTGTGAAAAACACGGGATTTCCTTTATTCCGTACTTCCCGCTCGCATCCGGGCTGCTGACCGGAAAGTTTACAAAAGATGATGCCTTTGACGACATTCGTAAGGACAAGCCGCAATTCCAGGGAGACACCTTTATTCAAAACTTGAAAAAAGTGGACAAGCTCAAAGCGGCAGCTGAGGAAAAGAATGCGGAAACGGCTCATGTCGCCTTGGCTTGGCTGTTAACGAGACCGGCTGTAGACGCCATTATTCCAGGTGCTAAGCGCCCGGAACAGCTGAAGGCTAACCTGAAAACGTTAGATGTTGAACTGACGGATGATGAAGCAGATTTCATCAGCGAGATTTTTAAATAAAAAAGGAAATAGCCAAAGGGCTATTTCCTTTTGATGTTTATTCTTTAATGAATGCTTCAACTAATTCTGCTGCTCTGTAATCGTCCATATCAAGCTGCCACTGGTCGATGTCATTTTTCTTCATTTTCACTTCAACTGTTTTTTCAGATGAAGCCGGTCCGAGCTTTTTGAATTCCTCAGGATATACTTGAAGCGCGTATTTCACAGCTTCTTCATAGCTTGCGCCAGCATTTTTGCTGTAGTAGTCTTTCACTCTGTCTTCGATGCGATCTGAGAGTGAAGATGCATCTACTGGTTTAATTGTGGCTTCAACAATCGCTTCGTCTTTGGAGATCGAAGTTGTTTTCGCTTGAATCGATGAGTTTTTGCTTAATCCCGCTTTAATGCCGTTCACGATATTATCAAGCGCTTTGCTGTCCGCATATGTGCTTGAAAGGCCTGAAGCTGAGAGGTAGCCGTCTTTTGCTGACTCGTTAAAGTCGTTCACAATCTCATTTTTGTTAGCGCCGGTGATTTTTTCGAAATCTTTGTTATCTTTACCGAAAAGAAGGACATCTATATATGCCGATAAAGCTTTCGCAGAGTCTTGGAGCTGATCTGCTGTCGCAAGAATTTTTTTGTCTTTTCCATCAATTTTGAATGTGACTGATTTTGGCTTCTTATCACCGTAAGATTCCGGCGTATAATTCAGCTCGTATTTTTCGCCTTTATCTACAACGAAGAAAAGATTTCCTTCAACGGATTTGTCAGTGTTGATCGTGCTGCCCTGCAGCTTTTCGTTATAGTCTTCAGGATCTGTGTCAGACATTTTGGTATCACCCTGGTACAAAGTGAAATCCATATTGTCTACATTAAGCGGTTCTTTCCCTGTGTTTTTCACAGCGACATTTACCTTTAACACGAGCTGATCATCTGAAGTTGACTTATCATATTGAGACGGAAGTGTATAAGAGACATCTTTGATCTTAACTTGAGCTATATCTGCGCTTTTTTCTGTTTCTGAATTTTTCTTCTCCGCGCTTGTTTTACTTCCGGAACAAGCAGCTGTAAACAGCATCAGCAGGAGAACAAGGAAAACAGCGTACGTTTTTTTCTGAAACATTCATTTTTCCTCCTCAAATGGTTTTAGGAAAGGGGAGTCTTTTGTCTTTGAGAATTGGATCTTTTTGAATGGATTGACATCATGCAGCCAAAAAAATCGGTTCTTTTCTCATGGTTTTACCCAGATTTCTGGAAACTCCGTCCTTCTTTGCGATTGATGACCTATAAAAAGTTGCAACGGAATTAATTTTAAGATTATTAGCTTTTATATTGAATAGGTTCATCATACTATTTTTGGTGAAAAATGTTCTGGTAAAACTGGAAAACACAGAAATTTGTGTATATTAGACTATTACTTTGTGATCATTCGAAGGGTGACATTCGAACGAAGAAGGGGGCCGCCTTGGTGAAAAAAGAGGAATTGAAACAAAAAGCACTGGAAATCGGCCGTGTGCCGACACACTTAAAGCTGGAAATTGAAGATTATTGTGATAATGAGAAAAGAGCACATTTTTGTTGGTTGGATCCTCAGGATGAAAACATCGGCATTACCGTAGAACTTGGACCGGAGGGGGAGCTGAAATACCTTTCTCGTGATATTGAGTCTGAAAGCGGAGAAAGGCTGTCTGAGGAGCAATTAGAGGATATCATGTGCCAATTTGTCGAGAGCTATTATCCTAGGGCGCTCTCTGCCTTTGCCCGTGTAGAAAATGACCGTACATACGACGATAAAGTGAGATTTTCATATGTTCAAATAGAGGCCGGGCTTCCTCTTCCCATGAGTGGGTTTATTGCTGAAGTTTCCTTATCAGGTGAGATGATTTTCTTCTCCTATTATGGCAAAGCGGGCAGAATCATCAAGCCAAAGCGGGTCGCGGATTATGAAGAGGCACTTGCCTTCATCAAGAAGGACGTAAAGTTCGACCTTTTGTTCGAGGTTATTCATCGTTCTGTTTACAAAAACGGGAACGATCAGCCGCATTTGGTGTATGAGCCTGAATGTAGGGCCATTACCGTGCCTGCTGATTTGGTTCGAGAAGACAAAGAATTTGATGATGACGATTACAGGGAGCGGGAAAGCTTTCCTCTCCCTTTATTCGAGGGCATTCACGAAAAGGCTGATCCTGGCAGCATGATCGGGATCGAAAAAGGCTTTGTCAAAGAGCGGGAAACGGATCTAGGGGATGGGAGAATCGGGGTCGTCTGGCGGAATCCGGATAATCCTGTGTATCAACGGGCGGATAAAAGCATGGACAGCTGGTTAAGAGGACGGATTCACCAAGTGCTGAAAACCATCCATAACAAAGAAACCGGAAAACTTGAAGGTGTTATGTCGTTTATAGACGAAAAAGGGCCGTATACCGTAAGCGAGGAAGAGTGCGAAAAAATCGCCATTCGTTTTCTGTTTGCGTTGTTTCCGAATGCTGATCAATATTTTAAGATCAAATACGATGAACAGGATGAAGAAAGCTCGTCAGCCGTCTTTACGTTTGACGTGCACTGTAACGGAGTTCCGCTTCGGTTTGGGCAGGTCAAAATCTGCGTCAGCCGCCAGACCGGACTTATTACCGTTTACATGGGACCGGACATTGACCCTGAAGTGCTCCAAGCTATTGACCCTGTTCCATCCATTTCACCGGAACAAGCCAAGTCTATCTTTTGGCGCCATTTTAAAGTGGAGCTTGGCTGGGAGAGAGAATACAAAGAAGATGAAGAATACAGCTACCGGCTCGTCTACAAGCCGGTATATCCGAGATTGATTGATGCCCATACTGGTGAGGCTGTCATGAGTGTATTCTAAAACAGTCAAAAGTCACACATTTCCGGCGTGTGTACTGGCTGAGGTATGAAAAAAGTAATAGAAAGAATATGGGAACCCAGTTTCCTTAATAGAAAAGGACCTTTCTTCACTTTCAAAGAAGAAGGGTCTTTTTATATAATAAACAAGGTTCTCTTTGTCGTAGACTCTTTGAAAGGATGACTTCATTGGTAAACAAACAGCTGAAAAAGAAGGCGCAAGAGATCGGAAATGTACCGCCGCATTATGAGCTTGAGATCGAAGATTATGCTCAAAAACAAAAGAAGAAGGGGCATGCATACTTCATTTGGAAGGACCCCGAAAATCCGGAAAAGCAAATTATCGTAGAACTCTCGAATGACGGCGCTTTGCTCACATTTTCAACAGCCGCCGGCCTCGAGCAGGACAAAAAGCTCCCAGATGCCGAGCTGAAGCTGACAGCTCTTCAGTTTGCCGCAGCCCACCATCCGGCCACATTTATGAAATTTCATTTTCAAGCCAAGGAAGAACGAGGGCATCACATCCGGTTTGTTTATACAAAAAAACAGCTGGGCCTCTCGCTTCCTAATTCAGGATTTTTAATAGATATTACCCGCAGCGGACAGATTGTCCATTTTTTATATTACGGAGAAGGGAACAAAGCCGACATCCCAAAGGAATTCGTAGAGAAAGAGAAGGTTATTTCTCATTACGTCAATACCATGTCTTTACGTCTCATGTATGACGTCATTGATGATGAACAGTCGCCCAGGCTCGTCTATGAACCGATTTTGCCGGGTTACAGCTATCCAGCGGATGTAGATGAAATCGTGCCTGACCAGCATATATCGGATGAAAGAACGGAAAACGGGGTGCCTCTCCCGCCGCTTGAAAAAAAAGAAGAAACCGATATATATGGAATGCTGGGATTTACCCCTGATATGAAAAAAGTCGGTGAAAAGGACTTCGGAGAGGAACTTGGAAGCACTTGGCGCAAAGGCAGTGCACCGGAGCGAAAGGATTTAAGCATAGGAAGCTATTTTGCAGCGAGAAATAAAAATACAATCAAGATGAAGACTGATAAAAAAACAGGAAAATTAAAAGCGGCTATTTCTTTTATGGAACAGCAGACTTCTGCACATTACTCAATGGAAGAATGCCAAGAGACAGCGCTTCAGTTTTTGTACGCACTCTATCCGAGAGCTGATGAGTTTTTCAGAGTTAATCCAATCCGAATCGATGAAAGAGGCAGGGTCCGTAATCATTTTTCTGTCTGGTATAAAGGAATACCGCTGCGGTTCGGCGCTGCCCGCATCATCGTCAACCCGGAAACCGGAAAAATTGACGCTTTTATGGCTCCGGATATAGACCCAGAGCAATTAGAAACAATCAACCACAAACCGGATGTTTCAGCTGACGAAGCGAGAGAAGCATTTTTATCTGCGTTTGATGTGAAGCTGGAATGGCAGCCTGATTTTTCAGCAGGCAGCCATCAGCATTATAAGCTTGTGTATAAGCCGATTTATCCTTCATATATTGACGCGCATAAAAGAAAAAAGAAGAGGCTGTGAGGTGTCTAGTCGGGAATCATCTGCAAGTGAGGGTAATCCTTGAACCGTTCCCAATCCCCGCCCCACTCAAATCCGAGTTTTTTAGCGATGGTGACGACCTCCAGCCAATCTGATTTCCCGTTTTGATTGCCGTCGTAATCCATATCCCATAAGATGCTTCCATCCTTTTTCTGAAGAGCGAAATCAATCGCCAAACCATAGTTATGATACGATTCCCCTCCTTTTGCATAGGTGACAATATTCCCTTTTTTTGTACGTCCTTGCTTATATAATTCGTCTTGTTCCTTGAAGGATCTGAATCCTTCGGTAATCACGATTGAGATGCCTTTATTCGCAGCGGCCGCCTTGAGGGTATCGGCATTCTGCTTCACAATCGGATCAAGAGCAGACGGAACAGGCCTGTCCTGCAGGGCAGTTTGAGCGTGCCATGCGTGCCGCACATATGAAAAACAAAGGTCCGCCACAAACAGGAGGCATAAGATAAAGGATGTTTTTGCTATTAACTTCATATCGGTCTCACTTTCTCATGAGGTGCTGAATGTTATGTTTTAAGCCATTGACTCTCTCTAAAAGAGAATAGCTATGATAAAATATAACATAAATAGTAGCAGGAGGAAGGAGGCAGAACAATGAGAGCAAAGATTCCATCTGAAGAAGTGGCGGTAAAATTAAACGAATGGTACAAACACATTCGTGCGTTTGAAGCAGTTAAAGCAGAAGCGTTAAAGCAGGAGATCGAGTACGAATTAGAAGACATGGAAGAAAATCAGGATTTGCTATTATATTTTTCTTTGATGGAATTTCGGCATCGGATCATGCTGGACAAGCTGATGCCGGTGAAAGACAGCGACACCGAGCCTCCGTTCTCTGACATGCTGAACGAAATTGAAAGCAATCAGCAAAAACTGACGGGCTTATTAGAATATTATTTTTACTATTTCAGAGGGATGTACGAATTTAAGCAGAAAAATTTCATTTTAGCCATCGATCATTATAAGCACGCCGAGGAAAAGCTGGAGTATGTGGAAGATGAGATTGAAAAAGCTGAATTTCTTTTTAAGGTCGCAGAAGTGTATTATCACATCAAACAAACGTATTTTTCGATGAATTATGCAAGCCAGGCGCTTGATATCTATACGAAATACGAACTGTACGGCCGCCGCCGTGTGCAGTGTGAATTTATCATTGCCGGAAATTTGACGGATGTCTACCATCATGAAAAGGCGCTCAAGCACTTGTGCAGCGCTTTGGATCATGCAAGGCAGCTTGAGGAAGCATATATGATTGCCGCCGCTCATTATAACGTAGGCCACTGTAAGTACAGCTTGGGAGATCTTAGCGAAGCGGAGGGCTATTTCAAGAAGGCCGCCGCCATTTTCGAAGAGCACAAATTTCAGCAGACCGTTCAAGCTGTATTTTCACTGACACATATCTACTGTAAAGAAGGAAAATACGACAAAGCAATAGAGACGTATCAACACGGGGTAAAAAGCGCGGCAGAATGGGTGGATGACATGTACTTAACAAAATTCCGCCTTATTCACGAGCTTTATCTAGGCAGCGGCGACAGGAAGGTACTCGAAGAATGCTTTGACCTTCTCGAATCCCGCCAGCTTCTCGCTGATGCAGAGGAGCTGCTGATGGACGCGGCAGAACGCTTCAATCAGCAGCGAAATTACGAGTCCGCCGCTTTCTTTTACCGCAGGCTGATGGACATAAAAAAGACACTTGCCGAGCAGCGCTTCCAATAAGAGATGGCAGAGAACCGAAAAGGTTCTCTGCTTTTTTTATGCTGTTTTCAACCCGGAAAAATGGGGTATTTTCCAGATACACAATGGAAAATCAGAGGAGGACATCATTTATGTATAAAGATTTAATCGGCAAAACAGCCATCGTAACAGGCTCTTCAAAGGGAATCGGGAAAGCCATCGCGGAACGCTTTGGGCACGAGAAAATGAATGTGGTGGTGAATTATCACAATGACCCGTCAGGAGCCGATGAAACAGTGGACATCATTAAGCAAAATGGAGGGAAAGCCGTCACAGTCGAAGCGGACGTGTCAAAGGAAGAAGGGATTCAGGCGCTGATGGATGCCGCTTTAGAACACTTTGGCACGCTTGATGTAATGGTGAACAATTCAGGCTTTAACGGTACAGAAGCCATGCCGCATGAGATGAACCTTGAAGATTGGCAAAGGGTCATTGATGTAAACGTAACGGGAACCTTTATGGGGGCAAAAGCCGCGCTCAATCACATGATGAAGAACAATATCAAAGGCAATGTGCTCAATATCTCAAGTGTTCATCAGCAGATTCCGCGCCCAGTTAATGTTCAATACTCAACTTCTAAAGGCGGTATCAAGATGATGACGGAAACGCTGGCGCTTAACTATGCAGACAAGGGAATTCGCGTCAACGCGATAGCACCGGGCACCATCGCCACAGAGTCCAACGTCGACACGAAAAAAGAAGAAAACAGACAAAAGCAATTGAAAAAAATTCCGATGAAAGCCTTCGGCAAACCGGAAGAAGTGGCTGCTGCAGCGGCTTGGCTCGTATCCGGAGAAGCGAGTTACGTCACCGGCACAACACTGTTTGTAGACGGAGGAATGACACTTTATCCGTCTCAGCTCGAGTAGAAAGAAAAAAACAGGGGGAGTGCGGGATGAAAAAAGACTGGTGGAAGGATGCAGTCGTTTATCAAATATATTCAAGAAGTTTTCAGGACAGTAATGGAGATGGGATCGGGGATTTGCGGGGGATTATTTCCCGGCTGGACTACATAAAGGAGCTTGGGGCAGATGTGATTTGGATATGTCCCATCTACCCTTCTCCAAATGTTGATTACGGTTATGATGTGACTGACCATAAGACGATTATGGAGTCTTACGGCACGATGGAGGATTTTCATGATCTGCTTGACGAGGTGCATCAGCGCGGCTTAAAGCTTGTCATGGATTTTGTCCTCAATCACACCTCAGTCGAGCATCCGTGGTTTAAAGAAGCGGAGCTGGACAAAAACAGCAAGCACCGCAGTTATTACTTTTGGCGCCCCGGAACCGAAGATGGCCCGCCGACAGACTGGGTGTCAGACTACGGACGTCCGGTTTGGCAATATGAGGAGCACACTGGCGAATATTATCTGCACATGAATGCCGTCAAACAAGCTGATTTAAACTGGGAAAACCCTGACGTTCGCCAAGCGGTATATGACATGATGAAGTTTTGGCTCGATAAAGGGGTCGACGGCTTGCGGATAGACCAGCTTCATCTGATCTCAAAGAAAGAGTTCCTTCCTTCATATGAGGACTACGTCAATCAGTGTGCAGAACCGAAACCCTTCCAGCCGAACGGCGAACGCATCCATGACTATTTAAAAGAGATGACAGACGAAGTATTTTCACAATACGATGTCATGTCGGTCGGCGAGGTTGGCTCTGTCACACCGGAGGAAGGCTTGACATATACGGGAACTGATAAGCATGAACTGAATATGATTTTTCACTTTCAGCATATGGAGCTTGACCAGCAGCCGGGAAAAGAACATTGGGATCTGAAGCCCCTGGAGCTTTCTGATTTAAAATCTGTATTAACAAAGTGGCAGAAGACGCTTGAACATAAAGGCTGGAATACTCTGTTCTGGTGCAACCACGACCAGCCGCGGATCGTTTCCCGTTTCGGAGATGAAGGGAGATATCGCAAAGAATCTGCGAAAATGCTTGCCACTGTCCTTTATTTTATGAAAGGAACGCCGTATATTTATCAAGGAGAAGAAATCGGCATGACAAACGCGCCGTTTACGAGAATTGAGGACTACAAAGATATCCAAACGATCAATATGTATCATAAACGGGTGTTTGAAAACGGCTATGATCCTGAAGGAGTGATGACTTCTATCTTGGCCAAAAGCCGGGATCACGCCCGGACGCCGATGCAATGGAGCAGCGGGAAGAATGCCGGATTCACGGACGGAACGCCATGGCTGAAGGTCAATCCGAACTATACATCCATCAATGCCGAGGAAGCGGAGGCAGACCCCGATTCCATTTTAGCCTATTACAAAAAGGTGATCAGTTTGAGAAAGCAGTATGCAGATCTTATAAAAGGAAGCTACGATCTCTTGCTCCCAGATGATCCGCAGCTGTTTGTATATGTCAGAGAGAACGGCCGGCAGAAGCTTTTGGCGGTGAATAATTTTTCAAAAGAGAAGGCTGTATTCCAATGGCCGGAGCGCTGCTGCAAGGATCAGGCGTCCCTTTTACTCAGCAATTATAAAAACAACGGTGATATGGCTGATGAAATGGTGTTTCAGCCTTACGAGAGCAGAGTGTATCTTTTGAACACATGTGAATAAGAAGTCAGCCCGGCGCAGTTTGCCGGGTTTTTCAGTACATATATCCGCGCTGCACGCGGGAAGAATAAAAACATAGCGTCAACATAAAATTAATCTTGCAAAACGTAATGACTTCGGTTTATTATTATTAAGGATTACAAAATCGTTATCATTTTGATTTAAAGTCATTGTGAAAAAGAGGGGATATTCGTTATGTTTAAAAAATGGAGCGGTTTGTTTGTGATTGCAGCGTGCTTCTTATTGGTCGCGGCATGCGGCAACTCATCAACAAAAGGGTCAACGGATTCAAAGAGTGATAAACTGCACATTGTCACGACGTTCTACCCGATGTATGAATTTACGAAACAAATTGTGAAAGATAAGGGCGATGTGGATCTTTTAATTCCGTCTTCTGTCGAACCGCACGACTGGGAGCCGACGCCGAAGGATATTGCAAGCATTCAGGACGCAGATTTGTTCGTTTATAATAGCGAATACATGGAAACTTGGGTTCCTTCAACTGAAAAAAGCATGGGCCAAGATCATGCAGTTTTCGTAAATGCGAGCAAGGGCATCGATTTAATGGAGGGCTCTGAAGAAGAACACGAACATGAACACGGAGATCACGAAGAGCATGAACACAGCCATGAAATGGACCCTCATGTATGGCTCAGCCCTGTTTTAGCGCAAAAGGAAGTTGAAAATATTACTGCGCAAATCGTGAAGCAAGACCCGGATAACAAAGAATACTATGAGAAAAATAGTAAAGAATATATTGCAAAACTGCAGGATCTTGATAAACTATATCGTACAACCGTAAAAAAAGCGGCGAAGAAAGAGTTTATCACACAGCACACAGCTTTTGGCTATTTGGCAAAAGAATACGGCCTGACTCAGGTTCCGATTGCAGGGCTTTCTCCTGAACAAGAACCGAGTGCAGCTGACTTAGCAAAACTGAAAACGTATGCCAAAGAGCATGACGTGAACATTATATATTTTGAAGAAATTGCATCCTCCAAGGTTGCAGATACACTGGCCAGTGAAATCGGCGCGAAAACAGAAGTGCTGAATACGCTGGAAGGCTTAAGCAAAGAAGAACAGGATAAAGGTATAGGGTACATCGACATCATGAAGCAAAACCTCGATGCCTTGAAAGATTCACTATTGGATAAATAAAAAGATAGTGTGCGCCGGAGGGTGCACACTATTTCTTTGTGAGAAAGGAAGATTGACATGAATCTCGTCTCATTGAAAGATATCGTTTTTGGCTATTCCCACACGCCTGTGTTGGATAAAGTATCTCTTGATATTGAAAGCGGCGAGTTTGTCGGCATCACAGGTCCCAACGGCGCTTCTAAATCAACGCTGATCAAAGTGATGCTCGGCATGCTGAAACCGTGGGAAGGCAAGGTAACAATCAGTAAAAAGAATGCAGAAGGAAAACGTCTGACTATAGGGTATGTCCCGCAGCAAATCTCTTCATTTAATGCAGGTTTTCCGAGCACGGTGCTTGAGCTTGTCCAATCCGGCCGGTACACAAAAGGGAAATGGTTTAAACGTTTGAATGAAGAGGATCATATCGAAGTAGAAAAAGCCCTGAAAATGGTGGAAATGTGGGAGCTTCGCCACCGGAAAATCGGTGACTTGTCGGGCGGCCAGAAACAGAAAATCTGTATTGCCAGAATGCTTGCCAGCAATCCCGATCTCTTAATGCTGGACGAACCGACGACAGCGGTTGATTATGACAGCAGAAAAGGGTTTTACGAATTCATGCACCACTTGGTGAAAAATCATAACCGCACAGTTGTGATGGTCACTCATGAACAAAATGAAGTACAGCAATTTTTAGATAAAGTAATTCGATTAGAGAGAGGAGAAAAAGGCGGATGGAAATGTTTGACTTGGAATTCATGCGACGAGCTTTTCTAGCAGGCGGCATGATCGCCATCATGGCCCCGATTTTAGGGGTATATCTTGTGCTTAGAAGGCAGGCCTTAATGGCTGACACACTCTCGCATATTTCACTGTCGGGTGTTGCCATCGGCTTTTTCCTCAGCACCAATATTACCGCGGCGAGCATAGTCGTTGTGACCGTCGGCGCGGTCGGAATTGAATACATGCGGCGGGCATATCGGACATATTCGGAAGTATCCATTGCCATCTTAATGGCGGCGGGTTTGTCCTTCGCGATGTTTTTAATCAGCCTTTCGAAAGGCGCCGCCAATATGAGCATTGATCAGTACTTATTCGGGTCGCTCGTGACGGTTAACCAGCAGCAGGTCTATATTATCGGCATCATTACATTGTTGATTCTGCTTTATTTTATCGTGCTGAAAAGGCCGCTCTACCTGCTGACATTTGATGAAGCGACAGCCAAAACGTCCGGAATCAATACAAACATTTTGTCGATGTCATTCAGCATTGTCACTGGTCTTGCGATCTCAGTTATTATTCCGATTATCGGCGTACTGCTCGTATCGGCACTGCTCGTATTGCCGGCAGCTTTCGCCATTAGAATCGCAAAAGGCTTTAACATGGTATTTATGTCAGCTATACTCATTTCCTTATTCAGTGTATTTATGGGACTGACATCATCTTATCAGCTCGGCACACCGCCAGGGCCTTCCATTACCCTGCTGTTAATTGTTCTGCTCCTGATCGGTTTTGCAGTTCAGGGGATATGGACGTTTATCAAGAAAGAAACCCAGCGTAAAAAAGGGCGCAGATAAAAATAAAAAGCAGTTTTTCCTTGGGAAAAACTGCTTTTTTTATAGAAATAACCCGGCAAGACGTTCATATGATTCTTTTTTCGCCTCAAAATCAAACACATTGCAAAGAACCATGATTTCATTTGTTTCATAGCGGTCCGCCAGCTCCAGAAGCTGCTGTTTTACAGTGCTTGGCGAACCGATGACCATGCGCTTTCTGTTTTGTCGTATTTGGTTTTTATCTGATTCACTATAGTGGTATGCTTTCGCTTCCTCAATGCTTGGCACCCTGCTGTCCAAGCCTTTCCCGACGCGAAGAAGCCACAAATCCTGGCTTAACGCGAGCTCCTCTGCCTCTTCATCTGTTTTTGCGCAAATGACAAAGATCGTAAACAGTGCGGCCGGAGATGTGAAATGAGCTGATGGATGAAAGTTTTCACGATAGACGCGAAACGCGCTTTCCCCTCGTTCAGGGTTGATAAAATGTCCAAACACATATCCGATTCCCTGATGGGCCGCTCGCCTTGCGCTGTTCTCCCCTAATCCAAGCACCCAAAGCTCCGGTACTGTGTCAATAAGAGGAGCCGCTTTGATCCCGGCATACGGATGCCCGGCGGGAAGCGAATCGGTCAGAAAATAAGAGACATCCTGAAGCTGTCTGTTAAAATCGGTTAAGCTTTTTTTGATGCCGTCGGTTAATGCGAGCCGGGTTTTCGTCGTTCCGCCCGGCGAACGCCCGAGGCCGAGGTCAATCCGGTTCGGATACAAGGCTTCAAGCTGGCGAAAGGTTTCGGCCACCTTAAAAGGGCTGTACTGAGGCAGAAGCACGCCGCCAGACCCGACACGAATCTTGTTTGTGTAAGCCGCGATGCGGGCGATCATAATTTCCGGTGCCGTGCTTGCCAGTCCTTTCGTGCTGTGGTGTTCGGCAAACCAATAACGCTTATAGCCCCATTCTTCACTTCGTCCGGCCAGCTCGACCGAATGCTGAAGGGTTGTCACGGGGCTTTCTCCTTTAGAAACAGGTGCCTGATCAAGTATGCTTAAATGAATCAAAAGGCCGCTTCCTTTCCGTTGCTTTTTAGAATGTGATACAAGAATAGGCAAAATGACTCGCTCACGTCAAATGGTTTGTTTAAGATCCGCCATTCATATGATTTGCAAAACATATATCAAATATGGGAGATTTTTTTCGAGGATTTTCGTCAATTATTCTTAACTTTTACGAAACTTTGATATAATAAAAAACGTATATATTAATAATTTACGGCATACTCAAGTTACGTTTGTACGTAAAAATAAATGTGACTATATTCACATTTCGATGATTAGGAGTGAATCGTGTGGCAATTTCTTTAGAAAAAGGTCAGCGAATTGATTTAACAAAAGGAAAAGCGGGTCTGTCAAAATTGATAGTCGGTCTCGGCTGGGACCCAGTTTCATCAGGCGGCGGCTTTTTTGGAAAGCTGCTCGGCGGAGGCGGACCAAATATTGACTGTGACGCATCAGTGCTGATGCTGGAAAACGGCAAGTTCACTGATAAGAAAAATGTCATTTATTTTGGAAACCTGAAAAGCCGCTGCGGCAGTGTCAAGCACACAGGTGACAACCTGACAGGCGACGGAGCGGGCGATGATGAGCAGATTTTAATTGATTTGGCGAAAGTGCCTGCCAACATTAATAAGCTTGTATTTGTTGTGAATATTTATGATTGCGTAAGAAGAAAACAGGATTTCGGCATGATTCAAAATGCTTTTATCCGTGTTGTTGATCAATCGAATCATGAAGAAATGCTCAAATACAATTTGAAAGACAATTATGCCGGCAGGACAAGCCTGATTACAGCTGAAATCTACCGCCAGGACGGCGAGTGGAAATTCGCGGCGGTCGGCGAAGGCACAAATGATACGAGATTAGAAGATATTGTCAACCGGTACGTATAAAAGAAAAAGGAGTGGATGAAACATGGCAATTTCATTGGCAAAAGGACAAAAAGTAGATTTAACAAAAACAAATCCGGGTCTTTCAAAGGTTGTTGTCGGTTTAGGCTGGGATACGAATAAGTATGACGGCGGTCATGACTTTGACCTTGATTCAAGTGTATTTCTTTTAGACGCGTCTGGAAAATGCGCATCTCAAAGTGATTTTATTTTCTATAACCAGCTTGAAGGAGGAAACGGTTCAGTCGTTCATTCAGGCGATAACCTGACAGGTCTTGGCGAGGGTGATGACGAGAATGTAAAAGTCAATCTCAGCGCCGTACCTGCGAATATCGACAAAATCTCATTTGTTATCACGATTCATGAAGCGGAAGCGCGCAGCCAAAACTTTGGACAAGTGTCAAACGCGTTTGTACGCATTGTCAATGAAGAAACAAATGAAGAGCTTATTCGTTACGATCTTGCGGAAGATTTCTCTATTGAAACGGCAATTATCGCTGGCGAGCTTTACAGACACAACGGAGAATGGAAATTCTCTGCTATCGGCTCAGGCTACCAAGGCGGTCTTGCCCGCATCGCAACAGACTACGGCTTGCAAGTCGGTTAAGACATATTACGAAGAGCAGAAAGGAGAGAGGCAGTATGGCCATTCAATTAGCAAAAGGACAGCGTGTTGACTTAACGAAAACAAACCCGGGACTCACAAAAGCGGTGATCGGTTTAGGCTGGGATACAAATAAGTACTCAGGCGGACACGATTTTGACCTGGATGCTTCAGCCTTTTTAGTGGATGCGCATGATAACTGTGTGAATGATCTCGATTTCGTCTTCTATAATAACCTTGAGCATCCGAGCGGCGGTGTCATCCATACGGGTGACAACCGCACCGGTGAAGGCGACGGAGATGATGAGCAGATCATCGTTGATTTTTCAAAAATCCCTGCTCACATTGAGAAAATCGGCATCACAGTTACAATTCATGACGCGGAAGCACGCAGCCAAAACTTTGGACAAGTATCAAACGCGTTTGTACGCGTTGCGGATGAAGAGACTCAAAATGAGCTTCTTCGCTTCGATTTGGGAGAAGATTTCTCCATTGAAACAGCCGTTGTCGTATGTGAGCTGTACAGACACGGAAACGAGTGGAAGTTCAATGCGATCGGCAGCGGTTTTTCCGGCGGCCTTGCTTCATTGTGCCGGAACTACGGTTTGCAAGTGTAAGCGAGTGACAAATAAAGCAGTCACCGTTTTCAATTAATAGGAGGAAAAAACTTGGAATTTTTACATCACATCATGTCTACGTATGCTTCATTTTTCGATTGGAAAATGTGGGGAGAGGTATTGTCTGATCCTGTTTCCTGGGGTCTGATCGGTTCCCTTGTTGTGCTGGAAGGCCTTTTATCGGCCGATAACGCGTTAGTTCTTGCGGTTATGGTGAAACATCTTCCGGAAAAACAGCGTAAAAAAGCGTTAACGTATGGTTTATTCGGAGCGTATATTTTCCGATTTATATTCATCGGACTCGGTATGCTTCTCATTAAATTCTGGTGGATCAAGGTGCTTGGCGCGCTTTACCTGGCTTGGCTCGTCATTAAGCACTTCTGGATCGGCGAAAAAGAAGAGGAAGCAGACGGTATTAAGAAAAACTCTTGGATGGTCCGTACATTCGGTATCTTCTGGGCAACTGTTATTTCAGTTGAGCTGATGGACCTTGCCTTTTCTGTGGACAGCATCTTGGCCGCGTTTGCGGTATCTGAAAAAGTATGGGTTCTTTTGATCGGCGGTATGCTGGGTATTTTAATGATGCGAACAGTCGCAAAAGTATTCCTTGTGCTGATCGATAAAATCCCTGAGCTTGAAAACACAGCATTCGTGTTAATCGGAATTATCGCGCTGAAAATGGCAGGGAGCGCTTTCCATTATGAAATGCCGCATTCTGTATTCTTCATTATCATTATCGCTGCATTTGCGGTAACATTTATCATTCACTATATCAACAAACAAAAGCAGGTGCGCGAACAAACAGCTGCGTCAAAAGAAGAATAAAACAAAACAAGGAGGGAGTTTCATGTCCTTCCTTTTTTGTTACAGAAAAGAGGGTGACTGGTTTGCGGTATTTCCACTATTTATCAGCGCGTCAAGAAGAGCATGTATTTTATCAAGTGCCGAAACAGGTCACGAAAGAGGCGCCTAAAAAATGGCTTGAACAAGCGCTGGGAGCCCTATTATATATGCCTGCAACCCGCCACGACATAGCCGCTATGATTACTGAACAGAAGTACGAGGATCTAACATCCGTTGTTTTCTGCTTAGAGGATGCGATTGGGGATCATGAAGTCGAGCAGGCTGAACATAATCTCAACATTCAGCTTGAGCGCATAGAACAGGCGATTCAGCAAAACAAAATGGAACCGGATAATCTTCCGCTCATGTTTGTAAGGGTGCGTTCTCCGCAGCAGCTGCAGGAGCTGGCGGGCCGCTTGAAGCGCTTTCTTCATTTGTTAACCGGTTTTGTGTTTCCGAAATGTTCAGGAGTGAACGCCCGTGACTATGCGGAAACGCTGGACAACATTTCTCGCGGTATGAGAGCGCCGATTTATGGAATGCCGATTTTAGAAACGCCCGATTTGCTTTCTAAAGAGACACGGCCGGAGGCTTTCGGAGAGCTGAGTGCGGTTCTCCATCAATATCAGGACTTGATCTTAAATGTGCGAATCGGTGCGACTGATTTGTGCGGGTTATACGGCATCCGGAGAAAGCCGGGGCAAACCATCTATGATATTCGCCTGATTTCCGATTTTATGGCGGATGTCATCAATTATTTCGGCCGGACGTTTGTCGTTTCTGGACCGGTCTGGGAATATTTCCAGACAGCGCAAAAGCCTCACCTTCTGTCAGCACACCAGCCTTCTGAGCTGAATGAGCATGTCAAAGGTTTGGTGAAGGAAACAGAGCTTGATATCGTTAACGGGATTCACGGAAAAACAGTCATTCACCCGTCTCAGCTTAAAGCGGTAAACAGCCTGTATGTTGTATCAAAGGAAGACTTTATGGATGCGTTAAGCATTATTCATCACGGAAACGGTTCAATCGGTGTGATGAAAAGCCATTTTTCCAACAAAATGAATGAGATGAAGCCCCATATGAAATGGGCTGAGAACATCATAATAAAATCAGAAATCTATGGGGTGTATCATGAAAACCGATCTTTCTCCGATTTGCTCAACGAACAGCAAAACACTTCAAATATTGGACAATATGGCGGTTGATCTGTCGGTCACTGACAATCCGCTTTCTATTCCGGAGCAAGTCTTATTTGAAATGGCGGCGCGGGTGAACAAAAAAAGGGGTTTTTTATTTGTCAGCAAAGTGCTGGGAAAGCATATTCCAGTTCATCCGCTGAAGCCGCTTTTGGCGTCAGGGCTGCTTGCTTTGGAGTACGCTGAACGAAAAACGGGCCGTGAGCTGAAGGAGAAGGCCGACATTTTGAACGGGTTTCTTTCAGGAACGGACAGCGGGCTTCGGGCTGCTTATCGAATATTGCAAAACCAGCGCATTGCACTAGAGGAGGCGCCGCTTGTGATCGGGTTTGCGGAAACAGCGACAGCCCTTGGACACGCGGTTTATGACTGCATTGAGAATGCGTCGTATGTCCATACAACACGTGAACTGATACGAAACAACGAGCCTTCCATTACCTTTGTCGAGGAGCACTCCCATGCGACCGACCAGCTGTGCTATGCGGAACCTCATATGATCAACAACGATTGCCCGGTGATTCTCGTGGATGATGAAATCACGACAGGAAAAACCGCACTGCATATCATTCGGGATATACAATCGAAGTTCCCCCGCAAAGAATACGCTGTTTTGTCTTTATTGGATTGGCGCACTGAGGAGCACAAACAAGCTTATGCTGAAGCGGAACGGGAATTAGGGGTTACCATATCAACAACAGCTTTACTGTCTGGGCGCATTTCCTTTAAGGGAGAGCTTTTGTCAGAGTCCTCCTACGATTACAGACCAAAGCCGCAGGAATCAGCAATACACAGAACAGACATCGACTTGTCCGGCTTCTTTGCATCCTTACCTTATCAGCCGGCCATATTCGCAGACGAGCATTTTTATGTGAAGGAAACAGGGCGGTTTGGCTTAAAGGCGAGTGACAGGCAGGCGGTTCACGAGGCCTGCCGCCTAGCTGTGCAGCATGTGGAGCAGTATCGGAAGGGGAGAAGAACGCTTGTGCTCGGAACGGGAGAGCTGATGTACATTCCTATGAAAATCGCAGCGCATCTTCAGGGCGCCATTTCCTATCACTCTACTACCCGCAGCCCGATTCACCCTGTTGTCAAAGCGGGCTATGCTGTGCAAAACGGTTATTCATTTATGAATCCCGAAGATGAGGCGGTTCGCCATTTTATCTATAACCTCCCCGCCGGAGCGTATGACGAGGTCTTTTTCTGTCTTGAAAAGACCGTTTCGGATGAGGCGTTACAGCCGATTTTTCATATATTCAAAGAAAAAGAAGTGCCGCATATCCACATTGTTACCTTTTCAGGAAAGGCGTGATCTGAATTGACCGAGATAATTGACCAGATTGGGAGCTATCCGAAGGAGGATGTCACCTTTCTATTAAAAGATTTGTCCGCCGTTTCGATTGAAAAAAGCACGGAAGAACGGGAACGCTCGATCCAAAGCGGCACCCATTACTCAGAGATGCTGCCGATCGAATATAAGCCGACAGATGAATATATGAAACTGTTTTATGCCTCGCTTGAAGACAGTAAACAGAAGGTTGCGTTAGCGGCCGGAGCTGTAGCGGAGCAGCTTTTCGCCAAACACGGTGAGCATACGGTTTTGTGCAGTCTGGCAAGGGCGGGCACGCCGATCGGTGTATTGATTAAACGGTACATCAAGCTGAAGTATCACGTCTCAGTTCCGCACTACAGCATATCGATTATTCGGGACAGGGGAATTGATGAAAACGCCTTGCAGTATATGCTGAAGCATCATCCAGACGGGAAAATCGCCTTTATCGACGGCTGGACAGGCAAAGGCGCTATTACTAAAGAACTGAATCGATCCATCGAACAGTTTAACCAGCGCTGGAATACGAGACTTTCCTCAGAAATTGCGGTGCTTGCCGATCCGGGTGATTGCGCGGACATCTACGGAACGAAGGAGGATTTTCTGATTCCGAGTGCCTGCTTGAACTCTACGGTCTCGGGTCTTGTCAGCCGCACCGTCTTAAACGAAAAATGGATCGGGCCGGATGATTTTCACGGGGCGAAATATTACCGTGAGCTGAGTGAAGAGGATGTTTCTGTATTCTATATTGAAACGATAGCCGAGCAATTTCCGTCTATTTGTAAAGAAGCAGAACGTCTGGCGATTGGTTTGCAGCGCGCACGTATGAAACCGGCTTGGGACGGCTTGGCTTCCATTGAGACGATTCGAAAGCAATTTGGCATCAGCAATACGAACCTGATTAAACCTGGTGTCGGAGAAACGACTCGTGTGCTTCTTCGCAGAGTGCCTTGGAAAATACTGATTCAGCCTGGCGCTGAAGAAACGCTGAAACACATTCTTTTACTGGCAAAGGATCGGGGAGTGCCTGTAGAAGAATACGAGAACATGTCTTACAGCTGCTGCGGGCTGATTCGTCCGGCGGAGAAAAGCCTATGAACGCGTTTGCCAGCGATTTAGACAGAACATTAATTTATTCAAGGCGCATGATCGGCACGCCCGATAAGGAAGCCGGGATTGAGCTGATTGAAACATTAAATGGGCGGGAGCTTTCTTATATTTCCTCAGCCGTAAAAGATCACTTAAATCAGATTCAGAAGGATCACTATTTTATCCCCGTCACCACGCGTACAAACGAACAGTATAAGAGAATCGTATGTTTCCAGCAGGACATTGTGCCGGAATACGCGGTGACAACAAATGGCGGGTGCATCTTAAAAGACGGCGAGCCTCTGAAAGAGTGGGACGAGCTGATGAAAGAGGAGCTGGCGTCGTGTCTGCCGATCGAGGCCATGCTGAGGGAAATCGCAGGTCTCTCTTTATCAGAGGCGGTAAAAAGAACCCGAATCGCCCATCACTATTTCGTGTATCTCATTTTACATGAGGAAAAAATACCGTGTATCGATATATCCGCTGTGAAAGAGTGGGGCGCCGATAAGGGCTGGCAAGTATCTCTGCAGGGGCGGAAGCTTTACTTTATTCCTAATCCGCTTAATAAGTGGAAAGCAGTTGAATACCTGAAATCCAGGCTCTCTCTTGATGAAATCTATACGGCTGGAGACTCGCTGCTTGATCTTGAACTGATCCGGGAAGCCGATTTTGGCATCGCACCCGCGCACGGAGAGGTATTGAGTCACGATCCGGAATTACGCAAAACGATTGCAAGCGGCATGCTGGCGGGTGAAGAAATCACAGCGTCAGTTTTATCGCAAATATCCAAATTAAAACACGTGTAATATACACAAACAAACCAGAAAGGAGGATATGATGAGACAAGAAGAGCTAATCATTCATAAAGCTGTTCCGGCCGATGGGGATTGGAAAAGCATGCTGTTTCAGCCATTGCCGGAGCGGGATCACTATGAGAATGAACAAGGTCTTTCTTTTTCGCGGCTTGCCGGGCAAATACTGGGCACGCCCATTGATGAGACCGACTACTTTAACGAGCTGTATGAACTTTCTGTAAACGATCATATTTATGTCCTGAGCGAAACACTTGATAAAACAATTGCACCCGAAACATTTCAGGCGCTTCAGCATATTCATTCCATCAACCAGAAGGAAAAAGGCCTTTCGGTCAGCCGCTTTGTCGCCTTTCTGGACGGGGAACAGCTGATTGCGAAGCATTCCAATCCTTTGCTGCACCGCCATTTAAGAAAAGCACTGATGACGCTTTTACATACCTTTGCCGAAAATCATGAGCAGGGGCTGAATCATCCTGATTTTCGCAGAGTGCTTCTTGATGTTTCAAAGTTTTCCTTGAACCACCTGAATCCTTGGCTGGAAAAAGCCGATATAGAGCGGGAGATGCCGAAGGTGGTCTGGTATGGAGACGCGACGAAAAGCCAGCTGTATTTCTTATATTATTTGATGCTTGTCGGCTGTGATGTTCTATTGTTCCATCCGGCGGGAACCGATCAGCTGACGCTCGTTGACCCTAAGCAGGAGCTAAGCTTCACGGAAAAGCTTCCGGATGTCTCAGATCTTCAGCCATTCCCGAAAGAAAAACCTGACCGTAAATCAACGGTGGCGTATCGATCGACAAAGGAATTTGAGCATGTGCTGAATCACGAGGAATCCATGCTGTACAAGCCTTGGCAGTTCAGAGACCACACACCGGTTTCCGTGACGCTGAAAACGACCTATGATGAACTGTTTTTAATTGCGAAAGAACGTGCGTTTATTCGCCCGAATTTCAAAGCCGATAAACATTCGATCGATATTCCGAATGTGTTTGCCAAAATTATGGGTGTGTCGAAGGACAATAAAGAATATTGGAACAGACTTCATACAATGGCGGATTATCCAGAAACGGAAATGGTTCGAAGCTTTCCGTTAACAGAAGAAATCAAATCAAACTATCAATTTCATTACAGCCACGCGCTTGATCATGAAGGAAACATCGATCCGGAAAAGCTGATCGCAAGCAATGTGTGGCAGTACAAACAGCTTCCGGCAGGCATTCAGACCGCGATCGCCAAAACGATCTCGAGAATGTGCCGACACCCGCGGCTGAAGGCATTGCATCAGGAACAGGTCAAGGATGTTCAGATCTACTTGTTTAAACAAACAACAAACCTTCCCGCTAACCTGCTGAAATTGATTCAAATGTTCGACTATGCGCAGACTGTTCCGAAACTGGTGCTGTATCATACGGAAATGAACGGTGAGCTCACACGATCAGACGCCGCAGCCCTGCTGTTTTTGAATGAAATCGGCATTGATATCGTCATTTATAATCCTCCCGGACATCAAGACATTGAGCATTATATTGAAGAGGATCAGTATGATATCCACTGGCTGGACGACATGGTGTTTCAGCAGGACTATAAAGAGCCTTCGCTCGTGAAAAGGCTGTTCAGAACGATTACCCAAAAGTAAGGAGAGAAGAAAAGCATGACAACAGAAAATCAAAATCCGCTTGTTCTCGATAAAAACGAAGAAATTTCTCAGCAAAAGGCAGACGATATCCGCCTGCAGCTCCGCCAGGAACCAGAGGTGCAGCGCCTCGCCCAGCAAATTGACGTGAAAAACCAAATGGAGCTGCTGGAGTATGGAAAGGAGCCGGCTGTTGAAATTTCCAAGTTCTCTGACCGCATCTTGGGAATGATGAAAACAACAAGCGTGACAGACTCAGGCACAATGCTGACGCAGCTTGGAAAAATCATGGACCGCTTTGACAAAAATGATTTTGACGAGCCCAAGGGACTGATGGCCAAAATCTTCAAACGCGGCGGCAGCATGATTGAGAAAATCTTTAAAAAGTACCAGACACTCGGCGGAGAAATTGAAAAAATCAACGTTGAGATTTCCAAATATAAAGATGAGATGACAAAAACAAACTACACGCTCGATGAAATGTATGAAAACAATATCAACTACTACATGGAGCTTGAAAAATACGTTGTTGCCGGTCAAATGAAGCTGGAAGAGATGCAGTCAATCCTTCCTTCATATGAAGAAAAAGCGGCAAGCGGAAACCAGCTTGCGCAAATGCAGCTCGATACGCTGCGCAACGGCATTCAGGCACTTGAGGAACGCGTGTATGATCTTGATATGGCGCGAATGGTGGCGCTTCAAACCGCACCGCAGATCCGACTGCTCCAGCGCGGTAACGCTAAGCTGATCGGGAAAATTAACTCCGCTTTTATCATTACGATTCCGATTTTCAAAAACGGCATTATTCAGGCCGTTACAGTGAAACGCCAAAAGCTTGTGGCTGACTCTATGAGCGAGCTTGACCGCCGGACAAATGAGATGCTGAAACGCAATGCGGAGAACATCTCGAACCAGAGTGTTGAAATTGCCAGAATGGCCGGCAGACCAAGCATTGATATAGAAACAATCGAATCCTCCTGGAACACGATTGTCAGCGGCATGCAGGAAACAAAACAAATCGAAGAAGAAAACAAACGCCTTCGGGAAGAGGGCGCAAGACGAATTGCCCAGCTGCAGGATAATATTAAAAAAGCAGCATTACAGCAATAAAAAGACCCCCGCTTGTGAATCATAAGCGGGGTTTTTGATTGACATCAATTAGGTAATGACAATGTGTAAAGACAGGTGTAAACTTAAACGGTAATTATTTTGCATATCAGAGGTGTTGGCTATGGGAAAACAACAGCCTATATCCCAGCGTAAGCTCCTGGGTGTCGCCGGTTTAGGGTGGCTGTTTGATGCAATGGATGTCGGAATATTATCGTTTATTATCGCCGCGCTCCACGTGGAGTGGAATCTTTCGCCTGAAGAAATGAAATGGATCGGAAGCGTAAATTCCATCGGCATGGCTGTGGGTGCGTTTTTGTTTGGATTGCTGGCTGATCGAATCGGCCGCAAAAAAGTATTTATCATTACCCTTTTATGCTTTTCAATCGGAAGCGGTATATCAGCTTTTGTCACAAGCTTATCGGCATTTCTCATTCTGCGTTTTGTAATTGGGATGGGACTTGGCGGCGAACTGCCTGTCGCTTCAACGCTTGTTTCGGAAGCGGTTGTGCCTGAAAAACGGGGACGGGTCATTGTGCTTCTCGAAAGCTTTTGGGCTGTGGGCTGGCTGGCAGCGGCGCTTATTTCTTATTTTGTCATTCCAAGCTTCGGCTGGCAGGCGGCTTTGCTTTTAACCGCACTGTCGGCGTTTTATGCGTTGTACTTGCGGACAGGATTGCCTGATTCGCCAAAGTACGAATCGCTTTCTATGAAAAAGAAATCGGTGTGGGAGAACGTGAAAAGCGTTTGGGCGAAACAGTATATACGGCCGACGGTAATGCTGTCGATCGTCTGGTTCTGCGTTGTCTTTTCTTATTATGGGATGTTTTTGTGGCTGCCGAGTGTGATGCTGTTAAAAGGGTTCAGCATGATTCAAAGCTTTGAATATGTTCTGCTGATGACGCTTGCTCAGCTTCCGGGCTATTTTTCGGCTGCGTGGCTGATCGAAAAGGCGGGCCGGAAATGGATACTGGTCATTTATTTGATCGGAACAGCGGGAAGCGCGTATTTCTTCGGAACGGCAGATTCCTTAGGGCTGCTGCTGACGGCTGGAATGCTGCTGTCCTTCTTTAATCTTGGTGCGTGGGGCGTGCTGTATGCCTATACACCGGAGCAATACCCAACATCGATTCGCGCGACAGGTTCAGGAACCACAGCGGCGTTTGGAAGAATCGGCGGCATTTTCGGCCCGCTGCTCGTCGGAACACTCGCCGCCCGCCATATTTCGTTTTCAGTGATTTTTTCAATCTTTTGCATTGCCATTTTACTGGCGGTCGTGTGTATTTTGATTATGGGGAAAGAAACGAAACAAACTGAGCTTGAATAACAAAAGCACCTCATCATGAGGTGCTTTTTACATGGAAACCGGCAGCTTGCGGTTTGTTTTTTCTGCTTGTTTGATAAAGGGCCATAGACAGGACAAATAAAATCGCCGTAAACGCCGTGACAGCTCCAAAATGATGCGTGTTTTGATATAAAAGTCCGGCAAGGCATGTGCCAACAGTGGTTCCTGCATACATAGCCGCATTGGAAAGAGATGCAATCGTTCCGCGAGCGTTCGGTGAAATGGATTGGAATATCCCCATCAATAACGGAAAAATGATCCCCGCTATAAAGAAAGTCAGAAAAAAGCTGGCTTCTACAATAAGTAAGTTAGGGAAGAAAGGAAGGGAAAAATAGAGCGCTCCCATCAGCAGCATGCCGCTGATTAATGTCTTATACGTTCCGAGCTTTGATGCAATTTTGCTTCCTATAAGGCTTCCAAGCATATTTCCCAGCCCCAGTACAAGCATCGCGGCGCCGATTTGGGATACGGTTAAATGATAATCTGCAAAAAGCCAGGTGCCGAGAAAGCTGAACGTGGCGAAATTCCCTGTTTGAAAGAGAAAATAAGCAAGCAGGACCATCGATGTTTTTGGCAGTGAAAACAGCTCACGATAAGGGCTGACTAAAGATGAACGGTGTGCTGCCGCTTCTGCAGGACGAATATCTGGCATGGCCGCCGCCAAAATGAACAGGAGAACAAGCGAGCCTGCTGATAGAACGAAAAAGGGCGTGTGCCAAGTGAAGGAAGCCAAAAATCCGCCGATCGGAAGCCCGAGCATTTGTGAAGCAGCTAATCCTGCTGTTGCAATCCCCATGCTTTTTAACACTTTTGAGGGATGGACGATGACAGGGATGGATGCCCAAATTTGAGGCGTCACAAACGCGGCGCTGACACCGGCGGCAAAACGGAATGCACACATGGCGGCAAAGGAGGGAGCGATGCCGCATAAAAACGTGGAAAGGATAAAGCCCGCAAGCCCCGATAGCATCACTGTTTTCCGATTAAAACGGTCAGAGATCGGACCGGCTGCCAAAGCAAACAGCGCATAACCGAGCGCATAAGCACTGACCATCCAGCCTGACAAATCAGTGGAGACATGGAATTGGTCCTGCAAAAGCGGGAGAAGCGGTGAGAGCAAAAAGGTATCTGTGCCGATGACAAACATTACACTGAAAAAAAGCCAAATAAGTTTCACGTTTAACACTCCTATAGTTTTATAATTATGAAACTATGAAACAGATATGTATATAGAAAACCCTTCTTAGAGGGTCTCCAGAAAGCCAGGCAGGTATGTTTGAAATGTGTCTTCACGCAGCCTGACATATTTTGTCCGTGAATCTTTTCGCGTTGCAGTCAATCCCGCTTCACGCAGCGTTTTGAAATGATAAGATGCTGTGGTTTTGACGATATTGCATTTTTCACCTACTTCACCGCAGCTGAGTTCTTTTCCGCTGTAATAAAGCGTACGAATAATTGCAAGCCTGGATTCGTCAGACAATGCTTTGAATATGTGAGCTCTGATATGGTCTTCTGATTGTTTCATAGTCATGAAACTATAATACATTACATAGAGATGAAAAAGCAACTTATTTTTCCAGTAAAGGAGCTTGAAGTCATAAGAGGAGGAAGGATTTTCGGTTCAATAAAAGCGTTTTCAATTTAAAAAAGGCTTAATTTTACCCGTAAAATACAATAATAAAGGAGGATTACAGAGTATTTAGAAGCATAAATAAGGTCTTGGGGTCACAGGGATGTTTATCATGAAATGGTACAGAATAAAAGAGAATATGCGGTTTGTGTGTGTTGTTACATAAATGGTACGGTAATAAAGATTGCTTAATATGGAGGGAAAATATGAGTGTAGATGAGAAACCGATTAAAATAAAAGTCGAGAAAGTCTCTAAGATTTTTGGGAAACAAACAAAGAAAGCAGTTCAAATGCTTGCCGACGGAAAAAATAAAAAAGAGATCCTGAAAGCAACCGGATCAACCGTTGGGGTTAACCAAGCAGATTTTGATGTATATGATGGTGAGATATTTGTCATCATGGGTCTATCAGGGAGCGGTAAATCAACTTTAGTACGGCTGTTAAACCGGCTTATTGAACCGACTGCCGGAAAAATTTACATTGATGGTGACATGATAACAAATATGTCTAAAGACCAGCTCCGGGAAGTCCGCCGGAAAAAAATCAGTATGGTCTTCCAAAAGTTCGCTCTGTTCCCGCACAGAACGATACTTGAAAACACAGAATACGGACTGGAGCTTCAAGGTGTAGACAAACAGGAGCGCCAGCAAAAAGCGCTGGAGTCGCTTAAACTTGTCGGACTTGAAGGATTTGAACACCAATACCCTGATCAGCTTTCGGGCGGAATGCAGCAGCGTGTCGGCCTTGCCCGCGCTCTGACGAATAATCCGGACATCCTTCTGATGGACGAAGCATTCAGTGCGCTTGATCCATTAATCCGTAAAGACATGCAGGATGAGCTTCTGGATCTGCATGATAATGTCGGAAAAACGATTATTTTTATTACGCACGATCTGGACGAAGCGCTTCGCATCGGCGACAGAATCGCTCTGATGAAGGACGGAAATATCGTTCAGATCGGCACGCCGGAAGAAATCCTCATGAATCCATCCAACGAATATGTTGAGAAATTCGTTGAGGACGTTGATTTGTCTAAAGTATTAACTGCCGGCCACATTATGAAACGCGCTGAAACGGTGCGGATTGATAAAGGGCCTCGCGTTGCGTTAACACTGATGAAAAACCTAGGGATTTCATCTATTTATGCAGTCGATAAACAGAAACAATTGTTAGGTGTCATTTACGCAGCTGATGCGAAAAAAGCAGCCGAGTCTGATTTATCCCTTCAGGATATCTTGAATACGGAATTTACGACTGTACCAGAGAATACGTATCTGACTGAGATTTTTGACGTTGTGTCTGACGCGAATATTCCAATTGCGGTTGTAGATGAAAAGCAAAGAATGAAAGGGATTGTCGTAAAAGGCGCGCTGATTGGCGCACTTGCGGGCAATAACGATTATATCAATGTTGAAGGCACTGAAGAACAACCACAAGACCCTTCTGCACAGGAGGTGAAGTAAATTGGATAGACTGCCTAGAATACCTTTAGCAGATATCATTGACCGTTTTGTTGACTGGATTACGATAACGTTCGGCGGGTTCCTCGACGGAATCGCAAATGGCTTGGCCGTTTTTGTAAACGGGATTGTAAGCGGGCTTGGATTTATACCTTCTATTTTGTTAACGATTATTTTCGCAGCTCTTGCATGGTGGATCAGTACGAGAGGAATTGCGTTGTTCACTTTAATTGGGTTTCTCGTAATTGATTATTTAGGATATTGGGACCCAATGCTGCAAACGTTAGCGCTGGTTGTCACATCCGTCATTATTTCGATTGTGGTCGGTGTGCCGATCGGAATTTGGGCTTCGCAGAAAGAAACGGTTCGCCGTATCGTAACGCCTATCCTTGATTTAATGCAGACAATGCCTGCTTTCGTATATCTTTTGCCGGCAATTTTCTTCTTTAATATCGGTGTTGTGCCGGGTGTCGTTGCGTCTGTTATCTTCGCAATGCCGCCGACAATCCGTATGACGGTTCTCGGTATTAAACAAGTGCCTGCTGATCTGATTGAAGCAACTGAAGCGTTTGGTTCTACAACAGCTCAGCGTTTGTTTAAAGTTCAGCTTCCGCTTGCAACAAAAACTATTCTTGCCGGGATCAACCAAAGTATCATGCTTGCATTATCAATGGTTGTTATCGCAGCAATGGTCGGTGCGCCGGGATTAGGTTCAGAAGTATACAGCGCCGTTACACAGCTGAAAACAGGGGTCGGTGTAGAAGCTGGTATCGCCATCGTTATCGTTGCGATTACGCTCGACCGTATTACACAAAATATTAAAGTGAAGAAGAAAAGCAGGGGGAATGCCTGATGTTTAAAAAAATCATCGGTATCGGTGTTTCCGCCATGCTGGCACTCTCGCTTGCGGCTTGCGGACAAGAAAACGACGAAAATGCATCCGCGGCTGAACAGGTGAATAAGACGATCATCGGGATTGACCCCGGTTCAGGTATTATGAGCCTGACTGACCAAGCGTTGAAGGATTACAAATTGAACGACTGGACATTGATTTCATCGTCAAGCGCTGCAATGACTGCTACGCTCAAAAAGTCATACGACCGTAAGAAACCAATTATTATCACAGGATGGACACCGCACTGGATGTTCTCCAGATATAAATTAAAATATCTCGATGATCCGAAAAAAACTTACGGCAGTGCTGAGGAGATTCATACGATCACCAGAAAAGGCTTCAGTAAAGAACAGCCGAATGCCGTTAAGCTTCTGAGCCAGTTTAAATGGACGCAAGACGACATGGGTGAAGTGATGATCAAGGTGGAAGAAGGCGAGAAACCTTCCAAAGCCGCTGCTGAGTATGTGAAGAAGCACAAGGATCAAATCGCGGAGTGGACCAAAGGCGTGCAAAAGGTCAAGGGAGACAAAATCAACCTTGCCTATGTGGCGTGGGACAGTGAGATTGCAAGTACAAACGTTGTGGGCAAAGTGTTAGAAGACTTGGGCTATGACGTGAAACTCACTCAGGTAGAAGCTGGTCCGATGTGGACGGCGATTGCGACGGGAAGCGCGGACGCATCCCTTTCCGCATGGCTGCCGAATACCCATAAACCATACGCTGCCAAATATAAAGGCAAATATGATGATGTAGGCGCCAGTATCACTGGCGTGAAGATGGGTCTTGTTGTGCCTGAATATATGAAAAACGTCAACTCAATTGAAGATCTGAAGAAATAATGAAGAAAGCAGCCTGTTCGCAGGCTGCTTTTTTGATTTAAGAGGCATTGGCTGTTGCGAGTGTATCCGCTTTTTGGAACGTTTTTAACACGGCGTTTGCTAAAATGTGAATTCCGGTAAACATCGCGTTTCTGTCAAAGGTCATATGCGGGTGATGGAGTCCTGGCTGAAGTCCGCAGCCGAGGCCAAGCATGGTCGTTTTAAGGTTCGGCACTTTCACGGCATAAAAATGAAAGTCTTCGCCGCCGGTTGTAACAAGAGGTTCATCGAGCTGATCAGCTCCGATCACGTCTGTGATCGCTTCAGCCATAATGCCTTCAGCTTCTATATTTTGTGTTGCCGCTGGGAGGCTGTGTTCCTTGTGAAGTTCAATTTTCGCATCGAATGCCGCGGCAGCCGCTTCGCAGGCTCTTTCTGTTTCAGCGATCAGGGTCTCCATGGCTTCATTTGTTTGCGCCCGCAGGTCAAGGCTGAAGGTCGCTTTTCCGGGAATGATGTTGGAGCTGTCGCCGCCGGCTTGAAGCTTTGTCATTTTGACAGTGTGCGGGATTTTCGGATCGATGTGAATCAGCCCCAGCTTTTGGACGAGAAATGCCGCGATTTCGATGCTGTTTTTGCCAAGATGCGGACGTGCGCCATGAGCTTCCTCTCCGATGATTGTGCCTTCGATGTGCTGGCTTGACCCGTGCAGAATGGATGGGGCGCAGCGTCCGTTTTGGGTTTCCTGAATTGGACGGACGTGGACGCCATACAAATAGTCGACGTCATCAAGCACGCCTTCCTCTATCATTTTCAGAG
Organism: Bacillus halotolerans; assembly: GCF_001517105.1. Classification (GTDB taxonomy): domain Bacteria; phylum Bacillota; class Bacilli; order Bacillales; family Bacillaceae; genus Bacillus; species Bacillus halotolerans. Next base: position 147,341 of record NZ_LPVF01000001.1, read on the forward strand.
CGCCTCCGCCTTTTTCTTCTGCTGGCTGAAAGATAAAACGTATCGTTCCGCTCGGAAGCTGCGGCTGTTTTTTCAGCAGCATTAACGTACCTAAAGCCATTGTCATATGCGAATCATGCCCGCAGGAATGATTGGCGCGAAATGTGCCGTTGACCTCCTGCCATAATGCATCAATGTCAGCGCGGACAGCTACAACAGGCGAACCCGAACCTATTTCGCCGACAACTCCTGTACAATCTGAAAACGTGCGCGTGCGGCACCCTGCATCTTCGAGTTTTTGTTTAAGAAATTCAGTTGTCTCATATTCTTTCCAGCTGACTTCAGGATTGGCGTGAAGATGTTCAAAGATGTCCATTACGGTTTGTTTCATTTCTTCTGAGAGTTTTTGCATGGGAAGAAAAACCTCCTTCATTCCTTTTTTTATATTGAAACAGGTAGATAGGCTGTTTATAATATAGCACATATTTATATTTTTCAGAATAATAGATATTTTCTAAAAAGAGGGGGATGGATCGAAATATGAGTATGCCAGCAGCCGAAACACAGCCAAAGAAAAAACGCACCGCCTTTAACATGCCTGACGCCTATGTCCTCTTATTTATCATCGCTTTCATTTGCGCCGTTGCTTCGTATATTGTGCCGGCGGGAGAATTTGACCGTGTGACGAAGGGGGAGGTTACCACTGCGGTGCCGGGAAGCTACCATTCAATCGAACAGTCTCCGGTCAGCCTGATCAGCTTTTTCACTTCTCTTCAGGATGGAATGGTCGGATCAGCGCCTATTATTTTTCTGATTTTATTCACAGGCGGCACGATCGCTATTTTAGAAAAAACAGGTGCCATCAACGGACTGATTTACAATGTCATCAGCAAGTTCCGCACAAAGCAATTATTATTTATTTGTATTGTCGGTGCGTTGTTTTCTATTCTTGGAACGACCGGAATTGTTGTGAATTCAGTGATCGGATTCATCCCCATCGGCCTTATTGTCGCACGCTCCTTAAAATGGGATGCGGTCGCGGGTGCGGCTGTTATTTATATTGGCTGCTATGCCGGGTTTAACTCTACCATTTTATCACCGTCTCCGCTTGGCTTATCTCAATCGATTGCGGAGCTGCCTCTGTTTTCGGGGATCGGCCTTCGTGTAGTCATATACTTATGCTTTTTGGTGTCTTCTATTATTTATATCTATTGGTATACAAGAAAATTAAAGAAATCAAAGGATGCCAGTGTGTTAGGCACAAACTGGTTCCCGGCGGCAGGATTGGGCGATGCGAATCAAGAAGAAGATAAGTCTGTGCCGTTTACCGTTCGCCATAAGCTGATTTTGGGAGTGGCGGGTTTGTCGCTGATCGGATTTTTGTACGGCGCATTGAAGCTCGGCTGGTCAGATTCCCAAATGGCTGCGACGTTTATTTTTATTTCTGTCCTTGCCGGATTCATTGGAGGACTTTCGGCAAACGATATTGCTAAAACTTTTATTACCGGCTGCCAGAGCCTTGTATACGGTGCGCTGATTGTCGGGATGGCGCGGAGCATTTCTGTCATTCTTGAAAATGGGAAGCTGCTGGATACAGTCGTCAATGCTTTGGCTTCGGTTTTGGACGGGTTCAGTCCGATGGCCGGCGCAATTGGCATGTATATCGCCAGCGCCCTGCTTCATTTTCTCATCTCTTCAGGATCGGGCGAAGCGGTTGTGTTCATTCCGATTCTGGCGCCGCTCGCTGATTTGATGGGCATCACGAGACAGGTCGCGGTGGAAGCGGTTATGCTTGGAGAAGGGGTCGTCAACTGTGTGAACCCGACGTCCGGCGTTTTGATGGCAGTGCTTGCCGCCAGCGGAATTCCGTACGTCAAGTGGCTTCGGTTTATGCTGCCGCTCGCTCTGATTTGGTTCTTAATCGGGCTTGTGTTTATTTGTATCGGTGTCCTGATCAATTGGGGGCCGTTTTAAACATTGATGCCCGCCGGCTTGTACGGCGGGCTTTTCATTTATTCGTTGCAGAAGCGCAGGCTGTTATTGTAACATGTAAGCCATAAGCCATTCGTAAAAGTGCGGGAGGAAGGTCATGAATAATCTGCATAACAGACTTTCAGGCGTGAATGGGAAAAATAAGAGAGTAAAAGAAAAGGAACAAAAGATATGGTCGGATATCGGCAAGTTAGCCGGGGCGTTTGCGCTGCTGGATGTGATCATCCGCGGCATTATGTTTGAATTTCCGTTTAAAGAATGGGTCTCGAGCCTTGTGTTTTTGTTCATTATCATCTTATATTACTGCATCAGGGCATCAGCTTCTGGAATGCTGATGCCGAGAATAGACACCGAGGAAGAACTGCATAAACGGGTGAAGCAGCAGTTCATAGAATCAATAGCTGTCGCCTTTGCGGTAGTGGTGCTTACGATGTATGACAGGGGAGTTCCCCACACATTCTTCGCTTGGCTGAAAATGATTCTCCTATTTATCGTCTGCGGCGGCGTTCTGTTTCTGCTTCGATTCGGAATCGTGAAGCTGTCTTACAGAAGAACGGTAAAAAAGGAGTTTAAGAAGAAATCATCATAGAGATGGTTTCTTTTTTTGTTCATAAATCAGACAAATAGCTCCACTTGCTGTGTAAGAATGTAAAACGGCTCGTGATGTCTGTTTGGGAAATGACTCTATCAAGTTGTTTTGATAGAAAGAGTATGATAATTTAAAATGTAAGCGTTAACAAAATTCTCCAGTCTTCATATTCGTCTGAAAGGAGGAAGTGGAAGGATTGAGTAAGAGGGATTTCTGACTCCGCGGTAAGTCTTCAGAAATGAAAATTGAAATAAGGAGTGTACAGAATGTCTAAAAAACGATTAAATACCTCTTTTCTGCCGTTATTCGCTGGATTATTATTGCTGTTTCATTTGATTCTGGCAGGGCCGGTGGCTGTAAATGCAGAGACTGCGAACCAATCAAATGAATATACAGCGCCATCAATAAAGAGCGGGACGATTCTTCATGCTTGGAATTGGTCGTTCAACACCTTAAAAAATAATATGAAGGATATCCATGATGCAGGATATACTGCCATTCAGACGTCTCCTATTAATCAAGTAAAGGAAGGAAATAATGGAGATAAAAGCATGGGGAACTGGTACTGGCTTTACCAGCCGACCTCTTACCAGATTGGCAACAGGTACCTGGGTTCCGAGGAAGAGTTTAAAGAAATGTGTGCCGCGGCTGAAGAATATGGTGTGAAGGTTATTGTCGATGCCGTCATCAATCACACAACCAGTGACTATGCTGCGATTTCAAATGAAATTAAAAGTATATCAAATTGGACGCATGGAAACACACAAATTAAAAACTGGTCCGATCGATGGGATGTCACGCAGAATTCATTGCTCGGGCTGTATGATTGGAATACACAAAATACACAAGTACAGTCCTATCTGAAACGTTTCTTAGAAAGAGCATTGAATGATGGGGCAGACGGATTTCGCTATGATGCCGCCAAGCATATAGAGCTTCCCGATGATGGGAATTACGGCAGCCAATTTTGGCCGAATATCACGAATACATCTGCCGAGTTCCAATACGGAGAAATCCTGCAAGACAGTGCCTCCAGAGATGCAGCATATGCGAATTATATGAATGTGACAGCATCTAACTATGGACATTCCATAAGGTCCGCTTTAAAGAATCGTAATCTGAGCGTGTCGAATATTTCCCATTATGCATCTGATGTGTCAGCCGACAAGTTAGTCACGTGGGTGGAATCGCATGATACGTATGCAAATGATGATGAGGAGTCTACATGGATGAGCGATGACGATATCCGCTTAGGCTGGGCAGTGATTGCTTCTCGCTCAGGCAGTACGCCTCTCTTTTTTTCAAGGCCTGAGGGCGGCGGAAATGGTGTGAGATTCCCGGGGAAAACCCAAATAGGCGATCGCGGGAGTGCTTTATTTGAGGATCAGGCTATCGTTGCGGTCAATACGTTTCACAATGTAATGGCTGGACAGCCTGAGGAGCTATCGAATCCGAATGGAAACAATCAAATATTTATGAATCAGCGCGGCTCAAAAGGTGTTGTGTTGGCAAATGCAGGTTCCTCTTCTGTCAGCATCAATGCTTCAACGAAATTACCTGATGGCAGCTATGATAATAAAGCCGGGACCGGTTCATTTCAAGTCAGGGACGGTAAACTGACAGGCACAATCAATGCCAGATCAGTGGCTGTTCTTTATCCTGATGATATTGCAAATGCGCCTCATGTCTTCCTTGAGGATGTCAAAACAGGGGTAACCCATTCTTTCAATGATCAACTGACGATCACCCTGCGTGCAGATGTGAATACAGCAAAAGCCGTGTATCAAATCAATAATGGGCAAGAGACAGCGTTTAAGGATGGAGACCAATTAACAATCGGAAAAGGAGACCCATTTGGCACAACATACGACATCACGTTAACAGGAACGAACAGTGATGGTGTAACGAGGGCCCAAGAGTACAGCTTTGTAAAAAGAGACCCGTCTGCGGCCAAAACAATTGGCTATCAAAATCCGAATCATTGGGGACATGTAAATGCTTATATCTATAAACATGATGGAGGCCGGGCAATCGAATTGACCGGGTCTTGGCCAGGTAAAGCAATGACTAAGAATGCAGATGGAATTTACACACTGACGCTGCCGGCGGATACGGATACAACCAACGCCAAAGTGATTTTTAATAATGGCAGTGCCCAAGTGCCCGGCCAGAATCAGCCTGGCTTTGATTATGTGCAAAATGGTTTATATAACAACTCTGGATTAAGCGGTTCTCTTCCTCAGTGAGGGCAAGCAATCAGCGGAAAAATCCCAAAAGAAACCATCATAGATGGTTTCTTTTTTGTTCATAAATCAGACAAATCTTTTCTCTTGCAAAAGTTTGTGAAATGTTGCACAATATAAATGTGAAATACTTCACAAACAAACACCAAAGATAAACAAACACTGGAGGATGAGGATAAATGATGAATGAACGAGTAAATAAAGTAGCTTTAATCGGAGCGGGTTTTGTTGGAAGCAGTTATGCATTTGCGTTAATTAACCAAGGGATCACAGATGAATTTGTGGTCATTGATGTAAATAAAGAAAAAGCAATGGGCGATGTAATGGATTTAAACCACGGAAAGGCGTTTGCGCCGCATCCGGTCAAAACATCTTTCGGAACATATGAAGACTGCAAGGATGCTGATATTGTCTGCATCTGCGCCGGAGCAAACCAAAAGCCTGGTGAGACACGCCTTGAATTAGTAGAAAAGAACTTAAAGATCTTCAAAGGAATCGTCAGTGAAGTCATGGCGAGCGGATTTGACGGCATTTTCTTAATCGCGACAAATCCGGTTGATATTCTGACGTATGCAACATGGAAATTCAGCGGCCTGCCAAAAGAGCGAGTGATCGGAAGCGGCACAACACTTGATTCTGCGAGATTCCGTTACATGCTGAGCGAATACTTCGGTGCAGCGGCACACAATGTGCACGCTCATATTATCGGCGAACACGGCGATACTGAGCTTCCTGTCTGGAGCCACGCGAATATCGGCGGAGTGCCGGTCAGTGAACTGGTTGAGAAAAACGAAGCATACAAACAAGAAGAGCTTGACCAGATCGTGGATGACGTGAAAAACGCCGCTTATCATATCATTGAGAAAAAAGGCGCGACATATTACGGGGTAGCCATGAGCCTTGCGCGAATTACAAAAGCGATTCTTCATAATGAAAACAGCATTTTAACAGTCAGCACATATTTGGACGGACAATACGGAGCAGATGACGTGTACATCGGAGTGCCGGCTGTCGTCAACCGCGGCGGTATCGCCGGTATCACTGAGCTGAACTTAAATGAGAAAGAAAAAGAGCAGTTTAACCACAGTGCCAACGTGCTCAAAAACATCTTAAAACCGCATTTTGCAGCACAAAACGTCAACTAGAACGCAACTACAGAGTAAAGGGCTGATTGTCAATGTGGGAGCAGTTGTATGATCCGTTTGGAAACGAGTATGTGAGCGCACTGGTTGCGCTCACACCGATTCTCTTTTTTCTCTTAGCTTTAACCGTTTTTAAGATGAAAGGCATTCTCGCGGCATTTCTGACCCTAGCCGCCAGCTTTTTGGTTGCCGTATTGGCATTTCACATGCCGGTTGAAAAAGCCGTTTCTTCTGTTTTATTAGGCATCGGAAGCGGTTTGTGGCCGATCGGCTACATTGTCTTGATGGCAGTGTGGCTCTATAAAATCGCTGTGAAAACCGGGAAGTTTACCATTATTCGTTCCAGCATTGCCGGCATTTCGCCTGACCAAAGATTACAGCTATTATTAATCGGTTTTTGTTTTAACGCATTTTTGGAAGGCGCGGCCGGCTTTGGTGTTCCGATTGCAATTAGTGCGGCGCTGCTCGTCGAACTTGGCTTTAAACCGTTAAAGGCGGCGGCGCTCTGCTTGATTGCGAATGCTGCCTCTGGAGCCTTTGGCGCAATTGGGATACCGGTGATTACAGGCGCGCAAATTGGAGACTTGTCTTCTCTTGAGCTGTCTCGGGCATTGATCTGGACACTGCCGATGATTACTTTTCTAATTCCGTTTTTACTCGTGTTCTTATTAGACCGAATGAAGGGAATCAAACAAACCTGGCCTGCTTTGTTGGTTGTCAGCGGTATGTATACAGCGGTTCAGACGCTGACAATGGCTGTGCTCGGACCGGAATTAGCTAACATTTTGGCGGCGCTGTTCAGTATGGGCGGGCTTGCGCTTTTCCTGCGCAAGTGGCAGCCGAAACAGATTTATCGTGAGCAGGGAGCCGAAGAAACCGGTGAGAAAAAGAGATACAGCGCCGCAGACATTGCCAAGGCGTGGTCTCCTTTCTACATGTTAACTGCGGCGATCACCATCTGGAGCCTTCCTGCATTCAAAGCGCTTTTCCAAGAAGGCGGGCTCTTCTATCAGACAACGCTTTTGTTCAAGATGCCTTTTCTGCATCAGCAAATTATGAAAATGCCGCCGATTGCCCCGTCTGCCATGCCGTTAGATGCAGTCTTTAAAGTCGATCTGCTGTCAGCGACCGGTACAGCGATTTTAGCCGCGGTCATCGTGACAGGGCTGTTCAGCAAAAACTTCTCTTATCGGGATGGCTTCAGTTGCTTGAAGGAGACAGGGAAGGAACTGTGGATGCCGATTGTCACGATCTGCTTTGTGATGGCGTTTGCCAATCTGGCGAACTTCGCGGGGCTCAGCTCTTCCATCGGGCTGGCACTGGCGAAAACAGGCGATTTGTTCCCGTTTGTCAGTCCTGTGCTCGGCTGGATCGGCGTGTTCATTACTGGCTCAGTTGTCAGCAATAACGCTTTGTTCGGGCATTTGCAGGTTGTCACCGGAGCACAGATCGGTGCCGGTTCTGATTTGCTGTTAGCCGCAAATACGGCGGGCGGGGTGATGGCGAAGCTCGTTTCTCCGCAATCTATCGCCATTGCCGCTGCCGCGGTCGGCCAGACAGGGAAGGAATCAAAGCTGTTTAAACGGACAGTGATGTACAGTCTGATTCTGCTATTGATCATCTGCATATGGACGTTTATTCTTGCAAGATTAGGTGTTTAATAGAAAAAAGCAGTACACTCCAGGTGTACTGCTTTTTGTATTAATCTGCTTTCTTCGTCATTTCCTCAGTTGTTTTGACTCTTGTTTTTCCCATGAACAAAACGGTGATCGCCGCGAGGACAATTGGAATCAAAGCAAGTAAAAAGACATATGTGATGCTTGATGACATGGCGTCGATGATCCGGTTCAGAATCGCATCAGGGATCTGTGATCGTGTGCCGGATTGGAAAATGGCCTGTGGATCACCGATATTCTGCGGAGCGCCTGAGCCGGCGGAGCCTTTTATCCCGCTGAAGGCGTCGCTGAGCTGGTTTGTGAATACGTTCGTCTGAACCGTGCCAAAAATCGTGACGCCGAGCGTCATGCCGAATGATCGTAAAAATGAATTCGTGGAGTTGGCCGTTCCCCGAAAACGAGGTTCAAGATCATTCATGGATGCTGCCGGGAGCAGCGAGAAGTTAAAGCCTACGCCGAAGCCTGAAATCATCATAAAGACAGTCAGCCATACGCGCGCTGTGTCCGGCGTCATATTGGAAAGCAGCAGCATGCCGATAAAGAAAGATATGACGGAAATCAGCATCAGATTGCGGAAGCTTGCCTTCGTTTGGAAGATTCCGCCGATCATACTTCCGATCACTGATCCGATCATCATCGGTGTCAGGATGAAGCCTGCGCTTGTCGCTGAGCTGCCGTATACCGCCTGTACGAAAATCGGAATAAACACTGCTAAAATAATGAATGTTCCGCCATAAAGAAAAGCGAGAATCTGCGCTGTGGCAAACAAGCGGTTCTTAAACATCCAGAAGGAGATAATCGGTTCTTCCGCTTTTCGCTCCACAATAAAAAAGGCAATAAAGAAAACAGCGAAAATGATAAACAGGCCAATGATTTGAGTCGAATTCCAGTCGTATGTTTTGCCGCCGAGCTCAAGCGCAAACATCAGGCACACAATGGATACGACTAAAGTAATCGCGCCGCCCCAATCAATTTTCTGTTTTTTATGCTCCAGCGATTCTTTGTAATAGCGAATGATGAAAAACAATGACAGTGCACCGATAGGGACGTTGATGTAAAACACCCAGTGCCAGCTGATAGAGTCTGTGATAATAGCGCCTAACAGCGGGCCGAGAACACTTGATAATCCAAATACAGCGCCGAACATGCCCGACATTTTTCCGCGTTTTTCCGGCGGAAACAAATCAAAGATAATCGTGAAGGCAATCGGCAGGAGCGCTCCGCCCCCAATCCCCTGAATGGCCCGGTAGATGATCAGCTGGTTCATTGTTTGTGCGATTCCGCATAATGCCGACCCGATTAAGAAAAAGATAAGTCCAAACAGGAAAAAACGTTTTCGGCCGTACATGTCGGAAAGCTTGCCGTAAATCGGCATTCCAGCCATCACCGCTACCATGTAGGATGCAGTTACCCATGCAAATTTATCAAAGCTTCCAAGATCAGCCACGATGCTGCCCATCGCTGTGGCAACAATCGTATTGTCCATCGCGGACATTAAGATGCCCAGCAAAAGACCGAGAACCACAAATTTGGTGGAAGCCTGTTTTGCTGATGTTGTGTCCATTTGTTCTACCTCCTCTTACTTTTCTATGTAAGTTCTGATATCATGATAATAGTTTGATCGTTAAATATCTCGATTATCAAGATAAATTCGATTCTATAGGGAGGACTGTCAGTTGTCAACAAGAAATTCCAGAAGTGAGTTGGAAAAGACCGCCGTTCAGCTATTTCGGAAATTGGGCACTAGAACCATTCTGTTTCATCAGGCGGCAGCTCAAGCTCTCGGTCTGTTTCCCACCGATTTGAAATCAGCTGACATCTTAAATGAAGCAGGACCAATGACGGCCGGCGAACTGGGGAAAAAGACGGGACTCAGCACGGGTTCCGTTACGGCGCTTGTTGACCGGCTGGAAAAAGCGGGGTATGTGGCCCGCGAAAAGGACCCGAACGACCGCAGAAGAGTGATTATCGTGCCTCTTACCGCTTCTAAACAGCACGTGAAAGATTTGTTCCGTTCACTGTCAGAATCCACGATGGATCTATGCCGCGAGTATACGGAGGAGGAATTGGAACTGATTTTCGGTTTTATCGGCAAAGCCTCCGATATTATGGAGGAAGAGCTTGACCGCTTGAAACAATAGGTGATTTTTGTGCATAGCTTGGCCCGTTCCCGAATAAATTGTACAAGTTGAGTAAGAGAGGGGAGTACGGGCCGGTGAACATTTTTTTGAGTTATATTGTGCTGGGGCTGTCCTTGTCTGCGCCTGTGGGACCTGTCAATGCGGCGCAAATTGATAAAGGCATTAAAAACGGGTTTTGGCATGCGTGGATTTTTGGTTTAGGCGCCATGACAGCTGACGGACTGTACATGCTTTTCATCTATTTCGGTCTGTCACAGTTTTTGACCGCTCCGTTTGTGAAAACGTTTTTGTGGCTCTTTGGCTTTTTTGTACTGACTTATACGGGAATTGAAACACTGAAAAATGTCAGAGAACCGATGGATGTGCGAAGCACACGGGGAAAAGCGTCATACAGGAAAACGTTCGCTTCGGGTTTTCTCATTTCACTGTCAAATCCATTGAGCATCCTTTTTTGGCTTGGGATTTACGGGAGCATTCTTGCGAAAACAGCAGAGGCCTACAATATGAATCAGCTTCTTATCTATAGCTCCGGCATCATGATCGGCATTTTAATCTGGGATTTTTGCATGGCTATCACAGCCAGCATGTTCAGAAATCTGCTTCATGAAAAGCTATTGAGGGGATTGACCGGAATCGCTGGTGTATCCCTCCTTGTATTTGGCTTTTACTTCGGTTATCAGGGCATCAAACAGTTACTGGGCTGATTCATGAAGGACAGTCACCTGCCGCCTCCAGTTTTAATATAGTATCCAGATGATACTGGAGGTGGATCAATGGTGAAAGGGATTTACACCAAAAGTTTTCTGGAACGGAATCAAGCTGAGTTCCCGGAATGGCAAAGAATCGCTTTTGAGCTATTAGCAGAAACTTTGGCGGATGACGCGGATACGTTCCCGTGTATTCCCGGCCGTCAGGCATTTCTGACTGATCAGCTTCGCATTGCTTTTGCAGGAGATCCCAGAGAAAACGGTACGGTGGAGGAACTGGCGCCGCTGCTTGCGGAGTATGGGAATATCTCGCGAGACACCGGGAAGTATACGTCATTGGTTGTGTTATTTGATACACCGGAGGATTTGGCTGAGCATTATTCCATTGAAGCGTATGAAGAGCTGTTTTGGCGCTTTTTAAATAGACTGAGCGAACAAGATAAAAAAGAGTGGCCGGCAGATATTCCGGCCGATCCAGAGCATTTTAAATGGGAGTTTTGTTTTGACGGTGAGCCGTATTTTATTCTGTGTGCAACGCCGGCTCATGATGCGAGGAGAAGCCGAAGCTTTCCTTATTTTATGATCACGTTCCAGCCAAGATGGGTGTTTGAAGATCTAAATGGTTCAACCGCATCTGGCCGAAACATGAGCAGGCTGATCCGATCCCGTTTACAGGCTTATGATCAAGCCCCGATTCATCCGCATTTAGGCTGGTACGGAGGAAAGGATAACCGGGAATGGAAACAGTATTTTCTCCGGGAAGATGAAAAACAGATATCAAAATGCCCGTTTTCATATTTAAAAAACATGTTTAACAAAATGAAATAGTTCACGAACTGGCAGGGCGGTCTTTGTGTCCCTGCTTTTTTTGATAGATCAAGGTGACGACGGCAATGACAGCTAGAAATCCCAAGCTGACAAAAAATCCGGGTCGGCTTGATTTTTCAAACAGCGTGCCGGACACAGCCGCCGCGATCAGAATTGTCGCCAAATAAATTTGCGTTTTCGCCATGGCTGCCGGATCGGTCAGCTTTTTGCTGGAGAACAGGATAAACAGCCAAGTGTATAAAAGCATAAGCCCGGCCGCTGTTGTCATGTGCTCATATATATTTTTAGGCAGCACTAAAGACAGGACGATAGACACGATAAGCCCCGCAAATGTTAATCCGAGCGCGGGCCAGCATATTTTTTTGCCTTCTTTTAGAGTAAAGCATTTCGGCGCGTCGCCGTCATCGGCCATCGTACAAAGCAATGTTGTCACGGCAAAGAGTGAAGCGACAAGGGTCGAGAACCCCGCGATAATAAAAATGCCGTTGAAAATATCAAGGATCACTTCGAGATGAAATCCTTTTAAAGACGTAATAAACGGGCTGTCCTGTTCTGTAAACTTGTGTAAAGGAACTAGTAGCAAAGCGAGCCCGATTGAAATGATATAAATAATCGCCAGCGTTGCCAGCATCAGCTTTCCTGATTTTGAGGCTTCCTCCGGCTTCTTTAAATGAACCGTCATGAGCCCCATGACTTCAATGCCGCCAAACGCGTAAAATGCATAAATCAGGCCTGTCCACAGTCCCATAGCTCCGAATGGGAAAAATTCTTTCGTCTCATTCGGAATCTGCACCTCCGGCTTTCCGCCTGATAATATGCCGCACAAAGCCAGAATGGCAATCACGATAAACATGAAGATAGCGGCTGTTTTGATAACTGCCAGCACGTTTTCTGTTTTTTCAAAAACAGAAAGTCCGGTAAAAATAATGAGAAGCCCCAGTACAGCATAGATGGAAGCAAATACCCACAGCGGCACTTGAGGAAACCAATGCTTCGTAAATAACGAAATGGCTGTCAGCTGGCTTCCGGTAATCAGCATTTCAGATGACCAGTACACCCAGCCGTTGCTGAAGCCGGCCCATCTGCCAAACGCTTTTCGCGCATACGCACAAAACGAGCCTTTTTCAGGCTGCTTTGCCGACAGCTTGGCAAGCTGCTCGAATACAAAATATGTGCCGATTGCTCCAATTAGAAATGAAAGCAGAACGGAAAATCCGCTTTTCACAATTGCGATGCTGGAACCGAGAAAAAATCCTGTTCCGATTGTGCATCCTATCCCGATTAATGAAAGCTGCCACCAAGCCAGATTTCCTTTTTCTTGGTCTTTTTTTGTTTGACTCATTTACATTCAACCCCTTTTATCTAAGGTTAGATTGCAACCCGCGCAAGGCTTATATGCATCGGATTTTTGCCTCTTTTTACATGGAGGCGATGGTAAACGTTCATACTAATAGAAAAAGGAGCGAAGCGGATGACACAGCAATATATCGTTCAGCCGAAGAAAGGGCTCGGCCTGAAGCTGAAAAAGGGCCAGATTTTGAAGGTGGTTGATGTAGAGGGGCAGCAGGTTGCTGATTTTGTGGCGTACCACGCAAAGGATTTTTATGAGCATCTTGATCAGGGAGCGACCATTGATGCCAATCATTCCATTCATGTGAAGGTCAACGATCATATTTACTCTAATTTGTATAAACCGATGCTGACGCTCATTGAGGATACAGTCGGCAAGCATGACCTGCTTCTGCCAGCCTGCCGTCCTGATATGAACAGGCTGTTATACGGAAAACAAAAGGACGAGTTCCAGGATACGTGTTATGACAATATGAACAGGGCGCTTGAGCAGTTCGGCGTGCCGAAGCCGCATATGCATTATCCGTTTGCGATTTTTATGAATACCGTTCTGGATGAGAAGGGGAACCTATCTGTGGAAACGCCGCTGTCAAATGCCGGGGATTACGTCAGACTCAGAGCGGAGATGGATTTGGTTGTCGCGTTTTCTTCCTGCCCGATTGAAAAAGGAAAGTGCAATGGCGACAGTGTGACGTCCATACGGGTTGAAGTCAGCTGATCTCTCTTATTCACTATGAAATAAGACCTGTGCTATAGTTAATATGGATACATAACAGTCATGATTCATTTTCATTGATTCGGGGAAATGAACAGTAAGAAACAAGCGAAAATGTACAGGAGGAATGATTGGGATGAGCATGCAGGAAAAGATTATGCGTGAATTACATGTGAAGCCCTCAATTGATCCAAAGCAAGAAATTGAGGACAGAGTCAATTTTTTAAAACAATATGTAAAGAAAACCGGCGCTAAAGGACTTGTGCTTGGCATCAGCGGCGGACAGGATTCAACACTTGCGGGAAGACTTGCTCAGCTTGCGGTGGAAAGCATTCGCAAGGAGGGCGGAGATGCTCAATTTATCGCGGTCCGTCTTCCGCACGGCACACAGCAGGATGAAGATGATGCTCAGCTCGCTCTGAAATTCATCAAGCCGGATAAATCCTGGAAATTTGACATTCAATCAACAGTCAGCGCTTTTGCGGATCAATATCAGCAAGAGACAGGCGATAAGCTGACAGACTTTAATAAAGGAAACGTAAAAGCGAGAACGAGAATGATTGCTCAATACGCGATCGGCGGCCAAGAAGGCCTTCTTGTGATTGGAACAGACCATGCGGCCGAAGCCGTGACAGGTTTCTTTACGAAATACGGTGACGGAGGCGCAGATCTCCTGCCGCTGACAGGTTTAACAAAGCGCCAGGGAAGAAGCCTGCTGAAAGAGCTGGGTGCCCCAGAACGCTTATACTTAAAAGAACCGACTGCCGATCTGCTGGATGAAAAGCCGCAGCAGTCCGATGAAACTGAGCTTGGCATTTCCTACGATGAGATTGATGATTATCTCGAAGGAAAAGAAGTATCGGCGAAGGCGTCAGAAGCGCTGGAGAAACGCTTCAGCGTGACGGAGCATAAGCGCCAGGTCCCAGCTTCTATGTTTGATGACTGGTGGAAATAATATGATTAAAGCCCACTCTTGGAGTGGGCTTTTTATTTATTGATCCATTCATTTGCATGTATCAGGGACATGGTTTCAAAACGTCTTTTATTTGATACGGATATGATTCAGCTTCACCATCAATCTGTCGGTGAATCTTCGCAGGCTGCCTCTCGAATCAGGCTCAAGCGGCAGATTTGCTTGGGCAGCGATCGTTTCTGCGACCTGCTGGCTAGACATTTGGTCTGTATGGAGATGTTCTGTGAAGAGGCTATCAGACAGGCTGTTGATGCAGCGGTCAATTTGTTTTGCGGCCCAGGAGTTTTTTCCTTCCGCTCTGGTGCGCAGGCGTTTCAGCAATGTTTCCTTTGAAGCCAGCAGGGTAAAGTGGTGAATGGTCCGGCCGCCCTGTCTCAGCCTGCTGATAATGTCATGGAAATATTGATCGTTCGTAATGGTCATGGGCACAATGATGATGCCCTGATATGTATCTGACAAATAGGAAAGCATGCTGTAATTGAATTCCCGCCACAGAGGGTAGCTTTGAAAGTCATCTTCAGCGATATCCGGCGGTATCATCGAACGCATCGCAAACCCCATCTTTTCAGGATCATATACGTAAGACGGTTTCAGCCTTCTGTGCAGTTCAAACGCTGTTTGTGTCTTTCTGGAACCGAAAGCCCCATTTATCCAAATGATCATCATGATATCCCCCTTTTTGTTTATGATACAAAAAAAAGACCCTTCGATCGAAGAGTCAGCGGGAAAAAACAGACGTATATTGGCGGAGCGATTCCTTTATATGCGTAAAGGCATGTTCTCCAAAATACTCAAGAGAAACAAAACCATCATATTGTCTGTTCATCAGCTCTTTTAAAAATGCTTTTTGATCGAGATCTCCTTGAAAAATCGGAGTTGGCTCGCTCAGATACCAGTTATCAAAGTTCCAGCGGTAGTTTTTCAAATGGATATGGCTTATCGTATGAAAGGTTTTTTCTAAAGCGGGCAGCTGGTCAATTCGGTTCACGTGCAGATTTGACCCGTCAAAAATCGTTCGGAGTCTCGGATGGCCGACATCCTTCAAAAATGTTAAAGCAGCTTCAGGTGTATCGGCATACGTATCGTAGTGAATTTCCAGACCGATATTCACCTCATAGCCGTCTGCCATTTGCGCAGCCTGCTGGAATTGTTCAACCGCACGCAGCCATTTTTCCGGTGACGTTCTGTTTGACGCCTGATTGCCGGCAAATACGCGAATAAGCGGGCTGTGAAGCTGTCTCGCCGCCCGAAGCCCTTTTTTCACTGCTTCTTTTGTTTTTTCTTCTCCTTGTGTCACAAAATCGGTGTATAAGCTGACCGCGGGCACCTTCAGTTTATGCTGCTGCAGCAGGGTATAAAGGCTGTCCAGCGGCCCGAAGTCCTGTTCATACTGTTCGATGTGGCCATACCACAAATCAATCCCGTCAAAGGACTGCTCCTTCGCAAAGGAAATGACGTCCATAACATTTTGCTTTTTATATCCGGTTGTACAAAAGCTTATTTTCATCTCACATCCCTCCCGTCATCTTTTTCCCTGATGAAAAACGGATAAACGCAGAGAGAGAAAGGAGGTTTAATCATTTAATGCTTTTTTGCGTCGAAGTGTTAAATTATTTCTGAAAATGTTGTACAATGAATGTCATCCGGCCAAGAAGGTGATTGAACGCAAAAAAGAAACGGAGCCGACTGCTCAAATATGACGTTTCGTCATGTTACATCTTTTATGCTGCAACACGGCTAATAACATCTTGACTGCGGAGCGGCAAACTCGTATAACGGAGCGGTTCTGTTAGCTTATTGTAGGAAAGCTTGAACGGCTGGCAATGAAATAGAGGACGCCCGAGCCGGTACCTATATAAATATTCGCAAAATCAGCATATAATGAAGATAAACTTTCATTCCTTAGGAGGATTTCGCCAGAGATGAACGCTAAACGAGCCATCCCAGTAAGAGAAAGAAATATCGTCCTGATTGGGTTCATGGGTGTAGGAAAAACGACAATCGGCCAATTGGTCGCTAAGAAATTATATAGAGATTTTATCGATATTGACCAAGAAATCGAAAAGGATTTCAACATGTCGATCCCTGAGATGTTTGAAAAAAAAGGTGAGGACTTTTTCCGGAAAACAGAAAAAGAATATATCCTGAATCTATGTCACCATACAAGATTTAAAATTGTCTCACTTGGCGGAGGCTCTTTTAAACAAGAGGAAATCAGAAAGTGCTGTCTCGAACATTGTCTGGTGCTTCACCTCGATCTGTCCTGGGAGAACTGGAAGCAGCGCGCGGATTTGCTGATCGAAAGCCGTCCGGTGCTGCATAACCGGTCAATGGATGAAATGGAGCAGCTGTTTAACGAGAGAAAAGTCATTTATGACAAGCACAATTCAAAAGTGGAAACAGACAACCTTGCTCCTGAAGAAATTGCAGATTACATTGTGGAGACGTTAAAAATCGGTTGGGATCTTTATCAGCCAATGTAAAAGCCGTGCGGGAGGGACTGATCCCATAAGATGAAACAAATAAAAAACACCTTCATGTTTGAAAACGGATCGTTGTTATCCGAAATAAGGCTTGGAGGTGTTTTTTGTAGCGGAAAGCGGCTTTAAGCCGCACGCGGCGTTTAAAACGAGCCACATCGAAACCGCGCAATCCCTTGTGGCAAACGGTTTGGGGGTAACACTTGCGCCAAATATGGTCAAAAGAGACAAAGACCCGGGTGTCATCTATTTATCTCTTCAATCCGCGCCTTCACGCACTCTGGTTTTTGTATTTTTAAAGAACCGCTATGTCAGTCTGACCGCTCAGGCCTTTATGGAACTGAGCCGGGAATCGGTTAAACAAACGTTTGATCAAGAAGAGTGAATATGGTGTTAGAACGAATTCACGTCGAGGGATTGAATCAGAAAGCGGATGTTAAAAAATTTAGAAAATAGATTCAAAACGTGATAGTATAGAATAAATTAAATCTTATTAAACAAAGGAGAATAATCGGAAATGCAACTATTCGATATGCCGCTCGACCAATTGCAAACGTATAAGCCTGACAAAACTGCCCAAAAAGATTATTCTGAGTTTTGGAAGTCCTCTTTGAACGAGCTTGCCAAAGTTCCAGCAGTTCCTGACTTACAGCCGGTTGATTATCCTGCTGACGGGGTGAAGGTATACCGCCTCACATATAAAAGTTTTGGAAATGCCAGCATTGCCGGATGGTATGCGGTGCCTGACAAAGAAGGCCCGCATCCGGCGATCGTGAAATATCACGGCTACAATGCAAGCTATGACGGAGACATTCATGAAATGGTCAATTGGGCGCTGCATGGATACGCTGCGTTCGGCATGCTTGTCCGCGGCCAGCAGGGCAGCGAGGACACCAGTATTTCTCCGCACGGACACGCATTGGGCTGGATGACGAAAGGAATTCTTGATAAAGATACATACTACTACCGGGGAGTTTATTTGGACGCCATCCGCGCGCTTGAAGTCATCAGCAGCTTTGATGAAGTCGACGAAACGAGAATCGGCGTGACGGGCGGAAGCCAGGGCGGAGGCTTAACCATTGCGGCCGCGGCTCTGTCAGATATTCCGAAAGCCGCTGTTGCTGATTATCCTTACTTAAGCAATTTCGATCGGGCCATCGATGTGGCGCTTGAACAGCCGTATCTCGAAATCAATTCCTTCTTCAGAAGAAATGGCAGCCCGGAAACAGAAGAGCGGGCCATGAATACACTAACGTATTTCGATATTATGAATCTGGCTGACAGGGTGAAGGTGCCTGTACTGATGTCGATCGGGCTGATTGACAAGGTTACGCCGCCTTCTACTGTGTTTGCGGCCTATAACCATCTGGAGACAGAAAAAGAGCTGAAGGTGTACCGCTACTTTGGGCATGAGTATATCCCTGCCTTTCAAACGGAAAAGCTTGCCTTCTTTAAGCAGCATCTTAAAGGCTGACAGACGTGAAGAGCCGCCGCATCATCTGGCGGTTTTTTTCTGCAATCAGCCGGAATGAGAAAAGACGGGAGACGAATATATATGAAACAAAGAATCATTGATGAACTAAAACGAATTGAGCAGGAATACAGCGTTAAAATCGTGTATGCCGTTGAATCAGGGAGCCGTGCTTGGGGATTCCCGTCGCAAGACAGCGATTATGATGTCCGCTTTATTTATGTGCCGAAAAAGGAGTGGTATTTTTCAATTGAGCAGGAGCGGGATGTCATTGAAGAGCCGATCCACGATTTGCTGGATATCAGCGGCTGGGAACTGAGAAAAACGCTGCGTCTTTTCAAAAAATCAAACCCTCCGCTGCTTGAGTGGCTGTCCTCAGACATTGTGTATTACGAAGCTTTTACGACCGCAGAGCAGCTGAGAAAGCTGCGAAGCACTGCGTTTAAGCCTGAAGCCAGTGTGTATCACTATATCAATATGGCAAAAAGAAACGTCAAGGATTACCTGCAAGGGCAAGAGGTGAAAATCAAAAAGTATTTTTACGTGCTGCGGCCGATACTGGCGTGCAAGTGGATTGAAAAGCACGGAACCATTCCGCCGATGGATTTTACTGTCTTGATGAATGAACTGATTACGGAACCCGAACTGAGAGCAGAGATGGAAACCTTGCTTGAGCGCAAAAGAAAAGGTGAAGAACTGGATCTTGAAGCAAGAATTCATGTGATTCACCAATTCATTGAAACGGAGATTGAAAGGATTATGGAAGCGGCGAAAACGCTGAAAATCATCAAAAAAGATATCACGCCTGAGTTGAATCGTCTGCTTTTGAATACTGTTGAAGAAGTGTGGAATGATGGAGGAAGCTGATGTTTACTGTCGCTTCCTCTCTCCATTTTTCGACAGGAAGTCCCCCGACTTTCTAACTATCTGATTGTGAGAAACCCACAAAAATAATCAGAATCTTTGTATTTTGAGAATATTGTGAACAGCGGTTTTGTCCATTTACAATAAACTCATACAAATACTTCTTAGATTGCGGGGTGTTGAGGTTGGAAGTGATCACAAGAGATTTTTTCTTATTTTTATCCAAAAGCGGCTTTCTCAATAAGATGGCGAGAAACTGGGGAAGCCGGGTGGCAGCGGGTAAAATTATCGGCGGGAATGATTTTAACAGTTCAATCCCGACAATTCGACAGCTTAACAGCCAAGGCTTGTCAGTTACTGTCGATCATTTAGGCGAGTTTGTGAACAGCGCCGAGGTCGCAAGGGAACGGACGGAAGAATGCATCCAAACCATTGAGACCATTGCGGATCAGCAGCTGAACTCACACGTTTCTTTAAAGATGACGTCTTTAGGTCTCGATATAGATATGGATCTGGTGTATGAAAATATGACGAGAATCGTCCAGACGGCCGAGAAGCATAAAGTCATGGTCACCATAGACATGGAAGACGAGGTCAGATGCCAGAAAACGCTTGATATTTTTAAGGATTTCAGAAGGAAATACGAGTATGTAAGCACGGTGTTACAGGCCTATCTGTACCGGACGGAAAACGATATTGACGAATTGGATTCTTTGAAACCGTTCCTTCGTCTTGTAAAAGGAGCATATAAGGAATCAGAAAAAGTGGCTTTTCCGGAAAAAAGCGATGTCGATGAGAACTACAAAAAAATCATCCGAAAGCAGCTCTTAAATGGTCACTACACAGCGATTGCGACACATGACGATAAAATGATCGATTTTACAAAGCAGCTTGCCAGGGAAAACGGCATTTCCAATGACATGTTTGAATTCCAGATGCTGTACGGCATGCGGTCGCAAACCCAGCTCAGCCTCGTAAAAGAAGGTTATAACATGAGAGTCTACCTGCCTTACGGAGAGGATTGGTACGGCTACTTTATGAGACGCCTGGCAGAACGTCCGTCAAACATTGCATTTGCTTTCAAAGGAATGACGAAGAAGTAAAAAAGGAGAGATTACAATGACAACACCTTACAAACATGAACCATTCACAAATTTTCAAGACCAAAACAACGTAGAAGCGTTTAAAAAAGCGCTTGCGACAGTAAACGAATATTTAGGAAAAGACTATCCGCTTGTCATCAACGGTGAAAGAGTGGAAACAGAAGCGAAGATCGTTTCCATTAACCCGGCTAATAAAGAAGAGGTAGTCGGCAGAGTCTCAAAAGCTTCTCAAGAACACGCTGAGCAAGCAATTGAAGCTGCGGCTAAAGCCTTTGAAGAGTGGAGATACACGTCTCCGGAAGAAAGAGCGGCTGTCCTGTTCCGCGCGGCTGCCAAAGTCCGCAACAGAAAGCATGAATTCTCCGCTTTGCTTGTAAAAGAAGCAGGGAAGCCTTGGAACGAGGCGGATGCTGATACGGCTGAAGCGATTGACTTCATGGAATATTATGCACGCCAAATGATTGAACTGGCAAAAGGAAAACCGGTCAACAGCCGTGAAGGCGAGAAAAATCAATATGTATACACGCCGACTGGCGTAACAGTCGTTATTCCGCCTTGGAATTTCTTGTTCGCGATTATGGCGGGAACAACAGTAGCACCGATCGTTACCGGTAACACAGTTGTTCTTAAACCTGCGAGCGCAACGCCTGTCATTGCTGCTAAATTCGTTGAGGTTCTTGAAGAATCCGGTCTGCCAAAAGGCGTTGTCAACTTTGTTCCTGGAAGCGGAGCGGAAGTCGGTGACTACCTTGTTGACCATCCAAAAACGAGCCTTATCACGTTTACGGGATCAAGAGAAGTCGGTACGAGAATCTTCGAACGTGCGGCAAAAGTTCAGCCAGGCCAGCAGCACTTAAAGCGTGTAATCGCTGAAATGGGCGGTAAGGATACAGTTGTAGTCGATGAGGATGCGGACATTGAATTGGCGGCTCAATCCATCTTTACATCTGCATTCGGCTTTGCGGGCCAAAAATGTTCTGCGGGTTCACGTGCTGTTGTCCATGAAAAAGTGTATGATCAAGTATTAGAGCGCGTTATTGAAATCACAGAGTCTAAAGTAACGGCAAGCCCTGACAGCGCAGATGTTTACATGGGACCTGTCATTGACCAGGGTTCTTATGATAAAATTATGAGTTATATTGAGATCGGAAAAGAGGAAGGCCGATTAGTAAGCGGCGGCACTGGTGATGATTCAAAAGGATTCTTCATCAAACCGACGATCTTCGCTGACCTTGAACCGAAAGCAAGACTCATGCAGGAAGAAATTTTCGGGCCTGTTGTCGCTTTCTCTAAAGTATCAAGCTTTGATGAAGCATTAGAAGTGGCGAACAATACTGAGTACGGTTTAACGGGAGCGGTGATCACAAACAACCGCAAGCACATTGAGCGTGCAAAACAAGAATTCCATGTTGGAAATCTGTACTTTAACCGCAACTGTACAGGAGCCATCGTCGGTTACCATCCGTTCGGCGGCTTCAAAATGTCCGGCACAGATTCAAAAGCCGGCGGTCCGGATTACCTGGCACTGCACATGCAGGCAAAAACAATCAGTGAAATGTTCTAAAGCGGGACTAAATGGGCATCCTCCCTGCGGGGGTGTCCATTTCATCCATATACTATAAAAAAGAGGAGGAAGTGCCATAGAAAACACACAGCTGATTATTTCAATTTGTATTTATATGGCGGGGATGCTGCTGATCGGCTACTTTGCCTACAAACGTACGTCAAACCTGACGGATTACATGCTGGGAGGACGTTCCTTAGGTCCGGCTGTAACCGCTCTCAGTGCGGGAGCTGCCGATATGAGCGGCTGGCTGCTGATGGGGCTTCCGGGCGCCATGTTTTCAACTGGACTGAGCGGCGTTTGGATTGTGTTCGGGCTTTGCCTTGGAGCATGGGCAAACTGGCTCTACGTCGCGCCGCGGCTGAGAACATATACAGAAAAAGCGGGGAATTCGATTACGATTCCCGGATTCCTTGAAAATCGTTTCGGAGATCAAACAAAGCTCCTCAGACTGTTTTCAGGAATTGTCATTTTAGTCTTTTTCACATTTTATGTATCTTCCGGAATGGTGTCCGGCGGCGTCTTATTCAACAGCATCCTGGGGATGAATTATCACACCGGCTTGTGGGTTGTGACTGGTGTTGTTGTCGCGTACACCCTGTTTGGGGGCTTTCTGGCTGTCAGCTGGACAGATTTTGTTCAGGGGATCATTATGTTTGCAGCACTTATTCTCGTTCCTATCGTTACGTTTTTCCACACCGGGGGAATAGGTGATACAACTGCTGAGATCCGCTCTGTGGACCCTGATATGTTTAATATTTTTAAAGGAACCAGTGTTCTTGGCATCATTTCATTGTTTGCCTGGGGCTTGGGCTACTTCGGCCAGCCGCATATCATTGTGCGCTTTATGGCGATTACGTCTGTCAAAGAGATAAAAAGAGCGCGCAGAATCGGAATGGGATGGATGATTCTTTCGGCGGTCGGCGCAGTGCTAACAGGTTTGGGCGGAATCGCTTATTACCATCAGCGGGGCATGACATTGAAGGACCCGGAGACGATTTTTATTCAATTAGGAAACATTTTGTTCCACCCAATTATCACAGGATTTCTGATTTCTGCAATTTTAGCGGCCATCATGAGTACGATTTCTTCCCAGCTGCTTGTCACATCAAGCTCTTTGGTAGAAGATTTGTATAAGTCGATGTTCCGGCGCTCAGCTTCTGATAAAGAGCTGGTGTTTTTAGGGCGTCTGGCTGTGCTGGCTGTTTCAATTGTCGCGTTAGTTCTGGCTTGGGAGAAAAACAATACCATCCTTGGATTGGTCAGCTACGCGTGGGCGGGCTTCGGTGCATCTTTTGGACCGGTTGTACTGCTCAGTTTATTTTGGAAACGAATGACCAAATGGGGGGCACTCGCCGGCATGATTGTAGGGGCAGCGACTGTAATCATTTGGGCGAATGCCGGTCTTTCGGGCTTTCTGTATGAAATGATACCTGGTTTTGCTGCGAGTCTGTTGTCGGTCTTTTTCGTCAGCGTATTGACGCAGGCTCCGTCACAAGACGTTACAGACCAGTTTAAAGACTACGAAGATACGATGTCACAATAAAGATCGAGAGGAGGAGGAAGGGGATATCCCTTTTTCCTCTTTTCTCCTTTTAAGACCGCTGTGTTTTCTTTTGGAAACAAACGTATTTTTTTCTATACAAAAAGACCCCGTATGGATATGATTAAAGTAAAAAAAGTATAGGAGAAAAAGGTATGGAAGAGCTTTTAGAGAGAGTTTTTTCATTTTCAGATGTTGATAAGCTGATTGACTTTATCAGCTATGAACTGCAAAAACCAGTGATACTGGAAAGCGCGGATTTCTTTTTGTTAGCCTACAATTCTTACTATATTAACCATTTTGATTCTGCGAACCAGCAGACTATTTTTTCAAAAAAATGTCCGGTTCAGATTTTTGAGAGGTTTTTGAAGGACGGAATCATTGAAAAGCTGAAAACAGAACCTGAGCCTTTTCGCGTCAATAAAATTGAGAGCATTGGGTTAAATCAGAGAGTAGTCGTGAGTGCGAAGCATAAAGGGGAAGTCATGGGCTACATCTGGATTCAGGAACTGGATCGTGATCTGACAGACGAAGAGCTCGACTTTTTGTACAAGACCTCCTTCCATGTCGGAAAAATTATTTATAAAGCGAACAAGCTGAAACAGGAAAAGGAAGAAAGAGCTGAGGACCTCATCAAACGGGCGATCTATCAGCAATTTATTTCTGAAAAGGAGCTCAGGCGCGAAGCTGAGAGAATCAACACCGTGCTGCCTTCTGTGTTTTCAGTTGTCATCCTGCACGCCGCGAATGGGGATGGGGAAGCGGTGGAAGATTTAAAAGAAAATATCAGGTCTTACCTGAATTTGCGGGATAAAGTCAGTCATGTCTTAACGATAGAATCAAATATTGTCATCGTCGTAGCGAGTTTTTCCCAAAAAAGCTCCGCCTCCTCAGCAGCTGCTGAATTCATTAACAAGCTGTTAACACATTTTCACTTTCAAAAAATTCCTACCCCTATCTATATCGGTATCGGAAACGAATATGACCACATCTTAAAACTTGGCAAAAGCTATACAGAAGCATTGGAAGTCATTAAAGCCGCAGAAATAACCGGCAACCAGGAAAACATTCCATATGAATATGAGAAGCTCGGTATTTATCGTTATTTAGAAAGCATTGAACAGAAAAATGACTTTTTGGAATACGAGAATAAGGATTTGGCTTTACTAAAAGCGAAAGACCAAGAAAGCAGCACCGAGCTGCTGAAGACGCTGGAAATCTATCTCCTCAACAATTGCAAAACAAAACCAGCCGCAGAACAGCTGTTTATTCACCAAAACACATTAAATTACCGCATCAAGCAGATACTTGAGATGACATCTATCGATTTAAGCGATTTCAGAACGCGATGCCAGCTCTATCTTGATTTGATGCTAATGAAAAAGAAATAAAAAAGAAACCAGTACTTGTACTGGTTTCGTCTTCAATTAAAATCCTCTGTAAACATACGGATCATCAGGTTTTTTAATGGTGTTCCAGTCCGTCACTTTCACGACAGGGAGGGTGGATTTGAATGGCTGATAATATTCTGAGGATAAAGTGCCTTTGATATGAATCCATTCATCATCCTTAATATCCATGTCCTTCGGAAATTCCACAAGCATCCCGTAAACGCCGGAATCAGCGATACAGTGAATAATGCCAAACCGCAATACGAAGAGCTGGTTTTTGTTAATCGCGTTTCCTTTATACGCAAATCCATGAAACTCAATCGTCCGTCCGAGAAATTCACCCGGATAGTTATAAATGGTTTCCATTCCTTTTAAGAAATCATCATCGGTCAGAGAAATCTCTTTTTTACCAGAATACTTTTTATACAGCTGTTTCATCTGCTTGTCATAGCTGTCTTGAGCATAATAAAGGCTGGCATCAGGCCGCAGATACTGGGTTTGGGAGTAGTGGTCTCCGCTTTCCATGGCCTTAAACGAGAATCCTTTCGTTTTGACGATGGATGAGTCAAGCGTCGCAATCGGAAAAAAGATGCCTGACACCAAAGGGAAAAGAAAAACAAGATAAATCAAATACCGCTGATAAAATGGTTTGTTTTGTTCATGGTCATGCTCATGATCATGGCCGCAGCCGCAATCATCATCATGAAGATGCCCGCCTTTTTCAGGCGATTTGATAAACAAATACGCTTGAACCGCTGTCAAAATGGCCAGCAGGAAAATCGCAATAAAGGAAAGATAGGAATATTTCATATTGATATATTTTGTTAGATTTCCTGAGGTATGCAGATGATAAAAGAAAAACGTAAATCCCATTAGCACCAATAGACGAAACATCCAATCACCCCTTTACAAGTAGTGATCCCGCTAAGACGATCACGACAATATACGTAATCAGCAGGAAAACAAATCGTTTTTTGAAGGCCGCGAGCATCATCAAGAGATTCTTAATATCAACCATCGCACCGAAGACGAGAAAGGCGATGAGCGAGCCTAAAGAAAATGTGCTGCTGAAGGAAGACGCAATAAATGCATCCACTTCTGAACAAAGCGACAAGACAAACGCCAGGCCCATCATCACGAGGGAAGAAGATACATCATTCTGTCCGATCGCAAGCAGAGTGGATGTTTTGACGTACGTCTGCATCGCAGCTGCGATAAAGGCGCCGATGATTAAATATTTCCCCACGGAGAAAAATTCATCAATGGCGTGACGCAAGGTCCCTCCCAGCTTTTGAAGCAGGGTGTGGTGATGATGGTGGCGATGTCCGGGTTCATCAGGCTTTAACAGCTGGTTATCCTTAAATTGATAGGATAAGATGATGCCGATGATCACCGAAACGGCCAGCGCCAGCCCGCCCCGGTAAAAGACAACGCTCCATCTATTCCCGAACGCAATATACGTAGAAAACAAAACAATGGGATTGATGATAGGAGCAGTCAGCATAAAAGCAACGCCTGCATGCAGAGGAACCCCTTTTAGCAGAAGCCGCCTCGTAATCGGGATAATGCCGCATTCGCAGGCGGGAAATAAGATGCCGGCAAGCGCACCAAATAAGACTGCGAGAAACCGGTTTTTCGGCATGATCCTTGCAATCATTTCTTCAGAAACAAACATTTGAATGATTCCGGACAGAATGACGCCAATCAGAATAAACGGAATGGCTTCTATTAAAATACTGATAAAAATAGAATTCAGCTGAAGAAAAGACGATTGTGCTGTCACAATAAAACCTCCGCTCATGGTAAGCTGCCTCTGATTATATCACGAAAAAAGGCACTGATTGTTTGACGGAAGAGGAGGAAGGATCGTTTCACCTTGGTTAGGATTCTAAAAATTCGAGTATGATTCTATCTGTTTCAGCAGCTTCTTTCCCAAGCCAAATCAGGTGCCCCCATGAGTGAATCAAACAGAGAGCGGCGTCAGGAATGTGTTCTTTTGCATGATGTGCATGTGACAAGTCCACCAATCCATCATAAACACTTTGCATAATCAGCACGGGACATATGATGGCTTGCAGGTCTTTTAAAGAGACAGCGGCGGTTTGTGACAAGTCAAGCAGAAATCCTTCACCCGAGCGCTGCCGGCTGTTCATTTTCCGTAATGCTTCTATGTCTTTTTCATTCATCAAGGACTTGATTCGCTGAAACGGAACCGTGCTGAATTGGGGGCTCATAGCTCGAAACATCAAACGCGGGAAAGCGTTATTCAAAGAAGAAATCAGCTTCCATATCCACTTTTCCACCGGCGGGCGGAAGAGAATTCTCCCAACTTTGTATTCCGTGTCTTGAGGGGTGAGCCATCCTTTGGTGACCGCGGATTGCAGGGTCAGAGTGTTTGTCCTTTCTGGATAATGTGAGGCAAAGCATATGCCGCTTGGGCCGCCTGCTGAGATGGCAATCACATGGACGCTGTCGATTTGTAAATGATCTAATAGCTTCACATAGAAACGGCAGGCGTCGGCAAGACTTTTTCCAATCTCTTTTGACGTTCGTCCGTAGCCGGGCCTTGAAGGCGTGATAATGGAGTACCCGTGCTTGACCAGCGACGTGTAGCCGAATTCCTCGTAACAATTTGAATGCCCGCCATGCATGACAAGAATGGGGGCTCCCTTGCCAGTCACAGAAAATTCTAGCGTATGTCCTTCGAAAGTGATCGTTTCGACTCGTCTTTTCATCTGTTTCTCCCATTTGTTTTCTGCCTATTATAGGGTTTTCAACAATTTACCACAAGGAGAAGAAATGAATAAACAAAGGCACGGAAAATGTGATATACTTTTTATTGATATTCATTCTCAATTAAAATGATTTGATATAGATGTGTACGGGAGGCAGGACGGATGGCTGAAAATCAAGAGGTGTATGACGTCACGATTATAGGCGGAGGACCGATCGGGCTGTTTACGGCTTTTTACTGCGGCATGCGGGAGCTGAAAACGAAAGTGATTGAGTTTTTGCCGCGGCTCGGGGGAAAGGTGTCTTTATTTTTCCCTGAGAAGATCATTCGCGATATTGGCGGGATACCGGGGATTGCCGGGGAGCAGCTGATCGAACAGCTGAAGGAGCAGGCGGCGACGTTTGACCCTGATATTGTGCTGAATCAGCGAGTGACTGGATTTGAGCGTCTGGATGACGGAACCATGGTGCTGACTAGCTCTGAGGGGGAGAAGCACTATACAAGAACCGTTATTTTGGCTGTCGGAATGGGCACGCTGGAGGTCAATGAGTTTGACAGCCAGGATGCGAGCCGATATGCAGGAAAAAATCTTCATTATAAAGTGGAAAAGCTTGATGCGTTTAGAGGCAAACGGGTCGTGATTTCTGGCGGGGGAGATACTGCGGTCGATTGGGCTAATGAGCTGGAACCGATTGCGGCATCTGTTACTGTCGTGCACCGCAGGGAGGAATTCGGCGGACTGGAAAGCAGCGTGACGAAAATGAAGCAGTCATCTGTGCGGGTGCTTACCCCTTATCGGCTGGAACATCTCAGCGGCACTGAAGAACGCATCGAAAGCGTCACCGTTTGTCATGCTGAGTCTGGACATACCGAGGAAATCGAGCTTGATGAGCTCATTATTAATCACGGGTTTAAAATTGATCTCGGCCCGATGAAGGATTGGGGCCTCGAGATTGAAGAAGGCCGGATTAAAGCTGACAGACATATGCGGACGAATCTTCCGGGCGTGTTTGTTGCGGGGGACGCGGCTTATTATGAAAGCAAGCTCAGATTGATTGCCGGCGGCTTTACGGAAGGCCCGACTGCCGTCAACAGTGCGAAATCTTATCTGGACCCTCAGGCGGAAAATATGGCGATGTATTCCACTCACCACAAAAAATTGGTTCATAAATAAGAAAGCCCTTTGGAAAAGGGCTGTATCATCAGCTGTGGAGGAGTTTTTTCTCCACTTGCTCATTTTGTATAAACGCAAATAATTGCTCTTGGTCTTGTACGGCAGTAAACCCATATGCAGCGGCGGGCGCGCCATCGCCTATACAGATGACAGGGGGGCGGCTTGCTGACGGTTCAGGTGAAATGCCGATTTCTTCTCCTGCGCTGATCAATTGCTGAGCGGACTGCTTGCCGGGGCAAATGATCATGTGCAGAGGAGACTCACTGATCGTCCGTTCGGTCATTCTGGTGAATCGCTCATCTATGACGTTTTCATGAGTGATATAGCACAAACAGGCCTCTGATTTCTGCATTTCTTCTACTGAATGACGGCTGCCGACAATCAGCTTTTCAGGTGAATTGTGATGGTGCTCGGATATGATGAAGCCGCGTTTTATAAGCTCTGCCTTTCCTGCTTCTGACGCTGCACTCAGGCGTGCGGTCAGCTGGCGAATGTCGATTCGTTTAGACGCGAGCGCTTCAAAAAATTCGCAAACCGCACGGCGTGATGTGAAGAAAATATCCTCAAAGGTGCTGATCTGTCCTAGAATATCCTCGTGGGCAGGTATTTTTTCAGTCCGCCATTTCGGCCATTCGATGACATCGGCACCATAATCGCGCAGCTTGTCTGCCAGCGTATGCTCATCTTCGCCATGAGTGACTATCATCATATGCTGCCCGATGAATGGTTTGCTTTCAAACCAGCTGTGTGTTTGAACGTTTACAATATCACCAATGACGATAATGGCGGGATTTGTGATTTGCTGTTCCTGTATTTTTTGATGGATATCCTGCAGCGTTCCTTTTACGCTCCGCTGGCGGCCCCACGTTCCCCATTGAATCACGATGACAGGGACAGAAGGAGATTTTCCGTACGCGATGAGCTGCTGGCAAATAAATGGAAGGTTTTTGACACCCATGTAAAACACAAGCGTTTGAACGCTTCGGGCAAGCCCTTCCCAGTCAAGGTTCGGGGTTCCTTTTAAGGATTTATCATGTGCGGTAATCATGGCGAAAGACGAAGCGAAATCCCGATGCGTGACGGGGATTCCCGCATACAGCGGCGCTGCGATTCCCGAGGTGATGCCCGGCACCATTTCATAGCGGATGCCATGCTGGTGGAGAGCGTCTGCTTCCTCGCCGACTCTGCCAAACACGCTGGGATCTCCGCCCTTCAAACGTACAACAGTTAATCCCTCCGACGCTTTTTCAATCAGCAGGGCATTGATTTCTGCTTGTTTCATAAAATGGCGGTCCGGCAGTTTTCCGCAATAAATGAACTGGCAGTCTGGTGATGCGTATTCGAGCAGCTTTGGGTTTGCGAGCCGGTCATACAAAATGACATCCGCTTCCTCCAGCGCCTGTTTTCCTTTTATGGTGATGAGCCCTGGATCTCCAGGTCCGGCGCCCACAAAATATACGATTCCGTTTTTCATGATCATGTCATCCTTCCGTCACTGTAAAAAATGAAGGATCACTTTGAAAGTGATCCGGTCTTTGATCAATATACGAGATAAACGTATTCTCCTTCGATCAGCGTTTCGTATGTTTTAACACAGCCGTGATCCGGCTCTTGAACGATTCCGTCTTCCAAGGAGATTTTCCAGTCGTGCATCGGACAGAAGACATATTCGCCGCTGACGATACCTTCTGCAAGGACGCCGCCCTTATGGGGACAGCGGTTTTCAATGGCGCGGATGCTCCCGTTTGAAAGCTTAAAGACCGCAAGCTCCTTATCTTCAATATACACTGTTTTTCCTAATTGTTCAGGCAATTCTTCGATTTTTCCGATACATACTTTTGTGACGTCTTTGTTCACCATGTCCATTCCTCCTCAATGTTTGTTTCTGTCATTATGATGTGGTCACGACATTTTCAAATAATTCTTTAGAGGTTTGTTTATCTTCCAGGAAGTCCTTCCACGGATCTTTGTGGACAGAGAGCGTTTCATTCATTCGATCGTTCAGCTCCTGCCGTTTTTCCGGATCGTTTAAAATATCTTGGACATGGGATAAACCGACGCGCTCCAGCCATGCGGACGTGCGTTCTAAGTAGTTTGCCGTTTCCCGGTAGTATTGAAGATAAGCGCCTGCGTATTCCAAGACTTCTTCATTTGTTTTCACCTTCATCAGCAAGTCGCCGGCACGCAAATGGGTTCCGCCGTTTCCGCCGACGTAAAGCTCCCAGCCTCCGTCGATGCCGACAACGCCAAGATCTTTAATGCCGGACTCTGCACAGTTTCGCGGACAGGCAGATACGGCCATTTTCACTTTATGAGGCGTGTTGAGTCCTTCAAATTTTTTCTCAAGGTCGATGCCTAAGGCCATGGAGTCTTGTGTGCCGAAGCGGCAGAATTGTTCGCCTACACATGTTTTTACCGTGCGGAGTGTTTTTCCGTACGCGTAGCCTGACGGCATATCAAGATCGGCCCATACCTTTGGCAGGTCTTCTTTTTTCACGCCGATCAAGTCAATTCGCTGGCCGCCTGTCATTTTGACGAGCGGGATCTCGTATTTGTCGACGACATCAGCGATTTTGCGAAGATCTTGAGAGTTGGTTACACCGCCGTACATCCGCGGTACGACAGAGTAGGTGCCGTCTTTTTGAATATTGGCGTGCATCCGTTCATTAACAAAGCGGGATGTTCTCTCATCCTCATATTTGGACGGATTGATCATGCCTAAATAGTAGTTCAGAGCCGGACGGCATTTGGAACAGCCTTCTGGCGTTTTCCAGCCGAGCACGTTCATGACTTCTCTTGTATGTGACAGCCCTTTGGCTTTGATTTCTTCGACAACCTCGTCTCTCGACAATGAGGTGCAGCCGCAAATCGCTTCTTTTTGGACTGATGCGTCAAAGTCTGATCCCAGCGTATATTGAAGGATGTCTTCTACGAGCGGCTTACAGCCTCCGCATGAGCGGGACGCGCCGGTGCAAGCTTTGATTTCATCTGTTGATGAACAGCCCTGTTCCTGGATGGCTTGAATAATTGCTCCTTTTGACACGCCGTTACAGCCGCAGATGATTTCATCATTGCTCATGGCAGCGGTCAGACTTGTGCCGGCTTCTTGGTTGAGAGGCTGTAAAATTGAGATTTTAGAGGTTTCAGAGATATCTGCTTCTTTTTGAATCATCGAAAACAGGCGGTTGCCCTCACTGCTGTCGCCGAATAAAACGGCTCCGACAATCTGATTGCCTCGCAGCACGACTTTCTTATAAATGCCATCCTGTTCATCAAAGACCTTAATCGCTTTTTTCTCGTCTGATTCGTTAAAGTCACCGGCAGAAAAGACCTCGACTCCTGATACTTTGAGTTGAGTGGAGAGAACGGAGCCTTCATAAGGTTTCGTTTCAACACCGCAGATATGTTTAGCGAGAACTTTCGCCTGTTCATAGAGCGGCGCCACGAGTCCGTATGCGATTCCTCGGTGCTCGGCGCATTCACCGACCGCATAAACGTGCGGAATTTCAGTTTGCATATAATCGTTGACAATGATGCCGCGGTTGACTGGAATTCCGCTTTCGGCCCCAAGCGCTGTATTTGGGCGGATGCCGACGGCCATGACGACTAAATCGGCTTCAACGCTTGTGCCGTCTTTGAACCTGACGCCCTCGACCCGGTCATCTCCGAGAATTTCTTCTGTTTGCTTTTCAAGCAGAAAGGTCATTCCTTGTTTTTCTAATTCGTTTTGCAGCAGGCGTCCGGCCGTTGCGTCAAGCTGGCGTTCCATCAGGAAGGGAGCGAGATGGATAACGGAAACTTCCATACCGAGATTCAGCAGGCCGCGCGCAGCTTCTAAGCCAAGCAAGCCCCCGCCAATGACGGCTGCTTTTTTATATTGTTTTGACGCAGCGAGCATCGTGTCTGTATCTTTTATGTCCCGGAAAGCTGTGACGCCTTTTTTGTCTGCGCCCGGAATCGGCAGAATAAAAGGGACAGAACCCGTAGCCAGGATCAGTTCATCATAAGGCTGTATTCTGTCTGCATCGGTGATGACCGTTTTGTTTTCGGTGTCCACTTTAATAACTGTTTCATTGGTATACAATTGTATATTGTTTTCTTCGTACCAGTTCCAATCGTTTAACGTAATATCTTTGATATCTGTATCGCCTTGCAGCACTTTTGACAAAAGGATTCGGTTGTAGTTGGGATGCGGTTCGGAACCAAAAATTGTGATTTGAAATTCGTCTTTTGAAACATTCAGTATCTCTTCAATGGCCCTTACCCCGGCCATTCCATTACCAACAAGAACTAGCTGTTTTTTTCCCATCAGATGATCCGCTCCTTATCAATGTTTTTTCCAGCGTAGCACAGCAAAAAGAAATATTTAAGATGCATGTTATAAAATGTAACAAAAAATACGAAAATTTCTAAAAATTTTATGAAAATTTTAAATAGGTCTGACTCGGACGGCGCATACCTTAAAACCGGGCATTTTACACGCTGGATCTAGGCTGTCGCCAATCAAATCATTTACGTTTTGGGCATCCGTCCAGTGGATGGGAACAAATACTGTGTCTTTTCTGATGTGTTCTGACCATTTGCTGCGGACGGTGATGCTTCCGCGAGGAGATTCGATGTTCACGAGAACGCGGTCTTCGATATTGTAGGCCGCTGCTGTTTTCGGATGGATTTCCATAAATGATTCAAAATGTCTTGCGGCCAAAGAGGCGCTTTTTCTTGTTTGGACACCTGTTAAATAATGAGACATGACCCTTCCGGTCGTTAAAAACAACGGATATTCTGCAGTCGGCTTATCTTTTGGAACAACGGGTTCGTTTGAGATCACACTTAATGCCGCTTTTTGATCCGGATGTGCAAATGAGTCCTCAAATAAGCGCCCGGTTCCGGGATGATCAGGCTCCGGACACGGCCAGTGAATCCCGCCTTCTTGTCTGAGCCTGTCGTATGTGATGCCGGAATAATCGGCGATTCCGCCGCGGCTTGCTTCTCTTAATTCGTTAAAGATATCCTTCGCAGACGTGTAGGGAAAATAACGGCCTTTTCCGAGAACGGACGCGATTTCGCAAATGATCTGCCAATCATGCTTTGCTTCTCCCGGGCAGGGGCGGCTCGCTTCCCTCAATGTCACGCGGCCTTCGAGATTAGTCATCGTGCCTTCGTCTTCTAAGTAAGAGGATGCGGGCAAAATGACATCGGCGAATTTCGCAGTTTCAGATAGAAACAAGTCGATCGCAACAAAGAATGTCAGTTTCGACAGCGCCTGTTTGACAAGGTTGGCATTTGGGCTGGAGACTGCTGGATTGGAACACATTAGAAACAGTCCTTTAATGTCTCCATCGTTGATTTTTTCCATCATTTCATAGGCTGAGACGCCTTTTCGCGGGAGCTCATCCGGATTGACTCCCCACACTTTTGCAATATAAGCCCGATGTTCTTCGTTTTCGATAGAACGGTAGCCGGGAAGCTGATCTGCTTTTTGGCCATGCTCTCGGGCGCCTTGCCCATTGCCCTGTCCGGTGATCGCTCCGTAGCCCGAGTAAGGCTTGCCGATTTTTCCTGTGATCAGCACCACATTTAAGAAGCCTTTCACAGCTGCGGTTCCGTCGGTTTGCTGTTCAATGCCGCGGGCTGTAAACAGCATGCCGGACGTTTCCTTGGCAAACTTCATAGCGGCCTTTCGCATTTGCTCTAAAGGAACACTTGTCTGCTCGGCGATGTCTTCCAGATTTAAAGCGCCGGTATGCTGTTTGAGCTCATCAAATCCGTTTGTGCGCGTGCGAATGAAGTCTTCGTTTATCAGCTGTTCGTCTATGATGATTTTGACTAAACCGTTGGCAAGGGCTGCGTCTGTTCCGGGTTTGATTTTCAGATGAAGGTCGGCTATTTTTGTCGTCGCTGTTTCCCGGGGGTCAATGGCAATGAGATAAGCCCCGTTTTCTTTCGCTTGTTCAAAATACGGCATGATGGTCGGCTGGCATTCCGCGATATTGGTGCCGGCCAAAATGATCACTCGGGTGTGGGGGATTTCCGCTAAGGGATTCGTCAAGCCTCTGTCTGCTCCGAATGTTTGGTTGGCTCCGGTTGCTGCGGCGGACATACATAGCCGGCCGTTGTAATCGATGTATTTTGTCTGTAAGCCGACTCGTGCGAACTTTCCTAATAGATATGCCTCTTCATTCGTAATCGAGGCGCTTCCGTAGACAGCCATCGCATCATGACCGTGTTTGTCTTGGATCAGGGTGACTTGCTCTTTTATATAGTTCAGCGCTTCAGCCCAGGTAACAGGCACAAACTCATCGTTTTTTTTGAGCAGCGGCCGGGTGATGCGGGAGGAGTGCAGGGCATGCTGGTGGGCGTTCATCCCTTTCATGCATAAACGGCCTTGTGTCGTGGGATTGTCGATGCCGATGGCTGTATACTTTTTCCGTGTGACGATGGTTTGTTCCACAAGCTGCATTTTGCATTGCATGCTGCAAAACGGACATTGGGTGTCGTATGTTTTTTCTGATTGGACGTCTTGCTGTTTTTCGCGGAAATATCTAAGCAGTCGTTCAGTCAAAATGCCTCATCCTTTCTTAAGTGCGCCAGCCTGTATAGGCTGATCTTGTATCAATGACAGGTCTGTTTGAAGGTTTTCCAGCAGCTGCGTCCGCAAATCCTGTTCAAATAATACCTCTCTGATATGAATGATGCCCAGGCGGTCAATCCACTGATGAACCGCTTCTGCGTAGTGAGCCGTTTCGCGATAATATTGAAGAAGGCCTTTCATCATAATGGCAGTATTTTCTTCGCTATCCGTCACACAAAACAGCATTCCGGCACGGGCATGCCCACCCCGGATGCCGCCAGTGTAAATGTCCCAGCCCTCTTGTGTTCGAATGGCGCCGATATCCTGTATAGCTGCGGCGGTGCAGTCTTTTTCACACGACAAGCTGATGGATATGTGATCGGGCATGGAAAGCATGTCAGTATGTCTTTCGATATGGCTTGCCAGCTTTTGAATAGAGCGATCTTCCCCGCACGTACATGCTATGACACTTTGCAGCGTGCGGCGGTGCTGATGAGTGAAAACTGGCATGTGCAGTTCTTTTCTGATGTTTGCAAGGTCATTCGGACGGATTCCGGAAAGCTTCAGCCTCTGGCCGTGAGTTATTGAAACATTGGGGATGCCGAATGTCTCGATGATGTTTGCGATGTTTCTGAGTTCCTTCGCATTTGTCAGCCCGCCGTACATTTGCGGAATGAGGGTGCATGTATCCTCGGGCGATGTTTCAAGAGACTGGATATAGCCAGGCTGCAGCAATTCCATGTAATAGTGAAGCGCCGGAACACAAACGCGGCAGCCGTTTTTCGTTTTCCAGCCAAGCTGATTCATTGCCTCAGCAGGATCAGGGAAATGACATCGGTGCAGTTCGGCGATGACTTCATCTTCCGTCAAATCAGTGCAGCCGCAAAACGAAGGCTGGCCGGCTGGTTCTGTATATTCGCTGCTGGCCATGTATTTCAGAAGGTCTTCAACGAGCGGCTTGCAGCCTCCGCAAGAGCC
Organism: Bacillus halotolerans; assembly: GCF_001517105.1. GTDB lineage: Bacteria > Bacillota > Bacilli > Bacillales > Bacillaceae > Bacillus > Bacillus halotolerans. The sequence continues at coordinate 183,549 of NZ_LPVF01000001.1, forward strand.
GGATGCTTTTGTGCACTGCTTCACTTCTTCGACCGTTGTTAAGCCTTTCGTGTGCACCGCTTCTTCAATCAAACCTTTTGTCACCGAGTTGCATTGGCAAATGGGTTCAGCGGGAGGCATGGATGCAAATGATATGCCGCTTTGATCCGGTTCGATCAGCTGCTTTTTGACAATGGAAATGTCTCTTTGTTTGAGCAGGCTGTCGAGAAGCCTCTGTTTATCACGTGTGTCTCCGAATAAAATCACACCAGCCAGTTTGTCTTTCTCAAAGAGGACTTTTTTGTAGCAGCCGGCATGTTCATCATGAAGCTTAATGCTCGTCGTGCCTGCGTCTTCGTGCATCTTTCCTGCCGACCACACATCAATTCCCGCTATTTTTAAGGCTGCAGATTGGGCAGAGCCATGATACCCTTCACAGGGAACGCCGCAGATGTGTTGTGCGAGGACTTTTCCTTGTTCATAAAGAGGCGCGACCAATCCGTATACCATTCCGTTGTGCTCGGCGCATTCCCCGACGGCATACACATTCGGTTTGCTCGTCTGCATGAATTGATTGACGATGAAGCCGCGGTTTGCGGCGATTCCTGCTGATGCAGCCAATTGGATATTGGGTCTTACACCAGCCGCCATCACAATCAAGTCTGCTTTTATCGAAGAGCCGTCGCTAAACCGGATACCATCTGCCCGTGAGCCTCCTGTAATGGATGCTGTGTCTTTCTCTAAAAGAAAGGTTAAGCCTTTTCGTTCCAGCTCAGACTGAAGCAGACGAGAGGCTGTTTGATCGAGCTGTTTTTGCATAATGCTGGGAGAGTGGTGAATGACGCTGACATCCATGCCCAGATGCCGCAGGCCGACAGCCGCCTCAAGGCCTAATAAGCCGGCGCCGATGACCGCTGCTTTTTGATAACGTTCCGTCATGCTGATAAAAGCTTGGCAGTCTTCTATTGTCCGAAAGCCGTAAACACCTTCTTTGTCTGTCCCGGGTATGGGGAGAATATGAGGGGAGGAGCCTGTTGCCAGAATCAATTTGTCGTAGGACAGGCTGCGTTTTTGATCTGTGATGACTTGCTGCAAGTCTGTGTTGATTTGAACGACTGTTTCTCCTGTGTAAAGTGTTATGTCTTGCTTGGCGTACCATTCACTGCTGTTCAGCACAATGTCATTGAGCGATGCCTCCCCCTGTAAAACGGAGGATAAGAGAATGCGATTATAGTTGGGATGCGGTTCGCTGCCGAAAATGACAATCTGAAACATGTCACGATGAAGCTTTAATATTTCTTCAATACAGCGAATTCCGGCCATTCCGTTCCCTGCTACAATTAATCTTTGTTTCTTCATTTGCCAGACCTCCTTTGCCTCAGCTTGTAAGTTTTTCTCCTATCAAAAATTATGGCACAATGCTCAGTTAACGCATTAAACGTGTCACATTAGCTTACACATGTCTTTTCCGAAAAAATAAGGTCATATATTCTTGATTCAGAAAATTGAAATTTTTATAGGGTCAAGAAAGGGGAATGTTATGAAGCTGTCGGAACTGAAAACAAGCGGTCACCCGTCCACTTTGCTCTGCTCGTTTTTATACTTTGATGTAAGTTTTATGATATGGGTTATGCTTGGGGCGCTTGGTGTTTATATTTCTCAGGATTTTGGCCTGTCTCCCTTTGAAAAAGGACTTATCGTGGCTGTGCCGATTTTATCGGGATCTTTGTTTCGGATCATATTAGGCGTGTTAACGGACAGAATCGGGCCGAAAAAAACAGCTGTGACCGGAATGCTGGTGACGATGATCCCGCTGCTCTGGGGAACTTTTGGCGGCCGTACGCTGACTGAGCTTTACGGGATCGGCATCCTGCTTGGCGTAGCCGGCGCGAGCTTTGCTGTTGCGCTTCCTATGGCAAGCCGGTGGTATCCGCCTCATTTGCAGGGACTGGCGATGGGGATAGCGGGTGCGGGTAACAGCGGCACCTTGTTTGCGACACTGTTTGGCCCCCGTCTTGCAGAGCAGTTCGGCTGGCACAGCGTGATGGGAATTGCGCTTCTTCCTCTGATCATCGTCTTTATTCTGTTTGTTTTCATGGCGAAGAATTCTCCTGAACAACCGGCGCCGCAGCCGCTCAAAAACTACTTGCAGGTGTTCGGACAGAAGGAAACGTGGTTTTTCTGTCTGCTGTACAGCGTCACTTTTGGAGGATTTGTCGGGCTGTCCAGCTTTTTGGCGATATTCTTCGTTGATCAATACCAGCTGTCAAAAATTCACGCGGGAGATTTCGTCACATTATGTGTAGCAGCGGGCAGTTTTTTCCGGCCTGTAGGGGGCTGGATTTCCGATCGAGTCGGGGGCACGAAGGTTCTTTCTGTTCTGTTTGTCATCGTGGCTCTTTGCATGGCCGGAGTCAGCAGTCTGCCGTCTCTTTCAATGGTTATCATCCTTTTATTTGTCGGAATGATGGGACTCGGAATGGGCAACGGAGCAGTGTTTCAGCTCGTCCCGCAACGCTTCCGGAAAGAAATTGGAATGGTGACGGGGATCGTCGGCGCAGCAGGAGGCATCGGAGGGTTCTTTCTGCCAAACATTTTAGGGTCATTAAAACAGATGACAGGCACATATGCCATCGGATTTATCACGTTTTCCTGTATCGCATTGCTGGCGTTTGTGCTTGTGATTGCCGCAGGATATTACTGGAGAAAAAGCTGGAGCGCGGAAAGCAGCCCGGCGGATGTTTGATGTTTGGATGGGAGACACGCGAGTGCGCGTGTCTTTTTTGCTGTTTTTCAACTTTCTCTTGATTTTAACTCGTGAACCGATCAGAATAAATAGTAATTATTACGATTTGAAACGGAAGGAGTTTTCTGAATGGCACAACACATTCTGCTCCCGGAAAAAACGGAGCGTCTTCAATATTTTGGATCGGTCAGTCCTGTGAAAGGACAAAAGCCTGTGGAAAAGGAGAACATGAAGGATCTTCAGAATACCAGAAAAGACTATTTTTTTGGTATTCAGCAAGTAGGTGTCACCAATGTGTCTCACCCGGTCACTGTTGCCTCAGCGATGAAGCCTTTTCAGCAAACGACAGCAGCGAATTTTACCATGACCGCCAGCCTGCAGCGGAATCAGAAGGGCATCAATATGAGCCGGTTAACAGAGCAGCTTCAACGCTATCATCAAAACGGCTGGATTCTCTCATTTTCTTCTCTTCAGCAATTTACGAAAGAGCTTGCAGAAAACATGGATCAAATCTCGGCTTCCGTCGAAGTGCGGTTTCCGTGGTATTTCGAAAGAAAGAGTCCAAGGCTTGAGAAAGCGGGGCTGATGCATGCTGAGATGTTGATGTCTGTCACCTATCACGAAGATCAGCCGTTTAAACATCGGGCCGGTATCTCAGCGAAAGTAACGACTCTTTGCCCTTGCTCTAAGGAAATCAGTGAATACAGCGCCCACAATCAGAGAGGAACGGTCAGCATTTTGGCCGATATTCATCCAACGGCACTGCTCCCAGTCGATGTCAAAGCCGATTTGCTTCACGTTGTAGAATCAAATGCCAGCGCGAGACTGCACCCGGTGCTAAAGCGGCCGGATGAAAAAGCCGTAACGGAAAACGCATATGAAAATCCCAGATTTGTTGAGGATCTGGCCCGTCTCATTGCCGCAGATTTATATGAGCTTGAATGGGTGTCGGCCTTTGATATTGAATGCAGAAATGAAGAATCGATTCATCTGCACGATGCCTATGCGAAGCTTAGGTTTTCGAAACAGGGGGAATGACTATGAAACTGTCATTCTTATTAATTGCTGTTTTTGCGCCGGCAATTCTGCTGTCAGCCTGTTCTTATCATGCGGACGAGAAAGCTGGATCTCAAATGAAGAAAACAGACAAACACATAAAGGCGGAGAATACAAGCATTGATTGGACAAAGCCTTCCGGCGGAGAATACCCCGATATCAAGCAGCTGAAAAATGTCTGGATTGATGTAGACGTGAAACAGCAGAAGGCTTACATCAAAGCCGGAAGCAAAACCATCTATACCATGATCGTTTCATCAGGACTCGATCAAACCCATGATGATTCCACACCGAAAGGCACATTTCATATCGAGCCTGAACGGGGAGAATGGTTTTTCTCTGAAGGATATCAGGAAGGGGCGGAATACTGGGTCTCATGGAAAAACCATGGAGAATTTCTTTTTCACAGCGTACCCATGACAAAGGAGAAAAAAGTCATTGAAAAGGAAGCAAAAAAATTAGGGGCAAAAGCATCCCATGGCTGTATCAGACTATCCATTCCAGATGCGAAATAGTATACGAAAACATACCTGAACACACAAAAGTTGTGATCAGCTGAATAGAAAGCAGTTGACAAAAAGGAAAAAAGAACATACGATTTAAATCGTAATAATTACGTTTTGTTAAATGGCTTATCATCGGCGGCGGAATTCAAGGGTCGACCTTGGCTGTGCATCTGGTGAAGAGCGGAAAGGTGCCTATCCAGGATCTTGCGGTCATTGATCCTCATAGCCCCTTGAGTGCTGGAAGCGAAATACGGCCCGCATATGAATGATTTACGCTCTCCATCGGTCCATCACATGGATACCGAGCCGTTCAGCCTGCAAACGTATGCGGATAAAAGCCAGTGGCCGGAGATATTCTTCGGGAGGTATAAGCGCCCCTATTTATCGCTTTTTAATCAGCATTGTGAAACTGTATTGGATGAGATACATATTGATCAGGCGTGGAAGACAGGCATGGTGACAGACTTGAGAAGAAAAAACGGATTGTGGGAAGTGAGGACAGATGCCTCCGAAACAATCATAGGCGAAAGAGTTGTACGAGCCATGAGTTTTTCACAACAGCCTTGCTGGCCGGAGTGGGCACAGCCATTTCAGAATGATGGCATTTATCATGTGTTTGACAGGGATGTGCAAGGGTTAAGACAGGAAGACGTTAAAGCGGCAGTTGTGGGCGGAGGGATCACGGCGGCTCATTACGCCATCAAGCTCTCAGATGACGGGCACGACGTGACGATGTTCGCGAGGCATCCATTCCGCACCTATGATTTTGACAGTGATCCAGGCTGGCTTGGCCCGAAGTATATGAAAAGATTCAGCAAAACGCCAGACTGCCAAAAGAGAAGGCAATGGATCACAAACGCCAGACATCGCGGCTCCTTCCCGAAGGACATCTCAAGAAAGCTTGCTGTTTATAGAGAAGAGGGCAGGATAAAGGTCATTCAGCATGAAGTGATGTCATGTCAAAAAACAGCTGACGGCCGGCTGCACATACAGCTGAAGAAAAATGAATCGTCATACACATTCGAACATATCGCGCTGGCAACAGGCTTTGCCTCTGACATCAGCCGATTCGAGTGGGTTCAAAAAGCAGCGCAAGCAGAGCAATTGCCTTTTGCCGGCTGCGGCTTTCCGATTGTCGGCAAGGATTTGCAATGGGGGAACGGGTTATACGTGATGGGTGCCTTTGCGGAACTTGAAATCGGGGCCGACAGCGAGAAATATTTCCGGGGCGCGAAAAGCGGCAATCACTATTACACATACGTCATTTAAATCGTAATGATTCTATTTTGAGAGGATATGATCACAATGAAAAAAATTCCGGTTACTGTACTAAGCGGCTATCTTGGCGCGGGAAAAACAACACTGCTCAACAGCATTTTGCAAAATCGCGATGGCTTAAAAATAGCCGTGATTGTAAATGACATGAGCGAGGTAAACATTGACGCAGGGCTGGTCAAGCAGGAAGGCGGGCTTTCCAGAACAGATGAAAAGCTAGTGGAAATGTCAAACGGCTGCATTTGCTGCACACTTCGCGAGGATTTGTTAGTCGAAGTGGAGAAGCTGGCAAAAGACGGACGGTTTGATTATATCGTCATCGAATCGACGGGAATCAGCGAACCGATCCCTGTGGCCCAGACATTTTCTTATATTGACGAAGAGCTGGGAATCGATCTCACTAAGTTTTGTGAGTTAGATACGATGGTGACAGTGGTCGATGCGAACCGTTTTTGGCATGACTATCAGTCGGGTGACAGCCTTCTGGACCGCAAAGAAGCACTTGGGGAAGAAGACGAAAGAGAAATTGCCGACCTGTTAATCGATCAAATTGAGTTTTGCGATGTTCTGATCTTAAATAAATGTGATTTAGTCAGCGAGCAAGAGCTTGAACAGCTTGAGAAAGTCCTTCGCACCCTGCAGCCAAGGGCTACATTCATTCGCGCTGTCAAAGGGAACGTCAAGCCGCAGGAGATTTTACATACGGGGCTATTTAACTCCGAGGAAGCGAGCGGATCTGCCGGCTGGATAAGAGAGCTGACGGCAGGCCATGCAGCCCATACCCCGGAAACCGAGGAATACGGCATTTCTTCATTTGTTTATAAAAGACGGCTGCCGTTTCACTCAACGCGCTTTTATCAATGGATGGATCAAATGCCTAAAAATGTTGTCCGCGCCAAAGGTATCGTCTGGTGCGCATCGCATAACAGCCTCGCTCTTCTGATGTCCCAAGCCGGCCCGTCCGTAACCATTGAGCCGGTATCCTATTGGGTGGCGGCGATGCCGAAGCTTGAGCAGGAGCAAATCAAACAGCAGGAGCCGGAAATATTAGAGGATTGGGACCCGGAATTCGGCGATCGTCTGACGCAGCTGGTGTTTATCGGAACAGACTTGGATGAAGACGCTATTACGAAGGAGCTGGATCAATGTTTGCTGACTGAATATGAGTTTGATTCCGATTGGTCGCTGTTTGAAGATCCATTTAAATGGAAGCTGAATCAATAGGAAAAAGCCGTCTCCTGCGGAGCGGCTTTTTTTAATGAAACGTTTGTTTAAAGATAATGCGCGTATTTCTTCTCAAGGATATTCTGAAAAGCCGCCGCAACGGAGCAGATGGCCCAATAAATGAGTGCGGTCAGAATATACATGGTCATGTAATCAAACTCTCGGCCCCCGATAATTTTCGCATGCTGGAGCAATTCCGGCACTGTAATCATCGCGGCGAGCGAGGATGCCTTGATCAAATCGAGCAATACATTGGCGAGCGGAGGCAGCGCAATGCGGATCGATTGCGGCAAAATGATACCCCTCATCGTCTGCCAATAGGAAAGACCGAGCGAGGATGCAGCTTCCCACTGTCCTTTTTCAACGGATGAAATGGCTGAACGGTTAATTTCCGCAATATAAGCGGCGCTGTTGAGGCTAAAGCCGATCAAGGCGGCCGTAACGGCAGAAAATTCAATGCCGATATAAGGGAATCCAAAATAAAGGATAAACAGGATCACCAAAATCGGAACGCCGCGCATAAAAGAAATGTAGAGACGCGCCGGCCATCTCAGCAGGGCAATCTTAGACATTCTGGCGAGCGATATAAACAGCCCGATTACCGTTCCCGCAAACATGCTGACAAAAGAAATAAGCAACGTGTACCCTATACCCTTTATGACATAAGGAAACGATTCAATCGCCAGCTGTGTGTTGAAAATATATTCCCACTGAATGCTGTACATCATGGCGTCTGATTACAGGTCAACGTCTTGAACGTCGACATCCAGTTTCTTTGATACATCCGCTTTATTAAAGAATTGTTTCGACAGCTTTGTCAAAGTGCCGTCCTTGCTCATCTTTTTCAGCGTCTCGTTCATTTGTTTCTGAAGCTCAGTATTGCTTTTTTTCATGACAAGCGCCTGTTCATTCGGCATGTACTTGATGTCAGGATGGATCGTTATGTTAAGATCCGGGAATGCCGCGAGTGCCAGTGTCTGCAGGTAATAGTCGTTTAAGATGACATCAGTGCGGCCGTTGGCAACATCTTTTAAATACTGCTCGTTTGTCGCGTTATCATAAATGACTTCTTGTGCGCCGTATTTTCTGGCAACGTCCATATAGACAGTTGTCGCTGCGCCAGCCGCTTTTTTCCCTTTTAAATCTTTCAGTGTTTTAATCCCTGATAAATCATCTTTTCGGACAATTGCTGTGCCATATGAATATTTATAAGGAGAAGAAAACGCGAACTTTTTCTCGCGGTCCTTTGTCACATCTATATCATTGGCGGCAGCGTCAACCTGGCCGCTGTTCACCGCTGTCAGCATCCCGTCGATGCCCATTTCCTTGAACTCGACTTTGAGTCCGAGACGTTTAGCCGCTTCTCGAACAACTTCAACCTCATAGCCTGTCAGTTGATCCTTGCCTGAATCGGTATCATGATAGGACGTAGGATAAAGTGTGCCGGACGTAGCAACGACGATTTTTCCTTTTTCTTTGATCTGCTCCCAGCCTGTATCCTTGGAATCTGCTTCATTTTTGCCGGAACAGGCTGCCAATATAAGAAAGAAAGCCATTGTGAAACTGAATATAACGGCTTTGGATTGCTTGAATGATTTCACCTATGTTTCCCCCAATCTGTTAATCAACTAAAAAGATAGCATTGAACATAAGGGGTTGCAATATGTTGATGGCGTTTTCAAAAAGTTCGAATTGTGTATACAAATGAAGCTGCGAGTTTAAAAGCAGCCGGGAAGGGAAGGAGTCATAAAAAAGGAGTTGGCCAAGGATGAAAGCACTGACATACCAAGGGAAAGAGCATGTGGAAGTGAAAGAGGTTGAAGCTCCCCGGATTCAGGATGCGAGAGATGCTATTATCCGCATTACGGCAACAGGTATTTGCGGCTCTGATCTTCATTTGTATAAAAACGGGATTCCGGCTGCGCCGGATTATATTATCGGACATGAACCGATGGGAATAGTTGAAGAGACCGGAAGCGAGGTTCAAGCACTAAAAAAAGGCGATCGTGTCGTGATTCCGTTTAACATTGGGTGCGGCGAATGCTTTTATTGCAAGCATCAAATGGAGAGCCAGTGCGACGAATCAAATCCAAACCCGCATACCGATGCCGGCGGTTTATTTGGTTTCTCTAAAGATAACGGCAATTTTCCCGGAGGACAGGCTGAATACTTGCGGGTGCCGTTTGCTGATTTTTCATCCTTCAAAGTTCCTGCCGACAGTGAGCTTAAGGATGAACAGGTCTTGTTTCTATCCGACGTGATGCCGACAGCATATTGGAGCGTGGAGCACAGCGGAGTGAAAAAAGGCGATACCGTCTTGATTCTGGGAGCGGGGCCGATTGGATTAATGGCGCAAAAATTCGCTTGGATAAAGGGAGCGAAACGCGTCATCTCCGTTGATCAAGTTCCTCACCGCCTGGAGCATGCAAAACGGACAAACAGCGTGGAAACGTTCAACTTTACAGAACATGATGAGATCGGGAAGCTTCTTTATGATGAAACGGACGGCGGAGCGGATGTCGTTATTGATTGTGTCGGAATGGACGGGACCCCGCTGTCGAAAGAAAAAGCGTCTGAAAAGCCGAACCAATTCGGAACCATCAGCCCGATTCTCACCGCGTCTGAAGCAGTCAGAAAGTTCGGCACAGTTCAGCTGACAGGGGCATATATTTCTCAAGCGGACGGTTTTCCGCTCGGCGATTTCTTCACCCGCAATGTCTCTGTCAAAATGGGACAGGCACCCGTCATTCATCTGATGCCGATGCTGTATCAAATGGTTGAGCAGCAAGAAATTGATCCTACTGATATCATTACGCACAAATTAAGTCTTGCTGATGCCCCTAGAGCTTATGATATATTCGATAAGAAAGAAGACGGCAACATCAAAGTCATATTGAAACCATAATGGGGGAGTTACATGAACATCTACAAACCAGCCGGATTTTGGATCAGACTAGGAGCTTCATTACTGGATTACATTATTGTCTCGGTGCCCCTTTTGCTGATCTATTGGCTGATCACAGGAAAAGACCCGAACGAAAGCATGATCATCAGCCTGATCGTTTTCCTGTACTCTATTTTGCTGCCGGTATTTTGGCAAGGCTATCTCATCGGAAAAAGGATTTGCGGAATCAGAATCGTAAAAAAAGACGGGTCACAGGTCGGCCTGGTAACCATGATTATGCGAGTCATCATTGCCGGACTGGTTTACGGCATAACCTTCGGGCTTGGCTTAATTGTCAGCCTGTTTATGATCGGGCTGAGAGAAGACAAACGGACGCTGCATGATTTTATCGCAGGAACATACGTTACTTACGCATCACCGGGAGAAGAAGAACTATATACGGACGAACAGATCAGAAAGGGCGAATAATGGTTCGCTCTTTCTATTTTGTATGCATAAAAAAACAGAATGAAGCAAAATATATGAAAAAAAGATAGGAGGAATAAACTGGGTGAAAAAACTGAAAGTCAATATCATCGGAATGCTCATTGCCGCGGCTGTTATTTCTTTAACTGGCACAGCTGAAGCAGCGGAAAAACAGAATCAGCAGCCGCCTGCAAACGTTACACTGACTGAACAGCAAAAGAAAGAAATTGAACAGCTGGAAGCAGACATATTAAAAAAACGCAAGGATGTCATCTTAAAGTATGTAGAATACGGAATTCTGCCTAAAGAAAGAGGAGATCACATCAAAAATCACATGGTCAAACACTTTGAAATGATGAAACAAAATGGCTTTGTTCCGAAGCCTCATCCTCATCCGCATAAATTTGAAAAGAGACATTAGGCTGTAAGCATCCAATTGAGGTTGGGTGCTTTTTTGATTAAAGTTATTATCCAATATGATATTAATTGAAGTTTTTTATAAATTTGTATCGTTAAAAAAGAATATATCGTATTATAAGATGTAAAGAGAGGTGTGAAAAATGGAACTGGATTTCATAAATAAACTAAATCAGCAGTGGACCGATATCTACTATTCATTACACTACAAGCAAAAAGATAACATTTCTCATCAGGCGATACGACTCATGCAGCATATTGAAAAGCAAGGTGAGGCAACAATAGGAGCTTTAGCAGAGTATTTGTCTGTCTCTCATAATACAGCATCTGAACATACAAAACGGTTGATTCAAAAGGGATTGGCAGCTAAACGTCGAAGTCAGCAAGATGAACGAAAGGTACTGGTAGTTTTAACAAAGGAAGGGCGCTCTGTTCTTGAACAGCATACACAGCTGGACAAAGAGAAATTAAAAGAAATAATTGAACGAATAAGCGCATCGGAAAAGGAATTGATTCAACAAGCATTAGAAATTTTAAGCAAGGAAGCTAAACAATGGCGGTAATCAGTAAAGTAATCATCTCAGCACTGATTATTGGATTCGTTACTGAAATATCAAAAAGACATCCAACCTATGGAGGGATTATTGCAGCTTTGCCCTTGGTCAGCTTGTTAAGCCTTTTCTGGATGAAAATGCAGGGCGAAAATACAGCACAATTGAGTCAATTTGCGTCTGGTGTGCTCAAGGGACTACCTGCTACGGTTTGTTTGCTCGCGATAATGATGATTTTATTGAAAGCTAATGTACCATTCTGGTTAGCGCTATGCTTTGGAATCTTAGGATGGATGGCTTTTTTGCTACTGCAAAAGATTTTTTTTAATATATTCATTTAACACGAGAGGAGAAGCTATGTTTTTAAAAAGAGTAACACTCCTTAGAGATAAGATCCCGTCCTTTAACAGATACCCATTCACTATCCCTGCTGTAAGTCAATTACACGACATTTTATTTACCAGAGAAGTGACTTTTTTTGTCGGTGAAAATGGCTCGGGGAAATCAACGTTGCTTGAAGCAATTGCTGATAAGTGTGAATTTAATACAGCGGGCGGCAGCCGTAATAATATCTATGAATTGCAGGAGTCAGACTCTCATTTGGGAGATTACATACGTTTATCATGGCTTCCTAAGATCACAAATGGTTTTTTCTTAAGAGCAGAATCGTTTTATCAGCTTTCTCTTCATCTTGATGAAGTGGAACGAGATGCTCCGCAGCCATATCTCTCCTATGGCGGAAGGCCGCTGCACAAGCAATCGCATGGTGAGTCTTTTATGTCGCTGTTTCAACATCGTTTTAAAGGAAAAGCCATTTATCTTTTAGATGAGCCTGAAGCTGCTCTTTCTCCCTCACGGCAGTTAGCTTTTTTGAGAGTCATACACGATTTAGTGAAAGGCGGAAATGTACAGTTCATCATTGCCACTCACTCTCCAATTTTGCTGGGGTATCCGAATGCTGACATTTTCAGCTTTGACGGGGGCAGTATTCATCATACAGAATACGAAAGCACTGAACACGTCCAGTTAACCAGATATTTTCTTGAACAAAGAGAGAAAATATTAGCTGAGCTGTTCCGGGATTAACATCGTGTTGCTATGAAACGCGTTTCATAGCCTATGATAGGCTTATCAAATATTTCAGGAGTGATTAACACAATGATCCATCAACATCCAGAATCTTTTCCGAAACATTTTTTATGGGGCTCGGCTTCAGCAGCTTACCAGGTTGAAGGAGCTTGGAACGAAGATGGCAAAGGCCCTTCTGTATGGGACGTGTTTACGAAAATCCCGGGCAAAACGTTTAAGGGCACCAATGGTGATGTTGCAGTTGACCATTATCACCGTTATAAGGAAGATGTCGCTCTGATGGCTGAGATGGGGCTGAAGGCATATCGATTCTCTGTCAGCTGGCCGCGTATTTTTCCAAAAGGAAAAGGAGAAATCAATAAAGCCGGTCTGGCATTTTACGATAACCTGATTGATGAATTGCTTTCTCATAACATAGAACCGGTTTTGACTTTATATCACTGGGATTTGCCTCAGGCGCTTATGGACGAGTATGGCGGATTTGAGTCGAGAAACATCATAGAGGATTTTAATCATTACTGCATTACTCTTTATAAACGCTTTGGGCAGAAAGTGAAATATTGGGTAACGTTAAATGAACAAAACTACAATTTTAATCACGGTTTTCTAACAGCTATGCATCCGCCTGGCGTGAAGGATAGAAAACGATTTTACGAAGCAAATCATATTGCGTTTCTGGCAAATGCGAAAGCCATTGAGTCCTTCAGAAAATATGTGCCCGAAGGCAAAATAGGACCAAGCTTTGCTTATTCTCCCGCATACCCTTTAACCAGTCATCCAGAGGACATTACGGCATTTGAAAATGCTGAAGAATTTATGAATAATTGGTGGCTGGATATGTACTGCTGGGGAACCTACCCGCAAATTCCTTTCCGCTATTTAGAAAAACAGGGATGGGCGCCGACAGTCGAACCGGGTGATATGGAGCTGCTTGCCAAAGGGAAGCCGGATTTTGTAGGTGTCAACTATTATCAAACGATTACTTACGAACGAAATCCGCTCGACGGTGTTTCAGAAGGGAAAATGAATACGACGGGACAAAAAGGGACCAATCAGGAAACAGGGATGCCGGGACTATTTAAAACTAAGAAAAACCCGAACCTAACAACGAGCAATTGGGATTGGACGATTGATCCGGTAGGATTGCGTATCGGGCTTCGCCGTATTACGACACGTTATCAGCTTCCTGTGTTTATTACAGAAAACGGTTTAGGAGAATTCGATAAAGTTGAAGACGGCACTATACATGATGATTATAGAATTGATTATTTGCAATCGCATCTTGAGCAATGCAGACAGGCCATTAGTGATGGAGTCGATTTGATTGGATATTGCAGCTGGTCCTTTACTGATCTGTTAAGCTGGCTGAACGGTTATCAAAAAAGATACGGCTTTGTTTATGTGAATCGTGACGAAGAGAATGAACATGACTTAAAACGATTGAAGAAAAAAAGCTTTTATTGGTATCAGGATGTCATTAAGACAAATGGAGAAAATGTATAAAGAGTCCCTGAGAGTATTCCTCTCAGGGCTTTTCATTAGACGGAAACAGCATCAATGATATAAGTGTCAGCGTGCAGATCTGACAGCTCAGCCGGTACAGTGTAGCATGTGAATTGATAGTCTCCTTTAGGAAGGTCAAAGGACAGCCTCTTGGACATGATGCTTTCAATTTCAATTCCGTCTGTTGTGACGTGAAAAGGAACAGTCACTTTTTTTTCATAGGATGCGACTGTTTCTGAACTGTTAAGGCGCAAAAGAATATATACCTTTGAATTCCGCTGTGCCTCAAACGAAATGGCTTCGTCCGCTTCCGCATAACCTTTTTCAATTGCTTCATCTGTCCAATCGATGACTGGCGGTGCGGAACCCTTTTGAAATACAGTAAATTGATGATATGAAATCGTCAGTTCTTGCGGCTTCCATGATTTGATCAATGTGCTGTTCCTCCTCTTTTAACTGTTTACTGAATCGTAAATAAAACCTTTGTGCCGTCAGGGTAATCGGTCAGCTGATGCCCGACCCAGGAGCCTGCGCCGCGATTGTCAGCGGGAGAAATATATTCTACAGAAGCCCCTTCACCGCCTTCTTTGCACATGGCCATTGGCCATTCATCTCGGTCATACCCTGTTTTGGAAGGTACGTCTTTTAATGATTGTTCGCGGCGTTCCTCAGCTCCGTCTCTGTCTATGGTGCACACATCTGAATGCCCCTCACTTATTGCGTCCTTGATATGATTTGCTGTCTCAGGATAACGCTCAGAAGGGAAGGCCAGTGTTTCGTCATATTCTTCTGTTTGAGACGTTTTTTGATCGTCTGAGAAAAAGTCTCCCTTAATCAGGCCAACAGCTGCAGCTGCTATGACGACTATTACGAGAAGTAAAGTTTTTATAATGTCCATTCGTGATGATCACCTCCCGCGTCAGCAACTTTAAAACTGCTCCAAGAGTAATGCAGAAAGGGCTGGGTGTAAAGATTAAAATTTTTTGTTTTGTCTTAGGTTTACTGCAGAAATCATAATTTTAGCAGATCGAAATATTCATTTTTAAAAAATAACGTTATCAAATTGAAATATTGATACTAGATTATAGGCTGTTTTCAGGTTGATCAATCATTTTAAATTGGATTATGATACTCGTAAGCTCTTCAGCCAATTGAGATAACGTTTCTGAGGCTGCAGTAATCTCTTCCATTGCAGCAAATTGCTCTTCTGTTAAAGCGGCCGCCTGCCGGGTACTCTCTGTTGATTCTTTAATGTCTGTTGTATTGGCGGCAAAGGATTCGTTTATTTTTTGCGTACTTGCTGAAATGTTGGTAACAGATGCTGATAAATCGCTGATTTCCGCAGTGATTTCATCTGTTGCGGCTGCAATTTCTTTAAATGCGTCTCTGGTGCGGTGAATCATGTTTACACCTTCAGCAGCTTCTGTTTTCACATGTTCAACAGACTGCGCAGATTCAGTCATATCATTTTTTATCTCAGCGATTAATGTGGAAATCTGTCCGACAGACCGTTGAGATTCCTCTGCTAATTTGCGAACTTCATCAGCAACAACGGCAAAGCCTTTACCGTGTTCTCCGGCTCGGGCAGCTTCAATTGCTGCATTAAGAGCAAGCAGGTTTGTCTGATCGGCAATTTGAGTGATAACGGATAAAATTTGTTCAATTTGTTTAGAACGGCCGTCCAGCTGCTGAATGATCTCTCCGCTTTTTTCAATCGAATGGTGAATGGTATCCATTTGTGCCTGAACATTTGAAATTTCATTTTGGCCAATGTCTGCTTTTGATTGCGCAAGCTGCCCTTTCTCAGCAATGGCAGCAGTATTTGAAGAAATATGCCATATGTCAGCTGTTGTTTGCTCCAGTGATTTTTCACTGTTTTCGATTCGTGTGATTTGATGCTTGGCACCGTTTGCAATTTGCTGAACAGCTTCTGTGATCTTTTCGGAGGCTTGATTGGTTTCTTCTGCTCCGGCTGAAAGCTGCTGAGAGGCTGATGCAAGCTGAAGGGCGGATTGCTGTACCGTTTGGATTGTCTGATTCAGCTTCATTCTCATCTTATTATAGTAGACACTCAGTTCTGCTAACTCATCAGCGGACTTGTCTGAAACTTCTATTGTCATATCTCCGTTTCCGGCGCTTTCAAAGGCGTATTTTAATACGTTCAGCCTCCGGTTGACTCTTTTGGTGAAAAGCAAAACAAGGATGACAGATATCATAATAACTACAGCAAGAACGATAGCGAATTGAGTGAACAGCGATTGGGTAAGCGATGCTAAAATGCTTTGATTGGCTCCTGTATACAGCATACCGATAATGTTGCCTTCCTTATTTTTTAAGGGCATATATGCTGTTTGATAAGAGGAGCCTGCCACATCTGCTTGTCCGTAGAATTGCTTCCCGTTTTTTAAAACAGCGTCAGTGACCTCAGCAGAAGCTTGAGTGCCGACAGCTCTTTCGCCGTCTTTCATTACGTTGGTTGCGACACGTGTATCTCCTTGGAAAATCGTGACGGTGTCACCTGTTTTTTTGCCAAGCAGATCAACAATTTCTTCATTTCCGTTTATTTGTGTCTCGCCTTTATACAGCTTATCGTTTTTTAACTCCCAGTTCCCTAAAATCACGTCGTCAATATACGTGCTGCTTAAAGCAAGATCTCCTTTCGCCTTTTCAGTGGCCATTTTTTTCATGCTGCTTGTAATGTCCTTAAGCATCACGGCGCCGACTGATAGAGAAAACAATAGAATAACCGCGAAGACCAAGCCGAGAATTTTAGTTCCAAGCTTTAACTTGATTTGTTTTTTCAACATAATTCCTCCCTTTGTTTGTAGGTCATATTACTTATCGGATTTTTGGGTTTGAAGTTTTATTTTAGGGGATATTAAAACCGGCCTGATCTCCAGGCCGGCTGTGTGACGCTATTCAAGGTTTGCGTGGTAAGTGAACATGGTTTCAGAATCGAGTCCTTTTTTCTCCATGAGTTTTAAAATTATTGCATCATAGAAAAGCAGCAATGTTTGCTCAAACAATGAACCCATTGGTTGCATCGTTTTATAGCTTCCGTTTGACTGGTCTTTAGGAGAGCCAGGCATTTTGACGATGAGATCCGATTGTTTTCCGATGCTCGAATCCGGATTGATGGTTAAAGCGGCAACGATCCCGTGTAAGCTTTTTGCTTTTGCTGCTGTATGGATCAAGCTCTTTGTCTCGCCTGATCCTGAGCCGATAATGACGAGATCTCCTTCGCGGAGCGGCGGAGTGAGAATCTCACCGACAATATGAGCGTTAAAGCCCATGTGCATCAATCTCATCGCGAAGGATTTTGCCATCAGGCCAGACCGCCCCGCGCCCGCTGTGAAAATTTGATTGGACGAAAGAATGTGATCGGCAAGCTGATCAGCTTCTTCATTAGAAATATAAGCCGCTGAACGGTGTAATTCATTGAGAATTTCCGTTACGTATTCAGTTGTTTTCATTTTATTTATCCTTGGGCAATAAGCTGTTTCATTTTTGAAGCTGTTTCTGCTTTATCGGCTGCGCTTGTAATTCCGCCCCCAACAATGACAAGGTCAGGGTTTTGTTTGATCACTTCTGGCAGTGTATCAAGTTTGATGCCTCCTGCAATTGCGGTTTTTGCGTTTTTTACGGTATTTTTGATGGTCGTTAATTCTTCGAAAGAGTTTTTGCCCTCTGCTTGAAGATCATAACCAGTGTGGACGCAGATGTAGTCAACACCGAGTGCGTCAATTTCCTTCGCACGGGATTCAATATCTTTCACGTTAATCATGTCCACTAAGATTTTCTTCTTCTGTTTTTTGGCTTCTTCTACTGCGCCTTTAATTGTTGCATCGTCTGTAGCCCCTAAAACGGTGATGATGTCAGCTCCAGCTTCCGACGCTTTCATAATTTCGTATCCGCCGGCATCCATGATTTTCAGGTCTGCCAGGACCTTCAATTGCGGAAATGTTTCTTTTATTTCTTTAACGGCTCTAAGGCCTTCATTAATGACAACCGGTGTTCCGATCTCAACCACGTCGATGTATTGTTCCACTTCTTTGACAAGCTCGATGGCTTCCGGGATATTTACCAGGTCTAATGCCAGCTGTAATTCCATTGTTGATCCACTCCCTTATTCGAATTATTTTTCATTCTATAGGTTCCCTCTTTAGCTGAGAAGTAGGCACTTTGAAGTCAACTAGTTACTTGGAGGATACTGTGAGAAGAGGCAATCAGATTTCTTTCGCTTGGTTTTATGAGTGAGTATAATGAAAAAGAGTCTGCCAAAAAGTAAGTAAGTGATGATACGTATCTAACATACAAAAAGTATACTAAGGGGGGATTTCTTTTGAGCCGGATGGACGACAAACGGTTTAATTGTGAGAAGGAATTAACGCTTGCGGTGATCGGCGGCAAATGGAAAATGCTCATTTTGTGGCATTTAGGAAAAGAAGGCACAAAACGTTTTAATGAATTGAAAGCTTTGATTCCTGATATTACGCAGAAGATCCTCGTGAATCAGCTGAGAGAGCTTGAGCAGGATATGATTGTTCACCGGGAAGTGTATCCGGTTGTCCCGCCGAAGGTTGAATATTCCTTGACCCCGCAAGGAGAAAGCCTGATGCCTATTCTTGATGCCATGCATGAGTGGGGGAAAGGCTATATGGAATTGATTGATATCGACAAAAATGTCATGAAGGAATCGTTGTAAGGCGCTCTTGGCTAAGGGTGTCTTTTTTTTTGCCTGTTTTTCGGTTTTTGCGCGGTAAACATAAGGGATGTAAAGATTGTAAATGGCTTTCAACAATAAATGGGAAATAGGGTGAGAGTGTATTTTAAACATTTTTATTTTTCTGTAAATAATGTTTAGTGGAAATTATTGCGGTATCCCGCAAAAATATCCCAGTGAATAAACTGGAATCTTTTCGGTATCCCGCATGAAACTTTTCACCCATTTTTCGGTGATAAAAACATTTTTTTCATTTAAAGTGAACGTTAGAAAGGTTAAAAATATTGAAAACAATGAAGAAATAGGCAAAAATGTTTCACTTTAGGGCAAGAGGGCTTGCGGTCTTTATCTGCCTGTGCCTGACACCGCAATCAATGCATACGGCTGGCGTTTTTTAGGTCGCTTTGTGTTTTTTGTTTGGATGCAACGCTTTTGAGAAGTAGTACTTTCGGCTTTTTGGGCGGTTAGTTCATTGGATTCAAAAGCTGTCAAAGGATACGAAAGAGAAATAATCCTGCACATGTTACAGATTATTGAAGATTAGGGGAGGTAAGATAATATGGAAATAACTTTTTAACCTTTAACGGATGCTCAAAAACGAATTTGGTATACAGAAAAATTTTATCCTCAAACGAGTATTTCAAATCTTGCGGGGATTGGTAAGCTGGTTTCAACTGAAGAAATTGACTGGAAGCTTGTGGAGCAAGCGATTCAAGAGTTTGTCCGCAGAAATGACGCAATGCGTCTTCGTTTGCGTCTCGATGAAAATGGAGAGCCCGTTCAATATATAAGCGAGTATCGGCCTGTTGATATAAAACATACTGACACCACCGGAGATCCGAATGCGATAGAATCTGTTTCACAATGGGGCCGGGAGGAAACGAAAAAACCTCTGCCTCTGTACGATTGTGATTTATTCCGATTTTCCCTGTTTACCATCAAAGAAAATGAAGTATGGTTTTACGTAAATGTTCATCATGTGATTTCTGACGGGATCTCCATGAACATCCTCGGAAACGCCATTATGCACATTTACTTGGAATTAGCAGGCGGCTCAGAAACAAAAAAGGAATCTCGCATTCATTTATCGATCATGTTTTGTCTGAACAGGACTATGCTCAATCGAAGCGGTTTGAAAAAGATAAAGCGTTCTGGAACAAGCAATTTGAAACGGTGCCTGAACTCGTTTCCCTGAAACGGAATGCTCCTGCAGGCGGAAGTTTAGATGCTGAGAGATTCTCTCAAGATGTGCCTGAGGCGCTGCATCAGCAAATTTTATCCTTTTGTGAGGAGCATAAGGTCAGCGTTTTATCGGTGTTTCAATCGGTGCTTGCCGCCTACTTGTACAGAGTCAGCGGGCAGAATGATGTGGTAACTGGTACATTTATGGGCAACCGGACAAATGCGAAAGAAAAGCAGATGCTCGGCATGTTTGTTTCTACGGTTCCGCTTCGGGCAAACATTGACGGCGGACAGGCGTTTTTTGATTTTGTTAAAGACCGGATGAAGGATTTAATGAAAACTCTTCGCCATCAAAAGTACCCGTATAATCTTCTCATCAATGATCTTCGTGAAACAAAAAGCTCTGTGACAAAGCTGTTTACCGTTTCTCTTGAATATCAGGTGATGCAGTGGCAGAAAGAAGAAAATCTTTCCTTTTTGACTGAGCCCATTTTCAGCGGAAGCGGATTAAATGATGTTTCGATTCATGTGAAGGATCGCTGGGATACTGGGAAACTTACAATTGACTTTGACTACCGTACTGATTTAATGACGCGTGAAGAAATCGAAATTGTTTGTGAACGCATGATGACATTGCTTGAGAACGCACTTACGCACCCGAATCATACGATTGATGAATTGACACTGATTTCTGAGGCGGAAAAAGAGCGGCTGCTATTGCGGGCCGGGGGTGAACCGGTCAATTACCGCAAGAACATGACGATTCCGGCGCTGTTTCAAGAAAAGGCTGAATCGCTTGCTGATCAGCCTGCGGTTGTGTTTGAAAATCGAGCATTGTCCTATCAAACGTTACATGAACAATCATCACGCATTGCCAGTGTGCTGAAAGAGAAGGGTGTCCGTGCAGACAGCCCGGTTGCCGTTTTGCTCGAACGTTCTGAACGAATGATCACGGCCATTATGGGGATTTTAAAAGCCGGCGGAGCCTATGTGCCGATTGACCCCGAGTTTCCGGCAGAGCGCATCCAATTTATTTTGGAGGACTGCGGTGCGGATTTCGTCTTGACTGAATCGAAGGTTGCGTCTCCAGGTGCATCTGCTGAGCTTATTGACTTTGATCAGGCGATTGCAGGCGGTACAGATGCTATTTCGGATGTCAATGTGAATGCCGATCATCTTGCTTACATTATTTATACGTCGGGGACAACCGGACGTCCAAAAGGAGTGATGATCGAGCATCGCCAGGTTCATCATTTGGTTGAATCTCTGCAGCAGACCGTTTATCAGAGTGAGAGCCAAACCCTGCGGATGGCATTGCTTGCGCCGTTCCACTTTGATGCGTCAGTGAAACAGATTTTCGCGTCGCTTCTTTTGGGACAGACCCTTTATATTGTACCGAAGAACACGGTGACGAATGGCGCTGCTCTTGCTGAGTATTACCGCAGACACGGGATTGAGGCGACGGACGGAACACCGGCCCATCTGCAAATGCTGATTGCTGCGGGAGATTTGACTGGTCTTAAGCTCAAACACCTGCTGATTGGCGGGGAAGGTCTTTCTTCCGTTGTGGCGGACAAGCTTCTGACATTGTTTAAAGAAGCGGGTGCCGTTCCTCGTTTGACCAATGTGTACGGGCCGACTGAAACGTGTGTGGATGCTTCCGTTCATCCGGTCCACCCGGACAGTTCAGTTCAATCAGCGTATGTGCCAATCGGTAAAGCACTTGGGAATAACCGCTTGTATATTTTGGATACAAAAGGTCGTCTGCAGCCGGAAGGCGTGGCGGGCGAGCTGTATATCGCGGGTGACGGTGTAGGACGAGGTTACTTAAACCTTCCGGAATTGACAGCTGAGAAATTTTCACAAGACCCGTTTGTGCCCGGTGACAGCATGTATCGTACCGGAGATGTGGTGCGCTGGCTTCCAGATGGAACGATCGAATACTTAGGAAGAGAAGATGATCAGGTCAAAGTTCGCGGATACCGCATTGAGCTTGGAGAAATTGAAGCCGTGCTTCAGCAGGCGCCTGATGTTGCCAAAGCTGTCGTCTTGGCGAGGCCTGACGACCAAGGGAATCTTGAGGTTTGTGCGTATGTTGTGCAAAAGGAGGGAAGCGAATTTGCTCCAGCACGTTTGCGGGAACACGCGGCAAAACAGCTTCCTGACTATATGGTGCCGGCTTACATCACAGAAATCACAGAAATCCCGCTCACACCAAGCGGTAAAGTTGACCGCCGCAAGCTGTTTGCGCTTGAGGTAAAAGCGGTAAGCGGAACAGCTTATACCGCACCTCGAAACGAAATGGAAAAAGCAATCGCTGAGATTTGGCAGGATGTGCTGAACGTTGAGAAAGCCGGGGTCTTTGACAATTTCTTTGAAACGGGCGGTCATTCATTGAAGGCCATGACGCTTTTAACAAAGATTCATAAGGAGACGGGCGCTGACATCCCGCTGCAATATGTGTTTGAGCATCCGACCATCGCCGCTCTTGCTGAGGCGGCCGAGCGTGAAGAAGGCAGGACGTTTGCGGCAATTGAGCCAGCTGAAAAACAGGAACATTACCCGCTTTCTTTGGCGCAGCAGCGGACGTATATTGTCAGCCAATTCGAAGATGCGGGAGTCGGATATAACATGCCGGCGGCAGCTATTTTAGAGGGGCCTTTAGACATTCAAAAACTGGAACGCGCATTTGACGGGTTAATCAGCCGCCACGAGTCACTGAGGACGTCATTTGTGCTTGAAGGCAGTACGCCGAGACAGAAAATTCATGACAGTGTTCAGTTCAACGTCGAGATGATTGAAAGAAGCGGCCGCTCAAATGAGGAGGTTATGACTTCTTTTGTCCGCCGGTTTGACTTATCGAAAGCGCCGCTGTTGAGAATCGGATTGATGGAGCTTGAAGAAAACCGTCATATGCTTCTGTTTGATATGCACCATTTGATTTCTGACGGTGTTTCCATCGGCATTATTTTGGAGGAACTGGCACAGATTTACCGCGGTGAACAGCTTCCTGAGCTCCGTCTTCAGTATAAAGATTACGCCGTCTGGCAAAGCGCGCAGGCTGCTGAAGGATACCAGGAGGATCAGGCGTATTGGAAGGAAGCCTTTGCGGGCGAGCTTCCAGTGCTTCAGCTTCTATCCGATTATCCGAGACCGCCTGTCCAAAGCTTTGAAGGAGACCGGGTTTCCATCAAGCTGGATGCGGAGTTAAAGAATCGCCTGTATCGTTTAGCTGAAAAAAATGGCGCCACACTTTATATGGTTATGCTGTCAGCCTACTATACGCTCCTGTCTAAATATACGGGGCAGGATGACATCATTGTCGGCACCCCGTCAGCGGGCAGACATCATTCTGACACAGAGGGCATTGTCGGCATGTTCGTCAATACGCTCGCGATTCGCAGCGAAGTGAAGCAGGATGAGACCTTTAACAGCCTGCTCACACGTGTGCGCCAGCAGGTTCTGGATGCTTTTTCTCATCAGGATTATCCATTTGAATGGCTCGTTGAAGACCTGAACATACCGCGTGATATCAGCAGGCATCCATTGTTTGACACGATGTTCAGTCTCCAAAACGCAACGGCGGGCATTCCGGCTGTCGGTGATTTGACATTGTCGATTCATGAGACCAATTTCAACATTGCCAAATTTGATGTAACGGTTCAGGCAAGAGAAACGGACCAAGGCATTGATCTTGATTTAGACTACAGCACAAAACTGTTTAAACGAAGCACGGCAGACAGGCTGCTCACGCATTTTGCGCGGTTGCTTGAAGATGTAGCGGCTGAGCCTGAGAAACCAATTTCTGAATACAATCTTCTTTCTGAACAGGAAGCCGTTTCACAAATTCAGCAGTTTAACCCGGAAAGAACGCCTTATCCGAAAGACAAAACGATTGTTCAGCTGTTTGAGGAGCAGGCTGCCAAAACGCCGGATCGTCCGGCACTTCAATATGAAGGGCAATCGCTCACATATCGTGAGCTGAATGAACGGGCCAACCGTTTAGCGCGCGGCATTCTTTCAATGGGAGCAGGCGAAAGCAGGACAGCGGCCGTCCTATGTGAACGGTCAATGGACATGATTGTGTCAATCCTGGCGGTATTAAAATCCGGTTCGGCTTATGTACCGATTGATCCGGAACACCCGATTCAGCGGATGCAGCATTTCTTCCAAGACAGCGGAGCGAAAGTGCTTCTCACCCAGAAGAAATTAAAGGCGTTAGCGGAAAAAGCGGAATTCGAAGGCGTCATCGTGCTCGCTGATGAGGACGATAGCTATCACGACGATGCGCAAAACCTCGCTCTGCCGTTTGATTCGGCGGCTATGGCCAACCTAACGTATACATCCGGAACGACAGGAACGCCAAAGGGGAATATCGTGACACATGCCAATATTCTGCGCACGGTTAAGCAGACGAATTATCTCAGCATTACGGAACAGGATACGATACTCGGACTCTCAAACTATGTATTTGACGCATTTATGTTTGATGTGTTCGGTTCTCTTTTAAACGGCGCGAAGCTTGTCATCGTTCCGAAAGAAACAGTTCTGGACATGGCTCGTCTTTCTCGCGTCATTGATCGGGAGAACATCAGCATTCTCATGATCACGACAGCTCTGTTCCACCTTCTTGTGGACTTGAATCCGACATGCTTGTCGACTTTGCGCAAGATTATGTTCGGAGGAGAACGGGCTTCTGTAGATCATGTGAAAAAAGCGCTGCAGACCGTTGGAAAAGGCAAGCTGCTTCACATGTACGGCCCATCTGAAAGCACGGTTTTCGCGACGTATCATCCGGTTGATGAATTAGATGAGCACACGATGTCCGTTCCGATTGGAAAACCGGTCAGCAATACGGAAGTATACATTCTTGACCGCGCGGGACATGTTCAGCCTGCCGGCATCGCCGGAGAACTGTGTGTCAGCGGAGAAGGCCTCGTGAAAGGCTATTACAACCGACCTGAACTGACTGAGGAGAAATTTGTGCCGCATCCGTTTAAAAAAGGCGAACGCATGTATAAAACAGGTGACTTGGCAAGATGGCTGCCGAATGGCGATATCGAATTTATCGGACGGATCGACCACCAGGTGAAAATCCGAGGACAGCGCATTGAGCTCGGAGAAATTGAGCACCAGCTGCAAAGCCACGATCGTGTGCAGGAGAGCGTTGTGCTTGCCGTCGATCAAGGTGCGGGAGACAAACTGCTTTGCGCGTACTTTGTCGGACAGGGTGAAATTACAGCGCAAGAGCTGAGAGAGCATACGGCAAAGGATCTGCCGGCTTACATGATTCCTGCGGTATTTATCCAAATGGACGAGCTGCCTCTGACCGGAAACGGAAAAATCGACCGTCGGGCGCTTCCGCTTCCTGACGCCAACATCTCAAATGGTGTTTCATATGTTGCGCCGCGCAATGAAATAGAACAAAAAGTCGCAGACATTTGGGCACAGGTGCTTCAGGTTGAACAGATCGGCATCTATGACCAATTCTTTGATATCGGCGGACACTCGTTAGCGGGGATGAAGATGCTTGCCTTGATTCATCAGGAACTGGGCGCCGAACTTTCTCTGAAGGATCTTTTCCAATCACCGACCGTTGAAAGCTTAGCGCAGGCTATTGCCGCCGCTGAAAAAGGAACAGCGATCAGCATCAGACCGGCAAAGAAACAAGAGACTTATCCTGTTTCTTCTCCGCAAAAACGGATGTACGTGCTTCAGCAGCTTGAAGGAGCGGACACAAGCTACAACATGCCATCGGTTCTGCGCCTGAAGGGTCATTTGGATGTTGAAAGGCTCAAATGCGTAATGAATCAGTTAATGGAGCGCCATGAAGCCTTCAGAACAACCTTTGAAATAAAAGACGGAGAAACGGTGCAGCGAATCTGGGATGAAGCAGCGTTTGATATGGCATATTTTGAAGCTCCAGAAGAAGAGACCGAGCGGATCGTTTCTGAGTTTATCCGTCCGTTCACACTTGACCGGCTGCCGCTGTTCAGAATGGGACTGATCAAGCTTTCAGAAACTGAGCATCTGCTGCTGTTTGATATGCACCATATTATTTCTGACGGAGCGTCTGTCGGCGTGCTGATTGATGAACTCTCGAAGCTGTACGATGGAGAAAGCCTTGAGCCGCTTCATATTCAATATAAGGATTATGCCGTGTGGCAGCAGCAGTTTATTCAGTCCGAGCTTTACCGGAAGCAAGAGGAGCATTGGCTGAAGGAGCTTGAAGGAGAGCTGCCGGTGCTGACTCTTCCAACTGATTACAGCCGTCCTGCGGTTCAAACGTTTGAGGGAGACCGGATTGCATTTTCATTAGATGCAAGAAAAGCAGATGCTCTTCGCAGGCTCGCGAAGGAAACGGATTCCACCTTGTATATGGTTCTTCTGGCGTCTTACAGCGCGTTTTTATCAAAATTGAGCGGGCAAAACGATATCATTGTTGGCTCGCCGGTAGCCGGGCGCTCTCAAGCAGACATCAGCCGCGTCATCGGCATGTTTGTCAATACGCTGGCGCTGCGCACGTATCCGAAGGGCGATAAGACGTTTGCGGATTATCTTGGCGAAGTGAAAGAAACAGCACTTAGCGCATTTGAAGCGCAGGATTACCCGCTTGAAGACCTGATCGGAAAAGTTCAGGTTCACCGTGACACAAGCAGAAACCCTTTATTTGACGCAGTATTTTCTATGCAAAATGCGAACATTAAAGATTTAACGATGAAAGGGGTCGAGCTTGAACCGCATCCGTTTGAGCGGAAAACGGCCAAGTTTGATATCACGCTGACAGCTGACGAAACCGGCGAAGGGCTCACATTTGTTCTTGAATACAATACGGCGCTGTTTACAAGGGAAACGATTGAACGATGGAAGCAATACTGGATTCAGCTTTTAGGAGCAGTAACAGAACATCCAAACCAGCCGCTTTCCGGCCTGTCACTCGTCAACGAGACAGAAAAACAAACGCTCTTGGAGGCATGGAAAGGAAAAACACTGCCTGTGCCGACAGACAAAACGGTTCATCAGCTGTTTGAAGAAACGGCTCAGCGCCACAAAGACCTCCCGGCTGTCACGTATAACGGGCAGTCATGGACGTACGGTGAGCTGAATGCGAAGGCAAACCGTCTGGCGCGGATTCTGATTGACTGCGGCATCGGCGCGGATGAGCGTGTCGGCATTCTCACGAAGCCGTCGCTTGAAATGTCTGCTGCGGTGCTCGGTGTCCTGAAGGCAGGAGCGGCATTTGTGCCGATTGATCCTGACTATCCGGATCAGCGGATTGAATATATCCTACAGGACAGCGGCGCGAAACTTCTCTTGAAACAAGAAGGCATCTCAGTGCCGGACAGCTACACGGGCGAGGTCATTCTTCTTGACGGCAACCGCACAATACTGAGTCTGCCGCTTGATGAAAACGACGAGGAAAATCCGCAGACCGACACAACCGCGGATCACCTTGCTTATATGATTTACACGTCAGGAACGACCGGACAGCCGAAGGGTGTAATGATCGAGCACCATGCGCTTGTGAACCTGTGCTTCTGGCACCACGACGCATTTGGCATGACGGCGGAGGATCGCAGTGCGAAGTACGCGGGCTTCGGGTTCGACGCTTCCATTTGGGAGATGTTCCCGACCTGGACGATCGGCGCCGAGCTTCATGTCATTGATGAAGCGATCCGCCTTGATATCACCCGCCTGAATGACTATTTCGAAACGCACAACGTCACAATCACCTTCCTGCCGACACAGCTGGCGGAACAGTTCATGGAGCTAGAGAACACATCACTCCGCGTATTGCTGACAGGCGGAGACAAACTGAAGCGTGCGGTTAAGCAGCCGTACACGATTGTTAACAACTATGGGCCGACCGAAAACACTGTCGTTGCGACGAGCGCAGAAATCAATCCGGAGGAAGGCTCGCTTTCCATCGGTCGCGCGATCGCCAATACGAGAGTGTACATTCTCAGCGAAAGCCATCAGGTTCAGCCGGAAGGCGTAGCCGGAGAGCTTTGTGTGGCGGGGCGCGGACTGGCGCGCGGCTATCTGAACAGGGAAGACGAAACCGCGAAGCGGTTTGTCCCCGATCCGTTCGTGCCGGGTGAACGCATGTACAAAACAGGCGATTTGGTGAAATGGACGAACGGCGGCATTGAATACATCGGCCGGATCGACCAGCAGGTCAAAGTCCGCGGCTACCGAATCGAGCTGTCAGAAATTGAAGTGCAGCTGGCCCAGCTTTCTCAGGTGCAGGATGCGGCAGTGACAGCTGTAAAAGATAAAGGCGGCAATACAGCGATCGCGGCGTATGTCACACCGGAAACAGCTGACATAGAAGCGCTGAAATCAGCACTGAAGGAAACCCTGCCAGACTACATGATCCCGGCTTTCTGGGTGACATTAAACGAGCTTCCGGTTACCGCAAACGGCAAAGTAGACCGCAAAGCACTGCCGGAGCCGGATATCGAAGCAGGGGGCGGAGAATACAAAGCGCCGTCCACTGACATGGAAGAGCTGCTTGCCGGCATTTGGCAGGACGTTCTCGGTATTTCTGAAGTAGGTGTCAGCGACAATTTCTTCTCGCTCGGCGGAGATTCCATTAAAGGCATCCAGATGGCGAGCCGCTTGAACCAGCACGGCTGGAAGCTGGAAATGAAGGATCTCTTCCAGCACCCGACGATTGAAGAACTGACACAATATGTGGAGCGTGCCGAAGGCAAACAGGCAGACCAAGGCCCTGTGGAGGGCGAAGTTATCCTGACGCCGATCCAGCGCTGGTTCTTTGAAAAGAATTTCACAAACAAACACCATTGGAACCAGTCGGTCATGCTTCATTCTGCGAAGGGCTTCGATCCGGAACGGGTTGAAAAGACATTGCAGGCACTGATTGAACATCATGACGCACTTCGCATGGTCTACCGCGAGGAACAAGGGGAGATCGTTCAGTTTAATAAAGGGCTTGATGCTGTGTCTGTCCACTTGGAGATCGCCAAGCTTGAGGGGCAGGCTATAGATCATGAAGACCGCATAGAGAGAGAAGCGGAGCGTCTGCAAAGCAGCATCGATTTGAATGAAGGCGGCTTGTTAAAAGCAGGCTTGTTCCAGGCAGAAGACGGAGATCACTTGCTGCTTGTGATTCACCACTTAGTGGTTGACGGTATATCGTGGCGGATTTTACTGGAGGATTTCGCCGCGGTTTATACACAGCTGGAGCAAGGGAACGAGCCGGTTCTTCCGCAGAAAACCCATTCGTTTGCGGAGTATGCGGAGAGATTACAAGACTTCGCAAATTCTAAGGCCTTTTTGAAAGAAAAAGAGTATTGGAAACAGCTTGAAGAACAGACTGTCCCGATGAAGCTTCCGAAGGACCGCGAATCTAGTGATCAGCGAATGAAACATACAAAGACAATCGAATTTTCGCTGACTGCTGAAGAGACAGAACAGCTTACCACCAAGGTGCATGAGGCTTATCATACAGAAATGAATGATATTTTGCTGACGGCATTCGGATTGGCGATGAAGGAGTGGACAGGTCAGGAGCAAGTGAGTGTTCATTTAGAGGGGCATGGACGTGAAGATATCGTAGAAGACCTGACCATTTCCCGGACAGTCGGCTGGTTTACGAGTATGTTCCCGATGGTGCTGGATATGAAGCACGCGGATGATCTGGCTTATCAGCTGAAGCAAATGAAAGAAGACATCAGACATATCCCGAATAAGGGAGTGGGCTACGGCATTTTGCGCTATTTGGCGGCGCCGGAGCATAAAGAAGATGTGGCGTTCTCCATTCAGCCGGATATCAGCTTTAACTATTTAGGACAGTTCGATGAAATGTCGGATGCAGGTTTATTCACGAGATCAGAGCTGCCGTCAGGACAGTCATTAAGCCCGGAAACGGAAAAACCGAACGCGCTTGATGTAGTCGGATATATTGAAAACGGAAAACTGACGATGTCACTGGCCTATCACTCTCTCGAATTTCATGAAAAAACGATACAGACATTCAGTGACAGCTTTAAGGCCCATCTTCATAGAATCATTGAACATTGCCTATCTCAAGATGGCACGGAACTGACGCCGAGTGACCTTGGCGACGACGATTTGACGCTGGATGAGCTTGATAAATTAATGGAAATTTTTTAATAGAGGTGGCATATGAGCAAAAAATCGATTCAAAAGGTGTATGCACTTACACCGATGCAGGAAGGAATGCTGTATCATGCGATGCTTGATCCGCATTCTTCCTCTTACTTCACACAATTAGAGCTTGGCATTCAAGGTGTTTTTGATCTAGAAATCTTTGAGAAAAGCGTCAATGAACTGATCCGGTCATACGATATTCTCCGTACGGTATTTGTGCACCAGCAGCTGCAAAAGCCGCGTCAGGTTGTGTTAGCGGAACGCAAGACAAAGGTGCACTATGAAGATATCA
Organism: Bacillus halotolerans; assembly: GCF_001517105.1. GTDB lineage: Bacteria > Bacillota > Bacilli > Bacillales > Bacillaceae > Bacillus > Bacillus halotolerans. The sequence continues at coordinate 213,599 of NZ_LPVF01000001.1, forward strand.
GTCATGCAGACGAGGATCGCCAGAAAGACCACATCGAGCGTTACAAACTAGACGTTCAGCGCCAAGGCTTTAACCTGGCCAAAGACATTTTGTTCAAGGTGGCAGTTTTCCGCCTTGATGCAGATCAGCTGTATCTTGTCTGGAGCAATCACCATATTATGATGGACGGCTGGAGCATGGGCGTGCTGATGAAAAGCCTGTTCCAAAACTACGAAGCGCTCAGAGCAGGCCGCACACCTGCAAACGGGCAGGGCAAGCCATATTCCGACTACATTAAGTGGCTTGGAAAACAGGACAATGAAGAAGCGGAAGGCTACTGGAGCGAACGCTTGGCGGATTTTGAACAGCCAAGCGTGCTCCCGGGCCGCTTGCCGGAGAAAAAAGACGAGTATGTGAACAGAGAATATTCATTTACATGGGATGAGGAACTGGTTGCACGCATTCAGCAAACGGCGAATCGCCATCAAGTGACGGGGCCTAACCTGTTTCAGGCGATCTGGGGAATCGTCCTCAGCAAATATAACTTTACAAATGATGTTGTCTTTGGCACGGTCGTATCGGGACGGCCGTCTGAAATCAACGGAATTGAAACAATGGCGGGGCTCTTTATCAATACCATTCCGGTGCGTGTAAAGGTTGATCAGCAGTCTACATTCGCAGATATTTTCACAGACGTTCAGCAGCATGCGGTGGAGGCGGAGCGTTACGATTACGTGCCGCTTTACGAGATTCAAAAACGTTCAGCCTTGGACAGCAGTCTTTTGAACCATCTCGTCGCTTTTGAAAATTATCCGCTTGATCAAGAGCTTGAAAACGGCAGCATGGAAGACCGGCTCGGGTTCTCTATTAAGGTTGAGAGCGCATTTGAACAAACAAGCTTTGATTTCAACCTCATTGTTTACCCGGGTAAAACCTGGACCGTTAAAATCAAATATAACGGCGCTGCATTTGATTCTGCTTTTATTGAACGGACAGCGGGGCATCTCACCCGCATGATGACAGCCGCTGTCGAGCGGCCGGACGCTTTTGTGCGTGAGCACGGGCTTGTGGGAGAAGAAGAGCAGCGGCAAATTGTGGAGACCTTTAACAGCACTTCATCAGAACTCCCTGAAGGAATGGCTGTTCATCAAGTATTTGAAGAACAAGCAAAGCGGACACCGGCAAGTACTGCCCTCGTATATGAAGGAGCCGAGCTGACATACCGCGAGCTGAACGAAGCAGCGAACCGCCTGGCGAGAAAGCTCATCGGGCAAGGTCTTCAAAAGGGTGAAACAGCAGCCATTATGAATGACCGTTCGGCAGACACTGTTGCCGCCATGCTGGCTGTTTTAAAAGCAGGCGCCGCATATGTGCCGCTTGATCCCGCACTTCCGGAGGATCGGCTCCGTTTCATGGCGGCGGACAGCTCAATTCGGATCGCTTTAGCTGGAGAGGCCTATACAAAACAGGCAAATCAGCTGCAAGTACCGGTTCTCCCGCTGGAAGGCGTCTTTGAAGGGAATGAAACGGCTGACAATCTGAATCTGCCTGCCGATCCGTCTGACCTGGCTTACATCATGTACACGTCAGGTTCGACCGGAAAACCGAAAGGCGTCATGATCGAACATAAAAGCATTCTGCGTCTCGTTAAAAATGCAGGATACGTTCCTGTTCATGAAGAAGACCGAATGGCGCAAACGGGAGCTGTCAGCTTTGATGCAGGTACATTTGAGGTCTTTGGCGCGCTGCTGAACGGCGCTGCGCTTTATCCGGTGAAAAAAGAGACACTGCTTGACGCGACACGGTTTTCAGCGTTCCTCCGTGAGCAGAGAATTACGACGATGTGGCTGACATCGCCATTATTCAACCAGCTTGCTGCAAAGGATGCCGGCATGTTCGGCACACTGCGCCATTTAATTATCGGCGGAGACGCGCTCGTGCCGCATATTGTAAGTAAAGTGAAACAGGCATCGCCGTTGCTTTCTCTGTGGAACGGGTACGGACCGACAGAAAATACGACATTTTCTACAAGCTTTCTGATTGATCGCGAGTACAGCGGTTCAATTCCAATCGGGAAGCCAATCGGAAATTCCACTGCATACATCATGGATGAGCAGCAGCGCCTGCAGCCGATCGGCGCGCCCGGTGAACTGTGTGTCGGCGGAAGCGGCGTGGCACGGGGCTACGTCAACCTCCCAGAGCTGACGAAGAAGCAATTTCTCGAAGATCCATTCAGACCGGGTGAAAAAATGTATCGAACTGGCGACTTGGCGAGATGGCTTCCGGACGGGAATATCGAGTTTTTAGGAAGAATTGATAACCAGGTGAAGGTGCGCGGGTTCCGGATTGAGCTTGGCGAAATTGAAACCAAATTGAACATGGCCGAACATGTGACAGAGGCTGCCGTGATCATTCGCAAAAACAAAGCGGATGAAAATGAAATCTGCGCGTACTTTACAGCGGATCGCGAAGTGTCTGTGAGCGGGCTGAGAAAAACGCTGTCTCAATCATTGCCTGACTATATGGTTCCTGCCCATTTGATCCAGATGGACAGCCTGCCGCTTACACCAAACGGAAAAATCAATAAAAAAGAACTGCCTGCACCTCAATCAGACGCTGTGCAGTCTGAATATGCAGCACCCAAAACAGAGAGTGAAAAGAAATTAGCGGAGATCTGGGAAGGGATACTCGGCGTCAAAGCAGGCGTTACCGATAACTTCTTTATGATCGGCGGACATTCTCTGAAAGCGATGATGATGACGGCGAAAATTCAAGAGCATTTCCACAAGGAAGTGCCGATTAAAGTGCTTTTTGAAAAGCCGACCATTCAAGAACTGGCACTGTATTTGGAAGAGAGCGAAAGCAAGGAGGAGCAGACGTTTGAACCGATCAGGCAAGCACCTTATCAGCAGCATTATCCTGTTTCCCCGGCCCAGCGGAGAATGTACATCCTCAATCAGCTTGGACAAGCAAGCACAAGCTACAACGTCCCTGCTGTACTTTTGCTGGAGGGAGAAGTAAACAAAGACCGGCTTGAACATGCGATTCAGCAATTAATCAACCGGCACGAAATTCTCCGTACGTCGTTTGACATGATAGACGGAGAAGTCGTACAGACCGTTCATAAAAACATATCGTTCCAGCTGGAGGCTGCCAAGGGACGGGAAGAAGACGCGGAAGAGCTGATCAAATCGTTTATTCAGCCGTTTGAGTTAAACCGCGCGCCGCTCGTCCGTTCGAAGCTTGTCCAGCTTGAAGAAGAACGCCATCTGCTGCTCATTGATATGCACCATATCATTACGGACGGCAGCTCGACAGGCATTCTCATCGGCGATCTCGCCAAAATCTATCAAGGCGCAGATCTGGAGCTCCCGCAGATTCACTATAAAGATTACGCTGTCTGGCAAAAAGAACATGCGGATCATCAAAAGGATGAAGCATACTGGCTGGATACGTTTAAAGGCGAGCTGCCGGTTCTTGATCTTCCGGCGGATTTCCCGCGTCCTGCAGAACGGAGCTTTTCCGGGGAGCGCGTCATGTTCGGGCTGGATAAACAAATCACAGCTCAAATCAAATCGCTGCTGTCAGAAACAGACACAACAATGTACATGTTCCTTTTAGCCGCATTTCATGTACTGCTCTCTAAGTACGCGTCACAGGATGACATCATCGTCGGCTCACCGACTGCGGGCAGAACGCATCCTGATCTGCAAGGTGTGCCGGGTATGTTTGTCAACACGGTGGCATTGCGGACAGCGCCTGCGGGGGATAAAACCTTTGCACAATTCCTAGACGAAGTCAAAACGGTCAGTCTGCAAGCATTCGAGCACCAAAGCTATCCGCTTGAGGAACTGATTGAAAAACTGCCGCTCACAAGGGACACAAGCCGAAGCCCGCTGTTCAGCGTCATGTTCAACATGCAGAACATGGAGATTCCTTCTTTGAAATTAGGAGATTTGAAGATTTCTTCCTATTCCATGCTTCATCACGTGGCGAAATTTGATCTGTCCTTGGAAGCTGTCGAACGGGAAGAAGAAATCGGTTTAAGCTTTGACTACGCAACTGCCTTGTTTAAGGACGAGACGATCCGCCGCTGGAGCAGCCACTTCGTCAATTTGATCAAAGCAGCTGCGGTTAATCCGAACGTACGGCTGTCTGATTTGGAGATTCTTTCACCAGTTGAAACGGCAGCTTTGCTTGAAGAGAAAAAACAAACCACTCATTCTGGCAATGACACGTTTGCGTCACTTTTCGAAAAACAGGTGCAGCAAACACCTGATCATCCGGCTGTGATTTGTGGCGGAAACCAGCTGAGCTATCGTGAGCTCGATGAACAGGCAAACCAGCTGGCGCATCATTTGCGCGCGCACGGGGCAGGAAGTGAAGACATCGTAGCCCTTGTCATGGACCGTTCAGCTGACCTAATGACAGCTGTTCTTGGTGTCCTGAAGGCGGGAGCAGCTTTCCTTCCGATTGATCCGGATACGCCTGAGGAACGAATCCGCTATTCATTAGAAGACAGCGGTGCGAGATTTACAGTCGTGAATGAAAGAAATATGACTGCCATAGGGCAATATCAAGGAACCGCCATCAACATCGATCAAGCGGATTGGCGGAACGAAAGCAAGGAGCGTCCGGAACCGATTTCTGGGCCTCAGAATCTTGCATATATCATTTACACATCCGGCACGACCGGGAAGCCGAAGGGTGTGCAGATTGAGCATCGCAATCTGACAAACTATGTTTCTTGGTTTAGCAAAGAGGCAGGGCTGGCTGAAACGGATAAGTCTGTCTTGCTTTCGTCTTACGCATTCGACTTGGGATATACAAGCATTTTCCCTGTGCTTCAAGCAGGCGGTGAGCTTCACATTGTGCCGAAAGAAACATATACGGCGCCCGATCAGATTGGCCGTTATATCAAGGAACACGGCATCACGTATATCAAGCTGACACCGTCTCTGTTCCATACGATGGTGAACACGGCCAGCTTTACAAAGGAGCCGCACTTTGAATCCCTGCGCTTGATTGTGTTGGGAGGAGAAAAGATCATTCCGGCTGATGTTTTAGCTTTCAGCAAGGTATATCGGCATACCGAATTTATCAATCACTACGGTCCGACCGAAGCAACGATCGGCGCCATTGCCGGACGGGTTGACCTGACTGAACCTGACACATTCGCGAAACGGCCGATAATCGGACGGCCGATTGCCAATACCGGCGCACTTGTCTTAAATGAGTCATTGAAGCTTGTGCCTTCGGGAGCGAGCGGCCAGTTATATATCACGGGACAGGGGCTTGCCAGAGGATATCTCAGCCGTCCTCAGCTCACATCCGAGAAATTTGTGGAAAACCCGTATGCGCCGGGCAGCCTGATGTACAAGACCGGAGATGTCGTTCGGAGACTGGCTGACGGCACGATTGAATTTATCGGCCGGGCTGATGATCAGGTGAAAATCCGCGGCTACCGCATTGAGCCGAAAGAAATTGAAACGGTCATGCTCAGCCTCAGCGACGTTCAAGAAGCGGTTGTGCTTGCGGTTTCTGAGGGCGGGCTTCAGGAGCTTTGCGCGTATTATACGGCGGATCAAGCCATTGAAAAAGCAGAGCTCCGGAAACAGCTTTCACAAATACTGCCGTCTCATATGATCCCTGCCTTCTTTGTGCAGGTGGACGCCATCCCGCTCACGGCAAACGGGAAAACCGACAGAAACGCATTGCCGAAGCCGAACGCAGCGCAATCCGGATATGAAGCGTCAGCTGCTCCGGAAACAGCGCTTGAAGAAAGCCTTTGCCGCATCTGGCAGAAAACACTCGGCATTGAAGCGATCGGAATCGATGACAACTTCTTCGATTTAGGCGGCCATTCACTAAAAGGAATGATGCTCATCGCCAATATACAGGCAGAGTTGGAGAAAACCGTGCCGCTTAAAGCGCTGTTCGAACAGCCAACTGTACGCCAGCTGGCGGCTTATATGGAGGAATCGGCAGCATCAGGCGGCTATCACATGCTGAAGCCGGCTGACAAACAGGATGTGTATCCATTGTCATCCGCGCAGAAACGGATGTACGTGCTCCATCAGCTTGACCGGCAGACGATCAGCTATAATATGCCATCGGTTCTTCTTATGGAAGGCGAGCTTCACATTTCGCGCCTGCGGGAATCACTCAACCAGCTCGTAAACCGTCATGAATCATTGCGCACGTCATTTACGGAAGCAGACGGAGAGCCTGTCCAGCGCATTGTTGAGGAGGCATCAATTGATCTTCACGTGTTTGATGCAGAAGAGGGCGAGGCGGAACAGAAGATTAAAGAATTTATCCGGCCATTCGACTTAAGCGGCGCTCCGCTCATTCGCGCGGCATTACTCCGAATCGCAGACCAAAAACATCTGCTTCTATTGGATATGCATCACATTATCGCGGATGGTGTATCAAGAGGTATTTTCGTTAAAGAATTGGCACTGCTTTATAAAGGCGAACAGCTTCCGGAGCCGAAGCTTCATTATAAAGATTTCGCTGTTTGGCAAAATGAAGCCGGTCAGAAAGAACGGATGAAGGAGCATGAGCAATACTGGCTTTCAGTTCTCTCAGGCGAACTGCCGGAGCTTGACCTTCCGCTCGATTACACCCGACCGCCTGTTCAAAGCTTTGAAGGGGATACCGTCCGTTTCCGTGCGGAAAGCGGAACGGCAAAGGCGATTGAAAAACTGCTCGCAGAAACGGGAACGACTTTGCATATGGTGCTTCACACCGTCTTCCATGTCTTTTTAAGCAAAATCTCCGGACAGCGGGATATCGTGATCGGCTCGGTTACAGCAGGCCGCACGAATGCCGACGTGCAAAACATGCCGGGGATGTTCGTCAATACGCTCGCACTGAGAATGGAAGCAAGGGAAGAGCAGACATTTGCAGAGCTTCTGGAGCAAGCGAAGGAGACAAATCTGTCAGCACTTGAGCATCAGGAGTATCCGTTTGAAGACCTGGTCAATCAGTTAGACCTCCCTCGGGATATGAGCCGGAATCCTTTGTTTAATGTGATGGTTACGACAGAAAACCCTGATAAAGAACAGCTTGAGCTGCAAGATCTCACGATTTCACCTTATGAGGCACATCAAGGAACATCCAAGTTTGACCTCACATTAGGCGGTTTCGCTGACAAAAACGGCATCGGTCTGCAGCTGGAATATGCGACTGACCTATTCTCAAGAGAAACTGCTGAGCAATGGAGCGAATACGTTCTGCGATTATTGCAGGCTGTTGCAGAAAATCCAAACCAGCCGCTTTCCAGCCTGTCACTCGTCAACGAAACAGAAAAACAAACACTTTTGGAGGCATGGAAAGGAAAAACACTGCCTGTGCCGACAGACCAAACGGTTCATCAGCTGTTTGAAGAAGCGGCTAAGCGCCACAAAGACCGCCCGGCTGTCACGTATAACGGGCAATCATGGACGTACGGCGAGCTGAATGCGAAGGCGAATCGTCTGGCGCGGATTCTGATTGACTGCGGCATCGGCGCGGATGAGCGCGTCGGCATTCTCACGAAGCCGTCGCTTGAAATGTCCGCCGCGGTGCTCGGTGTCCTGAAGGCAGGAGCGGCATTTGTGCCGATTGATCCTGACTATCCGGATCAGCGGATTGAATATATCCTACAGGACAGCGGCGCGAAACTTCTCTTGAAACAAGAAGGCATCTCAGTGCCGGACAGCTACACGGGCGAGGTCATTCTTCTTGACGGCAACCGCACAATCCTGAGTCTGCCGCTTGATGAAAACGACGAGGAAAATCCGCAGACCGACACAACCTCGGATCACCTTGCTTATATGATTTACACGTCAGGAACGACCGGACAGCCGAAGGGTGTGATGATCGAGCACCATGCGCTTGTGAACCTGTGCTTCTGGCACCACGACGCATTTGGCATGACGGCGGAGGATCGCAGTGCGAAGTACGCGGGCTTCGGGTTCGACGCTTCCATTTGGGAGATGTTCCCGACCTGGACGATCGGCGCCGAGCTTCATGTCATTGATGAAGCGATCCGCCTTGATATCACCCGCCTGAATGACTATTTCGAAACGCACAACGTCACAGTCACCTTCCTGCCGACACAGCTGGCGGAACAGTTCATGGAGCTAGAGAACACATCACTCCGCGTATTGCTGACAGGCGGAGACAAACTGAAGCGTGCGGTTAAGCAGCCGTACACGATTGTCAACAACTACGGGCCGACCGAAAACACTGTCGTTGCGACGAGCACAGAAATCAATCCGGAGGAAGGTTCGCTTTCCATCGGTCGCGCGATCGCCAATACGAGAGTGTACATTCTCAGCGAAAGCCATCAGGTTCAGCCGGAAGGCGTGGCCGGAGAGCTTTGTGTGGCGGGGCGCGGACTGGCGCGCGGCTATCTGAACAGGGAAGACGAAACCGCGAAGCGGTTTGTCCCCGATCCGTTCGTGCCGGGTGAACGCATGTACAAAACAGGCGATTTAGTGAAATGGACGAACGGCGGCATCGAATACATCGGCCGGATCGACCAGCAGGTCAAAGTCCGCGGTTACCGAATCGAGCTGTCAGAAATTGAAGTGCAGCTGGCCCAGCTTTCTCAGGTGCAGGATGCGGCAGTGACAGCTGTAAAAGATAAAGGCGGCAATACAGCGATCGCGGCGTATGTCACACCGGAAACAGCTGACATAGAAGCGCTGAAATCAGCACTGAAGGAAACCCTGCCAGACTACATGATCCCGGCGTTCTGGGTGACATTAAACGAGCTTCCGGTTACCGCAAACGGCAAAGTAGACCGCAAAGCGCTTCCGGAGCCGGACATCGAAGCAGGAAGCGGAGAATACAAAGCGCCGTCCACTGACATGGAAGAGCTGCTTGCCGGCATTTGGCAGGACGTTCTCGGTATTTCTGAAGTAGGTGTCAGCGACAATTTCTTCTCGCTCGGCGGAGATTCCATTAAAGGCATCCAGATGGCGAGCCGCTTGAACCAGCACGGCTGGAAGCTGGAAATGAAGGATCTCTTCCAGCACCCGACGATTGAAGAACTGACACAATACGTGGAGCGTGCCGAAGGCAAACAGGCAGACCAAGGCCCTGTGGAGGGCGAAGTTACCCTGACGCCGATCCAGCGCTGGTTCTTTGAAAAGAATTTTTCGAACAAACACCATTGGAACCAGTCGGTCATGCTTCATTCTGCGAAGGGCTTCAATCCTGAACGGGTTGAAAAGACATTGCAGGCACTGATTGAACATCATGACGCGCTGCGCATGGTTTACCGTGAAGAAAACGGCGACATCATTCAATCGTATAAACGGATAGACGAATGCGAGGTCAGCTTCGAAATCGTTGATCTGTACGGCTCAGATGAAGATATGCTGAAAAGTCAGATTAAGGTTCTCGCTGACAGTCTGCAAAGCAGTCTTGACTTGCAAAACGGGCCGCTTCTGAAAGGGGAGCTATACCGCACGGAAGCAGGGGATCATCTGCTCATCGCTGTACACCATCTCGTGGTCGACGGCGTATCATGGCGGATTTTACTTGAGGACTTTGCATCAGGCTACGTGCAGGCTGAGAACGAAGAGAAAATCGTCTTCCCGCAAAAAACGAACTCCTTCAAGGATTGGGCGGAAGAATTGGCGGCATTCAGCCAATCAGCACACCTTTTGCAGCAGGCTGAATACTGGGCGCAAATTGACGCTGAAGAGGTTTCCGCTGTACCGAAGGATGCTGAAACAGAGGAGCGGATTGTCAAACATACATCATCCGTCATCTGCGAATTAAATGAAGAAGACACTAAACACCTCTTAACAGATGTTCATCAGCCATATGGAACCGAGATCAATGATATTCTCCTCAGTGCGCTCGGTTTAACGATGAAAGAGTGGACAGACGGTGTCAAAATCGGCATCAATCTTGAGGGGCACGGACGGGAAGACATCATCCCGAATGTGAACATCTCCAGAACGGTTGGCTGGTTTACGGCACAATATCCTGTTGTGCTCGACATGTCTGAAACAGATGTTTCAGCGGTCATCAAAGCAGTCAAAGAAAACCTGCGCCGCGTTCCGGACAAAGGCGTCGGATACGGCATTCTCCGCTACTTTACGGAACAAGCGGGAGCGCAAGGCTTCACACCGGAAATCAGCTTTAACTATTTAGGCCAATTCGACAGTGAAGTGAAAACGGATTTCTTTGAACCGTCCGCTTTCGATATGGGACGCCAAGTGAGCGAAGAATCAGAAGCCCTGTACGCTTTAAGCTTCAGCGGCATGATCCGAAACGGACGTTTTGTCCTCTCTTGCTCCTACAATGAGAAGGAATATGAAAGAGCAACGGTCGAAGCACAAATGGAGCGGTTTAAAGAAAACCTCCTCCTGATCATCCGCCATTGTACGGAAAAAGAGGACAAGGAATTCACACCGAGCGACTTCAGTGCGGGAGACCTTGAAATGGATGAGATGGGCGATATCTTTGATATGCTTGAGGAAAATTTGAAATAAAATGCAAGGGAATTACAGAAGGCGGGAGCGAAACATATGAGTCAATTTAGCAAAGATCAGGTTCAAGATATGTATTACCTATCGCCGATGCAGGAGGGGATGCTGTTTCATACCATCCTTAATCCCGGCCAGAGCTTTTACCTTGAACAAATTACGATGAAAGTAAAGGGCGACTTCAATATCAAATGCCTTGAAGAAAGCATGAATGTCATCATGGACCGGTACGATGTATTTCGTACCGTGTTCATTCACGAAAAAGTAAAAAGGCCCGTTCAAGTCGTATTAAAAAAACGTCAATTTCATATAGAAGAAATGGATCTGACACATTTACCCGAAAGTGAACAAACGGACAAAATCAATGACTACAAAGCACAGGATAAGATCAAAGGCTTTGATTTAACGCGGGATATTCCGATGAGGGCAGCCATCTTCAAAAAAGCTGACAACAGCTTTGAATGGGTGTGGAGCTACCACCACATGATTTTGGACGGATGGTGCTTCGGCATCGTCGTGCAGGATCTGTTTAAGGTATACAACGCTTTGCGCGAACAAAAGCCGTACAGTCTGCCGCCTGTCAAACCGTATAAGGAATACATCAAGTGGCTTGAAAAGCAGGATAAACAAGCATCGCTCCGCTACTGGCACGAGTACTTGGAAGACTTTGAAGGACAGACGACGTTTGCGGAGCAAAGAAAGAAACAAAAGGAAGGGTACGAACCGAAAGAACTTCTCTTCTCACTGCCGGAAGCGGAAACAAAAGCTTTTACAGAGCTTGCGAAATCTCAGCACACCACTTTGAGTACCGCTTTGCAGGCAGTCTGGAGCGTACTGATCAGCCGTTATCAGCGGTCTGACGATTTGGCTTTCGGTACAGTCGTTTCCGGACGTCCCGCGGAAATCAAAGGCGTTGAACATATGGTCGGCCTGTTTATCAACGTTGTTCCAAGAAGAGTGAAATTGGCTGAAAACATGACATTCAACGGTTTGCTCAAGCAGCTTCAGGAGCAGTCACTTGAGTCAGAACCGCATCAATATGTGCCGCTTTATGACATCCAAAGCCAAGCCAACCAGTTGAAATTGATTGACCACATCATCGTGTTTGAAAATTATCCGCTTCAGGATGCAAGCAATGAAGAAAGCGGTCAAAACGGGTTCGATATGGAGGATGTCCATGTATTTGAGAAGTCAAATTACGATCTCAATTTGATGGCCTCCCCGGGTGACGAAATGCTGATCAAGCTTGCCTATAATGAGAATGTGTTTGATGAAGCGTTTATGCTGCGCTTAAAATCCCAGCTTCTCACAGCGATTCAGCAGCTTATTCAGCATCCGGATCAGCCTGTCAGCACCATTGATTTCATTGACGAAAAAGAAAAAGAGTACTTGCTTAACGGCTTAAATCCGGCACCTCAAACGTGTGAGCCAAAACCGCTGACGGATTGGTTCAAGGAGGCGGTGGACATCAATCCAAGTGCACCGGCGCTCACATTTGCAGGCCGAACGCTGTCCTATCACGAATTAGACGAGGAAACGAACCGCCTCGCACGCCGTTTGCAAAAGCAAGGGGCAGGCAAAGGCTCAGTTGTTGCATTGTACACGAAGCGCTCGCTGGAACTGGTGATTGGGATTCTCGGTGTGTTAAAAGCGGGAGCTGCTTATGTGCCGGTTGATCCTAAGCTGCCGGATGACCGAATCTCATATATGCTGACCGACAGCGGGGCGGCATGTCTGCTTACACACCAAGAGATGAAAGAGCAAGCGAATCAGCTGCCGTTTACAGGCCAAACACTCATCATTGATGATCCCATCCGTTTTGAAGAAGAGGCAAGCGATCCTGAAACCGCGATTGCACCCGATGATGCGGCGTATATCATGTATACATCAGGCACAACCGGAAAGCCAAAGGGAAATATCACGACGCATGCCAATATTCAAGGATTAGTGAAGCACGTTGACTACATGACGTTTTCTGAAAAAGACACGTTCTTATCTGTATCGAATTACGCTTTTGACGCATTTACCTTTGATTTCTACGCTTCCATTCTGAATGGAGCAAGGCTGATTATCGCAGATGAAAATACACTGCTTGATACAGACCGTCTCACGAGTCTCATCCGCCAAGAGAATGTCAGCGTCATGTTTGCGACCACAGCTTTATTTAATCTTCTCACAGATGCGGGAGAGGATTGGCTGAAGGGGCTTCGCTGTGTGTTATTCGGCGGGGAACGCGCGTCTGTGCCTCACGTCAGGAAAGCGCTGCGGATCATGGGGCCGGGCAAGCTGATTAATTGCTACGGTCCGACTGAGGGCACGGTGTTTGCAACGGCTCACGTCGTGCACGAGATTCCGGAGTCTATCTCCTCACTGCCGATCGGAAAGCCGATCAGCAATGCGAGTATTTATATTCTTAATGAATCAAATCAGCTCCAGCCATTCGGAGCGGTCGGTGAACTATGCATCAGCGGAATGGGCGTATCAAAAGGCTATGTAAACCGTGATGAGCTGACAAAGCAGAAATTTACCGCCAACCCGTTCAAACCGGGAGAAACACTTTACCGCACCGGGGATCTCGCTCGCTGGCTGCCTGACGGTACGATTGAATACGCCGGCCGCATTGATGATCAAGTGAAAATACGGGGGCACCGGATCGAGCTGGAAGAAATCGAAAAGCAGCTGCAGGAATATCCCGGAGTAAAAGACGCGGTCGTCGTGGTGGACCGCCGCGAGTCTGGGGACGCATCAATTAACGCCTACCTCGTGAACCGGACACAGCTTTCAGCAGGAGACGTTAAGGCACACCTGAAAAAACAGCTTCCTGCTTATATGGTGCCGCAGACATTTACGTTCTTGGACGAGCTTCCTTTAACAACAAACGGAAAAGTCAATAAACGTCTGCTGCCAAAACCGGAGCAAGATCAGATATCGCAAGAATGGATTGGGCCTCGAAATGAAACGGAAGAAACAATCGCGCAAATCTGGTCCGAGATTCTCGGCAGAAAGCAAGTCAGCATCCATGACGATTTCTTCGAGCTTGGCGGCCATTCCTTAAAGGCGATGACAGCCGCTTCTCGCATCAAAAAAGAGCTCGGAATTGACCTTCCGGTGAAGCTTTTGTTTGAAGCGCCGACGATTGCCGGCATTTCAGCATATCTGAAAAACGGAGGCTCAGAAGGACTTCAGGACGTTACAATCATGAATCCGGATCAGGATGACATCATTTTCGCATTCCCGCCGGTATTGGGATATGGCTTAATGTATCAGAATCTGGCCAAGCAATTGCCGTCATACAAGCTGTGCGCCTTTGACTTTATTGAGGAGGAAAACCGTCTTGACCGTTATGCCGCTCTGATCAAGGAGCTTCAGCCGGAAGGTCCTGTGACACTGTTCGGTTATTCAGCAGGATGCAGCCTGGCGTTTGAAGCCGCTAAAAAACTTGAAGAGCAGGGACGCACTGTACAGCGGATTATCATGGTGGATTCCTATAAAAAACAAGGCGTCAGTGATCTGGATGGACGCACGGTCGAAAACGATGTCGAGGCGCTGATGAATGTAAATCGAGACAATGAAGCCCTCAATAGCGAAGCCGTCAAGCAGGGGCTCAAGAAAAAAACACATGCCTTCTACTCATACTACGTCAACCTGATCAGCTCGGGCCAAGTGAAAGCGGACATTGATTTGCTGACCTCTGATATTGACTTTGAAATGCCTGAATGGCTTTCATCATGGGAAGAGGCGACAACGGGCGCTTATCGTGTGAAAAAAGGCTTTGGTACACACGCCGAAATGCTGCAGGGCGAATGTCTTGATAGGAATGCCGGGATTTTGCGCGAATTTCTTAATAAACAAACCATAACGCTTTCTTAAGGAAGCGATGAAAGGGGGAGCCGGCCAATGAGCCAACTTTTCAAATCATTTGATGTATCGGAAAAAACGCAGCTCATCTGTTTTCCGTTTGCCGGCGGCTACTCGGCGTCATTTCGCCCTCTCCATACTTTCTTGCAGGGAGAGTGTGAAATGCTTGCAGCTGAACCGCCCGGGCACGGCACGAATCAGACGTCAGCAATTGAGGATCTCGAGCAGCTGACTGATTTGTACAAGCAAGAATTACATTTGCATCCAGATCGGCCGTTTGTGCTGTTCGGGCACAGCATGGGCGGGATGATTACCTTCAGGCTGGCGCAAAAACTGGAGCGTGAAGGCATTTTTCCGCAGGCTGTGATTATTTCTGCGATTCAGCCGCCGCATATTCAGCGGAAAAAAGTATCGCATTTGCCTGATGATCAATTTCTCGATCATATTATCAAATTAGGCGGAATGCCCGCAGAGCTCGTTGAAAATAAAGAAGTTATGTCATTTTTTCTTCCTTCGTTCAGATCGGATTACCGGGCTCTTGAACAATTCGAGCTTAATGACATGACACCGATCCAATCGCCGGTCCACGTCTTTAACGGACTGAATGACGAAAAATGCATCCGGGATGCGGAAGGCTGGAAGAAGTGGGCGAAACACATCACGTTCCATGAATTTGACGGCGGTCATATGTTTCTGCTGTCAAATACGGAGGAAGTGGCGGAACGGATTTTTGCGATTTTGAATCAGCATCCGATTTCCAGTTCCTAATGAAAAAGCGGACAGCACTGTGCTGTTCGCTTTTTTTGATATAGAATGTAAATTTTATCATGATATAATAGTCGAAATACTCTAATAAAGGCAGGTCAGGAAAACATGTCTCGGCACATCCTTCGCGCGTCTCCTAAGATGAAATGGTTAGTATTGCTGTTCACGTTTGTCTTCGCCATCGGAATGAACTCATTCAGAAATTCCTTTCAATTTTTTATGCTCCCGATGGCAGAGACCTTTCACGCCGATCGGTCGCTGATTTCGGCTTCCGTCAGCATTTTTATGATCACAACAGGTGTCGTTCAGTTTTTTGTCGGCTTTTTTATTGACCGGTTCAGCGTCAGAAAGATTATGGGGATCGGCGCCATTTGTATCAGCGCAAGCTTATTGGCGCTCCCGCAGTCGCCGAATGTCCATATATTTTCCGTGATCTACGGAGTGCTCGGCGGAATCGGCTATTCCTGCGCGGTTGGCGTGACGACACAGTATTTTATCAGCCGCTGGTTTGACACGCATAAAGGCTTGGCGCTCGCCATTTTGACCAATGCAAATTCAGCCGGTTTGCTGCTGCTGTCACCGATTTGGGCTGCGGCTCCTTACTATGCAGGCTGGCAAACTGCGTATACAATATTGGGCATTTTCTTAGCGGCTGTCCTGCTGCCTCTTTTGGCCTTCGGAATGAAGCACCCGCCCAATGTCCAAGGGCAGTCCGTGAAAAAATCTTATGACTGGCAGGGATTTTGGAAGGTGTTAAAGCAGTCCCGCCTCATTCATATCCTGTACTTCGGCGTATTTACGTGCGGATTTACGATGGGAATCATTGATGCTCATCTCGTTCCAATGCTGGAGGATGCGCATGTCTCTCATATCAACGGAATGATGGCTGCATTCGGGGCGTTTATTATCATCGGGGGATTATTGGCAGGCTGGCTGTCAGATTTGCTTGGCAGCAGAAGCGTGATGCTCTCCATTTTGTTTTTCATTCGTCTCATCAGCTTGATCTGCCTGCTCATTCCCGCACTCGGCATTCATAACAGTGAGCTCTGGTACTTGTGCTTTACGCTGTTATTCGGGCTCAGCTACACAGGCGTGATCCCGCTGACTGCTGCGTCCATTTCTGAAAGCTTTCAAACCGGGCTTATCGGCTCGCTCCTAGGCATCAATTTCTTTATCCATCAAATCGCCGGCGCTCTCAGTGTGTATGTGGGCGGATTATTTTTTGACAAGAATCATAATTATTTGCTGGTTACTGTTGTGTGTTTGGTTCTTGTAAGTTTATCAGCATTATTGGAGCTGGTGCCAATCAAAAAACACAATCATGTTCATAACGAAGAGAGTGTTGAGGGGTAAATCTCCATTAGCTGAAGAGAATGTTACTCAATGGAGCGGCATATCTCATTAACATAAAAAAAGAGGGAAAACCCTCTTTTTAAGTTTGTCATTTTACTTTTTTGGCACGTACATGTTCTTTTACTAGCTGTCTGAATGAGTGGAGCTCATTTTCGAATACAAAAAAACGTTTAGGAACTAAGATGACCTGGTGACTAGAAGTTTTGATAGAGAAAAAGTGTTTATAGTCTGCAACTGCCCTTATTTCATCCCATTCAAACAATGTATCGTAGTTTTTGGATTGAATTCGAATGCCTTGCCGGTTAATGGTATAAGTCCTTTTGCGTTTTAGCCGTTTATTGTTCTTATAGCTGGTACGCAGCCGTATATAATGAAAAGCAATCAAAAGCAATGTAAAGATCAAGGACAGAATCGCTATGAAAATACCATTATATATCACTTCAAGTGTTTCGCTGTCATAAACGGTAATCGGAAATCCATAAAAAGAATACACCAATAAAGATAGAAGAAAAATATAAATAAAATTAAACAATGCTGATATCCTTTGCCGGGATAAAAAATAACATCTCATATCTTGTAATGAAATGGCTCCCTCTAGGAAGACACTGTGTTGAATCATTCTTACACTGCACCTCAAACCATTTTTTCTTCAACTCTAACATAACATCTCATTTGTTCATAGAAATGGATTTTTCGGTTTGCTTTCTTTTTCGGAGACCGGCATTGCTTCCCAGCACGCCGATGATAATACAAACCGCACCGGCAAGGTGATACCAGGCTAGGCTTTCGTTCAAAACCACAACTCCGGCAATCATCGTCACGATGGTGGACAGATGATTAAAGGCACTCATTTTAAACGCCTCAATC
Source organism: Bacillus halotolerans (assembly GCF_001517105.1). Classification (GTDB taxonomy): domain Bacteria; phylum Bacillota; class Bacilli; order Bacillales; family Bacillaceae; genus Bacillus; species Bacillus halotolerans. The sequence continues at coordinate 230,914 of NZ_LPVF01000001.1, forward strand.
TGGGACAGCGCATAGTTGGACATAAACGAAGTCACGAGCGAAGATAACACGCCCAAATACACAATCGCGAGAATAAAGCCGGGTTCCCGGAATGGATGGAAGTAAGTGCCGACCGTTCCGGAAGCGCCGTGCCGAACCAAGGCGATGGCATTGAATACGACAAATCCGATCGCTGACATGATGTAGGTGAGCTCTATCAGCCGGAAACGCTGTGTCATTTTTCTTGCGGCGGTATTGTACATAGCTGAAGACAGAGCGGACAAGAGAATGAGTACAGATCCCTTTAGGCTGGCCGATTCAACGTTCACGCCCTTCATCACAAAAATAAACATGACGCCCGCAACTGATAACACGGTGAACCCTTTTTGAGCCCACGTCGATCGCTCTTTTAAAAAATAAGCGGCAAAGACCATTGTAAAAATCGGAATCGATGCCTGAATGATCCCGGCTTCAGAGGATGACGAGTACACCAGGCCGAATGCCTGAAAGCTGAAAAACAGCGCCGGATACAGCAGGGCGAGCGGCAAAATGGCCATTACATCTTTTAAACGGATGGACAGCTTCACCCATCCGAATAAGACAGGTATAGTAGCCGCTGCAAACGCAAGGGTGAACCGGTGTGCAAGAATATCAAATGGTTCTGCCGATTGCAGCGCGATTTTCACAAAAAGGAAGGATAAACCGATAATCAAAGCGTTTAACATAGCTGCAAGATAAGCTGAGGTTTGCTGGTTTTTATACATATAGGAAGTGCTCCTTTATATAAATAATAGAGCCGGCCGCTCCCTTTTATTGTATGGGGGGGATAGGAACGGTACAATGAGAAAAACAATGAACTGTACCGGTACAAAACAGGGGGAGAAAGAATGGAGAAGTATATCAGTCTCTTAATACAGATAGAGGAAATGATGCAAAGCAGTGTCTATCAAGAAGGAGACAGGCTTCCTTCCATCAGGCAGCTGTCCGCCCGCTATCAAGTCAGCAAAAGCACGGTGATCCGCGCGCTGCAAGAGCTGGAAAAACGCCATCTCATCTATTCTGTTCCGAAAAGCGGTTATTATCTTGTGAAAAAAACGAGAAAGCCGCATAACGGCAAGTCAGGCCCAATCGACTTTGCAACGTCTGCGCCGGACCCTGATATTTTTCCGTATGTGGATTTTCAGCATTGCATCAACAAAGCGATTGATACATACAAGCATGATTTGTTTCTCTACGGAACGCCGAAGGGCCTCCCGTCGCTCATCCGTGTTCTGCAAAAGCTGTTTGCTGATCAGCAGGTATTTGCGGACGAGCGTCATATGTTTATCACATCCGGCGTCCAGCAGGCGCTATCCCTGCTATGTGCAATGCCGTTCCCCAATGGGAAAGAGAAGATCGCCATTGAACAGCCGGGCTATCATTTGATGATTGAACAAGTGGAGACACTGGGCATCCCCGCATTCGGGATAAAAAGAACGGAGCAGGGGCTTGATTTAGCGGAAGTCGAGCGGCTGTTTCAAACAGAACCGATCAAATTTTTTTATACGATGCCACGCTTCCATAACCCGCTTGGGAGCTCACTGGCCGAACGGGACAAACGAGAGCTGGTAAGATTGGCGGAAGCCTATGACGTCTATCTTGTTGAGGATGACTATCTCGGTGATCTCGAGGAAAATAAAAAGGCAGACCCGCTGTACGCATATGATCTGTCCTCACATGTGATTTATTTAAAAAGCTTTTCAAAAATGATATTTCCCGGCCTTCGCGTGGGGGCCGCCGTTTTGCCAGATGCGCTGACTGACACATTTCTTACGTACAAAAAGCTGAACGACATTGACTGCTCGATGATTTCCCAAGCCGCGTTAGAAATTTACATTAAAAGCGGAATGTTCGGCAGGCACAAGGAGAAAATCAGAAATTCCTATAAGGAACGGTCCCTCAGGCTTCATGAAGCCATTCAAACTCACGGACAATCGAGCCGCGGCCGCTTTCTATTTTCCAGCGGCCAGGCCCCGTGCATGCATACCCATCTGGTGCTTCCTGAGGATCTGCCGGCATCAAGAGTGATTCAAAAGATGAAAAAACAAGAGGTCCTTCTTGAAACGATTGACCGCCATTATTTATCAGATTATCCGAAAGAAAATCTATTAAAAATCAATCTTTCCAATGTGAAGACTGAAGATATTGAACGCGGCATTAAGCTGCTGATGAGCCATTTATAAAAGCGCTTCGTACGAGATCATCGTGATGTTCTCCGGGAAATCAGGGCGGGCGGCGCACACGGCCATTTTATAGCCGGGGTCTACCTCATACGTTTTGATAAAGCAAGGCGTATGGTGTTCCGGAAGCTCGACGGATACTCGGCCATCCTCATGCAGGCGCACGGAGAAGGAGTCAAGCGGCAGCGATAGGCCTTTGCCTTCCTGCTTAATAAAGCTCTCTTTCATAGACCATAGATGATAAAAATAATCGTTTTGCTCGTCTTTATGTTTGGATAAAAGATCGCTGTACTCGTTCTTCGAAAAGAAACGTTCGGCAATCCCGAGGCTGATTGGCTTCATTTTTTCAATATCGACGCCGATCGGATCTGAATCAAACGCGCCGATGACCCAATGGCCGGAGTGGGAAATGTTAAAGTGGGCATTGGGGAGGTCAGGGATACAAGGCTTCCCGTATTCCTGCGCGCTGAATCGGATATCGGCTTTATTCAGCTGGTACTGCTCGCTGATGACAGAGCGAACAAGCACATCTCCCAGGAGGGTGCGGTGAGCATCTTCTTTATGATAAAATCTCCGGCATTTCTCCCGTTTTTCAGCGGAAACGAAAGACATCAGCCGATCCGTTTCTTCCTGTGAAAGCGGGCGGTCCATATAAATTCCGTAAATTTTCATTCTAGATCCTCCGTCTGCAAAAGATTGTCAAAACCATCCTATCATACTTCAACAAGACTCATATAGAGGAGAAAATAAAAAAACAAAGCCGAAGCGGCTTTGTTTTAGTGTATAGGCGGAGTTGCTTTCACAGCGGCTGTCCGCCTTGCCACAGCATAATTCAGCAGCTGGATTGACTGCGGCAATGAAAAGCGCAAAATGATACCGGTGAGGATGGCGGTCAAAATTGTACCTAAACCGATCGGACCGCCCATGCCCCATGCTGCAAACAAAATTGTTATTTCCATGCCGTTCCGCACCCATTGCACATTCCAGCCGGTTTTTTCTGTAATCAGCATCATCAGTGAATCACGCGGCCCCGCGCCAAGGCCCGCTGATACATAAACACCGACGCCGTAGCCGATCAGCAGCACGCCGAGAGAGAAGACGATGACGGAGCCTGTGTAGGTGGAGGGGGCAGGCAGAAGAAAATTGAAAAAATCTATAAAAACACCAATGAGCACCATGTTCAGGATCGCCCCGATTTTTGGCCAAGCCCTCGTAAACAAAGACGTGAATCCGACGATGAGCGCTCCAATAATGATGGACCACTGGCCGACGGTAAGCCCGAAGTGCTGAAACAGGCTGTAATGAAATGCATCCCACGGACTGATCCCCAGCGTTTTTCCTTCTATCGTAAGGGATACACCAAAAGACAAAATAAGCAGACCGGCAAAATAAAATGTCCAGCGCAGAACAAGTTCTCGCTTCACGTGAAGTCCCTTCTTTCGTAAAAATCAATCGATTGTCATTGTAGCATATCTGACAAAAGGGCGGAATAGGCGAAAGGGGCTCAACAAAAAAACAGGGCCGCCGGCAGGCGCCCTGTTTTGGGTTTTACAACGGGTTCAAAATCCGATTCAAAAACCGCTGGGTCCGTTCTTCTTTTGGAGCAGAGAAAATTTCCTCAGGCGGCCCCTGCTCCACGATGACGCCGCCGTCAATGAAGACGACTTCATCCGCCACTTCCTGGGCGAATTTGATTTCGTGGGTAACAACGACCATGGTCCAGCCTTCATTGGCTAAATCCTTGATAACCTTCAGTACGTCACCCACAAGCTCAGGGTCAAGCGCTGAGGTCGGTTCGTCAAACAGCATCAGCTCAGGCTGAATTGCCAGTGCGCGGGCGATGCCGACGCGCTGCTGCTGTCCGCCGGAAAGCTGGAACGGATATAAATCCATTTTGTCCTTCAATCCGACTTTATCAAGAAGCTGAATCGCTTCTTTTCTGACTTCCTCTTTGTTTCGTTTTTGCACCTGAACAGGACCCTCCATGACGTTTTCAAGGGCTGTCCGGTGAGGGAAGAGGTGATACGCCTGAAACACCATTCCCGATTTCCGGCGGAGCTGAAGGATATCCGACTGCTTCACTTTCTTTGAAAAATCGATGGAGAAATCATCAAATGCAAGCTCCCCGCGATTCGGGATCTCCAGCGCGTTCAGACAGCGAAGCAGCGTCGTTTTCCCTGAACCGGAAGGCCCAAGTATAGCGATGACTTTTCCTTTTTCTATCTTCATATCTATCTTTTTTAAAATTTCATTTTGACCGAATGATTTGTTTAATCCTTTAACGGAAAGCATACTCGGAACCTCCTTATTTGGCCACGTAGCGGTCAAGACGCCGTTCGATGACATGCTGGACGAGCGAAAGCAAGAAGCAGATAATCCAATAAATAAAGGCCGCTTCAATATAAATGACTAAAATCTGATCGAGATTGCGCGCGCCGATTTCCTGAGCTTTTCTGAACAGCTCAGCGACGAGAATCTGAGATGCAAGCGATGTATCTTTGATCAAGCTGATAAAGGTATTGGATAATGGCGGGATCGACACACGAAACGCCTGCGGCAAAATGACGCGGAACAGCGTCTTCTGGTGTGTCATGCCGATGGTATAGCCAGCTTCCCATTGCCCCTTCGGCACGGATAAAATAGATGCCCTGATGATTTCAGATGCATAGGCGCCGACGTTTAAGGAAAAGGCAATAACTGCGCTTGGAAAAGGATCTAGTGTAATGTTAAAGGCCGGGAACAGATAGAAAATGATGAACAATTGAACGAGAAGTGGCGTGCCGCGTACGGCGGATACGTATACGCTGAACACCCATCTCAAAGGTCTCACTTTCGACATTCTGGCAAGCGCCGTAATCAGCGCCAGTATCATTCCGAATATAAAGGAAAGAATCGTAAGGGGAATCGTATAGTAGATTCCCCCTGAAAGTATCGGCCAGAATGACTGCTGCACCAGATCCCACGGGATCGCCGTGCCAAGCGTCAGTGCCGGTATATTATTTAGAAACATCTTCGCCGAACCATTTTTTAGAGATTTTAGAAAGAGTCCCGTCCTCTTTCATTTCTTTTAATGCTTTGTTGACTTGGTCGACAACCTCGCCGCTTCCTTTACGGAACGTGAAATACGTTTCCTGCGGATCGCCTGTTTCAAACGCGATTTTTACGTTTTTGTTGCCTGATGTTTTTAAATAGTTTAATACGGCAAGCTTATCGTTGTATGTCATGTCGACGCGGCCTTGCTGGATCATTTGAAGGGACTGCGCCATGCCTTCAACGCCTTCTACTTTCGCGCCGGCATTTGTAGCTAGTTTGTTATAGTTGCTTGTCAGTGATTGAGCTGACGTTTTTCCTTTTACGTCTTTTTCAGACTTAATATCGTTGTTGTCTTTTTTCGTCACGACAACGGCTCTTGATGTTGTGTATTTGTCTGAGAAGTCATATTGGTTTTCACGGTCTGTTTTTCCGACTTGGTTGGCAACGACGTCAAACCGTTTGGAATTCAGGCCGGCAAACATACTGTCCCACTGTGTTTCCTTGAATTCGGCTTTCAGTCCAAGGCGTTTTGCGACTTCTGTGATGACTTCCACGTCATAGCCAGTCAGCTTGTCATTGTCTTTGTCATGATAAGTGAACGGTTCGTACGTTCCTTCTGTACCGACTGTCAGTACGCCTTTTTTCTTAATCGAAGCCCAAAGATCGCCGTTTTTTCCGTTATCTTTTGACTGATTATCATTTCCTGCTCCGCAAGCTGCGAGAACTGCAATGCTTACGACCATGAATAAAGCTAAAAGTGCTTTTTTCATTCTATTCCCCACTTTTCTGATTAATTTTGTTGAAATGAAAAAATAGCTTACAAATCTAAAGGATAACTTTTTTTTAGTATGAGTCAAGTATTTGGTTTTCATGAGACAAAAACACTTAAAATAAATTCAAAAATTGCTGTACCGGTTTTGGCAAATAACTGTCAGTTCTCCACATGACAGCCGGTGTCATAACGAAGGGATTGTTTTCGATTTTAACTGTGTGAATGTGGTTTCTCATATGAACAGGAATCATGGTGACGGGCAGAATGGACGCGCCAAATCCTGATGAGACGAGACTGAGCAGTGTTGCTGAGTCGTGGCATTCACAAACAATACGCGGCTCCAGCTGAAGACGCTGAAATTCATTCATGACCTGGTTATAAACGCCTTTTCCGTTCACAGGCCGCAGCAGAATCAGCGGGAAAGAAGGGATATCCTCCATTTGAATGGTGTCTCCGCATGTATACCCGGCATCATCAGAAAGAACGAGCACACATGGAATGTCGTCAAGCTTTTTAAATTGGACGGTATCGCTTTTGATCATGGTTGTCGTGACAGCTGCGTCGATTTGCCGGCTTTCCAGCAGCTCTAACAGCGTTGCCGGTTCGTTCTCCCAAATATTAAAGGTGAGGTGCGGATATCTTTCTTTCATTTGCGTCACTTTCTCAAGCATAAGAGCGGCGCAATAAATCGTCGAACCCACAGCCAGCGTGCCGGCAACCTCCTCCCTCAGCTCTTGTACCTCAATGACCGCATCTTCAAACCTGTGCAGAATCTCTTTGGCTCTTTTGAGAAAAATGCTTCCTTCATATGTAAGAGTCATTTGTTTTTTCTTATTACGGTCAAACAATACAACACCCAGCTCATCCTCCAGCTGTTTGAGCTGCCTGCTTAGCGGCGGCTGCGCCATATGGAGCTTTTTGGCGGCAGAGGTGATTTTTTGTTCTTGGGCAATGGTAATGAAATATCGCAGCTGACGAATGTCCAAAGAAGGGCCTCCTTTTATATACCTTTTAGGTATTGATTATAGATTTAACAAATATTTTTCATATGGATATATCAGGAGTATGATTGAAATGAAGACAGAATTCAAGCGTGAAGGAGGGGCGAAATTTGAAACTCGTTGTCGGAATGACAGGGGCAACTGGGGCTATCTTCGGTGTCAGGCTATTAGAATGGCTGAAGGTAGCGGAAGTGGAAACCCATCTCGTTGTGTCTCCTTGGGCTAACGTTACCATCAAACATGAAACAGGCTACACGTTAAAAGAAGTTGAAAAGCTGGCCACATACACATACTCGCACAAGGACCAGGCGGCGGCCATCTCCAGCGGCTCGTTTGATGCCGATGGCATGATTGTGGCGCCGTGCAGTATGAAATCGCTTGCGAGCATCCGCACCGGGATGGCGGATAATCTGCTGACTCGCGCGGCGGATGTCATGCTGAAAGAGCGGAAAAAGCTCGTTCTCTTAACAAGAGAGACACCCTTGAACCAGATTCATCTCGAAAATATGCTTGCACTCACAAAAATGGGAACGATTATTCTTCCTCCGATGCCGGCGTTTTATAATCAGCCGAGCAGCTTAGAAGAAATGGTCGACCATATTGTATTCAGAACGTTGGACCAATTCGGCCTGCGCCTTTCTGAGGCAAAGCGCTGGAATGGAATTGAAAAACAAAAAGGAGGAGCTTGATGATGGCTTATCAAGATTTCAGAGAATTTCTCGCTGCCCTTGAAAAAGAGGGACAATTGTTAACGGTGAATGAAGAGGTAAAGCCTGAGCCTGATCTGGGAGCAGCTGCACGGGCAGCCAGCAACCTCGGCGATAAAAGCCCTGCACTGTTATTTAACAATATTTACGGCTACAACAACGCGCAAATCGCGATGAATGTCATCGGCTCTTGGCCGAACCACGCGATGATGCTGGGACTGCCGAAAGATACACCGGTGAAAGAGCAGTTTTTTGAATTTGCGAAGCGATATGAACAGTTTCCGATGCCGGTCAAACGCGAAGAAACAGCGCCGTTTCATGAAAATGAAATCACAGAGGACATCAATTTGTTCGATATCCTGCCTCTTTTCAGGATTAACCAAGGAGACGGCGGTTACTATTTAGACAAAGCATGCGTCATCTCCCGCGACCTTGAGGACCCTGACAACTTCGGCAAACAAAATGTCGGCATATACAGAATGCAGGTAAAGGGAAAAGACCGCCTCGGTATTCAGCCTGTGCCGCAGCACGATATTGCGATCCATCTGCGCCAAGCTGAAGAACGCGGCATCAATCTTCCGGTCACGATTGCGCTCGGATGTGAACCGGTCATTACAACCGCGGCATCCACTCCGCTTCTCTATGATCAATCCGAATACGAAATGGCGGGAGCAATCCAAGGAGAACCGTACCGCATCGTAAAATCAAAGCTGTCTGACCTTGATATTCCATGGGGAGCAGAAGTTGTGCTCGAGGGAGAAATCATTGCCGGAGAACGTGAATATGAAGGGCCATTCGGTGAATTTACAGGGCACTATTCCGGCGGACGCAGCATGCCGATTATCAAAATTAACCGCGTGTATCACAGAAACAACCCGATTTTTGAACATTTATACTTAGGCATGCCGTGGACAGAATGTGATTACATGATTGGCATTAATACTTGTGTGCCGCTGTATCAGCAGCTAAAAGAAGCGTATCCGAATGAAATTGTGGCTGTGAACGCCATGTACACACACGGTTTAATCGCGATTGTATCAACAAAAAACCGCTATGGCGGATTTGCGAAAGCGGTCGGCATGCGCGCGCTCACAACCCCGCACGGACTAGGTTACTGCAAAATGGTTATCGTTGTCGACGAGGATGTCGATCCATTCAACCTGCCGCAGGTCATGTGGGCGCTCTCTACAAAAATGCACCCGAAACACGATGCGGTCATTATACCGGATTTATCTGTCCTGCCGCTTGACCCGGGATCAAATCCATCAGGAATCACGCACAAAATGATTCTTGATGCCACAACGCCTGTTGCGCCGGAAACAAGAGGCCATTATTCACAGCCGCTTGATTCTCCATTAACAACAAAAGAATGGGAACAAAAACTAATGGACTTGATGAATAAATAAGGAAAGGATGATTCGACATGCATACATGTCCTCGATGCGATTCGAAAAAAGGAGAAGTCATGAGCAAATCGCCTGTAGAAGGAGCATGGGAAGTCTATCAATGCCAAACATGTTTTTTTACATGGAGATCATGTGAACCGGAAAGTATTACAAATCCGGAAAAATATAATCCGGCCTTTAAAATCGATCCAAAAGAAACAGAAACAGCGGTTGAAGTTCCCGCTGTTCCGGAACGAAAGGCCTGATCGGCGTGAACCGACTATCAGACCGTCTCTTTGAGCTGCTTGACGGGGAACGTCTGAAAGAAAAGCAGCATGAAGCCTTCGTTCTGCAAACGGTATCGGAGGACGGCTGGCCGCATGCCGCTATGATCAGCGCCGGAGAAGTCATCGCCCTGAATCGGACGGATATCCGGATCGCCCTGTGGAAAAACACAGAGACCGCGGGAAATATTCTTCGCACGGGACAAGCCCAGCTTACTGCATGGTGGAAAGGAGCCGCTCATTACGTGAAACTGCAATGTGAGCCGCTCCCGCCGCTGAATGATGCGGTCTATGACAGGGAGCGCTTTGCCTGCCGTATCGCTTCAGCTAAGGAGGATGTTGCAAAGTACGCTGATATAACTTCCGGCGTCAGGATACAGCTTCACAATGCTGAAGAGGTGCTGAACAGATGGGAAGCAACGCTTGAGGAATTAAAACGATAAACGAAAGAGCCTGACGCCATGCGTCAGGCTTTTATTAGTATAATGAACCATATAAAGACAAAGGGGGCGTGAGGAATGGGCACAAAGGGGATCTGTTATTCAGACGGTTTTGATTTATCTTATTGTATTGAAGGAGAGGGCGCGCCGATTCTCGTGATCGGCAGTGCGGTTTACTACCCGCGTCTATTTCATCAGGATATCAAACAGAAATATCAATGGATATTTGCCGATCACAGGGGTTTTGCCAAGCCGGCGCGGGCGCTGCGGCCGGAAGATCAAAGCCTGGATGCAGTTTTGGACGATATTGAAGCGATAAGACGCCATCTTCAGCTTAAGGATTTTATCATCATGGGACATTCGGGGCATGCGTTTATGGCATTAGAATACGCCAGAAAGTACCCTGAGCATGTGCGAAAGGCCGTGCTCCTCAATTCAGCGCCTGATAACAGTCAAAAGAGACAGCGAGACAGTGAAGCGTTTTTTAGGGAAACAGCCAGCCCTGAGAGAAAGAAACGTTTCGAAAAAGATATTGCAAGTTTAGCAGGTGACATAGAAAAAGATCCTGAAAGGCGTTTCGTGCACATGTGCATTCGCGCTGAAGCGAAAAGCTTTTATAAAGAGAGGGCGAATGCGGCAGCTTTATGGGAAGGTGTTGACACCAATATGCCGATCATAGATGAATTATGGGGACATACATTCGCGCAGATGAACCTCATACAGCGGTTAGCAGACGTTCATGTTCCTGTCTATATCGGTTTAGGCAGATATGACTATTTGGTTGCTCCTGTATCATTGTGGGATGCCATTGACGGTATATATCCGCATGTGAAGAAGGTCATCTTTGAAAAGAGCGGGCACCAGCCGATGCTGGAGGAACCGCAGACCTTCAGGCAAAGCTTAATGGAATGGATAGAAAAATAAAAATCCCGCAGAGCTGATCTGCGGGATTTTCTTTATTATAAGATACCTTTCATCGCACGTTTGATGATCGGTGAGATCAGCAGCAGAATGCCGCCGAGTATGATAGAAATCAAGCCGATGGTACCGAAGTACGTTGTTTCAGGTATTTTATCAAACAACCCGGCTACTTGGGCATTGATCGCCTGGGCTGCTGCGTTCGTCAGAAACCACATACTCATTGTCTGTGCAGAGAATGCAGCTGGCGCCAGTTTTGTTGTCACGGATAAACCGACTGGTGACAGGCACAGCTCTCCAAGCACGACAAGCAGGAAGCTGAGAACGAGCCACAGCGGGCTTACGAGTGCTTCTTTCCCTTGCATAGCCGGGAATACCATAATGATAAATGACAATCCGGCTAAAATAATTCCGATTGAAAATTTAACTGGTGTGGACGGCTGGCGTTTGCCAAGCTTCATCCAAAGCCATGCGAAAATTGGTGCGAAAATGACGATAAACAAGGGGTTTAATGATTGGAACCAAGATGACTGAAGTTCTATTCCGCCCAATGAAAGTCTTATGCGTTCATCAGCGTATACCGCAAGAATGGTCGCTCCTTGTTCCTGAATGGCCCAGAACATGACAGCACCGATAAACAAAGGAACGTAAGCGGCAAGACGAGATTTTTCTGTTTTGTCCGCTTTTTTGCTTGTAAACATGATGATGAAATAAATAACAGGAATCAAAATACCGAGAATACTTACAAGGTCGATGAAACGGTTGATCGTCAGCACGCCTGTTTGTACAGAAATCATCACTGCGATCGCCACAATGATAACACCGATTCCGGTGCCGATTGCAGATTTTTTAGACAGCGGATTCGGCACATTTGAACCTGCAGGCCCGAGGTTTTTCTTTCTTGTCAAAGCAAATACGATAAGTCCAAGAAGCATTCCGATCGCGGCAGCTCCGAAGCCGAGATGATAGTTGTACTTCTGTCCGAGTGTTCCGACAATTAACGGCGCGAGTAAACCGCCGAGGTTAATCCCCATGTAGAAAATACTGAAACCTGAGTCGCGGCGCGGGTCTTCTTTCGTGTAAAGATCTCCAACGACGCTCGAAACGTTTGGTTTTAATAAGCCTGTTCCGATAATGATAAGCACCATGCTGATATAGAATGCTATCGCGCTGCCCGGATAGGCGAGTGCAATGTGGCCGAACATAATAAATATGCCGCCGTAAAACACGGTGTTTGCGGTACCGAATACCCGATCAGCGAGCCATCCGCCAATAATAGTGGACATGTATACGAGTGATCCGTAAATCGACATAATGGCAACCGCAGTGCCTTTGTCAAAGCCAAGCCCTCCGTTTACCGTCTCTGTATACAAATAGTAAAGCAAGATTGCTCTCATTCCATAGTAAGAGAAACGCTCCCAAAATTCGGTGAAAAATAGTGTAAATAGTCCTCGCGGGTGACCAAAGAACCCTTTTTGCGGGACGCTTTTAATGATACTTTCGTTATCAATCGAAGCCATGTCAGCCAAACCCTTTCTTAAAAAAGTGTATTATAAAAATCATATTCTTATATAATACTTGTGTCAATATAAATTATACTCATTTCAAGAAGTTCCAGAATGGAAAAACTATAAAGGTAGAAAACAGTGAGTTTTTTCTGTTTCTTATGTCTCATATTGTTACATTTTCTAACGATAGTATTTCTTTATACTTTTTTAATAAAATTTTAGAGAAATGTACAAGCAGATCGGGCTGCCGCGAATATCATGGTAACAATCATGCGGGAGGAGGTTGGATCATTGGCTGAATTCATCTTGAATGCAGCAGATTTCGGTATTTCAGGGGACGGAAAAACGGATTCGACAGAACTGATTAATCAATGCCTCAGCGCGGCTGTTTCAAAGGGGTACCATACAGTCTGGTTCCCGAAAGGAACATATTTAATTGACGGGACGCTTGGAGGGGATGCGAATCAGGTGTTTCGCAACGCTGGGATTATTGTTCCTGGCAATCTTCATATTGTCATGGACTCTGAGTGTATCATCAAAGTCATTCCGAACAGCTCCTGGGGGTATTCTGCATTTTATGTAGGCAAGCAAGAGAATATAACCATTTCCGGTGGACAAATTATCGGCGAGCGCGACGAGCATACGTATGCGTCCGCGGGGATAAGGTCAACCCATGAATGGGGCTTCGGCATTTGTATTGAAGGGTGTTCAAATGTTGTCGTTGATGATGTCAACATTTCTGATTTTACCGGAGATGGGATCATTATCAGTCCGCGGGGCTTAAAGACAAATAACGATTATCGAACATCAGAGCACATTACCATCCGCCGCTGTAAGGTTCGGCGATCGAGGAGAAATAACATTTCGATTACCGGATGTGACACAGTTACGGTGGAGGGCTGCGTGATTGAAGATGCCGGAACGGGAAATGGAACAGCGCCGAAATTCGGAATTGACATTGAAGGATATGGTGAAGGAAATATTGATTATGAGGAACCGCTCAATGTCTCGATTCGAAATAACTATTTTCATGGAAACGTTTCAAGTTCTGTGACCAATTTTAACGGGTACGGCATTTCAATAGAAGGAAACCACTCAGACAATACAATCAGCTATGGGTACGGCACTCAAACGGTCATTAAGGGGAATATTCTCAGAAGGGCGGAAGACGCGGCTGCGGCGCCTAGAGTCGGGATTACCGGATTGGGTGTTTCACAAGGAAAAGAAAGCAGTGATGCAGTGATCGCCGGCAACCTCATTACCGGATTTTCAACCGGAATTGATGTCAGAGGAAAGAGCGTTCTTGTCACGAACAACAAAATCAGCAATTTTGAAAACACAGGGATATTGGTTTATCAGTCTTCCGACGTAAAGGTAGACGGCAACCAGATTGAAAACGGACTGTCTGAAACAAGGCGCAGTACCGGCCTTCGAGCGGTGCTGTCTGATGATACCGCATTTCTGAATAACTGTCTTATTCAAGTCATCGACGGGGTGAATATTTCAGGAGGCGATATGATCATTAAAGACAATGTGCTGAGAAAATTCAGCCGCGGCATTTGGATCGCTCAAGGAAGCGCGTTGATCGAAGGAAATACGCTTAACCCCGACGCGTTTGAAGCGGCCCTTGAATCGTATGCCGTTTCTGTCACAAACAATGCTGGCGCAATCATTAAAAACAATACATTTAAAAACTTTAAAAATTACCCGGTTTACTGTACGACAAGTGCAAAAACCTCTATTGTCGGAAACCATTTTGAAAGATCTCCTCTTCTAGTGACCATCTATATCAGCACCGGCGTTCATGACATTTTTGATAATACCATTTCAGTCAATAGAACAGCCGGCAGACCGATTGTGATTTATCTCAACGGCTCCTCAGGCTCTATCATTTCAGGAAACACCATCAATAACCTCTCCGCAAGCACGGCGGTGGCCATTCAAACGGACACCTCAACCAATTCCGCCATCATCGGAAATCGAATCATCAAAGGAACCATCACCAACAATAACGGAGATAAGGTAAACGGCAATATGATCGTCTGAACAAAAGCGCCTCGCTCTAGGGGCTCTTTTTGTTCGATTTATAGATCACGAATATCTCTCTCACCAATAGCAAAACAAAAAATAATAGCATCATCCATTCCGCAAACGATGTCATCTTGAAGCTGGACATATTATTATAAATGGCTTTTCCTAAACTGAATCCTTGAAGCATGTCCATGAAAACTGAAATCACCAACAAACATATTAATAAAACAGCCGTCACGCCTAATATTTTCATCCTTCATCACCCTCCGCTTTTAGTGTCTATCTTTATGAGAGAGTTATACCCGCTCGCCAGTCACATGCATAATCTTAAGGCTGACAGGAAGAATATGAGAAAACGATAAGGAAAGGTATTTTGTGTATGCCGTCATTTTTTAAGCAAAAGAAAAATACCGAAACGAAAGACAGCCAGAAACAAGAAGATAAGAATCAGCAGAAGAGAGAAGAAGGGCCGATTCTGGCTTCTTCAAGTTTGGCGAAAAATGTGGCGGACATGAAGAAGAAAGTCGGAAGCAGCTCTGATGTCATTATTCGGGAAGTGAAAGCAGGGGAACAGGATGAAGTTCACCTGGCCATTATTTATATCGCGGGTCTGGTCGATAATAACATGATACATGAATCGTTAATCGAGCCTTTGATTCAGGATCAAACCATCCAAAACGCCCATGCGATAAAGCAGATCCTTGAAAAAACGCTTCCGCTGGGCGGAGTAAAAGCTGAAAAGAGCTGGGACAAGCTGTTCACTGAATTGATGCTTGGAAATGCGCTGGTTTTTGCGGACGGTTCTGATGAGGCGCTTATCTGCAGCACCCAGGGGGGAGAGTACCGTTCCATACAAGAGCCGAGCACCCAGATGTCATTCCGGGGCCCGCGCCAAGGGTTTACAGAGTCTTTGCAAACCAATATTTCCATGATTCGGCGATACATTAAAAATCCCAATGTATGGGTCGAAAAAATGAAAATCGGTTCTGTAACAAATACGGATATCGCGCTGATGTACATTCACGGCATTTGTGATGAAAAGGTGCTGAAGGAAGTGAGGCAGCGCCTGAAAAAAATAGACATTGACAGTATTTTAGAATCCGGATACATCGAGCAGCTGATCGAAGACGAAACGTTTACGACGTTTCCGACCATGTATCACACGGAACGCCCTGACGTCGTCGCAGGAAATCTATTAGAAGGAAGATTTGCAATCGTTGTGGACGGAACACCGTTTGTTCTGATTGCCCCAGCCTTATTTATTCAATTTTTTCAGTCGGTTGAAGATTATTATTCACGCTTTGACATTGCGACAAGTATACGAATTCTGCGGATATTTATCTTTTTTATTTCACTTGTCGCACCTGCTGTTTATGTGGCAGCCACGACGTTTCATCAGGAAATGATTCCGACACAGCTGTTAATCGTCATTGCTGCCCAGCGGGAAATCGTTCCGTTTCCGGCCGTTGTTGAAGCCATCACAATGGAGGTTGCTTTTGAGATTCTCAGGGAAGCTGGGGTCAGACTGCCGAGGGTTGTAGGATCGGCTGTTTCGATTGTAGGCGCGCTAGTTATCGGCCAAGCTGCTGTTCAGGCTGGTATCGTGTCTCCGGCTATGGTCATCATCGTTGCCATAACGGCAATTGCCAGCTTTGCAACCCCGGCGTTTGCCATGGCGATATCTGCCCGCCTCATCCGGTTTATGTTTATCATTGCTTCTGCCGTAATGGGTTTTTACGGGCTGGTACTAGGGATTATTATGATGTTTGTTCATTTATGCAGTCTGCGTTCCTTTGGTGTTCCTTATATGTCGCCGCTTGCGCCCTTTTCTTCACAAGGCGTGAAGGACACGCTGTTCCGTGTTCCTTGGTGGGCCGACCAGAAAAGGCCCGAATCCATCAGCAAAAAAGATAAGGTCCGTCAGGGGAAAGACCAGCGTCCTCAGCCGGATGGTTCACGCGGAATGGTGAACAAAGAGTTGAGAGAAGGAGATCAAGATGATACGTAAACGTGTACTAGCCGTTATCATGCTTTTGAGCATCATTGTGCTGCCCGGCTGCTGGGATAAGCGTGAGCTGACAGATCTTGCGATTATTTCGGCAATCGGCATTGATCGGACAAATGAAGGGAATTACGTACTGCACTTTCAGATTATTAATCCCGGAAACGTCGCCGGAGGGCTTCAGGGCGGCGGTGCGGGAGACAGGCCGCCTGTATCCGTCTATTCCATAGTAGGCGACAACATGACGGAAGCGCTCAGAAAAGCCTCTATGAAAATATCCAGGCGGCTTTATTTTGCCCATACCAACCTGGTCGTGATCAGTGAAAAGCTGGCGAAAGAGGAAGGTTTGAATTTTGTGTTAGATAACCTTGACCGCGATACTGAATTCAGGACCACAGCAACGATTGTCATCGCCCATAAAACGAAAGCCGAAAATATCGTCAAAACGCTTACGCCGATTGATAAAATTCCTTCCAATAAAGTCAATAAAACACTCGACTTCACGCAAGCGCAATATGGGCGGGTGATTAAAACCAGTATCCAAGATGTCTTGAAAACACTTGCTATTACAACAGAAGCACCGGTGATCCCCGGATACAGGATGATCGGGGATGATAAAAAAGGAGTCAGCCTGGAAAACACACAGGCGACTGACCCGCAAGCCATTCTTCAGGCGGACGGTTTGGCGGTATTCGATAAAAGAGGCCATTTAAAATATTGGATTGAAGATAAGGACAAAGTTGGGGTTGTCTGGCTTAAGAATCAAATCCAGCATACGTTTATTAATGCCGATTGGAAGAAGACAAAAGATGCGGTAAGCTTACAGGTCACGCATCAGACAACAAAGCTTAACCCGGAAATACGAAACGGCCGTCCCCGCATTCATGTTCACGTGACGGTTGAAGGCATAATAGACGCAGTAAAGTATCCATTTCATTTGTCTGACCCAAAGGTGTTAGCCGATATCGAAAAAGCACTCAATAAACAGCTGGAAAAGGAAATCAGCCATGCAGTTGAAAAGATAAAGGAACATAAAATCGACTTTATCGGATTCGGAGACACGATATACAGGAAGTATCCGAAGCAGTGGAAAAAAATGAGGGATACATGGGACAAAGAATATTTGCCTGATCTGCCTGTCGATATAAAGGCGGAGACGTATATCAGAAGAACGGGGCTGCGAAATAATCCGCTCAGAAACCAGCTTAATCATGAATAGGTCAAGAAAGGAGTAGTGACAGATGGAAAAAGCCAAAATCAGCATTAGGCAGCTGTTTGTCATGATGATCATTTTTGAGCTGGGCAGCTCCTTATTGATTACACCGGGAACGATGGCGGGCCGGGATGCCTGGATAGCAGTGCTGTTAGGCTGTGCAGTTGGTTTATTTCTTTTTTACTTGTATCAGGGGATCTATCAATGCTATCCGGAGTTCTCCCCGAAAGAATACATGGATGATATGCTCGGCAAAAAGCTGAGCTGGTTCTTTTCGTTTCTTTATATCTTATATTTTGCATATATTGCCGCCCGGGTGCTGCGTGATTTCGGAGAAATGCTGCTGACGTTTGCTTACCATGATACTCCGATTATCATCGTGAATGCTTTACTAATGGTGGTCAGCATATATGCCGTCAGAAAAGGAATTGAAGTGCTGGCGCGGGCGGGCGAGCTTCTCTTCGGGGCAATGTATCTATTGGGTGCGCTCGGTCTCGTGCTGATCATTGTATCGGGTTCCATAGATCTGAAAAATTTAAAACCGGTTTTAGCAGACGGGATTTTCCCTGTTATTCATTCTGTTTTTACACAAACCATGTACGTTCCGTTCGGTGAAATTGTTTTATTTGTAATGATTTTCCCTAATCTCAATGATCGCAAGAATGTCAAAAAAGTGGGGATGCTCGCTACGGTCATCAGCGGATTGATTGTGGCGCTTACCGTAGCGATTAATATCAGTGTGCTTGATGTTGATCTGACATTGCGATCGCAGTTTCCGCTTTTAAGTACGATTCAGACAATCAAAGTGGAAGAATTTCTGGATCGGCTTGATATCTTTTTTATGCTGGCACTGATTATCGGCGGCTTTTTCAAAGTCAGCCTCTATCTGTATGCGGTGGTGGTGGGTGCGTCCACTCTTTTTAAGGAAAAAAATCCTTCACAGTTGGCATATCCAATGGGACTGGGCATACTCATCCTCTCTATCGCAATTGCCACCAACTTTTCAGAGCATCTAAATGAAGGGCTGAAAGTAGTGCCGCTGTACATTCATTTGCCCTTTCAAGTGCTGTTTCCATTATTTCTGTTTATCCTCGCTGTTTGGAAAAAGAAGAGAAGAGAGAAATCAAAGCAGGCTGAAAAACAGAAACAATAAAAAGAGCGGGGGGATGCAGCCGCCGCTCTTTTTACGTTCACTTCTATATAAAAGGGGGATATAGGTTGCGCCCCTGTCTGCACTGGCAGAGGCGCGTTTTTGTTAGACGACTGCGGCGTTTTCCGTCACAGTAAAGCTTCCTCGTGAAAGTCTGATGTTAGTGTCAGAGACCCTTGCAATTTGTTCATCATGCGTCACCATGATGATGCATTTATTTTCTTTGTGCGCCAAATCCTGAAAGAGCCGCACAATTTCTTTTGACGTATCCTCGTCAAGGTTTCCGGTCGGTTCATCGGCTACGATCAAGTCCGTGTCACAGCAAAACGCTCTTGTAATGGAAACACGCTGCTGCTGTCCGCCGCTTAATGTCAGCACCTTTTGCCGGGCTTGTTTTTCATTGATGCCGACCTTCTCCAGCATCTCCAACGCAAATGCTTCTTTGTTCTTTTCCTTTGAACCTGTGATTTCCATGGCGGTTGTCACATTTTGCAGAGCTGTCATATATGGAAGCAGGTTGTACGCCTGAAAGACAATGGATACGTATTTATTTCTGAAATTCGTCAATCCGATTTTGGAAACAGCTTTTTCGTCATAAAGGATATGTCCTTCTTTAGGTGCGTCAAGTCCGCCTGCCAGAGACAGGAAGGTCGTTTTTCCTGTCCCTGATGTGCCGACAATTGTGTAAAATTTACCTTTTTCAAAGCTGATATTGATATCCTGAAACAAGGGCTGGCTTTTGTCTTTATACCAGTAGCCGACTTGTTGAAATTCTAATAAGCTCATTCGTTTCGCCTCTTTCTATTCCTGTTTTGTCAATATTGTTTTCGGGTGGAGCCGCAGTACTGAAATAGACGGCAGCAGCGTTGCAATGACAGCGATTAACATTCCGATTCCGCCGAGAACAAGCATATCGTTCATCGAAACTGCCACATTCAGTGAATCAATGACGTCCGCGTTTGAAGAGCTTTGGCCGAACATTCCGTGGCCCATGCCGCCCCCGCCGCCGGGCATTTGGCCGCTTGCGGTTTGTGTTGAATCAGTTGATGAACTGATCTGCTGGGATAACAGCTGATTGACGAGCTGGTTGGCGACCAGATTTCCAGTCACTGATGCAATGCCGATGGCCACAACAGCCACGACCAGAATCTCAGTTAAGAACTGGCCAATCAGCTTCCACCGTTTTTCACCGATCGCCATTAACACACCCATCTCATATTTGCGCTCTCTGATTGACATCATGACAATGAGGCCAAGAATGACAGCGCCTGCTACTGATACAAGGTACACAACGTTTTTAGAGAAAGAAGCTACATTTTCGATAGGACCGACCATTTGCTGGTAAAGCTGATCGTTTGTATTTAATGTAAACGTATCAAAGTCAATTGACGTTTTCTTCGCTGCTTTTACGAATGCATCAATATGTTCAGCATCGTCCATATCATAAACAGCTGAATCAATCGTGTTTTTATAATCGTCACCTTTCAGCGCCGCTGTTGCTGTGTAAGGCGTGTAAAGCTTATTGTAAGGATTTAAGAATGAGAAATTCTGGGCTTGGTCATCGCCTGAAGACGTTGTTTTATAAATACCGACAACCTTCAGTTTGACTGTTGTATCTTCGTCAGTTGCTGATTCAATTGTGATGGAATCCCCAACGCTTACATCATTTTCTTCTGCTAATGTTTCATTGATCACTGTGACGTTTTTGCCGACATCAGATTTTGTAATCGCGCGCCCGTCTGTGATTTTTGAATCTCCGTCAGAGAATTCCTCTAACAGCGACGTGCTGATGACGCCTTCAATCGAAAGATCGGCTTGAACCATTTGTTTTCCGCCTTGCATTGGAGCGCCTTTTGTATCGCTTGAGCTTGAGTCTGTGCTCGAATCACTAGAGCTTGAGCTTTCAATCGCATCGAAGTTTCCGGCGTTGGCTGAAGCTGATGTAATGAAGTTGTAGCTCTTCACATGATCAAGCGCTGTCAGCTTATTGGCATCAGACACTTTTATCGGTGTAGATTCGAAGCTGCGTTTTTCACCGCTGTCCTGCTGCTTCTCCATTTGTTTTTGCCGGTCAACTTGAAGCGTTACGGTTCCGCCCAGCTCCTGTCTGGCAAGGTCGCTGGATTTTTGAGCTGCTGACTGGATCGTGAGGCCAGACAGAACAAATATACAAATCACTGTAAACACAAATAACTGCAAAAACGTTTTTCCTTTTTTGGCCTTCATGTTCCAAAAAGCCCGTTTGATAAAATTCATTTATGTTCCTCCGTATAGGTATTTTTATGGATAACACCGCCTGTGAGGCTGGCCCGCTTGTTGATAAATTTATAGTAGTCCAAAGGTATGAAAAAAATATGAACAATCTATTTCTAGTTGATGAAATAAAAACTAACAATTGTGAAACCCAAAATTCTCTGTATAAAATGGTGCTATTATATAGAAAAGCATCAAAACAATCGGAGGATCCAATGAAAATTTTAATGATAGAAGATAACGTTAGTGTTTGTACGATGACAGAGATGTTCTTTTTTAAGGAAGGTTTTGAAGCTGAATTTGTTCATGACGGTTTAGAGGGGTATCAGCGCTTTGCGGAAGAGAATTGGGATTTGGTGATTCTGGATATTATGCTTCCGTCTATGGACGGCGTAACCATCTGCAGAAAAATAAGAGAGACAAGCACGGTTCCGATTATCATGCTGACTGCCAGAGACACCGAATCAGATCAGGTGATCGGCTTTGAGATGGGTGCGGACGATTATGTGACGAAGCCATTCAGCCCGCTGACATTGGTTGCCCGCATCAAAGCCGTGAACAGAAGATATCAGGCGACGGGCAAGGCGGCAGCTGAAGAAGATACGATTGAATCGGAATGCTTTAAAATTAATAAAAAGACGAGAGAAGTATTTTTAAACGGGGAGCCTGTTGAAAACCTCACGCCTAAGGAATTTGACCTGCTTTATTACCTTGTGCAGAACCCGCGGCAGGTGTTTTCCAGAGAGCAGCTGCTTGAGCAGGTATGGGGCTATCAGTTCTACGGAGACGAACGGACTGTCGATGTTCATATTAAACGGCTGCGGAAAAAGCTTGCGAGTGAGGACAGGCCTTTCCTATATACTGTATGGGGAGTAGGGTATAAATTTGATGAGGATTAAATATTTGTATCAGCTGCTGCTGAGCCATGTCAGCATATTAATTTTAGCATTTGTTATCATTATTTCTCTTTTTTCTCACTTCGTGAAAGAGTTTGCCTACCAAAATAAAGTAGAGGAACTGACGTCATATGCGGTGCAGATTGCAAGCGAATTTCAAACCGGCCAGGTTGATATGCGCCGGCTGTACCCATATCAGGATATATTACGCACAAGAAAGACACAGTTTATCATCTTTAATGAAGCACAGCAGCCTTATTTTCACCCTGAAGACTTTCACCCACGGGAAAAGCTGAAGAAAGCGGAGTGGGAGAAGCTGAAAAAAGGGCAGGTGGTCATGAACAGAGCGGATGGCCGTTTTAACGATGAGGTTTCCCTTGTTGCACAGCCGATTTTTGTTAACAATGAATTTAAAGGCGCGGTACTGCTGATTTCTCCAATCAGCGGCGTAGAGCAAATGATTAACCAGGTCAACCTCTATATGTTTTACGCGATAATCAGCACGCTTGTCATTACCATTCTCGTCAGCTGGCTGCTTTCCAAATTCCATGTGAAACGCATTCAAAAGCTGAGAGAAGCAACGGATAAAGTAGCTTCCGGCGACTATGACATCCACTTGGAAAACGGCTACCGGGATGAAATCGGGGTGCTGGCGTCTGACTTTAATATCATGGCGAAAAAATTAAAGCAGTCGAGGGATGAAATCGATCGGCTTGAGAAGCGGAGAAGGCAGTTTATTGCCGATGTATCTCATGAATTAAGAACGCCGCTGACAACCATTAACGGTTTGGTTGAAGGGCTGGACAGCAATACGATTCCAGAGGAGAATAAAGAAAAATGCTTCTCGCTCATCAGTGAGGAAACGAAGCGAATGCTGCGGCTCGTAAAAGAAAATCTCGATTACGAAAAAATCAGATCACAGCAAATCACCCTGAACAAGCTTGACGTTCCGCTGATTGAGGTATTCGAAATCATGAAAGAGCACCTTGAACAGCAGGCGGAAGAAAAGCAAAATAAGCTGATGATTCAGGTGGAGGACAGCGTGATCGTTCATGCCGACTATGACCGGTTAATTCAAATCCTCGTGAACATTACAAAAAACAGCATCCAATTTACGCAGCACGGTGACATTTGGCTGCGGGGAACAGAAGGGTATAAAGAGACCATTATCGAAATTGAAGATACGGGAATCGGCATTTCAAAAGAGGATATCGAGCATATTTGGGAGCGGTTCTACAAAGCTGATATTTCAAGAACGAACACGGCGTACGGAGAATACGGCCTCGGCCTCTCCATCGTCAAGCAGCTGGTGGAAATGCATCAAGGTACAATAGACATTAAGAGTGAACAAGGGAAAGGCACAACATTCATTATCCGCCTTCCTTTACCTGCAAAATAGCAATCAATCATGTAAGGCGGCGGCATATCGTCAGATGCTGCCGCCTTCTTCTTTCTAACATCGCTTCGGTATTCCTTTTTTTATTGCGTGCTCCCGAAATAAAGATTGCGTGTTTTTCGGGTTAGGACAGTCTGTAAACATGATAAAATATGACATAAACAGTTTTTTATGGGAGAGGGTGAAGGAATGAAGAGCGGGGTAATTCCTTCTTCAGCGGTCGGTCAAAAAATTAACGAGTGGTACAAATATATCCGGACCTTCAGCGTGCCGGATGCCGAGGTGCTAAAAGCTGAAATCCAGCAGGAACTGAAACACATGCAGCATGATTCCAACTTGCTGTTATATTACTCACTAATGGAATTTCGCCACCAGCTTATGCTTGATTATCTCGAGCCGCTGGAGAAATTAAATATCGAAGACCAGCCAAGCCTGTCAGAATTATCACGAAATATAGACAGCAACCAAGCTGATCTGAAAGGGCTTCTCGATTATTATGTGAATTTTTTCCGCGGAATGTATGAGTTTGATAAGCGGGAATTTATTTCTGCCATTACATATTACAAACAGGCGGAGAAAAAACTTTCCTTTGTTTCCGATCATATTGAACGGGCTGAATTTTATTTTAAAATCGCGGAAGCTTATTATTATATGAAGCAAACGTACTTTTCATTGATTCATATCAAAAATGCATATGAAATTTATGTAGAGCAGGAAACCTATAATGTTCGGATTATCCAATGCCATTTTGTGTTCGGGGTTAACCTCATGGATGAGAGAAATTTTGAACAAGCCGCACGGCATTTCAAATTGGCGCTGGAGATGGCGGAAGCGGAACAAAAAGCCCAATTGGTCGGAAGAGCATTTTATAATTTAGGGCTGTGTTATTACAATCAAGACCTCCTCGACCCTGCCATTGAACATTTTGAGAAAGCGGTTTCCACTTTTGAAAACAGCAGAATCACCAATTCTCTGCCTCAAGCATATTTTTTAATAACACTTATTTATTATAAACGCGGAAAACATGAGAAGGCCTCGGAATATCACAAGAGGGGCTATGAATATGCTAAAGAAACAGACGATGCAGATTACGCGGTAAAATTTGAGTTTTTACAATCCCTATATCAGGCACAGCCCAATACAGAAGGAATTGAACGATGTTTCCGATATTTAAAAAATAAAAATATGTATGCTGATATAGAGGATTTAGGCCTAGAAGTAGCAAAATATTACTATGAACAAAAATGGTTTGAACTGTCTGCTTCCTACTTTCTTAGAGTTGAAGAGGCAAGAAAACAAATACAAAGGAGTGAAGGTTTGTATGAAATTGAAATCTAAGTTATTTGTTATTTGTTTGGCTGCAGCAGCTGTTTTTACAGCGGTTGGCGTCTCTGCACATGCTGAAGCATCCGACTTTCATGTCACAGAAAGAGGAATGACGTAAGAACCAGGCCCCTTCTCAATAAGAGAAGGGGTTTTCTTTTAAAGAAACAGCAACGCAGGATATGGACCTTACGGCGCCGCCTGATTCATGGAGATTCCTTTTTCTTAGTAGCCTCCGTTAAAAAATGCAGTTCCCACGATAATTAAGAGGATAAATAACACAACAATCAAAGCAAAAGAGTTTCCGTAACCAGACATCTGTGCCACCTCCTTGTGAGATTACTTTATGATATGCTGCATAAACGCGGTGGACAGGGCTTTCAGGATATAGATTGAAAAATAAAGAAAACAACTAAAAAACGCCGCATGACAATGGTATTGTCTTACGGCGCTGTACTGCAGACTTAGAAGCCTCTTGTAAATGCAGTACCTACGATAATTAATAGAATAAACAATACAACGATCAAAGCGAAAGAACCGATGCCGTAACCGCCGCCGTTAGCGTATCCTGACATAAGGCTTCACCTCCCTATGATGGATACTGCAAAATATGCGGACATGGCCGGATTGATAGGGATAATAGTGGACAAGGCAAAAAAATGAACAATTCGGCTATCGCGGCGGGCAATATAAAAAGCGGGCCCTGCCGCCCGCTTTTATGTATAGATTAAGAGACCAGCACACCCGCGAAAAACTCCCCGTATAATGCTTGGACGGCTTTTCTTTCTTCGGCTTCCTTTACGCCGAACATCATGCTCACTTCAGAAGATCCTTGGTTAATCATTTCGATATTCACTTTCGCCTCTGATAAGGCTTTGGCCGCTCTTGCCGTTGTGCCGACATTATGGCGCATTGCTTCTCCTACAACCATAATCAGCGCCAGATTGTGCTCGACAATGACTTCATCGGCATGAAGGTTCTCTTTAATCTGCTTCATTACGCTTCGTTCGGCCGAAGCATCCATTTGGCCCTGTCTTAAGATGATCGTCATGTCATCAATTCCCGATGGAACATGCTCATACGTCAAACCGTGTTCTTCTAGGATTTGAAGGGCTCTGCGGCCAAACCCGATTTCTCTGTTCATTAAATACTTGCTGATGTAAATGCTGCAAAAGCCGGTATCGCTGGCAATGCCGACGACAGGACCGTTTGTGTTATCGCGTTTGCTGACGACGCGTGTCCCGTTCGCCGACGGGTTGTTCGTATTTTTGATCTGCACGGGAATGCCCGCTCTGAAGGCCGGAATGAGCGCCTCATCGTGAAACACTGAAAAGCCTGCGTACGACAGCTCGCGCATCTCTCTGTAAGTCAGCTCGCTGATTTCCTTTGGATTCTCAACAAAAGACGGATTGACAGAGTACACAGCATCCACGTCCGTAAAGTTTTCGTACAAATCGGCTTGAAGTCCGTTGGCAAGAATCGAGCCTGTAATATCAGAACCGCTCCGTGAGAAAGTCATCACATCGCCATCCTTGCTGAACCCGAAAAAGCCGGGGAATATGATGAGGCCTTCACGCTCTCTCAGCTGAAAGAGATTTTGATACGATTCAGGCAGCACCTGCGCGTTGCCGGGTTCGTTTGTTACAAAAAGGCCGGCATCCTTTGGGTTCACATATTCCGCTTTCACGCCTTTGTGGCGGAAATAGGCGGCAATCAGCTTAGCGTTGTTATCCTCACCGCTTGCTTTGACTGCGTCCAAATATTGTACGGCATTGCTTTTATCTCCTTCTAAAAGCGTAAACAAATCATCACGGATTTTTTCTATAATAAACGGCTCAAGCTGAAGCTCATTTGCGATCAGAGCATACCGTTCAATGACCGCTTCCGCCAGTTCAGGGGCGCTGCCGGATGATAAATACTGTTCAGCACATGCGATTAAGAGGTCAGTCACTTTCGTATCCTCGGAATAGCGTTTGCCCGGAGCCGAAACCACGACAGCTTTGCGCGCGGGATCTGAGGTTACGATTTGAAACACCTTTTCAAGCTGTGCGCCTGAAGCGAGTGAGCTGCCTCCGAATTTAACGACCTTCATGTTTACATCTCCTAATGTTTAAAATTTTCACACAAATTTAGTATTTATTATCCCTCTTTCAGTTCTGTAAATCAAGGAGAAATTTCTTTGTGGAATGAACATTTGTATTTATAGGGAGGAATTATGTCAGGTCTGATGACGAACTTGAAGCATAGTGAAGATAAATATGGTAAACAGACTAACGATTTGTGATGGAAAAGGGTTTGAATGATTAGTAAAATTGAATAGATAATGAAGTTAATATTTTTAAAGAATATTGACTAACACTAGAAAAATGGTAATATGTAAATGATAATGATAATCAATTACTATATGGCCATATCGTTTTGAGTCCTTGCGGAGTAGGAGATACGTTCTTTTTGCTGTGAGGATGTAAGGAGGCAGCATGAAGCTACGTTACTTATTTTTTCTGCTTATCATATTAGCAGTCACTTCTGTATTTATCGGCGTAGAAGATTTGTCGCCGCTTGATCTCTTTGATTTAAGCAAAGAAGAGGCGTCAACGCTCTTTGCCAGCCGTTTGCCGCGGCTGATCAGCATTCTGATCGCGGGCATGAGCATGAGCATCTGCGGCCTGATTATGCAGCAGATCACCAGAAACAAATTCGTGTCACCGACAACGGCCGGCACGATGGACTGGGCGAGGCTGGGAATCTTAATATCCTTGCTTCTGTTTACATCGGCAAGTCCTTTAATGAAAATGCTGATTGCTTTTGTCTTTGCTTTAGTCGGCAATTTTCTGTTTATGAAAATTCTTGAAAAAATCAAGTTTAACGACACCATCTTTATTCCGCTTGTCGGTTTAATGCTCGGGAATATCGTCAGCTCAATCGCGACGTTTATCGCGTATAAATATGACCTGATCCAGAACGTGTCATCATGGCTTCAGGGGGATTTCTCCTTAGTTGTGAAAGGGAGATACGAGCTTCTTTATCTGAGTATTCCGCTTGTCATCATTGCCTATGTTTATGCGGATAAATTTACAGTGGCGGGTATGGGAGAAAGCTTTTCTGTCAACCTCGGCCTCAAGTATAAACGGGTTGTGAACATCGGGCTCATTATCGTATCCCTGATTACGTCACTTGTCATTTTGACTGTCGGTATGCTTCCGTTTCTCGGTTTAATCATCCCGAACATTGTATCGATTTACAGAGGAGACAACCTGAAAAACAGCCTGCCGCACACTGCGCTGCTGGGAGCGGTTTTTGTTCTGTTTTGCGATATATTGGGCAGAGTCATTATCTTCCCATATGAAATCTCGATTGGTCTGATGGTCGGAATCATCGGCAGCGGCATTTTCCTGTTTATGCTGTTAAGGAGAAAAGCGTATGCGTAAGCAGATGAAAATTGCGTTGCTCGTTGGTATAGCCGTTGTATGTATCGGTTTGTTTCTGTTTTATGACTTAGGCAATTGGGATTACACACTGCCGAGAAGAATCAAAAAAGTCGCTGCCATTATGCTGACAGGCGGAGCGATTGCGTTTTCGACGATGATCTTCCAAACCATCTCGAATAACCGCATCCTGACGCCCAGCATTTTAGGCCTTGATTCTCTCTATATGCTGATTCAGACCGTCATCATCTTTTTGTTCGGTTCTATGAATATCGTAATCATGAATAAAAACATCAACTTCATCATCTCTGTTTTGCTGATGGTGCTGTTTTCTTTTGTTCTCTATCAGATCATGTTCAAAGGTGAGGGGAAAAATATCTTCTTTCTTCTGCTCATCGGAATCGTGTTCGGCACGCTGTTCAGCAGCCTGTCTTCCTTTATGCAGATGCTGATTGATCCGAATGAGTTTCAGGTTGTGCAGGACAAAATGTTTGCCAGCTTTAACAACATCAACACTGATTTGTTATGGCTCGCCTTCATCATCTTCCTGCTGACCGGTATTTATGTCTGGCGTTTCACGAAATTTTTTGACGTGCTGTCACTCGGCCGTGAACACGCCGTCAATTTGGGCATTAACTACGACAAAGTTGTCAAACAGATGCTGATCGTGATCGCGATCCTTGTTTCTGTTTCTACAGCGCTTGTCGGCCCGATTATGTTCTTGGGGCTTCTCGTCGTCAACCTGGCGAGAGAATTTCTGAAAACATATAAGCATTCATACTTAATCGCAGGTTCTGTTTTAATCAGCATTATTGCGTTAGTCGGGGGACAGTTTGTGGTTGAGAAAGTATTCACCTTCTCAACGACGCTGAGCGTTATTATTAATTTTGCCGGCGGGATTTATTTTATCTACTTGCTGTTAAAGGAGAATAAATCATGGTAGAGGTCAAAAATGTAAGCAAACAATATGGAGGGAAAGTTGTCCTTGAAGAGACGTCAGTCACGATTCAAAAAGGCAAAATCACCTCGTTTATCGGTCCTAACGGCGCCGGCAAAAGTACGCTGCTGTCTATTATGAGCCGCCTGACCAAAAAGGATTCCGGTGAGATTTTCATAGACGGAGAAGAGATCGGAACCTGCGACAGCAAAGAGCTTGCCAAAAAAATGAGTATTTTAAAGCAGGCGAACCAAATCAATATCAGACTGACCATCAAAGACCTTGTCAGTTTTGGCAGATTCCCTTATTCACAGGGCCGGCTGACAGAGGAAGACTGGGTTTATATCAACCAGGCGCTCAGTTATATGAAGCTGGAGGAGATTCAGGATAAGTACTTGGATCAGCTGAGCGGCGGACAGTGCCAAAGGGCTTTTATCGCAATGGTCATTGCCCAGGACACGGATTACATTTTTCTGGATGAGCCGCTGAACAACCTGGATATGAAACATTCAGTTGAAATTATGAAACTGTTGAAACGGCTGGTAGAGGAGCTCGGAAAAACAATCGTGATCGTGATTCACGATATCAACTTTGCTTCCGTCTATTCCGATCATATCGTTGCTTTGAAAAACGGCCGAATCGTAAAAGAGGGGCCGCCGGAGGAGATGATTGAAACCTCTGTGCTCGAAGAAGTCTACGATATGACCATCCCGATTCAGACGATTGATAACCAAAGAATAGGTGTTTATTTTTCTTAATATACAGAAGAGGTGAAGAGCATGAAAAAGTTTGCAATTCTATTCATCGCATTGGTGACGGCTGTTGTCATTTCCGCTTGCGGAAACCAAAGCTCAAGCAGTAAAGGTTCTGACACGAAGAAAGAACAAATGACGGTGAAACACCAGCTGGACAAAAACGGCACAAAAGTGACAAAGAACCCTAAAAAAGTCGTTGTATTTGATTTAGGAAGCTTAGACACATTAGATAAATTAGGTCTTGATGATAAAGTAGCGGGCCTGCCGAAACAAGCCCTTCCTAAATATCTGTCCAAATTCAAAGATGACAAATATGCTGATGTCGGAAGCTTAAAAGAGCCAGACTTTGAAAAAGTAGCGGAGTTAGACCCTGACTTGATCATTATCTCTGGCAGACAATCTGAGTCCTACAAAGAATTCTCTAATATTGCGCCGACCATTTACCTTGGCGTAGATACAGCGAACTACATGGAATCATTTAAATCAGATGCAGAAACAATCGGTAAAATCTTTGATAAAGAAGATGAAGTAAAAGACGAGCTCGCAACAATCGATAACTCAATTGCAGATCTTAAGAAAACAGCTGAAAAGCAAAACAAAAACGGTCTTGTGATAATGGCGAACGATGGCAAAATCAGCGCCTTTGGTTCTAAATCAAGATACGGCCTGATCCATGACGTATTCGGCGTGACACCGGCTGATAAAAATATCAAAGCATCTACTCACGGACAAAGCGTTTCATATGAGTACATTTCAAAAACAAACCCTGATTACCTGTTTGTTATTGACCGCGGTACAGCAATCGGAGAAACATCATCTACAAAACAAGTCGTTGAAAACGACTATGTGAAAAACGTAAACGCCGTGAAAAATAATCATGTCGTTTACCTTGATTCAGCTACTTGGTACTTATCAGGAGGCGGACTTGAGTCAATGACGCAAATGATTAAAGAAGTGAAAGACGGGTTAGAGAAGTAAAACCAAAAAGAGCCTCCGCTCTCAAAGCGGGGCTCTTTTTTTATAGGATCAGCGTGCCGGCTGCTGTTCGGCAGGGCGCTGAGGCTTCTTTAATGTAAAGGATAGAAGTAAGCCGGCAAGCGCGATGCAGGCTGCCACAATAAAAGCGGCGTTCATGCCGTGCAGAGCGGCGTGTTTTACATTTGCGGTTCCTGCATGTGCTGCCTGGTTGCTCATCACGGATACCAGCAGAGCAGTTCCGATGGAGCCGCCGACTTGGCGAACCGTATTGTTCATCGCTGTTCCGTGCGGAATCAGGTGGCGCGGCAGCGCATTGATTCCGGCTGTTGTCACCGGCATCATAATCATCGCTGTCCCTAAGAGACGAACGGTATATAAAACGACAATCCAAGCCAGTGACGTATGGTCAGTCAGCTGCATAAACGGAAGTGATGTCAGGAAGATGATACAGAAACCTGCAATCGCCAGACCTCTTCCGCCGACACGGTCAAAAATTCTTCCGATAATCGGTGACATGAAGCCCATCACAATGGCTCCCGGCAGAAGCATAAGCCCTGTATCAAAGGCTGTGACGTCTCTGACGTTTTGTGTATACAGCGGCAGAATGGTTTCCGTACCAATTAATAAAGCAAAGACAAGGGTTCCCAGCAGGGTTGTTAAGCTGAAGATACCAAACGTAAATACGCGGAATTCCAGCATCGGTTTTTCGAGCTTCATCTGTCTTGTAATAAATAAGAGCAGCGCGATCACGCCCACAAGCAGTGAAATCAGAACCGTTGAGCTGGTCCATCCGTAAGAGCCGACGCTTGAGAAGCCATAGAGCAGCCCGCCAAATCCAAATGTCGACAGGATCACTGATAGAATATCAATCTGTGTTTTTCTTAATGTCGTCACGTTTTTCATAAGAATGATAGCGAGAAGCAAATCGATCACGGCAAACGGAAGAATGATATAAAACAATGATCTCCACGAGAAAGCTTCTACTGCCCATCCTGAAAGAGTCGGTCCGATCGCAGGCGCGAAGGAGATGACCAATCCGACCATACCCATAGCCTGGCCGCGCTTTTCAATCGGAAAGATCGTTAAAAATACTGTCTGCATGAGCGGCATCATAATACCGGCTCCGGCCGCCTGAATGATACGGGCCGTCAGCAGAACCGGAAAGTTCGGGGCAAACGTGCCGACGATTGTTCCGGCAGTGAAAATACTCATCGCCGTAATGAGAAGTGTACGGCTCGTGAATTTTTCAATTAAAAACGCAGTAATCGGAATTAAAATACCGTTTGTTAACATAAATGAAGTCGTCAGCCATTGGGCTTGGTTTGCATCTATATGAAAATCCCTCATGATATGGGGGAGAGCGGTAATTAACAGTGTCTGGTTCAAAATGGCGACAAACGCCCCGGCTAACAAAATGCCGACAATGACAGAACGGTTAAACGGTTTTTTTTCAATACTTGTGTCCAATAAGATCCCTTCTTTTCTTTAAGTAATTAACAGTGTTTTTAACATGGAAATTTGCTGTGTTAAAACACCGGTTTGTTCCAGATAGCCAATCAGTGATTTCAGTAAAAAGGCGCGGGGCTCTTCCTTTTTTGCTTCCTCTTCCAGCATGGCTGCAGCGGATGCCAACTCATCGATATCATAATCCGCGGCGGGCAGGGAAGAGATGCCTTTATGTAATTCTTTCAGGCTTTCTGATAACAGGAGTGATTTATCCTTTGGCTGGTAGGAGGACGCCGATTGGATATAAAGCTCGATGGTCTCAGGCGGAAGCAGGGACTGCCGTGTTTCTCTGTTTTTGACAATCTGATTGAGGGTGCTGATGATAAACGCTGCGATCGGGTCAAGCTCAAGCGGTTTTTCCTCTATTTTGATCAGCATTAAAAACTCACGCATCATGCCGTGAAGAATGATCACCAAATCCCATACAAACGGGAGAATGGTTTCTCCATACGCCTGGATCAGCGAATCGCGGTGCCAGCAGATAATCGTTGATCTGGTCTGATGGATATGCTGTTTTACACGGTCATTGTGCAGCTTGGGGTTTCCGTAGGTCAGCATATTAAAAAACTGCTGATTCCGCCTGAATCCTTCCAGCTCCATTTTGACCTTTTGAATCAAACGCTCCTCCGGTGTCAGCGCGGTATTTTCCTGTAGTCTTGACGCCGCGGCCACCATTTGCTTCTGGTTAAACGTCAGCAGCTCCAAAAGCAAATCTTCCTTCGACTGAAACAGCTTATATATCGAAGCTTTTGATATCTTACATTCTTCTGCGATTGCCTGCATGGAAACCGACGTAAAATCCTTTTCAGAAAAAAGCTTCCGCGCGGCTAACAAGATTTCTGTTTTTTTATCAAGCATCTCTTGGCTTCCTTCTTTCTTGAACAATAGAAAACCCATTGGTTCACAGAAAACCAATGAGTAACATTGATAAAATTTTACCAAATAAACAAAATGAAAGTCAATGGATTTTATCCGGACAATAAAAGGGGCCTGCCGGAATTCCGACAGGCCGGGTGTGGCTTATTTTTCAACTTTAAATCCTTGTGTTTCGAGCATTTCACGAATATGCGGATAGTACAGGCGCTCATAGTATGAGGCGATGCCTTGTGACCAGTTTCGTGTTTCTTTTCCGTTGGTCCGGTTTTTCATGTATTCGGACATTTGTTCATCATATGACTGAATGTGTGATGTCAGCTCGTCCTGCTGCAGATACGTTTCTTTGTGATAAACCGCTGCCTTTGGAAGACGAGGTTTTTTCGCTGAACGATCGGCAGGATGGCCGATGACAAGACCCGATACAGGGAACACGTATTTCGGAAGCTGAAGCAGCTCGATCAGTTCATTTGGATTTCCGCGAACCGCGCCGATCGGAACAGTGCCAAGTCCGAGTGATTCAGCCGCTGCCGTCGCTGTGCCAAGTGCGATGCCGGCATCAACTGCGCCGACAAGAACGGATTCTAGCCCGTTTGTGATTTCCATGTTGAAGTCATGCAGATCTTCAAGCGCAATTTTTGCCCGATTGAAGTCTGCGCAGAAAAGCAAGAAAACCGGAGCTTGGTCAATCCAAGGCTGTCCGCCCGCCAGCTCGGAGATTTTCTTTTTGCGCTCTTTATCCTGAATCGCGATGACGGTTACTTGCTGCCCGTTGATAGAAGAAGGGGCTGATTGCACCGCTTGTATAATGTGGTCCAGCTGCTCTTCTGGCACCGGCTCGTCCGTATAGCTGCGGATGGAGCGGTGATCTGTTAATGATTTGATTACTTCGTTCATGTGAGACATCCTTTCCTTACTCGCTGAGCTCTGTGCGTACAACATCAAGAGGAGCGCTCAGCAGTTCTTTGGCATTTGCTACAAATGCTTGGAAATGCGCAGTGTCATTGTGTGATTTCATCGCCGCTTCATCTTTCCATTGTTCAAGCATCACGAATGTATTTTCTTCGCCTACTTTTTCAAAAAGGTCGTATTGGGCGTTGCCTTCCTCGGCTCTTGAATGTTGAACGAGCGATTGTGCCTCGCTCAAGAATTCTTCGCGTTTTTCGGGTTTTACTTTCATATAAGCTTGTAATACGATCATGTAAATCTCCTCCATTTGTCTTTAAAATTTATTGTTCGAATTTGATCGAACTAAATGTACCATGTAATCAAAATCAGGTAAAGGAAAAACCCTCAAATAGTAAAATTGTCATTCTAATTGTTGTGTGATACATTTGTGTCATGAACATTCCAAACCATCCACAAATAGAAACGTTGCAGCTGACAAAGGTACTTCACGCACTGAGTGATCCGCTTCGTTTAGAGCTGGTGAAGCAATTGGCCGAAGCAAAAGAGAAAACGTGCAGCACCTGTGCTGATGTACAGGTTGCAAAGTCGACCTTGTCCCACCATTTTAAAGTATTAAGAGAATCGGGCATCGCTCAAGTACGCATAGAAGGAAAGCGCCGTTATTATTCGCTTCGCACAGAAGATCTTGAAAGGGCATTTCCGGGCCTGCTTGCAGCAGTGCTGAACGTAGACCAGGAGCGCTGGTAAATCAATCCCCTGAACCGGGGATTTTTTTATGTCCATAAACAGCGCGGCGAAGTCTTTGCACACCTTCCTGAATGTCCTCTTCCCTCAGCCGTGCAAAGCCGATAATAAGCGCGGGTTTGTCAGGCTGCGGACGGCTTTCTTTTAAGCGAAACCGGCTCATCCCGAAGATTTCAAGCTGCTGGGCGGCGGCATACGCGAGGATCTCTTGTTCCGTGCGGCAGGTGTAAAATTCAGTGACGAAATGCAGTCCTGCATTTGCCCCTTTTACCGTAATCTCCCCTCCAAACTCTGATTCTAATGCGCGGATGAGGCGTTCTCTCTTTTCTTTATAATGCTGCTTCATTTTTTTATATGCTTCTGATATTCTCCAGACTCGATAAATTCCTGCAGGGCGAGCTGTGTGAGTGACGAGCATGTCTGCAGGTCATAGCCCCGCTTTTTGTATACCCGTAACAGCTTCGGCGGCAGCACCATGTAGCTGATCCGCAATCCGGGGAGAAGTGATTTTGAAAAGGTGCCTATATAGATGACGTTTTGAAAGCGGTCAAGGCTTTGGAGCGCCGGGATACTGTCTACATCATATTTAAATTCGCTGTCATAATCATCCTCAATAATATAGCGGCTCGGCTGCTCTGCTGCCCAGTTCAGCAGCTGAATTCTCCGGGACACAGGCATAATTGTCCCGGCCGGGAATTGATGCGAAGGGGTAGTGATTAATACATCAGGCTTCTGTCTGATGATTTCAGAAATGGATATCCCTTTTTCATCAAGCATAATCGTCTTCACTTGTTTTCCAGCATGTTGCAAAAGCTGGTACATTCGCCTGTATCCAGGCTCCTCCATCGCATACACCGCATCCTGGGGCAAAAGCTCAGTCAGCAGCTGCATCAGCACCTGGGTGCCCGCCCCGATGACGATTTGTTCCGGCCGGCATTTCACGCCCCGCGTCAGAGAGATGAGCCTTGTAATGGCGGCTCTTACCTCATATATGCCTTGCGGATGAGACATGTCGCCGAGCGTGCGGTATGAGCGGGCAGCCGCTTTTTGCTCACAGCGAAACCAGCTTTTCATTGGAAAATGATCTGTATCGGCACTCATATGTGAAAAAGATATCCAATCGCTTTGATCGATATGAACCTCTTTCAGGTCATCCGGCAGTGAAAATGAGGGCTGTTCCTCAGTAGAAAATGTGTCCAGCTGTTCCACGAAAAAACCCTTTCTTTCTTCAGCGTACAAATACCCTTCGGCGAGCAGCTGCTGATAGGCTGAATTCACAGAGTTTACGCTGACCTTCAGCTTTTCAGCCAGCTCTCGTTTGGAGGGAACCTTCGAGTGGGGCAGCAGATTACGGCTGAGGATTTCGTTTTTCAGCTTTTGATAAATCTGCTGATAGATATAATCCGCTTTTTCTGAGCGATCGAGAGTGATTGTGATGTCCATTGCGGTGTCTCCTTCTGGTACCATCAAAAAGTTATAATTGGTACTTTTCATCATACCAAAAAGAAGTGAGAATGGTAAGAAAATAATGACAGTGGGGGGATTCACATGAGTCAAACAACGGCATCAACTTTCACTACAGCAGAGTGGCAGCAAAAACGGGACCGATTTGTCTCAAAAGGTGTGAGCAACGGAAACCGCAGCCTGGCGGTAAAAGGAGAGGGAGCAGAGCTGTATGATTTGGACGGCCGGAGATTTATTGATTTTGCTGGCGCTATTGGAACTTTAAACGTCGGACACTCGCATCCGAAGGTGGTAGAAGCTGTGAAGAGGCAGGCAGAGGAGCTGATCCATCCGGGCTTTAACGTCATGATGTATCCGTCTTATATTGAATTAGCTGAAAAGCTTTGCGGCATTGCGCCGGGCACTCATGAGAAAAAAGCGATTTTCCTCAATTCCGGAGCGGAAGCGGTGGAAAACGCTGTGAAAATCGCCAGAAAGTATACCAAACGCCAAGGCGTTGTCTCGTTTACACGCGGGTTCCACGGACGCACGAATATGACAATGAGCATGACAAGCAAGGTAAAGCCGTACAAATTCGGTTTCGGCCCATTTGCATCAGAAGTATACCAGGCGCCGTTTCCGTATTATTATCAGAAGCCTGCCGGACTGAGTGATGATGCATATGACGATATGGTCATTCAAGCGTTTAATGACTTCTTTATCGCAGCAGTTGCTCCTGAAACGGTAGCGTGTGTTGTGATGGAGCCGGTGCAGGGAGAAGGCGGATTCATTATTCCTTCTAAACGGTTTGTGCAGCACGTCGCTTCCTTCTGTAAAGAACACGGCATCGTCTTTGTAGCCGATGAAATTCAAACCGGATTTGCCAGAACGGGCACTTATTTCGCGATCGAGCACTTTGATGTCGTGCCAGACCTGATCACGGTTTCGAAATCTCTTGCGGCTGGGCTGCCGTTAAGCGGTGTGATCGGACGCGCGGAAATGCTTGATGCGGCGGCGCCCGGAGAGCTCGGCGGCACGTATGCGGGAAGTCCGCTTGGGTGCGCGGCGGCATTGGCTGTTTTGGACATTATTGAAGAAGAAGGCTTGAATGAACGTTCTGAGGAAATCGGCAGGATCATTGAAGAAAAAGCGCTTGAATGGCAAACAGAATACCCGTTTATCGGTGACATCCGCAGACTTGGGGCGATGGCAGCAATCGAGATCGTCAAAGACCCTGAAACACGTGAACCTGATAAAGCGAAAGCGGCAGCCATCGCAGCGTACGCGAATCAAAACGGATTGCTGCTGCTGACTGCCGGTATCAACGGCAATATCATCCGCTTCCTGACGCCGCTGGTTATTTCAGATGACCTTCTGAATGAAGGGATCCACATTGTGGAAGCAGGTCTGCGAGCTTAATCATTGGAAAGAGAACACACGGGTCTGCTATCATTTTAAGTAAATCCAAGAATAGAAAGGAATGTTCAATATGCCAGATCAATTAACGGTCTACAACCCGGCTACAGGCGAGGCGATCAAAACGATTCCTCAGCAATCAGCCAAAGAAGTAGAAGAAGCCATTGAACGTTCACATCAAGCGTTTACATCATGGTCTAAAACATCAGCGAACGAAAGAGCGTCTCTTTTGAAAAAGTGGTATGAGCTAATCGTTGAACATAAAGAAGAACTTGCAGATTTAATTACGAAGGAAAACGGAAAACCGTACCAGGAAGCTGTCGGGGAGGTGCTGTACGGCGCCGGTTATATCGAATGGTTCGCGGAGGAAGCGAAGCGTGTGTACGGAAGAACCGTTCCGGCTCCGACAACCGGAAAACGAATTGTCGTGACACGCCAGGCAGTCGGCCCAGTTGCCGCGATTACGCCTTGGAATTTTCCAAATGCGATGATTACACGTAAAGCGGCGCCTGCTCTTGCTGCCGGCTGTACGTTTATTATCAAGCCGGCGCCTGATACACCGCTGTCAGCCTATGAACTTGCACGCCTCGCATACGAAGCGGGTATTCCAAAAGACGTGCTTCAGGTTGTCATCGGTGATGGCGAGGAGATCGGAAACGTTTTTACAAGCAGTCCGAAAATCCGCAAAATCACCTTTACAGGATCAACACCTGTAGGGAAAATCCTGATGAAAAACAGCGCTGATACTGTGAAACACGTATCCATGGAGCTCGGCGGACATGCCCCGCTGATTGTGGATGAAGATGCAAACATTGATCTTGCTGTTGAACAGGCAATGGTGTCTAAATACCGAAACGCGGGCCAAACATGCGTATGTGCTAACCGCCTGATCGTTCATGAATCCATCAAAGATGAATTTGCTGCAAAACTGAGCGAGCAAGTATCGAAGCTGAAGGTTGGAAATGGACTTGAGGAAGGCGTAAACGTCGGTCCGATTATCAACAAAAGGGGCTTTGAAAAAATCGTCAGCCAAATTGATGATGCGGTTGAAAAAGGAGCGAAGGTTGTCGCTGGGGGCACTTATGAACGAAACGATGATAAAGGCTGCTACTTTGTCAATCCGACAGTGCTCGCTGACGTCGATACGTCCATGAATATCATGCACGAGGAAACATTCGGCCCTGTTGCGCCAATCGTCACTTTTACAGATATTGATGAAGCAATTGAGCTCGCCAACGATACACCGTACGGCTTAGCAGCTTATTTCTTCACAGAAAATTACCGCCGCGGCATTTATATTTCCGAGAACCTTGAGTACGGAATTATCGGCTGGAATGACGGAGGACCGTCCGCGGTTCAAGCTCCTTTCGGCGGAATGAAAGAAAGCGGAATCGGCCGTGAAGGCGGTTCAGAAGGTATTGAACCATACCTTGAAACAAAATATATGTCCATCGGTTTATAAACGAAACGATATGCTCCTGAAGAGCTGCCGGAAGATCCGGCAGCTCTTTTTTTGTTTCAGCGAATAAACACATCAATTCCAGCCAAAATAACAGCAAATACATTTTGAAAGAAGGTTCCCCAACAATGGATTTATTTCTGGCTCTTCTCCCGGCTTTGTTTTGGGGGAGCATTGTTCTCTTCAATGTTAAATTAGGCGGCGGGCCGTACAGCCAAACACTGGGAACGACGATCGGGGCGTTAATTGTTTCTATCGTTATTTATTTGTTTGTCCAACCCGTCTTGTCCATGCGCATTTTTATCGTTGGAATTATATCCGGCTTATTTTGGTCACTTGGGCAGAGCAACCAGCTCAAAAGCATTCAGTTAATGGGTGTGTCCAAAACGATGCCGATTTCCACAGGGATGCAGCTTGTTTCCACCTCACTGTTCGGCGTCATTGTTTTCCGAGAGTGGTCAACACCGATTTCGATTACACTTGGAGTCCTTGCTCTTATCTTTATTATTGTCGGTATCGTTCTCACGTCATTAGAAGATAAGAAAGACAAAAAAGATGGAGAGCCGAGCAACTTAAAAAAGGGCATTTTAATCCTTCTGGTCTCGACATTGGGTTATTTGATTTATGTCGTTGTCGCAAGACTATTTAATGTATCTGGATGGTCCGCCCTGTTGCCGCAGGCGATCGGGATGGTCATTGGAGGGGTCATTTTAACCTATAAGCACAAGCCCTTCAACAAGTATGCCATCAGAAATATTCTCCCGGGCTTAATCTGGGCAGGGGGAAATATGTTTTTGTTTATTTCTCAGCCGAAAGTCGGCGTTGCCACAAGCTTTTCTCTCTCTCAAATGGGAATTGTCATCTCGACGCTTGGCGGTATTTTCATCCTGCGTGAAAAGAAATCAAAACGCCAGCTGATTGCGATTGCGATCGGGATTGCACTGATTATTGCGGCTGCCGTATTTTTAGGAATCGCCAAAACGAATTCATAACAGCTAAGGAGGATGAATATGTATCCGGATTTAAAAGGAAAAGTCGTCGCTATCACAGGAGCTGCTTCAGGATTAGGAAAGGCAATGGCCATTCGCTTCGGCAAGGAGCAGGCGAAAGTGGTCATCAACTATTACAGTAATAAACAGGATCCAAACGAGGTAAAAGAAGAGGTCATCAAGGCGGGCGGTGAAGCCATTGTCGTCCAAGGAGACGTAACGAAAGAGGAAGATGTGAAAAATATCGTTCAAACAGCGATTAAAGAGTTCGGCACACTCGATATTATGATTAATAATGCCGGTCTTGAAAATCCCGTGCCGTCTCATGAAATGCCGCTCAAGGATTGGGAAAAAGTCATCAGCACGAACTTAACGGGCGCCTTTTTAGGAAGCCGTGAAGCGATTAAATATTTTGTTGAAAACGATATAAAAGGAAATGTCATTAATATGTCGAGCGTACATGAAGTGATTCCGTGGCCATTATTTGTTCACTATGCGGCAAGTAAAGGCGGAATCAAGCTGATGACGGAAACATTGGCATTGGAATATGCGCCGAAAGGCATTCGTGTCAACAATATCGGGCCAGGCGCGATCAACACGCCAATCAATGCTGAAAAATTTGCTGATCCTAAGCAGAGAGCAGATGTAGAAAGCATGATTCCGATGGGATATATCGGTGAACCGGAGGAAATTGCGGCAGTGGCAGCCTGGCTTGCTTCGAAGGAAGCCAGCTACGTCACAGGCATTACGTTATTCGCGGACGGCGGTATGACACAATACCCTTCCTTCCAGGCAGGACGCGGATAAAACAAAAAAAGCGACCCAGAACTCATCTGGATCGCTTTTTCTTTAGGCACGCTTTTTCTTTACTAGAGCTGCAACAGATAAAATAATGGCTGCCGCAGACAGCACAATCGCTGTGATATCAAGAGCCGATGAACCTGAGTCTGCAGAAGCAGAATCATCTTTCGTTTGAGTGGCGCCATGCTCATCTGTTACTTCTTTGGCTTCGGTGATTTTTGTAATGGCATGAGGCGTATCCGCATCTTCATCGCCTGTCCATTCAACTATGCTGCCGTCTTTGTAATATTGATAGGCATCCCAAGCGGCTTCCTCCGCTTTATCAGGGTTTTTGGCAACAAAGGTAAACTGCTGGAACTGGCCTTCCTGAATGCCTCCGTCAGTGGCCTCCCACGTCACGGACACTGATTTGTCGTCGTGTTTGGCAGTAGACACCTTCCAGCCAGGAACCGGTTCGTATTGCTGGAACTCAACATTCTTTGGCATTTTTAAAACAACCTTTGTTGTCGGCTGATTTTTTTCGGAAGGAACTTTCATTGTGTAGGTCTCCCATGATCCTGTGGCGGATTCAGCCGGTTTTACAGACACGTGCGCGCTGGCAGGCGCCGTAAAGAATAAAAGAGAGCCGATAACAGCTGGACATAGTGTGAATGCGATTTTTTTCAACAACTCAAACACTCCTTTAATTTGTCTTTGTAAACATGATATTGATTTCGTTAAAGTCGCCGGTCAGTCCGTGGACTTTGATCTTCCAGTTTCCCTTTTCATTAATGGACAGGTTTTCAGTCTGGAAGATGCCATCTGTTTTTTCCTTCAATTGAAACGTGCTTTTGTTTTTATTGCCTGACAGTCCCGTTTTATAAACGGACAAGGTGATTTGCTGAATGTTTTTTACTGGGTCTCCGTTATGATCGGTAACCCTGAGTTCAAACTCGTTTTTGCCGGGCTGGTTCGGGCTGATGCTGAGAGAAACACTTTGCCCGTTTTCAATCGCTTTGGTTTGATAAAACGGTTCCGGTGCAGGCTCAGGCGGACTTGGCAGACTTGTAAATACGGCAGCTGTGATCAGGACAGCGATGCCGATTGCCCATTCCGCTTTTAGCGTGCGGGTGATTTTGGACCCCTGCCGTTTTCTGGTGAGCAGAAAATGAATACCGCCCAGAATCAGCATCAAAACAAACAGTCCGCTTTTGACTAACAAGGCTTGGCCATACGCCGTATGGAACAGTGAGTCCATTGACCGAATGATGAAAAATCCATTGAGCAAGCCCGAGAACAAAATGACACCGACTGCTGTGAGCGCCCATGGAGAGAACCGTTTTACGGTCTCCCAAGCAAGCGTTTTGTCCGGCTGTCTCCACTCCTGTGACAGCAGTAAAACGATGGCCGCTATTCCGCCGACCCAGATGGAGGCGGCCGATAAATGAAGGAAATCCATCAGGATACCGACTGTCTTTTCTTCAACAACAGCGGCATGTCCGGTAAATGCTTTGGCAAGCAGGAGACCGAAAAAGAAAATGAGCGGCGCCGTCCAATATGCGAAGGACGCAAAACGCTTTTTGCGTAACACTGGGACGGCAGACAGGACAAGCAGTACATACAGCACGGCCTGAATCATCCAAATTGTGCCTCCCGCGGTTTCAAACAGCGTCTCCTTCATGTACCCCGGCTGAAAGGCATTGCCCCAGCCGCCGCCTGCATTCGCTTTTGTCTGTATCGGAAGCTGAAGCAGGAGCGCCAGCCCCAGCACAGTGACTGAGATGACAAGCAAACGCTTTGTCCGTTTGGCGAGTTTTTTTCCGTCCCCTTTATACCAAAAGAGATGGAAGAAAATGGTCCCGATAAACAGAGAAAAGGCTGTATACAGAATGGCGCGGTCTGCAGCTGTTCCCGGCTTCAGGGCTGAGCCTGATGTTTTCTGGCTGCTGAATCCTCCATCCGCTTTTCCGATGCTGAACGGGATGACGCCGGAAACAGGGTGCCCGTCTGCCGAAACGGCATTCCATTCCGCTCTGTACACGTCATGAGGCAGATTCTTTTTCAGCTTCACGGTCATGATGTGATTGTTGTCTTTTTTGATTTCTGTTTTGTCCGTATCCACCCGGTCGCCGTCTGAATTATAGACTTTAATGTAGTGAAAGCCCTCTTCAACCGGTTCATTAAATTCAATTTCCACCTGTGCGGGAGCGCTTTTTAATTCACTGTTTTCTCCGGGTGAAGATTTGACAATATAGGCGTGAGCAAAGCTTGTTTTCGGCAGGAAAACAAGAAAAAGCAGAAGGATGATCCACCATCTGTTTCGTTGCATTACTCAGACACCACCTTCCGCTAATTATATTGTGTTATTTCTTGGTGCAGGTGCAGTGCTTTTTTCTGTCTCTCAGCATGTCTTCCAGCGCTTGATCGAAGGTGCGGACGGTTCCGCCAAAGCCTTTTTGAAAACGTTCAGCATGGTCAAGAGTCGCAAACGGTATGGCCTGCGGCTGGCAGCAGTGCAGATTTAATTCAGCGTTTACAACAAAATAAGCCGAAGCGGCACTGACCGTAGTTTGTAACAGAAAGTCTTTGCAAATCAAATGAGAAACCTCTTCCGTTTTATCTGCATACCGCAAAAACGCGCAATGTGCGCAGCACAGCTGTTCAATGTCTTGTGTCACCGTGATCAGCTGGACCGAATAAGCCTGATTGGCCGGCTTTAGGCAATAGCTGCACGTATGATCAGCCTGAGGCGCACGGACTGGGAGCGTGATGCCGCCGGCCGTTTTTATCACCTGGTTTGATTGGACAAGCTGATTCACATCTCTGTATACTGTCATTTCTGACACACCGAACCGTTGACTGATATCAGAAATTCTGAGCGCGCCTTCTTTTTTCAGCCACTCAAGTATGTGCTGCTGTCTATTAATCGGAAGCATTCATACATCCCCTTCATTAAGATCTTCTTAAGCGTAGAGGATTTCAAAGACCGAGACAAGTATGCTGGTGATAAAAAATGTGAAAATGTGTTGAACAGTAACAAAACGAAACAGAAGGGTCTCTGGTATAATGGACATATGAATGGAGAGTGAAAATACCATATGAAAGAAACAGTATGCCCGAACTGCGGCAAACCTTTGACAGGCGACATGGTCAGATCGTCAAATGTCCCGTGCCAATTTCGCTGCGGTCACTGCCGGGAACGGCTTTACGAATATAAAGTATCAGCTCCGATTATGATTGTGTCTTTGGCACTCATCGTGCTGCTTATTTATCTTTTGATGCTCCTTCGCAATGCGGCAGGCTCAATGATTCCGGCCGTTCAGCATGTGCCGATGGCTGTTTTTGCGCTTGTGTGCGCCTATCCTGTATTTATTGTGAGTGAACGGATGATCGCGAAGTATGTGATTCAAAACGGAAAGATTATTTATAGAGGAAAGAGAAAAGGCTCCTAAAACAGGAGCCTTTTTATTTTTAAAAAATTGTCACACCCATGTGCCAAAGTCCTCTTTACTTTCAATTGTGCACACACTGTAAGCGTTTTAATATAGAGTCAAAGGGAAGCATCATTCTCTGACATTATCATTCTTTTAGCGACAAACAAAACAGGGAGGGTTTATATATGCAGCAAGAACAGCAGCAAGGCGGCATGAAAGTGAAAGTTCAGCGCTTTGGCAGTTATTTAAGCGGTATGATCATGCCGAATATCGGCGCGTTTATCGCGTGGGGCATCATTACCGCTTTGTTTATTCCGGCGGGATGGTTTCCGAATGAGCAGCTGAATACGCTGGTCAGCCCGATGATTACGTATTTACTGCCGCTTTTGATAGCGTATACAGGCGGAAAAATGATTTACGACCACCGCGGCGGAGTCGTCGGTGCGACGGCGGCAATCGGAGTAATTGTCGGGTCGGATATTCCGATGTTTCTAGGCGCGATGATAATGGGGCCGCTGGGCGGATATCTCATTAAGCAAACTGATAAATTATTCAAGGATAAAGTAAAACAAGGCTTTGAGATGCTGATTAACAACTTTACGGCAGGAATTGTCGGCGCGGCTTTAACGATTCTCGCGTTTTATGCGATCGGCCCAGTCGTTCTGACGTTAAATAAATTACTGGCGGCCGGTGTAGAGGTCATTGTACACGCTAACTTGCTGCCTGTTGCAA
The DNA here is from genome assembly GCF_001517105.1 of Bacillus halotolerans. GTDB lineage: Bacteria > Bacillota > Bacilli > Bacillales > Bacillaceae > Bacillus > Bacillus halotolerans. The sequence goes on from NZ_LPVF01000001.1 coordinate 275,804, forward strand.
GCGTTTTCGTGGAACCGGCGAAGGTCTTGTTCTTAAATAACGCGATCAACCACGGTATCTTAAGCCCGATTGGAATCGAACAGGCAGCCAATACCGGAAAGTCAATTCTGTTTTTAGTAGAAGCAAACCCTGGACCGGGGCTCGGCATTTTGCTCGCGTATATGTTCTTTGGAAAAGGATCTTCAAAATCAACGGCTCCTGGAGCGGCAATTATTCATTTCTTCGGGGGGATTCACGAAATTTACTTCCCGTACATTTTAATGAAGCCGGCATTGATTCTGGCAGCGATTGCAGGCGGAGCAAGCGGACTCCTAACGTTCTCTATGTTTAACGCCGGTCTGGTCGCAGCATCGTCACCAGGCAGCATTATCGCATTGATGGCCATGACGCCAAGAGGCGGATACTTCGGCGTATTGGCAGGCGTATTGGTTGCTGCAGCCGTTTCGTTCATCGTGTCAGCTGTGATCCTGAAGTCTTCGAAAGCAAGCGAAGAAGACCTCGCAGCCGCAACAGAAAAAATGCAGTCCATGAAGGGGAAGAAAAGCCAAGCTGCCGCTGCTTTAGAGGCAGAACAAGCAAAAGCTGAGGAAGCGTCTGAGCTGTCTCCTGAAAGCGTCAATAACATTATTTTCGCATGTGACGCCGGAATGGGCTCGAGCGCGATGGGGGCTTCGATTTTAAGAAACAAAGTCAAAAAAGCAGACCTGGATATCAGCGTGACCAACACGGCGATTAACAATCTGCCGAGCGATGCGGATATTGTCATTACCCACAAAGACTTAACAGATCGAGCAAAGGCAAAGCTGCCGAATGCGACGCACTTATCAGTGGATAACTTCTTAAACAGTCCGAAATATGACGAGCTTATTGAAAAGCTAAAAAAGTAATCTCATAGAAAGAGAGTGATACTCATGCAAGTACTCGCAAAAGAAAACATCAAACTCAATCAAACGGTTGCAACAAAAGAAGAAGCGATCAGATTGGCGGGCCAAACGCTGATTGACAACGGCTACGTGACAGACGATTATATTGAAAAAATGTTTGAACGGGAAGAAACATCTTCTACCTTTATGGGGAATTTTATTGCCATCCCCCATGGCACAGAAGATGCCAAAAGCGAAGTGCTTCACTCAGGGATTTCAATCATTCAAATTCCTGGCGGAGTAGAGTATGGAGAAGGAAACACAGCCAAAGTCGTATTCGGCATTGCCGGAAAAAATAACGAGCATTTAGACATTTTGTCTAACATCGCCATCATCTGCTCAGAAGAAGAAAACATTGAACGCCTGATTTCTGCGAAAAGCGAAGAAGATTTGATCGCGATTTTCAACGAGGTGAACTAGCATGATTGCCTTACATTTCGGTGCGGGAAATATCGGGAGGGGCTTTATCGGTGCGCTGCTTCACCACTCCGGCTATGAAGTGGTGTTTGCGGATGTAAATGACACGATGGTCGGCCTCCTTAATGAAAAACGGGCATACACTGTTGAACTCGCAGAAGAAGGGCGTTCATCAGAGGTGATCGGCCCGGTCAGCGCCATCAACAGCGGCAGCCAGCCGGAGGAGCTGTATCGGCTGATCAATGAGGCGGCGCTCATCACGACGGCTGTCGGCCCGAATGTATTGAAGCTGATTGCCCCGTCTATCGCAGAAGGCTTAAGACGAAGAAGCTCTGCCGACACAATGAATATCATTGCCTGTGAAAATATGATTGGCGGAAGCAGCTTCTTAAAAAAAGAAGTATACAGCCACTTAACAGAGGCGGAGCAGGAGGCTGTCGGCAACACTGTCGGATTCCCGAATTCCGCGGTTGACCGGATCGTGCCGATTCAGCATCATGAAGATCCGCTCAAAGTGTCGGTTGAGCCGTTCTTTGAATGGGTCATCGACGAATCAGGCTTTATAGGGGAAACACCGGCAATAAAAGGGGCGCTGTTTGTTGATGATTTAACGCCGTACATCGAACGAAAGCTGTTTACCGTTAATACCGGCCATGCTGTAACGGCCTATGTCGGCTATCAGCGCGGATTAAAAACGATAAAAGAAGCGATCGATCATCCGGAAATCCGCCGTGTTGTTCACTCGGCGCTGCTTGAAACCGGTGATTATCTCATTAAAACGTATGGATTTAAGCAATCAGAACACGAGCAATATATTAAAAAGATCATCGGCCGCTTTGAAAATGAATTCATCACCGACGATGTGACCCGTGTGGCGAGATCGCCGCTCAGAAAGCTTGGAGAAAATGACAGGCTTGTAGGTCCGGCGAAGAAAATCAAAGAGCCGAATGCGCTGGCAGAAGGCATTGCTGCGGCACTGCGATTCGACTTTGCCGGTGATCCGGAAGCGGTCGAGCTGCAAGCGCTGATCGCGGAAAAAGGATACAGCGGAGTGCTTCACGAGGTGTGCGGTATTCCGTCTCATGAACCGCTGCATGCCATCGTTTTAAAGAAATTGAATCAATAACCGGACCCGTGACTATACGTCACGGGCTTTTTTTACCATCTCGCAATCTAGTATAATAGAAAACGCTTACGATAACAGGGGGAGGAGAATGACGATGAAACAATTCGAGATTGCGGCAATACCGGGAGACGGAGTAGGAAAAGAGGTTGTAGCCGCTGCTGAGAAAGTGCTTCACACAGCAGCTGAGGTTCACGGAGGTTTGTCATTCTCATTTACGTCATTTCCATGGAGCTGTGACTATTATATGGAGCACGGCGAAATGATGCCTGAGAACGGAATACATACGCTCACTCAATTTGAAGCGGTTTTCTTGGGAGCGGTCGGAAATCCGAAACTGGTTCCCGATCATATTTCCTTATGGGGTCTGCTGCTGAAGATCAGGAGAGAGCTTGAGCTTTCCATTAATATGAGACCAGCCAAACAAATGGCCGGCATCACGTCGCCTCTGCGGCATCCGAACGATTTTGATCTAGTGGTGATTCGCGAGAACAGTGAAGGTGAATACAGTGAAGTCGGCGGACGCATTCACAGGGGTGACGATGAAATCGCCATCCAGAATGCCGTGTTTACGAGAAAAGCGACAGAACGTGTCATGCGTTTTGCCTTCGAATTGGCGAAAAAACGGCGCGGTCATGTGACAAGCGCAACAAAGTCCAACGGCATTTATCACGCGATGCCGTTTTGGGATGAAGTCTTTCAACAGACTGCGGCTGATTACAGCGGAATCGAAACGTCATCCCAGCATATTGATGCGTTGGCCGCTTTTTTTGTGACGCGTCCGGAAACGTTTGATGTCATTGTGGCAAGCAACCTGTTCGGTGATATTTTAACCGACATCAGCTCGAGCCTGATGGGAAGCATTGGCATTGCGCCGTCTGCGAACATTAACCCGTCCGGCAAGTACCCATCCATGTTCGAACCGGTTCATGGCTCAGCTCCGGATATTGCCGGCAAAGGCCTTGCCAACCCAATCGGCCAGATTTGGACAGCGAAGCTGATGCTTGACCATTTCGGAGAGGAAGAACTGGGGGCAAAGATCCTCAATGTGATGGAACGAGTCACGGCTGACGGCATTAAAACACGCGACATTGGCGGACAAAGCACGACGGAAGAGGTCACTGACGAAATTTGTGTGCGTTTAAGAAAACTTTGATAGAACAGAGCGGGGCAGACTTTCTGCCTCGTTTTTTATGATGGAAAGCGTTTTGAAGAAGATTGCCCTGTCAAAATAAACCGAATCAGGATTGGCAAAGCCGTGAAGAGCATCAAATTGATAAATCTCCAAATCGTGATGCTGTTTTTCCCGCAGTTTTTTGACGAGAAGAGCAACATCAAACGACGGTTCATATGAAGGGAAAAACAATAGAACCGGGCAGGAAGGAATGTGATCAAGGCAATCGCGTATCCGGGAACCGTAATAACATACAGCTCCGCTCACCTCAGGCATACTGCTGCATTTCCATGCGATCGTTGCTCCTGCGCTGAACCCGATCACAAAAATGCGTCGTCCCGCGTTTTGCCTAATCAAGTTTTGAATGATGATTTCTCCTGTTTTCAGCCGTTCAAGTTTTGTAAACTGTTCGTATGCGGTTTTTTCCTCTTGCGGTCTGTAAACTTCACCATCACCGAGCAGGTTAGGTGTCATCACATCATATCCAGCCATTTTGATCAGGCGGGCGATTTTTTTCATATGGCTGTTTACACCGTATATTTCGTGTGCGAGAATGACGAGCGGTTTTTGGGGCATAACGGTCTCCTTTTGTATTTTTTCCATTATATCCTATCGTTCAGCTTTAGGCTGATATATAATGGTCAAAAAAAGGAGAAATAGAATGAACTTATTATCTTTGCCTCACCGTTATCCGTTTTTATTAATTGACGGCGTGACGGAAAGCGAGCCCGGCAAGCATGCAGCTGCTTATAAGCTGGTCAGTGAGAACGACTGGTTTATCACTGACACGCAAACAGAAATGCCTTTTTCACTTGTGATTGAAGCGCTTGCGCAAACCGCAGCTTTTACAGGGATTACAGATGAGAACAGCTTGGGCTTATTGTCTTCCGTGAAGAAAGCGGAAAAGCTGGGCGCGGCCATACCCGGTGACCGGCTTGATCTTACGTTTGAAGTCACGCGCAACCGGCGCGGGTTTGTGTTTGGACATGCCAAGGCGTCAGTGGGCGGGCAGCCTGTTGCTGAAGCTGAAATCGGCATCTATATTGAAACATGAAAAAAACCCTTCACTACGATTTGTGAGGGGTTCTATTATTTCGTATCGTAATCCCGTTCGCTTTGTGAGTCATCTCGTTGCTGCCGCTTCTGTTTCTCATCATTCATGTTTTCCTTCAGCTCTTCATTCGGTATCGGATCGGTCAAGTCATTATGTTCGGGGTTTTCATTAGGGCGGTTCTGCTGTTTTCTCTCTTTCATATTTTTATCACCTCACCATTTGTTTTCCTCTAATGTCTCCACTTGAAACATGTGAAAGGGCTGTTTTGTTCCGCTGGGTATAATGTATTAGAATAGAACCAGAACAACTAAAAGATAAAGAGAGGTACATATATGTCTGTTCAAAGAGAAGATGTGAATATCAAGCTGATTGCTATTGATATGGACGGAACACTGCTGAATGACGAGCAGCTGATTTCAGACGAAAACCGCAACGCGATTCGTAAGGCGGAGGATAAAGGCGTCTACGTGGTCATCAGTACGGGCCGGACGCTGATGACGTGCCGGGAGCTGGCTGAGTCGCTGAAGCTGTCGTCTTTTTTAATCACGGCTAACGGAAGTGAAATCTGGGATTCGAATTTTAATTTAGTGGAACGCAAGCTGCTCCACACGGATCACATCAAAATGATGTGGGATTTGCGGAATAAGCACAACACTAATTTCTGGGCTTCAACTGTTAACAAAGTGTGGAGAGGCGAGTTCCCGGAAAACATCACTGATCATGAATGGCTTAAATTCGGATTTGACATAGAAGATGACGACATCCGAAACGAAGTGCTGGCGGAGCTCAGAAAAAATAAAGAGCTCGAAATTACAAACTCAAGCCCGACAAACATCGAGGTCAACGCGCTCGGCATCAACAAAGCCGCAGCCCTTGCGAAGGTTTCTGAAAAACTCGGCTTTACGATGGAAAATGTCATGGCGATGGGCGACAGCCTGAATGATATCGCGATGATCAAAGAAGCCGGGCTGGGCGTAGCGATGGGCAATGCCCAAGACGTCGTGAAGGAAACGGCTGATTGGATCACTGATACAAATATAGAAGATGGCGTCGCTAAAGCGATACGCCATTGGGTACTATAAGAAAAGAGTCCTGAGATAAGGACTCTTTTCTTTTTTATCAGGGAGATTTTCTTCTAGGACCATGGTAGGTTTTCTAACAAAGTTATTTCACAAACTGATATGATTGAATATAATGAAATAAAGTTCAAAAATTCGGAATAGTCGTTCCGAATTTCGGAACAATAAAATACATAAAGCAATCGTTTGCTTGGCAGGAGGGATTCTGTGTTTCAAGTTGATTTAAATTGTGATTTAGGGGAAAGCTTCGGAGCCTATACGATAGGTCTTGATCAAGATATTTTAGAGTTTGTCACTTCAGCGAATGTCGCATGCGGATTTCATGCAGGGGATCCAAGTGTCATGCGGAAAACAGTTGCCCTTGCTGCTGAAAAAGGCGTGAAAATCGGCGCTCACCCGGGACTCCCGGATTTGCTCGGCTTCGGCCGCCGAAATATGGCGATTTCTCCAGAGGAAGCATATGATCTTGTGGTTTATCAAATTGGCGCCTTGTCAGGGTTTTTAAAAGCGGAAGGACTTCACATGCAGCACGTCAAGCCGCACGGCGCTTTGTACAATATGGCCGCAGTCGATCAGAAGCTATCGGACGCCATTGCAAAAGCTGTCTGCAAGGTAGATCCAGGACTGACTCTTTTCGGCCTTGCTGAGAGCGAGCTTGTAAAAGCGGGAGAACGGATCGGGCTTCAAACAGCAAGTGAAGTGTTCGCCGACAGAACATACCAAGCGGACGGCACACTGACACCGCGTTCTCAGCCTGATGCGCTGATTGAAAGCGATGATGCCGCTGTCAGCCAGGTGATCAAAATGGTAAAAGAGGGAGCGGTCAAATCCCAGCAAGGACATGATGTGTCCTTAAAAGCAGATACGGTTTGCATTCACGGAGACGGTGCCCATGCGCTGACGTTTGCGCAAAAAATACGAAAAGAGCTTAAAGCGGCCGGAATCGAAGTGACTCCTATTTCAGCGCAGAAGTAATCAGAAGGAGGAAAATAGATGGAGCAGCAGAAAAAAACAGCAGGGAAAAAAACGGGCAGCTGGTCATTGCTGATGGGGGCCGCCTTTTTAATGGCGACATCAGCAATCGGCCCGGGATTCCTGACACAAACCGCAACATTCACAAACACACTCGCAGCAAGCTTCGGTTTTGTTATTTTCATTTCTATTATTTTGGATATCTTTGCTCAAACCAACGTATGGCGCATCATTGCGGTCTCAGGAAAAAGGGGCCAGGAGATTGCGAATATGGTGCTTCCCGGACTGGGATATTTTATCGCCATTCTTGTCGTGCTTGGCGGACTTGCCTTTAATATCGGGAATATCGGAGGGGCTGGGCTCGGACTTCAAGTCTTGTTCGGTATTACACCAGAAACAGGCGCCTTAATCAGCGCCGTCATCGCCATTCTGATTTTTGTCATCAAGGAAGCAGGAAAAGCGATGGACCGTTTTACGCAAATCGCGGGTTTTGTCATGATTATTTTAACTGTCTTTGTTGCGGTCACCACAGCGCCGCCGGTCGGACAGGCTGTGGCTAACACGTTTGTCCCTGAACATATCAGTATATTTGCAATTGTCACATTAGTCGGCGGAACCGTCGGGGGATATATCACATTTGCCGGCGGACATCGTTTGCTTGATGCAGGGATTAAAGGCAAGGAATCCATCCCCCAGGTGACAAAAAGCTCAGTTATCGGCATTTTAATTACATCTATCATGCGGATCGCCCTTTTCTTAGCTGTGCTCGGCGTTGTTTCAAAAGGCCTGCACATTGACGAAAGCAACCCGGCGGCCTCTGTGTTCCAGCTGGCAGCGGGAAATGTCGGTTATAAAATCTTCGGATTGATCATGTGGTCAGCGGCCATTACGTCTGTTATCGGGGCCGCTTATACATCTGTTTCGTTTTTTAAAACCTTTTCTCCAAAAATTGAAAAGAATTCACGCGGCATTATTATCGGATTTATTGTCGTTTCTACATTAGCCTTCGTCACCATCGGCCAGCCGGCGAAAATTCTCGTGCTTGTCGGATCTCTGAACGGTTTGATTCTGCCGATCGCGCTTGGAACGCTGCTTATTGCCGCGCATAAGAAAAACATTGTCGGTGATTATAAGCATCCGCTTTGGCTGACAGGCTCAGGTGCACTGGTTGTCATCGTCATGGCGATTATGGGCGTCTACACGTTATTTACACAACTTCCTCAATTGTGGGGCTGATAAGAGTGGATCATTTGAACAAGATGGCGCCAAGAGATGTGCGCGCCTTTATACGAGAGGGACAAATAAACGGGCCGACCGCCGGAATGTCCGGCGGCTATGCTCAAGCGAACCTTGTGATTTTGAAAAAAGATTTGGCATTTGACTTTCTGCTGTTTTGCCAGCGGAATCCAAAACCCTGTCCGGTGCTGGATGTGACGGAATCCGGTTCGCCTGTGGCGTCGCTTGCAGCGCCGGATGCGGATATCAGAACGGACTTTCCGAAATACCGTATTTACAGGCACGGTGTTTTGACAGATGAGGTATCTGATATTACGTCCTACTGGGAGGACGATTTTGTCGGCTTTCTAATCGGATGCAGTTTCTCTTTTGAACAAGCGCTGATCAATAATGGAATACCCGTCAGACATATCGAAGAGGGGACGAACGTTCCGATGTACAAAACGAATATAAATTGTGTTCCGGCGGGGCCGTTTCATGGACAGATGGTTGTCAGTATGAGACCGGTTCCTGAACGGCTCGCTGTACGCGCCGCACAGGTGACATCGCGTTTTCCGGCTGTGCACGGAGGACCGATTCATATCGGCAATCCAAAAGCGATCGGCATACAGGATTTGAGCAATCCAGATTTCGGAGATGCCGTTTCTGTTCGTGAAGGCGAGGTTCCTCTATTTTGGGCATGCGGGGTAACTCCGCAAGCTGTGGCTATGAATGTAAAACCTGAAATAGTCATCACACATGCGCCGGGGCATATGCTCATCACAGATATTCGAGACGAGTCGCTTGCGGTGCTGTAACCTCTCGTCCTCCAGATGAACGAGAAATAAACGAGGTGAGAAAGATGACTGAACGATTACAAATCGAACAGCTCGGTGATTCTGCAATGATGATCCGATTTGGAGAAGAAATAAGCGAGCAAGTAAACGGTCTTGTCCATGCCGCTGCCGCTTATATAGAAGAACAGCCGTTTCCGGGATTCATTGAATGTATCCCGGCTTTTACGAGTCTTACCGTATTTTATGATATGTATGAAGTGTATAAGCATTTGCCTCAAGGCATCAGCTCGCCTTTTGAGAAGGTGAAACACGATGTTCATGAGCGGCTCGGAGAATTAACGGCTGATTATGAAAGCAGCCGCCGCGTCATTGAAATTCCCGTCTGCTATGGCGGTGAATTCGGGCCTGATTTAGAAGAGGTGGCGAAGATCAATCATCTGACACCCGAAGAGGTCATTGAGATTCATACAGGCGGTGAATATGCGGTGTATATGCTGGGCTTTGCACCGGGGTTTCCTTTCTTAGGCGGGATGTCCAAACGCATTGCAGCTCCAAGGAAATCATCGCCAAGACCATCGATTCCCGCCGGTTCAGTCGGAATTGCGGGACTGCAAACAGGCGTTTATCCGATTTCGACACCGGGCGGCTGGCAGCTGATCGGCAAAACGCCGCTGGCTCTATTCCGGCCGCAGGAAAACCCGCCAACGTTATTAAGAGCAGGAGATATTGTTACATTCGTCCGCATCTCAGAGGATGACTATCACGCCTATAAGGAGGAGTCCAATTGAGCATGAAAGTGTTAAAGCCCGGACTGCTCACAACGGTTCAGGATATAGGCAGAACGGGGTATCAAAAATACGGCGTGCTGGCAAGCGGCGCCATGGACACGGTGTCGCTTCGAATTGCCAATCTGCTGATCGGTAACAGCGAAAAAGAAGCCGGCCTTGAAATTACGCTGATGGGTCCCGGCCCGTCGCTTTATGTGTCAGAACCAATGCTGATTGCCGTAACAGGAGCGGACTTTACCCTGCGTGTGAATGATGAGGAAGCGCCTCTTTGGAAACCTGTGCTCGTTAAGGGAAACAGCACGGTCACCTTCGGCCCCTGCAAACTCGGCAGCCGCGCTTATATAGCGACAGCCGGCGGCTTCAATGTACCTGCTGTGATGGGAAGCAAAAGCACGTATGTCAGAGCGGGCATCGGCGGATTTCGCGGAAGAGCGCTTCAGAAGGAAGATGAACTGTCGATCGGAGAGATGTCATCTCTTTCGAAAACCATCGTCTCCCGCTTGAGCCAGCACCTTGGTCAGCGAGGGTTTGCGGCGCCGAATTGGTCAGTCAGCCGATACAGATTTCTGCCGTTAAAAAAGAATCCGGTGATCCGAGTGCTGGAAGGAAAACAATTCTCTTTTTTCATAGAAGAATCGAAAACGCGGTTTTATGAAGAAACGTTTCGTGTCACTCCGCAGTCCGATCGTATGGGCTACAGGCTCAAAGGAGAACCGCTTGAATTGAAGGCGCCGCTTGAGATGGTGTCAGAGGCGGTTACATTTGGAACAGTTCAGGTGCCGCCTGACGGCAATCCGATTATCCTGCTTGCAGACCGGCAGACGACGGGAGGCTATCCGAGGATCGCTCACATCATTTCAGCTGATCTTCCGATTGCCTCGCAAATTATGCCGGGTGAGCACGTCCAATTTGAGCCTGTATCCCTTCAAGAAGCGGAAGCGCTTTTCATTGAACGGGAAGCGCATCTAAAAGAAATGAAAACAAGAATGAAAATGGAATGGCTGATATAACAAAGGGGGTGGAATGATGCAGAATAAAAACAAAACCGTAGTGAAATCTATGGCGCTGCTCAATTTGTTTTTGCATGAACCAAGCCTTACTTTAAGCGAACTCGTTTCCCTGTCAGGAATGCCGAAAACCTCTGTTCACCGAATGGTCAGCTCACTGGAAGAAATGGGATTCCTCAATCGAGACCCATACGGCGTTTATACGCTTGGCCTGGTGTTTTTGGAATTCGGACAGCTTGTCGCGGACAGACTCGATATCAGAAAAATAGCCAAGCCTGTGATGGAAGAGCTTTGCCGTGAAGTAGATGAAGCCGTTCATTTGATCATGAGGGACGGAAATGAAGCGATCTACGTGGAGAAGATTGAAGGGACACAGACCGTTCGCCTTTACACTGCAATCGGCCGGCGTTCTCCTCTGTATGCCGGGGCATGTGCCCGGAGTATTTTATCTTTTCTGCCCCGTGAAGAAATTGAAGCGTATATCAAACAGACAGAGCTCATTCCGATCGGTTCAGGGACCATTACAGAACCGTCAAAGCTTCTTGAGGCGATTGAGACCTCGGTGCAAAATGGCTATACCGTCAGCTATTCAGAACTCGAAAACTATACGGCCGCTATTGGCGCGCCGATTTTTAACCATCATCACCAGGTGGCGGCCGGCATCAGTATTGCAGGGTTTGAAGCGAGATTTACAGAAGACAGGCTGCCGTACTTAACGGAAAAGGTAAAACAAGCCGCTTTACAGATTTCCAGAAAAATAGGGTATCCGTAAGTAGCCGATCTTTTCTCTGCTGCGTACATTAACGTATCGACGTTCATGAGTGGAGGAAAAATCATGGTGCTTCAGTATACAGCGCTCGGAGATTCTTTAACGACGGGGAGAGGATCAGGGCTGTTTTCTGCAGGATTTGTCCAGCGCTTCAGAGACATGATGGAAGCCGATCTGAAATCAAAAACAGCCGTATCGGTTTTCGCCAAATCCGGCCTTGATACAGAGGAAATCCTCGGGCTCCTGTCATATCCCTATGTGCAAAAACAAATTCAAGCCGCTGATATGATTACGATCACAGGGTGCGGAAATGATCTCATTGAATCTGTATTATCCTATCAATCTTCTCAGGATGAAACGATTTTCAGACGTGCGTCCGCGCATTGTCATGAGAATTTTGAAAAGATGATTGCCCAAATCGCCAACATCAAAGGGGCAGATCCATCACCTTACGCCATCCGTGTTTTTAATTTATACAACCCGTTTCCCAGCATTGGCATTGCTGATCAATGGATTACTTCATTTAATTCGCATTTGAAAACGCTGGCATCAGCGCCTCATGTGAAAATCGCTGACGTTTACAGTGTCTTTAAAGGGAAAGAGCAGGAATACCTGTCTTTCGACGGTGTCCATCCGAATAGCAATGGCTATCAGGCAATGGCCGAAGTGCTCCAAGGAATAGGTTATCGTGAATTATCAGTTTCATAAAAAACGCGCCTAATCACTAGCGCGTTTTTTTATATGAATTCAAATATTAAAAGAAACTTAAATTTCCCCGTCTCATGTTCTATATACAAAAAAAGTGCGCTAGAATAATGGAGGGCAAAGGCAAATATAGGCATAACGCTCAATATTTCGTATATAAGGAAGGATGGTCCTTTTGTTTCGCATTTTTAAAATGTCTTTTGCGGTTATCATTATCATACTGGCGCTTATCGCTTTTAACTATACGGAACACACCTCTGTTATCCAATCGGTCATGCTCGTTTTTCTGGGAGCTGTCATGTTTATTCAGGGGCTTGAAGAACGCAAAAAAGAAAACGACAGCTCAGGAGCATTTAACATCTATACTGCCGTTTTCGTTTGGTCTGTTTCTCTCATCGGTTTTACGCTTTATATGATATAAATCTATGATACATCCAGAAAATGCTCAACCGTCGGGAACGGCGTATAGAACCGATGCAGCAAGGCTTTCCACTCTTTGTACTCGGAAGACCCGCGAAAGCCTTCAGTGTGGTCCTCAAGCGTTTCCCACTCTACGAGCAGCAGGTACTTATGTGTTTCTTCCATACATTTTGATAAAGAATGTGTGATATAGCCCTTCATTCCGGCAATGATCGGCGCCGCCAGCCGGAACGCGTCCTCAAATTCTTGTTCAAGCCCCTCTTTAATATGAAGCATAGCTGCTTCTCTGACCATGCGATCCCTTCTTTCCTCTTTTCAAATAGTTTACAGGAAACGAAAGGAGATTTCTTCAAAATCGATGAACCTTTTCCTTCATTTTCAAAAAAATCTTGCGCGTACTAATTCATTTAAGAGAAAATAACAAGTGGAAGGCAGGGGAAAGTCATGTGTAAAAAGTGTATTCTACTATTATTTCTATGTATCGGGCTGATCGGATTAATCGGATGCTCCAAAACAGATTCACCAGAGGACCGAATGGAAGCATTCGTAAAACAGTGGAACGATCAGCAATTCGATGACATGTATCAAAGCCTGACCAAAGATGTAAAAAAAGAAATCTCCAAAAAGGATTTCGTCAGCAGATATAAAACCATCTATGAGCAGGCAGGCGTAAAAAATCTGAAAATCACTGCGGGAAAAGTGGACGAGGATGATAAAGACAATAAAACGATGAAGCACATCCCATACAAAGTCAGCATGGACACAAATGCGGGCAAAGTCAGCTTTAAAAATACCGCTGTGCTGAAAAAAGAAAAAACAGATGACGAGGAGTCATGGAATATAGATTGGGACCCATCGTTTATTTTCAAGCAGCTGGCTGATGACAAAACCGTTCAAATCGCCAGCATTGAACCGAAACGCGGCCAAATCTACGATAAAAACGGGAAAGGCTTAGCCGTCAACACAGATGTTCCAGAAATCGGAATTATTCCCGGAGAACTTGGCGATAAAAAAGAAAAAGTCATAAAAGAGCTCGCGAAAAAACTGGATGTAACTGAAGATGACATCAACCAGAAGCTGAAACAAAGCTGGGTCAAAGATGATTCATTCGTGCCGGTCAAAAAAGTAAAACCGGACGAAGAAAAGTTAGTGTCTGAAGTGACGTCATTAAAAGGCGTCACAAGAACAAATGTCAGCTCGCGCTATTATCCGTATGGCGAAAAAACAGCCCATCTGACAGGCTACGTTCGCGCGATTACGGCGGAAGAACTGAAGAAAAAGAAAGACGGAACATACAGCGATACGTCAAACATCGGAATCGCAGGTCTTGAAAATGTGTATGAAGACAAGCTCAGAGGCACAACAGGATGGAAAATCTACGTTCCGCAAACCGGCGAAGTTATCGCTGAAACGAAAGCGAAAGACGGCGAGGATTTACATCTCACAATTGATATCAAAACGCAAACAAAGCTTTATGACGAGCTGAGGGATGACAGCGGGGCGGCAGTCGCACTGCAGCCGCAGACAGGTGAAACACTGGCTCTTGTCAGCGCGCCTTCTTACGATCCAAACGGATTTATCTTCGGATGGAGCGATAAAGAATGGAAAAAACTAAACGAAGACAAAAACAACCCGTTTTCTGCGAAATTCAACAAAACATATGCACCAGGATCCACGATTAAACCGATCGCTGCTGCTATCGGCCTGAAAAACGGCACGCTTAAAGCCGCAGAGAAGAAAACAATCAAAGGGAAACAGTGGCAGAAAGATTCAAGCTGGGGTGGCTATTCTGTTACACGAGTGTCTGACAGCTTAGAGCAAGTGGATTTAGAACATGCCCTGATCACATCAGACAATATTTACTTTGCGCAAAACGCGCTCGATATGGGAGCGGACACCTTTACAAAAGGCATGAAAACATTTGGGTTTGCAGAGGATATCCCATTTGAATTCCCAGTCCAGCAATCGTCAATCGCAAACGACAAGCTTGACTCAGACATTTTGCTTGCGGATACAGGCTACGGACAGGGACAAATGCAAATGTCTCCGCTTCACTTAGCGGCAGCTTACACGCCATTTGTCGATAATGGAGACCTTGTGAAACCGACGCTTATCAAGAAAGACTCACAAACCGCTGATGTCTGGCACAAACAAGTGCTCACGAAAGAAGGAGCCGCCGATATTACAAAAGGATTGAAAGGTGTAGTCGAAGATGAGCGCGGGTCAGCGTATCAGCCTGTCGTAAAAGGAATTACTGTGGCTGGAAAAACGGGAACAGCCGAGCTGAAAAAATCAAAGGATGATAAAGACGGCACCGAAAATGGCTGGTTCGTCGGCTATGACTATAAAAACAAAGACCTGCTTGTCGCGATGATGATTCAAAATGTTCAAGATCACGGCGGCAGCCACTACGTAGTCGAAAAAGCAAAAAAGCAATTTCAATCGAAATAAAACCTTTTTAACGGGAGTGAAAGGGAAAAGGGCGTCTGAGGCCGAATGATCTAGTAAGGGGCAAAAACCCGGTTTATAAAGAAAAGAGGGATTTTGCATGCAGCGTATTCATTTGGCGGAGGATCTTCAATTTTCAAGAGTGATACACGGGCTTTGGCGTCTGAATGAATGGAACTATTCAGACGCTGAGCTGCTCAGTCTCATTGAGTGGTGTGTCGATCAAGGCATCACCACCTTTGATCATGCGGATATTTACGGGGGCTACACGTGCGAAAAAGGGTTTGGAAATGCTCTTGCCCTTTCACCCGGATTAAGGGAAAATATAGAGCTGGTCACAAAATGCGGCATCGTTCTTGAATCACCTGAACGCCCTGCCCACAGATCGCACCATTATAATACAAGCAAAACACACATTCTCGCGTCTGTTGAACAGTCGCTTTTGAATCTCAGAACGGATTATATCGATGTGCTGCTGATTCACAGACCGGACCCGCTCATGGACCCGGAAGGAGTGGCTGAGGCGTTTCATGCGCTGAAAAGCTCCGGCAAAGTCAGATATTTCGGTGTGTCGAACTTTAAAGGCCATCAATATCGGATGCTGGAATCGTATCTGCCTGAAAAGCTTGTCACCAATCAGATTGAGCTTTCCGCATATGAATTAGAAAATATTCAGGACGGCACATTGAACCTGTGTCAGGAAAAACGGATTTCTCCGATGGCCTGGTCGCCGCTTGCAGGCGGTAAAGTATTTGCCGGAAACACGGAAAAAGATCGGCGCATTCGCACGGCGCTTGAAACTGTTCAGGCTGAAATCGGTGCCGCCTCATTGGACGAGGTGATGTACGCATGGCTGTTCACGCATCCGGCCGGCATCATGCCGATTGTCGGAAGCGGAAAACGAGAGCGTATTTCCGCCGCGGTAAACGCCTTGGCGTATAAGCTTGATCAGGATCAGTGGTTCCGTATTTATACAGCCGTACAAGGCCGCGATATACCATAAAGAAAAAGCATCAGCATAACGGCTGATGCTTTTTCAATATTGTCACACCGCTTAGTGCCAAATTCCCATTTATAAGTGATTGAATCCTGTTTGAAAGCGTTTTATATTAATAAAGAAAACCTCTTTTTTTCCTCTTCCTATATCTCCATGCGACTTCATCCGCACATCACGAATGTCTGGAGGCCTTTTTATGTATATGACTGCAAGAGAACAAAAGCTTTTAAAGCATTTATTATTACTGAACCGGTATGTAACCGTAACGGAGCTGGCTGAGCTGATGGAAGTGAGCACCAGAACCATTCACAGGGAGCTGAAATCAATCAAGCCGCTGATGGAGACTATGGGGCTCAAGCTCGATAAACAGCCCGGCAAAGGTTTGAAGGCGGTAGGAAATCCCGAAGATAAACAAAAGCTGCTCACCGAGCTGTCACATGAACAGCATGAATACAGCGCCGACGAACGAAAACTGCTGATACTCTGTTCGCTATTGGAGTCCCAAGAACCAGTGAAACTGTACACGCTCGCTCATGATCTGCAAGTCACCAATGCTACGGTCAGCTACGATTTAGATGAGCTGGAGAAATGGATTTCTCCGTTCGGGTTGACACTGATCCGAAAAAGAGGCTTTGGCATCCAGCTGATGGGGCCGGAGAACGCGAAACGAAAAATTGTCGGCAATCTGATTGTGAACCGCCTCGATATCCAAATGTTTTTGGAAGCGGTTGAATTAAACATTAAAGGAAAAGCCGATTCCTCCGAGAAGATGTTCGGGGTTGTCAGCAAAGGCGAGCTGTTAAAAATGGAGCGGATTTTATTCCAGCTGAAAGAAAAAATCGCATTTTCTCTATCTGACAGCTCCTATATAGCGCTTGTCGTTCATCTGACGTTTGCGATCGAACGCATTAAACTGGGCGAAACGATCAGCATGGAAGAGAGCGATCTTGGCGAACTCAAGAGTGCAAAAGAATACAGCTCCGCTCTGGAAATCGCGGGCGAGCTTGAACGTGCTTTCGGCGTGACGATCCCGGAAGCGGAGGTCGGCTATATTACGATCCACCTGCGAAGCGCCAACCGCAAATACAAAACAGAATACAGAGCGCAGGAAATAGAGCTCGAAACAGCCTTGCAAACAAAACGGCTGATCGCTTTTATTTCAGAAAAAATCAGAATGGATCTGACGAAAAACTACTCTTTATATGAAGGATTGATTGCCCATTTGGAGCCGGCCATCAGCCGCATGAAAGAAAACATCGACATCTATAATCCAATGAAGGAACAGATCAAGCGCGATTATTTTCTGCTGTATATGGCGATAGAAGAGGGCGTAGAAAAATTTTTCCCGGACATGTCCTTTTCTGATGATGAAATCGCCTTTATCGTTCTTCACTTCGGTTCAGCGCTTGAAATCAAAAAAGAAGAAGCAAAAGTGAAAGCGCTTGTTGTCTGCTCAAGCGGAATCGGTTCTTCGAAAATGCTTGCTTCGAGATTGAAGAAAGAGCTGCCTGAAATTGAATCGTTTGATATGTCATCACTGATCGAGCTGAAGGACCGCGACACTCATGCCTATGATATGATTGTGTCCACTGTGCCGATCCCTTATCAAAACATCGATTATATTATGGTCAGCCCGCTTTTAAATGAGGAAGACGCAAACCAGGTGAAGCAGTATATCAAGCGGAAAATCCCGCTCATTCTTGAGAAAAAAAGAAGCCCGAAGGAAGAAACGCGGCAAGCCGACATCCCTGACATGCTGGCAGCGGCGGAGAGCGTGGGACGATACATGGCGGTGATTCAAGACGTCTTGCGCCATTTTTCACTTACTAAAATGAAAACAAAGCCGGATCACGGCATGCTGCTGTTTGAGCTTTTTCAACAGCTGAAAAAGGATGGCCTCATCCGAGATCCGAAAAAAGCGGCGGATTGCCTTGCAGAACGCGAAAAACAAGGGGGATTGGGCATACCGGGTACAAACATGGCGCTGTATCATCTCAAAAATGATCATATCGTCCTGCCTTTTTTCAAAATGTATGACCTCAGCACATCTTTTGAAGTCAATGGCATGGACGGAAATACCCTCGATATGACAAGAATTCTCGTCATGATGGCGCCGGCCGCATTATCAGCTGAAGGATCAGAGATTTTGAGTGCGATCAGCTCTGCCATTATTGAAAGCGGAGAAAGCATGGCGGGCTTTCAGGAGGAAGGGGAACGAGAACTGTATCAGCGATTAAACCGCATCTTTTTCACATGGATGAAAGAAAAAAACATCCCGTAATCACCCATTTCACACGCCAAAAAAAGGCGTGTGTTTTTGTATGGATGCAGCACAAAATAAAAAAATGCGGGACTATTTTATCATTCTGTAATGGAATAATTCCAAAATGAAATAGTTTTACAAGTTATCTTTTTTGGGTTAAAATGGGTGAGGTAAGGAAGACAATCTAACAAATTATTGAAGATTCAAGAGAATATAGGAGATGACAATATGGAAACATTACAGCATCTGATTCTGCATGACATGCCGGATAGCGAAGATATAGAAGCTGTAAAAAGCGGAGCCCACACACTGACATATGCAGCATATCACAAACGGATCAATCAGCTGGCGAATGCTCTGCTTCAAAAAGGAATTCAAAAAGGCGACCGTGTGGCTTTGCTTTGCAAAAATGGCCACCCCGCATCAACCATTATGTTTGCCGCACTTGAAATCGGGGCCGTTGTAGTGCCCGTCAGCTGGCAGCTGAAACCATACGAGATGACAGGCATTTTAAAAGCAAGTGAACCGAAAGCATTGTTTTACGGAACGGAATTTAAAGAGATAATGGATGAAGTGCTGCCTGAGCTGTCTTCTGTGCGTTTGATCATGGAAACAGGAACAGCGTATGAGACGTCTCCAGTGTTTGAGGCGCTTTTTGCAGGCCCTGATCATTTGCCGGAAGCAGAAACGGTTTCTCCGGATGATACAGCGCTTCTGATGTTTACGTCAGGGACAACAGGAAATCCGAAAAGATGCATGATCACCCATGGCGGTATATACAATTACGTATCAAAGTCAAATAGCTCAAGCGCACGAATGAAAAATCTGCGTTTTCTTGCGTGCCACCCGATTTATCATACGAGTGCGCTTATTTGTATCATGCTTGGAACGTTTGCGGGAACCACGTTTATTTTTACAAAGGATCAAGATCCCGTTCGTATGCTGAAGGTTATTGAAGAGGAAAAAATTCAAACGATTATGGCCCTTCCTGTGTTTTACACTTATTTGCTTGAGGCGTGGGAAGAACATCAAACCGATCTGTCCTCGCTCATCATTTTAATGACAGGCGGAACAAAAGTGCCTAGCAGCCTGATTCAGCGGTATCTTGATATCGGCATCCAGCTCGCTCACGGTTACGGAAGCACAGAAGCTTGGGGAATCAGCACATGGGTTCCTGAAATGGGAATGGATAAAGCGGCCTCTGCCGGTAAACCCGTTGCTGATGTTCAAGTCAAGGTAGAAAATCCTGAGACGAGAGAAGAGCTGCCGCAAGGTGAAATCGGAGAAATCGTTGTCCACAGCCCATTCTTATTTAAAGGCTATGAGGAAAACCCTGAAGCGACAGCAAAAGTGCTGCAAAACGGCTGGTTCAGAACCGGAGATTCCGGCTACTTGGATGAGGACGGCTTTATCTTCATCACCGGACGCTACAAGGATGTCATTATTTACGGAGGCGACAATGTCTATCCTGATCAGGTGGAAGAAGTCATCCAGCAGATCCCGGGCATCCTTGAAACAGCAGTGGTCGGGATACCGGATCAGCTGTACGGAGAAAAACCAAAAGCCTTTATCGTCACTAACGGCACTCAGGAAATAACTGAAGCGGATGTCATTGCATTTTGTAAAGAACGCTTGTCCGCTTACAAAATTCCTGAAATCGAATTCGTAAAGGAACTTCCGAAAAATAATCTCGGCAAAGTGAAAAAAGACGTCTTGCGCAAGCAAGCCGTACATTCATAACAGAAAAAGCCCGTCATTTATGTGACGGGCTTTTTTGCGGTTGCACAGACTGAAAGCTCAGGTTTAATGTCTTTATATTGGATATCAATGTCTTTGAAGCCTGCCGTTTTCAGGTCAGCAAGCATCTGTTTTCCGAACGATTCAGTTTTCTCGGGACCGGCATCTGCTTCCCGGGGCTGCATCGTAATAGCTGCTTTGCCGCCGGATTTTAATGCTTGAAAAATCTGTTTGATGCCTTCTTGCTGGTCTTTCCAAATCGTGTAGTTGTTAACGGAAATGACTTTATCGTAATACGCGGCGGGGAGGGGGAACGTTTCAATGCTGCCCTGTATCAGGCGAACACGGTCTGTTTTTAATCTGTGTGCAGCCAGCTTCAGCATAGCCTCTGATACATCAATCCCATGAATATGAACGCTCTTTTCGCGTTTCAGCATCTGCTTTATGCAGTATCCCGGTCCAAAACCGACTTCTAGAATGCGGTCTCCGCGTGTTAAGCCAAGCTGATCTATTGTCCACTGATTCAGTGTTTTATTTTCAGCAGCCATGATGTATCCGGCAAGTATGCCGAACATCCCCTTCGGTCTGCTGAATTTTTTAGAAAGCATGTTAATCATTCAGCAACCTCCTTTTCACATCATTTTCCTCCTTGCGTTTCATGTGAAACATTTTTCTGATAAAGCATTCCGAAGGTGCTCATCCATGTTTACCCAGAGTATGCACGAGGTACACAACAAATAGACATGAAAAACAAAGGAGGAGAATCATCATGGCAAATTATCCGAAAGAACTGCCGGCACAAACCCAAAATCGCCAGCCGGGAATCGAAAGCGAAATGAATCCAAGTCCGGTATATGAGTACGAACATTATAAAGGTGCGGATAAATTAAAAGGAAAAGTCGCACTCATTACAGGCGGTGACAGCGGAATCGGACGTGCGGTATCTGTCGCTTACGCAAAGGAAGGCGCTGACATCGCCATTGTATACAAGGATGAGCAGGGAGATGCTGAAGATACAAAAAAACGTGTGGAACAAGAAGGCGTGAAATGTCTCTTAATCTCCGGAGATGTAGGCGAAGAGGAGTTCTGTAATGAAGCGGTTGAAAAAACAGTCAATGAACTCGGCCGTCTGGATATCCTTGTGAACAATGCCGGTGAGCAGCATCCGAAGGAAAGCATCAAAGATATTTCAAGCGAACAGCTTCATCGCACATTCAAAACAAACTTTTATTCACAATTTTATTTGACTAAAAAAGCAATTGATTATATGAAACCAGGCAGCGCGATCATCAATACGACATCCATCAACCCGTACGTAGGGAACCCGACACTGATTGATTATACAGCGACAAAAGGGGCGATCAACGCCTTTACAAGAACAATGGCGCAGGCGCTTGTCAAAGACGGCATCCGTGTAAATGCGGTAGCGCCGGGACCAATCTGGACGCCGTTAATTCCGTCTACATTCTCAGAAGATACAGTCGCTCAATTTGGGCAAAATACGCCGATGGGCCGTCCGGGTCAGCCTGTTGAGCATGTCGGCTGCTATGTGCTGTTGGCATCAGATGAATCATCCTATATGACAGGACAAACGCTGCATGTAAACGGCGGAGGCTTTGTGACGACGTAAAAGGGAGTGAGGAAATGAGCATCACGAAAGAAGAAGTAAACAGCTACTATCAAAAAGCCGGTATTGTCTTAACGGATGATGAAGTAGAACAAATTCAGCTCATGGACTACGGCTTGGGAAAAGAACGAAAAGCCGGGCTCCAGCTCTTTGTCTATGTGAATACAGACCGTTATTGTTCAAAGGAACTGGTGCTGTTTCCGGGGCAGACTTGCCCGGAGCATCGCCATCCGCCGGTTGACGGGCAGGAAGGCAAGCAGGAGACCTTCCGCTGCCGCTACGGAAAAGTGTATCTATATGTTGAAGGAGAAAACACGCAGCTTCCAAAGGTTCTTCCTCCTCAAGAGGATAAAGAATACTATACAGTCTGGCATGAGATCGAGCTTGAACCCGGCGGGCAATATACAATTCCGCCGAACACGAAGCATTGGTTCCAGGCAGGGGAGGAAGGCGCTGTCGTAACGGAAATGTCTTCGACTAGCACAGACAAACATGACATCTTTACCGACCCTAGAATTTAAGGATGAGGCTTAAAAAGCCCATCCTTTTTTTATATTGAAAAAAACGGAAATACCGTTATAATGGGTAAAAAAGGAAAGAGGGCGAGGGAGATGTTCACCTGCAGTGTAAACGAGCACATTACCATCCGGTTATTGGAGCCAAAGGATGCGGATCGGCTGGCAGCGATCATTCATGAGAACCAACAGCGAATCAGCCAATGGCTATTCTGGGCTGAAAATCCAAGTGATGCCGAAACGTACAGGGAAACCCTCATTCCCGATTGGCGGCGTCAGTATGCTGACCTGAACGGAATCGAAGCGGGGATTCTGTATGACGGCAGCTTGTGCGGCATGATTGGCCTGCATAACCTTGACCAAGTGAATAAAAAAGCGGAAATTGGCTATTGGATTGACGGGGAATACGAAGGAAAAGGCATTATCACTGCCGCCTGCCGGGCACTCATCACATATGCTTTTCAGGACCTGGAATTGAATCGGGTTGCCATCTGCGCGGCTGCCGGAAATCACAAAAGCAGAGCGATCCCGGAGCGCCTCGGCTTTCAAGAGGAAAGAACAGCAAGGGAAGGCATATTCATTAAAGGCAAGTTCCACGATCTCGTCTATTACAGTCTGTTAAAGCGTGAATGGGAAGCAGAAAAATAAAGAGCGCATTTTCTTGTTTAAATCGTTCCCGGATGTGGAAAAGTAACAGCGGAGACGTTAAAAAGGAGTGATTCGAGATGAATCAGCAAGATATTAAACAAAAAGTGCTTGATGTTCTAGATCACCATAAAGTAGGTTCGCTCGCAACGGTTCAAAAGGGCAAACCGCATTCCCGCTACATGACTTTCTTCCATGACGGGCTGACGATTTATACACCGACAAGCAAAGAAACTCATAAAGCTGAAGAAATTGAGAATAACCCTAATGTGCACATTTTATTAGGTTATGATTGTGAAGGCTTTGGCGATGCGTATGTCGAAGTCACAGGAAAAGCAAAAATAAACAATTCATCAGAATTGAAAGACAAAATCTGGAGTTCTAAATTGGAGCGCTGGTTCGACGGCAAGGATGACCCGAACCTGGTGATTCTTGAAATCGAACCGGAAGATATCAGACTAATGAATGCGGGAGAGAAAACACCAGTCTCACTCGAATTATAATAAAAGTTTGTATTTGCAGGGGCGATATGTTATCATGAATAGCTAAGCAAGAAAAATAAGCAAATAAAAAAGAAAGTAAACTTCTTTTTTCTGTTTTGAGAGAGAAGCTTTTACCGCTTCACAAGCAGCAAACCAGCTGCCCTTATTCTTTTCCTTCATAACAAATCGCCCCTAACGATGAGATGGAAAAAAGACTTTTTTGTTTTACAATTCACACCGGCGCGGCTTCGGAGCCGCAGTGACGATTGAGAGGTAGGGCTTTCGTTGTCTTGTGTTCAAGAAATTTCCATGGTGTTTACTTTCCAGAATGATTCTTCGGAACAATGCTACATGAATCGAACCCGCCCGAATCGGCGGATCATATAATCTTTATTTGCGTATAGAAAAGAATAAGACAAACCGCTCGGCGTAAGCCGGCGGTTTTTTATTGTGAAAAAAACAAATCACACATGAAACTTCTGGTTGTTTCCTTCAGTCTTATCACTAGGATGAAACTGGAGGAAAGAATACCGTGCATGTCATTACAACACAAGTCGTTTTTATTTTCTGTTTTTTGTTATTGATTCACTCAATAGAGACCCTTGCCTATGCCACAAGGCTTTCAGGGGCCCGGGTAGGGTTTATCGCGTCCGCGCTTTCCTTGTTTAATGTCATGGTAATCGTGTCAAGAAAGTCAAATATGGTGCAGCAGCCCTTCACAGGGCGCTTAATTGACGATGCCGGAAAAAACGCGCTGGCGCTCGTGGGCGAGCAGTTCCGGTTCTTGATCTTTGGCTCGACGGTTGGGACTATTGTGGGCATTATCCTGCTCCCGTCGTTTGTCGCCCTGTTTTCACGTGCGATCATTCACTTGGCGGGCGGGGGCGGCTCCGTTTTACAAGTCTTTCGTAAAGGATTTTCTAAGAATGGATTTAAAAATGCCTGCTCCTATTTGCGTCTGCCGTCTGCTTCGTATTTGAAGGGATTTCACATGCGCTTGATTCCAAAACGGCTGTTTGTCATCAACATGCTGATCACGTCCATTTATACAATTGGCGTGCTCTCCGCATTGTACGCAGGGCTGCTAGCACCCGAGCGAAGCACGACGGCGGTTATGGCCTCAGGCTTAATCAACGGGATTGCGACGATGCTGCTGGCCATTTTTGTTGATCCGAAAGTGTCTGTTCTTGCCGATGATGTGGCAAAAGGAAAACGAAGCTATATTTATTTGAAATGGACCTCTGTGACAATGGTGACGTCAAGGGTGGCGGGCACACTTCTTGCCCAGCTTATGTTTATCCCTGGTGCATATTATATCGCGTGGCTGACAAAATGGTTTTAATAGCGAAAAGCTGACCCTGTAAAAGGTCAGCTTTTTATTTATTCGGCGATGTTGCCCATAGAGATGGCAATTCGGTTCCAGCTGTTAATCTGATTAATGATGAGGATTAAATCAACATATTCTTTTTCATTATAAAATTCACGCACCTCTTGATAAACATCATCAGGCACACGCTTGTTAGAAATAAAAGTGACATGCTCCGTCAGCAATAATGCTGCTTTTTCTTCAGGTGTATAAAAACTGCACTCTTCCCAAGCGTTTAATCCGTAAATGCGCTGTTCGGTTTCTCCCATTTTTCGGGCATCCTTCGTATGAATGTTAATGCAGTAGGCGCAGCCGTTTAATTGTGATGCTCTTATTTTCATTAGCTCTCTTGTTGTCCGGTTAATACCGGATGTTTTCGTGTATGCCTCCATATTCATCATGATATGTAATCCATCAGGTGCTAGTTGGTCGTAGGGAATCCTCTTCGTCATCATTCCATCTCCTTTCACTACTGTATATTTTTTCATGATGATTGGGTTAAAAAAGAAAACAGCCTGAAGCAGATCCAAGCTGTTTTTCTTAACAGTGCGGCGCACAACATGCCGCTTTATCGTTTATTTAAAGTTTCTTAATCCGCGGTCGTACAAAAAGTTTCCGAATGGGACGAATGCGGCGACGAAACCGGCGGCTGACCATTTCAGCGACCATTTCACAGAGAATGTCACATAGGCCAACACAAGCAAATACAAAATAAACAATCCGCCGTGAACAGAACCGACAATTGTTACCGCAAGCGAAAGGCCTGCCCAATATTTGAGCGGCATGGCGACGAAAAGCAGGATTAAGAGTGACATTCCTTCAATAAAACCCATCGTGCGAAGTCTTCCGATCGGCGTTTGCAGCATAAATCGCCCTCCTTGTGGACACGTTTTCATCTATACTATAAACAATCCTACGGGCATATATGACAAGATTCAGAAAATGTTCGGAAAACATTCATATTTGGCTTACTCATCATCCAGCTCTTTGTTTTTTAGAAAAGATCTTCGGAGACTTAAAAAGTTGATGATAAAATAAAAGAAGAAAAACAGAATTGCGAATGTCAATGCGTCCAGCCACTCATGAAGAGTATGTGGACAGCCTGTAAACAGTATACTAATAATAAAAAACATTACACCTGTTGTAAGGCTCGCTGCCAATATTTCTTTTCTTTTTTTTCGGTAGGTCACTTCAGTCGCAATCTCAGGGTGCTCAAGACCTGATAGTAAATAGCGAATGAGGATATATCCTGCGAAAACAGCAAATCCCACACCGCTTACCATGTACTCCATAGGATCTCGTTGAAGAACAAAACCTCTAATAATGAGATCTATCAGCATTAAGGCAGCAAGTATAAATCCTGCTTCCCCATAAAACTGTTTCATTTTCTTTTCGACATATTCATCTTTAAAAACAAAAAATAAATGCTTCATTGGCAGTCCCCTTCCCAAAATAATTCATCCAGTGTCTTATCCAGCGCCTTCGCAATCGCGATGCATAGCTGCAGCGTTGGATTGTACCTGCCTTTTTCAATCAATCCGATAGTTTGCCTGGTCACTTGAACATATTGTGCCAATTGAGATTGGGTCCACCCCTTTTCCACCCGTGCGAGTTTTACGCGATTCGTCATGTTTGCACCTCTATGTAATTTATATATTGCATAATGTTAAATATATATTACTTTTCATCTGTTCGAAAGTCAATGAAATCTAAATCTTTACCTTGTCATTTACACAAATTCCCGAGATAATGTGAACAAAAATAAAAGAAGGATTTTGATATGAAACTTGACCAAATTGATTTGAATATCATTGCGGAATTGAAAAAAGACAGCCGTTTGTCCATGAGAGAGTTAGGAAGGAAAATTAAGCTGTCCCCGCCATCGGTCACCGAACGGGTGAGACAGCTGGAATCGTTTGGCATCATTAAACAATATACGCTGGAGGTTGATCAGAAAAAAATTGGCCTTCCAGTTTCCTGTATTGTCGAAGCAACCGTCAAAAACGGGGATTACGATCGATTCAAAAGCTACATTCAAACGTTGCCGAATATTGAATTTTGCTATCGGATTGCAGGAGCGGCCTGCTATATACTGAAAATCAACGCGGAGAGCCTTGAAGCAGTAGAAGCTTTCATCAACAAAACAACGCCTTACGCCCAAACCGTCACTCACGTCATTTTCTCAGAAATTGACACGAAAAACGGGCGCGGTTAGAGAGTGATTGTTCAAGTCTGTTATAATAAAAGGATGAGCGTGAAAGAAAGAGAAGTGATCAAGCATGTCAAAAACAGTTGTATTAGCTGAAAAACCTTCAGTCGGCCGCGATTTGGCCCGGGTGCTGAAGTGCCATAAAAAAGGGAACGGTTATCTCGAAGGAGATCAATATATTGTCACATGGGCTTTAGGCCATTTGGTGACACTTGCTGATCCGGAAGGCTACGGAAAAGAATTTCAATCATGGCGGCTTGAGGATCTGCCGATTATCCCCGAACCGCTAAAGCTTGTTGTTATCAAAAAAACCGGAAAGCAGTTCAATGCAGTGAAAGCGCAGCTTACCCGCAAAGATGTCAATCAGATCGTCATCGCCACTGATGCCGGCCGGGAAGGTGAGCTCGTCGCACGCTGGATCATTGAAAAAGCGAACGTCCGCAAACCGATCAAGCGGCTGTGGATTTCATCTGTGACGGATAAAGCAATCAAGGAAGGTTTTCAAAAGCTGCGCAGCGGCAAAGAGTATGAAAATCTGTACCACTCAGCCGTTGCCAGAGCAGAAGCGG
The DNA here is from genome assembly GCF_001517105.1 of Bacillus halotolerans. GTDB lineage: Bacteria > Bacillota > Bacilli > Bacillales > Bacillaceae > Bacillus > Bacillus halotolerans. The sequence continues at coordinate 303,105 of NZ_LPVF01000001.1, forward strand.
ATTGGATTGTCGGCATTAACGCGACCCGTGCGCTCACCACAAAATTCAATGCCCAGCTTTCATGCGGACGTGTGCAGACGCCGACGCTAGCCATGATTGCCAAGCGCGAGGCGGACATCCAAGCCTTTAAGCCTGTTCCGTATTACGGCATTCGCGCAGCAGTCGATGGAATGACGCTGACGTGGCAGGACAAAAAATCGAAGCAGACGAGAACATTCGATCAAGGCGTGACAAGCCGTTTGTTAAAAGAACTTGATGGAAAACAGGCGGTGGTCGCTGAACTGAAAAAAACAGCGAAAAAAAGCTTTGCTCCTGCGCTTTACGACTTGACGGAACTCCAGCGGGACGCCCACAAACGTTTCGGATTTTCCGCAAAAGAAACGCTCTCAGTTCTGCAGAAGCTGTATGAGCAGCACAAGCTTGTCACATATCCGCGGACAGACTCACGGTTTTTATCCAGTGACATTGTCCCAACCTTAAAAGACCGGCTTGAGGGCATGGAAGTGAAACCGTATGCCCAATATGTCACTCAAATTAAAAAGCGCGGCATCAAATCGCACAAAGGCTACGTCAATGATGCTAAGGTGTCAGACCACCATGCGATTATCCCGACTGAAGAGCCGCTTGTTCTCAGCAGTCTCAGCGATAAAGAACGCAAGCTGTATGACCTGATTGCCAAACGTTTCTTAGCTGTGCTGATGCCGGCTTTCGAATATGAAGAAACAAAGGTCATGGCAGAAATCGGCGGAGAAACCTTTACGGCGAAGGGAAAAACCGTACAGTCACAAGGCTGGAAAGCTGTTTATGATATGGCTGACGAGGATGACGAGCAGGAGGACGACAGAGATCAGACGCTGCCGGCTCTGCAAAAAGGCGTCTCGCTCACTGTCCGCACATTAACTGAAACAAGCGGCCAAACCAAACCGCCGGCCCGTTTTAATGAAGGGACGCTGCTGTCAGCTATGGAGAACCCAAGCGCCTTTATGCAGGGAGAAGAAAAAGACCTTGTGAAAACGCTCGGCGAAACAGGCGGTCTCGGCACGGTTGCAACGCGTGCCGATATTATCGAAAAACTGTTTAACAGCTTTTTAATTGAGAAAAAAGACAAAGACATTTTTATCACCTCAAAAGGAAAACAGCTCCTGCAGCTCGTTCCAGAGGATTTGAAATCACCTGCCTTAACGGCAGAGTGGGAACAAAAGCTGTCCGCCATTGCGGCCGGAAAATTAAAATCCGCTGTCTTTATTAAAGACATGAAGGCTTATGCTAAGCAAACAGTAACAGAAATCAAAAACAGCAGCCAAACCTTCAGACATGATAACATCACGGGAACGGCATGTCCGGAGTGCGGCAAAATGATGCTGAAGGTAAACGGCAAGCGCGGCACCATGCTCGTGTGCCAGGACCGGGAATGCGGAAGCAGAAAAACGATCGCCAGAAAAACAAACGCGCGCTGCCCGAACTGCCATAAAAGAATGGAGCTTCGCGGCCAAGGAGAAGGCCAGACCTTCGCGTGCGTTTGCGGGCACCGTGAGAAGCTTTCTGTATTTGAAAAACGGAAAAACAAAGACAAAGGGCGCGCTACAAAGCGGGACGTCTCTTCTTATATGAAAAAACAAAATAAGGACGAACCGATTAACAATGCGCTGGCGGAACAGCTGAAGAAACTCGGTTTGGATCAATAAAAAGAAACCTGTGCGATTCGCACAGGTTTTTTATTGGACTTAGGTCCTGTTTTTTGAAAGTTCAAAAAGGGGAAAAAAAGCTAGCAATCTTCGTTTTTTTCTTCTATAGTTAATATAATTTGTAACATGGCAGTAATAATTTCGTCATATATTGGTGCGTCTGATTCGCTTCGGACGACAAAGGGGGACTTGCCTGTGCGGCATGTGTTGGTCGCTGCTATCTTATTTTGCTTATCTATCGGACTTTCCGCAGGGTGTGCTGAAGCTGGGAATAAAACCCTATATCAGTCTGAGGCAGACATGAATACCCGCCCGCTTCAGCCGGCGGAGTATTTCATCTATCACAATCTTATGAATGAACAAGGGCTTATCAAAACAGATTTCTCAGATCAGCCCTCCTATTTATCAGAATCGATTGGCCTGTGGATGGAGTTTTTGGTCAGCAGACAAGACGCCTCGCATTTTCAGGAGCAATATCAGCATCTGTCGGATTCTTTTCTACTGAATCATCAGTTGGTGACATGGAAGATACAAAACGGTCAAGCGAGCGGGACAAACGCGCTCATTGATGATATGAGAATCATGGTGTCTCTCGATCAGGCAGCTGCTCTTTGGGGGAGCAGCCAATATGAAAAAACAGCCCGTGAGATCGGCACGGCTTTAAAGACATACAACATGTACAACGGGATGTTTACAGACTTTTACGATTCAGCCTCTCATGCAGCTTCAAAGGACGTGACGCTTTCGTATGTCATGCCCGATGCACTAGCTGTTTTGAAAAAGTATGGAATCATAGACGAAGAAACAGAACAGCGAAATGCCGATGTTCTCTATCTAGCCCCTTTAAAGAATGGTTTCCTGCCAAAGACGTACAGCGCAGAGTCGAAGCAGTACAAATATGACAGTGAAGTAAACGTCATCGACCAGCTGTACGCCGCATGGCATTTGCCGGAAAGGAATGAAACAGCCGCTGTGATAGCAGAGTGGGTCAAAAAGGAATTTCAGGCAAACGGAAAGCTGTACGGACGATATTCGGCAGATACGAAGGAGCCTGCCGTCCAATATGAGTCGCCGTCCGTATACGCATTAGCTGCTTTATTTTTAACAAAACAGCATGAAGACAGCTCGGTCATCAAAGCGATTTATGATAGAATGAATGACTTTGAAATTCTTGATCCGGCGAAACCGTATTATGGGGGTTACATGAGCGGCTCCGACACGCACTCGTTCGACAATCTGCTGCCGCTGTTAGCCGAAAGGAAGCTTTTTAATGAAACGATCATTCAATGAATCACAAAAATTATATGCTTATCTTTCAGGGCTCATCGCAGCCCTGTCTCTGTTTATTTTTTATGTGTCCGCCGAGCAGTCGGAGGGCTTTCTGATCATTTGCATCACATTTGTCGTGATCGGGGCCGGCATTTGGTTCGGTCCGATTTACGCGCTGGCGGTCACCTTAATCGTTCTCTTTGTTCTCGGCACGCTTATGATGTTTTTTCAGACTGGACAGGCTGTGATGTTTTCGGCTGAAGACGGGCTGCGCATGCTTATCGTATGGGGAATTGCGCTTTTGCTGTTTTCCTTTATATCAGGAAGAATCCATGATATCGCAGCAGAGCTGCGCCGTTCAGTCAAACGTCTTCAATCTGAAATCAAAAGCTTCGTGGCTGTCGATAGAGTGACGGGCTTTGATAATAAGCAAAGAATGAAACTGGAACTGTCAGAGGAAATCAAACGGGCGGAGCGCTACGGCAATTCCTTTGTCTTTTTGCTGCTTCATATGCATTATTTCAAGGAATTTAAGTCTCTGTACGGGGAGAAAGAGACCGACCTTCTCTTTCAATTCGTCAGCCGGCAAATCAGGTCAAGCGTCCGGGAAACGGATAAAAAATTCCGCCCCTCTGACGAGCGCTTCGGCATTGTGCTGACACACACGCCGGCTGAACATATGCCGGCCGTCCTGACAAAGCTGAAAAAACAGCTGGACACGTATCAGCTGACAAACGGAAAGTATGTGTCGCTTACGTTCCATGTCTGTTATTTACCTTATCGAAGAGATATAAGGACGGCTGATCAATTTTTAGAAGAACTGGAAAACGAGATGATGATGAATGAACTTTAAAAGAATAACGCTACTCTGCGTGTCCGTTCTGATGCTGACAGCTATTGCTTCTATGCCTATTTCTGCCCAAGCGAAGGGGGAGGATTCCGGCATTCTCATCATCTATTCAACCTTGGACGGCAAAGAGTCGCCTCAAGTCAAAATGCTCGATTTATTGGCCGGCCATTTTGCAACTCATGTCACGGTCAGAAAAGATTCGGATGTTACAGCATCTGATGTGAAAGGCAAAGAACATGTCATCTATTACGGGCAAACGAAAAGAAAGCTCAGCAAAAAACTGGCGTCGCTTATCAGCGGCGTAAAAAAACCTGTCGTCGCCATCGGCTATAACGCCGGACAAATCAGCCAATTTTCCGGTCTTTCCTTAACCCGCAAAGAACATGTCTATCAGATTCACAGCAGCACGGAAAAAAACGATGTCTCCTTAGAGAGCGGGCTTAACGTGCTGAGCGTATCAGGCCTGAAAGGAAAGGGGCTGTATACCTTTAAATCTGATGACGGCAAAACGAGTCCGTTTATATGGAAAACGGATAAATCAAATGTGTACATCGGCTTAACCAATCTGTTAAATGACAATCTGATTGTGGCGAAAGAGCTTCGAGAAGCATTTGGAGAGGAGGCCGGAACCGCGCTTTTATATTTGCGGCTGGAGGATATCAGCCCGATGTCTGATGAAACATTGCTGCTTCAAGCTGGTACATATCTGTACAAGAGACATGTGCCTTTTATTATGTCAGTCATTCCGGTGTATCTGAATCCGGAAACAGGCGATAAAGTGTATTTGTCTGATAAACCGAAGATGGTGAAGGTATTGAAAAAACTGCAAAGCATGGGCGGCAGTATCATTGTTCACGGCTACACACACGCCTATCGCCACAGTGAAACCGGAGAGGGCTTCGAATTTTGGGATGCCAAGGCGGACCAGCCGATCACTTCCGAAAATGCCGATGACACTCCGTCCATTTTGGAAAAGGAACAGGCTTTTCCGAACGAACAGGCCTACAAGAGCTATTTGAAGCCGTTTCAGGAAAAGGAAGAAACATATATAAGGCAAAAGCTGACGCACGCCATTGAGGATTTAACCTCGGCAGGGCTTTATCCGCTGGCATTTGAAGCCCCGCACTATACGATGTCTGAGTACGGCTATCAAATGGCTTCACAGTATTTCTCAAGCATTTTCGGGCAGGTGCAGCTCAGCGATACAACATGGAAAACTTCCGGCGCATCCCCTTTTTTGACCAAACCAGCTATGCTGCATGGGATGACGCTGTATCCGGAAACAATCGGTTTTGTCGATACATCAAAGCAAAACCCGCTCGGCGATATGGAGGAACACATTTCTCAAATGATTGATTTTGAAGGCGGAGTGGCCGGAGGGTTTTATCACCCGTATCTTGGGATGAAATATTTGCCGGAGCTCGTTGACCAGATGGAACGCATTCCGGACAGTGAATGGCTTGATTTGAAGAAAACGCAGCAAACCGTCAAAACGGACAAAGTGGAAATCCATACAAGCGGTGACGGAACGGTTCACGTAAAAAACAATGTAAGTGCCATTGGCGAGTTTTTCGACCACCATCGGCAAACCCCGCTGGAAAAGGCGTTATGGATTCTCTCCGCCGTTGTGCTCTTGTTTGTCGTGATGTTTGTCAGCTATACGTTTTACTTGAGAGCCACATTGAAAAAACGAATGTTTAAGGAGAGAAGAAGCCTTGGGTAATACGCTGTTCTTTATCTCGCTAAGTTTAATATGGGTGATGCTTCTCTATCGCATGTTTCTCATGCAAGGCGGGTTCCGCCACTACATGACCTTCGAGCGGAACATTCCGAAGTGGAGAGAAAATATGAAGGAATTGCCGAAGGTCAGTGTGCTCATCCCGGCCCATAATGAAGAAGTTGTCATTCGGCAGACGCTGAAGGCAATGGTGAATCTTTATTATCCGAAGGACCGGCTGGAGGTTATTGTGGTAAACGATAATTCTTCAGACCGGACGGGTGATATCGTCAATGAATTTTCCGAGAAATACGATTTTATCAAAATGGTGATCACAAAACCGCCTAACGCCGGAAAAGGAAAATCCTCGGCGCTCAACTCCGGTTTTGCTGAATCGAACGGCGATGTCATTTGTGTATATGACGCCGACAACACGCCTGAAAAAATGGCCGTGTATTATCTTGTTCTCGGTCTGATGAATGACGAGAAGGCAGGCGCAGTGGTAGGGAAATTCCGCGTCATCAATGCGGCAAAAACGCTGCTGACGAAGTTTATCAATATTGAAACGATCTGTTTTCAGTGGATGGCCCAGGGAGGCAGATGGAAGTGGTTCAAAATCGCTACCATTCCCGGAACCAATTTCGCGATCCGCAGAAGCATTATTGAAAAGCTCGGGGGCTGGGATGATAAAGCGCTGGCTGAAGATACCGAGCTGACCATCCGGGTGTATAACCTCGGCTATCACATCCGCTTTTTCCCGGCAGCTATTACTTGGGAGCAGGAGCCGGAAACGTGGAAGGTGTGGTGGCGCCAGCGGACGAGATGGGCGCGCGGCAACCAATATGTCGTCCTGAAGTTTTTGGCGCAGTTTTTCAAACTGAAACGAAAACGGATTATCTTTGACTTGTTTTACTTTTTCTTTACGTATTTCCTGTTTTTCTTTGGCGTCATCATGTCAAACACGATATTTGTGGTCAATCTGTTTTATGATTTGCATTTGTCGGTCGGGTTTTTGGCTATGATCCTTTGGATTTTGGCGTTTTTCTTATTTATGACGGAGGTCATGATTACGTTAAGCATCGAAAAAACAGAAATGAACAGGCAAAACTTCTTTATCGTATTTCTTATGTACTTTACGTACTCGCAGGCATGGATTGTGCTCGTGATCTATTCTTTATTCGTAGAAATCAAGCACCGTTTATTCAAGCAAGAGGTCAAATGGTACAAAACAGAACGATACAATCAACATAAAAGCGGGTGACCTTTTTGAAACAACTACTTATTTTTCTTACAAGCTTTTTGCTCCTGGCAATGACCGGACAAGCGGCCTTCGCCCAAGAGATGCAGGTCGATGGCTCGCTTCTGGGCAAAAGCAGCCGTGAACAAGCCAAACAGCAGGTGCTGACAAACGATCTTATGACATTGTACGGATCAAAAGACAGCGCGGAACTGACATATCAGATTCCGGCAGGCGCCTCTTCCGGCAGCCAGCAATTGGTGATTGAATATGAGGCATCAGATCTTTTAATTTCTCCTTCATCGTTAACGGCTGTAATTGACAATGAACCGGTAAAAACGTTAAAGCTAAACGGCGATCCAAAACGGAAAACACTGAAGCTGAACTTGAACAAAAGCCAGTCCGCCCCAGGCTATCACAGCGTATCACTGAAATTTTACGGCGTCTTGAAAGAGGGCGTCTGCGTCAGACAGGATACGTCCGGCAACTGGATCAAAATTTATCCGGACAGCCGCCTGACAATGGCGGACAGCAGCAAAGCGAAGGGAATGTCACTTGAACATTACCCATACCCATTTGCCCAATCGGGAAATACAGCGGAAGAGACGGCTATTGTCATTCCGGATAACCCGAGTTCGGCAGAAATTGAAGCGGCTGTCAAAACAGAAGGTTACCTGAAAACTGCCGACAGCAGTGTCAGCATTTCATTTGTGAAGGAATCTGAAGTGAAGCAAATCGACAAGCCGACCATTTTCATCGGAGTGGATAAGCATTGGAACGGCAAGGTGAAGAAGCTGATCAAACAAGCTGGCTTACAGGCAAAAGGAGAAAAACTTCAGCTTGCGGAGCGCGTGCTGAAAGCACAGGGCAAGCAGCAGCCGGTTCTGTTTGCACAAGCGGCATCTGATGATGTGCTCTCAGAAAAAATCAGCGTCATCACCGATCAGACTTACACCGGCCAGCTAAGCGGGGAAACACTTTCAATTGGCAAGCTTCAGAAGGCTGAAAAGCAGGAAAGCAATAAGCTGACCCTTGAGAAATTCGGGGCAGAAGATATGACAATCGGAGCTGACAAAACATCTTCAGCACATTATTTTTATCCGGCTTCTGCGGTGATAGATCAAAACCAATCAGCCAAGCTGTCGCTTAAACTAAAGAAATCGGAAACGATTCAAGCAGCCGCGGCAGAAAGCGGTTCAGCCTCTCAAGCAGCAGAGCTGAAGGTCCTCATCAACGGTCAGCCGCACTCAGTCCGCCTTGATGAATTAGGAAAAGAAGATAAAAACGGATACTATCATGTCACGCTGAAAGTAGACCCTGAGCTGCTGCAGAAAAACCGCTACATTGATATACAGTTTATCACCACGGGCTTAAAGGAAAACAACCCTTGCAACACAACGGACGAAGAGAAATGGGTCTTCATTGATAAAAGCAGCACATTGTCTTACACGATCAAAGGCACATCTCCGTCAGCCGATTTTCAAGAATGGCCGCTTCCATACGCCGGAAATCAGAAACAGGCAACACTGATTGTGCTACCTGACAGCGTGAGCAAATCCATGCTTAAGGAGCTTTCTCTCGTTACTGATTCCTTTGGAAGCGAAGCCCAGCAATCTTTCACAGTAAGGAAAGCATCTGAAGTTAAAGCGGAGGACGCAAAAGGCCGGAACTTAATTTTCATCGGCGGCATCAGCCAGTTCTCTCTTTTGAAAGAGAAATCTTCTGATCTGCTCGTGCCTCAAGCGAAAAATGGCTCGTTTGACGTGTCGGGCTTTGAAATGCTGAACGAGACGACGAAACAAGTGGCATTTACCCAAGCGTCTTTATGGGATTCACATTATACGATGGCTGTTTTTGCGCCGCTGAAAGGAAATGGCGCGGCCGTCACAAAAGAAATCATCAGCTTTTTGAACAGCAATGATGACACGGCGACCGTCATCAATGAAACAAACAGCCAGCAGGTGTTTACAAACCACCAGCAGCTCAAATCGGAAACAAGCAGTTCTGAAACAGAAAAAACAGCACAAGATCATGGGCAAAAACTGCTGTATATCGGCATGCTGGCTCTCATGATGGTAATTGCGGCAGCCTTCATTTGGATAACCGTTAGACAAAGAAAGAGAAAGACAGACAGAGAATAAGACAGAGGCTGATTTCAGCCTCTGTTTTTTGTTTTTGGTTTAAGTTTTCCATATGTGGAACCTGTCATTTTATTTTTTTCTCCCGGCCAATAAGCCTCTTTACAACATACGTAAACGGGAGTATGATCTCTTTTAGAAAACAAATCGCTTAATCTGTAAACAGAGCGGGGGACCCATTTTGGCGGCATTTTGCCGCTTGGGGTGAATCCTTTTTAGGTAGGGCAAACTCTCATATGCCCGAATCCGTCAGCTAACCTCGTAAGCGTTCATGAGAGGAGATGAATGAAACCTGTGTTCGATGTTAAGGCACAGGGGCATCCGTTTGCCTCTGTGTTTTTTGCTGTTCAATTTTCAGGATGTAAATCGCATACAGAGACATCATAGCAGAAAGGACTATTACAAAATGTGAGAGCAGATGCGGATGTTTTATTGTTTTCATGAAAAATGAAATTAAAAGGGGAAGACATCGATGTATCATTCAATCAAACGTTTTTTGATTGGGAAACCGTTAAAATCACAAGCAGCAGGAGAACAAAAACTGACGAAATTAAAGGCGCTTGCCATGCTTTCCTCAGATGCTTTATCATCTGTCGCTTACGGAACGGAACAAATTCTTATCATATTGGCGGCGGTAAGCGCTGCGGCATTTTGGTATTCCATTCCGATAGCGGTCGGCGTACTCATTTTGCTGCTCGCGCTGATTCTCTCATACAGGCAAATTATTTACGCTTATCCGCAGGGCGGCGGGGCGTATGTTGTATCAAAAGAAAACCTCGGCGAAAAGCCCGGGCTGATTGCAGGCGGTTCATTGCTTGTCGATTATATATTAACTGTAGCAGTAAGTATTTCCGCAGGGACGGACGCCATCACGTCGGCGTTCCCGGCACTGCATGATTATCATATACCCATTGCTGTTTTACTTGTTTTAGTGATTATGATTTTAAATCTGCGGGGGCTGTCAGAATCAGCATCGATTCTTGCCTACCCGGTCTACCTTTTTGTGGCGGCGCTTTTCATCCTGATTGCCGTCGGTCTTTTTAAGCTTATGACAGGACAAATTGATCAGCCTGTCCATCATACACCGATCGGCACACCGGTAGCCGGCATTACGCTGTTTTTGCTGCTTAAGGCTTTTTCATCCGGCTGCTCCGCGCTCACCGGAGTTGAAGCGATCTCCAACGCGATTCCAGCCTTCAAAAACCCGCCTGCGCGAAACGCGGCGAGAACGTTGGCTATGATGGGGATCTTGCTTGCGGTTCTGTTTGCCGGCATTACGGTACTTGCGTACGGTTACGGGGCGGCTCCGAAACCGAATGAAACGGTCATTTCACAAATCGCGTCGGATACCTTCGGAAGAAATGTGTTTTACTATGTCATTCAGGGTGTGACATCGTTAATTTTGGTCCTTGCGGCGAATACGGGCTTTTCAGCCTTCCCGCAGCTTGCCTTCAACTTGGCGAGAGACCAATACATGCCGCGCATGTTTACAGTAAGAGGCGACCGCTTAGGCTTCTCAAACGGGATTATCTTTTTAGGCGTTGCCTCAATTGTGCTGATTCTGTTATTTGGAGGGCAGACGGAGCACCTAATCCCGCTGTACGCGGTCGGTGTGTTTATTCCATTTACCCTTTCACAAACAGGGATGTGCATCAAATGGATCAAACAAAAACCAAAAGGCTGGATTGGAAAAATGCTGATCAACGCCTGCGGCGCATTGATATCGTTTATGGTTCTGTCCATCCTGTTTGTCACGAAGTTTAATGTCGTATGGCCTGTTTTAATCTTTATGCCTATCGTCGTTTTTTTGTTTTTTGCGATTAAAAATCACTATACGGCTGTCGGTGAACAGCTTCGCATCGTAAACAAACAGCCGGAAGAAATCAAAGGTACGGTCGTGATTGTGCCTGTAGCCGGCGTCACAACCGTCGTGCAAAAATCTATTCAATATGCGAAATCACTGTCAGATCAGGTCATTGCCGTTCACGTGTCGTTTGACAGAGAACAGGAAAAGAAAGTGGAAAAACGCTGGGAAGAGCTGAATAATGGAGTGCGTCTCGTCACGCTTCACTCTTCGTACAGAAGCCTGGTCCATCCGTTTGATAAGTTTTTGGAAACTGTTGAAGCAAAAGCGAAGAAGAAACAGTTTTCTGTCATGGTGCTGTTCCCGCAATTCATCACAAAAAAACGCTGGCACACCATTCTCCACAACCAGTCAGCCTTCCTGCTCAGAGTCCGGCTGTTCTGGAAGAAGGACATAATCGTTGCCACATTGCCGTATCATTTTAAAAAGTAAGCAGCTAAGACCAAGGGACATCTCCTTGGTCTTTTTTAATAAAGGGGAAATGGGCGATGTATACGGAAGGGGCATTTGTCATAGTGACAAACACAAAACGGCAGATTCTGCTGGTCAAACGAAAAGACGTTCCTTTATGGGATTTGCCGGGCGGACGGGTTGAATCAGGAGAGACCCCGGAGGCAGCGGCGGTCCGGGAGGTAATGGAAGAAACGGGATATCTGATAGAGCTTTCCGGGAAATTGGGTGTCTATCAAAGACCTAAGTTTCAAGACGAACAGCATGTGTATGCAGGGAACATAACAGGCGGACAAGCGATAGAAAACGGCATGGAAACGGCCGGGCTAAAGTGGTTTTCGCCGGAGCGATTGCCGCTTTTGATGGTGCCAAACCGGAAAATGCAAATCAGAGATTTTCTAAACGGCGCTGCGGGCATTCGGATTACCGTCAAGGACAACAGCTTTTTGGCGGCCTTAGACCTGTTCAGAAGGAAATACAGCAAGCGATAGTTGCCTCCGGGTTTTAAACGGCTCCCCCTGTGGTATTGAAAAAAGGAAAAAGGAGGATACGGCATGGCACACAAAACAGCAGGACAAGGAATGACAGAACTGCTTGAACAATGGGGAGTTGATCATGTTTACGGCATCCCCGGAGACAGCATTAACGAATTTATTGAGGAACTGAGACACGACAGAAATCAATTGGAATTCATCCAAACCCGCCATGAAGAGGTGGCAGCGCTGGCAGCCGCGGCTGAGGCAAAACTCACCGGCAAGATCGGTGTCTGCCTGTCAATTGCAGGGCCGGGTGCGGTGCACTTATTGAACGGTTTATACGATGCAAAAGCGGACGGCGCTCCTGTGCTTGCGATTGCAGGTCAGGTTTCTTCAGGCGAAGTCGGACGGGACTACTTTCAGGAAATTAAGCTTGAGCAAATGTTTGAAGACGTGGCAGTGTTCAACAGGGAGGTACATAGTGCGGAATCACTGCCGGATCTGTTGAATCAGGCGATCCGCACCGCCTACAGCAAAAAAGGCGTTGCGGTATTAAGCGTGTCAGATGACTTGTTTGCGGAGAAAATCAAACGGGAACCCGTTTACACATCACCGGTATATATTGAAGGAAATCTTGAACCGAAGAAAGAACAGCTTGTGACATGCGCGCAATACATTAACAATGCGAAGAAGCCGATCATTTTGGCGGGACAGGGAATGAAAAAGGCGAAGCGGGAGCTGCTGGAATTTGCGGATAAAGCAGCGGCGCCGATCGTCGTCACGCTCCCCGCAAAAGGCGTTGTTCCCGATAGGCACCCGCACTTTCTCGGTAACCTTGGGCAGATTGGGACAAAGCCGGCCTATGAGGCAATGGAAGAATGCGATTTGTTAATTATGCTCGGCACCTCGTTCCCGTATCGTGATTACTTGCCGGAAGACACACCGGCAATCCAGCTTGATTCAGACCCGGCGAAAATCGGCAAACGCTATCCGGTAACAGCGGGGCTTGTCTGTGACTCGGCTCTCGGTCTGCGCGAATTGACGGAGTATATTGAACGGAAGGAAGACCGACGATTCCTGAATGCCTGCACTGAACATATGCAGCATTGGTGGAACGAAATTGAAAAAGATGAAACTGAGGCGGCAACACCTCTAAAACCTCAGCAGGTCATCGCGCGTCTTCAGGAGGCAGCAGCCGAAGATGCGGTGCTGTCTGTAGATGTCGGCACTGTCACCGTCTGGATGGCGCGGCATTTCAAAATGAACGCGAACCAGGATTTCATCGTTTCCAGCTGGCTTGCGACAATGGGCTGCGGCCTGCCGGGAGCTATAGCGGCGAGCTTATCTGAACCGGAGCGCCAAGCCATCGCAGTCTGCGGTGACGGGGGCTTTTCCATGGTCATGCAGGATCTCCCGACCGCAGTCAAATATAAGCTCCCGATTACTGTTGTCATTTTAAACAATGAAAATCTCGGCATGATTGAATATGAACAGCAGGTCAAAGGGAACATCGACTATGTCACAAAACTTCAGAATGTCGACTATGCCGCATTTGCAGAAAGCTGCGGAGCAAAAGGCATCAAGGTGACGAGAGCGGAAGAACTTGCACCGGCTTTCCATGAGGCGCTTCACTCCAATCAGCCGGTCGTTGTCGACGTCATGATCGGAAACGAACCGCCGCTGCCCGGCAAAATCACCTACGGACAGGCAAAAGGCTTCAGCAAATATATGCTGAAAAACTTCTTCGAAAACCAAAAAATTGAAATGCCGTCATTGAAGAAAAGCTTAAAACGTTTATTCTAAAAAAACAGGGGCCCGTGAAGGCTCCTGTTTTTTGATTTTACGGGGTTGAGTCATAAAATCGGTTGTTTGAACCTTTAAAATGACCCGTTGGGATCAGCAGGAATGATCTATGCAGCCTGTCATGATTTTCGCCGTGCCCAAAACAGACACAAGGACAAATGCATCTTCTTTCAAAGCAGAAAGATCAGCGCATTTGTCCTTGTCTGTTTCATCTGTTTATTCTTATCAAATCTTACAAAATGAATGTCTTTATAAGCTTATTTCCCTTTTTTCGAAAGGCCGAAAAAGAAAGGAAAAGCAGACCCAACTAATAAAGTGCCAAATAAAAACATTCCGCCGATAAACACGTGAAAATTAGCGCCTCCGGCCGTAAAAGCGGTAATCAAGGAAATGATACTGAGCACCACCATGGCGATGCCGGGCGCGATTCGCATTTTTTTACCTGTTGATTTATAAGCGATAACAGAACATAAAATTCCGATAACAATAGGGACAATCCATAAATAAAACAGAATAAATACTGACATTATCAAAACTCCGATTTTTCTTCTATCATAACAAATTTTTGTAAAAAATGATATCAATGAGCTTTTAAGCCAAAATAAAAAACCGGCTCTTCAGCCGGTTTTTTTCTAACGGAACGTATCGACGATCAAAAACACATTCAAAGCAACAATCAGCACAGCGATCAGCCAAGAAACCACTGTTACCCATTTGGCATTGATCAGCGAACCCATAATCCGCTTGTTGCTTGTGAACATAATAAGCGGGATTAAAGCAAAGGCAATGCCGAAGGAAAGAACCACCTGGCTCAGCACAAGAGCAGACGTCGGATTGACTCCTGATGCGATGATCAAGATCGGCGGAATGATGGTGATGAACCGCCGTACATACAGCGGGATGCGGTAGTTGATAAATCCCTGCATAATCACATCGCCTGAAAGTGTTCCGACAGACGAGCTGGACAGGCCCGCTACCAGCAGGCCGATTCCGAATAACGCGGCTGAAACAGGACTGACAAGATGACCGAACTGCTGAAACGCGACATCAAGGTCCTCGACAAACAGCCCGTTTTTGAAGAATAATGCGGCAGCCACAATCAGCATACTCGCATTAATAGCCCCTGCAATCAGCATCGCTATTAAAATATCAATAAATTCGAATCTGAAGATTTTCTTCCGTTCAGCATCTGTTTTGCCGACCACCCGCCGCTGTGTGAGGGCAGAGTGTAAATAAATGGCATGCGGCATAACGGTTGCGCCGAGAATACCTGCTGCAAGAAGCACGCTGTCGGTGCCATGAAATGTCGGAACGAAAAGTCCTTTCATCACTGAGACGGCATCCGGCTTTGCAAAAAAGGTCTGCAGCGCAAAGGCGATGACCACTACAAACAGCATCCCGGCAATACCGGCTTCAAGTGATCGATAACCGCGGCGCTGAAGCTCCAAAATCGCGAAAGAGCCGATCGCCGCAATAATAGACGCTTCGAGCATCGGGATGCCGAACAGCAAATACAGTCCCAATGCCGCTCCGATAAATTCCGCCAGATCAGTCGCGATAATGACGAGTTCGCCTTGAATCCATAAGCCGATAGAGACGGGCTTAGGAAATTCCTCACGAGCGACCTCAGGCAGGTTTTTGCCGGTCGCGATACCGAGTTTGGCGGAGAGTGACTGGATCAAGAGCGCCATGATATTAGAAAATAAAATCACCCATAGCAGCATATATCCATATTTAGAGCCAGCTGATATATTTGTTGCGAAGTTACCGGGATCGATATAGGCAATGGCTGCAATAAACGCCGGGCCTAAAAAAGGCAGCAGTCCTCTGAATCCTCTGCTTTTCCCGTCAAGCGCATCTTGGACTGCTTTGGAACGGGGAGATTGTGCTGTGATGTCCTTATTCATGTACTCACCTGAATTCTAATTGTTTTTGCCATACAACAAAGAGTTTCCTTAAACCAAATTATTTTATCTACATCATATGACCATCCTGATTTCTTGTCAACCAATGATGGTCAAAAATGACACTCAAATTTTTCCCTGTTATGTAACATGATATGTAGGGCATCTGATAAGGTCCATACATAAAAAGACATCGTTTCTGTATGAAACGATGCCTCCTGAATCATCTAATATCTAGGCTTCCTTGCGCAGTCCGCGGAATACGAGGCTCAGTAAGAATACGAAGATCGCTGCCCCGATAATTGCCGGAATAATGGCAAATCCTGCAAGGCTTGGTCCCCAAGTTCCGAGTAAGCCATGCCCGATCCATGCGCCGATCAGCCCTGCAATCATCGAACCGAAGATTCCTCCCGGCATGCGGTTGCCGACGATGGCGCTTCCGATTAGTCCAATTAAGATAGCAATAACTAATGAAACCAAAAAGCTAAGCATCATATTCACCTCTCCTTAATGATTTATATATCAATAACCGTTCCAGCCAGTCCCGAAACGTACAAAAGCATATTTGCTTATGATTCTGTTTTTATCTTTCTCTGCACACTGCCGTCAGCCAAATGAACAATGACGTCTGTGCCTTTATGTTCCGCAATTTCCTTCGCCCGTTCAATCGCTTCCTTTTTCGTCTCCTTGATTTCAGATACACGTTTGGCATCCTCAGCTTTGACGGCCCAGCCACTTTTATGCTTGATGACATGCTCCGCTTTATTCATTAGCTCCGGTCTGGCGTCATCGTTTGCCTCCTTATCGCGTTCTGTTTCATCATTATGTGTGAGAAAGTCGTCAATTTCCTTTTTTGAGGCGTTTTCCGCCCATTCCTTTGCTTTGCTCGTCGCAATCGGAATGGCGCGTCCGTCCTCATAGCCTTCATCAATCATGGCATTCGCAATGTCAATCGCCTTTTTCTTCACAGGCTTCTCGAGATTTTTCAGTGAAGCGGGGTAATCCTTCATAGACCAAGGTATTTCCATCACTCCTTCTGCTTTTATAAAAAGGGTACCCGCAGGTGAAAAATAAAAACGTTTTAGAGAAAAATGAAGGTATACTATATAGTAGAAAAACGGAAGGGAAGTGCGAGTTGGGTGACAGCAGAACTTAAAGAAGACTTACATCAGCAATTAAAAGAAATAGAAAAATGGGAAAAAGATCAGCAAAAAGTCTGGTTTTGGGAAAAGCTCAGCCGTCTCCCGTTTCAGCTGCTGGACAAGCTGACGCCGGAATTCATCCAGAAAAAGATCGGCAAGCTTTTGGATGAGGTGGGCAGCTTTGTTCAAACTGGAGGACAGTACCTGACATCGGAAAAACAGATTATCAAAACGTTTCAAAAGAAACTGCCCGAGCAAACCTTTGAATCACTGAAGGACGTACAGAAAGCGCCTCTGGCTGTTATGGATGATGTTGCTGAAGCCATGGGCAAAAACCGAATCAACGCTGCAACCGTTCAGGGAGCGACCACGGGTGTGGGCGGCGTATTTACACTGGCGGCAGACATTCCGGCTGTGCTCGGTTTATCATTAAAAACACTGCAGGATATCGCAGTGGCCTATGGCTATGATCCAAAGGAGAAAAAAGAGCGGGTCTTTATCGTAAAATGTTTGCAGCTTACTTCAGCAGATGTTGTCGGTAAAAAATCCATTCTGAAAGAATTAAAAGATTATGATCAGGACCGTACATATAAGAATGTCGCTTCCCAAATCCAAGGCTGGAGGGAAGTGGTTTTAGGCTACCGTGACACCTTTGGCTGGAAAAAGCTTTTTCAAATGGTGCCGGTCGCGGGAATGGTCTTTGGCGCGGCGGCTAATCGCTCGACCTTAAATGACATTACCGAAACAGGCATGATGCTCTATAAAAAGCGGCGCATCCTTGAGCGGCTCATAGAAACAGAACAGAATCATGAATAGAAGAAAAGCAGACGGGCACCGCATTCCGTCTGCTTTTTTCAGTCAAAACACACTCAATGTGTTTTGTTTGTTTAAAAGAAATGACAGCGGGAATACAACAACCAACACCAATTAAAGGAGGAATTCAAAATGGCACAAGATAACAAAATGAGCAGAGAAGAAGCAGGTAGAAAAGGCGGAGAAACGACTAGCAAAAACCATGATAAAGAATTCTATCAAGAGATTGGTCAAAAAGGCGGAGAAGCCACTAGCAAAAACCATGACAAAGAATTCTATCAGGAAATCGGCGAAAAAGGCGGAGAAGCCACTAGCAAGAACCATGACAAAGAGTTCTATCAAGAAATCGGTGAAAAAGGCGGAGAAGCCACTAGCGAAAATCATGATAAAGAATTCTATCAAGAAATCGGCCGTAAAGGCGGAGAAGCGACAAGCAAAAATCATGATAAGGAATTCTATCAAGAAATCGGCTCAAAAGGCGGAAACGCCCGCGACAACGACTAACTAAGTAAAGCATAAAAGGCAGACAACCTGTAGATAAAAAGCGATCCGGCGCAGCAGCTGGATCGCTTTTTATGATGAAATGGAAAAAAATATACCTTCCAATGACGCTGCTGCGGTAGAATAGGTGAAAAAGGAGTTTTCACTTATGCCTGAGATGCAAAACCTGCTCGCCATTGCAAATGAAGTCAAAGAAAAGCACGCTAATTTCTCCATTTCAGAGGTCAATGACCATTGTGTACGGCTCGCTGTGTTTACAGGAGAATACGACTGGCACCATCACCCTGACACAGATGAATTATTTATCGTTCTTGAGGGAGAGCTGCTTATTGATTTTGAGGATCAAGAAACCGCGGTGTTAAAAGCGAATGACAGCCTGCTTGTTCCAAAAGGCACCATACACCGCACACGCTCTTACGTCAGGACCGTGAATCTCTGCGTCGAGCACATTCATGCGGAAACGGTCATAACAGAGGAATCAAAATGCTGATCAAAAAGATTGTATGTGGGGTGGACGCGGCAAACGCTGAAGCATTTTCGAAGGCGCAGTCACAGTGGGGAGCACTATCGCATATAAGCGGCTTCATCAAACAGGCCGGCGGCTGGCGAAAAACGATAGACGAGCCGCTCATCGCAGAAATCATCAGTGTATGGGAAAACAGAGAAGCCTATGATCATTTTATGGAGAACGAACATGACGTTATCTATGAAGAAATCGGGCAAAAGGCTACGTTATCTTCAATAGAAGTGGCGCTTACTCAGGTTGATGCAGAGGGGGCCGCTTGCTTATTAGAGAACCGGGAAATTAAATACGAGCCTGGATGGACCGTGACAAAAGCGTAGTTATGGGAAGTCGTCCTAAAAAAGATGATAAGCTGATTTTATCGATCAAAATAACAATAAAGATATTCTCCTGTTATTTTGATTGAATTAGAATGAAGAAAATGGCATTCAAATGTGAAATCAGGGGGATTGATTCGGATGACTTTTCATTTTACTGAAATTGATCATATTCAGCTTGCGGCTCCTAAAGGCTGTGAAACTATTGCAAGACAATTTTACGGCGGTATATTAGACTTTCGGGAAATTGAAAAACCTGATGATTTAAAAGCCCGGGGCGGGGTCTGGTTCACTTTTGGGAACAAACAATTGCATATCGGGATAGAAGAACCTTTTGTACCCGCTAAAAAAGCACACCCTGCCTTTGAGGTTATGAATATAGAAGGTTTAAAAGAACATTTGAAATGCAATGGAATTGGAATAGTTGAGGACAATAAACTTCCGGGAGCGGACAGATTCTATATTTCAGATCCATTTGGCAATCGTCTGGAGATGCTTGAGCGGCAGAAAACGCACAAAAAAAGATAGATCACAGCTGGAGTGATCTATCTTTTTTATGATAGCCTCTTACTCACGCCCAGGAAGCGTATTATGAACAAAAGGAGGAGCTGGCTTCAATTCCGGCTTTTCTCCAAAAGCTTTTGCTTCGCTCACATATTCAAACGCTTCTCCGTCCGGGGCTTTCTCCTTCAGCCAGTTTTGCTCGGCGCTTTCTTCACCTTCAGAGAAATTGATAAGCTGATGAGAGAATTCCTGTTTCTCAAGTGCTTTCGGGAATGTACCCGGCACAACCGGACCTTCCTGTGCTTCTAATTCTTTAATGGCGGCCAGCCATTGGTTTTGGTGCATTGTGTCACGCGCCAGCAGGAAGCTGAGCATGTCCTTGACGCCTTTGTCATCCGTCATTTCAAACAGGCGTGCAACCTGTAGACGGCCTTGTGATTCCGCATTCAGATTGGCGCGGAAGTCTGCCAGCAGGTTTCCGCTCGCTACGATGTAGCCTCCGCTCCATGGTACGCCTGTACTGCTTTCGGGCATGGCGCCTAGTCCTGATACAATGGCATGGTGAGGATTCATGCCTCCCATGATGGAACCGATGACTGGATCATCAGCCGCTTTTTCCTGTTCATCAAGCGGGGCATCCTCAAGAAGTCTGGCGATCATGGTAGCGATCATTTCAACGTGCCCAATTTCTTCAGTTGCCGTATCCATCAGCAAATCCTTGTATTTTTCATTTCCTCTTGTATTCCAGCCTTGAAATAAGTACTGCATGGCAACAGAAATTTCTCCGAATTGCCCGCCTAAAATTTCTTGCATTTTTTTAGCGAATAATGGATCTGGACGATCTGGCTTAGCAGGATGCTGCAGCATTTTCGTATGTTTAAACATGTTCCCATCTCCTTTTTTCGTGTCTCTCTTTCTATATTTCCGATGGGAACAAAGATAAACGAAAAGCAGCGTATTGGGATGGGGGCTACGAATCCTTGCGCAGCTCCAGAAGCTCCTGAATCAGCTTCCGGCCGAAGATTGGCTCGTACTTCCGGTAAACAGGATCAAGGCGCTTCATCCATTCTTTTTTCTCTTTATCTGACAGCTCGTAGATTTTAATAGAAGAATGTTTTTTGATTTCTTCCAGCTGCTCCTTGTTCATTTCTTCGGCATACGTTTCATTCCACTCCGTTGTTTCCTTCATCGCTTCAGTCAAAATGCGTCTTGTTTCCGGGGTTTGCGCGTTCCAGAAATGCTCATCTGTCATCACAGCGTAGCCGAGGTAACCGTGGCTGCTTATTGTCAAATAGTCTTGAACATTATAAAATTTTTTAGAATAGATGTTTGAGATTGTATTTTCCTCGCCGTCTACTATATTGTTTTCTAACAGCTGAAAAGTAGAATTGAAAGATTCCTGGTGGGGTGCTGCTCCAAGCAGCTTGAACTGGTCCTCTATTACATTACTTTGCATAATGCGCAGGTCTTGTCCCTTTAAATCATCCGGGGTTTTGACCGGGCCTTGATTCGTGGTGATTTGCTTAAAGCCGTTTGTCCAGTACGCCAGGCCCTTTAATTGGTTTTTCTTTAAAGAATCAAACAGCTGTGTTCCAATTGTTCCGTGCAGCCCTTTTTTAACCGCATCATAGTCTGTAAATGCATACGGAAGATCAAGAACTCCCCATTCAGGAGAGAGCATACCGAGCTTCGATGTGGAGGGGGCGATAAATTGCACGTCGCCATTTTGTAATGCTTCGATTTCTTCAATGTCCGAATACAGGCTTCCATTCGGGAACACTTCAATTTTCATTTTCCCGCCTGATTTCTCGTTTACGAGCTCGGCGAATTTGTTGGCGGCCAGCCCTTTTGGCGTGTTTTCAGCAACAACGTGGCTGAATTTGAATACGATTTGATCCTGTAAGCCTTCCTGATCGTCATCATACACAATCTCTTCGCCGTTTGAACGGTCATGGAATCCGATAAATAAAGCGGTTGCAATTCCGGCGATCATCAGACCGAGACATGCAAGCAAACTCTTCATGAAAAGCCCCCTCCCTTATGTTAAGAATAATGGGGCAGATGTGATTCGTAAAGACCTGAAAGGAGAAGCTGATGAACAAAAAAAAGCTCTCAATCCGCTGGAAAATTACGATCCTTTCCTACATACTCGTCATTTTCTCCTTTTTGATCGGCGGCATTGTGCTCATAGGCAATATTCAGCATACAGAGGAAAGGGAGCTGAAAAAACGGCTGATGAATACGGCTCGGACGGTGTCGGAGATGACCGAGGTGAAAGAGGCGTTATCGCGAAAAGAACAAACAGAAGCCGTCCGGCATGCGGTTGAGGAGATCCGGATGATCAATGAAGCAGACTACATTGTCGTCATGGACATGGATCACATTCGCTATACTCATCCTGTCACCACAAACATCGGAAAAAAGTCAAAGGGTGCAGATGAAGAAGCGGCGTTTGCGGAGCACATTTATTTCTCAGAAGCAGCGGGCGAGATCGGGACGGCTGTCCGGGCCTTTTATCCGGTAAAGGATCAGGATTTGAACCAGGTCGGAGTAGTACTCGTTGGAAAAACACTGCCGGGGATGGCTGATATATTGTTTCATTTAAGAAGGGATATCGCCTTCATCGTCGTGCTGACACTCGGGTTCGGCCTGGCGGGTTCGTTCCTGCTGGCCCGCCATATCAAGAAGCAAATGTTTCAGCTCGAGCCTCATGAGATTGTCAGAATGTATGAAGAGCGAACCGCTACCTTTCACTCTATGAACGAAGGCGTGATCGCCATTGACAACCGGCATATCATCACAATATTTAATGAAAAAGCCAAACAGATTTTTGAGGTGCAGGGCGATCTGGTCGGAAAGGTGATTTGGGATGTACTCAAGGATTCGCGCCTGCCCGAAATCGTGGAACGGAACAAGGCGGTTTATAATGAAGAAATTCGTGTGAGCGGAAAGGTCATCATGAGCAGCAGGATTCCGATCGTCATGAAGAAAAAAGTCATCGGCGCCGTCGCGATTTTTCAGGACAGAACGGAAGCGGCCAAGATGGCAGAGGAATTGACGGGTGTCAAAAACTTTGTCGAAGCGCTCCGCGTCCAAAATCATGAGCATATGAATAAGCTCCATACCATCGCAGGCCTGATCCAGCTCGGGAAATCTGAAAAAGCGCTGCAGCTGGCGTTTCAGACTTCAACCGAGCAGGAAAACGTCACTGAGTTTCTGCATCGCTCCATTCAAAATGACGCCGCGGCGGGGCTTTTGTTAAGTAAAATCAGAAGGGGAAAAGAGCTCGGCATTGCTGTGCATATTGATGAAAACAGCAGCCTGCAGCAATTTCCCGAGCATGTCGACCAGCATGATATCGTTGTGCTTCTCGGCAACCTGATTGAAAATGCCTTCGGCTCGTTTGAAACCGTTCAGTCTGATGACAAACGAATTGACATCAGCATTGAACAAACGGAGGATATCCTTGCGATTTTAATAGAAGACAACGGATGCGGGATTCAACACACACATATGCCGTACCTTTACGAAAAAGGATTTACAGTGAATAAAACAGGCGGCACAGGCTATGGCCTCTATTTAGTCAAGCAAATAACAGACAAAGGGTCGGGTGCGATAGAGGTTGATTCACACCCGGGACAGGGAACGTCTTTTTCAATCGTTTTTCCGATGAAGGGGGAGGAAGCGCAGCATGGCTCGTAAAGAAATCAAGGTTCTGCTCATTGAAGACGATCCGATGGTTCAGGAAGTCAATAAGGATTTCATAACAACCGTTAATGGCTTTACCGTCTGCGCGCAAGCGGGGAACGGGGACGAAGGCATCAAGCTGATCAAAGAAAATCAGCCCGAACTCGTGATTCTGGATGTGTACATGCCGAAAAAAGACGGGATCAAAACCTTGCAGGAGATCAGAAAGCAAAAGCTTGAGGTTGATGCCATCGTCGTATCCGCTGCAAAAGACAAGGAAACAATTGCTCTTATGCTGCAAAATGGGGCAGTTGACTATATTTTAAAACCGTTTAAGCTCGAACGCATGAGACAGGCGCTTGAAAAATATAAGCGGTATAAACAAAAAATAGAGGAAAACGACACGCTGTCCCAGGATCAGCTTGATGCCATCCTCAATATCCCGCAGCAGGCCGTACAGGATCTGCCGAAGGGATTGAATCATTTTACGATGAATGAGCTCATTGCTTTTTTGAAGCAGCAGACGTCGCCTCTTTCTGCTGAAGAGGTTGCCAAGGCTCTCGGCATTGCCAGAGTGACAGCGAGACGCTATCTTGATTATCTCGAAAAGAACGGAACGATTCAGCTTGATGTTCAGTACGGAGGAGTCGGACGCCCCGTCAACCGCTACATATTTAAAGTGTAAACCCGAGACCAAAAAGACCAAAATGTCCGTTATGAACATAAACTTCCCCACCCCTAATGAAAACGCTATCATTCTAGTAAGAAAGACACAAAGGCGACTAGGACAGGGGGAGGAAGAATATGAGACTGTTTAAAAATTTAACAGTTCAAGTCATAACCGCGGTCATCATCGGGGTCATTGTCGGATTGGTTTGGCCGGATGTCGGCAAAGAAATGAAACCGCTTGGCGATACCTTTATCAACGCTGTGAAAATGGTGATCGCTCCAATCATTTTCTTCACAATCGTTCTCGGGATTGCAAAAATGGGCGATATGAAGAAGGTTGGAAAAGTAGGGGGAAAAGCATTTATTTATTTCGAGGTTGTTACGACCCTTGCACTCATTATCGGTTTATTTGTCGTCAATATTATGAAGCCGGGTGCGGGCCTCGATTACAGCAAGCTTGAAAAGGGAGATGTCTCACAATACACCCAAAATGGCGGTCAGGGGATCGACTGGGTTGAATTTGTCACACACATCGTACCGTCCAATATGGTTGATGCCTTCGCAAAAGGGGACATTTTGCAGGTCTTATTCTTTTCCATTCTTTTCGGAGTCGGTCTAGCGGCATTAGGTGAAAAAGGGAAAAGCGTCATTGATTTCTTTGATAAAGTTTCACATGTCTTTTTCAAAATTATCGGCTACGTTATGCGTGCCGCTCCAATCGGCGCATTCGGAGCGATGGCGTATACGATCGGGCACTTCGGACTCGATTCCATCAAACCGCTTGCCAGCTTAATGCTGTCCGTGTATATCACAATGTTCCTGTTCGTGTTTGTTGTTCTAAATATCATCTGCAAGCTATACGGATTCAGCCTGTGGAATTATCTGCGCTTCATCAAAGATGAGCTTCTCATCGTGCTCGGCACAAGCTCTTCAGAATCGGTTCTTCCGAGAATGATGGATAAAATGGAACGCTACGGCTGTTCAAAATCAGTCGTCGGGCTTGTTATTCCGACCGGCTATTCGTTTAACCTTGACGGAACATCCATTTATTTATCAATGGCGACTGTCTTTCTGGCTCAAGTGTTTGGAGTGGATCTCAGCATCGGCCAGCAAATTACGATTATCCTCGTTCTGATGCTGACTTCGAAGGGGGCAGCCGGTGTGACAGGAAGCGGATTTATCGTTCTTGCGTCAACGCTGTCAGCACTTCAGGTCATTCCGCTTGAGGGTCTTGCGCTTCTGCTTGGTGTCGACCGTTTCATGAGTGAAGGAAGAGCGATTGTGAACCTGATCGGAAACGGAATCGCCACAATCATCGTTGCAAAAAGCGAAAAAGAATTCGATGAAGCAAAAAGCGTGGAGGCTGTGGAAGGCATGAAAAAAATGAAAACAGCAGTCTGAAAAAAAGAACGGCCCATCCATGGGGCCGTCAGGCTGTCGAGAAAATCTCGACAGCCTTTATTTTTCCTTAAAATATCCATTCTCTTGTAATAAAATAAAAGAAAGACTAAAAAGGACGGTGTCTTTCTCATGTTCCACACAAGAAACTCTTCTCAAAACGCAGCCGAATTTGTTCTTCTCGACCAACTTGTCGAAGAGGATCATCTGCTTCGAAAAATTGATAAATACATAGACTTTTCTTTTATCATTGAAAAGGTTAAACCTTACTACAGTGAAAACAAAGGCCGCCCCTCACTTGATCCGCTGATTTTATTCAAAATGATGTTTATCGGATACCTCTATGGTATCCGTTCAGAAAGACAGCTCGAAAAAGAAATTTACTACAATATGGCGTACAGATGGTTTCTCGGATTGAACATAAACGATCCAGTTCCGCACCACTCCACCATCAGCTGGAACAGACGCACACGTTTTAAAGATACAACCATCTTTCAAGACATTTTTGATGAGATCGTTCTTCAGGCCATCAATCATGATATGGTGGGCGGACGTGTCCTATTCACCGATTCCACTCACCTTAAAGCCAATGCCAACAAGCATAAATACACAAGAAAAACGATTGAACAGGATACACAAAACTATATCAAAGATTTAAATGAAGCCATCCAAGAAGATCGGGAGGAACACGGAAAAAAGCCACTAATAGTCAAAGAGGAGGTGAAAGCTGAAAAAGAGATCCGCCACAGGACGACTGATCCCGAAAGTGGATATCTGTATCGCGAAAACAAACCAGAAGGTTTTTTCTATTTAGATCACCGCACAACGGATATGAAATATAACATTATCACCGATGCCTATGTCACACCTGGAAATGTCCATGATTCTGTGCCTTATCTTGACCGATTAGATCACCAAATCGCACGATTTGGTTTTCAAGTAGAAGCTGTCGCCCTTGATTCCGGATATTTAACGACTCCCATCTGTAAAGGATTATCTGACCGTCATATTTTTGGCGTCATTGCCCATAGACGATATCACCCTACTAGAGGCTTGTTTCCAAAATGGAAATTTCATTATGACAGTGAAAAAGACAGTTACATTTGCCCGAACCAGCAAACACTTACATACTCAACAACTGACCGAAAAGGCTACCGGTCATATAAATCAAATCCTGAAATATGTTCCTCATGCCCGCTGCTTGAGAACTGCACAAAATCAAAGAACCATCAGAAAGTGATTACTCGGCATGTATGGGAAGACCATAAAGAAAAGGTCAGACAAAATCGTTTGTCTGTTTCAGGAAAAAACCTCTACAAAAAAAGAAAAGAAAAAATAGAGCGAAGCTTTGCAGATTCAAAACAGCTGCATGGGCTTCGCTATTGCAGGTTGAGGGGAAAATGGAATGTGAGCGAACAAGTTCTCCTCACAGCCGCATGCCAGAACATGAAGAAGATTGCCACATACCTAGCCAAGCAGGGATAGATATGTGGGAGGCTTTTTCTATATCTAAAATACAATAAGCATCTAAAGAAATAAAAAAGCTTGTAGAAAAAACATCGTTTTCTCTACAAGCTGACGGCCCATCCATGGGGCCGTTTTTTTAATTGTTTAAGAATAATTAAGGTGAGGACAGAGACCTCAGCATTTTTTTGTTATATAATTTACAAATGGATACTATATTGAATGAAGGACGTTTGTCCTAACAGGAGTGTATAAATGGCCGCTTTAGTAAAATTTTTTCAGCACCCGGGAGTAAGGCGTTTTTCCATCTTTGTCGTGTTAACTGGTGTGTTATATCTATTTAAGAGCATGATCAACTTAATATTGCTGACCTTCATTTTCACATTTCTTATGGATCGTTTGGAGCTTGTCGTCCGGCAGTTTTTAAGCCGGTTCTTCCGCGTGAGCCAGCGGGTTGTCATTACGTTTCTCTACATTTTGCTGGCCGTGCTGCTTACAGTCGGAGGGTTTGTGTTTTATCCGGTCGTTGCCGCACAGATTCAGCAGCTGATCAAGCAGATTAAACATATTGCGTATCATCCAAGCAGCATTCCTTTCTTTGATGAGATCACAAGTGTTTTCGGAGATATTAATATCAGTTCGTATGTCAAAGAGGGTTTCAATGTACTTTATACGTATCTGGCCGATATCAGCACATTCGGCTTGCAGATCGTGATGGCGCTCATTCTCAGCATGTTCTTCTTATTCGAGAAAAAACGGCTGTCTGAATTTATGGAGCAGTTTAAAACGAGCAAGCTTGCTGTTTTTTATAATGAGATTGCTTTTTTCGGAGGTAAATTCGCGAGAACGTTCGGCAAGGTGCTCGAGGCACAATTTATCATCGCGCTCGTGAACTGCATACTGACTTTTATTGCACTCTGGATTATGCACTTCCCTCAGCT
Organism: Bacillus halotolerans; assembly: GCF_001517105.1. Lineage (GTDB taxonomy): Bacteria > Bacillota > Bacilli > Bacillales > Bacillaceae > Bacillus > Bacillus halotolerans. Next base: position 330,457 of record NZ_LPVF01000001.1, read on the forward strand.
GTTGGGGCTGTCCATCATGGTTTTCTTTCTCGGATTGATCCCGGTAGCTGGCGTTGTCATCTCCCTGATCCCGCTTAGCATTATTGCATACAGCACAGGCGGCGGAATGTATGTGCTCTACATTGTGCTTGTCATTTTCGCCATTCATGCGATTGAGACATATTTCCTCAATCCGAAGCTGATGTCAGCGAAAACAGAGCTGCCGATCTTTTTCACATTTACAGTCCTGATTTTTTCTGAGCACTTTCTCGGCATTTGGGGCTTAATTATCGGGATTCCGATCTTTGTATTTCTCCTTGATATTCTTGATGTGACCAACAAGGAGAAAGGGCCTAAAAGACCCCTAGAGAAAAGTAACAAAAAATAGTTTACAAAATTGGATATTTTCTGTATAAATAAAACTACAACATACAATAGTAAGCCACACGCTTAATCCTTTTTAAAAGGAGTGGGGGACCCGATCGTTTGGGGTTTATTTTTCATCTGAAAAACGGACATCTCTTCGTCCGAACCCGGCAGCTAACCTCATCAGCGTGAAGAGAGAATCCTGTGGTTTTATGATACAGCCAAAGCCCGCGGGAGTCTCTCGCGGGCTTTTTTTCAAAAAAAGGAGGAATGCGGATGAAACTGGCAACAAAGATCATCATTGCATTGGTTCTGGGTGCCGTCACAGGGATTATTCTTAACGTAACATCGCCTGAATTATTTGAAAATTTGAATAAGTTTGTATTCGGTCCTCTTGGCACCATCTTTTTAAACCTCATTAAAATGCTTGTCGTGCCGATTGTTTTTTTCTCTCTTACATTAGGAGTTGCCGGGCTTGGCGATCCTAAAAAGCTTGGCAGAATCGGTGTGAAAGCCATTTCTTATTTTCTCATCACGACAGCGGTGGCGATTACGATCGGGCTTATACTGGCGCTTGTCATTAAGCCGGGTGAGTTCGGCACTTATGATGTCTCATCCGCTAAATTTGAGGCAGAAGAAGCGCCGAGTATTGCTGACACACTTCTGAACATGATTCCGGCCAATCCCGTTCAAGCGATGACCGAAGGAAACATGCTCCAGATTATCGTGTTTTCCATTTTTGTCGGACTCGGGATTACGATGCTAGGCAAAAAAGCGGATATGCTTTTGAAAGTCGTGGAGCAGGGCAATGAACTGATGATGTATCTGGTCAACCTAGTCATGAAGTTTGCGCCATACGGCACGTTTGGTCTCATTGCGACAGCTATCGGCAGCCAGGGATTCAGTGCAATAAAAGCGATGGGGCTGTACATGATTGTTGTTACGCTGTCTCTTGTCATACATGCAATCGTCACATACGGTTCAACAGTGGCTCTTTTAGCAAAAAGAAATCCGATTACGTTCTTTAAAGATTTCTCAGAAGTTATGGTCGTTGCGTTCAGTACCTCAAGCAGCAATGCAACGCTTCCGGTATCAATGGATGTAGCCCAGAAAAAACTAAAAGTGCCTGAGCCGATCAGCAGCTTCGTTCAGCCGCTCGGGGCGACGATTAACATGGACGGGACAGCCATTATGCAAGGGGTGGCCACCATCTTCATTGCACAGGTATTCGGACATGATCTTACATTTACGCAATTGCTGATGGTAATATTGACGGCTGTATTAGCAAGTGTGGGAACTGCGGGTGTTCCGGGAGTCGGTTTGATTATGCTCGCCATGGTGCTTCAATCAGTCGGCCTGCCTGTTGAGGGGATCGGATTGATCCTCGGAATAGACCGCTTGCTTGATATGCTTCGCACAGTGGTCAACACAACAGGAGACGCGGCCTGTGCCGTCATCATTACAGAAACAGAAAAGAACAAACAGCCGGAGCAAGCACCGACTCTATCGGTTTAACCAAACATTTGGAAGCAACAAATGCTATAATACAAACAGTGCCTATTTTTAGGCACTGTTTATTTTTGTCGGAAAAAGGAGGAAGGCTTTATGGCTGAGCCGATTTTACATATTGAAGGCCTTGATAAAAAAATAGGGTCTAAACAGATTTTAAAACAGATCAGCATGGACGTCAGGCAGGGAGAGATTATCGGTCTTCTCGGTCCGAACGGTTCCGGAAAAACGACACTCATCCGCATCATCGTCGGACTGTTAAAACAAAACAGCGGAAGCGTGGCCATCAACGGATTTAAGCATGACACTGAGTTCGAACAAGCGATGGAAGCTGTCGGCGCGATCGTGGAAAACCCTGAGTTTTACCCGTATCTGTCAGGCTGGGAGAACCTCAAACACTTTGCAAATATGCACAAAAAAATAGATGATGAAAGACTGGACGAAGTGGTGGAACGAGTCGGGCTGACGTCAGCGATTGATGATAAGGTGAAAACCTACTCACTCGGCATGCGCCAGCGTCTCGGCATTGCTCAGGCGATTCTTCACCGGCCGAAGCTTCTCATTTTAGATGAGCCGACAAACGGTCTTGATCCTGCCGGTATGAAGGATTTTCGCGACCATATTAAGGAGCTCGCCGAAGAGGAAGGAACAGCGGTTTTATTCGCCACTCATTTATTGCGTGAAGTTGAAGACCTGTGTGACCGTGTGATCATCATACAAAAAGGCGAGATCAAAGCAGAAGTGAGCCTGAATGGAGCCGGTCAGAAAACGGAGAAAGCCGTTATTGAAGTGCAGTCGGCGCAAAAAGCGCTCGATTGGCTGACGGGCAATGGATACACAGCTGAACGTAAAGACGGCTCCATCGTGGTGGATATAGCGAAAGAAAATATACCAGAGCTGAACCGCTCACTAGTCGGACAAGGATTGAACGTATTTTCAATTATGCCTTATACGCAGTCACTGGAAGACGAATTTATAAAAGCGACAACCGCTCATCAAGAGGAGGGAGAAGAGCTTGTCTAAATTAATATGGAATGAACATATGAAACTCTTTAATCGAAAAGTCACATTTATTTCGCTTATATTGATGGCCGTTTTTCAATTTTTCATGGCGCTGATCATTAAACGGATCGTCATCAGTGCCGGAACTGACGAAAACTTCATCGGCTACTTTTCCTATACACCGACCCTGAATATCTTGCTGCAGGCGTTAACCATTGTCATTGCAGCGACGATTATTTCTAATGAATTTGATAAAAAGACAATCAAATTTCTGCTTATTCGCCCGGTCAAGCGGCAAAAGGTCTTTTGGTCAAAACTAATGACAGTTGTAATGGTCAGCTTCTATCTTTATCTGGCATACTACATTCTGGCTTTATTATTCGGTCTTGTCTTTTTTGGCACGTCCGTGACATCTGAATCAAAAACATTGTTCATCAACACATTGGAGCTAATTGGCACAAACTGGCTAGAAGCGGTGCTGATGGGATTATTCGGTTTGCTTTGTTCATCACTGTTCCGCAACAGTGCCATTTCAGTTGTTGTTTCTTTTGTCGTTTTATATGGAGCAAGTTCACTTGTGCAAATCATGAAGCTGTTTGAAAACAAATGGGGAAGCTTTTTGCTTTTTGCAAACACGGACTTCACTCAGTACAAAAGCGGACAAACGGCTCTGTTTTCAGGCATGACGCCATTGTTCTCTGTAGGGATTATTGTGATTCATGCTGTTTTCTTCATTGCCGTTGCCTGGTGGAGTTTCTGCAAACGGGATGTTCGAATCTAAAGGCAAGGAATGACATTTTTGTGAAAAAGCTCACGTAAATCAATATCATTCGATGTTTTGGTTTATACTAAAGGTACTGACGGAGGTGTCTCGAATTGAGGAACTTTATTACCGCTTTACCGATTGTATTGCTGCTTGGATTCTCATTTGTGTCATTCATGTTTCAGTTTGAACATCTTGTATATTTCAGGCTCGCGCTGGGATTGTTTTCTCTCGTGGGGCTGTACATGATATATAAAATGAAGACGGGTATCCGTTATTTTATCATTTATCTGTATGCAAGCTGGATTGTGCTTGCGGCAGTTACTGCCTTTGAAGAGCCGATTTTCTCAAGCTTTTTCTTCGGCGGATTGGTCATGACAATGGGTTACCTGACTTATATGCTCATTTATCTCGGTATGAAACAAGACCGGGATACAAATCCGGTTTAAACACGCTGTTCCCTCGGGAACGGCGTGTTTTTCTATCGTGGACAAATTGTTAACAGTTGCGGAATCATGGCTGGAAATCTATAATACATATTAAATTTATCGGAATTGAGAAAATGGGGGGCTGCCGGATGTCATTATTTGTACGGAACGAAAAACAGCGGCAATGGATAGAGAAAATAGGACAGCTAGCGGATGAATTTCAGCAAACAGCCGCTGAGGATGATGAACAGGGACGATTTCCTGCCGAAAAAATACAAAAACTGCGTGATTCGGGCTATACGGCGATAACCGTGCCAAAATCCCATGGAGGAGCAGGAATGTCTGTTTACGACATGCTGCTTTTTCAAGAGCGGCTTGCACGGGGAGATGCTCCTGCAGCTCTGAGCATCGGCTGGCATTTAAGCGTGATGGGAGAGCTCGGAGAAGGAAACAGCTGGGATGAAGATGTGTTTGCGTTCATCGCAAAGGAAGTTCAAAACGGCGCCGTGATTAATAGAGCAGCGACAGAAGCGAAAACCGGGAGCCCGACCAGGGGAGGACGCCCCGGGACTGCCGCCGTCAAAAAGGACGGCAAATGGGTGGTGAATGGAAGGAAAACGTTTACGACAATGTCGCAAGCGCTTGATTATTTTTTAGTGACGGCATGGATTGAAGAAAAACAAACTACTGGTGTGGTGTTGGTTCATAAAAATGATCCTGGTGTATCAATTGAAGAAACATGGGATATGATGGCGATGCGGGCTACGGGCAGCCATGATCTTGTATTAAACGAGGTAACGCTCGAGGACAATAAACTGGTGGAGCTGCTTCAAGGGCCGCGGGGAGCTAAGCAAAACGGCTGGCTGCTCCATATTCCGGCGGTTTATCTTGGCGTGGCTCAAGCTGCTAGAGACTATGCGGTGCGCTTTGCCTCCGAGTATTCTCCAAATAGTTTGAAGGGGCCGATCAAGGATGTCCCGGCCGTTCAGCAAAGAACAGGCGAAATGGAGCTTGAACTGTTGAATGCCAGACACTTTCTTTTTCATGCGGCTGAATTGTATGACGATCCGGAGCGCCGCCCTTACTTGAAGAGTGAGCTCGGTGCGGCAAAACATATCGTCACAAACGCCGCGCTTTCTGTTGTAGACAAAGCGATGAGAATTGCAGGGGCCAAAAGCCTCGAACGCACCAATCCGCTTCAGCGCTATTACCGGGATGTGCGCGCCGGTCTCCATAACCCGCCGATGGACGATGCGGTCATTCAAAAGCTGGCCGCAGAAGCCTTTCTTTAAATAAAAAAGAGCCTTTGCCGGCTCTTTTTTATGTATTGTTTTGTTCCTGAAGATTCTTCTGATGCTTGCGGTCAATTCTGTCGTAAATGACGTTCATCAGCTTTGGATTGCCCATGATCGCCTCTTTGTTTTCCTGGATCAGCTGTTGGTAGGTTTTTATTTTACGCTTTGGCATGCCCTGGCGCCTCCTGACAATGTTTTGTATTCACTTTCCAGCTCCATCAGCGACAATTCATACAAATGACGCTTTGCCTTTTTGTATATACCATTCTGTATTAACAGATGAATGAGATGTTTTTTCTGATTTCTGCAGACTGAGGTGTCATTGTGTCACCAACCTCCAATCAAACGATATTGATAATCATTATCAATTAACCTCAGTATACAATGTCCGCCACAGCCTGTAAAGGTGAAAACAGTCCTATTCTTTCGTAAGTAAGCAAACCTTCAACATATCGACAAAAAGTTTCCCGGGCAATAATTTGCTGTCGAAATTTCCCTCCCCGTTGAGAACCGCTGCTGCTATTTTTCATGTTTTTAACCATACTATGTAATAGAATGGAGGCTGGTATTCAATGGGGAGGACAGATAATCTTAAAAAGGGAGAAAAAGGAGCACTCCTCAATATTTTGGCATATATCATTCTTGCTGCTGTGAAGCTGACAATCGGAATACTGTATCATTCTGAAGCGCTGAGAGCAGACGGGTTAAACAATGGGACAGATATTGTGGCGTCAATCGCGGTGCTGATCGGACTGCGTATTTCCCAAAGGCCGGCTGACAGTGACCACCCATATGGCCATTATCGGGCTGAAACAATTTCGTCCCTTATTGCGTCTTTTATTATGATGGCTGTTGGAATTGAAGTGTTAATTGGCGGAGGAAAAGCGATTGCGGGCGGCACATCAGAAACGCCAAGCCTTATCGCGGCGTGGACGGCTTTAGGCAGCGCAGTGTTTATGTACGGCATCTATTTATATAACAAAAGGCTCGCGGCATCCATTAAAAGCTCTGCACTTATGGCGGCGGCGAAGGACAGCAGGTCAGACGCATTTGTCAGTGCCGGAGCGTTTATCGGTGTTTTTTCGTCCCAGCTGCAGCTGGCCTGGATAGATCCGGTTACGGCTTTTATTATCGGAATCATCATTTGCAAGACAGCCTGGGATATCTTCAAAGACGCTTCGCATTCATTAACGGACGGGTTTCACTTGAAAGATCTTGAACCTTATAAACAGACTGTCGGCCGGATAGAAAATGTGCATCGTCTTAAGGACGTGAAAGCGCGATACTTGGGCAGCACAGTACATATAGAGATGGTCATTACAGTGGATCCGAAGCTGACAGTAGAGGAAGGCCATGGAGTCGCAGATGAGGTAGAAAACAAAATAAAACATGAACACGATGTCACTCATGTTCATGTTCACGTAGAGCCCGACGACATAAAATAGGGCTGCTTATCGAATTAGCTTATATGTTCTGATAAGAATTCAGTCACTTCTTCAGGCGTTTTGGCATTGGCGCTGTGAAGATGGCCTGTTTTTTCTCTATTTTTGAAAATGAGCAGGCTTGGAATACCCATTACCTGATATGTTTCAGCCAGTTCAGGAAGCTCGTCCTTATTCAGTTCGTACCAATCGTTTTGATTGTACGTTTCCAAAATATCGCCGATGAACATATTCATGCGTGTGCAGTCGGGGCACCAATCAGCATAAAACTTTACAATGATTTCTTTATCAGATTGAATCAATTCATTAAAATGTTCTTTTGTTGTGATTTTTTTCATCTGTCACATCTCCTTTTCAATGCCATTTTAATATAAAATAAAAAGGAATTACATACAAATGCATTCAGCTTCAGCATGCCCAAAAATAATTAGATCATTTTCTTGTGAAAGTGATAAGATAGTAAAGATGAATTGTAGTGGGGGGAGTATCCATTGAAAACAAGTCTAGGATTAGTGTACGGCGGTAAGTCAGCCGAACATAATGTTTCGCTTCAGACAGCTCTGGCTGTAACAAAAGCGCTAAATACTGAGAAGTTTGATATACATCCAATTTATATAACTGAAAAAGGCGAATGGATAAGAGGCACACGTTTAACAGAGCCTGTTTCCAACGTAAAAATGCTTCAGCTTGAGCAGGGCGGAACTGCTTTTTCTCCATCTGCTCTCAACCAGGAGATGTTTCCGCAGGAAGTGTCACAGCAAAATGAAGCAATTGATGTCGTCTTCCCGCTCCTGCACGGCCCGAACGGAGAGGACGGAACGATCCAGGGAATGCTTGAACTTTTAAATATTCCTTATGTCGGCAACGGCGTGCTCGCTTCCTCAGCTGGCATGGATAAAGTTGTCATGAAGCATTTGTTTGCGCAAGCCGGCCTTGCACAGGCGAAATACACAGCCTTCCTTAAAAAAGACTGGACTCGTTCTCCGGAAGAAAGCTGCGAGCAAGTAGAACAAGAACTGGGCTACCCTTGCTTCGTGAAGCCGGCCAACCTTGGCTCAAGCGTCGGAATCAGCAAATGCCGAAACCGTGAAGAACTGCAAAAAGCGTTTGAGCTGGCGTTCCAATATGACCGGAAAGTCGTAGTCGAAGAAGGCATCAACGGCCGCGAAATTGAAATCGGCGTTCTCGGAAATGATGATCCTAAATGCTCTGCAGTTGGAGAAATCGCACCTAAGACAGATTTCTACGATTACAAAGCAAAATACGAGGATGGAGACACTGACCTGATTATTCCTGCGACTGTAACAGATGAGGAATACGCGAAAATCAGTGACATGGCGATCAGAGCGTTTAAATCAATTGACGGTTCAGGACTTGTCAGAGCGGACTTTTTCCTGACAGCTGACGGCGAAGTGCTGATCAATGAAGTAAACACGATGCCTGGTTTTACACCGTTCAGCATGTTCCCGCTTCTCTGGAAAGAAGCCGGAGTTGAATACGCTGACCTCATTGAACAGCTTGTAGAGCTGGCTAAAGAACGCCACGCTGAAAAACAATTGATCAAACATACATTCTAAATGAAGACGGACACTGCCGGTAAAAGGGCAGTGTCTTTTCCCGTATATCACCAAAAGAAAGAGAGGGACCTTACTTGATTAAGCGAACCGTAAAGAAAATTGCCGAAATGGTCAAAGGCACACTGACAAACCCGCAATATGAAAATACAGTCATTCATGGAGTTGCTACAGATACAAGAAAGCTGGAAAGCAATCAGCTTTTCATCCCGCTGAAAGGGGAGCATTTTAACGGCCACACTTTTGTGCCGCAGGCTTTTGAAGCTGGTGTGTCTGCCGTTCTGTGGAACCGCTCTGAACCAAATCCGCCCGAGAATCAAGCTGTGATTCTGGTGGAAGATACATTGTCTGCGCTCCAGCAGCTTGCAAAAGCCTATTTACAGGAGCTCGGCACACGTGTCATCGGAGTAACAGGAAGCAACGGCAAAACGACGACCAAAGACATGATTCACACTGTCCTGCAAACGCGGTACCGCGTCCATAAAACAGGAGGAAACTTCAACAACCATATCGGGCTGCCGCTTACAGTGTTAGCGATGCCAGAAGATACAGAAATTGCCGTACTGGAAATGGGAATGAGCGCAAAAGGAGAAATTGACCTCCTGAGCCGCCTGGCAAATCCGGATGCGGCAGTGATAACGAATATCGGCGAATCCCACATGCAGGATCTTGGTTCAAGAGAAGGCATTGCGGAAGCGAAACTGGAAATTATCAACGGCCTGAAAGAAGACGGTGTGCTGATTTATATCGGAGACGAACCGCTCTTGCAAAAAGACTACAGCTGCCAAACAAAAACGTATGGTACTGGGGCGCAAAACGATTATCAGCTGCAGGATGTCAGCCAGAGTGAAGCGGGAACCTATTTTACGATCAAAGGCATAGAAAAAACGTTTTTTATCCCTATTCTGGGCAAACATAATGTGATGAACGCCATGGCGGCAATCGCCGCAGGGGCTTATTTCGACATCACGCCGGAGGATGCGGCAAAAGGATTAAGCGGCCTGAAGGTCACCGGCATGAGACTTGAATTGATGAAAACAGACAGCGGCATTTCTATTATTAATGACGCTTATAACGCGAGCCCGACGTCGATGAAGGCTGCAATCCAACTGACAGAAAGCCTTGAAGGATACGGGAAGAAAATAGTCGTGCTCGGAGACATGCTTGAACTCGGAGATCTTGAAGAAACGTTCCATAAAGAATGCGGCGCTGTGATCAGCCCGGACAAAATTGACCACGTCTTTACGTATGGAAAACTGGGGGCATTTATCGCCGAAGGTGCGATGGAACATTTTAGAGAAGAACGCATCAGCCACTTCAGCGACAAAAAAGATCTCACTCAGGCCCTGAAGAATAAAGCCTCAAAAGGAGATTTGGTTTTATTCAAAGCGTCAAGAGGTATGAAGCTTGAAGAAATCGTTAAAGATTTAATGGAGAGCCCGTTTTCTTAAAAAATCCTGCGAAAAAAAGCAGATTGCAATCATAAAATAAAAATGATGTGCAGACACTAATGTATGCCGGCCCGAAATAATTTATGTATGACCGGCTGAGGCTATGGTACAATAATGACAGGTTTATTTCGCGATACGAAAATATGTGTACGGACCGCCATCCGCTGACCTTAGGTTTTCCGCGGACACAAGGAGCGGGATTGGGCATCGTCCGGCATATTTGGTTAGCAGGTCAGCGAGCGCATTCAAAATGCTGATCTGCTTACCGCGTTATTGAAAAACAAGTAGTGTAATGGTAAGATAAAACTTAAAGTAATTCGGGCTTTGTATACGTAAGGATCCTGTCCTTTTTCCATGGAGGGCAGTTTTTAAGTGGTAAATCACGACATTACTGAAACAGCAATTAGAAGGAGTTTGAATAATTTGACTATAACGTTTCAAGATTTTCAATTAAGTTCTGATCTCATGAAGGCAATTAACCGTATGGGATTTGAAGAAGCAACGCCGATTCAGGCACAAACGATTCCGCTCGGACTTTCAAATAAAGATGTCATTGGACAAGCGCAAACAGGTACAGGTAAAACAGCTGCGTTTGGTATACCCCTTGTTGAGAAAATTAACCCCGAGTCTCCTAATATTCAAGCAATCGTAATCGCACCAACCCGTGAATTAGCCATTCAAGTATCTGAAGAATTATATAAAATCGGACAAGATAAACGTGCGAAAGTTCTTCCTATTTACGGTGGGCAGGATATTGGACGACAAATCCGGGCGTTAAAGAAAAATCCGCATATCATTGTCGGAACACCGGGACGTCTTCTTGACCACATTAACCGCCGCACGATTCGTTTAAACAATGTAAATACAGTTGTAATGGATGAAGCGGATGAAATGCTGAATATGGGGTTCATCGACGACATCGAATCTATTCTTTCAAATGTGCCGAGCGAGCATCAGACGCTTCTGTTCTCAGCTACAATGCCAGCGCCGATCAAACGCATTGCAGAGCGTTTCATGACTGAGCCTGAACACGTAAAAGTAAAAGCAAAAGAAATGACTGTTTCTAACATTCAGCAGTTCTATTTGGAAGTACAGGAGCGTAAAAAGTTCGACACACTGACTCGTCTTCTTGACATTCAGTCTCCTGAGCTTGCGATTGTATTCGGACGTACAAAACGCCGTGTTGATGAACTGGCAGAAGCCCTGAACCTTCGCGGATATGCAGCTGAAGGAATTCATGGTGATTTAACGCAGGCGAAACGTATGGTTGCGCTTCGCAAATTTAAAGAAGGTGCAATCGAAGTACTTGTTGCAACTGATGTTGCAGCTCGCGGACTCGATATCTCAGGTGTTACACACGTGTACAACTTCGACGTGCCTCAAGATCCTGAAAGCTATGTTCACCGTATCGGAAGAACAGGCCGCGCAGGTAAAACAGGTATGGCGATGACGTTTATCACACCGCGTGAGAAAAGCATGCTTCGCGCAATTGAACAAACAACGAAACGCAAAATGGACCGCATGAAAGAGCCGACACTTGATGAAGCGTTAGAAGGCCAGCAGCAGGTTACAGTTGATCGTCTTCGTACGACAATCAGCGAAAACAACTTGAACTTCTACATGACAGCGGCAGCTGAGCTGCTTGAAGATCATGATGCAGTGACAGTGGTTGCAGCGGCTATCAAAATGGCTACAAAAGAGCCGGATAGCACACCAGTTCGCTTAACAGACGAAGCGCCGATGATCGGCAAACGCTACAAAAACCAACGCACTTCTAAACGCAGAGACGGACAAGGCGGCGGTTACCGCGGCGGTAAAGGGAAAAGCAGCAACCGTTCTTCCTATGATAAAAAGCGTTCAAACGATCGCCGTTCTTCAGGTGACAGACGCCAGAAAAAATCATACTAATTCTGTAAAGAATTTAAGAGCCTAAAACATGAGTTGTTTTGGGCTTTTTTTATGTTCAAAAATTCATGGCCATTAAGCAAACTTTCAGCTGACGGCACCGTTTTTTCTATGTATGCTTAAAGATGAAACTTTTTCTGCATATGTGCGTATAAGTAACGATGAGAAAAACGGGAGGTAGGTATTTTGAGAAAGCAGCCAAAAAACCAAATCAGTCCAGACGGATTAAAGGTTTGGCGACTTCAAGAGATAATCATATCCGCTGTCTGCTTGCTTATTGTCATAGCAGTTGCAGTGTTAAGTTATTTTTTCCATTGGCCGTACTGGATTAGCGGCGTGCTCGGCGCAGTTTGGCTGCTGGGTTCGGTTGTGACGATTTATCTGATTCCAAAGATCCGGCACAAAGTGTGGCGTTATGAAGTTCATGAAAACGAAATAGATATTCAATCAGGTATCTTTGTTGTGACACGCGTGATCGTGCCGATGGTCAGGGTTCAGCACGTAGACACCTCGCAAGGGCCGTTATTAAGAAAATACAATCTGGCAACAGTGAAAATCTTCACGGCGGCAACTGTGCATTCGATTCCTGCTTTAGAGATAGAGGAAGCGGATCAGCTGAGAGACTCCATTTCGCGCCTGGCAAGGGTGACTGACGATGATGTCTGAACCGAAACGCCTTCACCCGGCGGCAGTCATTTTGAATTTATCCCATACCATTATTCAAACGATAAAAAATATTATTCTGCCATTCTTTTTTGTGTATATCGTTAACTCAAATCATACTGTCCGTTTTTACGGAGCCATCGCGCTCGGCGTTTTGTTCATCTGGCTCGTAGCGGCAAGCATCATCAAATGGAGAAAGTTTTCCTATCGAATCGAAGATGATGAATTCAGAATCGAGGAAGGCTTGTTTGTGACGAAAAAGAGGTATATATCGATTGATCGGATTCAATCGATGAATACGAGTGCGGGTGTGGTCCAGCAAATTTTCAAGCTTGTCAAACTGCAAATTGAAACGGCTGGCGGCGGCAAAGAGGCGGAAGCGGTATTGTCGGCTATTTCAGTTGAAGAAGCTGAGAGAATCAAAGAAGCCGTATTTAAGAAAAAAGCAGAAAGAAATCCAATCGATACCGATGAAGGCCTGTCAGGAGATAAAGAGGCGCTCCCGGATGCAGGGCCGCAGGTGAAATACAGCATGAATGCAAAAGAATTACTTATGGCCGCTTCAACTTCCGGAGGAATCGGCGTGATTATTTCTGCTGTATTTGCGCTCATTTCTCAGCTGGATGAGGTGCTGCCGATGGATTGGCTCTTCAAAAAATTCTCATTTCTGCAGCACGCCAACATAGGCATATACGCCGTGCTTATATTTATTGGTTTGTTTATCACCTGGATTCTCAGCATAGCCGGCATGATGTTCAAATATGCTAACTTTCAAATCGTTAAAAAAGAGCAGGAATTGGTGATTTCAAGGGGTATTATTGAAAAACACCAAGTCACCATACCGCTTCGCAAAATACAAGCCATCAAGATAAAAGAAAACATCATCCGCCAGCTTTTCGGTTTTGCGACGGTGTCAATCGTCAGCGCGGGCGGAGGAGGAGACCCGGAAAAGGCAGAGGGCGCTTCGACCATTCTGTTTCCGATGATTCACAAAAAAAAGCTTCCCGGCATGCTGCGTACTTTTACGCCGGAATACACGCTGGAAGAAAATCGCCGCCATCTGCCGCGGCGCGCACTGAAGCGGTACTTATTCCGCTCAATCATTTTCTCCATCTTTTTCATCATTCCGCTGTGTATTTTCTTTCAGCCATGGGGTTATCTCTCGATTGTTCTGCTGCCGATTGAATTGTTTTTCGGGTATCTTGCTTATAAAGATGCTGCCTGGGTGATCAGCGGAGAACGTCTCCAGCTGACATCGAGATTTATCGGCAGAACGACTGCAATTGTGTTGAGAAAGCGAATGCAGGTATGCAAAGCGAGCCAATCTTATTTTCAAAAGAAGGGGAAGCTGTATACCATTTCCACCTCCGTAAAATCGTCAAGCCATATGGAAGAATTAACGGTGAGAGATGTGGGAGAAGAGGATGCAGATATCATTTTAAACTGGTACTCATATGAAAAAGCGGACGGTTAATACCGCCGCTCTTTTTTTTGCACACATAAAAAAGACAGGAGAAACCCGCCGCAAAGTCCAAACAGGTGGGCCATCATGTTAATATTGGAGTTGATAAACGACATGAGAACGGCAAAGGCAAGCAATGTGATAATCATTTTGGAGTTGTCCTGCCCGATCAGCTCTTTACGATAAAGAACCATAAACAGATAAACGCCGAACAGCCCGAAGATCGCGCCGGAAGCTCCGACATGCACATAATCAAGCGGTTCTGTAAAATACGTGCCGATGTTTCCGATCATTCCGGAACCTGCATACACAAGAAGGAAACGCGCTTTTCCGAGCATTCGTTCCAGAGCCGGCGCAAATAAAAAGATGGACATGGAATTAAACAGCAGATGGGTAAACCCTGCGTGAAGAAAAATCGGCGTGACCAGCCGCCACCATTCACCGTTAGCGACGCCAAGGTTATAGCCTGTGACAGCGTCTCTCCACAACACGACTGAAGGAACAGGAAGTGAAAAGAACAGCCAGAGAACGGCCTGAGCAGCCAATATAAAGGTGACAACGGGATAAAGCCTGATAAAGGTTTGAAAGTTTTCAGTCCGTATAAACATGCCGAGCCCCATTTCATCATTTTGGTATTTCTATAGTAACACGTTTATGAGACAAACCATTCAAATAGTACAAGCGCAAAGGAGGGTGTAAAACATGATTTACGGTATAGGATTAGACATCGTGGAGCTTAAGCGGATCGCTGCAATGGCCGACCGCCAGAAACGATTTGCCGAGCGTATTTTAACAGGCGGCGAACTTGCTCAGTATCATGAGCTTTCTGAGAAAAGAAAAATTGAATTTCTCTCAGGAAGATTTGCGGCAAAAGAAGCTTTTTCGAAAGCATTCGGCACAGGAATCGGCAAGAATCTAAGTTTTCAAGACATTGAAGTGACAAAAGATTCGAATGGCAAGCCTTTTATTGTTTGCGCAAAGCTGAGCCAAGCCGCTGTTCATGTATCAATCACTCATACGAAGGAATATGCAGCTGCACAGGTTGTCATTGAAAGGTTGTCAAGCTAGTCTGCATATTAGGGACACCCCTCTCATATATTTGATAATGCATTAAGGGAGACGAGTTGTTTGAGGCTTTTATGGTACGCCTCTGTTCTGTTTAACCTTGTACCGAGCGTACCGTTAAAGTCAAACAAGCGATTTCTTCCTTTTACATCAATTGAGAAAAAGGGGTTGAAAAAGGTGAGAAAAAGCTTTGTTTTGCTTTTAACGGGACTGCTGGCTGTCCTTATTCTTTCTGCCTGCGGACAAAAATCACAGGAAGATGTCGTTACCGGGCTGGACGAGAAGGCGAAAGAATATACCTCGTACAAAGCAAAAGCAAAAATGACCATTGAGACAGGGAGTGACCCGCAAGTATACAATGTGGAAATCTGGCATAAAAAACCGTCTCTGTACCGGGTCTATCTGGAAAATCCGAAAAAGGACCAAAACCAAGTCATTTTACGAAATGAAAACGGAGTATTTGTTCTCACACCGTCTTTAAATAAGAGCTTCAGGTTTCAAAGCGACTGGCCAAACAACAGCAGCCAAGTCTATTTGTTTGAATCGCTTGTAAAGGATATTCAAAACGATTCGGATGCAGTCTTCACTTCAAAAGAATCAGAATACGTATTTGAAACAAAAACGAACTATCAGCATAACAAAATGCTTCCGACACAAGAAATCACATTTAACAAGAAGGACATGAGCCCGCTATCTGTCAAAGTCATGGATACCGACCGAAAAGTGATGGTGAAAGTAGAGTTCAGCAGCTTCCAATTCAATAAGCAATTCGACAAAGAGTCCTTTGATGAAAAGAAAAATATGACCCTTTCTCAAATGGATGTCGCCACTAGCGCGAAGCCTTCCGACTCTTTTGCCGTCAAAACGCCGCTTGAACTGCCGCTAGGCGTAAAACTGCTTGAGGAAAAAGATATTTCAACGGAAGATGGCAAGCGTGTCATCATGACTTACGGCGGAGAAAAATCGTTCACCTTAATTCAGGAAAAAGCCCAGGTTGCGAAAGCGTCCTCCTCAGTCACGCTGAACGCGGAACCGGTTAATCTCGGCTACACAATCGGCGCTTTGTCAGATGCCTCGCTAACATGGACTTACGAAGGTGTGGATTATCTTCTGTCATCAAAAGATCTTTCACAAGAGGAGATGGTGACAGTCGCCAAAAGCATGAAGGGACAATCATCCAAATAATCTCCTAAAGGCCGAATCGAATTTGGCCTTTTTTTCGTCAGGCAGAATTTCACTTTGCCCTATAATTTTAGTATGATATGTAAATGATATTGAATAAACGCTAGGAAGTGTCATAAATGAGCACAAAACCTTTTTACAGAGACACGTGGGCGGAAATTGACCTGTCCGCGATTAAAGAAAATGTCAGTAATATGAAAAAACACATCGGTGAACATGTCCACCTGATGGCGGTTGTGAAAGCAAATGCCTACGGACATGGGGATGCAGAAGTAGCGAAGGCGGCTCTTGAGTCAGGTGCTTCATGCTTAGCCGTGGCGATCTTGGATGAAGCGATTTCTCTTCGCCAGCGGGGCCTGAAAGCGCCTATATTGGTGCTCGGCGCGGTTCCTCCGGAGTATGTGAAAATCGCGGCGGAATACGACGTGACGTTAACGGGTTATTCTGTTGAATGGCTTCAGGAAGCTGCGCGCCACCTCAAGAAAGCTTCCCTTCATTTTCATCTGAAAGTTGATACGGGAATGAACAGGCTCGGTGTGAAAACAGAAGAAGAGATTCATCACGTGATGAAAATTCTGGAGCGCAACCCAGGCTTAAAATGCAAAGGGGTCTTCACTCATTTTGCGACTGCTGATGAAAAACAAAGAGACTACTTTCTGATGCAGTTTGAACGCTTTAAAGAATTGATTGCTCCTCTGCCTTTAAAGAAACTGATGGTTCACTGCGCCAACAGCGCCGCCGGCCTGCGTCTGAAAAAAGGCTTTTTTAACGCGGTCAGATTTGGCATCGGCATGTACGGATTGCGTCCGTCAGCGGAAATTACCGATGAAATCCCGTTTAAACTGCGTCCCGCATTCACCCTGCATTCGACCTTGTCGCATGTCAAAAAGGTACATAGAGGGGAAAGTGTCAGCTACGGGGCGGAATACACAGCGGAAAAAGACACATGGATCGGAACGGTGCCCGTTGGCTATGCGGACGGCTGGCTCCGCCAATTGAAAGGAACAGAGATACTCGTGAAAGGAAAACGGCTGAAAATCGCCGGCCGAATCTGCATGGACCAATTTATGGTGGAGCTGGATCAGGAATATCCGCCGGGCTCAAAAGTCACATTGATCGGCTGCCAGGGGGATGAATATATTTCCATGGATGAGGTCGCAGGCAGGCTCGAAACCATTAACTACGAGGTGGCTTGTACAATAAGTTCCCGCGTTCCCCGTATGTTTTTGGAAAATGGGAGTATAATGGAAGTAAGAAACCCTTTATTGCAGGGGAATGCAAGCGAATAGCTCATATCACGATAGAATTTTTAAAACAGCTTTGCTTGAAGAGTGAATAATGGTATCATTATCACTGGATGGATAAAAGAGTCGTATCCGTAAGTTTGGTGGAGGTGTATGTTTTTTGTCTGAATCCAGCGCAAGAACCGAAATGAAAATCAGCTTGCCCGAAAACCTAGTAGCTGAATTGGATGGTGTAGCGATGCGGGAGAAACGAAGCAGAAACGAACTGATATCACAAGCAGTGAGAGCCTATGTCAGCGAACGAACAACTCGTCACAACCGTGATTTGATGAGACGCGGCTATATGGAAATGGCGAAAATCAACCTGAACATTTCTTCCGAGGCTCACTTTGCGGAGTGCGAGGCTGAAACGACAGTTGAGCGCTTAGTCAGCGGAGGATAATCATTTGATTGTGAAACGCGGCGATGTTTATTTTGCTGATTTATCTCCTGTTGTTGGCTCAGAGCAAGGCGGGGTGCGCCCGGTTTTAGTGATCCAAAATGACATCGGAAATCGCTTCAGCCCAACTGCTATTGTTGCAGCCATAACAGCCCAAATACAGAAAGCGAAATTACCAACCCACGTCGAAATTGATGCAAAACGCTACGGTTTTGAAAGAGATTCCGTTATTTTGCTGGAGCAAATTCGGACGATTGACAAGCAAAGGTTAACGGATAAGATTACTCATCTGGATGATGAAATGATGGATAAGGTTGATGAAGCCTTACAGATCAGTTTGGCACTCATTGATTTTTAGTAATATTTACCTAGTTGCTCAAATAGAGCAACTTTTTTTGTTTTCAAAAAACATTAACGATATAATAGTGGAATAACGAAAAAATATGTTATTTTTTATCGGGAGGTAAGCGAATTTGATGTCGAATCAGACTGTCTATCAGTTCATAGCCGAGAATCAAAATGAACTGCTTCAATTGTGGACTGACACACTAAAAGAATTAAGTGAACAAGAATCATATCAGCTGACTGACCAAGTTTATGAAAATATATCTAAAGAATATATCGACATTCTGCTTTCATTTGTTAATGATGAAAGCGCTGCTGAAAGCCAAATCAGCGAACTGGCGCTGAGAGCCGTCCAAATCGGACTTTCTATGAAGTTTCTGGCTACGGCGCTTGCTGAATTCTGGAAGCGTCTCTACACGAAGATGAACGATAAGAGATTGCCAGATCAAGAGAGTACGGAATTAATCTGGCAGATTGACCGCTTCTTCAGTCCGATTAATACAGAAATTTTTAATCAGTACTCCATCTCATGGGAAAAAACAGTATCCCTGCAAAAAATCGCACTGCAGGAGCTTTCTGCGCCGCTGATCCCGGTTTTTGAAAATATAACGGTTATGCCGCTGGTCGGAACGATCGATACGGAACGCGCAAAACGAATTATGGAGAATCTGCTTAACGGCGTTGTCAAACACCGTTCCCAAGTCGTGCTGATCGATATTACCGGTGTGCCTGTCGTCGATACGATGGTTGCCCATCATATTATTCAGGCGTCTGAAGCGGTAAGGCTTGTCGGAGCGAAATGCCTGCTCGCCGGAATCCGTCCGGAAATTGCTCAGACCATCGTCAATCTGGGCATTGATTTATCCCAAGTTATTACTAAGAATACCCTGCAAAAAGGAATTCAAACAGCATTGGAAATGACGGATCGAAAAATCGTTTCATTGGGGGAATAACATTGTGAGACATCCAAAAATCCCGATCTTGAAACTGTATAATTGCTTATTAGTGTCCATTCAATGGGAACTTGATGACCAGACAGCATTAACCTTTCAAGAAGATTTATTAAATAAAATATACGAAACAGGTGCCAACGGGGTCGTCATTGACCTGACATCTGTGGACATGATTGATTCATTTATCGCCAAAGTGCTGGGCGATGTCATCACAATGTCTAAGTTAATGGGCGCAAAAGTTGTCTTAACAGGCATTCAGCCCGCCGTTGTGGTGACGCTGATTGAACTTGGAATCGCGCTTGAGGAAATCGAAACGGCGCTCGACTTAGAGCAAGGGCTTGAGACATTGAAGCGGGAATTGGGGGAATAGCGAATGAACGACCAATCCTGTGTAAAGATCATGACAGAATGGGATATCGTGGCCGCCAGACAGCTGGGACGAAACGTTGCAAAAGAGCTGGGTTTCGGCACTGTAGACCAGGCAAGGATCACAACGGCTATATCAGAATTAGCCAGGAACATTTATTTATATGCCGGCAAAGGCCAGATTGGAATTGAACAGGTCGCAGACAGAGGAAAAAAGGGCCTGAAAATTATAGCGGAAGACAAAGGGCCGGGGATTCCTGATATCCGAAAAGTCATGGAAGACGGGTTTTCAACGTCAGGCGGACTGGGAGCGGGACTTCCCGGCGTGAAAAGGCTGATGGATGAATTTAGCTTAAATTCCGTAACGGGGGAAGGAACAGAGATACAAGCCATAAAATGGCTTCGGTAGGAGGTTAGAAAGTGGATTTTAGGGAGGTTATTGAGCAGCGGTACCATCAGCTGCTTAGCCGATATATAGCCGAATTAACAGAAACATCTTTATATCAAGCCCAAAAATTCAGCCGAAAAACAATCGAGCATCAAATTCCTCCGGAAGAAATCATCAGTATTCACCGAAAAGTGCTGAAGGAGCTGTATCCGAGTCTCCCGGAAGATGTTTTTCATTCGCTGGATTTTTTAATAGAAGTCATGATTGGATATGGAATGGCTTATCAAGAGCATCAAACCCTCAGGGGGATACAGCAGGAAATTAAATCAGAAATTGAAATCGCAGCTAATGTACAGCAGACGCTTCTGGGAACAAAAATTCCGGAGGAAGAAGCGCTGGACATTGGCGCGATCAGTGTGCCCGCCAAACAGATGAGCGGTGATTATTACCATTTTGTTAAAGACAAAGAGTCCATTAATATTGCCATTGCTGATGTCATCGGCAAAGGAATTCCGGCAGCTTTATGTATGTCTATGATTAAATACGCGATGGATTCTTTGCCGGAAACGGGCATTCACCCTTCACAGGTGCTGAAAAACTTGAATCGCGTTGTTGAACAAAACGTTGATGCCAGTATGTTTATTACGATGTTTTATGCCAATTACAATACGGACAATCATCGATTTACATACGCTTCAGCGGGACATGAACCGGGATTCTACTATTCTCAAAAAGACAATGCATTTTACGATTTAGAAGCTAAAGGGCTGGTTCTCGGGATCTCGCAGGATTATGACTACAGGCAATTTGACCAATATCTCGAAAAAGGAGATATGATTGTTTTATTTTCTGACGGCGTTACAGAATGCAGGACGGAAAACGGTTTCTTGGAGCGTCTCGATATACAGAAGCTCATTGAGGAACATATGTGTTGCTCTGCGCAGGAAATGGTCAAAAACATATATGACAGCCTCCTCAAATTGCAGGATTTTCAGCTTCACGATGATTTTACGTTAATTGTTTTAAGAAGAAAGGTTTAGCGTTTGCCAGCCGAGGGTATACAACAACTATGATTTAAAGGATACTTTGAGGTGATATGAATGAATATAAATGTTGATGTGCGACAGAATGTGAATGATATACAAGTAAACATTGCAGGAGAAATTGATGTGTATTCAGCTCCGGTTCTCAGAGAAAAACTCGTTCCTCTGGCAGAACAAGGCGCTGACTTAAGGATTTGCCTGAAGGATGTCAGCTACATGGACAGTACCGGGCTTGGCGTCTTTGTAGGTGTATTTAAAACAGTGAAAAAACAAGGCGGTTCGCTCAAGCTTGAAAATCTGTCTGACCGCCTGATTCGTCTGTTTGAAATTACAGGTCTAAAGGACATCATTGATATTTCTGCAAAGTCAGAAGGTGGAGTGCAATGAAGAACAAAGCTGATTACATCGAAATGAAAGTGCCGGCTCAGCCTGAATACGTAGGAATTATACGGCTGACTCTGTCAGGCGTCGCAAGCAGAATGGGCTATACGTATGATGAAATTGAAGATTTGAAAATCGCAGTGAGCGAAGCGTGTACAAATGCGGTTCAGCACGCATATAAAGAAGACAAAAACGGGGAAGTGTCAATCCGATTCGGTGTGTTCGAGGATCGTTTAGAGGTCATTGTGGCGGATGAAGGCGACAGCTTTGATTTTGATGAAAAGCAGCAGGATCTTGGGCCGTACACACCTTCACACACAGTCGATCAATTATCAGAAGGAGGGCTCGGTCTATATTTAATGGAAACGCTCATGGATGAAGTCAGAGTGCAAAACAACTCCGGCGTCACCGTAGCGATGACAAAGTATTTAAATGGGGAGCGAGTTGATCATGACACAACCATCAAAAACTACGAAACTAACTAAGGATGAAGTCGATCGGCTCATAAGCGATTACCAAACAAAACAAGATGAACAGGCGCAAGAAACGCTTGTGCAGGTGTATACAAATCTGGTTGATATGCTTGCGAAGAAATACTCAAAGGGCAAAAGCTTCCACGAAGATCTCCGCCAGGTCGGCATGATCGGGCTTCTCGGCGCAATAAAACGCTACGATCCCGTGGTGGGCAAATCGTTTGAAGCTTTTGCGATCCCGACAATTATCGGGGAGATTAAACGTTTCCTTAGAGATAAGACGTGGAGCGTTCATGTTCCGAGACGAATCAAAGAACTGGGGCCGAGAATCAAAATGGCGGTCGATCAGCTGACGACAGAAACACAAAGGTCGCCGAAAGTGGAAGAGATTGCTGAATTCCTCGATGTATCAGAGGAAGAGGTTCTTGAAACCATGGAGATGGGCAAAAGCTATCAAGCCTTATCTGTCGATCACAGCATTGAAGCAGATGCGGACGGAAGCACTGTTACCATTCTCGATATCGTCGGATCACAGGAGGATGGATATGAACGGGTGAACCAGCAAATGATGCTGCAAAGCGTGCTTCATGTCCTTTCAGACCGTGAAAAACAAATCATAGACCTAACGTACATTCAAAACAAAAGCCAAAAAGAAACTGGGGACATTCTCGGTATATCTCAAATGCACGTCTCGCGTCTGCAGCGCAAAGCTGTGAAGAAGCTCAGAGAGGCCTTGATTGAAGATCCCTCCATGGAGTTAATGTAATGATCCAGGTTGAAGAAAACCAGCATATTCAAACCCTTGTATACCAATTGAATAAAGAAGGAAAATCCATTTGCGGCGACAGCTTTTTTATGAAAGCTGATGATAAAGAATTAATTTGTGCGGTAGCCGACGGACTTGGAAGCGGATCGCTTGCCAACGAATCTTCTTCAGCAATCAAAGACTTAGTGGAAAACTATGCGAACGAAGACGTACAAAGCATTATCGAACGCTGTAATCAGGCGATGAGAAACAAAAGAGGGGCGACAGCTTCTATCTTAAAAATCAACTTTGAACAAAGGCAGTTTACGTACTGCTCCGTCGGAAATGTACGTTTTATCCTGCATTCCCCGTCTGGTGAAAGCTTTTATCCTCTGCCGATTTCAGGCTATTTATCAGGCAAGCCGCAAAAATACAAAACGCACACCGCTACCTATGAAAAGGGTTCTAAGTTCATTATACATACAGATGGACTCAACGTACCCGATATCCGCTCCCACTTAAAAAAAGGCCAATCGGTAGAAGAGATATCTAATTCACTGAAAATGTATACGACATCAAGAAAAGACGATCTGACATATATTCTTGGGCAGCTGTCCTAGAAGAGCAGAAAAAAGAAGCTGGGAAAGCTGGCTTCTTTTTTTATGTGTTTTTTTCTGTTTTTGATACACTAGAGAAAGAACGACAAAATTGGAGGCTATGGTTACATGGAAACGTCAGCCCTTTTGAAACAGCAAATTGCGAAAGAAATAGGTTTATCACAAAAACATGTTGAAAGCGTCATCCGCCTGCTTGAGGACGGCAACACAGTTCCGTTCATTGCCAGATATCGAAAAGAGCAGACGGGTTCAATGGACGAGGTTCAGATTCAGACCATTTCTGAACGATGGCAATACATACAAAACCTGAATCAGCGAAAAGAAGAAGTGATCAGGCTAATCGCCGAGCAGGATAAACTAACAGATGAATTAAAACGCAAAATTGACCAATCCGTAAAACTTCAGGAAGTAGAAGACCTCTACCGTCCGTATAAACAAAAGCGCAAAACGAAAGCGACAGTCGCCAAAAGCAAAGGCCTTGAGCCGCTTGCTGACTATATCATGACCCTTCCGCAAGATGACCGCCTTGCAGAAACAGCAGACCAATATATCAGTGAAGAACAAGAAGTGTTCACCAGAGAAGAAGCCATTGAAGGCGCCAAGCACATTATTGCGGAACAAATCTCAGACGAACCGAATTTCAGAAAATGGATTCGCCAGGAAACCTTTAAAAAAGGAACGATCAAGTCAGCTGCCGGAAAATCAGCAGACACAGATGAAAAAAACGTGTACGAAATGTACTACGAGTATGAAGAGCCAATCGCAAAGGTCGTTCCGCACAGAGTGCTTGCCATGAACCGCGGCGAAAAAGAAGACATTTTAAAGGTGTCTATCGAACCGCCAGCAGATCACATTAAGGCTTACTTAGAAAACCAAATCATCAAAAACCGTTCAACGTCTGTAAAAGAAATCTTGCAGGAAACGATTGAAGACAGCTACAAAAGACTGATCCAGCCTGCCATTGAACGTGAAATCAGAAAAGAGCTGTCGGAAAAAGCGGATGAACAGGCGATTCATATTTTCTCTGAGAACCTCAGAAAGCTTCTCCTTCAGCCGCCGATGAAAGGCAAGACGGTTCTTGGTGTAGATCCGGCTTTCCGAACAGGCTGTAAGCTGGCAGTGTCAGATGAAACCGGGAAGGTCTTAAAAATTGATGTGATTTACCCGCATGCACCTGTCAAAAAAACGAAAGAAGCTCATGAGAAAGTGAAAACGATTCTTGAAGAGTATCAAGTGGAAATGGTGGCGATTGGAAACGGCACGGCCTCCAGGGAGACAGAGCAATTCATTGTCGATGTGCTGAAGGACACGCCGCGTGATATTTATTATGTGATTGTCAATGAAGCGGGGGCAAGCGTCTATTCGGCTTCTGAGCTTGCCAGAGAAGAATTTCCTCAGCTTCAGGTCGAGGAACGAAGTGCAGTATCCATCGCACGGAGACTTCAAGATCCGCTTGCGGAACTCGTCAAAATTGACCCGAAATCTGTAGGAGTGGGGCAGTATCAGCATGACGTCAGCCAAAAACGATTAAATGAATCCCTGCGCTTTGTCGTCGAGACAGTCGTAAACCAGGTAGGAGTAAATGTCAACACAGCTTCCGCCGCGCTGCTTCAGTATGTAGCGGGATTATCGAAGTCTGTAGCGGGCAACATCGTCAAAAAGCGGGAAGAGCTCGGAAAGTTTTCGAATCGAAAAGAATTGAAGGATATTCCAAGGCTCGGCGCGAAAACCTATGAACAATGTATCGGCTTTTTAAGAGTGCAGGAAGGGACAGAGCCTCTGGACAGAACAGGAATCCACCCGGAAAGCTATAAAGAAACAAAAACGCTTTTGAAAAAGTTCGGTCTTTCAACAGAGCAGATCGGTACGGCGGAATTGAAGGATAAAATCAACAAACTTGAGCTTTCTGAAACAGCAAAGGAACTGGGAATCGGTGAAATTACGCTGAAAGACATTTGTGAACAGCTGACAAGACCTGAACGTGATCCGCGTGATGAGGTGCCTAAGCCTCTGCTGAAAACAGACGTCCTTCAGCTGGAGGATCTGAAAGAAGGAATGGAGCTGCAGGGCACCGTGCGCAATGTAGTGGACTTCGGAGCGTTTGTTGATATCGGAGTCAAACAGGACGGGCTTGTGCACATTTCAAAACTCAGCAATCAATTCGTCAAGCATCCGCTTGATGTCGTATCCGTCGGTGACATCGTGACGGTTTGGGTTGACGGTGTCGATGTACAAAAAGGCAGAGTGTCACTGTCTATGGTAAAATAAAAGCACTGCTTACGAGCAGTGTTTTTTCCTATAGAAATACCAGCATTGATTCAGCAGTTTAATTTGGTAATTATCTTTTTCAAGGAACGCTTTTTGCATCTGCTTTTTCAGCCAGTTTGGCATAGGCTCATTCCTCCTCAGCTTTTATATAAGAGGGGCGGTGATTACCCTATTGTATGCGAACAGTGAATTGTCCCGTTCAATGTTTTTTTAGTGAGGTGCACCATGGATAACAAAGAGCTGCAAAAGCTTACAGAGGATATTTCTAACACATATTTCAAAAAGCCGTTTCGCCATCAGGCTGTTTTCAACGACAGACTCAAAACGACCGGCGGAAGATACCTGTTAACCTCTCATAACATCGAATTGAACAGAAAATATTTGATTGAGCATGGGAGGGAGGAACTGATCGGCATTATTAAGCACGAGCTCTGCCATTATCATCTTCACCTTGAAGGAAAAGGATACAAGCACAGGGACAAAGATTTCAGAGCGCTTCTCCAGCAAGTCAATGCGCCCCGCTTTTGTACGCCTCTAAAGAAAAAAATAGAAAGCAAAAAAACATATAGGTATATATGTACGGCTTGCGGCCAACAGTATATAAAGAGACGCGCTATGAATCCTGACAGATACAGATGCGGAAAATGCCGCGGGAAAATAAAAAGAATTTTTTCGTAAAAAAGGTTGACGAAACTGGCAAGCCTATGTTACATTATAAAAGTCGTCACGAGAGATAATAAAAAACATTTACCTCTTGACTCTTAATGACAAGTCTGATATAATGAATCTTGTCTCATTATTCCACAGTAGCTCAGTGGTAGAGCTATCGGCTGTTAACCGATCGGTCGCAGGTTCGAATCCTGCCTGTGGAGCCATATTTGGAGAAGTACTCAAGTGGCTGAAGAGGCGCCCCTGCTAAGGGTGTAGGTCGCGTAAGCGGCGCGAGGGTTCAAATCCCTCCTTCTCCGCCATAAGATTGCGATATAAGTTCTCAACCATCGGCCCGTTGGTCAAGCGGTTAAGACACCGCCCTTTCACGGCGGTAACACGGGTTCGAATCCCGTACGGGTCATTCCATTTTCGTTGGGCTATAGCCAAGCGGTAAGGCAACGGACTTTGACTCCGTCATGCGTTGGTTCGAATCCAGCTAGCCCAGCCATTTTTATTTTTTGAAATTAAATAGTAAGAGCCATTAGCTCAGTTGGTAGAGCATCTGACTTTTAATCAGAGGGTCGAAGGTTCGAGTCCTTCATGGCTCACCATTTGTCTTTTTGCGGGTGTGGCGGAATTGGCAGACGCGCTAGACTTAGGATCTAGTGTCTTACGACGTGGGGGTTCGAGCCCCTTCACCCGCACTTTATTTACAAAGTGCACGCAAATTGGTTTTACTAGGTTAAGAGCCTGTTAAACCAGCACAAACACAATTTCATGATCACGCGGTCGTGGCGGAATGGCAGACGCGCTAGGTTGAGGGCCTAGTGGGTGAATAACCCGTGGAGGTTCAAGTCCTCTCGGCCGCATCAATGATACCAAGGGTTGTAGGCCTTTGGTGTTTTTTTGTGCTTATTTTTAAATTGTCTACTGCCCACGAACTGCCCGCTTACCTAAAGTAATCTAGAAGGTATGTCAAGAACTGGCGAAAATGATCGTCTTGGCTTATCAAAGAAAACACCAAGCTATGAAGAAACGAAAGGTGAAGAAACTAAGTTAGAGGAGTAAACCATGTGTTTACTCCTCTTTTTTTCTGTTTATAAGAGGGACGTCGTGATCCGTATTAAGCTGTAAAAGTATATTTACGAATAGCATCAATTGATTTTATTTGCACATATATAAAAATGAGATTATGTTGAGATTTCGCAAAAAATATTTTGACTTTTCAGTGTAAAACAGATATATTTATATATGAACACATACTCATATATAAATGTTCTTTGTATCATCAGAATGCTCAATAACGGATTTGAAATAATAAATACATATGTACGAAGAAACTTTAGTTGAGGAGGAGATTTTTATGGGTCACAATCATAGCCACAATCATACTGAAGGATCCAGTAAAAAGGTTTTATTGATCTCTTTTATAATCATTACTGGTTATATGATTGTAGAAGCTATAGGTGGATTTTTAACAAATAGTTTGGCGCTTTTATCAGATGCAGGCCATATGCTAAGTGACTCAATCTCATTAATGGTTGCCCTGATTGCTTTTACATTAGCTGAAAAGAAGGCAACTCATAATAAGACATTCGGCTATAAGCGATTTGAGATTCTTGCTGCTGTGATAAACGGTGTTGCATTAATTCTTATTTCTCTTTATATCATTTATGAAGCAATCGAACGTTTCTCTAATCCACCAGAAGTAGCAACAACTGGCATGCTTACGATTAGTATTATCGGGTTGGTTGTGAATATATTAGTCGCATGGATTATGTTGAGAGGCGGAGAAACAGAGAATAATCTGAACATAAGAGGAGCTTATTTACATGTAATAAGCGATATGCTCGGCTCTGTAGGTGCCATTCTAGCTGCCATACTTATCATCTTCTTTGGGTGGGGCTGGGCAGACCCATTGGCTAGTGTCATTGTGGCTATTCTTGTTCTAAGAAGCGGTTACAATGTGACTAAAGATTCCATTCACGTATTAATGGAAGGAACTCCAGAAAATATCGATGTCACTGACATCATTCATACAATTGAAGAGACAGAAGGAATTCAAAGCATTCATGATCTACACATATGGTCTATCACAAGTGGATTAAACGCTCTTTCTTGTCACGCTGTTGTTGACGATCAACTGACGATTTCAGAAAGTGAAAATATTTTACGTAAAATTGAACATGAGCTTGAGCATAAAGGCATTACGCACGTAACCATTCAAATGGAAACCGAAGCACATAATCATGATAATGCGATCATTTGTCAGGCCACAATTGAGCAGCCGCATGACCACCATCACCATTAAAATTTTTCATCTGATTTACAATAAGGAGATAAACTAACGTTAGTCAGATTTATCTCTACTAATTATTAAGAGGCATTTTAGCTAGCGTTAGTCTATCTCTCGTATAAGTAAAATTGGTGGGGGGATTAATATGTATGACACTATAGTAATCGGAGCTGGTCAAGCAGGAATTTCAATAGGATATTATCTAAAGCAGTCCGATCAAAAGTTTATCATTTTGGATAAAAGTAATGAGGTGGGGGATAGCTGGAAAGATCGGTATGACTCATTAGTTTTATTTACATCTCGAATGTATAGCTCATTGCCTGGAATGCATCTTGAAGGAGAAAAACATAGCTTTCCTTCAAAAAATGAAATTGTTGCTTATCTAAAGAAATATGTTGATAGATTTGAAATTCCAATCCAATTACGAACAGAAGTAATAAGTGTCCTGAAATTAAAGAATCATTTCTTAATAAAAACAAATGGAGAAGAATATCAAACAAAGAATCTTGTTATTGCTTCAGGTCCTTTTCATACCCCTAATATTCCATCAATATCAAAGGATTTATCCGGTAATATTAATCAATTACACTCATCACAATATAAGAATTCAAAACAATTGGTACATGGAAATGTACTAGTAGTGGGTGGGGGGAATAGTGGTGCTCAAATAGCTGTTGAATTATCCAAAGAAAGAGTTACATATTTAGCTTGTAGTAATAAACCAGTTTATTTCCCTTTATTGATTGGAAAAAGAAGCATCTTTTGGTGGTTTGATAAATTAGGAGTTTTACATGCAAGTCATACATCAATATTAGGAAAATTCATTCAAAAGAAAGGTGATCCAATCTTTGGGTATGAATTAAAGCATGCAATAAAACAGAGGGAGATCATCTTAAAAACAAGAGTCATAGCCGGAAAGCAAAATGAAGTCATTTTTAAAGATTCATCTTCATTAGAAGTAAACAATATTATTTGGGCTACTGGTTTTCGTAATCCCCTTCATTGGATAAATATAAAAGGTGTTTTGGATAAAGAAGGTCGAATCATACATCATAGAGGTGTTTCACCTGTAGAGAGATTGTACTTTATAGGTTTGCCTTGGCAGTATAGGCGAGGTTCAGCATTGCTTCAAGGCGTAGGAAATGATGCTGAATACATTGTAAAACAAATTAACGGAGAATAAACTAAGTAGAGAGCAGTAACTCACATGTTTACTGCTCTATTCTTTGTGTGAATAAGTTTGATTAGGTTAGTGTCAAGTCGCAAAAGTATTGGTATAACCGCAAAAAATACGCAAAGGAGTAGATATAATATACCTTTTTACAAATACATATTTGTAAAATAAAGGGTGTTATGACACAACGCAATTAATATAAGTATTTGCACAATTTATGTAAGGATGGGGTAATTTTCTTAGATAAAGATAAA
Organism: Bacillus halotolerans; assembly: GCF_001517105.1. Classification (GTDB taxonomy): domain Bacteria; phylum Bacillota; class Bacilli; order Bacillales; family Bacillaceae; genus Bacillus; species Bacillus halotolerans. The sequence goes on from NZ_LPVF01000001.1 coordinate 360,180, forward strand.
ATTCCATACGACATAGTCACAATAAAGTTAAGTGATTGGCATACATCGAGATTGCCAAGGAAAGTAACATAGAGCATTTAATTGCAATGTCACACATGAATATTGGAATTTGTTATGATGAATTGAAAGAATATAAAAAGGCTTCACGACATTTAATCTTAGCGTTAGAAATTTTCGGAAAAATCAAAACATAGTTTCCTAACAAAGACTTTATTCACTCTAGCCTATGTTGAAGCAAAACAACAAAATTATGATGTTGTTTTGACATAATTTGGGAAAAGGGCGATTTATTGCCGATAAAAGTGATGATAAGGAATACTCAGCGAATTTCAAAATATTAGAGGGATTATTTTTTTCAGATGGCGAGATTCAGTTAATAAAGGATGCATTTTCATATCTGGCTTCGAGAAAAATGTTTGCTGATGTTGAAAATTTTTCGATTGAAGTCGCTGCTTATTTTCATGAACAAGGAAATTTAATGCTCTCTAATGAATATTATCGTATGAGTATTGAAGCAAGACGAAAAATTTAAAACGGGGAGATATTAATGAAAATCAGCCGGATTCTATTGGCAGCAGTCATGTTAAGTAGTGTGTTTTCAATAACTTATTTGCAAAGTAATCCTAGTAAAGAAGTCAAAGTGGCTGCAGATAGGGTAGGCGCATGAGGGTATTAAAAAGGCTTAATCTTTTTAAAAGGTTAAGCTTTAATGTAATCGGTGCCCAATCAGTGCCGTGAATTCATGAAAAATGTTAAAATAAATGTAAATAAGTTGCTATTTAAAATTAGAATCAATTCATGATCGTAAAAACAATAATACCTAATCGGCGAAGAAAGGATAATCAGTCAAATGAAAACATTAGTTATCGTTATACACCCTAATTTGGAAACGTCTGTTGTCAACAAAACCTGGATGAATCGTTTAAAGCAAGAGAATGACATTACGGTTCATGACCTGTACGGTGAATACCCTAATTTTATCATTGATGTAGAAAAAGAGCAGCAGCTCCTTTTAGATCATGAGCGTATCGTTTTTCAGTTCCCAATGTATTGGTACAGCAGTCCCGCGTTACTCAAACAATGGGAAGATGATGTGTTAACACATGGCTGGGCTTTTGGAACTGGAGGAACTAAATTGCAAGGGAAAGAACTACTCTTAGCTATCTCCTTAGGCGCACAGGAATCTGATTATCAAGCAGGCGGAGAATATAATATCACGATCAGCGAGCTTATCAGACCGTTTCAAGTCACTGCTAACTATATAGGAATGCGTTTTCTTCCTGCGTTTACACAATATGGGACACTTCACCTTTCAAAAGAAGATGTTAAGAACAGTGCGGAGAAATTGGTTGACTATCTTAAAGCTGAGCATTGATCCGGTATTCGCGAGGGAAGCTGAAACAAATGATGTGTTGTCAAAATAAGGGTTTGTGATAGATTTTAATCAAACTTTCAAAGTTACATCGAATTCTGAATACAGGGGAGCATAGAGCGAGGGCTTAAAATTTATTACAGCAGGGCAATGAGTACATATTTCTTGATGGAAATGTAGAGTTCCTTGGTCTCTAATAGGTGCCCAATTTTTGCCCGGAATTCATGAAAAATGATGAAAATAAGTATAAATAAATAGATGCTTTGAATAAAAGCTTTTTTAACTCATGATATGTTTTTATTAGGTTGAGGGGCTCGATTTAGATGAAGATACCAAAACGTATTGGTATCTTTTTTTGTTGTTGGATTTATTAAACCTCCTTTAAGAGTTCATGACATGGCACCAATTGCATGTTAGGAATTCAATCTATAGAGATTGAATCTTTTCTTCATGTGATAAATGGTTAATTTTAAAACTTGTTGAATCGGGATGCAAAGAGTGACAAGTCAAAGATATATAAGAAAGTTTTAAGGAGATTAGAATATTCTAATCTCCTTAAGCATCGCCATTTTTTTTGCAATTAGCATAAAATCTTTTTCACTTATCTCAAAATGTCCAAATCGAAAAGAATACCCCCAACGCTGTTCGTCTTTAATGAAAGAAAGCTTTGGGATTAATGGGCGAATCGGTGTTTCTGTGCAATGAATAAAACTTATTTTTCTCCGGAAAGGTTTGAAGTCATTTCCCATTTCAAACTGAAAAATATGATTATCTACTACTTTGCCTAAAGCAGTAAATTTTTGATGTGGTGTGCTTTCCTTAAAATTCATCTTGGGGGAGTAATAAATAATCCAATCACCAGTATTCATCTTTTTTAAAGGTGCCTCTTTGCCATGACAAAGTTGAGCAAAACCACCTTGGACAGCTCTCATTACATGATCTTTAGAAGCAACCCCAATCCAGTATTTTTTATCTTGCACTAAGTCAACACCCACAATTATCAGGTATGTTATTGCCTTGATCTGAGTTTGTGACAGGAAAGTTCATTTCTTTCCATGCTGCAATACCACCGGTCAATTCTTTGACTTTATATCCATGTTCTAATAAAAACTTAGCAACTTTGGCAGCTGTATTGCACCAGACATCCCAACAGTAAACAATAATTTCTTTATCCTGTGGTATTTCATTTAAACGAGATTGCAGTTCTTGTTCAGGGATAACATTAGCATCCTTAATTGTGACGCTCCTTACATGAGTTGGACCGTTTCTGACATCGATTAAGAAGTATTTCTCGGGACTCATTTGCTTCGCTTTTACATAATCCATAGGGCTTATCGTTGCTTCGAGACGTGCATTAAAATAATCGAGAGCATGCATATTATGTAACCTCCTGTTTTTTATAGTGACTTCCAAATTTTAATAAGAAAATCTTTAAATAATTGTCTTTCTTGTTGATTTAAAGGAGCTAATACTTCTAATTCCGTCTTCATTAAAAACTCCCAACGCGAATCCAATACATCGTTACCCTTTTCCGTAATTTTAAGGCTATAGGATCTTCTGTCATTAGGGTTTTTTGTTCTCTCAACAAATCCTAAAGTTTCGAGATGGTCGATATGACCTACCATAGTAGTCCGATCTATTTGCAGGTTTTCAGAAATATCTTTTTGTGATGAGTAAGGGTTTCCTTCGATAAACAATAGAACTCCGTATTGTCTAGCATTAATCTCATATGGGATAAGCCCTTCAGCAAATTTGCTTTCCAATCGTTGAAGAACTTTTCCGAGTAAAAAACCATAAGATTGATTCCATCTATCCAATTAAGTTTGCACCTCCTATTAATCAGTTTAACATATAATCAGTTTAACTGATTATTTTTTAGGACACAAGGTTTAAGTTCAATTTTATAAAAGTGTGCCTAACAGGAATGGTTTATTCAGTAGTAGTATTTATACATTTGGCTATTTTAATATACATGCCACCAACAACACGTTATTGCACATATAAAAAAGAAGCAACTGCTTAGGCAGGTTTCTGCTGTCTTTTAACACCATATAGTTCACCCTCATATGTAATATAATGTTGTTAAAACATATTGGGTGATTCCTTTAAGAGACGTGGCACCGAGGAGGAAATGATAGATGGTTTATTTCGCAGTATTTTTTTGTTTGGCTATTACACTGCATAATATTGAGGAAGCTATTTGGTTACCTGAATGGTCTCAACAATCTTCAAAGTTTCAAAAGCCAGTAACCTCAAATGAATTTCATTTTGCTGTCATTGTTATAACTATGTTGGCTTATTTATCTGCATTTGGTTTTTTATATATGCCAGAATCAGATATTGCAAAATGGATTTTCATTGGCTTTCTAGGTTCTATGGTTATCAATGCTATTTTTCCACATCTTATCGCAACTGTTTTAATGAAAAAGTACGCACCTGGACTCCTTACGGGCTTATTGCTTAACATTCCAATAAACGCATTAGTTATTTATCAAATGTTTGTAAAGAATTTGATTGTATGGAAGGAGTTAATAATATCTACGTTGGTTGTAGGAATTATTTTATTAGCACTAATTCCATTATTATTTAAAGTTGGTGATAAAGTATCTCCTTTATGAGTTTGAATTCATTAGAATTGAGGAAGAAGGTGAAACTTTCATCAGTGAGGAAGAAATTGGATTATTAATTAATATAGATGAAAAAAAGCAAGGTCATTCATTGTTTTGGCTCACCATTTTTAAACCATAATTGATGTAAACGTATAGAAATGATGGCAAATAAATATAAAGAGTGTAATGAAAACAAGCTTTCATAACCAATGTTATGGATTTACTCTGTTGAGGGTCTATTAGAAACCATACCAAAACATCTTGGTATGGATTTTTATATTATAATTATTCAATCCCCAAAACAACTTTATTTGGAATGGGAAGATTAATCTTTCCAACCCTTATCTTCGTCAAAATCCTCTTTACCTTTTTTAAGTTGCTGAAGAAGAAATTCAAGAAAACTATTTGCAGCAGTGGTTTTAAGTAGTGTATTTTCAATAACTTATTTGCAAAGTGATCATAGTACAGAAGTGAAAGTGGCTGCAGATAGGGTAGGGGCATAGGTTACTAAAATAATTAGAAAAAGCTTACTCTTTTTGATTAAGCTTTTTTTAAAAGGTTCTGGTTTAATGTTGGTTTACTTATAAAAAATAGAACTCCGAATATATGGAAGTTCCATTCTTATAACATTGACTTGTTCAACTAACGCACCCGTTACTTTAAGTACAACTCTTCTCAAACTTTATTCATTTTAATAAACCATATTTATTTTAAATCACGGTTATTTAGAGCTATTACGCGAAAATACGTTTTTTAATGCACTTATTATTCCAGGCACAAGAAAGAAGACGCCAAAAAAGACAGTAAGTAAATTTAATTGTGGTGTTTCATAAAAAGTAAACCAGTCTATAAAAATTGAGGATTCCGTAATTCTCCCAAATATTGTTCCATCAATCTCTCTATAATTAGGTAACCATCCTGTTGTTTCAAATGTAATAAAAATTATCTGTGACAATAAAAATACACCAATTTGAGAAACCCAATATTTTTTAAAAAATGGAACACTTTTTTGCTTTTCAGCCAACTAATATTCCTCCCTGCATTAGATACCATTTTATATTGATATACGGAAAATTAAAGAATAAGTTTCAAAATCTAATGTTGATGGATTCTAACACTTGAAACCAAGCTAGATAATTGTTCAGATATTGAAGAAAGTTGATGCGGAGAGATACCTGCATACACAGCAAGAATGGGAGCAATATTAAAGTTAGAATTATTTTTTTACGACAGGGCAATGAGTGACATATCACTCGATGAAATGTAGAGTTCCGTTGGTCTCTAATAGGTGACTCATTTGTGCCCAGAATTCAAAAAAAATGATGAAAATTGGTGTAAATAAAATAAACAGATGCTTTGATTAAAAGCTTTTGTAACCCAAGATACGTTCTTACTAGGTTGAGGGTCAATCTAAGGTATATCCATATCCTTCATGGTTATCCCAAAGAATAACTGGATACTCTCCATCTACCATTCTGTTTGTATCAAGACAATAAGAAAATTCATTTATATACTCAATAACAACAAGACCTGGTATAAAATTGTAAAACGTTCTGTATTCTATTGTTTGCTCTACAACTTCAGCGCCTTCAAAGTCATAACCAAGAATCATTGTTCCGTATGCGCCACCAAAACCGTGTTCTTATAAAAACATAAATTACACCAGATCGAACCTAACGAAATCATGAATTTCATCAGGTTCTTTATGCGATCAGGTTCATATTAAATCAAAGTAATTTAGGTAAACGTAAAGGTATATTATATTTTTGTATAAGTTTACTTTACTTTTATATAATATGAGTTTATAATTTGGCTCAAGAGGTGATGGTCATGAAGAAAGATTTTGGTGATTCGATCTCAAATAAGGTTTATGAATATCGTGTACTTGCCAGATTGTCTCAGCAAGAATTAGCAAAGAAAGTCGGGGTTTCCAAACAAACCATCTTTGTAATGGAAAAAGGAAATTATGTTCCGACTCTGCTGTTAGCTTTTCGAATTGCCGAATTTTTTAATGTGGATGTAAACGAGATTTTTACTTATGAGAAAGGAAATGATCAAAAATGAAAATGATTTCGATCTCAGATACGATCACTAACGCAATTTTTCACCCTTTAAAGTCCTGGGCTGAACATTCTCCGGGAAATTGGAATATTCTTATTGGCAGCGGGTTTGTATTGCTCGTAGTTGGATTGATTCTGACAATCGTATTTCATAAAAAAATGGGTAAGACTGATGAGAGAACAAATCAAATAGCATTAAAAAGTTGCCTCTATATGTTATGTGCACTAATTTTGTGCGACACGATTTTCCCGAAAGATTATATGTGGCAAGTTTTCTTCTTATTTAAGTATTCTATTGCATTCCTCGCTTCAGCAATCTATCTAGCCGTTCGATATAAAAAAGATTTTTTGTAAATTCAATTACCGAGAAAGATAGTGTCTCTGTAGTTTTAATTGTTTTAGGAGAGCTAACGAATATGAAATCATTTTATAATGAGATTTGGAGAGTGGGAAAGTAAGGGGTTTTTTTGCTCACCAATTATTAACCACAATTCATACAAACCGTTAGAAGTGATGTAAAGTGGAGTTAGAAAGTGTAATGAAAACAAGCGCTCATAATCAATGATATGGATTTACTATGTTGACGGCCTAGTGGGTGAATAACCGGTGGAGGTTCAATCCTCTCGACCGCATCAATGATACCAAGGGTTTAACCATCTTTGGAATTATTTTTTTTCGGGAAATACAGCAATAAATGTACCGCATTGTGGAGTCTGCAAGTGTATCTGGCATTAAAAAAGTGCTGACCCCTGCACAAAACCTTTGCGCGAGTCTGCACTTTTATTCTGCAAGATACACTGCCCCTTATCATCGATTATGGGGAGTTTATTTAATCCGTTCTTAGCCGCGCTGATGCTTGGCTTTTAGAAGCTTTTTTTAAGTGGCTAAAACCAACAAATTTTTTGCCTTCTTCATCCCATAGGCGGAACTTTAACGACTTAAGACTTGTTGCCAGTGTGATGGTCGGAACGTTTTGCAATGGTTCAGTGCTGTTATGTACTTCTTCAAGCTTATAGTTTGGGACTCTCGGGCTTAAATGATGAACATGATGGAAACCGATATTGCCTGTTAGCCATTGCATGATTTTGGGAAGCTTATAAAACGAGCTTCCTTCCACTGCTGCTTTTACATATTCCCAATGCTTATCTTCTTCAAAATAAGAATCCTCAAACGTATGCTGAATATAAAACATCCAAATTCCGAGGGATCCCGATACCATAAAAATTGGCGCTTGAACCAGCAGGAAGTTTTGCCAGCCGATAGCCCAACATAAAAGTGCTGCCAAAACGACGATCCCCAGGTTTGTTACATATGTATTCATCCGCTCTTTGCGTTTTGCCCCTTTACGATTAAAACGATTGGTAATCCCGAAGACGTAAATCGGCCCAATAACAAACATAACAAACGGATTTCTGTACAAACGGTACATTATTTTTGTCTTAGCTGAGGCTTCCTTATATTCCTCAACAGTCAGTACCCAAATATCGCCTGTACCCCGTTTGTCCAGGTTGCTGCTAGTCGCATGATGGACAGAATGGTCGTGTGCCCAATGATCAAAAGGATGCAGAGTCAGAATTCCTGTTATTGTTCCAAGGATTCGATTCGCCTTTCTGCTCTTAAAAAAGGAATAGTGGCAGCAATCATGAAAGATGATGAAGGTTCTCACTAAAAAACCCGCCGCAACGACAGAAATCGCTAATGTAAGGAAATAAGAAATCGACAAGCTCTTATATGCCAAACACCATAATAGGAAAAATGGTACCAATGTGTTAATGATTTGACATATACTTTTTTGTAAATCGGACTTTTCGTAAGGGGTAACCAGTTTTCTCAAAGTCCTTAGGTTTTCTTTATTCATTTATTAAAATTTCCCCTTCCCTAATGTTCTTAAGCTCAGTATAGAAAATGTTTTATGCTCTTTGAAGTCCCAGCTGTCATACATCATATATGATAAGTATCATGGTTTTGTTATAAATTCCCAGTCAGCTAAGGATCCTGCTCAAAAGCTGTTAAATGAATCGAAATGTGAAACTGATTTCCAGCTTAATTAAATCTTTATTAACAGAGACAGCCTGGAAACAAAAGTTGTATAAAGATTATACCCATCTCTTTATCGGACCAAACTCTATCCCTGCTCCCCCATGGGAATCGGTTTATTTAGACCGTGAACCTTGAGTGAGGAACAAACCTTACAAGTGTAAATATGGATTGAATTCTGAGTGTCAAAATAAAGTAAGCTGGAAGACCTTGAATTTCCTAGTTGCTTAATTAAAAAGGCTTTGGAAAGTGGTAATGAAGAAAAGGAAGATAATTTGAGATCAAGTTTTATTTTTTTATGAGCATATTGGCAAATGGGATATACAATGAGTAACGTTTGCAAACATTTGCAGAAATAAAGCTTTACCAGTGAACAGCGCTGTTTTTAGCACTTGAACCAGAATCAGCTGAGCTTTGTAAAGAAATCTTTAACAATCAATAACGAAGTACGACTAAGCAAAGAAAAAGGGTTAAAGACACTCGCGATTCATTTTCACGGTGTTTTCAAACCATAGTTATTGAAGGCCTCTTATTCGGTATGTTTAACAAATAATGGCGCGAATAAAACAATAACATTAATTTGCATTTATTTCCGTTTCGTGTTATGATAAAGAAGAATTATTTTTGTTCGTGTAAAGGATAGTATGAATATTGACTTTTCGTCTTGATGATACTTTGGGCAGGGATAGTAATTAAAATGTGTGGTAACACACTAGGAGGCAACAAAAATGGAACAAGGTACAGTTAAATGGTTTAATGCAGAAAAAGGTTTTGGATTTATCGAACGTGAAAATGGAGACGACGTATTCGTACACTTCTCTGCAATCCAAGGTGACGGATTCAAATCGTTAGACGAAGGTCAAAAAGTAACGTTTGACGTTGAGCAAGGTGCTCGTGGAGCTCAAGCTGCTAACGTTCAAAAAGCTGCTTAATCTTAAATGTTTATAGAAACAGGCTCTTAATAAAGGGCCTGTTTTTTTACGTTCTCTGTATAATACTCGAACTCATAAAAAACCCTACTCAATGTTCGAGTAGGGAGATGTTACAAGGTAATAGCAAAAGATTTAACGCTTCAAAGGTTTGTTTATAGTATAACATACTGGATTGACAATATGCGGGAATGTATATAAATTATTTATTTTTCTTTTCGAATACAATCACATACTATTATTTCTTTTTGCCAATATATAAGAATCGGTTTATTTCGATCGTGAGCATTGATTGAGGAACATAACATTACAAGTAAGAAAATACTACTGTAAATAGGATTAATGTTAGTGTCAAAATGATTAAAAGGCTTTGGAAAGTGGTAATGAAGAAAAGGAAGATGATGTGTGGTCAAGTATTCTTGGCAAACGAGGCTAAACAATGAGTGACAGAAGACGTCTGTAGAGGCAAAGCTTTACTAGTGAACAGCCCTGCTTTTAAAAAAATATCTTGCACTTGAACAAGCAACAGCTGAGCTTTTTTAAGAAATTTTGTTAACAATCAATAATGAAGTACACACTCGTGATTCATTTAAAACGATATTATAATTGCAATTATTTCCGTTACGTGCTATGATAAAGAAAGATTATTTTTGTTCGTGTAAAGGATAGTATGAAGATTGACTTTTCGTCTTGATGATACTTTGGGCAGGGATAGTAATTAAAATGTGTGGTAACGCACTAGGAGGCAACAAAAATGGAACAAGGTACAGTTAAATGGTTTAATGCAGAAAAAGGTTTTGGATTTATCGAACGTGAAAATGGAGACGACGTATTCGTACACTTCTCTGCAATCCAAGGTGATGGATTCAAATCATTAGACGAAGGTCAAAAAGTAACGTTTGACGTTGAGCAGGGTGCTCGTGGAGCTCAAGCTGCTAACGTTCAAAAAGCTTCTTAATCTAAACTCGTTATAAAAACAGGCTCTTAGTATAGGGGCCTGTTTTTTTGCGTTCTCTGTATAATACTCAAACTCAATAAAAAACCCTACTCAACGTTCGAGTAGGGAGATGGTACAGGTAATAGAAAAAGATTTAACGCTTCAAAGGTTTCTTTCAAGTAGAACATATCGGATTGACAATATGCGGTAATGTATATAAGTTATTTATTTCTTTTCAAACACACCTACAGCTTATTAGGAAGCAAACTTTTACGAAATGTTAAAAATAATAGCCAACTCTACATGTGTCGTGTATCAACCGCCAAAAGCGCCGCACTAAACGGGAGTCATCCATGATAATTCCGACACTCTCCTTCTTTTTCATTCATCACATCAGATGAAGTTTATGTATATTCTCTTTTTACCAATAGTGAACAAAAAGGACCATCCCTTTTGTAAAGAATCATCCTTTTCTTCGTTCATTTAACAATTTTTATGTGTTGTTGATTAATTATGATAACAGCTGGTTCATCTGCAAGAATTCCACCAACTTCAAATTTTCATAAGACTGATCCTTTTTAGAAGTAGGCTTCTTTAACTATTGACTGGCGCAGTGGATATAAGAAATTCTTAACGATAGAGGGGAGATTGATTGATTTTTCTTGACTTAGATATACCTAAAACAATGAAAGCCCTACCTCTCTTTCATCCTTACGGCTCCTTGTCCGTGCCAGTGTGAATCAGGTACTAAATCAAGTGACTATTTGATAAACTTCAAATGTCCGTTGAAGAAATTTAAATAATAAAAATGGATTAGATTGTAGGAATAACAAAAGAGGTTAATGTACTAAAAATAAGGTGAAAAAGTTGAATGTCTTTGAAATGATTTACCTTTAATCATGATATTGATGAAAAATTCAGAATGTTTTCGGAGTGTAATATTAACCTTAACAGAAACTTTTTATTTGATTTTCAGTGATTCCTTTAATTACTTCCAGTTCACTGATCAAAAATTCATATACATGATCCAACATTTTTTTTCGCTTGCATTAAGTGCTTTTTCTTTCTTCATACGCATTAAATCACGTACAACTTCGGCGCCGTCTTGTATTTCACCCGTTTTTATTTTGTTCGTGTTTACTTTATACCTTTGTTTCCACGGCAGTAACCTATCTGATTCTCCATGCTGAAAAATGTGTATAATGTGTTTTAACGCAAGTATATCAGTAACTGGTCGTATACCTGAACTCGATATTTTACGCGTTGGAATCATAACTTTCATATTACTGATTGACATTTTTATGACATAATACTGTTGTTTTTCCTCTAAGAATTCTTTTTCTTCTATGGCTTCAATTATACCTGCTCCGTGCATTGGATAAACAATGTTATCGCCAATTTGAAACATATCATCCACCTCCGTAATGGTAACCTTCTTAAGCTTACCATATATGGAGGTGGATAATCAAAATATTTAATAATAACATGATAATATTTTTATTGTCAATAACTTTTTTGAAAAAATCAGATCAAGCAAAAACAATAGGAATGTGTATGATTTCCAATAAAGGAAAGGTCAATTGGTCCGTGTATATCCTGAAACCTCGACTAATTACCATAGATCAGTTTTTCATTTTAGCTATGAGACTTCTTCGGCTTTGTCAATTCGAAACTATGTTGCACCATATCACCAAGAGTTTCTTTCGTGAGGGCACCATCTAAAATAATGGTATTCCAGTGGTCTTTATTCATATGATAACCGGGTTTCACTTCCTTATAGATGCTGCGCAGAAAATTGGCGCGTTCAGGTTCGCATTTAAGATTGATGCATAGATGGCCATTTAGATGAAAGATAAGCGCAAACAACTTTTTATTACCTTTGTGACGCATCACAGTCCATCCTTCACCAAAAGGATAGTCTTTATAGGTGTCTGGATAAGACAGGCAGTAATCCATTATTTCATTCAGAGTCATAATAAGCCACCACCATTATAATTTATGATATAGATAAATGAGTCAATGATTCATAGATCATTATATATCAAAGTAAAATCTGTTTTACTCGTTTTGACTATTAGGTGTTAATATAAGAACGTCATGAAGCTACTTTTGTATAATCTGAATGAGGTTGCCGCATGTATCGTCGAAGACAGCTATTGTGACTTCTCCCATTTTTGTCGGCTCCATAGTGAACTTCACGCCTTTTTCCATTAATTGTGTGTACTGTTTTTGAATATCTGTAACGCCAAACATTGTTGCTGGGAAGCCCTCGGCGAATATCTTCTTTTGATACTCCTTAGCGGCAGGATGTTCATTTGGTTCGAGTAAAAGTTCGGTTCCATCTTGATCATCTTGAGAAACAAGTGTTATCCACCTGAATTTCCCCATAGGAACGTCTTCCTTTTTTACAAACCCCAGCTTTTCTGTATAAAACTCCAGTGCCTTGTCTTGGTCTTGTACGAATATACTGGTAACAATGATTTTCATACTGTTTTTGCCTCCTTTGATATTTATGACGCATGATACTGGCTGCAAGCAAATAACCCACACATTTGTCAGAAGTCCTGTTCCGGCTTTTTTCAAAGTGTCTTATGTATATTATATGAAACAAACGTATTTCTCCATGAATGATGCAAATCGTGCACTCAACATTTTTGGAGTGTAAGAAACTGTCCAAATTATACGTTGTCAATTTATTGTAGCAGGAAACTTGATCGATTCTTTAGAATATGAAAGAGCCTAGGAACAATTTTTGAATTCTTTGGAAGCTGCAAAGAAAAACGTAAAGCATTGCAATGTCACATATGAATATCATGTGGTTATTTACCAATATGTAAATTTATGTCTTAATAGTAAGTGGTGATAAATATTATTGATAGCTGCGTTTTGACTGCCTATTTTTTCATTGAATAATATAAAATGGTTATGAAATGGAAAAAGGCGGGATGCCCGTTTATAAGTACATTTATAAAAAAAGGAGTCATAATAATGCTAAAAAGGTTTTTTCTGGTTTTGCTTACACTGATGATGTCTATAGTTGTTATACTAGTGGCTGCTAAAGATTCCCCTGGAGATAATGTTATTTCATTTGATGAGCCTATGATCTTAATGATATCAATTGGGATAGTTGTATTTTTATTCATCCCTCCATTAGCCATGTCCTTTTTTGGCAACATGGCTGTAAGAATAATATCTGGAGTATATCAATGTTTTATCGTTTTAACTTTTCTGGGGATGATTCCAATTGGATTTCTTATTCCCAATGGCTTTTTGACAATTCTTGTTTCTGTTTTAGGAACTTTAGTCAGCATAATTAGTGTTGTAGTAACCCTATTCATTGATAGGAATAAAGAGGTTAAATCTTAATATAATAGTTGCCTTTATTGAAAAGCTTTATCCCTAATGTCGAGGAAAGGGGCCTTCGATTGATCAGTGACACCAACATGATCGTGATATCTAAATGGGTGAAGAGGCTAAAAAATTGTTAGAGGAAAGTACAGTCAAGCCGGTGAAGCTAACGTGATGAAAAAGCAAACGGTTTGGAAAAGAGGGGGGGCCTGATGATAAATAGCAGAACGAATCCTAAGGTTGATGAATTTTTAAGTAAAGCTGAAAAGTGGAAGGAAGAATATGAGCGGTTAAGAAATATCGTTCTTGACTGTGAGCTGACTGAAGAATTTAAGTGGATGCATCCTTGTTATACGTTTCATAAAAAAAACGTCGTTTTAATACATGGATTTAAAGAATATTGTGCGCTTCTGTTTCACAAAGGCGCCTTGTTACAGGATCCTCATGGGATTCTTATCCAACAAACGGAGAATGTACAGGCGGCGCGCCAGATTCGGTTCACCAATGTTCAGGAAATAGCTGAAATGGAACCCATCTTGAAAGCCTATATTGATGAAGCCATTGAAGTTGAAAAAGCCGGTTTGGAAGTGAATGTTAAAAAGAATACGGAATACATCATTCCAGAGGAACTTCAACATAAATTCGATGAAATCCCTGCCTTGAAAACGGCTTTTGAAGCATTGACCCCGGGACGGCAAAGAGCATACATTCTTTATTTTTCTCAAGCCAAACAATCCAAAACTCGAGAGTCAAGGGTTGAAAAATACATGAAGAAAATTCTCGATGGAAAGGGATTAAAGGATTAGTATATTCGCCAGGAAGGCATTTTGCTAAGTGAGATTTCTATGAAACTGTCATGAAAGAAGCATTGAAGGATGAAGGCAACCATGATACCAACCATGGTATTTCTAGTGTCAGAATAAAATGCAGAGGGGCGGTTCAATGTATAAAAGAACCGTCCCTTATTTTGTTTGGCATTTTCGTTAGAATAAAACGATTACTGATTAATGAATAGTCATTATGTCAATGAGGCGCTTGATTTTTTCACTGTCTCCTGTATCAACGTACACTGTTTTTGCATTTTTTATTATATTCTCAGTCACTTCCCGCATTACGCCTTTACTTAAATCATCTGAGGAATCCCAGCGTAAAGGAACATTGTATACTTTAATCGTGCCATCGCCATTACCGCTATAAGTTACAGATCCATCCACTAAACGAGAGCCTGCTAACTGGATAACATCTTCCGGATAGCCAGCACTGGTGTCATCATTCGGATTGATTGGTTCGCCAGCCGAAATATGTCGAACATTCAGTTCATCTATCTCTTGATTTGCTCCAAGCTGCAACCAAACTCTGGCATATTCGATTTTCTCAGAAGAATATTCCGCTAATACATTGTCTTTTTCGCTGTTCACCTCGTTTTTTTGTCCTTCTAAAGAGGTTTCTTTTGATTCATCCGTTGAGGATTCTGTTGAGGCATTTTCATTTGAATTCTTTGTTCCGGATTTTTCTGATCCTGTTGTTGCCTCTGATTCATCCTTAGCTATTTGGTTGCTATCTTCAGTCTCATTATTCTTTTTTTTCAGATTGTAATGCAGAATCATTATTTGATTTTTCTTCCTTACCGCCCATACATCCAACGAGCAATAAGACGAGCAGCATCATGACAACATTAGAATAAAAAATATTTCTCAGTTTCTTCATTATTTCATCCCTCACCATCAACAGCCTTACATGCTTTTCTTAGCTTAATCAGTTGATTTTTCAGTTTTTTATAATCTTTTTTCGGTTTTCAGCTTCAGTAAACAAAGACTTAGCTTCAAATACCATCATTGTCCAATCCTTTCAATTAGTTATATCTAAATATTACCATGGAATAGATATGAAAGTTCGAAAAAATTGTTTAAGGAGAGATAACGAATGTTAGCTCAATCGAGTAAATCTCGACAGCTTTTTGAAATGATGGCCACACTGTATACGGATGGATTTCATGAGGAATCACCTAGAAACTGCGAAAATAAAAACCACTTTCTCTTTACATTAAGCAGCCTATATTGAATGTTTTTTATCTTTGTCATCATTTGTTGATGTACTAGAGTGTGTGAATATGCGGTCTAATATTTGTTCTGTAAATGGCATAAAGGCATTAAGGATTATTCCTCCTAAACAAACGGTTAATATAGTCCCGACGCCAATTGGCCCATTAAAAATGATGGCAACTATCAAGAATACGACATAAATGAATGTTCTCGAAAAAAAGATATTTGTTCTAGTTAAGTCTTTTATGATGAATGTTAATCGGTCAACTGGAATTGGTGCAAAATTTGTGTGCAAATAGGTTGCAGTTCCTAATCCTATAACGACTAAGCCGGTTCCAAAACAAATCACTTTGCTGAACCATAGGTCAGGCGTTATCAAATTGTGCAATAAAAAAAGCCACATATCAATCCCAATCCCCGTTATAAATGCTGTTAACATTCCCAAAACTTCCGGTCTTTGTCTATTTAAAATTGAATTACAGCATATCAATATGAACGCTATTATGATTTCCCAGCTTCCCACTGTAAGCCCCACATTTTTAGACAGTCCTACCACAACTGCATCAAAGGGTGAAGTTCCAAGGTCTGATTGGATAGTGAAGGAAATACCAAGAGTTAAAATGAAAATTCCTAATACATAAAAAGTATATTTCACTTTACTCGACCTCTTCTTCGTTATTTTTATTGCAAATACAACAAAGCTACGTTATATTCAATATAGGTCATTTTTGTTGTATTTGCAACAAAGATATGTACTAAGGAGGGCATGATGAAGGAAATTCTTCGCGAAATCGGAATGATTGCAAGGGCATTAGATTCGATAAGCAATATAGAATTTAAAGAATATAACCTCACAAAAGGGCAGTATTTGTACCTTGTCCGAATATGTGAAAACCCAGGAATCATTCAAGAAAAGTTAGCTGAAATGATTAAAGTAGACCGAACAACCGCAGCTCGTGCCATAAAAAAACTCGAAATAAACGGTTTTATTGAAAAGATGGATGATGAACATAACAAAAAGATAAAAAAACTCTTTCCAACAGAAAAAGGGAAAGATGTGTTTCCCGTTATAAAAAGAGAAAATGATCATTCGAATAGTGTCGCATTAGCAGGATTTTCTGAAAAAGAAGCAGAAACCATTTTTCACCTTCTTCAAAGAATGAGAAAAAATGTAGAAGTTGACTGGGGATATGTAAAAAAAGGGAACAAGAGAGATTATTAATTTTAAAAGGAGCATATATGAGCATGAGTGTAAAACTAAAAAAATGCAGCCATGAAGATTTAAAAATACTCCAAAAAATAAGTATTGAAACATTCAATGATACATTCAAAGACCAGAATTCACCTGAAAATATGAAAGCTTATTTGGAAAGTGCGTTTCATTCTAAACAATTGGAAAAGGAATTATCCACTGTCTCTTCACAATTCTTTTTTGTTTATTTTAATCATGAAGTCGCTGGATACTTAAAGGTCAATACCAATGAGGCTCAGTCTGAAGAAATGGGTGACGAATCACTAGAAATCGAGAGGATTTATATCAAGAACAAATTTCAAAAACATGGCCTTGGTAAATATCTGTTCAATAAAGCTGTGGAAATTGCGCTGGAATCTAATAAAAAGAAAATCTGGCTAGGCGTATGGGAAAAAAATGAAAATGCTATTGCTTTTTATGAGAAAATGGGGTTTGTTCAAACTGGAGCCCACTCTTTTTATATGGGTGATGAAGAACAAATAGACTTTATCATGATCAAAACACTCGTATAACTTTTTATGAAAGGCGGGTTTATATGTATATTCCAAAATACTATAAGGTTACAAATGCTGATGACATTTGGGACTTTGTTCAAAACAACTCATTTGGCACAATTGTCACAACAGCGCAAGGGAAACCAATTGCAACTCATTTGCCATTGCAGTTCATGAAAGAGGGAGATACTTACTATATAACGGGGCATATTGCTTATGGGAATTCTCAATGGAGAACATTTGAAACCTGTGAAGATGTGCTTGTTATGTTTCAGGGACCGCACGCTTATATCTCTTCCTCTTGGTATGAAAAGGAAAACGTCCCAACATGGAACTATCAAGCCGTACATGTATACGGTACAGCCAGCATTTTGAACGAAGAAGAGCTAAAACATGACCTGACAATGTTGTTGCAAAAATACGAAAAGCACCGTAAGAATCCTGTTTTATGGGATAAGCTTTCTCCTCAGCTCTTAGAAAGTCAGCTGAAAGGTATTGTCGGATTTAAGATGAAGGTGGGAGAAATTCAGGCTTCATATAAATTAAGTCAGAACCGAAATGAAAAGGATTATATGAATATCATTGATCAATTACGACATGAAGGAAATCCAAATTCGAAACAAATGGCAGAACTGATGGAAAAGCGATTAAAAGATTAAATATAAGTCTTCCTTACAGCAGCGAGTTTGAATCTCTCCAAAAGTTTAAATAAAGACAAGAGTACGTAAATCAAACGTTGATTTATAAGGGTATTTCAACAGAAAACACAGTTTCTCTTTATTGAGGTCTAGTGAATGAATAACCTGTGAAGGTTCAATTCCTCGGCCGCATCCCAATAATACCGAGGGTTTAACTGCCTTTGGTATTATTTTTTATGCAGAAAATACAGCTATGAGAGAAAGCTGCTCATCAAAACTCACCAGTTATCATTTATAGTAAATATATAGAAAAACAACAATCAACCGAGAATGAATTTTGTTCTATAAAGGAGATTCCCATGGAAGAAGTAAAAGTTGTGTATGCGTTGATTAAAAGTAAATGTAATCAGATATTAATGGTGGATAATCATGAAGGACACTGGTCACTTCCGGGTGGAAGAGTTGAACCTGATGAGACGTTAATAGAAGCTGCTATACGTGAAGTGCATGAAGAAACAGGTTTTGAAGTAGAAATAGGGAATTTAATTGCTGTTAACGAAGCGAAATATGTAAAGAGGAATCATCACGCTATCCTTTTTACATTTGAAGCACGAATTGTTGGAGGAACCGAAGCGATTAAAAAGCCAAACGAGATATTGCAAATTGAATGGGTTGACATTGAACAGGCAAATGAACGAATGCCGTATTACTCAGAAGGACTTAATAAAATGCTGACAGGATACGCCCTATATAATAATCAAGGAACAATAGGGTAATGGCAGTAATCGTCAGGTTAGTAGGTCAAGTTGCAAACAAAAGAAACAAAACAGTAGGTAACAAATGCTCCCCACTGTTTTGTTTTTGTACGTTACTTAGCTGATATTTTCTTTAATCGTTTTGGAAAATGTGATTGATTTATTCTCGCTAACAAATGTTGAGCCTAAAAGGAGTGCGCCACCTAGCATTTGAACAATGGTCATTTGTTCTTGCAGGATAATGGCAGAAATTAATATAGCTACAAATGGATCGACATAGCTTATCATAGCAATACTCTGACCTTTTAATTTTTGCATACCCGAGAAAAATAACCAAAATCCAATCCCAGTGTTTACAATCCCTAAAATGATGATTACTTATACGGTAAATCTATTTAAGTTTTTAGCGAATAAGCCTTATTGATGTTCTGTCGGAATTAATGTCATCAAGTACGATAACTTCTGTCAGGGAAGTAATATATAATAGGCTATATCAATTGTGATCGGAGTGTGATGGGATGCAAACGAAAAATGTTTATCTTTATGTATGTAATACAATGTCAGATTGGGAATATGGATATTTAATCGCTGAACTAAACTCAGGAAGATATTTCAAAAAAGATGCAGCACCTTTAAAAGTAGTTACAGTAGGAGTTAATCAAGAAATGATTACTACAATGGGAGGTTTAAGCGTAAAATCAGATATTTCCGTTGGTGAGTGCACTCTTGAGAGGAAAGATCTTCTCATTTTACCTGGAGCGAATACTTGGGGAGAAGATATTCATCAGCCTATCTTGAAAAAAGTTGGCGAAGCTTTAGAGCTGGGCACTATTGTTGCTGCAATTTGCGGTGCAACGGAGGGCCTCGCCAATATGGGATACCTAGATTCCAGAAAGCATACTAGCAATGACTTAGAGTATCTTAAAATGGTCTGTCCTCATTATAAAGGAGAAACGTTTTATGAGATGGGGCCTGCGGTATCTGGTGAGAATTTGATTACTGCTTCAGGAGTAGCTCCTCTGGAATTTGCGATGGAAGTATTGAAAACATTAGATGTATTTGCGCCAGATACATTACATTCATGGTATAACCTCAATAAGACACATCAGCCAGAATACTTCTACGAATTAATGAATTCAATAGAGAGATGAGCGAAATCATTCAACTGAGTTTTATATACTTTCGACGATGCCAAACATTTTAACAATACTCAGAAGTGATGTTGTAATGACAACAAGCTTTCATAAAACAAAGCAGTGTTGAGGGCTGAGTATAAGCATAGTAAAGGGAAAAAGCTTAATCTTTTTGGGAGATTAGGCTTTTTTTCTAAAGTCTAATATTGGCTTTCGGTTATACATGTATTCATTCATGACAGTTTGGTATAAAACTTGTTTTCAGCAGATTTTAGGGATTTCTATTTTCTCGAGTTAGTTCGTTTAGGGTTTAGTCCGTATTTGTGAATAGGTAAATGAAAGATTTTCTGAAGGAGCTGACAGATAGAAAGGAGATAATGGATGAAGGAATATTTTACAATTGGAGAAACAGCCCGTCTCAATAACATCTCAATTCAAACATTGCGCTATCATGATAGTATCGGTGTTTTCAAGCCTTCCTTTTCGGCATATACTTTTCTCCCCAAGGGAAGAAATCCGCCGAGTTATGAACATGGAGAAGAAAGTTCTGGAACTTATCAGAGGAATTCATTTGGTTACTGTTGGGGAACATATAGATACCTTCTGTATATGGTCTTTAGTATAAATAAACCTATTATGGTATATTTAAATTAAGACTAAATATTCGAAATGAGGAATGAGATGAATACAAACAAAAAACATAAGCATTTTAAAATAAAAAGGGTACTGCAAGTCATAATGGTTATTATCGGAGGAATGATAGCGGCGTATGGACTGGAAACCGTATTGATTCCAAACAGTGTATCTGATGGAGGGGTGACAGGCCTTAGTATCGTTGGTTCGCAGCTATTTGATTTGCCGCTAGGAGTCCTTATTGCAGCTTTAAATATCCCGTTTGTCTGGTTAGGATATAAGCAAATCGGGAAAGACTTTGCATTATTATCCATTATCGGAATCGTAACACTTGCCGCTGGCACAATGTTTTTCCACCACACTCCAGCCATCATAGAGGGGGATACCCTGTTAATAACCGTTGTTGGCGGGATTATCCTTGGATTGGGAATGGGGTTAGCGTTACGTAACGGCGGCGCATTGGATGGAATTGATATGCTCGCTGTGCTGCTGTCTCGAAAATTGCCATTTGGAACGAGCGATCTCATTTTATTCTTAAACCTTTTTGTGTTTATTTTTGTATCCATTGTATTTGGCTTACAAGGGGCATTACTGTCAGTCATTGCTTACTACATTGCGTCCAAAGTCATACATATCGTTGAGGAAGGCTTAAGTGGTTCTAAAACCTTTCAAATTATTTCAACCCAGCCTGAATTAATGGTAGAGACAATACGTGATCAGTTAGGACGAAGTGCTACCTATAAAGAAGCTTATGGCGGTTTTTCCCACGAGAAATTTAAAGAAATCACATGTGTCATCAACCGCCTTGAAGAAACAAAACTAAAGGAAATTATTAATGAAATTGATAAAAATGCCTTTGTTACCGTATATGATGTAGCTGAAGTGAAGGGCAGTAATTTTAGAAGACATACGAGTCATTAGAGAAAAACAGAACTTCAAACCCAAAAGTGAGATATCTCAGAAATTTTATATTAAATTGTTTTGTTTACACGCCCAGAAAATAAAGTAACCAGCAGTCTGTACTGGAATTCCATTGCCTCCTGTCTCGTATAATGAGAATAGGAGGCTTTTTTGTATAAGGGTATGCTTAAATGGAGGGATTTATTTGAATATTGAGCTGAAAGAAATAGATATGTTACAAGCGGATTCTGGTCCTTATGGGATAGCGGTCTCTCGTGAAGGAAATGTATGGTTTACTCAACATAAAGCAAATAAAATCAGTTGTCTTCATCAAAATGGAACAATCAAGGAATTTATTGTTCCAACTCCTGATGCACGAGTGCTGTGTTTGACCATATCTTCAATAGGTGATATTTGGTTTACTGAAAATGGGGCTGATAAAATTGGAAGGCTTTCAGAAACGGGCGTATTTACAGAGTACCCGTTACCTCATCCAAATTCAGCGCCATATGGAATTGCTGAAGGTCTTAACGGTGATATTTGGTTTACTGAAATGAATGGAAACCGCATAGGGAGATTGACTGCAGAAGGTGTGATTCATGAATACGAACTGCCGAATAAAGAATCATATCCTTCTTTTATTACGTTGGGGCCCGATGACTCACTTTGGTTCGCTGAAAACCAAAACAATGCGATCGGCAAGATAACCCGATCAGGAGAAATAATGGAATACCCAATCCCAACACCGGGAGCAGCGCCAGTAGGTCTTGCAAGCGGAAATGATGGTGCCCTTTGGTTTACAGAAATAATGGGGAATAAAATAGGAAGGATCACGATGTCCGGCGAAATAACGGAATTTGATATTCCTACACCAAATGCCCGGCCTCATGCTATTGCGGCGGGAGTCGAATCGGATTTATGGTTCACTGAATGGGGAGCAAATAAAATAGGAAGATTGACAAAAGAGAGAACCTTTGAAGAATATACAATCAAAACCTCTAATGGCGAACCTCACGGAATTGGCTGTGACAAAGAAGGCAGTGTATGGTTCGCATTAGAATGCAATAAGATCGGAAAGCTGCGTTTACTGAAATGAAGAGAAAGTGCTGAAAGAATATAAAAAGCATACCAAGAACATAGTATGCTTTTTCATTTGCGTGAAACGTCATCATGTTACATGAACTGAAGTCTCGTCAATGTAGCCTTTCAACAGCTTAAGTACTTATAGCTCTTTTACCATGACCTTCTCGCCGTTAAAATCGAGCTCACCATTAAATGTAAAGCCGAATTTTTGATACAGGCGCAAAGCATGAATGTTGTTCTCAAAAATGCTTAAATAAATTCTGTTACATGTATATAGCTCAGCAAGGTGATGAATAAGAGCTTCAAGCATCTTGCTGCCTAATCCTTGGCCTTGAAAACGCTCGTCAATGAAAAATCGGTCAAGCCACACTCTGCCGTTTTTATTTTCTTCATCAATCTCAGGAAACCATCCATACATAGCAAAACCGACTAACTTCCCTTCGTAATAAAGTCCAGCAGGTTTATAATACTGACATTCAGTTGCATCCTCTAGACATTGCTTGGTTGATTCTATATATGATATTTGGCTCTTGTGAACATGAAGAGACAGAATAGATTCACGATTCTCTTCAGTTACCGCCTTTATCTCAATACTCATAGCCATTCTCCTTTTTTCTCTTTTTCTGAAAAGGACAGACGATTTTCAGATCAATAACATTGTTACGCTTTCATCCACATCATGTAGTCTTAGGAACAAGTAGTTCTGCAGTTAATCCCCTTACTTTACAATTTGCACAAAAACCTTAATTAAATACTTTTCATAGCCTTTAACTGATAGCTCATCTAACATCACTTCTTCGTAGAAAAACCTTATAATTTTATATCTTTGTCGCGGCAGCTGAGGAGCTGCTCTTTTTTTGTAAACCTGTATGGGAGGTCTTGCAATACACTAGGTGCTCGTTCATAAATTAGTACTTGTTTACTTAATGAAAGTCATCCCAATTGAAGCTTGTCCTGAACATTCTTTAATGGTGAGTATCTTCTTTTTCATGATGAACAGGTGAATTTTCTGCGCATAAATCCAATTTTTCCGGAAGTTTCGGTAAAAAACGAAACTTTTAACGCGTTTATTTTACTTTATAATGTAAGCGGTTTCCTATGTAGTATACTTATACTATCGTACATCATTTGAGTGAAACACAGGAAGGATAGAAAAACAGATGAGATACATGAATACTAGACAAAAAGACATTTTGTATCTGTTGTTATCTGAACCTGATGACTATTTAGTCGTGCAAGATTTCGCCGACAGGGTAAAGTGTTCTGAAAAAACGATCAGGAATGATCTGAAAACGATCGAAGGTTATCTGCATGAACATTCTCCTGCTCAGCTCATTCGCAAACCAGGATTAGGTGTCTATTTAAATATAGAAGAACATGAAAGGGCCCGGTTAACTCAACAATTGGGTACTGAACATTTTGGCTCAAAGCACCAGTCCGATGAAGAAAGAATTCTGCAAATCGCTTATCAATTATTAATGAACCCAAAACATGTTTCAGCAAAAGAAATTGCCGCTCAGCATTTTTTGAATAAGTCTTCCATCAAAAGGAATTTACATGAAATTGAAGAGTGGCTAAAGCGATTTGATCTCAAATTGGTGTCAAAGCAGCGGCTCGGTTTAAAGATTGAGGGAAATGAAAGAAATAAAAGAAAAGCCTTAGCCAGAATCTCTGATTTGATTGATAATCCAGAGTTTACAAGTCAGTTTATCAAAAGCAAGTTCTTAACTCATGAAGTGAAATGTGTGTCGAATGAATTCAAAACATTGCAAAAGCACCATTCTATCTATTTCACAGATGAAACGTTCGAGAATTTATTATTGCATACATTGCTGATGATACGCCGGATCAAAATGAAGCAGCCTATCTCGATTTCGCCAACAGAAATGGCAGCAGTAGAAAAGAAGAAAGAATATCAATGGGCAATGACATGTTTAAAACGGCTGGAAGCGGTTTTTGCCATCCGCTTCCCTAAAGAAGAAGCCGTGTATGTAACGCTCCATATACTCGGCGGAAAAGTTCGTTTTCGGTCTTGGGAAGAAGAAAAAAAGGTTCTGGAAAATCCCTTGCTTCCCATGGTTGTGCGGCATTTAATCGATCGTGTGTCAGAGCTGAAAATGCTTGATTTTCATAATGATCAGGATTTGATCAACGGATTGAACATCCATCTTAACACAGTGCTAAACCGGCTGAATTACGATCTTTCTGTATCAAATCCAATGCTAAATGACATAAAAAAAATGTACCCCTATCTGTTTCATATGATCATTGACGTTCTGGAAGACATCAATCAAACGTTTGCTCTTTCTATTCCTGAGGAAGAGGCCGCTTATCTGACATTGCATTTTCAAGCTGCGGTCGAACGTTTGCACCACAGCAGCGAGAAGCGTAAAAAGGCAATCATCGTCTGCCACATGGGCATTGGAATGTCACAATTGCTGCGGACAAAAATTGAACGGAAATTTCATCAAATCGCTGTGAAGGCCTGTATTGCAAAAGCTGATTTAGCAGATTACACAAAAAAGAATGGGGACATAGATCTTGTCATTTCCACGGTAGCGCTGGAACATGTGCCGATTCCTCATATTGTTGTATCACCGCTGTTGGAGCCTTCTGATGAGAAGAAACTAAGTGCATTTATGGATCAGGTTGACGAATCCCAACGCCAAACACAAAAAACGTTTAAGATGCTGAACAATACGACTCCTTTCTTAGTTTTTTTGCAGCAAGAGTCAGTTCATCGCTATAAGCTGATTGAACAAATGGCAATGGCTTTATACGAGAAAGGGTATGTGGAAAAGGAGTATGCCATTCATGCTGTGATGAGAGAAAAAATGTCGGCGACAAACATTGGGGCTGGCATTGCGATTCCTCATGCAAACTCTAAATTTATTAAACAATCAGCCATTGCGATTGCCACATTAAAAGAGCCGCTTGATTGGGGGGCTGAAAAAGTGTCGCTCGTCTTTATGCTGGCTGTCAAACACGAGGATCAAAACATGACAAAGCAATTGTTCCATGAACTGTCATATCTGAGTGAGCAGCCGGCATTCATTCATAAGCTGACTGAAGAAACAAATGTGATGAGATTTTTATCTTATTTGAATTATTAAAAGCGGGGCTTTGATGCCCTGCTTTTTTTTCATATGGATAAATGCTGGTTTTTCCGGAATTAACGGTAAAAAACAGCGCTTTTACAAGCATGATTTTAATATACAGTTGTTACAGGCCTTATGATTCATACTTTAAAGGAGGAATCGTATGAAACTGTTAGCGATTACATCATGTCCGAATGGAATTGCCCATACATATATGGCGGCTGAAAATCTGCAAAAAGCTGCCGACAGATTAGGCGTCCAAATGAAAGTCGAGACCCAAGGCGGAATCGGAGTGGAAAATGAGCTGACCGGAGAGGAGATTCGTGAAGCAGACGCGATCATTATCGCGGCAGACCGCTCGGTAAACAAAGACCGGTTTGTAGGAAAAAAACTGTTGTCTGTCGGGGTTCAGGATGGTATCCGCAAACCGGAAGAATTAATTCAAAAAGCACTTAGCGGCGATGTGCCGGTCTACCGTTCAGCTTCAAATTCGGAAGCCGGCAATCAACTGGAGAAAAAACAAAATCCGATTTATCGTCATTTAATGAACGGTGTTTCTTTTATGGTTCCATTTATCGTCGTCGGCGGGTTATTGATAGCGGTTGCATTGACGCTTGGAGGTGAGAAAACACCGAAAGGCTTAGTCATTCCGGATGAATCTTTTTGGAAAACGATTGAACAGATCGGAAGTGCCTCATTCTCATTCATGATCCCGATTTTGGCCGGATATATCGCGTACAGCATCGCTGATAAGCCCGGGCTTGTACCAGGAATGATCGGCGGATATATTGCAGCGACGGGAAGCTTTTACGGCAGTGCAAGCGGCGCCGGTTTTCTCGGCGGCATCATCGCCGGATTTTTGGCGGGGTATGCTGCCCTTTGGATCAAAAAATTAAAGGTTCCAAAAGCGATTCAGCCGATTATGCCGATTATTATTATTCCAGTGTTCGCTTCACTAATTGTAGGTTTGGCGTTTGTGTTTTTGATCGGTGCACCTGTAGCCCAAATTTTCGAATCTTTAACGGTATGGCTGGCGGGTATGAAAGGTTCAAGCTCCATCCTGCTGGCATTGATTTTAGGCGCAATGATTTCATTTGATATGGGAGGCCCCGTAAACAAGGTGGCATTCCTGTTTGGATCGGCCATGATCGGAGAAGGAAACTATGAAATTATGGGACCGATTGCCGTCGCCATTTGTATACCCCCGATTGGCCTTGGGATTGCAACGTTTTTTGGAAAAAGAAAATTTCAGGAGTCGGAGAGAGAAATGGGAAAAGCATCATTTACCATGGGTCTCTTCGGCATCACTGAAGGAGCCATTCCATTCGCGGCACAAGATCCGCTTCGCGTCATTCCGGGGATTATGGCAGGTTCTATGATTGGTTCTGTGATCGCTATGATCGGCAATGTCGGAGACAGAGTAGCGCACGGCGGGCCTATAGTGGCAGTACTAGGCGCCGTTGATCATGTATTGATGTTTTTTATTGCAGTGATTGCCGGATCTCTTACCACCGCTCTTTTAGTTAATGTACTAAAAAAAGATATTCCGGTTTCTTCACCCGCCGGGCTGAATGAAGCTGCAGCATCGAATGACGTTCCGCAACAAAACAATGAAGCGGAAAGCAGACAGATGGAGAAGACGGATATTAACAAGCTGACAGACATTTTGAGTATAGATCTTATTGAACCAACATTATCAGGCGAAACCAGAGATGACATTATTGATGAAATGATTCAAAAATTGTCCCGCACAGGTATGCTGCATTCAGAGAGCGGTTTTAAACAAGCGATCATGAATCGCGAACAAGAGGGGACAACGGCGATTGGCATGAATATCGCGATCCCGCACGGGAAGTCTGATGCCGTCAAGAAGCCTAGTGTAGTGTTTGGAATCAAACGATCAGGCATTGACTGGAACAGTCTTGATGGATCAGAAGCAAAGTTAATCTTTATGATCGCTGTACCGAAAGATAGCGGAGGGAACCAGCATCTGAAACTGCTGCAAATGCTATCTCGAAAACTGATGGATGACAGCTATAGGGAAAGGCTGCTCTCTGTCCAGACAAAAGACGAAGCATACAAACTCCTGGATGAAATCATATAAAGCGGGGGAATTTTTCATGATGACTGAACCGTTATTTTTCAAGCCTGTTTTCAAAGAAAAGATTTGGGGCGGCACCGCTTTGGCTGCTTTCGGCTATGACATCCCATCAGAACGAACGGCGGAATGCTGGGCTTTTGCAGCACATCAAAATGGACAAAGTATTGTTCAAAACGGGTTATACAAGGGGCTTACGCTCAGTGAATTATGGGATCATCATCGGCATTTATTCGGACATCTGAAGGGGGACCGCTTCCCTCTTCTCACGAAAATTTTGGATGCCAATCAAGACTTATCCGTTCAGGTGCATCCGAAAGATGAGTATGCAAAAACGCGTGAAAAAGGAGAGCTCGGAAAAACAGAATGCTGGTATATCATAGACTGCCAAGAAGATGCAGAAATCGTTTATGGCCACAACGCAAACACAAAGGAAGAACTGATCTCGATGATAGAAGATGGAAAATGGGACAAGCTCCTGCGCCGCGTAAAGGTAAAACCGGGGGATTTCTTCTATGTGCCAAGCGGCACCGTTCATGCGATTGGGACAGGCATTCTCATTTTGGAGACGCAGCAGAATTCCGATACAACCTACAGATTATATGATTATGGCCGGAAAGATACAGAAGGCAATTTGCGCGAGCTCCATTTGGAAAAAAGCATAGAAGTGATAGACGTACCATTTGCGCCAGAGCAGCAAACGGTTCAATATAAACAAACAGATGATTTGCACATAGCTGTATTGATTGAGTGCCCTTATTTTTCAGTGGAAAAGTGGGAGTTAACAGGATCAGCAAGTTTAAAACAGCAAAAATCATTCCTTCTTGTCAGCGTCATCGAAGGAGAAGGCCGGATAATCTCCGGCGAGCGTACATATGACTTTAAAAAAGGAGATCATATGTTGCTGCCTAACGGGTTTGGGGAATTCAAACTCGCGGGGGATGCGGAGTGTATCGTATCTAATCTGTAAAATAAAACTTTATGACCAGTTTCACGTTTTAAGTCGATATAGAGAAACCAAAGTGATCTCATTTTGGCTTTTCAATATAAAAAGATACCAGCTGGTATCTTTTTTCATATTCACTCACTATGACACCCCTTCGATGGTTTCTTTTAATCTTATCTGCAATTGGGAGTATGTGTCCAGCAGATTAACTGCAGACAACAATCACTTTGCTAAAGACAACCTATAAAAGCTGCTTCAATTTTATATGGATAAAAAGAGAAGAAAACGAAATGTGTTTCTGAATGATTTGTTTGTAAAAAACAAGTTATCCTATTAAAAACCAGTTTTTTTATTTTATGTGCAAAATCATCTTTGGGCTGTCACG
This sequence comes from Bacillus halotolerans, assembly GCF_001517105.1. GTDB lineage: Bacteria > Bacillota > Bacilli > Bacillales > Bacillaceae > Bacillus > Bacillus halotolerans. The sequence goes on from NZ_LPVF01000001.1 coordinate 388,929, forward strand.
TTCGCTATTTCAAATGGTTCTTTCCCACACTGAACATTTGATCTGACAAGTTTTATAGGTAAGAATGTAAAGGATGATCTACATGAAATATGATAAAGTATTTTTTATGTGATAGTTGATGAAGAATATTTTGATAAGAGGTGTATTTATGAAGTTGGATGAATTTGCGATTGGACAAGTATTTCATACAAAGTCTTTTAGGGTAACAAAAGAAAATGTAATGAGGTTTGCGGAAGAATTTGACCCTCAATATATGCATGTAGACGAGGAAAAAGCGAATAAAGGCAGATTTAATGGAATCATCGCTTCTGGCATACAAACGTTAGCCATTTCTTTTAAGCTCTGGATTGAAGAGGGGTTCTATGGCGACGATATTATTGCTGGAACAGAGATGAATCATATTAAATTCATAAAACCCGTGTATCCAGACGATGAATTGCATTCAGTTGTTGAGGTGGTAGATAAGAAACCAAAGAAAAGTGGAACGGGAATACTTACTGTATTGATATTTACTTATAATCATAAAGAAGAAAAAGTATTCGAAGGTGAGTTATCAGTATTGATTAAGCAATAAATAATGTAATAGTAAAGGTTTTTGATCACCAATTGATCAAACGATGAGAGTATAATTAAGATATGCTTTTTTTGGACTTACAATGTTAAGAGCTCATCTTAGAAAAAAACATACCAAATACGATTGGTATGTTTTTTATTCATTCATGTCATGACATGAAGCAGGGTACCGACCGATACCGTACATCAAGACAGAAAAGGAAATTAGAACTTTTTCATCTCCTTTAACATTTTTATTTTGCTTCCTTTTATGTAGGTGAAACATACCCCGCTGACAGTCACCATTCCGCCTAGCAGTGAAATAAGTGAAGGCATTTCCCCTATCCACATCCAGGAAATCACCATCGTCAAAGCAGGTGTTACATAAAGTGAAATCGTTGCTTCAGAAGCACCGACGATTGAAGTTACATATGCAAGCGCAAAGTATGGGATGACCGTCGGGAATAAACCTAAGTAAACGATAGACAATGTGGAGTTCATTGAGGCGTTTAAAAACGCCCCACATAGGCCTGGAAGAAAAACAAGCATTGGTAAGGCTGCACCCCAAATTGTGAACGTTACAAATGGAATAAAACCATACTTTTTTATATAACGGGCTTGAAAAACAAAATAAATACTCTCTGCAAAAGCTGCCAGCAGAATGAACAGAATTCCTTTCATTGAAAGCGCATGGTCTCCTGTTCCTAATGAAATAAATGACACACCCAATAAACTAATGATAGAGCCAATCCATTTAGAAAAACCAAAATGTTCACCAAAAAACAGGTGAGACAACACCGCAGAAAAGATTGGTGCTGTGGTTACGAGTAAGCTTGCAATCCCGGCACTAACTGTTTTTTCACCCATATTAAGCAAAATGTGATAGAGTGCAAAACCTAAAAACCCTAATAATAAGATGACAGGGATATCTTTCATGTCAGGTAAGCGCATTTTAGTCAGCACAGCAAAAAGCAACAATGCCATAGATCCGATTAACAAACGAAATAAAGCAAGGTGTTCGGGTGTGTAATATTCCAGACCTACACGAATTCCCGGAAAAGCTGATGCCCACAAACCGATCATAAGACTGTAAGATATGATGAGTTGCACAGTTTTCTTTTTCATGATCTTCACTCCTTCTCTACAAAAACCAACCAGTTATTTAGTGTGTTTTATACTAATAGAGATTTGATAAAATGGCTTCAACCAGTTACACAATTTTTGACCCAACCACTTTAGTTGAAGGAGACTGCTTTTGATGAGCTTTACAGAAGAAAAAACGGTTAGAAAGCTTCCTAAGTACTTACAAATCATTGATTATATAAAAGAGAAAATAGGAAATGGAGAGTGGCCGATTGGAAGTAAGATTCCAAGCCAGCGAACGCTTGCAAAAGACTTTCATGTAAATCGAAGCACGGTTATCACAGCGTTAGAGGAATTGATGGCAGATGGGTTGATTGAAGGCAGAATGGGCAAAGGGACAGTTGTCATCAACAATACTTGGACACTGTTGGCTAAGTATTCTGCACCCAATTGGGAGAAACATGTAACTTCGGGAATCCAGCAGCCAAGCCGAAGAATTGTTCAAGAGATCAATCAATCAGAATCAAATTCTGATCTTATACAGCTAAGCAAAGGAGAACTTTCAAATGAGATTTTTCCTTTGTCTGCTATGAAAGAGATTATGGGCAAGGTATCTCAAAACATAGAGGCGTTCGGATATGAGGAACCAAAAGGATACTTGCCTTTAAGAGAGGCATTGAGTGATTATTTAAAAACAATCGGGATTCATGCTTCACCTTCATCCATTCTTATTGTTTCAGGAGCACTGCAAGCCTTACAGCTTATATCAATGGGGCTTTTGCAAAGAGGTTCAACTGTTTTTCTTGATCAGCCATCTTATCTTTATTCATTACATGTATTTCAATCAGCCGGAATGAATCTGACTGGACTTCCTATGGATAAAGAGGGGCTTTTGCCAAACCATATTCATATGACAAAGGGGGAACGGGGAAGAGCCATATTATATACAAACCCTTGTTTTCAAAATCCGACTGGTATCTTAATGTCAGAAGAGCGGCGGAAAGAAATCCTTACCGCAAGCGAAAAAAAGCAGCTTCCCATTATTGAAGATGACATATATCGTGAGTTGTGGATAGATGACATTCCGCCATATCCTATTAAAACAATAGATAAAAACGGCCATGTGCTATATGTAGGAAGTTTATCGAAAACGCTAAGCCCGGGCTTAAGGATTGGATGGATAGTCGGGCCAGAGCCAGTGATTGAACGTTTATCTGACATTAAAATGCAGACAGATTACGGATCGAGTTCGTTGTCTCAAAGAGTAGCGGCGGAATGGTTTACATCTGGCCAATATCAGCGGCATTTAGAACGGGTGAGACATCAATTAAAGATAAGAAGGCAATTTGTTACGAGCGCTTTAGAAAACAATATGAAGAATGCAGCTGTTTGGACTATTCCTAAAGGGGGATTCTTTATCTGGTTAAAAATATTGCCCTCGATATCTATGAAATTACTTTATAAAAAAGCCTTAACAAAAGGGATTCTTCTCAATCTTGGCAGTATTTATGCTCAGGAAAAAGGCAATTATATTCGCTTGTCATACGCTTATGCATCCCTTGAAGATCTCCAAAAGGGAATTTATGAATTAAGTTTGATCATTAAGGAACTGGCAAGTAAATAAAAATGCATTCAATGTTGATAGATAGGTTCTTAGAAATTATAAGATGAATATGTAGAGTGGTGGGTGTCTCCTCATCTTACTGGCTATTCTAAAAAGCTCAGAACTCGTTCATTTATGGTTTCAGACTGTTCCAATGATAAAACATGGCCTGCATTTTTGATGATTTCTGCTTCAATTCCAGGCACTAATAAAGATGCGCGCTGTAAGGCTGAATGCGGATCATAAATGACTTCATGTTCACCTAGTAATAATAGAATCGGGACTTTTACTGATTTTAATTCTTCGTCGGTGAAAACATACGGAAATCCGTCGGCTTTAGGGGTTTGCTGTCTTGCTCCATCCTGCCACATAACTCCTGCATGAAACTGCTTCACAAAAAGTGGATGTAACACATTGCGATCTATCATCATCCACTTTAAGAAACTCTCAACTCCATTTGGTTCTGTGAGACTAAGCGCATATTTATAAAAATCGTGATGAAATGGTAAAAATGTTTCCGCTGGGCTAAGAAGAGTTGCACTTTTTACTCTCTCTCTGGCGCACGTAAAATAAAATTCATAGTATGAAGTCCGCCAAGTGAGAGTCCGATCATGTGAGGCTTTTCGACCCCTAGATAATCAAACACATCAAGAAGCCAATCGGCGTAACCCGTTCTTGTACCACATAAATCTGCAGGAATACTTTTATTCTTATCACCTATGATATCGATTGCATAAGTTCGGTATTTGCTGCTCCAATCCGCAATGTTGGGATACCACATCGTGGAGCTAAATAGTGCCCCGTGAAGCAATACGAGTGGCGGCGCATTCTCTGGTCCGCTTGCAATCACATGCGTTTGACCGAAACGAGTGGATACATAATATGCTTTGTAGGGAACTGGCCAAAGACCAAGGCTTTCATCATAAGTTTGAAAATAGTGAATGCCATTGTCACTTAATTGGGGAAACATTGGTGAATGGTTTGACATGCAAATTTCCTCCCGTCCTTTTTAAAAGAATGTATTGTTACGTGCAGAAAAGAAAAGTAAAGTAATTGATTATAACAGAGCTATTTACAAAATATAATACAGTTTTCGTTTTGTATCAAATTCTAAATGAAATTGGGGATAAATAATTTGATACAGAGGTATAAAAATACATATAACAGAAATCAATCGTTTCCGAGAAAGTCGCGGTACTTTAACAAACATGCAATAAATACCTTTAGAAACGTTAAGAACAAACCTTATCAGGCTGAAGTATCATACTGAATCATGGTGAGAGCTCTTTACAGAAGTGTCGTTAAAAGAGGGGAATTCTTTTACGGATAGAATAAAAGAGGGAAAGTGATAGGAGGGTACAGTTTGCAGGAGATAAAAAAAGAACAATATAGTAAAGTCAAACCATTGATACATCATAAAGAAACATGTTGCCCGACATTTGTTTATTCAATATTAGAACAAACAATTCCGGGAGTTGTTTATGCAGATGATCAATCGTTTCTGATAGGAACCAGCTCAGGAATTTATTATGTTGCAGGGGATGAAAGGAATCAAAATGTTAATGAGTTTATCGTTGAATTATACCAAAAGAGAGCTAAATCCCAAAAAAGATTTACTCTGTTTTCTCCCAATCGCTCATGGGACACCGTAATAAAAACTGTACTGCCTGATGAGTTGAATCAAATGATGCGATATGCGTTTTCTCAACAAATTTCTGTCAAAAAGGCTTTTCAGCTTCCAAAGGGATTTACATTAAAAAGAATAAATGAAGATATCATTTCAAGCAGCACTGAATTTCAAAAAGCTTATTATGAGGAGTATTGGGGTTCAGTCTCGAATTTTTTAAAAAACGGATTTGGATTCGCGGTTTTGTATGACAATCTTGTTGTCAGTGAGTGCACTTCCATATTTCTAGGCGGCAATCGTGCGGAAATGGATATCTATACACGTGAAGAATATAGAGGGATGGGGTTCGCTTATATAGCTGGAAGTAAGTTTATAAATGATTGTCTCGAAAACGGCGTCAGCCCTAGCTGGGATTGTGATGTCAGCAACAAATCATCTATTCATTCAGCAAAAAAACTAGGATTTGAGATATCAACCAAATACTCCATCTTTTTTAAAAAATCAGGTTAATAAAGACCCTTCTAAGGAAGGGCCTTTTCTTGAGCACCAAGCTGACGGAGAATATCATGCTTATTCACATGAACTCTTTTCGGCATTTAAAATGAATATGATTCGCCATCATCCGTCATTAGTACATGAGATGACATGCCTTTTTCATGAATAAAGCCTTTTAATTCTTCTCTGGATAGTGCCCAATGGTTGACCGCTTCCATATAGCTCACGATTATTTTTGCATGAGGGGCTGCTTGATGCGTTTCGTGGATATCTTCTTTCCCCATGACGAGAGAGCCGCCCTCAAAGAATTGATTGTTTCCTCCGTTCACTACAATGATTTCTGGCTGGTGTGTATCGATCTCTTCATGGATCGCATCATACCAAACAGTATCTCTGGCTACATATAACGTTTTCTCGCTTTGGTGTTTGAACACGACGCCGCATACAAGACCGGCAAGTTTTAAAATGTCTCCTCTGCCGTGTTCGCCTTTGGTTTTTGTTATAAGGCGGAAGGATACTGAAGTGATGAAGACATTTATCCAGACTGTGGCGAATCATCCGTAATTGGAATCCATTCTTATTCCAATTAGTGATTAACAAATTACGTATATATTCTGGATCTGTGGTGTTCTTTGGAACAGGAAGGCGCTGCACCAGCTGTTCAATTGAATGGCCGACAATTGATGAAAAAAGGCACACAAAGACGTCCAATCACAGGCGTCTTTTTTAATGCAGCTTTTTAGGACTGGGATTTATATTTTCATGATCGATTTCATCAAATAAATTTCGGTTCTTTGAATGGGAGGGCTGAACATCTTCTTTGATAAAGTCGGGGTGAATAATCTTTTTTAAATCTCTGACTGTTAAAGGCTTGGCTTCATCAATTAATTCTAAGCCTAATAGGCCGTTTGCTTCTAACGTCGCCTTTTTGACATCCTGTAAAGTAGAAACGCCGTGCAGCCTCAATTGCATTTCCAGCTGATCTAACGTCAGTCTCATTCTCTTTAAATTGTCTACATGTAATTGGCCATCTTCAATGATAATTGTCGCTTTCCCGGTTAACAGCCTTTCAATCAAATTAGACTTCAACTGAATCCATTCCATAAAAAGGAGTGAGAGCGTAAAAATGATAGCTGCAACTAGTGTTTTTAATAGGCCGTTTTCGATGATCGGCTGAACAATGATGGTGCCGATCGAAATCATGACAACCGTTTGTGCCGATGTCATTTGCGCAATTGATTTTCTTCCTGAAATTCTAAGCAAAACCACACCGGATACCATGAGGACAAATGCTTCCCAAGTAAAACTCATCCTACCACCTGACCAGTAATGTAAAGGATTATAACGCCGGAGGCTAACTGCAGAGCGTCTTTGACCATTTGAACGTTAATATATCCGAAAGCCTGATTGTTCATTCAGCATGATGAATGACTTTGTATGTTGCCAAGCTGCCCTGCCCGCATGAGAATAAACAGCGATAAAGTTGCCTTACAGCGGTTCGCGTTTCAAGCGGCGTAGAGCAGGTGAAAAGATTTGTCTTACAATTTTGGACAGGTTGTATAAAAATAAAGCAGATATATGGACATTCTCAAGGCTGGTCCCGTATATTTCAGGCAGGTAAATACCAATCAGCAGGAGGAATGAGATGAAAGAGGTTACTGAATTACTATCAATGAATGCAATAGAGAATTTTATAAACCGTCACCAGTTAAGTTTTATCTATATATCAAGACCAAGCTGTACAGTATGCCACGCAGTTTTGCCGCAGCTCAGAGAATTGCTGGAGCAGTTTCCGCATATCAAACTAGGACACGTAAATGCTGACAGTGTGGAGGAGGTTGCCGGCAGATTTTCGGTCTTCACCGTACCTGTTCTTCTTTTATTTATTGAGGGTACTGAATTTCTGAGAGAAGCGCGTTTCGTGCATTTTGAACAGCTGGAACAGAAATTAAAAAGAGTTTATCAATTATATGAGGAATAAAATGTGCAGCTAAACGAACATGGCATCAAGTCATGTTCGTTATGTTTTTATGAAGGAAGCAGCTGAATATGAAATTCATTGACATAAAATCCAAGTGCATGAAATAATATTCATAAGTAATGTTACTGAAGAGTATCTTTTTGTGGAGGCTGAACCGATGTGAAAAGCAGAAAAGGACGTAAAGGGGAGGAGAGCCGGAAACGATTGCTCAAAGCTGCTGCACATGAATTTTCGATTCGGGGATTTCATGAAACGAAGGTTAGTGCCATTGTGAAAAGAGCCGGACTGACGCAGCCTTCCTTTTATCTGTACTTTCAAAGTAAAGAAGCCATCTTTGAGGAGTTAATCAACGGTTTCCACTCTCGCTTAAGAAAGCTGACAGAATCACTTCTCCTGGAAACCGGATTACATGCGAACGATGTAACAAACAAAGTGCTCTCTGCTGTGGAAGCTGTTTTTCAGTTTCTGGCGGAGGACAAGGATTTAACAAGGATCGGTTTTTTTCTCAATCCAGAAGCGAAACAATTGAAACAAGATGTGGCGATGGTTTTGAAAGACAACTTAGAAGCAGAACAGCGCCTTGGCTATTTTCGTTCCGAATTGGAAATGGCAACCGTGGCGGAATGCTTGATCGGCATGATTGAACATTTGACCGATTCATATTTGTTAACCGGAATCAAAGATCCGGCAAGTCTCGCAGCGCAGGTTGTCAATCTCTTAATATACGGGATGCTTCCAAAAGGGAGTGACGCAAGATGATATCTATGATCATGAAAGTCAGTTTGGCAGCTTTTATGCTCGCGGGAGGCATCATAAAGGTGTTCCGCGTGCCCTTTCAAGTGGAGCATTGGCGGCATTATCAATATCCGTTATGGTTTCTGACTGTTACTGGTATTCTTGAAATAGCGGGGGCATTTGCAATGACAGCGGGAATTTGGAATCGGTATGCAGCATTTGGAGCAGGCGTCCTGTTTGTCGTTCTCATGGCGGGAGCGGTTCATGCACACATTGTTCGAGCGCGCCAATCGGTTCTCATGACGATACCCGCAATAATCTGTTTGATTGTTTCTATCATTATAATCATTTGGGAGTCCACGTAAGCTATTCACTTAACAAACCAATTTGCAGGAGACCTCCTTCTCTTATCGAATAGAATAATAGAAATAGATCTTCATGTGTACGTTATTCGTCCGGCACCAGCTGGACTTTTTTTCATAAAGGAGGAATACAGGATGGCGTTAACTTTGGAAAACATGACTGTGGAGGAGTTTGAAGCATTTCGCGGGACGTCCGTGCAAAATTATGCGAAACAAAACATACAATCGGGAACATGGACGGAAAAAGAGGCGTTTGAGAAATCGGAACAGGCATATGAGAACATGATTCCGAATGGACGAAACAGCAGCAATCATCATTTTTGGAACATCAGGAATGACCTTGGAGAAAACATTGGCTGGCTCTGGCTGTATGCTGACCCGCACCATCCGCAAAAAGAGGCGTTTATTTATTCATTTGGCCTGTATGAAGCTTTCCGCGGTAAAGGGCTGGCTCAATTGGCGCTTCACGTGTTAGATGATAAGGCGAGGCAATTGGGAGCGGAAAGGCTTGCTCTCCATGTGTTTGCGCACAATGAAACAGCCGTCCACCTTTATCAGAAAATGGGGTATATCATGACAAATATCAAAATGCGGAGACAGCTGGTCTAGCAGGTGAAAATGCGGCCTGCTTAGCGGACGCGTTTAGTCCGAGATTGTTGAAGAAGAAGCAGCGTTTATCATTGGTTTTTTGAGTCCCGGAATGCCCTATGTAGCCTTTTTGCTGGCAATGTCGTTTATGGCTCCTGCAATTTTATTTCAGCCCACTGATGTTTCTGCATGCTTTGAAAAGCCGGATTGGACTTGTTTTTAAAGAATCGGGCATCACATGTCCGCCCGAGAAGTGTGTGATAGCCTTTATTACGCTTTTTGAAGGGCTGACATTCAGCTGGTTTACGAGAATAAACAAACATTTGAGCGGTCTTTAGATATTTCCTGCGGCGAGGGCTGGAGACGAAAGCTTAAAAAATACCAAGGGCGAACAGCCCTTGGTATCCCTAAAACGCTATTGATCCAGCTCTTTCATCCGTTTCGTAAGCTCATTGAAAGCCTGGTCCAGCTCCTTGTACCCTTTATCATTTGGCGTCATAAAACTGAGCTTTCCCAGCACTTCTTGTCTTTCTGTCTCAAGCTTTAAACGAAGCTCCTCCCGGTCATTTCTTTCTGAAGGAACGTCATTCAATTGCTTTTTGATGCCATTGTTTGAAATAACGAGTTTGCTGTTCGTTGTTTTCTCGAGAAAATAACGGTCGTGTGAAACCACAATCAGTGTGCCGCTGTATTGTGACAGTGTTTCTTCCAGCTGTTCGCGTGACGGCAGGTCGAGGTGATTGGTCGGTTCATCTAATATCAGCACGTCTTTTTCCTCTAAGATATAAGCCATCAGCTTGCACTTTACACGCTCGCCCATACTCATATGTTGAATTGGTTCTGTCCATTGAGAAGCGGTAAATCCCAATCGCGTCATGATATTCTGCACGTTTCCTCTCGCCTCGAACGTGTCTTGATAAAATAACTCCTCCGGTGTTTGTTCTAAAGGCAAATCAAATACTTCCTGTGTTAAATAACCGATTTTTGCTGATGGTGATATCCACACCTTTCCCTCAGCCGTTTCCTGTCCAAGAATGACTTTCAATAAGGTTGTTTTTCCGCAGCCGTTCGGGCCTGTAATGGCAACCTTTTCTCTGTGCTGAATCGTAAAGCGGGCGTTTTGAAACAGTGTCTTTTCGCCAAATGACTTCGTCAGGTTTTGAACCTCTAAAAACCGTTTTCCTGTTTTATGAGTTGTATCAATTGAAAAACGAACAGTATATTCCGGGTCGACAGGCTCAGCCTTTGTCTTTTCGAGTTCTTTTTCAAGCCGCTTTTGTTTCGATTTGATCTGGGCATCTGTGCGCTTTGCTTTTACACGATGATATTCTTTAAACCCTTCCTTTTTCGTCGATTGTGCGTGGGCTTTTTCCGACCATGAAGTGAGTTCTGTCATTTGTGCTTCAATCCGTTCAATCATTTTCTGCTGTTTTTCATATTCGCGCTGCTGTGTCAGTCTTTTTTCTTTCCGGAACTTCATGTAACCAGAGTAATTCCCTTTGTATTCAGTCAGCGTGTGGTCCTCGATTGACCATATTTTCGTGGCAGCTTCATCTAAGAAATACCGATCGTGCGAAACGAGAATGACAGTGCCGCTAACATTTTTCAGCTGCTGAATGAGAAATTGCAAGCTTATGTCATCAAGATGGTTTGTCGGTTCATCCAGCAGGAAAAGGTCTGCATCCTCCGATAGCCCTTTTGCCAGCCGTGCTTTCAGTTTTTCTCCGCCGCTTAACTGGCTGAAATCACGGGCTGGCACGTGCCATTTCTCCAGCAGTTTCACTTCGGCAGGTGTCTGATTCTCAAAGGAATACGATTCAGTTTCCTGTTCAACCAGCACCTTTTTTAAGCCGTGCTGCATCCATTGGATTTGTCCCTGTGACGGAGTTAAGTCCTTGTTGATGAGGTGAAGCAGCGTCGATTTTCCAGCCCCGTTTTTGCCGATAATCCCAATGATATCTCCTTGCTGAACACTGGCATTTACGTTTTTAAAAACGGTAAGATCCTTCACTTCATAGCTGACGTTTATTAGTTTTAATTGTTCTTTCATCTATATCCCTCGCTTTAAGGGAGAACAAAAAAATCCTCCCAAATGTTTTGGAAGGATTAGCCGTGCCTTTGCCATGATTAAATAAGCTATTCTTCAGAATAGCGCGTACGTATATAGAAAATGGGCAGACTAATCCTATTTTTTTATGATTTGAAATATGCGATTTCAATCGTTAAAAATAAGATTAGTTAATCATTGTCCACCCATCATCCCTTCTCAATTTATTACAAACAATATAGCATATTTTTCAATTAGAAAGCAAAGGTCATTTTCATCAAAAAAGCTCCTGCTCTCATTTCTGAGGCAGGAGCCGCGAATCTTATTGATGCTTCGCTTTTCTTACTTTATAGATCACAATCAGCAAAATAAACCAAACCGGTGTAACAAATAAGGAAACCCGAGTATCCTGTGCTAATGCCAGTACAACAAGGACAAACGCCAGGAAAGCCAAAATTAAGTAATTTGTAAATGGATAAAGCGGCAGCTTAAATTTGTTTGCTTTCGCCAATTCAGGTCTTGTTTTACGGTATTTCATATGGCAGATAACAGTAATTCCCCAAATATAGATAAAACATACGGTGGAAATACTTGTGATCAAGGTAAATACGCCTTCCGGCATGATGTAGTTCAATGTGACACCGATTAAAATCACGATAGCTGAAAAGAACAATGCATTTCTGGGTACCTTGCGCGGTGTCAGTTTCGCCATTGATTCCGGCGCATTTTTGTCTTTCGCCAGTGAATAGACCATGCGGCTTGTACTGAATACAGCGCTGTTGCAGGCTGAGGCAGCTGACGTTAATACAACAAAGTTAATAATGCTTGCCGCACCGACGATGCCGACTGCAATAAAGACCTGTACGAATGGGCTTTCGCTAGGATTGATGACATCCCATGGATAGATGCTCATAATCACAAGAAGCGCCCCAATATAGAAAAGCAGCACCCTTACAGGGATATTGTTGATTGCTTTAGGGATGACTTTTTCAGGGTTTTCTGTTTCACCAGCCGTAAGCCCGACGAGTTCAATGCCGACAAAGGCAAACACAACCATCTGGAACGAGAGGATAAACCCGTGTATTCCATTCGGGAACATACCTCCGTGGCTCCAGAGATTTGAGAAACTGGAAACACCTGAACTTGTGGAAAAGCCTTTGAAAATCATAAAAAGACCGATCACAATCAGCGCCAAGATGGCAATGACTTTAATTAATGCAAACCAGAATTCCAATTCTCCAAACAGCTTGACGGTAGCCAGGTTCATAATCAGTAAAATAATAAGAGCGATTAAGCCCGGAACCCATTGCGGCACACCGGGAAGCCAATACTGGGTATATAGCCCGACCGCAGTTAAATCGGCCATCGCGATTGAAATCCAGCAGAACCAGTAGGTCCAGCCTGTGATAAATGCGGCCATATCGCCTAAATAATCTTGAACAAAATCAACAAAAGAGTGATAGTTCAGATTAGACAACAGCAGTTCTCCAAGCGATCTCATAATTAAAAAGCAAATGATCCCTGTGATCATGTAAGCAAATAAAATTGACGGCCCTGCAAAGTGTATCGATTTTCCCGAGCCGAGAAACAGGCCTGTCCCAATGGCTCCGCCGATCGCAATAAGCTGGATGTGCCTGTTTTTCAGGCCTCTCGACAGTTTCTGCTGATTTATATTAGGATCTTGCGTCATGTCGTCTGTCACTTTGTGTGTTCCTCCATTGAAAATTGTTTAAACATGTTTTTAGATACTATTATAACACTAAAATTTCTATCTTTTTTACTATACAGGAAATATGGAAGGAAATTTTAAGGTTTATCAATTCATCACAAGATACGAAAAAAGCGGCTCAATCGTGGGAGCCGCTTTTGTTTACGCCATTTTATGCTTTTTTCATATACAGATAAAGGCCATAATCAGTCGGAGCAGATGCGTACCCTATCTGACGCAGCATCGCTGTTATGTTGCCTCGGTGATATGTCCCGTGATTTACAACATGCGGCACCAGTTCAGAAGCAGTCGTTTTCATGATTCCGCCGGCGGGATTTTCAATCTGAAGGGGTTTATGGATCTGTTCCTTTTGCTCGAAAAAAGCTGTATATCGCTCGGACAACTTTAGAAACAGGGCTTCCATTTCCGCTAGTTCCTTCGCCACTGTCTGGTCTGTAAGCTGTTCAGCTAATGCCAAAGCATGGTTCATACTTTTTCCGGAAAACACTTCCGCCCAGCCGAGATCAGAAAGATAAACATGGGACAAGACATGGGATATTGACGGGAACACACTTTGGATCTCCTGACGATAAACCTCCTGTGGAAGCTCTTTTAATCGATTAAATATTTGCTGATGAGCCCATACGTTATATTCATACAATTGTAATGCTAGATCAGACATGTGAATTTTCCCCTTTCGCGTTTATCGTTTCTATTGTATACGAACAAACATTCTTTAGGGAGTTTTCTGTGAATAAAATGTATTGACAGAACATAGTTTAGGGGGATAAACTATGTAGCATCAATCGAAAGTTTAGGGGTGTAAACTAAAGTGCAGGAGGAAAGACGTTGAATGAACAGAAGCTATGCCAAGCGATCAATCTTTTCGTGGAAGTTTTACTTGAAGGTACAGAGTTTGTACATCATGAAGTCGATCAGGATGTATTCAAACACATCTCCAGAGAACAGGCCGACCTGTTAAAAATTTTAAAAGTCAAGGGCCCATCTTCTCCCGGCAGCCTGGCCATGTATCAAAACGTGCATAAGAGCGCGATTTCTAACCGATTGAAGAAGCTGCTGGAAAAGGGATTGGTTGAGTGGGATGACTGTCCGGTAAAAAGTGATAAACGCACGAAACGAATCAAAATTTCAGAAAATGGTGAAAGCATTATCGAAGAATTGGATTCAGCTATCTTTCACGCGCTCAAAGAGCTGATGCACGATATAGATGAGGAGCACTTACAATCATTCATTGACATATTTACCATTCTAAAAAGCAAATTTAAAGGAGGGGATCTTCCGGAATGAAATCGATTGTCAGATTCAAATGGGCCATTGCGGCGGTTATCTTAGCGCTGACTGTTATATTGAGTTTATTTTCTCCCAACTTAACGGAGCTGGCCAATCAAAAGGGGCAGTCACAGCTGCCGGCTGATTCCGTTTCAGAAAAAGCAAATGCTATTCTGAAAAAAGCCGGAGAAAACAATAAGTCGATAAGCATTGTCTTCACATTAGATCGTGCGCTAAATAAAGATACAGAGGATCAGCTCCGCAGCATAATCGATAACGTCAAAAAGATTGATGGTGTTGAAGAGGTAACATCTCCGCTGACAGGTGAAAAAGAAATCAAAGATCAATTGATTTCAAAGGATAAGAAAACCATTCTTATTCCCGTAACGATCACCGGATCTGATAAGAAAGCGGAAAATATTGCTGATGATATTTATCAAATCGTTCCCGATGATTTGACGGCATATATTACGGGAGCGTCTCTTATCAATCAGGATTTTGCGCACAGCTCAGAGGATGGGCTTAAGAAAACGGAAGTGATCACAGTCTGTTTGATTATCGGCTTGCTGCTGATCGTGTTCCGCTCTGTTGTGACGCCTTTTATCCCGATTGTGATTGTCGGTTTCTCGTATGTAATCAGTCAATCTATACTGGGCATTTTAGTTTATCATGTTGATTTTCCTATTTCGACATTTACCCAAACCTTTTTAGTTGCCATCCTGTTTGGGATTGGAACAGATTACTGTATTCTTCTTCTGACTCGTTTCCGTGAAGAACTGGCAAACGGGCATGACAAAAAAGAGGCAACCCTTATTGCTTACCGTACAGGCGGAAAAACATTGTTTATCAGCGGGTTTGCGGTATTGATCGGGTTTTCTGCCCTTGGTTTTGCAAAGTTTGCCATTTTCCAATCAGCTGTGGGAGTTGCTGTCGGGGTTGGCATTTTAATGATCATCCTCTTCACTCTGCTGCCTTTATTTATGGTGACGCTCGGTGAAAAGCTCTTCTGGCCGTCTAAGAAAGTGCTGTCGCACAGTGACAATAAATTGTGGGCGTTTCTCGGCAGACATTCTGTTGCCCGTCCGTTTCTGTTTCTCGTCATAACAGTCATCATCACGCTCCCGTTCATTTTGACCTATGATGACCAGATTTCATTCGATTCAACGGCGGAAATCAGCAGCGGTTACAAATCTATCAAAGGTCTTGAAGCCATTAAGGATGGGTTTGGTGAAGGAAAAGCATTTCCGGTGAATGTGGTGATAAAAGGAGACAAGGATCTCACTACCGCTAAGACGATCCCTTATCTCGGAAATATCAGCAAAGCCATTGAGAAAGTCGAACATGTTGATTCCGTCATGACCATCACCCAGCCGACGGGTGAAAAAATCAAAGATTTATATATTGATAAACAGCTAGGCTCTGTGTCAGACGGACTGGATAAGACAGTAAAGGGGATTGCTGATGTCCAAAGCGGGTTAACGGATATTGAAGATGGGCTGAATCAAATGTCCGGGCAAACCGGAACGGCCGCGAATGGCAGCTCCGAAGACTCACTGTCAGATGCAGCTGACGGTTTGGGAAAAATCAATCAGCAGCTGCAGCTTGTCAGCAAACAGCTTTCTCAAACCGGCAATACCGCACAGGCGGTGCCGCAGCTCACAGCAATCAGCGGACAGCTTGGACAAATTCAAACCGGACTTGAGCAAGCAAATGAGCAGCTTTCAGGCCAGCAGAAACAGGCCGGAATGCTGACAGAAAGCCTGAATCAGCTTGCCGAAGGTGTGAAGAGCGCAAATAATGGACTGACAAAAATCACCGACGGGATTACGGCATCCAGTGATATGTTAGAGGGCATGAGCAAAAGCTCAACCGTTCGGGATACGGGGATTTTTATTCCTGATCAAGTCCTGAAAGATAAGGATTTTAAGAAATCAATTGATCGGTATTCCTTTGCAGACGGCAAGGGAGTGCAATTAAGCGTCGTCTTGGATTCAAACCCATATTCAGAACAAGCGATTACGACCATAAATCAGATCAAAAAAGCGGTAGCCGGCGAAGTCGGCGGCACGCCTCTGGAGGACACTCAAATTGTTTACGGCGGGGTAACGAGCGTCAATGCCGATTTAAAAGAGCTGTCTACAACGGATTTCTCCAGAACGATGGTCATCATGATTCTCGGGCTGTTTATCGTTTTGACAATCTTGTTCCGTTCAATGGTGATGCCGATTTATATGATCGCTTCACTGCTGCTTACGTATTACACTTCAATATCAATGACGGAATTGATTTTTGTGAATATCTTGGGCAATGATGGAGTCAGCTGGGCGGTACCGTTCTTCAGTTTTGTCATATTGATCGCGTTAGGGGTAGATTACTCGATCTTCCTGCTTGACCGCTTTAAAGAAGAGGTTCAGCTTGGCATTCATCAAGGTGTCATCAGGTCAATGAGCAAAATGGGCTCTGTCATCATCACCGCTGCTATTATTTTGGCCGGTACATTCGCGGCGATGATGCCATCAGGTGTTAATACGCTGATGCAGGTGGCAAGTGTCGTCATTATCGGGCTGCTGCTATACGGCCTTGTCATTCTTCCGCTCTTGATGCCGGCAATCATTGTGACATTTGGAGAAGGAAACTGGTGGCCGTTTGGCAGAAAGAAAAACAAAGAATAGAAAAAAAGAGTGGTGACAATTCATTTGTTCATCACTCTTTTTTGTAAATGTAAAAGGCACGTTTTTCACCTGTCAGCAAGCAATGGAGGAAAAGGGGAGAATCATCAACTTTTCTACATCTGTTATCGGTCAAATGTTTCTGACGTACAGCATATACGGGAACAAAAGGCGCTTGAGCAATTCACCCGTCAGCTTGCCAAAGAATTAGCCATGAAACAAATCACCATTAATGCGGTACCAGAAGATATCGCAAATGTGATTGAATTTTTAACGAGCGAACAATCCCAATGGATCACAGGCCAGACGATCCGGGTGAACGGCTGATTTATTTAAAATGAAAAAGCTCCCAAGAGTCATTCTTGGGAGCTTTGTTTTATTTCCATTCTGCAATGGTATCAATCGGCAGACGGTAGGAAGCGTATCCTTCGTCCGCAGCTTTTCCGATGGAAAGAAGCATAACAGGCACATAACGCTCTTTGTCTAGTCCGAAGGCTTCCGCGATGTTTTCTTTATCGTAGCCGCCGATCGGGTTTGTGTCATAGCCGTGCGTGCGTGCAGTCAGCATAAGCTGCATAGAAACAAGGCCGCCGTCAATCAGGATCGTTTCACGGTTTACCTGTGCAGGAAGCTTTTCAAAATGAGCAGTCAGGGCAGCGATTTGTCTGTCTTTGACCTCCTGCGGCATGTAACCGAGCTCCACGGCTTTTGAATAGATTTCTTCTAAGTAGTCTGCATTGTTCATGTCTGCAAATACAGCAATGACGGCAGATGATGTTGTGACTTGAGTTTGGTTAAAGCTTGCTAGCGGCGCGAGCTTCTCTTTTCCTTCCGGGCTGTCGATGACGAGAAAACGCCATGGCTGCGCGTTGACAGAGGATGGCGCAGTTGTAGCTTCCTCTAGGATTTCTGTCATCTCTTCTTTGCTGATTTTCACTGTCGGATCATAATTGCGAATGGAACGGCGTCCTTTCATAATTTCCATAAAATCGTTTGTTTTGATCATGTTGATACACTCCTTTTAAGCTTCAATATTATCTATATTGTTTCGCATGCGCGCCAGCACATCAATGAGCAGGCGGCGTTCTTCTGCGCTTACATTTGCGAGCATTTCCTTCATGAAACGCTCCTTTTCCTTCTTAGAAGACTCAATTCGCTCTCTTCCTTGGTCTGTTAACCGAACAAGGGTGATGCGGTTGTCTTCGGGCTTGCGCCGTCTTGATACCATGCCTTTGGCTTCAAGCTGTTTTAGGTGTCTTGTGACGGCCGCGCTGTCGATATTGACTTTCTTTTGAAGGTCGCTTTGACTGATCTCATCCGCATGATAAAGCAATGTCAGCAATTCCAAACGAGATTGGCTGATGCCCGTGCATGCCTCGAACTTCACGCCAATCACTTTGTTCACGCCTTGCAGCTGATATAAAATCTCGGCTTCCTCAGAACAAAATGATGCCAAAACCCATCCCTTCTTTCTTGTCAAAAAAATAATTGATATATCAATGATTGACACGTCAATTAATATACAACGATTGATTTCAATTTGCAAGCCATTTGCACATTTGAAAAACCTCCCAACATATAAGGTGGGAGGTTCTTGTTATCCTTGCGGCTCAGGATAAAACATCAGCAGAAAAAAGCTGGCCGTTTTCTGTGATGAATTGATGTAGCTGTGCGGCGTGGATCCCGTAAACTGCATGGCGTCTCCTGGTACCAGCGAATGCTCCTGATCCTGCAGATTGACGGTTAACTCGCCTTCTTTGATTAAAATGTATTCTTCTCCTAAATGTGTTTTTGCTTCATGTATGCATCCCGGTTTCAGATCGACAACATAAATTTCAAACTTTGTTTCAGGATTGTAGGGAAAAAAGGGGTAAACAATGTAGTTTTCTTCATTATCTGTAACAGGTTCAATATCTTTAAGATTAATTTTTTTTACTTTCGGCTTGTCTTCTTTCAGAAAAACAGAAAAAGATACCTGCAGCCCATTTGCGATCTTCCAGAGAGTGGTGACAGTCGGGGTCGATTTTTCTTTCTCAATTTGTCCGAGCATCGCTTTGCTGACGCCCGTTAACTCAGAAACTTGATCAAGAGTCAGGTTTCTGCTTTTTCTGAGTTTGACAAGATTCTTTGCGATAATGGCTTGGATATCATCCATACATGTATCTCCTTACGTCATATTCGCTTCATTATAACATATTAAAATCAGCTATTACATACAGTTGTAAGCTATAGCATATATGTGTATAATATGTTGGACGAGGAGGAGAAACAGAATGATATCAGAGAAAGAAATCACTCATGCCCCAACTTGCGAGCCATCGTTCTTACAAGGGTTTAAAGATTGTGTCCCGACGCTGATCGGCTATATCAGTATAGGTTTGGCTGCCGGAATCGTGGGGATTGCCTCGCATTTAAGCGTCCTTGAGATTACGCTGTTGTCAGGTTTGGTTTTTGCCGGCGGCTCCCAGTTCGTTATCTGTGCTTTGTTAGCAGCGAACAGTCCGATGTCCGCTATTATCCTGACAACGTTTATCGTGAATTTACGCAATTTTCTATTAAGTGCCGCGCTTGCTCCTCATTTTTCAAAGTATTCGCTAGTGAAAAATGTGGGGATCGGCATGATGGTGACAGATGAGTCATTCGGTGTTGCTTCAAATAAGATTGTAAAAAAAGAACCAATTAGTGATCGATGGATGTTCGGTTTAAATCTCACTGCATATGCGTGCTGGGTGCTCTCTTGTGTGGCAGGGGCAGTCTTTGGTAAATGGATTACCGATCCGGAAACGTTCGGACTCGATTTTGCGGTGACGGCTATGTTTTTAGCACTGCTGATTTTGCAGATGGAACATGTTGTGCCTGCAAAGATTAAACACTATGTATCTCTCATTATTTATATGGTGATTGGGATGATTGTTTTCTCTTTCTTTATGCCGTCACATCTCGCTGTGATCATCTCAACGATCATCGTAGCGACAATCGGGGTGGTGACAGATAAATGAGCATAAATACATACATCCTGATGGTGATTATCGGCTGCGCGCTGGTTACAATGATTCCCCGCGTAATTCCATTTTTAGTTGTACGGAATATTTCCTTGCCGGAGCCTGTGCTGAAATGGCTCTCCTATGTGCCGGTTTGTATATTGACGGCACTTGTTGTGAAGGATTGCATGATTCAATCCAATGATTCTCTGAAATTGAATTGGCAGGCAGCAGTTGTATTGATTCCTACTCTATTGATTGCACTGAAAACAAAAAGTTTATCTATGACAGTCATCAGCGGTGTTGTTCTTATGGCCGGCTTGCGCTTATGGGTATAAAACAGCTGCTTACATCAAAACTCACGATATCAGGGGGGCAGACCCTGGTATTTTTTGTGTCTCTGATTCAATCTTTAAGCGGCTTTCACTGGCTGAAAGTTATGGTACAATATACAAATGTTTTACAGCTTCAATCAATTGTTGGAGTGACATCTGTTTCAGATAAATAATAGATTGAAGGGAAGGTTTTGATAGGATGCTGCAAAATCCAACTGGAAAAGAGCGTTTGGCATTGGCATTTCTGCTCGGTATGCTTGCTATATTGGGCCCGCTTAATATAGATATGTATTTGCCTAGTTTTCCTGACATTGCCGATGATTTATCGGCCAGTGCCTCGCTTGTACAGTTAAGTTTAACAGCCTGTCTGATCGGGCTTACCATCGGCCAGGTGATTGTCGGGCCGGTCAGTGATGCGCAGGGAAGACGGAAACCGCTATTAATCTGTATTTTCTTATTTGCGTTATCTTCTCTGTTCTGTGCGCTTTCACCAAACATTACAACACTGGTGGCAGCCCGTTTTTTACAGGGAATTACGGCCTCTGCAGGACTTGTGCTGTCTCGGGCAATCGTGCGGGATGTGTTCACAGGGAGAGAGCTTTCTAAATTTTTCTCACTGTTAATGGTGATTACCGCAGTCGCGCCAATGATTGCGCCAATGACAGGCGGTGCTCTTTTATTGCTGCCGTTTGCAACGTGGCATACGATTTTTCACTTTTTAACGATCATCGGATTTGTGCTTGTACTGGTTATTGCGCTGAGGCTAAAAGAAACATTGCCGCCCGAAAAGCGGATTCCAAGCTCAATTGGAACATCTGTCAGAACAATGGGGAGCCTGCTGAAGGATCGTTCTTTTATGGGCTACGCGTTAACTGTCGGATTTGTTCACGGGGGAAGCTTTGCTTATGTATCCGGTACGCCTTTTGTGTACCAAGATATTTACGGAGTGTCGCCGCAGGTGTTTAGTATTTTATTCGGCATTAACGGCCTGGCGATTATTGCGGGAAGCTTTATTATCGGGCGCTTTGGCGGAATCATTCATGAAAAAAGTCTGCTCCGCATGGCGGTCATTACAGCTATGATTGCGACTGCCGTGCTATTAACGATGACGATGATTCACGGTCCTCTCGCTGCATTGGTTATCTCTATTTTTGTCTATATGATTACGATCGGCATGGTTCTGACGAGCACGTTTACGCTGGCCATGGAAAAACAGGGGCACCGCGCCGGAAGTGCAAGTGCGCTGCTGGGAATGCTCCCGCTGCTCCTTGGCTCCATCGTTTCGCCGCTTGTGGGCATTGATGAGACGACAGCTGTTCCGATGGGAGCGATCATGTTTGTTACAGCAGTTATCGGTTCGCTCGCCTTTTTTAGATTAACTAAAGAGAGCGTGAAGCAGAATTAATCAAAAAAAACCTGACGGCATGTCAGGTTTTTTGATTTTATTAAAATAGCAAAAGCAGGCCGGCGATCGCCGGAGTCAAAAAGATTGCTGATTTCAAGACTGCCTTTGGCATGAGATTGGTGAATTTCGCGCCAACATACGCACCACACATGGTTCCGATCAAGACTTTGACCAGCAATACATAATCAACAAATCCTTCCGTGATATACCCTATACCTCCGCCTATAGCAAGAGGGATAATGACAAGCATCGTCGTTCCGACAGAATGACGGATGGAAAGGTTCAGCATAATCATTAAACCGATCTGGATAAAAGGAGCAGAACCGATGCCGAATGTGCCGGAAAGTATGCCTGCTACGATTCCTAAAATCACGGCTTTTGTGTACATTGACACATTGCTTTGATTCCCTTGAGGCTTCTCTTTTAAAATAAATAATCTGATTAAAATGAGAATCGCTGATAAAAATAACATTCCCGCTGTCAAATAATGAAGCAAATCGGCGGGAATAAAAGATGTCAGCTTTGCCCCGAAAAATGACCCGACGGCAGCAAAGCATCCGACCGTTAAACCGATTTTTAATTGGATGTTGCCTTCCCGATAATGGCTGTAGGCCCCTGATAAACTGGTGAAAGCCATGCCGGCGAGGGATGTGCCTAAAGCTGTATGAATCGGAATATGGAAAACAAGGGTTAAAAGAGCAATAACAAAGCCGGCGCCCCCGGCACCAATAAAGCCTAAAATGATTCCGAGAAGAAACATAACAAGAATAATGAGCATATTTATTCCTCCATTGTATTCTGAGCTGTAAATGTAATGAAGCTGAGTGATTGTAGCTGAGGCGAAGTGTCCGGCAGCCGATGAGAGAATCATCTCATTGGTTGACAGTAGTCCGTCGACCGTCGTTTAGCAAACATATCGTACCGCAAATTTTGGAATTTGACAAGGCAGTTTGTTGCTTCCCTTTATCATCTGTTATATGATTTTGATGAAGAACAGCCCCTGAATCTATTCAAAAGAGGTATTATTTATATGGATGATTTTAAATTAGACAAGCCGACTCCTTATTACCTGCAATTTTATTTCCAGCTGAAAAAAATGATTTTTAACGGGACTTTTAAGCCGGGGGAACGGATCAATGAAACACAGCTGGCTAAAAGTTTCGGCGTCAGCCGCTCTCCGATACGGGAAGCTATGCGGCTGCTTGAGAAAGACGGCTTGTTAAGAGCAGATGACCGGAATGGATTTTCAATCGCTTCTTTAACGGCTAAAGATGTAGATGAAATTTATAAAATCAGAATTCCACTCGAACTGCTTGCTGTCGAATTGGTCATAGACGAAGCGAATGACGAAGAGCTTCAAACGCTTGAAACACAGCTTGAAGAAACAGAAAACGCTATTCGTAACGGAGCGGAAGAAACTGAAATGATCAGCTTAAACCAAAAGTTTCATCAGCTGCTTGTCGATTTTAGCCATAATAGACATTTAAAAAACTTGCTTGAGCATGTAAACGATCTGATTCACTTTTGCAGAATCCTTAATTATAAAGGGGACAACCGCCCTGAAACGATCCTGCGTGAACACCGCAGCATATTTGAAGAAGTAAAAAAGAGAAACAAAGAAGCAGCCAAAGAATATATGATGGCTCATTTCAATCATGATTCAGAACATTTGAAGCGTGTGCTTGAAGAAGGAAAAGAAAATTAAATGACATGTACAGATACCAAGGATGAGTCCTTGGTATTTTTTATTGCTCTCATCACTTTAATCAATCGTAAATCATATATAAGGAAACCCATTAATAAGATTCTATGATGATTGACTAACGAATAATGGGGGTTAGACATGTTTATCCATATCGTCCGGCCGGGTGATTCTTTGTTTTCCATAGGCAGAAGATACGGTGCTTCTGTTGATCAAATACGGGGTGTGAATGGTTTAGAAGAAACGAATATTGTGCCGGGGCAGGCTCTTCTCATCCCTCTTTATGTATATACAGTACAGCCGGGAGACACGCTCGGAGCTATTGCGGCAAAAGCGTTTGTTCCGGCAGAACGGCTAAGAGCCGCAAATCCCGCTATAAATCCAAATGTCTTGCAAGCAGGAATGAGACTGACGATTCCTAATATCTCAAACTATATTGCGGGAACGTTAAGCTTTTACGTGCTCCGCAATCCGGGTCTAGATCGTGATTTAATCAATGATTACGCCCCGTATTCGTCTTCGATTTCCATTTTCGAATACCATATTGCGCCTAATGGCGACATTGCAAACCAATTGAATGACGCAGCCGCTATTGAAACTACATGGAGAAGACGGGTGACGCCGCTTGCTACAATAACAAATCTGACCTCAGCAGGCTTCAGTACGGAACTCGTGCACCAAGTGTTAAACAATCCAACTGCGAGAACCAATCTGGTTAACAATATTTATAACTTGGTATCCACAAGGGGATATGGCGGCGTGACGATCGATTTTGAACAAGTGAGCGCCGCAGATCGGGATCTGTTCACAGGATTTTTGCGTCAGCTGAGAGATCGTCTGCAGCCGGGAGGGTATGTGCTGACCATAGCGGTTCCGGCAAAAACAAGCGATGATATTCCGTGGCTGAGGGGCTATGATTACGGAGGGATCGGAGCGGTTGTCAATTATATGTTTATCATGGCGTATGACTGGCATCATGCGGGAAGCGAGCCGGGGCCTGTTGCGCCGATTACTGAAATAAGAAGAACAATTGAATTTGCGATTGCCCAGGTGCCGCGGAGAAAAATCATAATCGGAGTCCCGCTCTACGGCTACAATTGGATCATCCCTTATCAGCCGGGAACAGTGGCTTCAGCTATCTCAAATCAAAAATCAATTGAAACAGCGATGAGGTACCAAGCCCCTATTCAATATTCAAACGAATATCAATCGCCGTTTTTTCGCTACAGAGATGAGCAGGGGCGGACGCATGAGGTATGGTTTGAAGATGTCAGGAGCATGAGCCAAAAGATGCTGATCGTCCGCGAATATGGATTACAAGCAATAGGCGCCTGGCAGTTAACACTCGGATTCACACCAGCTCCGTGGCTTCTGCGGAAATTTTTTACGATCAGAAAGGTTTAAGGGCACCGGGTACGGTGTCTTTTTAGTGATGTTTTAAGCGGATGCTGAATGCTTTTACCGTCTCAGCTGCCTTGCGTTGTTTCTCGCATGTGTGCATTATCTCTAAGCTGCTTCGTTAAAACCAGATGATAATCGTTCACGGTGTTGAAAATAAGAAGCAGATAAATGCCATTCTCACACAAAGGAGGACATAGGCTTCTTTTTTTGAATGCGGTTCCTCAAGCAGTCCTGAGTTCCCGACATATTGTCATTTCACTGGCTGGCAGCGCTGGTGATATCCTTTATCGTAACGGATTGATAGCCGTAAAACCGCATCAGCCTAAAGCGGCAGAATAATTCGATCATTTGTCACTTGCATGGCGTCAGTCTCCCCCATTATGATCGATAGTGAGAACGATCATCAGTCTAATCAGACACAAATTGCATATCATCTTATGAAAGCTTACGGAATACGAGTGAGAGGAAGTTGTCAGAATGAAAAAAGGATTGATCCTGAATTTCCCAGCAGAAGGCCATGTAAATCCTACATTAGGCATTACGAAAGCCTTTGCCGATCGAGGATATGATGTCCACTATATATCTACTGAAAAATATAAAGAAAGATTAGAAGCGGTGGGAGCGACTGTCCACCTTCATCAGGATTTGCTGAGAACAGCACCTATTCAAGTCGCTTCGCCAAACGGCATTCTAGATTTCCTGAAAATACATATCAAAACCTCACTGGACATTTTACATGTCGTAAAAGAGTTGTCAAAAAGCATTCAGTTTGACTTTGTTTATTATGATAAATTCGGTGCGGGAGAGCTGGTCAGAGATTACCTCAACATCCCGGGCATCTCTTCATCTGCTTCCTTTTTATTCGATGAAGAGCATTTAAAGATATTGCCGCTGCATCCGGATTCAGAAGTGCCTTTACAAATTGATAAAGAGTGTGAAAATCTGCTGGCAGAGATGAAAGAAACATACGGCGTATCCCCGAAAAACTTGGTTCAATTCATGAACAATAAAGGCGATCTGAATGTCGTATACACAAGCCGTTATTTTCAGCCCGAAAGCGATCGTTTTGGGGATGAATGCCTGTTTATCGGACCAAGCTTTCCAAAAAGAGCGGCCAAAACGGATTTTCCTGTTGAACAGCTAAAAAATGAAAAGGTCATCTATATTTCAATGGGTACGGTACTGGACAAAACAGAAGAATTCTTCAACCTTTGTATTGACGCTTTTTCTAATTTTGCTGGAATAGTCGTTATTGCAGCGGGAGAAAAAGCAGATCTCACAAAATTAAAACAGGCACCGGAAAACTTTATCATTGCCCCGTATGTGCCTCAGCTGGAAGTGCTGGAACACTCAGACGTTTTCATTACACACGGCGGCATGAATAGCGTCAATGAAGGCATTCATTTTAACGTGCCTTTGGTTGTAATGCCTCATGACAAGGATCAGCCAATGGTAGCGCAGCGTCTCTCTGAACTCCAAGCGGGCTATAAGATCTCTAAGGATGAAGTAAATGCGCAGTTATTGAAACAGGGGATAGAGGAAGTTTTACAAAACGATCAATATTTGGAGGGGATTAAAAGAATCAATCAAAGCTTTCAAGAGTGTATGGACATGGACGAAGTGATGGAGCGAATTGATCAGCTGATTCATCAGAAAACCAAATAGAAAAAGTGTATAAAGAAAACCGCTGTGTTGAATAGCGGTTTTTTTCATATCTATCCGTAGACAAAACCTCCTGTACGATGTGCAGGAGGCAATGATTAAAATGCAATTTTGATCTTTTGTGAATCACTGATCTTCTTATGGTTTGGGTCAAAAACGTCACTTGTTGTGATTTCAATCCATTTGATCTCTTTTTTCTTCTTCTCAGCTGATGGTTGATCATGAGCATGTCCGCTTGCTGCGTTTACAATAAAGCCGAGATTGCCGGATTTTTCGGCGCCGCCTTCTAATTCACCATTCAACTCTTCGAGGTACATATCTTTGTTCCAATCAAAGGTTTCACCTGTATTTGTTTTCATCAATGCAATCGGGGCAAAATTCACTTTCTCAGAAGATGTGTTTTTGATATCAACGAAAACTTTAACGAAATCAAACTCTTCATCGTGTGTTAATACATGAAAATAATCAATCATGCTGTAATCCGGACGTAAGTGGATCAGCTTCATTTCTTTTACTGTTAACTCTACGTTTCCAATCTTATAAGTTTGATTGACTTGTTTGATATCTTTTAAGACGGCTTCTCCTTTGTCATCAGAAAACGTTTGATTTACCTTCAGCAATGACCGGTCATCTGTTACCTGTGCATTAGGCTGATACTCCTCTATACTGTCCTTTTGAGAAGAAGTGCTTTGCGGTGTGGCTTTAGCTGTTTGCTCTCCAGCTGTATTTTGTTTTTCAAAATCGGCGTTTGATGAACAGCCCGCAAGCATGACGATAAAAAATAAAATCGATAGAATCTTTTTCATCATGAGACCTCCATTAAGAAAAGAGCCCGTTCCTTATACAAGCAACGGGAACCTTGTATTCTCCTACTTATCTTTAATCTTAATGTTGTATTGTAAAGCGTCGAAAACATTTTTGGCGATTTCAGTATTATCGATTTGGCCGAAAAACTTCTCACTGGACGGTCCGTACGCATAGACAGGAACATCCTCGCCGGTATGTCCGCCTGTTGTCCATCCTGTGTGGGAGCGTTTATTGAAAATCTCCTCAATCGCATTATCGATATCAAGGACTTCCTTCGATTTTGCCGCTTTTTCAACAGATTGAATTTCAGATGCTGTTAAAGCTAATTTCTTTTGATCAATATACGTTTTTAATGTTTTTTCAACATCTGCGCCGCCGGCGATTTTTTCTGCCATAAAGTCAGGCGTGCGTTTTGCCGCTTTAATTGGCTCACTGAACCAGTTGTAAATGCCGTCCGCACCGATGGAGTACCCGCCGGTTGAGTGGTCAGCCGTTGCGACAACCAATGTATGCTTGTCTTTTTTAGCGAAATCGATCGCTGCCTTGTAGGCTTGTTCAAAGTCTTCCATCTCACTCATGGCGCCGACAATATCATTGTCATGCCCCGCCCAGTCAATCTGGCTTCCTTCAACCATGAGGAAGAAACCGTCTTTGTCCTTGCTTAATTTTTTGAGAGCTGTGTTTGTCATGTCTTTTAATGAAGGAATATCCTTCGTGCGGTCGATCTTTTTAGGCAGGCCGCCGTCAGCGAATAGGCCGAGAACTTGGCTGTCCTTGTTTTTCAGCATGTCCTTGCGGTTATCCACATAGCTGTATCCCGCTTTTTTGAATTCCTTTACCAAATTACGGTCCTTGCGGTCAAAATTGCTTTTTCCTCCGCCTAGAAGGACATCGATTTTGTGCTTGCCGTTGACCATTTCATCAAAATAATCGTCTGCAATAGAATTCATGTTTTTCCGGCTGTGATCATGTGAGCCGAAAGAAGCCGGAGTGGCGTGAGTAATCTCTGAAGTGGCGACAAGGCCGGTCGATTTTCCTTTTTCTTTTGCCGCTTCAAGAACTGTTTTGACCTCTGAACCGTCATTATCCACTGCAATTGCATTATTATATGTTTTAACCCCAGCTGACATAGCCGTTGCGGCAGAAGCAGAATCCGTTACATTTTGTTCAGGGTCTTCAGGGTAAGTCGTCTGCTGGCCGACAAGGAATTGGTCAAAAGCTGTAGGCTCAACAACCTTTGTCTTTTTATTATCCTTTAAGTAACGGTGAGCGGACGTATAAGACACACCCATCCCATCACCGATCAGGACGATGACATTCTTAATTTCGTTTTGATTCCCCTTTTTCTTTTCCTGGGCGCTGGCTTCAGGTCCGCTGCCGCTGACTAGGCTGCTGAACGCAATAGATGATAACACTGCAATAGGCAGCAGCTTCTTCGGGAATTTTTTCAACTGAATAACCTCCTAAAATTATGATCCTCAATGACAAACCCATTATATTTTTAAAGTGTTAAGCTAGTATTAATCGATTTTAAAGATTGAGTTTACAAGATGACTAACTATGGTGGAAAAGGGAACTGTAAGAAGTTGATTATTGTTTATCAATTGGAAAGCAAAAAGGAATTTCAGACAGGTTCTTTCTATCTTTCTTCTTCCCTTGATTTTGAGTGAGCTGTTTTTAATTCAGAGAGGATTAATCAGATGTTTTCGGTTAGCGCGGTTTCGAAAAGTATGGAATGATTCGTATACATTAAGTTATTACGAGAAAATCGTTTTTATACGGAAGGAGTCATTTCTGCAAAAAAATAAAACTGGATTCCTATTATTGGTATTTGAAAGAGGAGGGGAGACAGCCAATGAGACGTTTGAAAGTGTACTCGGTGCAACTGACTTCCCCGATTTTTACAGGTACTGTCTTTGCCCTAGCTAAATATATTATTGGCTATTTCTATCCAGCAACCATTATGGCTCGGGCCGGACTCCGGATTGAGAATCTTTAATGATGAAATAAAGTTTTTTCATCAAGCGAAAAAACGGTATCAAAATGTTGCTTACCCTGCTTCCATATCCCTTCAACAGATGAGGTCATGCCCTTTAAGCTTCGTTTCATCTATGGGTGACAGACTTCTCTTTTGGGCTTCCGTCACGGAAAACTGCCGCCGGAATAATCACTTATCGGTGTTTCTGTATGAGAATGGAGCAGCACCTCGTCATCTTTTTTCACAATGAGCGATTTCAAATATGTGTTGTCTGCTTTAGCTTGATCACTAATCCAATAAAGATTGCCGCTGTATTCATTTGGCGCATCTTCGTTCTTAGCAAAAACGTCTTCCCAATGTTTGTTCTTGCTTTCTCCTATGTAATTTGGGTATTCCAATCTGGCCTGATGAATGAATTGATATTCAAAATATATCACCGCAAAAAGCGCATAATATGGAAGCCGTAAAAATAAGCGGGTATTTATAATGATGAGACATAAAAAACTCCTATCCTAAAACAATTTCCTTTGGAAAAAAGAATTTCATCCCTAATCAAAATCTCATTTTCAGCTTTTTCGGGAATTTCCGGTTTGATCCGCCTTGTTTTTTCAACTGCGTTTTGCAACAATGCGGTGAATCGATAGCCCTCGCTTTTGGTAAAATGCCATCGTATGTATGTTATCATTTGTTGTGATGAGCTTTATCCGTTTAAACAGCCATAGCTTGGCTGTTTCTTCAGCCTTTCTCAGCAATGTTATGCAATTCCTTTCTTTTCAATCAGACTATCCAATGAAAAAATATTGCAGTCTTTTCCATCTATGATGTATGTAATCAACCGATGATGTCCCCATTCTCATCTAAAGCATCATAACCGGCCAATTCATCACATTGAAATGTATCGCTGGACATTTTCATCTAGGCGTACCCCAATGCGCGGCAAAGAAATCAGTCCTATTTGCTTAGCTAACTCTTTACTTTGGGATGATCTTCATCTTGACCTCTTTCTTTTGTTTACTAACAATATATAAAAAAATAGAAAGAAGAAAATAGATTTTGAGGTGACAGTATGGAAATAAACGATGTGCTTTACGGCAGGCATCAAATAGACGGAGTACTGGAAGAACTCATAAAAAGCGTACCCGTGCAAAGATTAAAAGGGGTTTATCAAGGCGGCGCCAGCTTTTTAGTCAATCCAAAGTGGAATGTGACCCGGTATGAGCACTCCATTGGCGTTATGCTTTTAATCAAAAGGCTGGGGGGAACCATAGAAGAGCAGATCGCGGGTCTTCTCCACGATGTGTCGCACACAGCATTTTCTCATGTAATCGATTTTGTATTTGAAAATGAAGCGGAAGATTATCATGAAAACATTTTTCAACAAGTCATTGACCAATCCGAGATCCCTGGCATTCTAAAAAAACACGGTTATGATGCCGACGATCTTTTATTAAATGATACAAGATGGACACTGCTCGAACAGCCCGCACCGGAGCTGTGTGCTGATCGCATAGACTACACGCTGCGAGACATGTATCAATATGGACAGATCACGCTCCGCGAAGCAGAAATCTTTTTAGACCGCCTCATTGTGAGAAATGGAAGGGTGTTTCCAGATGGTATCGCAACAGCCGAATGGTTCGTGCGGGTGTATTACAAGGAAGTAATCGATTTCTTTATGAACCCAGTGAATGTATATGGATATGAATACTTAGCGCGAACGCTGAAGGCTGCGCTGCAGCACAATGTCATCGCCGCCGAAGATTTGCTGAAAACAGACCAAGAGGTGTTAGACATCCTGCATTCATCAGAAAATGAAGAAGTACGGAGACTGCTTGAAAAAATACATCCTCACATACAAGTAAAAGAGGATGACATTCATTACGATTTTCATCGAAAAAAGAAAATGCGTCTCATCGACCCTTCTGTTTTCCATCATAATGAATGGATCACATCCTCATCAGTGTCTCAAAACATCAGAAAAATGGGAGAGGCCGCTTATCAGAAAGCAAAAAAAGGCGTGTATGTCAAAGTAATCAAAAACTAACCGAAGCCGCGCAACCGCGGCTTTTATCCACCGCGTTTTATTCTGCGGATCACGGGGAATAGGACAAACAGCAGCATATTTTATGAGAATATCAGCGCATTTACATACCGTCCGGGGGTATAGTATTATTGAAAAGATCATGTTTGACGGGCAGATGTGAAGGCCATTCTGTTTCTGCGGATTACATTCACACCAAAAAATGAAGCAAAGGAGAATGAACATGAAAATTTCGAAAAAGGCACTTGGAATTTTATTGATGTCACTTATTTTTGTTTTATCAGCATGCGGCAATAGCGATAGCAAAAAAGAAAGCACTCATGAAAGTCATTCGGACTCCGGCTCACACGAAGAAATGGATCATTCCGGATCTGCTGAAGTTCCAGAGGGATTAACAGAATCGAAACATCCTAAATATAAAATAGGCAGCCAGGTCATCATCAATGCTTCTCATATGAAAGGGATGAAGGGCGCCGAAGCAACAGTTACAGGCGCATACGATACAACGGCATATGTTGTTTCTTATACACCGACAACCGGAGGACAGCGAGTTGATCATCACAAATGGGTGATTCAAGAAGAGATAAAAGATGCAGGAGATAAACCCCTCAACCCCGGAGATCAGGCGATCTTAGAGGCTTCTCACATGAAAGGCATGAAGGGAGCAACTGCTGAAATCGACTCTGCAGAAAAAACAACGGTATACATGGTGGACTTTACATCGACAACAAGCGGAGAAAAAGTGAAAAATCATAAGTGGGTAACTGAAGACGAGCTTTCAGCTAAATAATGAAAAAATCCTCCCTTTACAAGGAGGATTTTTTTACGGTATGAACAGGTCTTGTTAAAGAAAATAAAGCAAACAGAACGGCGATCACAACAATCGATCCTCCGCACCAAGCTGTTGACACAACAGTCCCCGTCTGATCCAATACAACACCGCCAATGGCTGAACCAAGGGCAATCCCGATTTGCAGCGCAGACGTATTAAAGCTTTGCTGAATGTCAGACGTGTCCGGTGCAATCTCAATTAAATAGCTTTGCTGTGCGGGAGCCAGACTCCAGCTCAGCAATCCCCAAATGACCATAACAGGCAAAAAGAAAATCATAGACGACGTTGACAGCGGCAATAAGAACATAATGATGGCGAAGGAATCGGTCACCAGCAAGATGCTCTTAAAGGAACCGAGCCGGTCAGAAAGCGCTCCTCCAAAAGGACCTCCGCACACGGCAGATATTCCGAAAAGGAAATAGCAAATGCTGACCCAGAAAGAGCTTAGATGGAGAGTCGTCTCTAAAAACGGGGCAAAATAAGCATATAAAGTGTAGTGCCCCGCTAATGTAAACATCGTCACAAGATGCGAGCTGGCGATTTTTGCATTGGCAATTGTCTTGATTTGATCCCGGAATGGAATCATTTTCTCCGTCGGTATCTTCTCAAAAAAGATCGAAATAATCAGCATAGAGACAAGCGCCAGAAGCCCGATGCCAAGGAACAAAATGCGCCATCCAAAGGAATTGCTGATCAATATTCCAAGCGGCACACCTAATGCGATGGCAGAACTGAATCCCATAAAAATGATGCCGATTGCACGGGCTCTGTATTCAGGCGCCACAATTTTCGGCGCAATTGTCAAGGAAAGGACCACAATCAGCCCTGTGCTCATCGCCGCCAATACCCTTGATACCATCAGCATCGCAAAATTAGGGCTGAAATAGGCGACAAGGTTACTTAAAAAGAAAACAAATAACGCAATTAAATATAAACGCTTCCGTTCAACCCTCGCGGTCATTGCCAAAAGCAGCGGCCCTGAAACAGCATATCCCAGTGCAAACACACTGATCAGCTGTCCGGCCGAAACAATGGAAATGTGTAAATCATTTGCGATTTGAGGAAGAATCCCACCCACAATTAACTCAACCAATCCGACTGCAATTGTAGAAGCTGCAAGCAGAAAAACTTTAAAATTCATAACAAACTCCTTTACATAAATTTTTTGACAAATAAAAAAATCCTGATTACAAAAAAAGTGATAAACAATTTTTGTAATCAGGATTTTACGGTTCCTGGTAGACACCCTCAATCCATATTATTGAGGTTATACAAGTAAAAATAGCTATTTAATTGATTTAGTTTCCGATGATGAGTTTAACATATTGTGAGCGAATCTTCCATAGAAAAATTTGATAAATAGTTGAACTGAAAAAAATATGAATATATTTATTTTATAAAAGTATAGACAATTAAAATTAAATGACTATAATAAATTGTGTAAGCGTTTTAAATAAAAGGGGGGTCATCCATTGAAGAAAATTTTACTGGCGTGCAGTTCGGGAATGTCCACCAGTTTGCTGGTGACAAAAATGAAAGAATACGCGCAATCCATCGGAGAGGAAGCGGAGATCTGGGCAGTCGGCCAGGATAAAGCGAAAGAAGATATGCAAAAGGCAGATGCGGTTTTAATCGGCCCGCAAATGAGCTTTCTGAAAAGCGAACTGCAAAAAGAAGCCGACCAATACAACATTCGGGTTGAGGTCATTGACATGATGGCTTACGGAATGGCTGATGGCAAAAAAGCTTATGAACAGGCTTTGTCATTAATGGGGCAACAATGATGGAGCAGATAAAAATCACCGATTTAACAGACGAACAAATCAGCTTTCAGCTTATTCTCCACAGCGGCAATGCCCGCAGCTGCATCATTCAATCACTGCGCGCCTACAAGGAAGGAAACAGGGGGGAGGCAGATGTCCTTATTGCCCAAGCTGAGGATGCTCTATCTGCAGCCCATGACATTCACTTTCAAATGATACAGAAAGAATCAAGCGGCGAGGCAACCAATTTCTCATTGCTGCTTATGCACGCGGAAGATCACCTGATGTCAACATTGACTATGAAAGAATTGGTAAAAGAGCTGCTTGGCATCTTTAAAACAAAGAATATATAAAAATCGGGGTGGATAGGGTGTTCGAGAAAATCAGCCAGTTCCTTGTTCCAATTGCAGGGAGGTTAAATAATAACCGTTATTTGCAGGTGTTGCGCGATGCGTTTATGCTGGCCTTCCCGCTTACGATATTCGGGTCCATTTTTGTGGTGTTAACGAACCTGCCGTTTTTAAGTAAATTCATGAATGCTTCAATGCTCACATCGTTTCAGTCCAATTTTGGCATTGCGTCTACGGCGACCATGGGGATTATGTCTGTCTTCGTCGTGTTTGGTATAGGCTATTATCTCTCAAAAAGCTATCAGGTCGAAGCCGTGTTTGGCGGTGCGATCGCTTTGGTTTCCTTTTTGCTGCTGACGCCTTTTATCGTTCAGCCGGAAACAGGAGATGCCATAACCGGAGTCATTCCGGTAGACCGCCTCGGTGCCAAAGGAATGTTTCTGGGTATGATCACGGCATTTCTTTCTGGTGAAATCTACAGAAGAATCGTTCAAAAAAACCTGACGATCAAAATGCCTGCCGGGGTTCCGCCGGCTGTAGCAAAATCATTTGCCGCACTTATTCCGGCTTTTATCACATTGACTGTGTTTTTGCTGATTAACGTTCTGGTCACTCAGCTTTTCAAAACCAACATGCATGATGTCATTTATCATGCGATTCAGGCTCCGCTTGTCGGACTTGGAAGCGGTATCATTCCGACGCTGATTGCTGTATTTTTTATTCAAATTCTTTGGTTTTTCGGATTGCATGGGCAAATCATTATCAACTCTGCGATGGACCCGATTTGGAATACACTGCAGGTGGAAAACCTGGCAGCCTACACAGCGGGAAAAGAAGTGCCGCACATCATCTCAAAACCGTTTATGGAGATTTATACAGTGGGAATGGGCGGAACCGGGATGACGCTGGCGATTGTATTTACGATTCTTATATTCATGAAAAGCAGGCAGATGAAGCAAGTATCAAAACTCGGCCTTGCTCCAGGGATTTTTAACGTAAACGAACCGATTATCTTCGGACTGCCGATTGTGATGAATCCGATCATCCTTGTGCCTTGGGTTTTGGCGCCGATGGTTGTCACACTCGTCACCTATCTGGCTATGTCCGCCGGACTTGTTCCGCCTCCAACAGGTGTCACGGTCCCATGGACGGTCCCGCTATTTATTAATGGAATCATGGCGACAAACTCAATCATGGGCGGCGTGATGCAGCTTGTCAATCTGATGATTGTCTTTGTGATATGGTTCCCGTTCCTGAGAGCAATGGATAAATTACATTTGGCAAAAGAAAAGGAACAGGCTGTTCAGGAAACAGCACAGCAAAATGATAACAGCATCAAAATGTGACAGAAGGAGAGAGAGAACTTGACTCAAACAGAACAGTATCGTTTTCCGAAAGATTTTTGGTGGGGATCATCCGCTTCAGCGACACAAACGGAGGGGGCCTCCGATCGAGACGGAAAAGGGAAGAATATTTGGGATTACTGGTTTGAAAAAGAGCCTCATCGCTTTTTTGATCATGTAGGACCTGCATCCACATCGCAATTTTACGACAACTATAAAGACGATATCAGGCTGATGAAGGAGCTTGGCCACAACTCGTTCCGCATGTCGATTTCATGGTCGCGGTTAATACCGGGCGGAACAGGCGAGATCAACCCTAAAGCCGCGGACTTTTATAACAGCGTCATTGATGAGTTCACGGCTAACGGAATAGAGCCTTTTGTCAATTTGTTTCATTTCGATATGCCAATGGAACTTCAAAAACTCGGCGGCTGGGCAAACAGAGAAACGGTGGACGCTTATGAAAACTATGCAAGAACTTGTTTTCGTTTGTTTGGCGATCGGGTGAAAAAATGGTTCACCCATAACGAGCCGATCGTGCCGGTAGAAGGCGGATATTTATATGATTTTCATTATCCGAATAAGGTGGATTTTAAAGAAGCCGTTCAAGTCGGGTTTCACACGTTGTTATCAAGCGCCCGCGCCATTCAGGCTTACAGAGAGATGAAGCAGGATGGAAAAATCGGCATCATCTTAAATTTGACGCCATCCTATCCGAGAAGCAGCCACCCGGCGGATGTAAAAGCGGGAGAAATAGCAGATGCGTTCTTTAACCGATCTTTTTTAGACCCTTCTGTAAAAGGCGAGTTTCCAAAAGAACTCATACACATTTTAAAAACTGAAGGCTTTATGCCTGAATATGAGAAAGAGGATCTTGAGCTCATTAAACAGCATACGGTTGACTTATTAGGTGTCAATTATTATCAGCCGAGACGTGTAAAAGCAAAAGAGCACCTGCCAAATCCGGATGCGCCGTTTTTGCCTGACAGGTATTTCGATCCTTACGTCATGCCGGGCCGCAAAATGAATCCTCACCGGGGCTGGGAGATTTACGAAAAAGGCGTTTATGATATCCTGATCAATCTAAAAGAAAATTACGGGAATATCGAGTGCTTTATTTCTGAAAACGGCATGGGTGTTGAAGGGGAAGAGCGTTTCAGAGACGAACAGGGCATGATTCAAGATGACTACCGAATTGAATTTATCAAAGAGCACTTAAAATGGATTCACCGCGCTATACAGGAAGGCTCAAACGCAAAAGGCTATCACTTATGGACGTTTATGGACAATTGGTCATGGACAAACGCTTATAAAAACCGATACGGATTTGTTTCAGTCAATCTGGAGAAAGACGGAGAAAGAACTGTCAAAAAGAGCGGAAAATGGTTCAAAGAGGTTGCTGAGAAAAATGGTTTTTAGGTTGCTATAGCAAAAAGGCCTTCCGGCGGTCAAGATTCCTAACAGAGACAACAAATAGCCATAACATTGATGAAACAGGAAAAAGAACTTATGATATCCGTAAAGAAGTTTATTCGATATCGAAATTTTTACAGCTGCCGGAGGATACCAATGAATAAATACGAAATCATTGCAAATGAAATGAGAAAACGAATCAAAAATAACGTATATCCCATCGATCAGCCGATTCCCGATGAAGTATCTCTTGCAAAAGAGTTCAATTCAAGCCGCATGACGATGAAAAGAGCTCTTGATAACTTAGTTGCTGAAGGACTGTTATTCAGAAAACGCGGTCACGGAACCTTTATCATCCAATCTGCGATACAGGATGATCATGTCCATGTCGTCAGCAATGAAATCCTCGGTCTGACCAATTTGTTAAAAGACAAAAAAATCAAAAGCAAAGTCATTCAGTTCGAGGTGCAATTTCCCACTGAGGAAGTGGCTGCCCATTTATCAATTGATCAGAAAACGCCGGTTTATTATGTTGTACGGCTGCGAATTGTGGAAGGCGAGCCATATGTATTGGAAAAAACATATATGCCGACACACTTAATACCCGGCATTAATGATGAGGTGCTGCACCACTCTATTTATGAACACATTACAAACGGGCTCCAGCTAAAGATTGCCGGAACGCACCGGAAAATCAGAGCCTGTAAATCTGATGAGATGGATCAGCAGCATCTGGGCTGCAAACAGGATGATCCCATTCTTGAAGTTGAGCACGTGGGCTTCTTGGATAACGGAATTCCATTTGAATATTCCTTTTCACGTCATCGGCATGACAAATTTGTCGTCACTTCGGTAAACGTAAGGCGCTGATCGCGGAAATAACAAGGAGGCCATCTGCATGCTTGGCGGTATTGAAGCAGGCGGCACAAAATTTGTATGTGCCGTCGGAACAGAAGATGGAACGATCATTGACAGAATAGAGATACCAACAGCGATGCCGGATGAAACGATAGAGAAAGTCATTCAATATTTTCGCCAATTCTCGCTACAGGCAATCGGCATCGGCTCCTTTGGTCCCGTTGATACAGATGTAAACAGTAAAACATATGGAACCATTACTGCCACGCCTAAACCAGGCTGGAGGCACTATCCATTTTTGAAAACGATAAAAGAAGAAATGAATATTCCTGCTGGATTCAGTACGGATGTGAACGCTGCGGCGCTCGGTGAATCTCTTTTCGGCGCAGCTAAAGACTTCGACAGCTGCTTATATATCACGATCGGCACCGGCATTGGTGCAGGCGCGATTATAGAAGGGCGGCTTCTGCAAGGATTATCACATCCTGAAATGGGCCACATCTATATTCGCCGCCATCCGGATGACACGTATCAAGGAAAGTGCCCCTATCATAAGGATTGCTTCGAGGGTCTGGCTTCAGGTCCTGCTATAGAGTCACGATGGGGAAAAAAGGCCGCAGATTTATCACATGTTAATGAGGTCTGGGAACTTGAAGGATATTACATTGCGCAGGCGCTGGCACAATATATCCTCATCTTGGCACCAAAAAAAATTATTCTTGGCGGCGGCGTCATGAATCAGAGTCAGCTGTTCCCTTATATCTATCAATATGTACCTAAAATAATGAACAGCTACTTTAATTTTTCTGAATTATCAGAAAGTATAAATGAGTATATTGTAGCTCCCCATTTAGGCAGAAATGCCGGAATCATCGGAACGTTTGTTTTAGCCGATCAGGCATTAAAAGCAGAAGAAGCATCCGGGGAGGTTCCATCATGAAGCATCCTTTATTTTTAGAGCCGATTTTTAAAGAAAGGATATGGGGCGGCACAGCGCTTCGTGATAGATTCGGCTACAGCATCCCTTCAGAAAAAACTGGCGAATGCTGGGCTGTCTCGGCCCATGCCAATGGATCATCGACTGTTCAAAATGGCCGGTTGGCAGGAAAAACACTAGATCAAGTGTGGAAAGAATGCCCGGAGTTTTTCGGCTTTCCGCAAAGAAGCGTGTTTCCGTTACTGGTGAAAGTACTTGATGCCAACATGGACCTCTCCGTACAAGTGCATCCTGATGACCATTATGCCATCGTGCACGAAAACGGAGACCTCGGAAAAACAGAGTGCTGGTATATTATTGATTGCCAAGAAGGCGCGGAACTGATTTTGGGACATCATGCAAGCACGAAGGAAGAACTCAAACAGCTTATAGAAAGCGGTGATTGGAACGGACTGCTTAGGCGCATCAACATAAAGCCGGGAGATTTCTTTTATGTTCCAAGCGGCACGCTGCATGCATTGTGTGAGGGCACCCTCGTCCTTGAAATTCAGCAAAATTCTGATACCACATATCGAGTATACGATTATGATCGCTGTAATGACCATGGCCAAAAAAGGGATCTCCATATAGAAAAAGCGATGGAAGTCGTAAACATACCGCATGCGGATTCTGAACCAATACCAGCGATAAAAGAAATGAAGGATGCCGTGATTACGTCTTATGTTCAGTCAGATTATTTCTCAGTTTACAAATGGAATGTCAGCGGCAAGCCGGTTTTTCCTTCTCCTCAAACCTATTTGCTG
Source organism: Bacillus halotolerans (assembly GCF_001517105.1). Lineage (GTDB taxonomy): Bacteria > Bacillota > Bacilli > Bacillales > Bacillaceae > Bacillus > Bacillus halotolerans. The sequence goes on from NZ_LPVF01000001.1 coordinate 428,280, forward strand.
TGCAGTGTTGTCGAAGGCTCAGGGATAATAGAAAACAACGGTGTGCAGTATGAATGCAATAAAGGCTCACACTTTATTTTGCCTGCCCATTTTGGCGAGTTTTCAATAGAAGGAACTTGCGAGCTGATCATATCTCATCCTTAATAAGAACGGAGGAATTTCTGTGTTAAAGAAACCTATCATCTGTTTGTTCATCTTATTTTTATTTGCGTCTGCCGTTTTGGCTGAGCTGATCCAAGCACATACTGTGTCACCTGTTAATCCTAAAGCACAGCAGACAACAAAAGATGTGATGAATTGGCTCGCCCACCTGCCGAATCGTTCTGAAAACAGAGTCCTTTCCGGTGCGTTTGGCGGTTACAGTCATGACACATTCTCCATGGCCGAAGCAGAAAGAATCCGAAGCTCAGCCGGACAATCACCTGCCATTTACGGCTGTGATTACGCTAGGGGATGGCTTGAAACCTCAAACATTGAAGATTCTATAGACGTAAGCTGCAACAGTGATTTAATTTCGTATTGGAAAAGCGGAGGGATTCCGCAGATCAGTCTGCATCTAGCGAATCCTGCTTATCAGTCAGGACACTATAAAACACCGATTACCAACGATCAGTATAAAAAACTGTTAGACTCTTCTACAACAGAGGGGAAACGGCTGAACGCCATGCTCAGCAAAATTGCTGACGGGCTTCAAGAGCTGGAAAACCAAGGCGTGCCCGTTCTGTTCAGGCCGCTGCATGAGATGAACGGCGAGTGGTTTTGGTGGGGGCTTACGTCATATAATCAAAAGGATGATGAAAGAATCTACTTATATAAACAGCTCTACATCAAAATCTATCATTATATGACTGACGAAAGAGGATTGGATCATTTATTGTGGGTTTTCTCTCCCGACGCTAATCGAGATTTTAAAACCGATTTTTACCCTGGAGCTTCATACGTAGATATAGTTGGGTTAGATGCATACTTTCAAGATCCATATTCGATAAGCGGATACGACCAGCTGACAGCACTTAATAAACCATTTGCCTTTACAGAAGTTGGTCCGCAAACAGCAAACGGCAACTTTGATTACAGTCTGTTTATGAGTGCGATAAAACAAAAATATCCTAAAACGACTTATTTTCTGGCATGGAATGATGAATGGAGTCCGGCTGTGAACAAAGGCGCTTCATCTCTCTACAATGATAACTGGACATTAAATAAGGGAGAAGTGTGGAACGGTAATACATTAACACCTATAGTTGAATAAAAAACGTTTTACATTAATTAAAGGTTCTCAAGGATATCCTTGAGAACCTTTTGATCATCAGGCGTTCATATCCCCTAAGCCGGGACTATGTTCATTCGGCATTTCCGGAAGAAGCGGAACAGGAAATCCAGCCGGAGGTTCAGTTACTTGCAGCTCGCCGCCATTTCTGCTTGGAGATTTTCCTTGAAAGATCTCTGCAATTCTTGTTTCATCTAATCTGAAGTTAAACTGTACATTATGGTAGCCTAATTCAACATACTTTCTGCACTCTGGATATTTATTAATGTCGTAATTCGGAACTGGTAAAAGCTTAGCCCAGTCAACACCTAAAGTCTCAAGCGCTTTAGCGAAAGCATTTTGATGAGCGTTGTCACGAACAATAAGAAAAGCGAGTGTTTCCCGGAACGTCTGATTAGAGCTCATTTCATAGATTCTTGTTTTTTGGAGAACACCAGTAGACTCAAGCAACAAGTTATCCAACAGGTCAGTGATTAAGTTTCCGTGATTATACACCCACGACGCGTTCCAAGGATTGCCGCCCGCATCAACCGGGAGTGAACTCTGTGCGCCAATAATGTAATGATGAGGGTTAGCATGTTTAACTGTTTCATCAAGGGGGGGCATGGTCTATACCCTGGCTGCCGACTCCAGCACCGCCTGATTCATCTAATAAAGCATTGATTGTATTTTGCACAAGCTCTACATGGGCAATTTCTTCTAAGAAGATGCCGCGCAGCAAATCACGATATTGTTTCTGCTTTCCTCTGAAATTGGAGCTTTGAAAGAAATATTGCATCATTGTACGCATTTCCCCATAATGTCCGCCTAATATTTCCTGCAGTACTTTAGCTGCGGCCGGATCTGGCTTATCGGGTTTAATGATATTGATTAGTTCTTCTTTGTAGTAAAACATAACACGCCTCTTTTCTTATTTATTTGTTTTTTATATCATCTGTACAATTAGATAAACTATACGGACTAACCAATAGCTGAAAAGAAAATGAGAAAAATGAAACAAAAGTATAGAAAAGTATTGACCGATAAAAAAACACATGGTATATTATTAAACGTCGCTGATGAACAGCGCAGAACAAAATGAAAAATAAAAAAGTTTTTCGAAGGTGTTTACAAACACTTCAGAATGTGTATAATAGATAAAGTCGAATCAAAAAGATTTGAAAAAACATTCAAAAAAACTTCTTGACTTTAACATCAATTAATAGTATGATAGTTAAGTCGCTCGATAAGCGCCCGTAGCTCAATTGGATAGAGCGTTTGACTACGGATCAAAAGGTTAGGGGTTCGACTCCTCTCGGGCGCGCCAATATAATATACATGCGGGTGTAGTTTAGTGGTAAAACCTCAGCCTTCCAAGCTGATGTCGTGAGTTCGATTCTCATCACCCGCTCCATTATTTCTTAAATGATCTTTGAAAACTAAACAAGACAAAACGTACCTGTTAATTCAAGTTTTATTATAAAATCGCACAGTGATGTGCGTAGTCAGTCAAACTAAGGTCTGCACGATGCAGATCACGCAGATGTTACCACAGGATGTGGTGAACTTAATCTGCGATCCATTTAT
>NZ_LPVF01000002.1 GCF_001517105.1 Bacillus halotolerans
GCGCCGATGGTAGTCGGGGGGTTCCCCCTGTGAGAGTAGGACGCCGCCAAGCAAGGGTAAAACCCAGCTCATTGAGCTGGGTTTTTTGTTTGTCCAAATACAAGTGAAATCAAAACAATACAAACACCGACAGCTTATATAGCCCATATACTGATCTCAAGATTCCAAAAGATCTAAATAATGTATACAATAACAGGTTTCAGGAAAGGCTAATTGTACGGAGGTGGGGACGATGGACGAAACGGTTAAACACCATCAAACATGTATTATTTGCGAACAAGAGAAAAGCAGAGGGATTCATCTTTATACAAAATTCATATGCTTAGATTGTGAGAGAAAAGTAATTTCTACAGCAACTTCCGATCCTGACTATGCCTTTTATGTCAAAAAACTAAAGAGCATTCATACACCGCCATTATATTCTTAGACCTGAGAAGGTCTTTTTTTGTACCATTTTTCACTTTATATAAAGCAGTGGATACGATAAAAGAACATGAAACTTGTTTAGGGACTAAACGTAGTAGATAATAATGTTAAATATGAAATACACACAGGAGTCGATGAAGTGATGCATAGATTTCTTCAATTTTTGATATGGAGTTTCACAAGCAGTGCGACTTTTGTTTTCATAGGATTATTGAGTTTTTTTGGTTTTAACCAATCACTCTTTTTATCTTTTGTATATGGCGTCTCATCAGCAGCTCTCGTATACACAGCGGGTTTGTGGAATTCGAGACGGTTATTTCTTAAAAAACATGAACTGACGGGAAGAGAATATGCGTACATCAAGAAAAACCTTGAGGAAGCAAGGCAAAAAATAATCCGTCTTAGAAAAGCTTTATTTCAGGCAAAAAGTATCCAGATGTTTAAGCAAAATGCAGAGATGCTGAGACTTGTCAGAAGGATCTATATATTAACCAAAAAAGAGCCAAAACGGTTTTATCAGGCTGAGCGTTTCTTTTATCAGACTCTAGATTCTGTTGTGGAACTGACTGAGAAATATGCTTTTCTTTCTTCCCATCCGAAAAAAAACAAAGAGCTTTCGATGTCGTTGAGTGAAGTGCGTATCACACTTGCTGAATTGACGAAGCGTTTAGAAGAAGATTTAACTCAATTAATGGGCGACGAAATTGGTGAACTGCAATTTGAATTAGATGCAGCGAAGCATTCTTTGAAAAAATAACGGAAGGGGTAAGGACGGTGAATAAGGATCGAAGCGAACTTCAAATGGACGGATTGTTGGCAGACCCTTTTGGGGATATCGAAATACCAAAGGGGGAGGCTGTCGAATCAGAAAAGCAGTCAGTGCGGCTTGTCGATGTTCTGCCAGAAGAAAACAAAGAAAAAGCATACCAGCTGGCTGAACAGATTAATCATAACAATATGAACAGTATTGTCTTATACGGTTCACAAGCTCAGTCTAAGCTGCTGAATTTTTCTCATACGATGATTGATCATGTTCAAAAGAAGGATGTCGGTGAAATCGGTGAAATCCTTGGTGAGCTGATGAAAAAGCTGGAGCAAGTAAATCCAGATGAACTGCAGTCTAAGAAAAAAGGTTTCTTGGCACGCATGTTTGGGAAAGTGTCTCATTCTCTTCAGGAGGTACTGTCAAAGTATCAAAAGACCAGTGTGCAGATAGATAGAATCAGTTTAAAACTTGAGCATTCAAAAAATGCATTACTCAGTGATAATAAGCTGTTAGAGCAGTTATATGATAAAAACAAAGAATATTTTTCTGCACTGAATATTTATATTGCTGCTGGGGAATTAAAGCTGGATGGATTAAGAACGAAAACAATTCCTGAACTGAAACGACAGGCCGAATCAAGTGAACATAATCAAATGGCCGTTCAAGAAGTAAACGATTTGATCCAATTTGCTGATCGACTGGATAAAAGAGTGCACGATTTGCTCTTGAGCAGGCAAATTACCATACAAAGCGCTCCGCAAATCAGGTTAATTCAAAATACGAATCAGGCATTAGCTGAAAAAATCCAGTCATCCATTGTAACCGCAATCCCGCTTTGGAAAAACCAAGTAGCGATTGCATTGACACTCTTACGGCAGCGAAACGCTGTGAATGCCCAGCAAAAAGTATCCGATACAACAAATGAACTTTTGCTAAAAAACGCGGAGCTTTTAAAAACCAATACAATTGAAACAGTGAAAGCAAATGAACGAGGGCTTGTTGATATTGATACGTTAAAGAAGGTACAGGAAAGCTTAATCAGTACGCTTGAAGAAACGCTGACGATTCAAGAAGAAGGGCGGCTTAAACGCCGACAGGCTGAAGAAGAGCTCATGATGATGGAAGGCGATTTGAAGCAAAAGCTGCTTGCGATAAAGGAAAGATAGTTTACCAGTAAGTCTTAGCTTTAAGTTCTGTCATAGGAACGATATAATAAAGAGTAAGAATACACATTCAAGGGATTGTTTTAATGAACACACCTTTATATCATGCACTGATTCAACATGCGAGAAGAAATTCTCATTCATTTCACGTTCCGGGACATCACAATGGAGATGTCTTTTTTGATGAGGCTAAGACCATATACAACCCGCTTCTTACAATTGACCTGACTGAACTATCGGGGCTTGATGATTTGCATCATCCTTCAGGTGTGATTAAGGAAGCCCAAGATCTTGTCAGCCAATTGTATGGATCGGCAGAAAGTTTTTTTCTTGTGAACGGCACGACTGTCGGAAACTTAGCGATGATTTTATCAGTTTGTGATCCTGGAGATACGATCCTGATCCAAAGAAACTGCCATAAATCTGTCTTTCATGCTGTTGATTTGGCTGGAGCTGAGCCGGTTTATCTCGCACCTGACATTGATGAAATAATGCATGTGCCTACGCATGTTCCGCTTGGTACGATAAAAGAAGCTTTAAAGGCATATCCAAATGCGAAGGGGTTGGTGCTGACCAATCCCACATACTATGGACATAGCGCGGATTTGACTGAAATCATTTCAGAGGCCCATCAATACGGGATTCCTGTGCTGGTGGATGAAGCGCATGGCGCACACTTTGTTTTAGGGGAGCCTTTCCCGGCTTCAGCATTGCAAATGGGAGCAGATATTGTTGTTCAGTCGGCGCACAAAACACTGCCTGCCATGACGATGGGGTCTTATTTGCACCTCAATAGCAACAAAATTGAACGGAACCGGGTAGCGGATTACTTGAATCGTTTACAAAGCAGCAGCCCGTCTTATCCGATAATGGCTTCATTGGATCTTGCCCGCGCTTATCTGCAGTATATGATAGAGGAACAAAAGCTTCCTGACGTTCTGCAGCATATTCAATCGATTAAACAAACGTTTGATTCACTTGGATATGCTGAAGCGGTTGAACCGGCCAATCAACGGATTACAACGGATCCGCTGAAACTCACCATTCGTTCCAAATGTGGCCATTCAGGTTTTACACTGCAAAAAATATTAGAGCGTGTCAACATATTCACAGAGCTTGCCGATGAAAATCAGGTTTTGCTTGTTCTCCCTTTGGGAGGAAAACAGAGAATCGATTCTGAAACAATTAAGAAAATTGATCATGAAATCGAAAAGACTCCAACGGACCAGATGAATGTTTCTCCAGAATGGGAAGCACAGCCTATTACTGTAATGCCTTATCCGAAAAAGGTTTTAAACACGTTACAGAAAGAATATGTGGGTTTTGATAAAGCGGCAGGCCGGCTGAATGCAGAGGATGTTATACCTTATCCGCCGGGAATTCCGATGATTATGGCAGGCGAAAGAATCACAAGGGAAAGCGTGCAAAAGCTCAGCCGCTTGATCAGCATGAAAACGCATGTTCAAGGGAATATGAAAATCAATGAGAAGCAATTACTTGTTTATATAGAAGAGGAGAAATCATGAGCGGTTTATTTATTACATTTGAAGGTCCTGAAGGCGCGGGAAAAACGACTGTATTGCAGGAAATAAAAAAGATACTGGCAGCAGAAGGCCTTCAGGTTACAGCAACACGGGAACCAGGCGGCATAGATATCGCAGAACAAATTCGAGAAGTTATTCTAAACGAGAACAACACGTTAATGGACCCAAAAACAGAAGCTCTCTTATATGCAGCTGCAAGACGTCAGCATTTAGTTGAAAAAGTAACACCTGCTTTAGAGCAGGGGCATATTGTACTTTGTGACAGATTCATAGACAGTTCACTCGCATACCAAGGATATGCAAGAGGCCTTGGGATTGATGAGGTTCTTTCGATTAACCAATTCGCCATTGGAGATATGATGCCTCATGTCACAATTTATTTTTCAATTGATCCGGAAGAAGGCCTGAAGCGTATTGATGCGAACGGCTCTCGGGAGAAAAACCGGCTCGATCTGGAAAAGTTGAGCTTCCATACAAAGGTTCAGGAAGGTTATCGGGAGCTGATGAAACGTTTTCCAGAAAGATTTCATTCAGTTGATGCAGCACAATCGAAAGACCTCGTTGTTCAGGACGTTCTAAAGGTTATCAATGAAGCGTTGAAAAAAATTCAATTGTGACCTGTTTCTCATTAGTTGATATAATAATGTAAACGAGATCATTGTTGTTTCCAATCTAAAGGAGGCCTTTACAGATGAAATTAATAGTGGCAGTTGTACAAGATCAGGACAGCAACAGACTTTTGAAAACTTTAACAGATCACAACTTTAGAGTCACAAAGCTTGCGACGACGGGAGGATTTCTTAAATCAGGCAATACAACGTTTATGATTGGTGTCGAGGATATACGCGTCGATAAAGCATTGAGCCTCATTAAAGAAAACGGACAGAAACGGGATCAGATGATTGCTCCTGTATCTCCAATGGGCGGAAATGCTGATTCATATGTCCCTTATCCAGTCGAAGTTGAAGTTGGCGGAGCGACAGTGTTTGTCCTTCCAGTCGATGAATTTCATCAATTTTAAGGATTTGAAACTGTGAAAATTAATAAAGATATACGCACATTTATAGATAATAAGCAGCTTCCTTCTATGAAGACAGCTGAGATTTCAGCATCTTTTAAAACATCAATGGAGAACCAAAGCAGCAAATTGAAGTTTGATCAGCTCACCAGGATGTTAACGGACATAGAAGCGTTTGGGAAAAGACTGACGAAATCACGGAATTTTAAAGACTTGGCAAGATTTAAAGGGCTTGTGAAACGTTTTGTCAAAGAAGCTGTTGACAGCGGCCTATCACATGAAACGTCGAAAAGCTTTGATCTTTACGGAAACAGCAGAACGCTGGGACTTGTGAAAGAAATAGACGAGAAATTGATAAAGCTTACTGAAGAGATGATGGATCAGGAAAAACCGGCAATTGATTTGCTGGAGCGTATTGGCGAAATAAAAGGTTTATTGATTAACCTTTACACATAGAGAGTGATACAATGGCAATATCCTGGAAGGAAATGACCGAGCTTCAGCCCAGAGTAATGAAGCTTTTATATAATAGTATTGAGAAGGACAGACTATCACATGCTTATTTATTTGAGGGCAAAAAAGGAACAGGCAAGCTGGAGGCCGCAATGCTTCTTGCGAAAAGCTTTTTTTGTCTGGAAGACGGAGCAGAGCCTTGTGAGAACTGCAGAAATTGTAAGCGGATTGAGTCGGGAAACCACCCTGATCTCCATCTGGTCCAGCCTGATGGGTTATCGATTAAAAAGGCGCAAATTCAAGCGCTGCAAGAAGAGTTTTCTAAAACAGGGCTTGAATCGCATAAAAAGCTGTACATCATATCCCATGCAGATCAAATGACGGCTAATGCGGCAAACAGCCTGCTGAAGTTTTTAGAGGAACCGAACAGAGACACAATGGCCATCCTTATTACTGAGCAGCCTCAAAGGTTATTGGATACCATCATTTCAAGATGCCAAACCCTTCCTTTTCAGCCTTTGCAGCCCAAAGCAATTGAAGACAGACTGATAGAACAGGACGTCTCGCCTCATATGGCGAGGCTCCTGGCGAACATGACCAACAATGTAGCAGAAGCAGTCGAATTAAGTCGAAATGATGAGTTTGCAGAGTCTAGAGCGAAAGTGATAAAATTGTATGAAGTCTTACACCAGCGGAAAGGACATGCCTTTTTCTTTATTCAAGATCAATGGATGCCCTTTTTCAAAGAAAAAACCCATCAAGAAATGGGTCTTGATATGCTCTTATTGATATATCGCGATGTGTTGTCCATCCAAATAGGAAATGAAGATAAATTGATTTATCAAGACTTATTCCAATCAATAAAACAGCATGCGCTACAATCAACACAACAAAGCGTTACGAACCAGATACTTGCTGTTTTAGAAGCAAAGAAACGGCTTCATTCCAATGTGAATGTGCAGGGATTAATGGAGCACTTGGTGTTAATGTTGCAGGAGGGATAAGCTTGTACAATGTAATTGGCGTCCGCTTTAAAAAAGCGGGTAAAATATATTATTTCGATCCGAATGGATTTCATATAGAACAAGACAGCTGCGTAATTGTAGAAACTGTCAGAGGTGTTGAGTACGGCCAGGTTGTTGTCGCGAATAAACAGGTGGATGAGCATGATGTTGTGCTTCCGCTCCGTAAAGTGATACGCGTGGCTGACGAGCGCGATCTTCTCATTGTAGAAGAAAATAAACAAGAAGCTTTATCAGCATTTGAAATATGCCAAAAGAAAGTGATAGATCACGGCTTGGATATGAAGCTGGTCGATGTGGAGTTTACGTTCGACCGTAATAAAGTGATTTTTTACTTCACTGCTGACGGCAGAGTAGATTTCAGAGAACTTGTAAAGGATTTAGCCTCCATCTTTAAAACAAGGATTGAGCTTCGCCAGATTGGGGTAAGAGATGAGGCAAAAATGCTCGGAGGAATCGGCCCTTGCGGCAGAATGCTTTGCTGTTCAACATTCCTCGGAGATTTTGAACCTGTGTCCATTAAGATGGCGAAGGATCAGAACCTATCCTTAAATCCAACAAAGATTTCTGGTCTTTGCGGACGTCTGATGTGCTGTCTGAAATACGAAAACGATGAGTATGAGACTGCAAAGGAACAGCTTCCGGATATTGGGGAAATGATTACGACAGCAAACGGGCCTGCAAAAGTCGTCGGGCTGAATATTCTGGAACGGGTGCTTCAGGTGGAACTGATGAACCGTGAAAAAGTGATAGAATATACTTGGGAAGAGCTCTTGGAAGAGGGCGTCGTATCCGCACAAACCACAGATTAACGAGGTGTGGAACCTTGGATAAAAAAGAGTTATTTGATACCGTCATTAACTTAGAAGAACAAATCGGCTCGCTTTACCGGCAGCTGGGGGATTTAAAGCAGCATATCGGTGAGATGATTGAAGAAAATCATCATTTACAGCTTGAAAATAAGCATTTGCGTAAACGGCTGGACGATACGACGCAGCAGATTGAAAAGTTTAAAGCTGATAAAAAAGAATCAAAAACACAGAAGACAGAGCAAGCTGATATAGGGGAAGGATATGATAATCTGGCACGTCTGTATCAGGAAGGATTCCATATCTGTAACGTCCACTATGGAAGCGTCAGAAAAGAAGATTGTCTTTTCTGTCTGTCATTCTTAAATAAAAAATAAGGAAAAAGGCTTCCGCATCAGACGGAAGCCTTTTTCAAAGGTGCTGGAAAGGATAAGAAAATGGTTTCATTACATGACGATGAAAGATTAGATTATTTGCTGGCAGAGGATATGAAGATTATACAAAGTCCAACGGTGTTTGCTTTTTCATTGGACGCTGTGCTTCTCTCCAAATTTGCGTATGTTCCGATTCAAAAAGGAAAAATTGTTGATTTGTGCACTGGCAACGGCATTGTGCCGCTGCTGCTGAGTACAAGGTCAAAAGCAGATATCATTGGTGTTGAAATTCAGGAAAGATTGCATGATATGGCTATCCGCAGTGTGGAATATAACAAACTGGAGGATCAAATTCAAATCATACATGATGACCTGAAAAACATGCCTGAAAAGCTGGGGCATAATAGATATGATGTTGTTACCTGCAACCCGCCTTATTTTAAAACACCCAAACAGGCCGAACAAAATTTGAATGAACATCTCCGTATCGCAAGACATGAAATTCACTGTACATTGGAAGATGTCATTTCAGTCAGCAGTAAATTGCTAAAGCAAGGAGGAAAGGCAGCGCTCGTTCACCGGCCGGGCCGGCTTCTCGAAATTTTTGAATTGATGAAGGCTTATCAAATTGAGCCGAAGCGTGTTCAGTTTGTCTATCCGAAACAAGGGAAGGAAGCCAATACCATTTTGGTTGAAGGCATAAAAGGCGGGCGTCCAGATTTGAAAATACTTCCTCCGCTGTTCGTTTATAACGAACAAAATGAATATTCAAAAGAAATCAGGACCATTTTATATGGAGACAAATAACCATTTCTTTTATGTTGTACAGTGCAAAGACAACAGCTGGTATGCAGGGTATACCAACGATCTGCAGAAACGGCTGAAAACTCACAACGATGGAAAGGGCGCAAAGTATACAAAAGCAAGACGCCCGGTTGATTTAATTTTTGCTGAGGCATTTGCAACGAAGCGGGAAGCCATGCAGGCGGAATATTACTTTAAAAAACTGACCCGCAGAAAAAAAGAGCTTTATATAGAAGAAAAACGGAACAGCAAGGAGGCTGTATATGTTAAGGCGCCAGATGAGCTTTAATGGAAAGTCGGATATGGGGATTCTTTATTTGGTTCCGACACCTATCGGAAATTTAGAGGATATGACATTTCGCGCGATCGAAACGCTGAAATCAGTGGATGCGATTGCTGCAGAAGATACGAGGCAAACAAAAAAGCTTTGCCATGTATATGAAATTGAAACACCGCTTGTCAGTTATCACGAACACAATAAAGAAAGCAGCGGCCACAAAATCATTGAATGGCTGAAGTCCGGGAAAAACATAGCGCTGGTCAGTGACGCCGGACTGCCGACGATTTCTGATCCTGGAGCGGAAATCGTCAAGGACTTTACGGAAATGGGCGGTTATGTTGTTCCTCTGCCGGGAGCCAATGCCGCATTAACAGCGCTTATCGCTTCAGGAATTGTACCGCAGCCTTTCTTTTTCTACGGATTTCTCAACAGGCAGAAAAAAGAAAAGAAGAAAGAACTCGATGTCCTCAAAAAACGGCAAGAAACGATTATTTTTTATGAAGCACCTCACCGATTGAAGGAAACCCTGTCTGTGATGTTAGACATATTAGGAGATCGGGACATTGCGGTGACGCGTGAACTTACTAAGAAATATGAAGAGTTTATAAGAGGAACGATATCCGAAGTGATAGACTGGGCAAATGAGGATCAGATCCGCGGTGAGTTTTGTCTTGTAGTCGAAGGCAATAAAGCTGAGGAAGCAGATGAAGAAACACATTGGTGGGAGAACCTATCTGCAAAAGAACATGTCGAGCATTACATCTCAAAGGGAGCGACATCAAAAGAAGCCATTAAAAAAGCGGCTGTAGATCGTAACGTCCCAAAACGTGAAATGTATGATGCATACCATATTCAGCAATAAAAAAAACGTTCTTGTGTCATAACAAGAACGTTTTTTGTGTAAAAAATGATTATTTAAGGTTTTGAAGCTGGTTTTGGATTTCGCTGATGATTTGCTCAGCGCCTTCTTTGCTTAGCACCAATTTGCCGCCAGCAAGTTTAAGGTTATCGTCAGAAACTTCACCAGTTACTTGGCAAGTCATATTTGGCTTATATTTTTTAAGGATGATTTTTTCATCATCAACGTAAATTTCAAGAGCATCTTTTTCTGCGATTCCAAGAGTACGACGCAGTTCGATAGGAATCACTACACGTCCTAATTCATCAACTTTACGTACAATACCAGTAGATTTCATAAACATTCTCCTCCCAAGAGATAATTATTGTTTAAATTATATTTTTCTTCGTCATTATTCGACAAAATCCTTACCTTCATAGCATAACAAGGTTTCCAATAATCGTCAATCCTTTTGTTTACTATTGATTGTAAGATTTAGTTCTTATAGTCAGTAATGGCTTTGAAAATACCGGAATAACAGCATTTTATAATTTTCTAATAAAGCTATTATCCTATGAAAAATCCTTTTAAATCAAGACTTTCGAACCAAGGTTTTTTATACCGTAAGATTATATACGACAAAATTCGACATGAACAGACTTTTTTTACTTTCATTAAACATTTTTAATTTTAATTATTCTTTTTAGGGGCATACGTATATATCCTTGATCTTAAAGGCTAAGATGGTATCATAGATAAAGGATAAATATAAAAATAGGTAATCATATATGATTTGCACTTATCGCCGCTCTCGTCCTTTGGGCGGGAGCTTTTTGACATTCTGATTGGGAGGTTTCAAGATGCCGCAAGAAAACAATACATTTTACATTACAACACCGATTTATTATCCGAGCGGAAAATTACATATCGGCCATGCGTATACAACAGTCGCGGGTGACGCAATGGCTCGCTACAAACGATTAAAAGGCTTTGATGTTCGCTATTTAACGGGAACGGACGAGCATGGGCAGAAGATCCAGCAAAAAGCTGAACAGGAAAACATTACGCCTCAGGAGTATGTGGATCGCGCAGCGGCAGATATTCAGAAACTGTGGAAACAGCTTGAAATCTCAAACGATGACTTTATCCGCACAACTGAAAAACGGCATAAAGTCGTCATAGAAAAGGTGTTTCAAAAGCTTCTTGATAACGGGGACATCTATCTTGATGAATACGAGGGCTGGTACAGTATCCCTGATGAAACATTCTATACGGAAACTCAGCTTGTGGATATTGAACGAAATGAAAAGGGTGAGGTTATTGGCGGGAAAAGCCCTGACAGCGGGCACCCTGTCGAATTGATCAAAGAGGAATCCTATTTCTTCCGTATGGGGAAATATGCTGACCGTCTTTTAAAGTTCTATGAAGAAAACCCAACCTTCATTCAGCCGGAGTCACGTAAAAATGAGATGATTAACAACTTCATCAAACCCGGCCTTGAGGATTTAGCTGTTTCACGCACGACATTTGATTGGGGTGTGAAGGTGCCGGAAAATCCAAAACATGTTGTGTATGTTTGGATCGACGCACTATTCAACTATTTAACAGCACTCGGTTATGATACAGAAAATGATGAGCTATATCAAAAATATTGGCCTGCCGATGTTCATTTAGTTGGTAAGGAAATTGTGCGATTCCATACCATTTATTGGCCGATTATGCTGATGGCTCTGGATCTTCCGCTGCCGAAGCAAGTATTTGCACATGGCTGGCTTTTGATGAAAGATGGAAAAATGTCGAAATCCAAAGGCAATGTTGTTGATCCAGTCACACTCATCGAACGCTACGGTTTAGATGAGCTTCGTTATTATCTGCTTCGCGAAGTTCCATTTGGATCTGACGGTGTCTTCACGCCGGAAGGTTTTGTTGAACGGATTAACTATGACTTAGCGAATGATTTAGGTAACCTTTTGAATCGTACTGTTGCTATGATCAATAAATATTTTGACGGACAAATCGGTTCTTATAAAGGTGCCGTAACGGAATTTGACCAGACGCTTTCTTCCGTGGCTGAGGAAACAGTGAAATCATATGAAAAAGCAATGGAAAATATGGAATTCTCGGTGGCTCTTTCAACGTTATGGCAGTTGATCAGCCGTACAAATAAATACATTGACGAAACGGCTCCATGGGTTCTTGCCAAAGATCCTGAAAAAGAAAAAGAACTGCAGTCGGTTATGTATCACCTTGCTGAATCATTGCGTATTTCAGCCGTACTGCTTCAGCCGTTCCTGACAAAAACACCGGTAAAAATGTTTGAGCAGCTGGGCATCACGGATGATGCATTAAAAGCCTGGGACAGCATTACAGTTTTCGGCCAGCTTAAAGATACAAAAGTGCAAAAAGGCGAACCGTTATTCCCGCGTTTAGAGGCAGAAGAAGAAATTGCGTACATCAAAGGGAAAATGCAGGGCTCAGCTCCAGCTAAAGAAGAGAAAAAAGAAGAAGAGTCGCAAGAGGTAGACCGTTTACCTGAAATTACGATCGATCAGTTCATGAATGTAGAACTTCGTGTGGCAGAGGTCATCGAAGCAGAGCCAGTGAAAAAAGCAGACCGCTTACTGAAGCTCCAGCTTGATCTGGGCTTTGAGAAACGCCAAGTCGTATCCGGCATTGCAAAACATTATAAGCCTGAGCAGCTTATTGGAACAAAACTCGTATGTGTAACAAATCTAAAACCGGTTAAGCTGAGAGGAGAGCTTTCTCAAGGAATGATCCTTGCAGGAGAAGCAGACGGCGTATTAAAAGTCGTATCTATTGATCAGTCCTTACCGAAAGGCACAAGAATTAAATAATGATAAACAAAAGGTGTTTCACGTGTAACAATTCGTCGAACACCTTTTGTGTTTCGACAAGAAAGGAGTTTTTCATTTATGTTATTTGACACACATGCACATTTAAATGCAGAACAATACAATACAGATCTAGAAGAGGTTATTGAGCGGGCGAAAACTGAAAAAGTGGACCGTATTGTAGTTGTCGGTTTTGACCGGCCGACCATTACCCGGGCGATGGAAATGATTGAGGAATATGATTTTATTTATGCTGCTATCGGCTGGCACCCAGTTGACGCCATTGACATGACAGAGGAAGATTTGGCTTGGATTAAAGAGCTTTCTGCTCATGAAAAAGTGGTAGCGATAGGAGAAATGGGTCTGGATTATCATTGGGATAAATCTCCTAAGGACGTTCAAAAAGAAGTATTCAGAAAACAAATTGCCTTGGCGAAAGAGGTCAATCTCCCTATTATTATTCACAACCGTGATGCGACAGAGGATGTTGTTACCATTTTGAAAGAGGAAGGCGCAGACGAAGTCGGCGGCATCATGCATTGCTTTACGGGCAGTATCGAAGTTGCAAGAGAATGTATGAAAATGAATTTTTATTTGTCATTTGGCGGTCCTGTCACCTTCAAAAATGCGAAGAAACCGAAGGAAGTTGTAAAGGAAATTCCGAATGATAGGCTGCTGATTGAAACTGACTGTCCGTTTCTTACACCAACTCCTTTTCGAGGGAAAAGAAATGAGCCAAGCTATGTAAAATATGTGGCGGAGCAGATTGCTGAATTAAGAGGAACAACCTTTGAAGAAATTGCATCAATCACGACTGAAAATGCAAAAAGACTTTTCCGTATAAACTGACAACAAACGCTAGCGGGTTTTGTAAGAGCTTGTCCGTTCCGGCGTTTTTCCATAAAAGTTCTACATGCTTTCTTCTCCTCATAGGATAGGTTTGTCGACAAGTCTTTCTTCCGTTTCTCGGTGTGTTTCAGGATAATGAAGAAGACACTGAGCTTTTAGGAGAAGGAGAAGGGAGGGTTGACAGCCTTTTAGATACTCTATATAATCTCTCCGAGGAGAAGGAGGCGTTTTTCATCACACAAAAAATGAAAAAGCTGTTTTCCGTAAAGCTTAGCAAAAGCAAAGTCATTCTGGTTGCTGCTTGTTTGCTGCTGGCGGGAAGCGGGACTGCGTACGCAGCTCATGAGCTGACGAAACAATCAGTCTCAGTTTCTATCAACGGCAAAAAGAAAAATATACGCACACATGCAAAAACAGTCGGTGATCTTTTAGAAACACTCGATATAAAGACAAGAGACGAGGATAAGATCACACCTGCTAAAAAGACACAAATAACAGCAGATATGAATGTTGTGTATGAGGCTGCAAAACCTGTGAAGCTTACTTTAAACGGGGAAGAAAAGACATTATGGTCAACAGCAAAAACGGTCGGTGCATTACTGGACGAACAAGATGTTGATGTGAAAGAACACGATCAAATTGATCCTGCAATAGATACAGAAGTTTCGAAAGACATGAAAATTAACATAGAACCTGCGTTCCAAGTCACTATGAACGATGCGGGGAAAGAAAAGAAGATCTGGACGACTTCGACTACGGTCGCTGACTTTTTAAAACAGCAAAAGATGAACATAAAAGACGAAGATAAAATCAAGCCTGCGTTAGACGAAAAGCTAACGAAAGGAAAGGCTGATATTACAATAACTCGTATCGAAAAGGTCACCGATGTAGTTGAAGAGAAAATAGCGTTTGATGTGAAAAAACAAGAAGACGCATCTCTTGAAAAAGGGCAAGAAAAGGTCGTTCAAAAAGGAAAAGAAGGCAAGCTCAAAAAACATTATGAAGTCGTAAAGGAAAACGGCGAAGAAGTTTCCAGAGAGCTTGTAAAAGAAGAAACAGCCGAGCAAAGCAAAGATAAAGTGGTTGCGATCGGCACAAAGCAAAGCAGTCCGAAGATTGAAAAGGTCAGTGCTTCTGGCGATTCAAAACCAGTTGTGTCGCGGAGCAATGAATCAACCGGTAAAGTCATGACAGTATCATCTACGGCTTATACGGCAAGCTGCAGCGGATGTTCAGGACATACGGCTACAGGCGTTAATCTGAAAAATAATCCTAATGCAAAAGTCATCGCAGTAGATCCAAATGTCATTCCGCTAGGCTCAAAAGTCCACGTTGAAGGATATGGATACGCTGTTGCTGCTGATACGGGCTCAGCGATTAAAGGCAATAAAATAGATGTCTTTTTCCCTGAGAAATCATCGGCTTACCGATGGGGAAATAAAACAGTTAAAATTAAAATCTTGAATTAATATATACTTATCTGTACAGAGGGTTTTGCGCCCTCTGTTTTTTTCGTTATAATAGACGAAGTGTATTTTCTGCTTATTAGACGCTCGAAATATGAAAAAGTTTCATCAATATACAAAAGTTTTTATTTTGTCTTGGAGGAAATAATGAAAATTAAAGAGATCATTGTTGTCGAGGGGCGTGACGATACGGCCCGCATCAAATTGGCTGTTGATGCAGACACAATTGAAACAAATGGTTCAGCCATCGGTGATCATGTGATTGAACAAATCCGTTTGGCTCAGGAAACCAGAGGAGTCATTATCTTAACGGATCCGGATTTCCCGGGAGAAAAAATAAGAAAAACCATTTCCGAGGCTGTACCTGGCTGTAAGCATGCATTTTTGTCAAAGCATCTGGCGAAACCTAAGAACAAACGGGGAATTGGCGTAGAACACGCATCGATTGAAAGCATCAGGGCATGTTTAGAAAACGTGCACGAAGAAATGGAAGCACAGCCGAGTGAAATTTCTGCGGAAGACCTGATTCACGCCGGGCTGATTGGCGGATCTGAAGCAAAACGCCGCCGTGAACGTCTTGGTGATTTGCTGAAAATCGGATATACAAATGGCAAACAGCTTCAAAAACGGCTGCAAATGTTTCAAATTAAAAAAAGTGATTTTATGAGTGCGCTCGATACCGTCATGCGGGAGGAACAGAATGAATAAAGATATTGCGACACCGATTAGAACGAAAGAGATACTGAAGAAATACGGTTTTTCTTTTAAAAAGAGTTTGGGACAGAATTTCTTAATCGATACGAACATTTTAGACAGAATTGTCGACCACGCCGAAGTGACAGAGAAAACCGGTGTCATTGAAATCGGCCCGGGAATCGGGGCTTTGACTGAACAGCTTGCCAAGCGGGCGAAAAAGGTCGTTGCATTTGAAATTGATCAGCGTTTATTGCCGATCCTTAAAGACACGCTCTCCCCTTATGACAATGTCACTGTCATTCATCAAGATGTGCTTAAGGCTGACGTCAAATCGGTCATTGAAGAGCAATTTAAGGACTGTGATGAGGTGATGGTTGTAGCCAACCTTCCTTATTATGTGACAACGCCGATTATCATGAAGCTGCTTGAAGAAAACCTTCCGCTGAAGGGGATTGTCGTTATGCTGCAAAAGGAAGTGGCCGAACGTATGGCAGCTGATCCTTCATCTAAGGAATACGGTTCACTTTCTATTGCTGTGCAATTTTATACAGAGGCCAAAACGGTGATGATCGTTCCGAAAACGGTATTTGTTCCTCAGCCTAATGTAGATTCAGCAGTCATTCGGCTGATTCGCCGCGACGGCCCGGCAGTGGATGTAGAAAACGAAGCCTTTTTCTTTCAATTAATTAAGGCGAGTTTTGCTCAGCGCCGTAAAACATTGCTTAATAACTTAGTGAACAATCTGCCTGATGGAAAAGCAAAAAAACCAACGATCGAGCAAGTGCTGGAAGAAACGAATATTGATGGCAAGCGCCGAGGTGAATCCTTGTCTATTGAGGAGTTCGCTGCGCTGTCTAACGGATTGTACAAAGCCCTTTTTTAAAAGGGCTTTTTGTTTTCGCACCACATGGACTGACGCTACATAGGCTAGAGAAGGACCTTAAAATCCAATGATTAGAAAAACTTGCACTCAGCGAAAAAAGGCGCTTTTCTCAAGGCTCTTTCTTTCATGATGAGGCTTAGTCTATGTGTGGAGTGAGGAACGTGCAATTTCAAATAGGGGATATGGTAGCCAGAAAATCCTATCAAATGGATGTTTTGTTTCGCATTATAGGGATAGAGCAAACAAGTACAGGAAATTCAATCGCCATTTTGCATGGTGACGAAGTCAGGCTGATTGCTGATGCGTATTTTTCTGATTTGGTGGCCGTGCAAAAAGATGAGCAGCTGATGCGAAAAAAGAAAGATGAAAGCAGAATGAATGAATCACTTGAGTTGCTCCGTCAGGATTATAAACTGCTGAGAGAAAAACAGGAGTACTATGCAACAAGCCAGTATCAGCATCAGGAGCACTATTTTCATATGCCGGGCAAGGTGCTTCATATGGACGGTGATGAGGCGTATTTAAAAAAATGCCTGAGTGTCTATAAAAAAATCGGTGTGCCGGTTTACGGCATTCATTGCCACGAAAAGAAAATGTCTGCTTCTATAGAAGAATTGCTCGACAAATATCGACCTGACATCCTGGTGATTACCGGGCATGATGCATACTCCAAGCAAAAGGGCGGCATTGATGATTTGAGCGCATACAGACATTCAAAACACTTTGTCGAAACAGTTCATAAAGCACGAAAAAAAATCCCTCACTTAGATCAGCTTGTTATTTTTGCGGGGGCTTGCCAATCCCACTTTGAATCACTAATAAGAGCGGGGGCGAATTTCGCGAGTTCTCCTTCAAGAGTAAACATTCACGCTCTTGATCCTGTATATATCGTAGCGAAAATCAGCTTTACGCCTTTTATGGAACGAATCAATGTATGGGAAGTGCTTCGGAATACACTGACAAGAGAGAAAGGACTTGGAGGCATTGAAACAAGAGGAGTACTGAGGGTCGGAATGCCTTATAAGTCCAATTAACCCCGGATAGATGATTTATTCGGGGTTTTTATTTTGCATAATGATACATAATTTACCGAAACTTGCGGAAAATATTTGAGGAATCATAGAATTTTGTCAAAATAATTTTGTTGACAACGTCTTATTAACGTTGATATAATTTAAATTTTATTTGACAAAAATGGGCTCGTGTTGTACAATAAATATAGTGAGGTGGATGCAATGGCGAAGACGTTGTCCGATATTAAAAGGTCGCTTGATGGAAATTTAGGTAAAAGGCTGACGTTAAAAGCAAACGGTGGCCGCCGAAAAACGATTGAGCGCTCGGGCATTTTAGCTGAGACGTACCCTGCTGTTTTTGTGATACAACTAGATCAAGACGAGAACTCGTTTGAAAGAGTTTCATACAGTTATGCTGATATTTTGACTGAGACTGTTGAGCTGACATTTAATGATGACGCGGCAAGCTCAGTAGCATTTTAACGGGCAGTGAACTTTTTGTTTACTGCTTTTTGTTTTGCCTTTTTTTGGTTTCCATTAATTCTCTCGATATTTTCACTGTCATTAAACAAAAGATAAAAACGGTCACATTTTATCGTGACGTGCACGAATCGTTATCATCTCTAAAAAAGGAGTTGTTTCGTTTGGGCAGACGTCGTGGAGTTATGTCAGATGAGTTTAAATATGAGCTGGCTAAGGACCTTGGTTTTTATGACACTGTAAAAAATGAAGGTTGGGGCGGCATTCGTGCCCGCGATGCCGGTAATATGGTAAAACGGGCAATTGAAATCGCCGAACAGCAAATGGCTCAGAATCAGAATAACCGATAAGGAATGTGACCCGGGGGACGTATAGTTCCCCGGTTTTTGATTTTGGATGTAAATACATAATAGCTCCAATATGGATATGTTCATCCCGTACTTCAAATGTGATACAATGTTCATACTTATGTTTAGATGGAGAAGTAGGTGAAAGCTATGCGTATTTTAGAAAAAGCGCCAGCCAAGATCAATCTGTCACTCGACGTTACCCGAAAGCGCCCGGATGGTTATCATGAAGTCGAAATGATTATGACGACAATTGATTTAGCAGATCGGATTGAATTGACGGAGCTGGCAGAAGATGTAGTGAGGGTTTCATCCCACAACCGCTTTGTGCCCGATGACCAAAGAAACTTAGCTTATCAGGCTGCCAAGCTCGTCAAAGACAGATACAACGTGAAAAAGGGAGTTTCCATTATGATCACTAAGGTGATCCCGGTGGCTGCCGGCCTTGCTGGCGGTAGCAGTGATGCGGCGGCAACGCTCAGAGGACTGAACAGACTGTGGAATTTAAATCTTTCTGCAGAAACACTGGCGGAGCTGGGAGCGGAAATTGGCTCAGACGTCTCGTTTTGCGTCTATGGCGGAACTGCGCTTGCCACCGGACGCGGTGAAAAGATCAAACACATCAGCCCGCCTCCGCATTGCTGGGTCATTTTGGCGAAACCGACAATCGGCGTTTCCACGGCCGAGGTCTACAGACAGCTGAAGCTTGATGAGGTGGAACACCCGGATGTAAACGGTATGATTGACGCGATTGAGGAAAAGAGCTTTCCAAAGATGTGCAGCCGTTTAGGCAATGTGCTTGAGTCTGTAACGCTTGATATGCATCCTGAAGTCGCGATGATCAAAAACCAGATGAAACGCTTTGGTGCAGATGCTGTGTTAATGAGCGGAAGCGGTCCGACTGTGTTTGGACTGGTTCAGTATGAGTCTAAGGTACAGAGGATTTATAACGGGTTAAGAGGCTTCTGCGATCAGGTATATGCGGTGAGAATGATCGGCGAACAGAACGCTCTTGATTAAATCCGTATGTTAAGTTATATTGATCTTAAAATATTCGGATTTTGGGGGTAAGTTCATGAAGTTTCGTCGCAGCGGCAGATTGGTGGACTTAACAAATTATTTGTTAACCCATCCGCACGAGTTAATACCGTTAACCTTTTTTTCTGAGCGGTATGAATCTGCAAAATCATCGATCAGTGAAGATTTAACAATTATAAAGCAAACCTTTGAGCAGCAGGGGATCGGTACCTTGCTTACTGTTCCCGGTGCTGCCGGAGGTGTCAAATATATTCCGAAAATGAAGCAGGCTGAAGCTGAAGAGTTCGTTCAGACACTTGGACAGTCATTGGCAAATCCTGAGCGTATCCTTCCGGGCGGTTATGTGTATTTAACGGATATCTTAGGAAAGCCATCTGTTCTCTCCAAGGTTGGAAAGCTGTTTGCTTCTGTATTTGCGGACCGCGAAATTGACGTTGTCATGACCGTTGCCACGAAAGGCATCCCTCTTGCGTATGCAGCTGCGAGTTATCTGAATGTGCCTGTCGTCATTGTGCGCAAGGATAACAAGGTAACGGAGGGCTCCACGGTAAGCATTAATTACGTGTCAGGCTCCTCAAACCGCATTCAAACGATGTCACTTGCAAAAAGAAGCATGAAAACGGGTTCAAACGTACTCATTATTGATGACTTTATGAAAGCAGGCGGCACAATTAATGGTATGATTAACCTGTTGGATGAGTTTAATGCGAATGTCGCGGGGATCGGCGTCTTGGTCGAAGCCGAAGGAGTAGATGAACGTCTTGTTGATGAATATATGTCACTTCTAACTCTTTCAACGATCAACATGAAAGATAAGTCCATTGAAATTCAGAATGGCAATTTTCTGCGTTTTTTTAAAGACAATCTTTTGAAGAATGGAGAGACGGAATCATGACAAAAGCAGTCCACACAAAACATGCCCCAGCAGCAATTGGGCCTTACTCACAAGGGATTATCGTCAATAATATGTTTTACAGCTCAGGCCAAATTCCTTTGACACCTTCAGGCGAGATGGTAAACGGTGATATTAAGGAGCAGACGCATCAAGTATTCAGCAACTTAAAAGCGGTGTTGGAAGAAGCGGGTGCTTCTTTTGAAACAGTTGTAAAGGCAACTGT
This sequence comes from Bacillus halotolerans, assembly GCF_001517105.1. Classification (GTDB taxonomy): domain Bacteria; phylum Bacillota; class Bacilli; order Bacillales; family Bacillaceae; genus Bacillus; species Bacillus halotolerans. Next base: position 20,240 of record NZ_LPVF01000002.1, read on the forward strand.
ATTTATCGCGGACATGGAACAGTTTGCGGAAGTGAACGAAGTGTACGGACAATATTTTGACACGCACAAACCGGCGAGATCTTGCGTTGAAGTTGCGAGACTTCCAAAGGATGCATTAGTCGAAATCGAAGTGATTGCGTTAGTAAAATAATAAGAAAAGTGATTCTGGGTAAACTCGGAATCACTTTTTTATTTACCTTATGCCCGAAATAAAAGCGTTATGACCTAATTGTGTATTTATATCCTATTTTTTCAAAAAATATTTTAAAAAACAGCAGGAATTCAGAAAAAATCGTGGAATTGATAAACTAATGCTTTTATATAGGGAAAAGGTGGTGAACTACTGTGGAAGTTACTGACGTAAGATTACGCCGCGTGAATACCGATGGTCGCATGAGAGCGATTGCATCCATCACGCTGGATCACGAATTTGTTGTTCATGATATTCGTGTGATTGATGGAAACAATGGTCTTTTCGTTGCGATGCCGAGTAAACGCACCCCTGATGGAGAGTTCCGCGATATTGCTCATCCTATTAATTCAAGCACGCGAGGAAAGATTCAAGATGCCGTGTTAAATGAGTATCATCGTCTGGGTGACACTGAAGCATTAGAATTCGAAGAAGCTGGAGCTTCTTAAAAAATAACCAAAAAGCAAGGACTGCTGATAGGGCTGAGACAAGCCTTTTTCCGGCAGTCCTTTTTTAATTCTGATTTTTCAAACTAAAATGCACCCATAGAAAATTCTTGCACTTCATGAAGTCTCCTTGAAATCAACTGATATTTAGGATATATTTTTCTATGGATAAAAGGGATATTGGAGGCCATTAAATGGATAAGCGGTTTGCAGTTGTTTTAGCGGCTGGACAAGGAACGAGAATGAAATCAAAGCTTTACAAAGTCCTTCATCCAGTTTGCGGTAAGCCTATGGTAGAGCACGTCGTAGACGAAGCCTTAAAGTTATCTTTAACGAAGCTTGTCACGATTGTCGGACATGGTGCGGAAGAAGTGAAAAAGCAGCTTGGTGATAAAAGCGAGTATGCGCTTCAAGCAGAACAGCTTGGCACTGCTCATGCTGTAAAACAGGCACAGCCATTTCTTGCTGACGAAAAAGGTGTAACGATTGTCATTTGCGGAGATACGCCGCTTTTAACAGCGGAGACAATGGAAGCGATGCTGAAAGAACATACACAAAAAGAAGCAAAAGCTACGATATTGACTGCAGTTGCAGAAGATCCGACTGGATACGGCCGAATCATTCGCGGTGAGAGCGGAGCGGTTCAAAAAATCGTGGAGCACAAGGACGCTTCAGAGGAAGAACGTCTTGTGACTGAAATCAATACTGGAACGTATTGTTTTGATAATGAAGCTCTATTCCGGGCCATTGACCAAGTATCGAACGATAATGTTCAAGGCGAGTATTATTTGCCGGATGTGATAGAGATTCTCAAAAATGAAGGCGAAACTGTTGCCGCTTACCAGACTGGTAACTTCCAAGAAACGCTCGGAGTTAATGATAGAGTTGCTCTTTCTCAGGCTGAATTGTTTATGAAAGAGCGGATTAATAAACGGCATATGCAAAATGGCGTTACGCTGATTGACCCGATGAATACGTATATTTCTCCTGAAGCTGTCATCGGAAGCGATACTGTGATTTATCCTGGAACTGTGATTAAAGGTGAGGTGCAAATCGGAGAAGATACGATTATCGGCCCTCATACTGAGATTATGAATAGTTCAATTGGCAGCCGTACTGTGATTAAACAATCGGTAGTCAATAACAGTAAAGTGGGGAATGATGTAAACATAGGACCTTTTGCTCACATCAGGCCTGATTCTGTCATCGGGAATGAAGTGAAGATCGGGAATTTTGTTGAAATCAAAAAGACGCAATTCGGAGACCGAAGCAAGGCTTCTCATTTAAGCTATGTCGGGGATGCCGAAGTAGGCACAGACGTCAACTTGGGCTGCGGTTCAATTACTGTGAATTATGATGGAAAGAATAAATATTTGACGAAAATTGAAGACGGCGCATTTATCGGCTGCAACTCCAATTTGGTTGCCCCTGTTACAGTCGGAGAAGGCGCTTATGTAGCGGCAGGCTCAACTGTTACGGAAGATGTACCTGGAAAAGCACTTGCTATTGCCAGAGCGAGACAAGTAAATAAAGACGATTATGTGAAAAATATTCATAAAAAATAATCCTAAATTCGGAGGTTTATCCATGTCTAATCAATACGGAGATAAGAATTTAAAGATTTTTTCTTTGAATTCTAATCCAGAGCTTGCAAAAGAAATCGCAGATATAGTTGGAGTTCAATTAGGGAAGTGTTCTGTCACAAGATTTAGTGATGGGGAAGTCCAAATTAATATCGAAGAAAGTATTCGCGGATGTGACTGTTACATCATCCAGTCTACAAGTGACCCCGTTAACGAGCATATTATGGAACTGTTGATTATGGTAGATGCGTTGAAACGCGCTTCTGCAAAAACCATTAACATTGTTATTCCTTATTACGGTTATGCGCGTCAAGACAGAAAAGCTAGATCCCGTGAGCCAATCACAGCAAAGCTTTTCGCAAACCTGCTTGAAACTGCCGGTGCGACTCGTGTCATTGCGCTTGATCTGCACGCACCGCAAATTCAAGGATTCTTTGATATACCGATTGACCACTTAATGGGTGTTCCGATTTTAGGAGAATATTTTGAAGGCAAAAACCTTGAAGATATCGTCATTGTTTCACCGGACCACGGCGGTGTGACACGTGCCCGCAAACTGGCTGACAGACTAAAAGCGCCGATTGCGATCATTGATAAGCGCCGTCCGAGACCGAATGTGGCAGAAGTCATGAATATTGTAGGTAATATCGAAGGGAAGACCGCTATCCTTATAGATGATATCATCGATACTGCCGGCACCATTACACTTGCAGCTAATGCGCTTGTTGAAAACGGAGCAAAAGAAGTTTATGCATGCTGTACACATCCGGTACTATCAGGACCTGCTGTTGAACGGATTAATAACTCAACAATTAAAGAGCTTGTTGTGACAAACAGCATCAAGCTTCCTGAAGAAAAGAAAATTGAACGGTTTAAGCAGCTTTCAGTCGGACCGCTTCTGGCTGAAGCGATTATTCGCGTTCATGAGCAGCAATCTGTCAGCTACCTTTTCAGCTAAACCGATTTTGAAAGGTTTAAACCTTTATCGTTTTGGGTATTGTTTCTAATAGGACAATAAAACGATAATAGGATGGTGCTGAATATGGCAACGTTAACGGCAAAAGAAAGAACAGGTTTCACCCGTTCGTCTCTTCGGGATATCCGTACTTCAGGACATGTTCCAGGTATCATTTATGGAAAAGACACGGCAAACAAACCGGTATCCTTAGACAGTGTGGAACTTATCAAAACACTGAGGGATGAAGGCAAGAATACAGTCATTACACTCGACGTCAACGGAGAGAAGCACGCTGTCATGGTAACAGAGCTGCAAACGGACCCGCTGAAAAATGAGGTCACTCATGCCGACTTCCAAGTAGTCAATATGAGTGAAGAAATTGAAGTGGAAGTGCCGATTCATCTGACCGGAGAAGCAATTGGAGTGAAAAATGGAGGCGTATTGCAACAGCCGCTTTACGCTCTTACTGTGAAGGCGAAGCCAAAAGCAATTCCGCAATCGATCGAGGCAGACATTTCTGGTCTTGATGTAAATGATGTACTCACGATTGAGGACTTGCCTGCCGGCGGTGACTACTCCTATAATCACGAATCAGATGAAGTTGTGGCTTCTATTCTTCCTCCGCAGCAGCAGGATGCTGCAGAAACAGACGCTGAGGAAACTGCCGATGCTCAGCCTGAAGGTGAAAACGAAAATCAATAATAGCTTAAGGCGTAACCCTCCCGCGGTTACGTCTTTTGTGCTAGAATGAGAAGAATTATAGCCCGTGTTAGAGCGGGAGCTTATGTGACTAAGGGAGGATTTGCCATGCTTGTAATTGCTGGCCTCGGAAACCCGGGAAAGAACTATGAAAATACAAGGCATAATGTCGGATTTATGGCAATAGACCAGCTTTCGAAGGAATGGAACATTGAGCTGAACCAGAGCAAATTTAACGGATTATACGGAACCGGATTTGTTTCCGGCAAAAAGGTTCTACTTGTTAAACCGCTTACATATATGAATTTATCAGGAGAATGTTTGCGGCCTTTAATGGATTATTATGATGTAGACAACGAAGATTTAAAAGTCATTTACGATGACCTTGATCTGCCGACTGGCAAGATTCGTCTAAGAACGAAAGGCAGTGCCGGCGGGCATAATGGCATCAAATCATTGATTCAGCATCTCGGAACACCTGAGTTTGATCGCATCCGCATCGGAATCGGGCGGCCAGTGAACGGGATGAAGGTGGTTGATTATGTTTTAGGTGCTTTTACAAAGGATGAAACACCAGCAATTGATGAAGCGATTGGAAAGTCCGTTAAGGCTTGTGAGGCTTCTCTCAGCAAACCATTTTTAGAGGTTATGAACGAATTCAACTCGAAGGTATAAAATACATAATCAAAGTCCATACTACACCAAAATGACTTTTTCATCAGGAGGGTCCCTTGTATGGCTTTGCATTATTATTGTCGTCATTGCGGAGTAAAAGTTGGAAGTCTGGAATCTTCCATGGTATCGACAAACTCACTTGGATTTGAGCACTTAACAAACGAGGAAAGAAACGATATGATTTCATATAAAGACAATGGAGATGTCCATGTTCTTACAATATGTGAAGATTGCCAAGAGGCGCTCGAACGAAATCCGCATTACCACGAACATCACACATTTATTCAATAAAAAGCTTTGGTGTAGACACTAGACCAAAGCGTTTTTCTGTTCTTACAGAAAACAGAGAGGAGGGGCCATATGGACAACATTCAAACCTTTATTAAAGAAAGCGATGACTTCAAATCCATCGTCAACGGTTTAAACGAGGGGCTGAAGGAACAACTGCTCGCAGGTCTTTCAGGTTCCGCGCGTTCTGTTTTTACTGCTGCTCTGGCTAATGAAACGAATAAGCCTATCTTTCTAATCACCCATAATTTATACCAAGCTCAGAAAGTAACGGATGATCTGACTTCACTTCTTGGGGATCGGTCTGTCCTTCTGTACCCCGTCAATGAACTCATATCATCAGAAATCGCGGTGGCTAGCCCTGAACTGCGGGCGCAGCGCTTAGATGTCATTAATAGATTAACAAACGGAGAAACGCCTATAGTTGTTGCTCCAGTAGCGGCTGTCAGAAGAATGCTGCCGCCGGTAGAGGTATGGAAAAACAGCCAAATGCTCATTCAGGTGGGGCATGATATCGAACCGGATCAGCTGGCATCCCGACTGGTAGAGGTGGGATACGAGCGATCTGATATGGTTTCTGCACCCGGTGAATTCAGTATTCGCGGCGGAATTATCGACATTTATCCGCTGACCTCTGAGCATCCGGTCAGAATCGAATTATTCGACACCGAGGTTGATTCCATCCGCAGCTTTAACTCCGATGATCAGCGGTCAATTGAAACCTTGACCTCCATCAGTATCGGTCCGGCAAAGGAACTGATTATCAGAGCTGAAGAAAAAGCACTTGCTATAGAGAAGATGGATAAAGGCCTTGCCGACAGCTTGAAAAAATTAAAGCTCGACAAGCAAAAAGAAATCCTGCATATGAATATTTCTCATGATAAAGAGCGTTTATCTGAAGGCCAGACAGATCAGGAACTGGTGAAGTACCTTTCATATTTTTATGAAAAACCTGCTAGTTTGCTAGATTATACACCTGATAACACGCTTCTTATTTTGGACGAAGTCAGCCGGATTCATGAAATGGAAGAGCAGCTTCAAAAGGAAGAAGCGGAGTTTGTCACAAATCTTCTGGAGGAAGGGAAGATTTTGCATGACATCAGTCTGTCATTCAGCTTCCAAAAAATAGTTGCTGAACAAAGACGGCCTTTGCTGTACTATTCTTTGTTTTTACGCCATGTTCAGCATACGAGCCCGCAAAATATCGTAAATGTATCCAGCAGACAAATGCAGAGCTTCCACGGGCAAATGAATGTACTTGCCGGTGAAATGGAGCGGTTTAAAAAATCAAACTTCACCGTTGTGTTTTTGGGAGCAAATAAGGAACGTACACAAAGACTGTCTTCTGTTTTGGCCGATTATGAAATCGAAGCGGCGATGACTGACAGCAAAAAGGCGCTTGTTCAGGGACAGGTTTATATCATGGAAGGCGAGCTTCAATCAGGATTTGAGCTGCCGTTAATGAAGCTTGCTGTCATTACTGAAGAAGAATTGTTTAAAAACCGCGTGAAAAAGAAGCCTCGAAAACAGAAGCTTACGAATGCAGAGCGCATCAAGAGCTATTCCGAGCTTCAAATTGGTGATTATGTCGTTCATATTAATCACGGGATCGGAAAGTATTTAGGGATCGAAACCCTTGAGATCAATGGAATTCACAAAGACTATTTGAACATTCACTATCAGGGAAGCGACAAGCTTTATGTGCCGGTTGAACAAATTGACCAGGTACAGAAGTATGTCGGCTCTGAAGGAAAAGAACCGAAGCTGTATAAGTTAGGCGGCAGTGAATGGAAGCGGGTTAAGAAAAAAGTAGAAACATCCGTTCAAGACATCGCTGATGACTTAATTAAACTGTATGCCGAAAGGGAAGCGAGCAAGGGCTACGCGTTTTCTCCTGATCATGAAATGCAGCGTGAATTTGAATCGGCGTTCCCTTATCAAGAGACGGAAGATCAGCTCCGCTCTATTCACGAAATCAAAAAAGACATGGAAAGAGAGCGGCCGATGGATCGCCTGCTTTGCGGAGACGTAGGGTACGGGAAAACAGAGGTTGCCATCCGTGCGGCGTTTAAGGCAATCGCTGATGGAAAACAGGTCGCACTGCTTGTCCCGACAACCATTTTGGCTCAGCAGCACTATGAGACCATTACAGAGCGCTTTCAGGACTACCCGATGAATATCGGCCTGCTTAGCCGATTCAGAACAAGAAAAGAAGCAAACGAAACGATCAAAGGATTGAAAAACGGAACGGTTGATATCGTCATTGGGACACACCGACTGTTATCAAAAGATGTTGTTTATAAAGACTTAGGGCTGCTCATCATTGATGAGGAGCAGCGTTTTGGTGTCACCCATAAAGAAAAGATCAAACAGATTAAAGCCAATGTGGATGTATTAACATTAACAGCGACACCGATTCCGCGTACGCTGCATATGTCTATGCTTGGCGTAAGGGATCTCTCGGTGATCGAGACGCCGCCGGAAAACCGCTTCCCTGTACAGACGTATGTTGTGGAATACAATGGTGCCCTAGTCAGAGAGGCGATTGAGCGCGAGCTTGCGCGCGGTGGCCAAGTCTATTTCTTATACAACAGGGTAGAGGATATCGAACGGAAAGCAGATGAGATTTCAATGCTTGTCCCTGACGCGAAGGTTGCGTATGCCCACGGGAAAATGACAGAAAATGAATTAGAAGCTGTCATGCTGAGTTTCCTGGAAGGGGAATCAGACGTTCTCGTCAGCACAACAATCATTGAAACGGGTGTAGATATTCCAAACGTGAATACGCTGATCGTGTTTGACGCCGACAAGATGGGTCTTTCCCAGCTTTATCAGCTGCGTGGACGTGTCGGCCGTTCTAACCGTGTAGCGTATGCGTATTTCACGTATCGCCGGGATAAAGTGCTTACTGAAGTAGCTGAAAAAAGACTGCAGGCGATTAAAGAATTTACGGAGCTGGGATCTGGTTTTAAAATCGCCATGCGCGACTTAACGATTCGCGGAGCCGGAAACCTTCTTGGCGCTCAGCAGCACGGCTTTATCGATTCGGTCGGATTTGACCTCTATTCGCAAATGCTGAAGGAGGCCATTGAAGAGCGGAAAGGCGATACAGCGAAAACGGAGCATTTTGAAACAGAAATTGATCTTGAGCTTGATGCGTACATTCCGGAAACTTACATTCAAGACGGCAAACAGAAAATTGATATGTATAAACGCTTCAGATCTGTGGCTTCAATTGAAGAGAAAAATGAACTTCAAGATGAGATGATTGACAGGTTTGGAAATTATCCAAAAGAAGTTGAATACTTGTTTACCGTAGCTGAAATGAAGGTTTATGCGAAAAATGAACGGGTCGAATTGATTAAGCAAGATAAAGATGCAGTCAGGCTGACCATTTCTGAAGAGGCTAGTGCTGATATTGACGGCCAGAAACTGTTTGAGCTTGGCAACAAATACGGCAGACAAATCGGACTGGGAATGGAAGGGAAAAAACTCAAAATTTCCGTTCAAACGAAAGGCAAGGCTGCGGATGAATGGCTCGAAACCGTGCTGGGCATGCTGAAGGGCCTTAAAGATGTGAAAAAACAAACCATTTCATCAACGTAAATTTTGTTACTCTCTGGTGTATATTACATTTGATGTGACGGATACTAATTTCAAGCGAGGCGGAAGGTACATAAAGTAACTGCTTTAGGTCTTTCCCACATTGTATAACCATCAAATGAAAGAGAGGCACCAGAGATGAAAGCAACCGGTATCGTACGTCGTATTGATGACTTAGGACGGGTCGTGATTCCTAAAGAAATTCGCAGAACGCTGAGAATCAGGGAAGGCGATCCGCTTGAGATTTTTGTAGATCGTGACGGAGAAGTTATTTTGAAAAAATACTCTCCGATAAGTGAACTTGGAGACTTCGCAAAGGAGTATGCAGACGCGCTTTATGACAGTCTTGGCCACTCAGTGCTTATCTGTGACCGTGATGTCTACATTGCCGTCTCCGGAAGTTCCAAAAAAGACTACTTAAACAAGCCGATCAGCGAAATGCTGGAAAAAACAATGGATCAGAGAAGTTCCGTGCTTGAGAGTGATGCAAAATCCGTGCAGCTTGTGAATGGCATAGATGAAGATATGAGTTCGTATACTGTCGGTCCGATTGTGGCGAATGGCGACCCGATAGGTGCGGTCGTGATTTTTTCAAAGGATCAGACGATGGGCGAAGTAGAGCATAAAGCCGTTGAAACAGCAGCTGGGTTTTTGGCTCGTCAAATGGAACAGTAGGTCTTATTACAATTATCAAAATAGGTATAGAAAGAACAGCTCTCCTTGGGACGCTGTTCTTTTTTGTGCAGGCCGAAAAAGGATTCCAAGGGTTGGGATATGGTATAATAACCTCGTTTTTATTTGTACCAAGGTCATTGCACACTCTGCATGGCCCCTGACGTTGGGAAGGAGCTTTTGGATGGATGATTCAATACGCGTCAAACGGCATTGGATGTGGCAGGGGGCATTTGTTTTAATTCTGGCAGGCGTTATTTCAAAAATACTAAGCGCCGTTTACAGAGTCCCATTTCAAAACATTGTCGGCGATGTTGGATTTTATATATATCAGCAGGTATACCCTTTTCTCGGTATTGCCGTCATGCTTTCAACATCAGGATTTCCGGTGATTATTTCTAAACTGATGAATGATTATAGTGAAAAAAGCCATAACACCATAATGAAAATTTCAGCGCTGGTTTTATCGGTAATAGGTGTTTTTTTATTTCTGTGTTTATATATGGGAGCTGTTCCGATCGCTCTGTTTATGGGTGATTCGCATCTCGCCCAGTTAATACAAGTAACTGCCTATGCGTTTCTTCTGTTTCCATTTGTCGCGCTGCTCAGAGGCGTTTTTCAAGGGAGGCACAATATGCTTCCGTCCGCTTTATCGCAAATCATGGAACAGTTTCTGCGGGTAGCGGTGCTTTTAGGATTATCTTTTTGGCTCATCAAAAAGGGTGCCTCGCTTTATACTGCGGGAGCGGCAGCTGCTTCTGGTTCTCTTGCCGGAAGTTTGATTGCGCTAATCATCCTCGTCTTTTTTTGGTTCAAAACGAAAAAGCCTGAAAAAGCGGAAATAGAAAAAGAAAATCACATTACAACAAATCAATTAATTAAGAAACTGCTTTTATATTCGGTCACGATCTGTGTCAGCAGCCTGCTGCTTTTGTTTATTCAGCTTGTCGATGCGCTGAATTTATATTCTTTGCTGTCTGGCGGTGAGGTGAGTGAAGAAGCAAAGCGGCTGAAAGGAATTTATGACCGGGGGCAGCCTCTTTTGCAGCTCGGTTCTGTTTTCGCAATGGGCATCGGGACCTCACTCGTACCGTTGATTTCAAAGGCGGTAAAGGACAATCAGATGCTGGTGATGAAACAAAGAGTGACGTCTTCCTTAAAGCTGTGTCTTGCGATTGGCGTTGCGGCGTCTGCCGGTCTCATCTGCATCCTCAAGCCGGTCAACATTATGCTGTTTCAAAATGGTGAAGGAACAGCTGCGTTACAGATATTTAGCTGCTCCATTTTGTTTGCGTCCTTGGCGGTCACGGCTGCTGCTGTCTTACAGGGAACGGGAAACACGGTGTTTCCTGCAATAGCGGTAGGCGCAGGCGTGGCTGTGAAATGGGTGTTAAATACCTTTTTGGTTCCGCGTTATGGAATTGAAGGGGCTTCATTTGCGACAGCGGCTACCTTTGCGGCTGTCGCCGGCCTTAATTTATATCGCTTGCGGCAAAAAGAATGGCTGGACAAGCTGAGAGGCGTTATGCTTCCGATTATTGGGTCCGCTTTATTGATGTCGGCTGTCTTGCTTGCTTATTTACGCCTTTGGTCTTTTCTGTTTGATGCGGAAGGAAGAGGATATGCGGCGGTTGAAAGTGTTTCTGCTGTCGCCATTGGAGGCGCGGTGTTTATTTATTGTATGATGAAATTGGGAATATTTACGGATGAAGAGCTCAACAGTGTGCCTTTTGGCAGCAAGTTAAGCAAACTCACAAGAAGGAGAGAACAAAATGGCAGGTAACATTACAGTCGTCGGGCTTGGCGCCGGAGACATGGACCAGTTGACAATTGGCATACATAAGCTGCTGACAAAGGCGGACACTCTGTTTGTCAGAACAAAAGACCACCCTTTAATTCAGGAGCTAGAAAGCGAAGCGAAGAACATTCGTTATTTTGATGATATATATGAGAAGCATGACCAGTTTGATGCGGTATACGAAGAAATTGCTGACATTCTCTTTGGAGAAGCGAAGCATCAGGACGTTTTTTATGTGGTTCCGGGGCATCCATTTGTAGCGGAAAAAACAGTACAGCTGCTGACGGAGCGGCAGGAAGAAAAAAACATTCAGGTGAAAGTCGCGGGAGGACAAAGTTTTCTTGATGCCACTTTTAATGCCTTGCAAATTGATCCCATTGAAGGCTTTCAATTTGTGGATGCCGGCACATTGAGCGCGGATGAGCTTGAGCTCAGACATCACCTGATCATTTGTCAGGTTTACGACCAAATGACTGCATCCGAAGTGAAGCTGACATTAATGGAGAAGCTGCCGGATGATTATGAAGTTGTGATTGTAACGGCCGCCGGAAGCCGCGATGAGGATATTCGGAGAGTGCCTTTATTTGAATTGGACCGTAATGTCGCCATGAATAACTTAACAAGTGTGTATATTCCGCCGATTAAAGAAGAGAAGCTGCTGTACCGGGAGTTCTCCGCGTTTCGGCGCATCATCAGAGAGCTTCGCGGGCCTAACGGCTGTCCGTGGGATAAAAAGCAGACTCATCAGTCATTAAAACAATACATGATTGAAGAGTGTTATGAACTTCTCGAAGCAATTGACGAAGAAGACACAGACCATATGATCGAAGAGCTTGGCGACGTTTTGCTTCAGGTCCTGCTTCACGCGCAAATCGGTGAAGATGATGGTTATTTCACAATAGATGATGTGATTAAAGGGATCAGTGAAAAAATGGTCCGAAGACATCCCCATGTGTTTAAAGATGTTAAGGTTCAGGATGAAAACGATGTTTTGGCAAATTGGGAAGATATTAAAAAAGCCGAAAAACATACATCTGAAGAATCCTTGTTAGACAACGTCCCGAAAACCCTTCCTGCTCTTTCTAAAGCTGCTAAACTTCAGAAAAAAGCGGCAAAAGTCGGTTTTGACTGGGAAGATGTGAGTGATATTTGGGAAAAGGTGAATGAGGAGATGGAGGAATTTTCTTCGGAGGTTTCTGAAGACCCTCTTGAACACAATCTCAAGGCCGAATTTGGCGACGTTCTCTTCGCCTTGGTAAATGTAGCCCGCTTCTACAAAATAGAACCGGAGGAAGCATTGGCGATGACAAACGATAAATTCCGGAGACGTTTCTCTTATATTGAGCAAACAGCGAAGGAAAAGGGAATCGAGCTGGCTACTATGTCTCTTGAGGACATGGACAATCTGTGGAATGAAGCAAAAGAAACTGAGAGGAGATCGTAATATGAGATTAGATAAATTTTTAAAAGTATCACGGCTGATTAAACGACGTACACTAGCGAAGGAAGTAGCTGATCAAGGCAGAATCTCCATTAACGGAAATCAGGCTAAAGCAAGCTCAGACGTAAAACCTGGAGATGAATTAACGGTCCGCTTCGGCCAAAAGCTTGTAACGGTACAAGTGAATGAGCTCAAAGACACGACGAAAAAAGAAGAAGCCGCAAACATGTATACGGTGCTAAAGGAAGAAAAACTCGGCGAATAGGCTTGTTCTAAAAGAATCCCCCTCCTCATACAATGCAGTAATAATGCTAAAAGTATCGAGGATATGGGGGCTGAATAGATGAATTCATATTATGAACAAAAAGGTTCTTCTTCTGTTCCGGAACAGCACGATGTGACAATGAAAGGCCGGAAACATTTAGATATTTCTGGGGTTAAGCAAGTTGAAAGCTTTGATAACGAAGAATTCCTGCTGGAAACAGTGATGGGAATGCTCTCAGTCAGAGGCGAAAACCTTCAAATGAAAAATCTTGATGTAGAAAAAGGGATTGTTTCGATCAAAGGCAGGGTATTTGATTTAGTGTATTTAGACGAGCAACAAGGGGATAAAGCTAAAGGGTTTTTTAGCAAGTTGTTTAAATGACGCTGACGACACAATTCTATACAATGCTGGCGATGTCCGGTATGGGCCTCTGGCTTGGCGCGTCGCTTGATACGTACAGGCTCTTTGTCATTCGTGCCAGAACAGCCAGGTGGCTTTTATTTATTCATGATATTCTTTTCTGGATTTTGCAGGGGCTGCTCTTCTTTTATGTCTTGCTTCATGTAAATGAGGGAGAATTCAGGCTGTACATTTTTTTGGCGGTTCTGCTGGGCGTTGCGACGTATCAAAGCCTTTGCAAACGAATCTATATAAAAATACTGAAATTCGTCATTTATCTTGTTGTTTCTGTTTATCAATTCTTTAAAAAGCTCATTCAGCACGTGTTATTTCGTCCTATTGTGTGGACATGCGGAGTCATCATCTGGCTGGTCACGTTTCTCTTTCAGAGAACATACCGCCTGATCGGTTTTCTCATGTTATGTCTTTATAAAATAGTCATGGTTCTGTGTTTTCCGATCCGCTTTATCGTTAAACAATGTATGAAACTTCTTCCTGAAAAACTGCGTCTAACTTTCAGACGATATTTTCAAAAAGGTGCAGGATTTCTAAAAAAGAAGAAGAAACTATTGGTAACCATAAGAACGACCATTACACGTTTTTTGAAGAGATGAAAGGAGGACCGTCTGATTTGAATTTTTCCAGGGAACGAACGATAACTGAAATACAAAACGACTATAAAGAAAAAGTAGAGCGGCAAAATCAGCTGAAGAAAAGAAGAAGAAAAGGGCTGTACAGACGGTTGACTGTATTCGGCGCCCTCGTATTTCTGACGGCAATTGTACTGGCAAGCTCTGTATGGAGCCAAACATCTTCCCTTAGCGCAAAAGAAGAAAAGAAAGAACAGCTTGAAAAAGAACTGAAGAATTTAAAGACAAAGCAAACGGATTTAAAAGAAGAAATATCCAAATTAAAAGATGAAGATTACGTCACAGAGCTTGCCAGAAGAGACTTATTCATGTCTGGAGACGGTGAAATAATCTTTAATGTGGAGAAGAAGAACAAGTAGCCTTGTTGACACTTAAATTTTTATTTAGGTATAATTAAGCAAACGATCTTTTTATAAGCCTAAGGAGGAGCACTTTTTTTATGTCGATTGAAGTGGGCAGCAAGTTGCAAGGGAAAATTACAGGTATTACAAATTTTGGAGCATTTGTTGAATTGCCTGGAGGCTCAACCGGTCTCGTTCATATCAGTGAGGTAGCCGATAATTATGTTAAAGACATTAATGATCACTTAAAAGTCGGCGACCAAGTTGAAGTGAAAGTCATCAACGTTGAAAAAGACGGGAAAATTGGTTTATTTATTAAAAAAGCTAAAGACCGTCCGCAAGCCAGACCTAGAAATGATTTCCGTCCGAAAGAATCTTTTGAACAGAAAATGAACAAGTTTTTAAAAGATAGCGAAGATCGCTTGTCATCTTTAAAACGCAATACGGAATCAAAACGTGGAGGGCGCGGAGCAAGAAGAGGATAACTTGCTGCTTTCTATAAATAAATGAAGCATCCGTTCGTCCCAACGGGTGCTTTTTTTATATGCTCCCTCAAGGTAAGAGTCAGAAAATTATAACATTAAAGTTTCTGTTGACGAAAAGGACAAACCTTTGTATTATATAACTTGTGCTTAGAAGCACAAAACAATATGGCGGTGTAGCTCAGCTGGCTAGAGCGTACGGTTCATACCCGTGAGGTCGGGGGTTCGATCCCCTCCGCCGCTACCATATTTGTTAGGCCCGTTGGTCAAGCGGTTAAGACACCGCCCTTTCACGGCGGTAACACGGGTTCGAATCCCGTACGGGTCATACTGAAAAATCGGTTTCTGTTACAGAAGCCGATTTTTTTCATTTTTAGACATCTTTCTGGAAATTCTCCGCATAAACGAATTTCAGGGCAGAAACCGTCGAAGACTTCTTTGGTATACTTACCTTCTTTTGACAAAATCCTATCTGTGCTTTCGCTATAATGACAGGCAACGAATATAACAGGTGGGAGATGAGAGAAATGGAAAAAGCAGAAAGAAGAGTGAACGGGCCAATGGCGGGACAAGCTTTTGAAAAACTCCAATCGTTTTTTAACAGGGGAGCGAAGCTGGTGACTCATCATTTGCATTCACTGTTTTTCTATAAAGGATTCATTTATGTCGTCATCGGGTTTTTGCTTGGACGAGCTTTCATATTATCCGAGGTCCTTCCTTTCGCCCTTCCTTTCTTTGGGGCAATGCTTCTGATCAGAAGAGACAAGGCGCTGTATGCAGTGCTGGCTGTGCTTGCAGGTGCAATGACAATTTCTCCAAAGCACTCATTACTCATATTAGCGGCGTTGCTTGCATTCTTCGTGTTTTCTAAAGTAGCATCCTTCATCACAGATGATCGTGTGAAAGCCCTTCCGGTTGTCGTGTTCCTCTCCATGGCGGCGGCAAGAGCGGGTTTTGTTTACGCTCAGAATGGCGCGTTTACAACCTATGATTATGTGATGGCTGTTGTAGAAGCGGGGCTGTCCTTTATTTTAACGCTGATTTTCCTCCAAAGCCTTCCGATTTTTACAGTGAAGAAAGTAAAACAATCCTTAAAAATAGAAGAAATCATTTGCTTTATGATTCTGATTGCTTCGGTGCTGACTGGACTTGCAGGCTTGTCCTATCAAGGGATGCAGGCAGAACATATCCTGGCCCGTTATGTTGTATTAAGCTTTTCCTTCATCGGCGGTGCAAGCATCGGCTGTACAGTGGGTGTCGTGACAGGCCTGATTCTCGGCTTAGCCAATATCGGAAATCTCTATCAAATGAGTCTGCTCGCTTTTTCGGGCTTATTAGGCGGTTTGCTGAAAGAAGGAAAAAAAGCGGGTGCGGCAATCGGGCTGATTATCGGCTCGCTTCTTATTTCTTTATATGGAGAAGGCTCTGCCGGTCTGATGACAACGCTCTATGAGTCATTGATAGCAGTCGGCCTGTTTCTGCTCACGCCTCAGTCCATTACAAGAAAAGTGGCGAGATATATTCCGGGCACTGTGGAACATCTTCAGGAGCAGCAGCAATACGCGAGAAAAATCAGAGATGTCACTGCTCAAAAGGTGGATCAGTTCTCCAATGTATTTCATGCATTGTCAGAAAGCTTTGCAACCTTTTATCAAGCGTCTGACGAACAAACAGATGACAGCGAGGTCGATCTGTTTTTAAGCAAAATTACAGAGCATTCCTGTCAAACGTGCTACAAGAAAAACAGGTGCTGGGTTCAGAACTTTGATAAAACATATGATTTAATGAAACAAGTTATGCTGGAAACAGAGGAAAAAGAGTATGCTTCAAACAGAAGGCTGAAAAAAGAGTTTCACCAGTATTGCTCTAAATCGCGTCAGGTTGAAGAGTTGATAGAGGATGAACTTGCCTATCATCATGCGCATTTAACCCTTAAGAAAAAAGTGCAGGACAGCAGGCGGCTTGTAGCTGAACAGCTCTTGGGTGTTTCAGAGGTCATGGCAGACTTTTCTCGGGAAATAAAAAGGGAGAGGGAGCAGCACTTTATCCAAGAAGAACAAATTATTGAGGCTCTTCAGCATTTTGGAATAGAGATTCAGCAGGTGGAGATTTACAGCCTTGAACAGGGAAACATTGATATTGAAATGACAATCCCATTCAGCGGGCATGGAGAAAGTGAAAAAATCATAGCACCTATGCTTTCTGACATTTTGGAAGAGCAAGTTCTTGTGAAAGCCGAGCAGCATTCTCCGCATCCAAATGGATACAGCCATGTCGCGTTTGGATCAACAAAATCGTACAGAGTGTCTACGGGTGCGGCTCATGCGGCGAAGGGCGGCGGCCTTGTCTCCGGCGACAGCTACAGCATGATGGAGCTAGGCGCAAGAAAATATGCAGCTGCTATCAGCGACGGCATGGGCAATGGCGCGAGGGCTCACTTTGAAAGCAATGAAACGATAAAACTTCTTGAAAAGATCCTTGAATCAGGAATTGATGAAAAAATAGCGATCAAAACGATCAACAGCATACTGTCTCTGCGGACAACCGATGAAATATATTCCACGCTCGATCTTTCTATTATCGACCTTCAGGATGCGAGCTGTAAGTTTTTAAAGGTTGGATCAACACCGAGCTTTATCAAACGGGGTGAGCAGGTGATGAAAGTCCAAGCGAGCAATCTGCCAATCGGCATTATTAACGAATTCGACGTTGAGGTTGTGAGTGAGCAGCTGAAGGCGGGAGACCTCCTGATCATGATGAGTGACGGTATTTTCGAAGGCCCTAAACACGTGGAAAATCATGATTTATGGATGAAGCGCAAAATGAAAGGGTTAAAAACAGATGATCCGCAGGAAATTGCTGACTTACTTATGGAGGAAGTGATTCGCACAAGATCAGGCCAAATTGATGATGATATGACGGTTGTTGTCGTCCGAATTGATCACAATACACCAAAGTGGGCGTCTATTCCCGTTCCGGCTATCTTTCAAAGCAAACAAGAAATTTCATAACGCTTCCGTATAAATCAATTTTCTTCTGGCGAAGATGGAACTATATGAATCTGAGAATCATCGTATTCTCCAGGAGGAATGAATGTGAACAACGGACGTTTGAATCAAATTCTGCTGATAACGGATGGCTGCTCAAATCATGGTGAAGACCCGCTTGCTATGGCTGCTTTTGCTAAAGAGCAAGGGATTACAGTAAATGTCATAGGTATAATGGAAGAAAACAAAATTGACCACGAGGCTATGAAAGAAGTCGAAGGGATTGCGCTTGCTGGAGGCGGCGTGCATCAGGTCGTTTACGCATCACAGCTTTTGCAAACGGTTCAAATGGTAACGAAAAAAGCAATGACGCAAACCCTGCAAGGGGTGGTGAATCAAGAACTGAAGCAAATCCTGGGAAAGAATGTGGAAATGGAGGAGCTTTCTCCGGAAAAACGCGGCGAAGTCATGGAAGTGGTAGATGAACTGGGAGAAACGGTGCATCTTCAGGTTTTGGTTCTCGTTGATACAAGCGCTAGTATGGCGCCAAAGCTGCCTACAGTGAAAGAAGCACTGATTGACTTGTCCGTGAGTCTTAACTCCCGAATAGGGAATAACGAATTTGCGATGTGTATATTTCCCGGGAAAAAACAAGAGGTCGAGCTTGTGCTGAATTGGACACCGAAGCTGCAGTCTCTTTCCACACTCTTTGCGAAGCTATCGACAGGCGGCATCACGCCGACAGGTCCGGCGATTCGTGAAGCGACACAGCAATTCGAAAAAATCCGCTCAAGAAGGAGCATGCTGGCAGATGATGAACGACACTTTGACGAGTTTGGCATGTAGCCTCAAGCCAGGAACGAGAGTAAAGGGCAAGTGGAATGGAAATACTTACACACTGCGTAAACAGCTTGGAAAAGGGGCCAATGGAATTGTGTATTTGGCAGAAGCATCAGATGGACATGTTGCCTTAAAGGTAAGTGATGACAGCCTGTCTATTACTTCTGAAGTGAATGTCTTAAAATCTTTTTCAAAGGCCCAGTCCGTAACGATGGGGCCTTCTTTTTTTGACACTGATGATGCCTTTATTCCCAGTGCTAATACAAAAGTTTCATTTTATGCAATGGAATACATAAAAGGCCCGCTGCTTTTACAGTTCGTCAGTGACAAAGGAGCAGAATGGATTCCGGTCTTGATGATTCAGCTGTTAACCAGCTTATCCGTGCTTCATCAGCAAGGGTGGATATTCGGCGACCTTAAGCCGGATAATCTGATTGTCACCGGCCCGCCGGCCAGAATCCGCTGCATAGATGTAGGCGGAACAACCAAGGAGGGCCGAGCGATAAAAGAGTATACCGAGTTTTACGATAGAGGATATTGGGGGTATGGGACAAGAAAAGCAGAGCCCTCTTACGACTTGTTTGCGGTTGCTATGATTATGATCAACTGTGTACATAAAAAGGAATTCAAAAAAACAAGCCAGCCAAAGGACCAGCTGCGATCTCTAATCGAGGGCAGTCCGGTGCTGCAAAAGTATAAAAAAGTGCTTATTTCTGCTTTAAATGGCCATTATGATTCCGCTGACGAGATGAAAAGAGAGATGCTCGCAGCAGGGCAAAAGGCAGCGCAAAGAAAACAGGCTGGAAAAACGCCAACTTCGGCGCAATCTATCTCAAGACAAAGACAGCAAAACATGCGTCAGGGTAAAGTAACACAGACGAGATATGCACCTAAAAAGAAGGGCGCTAAGTCCGGAGGGTTATTCGAAACCGCTCTTATCGTAATCAGTGTTTTGGCGCTTTATTTCGCTTACATTATCTTTTTCCTTATTTGACAGCCGCAATCTGCAATACCCATGCTTCTTCTTTGCTTGGAAGGATTGAAAGTGATAGGATATGAATATCTTTAAAATACCTGCTCATTGTGAGGAGGACATTGTGAACAGTGTCAAAGATTTTTTTATCAAACACAATCTTACGTTAAAAGGGGCGACAATTATTGTAGGCGTTTCCGGCGGTCCGGATTCGATGGCTCTCCTTCACGCGCTTCATGCGTTATACGGCCGTTCAGCCAATGTGATTGCGGCTCACGTAGACCACCGGTTCAGAGGGGCGCAATCTGAGGAAGACATGCGTTTTGTCCAAGCGTATTGTGAGGCTGAACACATCAAATGTGAAACGGCTCAAATCAATGTAACTGCGTATGCTGAGAAAAACGGTCTCAACAAGCAGGCAGCTGCCCGTGATTGCCGATATCAGTTTTTTAAGGAAGTGATGTCCAAGCATCAAGCGGATTATCTTGCACTTGCTCATCATGGAGATGATCAGGTTGAAACAATGCTTATGAGGCTGGCCAAAGGCACACTCGGAGCTGGACTTGCCGGAATGCAGCCGGTAAGACGGTTTGAAACGGGACAGATGATCAGACCATTTCTAGCCATTACAAAAGAAGAGATTCTTCATTATTGCCATGAAAACGCTTTGAGCTACCGGACGGACGAAAGCAACGCCAAAGATGATTACACTAGAAACAGATTCAGAAAAGCAGTGCTCCCTTTTTTGAAACAGGAATCACCGGATGTGCATAAAAGGTTTCAGAAAGTAAGCGAAGCACTGACTGAAGATGAGCAATTCTTACAGTCATTAACGAAAGAAGAAATGAATAAAGTAATCACAAGCCAGTCTAAAATATCAGTTGAAATCAATTCCTCTCAATTGCTTGCCCTCCCGATGCCTTTGCAAAGAAGAGGAGTTCAACTAATATTAAACTATCTTTATGAAAACGTTCCATCATCCTTTTCAGCTCATCATATTCAGCAGTTTTTGGATTGGGCGGATAAGGGCGGTCCTTCAGGAGTACTGGACTTTCCGAAAGGACTGAAGGTGGTCAAATCATATCAGACATGTTTGTTTACATTTGAACAATGGCAGTGCAAAAAGGTTCCCTTTGAATATCAAATAAGCGGAGCTGCCGATGAGACGGCAGTGCTCCCAAACGGATTTCTGATAGAGGCAAAGCGAAACGCGGAACCTCTTGAAGGACATGGGAATTCTGTTTTTATTACAAGTCAAGATAAGGTGAGATTTCCCTTGACGATCCGGACAAGAAAAGCCGGCGATCGGATAAAACTAAAAGGGATGAACGGCTCGAAAAAGGTAAAGGATATATTTATTGATAAGAAATTGCCTCTGCAAGAAAGAGACAACTGGCCGGTTGTGACGGATGCAAGCGGTGAAATTATCTGGATACCGGGCTTGAAAAAATCCATTTTTGAAGATCTTGTGATTCCAAACAGTGACCGCATTGTATTACAATATAGACAGCATGAAAAGTGTAGGGGGCAAGCATAATCATGATGAAACATGATATTGAAACAGTTCTGATCTCAGAGGAAGAGATACAAGAGAAAGTAAAAGAGTTAGGTGCAGACTTAACAAGTGAGTATCAAGATAAATTTCCGTTGGCAATCGGTGTGTTAAAAGGAGCTCTTCCTTTTATGGCGGATCTTATCAAGCATATTGATACATATTTGGAAATGGATTTCATGGATGTATCAAGCTACGGAAAATCTACGGTTTCATCTGGAGAAGTAAAAATCATTAAAGATTTGGATACATCTGTAGAGGGCCGGGACATCTTAATTATTGAAGATATCATCGACAGTGGGTTAACCTTAAGTTATCTAGTAGAGCTCTTCCGATACCGTAAAGCAAAATCAATTAAGATTGTTACCCTTTTGGATAAACCAAGCGGAAGAAAAGCGGACATTAAAGCAGACTTCGTAGGCTTTAAAGTTCCTGACGCGTTTGTAGTGGGTTACGGACTTGATTATGCTGAGCGCTATCGCAATCTGCCTTATATCGGAGTGTTAAAACCGGCAGTTTATGAAAGCTGATCGGCAGCCTGCTTCCGAGATGGTTATTGGTTGTATTGGAATGATTTTCTATGGTACTATTGAACATAGTTGTGCTTACTGTGGGAGGAGGTAAGGAATGAATCGGGTCTTCCGTAATACCATTTTTTATTTACTTATTTTATTAGTAGTAATCGGGGTTGTGAGCTACTTCCAGACCTCAAATCCGAAAACAGAAAATATGTCGTACAGCACGTTCATCAAAAACCTGGATGACGGGAAAGTTGATAGCGTGTCGGTTCAGCCTGTCAGAGGTGTTTATGAGGTAAAGGGACAGCTGAAAAATTACGACAAGGATCAATACTTTTTGACTCATGTTCCTGAAGGAAAGGGAGCAGACCAGATCTTTAATGCTATAAAAAAGACAGATGTAAAGGTTGATCCCGCTCAAGAAACAAGCGGATGGGTGACGTTCCTGACGACCATCATCCCATTTGTCATTATCTTTATTCTGTTCTTCTTCCTGCTCAATCAAGCTCAAGGCGGCGGCAGCCGTGTCATGAACTTTGGTAAGAGTAAGGCGAAGCTATATACAGAGGAAAAGAAACGCGCCAAATTCAAAGACGTTGCAGGGGCAGACGAGGAGAAACAAGAACTTGTGGAAGTTGTTGAATTTCTGAAAGATCCCCGCAAGTTTGCCGAGCTTGGCGCAAGAATCCCTAAAGGTGTGCTTTTAGTCGGACCTCCGGGTACCGGTAAAACACTTCTTGCAAGAGCATCAGCCGGTGAAGCCGGTGTACCTTTCTTCAGCATCAGCGGATCTGATTTCGTTGAAATGTTTGTAGGTGTCGGTGCTTCCCGTGTGCGTGACTTGTTCGAAAACGCGAAAAAGAATGCGCCGTGTTTGATCTTCATTGATGAAATTGACGCAGTCGGACGCCAGCGTGGAGCGGGTCTCGGCGGCGGACACGATGAACGTGAACAGACGCTCAACCAATTGCTTGTTGAAATGGACGGATTCAGTGCCAATGAAGGAATTATCATCATTGCCGCAACGAACCGTGCGGACATCTTGGACCCAGCCTTACTTCGTCCGGGACGTTTTGACCGTCAAATCACAGTGGACCGCCCAGATGTAATTGGACGTGAAGCTGTATTGAAAGTCCATGCGAGAAACAAACCGCTGGATGAAACGGTAAACCTGAAATCGATTGCCATGAGAACACCTGGTTTCTCAGGCGCTGACTTAGAAAACCTATTGAATGAAGCTGCTCTTGTGGCGGCTCGTCAAAACAAGAAAAAAATCGATGCTCGCGACATTGATGAAGCTACGGACCGTGTTATTGCCGGACCAGCTAAGAAAAGCCGCGTCATCTCCAAGAAAGAACGCAATATCGTGGCATATCACGAAGGCGGACACACCGTTATCGGACTCGTTTTAGATGAGGCTGATATGGTTCATAAAGTAACGATTGTTCCTCGGGGCCAGGCTGGCGGTTATGCAGTTATGCTACCAAGAGAAGACCGTTACTTCCAGACAAAGCCGGAGCTGCTTGATAAAATTGTCGGTCTCTTGGGCGGACGTGTTGCTGAAGAAATTATCTTTGGTGAAGTCAGCACAGGAGCGCACAATGACTTCCAGCGTGCGACAAATATTGCAAGACGAATGGTTACAGAATTCGGTATGTCAGAAAAACTGGGACCGCTGCAATTTGGACAGTCTCAGGGTGGCCAGGTATTCTTAGGCCGTGATTTCAACAACGAACAAAACTACAGTGATCAAATTGCCTACGAAATTGATCAGGAAATTCAGCGCATTATCAAAGAGTGTTACGAGCGTGCGAAAACAATCCTGACAGAAAATCGTGACAAGCTTGAATTGATTGCTCAGACGCTTCTGGAAGTTGAAACACTGGATGCTGAACAAATCAAACACCTTGTCGATCACGGAACATTGCCTGAGCGTAAGTTCTCTGATGATGAGAAGAACGATGATGTCAAAGTAAACATTCTGTCAAAAACAGAAGACGAAAAGAAAGACGATACGAAAGAGTAACGCTTTCTGATAAAAACTGCCGGCTGACGCTGGCAGTTTTTTTATGTGAATCCCGCCTCTGCTGCCGCCTTTTCAATCATCCAATTATGGTATCGATTTGTTTACAAATGAGCCGCCGATCGTGTATGGTATTGTAGAATGTTTGTAAAAGTAATGATAGAGAAACTATTCAAAAGTGGTGATAGAGGTTGTTACTTGTTATTGATGTGGGGAACACCAATACTGTACTTGGTGTATATCATGATGGTGAATTAGAATATCACTGGCGTATAGAAACAAGCAGGCATAAAACAGAAGATGAGTTTGGGATGATTCTGCGCTCTTTATTTGATCATTCAGGTCTCATGTTTGAACAAATAGAAGGCATTATTATTTCTTCAGTTGTGCCGCCAATCATGTTTGCGTTAGAGAGAATGTGCACAAAATACTTTCATATCGAACCGCAAATTGTCGGTCCCGGTATGAAAACCGGTTTAAATATAAAGTACGACAATCCGAAAGAAGTAGGCGCTGACAGAATCGTAAATGCTGTTGCGGCCATTCACTTGTACGGCAATCCTTTGATTGTTGTTGATTTCGGTACAGCCACAACGTACTGTTATATCGATGAAAACAAACAATATATGGGCGGAGCGATTGCGCCTGGAATTACAATTTCGACTGAGGCGCTGTACTCGCGTGCGGCAAAGCTTCCGCGTATTGAAATCGCCCGGCCTGACAATATTATCGGAAAAAGCACTGTAAGCGCGATGCAATCAGGAATTTTATTTGGCTATGTCGGCCAAGTGGAAGGAATCGTAAAACGCATGAAATGGCAGGCAAAACAAGAACCGAAAGTCATTGCGACAGGCGGTCTTGCGCCATTAATCGCAAACGAATCAGATTGTATAGACATCGTTGATCCATTCTTAACCCTAAAAGGGCTGGAATTGATTTATGAACGAAACCGCGTGGGAAGTGTATAGGAGGTTTTGCAATGGATTATTTAGTAAAAGCGCTGGCGTATGACGGAAAAGTTCGCGCATATGCTGCAAAAACGACTGATATGGTGAATGAAGGACAGAGACGGCATGATACATGGCCGACAGCATCCGCTGCACTAGGCCGTACAATGACAGCTTCACTAATGCTTGGTTCTATGCTGAAAGGTGATGATAAGCTGACAGTGAAAGTGGAAGGCGGCGGGCCAATCGGCGCGATTGTTGCTGATGCGAATGCTAAAGGGGAAGTCAGGGCATATGTCTCAAACCCGCATGTTCATTTTGACTTGAATGAACACGGCAAGCTGGATGTCAGACGAGCTGTTGGAACAGATGGAACATTAAGTGTTGTAAAAGATTTAGGGCTGCGCGAGTTCTTCACAGGGCAAGTAGAAATCGTTTCCGGAGAACTGGGGGAAGATTTTACGTACTATCTTGTATCATCGGAGCAGGTTCCTTCTTCTGTAGGTGTCGGCGTGCTTGTTAACCCAGACAACACCATTTTGGCGGCAGGAGGTTTCATTCTTCAGCTCCTTCCGGGAACAGATGATGAAACCATTACAAAAATTGAACAGCGTTTATCTGTAGTAGAACCTATTTCTAAACTGATTCAAAAAGGGCTTACACCGGAAGAGATTTTGGAAGAAGTCTTAGGAGAAAAGCCTGAGATTTTGGAAACCATGCCTGTTAAATTCCATTGCCCTTGTTCAAAAGAGCGTTTTGAAACAGCCGTTTTAGGACTAGGCAAAAAAGAAATTCAAGATATGATAGAAGAAGATGGACAAGCCGAAGCAGTATGCCATTTTTGTAATGAAAAGTACTTATTTACAAAAGAAGAGCTGGAGGAGCTTCGAGACCAAACGACCCGCTAAGCTCTTTAGCGGGTTTTTTGAATTTAAGAAAAGGGGCTGACAGTAAATTTGAAATCAAGAACAATCTGGACAATCATTTGGGGCGCGCTGCTGGTATGCTGTATCGCAGTGGCATATACACTGACGAAATCTCAAGCCAGTGCTTCTCCGTCCAACGAGTCCATTGCTACTATTGGAGGCAAAAGCGTCACAAGAGAAGAATGGCTGAAGGAAATGGAAGATGAATACGGAAAATCAACACTTGAAGATATGATCAATGTCCGAGTGGTAGAGCAGCTTGCCAAAAAGAACAATCTCAAAGTATCTAAAAGCGAAATTGATCGGGAATTTCTGCTGATTAAGGCGGTGAATAATTCATTTTACGAAGACGAGCATACAACTGAAAAAGAGTGGAAAGACCAAATTCGCTATAATATTCTTCTTGAGGAATTATTAACAAAGGATATTGATATTTCAAAGACAGAAATGAAATCATTTTATAATCAAAATAAAGAACTGTATCAGTTTGATGATTCGTATCGTATTCGGCATATTGTTGTAAAGGATGAAGAGGAAGCCAAACAAGTTTTAAAAGAGCTTGAAGGCGGCTCGAGCTTTGAAGCTGTTGCGGCGGAACGGTCCACAGACAGGTATACGTCACCGTACGGGGGAGATTTAGGGTTTGTCACCGAGGCATCAGACAACATTCCGTCATCATACATTGAAGAAGCAAAGACACTAAAACAAGATGAATGGTCAAACGAACCGATAAAGGTAAACAACGGTTATGCAATTATACAACTGAAAGAAAAGTTAAATGCGAGAACGTTCTCATATGATGAAGTAAAGAATCAGATTAAACGCCAGATCGCAATGGATCAGTTAGGTGATAAAGCAACTGTAAAATCACTTTGGAAAGAAGCTGACGTGTCTTGGTTCTATGGGGAAAAAAGTACTAAATGATTGACAAAAAATTTTGAAATTGATAGATTATATACATAATACCAATACAAATAGTCGGAAATTGAGGTGTCGAGAATGGTACGTGTAGCAAACTCCATTACTGAATTAATTGGGAATACGCCAATCGTTAAATTAAATCGCCTTGTTGATGAAAACAGTGCGGATGTATATTTGAAGCTTGAATACATGAACCCTGGAAGCAGTGTAAAAGACCGTATCGGTTTAGCGATGATTGAAGCGGCTGAAAAAGAAGGGAAATTAAAAGCTGGCGATACAATCATTGAACCGACAAGCGGAAATACAGGAATCGGGCTTGCAATGGTTGCTGCGGCTAAAGGTTTAAAAGCGATTTTGGTTATGCCTGACACCATGAGCATGGAGCGCCGCAACCTTCTGCGCGCATATGGTGCTGAGCTTGTGCTGACTCCGGGTGCGGAAGGCATGAAAGGCGCCATTAAGAAAGCGGAAGAGCTTGCTGAAAAACACGGATACTTCGTGCCGCAGCAGTTTAACAATCCATCGAACCCTGAAATCCATCGCCAAACAACAGGTAAAGAAATCGTTGAGCAATTCGGTGATGACCAGCTTGATGCATTTGTAGCCGGAATCGGAACAGGCGGAACGATTACAGGAGCGGGTGAAGTCCTGAAGGAAGCATATCCTTCCGTCAAAATCTACGCTGTTGAACCGTCAGATTCCCCAGTGCTTTCAGGAGGAAAACCAGGCCCTCACAAAATTCAGGGAATCGGAGCTGGCTTTGTGCCCGACATCTTAAACACTGAAGTATACGATGAAATTTTCCCTGTGAAGAATGAAGAAGCATTTGAATATGCACGCAGAGCTGCACGTGAAGAAGGAATTCTCGGAGGCATCTCATCAGGTGCGGCCATTTATGCTGCTATTCAAGTAGCGAAAAAACTCGGAAAGGGCAAAAAAGTATTGGCTATCATTCCGAGTAACGGCGAACGTTATTTGAGTACGCCGCTGTATCAATTCGATTAAAAAGCTCGAAAAAACTCCCGGTGCCCGGGAGTTTTTTTATTTGAGCATCAAATATGCCGTGTGCGCGACGAATCTTATCCTTGGAAGAGAAATTCACTTTTTTCACTCATGATATTGCTTTACAATAAAAAAAGCAGAAAAAGAAAACAGAGGAATGATATAAATGGCACAACGCAGACCGGCAGGCAGAAAAGTACCTTTTCAAAAAGATTCATTCTTGCAACAATATGAGAAACTTTCACAATCCAGAAAACAGCACGTGCTTCTTGAAAGTGCAAGAGGCGGCAGATACAGTATAGCCGGTCTTGATCCAATTGCGGCTGTCAAGGGAAAAGACGGAATTACAACCATTAAGCATGGGGATGAGACACTGTTTAAAGAGGGTGACCCATTACGCGCTTTCCACAGTTGGTTTAAAACGCTGGAAACCGAAACGGATGAAGAACTGCCTGATTTTCAAGGGGGAGCAATCGGTTTTCTTAGCTATGATTACGCACGCTACATTGAAAATTTTAAAATGCTCTCATTAGATGACCTGGAGACACCTGATATCTATTTTCTTGTCTTTGATGATATAGCCGTCTATGACCATGAAGAACAGGCTCTTTGGCTGGTCACTCATGTGAATGATGAGAACGAATCAGCGGACGAAAAGCTGTCCCAGCTCGAACATATGTGGCTGTCTGAGCTTCCCGGTGAGCCGTTACAAGAGATGACATATACAGCTGACGGTTCCTTTGCAGCGCCTTTTACTGAAGAAGGCTTTTCTCAGGCTGTAGAGAAAATCAAGCAATACATTGCCAGCGGAGATGTTTTTCAAGTCAATCTATCGATCAGGCAGTCGCAGTCGCTGTCTGCTCACCCGTATGAGATCTACAAAAAGCTGAGAGAAGTGAATCCTTCTCCATATATGGCATATTTAGAAACACCAGATTTCCAAATTATTTGCGGATCTCCTGAACTTCTTGTCAGCAAAAAGGGCAAACTATTAGAGACTAGACCGATTGCTGGCACTCGTTCCAGAGGAAAAACGGATGAGGAAGACGAAACGCTCGCAAATGAATTAATCCATAATGAAAAAGAACGCGCTGAGCATGTCATGCTAGTTGATCTAGAACGAAATGATCTGGGCAGAGTTTCCCGTTACGGATCAGTGCGGGTTAATGAATTCATGGCAATTGAAAAATACTCCCACGTCATGCACATTGTGTCTAATGTCCAAGGTGAACTGCAGGATGGATACGACGCTGTAGATATTATTCATGCTGTATTTCCAGGAGGAACGATTACAGGTGCTCCTAAAGTAAGGACAATGGAAATTATAGAAGAACTTGAGCCGACACGCCGTGGGCTTTATACTGGATCTATAGGGTGGTTTGGGTATAATCAGGATCTTCAATTTAATATCGTGATCCGAACCATTTATGCAGCCGGAGGGCAGGCGTTTATGCAATCCGGGGCAGGAGTTGTGATTGATTCTGTTCCTAAGCATGAATACAGAGAATCATTCAAAAAAGCTTTTGCGATGCAAAAGGCGTTAGAGCTGAGCGAAGTAGAGACAAAAATTAGATGAGGTGAGCGGAGAAATGATTTTAATGATTGATAACTATGATTCTTTCACGTACAACTTAGTACAGTATTTGGGCGAGCTTGGAGAAGAGCTGATTGTAAAACGCAATGACGATATCACAATAGAGCAAATTGAAGAGCTGTCACCGGATTTCTTAATGATTTCACCCGGACCGTGCAGTCCTGATGAAGCTGGAATCAGCCTTGAAGCAATTAAATACTTCGCAGGCAAAATTCCCGTTTTTGGCGTGTGTCTCGGACATCAGTCTATCGCACAGGTGTTTGGCGGAGACGTGGTCAGAGCAGAGCGGCTGATGCATGGAAAAACCTCAGAAATCGAGCATGACGGCAAGACGATCTTTAAAGGTTTGCAAAACCCGCTTGTGGCGACACGATACCACTCGCTGATCGTAAAACCTGATACGCTGCCAAACTGTTTCACAGTAACCGCACAAACGAAAGAAGGAGAAATCATGGCTATTCGGCACAATGATCTTCCGATAGAAGGCGTTCAATTTCATCCAGAGTCTATTATGACTTCCTTTGGAAAAGAAATGCTCAGAAATTTTATTGAAACGTACCGCAAGGATGTCATTGCGTGATGATATATGTAAACGGCCGGTTTATAGAGGAGAAAGATGCAGTTCTTTCTCCTTTTGACCATGGTTTTTTATATGGGATCGGTGTGTTTGAGACCTTCAGGCTTTATGAAGGCCGGCCGTTCCTGCTTGATTGGCATATAGAACGGCTTGAACGCGCACTTAAGGATCTGCAAATCGAATACACTGTGACAAAGCAAGAGATGATTGAAATGCTGGACAAGCTGCTCGGGCTGAATGATATCAAAGACGGCAATGCCCGCGTCAGGCTGAACATATCAGCCGGCATCAGCGATAAAGGCTTCGCTGCTCAAACTTACGATAACCCGACTGTTTTATGTTTTGTTAATCAGCTAAAACCAGAAAGTCTTCCTTTGCAAAAGGAAGGAAAGGTGTTATCGATACGGAGAAACACACCGGAGGGGCCGTTCCGGTTAAAATCACATCATTATTTAAATAATATGTATGCGAAACGGGAGATCGGAAATGATCCGCGGTTTGAAGGGATCTTTTTAACGGAGGATTGCGCTGTAGCAGAGGGCATCATTTCAAATGTCTTCTGGAGAAAAGGCGGCACTATCTTTACACCATCACTTGATACCGGAATTCTTGACGGCGTCACGAGACGTTTTGTCATGGAGAACGCAAAGAAAATAGGGATGGATGTCAAAACAGGCCGGTACCAGCTTGAAGCCCTTTTGACGGCAGATGAAGCATGGATGACCAACTCGGTTCTTGAGATCATTCCGTTTTCTAAAATAGAAGAAGTGAACTATCCGGGCCGAAACGGAGAAATAACTTCCGCTTTACAAACGCTATACCACCAAGAAATAAAGAACATGAATTCATGACAGGGAGGAAGAGAATGGCCCAGCAAACGATAGACCAAACACAAGTAATCCATACCAAACCCAGCGCATTATCATATCGAGAAAAGACGCTGGTGATGGGGATTTTAAACGTAACGCCTGACTCTTTCTCGGATGGCGGAAAATATGACAGCCTGGACAATGCCCTGTTGCACGCGAAAGAGATGATTGATGACGGTGCGCATATCATTGATATCGGAGGCGAGTCGACAAGACCCGGCGCCGAATATGTGTCCGAGGACGAAGAAATGTCCAGAGTAATTCCTGTGATTGAGCGGATTACAAAAGAGCTCGCAGTGCCGATCTCTGTAGATACGTACAAGGCTTCTGTCGCAGATGAAGCTGTTAAAGCCGGCGCTTCGATCATCAATGATATTTGGGGAGCGAAGTATGACCCGAAAATGGCTTCTGTTGCAGCTGAACACAATGTTCCGATCGTTCTCATGCATAACCGCAAAGAGAGAAACTACAACGATTTAATACCGGATATGCTGTCGGACTTAATGGAAAGTGTAAAGATTGCTGTTGAAGCAGGTGTAGAGGAAAAGAACATTATCCTCGATCCCGGCATAGGTTTTGCGAAGGACTATCACGATAATCTGGCAGTCATGAACAAGCTTGAAGTTTTCAGCGGACTTGGCTATCCGGTTCTTCTTGCAACCTCCCGGAAAAGATTTATCGGCCGTGTCCTGGATCTTCCGCCTGAGGAGCGGGCTGAGGGCACAGGCGCAACCGTGTGTCTAGGCATTCAAAAAGGCTGTGACATTGTGAGGGTCCATGATGTAAAACAAATAGCCAGAATGGCGAAAATGATGGATGCAATGCTGAACAAGGGAGGGATGCATCATGGATAAAATCTACGTAGAAGGCATGGAGTTTTACGGCTACCATGGTGTGTTAAAAGAGGAGAACAAGCTCGGACAGCGTTTTAAAGTCGATTTAACCGCAGAATTGGATTTAAGCAAAGCGGGACAAACAGACGACCTTGACCAAACCATTAACTATGCCGAGCTTTACCACGTATGTAAAGATATCGTTGAAGGTGAGCCTGTGAAACTAGTGGAAACACTGGCAGAACGTATTGCGGACACTGTCCTGAAGAAATTTCATCAGGTGCAGCAATGTACTGTAAAAGTGATTAAGCCAGATCCGCCAATTCCCGGCCACTATAAATCAGTAGCAATAGAAATCACGAGAAAAAAATCATGAACAATACAGCTTATATAGCCCTTGGATCTAATATTGGAGATAGAGAAACGTATTTACGGCGAGCGGTGGCGATGCTGCATCAACATGAGGCAGTGACAGTCACAAAAGTGTCTTCTATTTACGAAACAGACCCAGTCGGATACGAAGCTCAAGATGAATTTTTAAATATGGCAGTTGAAATCGAGACGGCGCTGAATCCGCTTCAGCTCCTTGAGCTCACGCAGCATATAGAAAATGAATTGGGCAGGACGAGAGAAGTCAGATGGGGTCCGCGGACGGCAGACCTTGACATTTTACTGTTTAATCGTGAAAATATTGAAACAGAGCAACTAATTGTTCCGCATCCGAGAATGTATGAGCGTTTATTTGTCCTCGCACCGCTTGCGGAAATATGCACGCGGGTTGAAAAAGAGGCAAAAAGCGCGGAAACCGACCAAGAAGGTGTAAGAGTATGGAAGCAGAAATCTGGGGTAGACGAATTCGTGCATTCAGAAAGCTGAAAGGTTATACTCAAGAAGGATTTGCGAAAGCGTTAGGTATATCAGTTTCTATTCTCGGCGAAATTGAACGCGGAAACCGATTGCCGTCAGCTGCCATCATTCAAAGCGCAGCAGATGTTTTAAATATAAGCGCGGACGAATTAGCGCCGCCAGAAAATAATAACAAATGAAAGGAGGGGAAAAATGTTTAAAATCGGTGATATTCAATTAAAAAACCGGGTTGTGCTGGCCCCTATGGCTGGTGTCTGCAACTCAGCATTCAGATTGACTGTAAAGGAATTCGGAGCCGGATTGGTCTGCGCTGAAATGATCAGTGACAAAGCGATCCTTTACAACAATGCCAAAACAATGGGTATGCTTTACATTGATGAACGTGAAAAACCGCTCAGCCTTCAAATCTTCGGAGGAAAAAAGGAAACCCTTGTGGAAGCGGCGAAGTTTGTAGACCAGAACACAACTGCTGATATCATTGATATTAACATGGGATGCCCAGTGCCGAAGATTACAAAATGTGATGCGGGAGCAAAATGGCTTCTCGATCCCGATAAGATTTATGAAATGGTTTCTGCAGTAGTGGATGCCGTCGATAAACCAGTCACAGTGAAAATGAGAATGGGCTGGGATGAAGACCACATTTTCGCGGTGAAAAACGCACAGGCTGTCGAGCGTGCGGGCGGAAAAGCAGTTGCACTTCACGGCCGTACAAGAGTACAGATGTACGAAGGAACTGCAAACTGGGATATTATCAAAGAAGTAAAACAATCTGTATCGATTCCGGTTATCGGGAACGGCGATGTCAAGACGCCGCAGGATGCTAAGCGTATGCTTGATGAAACAGGAGTAGACGGGGTCATGATCGGCCGTGCCGCATTAGGCAATCCGTGGATGATTTACCGTACGGTTCAATACCTTGAAACAGGTGAATTAAAAGAAGAGCCGCAAGTACGCGAAAAAATGGCGGTATGCAAACTGCATCTTGACCGCTTGATTAACTTAAAGGGTGAAAATGTAGCGGTAAGAGAAATGAGAAAACACGCTGCATGGTATCTGAAAGGCATAAGAGGCAATGCGGAGGTTCGTAATGGAATCAATCATTGCGAGACAAGAGAAGAGCTTGTACAGCTTTTAGATGCATTTACTGTTGAAGTTGAGGCAAAAGAGCTTCAAGACGCAAAAGTAGGATAACACTCACCTCTATTTGCTGCTCACTGCCAGTTTTACGCTGGCAGTTTTTCTGCTTTTTTCATGAAACAATATCTGTAATGGAGTGATAACAATGAGTCAAGAAGAGCATAATCATGAAGAATTGAACGACCAGCTGCAAGTCAGACGCGACAAAATGAATCAGATGAGAGAAAACGGCATAGATCCATTCGGCGCACGTTTTGAAAGAACTCATCAATCTGAGCAAATTATTGCGGCATATCAAAATCTAACGAAAGAAGAGTTAGAGGAAAAAGCGATTGAAGTGACAATCGCAGGCCGTATGATGACAAAACGCGGCAAAGGGAAAGCCGGCTTCGCGCACCTTCAAGATTTAGAAGGTCAAATTCAAATCTACGTAAGAAAAGACAGTGTCGGTGACGACCAATATGAAATCTTCAAATCTTCCGACCTTGGCGACCTTATCGGCGTAACCGGAAAAGTGTTCAAAACAAATGTAGGCGAACTGTCTGTAAAAGCAACATCATTTGATTTGCTGACAAAAGCGCTTCGTCCGCTGCCGGATAAATACCATGGTTTAAAAGACGTTGAGCAGCGCTACCGTCAACGCTACTTGGATCTTATCGTAAATCCAGACAGCAAACATACGTTCATCACACGCAGCAAGATCATTCAAGCGATGAGAAGATACCTTGATGATAATGGATACTTAGAAGTAGAAACGCCAACTATGCACAGCATTCCAGGGGGAGCCTCCGCGCGTCCGTTCATTACCCATCATAATGCTTTAGATATTCCGCTCTACATGCGTATTGCGATTGAACTGCATCTGAAACGCTTGATTGTCGGCGGTTTGGAAAAAGTATATGAAATCGGCCGTGTTTTCCGTAATGAAGGCGTCTCTACACGCCATAACCCTGAATTTACAATGATTGAATTATATGAAGCGTATGCTGACTATAAAGATATCATGAGCTTAACTGAAAACCTTGTCGCTCATATCGCGCAAGAAGTGCTTGGCACGACGACAATCCAATACGGGGAAGAACAAATCGAACTGAAACCTGAGTGGAAAAGAATCCATATGGTTGACGCAGTCAAAGAAGCGACAGGCGTTGACTTCTGGGAAGAGGTAACTGTTGAGCAAGCCCGTGAATATGCAAAAGAGCATGGTGTAGAGATTAAAGACTCTATGACAGTGGGCCACATTATAAACGAATTCTTCGAACAAAAAATTGAGGAAACGCTTATCCAGCCAACGTTTATTTATGGACATCCAGTAGAAATTTCTCCTCTTGCTAAGAAAAACCCAGAGGATCCGCGCTTCACAGACCGTTTTGAACTGTTTATCGTAGGCCGTGAGCATGCAAATGCATTCACAGAGCTAAATGATCCTATTGATCAGAGAGAACGCTTTGAAGCCCAATTAAAAGAACGCGAAGAGGGTAATGATGAAGCTCATTTAATGGATGAAGACTTCGTTGAAGCTCTGGAGTATGGCATGCCGCCAACAGGAGGCTTAGGCATCGGGATCGATCGCCTGGTCATGCTGCTTACGAATGCTCCTTCGATTCGAGATGTACTGTTATTCCCGCAAATGAGACAGCGCTAATTTAAAAGAGCGTCAACCTTTCTAATAGAAGGATGACGCTCTTTTATAATTCCTTAGGTTTTTCTTCAAAAAACTATTGCACTATTATTTACAAGGTGGTATATTATTATTCGTTGCCGCTAAACAAGGCGATGACAAAAAAATAACTTCAAAAAAAGTTATTGACTTCAATGATTCAACGAGTTATAATAATAAAGTCGCTTAAACGAAGTGACAAAATGATCTTTGAAAACTAAACAAGACAAAACGCACCTGTTAATTCAAGTTTTATTAGCACAGTGATGTGCGTAGTCAGTCAAACTACTTTATCGGAGAGTTTGATCCTGGCTCAGGACGAACGCTGGCGGCGTGCCTAATACATGCAAGTCGAGCGGACAGATGGGAGCTTGCTCCCTGATGTTAGCGGCGGACGGGTGAGTAACACGTGGGTAACCTGCCTGTAAGACTGGGATAACTCCGGGAAACCGGGGCTAATACCGGATGCTTGTTTGAACCGCATGGTTCAAACATAAAAGGTGGCTTCGGCTACCACTTACAGATGGACCCGCGGCGCATTAGCTAGTTGGTGAGGTAACGGCTCACCAAGGCAACGATGCGTAGCCGACCTGAGAGGG
>NZ_LPVF01000003.1:2500-4590 GCF_001517105.1 Bacillus halotolerans
GTTCCGCCGTACTCAGGATCCACTCTGGAGAGAACGAAGTTTTGACTACAGGGCTGTTACCTCCTATGGCGGGCCTTTCCAGACCTCTTCATCTACCTCGTTCCTTTGTAACTCCGTATAGAGTGTCCTACAACCCCAAGAGGCAAGCCTCTTGGTTTGGGCTAATCCCGTTTCGCTCGCCGCTACTCAGGGAATCGCATTTGCTTTCTCTTCCTCCGGGTACTTAGATGTTTCAGTTCCCCGGGTCTGCCTTCTCATATCCTATGAATTCAGATATGGATACCACTCCATTACGAGTGGTGGGTTTCCCCATTCGGAAATCTCCGGATCAAAGCTTGCTTACAGCTCCCCGAAGCATATCGGTGTTCGTCCCGTCCTTCATCGGCTCCTAGTGCCAAGGCATCCACCGTGCGCCCTTTCTAACTTAACCGTTAAAAAGAATCACTATGTGATATCTTGTGTTACTAATTGAATGTGATGTCTACTGTTATCTAGTTTTCAAAGAACACNNAGGTCTTATATTCCGTAAATATCCTTAGAAAGGAGGTGATCCAGCCGCACCTTCCGATACGGCTACCTTGTTACGACTTCACCCCAATCATCTGTCCCACCTTCGGCGGCTGGCTCCATAAAGGTTACCTCACCGACTTCGGGTGTTACAAACTCTCGTGGTGTGACGGGCGGTGTGTACAAGGCCCGGGAACGTATTCACCGCGGCATGCTGATCCGCGATTACTAGCGATTCCAGCTTCACGCAGTCGAGTTGCAGACTGCGATCCGAACTGAGAACAGATTTGTGGGATTGGCTTAACCTCGCGGT
This sequence comes from Bacillus halotolerans, assembly GCF_001517105.1. Classification (GTDB taxonomy): domain Bacteria; phylum Bacillota; class Bacilli; order Bacillales; family Bacillaceae; genus Bacillus; species Bacillus halotolerans. The sequence continues at coordinate 3,321 of NZ_LPVF01000003.1, forward strand.
TTCGCTGCCCTTTGTTCTGTCCATTGTAGCACGTGTGTAGCCCAGGTCATAAGGGGCATGATGATTTGACGTCATCCCCACCTTCCTCCGGTTTGTCACCGGCAGTCACCTTAGAGTGCCCAACTGAATGCTGGCAACTAAGATCAAGGGTTGCGCTCGTTGCGGGACTTAACCCAACATCTCACGACACGAGCTGACGACAACCATGCACCACCTGTCACTCTGCCCCCGAAGGGGACGTCCTATCTCTAGGATTGTCAGAGGATGTCAAGACCTGGTAAGGTTCTTCGCGTTGCTTCGAATTAAACCACATGCTCCACCGCTTGTGCGGGCCCCCGTCAATTCCTTTGAGTTTCAGTCTTGCGACCGTACTCCCCAGGCGGAGTGCTTAATGCGTTAGCTGCAGCACTAAGGGGCGGAAACCCCCTAACACTTAGCACTCATCGTTTACGGCGTGGACTACCAGGGTATCTAATCCTGTTCGCTCCCCACGCTTTCGCTCCTCAGCGTCAGTTACAGACCAGAGAGTCGCCTTCGCCACTGGTGTTCCTCCACATCTCTACGCATTTCACCGCTACACGTGGAATTCCACTCTCCTCTTCTGCACTCAAGTTCCCCAGTTTCCAATGACCCTCCCCGGTTGAGCCGGGGGCTTTCACATCAGACTTAAGGAACCGCCTGCGAGCCCTTTACGCCCAATAATTCCGGACAACGCTTGCCACCTACGTATTACCGCGGCTGCTGGCACGTAGTTAGCCGTGGCTTTCTGGTTAGGTACCGTCAAGGTACCGCCCTATTCGAACGGTACTTGTTCTTCCCTAACAACAGAGCTTTACGATCCGAAAACCTTCATCACTCACGCGGCGTTGCTCCGTCAGACTTTCGTCCATTGCGGAAGATTCCCTACTGCTGCCTCCCGTAGGAGTCTGGGCCGTGTCTCAGTCCCAGTGTGGCCGATCACCCTCTCAGGTCGGCTACGCATCGTTGCCTTGGTGAGCCATTACCTCACCAACTAGCTAATGCGCCGCGGGTCCATCTGTAAGTGGTAGCCGAAGCCACCTTTTATGTTTGAACCATGCGGTTCAAACAAGCATCCGGTATTAGCCCCGGTTTCCCGGAGTTATCCCAGTCTTACAGGCAGGTTACCCACGTGTTACTCACCCGTCCGCCGCTAACATCAGGGAGCAAGCTCCCATCTGTCCGCTCGACTTGCATGTATTAGGCACGCCGCCAGCGTTCGTCCTGAGCCAGGATCAAACTCTCCGATAAA
>NZ_LPVF01000004.1 GCF_001517105.1 Bacillus halotolerans
ATGTGCGGACGGGATAAGTGCTGAAAGCATCTAAGCATGAAGCCCCCCTCAAGATGAGATTTCCCATTCCGCAAGGAAGTAAGATCCCTGAAAGATGATCAGGTTGATAGGTCTGAGGTGGAAGTGTGGCGACACATGGAGCTGACAGATACTAATCGATCGAGGACTTAACCTAATGTCTAATGATGTCACACCTGTTATCTAGTTTTGAGAGAACACTCTCAATTGTTTGGTGGCGATAGCGAAGAGGTCACACCCGTTCCCATGCCGAACACGGAAGTTAAGCTCTTCAGCGCCGATGGTAGTCGGGGGTTTCCCCCTGTGAGAGTAGGACGCCGCCAAGCAAGGGTAAAACCCAGCTCATTGAGCTGGGTTTTTTGTTTATATATATTGTTGCAGAAATTTCAAAACGTATTTGGGAAATTTGTTTTCCGTTACCATTAAAAACTGTTGAATCAACACGTAATCATCACTGACATGCTGCGTTAACAGCTCATACCACCATTCTGTCTCATACCTCGCAATCATTCCTATGTTGTACAAAATTAAATAATGGATTGTTATTTCCGGAAGTTTAAGAAACTGATCTCGTTTAGAAGGAATATAATATTGTCTTTTGTCCAAATCAAATAATAGGCTGATTGACGTCCATGGATTTATGTCTTGCCGCGAAAGATGGAACAGCAGGTCATCTTTATCTTTCTTCAAAAAGGTCCATTTAAAATGATGAGACATATATTCAACAAATCGTGAATCGGACATCTTATAATCAATCACGATATCCTCTGGTATAGAAACCATGTCTTTTTCCTTCTCAACCTTTGTAATAAAGCATTCCTTTTTCTGAAATTGAAAAATATCACTTAATTCTGGGATAGCGGCTAATAACTTTTTCATAGTATACCGTTCATCTTCTATACCTGATTGACCAAATAAGTGTTTCATGAAGTGCATACATAAACCGTTGCGTTGTATTTTCACTTCATCATCGCTAAAACAATAATTTTGCTTCTTTCTTTTACGCGCTGTGACGCCATGTGCGAGAACGGATGTATGGCTTGGGTAGTGAGGATCCTGTGTGATGAGACATGCTTTGATCAGCTGTGACATCCCGTAGAATAAAAGAATGGGTTTAATTTCTAAAGGCGAGCAAGAGGCTTGCTTATAAAATGATTCAGCATGCTTCAAGAAGAAAATAAACCGCTCGCTGTTTTTAAAAGAGTTCTGTTTCGCCTCATCTGCACCATTTAAGACATAGACTTTTTCTAGAAATTTCTGGGTTGATTCTACGGAGTAAAATAGCGCTAAGTCTTTCCAATCATGATATGTCATATGTATTTCTAATTCCTTTCCGTTATCTAAATATTTCAACTCTTTTTCGGTTCCTTGACATGCTCTTGGCTTGTTGATAATCTACATATAATATTTTGCCGAAAAGAGGGGGATTTACTAATGTGGGAAAGTAAATTTTCAAAAGAAGGCTTAACGTTCGACGATGTGCTGCTTGTACCAGCTAAGTCAGAGGTACTTCCGCGTGATGTGGATTTATCTGTTGAACTAACAAAGACGTTAAAGCTGAATATTCCTGTCATCAGCGCAGGTATGGACACTGTAACAGAATCAGCAATGGCGATTGCAATGGCTAGACAGGGCGGCTTGGGCATAATTCATAAAAATATGTCGATCGAGCAGCAGGCTGAACAAGTTGATAAAGTAAAACGCTCTGAACGAGGCGTTATTACAAATCCCTTCTTTTTAACTCCTGATCACCAAGTTTTTGATGCGGAGCATTTGATGGGGAAATACAGAATTTCCGGTGTTCCGATTGTAGATAACAAAGAAGACCAAAAGCTTGTCGGTATTATCACTAACCGCGACCTTCGTTTTATTTCTGATTACTCAATGAAAATCAGCGATGTCATGACAAAAGAAGAACTTGTCACTGCACCGGTTGGAACGACTTTAGACGAAGCTGAAAAGATTTTGCAGAAACATAAAATTGAAAAGCTTCCACTCGTTGATGATCAAAATAAATTAAAAGGTCTTATCACGATTAAAGACATTGAAAAAGTTATCGAGTTCCCTAACTCATCTAAAGACATTCACGGACGTTTGATCGTTGGCGCGGCAGTTGGTGTAACTGGCGACACGATGACACGCGTGAAAAAGCTTGTAGAAGCCAATGTGGATGTCATTGTTATCGATACAGCACACGGGCATTCTCAAGGCGTGTTAAACACAGTGACAAAAATCCGTGAAACGTATCCTGATTTAAATATTATCGCTGGAAACGTAGCAACAGCTGAAGCGACAAAAGCACTCTACGAAGCTGGTGCTGATGTTGTCAAAGTAGGAATCGGACCTGGTTCAATTTGTACTACTCGTGTGGTAGCAGGTGTTGGTGTGCCTCAAATCACAGCGATTTATGACTGTGCGACTGAAGCAAGAAAACATGGCAAAACAATTATCGCAGACGGCGGAATTAAATTCTCAGGGGATATTGCAAAAGCATTGGCAGCCGGCGGACATGCTGTTATGCTTGGAAGCTTGCTGGCAGGTACGTCAGAAAGCCCTGGTGAAACTGAAATCTACCAAGGCAGAAGATTCAAAGTATACCGCGGTATGGGATCTGTGGCTGCAATGGAAAAAGGAAGTAAAGACCGTTACTTCCAAGAAGAAAATAAAAAATTCGTTCCAGAAGGCATTGAAGGACGCACACCTTACAAGGGACCGGTTGAAGAAACAGTTTATCAGCTAGTCGGCGGTCTTCGTTCTGGTATGGGATATTGCGGATCTAAAGATCTTCGCGCTTTAAGAGAAGAAGCTCAGTTCATTCGTATGACTGGTGCAGGCCTTCGTGAAAGCCATCCGCATGATGTACAGATTACAAAAGAATCACCGAACTATACAATTTCATAAATAAATTGTTACAAATTAAAAACATTTGACAGGGTCTCTGACTCTGTCTATTTTTTTTATACCGATTATGATAAAATTTATACTGTTGTGCATTGAAAATGTCCTTAACGGCTTAATTATAGATGAAGAAAAATGAAATACGGAGGTCGTACGATTGAACATCAAGAAATGTAAACAGCTATTGATGTCATTGGTTGTTTTAACACTGGCCGTAACTTGCCTGACTCCAATGTCAAAAGCAAAGGCTGCCAGCGATCCAATTGATATCAACGCATCAGCTGCCATTATGATCGAAGCTTCTTCAGGTAAAATTCTTTACAGCAAAAATGCAGAGAAAAGACTGCCAATTGCAAGTATGACAAAGATGATGACAGAGTATCTGTTATTAGAAGCAATTGATGAAGGCAAAGTAAAATGGGATCAAACCTATACGCCTGATGACTATGTGTATGAGATTTCCCAAGATAACAGTTTATCAAACGTTCCTCTTCGGAAAGACGGAAAATACACAGTAAAAGAACTTTATCAAGCGACAGCAATCTATTCTGCAAATGCGGCTGCGATTGCCATTGCAGAAGTTATTGCAGGCTCTGAAACAAAGTTCGTTGAAAAAATGAATGCAAAAGCAAAAGAACTGGGATTAACAAATTACAAATTTGTTAATGCAACAGGTCTTGAAAACAAAGATCTTCATGGCAAGCAGCCTGAAGGGACAAGCGTAGATGAAGAAAGTGAAGTTTCTGCTAAGGACATGGCTATTCTTGCAGATCACCTGATTACTGACTACCCTGAGATTTTAGAAACTTCCAGCATCTCAAAAATGAAGTTCAGAAAAGGCACAGATGATGAAATGGACATGCCGAACTGGAACTTTATGCTGAAGGGTCTTGTCAGCGAGTACAAAGGTGCAACTGTAGATGGACTGAAAACAGGTTCTACTGACTCTGCGGGTTCATGTTTTACAGGAACAGCTGAAAGAAACGGAATGCGTGTCATCACTGTGGTGTTAAACGCAAAAGGCAACATTCACACTGGCCGTTTCGATGAAACGAAAAAAATGTTTGATTATGCTTTCAACAATTTCTCTATGAAAGAAATTTATGCTGAAGGCGATCAGGTAAAAGGCCATAAAACCATTTCTGTAGATAAAGGTAAAGAGAAAGAAGTAGGCATTGTCACAAGCAAGGCATTTTCTCTTCCTGTCAAAAATGGTGAAGAAAAGAATTACAAAGCAAAAGTTACTTTAAACAAAGACACTTTGACTGCCCCTGTGAAAAAAGGGACGAAGGTTGGGAAACTGACTGCGGAATATACAGGTGATGAAAAGGACTATGGATTCCTTAACAGCAGCCTGGCAGGTGTAGACCTTGTGACGAAAGAAAATGTAGATAAAGCAAACTGGTTTGTTTTAACAATGCGCAGCATCGGCGGATTCTTCGCTGGTATCTGGGGAAGCATTGTTGATACAGTAACTGGCTGGTTTTAATGAATTGAAAGAGCTCTGATTGATGTTAGGGCTCTTTCGCTTAATATACTGAAAAAACCCAATTTTTAATAAAAAATGATTTTCAAAGCCCTAAAAACCGAATAAAATAAGTTATATCCATATGAATTATTGGATTTCTAGGATACAATAAGAAATAGAAATCATATACTATACCTTGATTAGGGGGACCAAGAAATGGCTCAAACAGGTACTGAACGTGTAAAACGCGGAATGGCAGAAATGCAAAAAGGCGGCGTCATCATGGACGTCATCAATGCGGAACAAGCGAAAATTGCTGAAGAGGCTGGAGCTGTCGCTGTAATGGCGCTAGAACGTGTACCAGCTGATATTCGTGCGGCTGGAGGAGTTGCCCGTATGGCAGACCCTACAATCGTGGAAGAAGTAATGAATGCTGTATCCATCCCTGTAATGGCAAAAGCGCGTATCGGACATATTGTTGAAGCGCGTGTGCTTGAAGCTATGGGTGTTGACTATATTGATGAAAGTGAAGTTCTGACTCCGGCTGACGAAGAATTTCATTTGAATAAAAATGAATATACAGTACCTTTCGTGTGCGGCTGCCGTGACCTCGGCGAAGCAACACGCCGTATTGCTGAAGGCGCTTCTATGCTTCGTACAAAAGGTGAGCCTGGAACTGGTAATATCGTCGAAGCTGTTCGCCATATGCGCAAGGTAAATGCTCAAGTGCGCAAAGTAGTTGCAATGAGCGATGACGAGCTGATGACTGAAGCGAAAAATTTGGGAGCACCTTATGAGCTGCTTCAACAAATTAAAAGAGACGGTAAACTTCCTGTCGTTAACTTTGCGGCTGGCGGCGTAGCAACTCCTGCTGATGCGGCACTTATGATGCAGCTTGGCGCTGACGGTGTATTTGTTGGTTCTGGTATCTTCAAATCAGACAATCCTGCAAAATTCGCAAAAGCAATTGTGGAAGCGACAACTCACTTCACTGATTATAAATTGATTGCAGAGCTTTCAAAAGAGCTTGGAACTGCAATGAAAGGGATCGAAATCTCAAATTTACTTCCAGAACAGCGTATGCAAGAACGCGGCTGGTAAGAATATAGGAGAGCTGCGACATGTTAACAATAGGTGTACTAGGACTTCAAGGAGCAGTAAGAGAGCATATCCATGCAATTGAAGCATGCGGTGCAGCTGGACTTGTTATTAAACGCCCAGAGCAGCTAAACGAAATCGATGGTTTAATTTTGCCAGGCGGAGAAAGCACGACAATGCGCCGTTTAATTGATACGTATCAATTCATGGAGCCATTGCGTGAGTTTGCTGCTCAGGGAAAACCGATGTTTGGGACATGTGCCGGTTTAATTATTTTAGCAAAGGAAATTGCCGGTTCAGACAACGCTCATTTAGGTTTGCTGAATGTAGTTGTTGAACGGAATTCGTTTGGCCGGCAGGTTGACAGCTTTGAAGCTGATTTAACAATTAAAGGGCTGGACGAACCTTTCACTGGTGTATTCATCCGTGCGCCGCATATCTTGGAAGTCGGTGAAAATGTTGAAGTGCTTTCTGAGCATAACGGACGCATTGTTGCTGCTAAACAGGGTAATTTCTTGGGCTGTTCGTTCCATCCGGAACTGACAGAGGATCATCGAGTGACAAAGCTGTTCGTTCAAATGGTCGAGGAATACAAGCAGAAAGCCCTTGTATAAAACAGTTGAAAGCTGTGGAAACTTATAGTACATTATAAACACAAATAAAGATCGAAAAGCGTTGATAGGAACTAGTAGGAAGCCTCTCTTTCTAAGAGAGCCGATGGTTGGTGCGAATCGGTGAAAGATGCTGTCTGAATCCATCCTTGAGCGAAATGCTGAATGAAGTAGGCATTTACGGGATAACCGTTATGTGTGAAAGCGGAAAACAAGTCTAGGCTTGTTTTCAATCAGGGTGGCAACGCGAGAGCTCTCGTCCCTTTCATGGGGATGAGGGCTCTTTTTATTTTCGATAATTCAATGAATTTAATGAAAAAAGGAGTGTTTCGCATGCTTGATACGAAAATGCTGAGATCAAATTTCCAAGAAATTAAAGCAAAGCTTGTACACAAAGGCGAAGACTTAACAGATTTTGATAAGTTCGAGGAGCTTGATGATAAAAGAAGAGAGCTTATCGGAAAAGTAGAAGAGCTAAAGGGAAAACGGAATGAAGTATCCCAGCAGGTAGCCGCTTTGAAACGCGAGAAAAAAGACGCGGATCACATCATTAAAGAAATGCGTGAAGTCGGCGAGGAAATTAAAAAACTTGATGAAGAATTAAGAACAGTGGAATCTGCGCTTGAGACCATTCTTCTTTCAATCCCGAATATTCCGCACGAATCAGCGCCAGTCGGTGAAACGGAAGATGATAACGTAGAAATTCGAAAATGGGGCGAAACACCTTCATTTGCATACGAGCCAAAACCGCATTGGGATATTGCTGATGAGCTTGGCATTCTTGATTTTGAACGTGCAGCGAAGGTAACAGGAAGCCGCTTCGTGTTTTATAAAGGCTTAGGTGCTCGTTTGGAGCGTGCGCTTTATAACTTTATGCTTGACCTTCATGTGGATGAGTATAACTATACTGAGGTCATCCCGCCTTATATGGTAAACCGCGCAAGCATGACGGGAACAGGACAGCTTCCAAAGTTCGAAGAGGATGCGTTTAAGATCAGAGAAGAGGATTACTTCTTGATTCCGACTGCTGAAGTGCCGATCACAAATATGCACCGGGATGAAATTCTGTCAGGCGACAGCCTGCCGATTAATTATGCGGCATTCAGTGCCTGCTTCCGCTCAGAAGCTGGTTCAGCAGGGCGCGATACACGCGGGTTAATCCGTCAGCACCAGTTTAATAAAGTGGAGCTTGTGAAGTTTGTAAAGCCGGAAGATTCTTATGATGAGTTAGAAAAACTAACAAACCAGGCTGAGCGTGTGCTCCAGCTGTTGGAACTTCCATACCGTGTAATGAGCATGTGTACGGGTGATTTAGGATTTACGGCTGCGAAAAAATACGATATAGAAGTTTGGATTCCGAGCCAAGACACATATCGTGAAATTTCTTCTTGCAGCAACTTCGAAGCGTTCCAAGCCAGACGTGCGAACATTCGTTTCAGACGTGAAGCGAAAGGCAAACCAGAGCATGTACACACATTGAACGGCTCAGGTTTGGCAGTCGGAAGAACAGTTGCCGCTATTTTAGAAAATTATCAGCAGGAAGACGGAAGCGTCATTATACCAAAAGTGCTTCGTCCTTATATGGGAAATAGAGAAGTCATCAAAGCGTAATGCGAAAAAGGTGTGCCTGATAAGGTACGCCTTTTCGCTATTTGAATTAAACACTTTCATAAAAACAAAAAAAGTTTTTAAAAATGCTTGACCATCATAAAACATTCATGATATAGTAAGTCTTGTCGATACGGAGGAATACCCAAGTCCGGCTGAAGGGATCGGTCTTGAAAACCGACAGGGGTGTCAAAGCCCGCGGGGGTTCGAATCCCTCTTCCTCCGCCATATTGATTTTAATTCTAATGAAACTCAAGCATATATTGGAGATTGTTTTGTCCGTTGCATCGTTCGCAACGGATTTTTTAATATCATAAAAAAGTGAATCTCAGGTCATGAGATTCACTTTTTTTTCGTTTCATGAATGACAGTTGCGATTTGATCAACAATGTTCTCGATAGAACTTTCATCATTCTTCAAGTCATAATCTTCAATACGGATTTTCAGGACAGGGCAAGCGTTAAAACCGCTGATCCAGTTTTCGTAACGCGTGTGCATTTCTTCCCAATAAGACCGATCTGTTTGAAGCTCCATTTCACGTCCGCGTTCTTCAATCCGGGCTAATATGTTGTCCAGATCACCTTCTAAATAGATCAGCACATCAGGATGCGGGAAATACGGTGTCATCACCATTGCTTCAAACAAGCTTGTATAGGTTTTATAATCAGTCTTTGACATCGTCCCTTTGTCAGCGTGCATTTTTGCGAAAATCCCAGTATCCTCATAAATAGAACGATCCTGTACAAACCCTCCGCCGGCTTCAAAAATATTTTTCTGTTCTTTGAATCGTTCAGCTAAGAAGTAGATTTGCAGATGGAAGCTCCAGCGTTCAAAATCATGATAGAATTTTTCTAAGTATGGGTTATGATCGACTTCCTCAAGAGAGGTTCTAAAGCCAAGCCGTTTAGCCAATGCTCTTGTCAAAGTAGATTTTCCGACACCTACTGTTCCTGCTACTGTAATGATTGAATTTTCAGGGATATGATGTTCCTTCATTTTATAAGCTCCTTTACATGGGCGGCAATACGTTCAAAATCGCTCTTATTCAAAACGAAATCCTCTGAATCGCCATCTATTGTTAACACCGTAAGATCTGGGTCTGCTTCCTGCAGCTGCTTAATGGCGATGTCATAATCTGCGATCAGCTGCTCCAAATAGCTTGTTTCAATTTTTTTCTCAAAGGGACGCCCGCGTTTTTCAATGCGGTGTAACAATGTGGGCAGACTTGCCTTTATGTAAATGATGAAATTTGGCTTTGGAAGATCATCGGTAAGAAGATGAAAAATCTTTCTATATTTGTTGAGCTGCTGTTCAGACAGCGTTCGTTCCGCAAAAATCACATTTTTATAAATGTGGTAATCAGCTATTACAGGCTGTCCTTCATTTAAAAAGTGATGGCTGGTATCCTCAAGCTGTTTGTACCTGTGACAAAGAAAAAACATCTCAAGCTGGAAGCTCCATTCCTCAATGTTGTCATAAAACTTATCAAGGTATGGATTATCCTCAACAATCTCACTGATCATAGGGAATCCAAGCTCTTGTGAAAGCATCGTCGCGAGCGTTGTTTTTCCTGCCCCGATAGGACCTTCAACTGCGATAAAAGGGGCTGTATTCATTGGAATCCTCCTTATTTCTAAAAAACGTCCGTCAATTGCTGACCTTCATATTGTATCACAACCCTTGGATTCCCCTATGAAAAAAAGACGTTTCCAAATTAACGGAACGTCTTTTTGACAACTTGAAATTGATCAGAAAGCAGCAGCCAGTTTTGAGGAAAGGAAAGCCCCAGCTTCCAGTAGCTGATCCCTCTTAAATGAAGCTCTTTAATCAGATTGAATTTGGCCTGAATCGAACGGGCGTCTTCAAACCATACCTCGTGCCTTTTGTTTTCTGCATCAGTATAGCGGAAGAAGGGGGCTTGAGCGGTTTGGTCATACTGGATGTCGGCATTGTTTTGATCGGCTATGACAATGGCTTGCTGAGGGCTTATTGCTCTTGCCGGAGTTCCGCCAGCTGTAAATGGCAGCGTCCAATCATACCCATATAAATTCTGCCCCATGACAATTTTATTCGCAGGCATTTCTGTCAAAGCATATTCGATGACATCCCGAACAGGACCAATTGGAGAAACAGCTTGAGGAGGTCCGCCGCTGTAGCCCCATTCATAAGTCATGAGGACAACAAAGTCGACAATTTGGCCATGTGCTCTGTAATCATGGGCTTCGTACCATCTGCCCTGCTGTGTTGCGCTTGTTTTAGGGGCAAGCGCCGTAGAAATTTCTAAGCCTTCTTGATGAAAAAGATCCCTTGCCTCGCGGAGAAATTGATTATATGCCTCTCTATCCTGGGGCCGTAAGTATTCAAAGTCAAAATGAATAGCACGGAAACCATATCTTCTGGCGTTCTCGACTATTTCATTCAAAAGTCTTCTTTTCACAGTATCGTCGTTCAAAAGGATCCGGCCGAGCTCATCGCTGAATGCCTGGTTTTCTAGGTTCGTTATAATCATCATCAGTGTCGTGCCTTGATTCTCTGCAATGCTTCTTAAATTCGTTAAAGGCGGTGCGACTAAGGTTCCATCACGCTGTGCCTGGAAACTGAAAGCCCCAAGGTACGTTAAGTAGGGCGATGCTTCTCTGGCCGCCTGCTGGAGATTTTCGCTGACTTGATTTCCGCGTGGCTCCAAATAAGCGCTTGATTCAATGTCTCTTTTTGGAACTGGAGGAATGTATAAACGGAAACCAATCTGCAGTACGGTATTTAACTGGATGCGGTTCACCCTGGCAAGCTCAGCTGCTGTTGTATTAAATCGCTGTGCGATGGATGTCAGGGTATCACCTTGTTGAACATCATAAAACTGGCCAGCTATTGGAATGACAATGGTTTGTCCGACAACAAGGCTGTCGGGATTCGGTATTTCATTCGTTTCTGTGATTTCATTTACAGTTGTTCTGTATTGTGAAGCGATAGCAGAAAGAGTGTCGCCTTGTTTCACCACATAAATTTGAATGAAAAACGCCTCCTTTCATATCGCTACAATGTATGAAAGGAAAGCGCTAATCATGTTTGTTTTTCTGTAATTTGTTCTTCCGTTGTAATTTCTGCGAAAAGAACATTTTCCATCATGGTTAGAGCGAATTCATTGTCCTGATCGCTGTTAGAAGCAATGCAATCCTTGGGTATTGTAATGCTGTATTCTCTCATGTAAGCATCATTAGCGGTAAACAGCACGCATATATTTCCCGCTATCCCTGTTAAGACAATGCGTTTCACCTGTAATTCAGTCAGGAGGGTATGGAGGGCTGTTTCATAAAAAGCGGAGTGTTTCGGCTTGATTAAAAAATAGTCATTATCCTCGGGCGATATCTTTTTGATAATGGCCTTGCTTTTCTCGTTTTCACATTCTTGCTGGATATTTTGGATATCCGCTTGCCAAAGCCCGTAATGATCATTAATGTATATAATCGGCCAGTCATTTTGTCTTGCGTGCTTTTTTAATGATAAAATGTGAGGAACGATTTTTTCTGTTTTGTTGGCAAGACTTTCTCCCATATCAAATTCAAAATTATTGATCATGTCTACAATGAGAAGAGCTGTGTCTGCTTTAGACATCGACAGTCTCCTTTCTGTTTAAGTTATAGTTAATATGTAGCCTTTTTAGGTAAGGAAAAAACTTTGAAAAGAGAGCTAATCTGATGAATCAAGATGAACTTTATATGAAAGAAGCAATAAAAGAAGCGAAAAAAGCTGAAGCGAAAGGCGAGGTTCCGATCGGGGCCGTGCTTGTTGTGAATGATAAAATCGTGGCACGCGCGCATAATTTAAGAGAAACAGAGCAGCGGTCTATCGCTCATGCGGAAATGCTTGTGATTGATGAAGCGTGCAAGTCACTTGGAACATGGAGACTGGAAGGCGCAACACTTTACGTTACCCTTGAGCCTTGTCCGATGTGTGCCGGAGCCGTCGTGCTTTCACGCGTGGAGAAAGTGGTGTTTGGCGCATTTGATCCAAAAGGAGGCTGTTCAGGCACGTTAATGAACCTTCTTCAGGAAGAACGCTTTAATCATCAGGCTGAAGTGGTGAGCGGTGTGCTAGAGGAAGAATGCGGAGGAATGCTCAGTGCGTTTTTCAGAGATCTGAGAAAAAAGAAGAAAGCTTCTAGGAAAAACTTGTCTGAGTAGTAAGGTTGCAATTTTTAGGGGGAAACGATATACTTATGTGTGCATCGTCATAGATGCGACATAAAATTTGATATTTATTTTGCCGTGCTAAGCGGGGAGGTAGCGGTGCCCTGTACCCGCAATCCGCTCTAGCGGGGCCGAATCCCTTCTCGAGGTTCGTTTACTTTAAGGTCTGCCTTAAGTAAGTGGTGTTGACGTTTGGGTCCTGCGCAATGGGAATTCATGAACCATGTCAGGTCCGGAAGGAAGCAGCATTAAGTGAAACCTCTCATGTGCCGCAGGGTTGCCTGGGCCGAGCTAACTGCTTAAGTAACGCTTAGGGTAGCGAATCGACAGAAGGTGCACGGTAAATCAATCATCAAATTTTCAAACTCACCTAATATTAGGTGAGTTTTTTGTTATGTAAAAGAGTTTTTGGAATCGATACACGGTTCATGTATAATGGGAATGATGAATAACGGAGGAGGGCGCACCCGTGAGTTACCAAGCTTTATATCGAGTATTCAGGCCTCAGCGCTTTGAAGATGTGGTCGGACAAGAGCACATTACAAAAACGCTTCAAAATGCCCTTTTGCAAAAGAAATTTTCTCATGCTTATCTGTTTTCCGGGCCAAGGGGTACGGGAAAAACCAGTGCGGCCAAAATATTTGCCAAAGCTGTCAACTGTGAACACGCTCCTGTTGATGAGCCATGTAACGAATGTGCAGCCTGTAAAGGGATAACAAACGGGTCCATATCCGATGTCATAGAAATTGACGCCGCTTCTAACAACGGTGTTGATGAAATTCGTGACATCCGCGACAAAGTGAAGTTTGCCCCATCGGCCGTCACATATAAGGTATATATCATAGATGAGGTGCATATGCTTTCTATCGGCGCCTTTAATGCGTTATTAAAAACATTAGAAGAGCCGCCTGAGCATTGTATTTTCATTTTAGCAACAACAGAACCGCACAAAATTCCTTTAACCATTATCTCCAGATGTCAGCGTTTTGACTTCAAGCGAATTACATCCCAAGCAATTGTCGGACGTATGAACAAAATAGTTGAAGCTGAAGAGCTGCAGGTTGAAGAAGGGGCGCTCGACATTATTGCGAGTGCTGCAGATGGCGGTATGAGGGATGCTTTGAGCCTTCTTGATCAGGCAGTCTCATTCAGCGGCGACGAGCTAAAAGTTGATGATGCACTTCTGATTACCGGAGCAGTTTCTCAATTATATATAGGTAAGCTTGCGCAATCTCTGCATGAAAAACATGTTTCTGAAGCTTTGGAAACATTGAATGAGCTGCTTCAGCAAGGGAAAGACCCGGCGAAGCTGATAGAGGATATGATTTTCTATTTCAGGGACATGCTGCTGTTCAAAACAGCTCCTGGCTTAGAGGGTGTACTGGAAAAAGTAAAAGTCGATGAAACGTTCCGTGAATTGAGTGAACAAATTCCGACCCAGGCGATATATGAAATGATTGATATCCTGAACAAGAGCCACCAGGAAATGAAATGGACGAACCATCCCCGTATCTTCTTTGAAGTGGCTGTGGTGAAGATTTGCCAAACGTCTCATCAACCAGCTGCTGCAGACCTGCCTGAAGTTGATATGCTGATGAAAAAGATCCAGCAGCTTGAGCAAGAAGTAGAACGGCTCAAAACAACCGGCGTAAAAGCAGCGGCGGAAAGTCCGAAAAAAGAGACGCCGCGTGCGCCAAAAGGCGGGAAATCCAATTACAAAGCGCCGGTAGGCAGAATTCATGAAATTTTGAAGGAAGCAACGAGAACGGACCTTGATCAGCTCAGAAGCAGCTGGGGCAAGCTTCTGGCTCACCTGAAACAGCAAAACAAAGTATCGCATGCTGCACTGCTGAATGACAGTGAACCTGTGGCTGCAGCTTCTTCGGCATTTGTACTGAAATTCAAATATGAAATACATTGTAAAATGGTCGCCGAGGATAACAACGGTGTCCGGACTAATCTTGAACAGATTTTAGAATCTATGCTCGGAAAAAGAATGGATTTGATTGGCGTTCCAGAAGCACAATGGGGTAAAATAAGAGAAGAATTTTTAGTAGATCATCAGCAGGAAAATGAAGGATCAAATGAGCCGGCTGAAGAAGACCCGCTTATTGCAGAAGCGAAAAAGCTTGTCGGAGCGGATTTAATTGAAATAAAAGACTAACAAAATGAAAGAGAGTGGATAATATGCGTGGCGGAATGGGAAATATGCAAAAAATGATGAAACAAATGCAAAAGATGCAAAAGGATATGGCAAAGGCTCAAGAAGAGCTTGCAGAACAGGTAGTTGAAGGAACTGCAGGCGGCGGTATGGTAACAGTTAAAGCAAACGGCCAAAAAGAAATTCTGGATGTCATCATTAAAGAAGATGTAGTTGACCCGGAAGATATCGAAATGCTCCAAGATTTAGTGCTTGCTGCAACGAATGAAGCCTTGAAAAAAGTTGACGAGATCACAAACGAAACAATGGGTCAATTTACAAAAGGAATGAACATGCCAGGTTTGTTCTAGGGGGATAAAAGAAAATGCAATATCCTGAACCAATATCAAAGCTGATCGACAGCTTTATGAAATTGCCAGGGATCGGGCCGAAAACAGCGGTCCGTCTGGCTTTTTTTGTTCTAGGTATGAAAGAAGATGTGGTATTAGATTTTGCGAAAGCGTTGGTAAATGCGAAACGCAATCTGACATATTGCTCAGTTTGCGGGCATATTACAGATCAAGACCCTTGTTATATATGTGAAGATTCACGAAGGGATAAGTCCATTATCTGTGTTGTGCAAGACCCTAAGGATGTTATTGCTATGGAGAAAATGAAAGAATACAACGGCCAGTATCATGTTCTCCACGGCGCCATTTCTCCAATGGACGGCATCGGACCAGAGGATATAAAAATACCAGAATTGTTAAAACGATTACAGGATGATCAAGTGATAGAAGTGATTCTCGCAACAAACCCTAATATAGAAGGGGAAGCAACAGCGATGTATATATCAAGGCTCTTGAAGCCATCTGGTATTAAGCTCTCCCGTATTGCCCACGGACTGCCCGTCGGCGGTGACTTGGAATATGCTGATGAGGTCACTCTTTCTAAGGCACTTGAAGGAAGACGTGAATTGTAAGGGAGGAAAAAGCGATCCATGGGTTTTCTTCGCAAGAAAACATTGAGAAGAGAGTTTGATGAAAAACTAATTGAGCAGCTTTTTAAGCAAAAGGAAGAGTGGAACAGGCAAAAGAAGCTGGTTGAAAAAAGCCTTGAACCATCAGCTGAGGTTTTATGCGAGCTGAAGGTAGCTGAAGCAAAGTATTTTTTTTACTTGAGGGAAGCGAAACAGCGCAATTTGAAAATCAGCAGGTGGAAGTAAGTGGTCTAAACTCCTGGATCTTCTCATAAGCTTGTACTAGAACAAGTGAAGGGGATGAGAAGATTCATGGAGCCTATTTTTATTATAGGGATTATTTTAGGACTGGTTATTCTTCTGTTTTTATCAGGTTCGCCTGCGAAGCCTTTAAAGTGGATTGGTATAACTGCTGTTAAATGTGTAGCGGGTGCTTTGTTGCTGGTATGTGTGAACATGTTCGGAGGCAGCCTCGGCATCCATGTGCCGATTAACATTGTCACAACAGCCATAAGCGGAATCTTGGGCATACCGGGAATAGCAGCATTAGTAGTAATTAAGCATTTTATTATTTAATTCATGTTATATGTTGACTTTAAGACGTAAGGGTGTTATTCTAATATACGTCGCTGATGACGGATAAGCTTTTTAAAGAAAATACAAAAAAGTTGTTGACGGAAACGGCGTAAAATGTTATGATTATAAAGTCGCTTAAAGAGCGGCAATAAAGTTCTTTGAAAACTAAACAAGACAAAACGTACCTGTTAATTCAAGTTTTATTATAAAATCGC
>NZ_LPVF01000005.1 GCF_001517105.1 Bacillus halotolerans
ATCAAACTCTCCGATAAAGTAGTTTGACTGACTACGCACATCACTGTGCGATTTTATAATAAAACTTGAATTAACAGGTACGTTTTGTCTTGTTTAGTTTTCAAAGATCATCTTGTTTATCGCTTTGTTAAAGCAACTTTTTTAGTATACAACGTCGCTTTCTCAAAGTCAACAACTTTTTTAAATCTTTTTTTGGTGGAGCCTAGCGGGATCGAACCGCTGACCTCCTGCGTGCAAAGCAGGCGCTCTCCCAGCTGAGCTAAGGCCCCTTAAAAATGGTCGGGAAGACAGGATTCGAACCTGCGACCCCATGGTCCCAAACCATGTGCTCTACCAAGCTGAGCTACTTCCCGATTTCCCATATTGATAAAATATATGGCGCGCCCGAGAGGAGTCGAACCCCTAACCTTTTGATCCGTAGTCAAACGCTCTATCCAATTGAGCTACGGGCGCACATTATAATGCCGAGGGCCGGACTTGAACCGGCACGGTAGTCACCTACCGCAGGATTTTAAGTCCTGTGTGTCTGCCAATTCCACCACCCCGGCGTGGATGGTATAGTTGGAGCGGAAGACGGGATTCGAACCCGCGACCCCCACCTTGGCAAGGTGGTGTTCTACCACTGAACTACTTCCGCATACAGGATGTCCAGTTTTTATAACTGTCATCCTATATAATGCGGGTGAAGGGACTTGAACCCCCACGTCATAAAGACACTAGATCCTAAGTCTAGCGCGTCTGCCAATTCCGCCACACCCGCTTAAAAATGGTGAGCCATGAAGGACTCGAACCTTCGACCCTCTGATTAAAAGTCAGATGCTCTACCAACTGAGCTAATGGCTCTTCTTACAAGAGACTTGAATATTATATCATATAAAAGTGGTGCCGGCAAGAGGACTTGAACCCCCAACCTACTGATTACAAGTCAGTTGCTCTACCAATTGAGCTACACCGGCAAATGGTGGAGGATGACGGGCTCGAACCGCCGACCCTCTGCTTGTAAGGCAGATGCTCTCCCAGCTGAGCTAATCCTCCATAATTGCACTAACGTGCAATTGCTTAGCGGCGTCCTACTCTCACAG
>NZ_LPVF01000006.1 GCF_001517105.1 Bacillus halotolerans
GGGCTGTTTGAACGTCAGGCGGCTTTGACGCCGGATCGGACGGCTTTGCGCTTTTCTGGCGGCTCGCTGACTTACTCGCAGCTAGACATGTACGCCAACAGGCTGGCAGCGCGCCTTACGGCGCATGGTGTCACGAAGGAAAGCATTGTCGGTGTTCTAAGCGAACGTTCGCCGGACATGCTGACAGCCGTTCTCGCCGTATTAAAGGCAGGCGGAGCTTATGTGCCGCTTGATCCTGTATATCCAGAGGAGCGGCTGAGCTATATGCTGAAAGACAGCGGGGCAGCATTGTTGCTGACGCAGCCGGGATTAAAGGCGCCTGATTTTTCCGGAAAGACACTTGAAGTGGATATGACGGCTCTTGCGAATGAAGAATCTGAATATCACTCTCTTCATCAAGCGGACAGCGATTCTCTCGCCTATGTGATCTATACGTCGGGCTCCACTGGACAGCCGAAAGGGGTCGCCGTGGAGCACCGCCAGGCGGTTTCCTTTCTGACCGGCATGCAGATGCAGTTTCCTTTAGAGGAAGACGACATCATTATGATGAAAACGTCTTTTTCCTTTGATGCATCTGTCTGGCAGCTGTTTTGGTGGACGCTTTCAGGTGCTTCGGCCTATCTGCTTCCGTCCGGCTGGGAGAAAGATCCGGCATTGATGGTAAAAGCCATTCGAGAGGAAGGCGTTACAACGGCCCATTTTATTCCGGCCATGCTGAACAGCTTTTTGGATCAAGCGGAAATAGAGGCGCCGAGAAGCCTGAAGCGTGTATTCGCCGGAGGTGAACCGCTTGCTCCCCATACGGCAGCCCGTTTCGCTTCTTTGCTGCCGGAGACATCACTGGTTCACGGCTACGGGCCGACAGAAGCAACCGTTGATGCCGCATTTTACGCGTGTGATCCTGAGCTGGACAAGGATCGCTTGCGCCTTCCGATCGGAAAACCCGTGCCTGGCGCGCGTCTGTATGTGCTAGATCCTCATTTAGCCGTACAGCCTGTCGGCGTAGCGGGAGAATTGTATATCGCCGGAGCCGGCGTCGCCAGAGGCTACTTGAATCGTCCGGAATTAACAGAAGAACGTTTTCTTGATGATCCATTTTATCCGGGAGAACGCATGTACAAAACAGGGGATTTAGCACACTGGCTTCCAGATGGTCAGGTTGAATTCCTCGGCCGTCTGGATGACCAGGTGAAAATCCGCGGCTACCGGATTGAGCCGGGAGAAATTGAAGCGGCGCTCAGAAGCATTGAAGGTGTGCGGGAAGCGGCTGTAACCGTTCGTACAGAAAGCGGCGAGGCGGAATTATGTGCGTATGCGGAAGGACTCGGCAGAAATGAAGTGCGCAAGCAGCTTGAGATTTTGCTTCCGGGCTACATGATCCCTGCTCATATCATTGAGATGGAACAATGGCCGGTTACCCCGAGCGGAAAGCTCGACCGAAAAGCGCTGCCTGCTCCTGACGGAGCGGCAGATCGGGAAATCTACACAGCGCCGAGAAACCTGACAGAGATGAAGCTTTCCCAGCTGTGGGAGGAAGTGCTGAAAAGCGGACCTGTCGGCATTCACGACAACTTTTTTGACCGGGGCGGCCATTCCTTAAAAGCCACCGCGCTTGTCTCCCGGATCGCCAAGGAATTCGGCGTCCAAGTGCCGCTGAAGGATGTGTTTGCCCATCCGACGGTAGAAGGTTTGGCTTCTGTCATCAGCGAAGGAACGGAAAGTCCGTATGAAGCCATTAAGCCAACTGAAAAACGCGAGACCTACCCGGTTTCCTCCGCCCAAAAGCGGATGTATGTGCTCCAGCAGCTGGAGGATGGGGGCACAGGCTACAATATGCCGGCAGTCTTGGAGCTGGAAGGAAAGCTGGATCTTACAAGATTGGATGCCGTATTCAAAAAGCTGATCAAACGCCACGAGTCACTGCGCACGTCCTTTACAACGGACGCAGACGGTGAGCCTGTTCAGCGCATCCATGAAGAAGTGCCGTTTACATTCCGCACCTCTGTGCTCGGCGGACAAACTGAACAGGAAGCCGCGGCAGCGTTTATCCAGCCGTTTGATCTCAGCCAAGCTCCGTTGTTCCGAGCGGGGGTCGTCAAGGTATCAGACGGGCGGCATCTATTACTGGTCGATATGCATCACATTATTTCAGATGGTGTTTCAGTCAATACGCTCATTCGGGAATTCGGGGAGCTGTACGCCAATCAAGAGCTACCTCTGCTTCACATTCAATATAAAGACTATGCCGTATGGCAGGAGGCCTTTAAAAAAGGAGACACGTACAAGACGCAGGAGGCGTACTGGCTGAAGCAGCTCGAAGGCGAGCTGCCCGTACTGGACCTGCCGGCTGATTACGCCCGGCCGCCGGTGCGAAGCTTCGCGGGTGATCAAGTCTCATTTACGCTTGATCAAGAACTCACAGCCGGGCTTCACAAACTCGCACGGGAGAACGGAAGCACCCTGTACATGGTGCTCCTGGCAGCTTACACAGCGTTATTGGCGCGCTTAAGCGGACAGGAAGACATCATCGTCGGGTCACCAATTGCCGGACGTCCTCACAAAGACCTTGAGCCGATACTTGGAATGTTCGTCAATACGCTGGCGCTTCGGGCACGCCCGGAGGGCGGGAAGCCGTTTGCGCAATTTTTGCAGGAAGTGCGCGAGACCGCCTTGGAAGCTTACGAACATCAGGATTA
>NZ_LPVF01000007.1 GCF_001517105.1 Bacillus halotolerans
GCTTACGAACATCAGGATTATCCGTTCGAAGAGCTTGTCGACAAGCTCGGAGTGACAAGGGATATGAGCCGAAATCCAGTGTTTGATGCGATGTTTATTCTTCAAAATATGGACAAACAAGACATTCATCTTGGAGACATAAAAGCCCGGCCTGCAAATGTCATTCATCAAATTTCTGTATTTGACATGACGTTGATGGCGGCTGAATCAGATGGAGTCATCAAATGTGACATGGAATTTAGTATCGATGTATTTATGAGAACGACAATTGAACGCTGGACAGCTCATTTTACCGAATTTTTGCGTGCTGCCACGTCAAATCCTAATACAACTCTTTCACAAGTGGATATACTCAGCGAAAAAGAAAAACAAAAGATGTTGATAGAACTCAACAAAACCCACGTTGAATGTTCTCAAACTGATACCGTTTTTCATCGCATGTTTGAAAAGAGGGCTGAAGAGACACCGGAGCATATTGCTGTTATTGACGGTGAAAAACAGATCAGCTATCGCCATCTCAACGAAAAAGCCAATCGTCTGGCGCGTACACTGCAAGAAAAAGGAAAAGAGACGCAGCCAATCGTTGCTGTTTTAGCGGAGCGATCCATTGATGCTATTGTTGGCATTTTAGCTGTTATGAAAGCCGGCGGCGTGTATATTCCGATAGATTCTCATTATCCAAAAGCCCGGGTTGAATATCTTCTCAAAGACAGCGGGGCTGAAATTCTTCTTTTACAGAATGAAGTAAAGCATTTGATTGCAGGCTCAGATATAGGTGATATTTCTCGCATTAGTCTTGATGATGAAAGTTTCTATGAAGCAAAAAGATGCAACCTTTCTTCATCTCCTGCCCCGGAGGACTCGGCATATATCATTTATACGTCAGGAACAACCGGTGCGCCTAAAGGCGTTATCGTTACGCACCGCAACTTTGCTCATGCTGTTCTTGCATGGCGCAGCATATATCAGCTCGATCAAATGCCTGTCAGGCTGCTTCAAATGGCGAGCTTTTCCTTTGATGTCTTTTCAGGAGACTTGGCGAGGACATTGGCCAACGGAGGGACTCTAGTCATTTGTCCTGATGAAACAAGGCTTGAACCTGCTGAATTATATGCATTGATGAACCGCCAGCGTATCACGATCATGGAGTCAACACCGGCACTCATTGTCCCATTTATGGAATATGTTTACCGCAACCAGCTTAGTCTTCCTGACTTAGACATCCTTATTCTTGGTTCGGATATGGTGAAAGCCCATGATTTCAAAACACTGGCGGACCGTTTCGGAAACAAAATGCGCTTAATCAATAGTTACGGGGTCACAGAGGCCACGATCGATTCAAGTTACTATGAAATGAATATGGGTGAAGAGTATTCGGGAGACAGCGTACCGATCGGCATCCCGCTTCCCAATGTAAAACTGTACGTACTCAGCCAGACTGACCAAATACAGCCGATCGGTATTGCCGGCGAGCTTTGTATCGGCGGAGCCGGCGTTGCCAAGGGCTATCACGGAAAATTTGAATTAACGGAAAAGAAATTTACAGAAAATCCATTTGTGCCCGGAGAAAGACTGTACAGAACAGGGGATCTGGCTTGCTGGCTTCCAAACGGCACTCTCAGGCTTCTTGGCCGGATAGATCATCAAGTAAAAATAAACGGGTACAGAATCGAAACAGAAGAAATTGAAAGTGTGCTCCTCCAAACCGGACTTGTCAATGAAGCGGTTGTTGCGGTTCAAAATGATACGAATGGACAGGCTCGTTTGGCAGCGTATATTCTGCCTTCCGATGCCGATACAACGGCTCTCCGCGGTGCTTTATCAAAAATGCTGCCGGCATATATGGTTCCTGCGCATATCATTCCTTTGGAAACTATGCCGCTGACATTAAACGGGAAGCTGGACAGAAGAGCCTTACCGGCACCAAATGAAACTGTCTCGCGGCCGTATACTGCACCGGTCAACGAATTGCAGGGAATGACAGCGCAGATTTGGGAGGACGTGCTGAGCGTGTCCCGAGTTGGCATTCACGACTCCTTTTTTGAGCTTGGAGGAGACTCTATTAAAGCACTGCAAGTGTCCGCCCGGCTGGCAGCTGAAGGCTGGAGCATGACGATACAAGATTTATTCCGTTATCCAACAGTTCATGAGCTGAGCAACCATATCACTCCACTGATATCTCAGGCAGAACAGAAGCCTATCGAAGGTGAAGCGGATCTCACACCGATTCAGAGCAGATTTTTTGATCAGCGTCATGCTTTTCATGACCATTACAACCAATCGGTCATGCTTTTCAGCGAAAAGGGGTTTCATGCTGACGCACTTCGCCAAGCGCTGCGCAAATTGACTGAGCATCATGACGCGCTTCGCATGGTTTTTACACAGGATCATACCGGGCGTGTCGTTCAGTATAATCGCGGAATTCAGATGACTGAAAACGAACTGTTCGGATTTCATCTAGCAGATTGGACAAAAGAACAGGCAGAAGGCATACTCTTGGAGGAAAAATTTTCTGCTGAGGAAATCGCGCTTCAAAGCAATATGAATGTAAAAGAAGGACCTTTGCTGCAAGCGGGATTGTTTAAAACGACAGAGGGAGACCATTTGCTGATTACGATCCACCATCTCGCTGTAGATGGCGTTTCTTGGAGGATTCTGCTTGAAGATTTAGCTGCAGCCTACCAACAGTCTTTGGAGCAAACAGAGATCAAACTGCCGCCGAAAAGCGATTCTTATTTATCATATGCCAACGGTCTGGCACAGATAGCCGGGAGCCGGCAATTGTTATCAGAAATAACATATTGGCAAACGATTTTGGATGCTCATAACGTTTTTCTGCCTAAGGACACGGCTGAGTCGGACAGGCATCAAAGCAGTGCTGAAACAGCTGCGTTTGTATTAGCCAGTGACTGGACTAAAAAACTGCTGTTTGAAACGCAGCAAGCCTATGGTACTGATGCCAACGAACTTTTGCTGACCGCTTTAGGAATGGCGCTTTACGAATGGAGCGGGCACGAACAAATTGTGATCAGCGCTGAGGGCCATGGAAGAGAAGGACATGTTCCGAATATTGATATTTCACGAACAGTAGGTTGGTTCACTTCTATTTATCCTATCCTTCTGGACATGAGTGCACCGCATTCATCTGAAGATCAGCTCGGTTACAGAATCAAAGGGACAAAGGACAGGCTGAGAAGAGTGCCGCACAAGGGAACGGGCTACGGCTTATTAGTACAAAAGGGAGCCATACAGCATAAAGAGCCTGAGATCAGCTTCAATTATCTTGGACAATTCAGCGAAGGTGAGAGTTCAGATTTGTTTCAACTGTCTTCTTATCAGCCTCGTTACGAAATAGCGGGGGAGAGAGAAAGAGAGTACGAGCTCGATATTAATGCTCTGATAACAGACGGACGCCTGCAAGTCAAAGCAGTATACACCCGGGTGTTCCACGAAAACACAATTCAGTGTTTGATGGACAGCTTTCACAGTCATCTTATCGAGATCATTGAGCATTGTACAAAGAAAAAAGAACGAGAAAAAACGCTGAGCGATTTCAGCAACAAAGAACTAACGCCATCCGCATTATCTAGCATCGAAAATCTCGTTAAAGATCTTTAACTTTTGGAAAAGGTGTGTGGAATTGATGACGCAAGCAACACAGATCCAAGATATTTATCCGTTATCGTACATGCAGGAAGGGATGCTGTTTCATTCACTGCTTGATTTCAGCTCTAAAGCCTATGTGGAACAAACCTCGTTTACCATTACAGGCAGCCTGTGTATCGATTCGTTTCAAAAAAGCTTAAATCTTCTTGTTTCCCGATACGATATTTTCAGAACCATATTCATTAAGGAGGTTCCAGACCTCACTGGGCCGCAGCAAGTTGTGCTGACAAACCGGGAATTGACCGTACAAAGGGAAGATCTTTCTCACCTGAAACATGATGAGCAGCTTGCTCTGATAGAAGACTTTATGCAGCAGGACCGGGAAAAAGGGTTTCACTTGCAAAAAGATCCGTTAATGCGGCTCACGCTTTTTGATAGAGGAGACAGCACATATACATGTGTCTGGACGCATCACCATATCATCATGGATGGCTGGTGCCTGGGCATCATCCTCAAAGAATTCTTCAGCATGTATGACTCACTTAAAAATAACAGGCCTGTACAGCTCGATAGCACGGTGCCGTACAGCCGTTATATTGAATGGCTCGGAGAACAAGATCAAGAAGAAACCGCTGCATACTGGAGAGATTATCTGCAGGAGTACGGCAATACCGCTTCTATTCCCAAACTAAAAAGCCGCTCAGCGAACGGGGAATATGAAGCCGCAAATATCCGTTTTTCTTTAGAGCCGGCTATCGTTCAGAAATTGACAGCAGCTGCTCAAAATTGGGGAGTTACATTAAACACTTTATTTATGAGTCTATGGGGTGTTCTTCTCCATCGTTACAACGGTACGGATGACGCGGTCTTCGGCTCTGTTGTTTCCGGACGTCCGTCAGCGATTGACGGGATCGAGTCAATGGTCGGCTTGTTTATTAACACTGTTCCGGTGCGTATTCGATCTGCAGAGAAAATGGCATTTTCTACGCTTGTCAAATCCGTGCAGGAGGATACTTTACGTTCTGAGCAGCATGGTTATTATCCGCTTTACGAGATTCAAAACAGCAGTGCTTTGAAGCAAGGATTGATCGATCATATTCTTGTCTTTGAAAATTATCCTGTACAGCTTCAGCAGGCAGTCAATAGGCAAAGCGAAAATGACGAAAACGCATTGAAGCTTGATGACATTTCTATGTCAGAGCAAACCAGCTATGACCTTAACGTTGTCATCGTTCCAGGTGAATCATTTTATATTAAATTCAGCTACAATGCCGCCGTTTATGAACGTGAAGAGGTGCTTCGGATTCAGGGGCACCTCATGGAGGCAATGGATTGTATTTTGTCAAATCCCGATATTGCTGTCGACAGCATCAACATTGTGCCTACTGAAGAACGAAAGCTCATTCAATCGTTTAACGAAACGGAGCGCCATTATCCAAATAAAACGCTATCCCAATTATTTGAGGAACAGGCTCTCAAAACACCTGACGCGGCTGCTTTGAGAATGGGAGATGAGTGCCGGACATATCGGCAATTAGATGAAAGAGCCAATCAGATTGCACACGCCCTGATAGAAAAGGGAGCTGGATCTGGCGGGATTGTCGCTGTGATGATGGAACGGTCAATGGACATGGCTGCTGCCCTGCTTGGAATTTGGAAAGCCGGAGGCGCTTATCTGCCTCTTGATCCAAGTTATCCGAAAGAGCGGCTTTCTTTTCTGCTGCATGACAGTCAAGCAGCTCTCTTACTGACAGAAGAAGAACTTATTTCATCTATCCCGTCAGGCTATGAAGGCAGTATTGTGACATCAGGACATACAACACATTACAGAACGGATTCTCCTGATGCATCGATTGGTGAGCTTGCCTACCTGATCTATACGTCAGGAACGACAGGACGGCCAAAAGGAGTGCTCGTTGACCATCAAGGAATTGCAAATACCTTGCAGTGGAGACGGGAAGAGTATGGCATGAGCGAAGGGGATACAGCACTTCATCTGTTTTCCTATGTTTTCGACGGCTGCGTGACGAGCTTGTTTACTCCGCTTCTGTCCGGCGCATGCGTGCTGCTGACAACAGATAACGAAGCGAAGGACGTGCTCGCCCTCAGACGGAAAATAGCTCAATACAAGGTCAGTCATATGCTTATTGTTCCTTCCTTGTACCGGGTGTTATTAGAAGTGCTGACTGCTGAAGATGCAAAAAGTCTTCGTATCGTGACATTTGCGGGCGAGGCAGTGACTCCCGACCTGCTTGAGACCAGCAGAAAGATTTGTCCCTCCGCTGAACTTGCAAATGAATATGGACCGACAGAAAACAGTGTGGCAACAACAATCCTTCGTCATCTGAACGAAGAAGAGAGAATCACGATCGGACGCCCGATCGCCAATACAAAAGTATATATTTTACAAGGAGAGCAGCTGCAGCCGATAGGCGCGGCGGGTGAACTGTGTATTTCCGGCGCGGGTCTCGCCCGGGGGTACTATAAGCGGACAGAGCTAACAGAGAAAGCATTCACAGACCATCCATTCCTTAAAGGGGAACGCTTATATCGAACCGGGGATGCAGGGCGCTTCCTGCCTGATGGCACGATTGAATATATTGGACGTTTTGATGATCAGGTAAAAATCAGGGGATATCGCATTGAATTAAGTGAGATTGAAACTGTTCTTCGGCAAGCATCTGGAGTGAAGGAAGCTGCAGTGCTGGCCCGTGATGTTTCTGATGAGGAAAAGGAACTCGTTGCTTATATCGTTCCGGAAAAAGGAAACGGCCTTCCAAATCTGCACCAGCATCTTGCCGGTACATTGCCGTCCTATATGATTCCCGCAAGCATCATCAAAATCACTCAAATGCCGTTAACATCCAGCGGGAAGCTCGACCGTTCCGCACTTCCGGAACCAGAAAACACAACTAGCTTAACGTACATGCCGCCACAAACCTTAATGGAAACGGAACTGGCACGCATTTGGGAAGAGGTGCTGAACAAAAATCAAATCGGTATTCGCGATGATTTCTTCCAATTAGGCGGACAGTCCTTAAAAGCAGCCACACTCGTATCACGAATACATAAACGGCTGAATATCGAGCTGCCGCTCAGTGACGTTTTTTCTTATCCGACCGTGGAAAGCATGGCAGCCAAACTGATGAGTTTACATGAGCATGCTTTTACGCAGATTGAACCTGCGGATTTTAGAGATGTTTATCCGCTGTCTTTCTCGCAAAAAAGATTATACGCTCTTTACCAGTTGGCAGATGACAGCACAGGTTACAACATGCCGGCGGTACTGGAACTGCGAGGACATTTGGATCGCGGAAGATTGAGAAAAGTTCTCACAGAGCTTGTGAATCGGCATGAATCATTGCGTACGGCATTTGAACTGAACAACGGAGAGCCAGTGCAAAAGATTCATCCGACGCTGACAGCTGATCTGAAAGAGCTTGAAATTGAATCAGAGCAAATGCTGCAGTCTGCGATCTCGTCCTTTATCAAACCGTTTGATCTCACCGCGGGACCGCTTTTTAGAGCAAGCTTGATATCTCTCGAAAAAGAAAGAGCCTATTTGTTGCTTGATATGCATCACATCATTGCTGACGGAATCTCCATGAGTACACTCGTCCAAGAATTCACTGATCTTTATTGCGGAAAAGAGCTTCCAGCTTTAAACCTGCATTATAAGGATTTTGCGGTTTGGCAGCAGGAGAAGTTTCCGGAAACGCATTACAGCAAACAGGAGGCCTACTGGCTGAAGCAGCTTGGCGGCAGCCTTCCAGTATTGGATTTGCCGCTTGATAAAACGAGGCCGCTTCTGCCTGATTTCAGCGGCGGAACATTTGAAGTAAACATTGATAAAAGAACGGCGGAAGAACTGCACCGCTTGATGTTTGAAACGGGAACGACGATGTATATGCTCCTTCTGGCTGTCTATTCCATCATGCTTTCCAAACTGAGCGGGCAGGAGGATATCGTTGTCGGCTCGCCTGCTGCCGGGAGACCGCACGCTGCTCTGGAGCGAGTCATCGGGATGTTTGTCAATACATTAGCTATGCGATGCCAGCCTGAGGGCCGCAAAACGTTCAGCTCTTATTTGCAGGAAATTCGCGAACTTGCTCTGACTGCATACGAGCATCAGGATTATCCTTTTGAAGAGCTCGTCAATAAGCTTGAAACGAAACGGGAGGTAAATCGCAATCCGCTGTTTGACGCGATGCTCGTGCTTCAAAACAGCGAAGATTTCCGGTTTGAAGTGCCTGGTTTATCTATCTCGTCTGTAACCCCGTCACACAATGTATCTAAATTCGATTTGACATTACACGCTGAGGAGCATTCCGATGGCATTCGCTGCCGCTTCGAATACAGTACCGCGCTGTTTGAAGAAGAGACCATTGCAAGATGGGCTTCCCATTTTATTGAGCTGGTGAAAGGAATAACGTCTGATATCCATAGGAAGCTTTCGGAAATGCAATTGCTATCTGCTCCAGCGCGCGAATTGCTTCTTGAAACGATGGGTCAGTATGCTGACTATCCAAGAGATGAAAGCATCGTTCGTTTATTTGAAAAACAAGCAGCTGAACATCCCGAACATACCGCAGTCGTATGCGATCATATACGGCTGACTTATCGGGACCTGAATGAAAAAGCAGAACGGACAGCGGCTATGCTGATGAAACAAGGAGTCCGATCCGGGGATATCATCGGTTTAATGTTTGATCGATCGCCTGATATGGTGATTGGCGTTTTATCTATTCTAAAGGCCGGAGGGGCATACTTGCCGATTGACCCAGAATATCCTCAAGAACGCATCAGCTTTATGCTGAATGACAGCGGGGCGAGAATTCTCCTG
This sequence comes from Bacillus halotolerans, assembly GCF_001517105.1. Classification (GTDB taxonomy): domain Bacteria; phylum Bacillota; class Bacilli; order Bacillales; family Bacillaceae; genus Bacillus; species Bacillus halotolerans. The sequence goes on from NZ_LPVF01000007.1 coordinate 8,450, forward strand.
ACAGAGCACGGACACAACAAGCCGGCGGATTACCATGGGCAAATTTTATACCTGAATGACGCCGTAAACGAATTGATTTCGCCTGATTTGAAAGCCCAAGAAACATTAGCAGACCAGCCAGCTTATGTGATTTATACATCTGGAACCACTGGGCAGCCAAAGGGCGTCGTTGTCGAGCACCGTAATGTGATTAGTCTATTGAAGCATCAGGACCTGCCTTTTGATTTTGGCAGTGAGGACGTGTGGACTTTATTTCATTCATATTGCTTTGATTTCTCAGTATGGGAAATGTTCGGAGCGTTACTGAATGGAAGTACGCTGGTTGTTGTCTCCAGAGAAACAGCCCGCGATCCAAACGCATTCCGCCTATTGTTAAAAAACGAAGGCGTCACAGTACTCAATCAGACTCCAACTGCTTTTTACGGACTCATTCATGAAGAAGAAAACCATACGGACCGATTACATGTGCGATACGTTATTTTCGGCGGAGAAGCTTTACAGCCCGGCATGCTTGTAACCTGGAACGAGAAATACCCTGATACTGATCTGATCAATATGTACGGCATTACTGAAACAACTGTACATGTGACATATAAGAAATTGACCTCAGCTGATATAGAAAAAAATAAAAGCAATATCGGAAAACCGCTGGCAACCCTTCAGGCTTATGTGATGGATGCTCATATGAATCTACAGCCTACAGGAGTTCCAGGAGAGCTGTATATTGGCGGAGAAGGTGTAGCCCGGGGATATTTGAACAGAGATGATCTGACCGCGGCCCGATTTGTACCTAATCCTTATCTTCCGGGAGACAGATTATACCGAACCGGAGACCTTGCAAAGCGTCTGGCAAGTGGAGATCTGGAATATATGGGCCGCATTGATGATCAAGTAAAGGTGAGAGGACACCGCATCGAGCTCGGCGAAATCCAGGCGTCTCTGCTTCAGCTTCCAATAATCAAAGAGGCTGCTGTCATCACAAGAGATGATGAACAAGGCCAATCCGCTGTATATGCTTACTTGGTTGCGGAAGATGGACAGGTCGTAAATGAAGCAGATATCAGGGCTGCCCTGAGAGCCGTTCTGCCTGATTTTATGGTGCCTGCCCGCTTGATCCAAATTGACAGCATCCCGCTGACGGTTAACGGCAAGCTCGACCAGAAAGCCCTGCCGGAACCAGATAAGCGCGCTCAAGCTGAGAATGATATCAGCCCTAGAAATGAGATTGAAAAGGCGATGGCTGACATTTGGGAGGAACTGCTCGAAGCGGAGGAGATAGGTGTCAGCGCAAATTTCTTTGAGCTTGGAGGGGATTCAATAAAAGCGTTGCAGGTGTGTGCACGGCTGAAGCAGCGAGGCTATGAAACGACAGTGCGTGAGATGTTTGAGCATCAGACGCTTGGTGAACTGTCTGCCCGCGTTCGAAAAGCCGTACGCGTAATTGACCAAACGCCAGTCGAAGGCGAGCTGCCTTGGACACCTGTACAGCAATGGTTTTTCTCACAATCATTGGAAGCCCATCATTTTAATCAATCTGTCATGCTCTACCGGGCTGAACGGTTTGATGACATTGCACTCAGAAATGTACTGAGAAGCTTGGTGACACATCATGACGCACTGAGAATCATATGCCGTTACAAAGATGGCAAGCCTGTACAGGTTAACAGAGGAGCAGATCTTCCGGATGAGGAGCTATATGCCTTCGATCTGTTTGATATTAGAGATCATCGTTCAAATACAGCCGGAAATGCACAGGGCTTGTCAGCCGAAGCACACAAACAGATTGAAGAAATAACAAACCAAATTCAGCAAACCATTCGACTGGAGACTGGCCCTTTGCTTCATGCTGGTTTGTTTAAAGCCGAAGATGGAGACCATTTGTTTCTGACGATCCATCACTTAGTCATTGATGCCGTTTCATGGCGCATTTTATTTGAGGATTTTTCAATTGCTTACGAACAGGCAGTCTCAGGAAAACCCATCGTACTGCCGGAAAAAACGGATTCATATTTCACTTATGCACAAACATTGGCTGACTATTCAAAAAGCCGTCGTCTGCAGCGTGAAATCGCGTATTGGAATGAGCGGGAGGACCGGCATATTGAGCGTATTCCCAAAGATCATTCGATCACATCGAACTCATTCAAAGATACAGAAGTAATTGATTTCGAGCTGTCTCGTGAAGATACAGAATTGCTGTTAACTGGTGCAAACAATGCATACAACACGGAAACGAATGATATCCTTCTGACTGCTTTAGGCCTAGCCTTGCAGGAATGGACGGGACTTGACCATTTCAAAATCAGTATGGAGGGCCACGGCAGAGAAGATTATCTTGACAATATCGACATGAACAGAACTGTAGGCTGGTTCACTTCAATTTATCCTGTATGGCTTGATATGAGTGATTCTGACCATACGGATGAAGGTGAGCGGCTGGGACGACACATTAAACAGACAAAAGACATGCTGCACCGCATACCGCATAAAGGCGCAGGCTATGGAGTGCTGAAATATATCAATAAGATATGGGATTCTGAGTACAGCGACCCGGAAATCAGCTTTAATTACTTAGGCCAGTTTGATCAGGATGTTCAATCAAAAGCTTTTGAGATTTCTGATATTAAGACAGGGAATGAAATCAGCCCGGATTGGGAGCGGCCTTATGTGCTTGATATCAGCGGAGCCGTTTCATCAGGATGCCTGCACATGCACATTATTTATAACCATCTTCAATTTAAGAAACAAACCATACAAGCATTAGCCGATCATTTTAAACATGCGCTTGAAAACATGATTCAGCATTGCGCGGGCAAAAAAAACCGCGAATGGAGTGCTGCTGATTTTACTGATGAGGATTTAACGCTGGAGGATTTAAGTGAGATTATGGGGGCCGTCAACAAACTATAGGAGAGGAGATTCATTGATGCCGCAGCAACCCGAAATACAGGATATATATCCCTTGTCTTTTATGCAGGAGGGGATGCTTTTTCATTCGCTGTATGATGAACAGTCGAGAGCTTATTTTGAACAAGCGTCTTTTACAATCAATGGGCAGCTTGACTTAGACCGTTTCCAGAAAAGTATGGACGCTGTTTTTGACAGGTATGAAATCTTTCGAACAACTTTTATCTACAAAAATGTAGCCAAACCTCGTCAGGTGGTGCTTAAAAACCGTTCTTGCCATGTTCATTTTGAAGATATTTCTCATCTTAATGAGAGAGAGAAAGAACATTGTACAGAAGCATTCAAGGAACAAGATAAAAAAAGGGGCTTTGATCTTCAGTCGGATGTACTGATGAGAATATCAGTTTTAAAATGGGCGCCTGAGCGTTACGTATGCATCTGGAGCCATCACCATATTTTAATGGACGGATGGTGCTTAGGCATCATCATTAAAGACTTTCTCCACATTTATCAAGCGCTGGGAGAAGGGCGGCTTCCATATTTGCAGCCAGTTCAGCCGTACGGAACGTATATTAAATGGCTGATGCAGCAGGATCGTGAAGAGGCAGCTGCATATTGGAAAAAGCGGCTGCAGCATTTCGAGAAAGCTTCTTCTTTGCCAAAAAGAAACGAGCAAGTATCAGAAGGTGAATTACAGCAGGTCACGTTTACCATCTCTGAAAGAGAAACGTCCGATTTGCAGAAAATCGCAGCAGCATCCGGTGCAACGCTTAACACCGTTTTCCAAGCTTTGTGGGGAATTTTACTGCAAAAATTCAATCGCTGTGACGATGCCGTGTTCGGATCAGTCGTCTCAGGCAGGCCCTCTGAGCTGGAGGATGTAGAAAATATAGTCGGCCTTTTTATCAATACCATCCCCATCCGGGTCCAAAGCAAAGCTCTTTCTTTCTCTGGCCTGGTCAGCCGGATGCAAAAGGAAATGACTGAAGCAGAAGCATACAGTTATTTCCCTCTATATGACATTCAAGCACAGAGTGCTCTTAAACAAGAGCTCATTGATCATATTATCGTGTTTGAAAACGTGCCGACCCAGCAAGAAATTGAAGGACTAAACCAGACTGGATCGTTCGGTTTCTCAGTGGAAAACTTTGCGATGGCGGAGGAGACTAATTATGGTTGCAGCGTCAAAGTGATTCCAGGCCGCACATTGTTCGTGCGCATCAATTTTCATACAGGTTTATATGAGCCTGGCATAATAGCTGAGATAAAAGATTATTTACAGCATATGATTTCAGCTGTCATCTCTGATCCTTCTCTTCCTGTTTCAAAGATGACGTTACTAGATCATGACAAAACACAGAAAATGGTTGCTGAATATAATACGACGGGAGCTGTTTCAGCGTTAGCTCCGACGCTGCATGGGCTGTTTGAACGTCAGGC
>NZ_LPVF01000008.1 GCF_001517105.1 Bacillus halotolerans
ATCAAACTCTCCGATAAAGTGTTTGACTGACTACGCACATCGCTGTGCGATTTTATAATAAAGCTTGAATTAACAGGTACGTTTTGTCTTGTTTAGTTTTCAAAGATCATCACCGCTCTCAATGAAGCAGCTTTACTAATATAACACTCAGCTTCTTAATTGTCAACAACTTTTTTAAAAGTTGTTTAAAGCTTCTTGTTTTGTCTGCTGTTCATCAGCGACGTTTAATAATATAACACCTACAATTATTTATTGCAATAGTTTTTTTAAAAAAATCTATAAAACAATAAAACTGTAATCTTTCTTTATTCTATCTAACTTATAATGCTTTATAAAACATTTATCTAATAAAGAACATTTACCACAGTCAATGTCGTCTTGTTGTTTTAACCTTTTTCTTGTATAGTAGAAACGAACTAAATATCCGATGACCACAAGGGGAGCATAAAAGCTGAGAGTGAGCGGTTTCGTTCTGACCCTTTGAACCTGTTAGTTAACGCTGGCGTAGGGATGTGGCAAAGTCAAATGAATTGCAGATTGTAAAGCAGTGCGTGGAACTTTCCTCATCCTTCCGCGTGCTGCTTTTTTGTGTCCTTTTGGATTGTCTATCGATGGAAGGGGATTTTTATGGCTCAATCAAGACAACTGGTACGTCTTATTGAAATTGCAATCATGACTGCTGCTGCTGTCATTTTAGACATCGTTTCCGGAATGTTCCTTCGTATGCCTCAAGGAGGGTCGGTATCCATCATGATGATTCCGATTTTTTTGATTTCTTTTCGCTGGGGAGTTAAAGCGGGGCTTACCACCGGTCTATTGACAGGTCTCGTTCAAATTGCGATCGGAAATCTATTTCTTCAGCACCCTGTTCAGCTGTTGCTTGATTACATTGCAGCGTTCGCCGCTGTCGGCATAAGCGGCTTTTTCGCTTCCGCTGTCCGCAAATCCGCCTTATCAAAAGCAAAAGGGAAATTGATCGTATCAATTATTTGCGCAGTTTTTATCGGCAGTTTTCTGCGTTATGCTGCACACGTGATTTCAGGGGCTGTATTTTTCGGCAGCTTTGCACCAAAAGGAACACCGGTATGGATTTACTCGTTAACTTATAATGCTACTTATATGGTTCCGTCATTCATCATCTGTGCGATTGTCCTTTGTTTATTGTTCATGACAGCTCCGCGCTTGCTGAAAACTGAAAAAGCTTAATCTAACACCCCCCAGCGGCCGTTCCGCTGGGGGGTGTTTTTTATCTTCCGTTAAGCAGTTTTTTTAATGAAGCGAGATCCGGCCAGCCGAATCCTATTTCTTTCATGCTTTCTCCTGCGATTTCAAAACTATCCTCGGCTGCTCTTTCAGGTGAAAACGACTGATAAAATGTAATCGAAGGATTCTCCTCTACGACCCAAACAAACATGCTCGTAAAGCCATGATCAAGCAAAAAATCTGTTCCCTTTGTCAAAAGCGCTCTGCCTGCACCTTGCCGCTGCTTTTCTTCTAAAAGGTAAATGGCATACAACTCTCCGTCATAGCCGCTCTGCTCTGAACGAATTGGACCAAAAGATGCAAAGCCGAATACTGAACCTTCTTCATCTTCTGCTACAAAGACCCCCTTTAATGAACGGCTTTTCCATTTGGCTTCAAAATCCTTGTAGTTCAAACCATTTAAGTATTCAGCGGAGACAATGCCGCTGTAAGTTGTCACCCAGCTGTCAACATGCACTTTTGCGATGGCCTTTATATCATCTAGACGTGCTTCTCTTATAGTCACCATTCATTCTCTAATCCTTTCCGCAATGGTTATTCAGATTTTTGAACAGGTTTTGTTTCTTTTAATTCATTTGTCAGTTCGTTGATGCTCTGTTTGATGTTGCCTTTTCCTGAAAAGTTCTCAATCATTTCTTTTACGTCGATTCCCGAAGACGCTTTTAAGCTTTCTTGCAGGCTGGACATTAAATTTGTCGCATAGCCTGTGACTTTGTTGGCGCCGCTTGAATCACCGTTTCCTCCTGTATCAACGACAGTGATCTTATCAATATTTGAAAGCGGTGCTGATACCTGTTTCGCGTATTCCGGAAGCATTTTGACAATCATATCAAAAATCGCAGCCTGACCGTATTGCTCAAAGGCAGCGGCAATTTTTTCTTTCGCTTCCGCTTCCGCAAGACCTTTTAAGCGAATAACCTCAGCCTCTGTCTCACCTTTTGCTTTTTCAGCTTCTGCTTTTGCAAGGCCGTCAATTCTGACCCTTTCAGCTTCAGCCTTCGCCATTGCTTCTATGCTGTATTTCTTGGCATCGGCTTGGGCGAGCTGTTTGGCTTTTTCAGCAGCGGCAGATTGCTCAACTGAATAGCGGTCTGCATCGGCTTTTTTCTTCACTTCAGAGTCATACTGGCGTTCACGGCGGAGAATTTCTTTTTCTTCTAATTCAATTTGTTTTTGGCGTTCTATAATCTTGACCTGCATTTCCTGTTCGGTCACCTGCTGGCGTGCTTTGGCTGTTTCCAAATCGTATGCCTGGTCAGCGTTGGCTTTTGCTGTATCTTGATCTCGCCGGTATTCAGCCATTTTAAGCTGATTGATTTTTTCAGCTTCGGCAATTTCCGTCGCTCGTTCAAGCTCTGATTTTTTGGCTTCTTTATCGGCTTCCGCCCTCTTAATTCTTGTTTCTTTATCGGCTTCTGCGGTTGCAATGTCAGCATCACGTTTTACCTGCGCAATTCTCGGTTTACCTAGTGATTCAAGATAGCCGTTTTTATCACGGACATCTTTAATGGTAAAGGAGACAATCACAAGACCCATCTTCGCAAGATCCTGTGAAGCGACACGCTGCACTTCTTGAGAGAATTTTTCGCGGTTTTTATAAATTTCTTCTACTGTCATAGACCCGAGAATGGAACGGAGGTGGCCTTCCAGTACCTCACGTGCCTCCTGCTCACGGTCTTCTTTTGACTTTCCTAAAAATTGTTCGGCTGCTGTGGCGATTTCTCCAATAGAGCCGCCGATTTTAATAATTGCAGTTCCGTCTGCCATTACAGGCACACCTTGCTCGGTATACACTTCAGGTGTCGATACATCGAGTTTGCTTGATAACAGACTTAGCGGCTCAGCCTGCTGAAAAACCGGAAGAACAAAGGTTCCTCCTCCGCGAACAATCTTCAGGCGGTTGCCTCCCTCATCAACGTGAACATTTTTATTTCCAAGATAACTTCCTGTAACAATTAACGCTTCATCAGGCCCTGCCGTACGATATTTTGTAATAAATACCGCTATAAGTGCAATGAGTAAAAAGAATACAACTGCGATGACGATGATAATCGGCATTGTCATATGACATTCCTCCTTGTTTTATAAAGATTCATGCGGAGTGACTGAAAGAACTCCGTTTTTGACATCAACAACTAAGACGACTGTTCCGTAACTGATCTGTTCATTTTCAAAGCTGATCGCTGATTTTGAAATCGTACCGCCTATCCCTTCAATCAGTACTTCCCCAAATCCATTAACCGGAACAGCGGTTATGACTTTTCCGAGTCTACCTCTAAGATCACCTTCCCGATAAGTCAATGATTCTTCTGCCGATGATAAAGGGACAAGCACAAATAAATGGAGCAATATCACCAGCAGCACTGAAAGAAGACAGGATAATAGAGCAATAATCAGGCTGGAGAGGGGGAAAACTGTTTCGCCTATATATCCTAATGCGGAGAAAAATGTGAAAAATGAGAGCACCAATGTCGGGTTTAAAAACGGAATAGCTTCGGACAGCCCTTCAAACACATCTCCGAAAAATAAAAATAGCAGCGTGAGGCTTCCGGCTATGATAAGGGTGTAAAGGTAAATCGTTTGGACAGGAATACCGTATAACTCCAATTTTCTCATCCTTTCTAAGCTGCTACTTTAACCGACGGCCGTCGTTACCTTTTATACGAGATACAGAGGAAAAGGTTTCAAAATTTTTCGATAAATACTCCCCACGAAGTACTTTATAAATGATAAATGCTTTTATATATGGTAATGTTTTTTCAGGAGGAGATATGATGAGTATCTTTAATGAAGCCAGATTAGAAACATGGAATGAAGTAAAAGGACTTTCCGATGAAAAGCTGAATCAGAAGCCTTCTTCTGATGAATGGAGTATACGGGAAGTTCTTGATCATTTGAAGAAAATTGATATGACCGCCCAAAATATGCTGAAAGAACGAGTAAAGGAAGCGCCTGTTAAGGAGATTGAGGAAAAACCGCTTACGGCCGCACAGGATAGAAGCAATAAACGAAAAGCGCCGGCCCATCTTGAACCGGATCATGATTTTATTTCAGGCAGCCAAATGAAACGGGAGCTTGATGTTGTAAGGGAGCAGCTGACAGCTGTTATTGCCTCTCTTAAAGAAGAAGATTTTGAGAGAGTATTGCCGCATCCCGTGTTTCAAGAGCTGACCGTCAGACAATGGATCGATTTTATCGGCCATCATGAAAAACGCCACCTCAGCCAGATTAAAGAAATTAAAGAGAAAATAGAAAGAGTCTGATTTATTCAGACTCTTTCTGCTTTTTGTTTGATGTTCCGCTGGTATGAATGAACGATTATTTCATCACCCGCATACACGGCACCGGGTCTCTCGACAATACATACAATGCCCCTTATCCCCAACGCATGGCGGACAAAAGCCGGTGCAAGCTTTGGCTTGTCCGGATAATAAGACTGGATGACTTCACCCGGCTGGATACACGGATCATTTTCTCCCTCACACAGTAAAGCGGCGCCGCTCGGAAATATAAGCCGGCTTCCTTCTTTTAATGTTGTGAAATCAGGTATACCGCTGATTGCAACATTTGCACCGAGCCATTCGGGGAAAATACTCGGGATGCCCATTTTCAAAGCAATTTCGTCACATTCTTCTGTTGAAACAATTGAAATTTGTCTGCGGTTAAAAATTTCTGTTCCTCTTGAAAACATTGGCTCTCGAGCCCCAGCTTTTTTTGTCAGGCCGAAATGTAAGTCGCCGGGAATGCCGCCATAATCAAAATCGAGCTTGTCCATTTGTTTTGTTACAAAGCCTTCTGTATCTGCAACATATAAGCCTTCCGTTTTTGCGGTCATGCGTTTCCACATAAGCTTGCACCGTCCTTCGTATCTAGGATTGTCACTTATGTTCAATTATCCAAAAAAATCCCGCTCTGTAAAGGAGCGGGATCATCGCATTATACAGTTTTTGGCGTAAGATTAAAGCAGCGCTTGTAGATCCAGTTATATGCTTTCTCATTTAAATCTCTAGGATTACCGAAGGTTTGCGGATCTTTCATCGCTTCTTTTGACAAGCGCTCGATCATGTCAGGCGATACCCCTTGTTCTTCTAAAGTCGGTACTTCTAACTCTTTCACAAGATCGTACATCCAGTTGACAGATGCTTTTGCAGCTTCTTCTGTTGTCATATTGCTTGTATCAATGCCAAACGCTTTTGCGATGCGGGCAAATTTCTCCGGATAGCCCTTCCAGTTGTATTCCATAACAGGGCCCATCATTGCTGCTACACATTGACCGTGAGCGACCGGGATGATACCGCCGAGTGTTTGGCTCATGGCGTGAGCAGCACCCGCTGATTCACTGCCGTAAGAAAGACCGGCAAGCATAGCAGCTTGCGCCATTCCGTATCTGGCTTCGAGATCTTCTCCGTCAGCAAATGCTCTCTTAATGTAGTGAGCGGCATATTCAATCGCCATCAACGCCACTGCGTCTGTAATCGGCTGCGCAAATTTCATTGTGTAGCACTCAATGGCGTGAGCGAGAGCATCAATCCCCGTCATTGCTGTTATGTGCGGCGGCATTGAGACGTGAAGCTCTGGGTCAATCACAGTCAAATGCGCAGCAATCAGCGGACCGCCTGTGTTAAATTTGAATTCTCTTTCTTCATCTGTAATAACCGCCCATTGCGTCACCTCTGAGCCTGTTCCAGCCGTTGTCGGAATTGTCGTAAGCGGAGGAATGCGGTTCTCCAGCGGTTTCTTTCCTTCGGCTGCTTCATAATCAAGTACGCTTCCCTCGTGAGTCGCTTCTACCCCGATGGCCTTCGCTGTATCCATGGAGCTTCCGCCTCCGACTGCCACCAAGCCGTTGCAGTTCTCTTTTTTGTAAAGCTCAGAACCTTCATTTACAAGCCGTACAGGAGGGTTTGGCTCAACTTTATTAAAGAGCACCACTTCAATGCCTGCCCCTTTTAATGACTCGATGACAGGATCTGCGACGCCGGCTTTATAAATTCCAGGGTCTGTAACAAGCAATGCTTTTGAAACACCCAGTCCAGCTACTTCTTTTCCTACGTGGTTGATGGCGCCAATTCCGTGCTTAATCACAGTCGGAATTTCAAATGTGTGAAATTTATGCATGCTTTCTACTTTCATATTTAATGTCATCATCAATCTCCCCCTCTTATGAATTGAACCAGTTAACCGCTGCCGGTTTTGTGTTGCGATAGACATGTTTGACTTCTGTGTACTCTTCAAGCCCTATTTTTCCAAGTTCCCGTCCGAATCCGGATTGCTTATAGCCGCCCCATGGCGCCTGCGCAAAGTACGGATGGAAATCGTTAATCCAAACTGTTCCCATTCTCAAATGGGCTGCTACACGTTCACACTTTTCAATATCTTTCGACCATACAGCTCCGGCCAATCCGTAAATCGTATCATTCGCCAGTGAAATTACTTCTTCTTCAGAACTGAATGTTTCGACAGTTAATACTGGCCCAAATACTTCTTCCTGAACAATTCTCATGTCAGATTTACAGTTTGAAAAAATGGTAGGTTCATAGAAAAAACCGTTTTGAAGTGCTGGATCTTCCGGACGTTTGCCGCCAGTCTCCAGTTTTGCCCCTTCTTCCAGTCCGATCTCTACATATTTTTCAACCTTTTCTCTATGCTCCGCGGAGATAAGCGGACCGCTTTCTGTCTCTTCGTGAAAACCGTTTCCGAGTTTAATGCGTTTCGCCCGCTTGACAAGCTCTGCTAAAAATCGATCATGAATATCTTCTTCTACAAGCAATCGGGACCCGGCGGAGCATACTTGGCCGGCGTGGAAAAATACGGCGTTTAGCGCCTGATCAACCGCGACTTCCAGGTCTGCATCTTTAAAGACGATATTTGGATTTTTCCCTCCAAGCTCAAGCGCAATTTTTTTAACGTTGCCGCTTGCCGCCCGCATGATTTTTTTGCCTGTTTCAATTCCGCCTGTAAACGAAATTAAGTCAACATCTTTGTTTACAGCAAGCTCGTCACCCACTGTGGCGCCCGGTCCCAACACAAGGTTTGCGACACCTTTTGGAACTCCGGCTTCCTCCATCAGCTTAAAGACTTTGATTGTCGTCAGCGGTGTGATCTCACTCGGCTTCATGACAATTGTATTGCCTGCCGCTAAAGCCGGGGCGATTTTCCAGCTTGCTTGCAGAAGCGGATAATTCCACGGCGTGATTTGTCCGCATACGCCAATTGGCTCCCTGATGATTTTGCTTTCCGAATCAGGGATTGGAGATGAGATGATCTCTCCTCCATCTTTATCTGCCAGACCAGCATAATACTGAAAAACATTGGCAATATCGTCCATATCGGCTTTGCTTTCCTCAAGCGTTTTTCCTGTATCAAGGGATTCGAGCTCAGCCAGCTCGTCTAGATCGCGTCTGATTAATTCCGCAATTTTCAGAACTATTTTTCCGCGTTCAAGTCCTGAAAGAGAAGGCCACTCTCCTGCGTCAAAAGCTCTTCGTGCAGCAGCGATTGCTTTAACGGCATCCTCACGCCCGCCCTCGCTAACTGTTGCAATTTCTTCTTGATTAAATGGATTAATAATACTGCGGACCTGCCCTTTTTCGGCACTGATCCATTCACCGTCAATGTATAATGTTTGACTCATCTAAGCCCTCCTTGACGAAAATAAAGTTTGTTAAATAAAAATTTAATGTTTTTAACAACCTTAATCTAACATAAGGTTTTTAAACTGTCAAAGCCCTAATTATGATTTTTCGTTTTGACTTTTCTCTAGGTTTCGTTAAGATAAAGAACATAAAGAAATGACTTAACAAATTTAATTTTCTAAAGGAAAAGAGGGTCAGTATGGATGAAAATCCAGAATTTGCAGCTATAGAACAGGCACGGGATCTTGTTATTGACTCCATTGCTGAAACAATGGATCTTTACGGAATTACCCGAAGTGTCGGGATATTATATGGAACGATGTACATGCGGGACGAGATGACGCTTGACGAAATGCGGGAGGAGCTGCAAATGAGCAAGCCCAGCATGAGCACAGGTGTCAAAAAGCTTCAGGATTTAAATGTCGTGAAAAAGACATTTCACCGAGGCATCCGTAAGCACACATTTGTAGCCGAAAAAGATTTCTTTAAATTTTTTACAAATTTCTTTCCGCCAAAATGGGAACGGGAAGTTCAGGTGAATGTATCAGCAATTGAGGAGGCTCAGGCTGATTTACAAGAGGTCTTGCATAAGGAAGAACTCAATGAGGAAATGAAAAATGAAGCGCAGCGTTTATACGAGCAGCTGGAAAGTTCTAAAGCCTACTACGATTGGCTGAAACGTCTCGCTGAATCGGTGCAGAGCGGAGAGATCTTTAAATTTATACCAATTGAAACAAAATAATCGAAAAACGTCTGGAAAACCGGACGTTTTTTTGTTTTTCCGCTATATTTACTGCAAATTTGAAAAATACGGGAAAAACACCCCATTTACTTCCATTTTATTTGATGGTAATTTTATGTAGGTAAAATTTGTATTTGGCCTTTAAGAGGAGGTGGAAAGCAGAGGCAGGCCTTTAATCTTTATCATTTATTAGGGGGAATTTTTATTATGAAACGCAAGTTATTATCTTCTTTGGCAATTAGTGCATTAAGTCTCGGTTTACTCGTTTCTGCGCCTTCAGCTTCTTTTGCAGCTGAATCTAAGTCATCTTCTGCTCATACTGAGTCTACGATGAGAGCCCAATCAACAGCTTCATTGTTTGCAACAATTAAAGGAGCGAGCAAAACAGAATGGTCTTTCTCTGATATCGAATTGACATACCGTCCAAACACGCTTCTCAGCCTTGGCGTAATGGAATTCACACTGCCAAGCGGATTTACAGCAAATACAAAAGATACGATGAACGGAAATGCATTGCGCGAAACACAGATCCTCAATAACGGTAAAACAGTAAGAGTACCTCTGGCTCTTGATTTATTAGGCGCTGGTGAATTCAAGTTAAAACTGAATAACAAAACGCTTCCTGCCGCTGGTACATATACTTTCCGTGCAGAGAACAAATCACTGAGCATCGGAAATAAATTTTACGCGGAAGCCAGCATCGAAGTGGCTAAGCGCAGCACACCTCCGACTCAGCCATGCAACTGTAAATAATCACAGAGGGCCGGCTTAACGCCGGTCTTTTTGACGTATTTTGACTCCTTTTCCTCTCCCTTTTCCCTCTATTTCCAGTTGCCTTTTCACTTGTATTAAATTTAAATTGACAAACACTAGAAACAGGAGTAAATTCTTGAGTGTTCAATTTCATAAAGTCTCTTTTACCGCTTAATCAAACACGAACGGGGAAACCAATGATTGGCTGTTTCACAAAACGGCCTTGGGGTGAATCTTACTTAGTAAGAAGGGGTACTCTGAATCCCTAATCCGACAGCTAACCTCGTAGGCGTATACAGAGAGGAGGTCTATTTTGACCATTCTTTGTAATGGTCTTTTTTACTTCAAAACGCTAATTTTATTAAGGGAGTCTTGAACATTGGGAAGAATAAAAAACAAGCAATTTGCAGTAATCGGGCTTGGACGGTTCGGCGGAAGCATTTGCAAAGAGCTGCACAGAATGGGCCATGAGGTCCTTGCCATTGATATTAACGAAGAAAAGGTCAATGCCTTCGCTTCCTACGCAACCCATGCGGTCATTGCCAATGCCACTGAAGAAAACGAATTGCTTTCACTGGGAATTCGTAATTTTGAATATGTCGTCGTGGCTATAGGGGCGAATATTCAAGCGAGCACACTGACCACTTTGCTATTGAAAGAGCTTCACATTCCAAATATTTGGGTGAAAGCTCAAAATTATTATCACCATAAGGTGCTGGAAAAAATCGGCGCCGACCGCATTATTCATCCGGAAAAGGATATGGGCGTCAAAATCGCACAAAGTCTCTCTGATGAAAATGTCTTGAATTATATCGACTTATCTGATGATTACAGTATTGTTGAGCTGCTGGCAACACGAAAACTGAATTCCAAATCCATTCATGATCTGAATGTGAGAGCAAAGTACGGATGTACCATCCTGGCAATTAAACATAATGGAGATGTTCGCCTTTCTCCTGCACCGGAAGAGGTGATTTACGAACAAGACTGCCTGGTGATGATGGGTCACAAAAAGGATATTAAACGCTTCGAAAACGAAGGGATGTAGACAAAGGTGGGACTTCATAAGGAAACTGTAATCAAGTGGGTTCGTTTTTCTCCCCCGCAAGTGCTTGCGATTGGTTTTTTTCTAACTATTATTATTGGCTCTCTTTTGCTAAAGCTCCCGATTTCTGCTGCGAAGCCGTTATCATGGATAGATGCCCTTTTTACAGCGGCTTCTGCTACAACTGTTACCGGGCTTGCAGTTGTTGACACTGGGACAGAATTTACGGTGTTCGGGCAAACTGTCATCATGGGTCTGATTCAAGTCGGCGGGCTTGGCTTTATGACATTTGCTGTTCTGATCGTCATGATTTTAGGAAAAAAAATCGGATTGAAAGAACGAATGCTGGTCCGGGAAGCCTTAAACCAGCCGACAATCGGCGGCGTGATAGGTCTTGTCAAAGTCCTGTTTCTATTTTCAATCAGTATCGAATTGATCGCCGCCCTGATCTTATCCATCCGGCTTGTGCCACAGTATGGCTGGGCATCCGGATTGTTTGCCAGTGTGTTTCATGCAATATCGGCTTTTAACAATGCCGGTTTTTCTTTATGGCCGGATAATTTAATGAGCTACGTTGGTGATCCTGCAGTCAACCTTGTCATTACGTTCTTATTTATCACAGGGGGCATCGGGTTTACGGTGCTTTTTGACATCCTGAAAAATCGGCGTTTCAAAGCCTTTTCATTACATACGAAACTGATGCTTGCGGGAACGTTCATTTTGAATATTGCTGCTACGCTGATTATCTTTATTTTAGAGTACAGCAACCCCGGCACGCTTGGTTCCCTGCATTTGCCAGATAAACTGTGGGCTTCGTATTTTCAGGCAGTGACGCCGAGAACCGCGGGCTTCAACTCTGTGGATTTTGGCAGCATGAGAGAAGGCACCATTGTATTTGTCCTGCTGCTGATGTTTATCGGAGCGGGCAGTGCTTCAACGGCGAGCGGTATTAAGCTGACTACTTTCATCGTGATTTTAATGTCTGTCATCGCTTATTTAAAAGGGCATAAAGAAACTGTTATTTTTCGCCGGACCATAAAATATCCGATCATTATTAAGGCCTTAGCAGTCAGTGTTATCAGTTTGTTCATCGTCTTTATAGGAATTTTCGCCTTGACCATTACAGAACAAGCGCCGTTTATACAGGTTGTTTTTGAAACCTTTTCCGCTTTCGGAACGGTCGGGCTGACAATGGGGCTGACTCCCGAACTGACAACAGCGGGGAAATGTATCATTATCGCGATTATGTTCATCGGAAGAATCGGTCCGTTGACGTTTGTTTTTTCATTTGCAAAAACAGAGAAGTCAAATATTCGTTACCCTGACGGCGAGGTGTTTACTGGGTGATGTAAAAAAATCCGGCATATTACATGCCGGATTTTTTATGATTCAATATGAGATTGACTTTGTCTTTTCTCCTGCTCCGCAATGATATCATTATCTTCTGCGTTATCACGCGTCACTTTTTGTGTAAGGATCGCGCCGACCGCTACAAGGATCATCACTGCAATGTAGTAGCCTTTTTCATTGAGTTCGAGATTATCAGCGTTATAGAGTCCGATACAAAACAAAAATACTCCCGCAAAAAAAGTGAAATAAGCTAATACAGTAAAGGCAACCGTGTTTCTCCGTCTATATTTCTGCACCTTTGTTCCCTCCTGAAGCATAGTTATTAAGTGATAACTTCCGTGGAATATTATACCTCAAATTCCCCTGAATGGAACAAAAAAATAAAAATACCAGGAAAAACGGCTCAGGTTGCTTCCTTTATTTCAACAGCTGAGTCATCAATCCAGCCGACCAGTTTATTATTGACTTGGAATTGGTACCATACGGACTGGCCTTTCTGTTTTTTAGATACAACCTTTATATCCTTGCCAACATAAGATTGCGCAGAGGTCAGCTTAATGGATTGATCATCAGTAGAAGGCTTAGACCATACATCTTGAACGGCGCTGTCTTTGATGGAGCCTTTTAAATCCACAGATTTCAGAGATGGATTCACCTCATCGTATTCATCTAAATCGTACTTTTCCACAATGGCGCTGATTTTATCAGCATAGTCCGGGTCTGTGGCATAGCCTGATGTTTGAAGAGCGCCTGCTGCTTCTTTATAATCCTCAGCTTCAAGCACCGGCTTATACTTCTTTTTATTCCACGATGTACCTTGGACAAATAATTTGGCGTGATCATCCATTGATTCAAAAAACGTGCTGTATTTGCGGAATTTCGCGCGAATCGTTTTTCTTTCCCCTTTTTCAAATTCATCGGTATCCATGGTGACGTGATGTCCTTTATAATTTCCTTTTACGCCAAACAGATTGTTGGCTTTAGAGGCAAGCTCGCTGTTTCCCCAGTCAGATTCGAGTATGGCCTGAGCTATCGTTATGCTGGGAAGGACATGATATTTTTCATATAAAATTTGAGCTTGTCCGGAAAGGCTGTCAATAAATACTTGCTGTTCATCAATTTCTTCAGGTTCTTTGGATGTTTCAATTGGCTTTGAAAGAGTTGTCGCTAAAACAAACAAGGCTAGCGGAATCGATACAACGAAAAATAGAGAGATGAAGAGTCTACGTTTTTTCAGTTTTTTACGGGCCATGAAAACCTTCCTTCGATTTAAAAGATTACGAGTGTAAAAGAATCTACCTTTAAGAATTTTACTTGTACTTCTAATATTTTTCAATTCTTTAGGGATAAAGTTTGAGAGAGAACACACAAAAAACCTTTCCCCTCAAGGGAAAGGCAGTGATCATGTATCTATTTTTGTAAAACTGTGCTGTTTAAAATGTCTGAGCGCATCACGATATTCTTGATCATGTATGACTTTATGAGATTTTACGGCAGCCTTTGTCAGTCCATGTGCGGTAACAGCCGGTTTTTCCGGAGCGGGTTTTCCTTTCTCATGAGGCTTATGAGAAAGCTTGTGCCCCATTCCGGTGGCGTTCATACAAAACGATAAACAAACGAGCAGCACGCTCAGGATAAAAGAAATCAAAAAAAGATCATGATAGACAGTCATCATAGAATCCTGCATCGATCCGTTTTGTCTGGCAGCATCCTTTTTCGTGAAATAGCCGATCAGGATAGGCACACCCATATAGACAAACAATCTTAAAAACTGAACAGCTGTCATTCTTTTGACCAGATCAGGAAGCGGGCCGCCCATAGCGGCTCCCATTAGTCCTGCTGCGACCGTCAGGCCGGTTCCTGCTGCCAGCATGATGAACAGCGCCGCAAACACATAGAGAGACGATTGATACTGCATATGAAGCCATTGACAATTCACAAAAACGAGAATGAGAGAACCTATAATCCCCAGCACCCCTGGTCCGACTTTATCATATAACAGGGCACTCGCAATAGCTGCGATGGCCACTCCAAACAATAGAGTCATGTTTAAAAGAATGAGATGATCTCGGGATATATCATACATTTGACGAAGCAAGCCTTGAAAAGCTGCCAGGCTGACAGCTACCGTAATCGTTCCTGCCGCTATGATAAATAAACCGAGCACAGGTTTAGGCAGCAGCATCTGTTTAATTGAGATGAAAGGGTTTTTCACCTTATATTCTACAAATAACAGAATGAGGAGCAAACATAAAGCAACCCCAAAACCAGCCCGTACATACCCTGATGAAAAGCCCCATTTTTGCAGAAAAATGAATGTAAACGCTGAGGCTGCGGCCACGCATACAGATAAAATGATCCCTGCTCTGTCGAGTGATGACTGTTCCTTTTCTGATCCCCCATGATGCTCATCATAGAGAAAGAAATAACTCACTGCGACGCCGATCAAAGACAATGTGCCAAAGGTAAAAAACAGCCATCTCCAGTGGCCGTAGCTCAACGCGATCGTTCCTAAAATCGAACCGATAATAACAGAGCCATAGAACCCGCCGATAAGCACCAGTAGTGCGTAATTCCGCCGGTCAATCGGAAATGACAGGACTAGCATCGGAATCATAATCATCAGCATGACACCTGTAGCCGCTCCCTGTAAAAAGCGTCCTGCCGCCATCCAGACAATATCGCTTGAAAATGCGAAGAGCAGTGAGCCAAGTATAAAAACGGGTAATGAAGCCAGATAGATCGGACGGGCACCGAACTTTTTCCTTAGCAGCGGTCCTGCCGGAACGAATAAAGCAAAGGCCATATTGCCGATCAATATTGGATTTACTGATGTGAAGTCACTTGTTCCAACCGTCTTCTGAACAAGGCCTTGAACTGACGACAATGCCGTGTTAGACATCAATCCCGGCCCGACTGCTAAAACAGCGAGCAAAGAAATCACCCAATAGTGTTTTGTCTTCATGTTGTCATTCCTTCCTATATGAATACATACGAAACACATCATTTTTTGAAAACAAAAGAAGCTAATAGATTTTGCATGCCATTAGCTTTCATTCGGATTCTCTCCCCATCATGGGAAATGATATTATTTTATGATAATATGTGAAAAAATGAGCATATACTCAAACATTATTCCAAACCGATTGTGTTTTGTCAATGGCGCAAATTTCAAGCACAAATCAAAAACCTGAACGGCTTTTGCCCGATATCGTGACTTATGAGTCCCTGCCTGCTCCCTCAAGCGATTTAAAGCAGGCCGTTTTAAAAGTAATCCTATCGGTCTTCGCTTGGGTAATGACGGCACCTTTCAATTCACTGTTTTCATCAAAATTCAAACTAATCAACCCGAATAAGTTGATAATAAGAACAACATGTTGACCGCACAATTTTTTTGTGTTCACTAGGCATTTGCCGCCTCTAAATTGTCTATGGGTAAATATCATGAACTAATCTGCGAAATACCAATGTCAGGAAATTTCAAATAATCCGGGAGGTAAAAACGAATGGAACTGTATAAGTGTATCGAAGAAATTTTTAGCGGCTTGAAAAATCCATCGGTTAAAGATTTGGCAGCTTCTTTAAAACAAATTCCAAACGCGTCAGAATTGAGTCAACCATATATAAAGGAACCAGACCAGTACGCTTACGGCCGAAATGCCGTCTATAGAAACAATGAATTAGAAATGATCGTGATTAACATTCCTCCAAACAAGGAGACAGCAGTCCACGATCATGGTCAATCCATTGGTTGTGCAATGGTGTTAGAAGGAAAACTTCTCAATTCTATTTATCGCTCAGCCGGCGATCATGCAGAACTCTCCAATTCATATTTTGTCCACAAAGGAGAATGTCTTATTTCAACCAAAGGTTTAATTCACAAAATGTCCAATCCGACTTCCGAACGAATGGTGTCTCTTCATGTCTACTCACCCCCTTTGGAAGACATGACGGTCTTTGAAGAACAAAGTGGTGTATTGGAAAATTCATGATTTACAGCCTGAACTACTTTACTTGATTAAATTGTAATATGTCATTTTTCAAACGCAGGAGCCTAACGAAGGAATATCTGACTTTATCATTAGTTTATGAAATGCTCCTGGGGACATATGATTTCGGATCAACAGAAGGGTTCAACAATGAACCCTTTCTATAAAAAACAAAAAAACCCTTATAGAATAAGGGTTTACAGGTATGGAGCCAAGGGGGCTCGAACCCCTGACCTCTACGCTGCCAGCGTAGCGCTCTCCCAGCTGAGCTATGGCCCCGTATGTAACGTCATGTTTATTATAGATGATTTTTTTTTGAAAAACAAGCTGTTCCTTTCTAATTGACAGAAAAAAATAAGGCCCTTTCCGGAGCCTTATCTTTCGATTTACATCATAAACAAAAGTAAAATCACGCCGAGAATGATTCGGTAGATTGCAAACGGAACAAGTTTGATTTTGTTAATCAGTCTTAGGAAGAAACGGACCACAAACAGCGCAACAACAAAGGCACAGATAAAGCCGACGATAAAAAACGGCATTAAATCCGAGCTTAAGCTGTCCCAGTGTTTCACTAGGCTTAAGGTGCTGGCCCCCATCATAATCGGCATTGCCATAATGAATGTGAAATCGGCTGCCGCACGGTGATTCAACCCGAGAATAACGCCCCCGGAAATCGTTGAACCGGACCGTGAGAAACCCGGCCAAAGGGCAAGACATTGGAATAAACCGACGCCGATTGCCTGCTTATATGAAATACGGTCTAGGGTGTCTGTCGTTTCTTTCCGTTTATTAATCCAATCGGCTGCAAGCATTAAAACTGCCCCTGCAATTAAGCCAATGGCCACGGTGCGGACTGAAAATAAATATTCATCAATATAATCCTCAAACAAAAAGCCGAGAACCGCGGCAGGCACAAGCCCTACTGCGATTTGGGCAATGCTTAATTTGTGACCATGCTCTTGGTCACTCGTGATATTTTTTTCAAGCCAAGCAAGTTCAAAATCCTGTCTTTAAACACGATCGCAACCGCTAAAATAGAGCCAAGCTGAATGACAACTTTAAATGAGTTGGCTGCTTCTTCAGACATGAGACTGCCTGATTTAAGCCAGATATCGTCTACTATAATCATATGTCCTGTCGAAGAAACCGGTGCGTACTCTGTTAATCCTTCTACGATTCCTAAAATAGCAGCTACAAACAATTCCCATAGAGTCATGATTTTAATTCTCCCCATTAGACATTTATTTTTTACATAACGGGAGCCTTCCATAAATGGAAAGCCCGTCTTATATAACTATAAATGAAATTTATGCTTTATGACTCTTTGCATTTTCATTTTTTTCTTCATCGTATAGATGCGACTGCATTTTAAACCAGTCAAATAAATGTGTCGTAATGACTTTGGCAACTGCATAGCCCGGAATCGCAAGAATAATTCCGATAACACCAAACAGCTTGCCGGCAGTTAACAGCAGAAAAATAATGGTGATTGGGTGGATATGAAGGTTTTTCCCCATAATTTGCGGGGAGATCAGTTTCCCTTCAATAAGCTGAACAATTGTCCAGACGATCACAAGCTTGAGCAGCATCAGAGGCGATGTCACAATAGCGATAATGATCGCAGGCGTAATGGCGATTGTCGGACCTAAATACGGCACGATGCTTGTACAAGCCGCAATAACGGCAAGTAGCGAAGCGTAATCCAGTCCGATGATCAAATAGCCGATAAACAGCAAAAATCCAATGCAGAAGCTGACAATGATCTGTCCTCTGATATAAGAACTTAGCCGATGATTCATTTCGCTTAAAACTGTGTATGTTTGCTCTTTTAATTGTGTCGGCACAAACTTCAGTATGTAGATCGGCAATTTCTTTCCGTCCTTTAACAGATAGAAAAGAATAAATGGAACTGTCACGATCGAAATGATAATCTCAGTTAAGGCGCCGATAAAATTCCCAACGCCGGTAAAGGTGCTGTTTACAATCGTCGCTGCCTGATCTGACACCTTTGTCGCGAGATCAGATATATTAATGTTCATCGTTTGCTGCGCCTGATTGACAAAGTTACTGCCGATCAGTTCTTTTGTCTGATTCTCAACAACATCCACATATCTCGGGATGTTGTCAATCAAACTCATAATTTGCTCTTTTAAAAAGGGGATAATCGACACGATTGTGATCGTGATCAGCCCGATAATCAACAGATATAACAGCAAAATAGAATAGATTCTTCTGATTCTTCTTCTCTCAAGGAAATCAACGACAGGGTTTAACAGATAAAAAACAATGCCTGTTAAAATAATCGGAAGCGATATCGTTTTGAGCAGAACAATGATCGGGGTGAAAATAAATGATGTTTTTGTAAATACGAGAATATTTAAACCAATCAGCAGCAGAACAAGCAAAAATAAAACAAACTTGTTGTCCAAGAAGAATCGCTTGAATCTGCCGCTCCATGTTTGCAACGTCTCCACTATCGTTCCTCCGTCATACATAGTTTAAGTAAATTGTACACTATCGTACCTATAATGAAAAATAAAAACCGCTAATTGCTGGAAAAACTTCCTTAACTAAAAAATGTGATTTGATCTATCATGTGCTTTTCTTCTTTTTAAGCTATAATTTAGCTATATCATACAAAAGGAGCGATATGCGTGATACGATTTGCAATAGTAGGAACCAATTGGATTACAGACCGCTTTCTAGAAGCAGCTTCAGAAATTGAAGATTTCCGGCTCACAGCCGTTTATTCAAGAACACCTGAACGCGCCGCTGAGTTTGCCGCTCGGCATGGGGCTGCACATACCTTCTCCGACCTTCAGGAAATGGCCGCAAGCGATGGCTTTGATGCTGTATATCTCGCCAGCCCGAATGCTCTTCACAAGGAGCAGGCGATCCTCTTTATGAAACATGGCAAACATGTGTTATGCGAGAAACCGCTTGCTTCAAATACCAGAGAAACAGAAGAAATGATTTCAGCCGCCAGAGCGAATGGTGTTGTCCTCATGGAAGCAATGAAGACCACATTCCTGCCTAATTTTAAAGAGCTGAAAAAACACTTCCACAAAATCGGCACAATCCGCAGATTTATTGCAAGCTACTGTCAGTACTCTTCAAGGTATGATGCGTTTAGAAACGGAACTGTTTTGAACGCGTTTCAGCCAGAGCTGTCTAACGGCTCATTGATGGATATCGGCATCTATTGTATTTACCCTGCCGTTGTGCTGTTTGGAGAGCCGAAAGCCGTGAAAGCGAACGGATACACTTTATCTTCCGGCGTTGATGGAGAAGGTACCGTCATTCTCTCATATGACGGGTTTGAGGCCGTACTGATGCATTCTAAAATCTCAACTTCCTACGCGCCTGCTGAAATCCAAGGAGAAGACGGGACAATTGTAATGGATACGATTCATCGTCCTGAACGAGTGGAAATCCGCTATCGTGACGGCCGCCTGGAAAACATTTCGCTCTCTGATCCTAAACCGGCAATGTATTACGAAGCGGCTGAATTTGTTTCACTCGTGAAAGAGAAGAAACAGGAATCTGAAGAAAATACATATGAACGCTCCTTGATCACTGCTAAAATCATGGAGGAAGCAAGAAAACAGATGGGTATTGTGTACCCTGCTGATCAAGCCTAAAAAAATCCGCCCGCGGCATGTTGCACGCGTGCGGATTTTTTTAAACGATCGGTGAGGATGCCTGTCTTTTGAAAAGCACGTTTTGTTCATATGCTTTGATATCATCAAGCCAAGCCTCTTTTATCGGCACTCCCATTTGCTCACAGTAATAATCCCAGATGGCACCGAAAGGATAGGTTTTAAATTCCTCCATCAGCGCCAGCCTTTCTGTAAAGCGCCCCTCATCCTGCAATTGTTTTAAATGGTCATTCGGAAGAAGCAAAGCGTACATTAAAGCTTTCATCATATTTCTCGTTCCGATAGTCCAAGCGGCGACACGGTTAATGCTGGCATCGAAAAAATCCAGACCGATGGCGACTTTCTCTAATGCCTGATTACGGACGATCTCAAGGGCGATTTCTCTCAATTCATCGTCTAACATCACGACATGGTCACTGTCCCAGCGAACGGGCCGGGATACGTGCAAGGCAAGTTTGTCTGTGTAAAGCAGCATCGCCGAGATCTTGTTTGATACCGTTTCTGTCGGGTGGAAATGTCCCGTATCGAGCAAGCATAACTTATGGTTCGTTAAAGCATAGGCTAAATAAAACTCATGAGACCCGACGACATATGATTCTGATCCAAGTCCGAACAGCTTGCTCTCGACCGAATCAACATTGTAATCTTCACTGATTTCCTCGCGGAATATCCGATCCAATGATTCTTTTAATCTTTTACGCGGCGTCAGCCTGTCACTCGGAATATCCTTATAGCCGTCCGGAATCCAAATATTCGTCAAGCAAGGCGTGCCTAATTCTTTGCCGAAATACGCTCCGATGCGGCGGCACGCGATGCAGTGATGAATCCAAAACTCCCGGATGGATGGATCAGGGTGTGCGAGTGTAAGCCCGTCATCCGCTTTCTCATGTGAAAACAGTGTCGGATTGAAATCTAATCCGATACCAAGACCCTTCGCCCACTTCACCCAATTTTCAAAGTGATGCGGCTTCAGCTGATCACGTTCAACAACTTCTCCGTTTGTTTCTGCATATATAGCGTGCAGGTTGACCCGATGCTTTCCCGGGATGAGAGACAGAGCTTTCTCCAGATCTCTTCTTAATTCTTCCGGGGTTTGCGCTTTTCCGGGATAATTGCCTGTGACGTCAATGCCGCCGGAAAGCTCGCCCTTATTCACTTCAAACCCTTCAATGTCATCACCCTGCCAGCAGTGGATTGAGATCGGAACTTGCTGTAATTGCCGGAACACAGCTTCAACATCAATTCCCCATTTTTCATATTCTTGTTTTGCGCTGTCATAATTCGCTTTTATCGTCATACGGCTCTCTCCCTTTTATTTCGAAATAAAAGACTTCCTTCAGATCGATTGAAACGGGACTGTCATCAGCGTTTGTTTTCATTAATGGCGCCATTGATTTCCACCATCTGCGGCACACCTCTGTGTCCGCCATCTTCTTCCACTTTTCCTCATCCTCTATCTCTAAATAAGCAAATAACCGGCCTGTCTCTTCGTCTAAAAAAATAGAATAGTGATGCGCTCCATGGGCTTTAAGCGCTTCCGCCATTTCTGGCCAAATGTCATCATGCCTCTGTTTATATTCCTTGAATTTATCTTTATGGACGAACATGATACTCGCTTTTCTTTTCAAGCTGATCACCTCTTTTCATTTAGATAGCGCTTTCAAAACAGTTTGATGATAGGACTGAATGATGGCGCTTCTGTCAGGATCTTTAGGCATAAACACTTTAATAGGAAAGGAGTTTCTGACGGTCTTGCGGGCCTGGTTTACGTCCTTTATTTCTTTGGCAGCAATCATTTGCATCAGCAGATTTCCGATGGCTGTCGCCTCAGCAGGTCCGGCGTATACCGTTTTTCCGCTCATATCAGCGGTTAATTGATTTAAGAAGTCGTTTTGGGCGCCTCCTCCAATAATATGAAGCTGTTGAATGTTTTTCCCTGTAATGGTTTCTAGTTCTGAGATGGCTATCGCATAGATGATGGCTAAATTGCTGTAGATACAGCAGGCAAGTTCGCCTGCGGTGTGAGGAATCTGTTGGAAGGTTTCTCTGCAATAATGTTGTATTTCCTTTATCATGTCGTTCGGATTCAGAAAACGATCATCATTTAAGTTGATAAACTGCTGAAACGGTTTTGTTTTTCCAGCTTCTTCTGCCAGTTGATGGAATTCATAATCTTTTCGTAATTGTTTCCGGACTTCTTGTATCATCCACATGCCAATGATGTTTTTCAGGAAACGAATGGTGTTGTTTGCGCCGCGTTCATTTGTATAATTGTTTTTCAACGCGAGTTTATTTATAATCGGCGTTTCGTTCTCCATTCCGATTAGCGACCATGTTCCGCTGCTGATATACGCCCAATCATTGTTTATGCCTGGTGCGGCGAGGACAGCTGAAGCAGTATCATGCGTTGCGACGGTAATCACCCTGCAAGCCGGCAAATCATAGCCTGGAAACCAATCATTTCTTAGCATGCCGAGTTCCTGTCCCGGTTCAGTCAGCGGCGGAAATTGCTGTTCCTTAACAGACACGGCCTCGAGCAATTCGGGATCAAACTTTCCTGTTAAGGCGTTTAAGAGCTGGGTCGTGGACGCATTTGTGATTTCCGCTGCTGCTTTGCCGGTTAAGCAATAGCCTAAATAATCCGGCACCATTAAAATCTGCTCTGTTTGTCTCAGCAGCTCTCGGTCTTCTTCATATAATTGATAGATTGTGTTAAATGGCAGAAACTGAATGCCTGTTTTTTGATAGATTGTTTCTTTTGATATCGTTTGCGCAAGCTTCTCCATTGTGTTCTCTGTTCTTTTATCCCGGTATGATATGACTTCTCGTAAGCGGCTTCCTTTCTCATCCAGCAAGACGTAATCAACGGCCCATGTATCAATGCCGACGGTGCAGCAGTCATAGCCAAGGGCTTTCACCTTTTGCAGCCCTTGCAGGATTTGCTCTAGCAAATGATCAATATCCCAATAGCCATGTCCGTCTCTTTGCATGAAGCCGTTTGCGAATCGGTGAATCTCTTGTACTGCAAGCTTTCCTTTCTGGAGTTCGCCTATGATGACTCTCCCGCTTGATGCCCCTATATCAACAGCAGCATATATCATCCTTTCACCCTTTCTTTAGGAAGGGGGACGGCTGTTACTTTCACATTCTTTTCTTCAAGGGCTTTTACTGATACCGGATCAAGTCTGGAATCGGTAATGATGCAGCTGACATCCTGCAAAGAGGCGATATGTGAAAACTCGCGGTTCCCCCATTTGCTTGAATCGGCCATCAAAATGGTCTGATCAGATCTTTCAATCATCCGTATTTTAAGCAGTGCCTGCCACTCATTTGAGTCGCTCATTCCATGTTCCATATCAAACCCTTGGCAGGACAGAAAGGTTTTATTTACATGATAGGTTTCTAGTGAACGTTCAGCTAACGGTCCCGCAAATGATAATGATTTTGTCAGCAAGATACCGCCGGTTGAGATAACTGATATTTTTTGTTTTTTGCTCAGTTCAATGGCTGCCTTCATTGAATTTGTAATGACGGTGAGCTCAATATCAGGGAGTATTTTCGCCATGTACCATGCAGTGGTGCTTGCATCGAGAATGATTCGGTCACCGCTTTTTACATATTTGGCCGCTTCATGAGCAATGGCTTTTTTCTCTATTACATTTGTAATTTCACGTTCAGAAAAATGAATTTCCGACTCCTGCTGCTGAATGCTGACCGCACCTCCGTGGCTGCGGCTCAGCTTATGCTCTTTCTCAAGCTTCTCAAGGTCCCGCCGAATCGTTTCTTCTGTGACAGAAAATAGGTCACTCAATTCGGATACGCGGATGCTTAAACGCTTATTCACTAGTTCGACTATTTTTTTCTGCCGTTCTGCTACTAACATCGGTAACGTCCTTCCTCATTAATATCCGCCTTGCTTTTCCCATATCATAGCATACTTCTAACGCGTAAAAGCTGCCGGGACGCCGCCGTCTACTGTAATCATACACCCTGTCGTCTTTTCAGCTTTAGACGAAGCCAAAAACGCGATTGATTCGGCAATATCCTGCGGGTAAATATTAACCAAAAGCGTTGTGCGTTTCCGATAATGTTCCTCTAGCTGATCCGGCTCTATTCCATATGACGCAGCCCGTTCCTCCCGCCAGCTTGACCCCCAAATCGCTGAGCCTTGGAGAACCGCGTCAGGCAAAACTGAGTTTACACGAATGCCGTATTCTCCTCCTTCTGCCGCAATACATCGAGCCAAATGGGTTTCAAGTGCTTTTACCGAACTGTAGGCTGAAGCGTTTTTTCCCGCATAGACAGCGTTTTTCGATCCCACAAACACCATGCTTCCGCCTATGTTTTGCTGTTTCATTTGCTTAAACGCTTCGCGGGCCACGAGGAAATAGCCGGTTCCCAAAACATTGATATTGAGATTCCATTCTTTTAGGCTTGTTTCGTCAAAAGGGCTTGATGTTGCCAGCCCGGCATTATTAACGACAATGTCAATGCCGCCGTAGGTAAGCGTTGCTTGTTCAAAGGCAGACTGTACCTCATCTTCATTTGTCACATCCATTTTGACAGCCATTGCGCGTCCTTCTCCGTACGTTTCGTTTATTTCCTCGGCAATTTTTTGTGCGCCTTCTACATTCAGGTCAGCCGCGATCACGTGTCCGCCTTCTGCTGCAAAGTGCCGGCAGGCTGCACTTCCGATTCCGCCGGCTCCACCTGTTATCAATGCTACTTTTCGAGAAAATTCTGCTTCCGGCGGGGCCAGCGTGAGTTTATATAATTCCAGCGGCCAGTATTCAACATGATAGGATTCATTTTCGTTTAATGAAACAAATCGTCCGAGTGAGGCAGATCCTTTCATTACAGCAATAGCTCTCTGGTATAAAGCACCGCTAACTTTTGACATGGCAAGGCTTTTTCCCGTATTGACCATTCCAATGCCAGGAATCAATATGACACGCGGCGCTGATTCAAAGATTTGATCCCCTTCCTGCTGATTGCGTGCAAAGTAAGCTTGATACTCTGCTTTGAAGCGCTCGATCCCTGACTTCAAAAGATCCTCCAGCTCCTGTGCATCTTGCGTTTCCGGATTCCATTCAATGTACAGCGGGACACGCTTTGTATGAACCAGGTGATCCGGACACGCAGCGCCAATTTGAGAAAGCTCCGGCGCTTGCACGCTGTTTACAAATTCTAATACCTCTTCATGATCGTCATAGGAGAGGATCATTTTCTTTTCATCGCTTACAGCTCCTCGGATAACAGGCATGATACCCGCCAGAATTTGTTTCCGCTTATCTGCTGGCAGTGACTCGTATCGCCTGCCGCCAAATCGCTGTTTTTGGTTGATGCGTTCATGAATGTACTGCTCAGCTTCTTGAATAATGGAGATCGTTTTCTCATAACACTTCTCTGACGTATCTCCCCAAGTGACTAAGCCGTGTTTTTCCATTAAGACAAGCTCGGCATTTGGATTGTTTGCCACGCCGTCTGCGATCATTTTAGACAGAGTAAATCCCGGGCGAACGTATGGCACCCACACAAACCGCCTGCCGTAAATATCTTCGGCAATTTGTTTTCCATGATCTGCGCAGCAAATACTGATAATCGCATCCGGATGGGTATGGTCAACATGATTGTATGGCAAAAATGCGTGTAAGAGTGTTTCAATGGAAGGGCGGGGATGTTTGCTGTCTATCATACAATGAGACAAGTAATCTACCATTTCTTCATCTGACATCTGGTCTCTTTCAATCAGCGGACGGATGTCATCTAATCTCAGGCCGGTAAAGTTATGCGCTTTCATTGTTGCCAAGTCTGAGCCGCTACCTTTTACCCACATCACTTCTGTTTCGCGGCCTCTGAAATCCTTCTCCGTTGTTTTCATCGACGTATTGCCGCCGCCCCAGTTGCATACAGTGCGGTCTGCACCGATTAAATTGGACCGATACACCAACTCTTCAACACCCTTAGGCAGCTGGGCGGCATGTTCTGATTCCCATACATGTTTCACCATTTCATCTTCCCCCATCCCTTTTATTTGTATCCGCTTTCATTATATATGATGTTTGTTTGTTTTTGAATACCTTTTGTTTGTTTTTGTTTTTATCAAGAAACAAAAAAAAGAAAGCAGCAAAGATATGCCGCTTTCTTTTTCTATTAAGATTCAATTTTAAATTTTTTCGTAATGTCTTGAAGTTCTTCCGCCATGTTCGCCAATGTTTCAGCTGAAGAGCTGATTTCCTCCATAGACGCAAGCTGCTCTTCCGCCGAAGCTGCGATATCTTGAATGCCCGCTGAGCCTTCTTTCGCTACTGCGGAAATCTCCTCAACCGCACTTGATACTTCCTGTGACCCGACTGACAGCTGTTCAACCGTCGCATTCAGATTTTGCAATTCACCGGATATTTGCGATGTCATCTCATAGATTTGCTTAAAGCTTTCAGCTGTTTGATCTGTAATTTGCAAACCTTCTTTTACTTCATGATTCACGGATTGGAACATAGAGAGCGACGTGCTGATTTCTCTGACAATCTCTTGAATTAATCCTTCAATTTCCTTCGCAGAACTTGCAGATTGCACAGCAAGTTTTCTGACCTCTTCCGCTACAACAGAGAAGCCTCTGCCGTATTCTCCGGCTCTGGCTGCCTCAATTGCTGCATTTAAAGCCAACAAGTTCGTTTGATCGGCAATGCCATTGATTACATTTAAGATGCTGGTAATGTCCTGAGATTTTGTTTCAAGGCCTTTGACGACGGCTTCAGCTTTTTGAACGGATTCATCGATTGTCTTCATTTGGCCGACTGTGTGCTCTACCAGTTTTTCTCCGCTTCCGGCTGCCTCAGAGGACTGGATTGAAGACTTTGTAATGGTCGATGAAGCCTGGGCCACTTTTGATATGCCGTGGTTCATTTGAGAAAGATGATCTGAGCTTGTTTCCAATTTCTCGCTTTGCGCCTCGTTGCCATTTGAAAACTGTTCGATTGCCAGCGTAATGTGTTCAGTCGCCTTACTCGTTTGGGCCGCACTTGCCGTCAGTTCTTCAGAAGATGATGCGACATTTTCTACAGACGTTTGAATAACACCGATGACAGAACGCAATGATTCAGACATCTCGTTAAAGCTTTCTCCTAGCTGGCCAAACTCATTTTTCGACTGAATATCAATTACTTCCGTTAAATCTCCGCTGCTTATTTTCGCAGATGTTGAAACCAGTTTTCTTAACGGTTTGGTGATGGCGCGTATAATAAAGAGAATGAGTATGCCGCCGATCACAATTGACACGCATAGAATGATAACGGCAGTGTTCAGTACCGGACTTGAAGCATCTTGCAATTCACTGACAAAATACGTACCTGCGATTTTCCACCCTGTCAGTTTATTTGTCGCAAATGCCATTTTCTTTTCTTTGCCTTCGAAGGTGTATTCAAATGAGCCGTCTGCTTTTGAATATACCTCTTTTGTCCAGTCGCCGGATCCAGTTGTTCCTGGCTTAATCGTCGGATGGGCGATATATTTTTTGTTGCCTGTTGTAATAAATGCAAAGCCGTTTTTACCGATTTTTATTCTCTGTGAAGCTGCCAGCACTTCATCCAGATTTAAATCAAGCGCTATGACCCCTGAGCCATCTTTTAATTGTTTGGAAATCGTAACAACGATATCTCCTGTCGCTTCGTCAGTATACGGCTCTGAGAATACAGCCTGTCCTTTTTTCGCAACGGCTTGTTTGTACCAGTCACGTTCTGTCGGATCGAAACCTTTAGGAACGCCGCTTTCCGGATATTTGTAAAGCTTTTTATTTTCTGAAGCCGCATAGATTGCTCCTACATCGGCATTTAGTGTTGTGTACTGCTTAAATTTTTCATTCAGTAAGGTTTTATTTTTGCCTTGTAATATGTCTTTATCAATCGTCTCACTGTAATAATCTATTGCTTTTACTTTATTTTTCAATTTGTTTTCAAGTGTGCTGTTGAGTTCTTCAACGTTTCCTATTGCACTATTCGTGAGTTCCCTGTCCAGCGCGTTCCAAGCTGATTGATAACTGAAATATGCTAATACCCCAATCGGCAAAATGAGCACTGTCAGAAACGCAGCGATAAGCGGTTTGCTGATTGATGGCTGTTTGATCCAATGTATGAATTTTCCCATTCTCGATAATTCCTCCTTTAAGCTAAAAATAATATCGTCAAGCTAGGATAAAAGCTTTAATAAAAAAACTAAAAAAACACCCAAGTGCAGAACCTTGGGTGTTTTGACTCATTATTCGATTTTAAACCGTTTTGTCATATCGCGAAGCTCTTCAGCCATGCTTGAAAGTGTTTCTGCTGATGAGCTGATTTCTTCCATAGAAGCAAGCTGCTGTTCGGCTGATGCCGCGATATCTTGAATGTGGGCTGAGCTTTCTTTTGAAATTGATGCAATATGCTCAGACGCTCCCGATACCTCTTCAGAGCTGGCAGAAAGCTGCTGAACCGTCGCACTCATGTTTTGCAGTTCTCCGGCTATCTGGTTTGTCATTTCAGAGATTCGTTTAAAGCTTGTCTCTGTTTGATCTGTGATGTCAAGGCCTGTTTGCACCTCTTGGTTCACAGACTGGAACATGCCGAGAGATGTGTTGATTTCTTTCACAATTTCAATGATGAGCGCTTCAATCTCTTTAGCTGAATCAGCGGACTGTACAGCCAGCTTTCTGACTTCTTCCGCTACGACGGAGAAGCCGCGTCCATATTCACCCGCGCGCGCCGCTTCAATGGCAGCGTTTAGTGCAAGCAGGTTCGTCTGGTCAGCAATACCGTTAATCACGCGCAGAATGTTTGTGATGTCTTTTGATTTGGTTTCCAATCCGCGAACAACTTGTTCCGCTTCTTTCACGGACTTGTCTATCACGTTCATTTGGCCGACAGTCTGATGAACAAGCTGTCCGCCCGCACTCGCGATTTCTGTCGATTGAACAGATGAATCTGTAATGACTTCAGAAGCTTGAGCCATATTCGTCAATCCGTCATTCATCTGATAAATATGCTCCGCCGCTGTTTCGATGTTTTCATTTTGTTTTTCATTGCCGTTTGAAAATTGTTCTATTGCCAATGTGATATGCTCGGTCGCCTTGCTTGTTTGCGCGGCAGATGCCGTCAATTCCTCGGAGGAAGCGGCAACATTGTCTACCGAATCCTGAATGGCGTGTATGAGAGAGCGAAGTGAAGACGCCATATTGTTAAAGCTTTTGCCCAGTTCGCCCAGTTCATCTTTTGAACGGATATCAATCGTTTCCGTTAAATCTCCCTCACTGATCCGCTTAGATGAACCGACAAGCTGTTTCAGCGGTGTCGTGATTGATCGAATAACCAATGTCATCACGATGATACCAACGAGAATGGCTGCAATCAGGACAATTAATGCGAGGTGAAGCACAGGCTTAGCCGCATCGTGAATCTCGTCCAGATACATGGTTCCGCCTATCTTCCATCCCGTTAGCTTGTTCGTATCAAAGGCCATTTTTTTCTTATCGCCGTTCATGCTGTATTGAAAATCGCCTTTATCGGCAGACAGCATCTGTTCAAGCCAGTCGCCTTTCAATTCGGTTCCTGAAGTCTCATCAGGATGCGCAACGACCTTTTTGTCTTTCGTCATAATAAAAGCATAGCCTTCTGTGCCGATGTTCACTTGTTTCGTCGTTTTCAGCAGGTTATCGATCGTCATGTTGATCGCGATAACGCCTGATCCGTCTTTTGTCTGCTGGGCAATTGTCACAACCATTGTGTTCGTAGATGCTGTTTTGTATGGATCTGTTATGACGACTTTGCCGTTATTGGCAACCGCTTTTTTGTACCAGTCCCGTTCAACGGGATTATAATCGCTTGGCATCGGCAAATCCGGATAACGGGTAAAGCGCCCGTCTTTGTCACTCGTATAAATGGATTCCACGTCTTTATTGATTTTAATATATTGTGAGAATTTCTCTTCAATGCTGGCATTGCTCTTTGCTTTATATTTCTTTTGTGTCAGCCATTCACTAAAGTATTCGGCGCTGTTTTCTTTTTCTCCGATGCTGGTGTTAATGATGTCGTTTAGTTGCTGTACATTTTCTAGGGCGCTTCCCATCATCTGTCTGTCGAGCGAGCTGCTGGCAGACTCATAAGCAATCGCAGCTACTATGGCAACCGGTATGATGAGAATCGATAGAAAGGAAACAAGAAGCTTCCGTGTAATTGATCTCTGTTTGATAAGTTGGAGTATTTTTTTCATCAGTTCATTTCTCCTTTTTTATGCTACCCTTCATATCGGCTGAAAATGGGTAAATATATACATTAAAAAAGAAGAAATTCAAGAAAAATAACTAAATCCCTATTAAAAATTAGTGATTTAGACCTATTAATTATCCAATTTAAATCGTTTTGTCAAATCTCGCAGCTCTTCGGACATTTTTTCAAGCGTCTGCGCCGATGAGCTGATTTCTTCCATGGAGGCAAGCTGCTGCTCGGCTGAAGCGGCGATATCTTGAATGCCGTCCGAACTTGCTTTAGAAATAGCGGCGATATCTATAGAAGCAGCGGATATTTCCTGAGAACCCGCCGACAGCTGTTCAACCGTCGCATTCATGTTTTGCAGTTCTGCGGCAATTTGATTCGTCATTTTTGATATATGGTTAAAGCTTTGTTTTGTTTCGTCTGTCATGACCAGACCTGTTTCCACTTCTTTATTCACAGATTGAAGCACGTTTAATGATGTATGAATCTCTTTTACGATTTCGCTGATCAGCGATTCAATTTCCTTAGCTGAATCTGCCGACTGTACCGCAAGTTTTCTCACTTCTTCAGCGACCACAGAAAAGCCTCGTCCGTACTCGCCTGCTCTCGCCGCTTCAATGGCGGCATTTAATGCTAAAAGATTGGTTTGATCTGCGATGCCGTTGATAACACGTAAAATATTTGTGATATCCTTTGATTTGATTTCCAGGCCTTTGACCACTTTCTCCGCTTCTTTCACAGAATGATCAATCGTATTCATTTGGCCGGCTGTTCTCTGAACGAGTGTTTCCCCTGCGCTTGACACTTCGGTGGCGTCTGCAGAGGTTTCTGTAATGACTGCCGCTGCCCGGGCCAGCTCTGCCAGTCCGTCGTTCATTTCGTTAATTTGTTCTGTTGTCGTCTCGATTCTGTCGCTCTGGTTTTCGCTTCCGTTTGAAAATTGTTCGATCGCCATTGTAATGTGTTCAGTGGCCTTGCTTGTCTGATCTGCGGAAGCTGTCAGCTCTTCTGACGATGAGGCGACATGTTCTACAGATTCTTTGATGCCGCAGATCAGCGAGCGGAGAGAGTGCGCCATATTGTTGAAGCTTTGGCTCAGAACACCGAGTTCGTCTTTTGATTTGATTTCTATCGTTTCTGTTAAATCGCCTTTGCTGATTTTTTCAGCTGACGCCACGATGCGTTTCAAAGGCCTTGTAATCGACCGGATGACAAAATAAATCGCCGTTATTCCGGCTGCAATGGCAATGGCCAGAACAACTGATGCCATAACAAGAACCCTGCTTGCGGCATCATGAATCTCGTCGGCATACATCGTGCCGCTGATTTTCCAGCCTGTCGTTTCGCTTGTGGCGAACGCCATTTTCTTCTTCTTTCCTTTGTGCGTATATTCGAAGTCGCCGCTTTTGTCTTTGTAAAGTTTGTCTATCCACTCCCCTTCTAACTGCGTTCCCGCTTTTTCACCGGAGTAAGCGATGATTTTTTTATTTTGGCTGAGGATAAAGGCATAGCCTTCTTTACCAATACTGATTTCTTTTGCTGTAGCCACAAGATCATCGATTTTCATATCCATGGCGACAACGCCTGATCCGTCCTTTGTCTGGCGTGCAATGGTAACAACCATTTTTCCTGATGAAATGGATTCGTAAGGTTCGGTCACAATTGTCTTTCCTTTATTAGCCATGGATTCTTTGTACCAGTCACGTTCTAAAGCATTAAAGTCACTCGGCATGTCTGCGTGCGGATAGCGTGTGAATGTTCCGTCTTTGCTGCTTGAAAACACCGCAGCGACATTGTCATTCATTTGAATAAATTGTTTAAATTCTTGTTTGAGCTCCGTTTTTTCCTTGTCTTTCAACCTGTCTGCTGTCGCCCAATCGCTGAAAAACGAGAGGCTTTTTTCAGTCGTTTTGATCTTGCCATCAATAATGTTATCTAATATTTGAACGTTTTCCTTTGCGCTTTGCGTCATCTGTATGTCAAGAGATGCAACTGCTGATTGATAAGCGCTTACCGATAGTGCCGTAATCGGGACAATTAAGATCAGCAGGAAAGAAATAATGAGTCTCCTGGCAATTGATGATCTGCGAATGGTGGTGAGTGTTTTTTTCATTCCTCTTGAACCTTCTTTCAATAATTTACAAATTATATCGGCTGATATTCCTTTATCTTACATTGAAAATGAAGGAAAAAATGAAGAATAGTTCAAAACTCACCGATTTAGACAGGTCTTTTATATTATTTCTTATACAAAAAAACAGCGCTTC
The DNA here is from genome assembly GCF_001517105.1 of Bacillus halotolerans. Taxonomy (GTDB): domain Bacteria; phylum Bacillota; class Bacilli; order Bacillales; family Bacillaceae; genus Bacillus; species Bacillus halotolerans. Next base: position 31,945 of record NZ_LPVF01000008.1, read on the forward strand.
ATAAGCGCTGTTTTTTGTCTTATTCAATTTTAAATTTCTTTGTCAGATCACGGAGCTCTTCTGCCATCTGCGCGAGGGTAGTGGCTGATGAACTGATTTCTTCCATAGAAGCAAGCTGCTCCTCGGCCGATGCAGCAATGTCTTGAATGCTTGCCGAGCTTTCTCTTGAAACATCCGCAATTCCGCTCACTGCTGCCGATACATGCTCTGAACGGCCTGACAGCTGTTCAACTGTTGTATTCATCGTCTGCAATTTGTCTGCAATCTCATTTGTCATGCTGAAAATAATTTGGAAGCTTTCCTTTGTATTGTCTGTGACAACTAGCCCTGATTGCACTTCTTGATTAACGGCTTTAAACATGTGAAGAGAAGTTTCGATTTCTGCAACGATTTCCTGGATCAGATTCTCGATTTCTTTAGATGAATCTGCAGATTGAACGGCCAGTTTACGCACTTCCTCCGCTACAACAGAGAAGCCTCGTCCAGATTCCCCGGCCCGCGCCGCTTCAATGGCTGCATTTAATGCCAGCAGGTTTGTTTGATCGGCAATCCCATTGATGACTCGTAAAATACTCGTGATATCTTTTGATTTTTCTTCTAACCCTTTCACCACTGCTTCAGCCTGCTGAACCGACTCATTAATTGAATTCATCTGCCCGACTGTCTGCTGGACAAACTTCTCGCCTGTACCCGCGATTTCCGTTGATTGGATAGACGCTTTCGTAATGTCTGATGATGTTTGTGAGACTTGCTGGAGCCCTTCATTCATCATGTTCAGCTGATGAGAGCTGGACTCCACTTTTTCGCTCTGCTCTTCGTTTCCGTTTGAGAACTGCTCAATTGCCATTGTAATATGCTCCGTCGCCTTGCTCGTTTGCCCGGCGGATGCAGTCAGCTGTTCGGATGATGCGGCAACATTATTAACCGAGTCTTGAATGGCGCTGATAAGCGAACGCAAGGATTGTCCCATTTCATTGAAGCTTTCGCCAAGCTCGCCCAGTTCATCTTTCGAACGGATCTCGATGGTTTCTGTCAGATCTCCGCTGCTGATCATTTTTGATGATTGAACCAGACGTTTTAACGGTTTTGTGATCGAACCAACGATAAACAGGATTAACATCCCGCCTGCCAGTATTGAAGCAATCAGCACGATCATGCCTGTTGTCAGGACAGATTTTGAGGATTCCTTGATTTCACTCATATACATGGTGCCGGCAATTTTCCAGCCAGTCAGTTGATTTGTCGTATATGTCATCTTTTTATCTTCATGATTCAGGGTGTACTGCAGCTCGCCGCTGTCCTTGTCATACATTTTGGCAACCCAGTCGCCAGACAGCTTTTCACCAGCCTTATGGTTTTGATGGGCGACATATGTTTTGTTTTTCGTCGCGATGAAAGCATAGCCTTCTTTTCCGACTTTAATTTGTTTCAACTGTTCTAACAGTTTATCAATTGTGATATCCATGGCGACGACGCCTGAACCACCCTTCAATTCCTGAGCAATGGTAATGACCATGCTTCCGTCGCTGGCTGCCACATAAGGATCGGTCACTACGATTTCACCGCCGGCTTTCATTGCATCCTGGTACCAAGAGCGTTTTCTCGGATCGTAGCCATCCGGCAATTTTTCTTTCGGTGCCTGTACATATGTGCCGTTTTCTGCCCCTCCGTAAATTCTGGCTACGTCTTGGTTAATGGAAACATATTGCGAAAACTTAGCCTTAAGCTCTTCCTGTTTGGATTTTCCTTTAAACGCGGAGCTTTTCAGTGATTCACTGAAAAAGCTGATGCCTTTCGCTTTTGCTCCTATATCATTTGTAACGGTTGTATTAAATGAATCGACACTATTTTTCGCATTTCCCATGATCTCCTGATCCAGTTTTCCGCTTGCTGAGCGGTAAGAACTGAATTCCAATATAAGAATCGGAATGATTAAAATCACAACAAATGAAATAATTAGTTTTCTAGAAATAGACGGTTTTGTCAGCCAATTGATAAAAGTCTTCATATACAGCTTCTCCTTCAGGTTTGATACAGTATATATCGGCTGCTTTAAAAAGTTTTTAAAATAGAAGAAATTCCCTTTTCAACATTTCTCTGTCTTTTTAGCTTTCATTGCCCAAGCCTTGTGCATAGTTTATAAAAAACAAGGGGGGCTTCAGATGATTATTGTATCCGGGCAATGGCTCCGTCCCCAAGACATTGAAAACTGGCAAATAGACAAAAACCTGAATCCGCTGCTAAAAGAAATGATTGATACACCCGTTCAGTTTGATTATCATTCGATCGCTGAACTGATGTTTGAGCTTCATTTGCGCATGAACATTGTTGAATCGGCAAAAGCGCTGCATAAAAGCGGGGCGAAGTTCGCCACCTTTGTAAAAACATACGGGAATACAGCGTATTGGCGGGTTTCACCGGAAGGGGCTCTGGAGCTTAAGTATAAAATGCCGCCTTCAAAGGCGATTCGGGATATTGCAGAAAACGGCCCGTTTTACGCGTTTGAATGCGCGACGGCAATCGTTGTGATTTATTACTTAGCATTGCTTAAAACCATCGGAGAAGAAAAATTCGACGCAGCCTTTGACAGAATTATTTTATATGACTGGCATTATGAGAAATTGCCGATATATACGGAAACGGGACATCACTTTTTCCTTGGAGACTGTTTGTATTTTAAAAATCCTGAATTTGATCCGCAGAAAGCGCAGTGGAGAGGCGAAAATGTGATTTTATTAGAAAAGGACAAATATTTTGCTCACGGCCTGGGAATTTTAAACGCTCAGCAAATTATTGATAAGCTGAATTCTTTCAGACGAAAAGGAGCCGTACAGTCAGCTTATCTCCTTTCACAAGCGACCAGACTTGATATTCCGTCACTCTATCCGATCACCCGCTAAAAACCCCACCGTCTATTTTGGGGACGATGGGGTTTCAAATACTTTTCGTTTTCGATAGAAAGGGGCTGTGCCGACATACTGGTTCGCAGCCCATTCCATTTTTTCAAGGTCATTTCTCGTCACGATGGGATCTTGGCTGCTCCACTTGATAAACCGGACAAAATAATACCCTTTGATGGGAGCCATTGTAACTTTTGAATGAGGCCAGTCTTCAAATACAAACTCAATTTTCCCTTTCTTTTTATAAGAATATTGAAGAATGTTCATCGTCTGTCACCTCTGTTAGTTATGTTACGATTGGCAAAGCTCAGCTATCAGCGTTTTCACGTCAGCGGGCCCATTGAGCATTCCGACTGATTGCCCCGCCCACAGAGACATGTGACCGGAATCTTTGGCTGCGGCGGCATGTTTTCTCATTGGTTTTGTTAACGTGTTTTGCAATGGATAAGGAAGTGTATTTGCCTCTTCAGCTTGTTGCTCTTTCATCCATTGGTTGACTATCCCCCTTGCAGGCTTCCCCGAAAACAATGCGGTAAGGCGCGTGTCTGTTCCATGCGCTTCTTTTAATTCCTGTCTGTACGTTTCAGAGGCTGCGCTTTCCTCACACATAAGAAATGGAGTCCCGACCTGTACACCTTGCGCTCCGAGACAGTGAGCCGCTTGGACGCCGCGGCGGTCTGCAATTCCGCCTGCCGCAATCACGGGTACTGAAACAGCGTCTGCGGCTTGGGGAATCAGTGACATTAAGCCAATTGAAGACTCTCCGCTGACCGGCAGAAAAGAACCACGGTGGCCGCCTGCTTCACTGCCTTGCAGCACGATGATATCCATTCCGCGCTCTTCCAGCAGGACGGCTTCTTGCGGCGAAGTAGCCGTTCCGATAAGACAGCAGCCATTTTTCTTTAATAAATGAATGCTTTCATCAGGCGGAATGCCGAACGTAAATGAACAGGCTCTTACATTGTATGTAAGAATCAGATTTATTTTTTGATGAAAATCCTCCCACTCTTCCTCCTCTAAAGGAAAAGCAGCCGCCTGTTCCGCAAACGGAATGTTCTGTTTCCATGTGTGAACCGTTTTATCGTCCGGTGTCTTCCTTTCTTCCGGCACAAACACATTTACCTGAAAAGCGCTGCTGGTCAATTCATGCATCTCGATGATTTGTTTTTCAAGCGTACCTGGACTGAGATATCCGGAAGCGAGACTTCCGAGCGCGCCTTCATTCGACACAGCGGCTGCCAGTCGGGGTGTGACCAGGCCGCCTGCCATCGGCGCCTGAATGACAGGCTTTGATAATGATAGTGCTTTCATCCATTGAGTCATAGAAGCACCTCCTGTTATTCCATGATTTTGATATGGCAAGTTCGTTGGCGCGGACCATCAAATTCGCAGAAATAAATACCTTGCCACGTCCCGAGAATGAGACGCCCGTTTTCAATGATGACATGCTGTGAAGCGCCTACCGTACTGGACTTCATATGTGCAGCTGTATTGCCTTCCATATGGCGGTCCAGCTCATGGTCCCATGGATACATCTCATCAAATCTTCGGAGCATATCTCTTTTCACATCGGGATCGGCATTTTCATTAATTGTAATGCCCGCCGTCGTATGCGGACAGTAAATCAGCGCTGCCCCGCTTGCCACTCCTGTTTCTTGAAGAAACGCTTCGACCTCGTGAGTGATTTCAACCATTTCATCTCTTTTGTTTGTTTTGATTTGCAGAGTTTTCAGCATTTGTTTCTCCTTTCAATTCCCTTCTTCTCTTTGCATATTCGTTCTGTGTTCTTTTTTTCCTGTTAAATCAGGCTCATAAACCTGAAGAAAACAAAAACTCCAGCTTTTTTCTGGAGTTTTATTGCCATAGGTATACTCTGGCTTCATAAGGTTTTAACAGCAATGATGTCGTATGCTTATGCAGTTCTGTTTCCATATTCGACAATTGGAGTTTGTCAGAAGATAACGGCAATGCGGGATATCTGCAGAACGCCGGCGCACCCGTCAGATTTGCCGCAATTAGCGCAGTTTGGCTCTCGTTTTTGCGAAGGTATGCAAAGATTTGCTGATCTTCCGGCAAAATCAGCTCGTATTGGCCATAAATAAATACATCATATGTTTGGCGGAGTTTGATCAAGCTTTTGTAAAAGTGATAGACAGATGTGTTATCGTTTATTTGCGCCTCGGCGTTCAGCCATGTGTAATTGTCATTTACCCCAATCCATGGCTTGGCATCGGAAAACCCAGCGTGAGGAGATGCATTCCATTGCATTGGTGTTCGTGAATTGTCTCTACCCTTTTTCCAGACAATCTTCATTACTTCCTCGTGAGAAGCGCCTTTTGCGGTCTCTATGTCATACAGCCGCTTCATCGCGACATCATCATAATCCTCAATGTAAGGAAACGCCACATTGGTCATGCCGATTTCCTGTCCCTGATAAATAAACGGCGTTCCTTTCATCAGAAAATAAACAGCGGCGAGTGCTTTTGCACTTTCCTTTAAGGAATTCCCGTCGTCTCCCCATACAGAAACAGAACGGGGCTGATCATGGTTTTCCATAAACAAAGCGTTCCAGCCGATTCCCTCCAAACGGTTCTGCCACTCTGTTAAAATCCGTTTGAATGCAGCGATATCGATGCTTTCATTGACCTCTATATCCCACAGGCCGAGATGTTCAAATTGAAAAATCATGCTGAAAATGCCGGATTCCTCCCCCGCCCACTCAGCTGCCTCCTTTGCCGAGACACCGTTTGCCTCTCCGACCGTCATGATCGGGTAGCGGGAAAATGCGTTTTCCTTCAGCTCTGTTAAAAAATCCAATATGCCCTCAGCATTCATATGATAAGGAAAAGAAGGAACATAGGGCAGCCCTTTCGGATTCGGCAGATCAGGCAGCCCTTCTTTTTTCTTAATATGAGAAATGGCATCCACCCGAAATCCGTCTATGCCTTTATCGAGCCACCAATTGACCATGTCATAAACGGCGTTTCTTACCTCTTGATTTTCCCAGTTCAGGTCTGGCTGCTTTTTATCAAAAAGGTGGAGATAATACTGGCTTGTCTGCTGATCATACTGCCAAGCCGATCCTCCGAAAATGCTTTCCCAATTGTTTGGCTCTTTTCCGTCTTTCCCGTCCTTCCAAATATACCAGTCGCGTTTTTGGGATTGTAAAGATGCGCGTGATTCAATGAACCATGGATGTTCATCACTTGTATGATTCACGACAAGATCCATAATGAGCTTCATGCCAAGCTCATGAATATCATGAAGCAGCTGATCGAAATCTGCCATTGTGCCGAAATCGCTCAATATGTTTTTGTAATCTCTTATATCATAGCCGTTATCCGCATTGGGTGAGTCGTACAAAGGACAAATCCAAATCACATCGGCACCAAGTTCTTTTATGTACGGAAGCTTGGACCTGATTCCTTGAATATCCCCGATTCCATCGCTGTTTGAATCCTTGAAGCTGCGGGGATAAATTTGGTAGACCACCGCTTCCTTCCACCAAGCCTTTTTCATACAGCCACTCCTTCCTGCGTGTGCGGTTTTTATATCTTATGTAGAAAAAGGCCTTTGAAGCATTCATTTTTTCAGAAAAAAAGCCTCTTGCCGATGACAAAACACTGATCAATTTTTCAGAAGCCTTTTGTCCTGATTTTCTTTGAGCTCAAAAAAACAGCCGCGATCCAGCCCGGCTGTTTTTGATTAAAACTCTGTTTTTTTGATTTCGACAAATCGAATGTGATGGTCTTCAGCGTCGAGGATTTTAAATTCGCAGCCCTCCGCCTGTATCACATCTCCTGCTTCCAGCTCCATTTTTTGCGTCAGAAGCCAGCCTGCAATCGTATCAATTTCTTCATTCTCAATGGCAATGTCGAGCAGGTCGTTCACTTCATCTATTAGCGCTTTGCCATCCATCACATAATGGTGCTCGCCTTTTTTCAAAATATGCGGCGTTTCATCCTGATCATATTCATCACGGATTTCCCCGACGATTTCTTCGATAATATCCTCGACAGTTACAAGCCCCGCCGTTCCCCCGTATTCATCTACGAGAATCGCCATATGAATCCGTTCCTTCTGCATGCGGATTAAAAGCTGCTGGACAGGAATGCTTTCAATGACTCTGATGACAGGCCTCATAATTTGCTTCAGCTTAATCGGCTGGCCGAGAAAATACGCTTTAAACATATCTTTGCTGTTGATAATCCCTAAAATATGATCCTTATCTTCTTTGATGACAGGATACCGTGTATACCGTTCGTTAATGATGAGATGAATCGCTTCTTCAAGCGACTGCTCCAGAGAAATGACAACGATTTCTGTTCGCGGAATCATAATTTCTCTCGCCACGCGGTTGTCGAATTCAAAAATCTTATTCACATAGCGAAATTCGGACTGGTTGATTTCCCCTTTTTCATAGCTTTCTGACAGAATCAGCCTCAGTTCCTCCTCGCTGATGACAACCTCATGCTCCTTGACTGAATGAAAGCCAAACAATTTCACAAGAAAACTTGCAGAGCCGTTCAATGCTTTAATAAACGGATATGTGATTTTATAAAACCAGATCAGCGGCTTTGCAATCCATAAACTGACAGCTTCAGCCTTCTGAATGGAAACTGTTTTCGGCGCAAGCTCACCCATTACCACATGCAAAAAAGTGACGATGATAAATGCAATAACAAATGTGACTATGTGGTTAAACGGTTCCGGTATGCCTGCCGCTGTAAACAAGGGATGAAGAATGCGTTCAAATGTCGGTTCACCAAGCCATCCAAGGCCGAGGGCTGTAATTGTAATCCCGAGCTGGCAGGCTGATAAATACTCGTCAAGATTGGAGATGATTTTATGTGCGGCAAGCGCCCGGCTGTCTCCGCTTTCGATGAGCTGATTGATTTTTGAACCTCTGATTTTGACGATTGCAAATTCTGCTGCAACGAAAACAGCCGTAATGCCAATCAAAACAAAAATGGCGATCAATTGTAATATAAGCAAAAAAAGCCCTTACCATAAATGGTAAGGGGCCACCTCCTTAACGTTAATTCTCATTACGACCGTTTAAGAAGATCATCACAAAGCGAAGAAGTTCAAACAGGGAAACCAGGGCGGCGGCCACATACGTTAAGGCGGCGGCGCTCAGCACTTTATTTACCCCATTCTCTTCATTGTTCCGGATGAATCCTTCTGACACAATAATTTGCTTCGCGCGTGAACTTGCATTGAATTCGACAGGCAGTGTGATCAGCTGGAAAAAGACAGCGGCTGAAAACAGAATAATGCCAAGCCCGATCAAATTCAGGCTGCCGAGAAGCATGCCTCCTAAGAAAAGCAAAGGAGCCACACCGGATGCAAAATTCACGACTGGGAAGATTTTATGTCTCAGCACAAGCGCACCATATGACTCCTGATGCTGCAAGGCATGTCCGACTTCATGGGAAGCTACGGAGATGGCGGAAATTGAGCGGCCGTAATAGACCGGCTCAGATAAACGCACCACCCGTCTTGTCGGGTCGTAATGGTCTGTTAAAGCGCCTCTTACCGGTTCGACCGGCACGTCGTAAAGACCGTTTATATCTAGAATCCGTCTTGCCGTTTCTGCCCCTGTTCGACCGCTTGAGGCTTCCACTTTTGAATACTTTTCAAAGTTGCTCTTTACTTTAAATTGTGCCCAAAACGACAATCCCAATGCGGCTATTGTTAAAAATATAAACAGCATGTTTCATCATCCTTTTTTAAAGATCGTATGTTTCTTTATTACGATTATTTTAATGAGTTTTCTTTCTCGTGTACAGAAAAGCGCTTCTTCTTCCGTCTAGGCGCACACATTCCGATAAGCAAAAGGAACAAGCCGGCCGAAAACAAATAAAAAGAAAAGCCTCCAATCAGCTCTTTCAAAAAATGATGCCATGAGAAGCTATCGGAGAAGTGATTATACGAATTCAAGTCGAAAATAAACAAAATCACTGCGGATGCCGCAAGCTGCGTACCGATCAAAACCACGACGGTTCTTTGAATGATCGTCATCTGTTCCATCCTTTTCTCGCCTATTTATTTTAGTTTATGGAGAAATCCGGTTTTATATGTTTTGTTCATTTTTTGAAAAACAATGCCGGAAGTGGGACATACTGTTATAAAAAGAGCACGGGTGTGATGAACATGAAAGTGACGAGCGAGGAAAAGGAACGGCTGAGTACAGCGATTGACCGGATGAATGAAGGGCTGGACGTATTTATCCAATTTTATAATGAATCCGAAATCGACGAACCGCTCATTCAGCTTGAAGACGATACAGCTGATCTCATGAAGCAGGCCCGCGACCTGTACGGCCAGGAAAAGCTAAATGAGAAGCTGAATACGATTATTAAACAGATTTTATCTATTTCATTATCTGAAGAAGGGGAAAAAGAATGAAATCAAACCGGATCTTTATTTCTTGGCTGAGATGGCCGTTATTTATCCGAATCGGGCTGATCATTCTTTTTCTGATTCTTTTGTTTGGGCAAATCATTTATTTACTTGAGCCCGAGCAGTTTACTTCCGTCTTCGAAGGTATTTGGTGGGCCGTGGTTACCGTCTCAACAGTGGGCTACGGAGACTATGTGCCGCACACACCGCTTGGTCAAGCAGCCGGAATCATGCTGATATTCATCGGCGCAAGCTTTGTCACTGCTTACTTTGCCACCTTATCCGCTGCCGCTTTCAGCAAACAGCACCGCTACATAGAGGGAAAGGTCGCTTACAAAGGACGGGGCCATGTGATTATTATCGGCTGGAATGAAAAATCAAACCGCCTTTTGAGAGAGCTTCAGCTGGCGGCGCCCTCCAAGACAGTCGTTCTGATTGATGAATCGTTAAAAGAAGGGCCGCTCATTGAAAATGTCCATTTCATACGCGGACACGCCGCTGATGATGAAACGCTGAAACGAGCCAATATTACTGAGGCGGACACAGTGATGGTCACTGCCGACCAATATAAAAGTGAAGCGGAGGCGGACATGCTGTCGGTGCTGATTCTGTTATCAGTCAAAGGATTGAATCCGCTGGCATACTGTATTGTCGAAATTCTGACAGACCGCTTTGTCACCAATGCAGAACGGGCGGGCGCTAATAAAATTATCGGGACGTCCCAGCTCTTAAGCCGCGTGATGCTGGAACATTACCGGGTCAAATTGCAGCTGTCTAAACCGCAAAGCTTAATCGAACTGACATTAGATAAAAAAGTGCGCCTGATTTCGGTTTCTTCTGAATTGCATGGTGCCGCTTATAAAACATGCGTCCTCTATTTTCTTGATCACAACACCACTATTATTGGCATACAAAAAGAGGAAGGGCCTATGATTACCCCTCCTCTTTCATATAAAGTGCTTGAAACGGATCAGTTCCTTGCGCTTTAACCCAACAAAACATCCTCCAGCTCTTTGACAAGGGAGGCGCCGATATCCAAATACGCCGGATCAATCTCTGCGTCCCGTCTCTCGGGCTCAGAAAATTGATTAAACAGCGATTGAAACGGCCCTCCTTCAGCATGATCATCAAGGCCTGCCTGGAACACCTGCCTCAGCATAAACGGAGTTCCGATACGGACAGCTGCCCCGCGTTCATCCAGACTGCCTTGTATGGCATTGACGGGAATTCTTAAAAATAAATATCCGTTTCTATTATCAATTTTATAATCAAAATAGCCGTGGTCGTACTCCCAGCCGCCGTTTATCACATAACCGAGCGGCTTCATGACTTGTTCCAGCTCTTGAAGCAAGAAAGGCTGTCCATCTATCGCGGAAGGTATCGTAATCATCAAACTGCCCCTTTTTTCATTTATCCTGTCCCGCAAAACAAGACTTCATTCAGAGGCTGATTACATGGAAACCGTTTTTTCCTTTGCACGGCCAACTGAAAAGAAAGCGCATTCAATTAAGAAGTAAACAGTCATCGCTGCAGCAATCCCCGCCGCAGATTCCCATGAAACATATACAACAGCTGCATAGAGTCCTACCTTTGTTAAAAGGGTGTGAGATCGCTTCAATTTCAGAAACTGGTGCACCGCATCGGTAAAAATGGCAAGCGGCAGCCCGATCAGAAGAAAGGTGTGGATAAAAAAGTGTGAGAGTGTGCCGCCAAGGTTGGAAGAAAACTCTGTATTCACGGCATCAAAGGATATGAGAATAACTAAAACAGCTGCAGAAAAACCCGCAATGATGAGATGTTTGACCATTTGTTTCATGAACATCAGCACCTTTCTGATTTGATAAAAAGCCGACCGGCAAATGCCAGTCAGCTTTCTTACATTAATCTTCGAGACGTTTTTCAAGCTCAGCTTTTTTCTCTTCAAAGCCAGGTTTGCCAAGCAATGCAAACATATTGACTTTATATGCTTCTACTCCAGGCTGGTCAAACGGATTGACGCCGAGGAGATAACCGCTCATCGCGCAGGCTTTTTCGAAGAAATAAACAAGGTATCCAAAAGTATATGCATTCAGCTCAGGAATGTTGACGATTAAGTTCGGAACATTTCCGTCTGTATGAGCCAGCATTGTACCTTGGAATGCTTTTTTGTTAACGAAGTCTACAGTTTTTCCGGCTAAATAGTTTAAGCCGTCAAGATCGTTATCCGCTTCTTCGATTGTCAGCTCGTGTTTAGGTTTTTCGACATTCAGCACCGTTTCGAACAAGTCTCTGCGGCCTTCCTGTACGTACTGTCCTAATGAGTGAAGGTCTGTTGAATAGTTGGCAGAAGAAGGATAAATGCCCTTCTCGTCTTTGCCTTCACTTTCGCCGAACAGCTGCTTCCACCACTCCGCAAAATATTGAAGCGCCGGCTCATAGTTGATAAGCATTTCAATCGTTTTGCCTTTATTGTAAAGAACATTGCGAACGACCGCATACTGGTATGCAGGGTTATCTTCCAATTCTGATGTGGCAAAATCCTTGCTCGCTTCAAATGCGCCTTTCATCATGTCGTCAATGTTGACGCCGCTGACAGCAATCGGCAGGAGACCAACAGCTGTTAAGACAGAATAACGGCCGCCGACATCATCAGGAATGACAAATGATTCGAAGCCTTCTTCGTTAGAAAGTGTTTTTAACGCGCCGCGCTCTTTATCAGTTGTCGCGTAAATCCGCGCTTTCGCTTCTTCTTTGCCGTATTTCTCTTCAAGAAGCTTGCGGAAAATACGGAAAGCGATTGCAGGTTCAGTTGTTGTACCTGATTTAGAGATGACGTTAATGGAGAAGTCAACATCTTCGAGAAGATCCATGACATCTCTCATATAAGATGAACTGATGTTGTTTCCGATGAAAATGACTTGCGGATTGCCTCGTTTTGCTTTCGGCAGTGTATTGTAAAACGCGTGATTAAGCGCTTCAATCGCAGCCCGCGCGCCGAGGTAAGAACCGCCGATACCGACAACAAGCAATACATCAGAGTCAGATTTGATTTTTTCCGCGCTTTTTTTAATGCGCGCAAATTCTTCTTTATCATAATGTTCAGGGAGGTCCACCCAGCCTAGAAAATCGCTGCCCGCGCCTGTTTTTTCATGAATATTATGGTGTGCTGTTTTTACAAAGTCGCGCAAATATGTAAGTTCATGTTCGTTGAAGAAAGTCAACGCTTTTGAGTAGTCAAAGCGTACATGCGTCATTGCTTGTCCCTCCATAACGGTATAATGTTTTCATCTTTCACTTTATATGAACTTATCTGTGAAATCAAGTCAAGAAGAAAGGACGGAATGACTGCATTCCGTCCTTAAAAATCAGAGTGACGCGCGAAGGATGGCAAGCACGTCATCTTTGTTCAGTTTTTGGAAGTTGCCGAAGCCGCCATGCTCCATTTCTTTGGCTGCGATATCAGCAATCAGTTCCAGTTTTTCCTCTCCGATATCATAGTCGGATAAACGGGAAGGCGCACCCAGACTTGTCCAGAAGGCAGACAGCTTGTCGATTCCTTCAAGCACGATTTCTTTATCCGTTTTGCCTTCTGTATCAATGTCAAACATATTGAGCATAAGGTTTTTAAACCGGCCGACATTTGTATCAAGCGTATATCTCATCCAGTTCGGGAACAGAATCGCGAGGCCGCCGGCATGCGGAATATCGTAAACAGCTGATACGGCATGCTCCATAGTGTGAGAAGCCCAGTCGCCGAAGTAGCCCATTTGAAGCGTGCCATTCAGAGCGATTGTGCCAGCATATAAAATCGTTTCACGATGTTTGTAATTTTCCAGATCCTCCAATAGTTTTGGAGCTGTTTCGATTACCGTCTGCAGAACGGCAAAGCACATTCTGTCTTGCAGCGGTGTGTTTTCGACATTATGGAAGTATTGTTCAAACACGTGGCTCATCATGTCAACCATACCGTAAACCGTTTGATTTTCAGGCACTGTAAACGTATTCTCAGGGTCTAAAATCGAGAACCGCGGATGAGTTACATTGCTTCCCCATACAAATTTCTCGTTTGTTTCCCAGTTTGTAATCACAGAGTCAGGGTTCATTTCAGAACCTGTAGCAGCAAGGGTTAGAACGGTACCGAACGGCAGTGCATCTTCGGCTGTTACTTTCTTGCTGAAAATGTCCCAAGCGTCTCCGTCGTATTTTACTCCCGCAGCGATCGCTTTTGTGCAGTCAATTACACTTCCGCCGCCCACAGCAAGCAGAAAATCAATATCATGCTGTCTGCATAGGTCAATGCCTTTTTCCACAGTTGCAAGACGCGGGTTCGGCTCTACCCCCGGCAGTTCATAGACAGCGGCGCCTTCTTCTTTTAATATGCCTGTTACCTGGTCATAAAGGCCATTACGTTTAATGCTTCCGCCTCCGTAGACAAGCAGAACATTTTTACCGTATTGCTTTACTTCTTTTCTTAGTTGTTCGAGCTGGCCTTTTCCGAAGATCAGCTTCGTCGGGTTATAATAAGTGAAATTTTCCATTGTAAAACCTCCAAATACTGCTGTATCAAAAAACAGATTAACAATTGTAACATAAGTCCAAAGAAAAAGGGAAGCAGCCGGATCGGCTATTTCCCCCTTTTGTTATAGAGATGCTTTTAAAATAGCGAGTACATCTTCTTTGTTAAGTGATTTAAACTGGCCGAACGTACCGTTGGCCATTGCCTTGTCGGCAATTGTACCGAGCTGTTCGTCATTTATATCGTAGTCAGCCAGACGGTTTGGAGCGCCTAGGCTTGTCCAGAAAGCAGACAGCTTGTCGATGCCTTCCAGCGCAATTTTCTCATCTGATTTTCCAGCTTCTTCTACATCAAACACACGCACCGCAAGCTGCTTCATGCGGGTCGGGTTTTCTGATAATGTATGTCTCATCCAGTTCGGGAAGAGAATCGCAAGTCCGCCCGCATGCGGAATATCGTAAACGGCTGAAACGGCATGTTCGATATTATGAGTTGCCCAATCCCCTCTTGCACCCATTGACAGCATACCGTTTAAAGCGATTGTCCCTGTGTAAAGGATCGTTTCACGCAGCTCGTAATTTTCAAGATCATCGATCAGCTTAGGCGCTGTTTCGATGACTGTGCGTAAAAGAGATTCGCACATGCGATCCTGGTAAGGTGTGTTTGATACATGGTGGAAGTATTGTTCAAACACGTGGCTCATCATATCAACCATTCCGTAGATCGTGTGGTTTTTAGGAACAGTAAATGTGTTCACTGGGTCCAAAATAGAGAATTTAGGGAACACGAGCGGGCTGCCCCAGCCATATTTCTCTTTTGTTTCCCAGTTGGTAATAACTGAACCTGCGTTCATTTCAGAACCAGTTGCGGCGAGAGTCAATACAGTTCCGAACGGCAAAGCTTCCTTCGGCTGGTGTTTTTTCGTTACGATATCCCACGCATCACCATCATATTTTGCCCCCGCAGCAATCGCCTTTGTACAGTCGATGACACTTCCGCCGCCGACAGCCAATAAGAAATCAATGTTGTTTTCTTTGCAGATCGCAACACCTTTATTAACAGTCGACACACGCGGGTTCGGCTCAACGCCTGCTAATTCATGCACCGTGACACCGGCTTTATTCAGCTGTTCCATCACTTGATCATAAAGGCCGCTGCGTTTAATGCTTCCGCCTCCGTAGACTAACAATACATTTTTTCCGTAAGGTTTCAGTTCCTCTGGGAGTTTTTCAACTTCTCCGCGGCCGAAAATTAATTTCGTCGGATTCCAATATGTAAAGTTTTGCATGACATCTCCTCCTTAGATTTTCATTATGCAGAATGCCTGCGCTCCATGTAAAGCAATCAGCTCTTTCCGTTTTCAGCGTATCGGGCAGTTTTCATTTGCAAGATGCTGGGAAAGGAACAGATACAAGCTGAGTTTGGGCCGTTTCGTCCGGCTACTCTCAATATGGAGAATGCATGTATAGATTCTCCAATTTGTCACAATCTATAACTGTTTTAATAATTCATGGAGGAGGTTGCAAAACATGAGTACAATTCAGAGAATTTGCCTTGTATTAACGATCATTGGCGCTATTAACTGGGGACTGATCGGATTTTTCCAATTTGATTTAGTAGCGGCCATCTTCGGCGGCCAAGGGTCAGCTCTTTCCCGTATTATTTACGGTCTTGTCGGAATCGCCGGCTTAATCAACCTCGGTCTGCTGTTTAAACCAAACGAGGAAAGATCACGTGAAGAGGCAGCAAATCCTGAAATGCGATAGGATAAAAAAAGCACCGAACATTCCTGTCCGGTGCTTTTTCATGCTTATTTTTTGATAAGGTCTTTGCGGTTGGACATTTCGATCCACTCTTCAAGCTTATCTTTTAATGTGTTGAAGCCTTGTGGTGCAGAAGCTTCTTCGCTTACTTGTGCAGCTTTATGTTTTCTTGGTTTGCTTTCTTTTTTCTCAGGCGCAGCTTGTGTCGCACGAATAGAAAGGCTGATTTTTCCTTTTTCTTCGTCAACAGCTAGTACTTTTACTTGTACTTCGTCGCCAACTGAAAGGTGCTCGTTGATGTCTTTTACGAAACCGTGAGTCACTTCAGAAATGTGTACTAAACCTTGAGTTTCTTCATCTAATGCAACAAACGCACCATACGCTTGTAATCCTGTAACTTTACCAGTGTAAACACTGCCCACTTCAAATTTTGCTGCCATTCATAACAACTCCTAAGTTAAATTAAATATCTGTTTATACGCAATTTAAAATTATATCATACATGTTTCATTTCCGCAAAGGAAACTTTTTTTATATGATATCAGGTTTAAGCATATCAAAAAGAGGATATACTGCAAATACCAAAGGCTTTCTAGTATTCCCCCTTTTATTGGATGCGAACAAAAGGTTCGTATCTTTTTTTATGTTGTTTTGTGTAAGAAGCGTTTCATTCTGACCAATGCTTCTTGCAGCTGTTCAATTGATGTCGCATATGAACAGCGGATATATCCTTCTCCGCTCGGCCCAAACACATTACCGGGAACAACGGCTACTTTTTCCTGCATCAGGAGCTCCTCGGCAAACTGTTCTGAGCTCATCCCAGTGCTTTTGATGGATGGGAAAGCATAGAAAGCACCGCTCGGATGGTGGCAGCTGAGACCGATTTCATTTAGCGTTTCGACAAACAAATTACGTCTTCTTCGGTAGCTCTTTTTCATCTTTTCTACGTCTTCTATTCCGTTTTTTAATCCTTCAAGCGCTGCGTATTGCGCCATCGCAGGCGCGCACATCATCGCATACTGGTGGATTTTAAGCATCGCGTTGCGAATTTCTGAAGGCGCCGCGGCAAAACCGAGTCTCCAGCCTGTCATGGCAAACGCCTTTGAAAATCCCGAAATGACAACCGTCCGCTCTTTCATGCCCGGGAATGCTGCTATGCTTGTAAATTCCTCATCGTATGTCAGTTCCGCGTAAATCTCGTCGCTCAGTACAATCAAATCATGTGTTTTGGCAAACTCAGCAATTTCATGTAACTCTTTCTTTGAGTAAACCGAGCCGGTCGGATTCGAAGGCGAACAAATGAGAATGGCCTTTGTTTTTTCGGTCACTGCCGCTTCAAAATCCTCAGCCGTTGCTTTAAAACCTTTATCAGCCGTCGTATGGACATGAACAGGGACGCCGCCTGTCAAAGACACAAGCGATTCATACGCCACAAAACACGGCTCAGGAATAATCACTTCCTCACCGGGATTTACAATGGCACGGATCGCAATATCCAAAGCCTGACTCGCCCCTACCGTCACAATCAGTTCATCGTCAGGAGAGTATGCAAGACCAAACCGGCTGCTGACATAACGGCTGATTTCCTCCCGCAATGAGTATAAACCTGCATTAGCGGTATATGACGTATACCCTTGTTCAAGGGAAAGAATGCTTGCTTCACGGACATTCCAAGCCGTTACAAAGTCAGGTTCTCCGACCCCTAAAGAAATAACACCTTCCATCGTTGCCGCCAAATCAAAGAATCTGCGGATGCCGGATGGTTTTATTTGTTGTACATAATCGGATAAATAAGAAGTCATTTACGGTGACACCACGATTCTTTTGTCGTCGTCTCCCGTTTCAAATACTTTGCCGTCATGCTTGTATTTTTTCAGGATAAAATGTGTTGTCGTAGACACAACTGAATCAAGAGTTGACAGTTTATCAGATACGAAACGCGCAACATCAGACATTGAATTGCCGCGGATCACGACAGACAGGTCGTATACGCCCGACATCAGGTAGACTGATTCTACCTCCTGGAATCGGTAAATCCGCTCCGCCACTTCGTCAAAACCGACTCCGCGCTTCGGAGTGACTTTAACATCAATCATGGCTGTCACACCTTCATGGCCGTCCACCTTCCGCCAGTCGATCATAGCGGAATAATCGATGATAACCTTTTCTTTTTCCAATTTGTCAATGATCGCTTTTACTTCATTTACAGGGATACCGGCCATCTTTGCGATTGTTTCTAGGTCGGCGCGGCTGTTTTCGTCTAAAATTTCTAATATTTCTGTTTCTTTCTCGGTCAATTTCATTCAATTCACACCTTTGCAATGTCAAGAAATCTCATGACATTATATCACGTTTTTTGATGAATGCTAAGAAAAAACGAGGAGAAACTTCCGCTAGAACTGACAATTTCAGGGCATAATACAGGACATCCTATGAAGGGAGTGACGGCAAAATGGAGGCGGTTACACCAATAAGGCGTGTTAAAGTCGGAGGAGTACATGTATATTATGAGCACTATCAAAACCCGGGAAAACAAACAATTGTCTGCGTACACGGTTTTTTATCTTCTGCTTTCAGCTTCAGAAAATTAATCCCCTTGCTTCGGGACCAGTATGACATCATCGCGCTCGATTTGCCTCCTTTCGGCCAATCAGAAAAATCAAGGTCATTTATATATACCTATCAAAACCTCGCCATGCTTATCATCGGACTCCTAGAGCACTTGCAAGTCAAACAGGCAGCGCTTGTCGGGCATTCGATGGGAGGACAGATATCGCTGTCGGCTGCTCTATTAAAGCCTGAGCTCTTCTCAAAGATTGTGCTGCTTTGCAGTTCAGGTTATTTAAAACGCTCGCACCCGACGATTATCTTCGGGACTCACCTCCCATATTTTCATCTTTATATAAAACGCTGGCTTTCCAAAGAAGGCGTGATGAAAAACTTATTAAATGTCGTCCACAACAAATCGCTGATTGACGAGGTGATGATTGACGGCTACGGCAAGCCTTTTCAAGATGAACAGATTTTCAAAGCAATGACGAGGTTCATCCGGCACAGAGAAGGAGATTTACAGTCTGAGGAATTGAAAAAGATCAGCAAACCCGCTTTATTGATTTGGGGCGAGGAGGACAAGGTGGTTCCGTTGAAAATCGGCGAACGCCTGCACCGTGACCTGCCGGATTCCAAACTGTATTCATTGCGGGAAACAGGGCATTTGGTGCCGGAGGAACGCCCTGAATTCGTTTCCGAACGAATTGCAGAGTTTATCACAGAATAAAAAAACCGGTTTGTATACCGGTTTTTTCAAGGCGTGCAAGAGCTGCTGTCTTTAATAAACAGCAGCTGGCCAGCCACATTCCGGCAGCTGTCGATCGGAAGTGTTTGTTCAAAAGAAGCTTCGAAAATATGCTGTATGCTTTTCGCTAACACTTCAGGATCGTCTTCATCATAGACGGCCTGTACGACATCAACAGCCTCCGTTTCATAAAAATCTTCACCATATTTAAACGGGTCCCATTTGGCAATGACATTGATCATTTCCCTGACCGCTTGACTTTCTTCCATTTTCATCACCGCTTATAATAAAATTTGCAGATCTATTTTATCATAGTTACGCTAAGAAAAATAAACATACATAAGAGGTGGAACAGAATGAACTTTGATAAACAAGAACAGCGCCTCGGCACCCAATCCGTCAAATGGGACAAGACAGGCGAATTATTCGGCGTGACAGACGCACTTCCGATGTGGGTGGCGGATATGGATTTTCGTGCGCCGGAAGCCATAACAGAAGCATTAAAACAGCGCCTGGAACAAGGAATTTTCGGATATACAGCTCCAGATCAGAAAACAAAAGATGCAGTGTGTGCATGGATGCATAACCGGCACAGCTGGAAGGTGAACCCGGAAAGCATTACATTCAGTCCCGGTGTTGTCACAGCTTTGGGCATGGCGGTTCAGGCTTTTACAGAACCAAAGGATCAAGTGATTGTCCAATCCCCTGTCTACACGCCTTTTTACCATATGATTGAGAAAAACGGCCGGCGTATATTACATAATCCGCTTAAAGAAAAAGACGGAACATATGTAATGGATTTTGAAGATTTGGAGACAAAAATCAGTGATCCGAGCGTCAAAATGTTTATTTTATGCAATCCGCATAACCCTTCAGGGCGTGCCTGGGGCCGGGACGATTTGCTGAAGCTCGGCGAATTATGCCTTGAACACGGCGTTACAGTCGTTTCAGATGAAATTCATTCCGATTTGATGCTCTACGGAAATACCCATACACCGTTTGCCTCTCTTTCTGACGATTTCGCTGAGATTTCTGTGACTTGCGCAGCACCGAGCAAAACGTTTAACATCGCGGGTTTGCAGGCGTCAGCAATCATTATTCCAGACCGGCTGAAGCGCGCTAAATTTTCAGCAAGCCTGCAGCGAAACGGTTTAGGCGGATTAAACGCGTTTGCCGTGAGCGCAATCGAAGCCGCTTACTCAAAAGGCGGGCCGTGGCTTGACGAACTGATTTCATATCTTGAGAAAAATATGGATGAGGCGGCAGCCTTTTTGACCAGCGAGCTCCCGAATGTCAAGATGATGAAGCCTGATGCGTCTTACCTGATCTGGCTCGATTTCCGCGCATACGGCCTGTCTGATGCAGAGCTGCAGCAAAAGATGCTGCACAAAGGGAAAATTATTTTGGAGCCCGGCACGAAGTACGGCCCTGGCGGAGAAGGATTTATGCGTTTGAATGCAGGATGCCCTCTGGCAACCTTGCAGGACGGACTGCGCCGGATAAAAACAGCGTTAGAGTAAAAATTCGTCACAAACGCCTTTACGCATCAATCGTAAAGGCGTTCTTTATAAAGAAATTTTGTATATTACTTCTTATGATAAGTGTTATAATAGATTCATATTTTATACGAAAGGATTTCACTCGAATGGAAATTCTAAAAGACTATCTCCTGCATATTTGCTTTATTTTGTTTCCCATTCTTCTTTACCAAGTGTTTTGGCTTGGAAAACCGTCAATCCTTGTACCAAAAATCAACAACGGATTGGTCACGTTATTTGCATGCGGCGCCTCCGTTTTATGCATTATCTTCCCTATACAGGAAATGGACTACATCCAATACGGTCTTCAAATCATTCCTGTCATCATTTGTTTATTTTACATAAACACTGCTTCCGGGCTAACAGTCGCTGCATCCGTCTTATGTTTTGAACTGCTGTTTTTTGAGCCTTCCGCCATTTATGTTTTCACTTTGCTGCCTTTTCATATCATCATCCCAATTTTGCTTCAAAAAAAGTGGCCATTCATGTCCAAAGCGAGAAAACTGCTGCTGTCTTTATTCATCGGTTGCTTGGAGATCTTCTTATTTTTCGCCTCCATCTTGGTTTTTTCCGCCGTGAATATTTTAAATTTTCAAAATTCAGAATCCTTATATTATGAGGCAGCTGTATCGGGTTTGTTCCGCTGCATCGTTCTTCTTTTAAGCATTTATATTATAGAAAGCATCGCAGAAAATATCGCCCTGCGTTCCCAGCTTATTCATTCGGAAAAAATGGAGATTGTGAGTGAACTTGCGGCAAGTGTGGCTCATGAAGTTAGAAATCCGCTGACAGTTGTCCGGGGATTTGTCCAGCTGCTTTTTAATGATGAATCCTTTCAAAACAAATCCAGTGCGGATTATAAAAAACTTGTGCTGTCAGAGCTTGACCGGGCTCAGGGCATTATTACAAATTATCTTGATATCGCCAAACAGCAATTATATGAAAAAGAGATTTTTGATTTATCTTCTCTTATCAGAGAGACGAGCTCCCTCATGATTTCGTATGCCAATTACAAATCTGTGACAGTTGAGGCGGACGCCGAGCCGGACCTTTTGGTATACGGGGATGCAACAAAGCTGAAGCAGGCTGTGATCAACCTCATGAAAAACAGCATTGAAGCCGTTCCCCCGGGTAAAGGGGTCATCCAAGTTTCAGCCAAAAGAAGCGGCCATATGATCGTAATCAAAATCTCAGATAACGGTGTCGGCATGACGGATCACCAAATGCAGAAGCTGGGTGAACCTTATTATTCTTTAAAAACGAACGGAACAGGACTTGGACTGACTGTGACGTTTTCCATCATTGAACATCATCACGGAACCATTTCGTTCAGCAGCAGCTTTCAAAGAGGAACCATTGTGACGATCAAGCTCCCCGCGGACCTTCCTCACTAGCAAATCAATTGGAACTTTTATAGAATGAATGCGAGGTGATAACAGATGAGTACATTTGAGAAAGGCTCTATCGTAAAAGGATTTTACAAAACAGGTGTATACATAGGAGAAATAACAGATTGCAGACCGCAGCATTATTTAGTCAAAATCAAGGCGGTTCTTACCCATCCCGCTCAAGGAGACCTTCACAATCCAAAACAGGCAGATGTGCCGTTTTTCCATGAGAGAAGAGCGCTCGCTTTCGGCGAACAGACCAATATCCCCCATCATATGGTGAAGCCCTATGACAGTGAAGTGCCGGATTATAACGAGTCTTTGCGGGAAGCGGTTGCACAGCTGAGAGCCAAACTGACCGGAGATGATTCAGAATGGGCAAAGCGCTCCCTGAACAATCTGGACGTTTTAGAAAAAGAATACTTTACCCGGCCATAACCCAGTCTGACGAAAGATTGGGTTTTTTATGTGGCGCGCCGGAACAGTTCAGATAAATCAATCCTCTCGCCGATTGTCGGCGGTTTAGGTTTTTCAAGATACTGCTTATCCTGCTCGACAAGCTTAAAAAGCTTATAGGCTGTAAGAGCATCGTCAAGCGCCTTATGATGGGTGCCGGTTCCTTTATCTCCATACTCTTCCGCGGCCTTCCACAAGCCGGTCAGTGTCCGGTCTCCAAAAAAGTTTTTATATTCAAGCGATAAATCTCTCATCTCCCCTTTAAAAGGGAAAGGAATATGGTTAAACATACAATTTTGCTTCAGCACTTTCATATCCATGTTTCCCCACGTGATGATCGTGCAATTTTTTTCAGGATCAAGCTCATTTAATTTACGGATAAAGTCCTCGAACCTCATCCCCTCATCTACCTGGTTTTGCGTAATGTTTAAAAATGATCTGCAGCGCTTCGTCAGCTTGGGGAATTTTTTCGGCCTGATATAACTCGAAAACGTCTCAACTACTTCACCATTAACCGACTTTACAATTCCTGCTTCAATGATTTCCGGAAAAAAATTTTGCGGACTGTATTTTCCTTCGGGCATCGTAAATTCGAAATCAATAATGAGTAAGTTGCCTGCCTCCACTATTTTCACACCTGCCTTTCCTCCGATCAGAAGAATGCTATCTTTATAGTATATCAATTCTCCTTCTCTTCATTTCTTCATTTTCTAAAAATAATGAATTTTCCCAGCCGCATTGTTTCTTTTAAATGGTGCACTGTTTCTTTATAATTAGTAAGGAACCCGAAATAATAAGAAGGTGATGTTATTTCTATCCGCAAGAAAAACTTTGTCATTGTGTGGCTGGCGAATTTCTTTGTATCAGCCAGCACAACGATGATCGTCCCTTTTCTCTCCTTGTATATTGAGACGCTCAGCAC
This sequence comes from Bacillus halotolerans, assembly GCF_001517105.1. Taxonomy (GTDB): domain Bacteria; phylum Bacillota; class Bacilli; order Bacillales; family Bacillaceae; genus Bacillus; species Bacillus halotolerans. The sequence continues at coordinate 55,107 of NZ_LPVF01000008.1, forward strand.
CTTTTCCAACGGCTTTGTGCAAAGGTGGAGCGGTTATGTGTTCGGCATTACGTTTTTAATGGCTTTTTTGGTATCCCCATTCTGGGGGCGGTTCGGAGACAAACGCGGTTACAAGAAAATCCTTTTGACAACCGGAACCGGCATTGCCGTCAGCATTTTATTAATGGGCTTTGTCACGTCGGTTTATCAATTGTTTTTTCTGCGTATGGCAATGGGGCTTGTAACCGGATTTATCCCGACATCCCTTGCAATGATTTCCGCGCAGACGCCTAAAAGCTCAGCCGGCAAAACGCTTGGCACGCTCCAAATGGGGCAAGTGTCCGGAAGCTTGTTCGGCCCGCTTTTGGGAGGCGTTCTTGCTGACCACTTCGGTTTTACGTATACCTTTTTTATCACATCCTTTGTGATTTTCTTAGCCGTTCTTCTCGTGTTATTCGGGGTCAAAGAACAGCCGCTCACAGAGAAGATAAATAAACGTCAGTCTTATACGAGAAAAGAAGTGCTCTCCTATATTTTTCACCAGCCCGCGCTTTGGGTCATGATGCTGTTAACCATGCTGATTCAAACAGGAAATTTCAGTATCCAGCCGTTGCTCGCTTTATATGTAAACGAGCTGCACGGATCTGACAATCTGGCCTTTTTCTCCGGCATGGCATTTTCGGCAACCGGACTCGGCAGTTTGCTGCTGGCAAGAAAATGGGGAGATTTAGGAGACCGCTACGGCCACCGCCGCATTTTAATCGGGCTTTTAATCGCCGCCTCTTTATTTTTTATTCCGCAGGCACTCGCTTCTTCATTCAGTGTGCTGCTTGTTTTCAGGTTTTTATTCGGGATGGCGATGGGCGGCCTTCTGCCATGCATCACGGCGGCGATCCGCGTTCAGGCTCCCGGCTCCATCCAGGGAGAAGTCCTCGGCTACAATGTCAGCTTTCGCTTTTTAGGAAACGTTCTCGGACCTCTTCTCGGCGGTATTATTTCGAGTCACTTCAATATCTCTGCAGCCTTTTATGTCACAGCATTTCTCTTTTTCGCAGGTGCCTGCCTGCTTTGGATCATGAAGAAATTTCAAAAAGAATCGTATGCCAAAGCAAGCTGATTCTCAGCAAAAATTGAGGAGTCTTCTAAATTTAACCTTCTCGTAAACTCAAAAGAATGGTACGATATGGCTAGAATTTAGGAGAAAAGAGAGTGACCATGTTACGAAAAATGATCGGATGGATTTTGCTCCTTTGCATAATCCCATTGTTTGCATTTACAGTTATCGCTTCCGGAAAAGAAGTAAAACAAATGAAGTCCCTGGATCAGGTGCTTGATAAGAATATTGATTTGAAAGAGATCAGCCTTGTTCAGAACAGCTACATGTACGACAGGGACGGGTCTCTGGTCTCGGAAATCGTCAGCGATGATGAGAACCGTGTGCTGGTTCCCTTCAAGAAGATTCCCGAAGAAGTCAAACAGATATTTTTAACTTCCGAGGACCGCCATTTTTACGAACATAAAGGCTTTGACTTTATGGGGATGGTGCGGGCGGCCGCTTCCAACGTGAAGGACAAAAAGATTGACCAGGGGGCCAGCACCATCACACAGCAGCTTACAAGAAACTTGTATTTGAGCCATGAGCGCTCCTTCAGCCGCAAACTGACTGAGCTCGCGTACTCCTATCAGCTTGAGAAAAAGTATACGAAAAATGAGATTCTTGAAGCCTACCTAAATACGATTTATTTTAATAACGGCGTTTATGGCGTCGGATCAGCTGCTGAATTCTATTTCAGCAAACCGCTGAAATCTCTCACACTGGGAGAAATGGCTTTTATTTGCGCTATACCTAATAACCCTACATTATATGATCCTCTCAAGCATTTTGACTACACGAAAAGCCGTCAAGAACGCTTGCTTAAAGGGTTAAAAAATGCCGGAGTCATTACAGACAAAGAGCTGAAAAAAGCCGTAAAACAAAAAATCAAACTGGATGTCGAAGAGAAAGAAGACAAATATCCGGACTACGTTTCCTACGTAAATGATGAATTCACTCAACTAGTGTCTGAATCCGAAGGCTTTGATAAGCGTCTTCAAAAAGCGTCAGGAAAACAAAAAGACAAGATAGAAAACGAGCTGTCCGCCAGAGTCAGCACACTTCTGAAAGACGGCGTAAAAATTTATACCGCACTTGATCCATACATGCAAAATCAAGTCGTGGCACAAATGAATTCGAAGCTTCCGTATGCGGGCGTACAGGGCGGAGCGGCTGTGATTAATCACCAGACGCATCAAGTTGTCGCTCTATCCGGCGGCAAAAACTATCGTAAGTATGATTTTAACCGTGCCTACCAAGCATACAGACAGCCAGGGTCATCCATTAAGCCGCTTCTGGATTACGGACCTTATATTGAACAGACAGGTGCGACGGCAAGCAGCACAATTGATGCCGGCAAATTTTGCAGCAGAGACTACTGTCCGCAAAACTACAATAACCGCACATACGGCACAGTAACGCTCGATACAGCGTTTAAAAACTCGTATAATACACCGGCCATCAGAATGCTGGACCGTGTTGGCATCCAAAAAGCATTCAGCTATATTGAGCCGTATCATTTTTCAAAGCTTGTCAACAGCGACTATCTTCTGCCGGCGGCGCTTGGCGGATTTACACACGGCATGACGCCTCTTGAGATGACAAAGGCGTATACAACATTCGGCAACAGCGGAAGCTACTCGCCGAGCCACGCGATTACAAAAGTGACGGATTTAAAAGGAAAAACGATTTATAAATGGAATGACAAAGCGACACAGATATTCAGCGTCCGCACAAACATGCAGCTGAAAAAACTGATGGCTTCCGTTGTCAAAAGCGGGACAGGGAAAAAAGCATATTTCAAAGCGCCTTATATCGGCGGTAAAACGGGAACCTCAAATGATTATCATGATATGTGGTTCGTCGGCCTGACAGATACGTACACAATGGGTGTCTGGGTCGGAAAAGATACACCGAGCAGCGTTGAATACCTTCACAGTATCAGCCCTCAGCTTTCCATCTGGAAAGGAACGCTGCAGGCAGCTTATTAAAGAATCGGAGGGGATCTGCAGTGACATCAAAACAAATTCCAAATCGCGTATTGCTGTTTGACGGTGTGTGCAACTTATGCAACGGTGCCGTTCGATTTATCATAAAGCGTGATCCAAACGGTTTGATTTCATTTGCATCGCTTCAATCGGAAACAGGACAGAGCCTGCTGAAAAAAAGCGGGCTTCCGACTGAGCATTTTGACAGCTTTGTCTTTATTGAAGACGGCCAGGTTTACACTAAGTCAACTGCAGCCATAAAGGTTTTCAGGCATCTGCGGGGCCCGTGGCGGCTCTTCGTCCTGTTTTTTGCAGTGCCGAAACCTGTCAGAGATATGCTCTATTCTTTTATTGCCAAAAACCGCTATAAGTGGTTCGGCAAAAAAAATGAATGTATGCTCCCCTCCCCTTCTATAAAAAATAGATTTTTACCATAAACGAAAAAATGGCTAGCTTACACAGGTAAGCTAGCCATTATGCTATTATAAAGCTTGATAAATATGAACAGAATACCGATAACAAATGTAAACCAAAACAGCAGTTCCAACAGAATGAATCCGACCAATGACATGATAGAAAGTGTTGAATAAATCCGGTAAACAACGAACACAAAGTAAGCAAGTGTAACAACTGCAAACCAGATCACAATCCAGATGACATTTTGCAATAGCACAAAGGATAAGATCCCGCCGCCTAAATATATGATAGAGCCCATTCTGACTGTTTTCAGGTTGTTTCCTTCCGGATCATTTGCGAAAAACAGCAGTGACAGCTCAGTCACGGTATTTGCAATTAATTTCAGAGCGGACAGAACCATAAAATATAAAAGTGCAAAGGCCGCAAATAACGCAAGTCTGATTCCTTTCTCTGAGAAGTAATCAAGCATCCCATCGTACATTCCAAATGAAGACAGCATCTTCAATGCATAGAGTGAAGTTGAAATGGATAAAGACGAACTAAAAAGCAGGATCGCAATCAGCGGAAAGTATCCTGTCAAATAAGTATTTTTCATATAAAAAAGTCCCTTTCTGTAATCTACCTCATTTATTATGGAGGACTTAAAACACATTGACAAGATAAATTATTCCATTTTTTCTCCTTTTTACGAATTACGGTCCCAAATCTTCACAAAGCGGCATTTTGAGAGTAAAGTAGTACGCAGGAATCATAAAACGTAAGGAAGTTTTATATGAAAAAAACATTAAAACTGCAAACCAGACTCACCATATTTGTCTGTATCGTCGTGTTAATCGCACTGCTCATCACCTTTTTTACCGTCGGTGCCCAAACCTCTAAAAGGATACGAGATCAGGAAAGAGACACAGCGCTGCAAACGGCTGAAATGGTTGCCGACGCACCGATTACTGCCTCCGCTTTGGAGAGCGGAAAAAACCAGAAGGAACTGCTCAGCTACACACTGGACGTCCAGAAAATTACCGGCACAGAATTTGTCGTTGTCATGGATATGAACGGCATTCGCAGAACCCATCCGGACCACAGCAAAATCGGAAAAAAATTCAGGGGCGGAGATGAAGCCGAAGTATTAAAAGGACATGTCCATATCAGCACTGCCTCAGGCACGCTTGGGAAATCGCAGAGAGCGTTCGTGCCTGTCTACGCCAAGAATGGAAAACAAGTCGGAGCCGTTGCGGTCGGCATCACAGTGAATGAAATTGACGAAGTCATCAGCCACAGCTTACGGCCGCTCTATTTTATTATTTGCGTCAGTATATTCGTCGGCGTCATCGGAGCTGTTATCGTTGCACGTACGGTGAAAAATATCATGTACGGACTTGAACCATATGAAATCGCGACACTTCTTCAAGAACGGAGTGCGATGCTTGAATCAACGAAAGAAGGCATACTCGCTGTCGACGAACACGGCAAAATCAAGCTTGCCAATGCGGAAGCAAAGCGCCTTTTCATCAAAATGGGCATAGAAACAAATCCCGTCGATCAGGATGTCAATGACATCCTGCCGAAGAGCCGTCTGAAAAATGTCATTGAGACCCGAAAACCTCTTCAAGACAGAGATGTGCGCATTAACGGATTAGAGCTTGTGTTTAATGAAGTGCCCATCCAGCTGAAAGGACAAACCGTCGGAGCGATTGCGACATTCCGGGACAAAACCGAGGTAAAACATTTAGCTGAACAGCTTTCCGGTGTTAAAATGTATGCAAACGCACTGAGAGCACAGTCTCATGAATTTATGAACAAACTGCATGTGATACTAGGTCTCGTCCAGCTGAAAGAGTACGATGATCTTGGAGATTATATTAAAGATATTGCCATTCAGCAAAAATCAGAAACGAGTGAAATCATAAATGATGTCAAAAGCTCCGTGCTGGCCGGATTTCTGTTGGGAAAACAGAGCTACATACGAGAGCAGGGCGCAAATCTCGATATTGAATGCAGCGGGGTTATTCCAAACGCAGCAGATCCTTCAGTCATTCATGAACTGATTACGATTATCGGAAATCTCATCAACAACGCCTTGGACGCTGTTGCCAATATGCCGAAAAAACAAATCACGATGTCCATGCGTTTTCATGACAAGATATTGGACATCGAAATTACCGATACAGGAGCCGGCATGTCCGAAGAAGACCAAGCCAAGGTATTTGAACAAGGCTATTCAACAAAGGGCAAAAACCGGGGATTCGGCCTTTATTTCACCCAGCAGAGCATGGAGAATTTAAAGGGCCAAATGATTATCACCAGCGAAAAAAATGAAGGAACCACATTCAGTCTTCGCATCCCGTACGAACCGAAGGAGGAAAACCATGATTAATGTACTAATAGTTGAAGATGACCCCATGGTGGGTGAATTAAATAAACGATATTTAAGCCAAATAGAAGGCTTTCAGCTGAAAGGAATCGCCTCTTCCTTTCAAAGCGCTCTGCATATTTTAGGAGAGCATCACATCGATCTCATTTTGCTTGATATTTATATGCCGGGCAAAAACGGGCTTGAGCTGCTGACGGAATTGAGAGCCCAAAATGAAGCGGTTGACGTGATTGTCATCTCTGCGGCAAGCGAGCTGGACGTCATCAAAAAAACACTTCGTTACGGAGCTGTGGATTACTTAATTAAACCGTTTGAATTTGAACGTTTTCAGACTGCCCTTTCTGATTACAGACGAAAACAAAAAGTGTATTCCACCCATCGAAACATGAGCCAAAAAGAATTGGACGCGGAACTGTTTCATAAGAAGGAAGCGACAGAAAAAGTGCACCTGCCAAAAGGGCTGACAAAAAGCACGCTGAAGCTGATTTGGTCCAGCATTCAATCCTTTGAAAACGAGTCCTTTACGACAGAAGACCTGGCAAATCATACTGAAATATCTCAAGTATCGATCCGAAAATACTTAAAATTCCTTGAAGATATACAGGTTCTGAATGTCGAAATGGCGTACGGAACGATCGGAAGACCGGTGTTTCAGTACAATGTCAATACAGGCAACCTTAACGGAATTAAGCAATATTTATAAAAAAACGCACTGTTCATGTCGAGCAGTGCGTTTTTTTCTGTCACATCTCTTGCCAAGGTGCTTGAACCTTTCGCCAATAAGCTATACAAGAATAATAAAGGACTTTTTTGCGTATTTGAGTATATAATTCTAAAAATACTTATTTTTTAAAAAATAATGCGCAATTCTATTTATTTCTTGTAAGTAAAATGATAAATTATGAGTGGTTAGTTGATCCCTAGACTAAGTCATAAGTCACACTTCAGAAAGAGATGTCACGGTTTTCCGCCAGGAACACCTTCAACATCCTTCTCTTCCCCGCCTTTCGAAGGAAACACTCACACCACACTTACTAAGGGAAGATCAGAACTGTCTCAGCTCATTCTAATTGTTATTATCTGAAAATTTTATCGATTCTAATAATTGAGTGAGGCATCCCATCTCATGACTGACCGGATCAGCTCAGGCCAAATTTTACTGAGGGGTTATATCTTGAATAAACGCAAAATCGGATTGGCGATGTCACTTGTAATCGCAGCGGGCACCATTTTAGGAGCATGCGGAAACAGCGAAAAAAGCAGCGGAAACAGTGAGGGCAAAAACAAATTCAGTGTGGCGATGGTCACCGACATTGGCGGGGTGGATGACAAATCCTTTAACCAATCAGCATGGGAAGGCATCCAAGCCTTCGGTAAAGATAATGGTCTGGAAAAAGGAAAAAACGGATACGACTACCTGCAATCTAAATCAGATGCAGATTATACAACAAACTTAAATAAATTAGCGCGTGAGAATTTCAACTTGATCTATGGCGTTGGTTATTTGATGGAAGATTCAATCAGTGAAATCGCCGATCAGCGCAAAAATACAAACTTTGCGATTATTGACGCAGTCGTCGATAAAGACAACGTCGCAAGCATTACGTTTAAAGAGCAGGAAGGCTCATTTCTCGTCGGAGTGGCCGCAGCCTTAACAAGCAAATCAGGAAAAATCGGATTTGTGGGCGGCATGGAATCCGAGTTAATCAAAAAATTCGAAGTCGGCTTCCGTGCAGGGGTTCAGGCCGTAAAACCTGACGCAACTGTCCAGGTGAAGTATGCGGGCGGATTCGATAAAGCGGACGTTGGAAAAGCAACTGCCGAGAGCATGTATAAATCAGGCGTTGATGTAATTTACCACTCCGCAGGCGCCACCGGCACAGGTGTCTTTACAGAAGCCAAGAACCTGAAAAAAGAAGACCCGAAGCGTGATGTTTGGGTGATCGGAGTCGATAAAGATCAATACGCAGAAGGCCAAGTAGAAGGAACAGACGATAATGTCACCCTTACTTCCATGGTCAAAAAGGTTGATACAGCAGTTGAAGATTTAACGAAGAAAGCAAGCGAAGGCAAATTCCCCGGCGGAGAAACGCTGACATACGGACTTGATCAAGACGGAGTCGGCATTTCTTCCTCTAAACAAAACCTATCGGATGATGTAATCAAAGCAGTTGATGAGTGGAAGAAAAAAATCATCGACGGATTAGAAGTGCCGGGAACAGAGAAAGAGCTGAAAAATTTCAAAGCTGAATAAGAATCGCGGGGATAAGGAGAAGAGCCCTTATCCCTTGTTTTTCTTTCAGAGCAAAGCTGCACATGTCCTTGCGGCTTTGCTATTGCCAGTCTCTTATTTAAAAGCATCTTGAAAAAAGGAGCGGTCAATTCTGTGGAATATGTCATTGAAATGCTCAATATACGCAAGGAGTTTCCCGGTATCGTCGCAAATGACAACATTAATCTTCAGGTCAAAAAAGGCGAAATCCACGCGCTGCTCGGTGAAAACGGAGCGGGCAAATCAACTTTGATGAACGTCCTTTTCGGGCTTTATCAGCCAGAAAAGGGAGAAATTCGGGTCCGCGGTGAGAAGGTGCACATCAACAGCCCGAACAAAGCGAATGATCTCGGAATCGGCATGGTGCATCAGCATTTTATGCTTGTCGATACATTTACAGTTGCTGAAAACATTATTCTCGGGAAGGAGCCGAAAAAGCTCGGGCGGATTGACCGAAAACGGGCTGTCCGAGAGGTTCAGGACATTTCCGACCGATACGGACTTCAAATTAATCCCGAGGCAAAAGTAGCTGACATATCCGTCGGCATGCAGCAGCGTGCAGAAATTTTAAAAACCCTCTACCGCGGGGCTGACATTCTGATTTTTGATGAACCGACAGCTGTGCTGACGCCTCATGAAATCAAAGAGCTCATTCAAATCATGAAGAACCTCGTCAATGAGGGAAAATCAATTATTTTAATTACCCATAAACTGAAAGAAATCATGGTTGTTTGTGACCGCGTTACCATTATCCGCAAAGGAAAAGGCATCAAATCACTGGATGTCCGGGATACAAATCAAGACGAGCTCGCCAGTCTGATGGTCGGACGCGAGGTATCGTTCAAAACAGAAAAAAAAGCGGCTCAGCCGGGATCTGAAGTGCTGGCGATTGACAGAATCACTGTAAAAGATACTCGCGGAGTAGAAGCTGTAAGGAATTTATCGCTTTCTGTCAATGCCGGAGAAATTGTCGGCATAGCCGGCGTTGACGGAAACGGACAGTCAGAGCTGATTGAAGCGATTACAGGACTCCGAAAAACGGAGTCTGGAACTATTTCCTTAAACGGAAAACAGATACAAAACCTGTCGCCGAGAAAAGTAACGGAATCCGGAATCGGGCATATTCCACAGGACCGCCATAAACACGGCCTCGTTTTGGATTTTCCGATCGGTGAGAATATCGTGCTCCAAAGCTATTACAAAAAGCCTTATTCAGCATTCGGTGTTTTACATAAAGGCGAAATGTATAAGAAAGCACGCAGCCTGATCAGTGAGTACGATGTCAGAACCCCCGATGAATATACACACGCGCGGGCATTGTCAGGCGGAAACCAGCAAAAAGCAATTATCGGAAGGGAAATTGACCGAAATCCTGACTTGTTAATCGCCGCCCAGCCGACTCGCGGTCTTGATGTCGGAGCGATTGAATTTGTCCATAAAAAACTCATTGAACAGCGTGATGCCGGAAAAGCCGTTCTTCTTCTATCGTTTGAGCTGGATGAAATCATGAATCTCAGTGACAGAATCGCCGTCATTTTTGAAGGCAGCATCATATCCAGCGTCAATCCGCTGGATACGACTGAGCAAGAGCTCGGCCTCTTGATGGCGGGAAGCACGCAAAAGGAAGCGGGGAAAGCAAATGGTTAAACGACTCTCTCATTTACTCATGCCGCTCATTGCAATCATGCTCGGCTTGCTGGCTGGCGCACTTATTATGCTTGCGAGCGGATACAGTGTGATCAGCGGCTATTCCGCTTTATGGAATGGAATATTTGGAGAAATCTATTACATCGGGGAAACCGTCCGGCAGATTACACCTTATATTTTATCCGGATTAGCTGTTGCTTTCGCGTTCCGAACCGGGCTTTTCAATATCGGGGTAGAGGGACAGCTTCTAGTGGGCTGGACAGCTGCCGTTTGGGTCGGAACGGTGTTTGACGGACCGGCATATATTCATATACCGCTTGCACTGATCACAGCGGCTGCAGCAGGCGGTTTATGGGGATTTATTCCCGGCTTTTTAAAAGCACGGTTCTATGTTCATGAGGTCATTGTCACCATTATGATGAATTATATCGCGCTGCATATGACCAATTATTTGATTTCAAAAGTCATGACAGACAATCAGGATAAGACGGAAAAAATTCACGAATCGGCCTCACTGCGCTCGCCGTTTCTTGAGCAGCTTACGGATTATTCAAGGCTTCACTGGGGGATCGTCATCGCCCTTCTCGCAGCTGTTGTTATGTGGTTTATGATTAACAAAACAACGAAAGGCTTTGAGCTTCGGGCAGTCGGATTCAATCAGCACGCGTCCCAGTACGCCGGTATGAGTGTGCGGAAGAATATTATGACCTCCATGCTCATTTCAGGAGCTTTTGCAGGCCTTGCAGGCGCCATGGAAGGTCTGGGAACGTTTGAATACGCAGCTGTCAAAGGCGCATTTACAGGCGTCGGCTTTGACGGTATTGCCGTCGCTCTTCTGGGCGGGAACACTGCGGTCGGTGTTGTGCTTGCGGCAGCTTTGCTTGGCGGCCTCAAAATCGGGGCATTAAATATGCCAATTGAATCAGGCGTACCTTCTGAGGTTGTCGATATTGTGATTGCCATTATCATTCTGTTTGTTGCTTCAAGCTATGCCATTCGTTTTGTCGCGGATAAATTGAAGAAAAAGGGGGCGAACTAAGTGGACTTTCTGCAGATTGTATCAATCATTGTCCCTGCCACACTCGTATACGCAGCCCCGCTTATTTTAACCGCTCTCGGCGGCGTATTTTCCGAGAGATCAGGCGTCGTCAATATCGGCCTTGAAGGCCTCATGATTATCGGAGCATTCACCAGTGTTTTATTCAATTTATTTTTAGGCCCTGAATTGGGAGCCGCAGCACCTTGGCTTTCGCTCATTGCCGCTATGGCAGCCGGCGCGCTGTTTTCACTGATTCACGCGGCAGCGGCGATATCGTTTCGCGCTGATCAGACAGTCAGCGGCGTCGCCATTAATATGCTGGCGCTTGGGGCTACTTTATTTATCGTAAAGCTGATTTACGGAAAAGCGCAAACTGACAAAATTCCCGAGCCTTTTTATAAAACAAGTATTCCCGGCTTGAGCGACATCCCCGTATTGGGAAAAATCTTCTTTTCAGATGTCTATTATACGTCTATTCTCGCAATTGTCCTGGCCTTTATTTCGTGGTTTATCTTGTTTAAAACCCCGTTCGGCCTCCGTATTCGTTCCGTCGGAGAACATCCGATGGCGGCCGATACTATGGGGATCAATGTTTACAAAATGCGCTATATCGGCGTGATGATCAGCGGATTGTTCGGCGGCCTCGGGGGCGGCGTATATGCGTCAACGATTGCTCTCGACTTTACGCACTCTACCATTTCCGGGCAAGGCTTTATCGCACTCGCCGCCCTTGTATTCGGAAAATGGCATCCGATCGGCGCACTCGGCGCTGCCCTGTTTTTCGGATTCGCGCAAAGCTTAAGCATTATCGGCTCACTGCTCCCTCTTTTTAAGGACATACCGAATGTATATATGCTGATTGCCCCTTACGTATTAACCATTCTCGCCTTAACCGGCTTTATCGGGCGCGCAGATGGGCCAAAAGCAAATGGTGTGCCTTATATCAAAGGAAAACGGTAACCATATCTCCCTGGGAAGCGGCTTCTCAGGGATTTTTCCTGCTCCAAAATACCCAATTATTTTAGTTGTTTATTAATTATTTAACTTAAAAAAATATTCTTTGTTAGCGCTTTCTTGTAGACTGTAACAAACAATACATGGGGGTGTATGACAATGGGAGCAATTCACAAAACAGAGGAAGTTTTACCTGAGCACAAAGACACACAGGAGAAAAGCCTGTTTAAGAAAATATGGACTTGGGAAATCGGCGTGATTCCTCTCCCATTATATACAGCATTAGCTGTCATTATTATTCTTGCGGCCTATTACAACGAGCTGCCTGCAAACATGCTGGGCGGTTTTGCCATCATTATGATTTTAGGTGTCTTTCTTGGCGATATCGGCCAGCGGATTCCGATTTTAAAGGATATTGGCGGTCCTGCTATTTTATCTTTGTTTGTGCCATCTTTTTTAGTTTTTTATAATGTGTTGAATCCATCATCATTAGATGCTGTAACCAATTTAATGAAAACGTCTAACTTTCTTTATTTCTATATCGCTTGTCTTGTTGTAGGAAGCATTCTTGGAATGAACAGAACTGTTTTAATACAGGGATTCATCAGAATGTTCGTTCCTTTAGTAGCGGGCACAATTGCGGCGGTTGCGGCCGGCGTGCTCGTCGGATTCATCTTCGGCTACAGTGCCTATGATTCCTTTTTCTTTGTCGTTGTGCCGATTATTGCCGGGGGAATAGGGGAAGGAATTTTGCCGCTCTCGATTGCTTATTCGCAAATATTGGGGTCTTCCGCTGATGTGTATGTGTCGCAGCTGGTTCCTGCCGCTATCATTGGAAACGTTTTTGCTATTATCTGTGCTGCTTTAATGAAAAAACTGGGCGAAAAACGTCCTGACCTAAACGGCAATGGGCGTCTCGTCAAATCTAAGAAAGCGAACGATATTTTCAATCAAAAAGAGGCTGAAGCTAAAATTGACTTTAAACTGATGGGAGCCGGAGTCCTGCTCGCTTGTACGTTTTTTATTTTCGGCGGTTTACTGGAGAAATTTATCTTCATACCGGGCGCTATTTTAATGATTATTTCAGCAGCTGCAATCAAATATGCAAATATCCTTCCGAAAAAAATGGAGGATGGCGCATACCAGCTTTATAAGTTTATTTCATCAAGCTTTACATGGCCGCTTATGGTAGGCCTCGGGATTCTCTTTATCCCTTTAGATGACGTGGCGTCTGTGATATCTATTCCGTTTGTCATCATTTGTATTTCAGTTGTCGTTGCCATGATTTCTTCCGGATATTTTGTAGGCAAGCTGATGAACATGTACCCTGTTGAATCCGCAATCGTTACCTGCTGTCACAGCGGTCTCGGCGGAACGGGAGATGTCGCCATTTTGTCCGCTTCAGGAAGAATGGGCCTTATGCCATTCGCCCAAATTTCTACCCGCCTCGGCGGAGCTGGAACTGTCATTTGCGCGACGATTTTACTTCGCTTTTTCACTTCATAATCAGAAAAAGAGTTCCGTCTAAGACGGAACTCTTTTTTATTTAGTCACAATCCGCATATACTCCCTGGGCCCAAACGGCCTATCCTTAGATTCCGCCTCACTCATTTTAGTTGACAGGTGGTGCTCCAATAAATACAGTTCCCAATCATCATTGTCTGCCACACGGGCACGGCCGTCATATTGATTCAGCATGAATGCCCCTGCACATATCGAGCAGAATAAACCTGAGCACATAAGGACCTTTCTCTTCACCATGATCAGCTCCTTACATACAGCTTGATCAGGAGCGATTTTAAATATACAAATGACCTGATTTTTGTTAAACTTATTTTAAGGTCAAAAGAACTTGTAAAATTCATTCGCGGCAGGTTGAAGCATGGCGGCTTCCAAAAAAGTGCGATATAATTTGGACTGGGTCGTTTGACCGTATATTCTAATGATTTATACATAGAACAGGTTTCAATTAAAGAAAAGGAGGTCTTGTCTTTGCAGCTCTTACATTTTGCTATTTTATCGCCTTTTGTATTTGCTTTTATCATTCCCTTTCTGGCAAAATACGCAAAAAGAGTGCATACGGGCTGGTTTGTTCTGATCCTGCCCGTCTTGCTGTTTATATACTTTCTTCCAATGATCAGAATGACTCAGTCGGGAGAAACATTACGATCGGTATTGGAGTGGATTCCTTCATTAGGCATTAACTTTACCGTTTATGTAGACGGTCTCGGACTGCTATTCGCCTTACTGATAACAGGGATCGGCTCGTTGGTCACTCTTTACAGTATTTTTTATTTATCGAAAGAAAAAGAACAGCTTGGGCCTTTTTATGTCTATTTATTAATGTTCATGGGGGCTATGCTCGGTGTTGTTCTTGTTGACAACGTCATGGTTCTCTACATGTTTTGGGAGCTTACCAGCCTTTCGTCCTTTTTGCTGATTGGATATTGGTACAAGCGTGAAAAATCTCGCTACGGCGCCGCAAAATCGCTCTTGATTACGGTAAGCGGCGGACTGTGTATGCTGGGAGGATTCATTCTCCTTTATCTGATCACAGATTCATTCAGTATCAGAGAAATGATCAATCAGGTTCAGTTGATTGCCGGCCATGATCTATTTATTCCGGCGATGATTTTGATTTTACTAGGCGCATTTACAAAGTCCGCCCAGTTTCCTTTTTACATTTGGCTGCCTGACGCCATGGAAGCGCCGACGCCCGTCAGCGCGTATCTCCATTCAGCCACGATGGTCAAAGCGGGAATTTATGTGATTGCAAGATTCAGCCCTATTTTCGCCTTTTCAGCTCAGTGGTTTTGGATTGTTTCTCTCGTCGGGATTTTCACCATGGTTTGGGGTTCATTCCATGCCGTCAAACAAACCGACTTAAAATCCATTTTGGCGTTTTCAACCGTCAGCCAGCTCGGCATGATCATCTCGATGCTTGGTGTCAGCGCTGCAGCCCTGCATTACGGCCATACAGAATATTACACAGTTGCCGCCATGGCTGCCATTTTCCATCTCATCAACCATGCTACCTTTAAAGGAAGCTTGTTTATGGCAGTCGGCATCATTGATCATGAAACAGGCACGCGGGACGTCAGAAAGCTCGGCGGACTGATGGGGATCATGCCGATTACATTTACGATTTCCTTGATTGGCACATTTTCAATGGCTGGTCTCCCGCCGTTTAACGGATTTTTGAGTAAAGAAATGTTTTTCACCAGCATGCTTCGTGTGACACATGTCGATTTGTTCAACGTACAGACGTGGGGAGCGCTGTTCCCTGTCCTCGCTTGGGCAGGAAGTGTGTTTACATTTATCTACAGCATGAAACTGCTGTTTAAAACATTTAAAGGCAATTATCAGCCTGAAAAACTCGAAAAACAGGCTCATGAAGCGCCGATTGGAATGCTCGTATCACCTGTCATTCTTGTTGCGCTCGCTGTCAGTCTCTTCTTTTTCCCGAATATATTGTCCTACAGCTTGATAGAGCCTGCGATGAATTCAATCTATCCGACACTGCTGGACAGCCATGAGAAGTTTCATGTTCATATTTCGCAATGGCACGGGTTTACAGCTGAAGTTCTGATGACACTGGGCATTATCGCTGTCGGTACGATCGGATACTTGACGATAAACAAGTGGAAAGGGATCTATAAGCTGTTTCCATCGAAACTCACGCTCAATCGGTTATACGAGAAGCTCCTGACCATCATGGAAAAAGGCTCTTATCGAGTGACAAAACAATATATGACCGGATTTTTGCGGGATTATCTTCTGTATATCTTCGCTGGATTTATCATTCTGATGAGCGGGGCTCTCGTTTTGAAAGGCGGATTTTCCTTTACAACTGAGGGTATGGCGAAAATCGGCATATACGAAATGATTCTGACACTTGTCATGATCAGCGCGACAGCGGCGACTGTATTCGCCCGATCCAGACTGACGGCAATTATTTCACTTGGTGTTGTCGGTTATACGCTTGCATTGTTTTTTGTTATTTTCAGAGCGCCCGATTTGGCTTTGACCCAGCTGGTCATTGAGACGATTTCCGTCGCCCTGTTTCTGCTTTGTTTCTATCATTTGCCGAAACTGCGGCTGAAAAAGAAAACGAGAACGTTCCGAATGACAAACTTTATCATTGCTTTAGGAGTCGGCATTATTGTCACCCTGCTCGGTATTGCATCCTCAAGCCAGCGGACAAAAGACAGTATCGCCTCCTTCTTTACAAAGCACAGCCACGATCTTGGCGGAGGAGATAATGTCGTCAATGTCATTCTCGTTGATTTCAGGGGCTTTGATACAATGTTTGAAATTACGGTATTAACGATTGCCGCTCTCGGCATTTACAGCATGATTAAAACAAAAGTAAAAGAGGAGGGGAAAAGCGGTGAATGAACAAAAAACAAATGACTTGATTCTTCAAACCGTGACAAAGCTTGTATCCTTTATCATTTTGCTTTTCTCTTTCTATTTATTTTTATCGGGGCATAACGCCCCTGGAGGAGGCTTTGTCGGCGGACTGATCACGTCCTCTTCCATCGTTCTATTGCTCTTGGCTTATGATTTAAAAACCGTGCGTTCCATTTTGCCGGTTAATTTCATTTACGTCGCGGGAGCCGGTCTTCTGCTCGCTGTCTTAACAGGAGTTGGCTCCTTTGTCTTCGGGGCGCCCTTCTTAACCCACACATTCGGTTACTTTCATCTGCCGATTTTAGGGAAAACGGAGCTTGCCACGGCGACGCTTTTTGATTTAGGTGTTTATCTTGTTGTCGTAGGCATTACGATGACCATTATTCAAACGATTGGAGAGGAAGAATAATGGAAATCTTAATGGCTGTTACAGCCGGTATTATTTTTATGGCTGCTACGTATTTGCTGCTGTCTAAAAGCCTGCTTCGGGTCATTATCGGAACAGCGCTTTTGAGCCACGGCGTTCATTTAATGCTTTTAACTATGGGAGGATTAAAAGAAGGCGCCGCTCCGATTTTGAGCGAGCATGCCAAGTCATTTGTCGATCCGCTTCCGCAAGCCCTGATTTTGACGGCTATTGTCATTTCATTTGGAGTTACATCCTTCATCCTCGTCATGGCGTTTCGGGCCTATCAGGAATTGAAATCGGACGATATGGATCAAATGAGGGGAAATGATCAACATGAATAATTTTGTTATATTGCCAATTCTGATCCCGCTCCTGTCCGCCATTCTGCTGATTTTCATGAACAAACACATCATGCTCATGCGGATCTTCAGCACTGCGGCATCCGCACTCGGGATTGTGATCAGCGTTTTACTCGTACAGACTGTTTTTACAAACGGCATTCAGACACTGAGTTTGGGCGGCTGGAGAGCCCCCTACGGAATTGTGCTTGTTGCAGATCAATTTGCCAGCCTGCTTGTTCTCACCACAGCAGTCATCGGCTTATTGGTTGTGCTTTATTCCTTCCGTTCTATCGGTGAAAAACGGGAACGTGCCTTTTATTACTCCGCCGTGCAGTTTTTGCTGGCTGGTGTAAGCGGAGCGTTTTTAACAGGCGATTTATTTAATATGTACGTATTTTTCGAGCTTCTGCTTATTGCTTCTTATATGCTGATTGTATTAGGCGGCACAAAAATTCAGCTGCGGGAATCGCTTAAATACATTGTGTTTAATATCGTGTCATCAGCTTTGTTTGTCATCGGCGTCGGCTTTTTATACGCGGTGACCGGCACATTAAACATGGCGGATTTAAGTGTGAGAATCAGCGAATCCGGACAAACTGGGCTGATTACTGTAATCGGTGTCCTGTTACTCATCGTGTTTGGTATGAAGGGCGGGATCTTCCCTCTCTACTTTTGGCTTCCCGGCTCTTATTACGCGCCGCCGGCAGCCATCTCCGCATTGTTCGGCGCATTGCTGACCAAGGTCGGATTATATGCGATCACAAGAGTGTTCACACTGATTTTCATTCATGATACAGCGTTTACCCACCAGCTGATGATATGGCTCGCGGCTCTCACTGTCATCTTCGGTGTCATCGGTTCACTTGCCTATCAGAATGTCATGAAAATCGTGATCTATAATATTATTACCGCTGTCGGCGTTATTTTGTTCGGTGTTGCAGTTCAAACGCCCGCATCCATTCAAGGTGCGATTTACTACCTGATTCACGACATGCTGATTAAAGGCGCATTATTTATGCTGGCAGGCACGCTGATCGCTTTGACAGGCACAGCAAGCCTGCAACGAATGGGCGGGTTGATCAAGCGATACCCCGTTCTGGGATGGATGTTCTTCATGTCGGCTGTATCTCTTGCCGGCATCCCGCCTCTCAGCGGATTTGTAGGCAAATTTAAAATTGCAGAAGGCGGCTTCGCTGAAGGTGAATTTACGATTTCCATGCTGATCCTGCTTTCAAGCCTGCTCGTCCTGTATTCCGTGTTAAGAATCTTTATCCATGCGTTTTGGGGCGAAGAAAAAGAAACACCAAAGCAAAATCTTAGAACAGCTAAAGGGCTTCTATATCCGGCAGCTATTTTTCTCTTCCTGTCTCTTCTCTTCGGATTAGGTACAGAATGGGTGTCACCGTACGTTGATCAAGCGGCCGAGACTTTGCTGAATCCGGAAAAATATATTGAAGCTGTTTTGAAGGAGTAGATCGCATGGCATTTCAAATTTTATTAAATGTGTTTCTCGCTTTTTGCTGGATGTTCCTGAGCAATGACGCAAGCGCTGCCGGATTCATCACAGGCTTTATCCTGGGAATGATCTCTCTCTTCTTCTTCCGGCGCTTCCTTGCTCATCCGTTTTATCTATGGAAAATGTTTTCGATTATCAAACTTTTTTTGATCTTTATAAGGGAATTATACCTTGCCAACGTCAGTGTGCTGAAAACAGTCCTGTCACCAAAACTGGATATCAAACCAGGCATATTCGCATTTAAAACAGAGCTGACAAAGGATTGGGAAATCACCCTGCTTTCACTGCTTATTACATTAACGCCGGGAACATTGGTCATGGATATTTCCGATGACCGGACCATTCTCTATATTCACGCGATGGATATTGAGGATGCGGAAAAAGCGATTTTTGATATTCGTGAGTCATTTGAAAAAGCCATACAGGAGGTGAGCCGCTGATGTTTACGTTAATCCTTCAAATCGCGCTCGGCATTATGGCGGTGTCCACCCTGTTGTATGTCGTTCGTGTCATCAAAGGGCCGACTGTTCCTGACCGGGTTGTGGCTCTGGATGCAATCGGCATTAATCTGATAGCGATGACAGCGCTTGTCTCCATCCTGCTGAATACGAGTATTTTTCTTGATATCATATTATTGCTGGGTATTTTGTCTTTTATCGGAACCATTGCGTTTTCTAAGTTCTTAGAGAAAGGAGAGATTATCGAAAATGATCGTGATCGCTAAAATAGCAGTGGCGATATTGATCCTAATGGGGGCGCTAATCTGTCTTGCGGCTTCCTTCGGGACGCTTCGCCTTCCCGATATGTACACACGCTCTCACGCTGCTTCTAAAGGCTCAACGTTAGGGGTAAATATGATTCTGCTCGGTGTCTTCTTCTTTTTGTGGTTTATAACAGGAGAGATATCAGCAAAAATTCTGCTCGGGATTTTCTTTATCTTTATTACGACGCCGGTCGGGGGACACTTGATCTGCCGAGCTGCGTACAACTCTGGTGTCAAGCTGGATGAAAGAAGTGTACAGGATGACTATAACGGCATCAGAAACTTTGTGATTAAACGAAAAGAGGATTCTTACCTATAAAAATGAGCAGCCGGACAGGCAGAGTTCCGGCTGTTTTTTTATTTTGTGATGACAGCCAGCGTGCATCTGGATATACAGATCAGCCTCTCTTGCTCGTCATAAATGTGAATCTGATACACAATGGTCGTTCTGCCTTTATGAACAGGCTCGGCTACCGCCTTTACCGTTCCTTCCTTGACAGATTTCAAATGATTGGCGTTAATCTCCAAACCGACACAAGCTTGTGTACGAGAATCGATTAGATGCTGGGCACCCACGCTCGCCGTAGTTTCCGCAAGAGCCACTGAAGCGCCTCCATGCAAATAACCAAAGGGCTGGACGGTCCGGTGATCCACCGGCATCACTGCCACGCAGCGTTCCGCTGTGCTTTCTACAATTTCAATTCCCAGCGCGCCAAGCAATGTATGTTTCATATCCATAGTTTTAACTCCCTTATTTAAAGCACACCGTCTGATTTTGCAATCAACACCGCTTCCGTCCTGGAACCGACATTAAGCTTGTTGAAAATCGACGTCAGGCTGTATTCAATGGACCGCTTGCTTAAATGAAGCGCATCTGCAATTTCTTGGTTGGTAAAACCTTTTTCAACTTCTTGAAGAATCAGGCATTCTCTGGGTGTGAGCACATCTTGTTCTTTTTGAGAGGAAGGGGCCGGCTTTGTTTTTTGCTGAGTCATCAGCTGTTTAAAGTAAGCGAAATCGACTAAAATGTCTCCGTTGAGCACGTGATATATGTATTGGGTGATCTTTTCCTTTGATTCGGTTTTGCTGATGGCGCCGTGCAGACCCGCACGAATCGCTTCCTCAAAATAATCCTCGACCTCATAACCGGTATATACGATAATTTTACAATGAGGATTCTCTTGTAAAATCTGTTTAGAAAGCTCCATCCCATTGACATCGCCGCCTAAGTTCAAATCCATTAAGATGAGATCATATGATGAGAAATCATGCTGGTGTATGAACTGTTCGCTGGGTTCAGGACTGAGACAATCAACAGACAAATTCGAATCCGTTTCCAAAATTGTCTTGGTGCCTTCCATGACAGCCGGATGGTCATCAATCACTAGTATCTTTTTCATGTTTTCCTCCCTTTTACTCACTCATTTCCATTTTATAAAAAAGACTTGGCTTCTGCCAAGTCGTTTATGTTATAAAACCATTACAATTCCATTTCAATATCGGCCTTAAAGCCCTTTCCTTCACTTGTTTCGATTCGGAGGCGTCCATCTAAAGCCCTGACTCGCTCCTTAATGCCAGAAAGACCCATACTCATGGAATGTTCGTTATTTTTCTCCAGATCAAATCCGACTCCATCATCCTCATAATGAAGAACAATTTTGTTCTGAATACTGATCAGCATGATAAGCACTTCCGTCGCCTGAGAGTGTTTCACTGCATTTGATAAAAACTCTTGAATGATCCGGTACAAATTCAGCTGCGAATCCAAATCAAGCGACGCCGTAAATCTGCCGGTATTTAAGCGGATATGAAACGGAACCCGCTCCTGCTGCTGCGCTACCAGCTTGGACAGCGCCTTCACCAGTCCCAAATCATACAAAAGCTGCGGCCGCAATTCATGACACGTCTCCCTCGTCATCGAAATCACATCAGACATCTGCTCATTCATCTGTACGAGCTTGTCCTGCACCTCTTCACGGCATGGATCATCATCCTTCTTAAACTCAGCCAAAAACAGCTCACACTGCCGTTTTAATGAAATCAAATCCTGAAGAACCGAATCGTGGAGATCGCGGGCGAGATCAGAACGTTGTTTTTCTTCGATGGTGTACATGAGTTTTTTGAGCCAGACGGGGTTAGCATCTTCCCTTTTTAAAGCTTGTAAATGATCCATAAGTTCTTCAATTTGTACAACGTTTTCCATGGATACACTAGTATAAAACGATAATGTTTTCAGCCATGAAACTTCATCTCTTGTCAACCTCGGTGTGTTGATACTAGATAAACAAAGCAATACATAAGAACTTGTACCTTTTTCCCCTACCTTGATCAAAAACCCTTGATTAACCTCAACAATTTTCCCTATTTCTTTAGTGACCTTTTCAAATTCTGTTTTATATAGCTTCCAATTGGGTTCAACACTCTGTTTGTCAAAGTATATAATTTCTCTATCAGAACCAACTTCAAAGGTGTATGCTTTACTTACGGGTAGAACTTCTAGTATTGTTGTTTTTAAGTTCTTAAATACTTGATCTAAAGCTGATACACCTTTAATTAATTGCGTATATTTAAAAATACTGTCTTGATAATTATATTTTTCCGAAAATCGTTTTAACCGAAATTTATAGTCTAATAATTCTTTAATATAAAAGACCGACAGAAAAATTATGAACGTACATAACGTAATTAAGATGACATTAAAATCCGCTCTTTTACTATCGAATACAATTGACAACCAAACTATACCAATTGTCGGAATGATGGACAAGAAACTATAATATCTAATTCTTCCTAAGATAAAGTCAATATCATAAATTTTATTTACAACGAATTGATAAACCAATGCTAATGGGATAATAATTAAGAACGGCGCAGTCACTATTGCTGAATAAATATATTGCCCAAATAAAACTTCCGGCAAGATATATAAGACCGAAAAAGGAAAAAAAGCAACAGTATTCGAAATCAATAATACCTTCAATAAATAGTAATGATCCTTTTTTCTATAAATTATCCCATAATAGATTATACAAAAATAAACAACTGTAATCTCTATTAAGAATGTTACTAAGTTTATATTACTAATATTCGTAGTAATCCCCGATGGAAGATATTTCTCAGTGAACTCTATTATTACATTAATGATTGGTAGCATGTATAACATGTTCACGGTATAACGTGATGAAAATTTGATGCTTAATTCTTTGAAATATTGATATAGAAAATGCAAATACAAGACAGGTACATTTAAAAAGGTAAAAAGATTAATATATCTATTTATTTCATATCCTCTAGTAACGCCTCCAGCACTTAAATATGCTATCGATATAAACAGCAAAAAATTAATCAAAATATAAGCCGAGTACGTATTTTTCACTCGATTGACCCTATAAATATAAAAAGCACATAACAGACTCAAAGCAAAAAATATACAAGGGATAATATAAATGAAAAAGCTATAAGAATTATTTAAAGAGATATACTCCATATTATGTAATTGAATTTCATGATTATCCCTTTTAACTTTTAAATGTTCAGCTTTTGCTAAATAATTTCTTTTAATATTTTCGCTTGTAGGTTTCTTCCCACTTACTTCGAGTATTAAGTCGCCTTCTTTTAATCCCATATATTTTCCATATGTGGATTTTGTCATTTTTTCAACTTTTAACTCATGATTGGCTGTTTCAGAAACATAAGTACCAACTAAAATACCATTCTGAGTGAAATAAACAATATAAGCAAAATATAAGAGACTAAATAATACTAGCACTATAGAAAAATTTCTTTTAAAGTTTTTCAATAGACCACTTCTCTCTGAATTATTGCTCCCAGAAAATACCCTTGCATTTCTTTGAGAGAGTCATTTTTTTATTGAAAATATCTACAATTGAAGGGATTAGTTTATCTGGAATTCCTATTAAGCTTGCCTCTCCATTTTCTAATTTAGTTAAAACTTGAGGATTCTTCATTAAGTAATCAATCATATCTTGTTTCATAGGTATACCTCTCTTTATAACTTTATATTTATGTTTAATTGATTCATGCTTGCTGTGATTTCTTCCTCATAAAACTTAATCAACATAGATACATATTGATTAAGCCCCGCTTCAAATAATAATTCATCAAATTTAGAGCGATCAGCTATAAGACTATGATAACTTGGTTGGGAATTTATTAATTTTAATATCTTTTCAGAAGCCTCATTAAATTTGCGGTTTAAAAATAAATAAATTAAAGTCTTTCTTTTCTTTCTTATGTCGCTACGCTGATCATTAACTAAACCATAATAGTCATTTTCCAATTGCTTTATTATTCCTATTTTATAAGCATAATCCTCAATAGTTTGATTAAACTCTCCATTTGCAAGCATGGCAGCTAAAACGGCAGACATAGCTGTAAGAGAACCTGATTTTTGTTTCATCATTTGAATGCATTCTTCTTCTGTCTCTGGAAAGTTAATTAAATCGTCATGTTGCCCCTGCATAGCATTTAAAGCATATTTTAAAGTGAGCCGCTGATATTCAGCCTTATCGCTAATAGAACAAATGGTTTCTAACCCTAAGGTATAAAGGGTAGTTGCAGCATTTAGAGAGAGAGAAGAATCTATTTCCATCCACTTTTTTCCAAAGTTGTCCTCATCCTCTAAATCATCAAATATATCGAAGGATATGATTAAAAGCTCAATTCCTCCAGCCAACGTTAAAATATGCAAATAACTGTTACCTCTTAATGCTACGTAATGCTTATAAGCCAGGATACCAAAAGAAAAGTGGTTTTTCTCATCGATAAAGTTGATTAAATACTTTTTCAAATCCAAATTTCGAATTTTTTCGTGTACAATCTCCTTCATCTTTTTTTTAATCGAAATTTCATCTAAACACATTTCCTTACTAATATTCTTCACCCTCCCATTCCATTTTACTAAATGGGACATTTAAAGGACAGCAGGTTTTTCGTTTTTTAACAATCATATAATACTTTATCCATTTATTGTACGGGAAGAACGAAAAAAAAGACTTGTTTCCAAGTCTTTTTTACGAAATTTTCATTGCGTATGTGTATTTATCGAGCTGATCAATGCTTTTGTTAATGTTTCGTAATGAATCTGTCGTTTCTTTAATATCAAGTTCGAGTCGGAATAATAATTGTTTTACTTCTTCAAGTTTCTTTTCCATCGTTTCCACACTCCTTTTTTTGAAAGATCAATGAATTGTGTATGGTGAACGAGTCCTAGGTATTTGATCTGTTACTAATAGTGTATCTGGTTTCGGCTTATTTTTCACCGAAAAGTATACAAAAAGATCCTGCGTGACACCGCAAATATCAATAGGTCCTTATACTCAAAGGAATCACAATAAGAACGGGACTATTTTTCTATGTGAAAAAACGGTGATTTCGGATGAAATTGAGAAAGATTCTTAATTTCCTTGATTTTATTGTGTTTATCTGTTTCACAATGTAAGACTATAGTCCCCCTTGCCGCTTTTTCAAAATTCAATATGCGATTCTTGGCGTATCGTGACCGACAAACACCGAAAAGACCGCAACGCAAAGTTGTGGCCTTTTCGCTTAGTCATATCCGGCACCTGAGTGATCTATATATATAGACATATCCCCTTTTTGCGAGGTGCTTCCATGAGATACCCTTATCCTTGGTTTTACATCTATCCGTACGCCATACGCCGTCCGCCCGCTCCTGCCGCCAATACAGAGATCTTTATCCGTTCCGCAAAGGATGCCGCTGGGCTGCTCGCTGATGCTCAGCTTGTGCTTAGGCGCATTGCGGGGTCACAGGAGCTTTCGCGCCGCCTCATGACCGCAGCGGAACAGTCAGATAAACAAACAGTAAAGCGCCTGATCAAACAGACTGGCGTCCGGCATGATGTTGATTCGGTCTTTAATCCCGATGGCATATACATCAGCCTGATCAGCATGCAAAGCCGAATCATCCTGGCGTTGCGGTGGTCAGAAGACCGCAATTACTTTTCGCCCATGAGCTTATGACACCACTCCAAGGCTTCCAAATAACAGTCGTACGCTTCTTCCTTGTCCAATTCTTTTGCTAATTCTCCGCAAGAGT
Source organism: Bacillus halotolerans (assembly GCF_001517105.1). Classification (GTDB taxonomy): domain Bacteria; phylum Bacillota; class Bacilli; order Bacillales; family Bacillaceae; genus Bacillus; species Bacillus halotolerans. Next base: position 80,388 of record NZ_LPVF01000008.1, read on the forward strand.
CCCAATTGTTGGTTTCGATTAACTTCACAAGCTCAAGCATTTGGTAATAGTCATTTTGATGACCTAATAACGCTTGACCGACTTCATCTATTAAAGGCAATTCTTGAATAATCTCTTCTATTTCTCTGTGCAAAAGGGTGTCTATGAGAGAAAACATCCCGATCAGCATATACGAGGCCGGCTGCGGGCGCGCTGTTTTTCTAGCCAACAGTTCACATAGCTTTGCTCTCATTAAAGAAATTTTTATGATTTCGTGTTTGCTCGAATTCCCTTTTCTGCTTAAATCCTTAAAGGAAAGAATGTATATCCACCGTTTGATTTCGTTAAACCCAAGAAGCATGATGGCTTGCTTAATGCTGTCGATCTTTTGGGTTAAGCGGCTATGAGAAGAGTTTAAGAATTTTAAAATTTGATATGACAGCGATAAATCACGTTCTATGTACTCAGTTACACGCTGGATGTTAGGCTGCTCTTTGCTTAATTCGTTGAGCAATTCATAGTAAGAATAAAAATGGGTCGACAGATCATGGCCGCTGATGATGCGCGGTTCGCTGAAAAAGTAGCCTTGGAATAACTGAAAGCCATCTTGCGCCGCTTGTTCATATTCTTTGCGTGTTTCTACTTTCTCAGCTAAAAAAATCAGGCCGCAATAGCTGTAGGTTTGCAAAATGTTTCGGCGTTCCATTCGGGTGGTTTTAAGAAAATCAACTTTCAATATATCAATATAGCTCATGAGCTTTTCCAATAATTTTTCATTTTTCGGGTTAATTGCGTAAAAATCATCGAGTGCCAGCGTATACCCCATTTTTTTCAGCTCTCTGCACCTTGAGACGAGAGCCGGAGTGATCGGTATATCTTCAAGGATTTCAATCACTAGCTGTTTTGGATTGAAGGAGGTGGGGAGATCCGAAAACATCAGGCTTTCAGTGAAATTGACAAAACAGCGTTTTCCTTCCGTCAGCTTCTCGATTCCGATGTTTAAAAAGCTGTTAATCACCAAATCTGTTGTAGCCTGATCGCCGTCTGCAGCGGAATACACATTCTCTTCGCTCTCTCTATATAAAAGTTCATAAGCGACAACCTGTTCTTTTCTGTTAAATATAGGCTGTCTTGCAACAAACACCCTCATTGATTTATCCTCCTTACAAAACACGCGGCTTTCCACCCTAAGTATATCAAAAAATTTGACGAAATTTGTCTAAACATGAAAAATATTATTCCCACAAAAAAACTGGCCTCTTCGCGAACGAAAGGCCAGTTTGCTTTATTCTTCGAGCTCTTCTTCAAGTCTGCTTTTCACTTCATGGATCCGCTGCATTTTGTTGCTCCAGCAGTCCTCGCTTAAATCAACCGGGTATTCTTCAGGTTTGCTGATTCTCTTATATTCCTCCCACAGAAGGCTGAGGTTGTCTTGTACATATTGCTGAATGTCAGAAATCTCAGGGTTCTGGTAGCATAGGATGCCTTTTTCAAAAATCAGTTCGTGAAGATCCTTCGCATAGAAATTCGTGACGAATTTGCTGATGAAAGTATGAACCGGGTGGAACATTCTCAGCCGCTTCTGGTCATTCACCTGCTCGTCATAAAGCGCAATGTAATCTCCTTCAGAATGATGATTTAACTGATTGATAATCCGGTACACTTTCTTTCTGCCAGGTGTCGTCACTTTGTCAGGGTTGGATGAAATTTTGATCGTGTCGACCATTCCTCCGTTTTCTTCGATGGAGACGAGCTTATAAACCGCGCCGAGAGCCGGCTGGTCATAAGCTGTAATCAACTTCGTGCCGACACCCCAGACATCTATGCGGGCTCCCTGAGCCTTTAAATTCATAATGGTATGCTCATCCAGGTCGCTTGACGCAATGACTTTCGCGTCTGTAAACCCTGCTTCATCAAGCATTTTCCGGGCTTTTTTTGACAGGTAAGCCAAATCGCCGCTATCCAGGCGGATGCCAATGAAGTTGATGCGGTCTCCGAATTCCTTGGCAACTTTAATCGCATTCGGCATGCCTGAACGAAGCGTATCATACGTGTCGACTAAGAAGACGCAATCCTTATGCGTTTCCGCGTATTTTTTGAACGCTGTATATTCATCGCGGTAGGCCTGCACAAGCGCATGGGCATGTGTGCCTGATACCGGGATATTAAAGCGCTTTCCGGCTCTTACATTGCTTGTCGCGCTGAAGCCGCCGATTAACGCTGCTCTCGCTCCCCACATAGCCGCATCCATTTCATGCGCCCGTCTTGTTCCGAATTCAAGTGCAATTTCATCGCCAATGACGCCCTTGATGCGCGCTGCTTTTGTCGCGATTAATGTTTGGTAATTCACAATGTTAAGCAAAGCTGTTTCAATAAGCTGCGCTTCTACAAGGGGAGCTTCCACCCTCATAATCGGCTCATTGTTAAAAACCAGCTCTCCTTCTTTCATGGAATAAAGAGAACCTGTAAAAGATAAACCGCTCAAATAATCAATAAAATCTTCATGATAGCCAAGCTCATCTCGTAAATAAGTCAGGTCACTATCGGTAAACTTGAAGTTTTCCAGATATTCAATGGCTTTTTCCAAGCCCGCAAAAACCGCATAGCCATTCTCAAACGGAAGCTTTCTGAAAAAAAGCTCAAAAATCGCTTTCTTTTCATGAATGCCGTCTCTCCAGTAAGTTTCCGCCATATTGATTTGATAAAGGTCTGTATGTAATGACAGGCTGTCATCTTTAAAACCGTACTCTAACACTGTTTTTCCCCTTCCTTACTCTGCCACTTGCGCTCCGATGCTGTTTGCAAAATGGGAAAGAGCCCACGTATGCCCCTCCTGATTAAAGCTGGCAACAGCCTGTTTATGCACAACAATCCGGAAACCTTTGTTGTATGCATCAACCGCTGTATGCAAGACACAGATATCTGTGCAGACGCCGGCTAAATGCAGCTCGTCAATCTGCCGCTCTCTGAGTTTCAGTTCTAAATCAGTACCCGCAAAAGCAGAATATCTCGTTTTTTCCATGTAATATACATTATGATCATGTGCATGTTTCTGATATAGAGGCAAAAGCTTTCCGTACAGGTCTTTTCCTTCCGTACCCTTAATATTATGCGGCGGGAACAGACGGGTTTCAGGGTGATACTGATCCCCTTCATTGTGAGAATCTACTGCAAATACGACGTAATCACCGTTTGTGATAAAGTGTTCTGTCAAATTGACGATCGCCTCTTCAATCATTCTGCCGGGCTCCCCGCAGGTCAATTTTCCATCACTCGCCACAAAATCATTCGTATAATCAATACAAATAAGTGCTTTTTTCATAGCCGGCCTCCCCGCCATCAGTATGAGAACATTATATCTTATCTCCCGTTGTAAGGGAATTGCCATGAATAAAAAGACAAACGGTCCGTTTGTCTCTTAAGATTTCAGCACCGACCGGTTAAAAATGTCGTCCTGAATATATATAGATTCATGATTTACCGCACTGTCCGCTGCAATGACAAGGCCTAAAGGCGTATGAAACTGAAGATCAGATACGACTTTAAAAGGCACTCCGTTTTGGTTCGCCATTTTTACATAAGGTGAATAAGACTGATACTGAAGCTCTCCATTGATAAGAAGAGATATATTTTTATTGCGTTTAAACGCTTGCTCCGCTTCGTCATACGGTTTGCTTCTGAGCACCTGCCCTTTCGTCAGTGCCAAAAGCACTCTTTCCCGCAATGAGCCTAAAAACAAATGGCGCTCGTCAGGTTTTGTTTCCAGCGGCCCGTACATTCCTTGCTGCAAATAGAGATCCAGCGTTTCATCACTCAAAAGCTCGTCCTCCCGTCTTGTTTGTCTTCATTATCGCCTGATCCTGCGGGGGCTAAACTTTCAAGGGCTGTTACATTTCCGTTACCCAGTGAATGATTTTTTTTGCCAGCTCACCAGCAGGCTCGTCCGCTGTATGCCGGCGCAAAGAAGCCTCCAGCCGTTCAGGCAGCGATGATTTTTCTTCCTCGTATGAAATAATCGTGCTCCACTCCAGCTGCGGAACGGCTACTAGCGTATGCAGCTCTTTTCTGTTTTCATGCAGATATACATCAGTGATCATTCCTGTTTGTGTGCTGATATTTGCTTTTCTGATTTTCATAACATGACCTCGCTAACTAAAAGACTATCCATATTATACAATAAAAAAGCAACAGCCTCTCTAGAAAAGGCTGTTACCCGTTAAACGAAACGCTATCATCAATGATATCGGCATCGTTTAAAATTGTTTTACTATATTCGTTATTGATCTTCACAAAATCCCCCAGCTGAAATGTGCCAGACCCAGCACCTGTGTGATCGACGCTTTTCGGCGCAATCGCAAACACATCTCCAAAGCTGGCCGCAGCATCACCTGATATAGACATAATATATATCGGCCCTACAATCGCAGGCATTTCCCCACCTCCGCACTGATTTACAGCATCATATGCGGAAAGGAGCCAATGGTGCCCGCCTATTCAGCGGGACGTTCGTTTTCTTCAAGGCGTGACCGCTGGCGCAGCTTGATCAGCCGCACGATATTCAGGAAAAACGCTTTGACTACCGCATACACCGGCACAGCTAAAATCATGCCGAGAATGCCGCCGAAGCTTCCTGCTCCAATCAACAGCAAAATGATGGTAAGCGGGTGCGTATTCAAACGTTTTCCGATAACGAGCGGAGAAAGCAGATTTCCGTCGAGCTGCTGAACGATCACAACCACAATGATCGCAAAAAGCGCTTTGGCCGGTGAATCCATAAAGCCGATAATAACAGCCGGCGCAGCGCCGAGAAAAGGCCCGACATAAGGAATGATATTTGTAATGGCCATGACAATTCCAAGAATCAGCGCATATGGCAGCCCGGTAATCAAGTATCCGATAAAGCACGCTGTCCCTACAAAAAGACAGATTAACAGCTGTCCCTGAAAATACGCAGCGAGTGTGTCGGATAAATCTTTAAAGATCTTTAGACCTTCTGTCCGGTAAGAAGCCGGAAGAATTTTGACTGCCAGGTGCGGAAAGCGGTGTCCATCCTTCAGCATATAAAAGAGGATAAACGGAACAGTGATAATGACTAGTGTGATATTTGTCACGACACCAAACACCGCCGATAAACTGGATGTAATATTTTGCGGCAGGTTTTGGAGAAAGCTTGTCAGAGACTGCTCAATTTTTGATATGGATACATAATCCTGTGTCATCATCCAGGTAAACCACTGAGAGTGAGATAAATCCTTTGTCAATGCCTGAATCTGTTTTATATATTCAGGAAGATTGTTAAACAGCCCGGTCACCTGCGATGTAATGACAGGCCCGACTGCCGCAGAAACAAAGGCTAGCAAACCGATAAATGCTAAATAGATGAGCAGAATCGATAATGTCCGCGGCATTTTTTTCTCAAGCAGTCGGACGACCGGATTAAAAATAAAATACAGAATTCCGGCGATCAGCATCGGGAAAAACAATGTCGAGATAAACACGATAAACGGCTGAAACACAAATGAAACTTTTGTTGCTACGAAAATAATCAGCAAAACAAATAAAATTTGCAATGTCCAAAAATGGACTTTTGATTTCAACAAGCTTGTTCCTCCTAGTTTTTCTTTGTCTATCAGATAAAAGAACTTGCACCCCATCATTGTAACAAAAATGAACTGATATCAGAACTCTTAATCAGCGAACGGACTGTTGATTATGCAGGCTGTGACATACGGCAGGGACGCCGCACTGATTTATGTGCTTGTGGACTAGCTTAACGTTTAGATTTTATCCTGCTTGATGTGAATCAAAACGATAGAATAACTGAGAGGCAGCGGCGCTGTGCTCCGTTTGCCGGGAAGCCCCGTTTATATGTAAAGGATGCGGGCGGGCATCACTTCGGTTGTTGTTTACGCTTTATTTCAGATAACCGCTCCGGTTTTGATCTTGGCGGCACAATTTATGACGGGGCGTTTTTACAGCGCTTAACTGAAAAATAGGACGTCCCGGTGTACGCCTATTTTTCAAGCGCAAGCACTGTTACACCCGTTCACTGTAATCTGGCGTGACGGAAATCATGTGCTGGATACTGATTAAAAAAACAGAATTTCGGGCTGCTTCAATGATGATATGGTCCGGTTTTACATCAATCAGTCTGCCTCTGACCGTGTCTCGTACTGTCTGGATAATGAATTTTGAGCCAATGAGCTTTTTGATGGTCTGATAGACATAAGGATCGACTAATGAGACCAGTTGAGGACTACCTTGGTTGGCCATACTTCAATCCCCTTTATATGTTTTATCTCAGCTTATGCCACGGTTAAGGATAATGACACAGGCTTACCGGATAACACCAGGGGATGCGGAGACGATTGGGGAGTGTGATTCACGCGGGTGTAAGGAAATGGTGATGAAACGGAGACAGCGAAGAAAGCGGACGCTGTTCCGAATACAGGCGGGACCTATACAGGCTTTTTTATAGAAGACTGGGCTTGGTCGATTAATCGGTCCAGTTTTTCTATTTTTTTCAGTGCGGTTGCTTCGTCAATTTGTCGGTAATGATGGTGGCCGCCAGGTTCTTCATCAAGTTCGTCCGCTTTTTTGACAATCTGCTGCAGCGTATTTTTATCGAGTTCACCTTCAGGCAGATAGGAATCGGTATGAAGCAAAATGGCAAGGGCAATCTCCTTCGCCGCTTTCGGTTCTTCACCAAGACGAATCAAGAGCTTATGCGCCCGTTCCGCCCCTTTAATGGCATGGATGTCATTTCTTCTGTATTTCTCATAATCCCATTTTCCGTCTGTATACCATTCATAATGTCCGATGTCATGCAGCAATGCCGCTTTTGCGGCTAAATCAGGGCTGATATCAGCCTTTACAGACAGCCTGTATGCATGATAGGCGCAGGCAATCGCATGAGCCACGCCGGAACGCTGTAAATATTTTTGTGCAATTGGATGGGTGAAGACATCCATTAATGTAACCTTTCTCATGGAAACCCCTCCTTTAGATATTTTTAGAATCCTAACATAATTTGCAGAGAAACTCAATTCTTATGTCATATCATTTTTGTTTACTTTTCATGTTTGTTATACCCTAAAAGCAGAGTTTCAGTCAGTATATGCAGCCGAACTCCGGAATGCTTAAGTTAACGCCTTTTTATATAAAAAAAGAGCAGATTCACTCTGCTCTACAAAAACTCTTTAATATCATATATGCGCCCGTTTTCCGCGCCTGTCTCTAATAAAGAAAGCAGCGTGCCGGCAATAAAGGCCGGACTGCGAAGGCTTCCTGTTTCATTCAATTTCCGGAACCGCTCGATATCGTGGAAATCCTTTTTCGATGATGAACGGATGACGGCCTGCATGTCAGTGTCCATGACACCCGGTGAGAAAGAAATCATGTTCACCGGCCGTTCTTCGTCTTCCTGTTCAAATCCGAACGTTCTCGTAAACATATCAAGCCCGGCTTTTGAGCTGCAATACGCGCTCCACCCCTTGTATGGGTTTTTGGCCGCGCCAGAGGTAATATTGACGATTGTTTTTCTTCCGCTGAAAGCGGCAAACTGTTTGGTAAACAGCTGGCTCAAGAGCACGGGCGCTGTCAGATTAAGCTGATAATGGCGCTGCAGCTCTTCAAGAGACGCTTCTCCAGCGCGTTTGATCGGCGTTACCATTCCAGCATTATTGATCAGTGTGATGGCTGAATAATCAGCCGGATTGATGGATGAAAGCACTGTTTTGAATTGCTGCTCAGCCTCTGTGAGATTGATCAGATCGATCTGGCGCTGTGTCAGTTTCTCATGAGAAACATCTGTTGTTGTTCTGGACAGGGCATGGACTTCATGGCCTTTTTCCAGAGCCTGTAATGCAATGGCTTTCCCCAGTCCTTTTGACGCTCCGGTGATGATATAAAGTTCCATTGGAAACCTCCTCCTTCCGTTCTTATTGTACGGACCGCTTTTATGCAAAACAAGCGCGGGCGCTTATGCCTTTTTATTTTCCTGCACGATAACCTTTGGTATGAGAAAAACAATGCCTGCGATCCCGAGCAGAATCAGCACGATATAGATGATCGGAAGCAGGAGTGAAGATGAACCTTTTTCTTTCATTTCCGTTGATGACGCTTTTGTGATCGGTTTCTCGGCAAATGTAATCCCCAGCTGTTTAGATTGAGCCGCGATGGTGTTGGAGCCCTCGGCATCTGTTGATGTAAACAAATCCTTTATCAGCTCGGCGTCCCGATCCTTCGGCTTATCAAAGGTAATATCCTTTTGCTCCTCAGGCAGTTCTGTTTTCTCCTCATAGGAAGAATCTTCATGCAAATAATTCGTATCGATTTCAATGTCTTTCTTTTCATATTGGTTTGGCGCGACATCCGTATTTTCTTCGGTTTCGGCAGCAGCGGCAGAGGGTATGAAAAGGGAAAAGGAGAGCATACATATCATGATCCCCTTTTCCAAGCTGCGATTACGCTTCATACGTTTCATCGCTTTCCGCTGTTTTTTCTGCTATCAAGCGAATGACAAGCGGCAGAGCCGCTGCAATCAACGTAATGATCAGCAGAACCGATATTCCCATTGTAAACAAATGCCCTGTTCCGTACTGGATGTCGATGTATACCTTAGACACCGGATCTTCAAATGTGAAGTTCGGCATAATTAAATCAATAAGCGGCGCAACATAGAATAAAATCATTGCCGCTGAAGCAACCCATCCAGGAATTGATCCGAATCGGAATGCCGCCCGGATAAAGGCAGAGCTTGCGACCAGCAATAAAATCGTAAATACAGACCACTTAATCGTCTGATCGTCCGGCAGTGAATAAATATTCAAACCGAACAAGCTGATCATCAAGCCGACAAGGATATTCAGAATTCCGAAAAGCGCTCCTTTGACGAGCAGCGGCGCATTCTGATAATACGAGCTGAAATATCCGATTAACAGACTGCTGATCAAAATAATAACCAGGATGACAACCGGCGGCACCGTCTGAATTTTTTCTTCCGGAACCTGACCGCTGATTTTGAGCGGATTTGCCAAGTAATCATATACATAGCCGTTGTTTTGGCCATCTACTAATGTATTGCCCAGAATGCCGTATACGTCACTGCGTACAAGCTTCGTGGAAGCAACATTTTTACCCCAGTTGTTGTTTAATGTGTCAGCTTTCGTCTGCACATCATTTACGCTTTGCTGCATGTTGGTTGTGTAATCAATAATGCCTGACTGGCGTTCAGATAATGAACCCATCACGTCTGACATTTGCAGCACTTCCTGGCCGACCGTATCTTGCACGCTCAGTGCCATTGTGCCTGACAGGCCATCATTATTGAACGTTGCAGATTCCTGCGCCGCGCCGGTTACAAGCTGTTCTAACGCTTTTGACGCACTCTCAGAGATTTTCGTCAGTTCGTCGAGAACACCGGCTTGAGAATCACGGATATAGCTGCCGTAGTTGTCTGCAAATTCGGTCATGCCGTTGATGAAATTGTCGATGTCTTCATCGGTTTGCATCGTGTTGTTTTTGAGAGCTTCCCAACTGGCTGATTCTTCAGGTGAGAGAGCCAGTACGGAATTGACGTAGCCCTGCTGGCCGTTAATTGCATTGGTTTTCGCAGCGCTGTCTATCGTTCCGGATAATATTGAATCATATACAGATAGATATTTATAATATCTCATTGTTGCATTTATATTTTCTTTATTTATATAGATTGCTTCGGTAAATGGCAGCTGAGCTTTATTTTCAAGTTCTTGAATGGCATTATACATATCTCTATAAATACCTTCAAGTTCTTGCTTGCGTTTCGCTTCAAGCTTTTCAAGTTTATCTTCGAGCGTTTTCACTTGGTCTTTGAGATCATCTATTTCATCATTAAGACCATCCATTTGCTCTTTTAGTTCTTCTAATTTCTTTTTCAGCTCTTCATTATGAGCCGTTTCTTTTTCTTTTAGCTCTTCTTCGATCTGTTTGATTCGCTCAGACGCTTTGCTGAGCTGTTCTTTTGCTTTTGCAATATCCGAAACCTCATCGTTTCCGTTTTGACCTTCATCTCCAGGCTGAGTCGTGCCGCCGTCGTCTCCTGAATCTCCTGTTCCGTCTTCATTTGTCAGCCGGATCAATTGAAGGGCTGAGTCAGATGAAGCGGTCTGTTCAGCAGTACCCGTTTCGGTTTGTCCGCTGTTCGACTCGCCATTAGAGGCATCACCATTCTGCCTCTGACCGTCTGTTCCCTGCTGCTGGTCTTGATCCTGAGTACCGCCGTCCATTTGTCCGTCATTTCCGGTATCACTGCTGTTATTGTCTTCTCCAGAATTACCATTTTGATCATTTGGAATCGTCCCGTCTCCATCATTATTTCCGGAGTTTGTATCCGGCTCTGGAGTAGGGTCCTCTTTTTCAGGCTCCTTTAGATTATCTGAAATATCCTGAATATCAGCAGCGATGGTTTTCAGTTCTTCACGCTGTTTTTCAAGATCTATTTTGAGTTCTTCAGGATCTTCTTCTTTCGGGTCTTTATCGTTTTGGTTATCTTGGCTATCCCCATCAGATGAATTATCTGTGGGTGGCTCATCAGTGAGATAATCACGTGTTTCAATTAAAAGTTTATAAACCTGTTTTAATGCAGCCTGTCTTGATGTGGCCTGATATTGATCGATTAAATCGCTTTGGATTTTCGCCATGCCAAGTTCCTGCTGGGGCACTTGGCCTTCCCTGATTTGCTGGGCGCCTGCCAGAACTGTGCTGGTTTGTCCAAGCTGTGTTTTCACTTGGCTGATTCCTGTTGACAGGCCGCTCATCTGCTCGCTGAACTGATTGGCCTTTTGCTGTGCTGAAATGGCATCCAATCCTGTCTGGATTTGCTGCTGAGTTGAATCCTGGGCTGCCAATAGCAGCTTTTTTTGATTTTCTTGATATTCTTTGTATCGTTCAACTGTATCAACGAAGTCTTTCAGCGTGTTTTTTGCTTCTTCCGCTGTCGAAGCTTTTTCTTTTGTCGTGCCTTGGGCTTCATTCATTGATTTCTTCAGCTCATCGATTAGGTCTTTCTGGCGTTTGATTTCACCTGCCAAATCGTTAGAGCTTGGTTTGTAGAAATTGTACATGACATTTTGGAATTCAGATTCTTTATTGACGATCTTGTCAAACTCTCCTCTGATATTGTCCACTTTTTGTGAGACAAAGTTCCAATATAAGGCCGACATTTTTTTGTTCATTGTTTTCTGGGCATCTTCAAGCTCACGCTGCACTTTTTCTTTGTTGACCGCATTCAGGTTATCTTGAATGCTGAACTCAAGCGTGGCTTTTTGAGGACGCTCTTTGTCATAGCTCAAAATGTTTTTTGAGAAATCTGAGGGAATGTAGACAATCGCATCGTATTTTTTCGATTTCAGGCCTGTTTCGGCTGCACTTCGGTTCACGACCGTCCAAGAATAATCAGGACGTTCCCCCAGAACGGCAGCAACTTCCTTACCGAACTGGGCGGATTGATCATCTTCATCGTCCGCTTTCACCTCATCACTCAATACGCCTGTGTCTTCATTCACCACTGCGATTTGCCGCGTGGAATTGGCTGCTTTTTTCGCCGGATCTTCCCCGATGAACCGGAAAAACAAAACCGGCAGCAGCAAAATAATGATGACGGCGGATATTAACTTGATCAAGTTTTTTCGTTGTTCTGTCATCTAGCACTCTCCCTTTCAGCAGAACATAAAGGAATTTGAACTTTTTGCTCCTTCCCGTTTTCCACAACATATCCGAAGCCCGGCTGAATCTCCGGCTCCTGTCTTTGGTACGGAAGAGGAATGACATTTTGTTCAGATTTTTTCATCAGCAGGATAGCGTGTCTGATTTGCTTCATCTCAGTCGTCAGGGAATCATAGCCTTTGGAGAACTCACTGTGATTGCCTGCCGGAATAAAGCTGAAGCCAAGATGCGAGTAAGATTTCATAAAGTTCGCCAAGCGGTCTTGAATTCTCGTATCGATCGTCTGCTGGAATCTCGTAATTCCGTCAATCATCAGAACCACTTGAGAGAATCGCAGGCTTTGTGCGTCTCCCTGGCGAACGGCTTCTACATACATTGCTTCTCTTGTTTTAAAAATGTCTTCTGCTGTTTCAATCCACTGCTCAATATCATCTTTTGTTTCCAAATATGCGACATCTGTTTCTTTCGCATATTTGGATAAACCGCGGTCGATCGAGTCAAACAAACCGATCATTTCCGTTTCATCATCAAGCAGATGCTCAAGCATCACTTTTAAGACGTTTGTTTTTCCTCGCTGTGTCTGCCCTAATATCAGGCAATGCTTGTGCTTAGCCAAGTCAAAGTACACCGGGCTGACGCTTTCTTCATGAAGCCCGATCGGCACAGATAAAGGCTTGCGTTCCAGCTTGAAGCGGAGAGAAAACTCTCTCGTCGACAGGCTTTCCGGCAGCATCGGAATCGGAGCCGGCTGCTGAAGTGAAGCATAGCGGTCCTGAAGAACCTGCACTTCAGCTTTCAGCTCGTTGAACATGCCGATATCATCCTCTGCTTCAACAGGCAGGAACATTTGGGCGAAATAAAGCTCTTCTTTTTGAACGATCACGCGCCCCGGGATCGGCTCAAGGCTGAACTTCGGCCGTCCGTAAATGGAATATCCCTCGGATTGATCCATCAGATAATGGACAACCTTTGTTTTCAGGTTGTTCAAGAGCGACTGGCGGACAGCATTTACGCGCGTTGCCGTCAGCATAAAGTAAATCCCCAAGCTTTGTCCGTCTCTGGAAAGCTGGACAAATTCCGATTCAAGCTCATGCATCTCATCCTTGACGATATCAAAGTTGTCGATTGTGATGAAAATGAATGGAAGCTCTTCTTCGCTCAGCGCATTGTACATTTTGATATGGCTGATTTCTTTTTCACGGAACAGACGTTTTCGGCGGTCAATTTCCTCTTTGATTCGGATCATGAACTTTTCAATTTTTCTCGACTGATCCATCAGGAAGTAATCCGCCGTGTGCGGCAGCTTCGCTAATGGCAGGAGCGTTCCATTCCCGAAATCAAAGATATAGACATGAAGCTCTTCAGGCGTGTAGACGTCTGCAAAACTCATCAGGAATGTTGCCGCTGCTATCGATTTTCCATAGCCTGAGGAGCCGAAAATGCCGATATTTCCGTCTTCCATCATTTTATAAGCAATCGGCGCCTGTCTTTGCAGATCAGGTTCATCAACATAGGCAAAGTGGAAATGGCCCTTTTCTTCTGATGGGAAAAGAGTGCGCGGGATACGTTCCGCAAGCGGCGGCAGCCAAGGGCTCGGCAGCTTCTCGATTCCCATTTCCTCTTGAATGCGTTCGATTTCGTCAACCACTGCTTCGATTTCTGACTGAACCTCTTTTTTCGCCATTTCTTCCGTGTCGACCTCAGAAAGCGGGATCAAGCCGGTATCCGTGACAATCGCGATTTCATCCTCTGTTCCGTAAACTTCCTCTAAATAAGGGGCCCCGCTCCAGGCGGATTGGAACAGCTCGTACACTTCATTGTTTCCGACCTGCAAATAACCGCGTCCGGTAACCGTGATGTTCGCGGCATCGCTGTTTTTCAAAATCTCTTTACTATCGGTGGCATCCTGAACTTTTAGCGCTACTTTAAAGCGCGAGTTACTCCAGATTTGGTCGTCGATGATACCGCCCGGCTTCTGTGTCGCCAAAATCAAATGTACGCCAAGGCTTCGGCCGATACGTGCAGCACTGACAAGCTCTCTGATAAAGTCGGGCTCTTCGCTTTTCAGCTCTGCAAATTCATCTGAAATTAAGAATAAGTGCGGCATTGCTACTTCTGCTTTCCCCTGCTTGTACAGCTTTGTATAGTCATTGATGTGATTGACTTGATATTGATCAAACAGACGCTGCCTTTTTTTCAGCTCGCTTTTAATCGAAGCGAGCGCACGCATACTGAAGTTTTGGCTGCCTTCAATATTGGTGATCGTGCCGAGCAGGTGGGGAATATTGCGGAACGGCTGCGCCATTCCTCCGCCTTTATAGTCAATTAATAAGAAAGCCGCTTCATGCGGGTGAAAATGCACCGCAAGTGACAAGATGTAGGTCTGGAGAAATTCACTTTTCCCCGAACCTGTCGTCCCCGCAAGCAAACCGTGCGGACCGTGGGCTTTTTCGTGAAGGTTCAGATGGACAATGTCATCCTTCCCTTTATAGCCGATCGGCACCGACAGCGACTTCGACGATTCACTCGTCAGCCACCTTTGCCGGATTCCGATTTCTTTTACTTCCTTCGCATGGAAAAGCTCCAGGAACGAGACCATTTCCGGAATGGAATTCGTAATGCCCACCTGGTGATTCAGCGTGCGAAGCGTGCGTGAAAACCGTTCGTTGTCCTCGCGCTGATGATGATCGAGCCGGAACGGAATTCTTACTGCTTTTTTCTTTTGTATTAAAATGTCGCCTTCATTTTCGTTGATATAGCGGACAAGGGTCGTAATGTTTTCTGATAAACTTTCCTTTGTTTCCGCGGCGACAATTGTAGAGATGCCCAGCTGCTCATGCTGCCCTTCTAAATATTCAAGAATGACGTGCTCTGAAATCAGCTGCTGATTCGTTATGACAAATACAAAATGCGGTTTAAACTGCAGTTTTTCTTTGTCCTCTTCGAGATCGCGCTCTCTGATCAATTCATAAAGTGAGGACAGGAGCTGGTCACGCGTTTGTTCATTATAAATAAAGCCTTTCGCATAAATATGGGGCATGTGAAATTGCGGAAGCCACTTCATCCACTCCCAGTCTTTATACTCCTCTTCATGAAAAATAAAGACGAAGCGCAAATCGTGATAGCTGTTGAAAAACGAAAGCTGGCCGATCAGCTGGTGAATCTCATTCTTAACAATCTGCGATTTCCCGACAAGGCCCATCGGCCCCTCCGCCAAATCGACCGTAACCGGCGCATTGCGAATGTCCTTATAGACACGCTGCATGTGCTGCGATTTCTCCATAAGGTCATCAATATCACGGTTCGCCAAGTCTCCGCCGCTCATATTGATTTCATAGCTTGCAGGAACTGTTCCGGTCCCGAGCCGAACCTGGAGATAATCCTTGCTTTCGAGCGATTTTTCCCAAATTCGGTCACTGATTTCACTTGTTAAGTACTTCATTTGTTCAAAAGAAGGAAAATGAAAGTCAAGAACCTGCTTTTGCTTTTCAGCAAGCGCCTGAAGCTCTTTTCTCTTATTATCTAAGTAAAGCTTATACACGCGCTCCCGCTTTTCCTCGCGTTTTTTCCGCTGGTTTTTATCCCGGAAATATTGAACGGTCGAGGTAATAAGGGTCATCATAAACATTGCCAGTGATACGAGTATAAATATGCCTCGCGGCTGGATGATCGCGACGACCCCCATCACGATCAGCATCACAAGCGGAGGCAGGATGACGAGCCACAGCCCTCTATTGGTTTGATCGCTCTCCTGAGAGGGAAAACTGAAGGACACGCGGTCATCTGGCAAATCGTACACCATCCGCGGCGTTCTTCTGTACTGCGGATATTTCTTCTGCATTTCTGTGCTTGGTTTGACCGTTTTGGTTAACACTGTTTCAAGCGGTGTGTAATGAACAATTTCTAAGAGGTCTTGTTCAGTTACTCTCATTTGCGTAAAGTTCCAGAATATTTCATCCCCCGGCTTGAGCGGTGCAGCACCTAGTACCTTCTCTCCGTTCAAGAACACATTCCCGCTTTTTGGGAGAATCGACCATTTCTCGCCGATATGCAGTAATGAAAATGTGCTTTGCTCCGCAAAAGCACAATCATTCGGGTTCAGATAGATATCTGCATCTGTCTTTTCTGAGGAACATGTCATTTCGTCTCTGTTTCCTGTAAAATAAACGGATTTTTCAGGTTTGCCGGCGATTAAAAACAGACGTATCTCCTGCTGATCCGTTTGAAGAGAAAATGATGTATCAGTTTCAAGACTGCCCAGGCAATCATTTCCCAGGAAAACATCGTACTGGCCGCCGGATTCCTTCCTCTGAAGAGAAATTACCCCGTTCTCAAACGGAATGGTCCCGATCGTTATGGAATCCTTCACCTCAGGCCCTATGGTCACCGGCTGGGACGCCGGGAGATCAGACAGTTTTAGTTTTTGGACGTTTTGCTGATAGAAAACCCATAATAGACTCAAATGGCGAACCCCCTAACGGCCGAAATACGGCGTGCGATGACCTGAACTTCATGTTTCACTTTATTTGTCATCTTTTTTCTCATCTTTCTTTTCTTTCTCTTTTTTCTCTTGTTCTTCTTTTTTCGCTTTTTCCTCGGCTGCGGCTTTTTCTTCTGCCGCTTTCTCTTCAGCTTGCTGCTTTTCTTTATCTGATTGTTCTTCAGCGGCTTGGCTGGCTGTATCAGTTTCTGCCGAGTCTGTTATCGCTTCTTCTTTTTGTTCTTTCATTTGTTTGGTAATTTGGTCGATCTCGCTTTGTACCGTATCCAATTCTTTTTGCTTTTCATCATCTTTCATACTGTCATCTGCTAATATCTCAGCCTTATATCGAATCAGCCCCAGCCCGATGTACGGGTTATACTCCAGCTTTCTTCCGATACTAACGGCTTCTTTATTCTCGCCTCTCCCTATGTCTATCCAATAAAGAAAGTGTTGTGGATCTGATTGCAGCGTGACCAGATTATTTTCAATTTGTTTCTTTTGAGTGTCGCCTAATTTTTCAACCTCAACATAAGACATTGCAAGCTGATACTGCACTGATTCAGGCAGGCTTTCCGCATCATATTTAGCCAGCGTGTTGATGACCCCGCTGTACTGCTTGTTCAAGAAAGAGCGGTTGCTTTCCACAATCGCCTGATGCTTCGGCTGCGCGAAAAATAAAGCGTACATCGAATAAATCAGAGCCGGCACAAGCAACACAATGAGTCCCAGGCCGATATATCTTTGGATGTTCCATTTCTTTTTCGGGATATGTATGTATGTTTTTGCTTTGGCTTCGAGCTCATCGATATGTGTCTGAATCAGCTCGAGCAGTTCATCATAGGACTTCGCGTCCAATATCGCTTTTGCCTCCGGAGAGAATGTCAGCGTTTCATTGAATTTCAAATAGTCCTCAAATGCAAAAGCGCCGTCGACTGCCAAAGCCGCTGCGGCTTTCAGCTCCTGCCAGACTCTTTCCTCATCATGCTCGTAAGGCGGAATGCTTTCTTTTACGCCGTAATGAAGAAAATATGGGGTCAGTCCTTTATCGAATACAATGTTTTCCGGGGCCACAATCAAATGCAGCCTTGATAACTTGTGCTGCTGTACAGCCTGAACAAGCTGATAGACAAACTGCCATTTGCTTTTTTTATCTTTAGCTTTTATCAAGCGAAATTCTTTATAGGAGGGAGGAGGTTGGATTGTGATGATCACTTCGTCTTCCGTCACATCGATCTCTTTATGAAAAGATGGATTTACATCCTTGATGACGTTCGCTTCGAGACCGTCCAGAAGCTTTATTTTTTCCCGTTGAAAGGTAAATGTATAACCGTCTTCCGTTTTCTGAGAAGCAGCTTCTAATTGGTTTTCTAAATATGATGTTTGTTCACCTGACATTCAACCAGATCCTTTCATAATATTTCAAGCCGGTCTCCGCTTGTAATGCCGCAATCAGATAGCTTGCATTCTCCGGAAAACACCGTATCCTTATTGACCACTCTGATCCAGTGCCCTTCGCGCGGAGGTATGGAAACGCTTTGGGCCTGCCAAGCGATGTCAATGACTTTTTTCACCGGGTGGTAATCTGACAATCTGAGATCAAAGACACTTCCGTTATAATGTTTCAAATCTATCGTAATATCAATATACATGTTCATTCACCCTTACATAGAAAGAGCGCCGTCTTCTGGTGAATCAGGCGCTCCTTCCCTTTCATACTGTTATCCGCGGATTTGATTTGCGATGTCTTGGT
Source organism: Bacillus halotolerans (assembly GCF_001517105.1). Lineage (GTDB taxonomy): Bacteria > Bacillota > Bacilli > Bacillales > Bacillaceae > Bacillus > Bacillus halotolerans. The sequence continues at coordinate 98,303 of NZ_LPVF01000008.1, forward strand.
CAGTAGACTCAAGAGTATTTGCTGTTTGATCAAGCTGCTGGTTTACATCTTGAAGCAAATCTGACATTTTGATAAATGAAGGTTTGAGCTGCTCGTATTGATCTGCGAACGCTTCGCTAGAAGCACCTTCCCACATGCTTTTTAAATCAGAGATCATTCGGTTTAAACGATCAACCTGATTTAATACTTCTTGGCTTTCAACGCCATATTGCTTCGCCATCGCTCTTAGCTCTTCGGGTGTGACACGAATTAATCCTGCCATATTCCTCATTACCTCCTGTGCCATCAGCCTAAATATGGGCTAATTCACTTATTTTTAGAACGTAATTATTATAAAAACAGTTTTTCGGTACAGTCAAACAAATATGTTTTAATTTTACAAAATGAGTCCAATGGTTTACCTCCCACCTCTTAAAAATTACATATTTTGTTAAACAAATAGGTTTATTTTCTCAATCCGCTCCGCCTTCTTCAAATAATCCAAAAGGCCCAAACGATTCTCTAACTCCCAAAAAAAACCTTTCAGAAAATTTGATGCTACAGCACCATCCCTGAAAGGTTCAGTTTTTCAGAAATATTCATCAGCCTGTTCCCCGCCCAAGACAGAACATGTATCTCATTATATTTAAAAAGTGTTTTTTGACTTGTTCACTTCTATTATACTGTCATTCTTTGTTGTTGATTTTCACAAACAAGAACAATCATAATAAAAGCAAGACGATTTGATGTCAAAGAGAGCAAAGAATAAAAGGATGGAAAAGTAGGGATAATGATGACCATGCCAAAGGATCCGTTTAAATACAGTTTTGACAGACTGGAAGATGTGGCTGATCATATCAGTGAAGTGCTGCAATGTCCGATCACCATTGAAGATGTGAACCACAAACTGCTAGCCTACAGCACCCACAGCGATTGTACTGATCCTGCACGGACGTCTACGATCATTGGCAGAAGAGTGCCGGAGAAGGTTATTAATAAATTGTGGAAAGACGGGACGATTCCCGCACTGCTAAAAACGGACCAGCCGATCAGAGTGAAGGAAATTGACGAAGTCGGACTAAGCAACCGCGTCGCGATTTCGATTTGGAAGAACAACCAGGTGCTGGGTTTTATTTGGGCGCTTGAAATTCAAAAAACACTGTCGGATGATGATCTGCTGACATTAAAAATGGCGGCTAATGCAGTCAGAAACAAGCTGCTTAAGCTCCAAATCCGAAAAACGAAAAATGAGGAGCGCAGCCAAGAATTTTTCTGGAAAATGCTGACCGGACACATCTATCAAGAACAGGACATGACGGATGGGTTTAACAAGCTTGGAATGGTCGTTCCCTCTGAATTTTCCGTGATGATCATCCGGGTAAACGGCGAGCTGACCGAAAAAACAGAACAGCAGCTTCATTATCTGCAGGAAACGACCCAGCAGGTTCATGCTCTGCTGACAACCGTTGATTCCAATGAACTTATCATTTTAACCGCGCCAAAAACGGATCGTCCTTTTCAAGATTTAAAACAGTTCGCTTTCAGCACGCAAAGGCAGCTGAGGGAACGTTATAAAATAGAGGATGCTTCTATTGCAATTGGCGGAATATACAACTCCATTTCGTTTGTCTGCCGTTCATACCAGGAAGCATTGTCCGTATTAAAAGCAAAAGAACGATTTGCTGAAGAAACCAAGCATCTTTTCAGTTTTTCAGAATTAGGCATTTATCAATACTTGGACGTGTTAGATGAGAAACGGAAGCAAACGGGATATTCCAACTACTCCCTTTCAAAACTCGAGCAGTACGACCGGGATCACCAGTCCAATATGGTCGAAACACTTGAACGTTTTATTGAAGCCGACAGCAATGTGAATACCGCTTCTAAGGTCTTGAATATTCACGTTAATACATTGAATTACCGGCTGAAGCGAATCAGCCAGATCGCTGAGATCGATTTAAAAAATGTGAATCAGAAGTTTACTATATATTTGGATATCAAACTTCGAAACAAGGGTTTGTGAAATTTCACAAACCCTTGTTTTTTTATTTTCTTTTTCAAACAAAGAATTTTCCAAAAAATCAAGCTACACTAAACATATCACATATACGGGAGGAAATAGATATGATCATTGGAGTTCCTAAAGAGATAAAAAACAATGAAAACCGTGTCGCGCTGACGCCTGGGGGCGTTTCACAGCTCGTTTCAAACGGTCACCGCGTGCTGGTTGAATCAGGCGCAGGCCTTGGAAGCGGCTTTGAAAATGAAGCTTATGAGTCAGCAGGAGCGGAAATCATTGCTGATCCGAAACAGGTCTGGGACGCTGAAATGGTCATGAAGGTCAAAGAACCGCTTCCGGAAGAATATGCATACTTCCGGAAAGGGCTTGTACTGTTTACTTACCTCCACTTAGCGGCTGAACCGGAGCTTGCACAGGCACTGAAGGATAAAGGCGTCACAGCGATCGCGTATGAAACGGTAAGTGAGGGACGGACATTGCCTCTGCTTACACCGATGTCCGAGGTGGCAGGCAGAATGGCAGCGCAAATCGGAGCGCAGTTCCTAGAGAAACCGAAAGGCGGAAAAGGAATCCTCCTTGCCGGAGTGCCTGGCGTTGCCCGCGGAAAGGTAACCATTATCGGAGGAGGCGCGGTCGGAACCAACGCGGCGAAAATGGCTGTCGGCCTGGGTGCGGATGTGACAATCATCGACTTAAACGCGGATCGCCTGCGTCAGCTTGATGATATATTCGGCCATCAAATTAAAACGTTAATTTCTAACCCGGTCAATATCGCCGACTCGGTAGCCGAAGCGGACCTTCTCATTTGCGCCGTGTTAATCCCTGGTGCTAAAGCTCCAACGCTTGTCACAGAGGAAATGGTGAAACAAATGAAGCCTGGTTCAGTGATTGTGGACGTTGCAATTGACCAAGGCGGCATCGTCGAAACTGTCGATCACATTACGACACACGATCAGCCGACATATGAAAAACACGGCGTCGTTCACTATGCAGTTGCGAACATGCCGGGCGCTGTGCCTCGCACATCAACAATTGCGTTAACGAACGTCACGGTTCCATACGCGCTGCAAATCGCAAACAAAGGGGCAGCAAAAGCACTCGCAGACAATGCGGCACTAAGAGCGGGATTAAACACAGCAAACGGCCACGTGACCTATGAGGCGGTTGCCAAAGATTTAGGATACGAGTATGTCCCTGCCGAGAAAGCCTTACAGGATGAATCATCTGTGGCGGGCGCTTAATTCATATTGAGCTTGCAGAAAAATTTCTGCAGGCTTTTTTTTATCTTTTAAAAAGGAAAAAGGAAATGATGTCTCGAATTAAAACGAAGAACTTGATCATAAAGGAGGATTCATATGGCTGTTCAGCAATATGGCGTGTTAAAAGGCGTTGTCTTAGATATGAAGCGGGAAACAGATGATGACAGTCCTCATTTCCAAGTGAAGATGCTCGGTGAAGAGAATACGTATTACAGGTGCGCCATCAATGTCATGTCCAGTTCCGAGGAATCAGAAGTATTGTATTTAGCTGATGATCAGTTTGATTCGAGCTCAATTACCATTCTTCCGAACATGCCGTATGGATATACGAAGATCAATGACGAAAACCGTGAAATAGCCCTGGATTATGTGCGGGGCAATCTTTTTGATTCACGGGAAATGAAGCCTTTGCCTCATGAAATCACGGGGCCTGATAATGATTTAAATGACTTTATTGAAACGTATATGAAGAAAGCGAAAGAAGAGAAAGCGCCGGTTTATATATTTGGATCAAAATTTGGACCTGAACAGGCGGCAGATAAAATATTCGGCTTTACCCCGACAAACGGTATGCACAATATCCACATGAATCAAGGCAATGCGCTGGATACCCGCTGGAAAAAGGACAACGGCTCTTGGCACGACGGAGGTATTCTGATTCAATTTGCCGATCAGTGGGCGGCTGTGTTTTTGGCGTTCTTATCCCAGTCATGGTGTACGGATGAAAACGGGAACCCGGTCAGAGATTGCGATCATACCCAAACGTCTGCGTAAGATAGAAAAAGAGACTGCCTGCCGCAGTCTCTTTTTTTACCGTCAATGCATTTAGACATTTTCGACAGGCTTTAGGCTGTTCGGCCTCATATCGCTCCAATGCGATTGGATGTAGTCCAGACAAGCCTCACGCCCTTTTTGTTCATGAACGACTGTCCAGCCGCTCGGCACATCGATAAAGCCGGGCCATAAGGAATATTGGCCCTCTTCATTGATGAGAACAAGGTATATGCCATCCGCATTTTCAAAAGGATTTGCCATTGCTTTTCCTCCTTTATTGATTCATTTCTTCCAATTTAGCCGCCAGAACCCGGCCGATAACTGCGAGCGGTTCCGGCTGACAGAGATCTTTATGGCGGCAGTCAATGTCGATTTGTTCAATTTGTCCGTCAATATAAGGCTTCCACGAATCAGGTTCAATTGGGTCAAACCATTCAGGAATGATGGTTGATCTGAAAAACAGAACATTTCCACGGAAGGTTTTCGGTGCATATGAGCCTAAAATGCCGACAGAATTGACGTACGTATTCTTTAGATTCAAAATGACCGATTCGTCCAGACTGGCAAGTGCGCTTCCATCTCGCCGCAGAATCTCAATGGCTGTTTCAAAATCAAGCGGTTTGTCTCCTAAGCTGTCTGGGTCGTACCCGCCTAACGCGAGAAGGGCAATAAGCGCTTCCTCATCATCCGGTGCCTCTTTTATAGGAAGGAAGTGGTTTGGGTAGGCGTCCAGCATCACCAATAGAGAAACGTCTTCCCCTTGCTTTTGCAGCTGTGTTGCCATTGCTTGAACGACATTTCCGCCTAAGGACCAGCCAAGCAAATGGTACGGCCCTTTCGGCTGGATCGTCCGAATCTGTTCTATATAGTCGGCAGCCATGTCATCGAGTGTTTTCGGAAGCGCCTCCTGCTGTCCAATTCCCCGTGCTTGCAGTCCATAGATGGGATAGTCCGTTCCTAAAGATGTCATCAGCCCTGCATAACACCAGCTAAGTCCGCCCGCCGGATGTACGCAAAACAACGGAAGTCGGTCCCCGCTTGTTCGGAGCGGCAGCAAAACATCAAGTGCGCTTTGGCTTGATCCCATCTCCAGTCTTTCGGCAAGCCCTGCCACAGTCGGCGCTTCAAATAGATTGCCGATGCTGAGTTCAACCCCGAGCGCTTCACGTATGCGGCTCATCAGCTGAACTGCGAGCAGGGAATGTCCGCCCAAATCGAAGAAACGGTCATCAATACCGACACGCGGCAAATGAAGCACTTCCATAAACAAGTCACAAAGGATTTCTTCTTGCGGGGTTCTCGGCCCGCGACCTGTCACCGCAGCAGCAAAATCTGGAGCAGGCAGCGCTTTACGGTCAAGCTTTCCATTCGGCGTCAGCGGCAATTCTTTCATCGTCACAAAGGCTGAAGGCACCATGTAATCTGGCAGTCTCTCAGCAGCATACCTGCGCAGTTCCGCCGTATCAAACGTTTCTTCCGAGGAAGGTATGACATAAGCTGCCAAACGTTTATCTCCCGGCTGGTCCTCACGAACGATCACTGCCGCATCTTCCAGCTGTGAATGCTGAACAAGCGCAGCTTCAATTTCTCCCAGTTCAATCCGGAAGCCCCGAATTTTCACTTGATGATCGGCACGGCCGACATAATCGAGAGAACCGTCAGCACGCCTGCGGGCTACATCTCCCGTGCGGTACATCCGTGTGCCCGGAGGCCCGAACGGGTCAGCGATGAAGCGTTCCGCCGTTAAACCGGGCCGTCCTAAATAGCCTCGGGCCAATCCGGCTCCTGACACATACAGTTCTCCAGCCACACCCGGCGGAACCGGCTGTAAACGCTCATCAAGCACATACACCCCAAGATCGGGAATTCCGCAGCCGATCAGGCTGTTTGCTCGTAAAGCTGCAATATTCCGGTCCAATTCGATATAGCTGACGTGCACGGTTGTTTCAGTAATACCATACATATTGATCAGTTTCGGCGCCTGTTCAGGGTGGCGATGATACCAATCCTCTAAACGGCTGAGTTCAAGCGCTTCTCCGCCAAAAACAACATATCGAAGGCTGAGCGCCTGTCCGAGATCAGGCTGCTCCCTTTCCGCCTGCATAAACTGATAGAACGCTGATGGTGTCTGGTTCAAAACGGTCACACCCTCTTTTACCAGCAGACGCAGAAACGCTTCCGGAGATCTGCTGATGTCATGAGGCACGATAACAAGGCGGCCGCCGTGCAGCAAAGGTCCCCAAATCTCCCAAACAGAAAAGTCAAACGCGTAGGAATGGAACATTGTCCACACGTCGTCTGAACCGAAATGGAACCAGTGATCGGTCGCTCCAAATAACCTCGTCACATTTTGGTGAGGAATCATGACGCCTTTTGGAACGCCTGTTGAACCGGATGTATAAATAACATAAGCCGTGCTGAAAGGTGACAGCGGGCGAATCCTGTCCGTATTATCCGGATTCAAAGGACTGTATGTTTTTAGTTTTTCGCGTAATTCCGGATTATCCAGCACAATGTTCTGCACATTTTCTGCAGGCGGGATTTGATTTTCCGCCTGTGAGCTCGTGATGATAAACGCAGGCCGCGCATCGCTCAGCATAAAAGCGATTCGGTCAGCCGGATAGTCCGGATCAAGCGGCAAGTATGCAGCTCCCGCTTTTAGTACCGCTAACAGGCTAACAGTCATATCCAATGAGCGAGGCAAAGCTAATGCCACAAATTGCTCCGGTCCGACGCCTTTGCTGATCAGCAGCCTGGCAAGCCGGTTCGCCCTTTCATTCAGCTCCATATAGCTCATCGCCTGATCTTCATAAACGACAGCAATGGAATCAGGGCTCAGCGCAGCTTGCTTCTCAAACAGCTCCGGAAGACACGCTTGCGGAATCTTTTCAGATACACTTTGCCAATCCGTTACCGTGATGCTGCGTTCCTCTGGTGCCAGAATATCCAGTCTTCCGATTTTCTGATCAGGATCAGCCTCGGCAGCCTCAAGCAGCCGCAGAAGGCGCTCAGCAAGAGCTTGAACAGTTTCCCGTTTAAATAGATCGGTGCTGTACTCAAGCAGTCCTTCCAGTCCATTTGGTGTCCCGTCATCAAGACGGCTTTCACTGATTTCTAATGTTAAATCAAATTTGGCAGATCCTACGCTGTGAATGTGCAGGCTGCTTTCTGTACCAGGCAGGCTCAGCTCTGCGTCAGGTGTGTTCTGGAGCGCGAGCATGACTTGGAATAATGGATGCGTGGCCCGGGAGCGTGCAGGATTGAGCACCTCTACAAGTCTTTCAAACGGCAGATCCTGATTTTCATAGGCTGCCAGATTCACTTCCCGCACTCTGTCAAGAAGCTCACGGAAACTCGGATCACCTGAGGTGTCTGTTCTGAGCACCAATGTATTGATAAACAGTCCCACAAGATCACTAAGCGCATCGTCATTCCGCCCCGCAATCGGGCTTCCAATCGGAATATCAGTTCCAGCTCCGAGCCTTGTCAGCAAGGCGGCAAGTCCTGATTGAAGCACCATAAACAGACTTACTCTATTTGCACGGGCCAGCTCCAGCAATCGGCTGTGAAGCTCTGAGCCTATATGGAAATGGATTGTATCCCCTTGATGACTCGGCTCAGCAGGTCGTGAATAATCGGTTGGCAGCTCGAGCTGATCGGGCAGATCTTTCAGTCTATCTTTCCAGAAAGCAAGCTGACCGGCAATCAAACTGTCTGGATCATGCTCGCTTCCTAGCAGACTTTGCTGCCAGAGCGCATAATCCGCATACTGCACAGCAAGCGGTGTCCATTCGGGAGCTCTCCCGTGACAGCGCGCGGTATAAGCAGCAGCCAGATCACGAGTCAGAGGAGTCAATGACCATCCGTCTCCGACAATATGGTGCACGAGCAGCAGCAGCACGTACTCGTCGGGACCGATAACAAAAAGCTCGGCCCGGAAAGCAGGCTCAGCTGCAAGGTCAAAGCTGTAGCGAGCAGCATCGGCAAGCCTCTCAGAAAGCTCCTCTTTCTTCATTTCTGTAACATATAAATCAGGACGGGCTTGATCGGCGTCCAAAATGCGCTGATAAGATGTCCCCTGTGATTCAGGGAAAGTGGTCCGAAGGCTTTCATGGCGGCTGATGAGATCATATAGGGCCGCTTGCAGCGCTTCTTGGTTCAGTTCACCTGAAAGACGGACGGCAACCGGGATATTATATGTAGGACTTGGCCCTTCCAGACAATGGAGGAACCATAGCCGACGCTGTGCAAAAGAAAGCGGAATGTTCTCAGGACGTTCAGCTCTTTGCAAAGCGGGACGGACACTCTGCGCCTGATCAAGATGTGCAGCAAGTCCGGCAACTGTCGGTTCGTCAAAGAGCTTGGCGATGCCCAGCTCAGCTCCCATCGTCTCACGAATACGGCTCATCAAACGGGCAGCAAGGAGAGAATGGCCGCCCAGCTCGAAGAAACTGTCATCGATGCCTACGCGTGCAAGACCTAGAACCTCCGCAAACAGATCACACAGTATCTCTTCTTGAGGCGTTCGCGGTCCCCGATCAGTGACAGACGCCCCAAAATCAGGTGCCGGCAATGCTTTCCGGTCAAGCTTGCCGTTAGGTGTTAATGGCAGTTCATCGATCTCCACAAATGCCGCAGGCACCATATAATCAGGCAGACTGGCACCGACATAACGGCGAAGCTCAGCAATATCTAGAGCTGAAGAAACGACCAGATACGCCACCAATCGTTTATCTCCCGGCTGGTCCTCTCGAACGACAACCGCAGCCTGTTTCGTTTGCGGATGTTTAGCAAGCACGGCATCAATTTCTCCAAGCTCAATGCGGAAACCGCGAATCTTAATTTGATGATCGGCCCGCCCGATGTAATCCAGAGACCCATCCGCACGCCAGCGGGCCTGATCTCCGGTTCGGTACATTCGTGTGCCCGGGGGTCCGTACGGGTCAGCAACAAAGCGCTCCGCCGTTAAATCAGGGCGCCCTAAATATCCGCGGGCCAACCCGGTTCCAGCAATATAGAGCTCTCCAACAATGCCTGGCGGAACGGGCTGCAAACTATTATCGAGCACATATACCTGCGTATTCCAAATCGGCTTTCCGATCGGAGGCACACCCTGTACTCCTTTTTCGAGAAAAGCTGCCGCAGACCAAATGGTTGTTTCAGTAGGACCGTATAAATTAGTCACTTGACAATCAAGCGCCTGCAAGGCCTCCAAAAGCCCGCTCGGAAGCGCCTCTCCCCCGACAAGCACCCTGAGCTCCCGAAGTTTCTCAGGCTCGTTTGTGACCAACGCATGCCACAGGGTCGGCGTTGCCTGCATAATTGTTATATCAAAATATTCAATCATTTTAGCTAATGCCTGCGGCTCACGAGTTGTTTCTTTTTGAGCAACAACAATACTCGCTCCGCTGATAAGCGGGAGGAATAATTCTAAAGCAGAAATATCAAAAGCGACAGTCGTCACAGCCAGCAGCCTGTCTTGTTCATTGAGAGAAAATGTCTCCTGCATAGACAGCAGAAAATTACTTAAACTTTTCAGCGTGACAACAACACCCTTTGGCCTCCCTGTTGATCCTGATGTATAAATAATATACGCCGGATGAGCAAGAGATACATGTACATTTGGATTGTCGGCAGAATAACGCTTCACAATCTCTTTTGTCACAGGCAGATCCAGCACAAGCTGCGGTGCCCTTAGATCGTCAGGCAGAGTGTCTGCAATTTCCTCAGTCGTTATCATGCATGATGGCTTTGCATCCTTCAGCATGTATGAAACTCTGTCGGCAGGAAACTCCGGATCAAGCGGAAGATAAGCAGCACCAGTCTTTAGTACGGCGAGCATTGCAACTATCATTTCGGAAGACCGCGGCAGGGCCAAGGCGACAAACTGCTCCGGCCCAAGCCCTTTTTCTATCAAAAGATGCGCGAGGCGGTTTGCTTGTTCATTCAGCTCTTGATAGCTTAATTGACTGTGATCGCAAATCAGGGCGATACGTTCAGGGGAACGGTCAGCCTGTTTCTGAAACATATCCGGAAGGCTGAACAGCCGCTCGGATTTTGCTGTCTCATTCCATTCGCTTATGACCCGTGCTTTTTCTGCAGGCAAAAGAAATTCCATTTGCCCAATCAGCATGTCCTCACCGGCTGACGCCGTTTGTAAAAGCTGTAAGATCCGCTGCTGATGGACCTTTATTTCTGACTCACTGTATACTTCAGGATTGGCGTCCACATCAATTCGCAGCCCGCTTCCGTCTGTTCTGTCATAGACATTTATCGACAAATCATCAACAGGACCGGCTGACAGATTGTGCGTCGTCCCCCGGGCTCCGGCAAAGTCGAGACCGTAATCAAAAGGCATAAGATTAATTTGCGGGCCAAATAATCTATGATTTTCTCCTATTAGTTTCAGGTCCCGCCGCAGTTCCTCATGGCGGTATTTATGATGCTGCCGGATACTGCGGATTTCCCGGGAAATTTGCAGCACAAGCTCAGAAAAGCTCATCGAAGGACTCACAGACAGCCTCAGCGGGAGAAGATTCATCACCATAGCCGGAACATTCAAGGATGCCGATCCCATCCGTCCCATCATAGGCAGTCCGAGCACAACATCCTCAGAGCCGGTCATACGGTGCACATAAGCAGCTGATGCCGCAATCACGACTTCATGCCAGCTTCCGGCGTAATAGCGCGCCGCCTCTTTCAGCGCGTTTACATCTGATGGCGGCAAATAAGCAATCTGGCGCAGAAAGCTTTTTGAGGTTCTCGGCGCACGTTCTGCTAAACTGACAACTTCAGGCCTGTCCGCAAAACGATTCAGCCAGAATTGCCGATCCTCTTCATATGTTTCAGACGCGCGGTACGCTGCGTCCTCCTCCAAAATATCCTGCAAAGAGCCGAAGGAACGATCATCAGCGGACCGCCCTCCTGCAAGTGCAGTATAAGCATGTGCAACCCGCTGGGCGATCAGAGAAAACCCAAAGCCGTCGATCGCAATATGGTGAATGCGCTGATACCAAAAGAAACGCTGAGGCCCCGCTTTAAACAAAGCTTCGCGGAACAATGGGTCATGCTGTAAATCGACCGGCTTTGCCAAATCAGCTTTCATCCAATTTAAAGCTGTCTTTTCCGGATCAGGCTCAGAGCTGACGTCAATGACTTGGAGCTGTACATCCGGTGATGGATTTATCATCTGCCAAGGCCCGTCCATATCTTCACCAAAGCGGACATGAAGTGATTCCGCTTCTTTTATCACGTGCCGTAAAGCTTCTTCAAAAAGAGAAATGTCGATTGGGCCGTTGATTTCTATATATTCGGCTGTATTGTAGATTGGATTGTCCGGATCAAGCTGCTGAGCAAACCAAATACCGGTTTGCGCTCCGGTTAAAGAATATTGAAGATCTTTTGTATCAGGCATCCGTTTTTTTACCTCCTTTTATAAATAGTCCGCGTTTGGCAGCACTCTCTCAATGCGGATTGAAAGCAATTTCTGCCATTCTTCTATTGTCGGCCGTTCAGCCAGTTCGACGAATGTCACCTCGGCTCCTTCACGGCGCCATTGTTCAACTAATGTCATGATCCTTACAGAATCAAGTCCCCTATTCAGTAAGTCTTCATTATCTGCAATATCATCAGGCGATTCTTGAAGAAGCTCAGCAATTTGTGTTCGGATACTCTCGCAGGTAAATACATGTTTTTCAGCTTTTTCTGATGGCTTTTGAGCCGCAGAAGGCGTATGTTTCAGCTGATCAAGCAAGCTGTCGGTCATCAGCGTAAACGCGCAGCGCCCAGCCGCATAATCAAGCGCCATTTTATGCTTGTCCCGAGAAAAGTCCGCAACTGCATCAGCAACAAAAAATGCTTCGATATCCTCCATAAACGCTTCACATGCTGTAACGAGACAGCCAATATGAGCATAAATCCCGGAGATGATCAGCTGATCGCGCCCCTGTTCACGCATGATCTCAAGCAGATTCGTTCTCTTAAATGCGCTATATCTCCATTTTGTCAATACGAGATCATCGTCTTCCGGTGCAAGCTCGGCCACAATTTTTTCCTCGTAAGGACCGCTGCTTAATCCAGGTCCCCAAAAATCAGTCAGCAATGCACGGTCCTCCGGATTTTGACTGCCTGGCTGCGCTGTGTAGACAACAGGTATCCCGAGCTGAACACATTGATCCTTCAGCTTGCGTATATTTGCTGAAAGCTCTGTTACCGGAGACGCTCCTGCTGTAAACGCGTCGACAAAATAGTTCTGCATATCGTGTATTAAGAAGACTGCCCGATTTGGATCAGGCACCCATGATACTTTGTTTGTTGGCATATCAGACGCTGTCGGCATTTGATACGGCTGAATGGCAGGAATAGCCATTTGAACACTCCCTTTCAAATCGTTTCTATTTTTTCGAACCTGCAAGAAGTTTTTCGGCGATCGCTTCGCGAAGCGCCTTTTTGCTTACCTTTCCTACCCCTGTCTGCGGGAAGGACTCAACAAATTCGATCCGGTCTGGAATTTTATATGCTGCAAGCCCGCGTTCTCTTAGAAAAGCTTTGAGCTCTGCGGCTTTCGGCGCTTGATCCCGGGGAATAATGAAAACACATGATCTTTCACCAAGAAATTGGTCAGGCATTGAGACCATTGCCGCATCATGCACAGCCGGATGCGCCAGAAGATGATTTTCAACCTCTTCAGCCGCCACTTTTTCTCCGCCGCGGTTGATTTGATCCTTTGCCCGTCCTTCCACGACAACATAACCGTCGGGTGTCAGTCTCACTAGATCGCCAGTGCGGTAAAAACCGTCCCCGGTAAACGAAGCTGCATTATGCTCATCAGCCTTATAGTATCCCCGGATCGTATACGGTCCCCGTGTCAGCAGGTGCCCCGTTTCACCAGGTTTCACGTCACGGTCCTGATCATCCCACACACGTATTTCATCATAAGAAGACATCGGCTTACCTTGGGTATTAACAATTACTTCCTCTGGGTCATCAAGCCTTGTATAATTAACGAGCCCTTCTGCCATTCCGAAGACCTGCTGCAAGGTGCAGCCGAATACAGATTTCACTTTGCGCGCGGCTTCAGCGCTGAATTTCGCGCCGCCTACCTGCAGCACTTGAAGGCTTGATAAATCGGCATCTCGTGAGGCAGCAGCGTCCATCCATACCATTGCAAGCGGCGGGACAAGAGCTGTTATTGTCACCTGTTCCCGTTCAATCAAAGGGAACGAGTCATCCGGACTCGGAGAAGGAGATAAAACCACTTTTCCTCCAGCGTATAATACGCCTAGCACCCCGGGTGAGCTCAGCGGGTAATTGTGAGCCATCGGCAATGCGGCCAAGTAAACAGTGCTGTGATCAAGCCAGCAAACCTCCGCACTCATCCGCAGGCTGTATATATAGTCATCGTGAGTTCGCGGTATCAGTTTCGATAAGCCGGTGCTTCCGCCAGAAAGCTGGAGAAACGCCACATCCGAAGATTTTACTTCAGGCAGCTCGCCAGGTTCTGTATGCAATGCCTCAAGCGGCTGGAATTCCTCCGCCTCACCTGCGACAATGATGTGTTTCAAGGATGGCAGCTTGCTGTGAACCTGTCTGGCAAGTGTGCGGTAGTCAAATCCCGAATGAGAATCGGGGATGATATAAGCCTCCGCTTCAGCAAACTCGCAAAAATATGTAATCTCACTGCTTCGATGAGAGGGCAGTGCAAAGACCGGGAGCGCTCCCAGCCGAAAAAGCGCAAAGATGACTTCGAAAAACTCCGCGATATTCGGCAGCTGCACCACTACACGATCCATTTGTTTAATACCGAGCTTCTGCAATCCGGCTGCCAGACGGTCAGCCCTTGTGTCAAGCTCTTGATAGCTCCAATGGGTGTCCCCGCATGTAATCGCGATACGATCGCCATGTTTGGCAGCCCTGTCTCTTAACATGTCTCCAAAAGTCTCACCGGCCCAGCAGCCGTTCTCCCGGTACTTTTCCGCAAACTCCTTGGGCCAAGGCGTAAATCCATTCAGCATGCTGTTTCCCTCCTGCATTGATTTCTGATCATATGTGATTGACACCCATTGCGCGAAGCATTGTCCGAAACTTTGCGGATGTCTCCTGGAGCTCGTCCTCTGCTTTTGATCCAGATACAACACCGGCACCTGCAAAAAGACGAAGTGAACGTTCTTCAGCCTCTGCACAGCGAATCGTAACGATCCATTCGCCATCGCCTGCATCATCACACCAGCCTACCATGCCGGTGAAGAAACCGCGGTCAAAAGGTTCAATTTCCCGGATGGCTTCTCTTGCAAGGTCAGTCGGTGTTCCGCAGACTGCCGGCGTAGGATGAAGCGCGGCGGCTAGTTCCAGCGCGGTTACAGTCGGATCGGAAAGCTCTCCTTTAATGACACTGGACAAATGCCACATCGTCTCAGTTTGGATCAGCGAAGGCTTTTCCGGAACGTCCAGCGTCCGGCAAAAAGGCCGCAGCCCGGCGGCAACCGCATCAGCCACAACAGCATGCTCATGAAGATCCTTTGCGGAGGAAAGCAATTCATCGGCCCGGCGCTGGTCCTCAACAGGATCATCACTGCGAGGTCTAGAGCCCGCTAACGGATTGGATACCACCTGAGTCCCCATTCTCGAAACGAGAAGCTCCGGACTTGCTCCGAGTAATGTCCGATGGGAAGATGAATCATCTTGGCCGGATACATCGGCTGCAAAAGTATAACCGTGTGTATTATGCCGCGCCAGATGGTGAAGCAGTTCACCCGTTTGTATCGCTTCAGTTGATGTCAGATGCAGCGATCTGGACAGGACAATTTTGCTGAGTGTGCCATCAGCAATGCTTGCCAATCCTTGTTCTACACCTTTTTTATAGTCCTCCGGTGCAGGAACAGGCTGTATTTGATATGTATGTTCCCGCTGCTGTTCGATGTTGGCATGATTAAATTGAAGCGGTCCCGACCACCGTACCTCCTCCGGAACGACGAGCCGGGGCGATTTCAAATGATCAAATGGAACAGCTCCCACAACAACCGGACGGCTTTGCCCCGATTGCTTCGCTTTGTTAAGCGCCTCAGCAATGCGGCCGGGTAAGGTTTCTAATTGGTTTTGGCCGTCTGCATCCGGCACGGTTTCACTTATTCCTTTTCCAAGCAGCACACGGTGAGGGGAAGCCAGGAAAAAAGCGCCCGGCTGATAATCATGAAGCAAATGCTCCGCCTTTGTTTCAGATATAACGTTTTGTTCCAACATCTTCATAAACCTCCTTTAAGTTAAGTTATACGCCTAAGGTCGCGCCGCCATCTACACATAAATTGTGCATGGTAATATGGCCTGCCTGCTCAGAAACCAAAAAGAGCACGGCATCCGCAATATCCGAAGGCTGGGCCAGTTTTTTGAGCGGAATTCCCGTTTTAAATGTATCAAGCGATCCTTTGATAACTTGCTCTGCTCCATTTTCATCAGCCCATAAGGACCACTGCATGTCTGTTTCCGTTGACCCGGGAGAAACAATATTGCAGCGAATGTTGTATTCTGCAAGCTCAAGGCCAAGGCACTTTGTAAACATCACGGCCGCTGCCTTTGATGAGGCGTATGCCGCCATAGACGTCCTTGGCACACCGGCTGCATTTGATCCTACTGTTACAATCGAACCGGATCTGCGGTTCATCATATATTTGCTGACTGAGCGCGACGCGTTAAAAACACCAGTCGAATTCACAGAGAAAGTGGCCTCCCATTCCTCATCACTGAGAGAATGAATCAGCCCTGGCCGAAGCACACCCGCTACGTTCACCAATATGTCAATTGGGCCCATGTCACGTTCGATTTGAGCCGTGATATCGTCAATCGCCGCACTGTCTCTCACATCCGCCGGAAAGGCTTCGGCATGACACCCCTCAGCTTTGAGGCTGTTCACGACTTTTTCAAGCTTTTCTGGATTGTAATCAATCGCAGCAATGTGCGCCCCCTGACCGGCAAGCGTCCGCGCAACAGCTTCACCTATTCCTTGGGCGGCCCCTGTAATTAATGCGATCTTGCCTTCTATACCTCTTACATTCATTTCATCATTTCCTTTCTTCGCTTGTAACGCCAAAAATGACATTTTGCGAAAAAGACTGCTTCACCTTACCATTAATCGTAACCTATTGATAATGATTATCATTATCAATTATAAAAATAATCATATCCTTATGTCATTCGACAGTCAAATATAATTTTTGTGACAAATATGGGAGCTGAGACAATTCTCAGCTCATTGAAATGTTCGGGCCGTCAGGGTGAAGCGCGAAACGCAATGCCCTGCTGACCAAAACAGGAAGAACCGAAATATGTCCTTCTCCTGAAAACTCACAAAATTCTGTCCGTACACCTTGTTCAGCCAAAGCAGACAGCCGCTCGTAAAGCTCCTTCGCGTTATCGTTCATTCGGCATTTATGATGCTTTTCCAATTCTCCTGCCGCAAGCAGAAGATTGACAGGCTGACCGTTTTTCTTTAAACAGGAAGCGAAACGCTCAGTTTCCTTTTCAATAAATGGTTTATTCCAATGAATGGACGGACTGCCCGCGATATACGTTTGGAATGCATCCGGTTTCGTTAAGAGCACCTGCAAAACGAAGAGCCCGCCAAGAGAGTGGCCAAAAACCGTTTGTCTGTTTCTGTCAATCTCATAATCTTGTTCAATCTTCGGTTTGAGATCCTCTTCAATAAACCTTAAAAAGTCCCCCGCTCCGCCATGCTCCGGCCATTCTTTGCCGTCAGGCCTTACCGGCAGCTCCGAGTAAGACGTAGGCATTGTAAAATCCCGGTGGCGCGCAGAAGAAAACGGTTCTGTTGTGTCATAGCCAATACCGACAATCACAGCGGGAATCACCCCTGTTTTCTCAGGACGGCGCCCCTGCACTCGAACAGCTTCCGACATTGTACCGAAGATCGAATTGGCATCGAGCAGATAAATAACCGGATAACCAGAAGGCGGCGGCTCTGTGCTCGGTTTTGAGATAAAGATCTGATAGCCGCGGCTGCCATTGCGTGAAGACATTTTACGCACTTCCGTTCCCGGAATGGTAAATGCGTTGTAGGTCCCGCCTTTAGCCCCATCTGTTTTTTTCATGCAGTACGACATTCCTCTCCTTAAAACTGGCTGCATTTATGATAATGATTTTCACTATCAACTAGACAACTCAAATAATAGGTTTTCTGGCAAACAAAGTCAACTTTTTCCTTAATAAAAAAGGCACCTTATTTAAATAAGGTACCTGATGACTAGCAATATGGAAATAAAATCCTGAAAAAGATGCTGATTATCCTACGTTTACTAGAACCTTAATCCCATGTAAATCTCTGATTTTGCCAAGGGTCGCCTCTCATATGATAGCCGTTCTGCTCCCAAAAACCGGGATGATTTTCTTTCGTAAATTGGATGCCGCGCAGCCACTTAGCGCTTTTCCAAAAATACAAATGAGGAAACACCCCTCGCAGCGGGAATCCGTGTTCAGGCGTTAAAGGTTCGCCGTTATGCGCATAAGCGAGCAGTGATGTTTCAGCCAAAAAGTCATCGAGCGGCAGATTTGTCGTCCAGCCCTCTTCCGCGTGTAAAATGACATAGCCCGCCTCTTCTTTTACACCGGCTTTCTTCGCAATATCCCGTGTCCTTACCCCCTGCCAAACGTTATCCAGCCGCGACCAGCCTGTCACGCAATGAATGTCATTTTCCGATTCGCACTGAGGAAAGGCTTTTATATCTTCAAAGCTTAAAAGCATCGGGTGATCAACCAATCCGTATACTTGCAGATTCCACTTCGTCATATCCTCATAATACGGAACGTTTCCCGTATGAAGCACAGGAAAAGAAGTCGTCACATTTTGATTGGGCGGCACTCTTCCTGACTGATCTGCCTGTTTTATTTTTCCGAAATACATGCAAACCCTCCTTTTGTTAACCTGAATTATATTTATGTTGACAATCATTCAGATCTTTATTACTCTATCATTGTGTATGTAAACCTAAGGGGGAACAACGATGAAACAACATAAACTTCGTGCGGGTGATATGGCGCTGATCGGCATGTTCGCCGCACTTATGGCTGTCGGCGCCAACATTACATCAGTCGCGCCCTTTTTGCAAGTTGCCGGCATTCCGCTGTCGATGCAGCCGTTTTTCTGCCTCTTGGCGGCTCTTCTTCTCGGCAGCAAACGCGCTGCTATCGCGATGCTTGTATATGCGCTTGTCGGATTGGCCGGGGCACCAGTGTTCGCTCAGTTTTCCGCGGGCTTCGCACCATTTGCAGGTAAAAGCGGCGGCTTCATTATCTCATACATTCCTGCAGCATTCGCAGCTGGATGGTTATTAGAACGCAAAATCCACCCAAGTAAAATCCGTTTTCTGATTGCTTCTCTTATCGGAACGGCCATTATGTATATCATTGGCACCACCTATATGTATCTTGCGCTGAAGCTGTGGATTCATACATCGGCGAGCTACGGCACGGTTTGGGGCTTTATGACTTGGTTTATGGTAAAAGACACGGCGCTGGCTGTGCTGCTGACGTTTATCGCACCTGCGATCTACCGCTCTATTCATAAAGCAACCGGCTTTAACAGACATCAAATATCTTCCACTTAAAAACCGTTCCGATGGACGGTTTTTTGAAATGATAAACGAAAAAGGGCTCTCCCGTTAAGGAGAGCCTTTTTTCTATAAGACAAGCGCCGCAATCCAGCCAAAAATAACAAGCGGAATGTTATAAAAGATAAATGTCGGCACACAAGTGTCCCAAATGTGGTGATGCTGTCCGTCCGCACTCAGACCCGAAGTCGGCCCAAGTGTACTGTCGCTGGCAGGTGAACCGGCGTCGCCAAGCGCGGCAGCCGCTCCGATAATCGCAATCGTTGCCATCGGGCTGAATCCGAGCTGCATACAAAGAGGCACAAAGATCGTTGTGATCACCGGAATCGTTGCAAAAGATGAGCCGATCCCCATTGTAATCAGCAAGCCGACAATCAGCATCAGCAATGCACCCAGTGACTGACTGTGCCCGATAATACCAGCTGATGTTTTGACCAAAGACTCGACATCTCCGGTTTTTGTCAATACATTTGAGAATCCGGCTGCAACAAGCATAACAAATCCGATAAAGGCCATTAAAACCATACCGTCAGTAATCAATGAATCCGCTTCGTCACGTTTCATTACACCGCTGACAAACAGGATAATCAGGCCGGCCAGCGCCCCCATAATCATCCCTTCTACTCCCAATGTCTGCGATAAATAAAGCTGGACGCCGAGTGACACTAAAATGGCGAGAACCGCGATTCCCAGGCTTTTTTTCGTATATGGAGATGCTTTTACACCTGAGATTTCTTTTGTTTCATACACTTTTGGTTTGCGATAAACGATTACTGATAAAATCAAACCGACAACCATGCCTGCAACCGGTATAATCAGCGCGTACGGGATATCGCCAAGCGGAACGTTTAAACCCGCATCGGCCATGTTGTCCTTCAGCATGCCTTGGAAAATCTGGCCGAAGCCAACGGGCAGCAAAATATAAGGAGCCGTTAAGCCGAACGTAATCACACATGCAATCAGCCTGCGGTCCATTTCAAGCTCATTAAAGATTTTCAAAAGCGGCGGTATCAGCACAGGAATAAATGCGATGTGAACCGGTACCACGTTTTGTGAAAAACAAGCTACGATTAAAATAATCAGTACGATAAGCACTTTAGACAGTGCCTTTTTTCGAGTATCTTCTTTGTTTCCAATTAATTTCACAGAAGCTTCCACCATAGCATCCGGAAGACCTGTTTTCGTTAAAGCCGCAGCAAACGCACCAAGCATAGCGTAGCTGACTGCAACGGTGGCATTTCCGCCGAGCCCTTCTGTAAAGGCTTTAACCGTTTCACCCAGGCCGAGTCCTCCTGTTAAGCCGCCGGCCAAAGCACCTATGATTAAAGCAATAACTATATTGACACGCAGAAGGCTTAAGACAAGCATAAGCAGCACTGCGATTACGACTGCATTCATGATACCCCTCCAAAAATCCTTTAGTTTG
Organism: Bacillus halotolerans; assembly: GCF_001517105.1. Taxonomy (GTDB): domain Bacteria; phylum Bacillota; class Bacilli; order Bacillales; family Bacillaceae; genus Bacillus; species Bacillus halotolerans. The sequence goes on from NZ_LPVF01000008.1 coordinate 118,376, forward strand.
CTAATGTAGTAGATAAATAAAGTACGAACGTATCGTATCATATTCATGATACTTTAGTCAACTAAAGATTTTGGAGAAAAAAACCCTGCCGCGAAATCGTAGCAGGGCTATATTTATTATGCTTTTACGTCTTCTTCCGCTGTGAATCTTTCTGCCAGAGTAGCCAGTGTTCTTGCCATGACGCCGGTTGCACCGGACGGACCGAAGCAGCTTGCTTTACTTGAAGTTGCTGTGCCTGCAATATCAAGATGGACCCAAGGAGTCGTTTCAGCAAACTCACCAAGAAACGTTCCTGCCATAATGGCATGGCCTTCCCGTCCCGGTGAATTGTTTAAATCCGCCATTTGGCTGTTTTTCACACGTTTTTTATCCTTTTCTGTAATGGGCAGCTGCCAGATGGCCTCACCGCACTCTTCCGCAGCTTCAGCCACCCGCTGATAAAAGCTCTCGTTATTTGTCATGGCGCCGGTTGTTTCTGTGCCCAATGCCACAACAACACCGCCGGTGAGCGTTGCCACATCAACAAGAACAGACGCACCATGCTGTTTCGCATATGTAAGGCCGTCTGCAAGCACAAGCCTTCCTTCTGCATCCGTGTTAAGGATTTCAATCGTTTTTCCGCTTAATGACACGATGACATCGTCAGGCTTCATCGCCCCGCCTGAAATCATGTTGTCGGTTGACGGAATGACAGCCAGCACATTTTGCTCCGGACGAAGCTCGCCGATCGTTTCCATTGCGCCAAGGACCGCTGCCGCTCCTCCCATATCGGATTTCATGCCGACAATTCCTGTTTTCGTTTTAATAGAGTAACCGCCTGTGTCAAAGGTAATTCCTTTTCCGACAAGTCCGATAACGTTTTCCCATTCCTTTTTGCCCTGATACTTCAAGACAATCATTTTGGGCGGTTCGGCAGAGCCCTGGTTTACCGCAAGGATTCCGCCCATACCGAGCTCTTCCATATCCGATTTCTCCAATATTTCACACTCAAAATCATACTTCGCCGCAAGCTCGGACGCATAAGAAGCCAAGTCAGTTGCTGTCAGCATATTTCCCGGCATATTAACAAGCGTTCTCGCCGAATTTGTGCCCTGTCCGTATGCCCGGCCGACAAGAAGACCGGCCTGCACTTCTTGTGCATCTTCATCTGTGACGGCATAGATGGATTCAAGCTGTTTATCCGGCTCATTAGATTTGTGCTTATAATCCTGCACCTCATAAGAAGCAAGCAGGCAGCTCTCAGCTAATGCGTGAGCGGCATCCGCTGCGGGAACTTCTTCACAAATAAATGTGTCAAGCAGTACGGCAGCCTCTTGTTTTCTGTCTTTATGAATGGCTTGAAAAACATGGGCAAAGCTTTCCTTGGCCTCTTCAAATGAATAATTCGCCTCTCTTCCCAAACCGACGAAATAAATACGTTTCATACCAGCGGAGGACGGAGGGAATACTTTTGATACTTGATTCCGTTTGGCAGAGACATCACCGTCTTTCAGAAGCTGAGTCAGATGGCCTTCCAGTTTTTCATCAATTTCCTTTGCTTTGCCTGTCAGCTGGCTTTTTTGAAAAAGTCCGACCACCAGAGTTTCAGTATGCTCTAATTGTTGAACCGCATAAAACATAAGGCTTACACTCCTAACGTAATGGGTATTTGTAATGAACAATGGTATAATAGGAAAAACATTCTTTCCTTACATTTATTTTATCAAACAACAGACAAAGACCTGCTTTTTTCTTTTGTAACACGAAAGATTTTCATATAGAAAGGATGTCGCCTATGGAACTTTTTATGAATTTTCCTTTATTATCAAGCCTTGCTGCCATCATCTTTGCACAAGTCATTAAAGTGCCGATACAATTTATCGTATCCAGAAAACTGGACTGGTCGCTGGTGACAAGCACAGGCGGCATGCCGAGTTCCCACTCCGCAGCTGTTACGGCGCTCTCTACCGGCGTAGCTTTAGAGCATGGATTAGGTTCCTCTCTCTTTGCGGTTTCAGCCATTTTCGCCGTCATTACCATGTTTGACGCAACCGGCGTCAGACGTCATGCCGGCGAGCAGGCAACAGTCATTAATAAACTTGTGATTGATTTTAACCGTTTTGTGAATGAAGCAAAAGATTTCCCGAAAGCCGAAGAGAAAGAAAAACAAAAAAAGCTGAAAGAGCTTCTCGGCCATCAGCCAATCGAGGTCTTTTTTGGCGGATTGACAGGAATTTTATTAACACTGGCACTGGCATACTTTTTTCTGTAAAAAAAATAACGCTCCAGCCGCAGCTGGAGCGTTTTATTCTTTCACTGTTTTGTATTGATTTCTGAACACCTGCAATGATTTTGTTTCATTAAGCTTTACCAGTTCATCCTCAGTGACTTTTCCGGTCCCCTTCTTAATCACATACACGTCCAGGGTTTTTTTGCCCCATTCATTGTAGACATCATGAACGGTTTCAAAATACAAATCAATGCGGTTTCCCTTGATGGCCGATCCGGTGTCCGCAACGACACCCAAACCGTAGTTCGGGATAAATAAAATGGTGCCGATCGGAAAAACGGATGGATCGGCGGCAACCGTAGAGTATAAATCTCTTTTCACTTTAACACCTGAATATGTAAGCCCGTATAATGGATCACCAGGTTTTTTACCCGTCGATTCGACTCCCGCTGTATAGCCTGTAGCCGTTACTTTTTGCGCCGGATATTGGTTCCAGTCAAAGGCTTCTTCCAATGGTTTGTCTTTTGCTTTGGTTGCAGCGGACATCGTTTTTTCGTTTTTCTGCTGCAATGCTTTTAATGTCAGTCCTGTATTCTTCGAGTGCTTCTCATTATTTTCTTGTACCCATTTTGATAAGTCCTTCGCCTCTACTCCTGATATCGCTAAATATGTCGTGGCAAACGCGAGCAGAAATAAACAGGCCATCAGCAAACGTCTGATCATTTTCAACATTATTCACCTCTCCTCCGAATCATTGTTCCCATATAGCGGGAGCAATATTCAAAACGGTGAATGCGCTGAAGGCACAAAAAAAAGCTTTCTTTAGAAAGAAAGCGGCATTAAAACATCTGATATCCTCTTTTTCTGAGCATGTTGATCGCTATGCCTGAGACAATGGCGCCGGCCAGACCGCTGGCTAAAATCAATACATCTGCAGCAGCTAACGATACGACTCTCTGAAACAGGCTGGCAAAGGATTCGCCTGGCGATTGGATATAGCTGATCAGCTTTTCCTTGCTGATTATAAAAAGGCATACAATCGGATAAATCACAGCCATAATCCAAGACATTCTCAGCAGCATGTTTAATAAGAAACCGATTCCAAAAAACAAAACAAAAAATAAAACAATTGAGATGATAACGACTGGCAGACTAATCAAAACCCCACCCCCTGCGTTACTTTTAGTGTACCGCGGGGGCTTTTAAAAAGTCAACGGCTGGAAAATGAATGACTGTCTTTACCTGTCCCCTGACATGACGGACAAGTTTCTGAACCGCCGAGGATTAATTGAAAATACCCTTTCCCTGAGCAAAACGGGCATGCCTGTGAAGCGGTTGTCGTTGCGGTTTTCATCTTAGCATCACCTTTTTCTTAATTTTCAGATAATAATACCATACCAAGGTGTCAATGATAAAGTCAGATCATGTGACATATCTTTTGATGTAAGCGGAAACATTTTTAGTTTCCTCTTGTTCTCTTTTTATTTTGGCGTTTTTTAATAAAACAAAACCCGCGGAGAGCGGGTTTTTAGAAAAACTTAAACTTGCCTTTTTTCAGTGTGAGTCCAAGTCCGCCGATTAAAAACAGCGAACGGTTATCGATGACTTTTTTCATAAAAGAAGCCGGCGTGCCTTTCAGTTTTCTTCCGTACACGACTCCGACCGCATTATGCTCGCCAAGAGAAGCCACCGTTCCTTTTATATCAGGTTTGAATTCTTCAAGCTCGCCGCCCTTAATGAGTTTTGCAATGTTTTTAGCGACCGTAGTCCCCTGCTGCATCGCGATTTGGGCGGTCGGCGGATAAGGACGGTCAGTGTCTTCATTGATAAACAGCGAGCTGTCGCCGAGAATAAAGACGCTGTCATGTCCGGGCGCGCGAAGATCAGGATTGACTTTCACCCGGCCGCGCATATTTTCAAAGCCGGCTTCTTCCACAATCGGATGTCCGCGGACACCTGCCGCCCACACCACCGTTTGCGATTTGATTTGCTCGGGCTCCTCATCTTTTTTGCCGACTGTGACTCCTTCTGCGGTACACTCTTGAACCGCCGTTCCGATTTTAAACTCAACGCCATTCTCCTCAAGATAGTGAACAGCATAATCGACAAGCTCGGGATCAAAGCCCGGCAATACGGTCGGCGCTGCTTCTACGCAGATAATGCGTACAAGGCTTCTGTCAACGTCATATTCCTTGCAGAGCTCCGGCACACGGGCAGCCAGTTCGCCAAGAAATTCAATACCCGTAAACCCGGCTCCCCCGACAACGATTGTTAACCTGTCCCGCCTTTTTTCAGCTTCAATGTTGTAAGTCGCAAATTGCAGCTCAATATGTTCCCGAAGCACACGGGATGTATTGATATTGGCGATCGGAAACGCAAATTCTTTTAAACCTTTAATGCCGAACGTTTCAGGTACCGCTCCGAGGCCGATAACTAAATAATCGTACTGCAGTTCTCCATTGGCAAGCACAACTTTCTTCTCTTCTATTTTGATTGCCTTCACGGTATCCTGTACAAAATTGACACGTGACTGGTTGATTACATCTTTTATCTGATAACGGCAGCGGTCATGATGGAGCGTACCGGCGCTCGCTTCGTGCATCCATGTCGTTTCGTAATGATAATTGTGTTTATTCACAAGCGTAATATCAGCATCATTCGGACCGACATGCTTCGTCAGCCTTGTCACTGTCATCAATCCGCCATAACCTGCACCTAAAATCACGATTTTGGGCTTATTCAATGCCATCACATCCACCTTCTCTTTTTTTTGCTGTTAGACGCATATAAAAATCATCATTTGTGTTATCTTCAGCTTATTGGCAGGATTTTATGAAATATATTGAAAAGTTTTTTGTGAAGTCCACACCCATAGCACTACTATCATGTGTATCCGGCTGGTTCATGAAACATTCAGAAAAAAGATGAATTCATGTTTTTCTTATCGTATCGGCCCCCAGGCATATGATCAAGAATGAATGCGCATACAATGCACTCGCAAATTTTTCTGCTGACTCGTCAATTTTAAGAGCAATATGGTATAATTAATAACAATTTTCATTTAGGAGGCAATTTTCGTATGCGAGAGGATACAAAGGTTTATGATATTACAATTATAGGCGGGGGACCGGTCGGCTTATTCACCGCTTTTTACGGAGGCATGAGACAGGCAAGCGTCAAAATTATCGAAAGCCTGCCTCAGCTTGGCGGACAGCTTAGTGCCCTGTACCCTGAGAAATATATATATGACGTAGCAGGATTCCCGAAAATCCGCGCCCAAGAGCTAGTGAACAACTTAAAAGAGCAAATGGCGAAATTCGACCAAACCATTTGTTTAGAGCAAGCGGTTGAATCTGTTGAAAAACAAGCAGACGGCGTGTTTAAGCTTGTGACAAACGAAGAAACCCATTACTCTAAAACGGTCATCATCACTGCAGGAAACGGCGCATTCAAACCAAGAAAGCTCGAGCTTGATACAGCCGAACAATACGAAGGCAAAAACCTTCACTACTTCGTTGATGATTTACAAAAATTCGCCGGCAGACGCGTTGTGATTCTGGGCGGAGGAGATTCAGCGGTTGACTGGGCGCTTATGCTTGAGCCAATCGCAAAAGAAGTTTCCATCGTTCACCGCCGCGATAAATTCCGCGCGCATGAGCACAGTGTGGAAAACCTTCACGCATCTAAAGTGAATGTCCTGACTCCATTTGTTCCGACAGAGCTCATCGGAGAAGACAAAATCGAACAGCTTGTGCTTGAGGAAGTGAAAGGCGAGCGCAAAGAGATTTTAGAAATCGATGACTTAATTGTCAACTACGGCTTCGTCTCATCTCTTGGACCGATTAAAAACTGGGGACTTGAAATTGAGAAAAATTCCATTGTCGTCAAATCAACGATGGAAACAAATATCGAAGGCTTCTTCGCAGCAGGTGACATTTGCACATACGAAGGAAAAGTCAACCTGATCGCAAGCGGCTTCGGCGAAGCACCGACAGCTGTTAACAACGCGAAAGCTTATATGGACCCGAAAGCTCGCGTACAGCCTCTGCACTCTACAAGTCTTTTTGAAAATAAATAATAAAAAAAGGAGCTTGTGTCAAGATGACACAGCTCCTTTTTTATTTGAAGATATTTATATAATTCATCGCAGTTCCGATAACCAGCGCAATCACAAGGGCTGCTACAACCCAGATCGTGGTCATGATAATGCGGTCTTGGATCTTTTGGGACTTCGGTGTTTGTTCTTCGTTTTGAGTCATCTCCACTCGCTCCTTTCACATGTCCATGTCATAAAGAAAGCCTGGTGCTGAAGGACCAAGCTGTGCTGAACTTATATATTAGCGTCTTATCATCCGCTCTATGAGACCATTCGTTAAGACTATGATACCCAAACTCATCCTGAATGACAAGCTTCCGCACCTGAATCACATCCATCATCAGATAAATCGTTTGACATCCTCTCCAAAACAGAGTACATTATACAAGGCGAACATTTGGTATATATTCATCATAAATATTCGTATTTAGGAGTGGATTCTATGGAAAACGTGTTTGATTACGAAGATATTCAGCTAATTCCTGCAAAATGCATTGTGAACAGCCGTTCTGAATGTGATACATCCGTGCGTTTAGGCGGACGTACATTTAAATTGCCCGTCGTTCCTGCCAATATGCAGACGATTATAGATGAGAAACTTGCGGTTTCATTAGCCGAAAACGGCTACTTTTATGTGATGCACCGCTTTGAACCTGAAAAACGGATTGACTTTATAAAGGACATGAACGCACGCGGCCTATTCTCTTCTATCAGCGTTGGGGTCAAAGATGAGGAGTATGCATTTGTCCGTCACCTGGCAGAAGAAAATCTGGTCCCTGAATACGTGACCATCGACATCGCTCACGGACATTCCAATGCCGTCATTGAGATGATTCAGCACCTCAAAAAGCATCTTCCGGACAGCTTTGTCATCGCGGGAAATGTCGGAACACCGGAAGCGGTCAGAGAGCTCGAAAATGCCGGAGCGGATGCCACAAAAGTCGGCATCGGACCGGGAAAAGTATGTATAACGAAAATTAAAACCGGTTTCGGCACAGGCGGATGGCAATTAGCCGCGCTGCGCTGGTGCGCAAAAGCCGCCAGCAAACCGATTATCGCGGATGGCGGAATCCGCACCCATGGCGACATCGCAAAATCAATCCGATTCGGCGCCACCATGGTCATGATCGGTTCACTATTTGCCGGACACGAGGAATCACCGGGACAAACCATTGAAAAAGACGGAAAGCTCTACAAAGAATACTTTGGCTCAGCCTCTGAATATCAAAAAGGCGAAAAGAAAAATGTCGAAGGCAAAAAAATGCACGTAGAGCATAAAGGCGCAATCATGGATACGCTGACTGAAATGGAACAGGATCTTCAATCTTCTATTTCTTATGCTGGCGGAACTAAGCTGGAGGCTATCCGCAATGTGGATTATGTCATCGTGAAGAATTCAATTTTCAATGGAGATAAGTATTAAAATAAAAAAAGCCAAGTCAGCGGTTCGCCGCTTGACTTGGCTTTTTCTATTATTAGCACTCTTCTGGTTTACCTGCATTCGTCGCTGTCCTGAAAGAAGAACCGCAGCCGCATGAGGCGATGGCGTTTGGATTATCGATGGTAAAACCGCCGCCAAGCATGGATTGCTTAAAGTCTATAATAGTGCCGTTCATGATATCAAGGCTTTCTTTGTCAACGAGAACAGTAATGCCGTGCTCCTCAAACATACTGTCTGCTTCGCTTTTTTCATGCTCAAAGCCCATTCCGTATGAAAGACCGCTGCAGCCGCCGCCTTTAACGCCGACACGCAGAAACGCGTTTTCTTCTTCATGCTCTTTCATCATATCTTTTATATGCAAAGCTGCTGCTTCTGTAATTGTTACAGGGTTGCTCATTAATGTGAACCTCCTTTTAAAAACCGGATGTTGTCTTTTATTATAAACTTGATCGGCTCATTTCTCAAACTAGCTGTTTTATAAAAAATAGACGCCCTCACAAACAGTCTCTGCCGGACCTGTCATCATCACATGGCCGTTCTCTTTCCAATTAATGACCAAATCTCCGCCCGCTAAATGAACCGTAATGTCTTCATTTCGTCTTGATACGCCGTTTAAAACAGATGCGACAGCCGCTGCACAAGCGCCTGTTCCGCAAGCCTGTGTGATGCCTGATCCCCGTTCCCACACGCGGAAGTGCAGTTCATGCTCATTCACAGTTTCCACAAACTCGACATTCACACCTTCCGGAAATCTAGGATCTTTTTCAATCACCGGTCCCAGTGTCGTCAGCGGAGCGTGTTCAATATCGGCAACCGGAAAAACGATATGAGGATTGCCCATGGAAACCGCGGTGCCTTTTAGTTCAGCTTCGCCAAATGTCATTGTTTCATTAATGGTTTGCTCCTCACCGCCGCCAAGCATCGGAAGCTCGGCTTTTGTCAGACGCGGTTCACCCATATCGACAGTGACAACATTCACTTTTCCGTTTTCAGCTTGAACCTCCGCTTTCACAAGCCCGGAGAGGGTTTCAATCAGAAAAGATGTTTCCTCAACCAGCTTATGCTCATACGCGTATTTTGCAACGCAGCGCAGGCCGTTGCCGCAGTTTTTCCCTTCAGACCCGTCATTATTAAAAATCCGCATTTTGACAGGTGCTTGATCTGAAGGACATATGAGGATCATTCCGTCGGAGCCGATCCCTGTATAAACGGAAGACACTTGAACCGCTATTTCAGACAGTTGTTCTTCCGGCAGTTGTTCTTCAAATTGATTCACGTATATATAGCTGTTTCCAAGTCCGTGCATTTTGGTAAATCGAAATGAGTTCATAGATGCCTCCAACTTTTTCTCTTTTTCTTAGTATAAAAGCTATTATAAACGGACACAATACAATTATCCCCCGTTTTTCATACATAAAAGCTCCTTGCAATTACGCAAGGAGCTTTTATCTTTTATATGAACATGCCAGCAATAGCCGCGCTCAGCAGATTGGCTAATGTTCCCGCTAGAACAGCCTTTAACCCGAGGCGTGCGATATCTGAGCGGCGGCTTGGCGCTAAACCGCCAAGCGTACCGAGCATAATCGCAATCGAGGAGAAATTTGCGAATCCGCATAACGCAAAACTGATAATCGTAGCGGTTTTTTTAGAAAACTCGCCGATGTGCGGACCGAAGTTAGAATAAGCGACAAACTCATTCAGCACCAATTTCTGGCCGATAAAGCTTCCGGCATGCAAGGCTTCATGCCATGGCACACCAATCATAAAGGCGATTGGAGAAAACACATAGCCGAGGATAGATTCTAATGTGACATCTTTTAAACCGAACAAGCCAAAAACACCGCCGAGAATACCGTTGACCACGGCGATTAATGCGACGAATGCAAGCAGCATCGCACCAACGTTCAGCGCAATTTGCAGACCTGTTGACGCACCCTTTGCAGCCGCGTCAATCACATTGGCCGCTCCTTCGCCTTCATCCATTTTGAAATCGCCTTTTACTGTTTGCGGCGTTTCCGTTTCAGGAATGATTAATTTTCCGAAAACCAGACCCGCAGGAGCAGCCATGAAGCTCGCCGCGAGCAAGAATTCAATCGGAATACCGAGAAGGGCGTAACCAAACAAAGTTGAACCCGCAACAGCCGATAGACCGCTCGTCATAATTGTAAACAGTTCAGAGCGCGTCAGCCCTGCAATAAGGGGCCTGATCACTAACGGAGATTCCGATTGCCCTACAAAAATATTAGCAGCAGCCGCAAGAGATTCCGTTTTGCTTGTCCCAAGAAGCTTCGACAATCCGCCGCCGATCACACGGAAAATGAGCTGCATGATTTTCAAATGATATAAAACTGCAATCAGTGCTGAGAAGAAAATGATAACAGGCAGTACACTTAATGCAAACGCCGGGCTGTCGCCGACTTTTAAAAGCGGCCCAAATATGAAACTGATGCCTTCATTGGCATAATCAATCAGAAGCTGTACACGGCTTGAAAACCATAAAAAAACAGCGCGTCCCGCTTCCCATTTCAACACGATGTATCCAAACGCCACCTGTATACATAAACCAACGATGACGGTTCTTATTCTAATATTGCTTTTCTTTTCTGAAAATAAAAACGCGATGGCGATTATCCCAACTGCGCCGAGCAGTCCCCAAAGAACATTCATGAATACACCTACACCTCTTAAAATTTATTTAAAACAAATCTTTTATACGATAACAATAATATTTTTTGATGTCTACACATTTTTTCAGTACTTTTGTACCGCAAAATAAAAAAGGGCCTGAGACAGGCCCTTTTCTTCAAAACATTGGGTTTTCTTCAATAAATGTATATATATTCTCAACAAGCTCAGCAGGTGTTTCACCCGTAACGACTTCTCCGTTTACTAGAGCGAATAGTGATTCCATACATTTTCCGCAATAGCTTAAACAGCCGTATTCAAGAACATCCAGATTCGGATCTTTCTCTAAAATCGCTCGGGCTTCCTGAGAGCCGTGAGCCAGATTGCTGACACAAAATTCAATCATTGGATTCATGCGGTTTCACCTCACATATGAACATTATCGCGAATTTTTCACTATTCGTCAAAGACAACGAACGCATCAAAATTTATTATCGTAACATATCATTCCCGCAATAACGTTCTACTAATTTGCGTTTTAAAGCTAATTTGTAGGTTATTTTGAAACTAATATTGTGATTTTAGATCAAATTCGATATAATTCTAGATGTTATTTTACAAAGTTCGTATTTTTCATCAATGTGTCTATCATACTCTTCGGGTTAAAGGGGAATTCAAATGAAAAAATTGGTCTTGATCGGCGGAGGTTACGGAAACATGCGTGTTCTTCATCGCTTATTGCCCAACCAGCTGCCTCATGATGTTTCAATCACGTTAATTGACAGAAATCCTTATCACTGCTTAAAAACAGAATATTATGCCCTTGCCGCAGGCACAATTTCTGACCACCATATCAGAGTAACGTTCCCAGAGCACCCTCGCCTGGATGTCGAGTACGGCGATATTTCATCAATTGATATTGCACAAAAACAAGTGCTGTTCCATGACCGCGAACCGATTTCTTATGATGACGCAGTGATCGGGCTCGGCTGCGAGGATAAATATCATAACGTTCCGGGAGCGCCCGAATTCACCTACAGCATTCAAACCATCGATCAGTCCCGCGAAACCTATCAAAAGCTGAACAACTTATGCGCCGAAGCGACTGTTGCCATTGTCGGAGCAGGCCTTAGCGGCGTTGAACTTGCAAGTGAATTAAGAGAAAGCCGTGACGATCTGAACATTATTTTGTTTGACCGCGGAGATCTCATTTTATCAAGCTTTCCCGAGCGTTTGAGCAAATATGTGCAAAAATGGTTCGAAGAGCACGGTGTCCGCATTATTAACAGGGCAAATATCACAAGAGTAGAAGAAGGCGTTGTGTATAACCACGATGACGCAATTTCCGCAGACGCCATCGTATGGACAGCCGGCATACAGCCGAATAAAGTCGTCAGAGACTTGGATGTGGAAAAGGACGCACAAGGCCGTGTCGTGTTAACCCCTCATCACAATGTCCCGGGTGATGAACATCTGTACGTTGTCGGAGATTGTGCCAGCCTTCCTCACGCACCGAGTGCCCAGCTGGCAGAAGCTCAAGCAGAACAGATTGTCCAAATATTGCAAAAACGCTGGAATGGTGAAGCCCTTCCTGAATCAATGCCTCAGTTTAAGCTGAAAGGCGTTTTAGGTTCACTCGGAAAAAAAGCCGGCTTCGGACTTGTTGCTGACCGGCCGCTGATCGGCCGTGTTCCGCGTTTGCTGAAATCCGGCTTGCTGTGGATGTACAAACACCATAACGGATAATAGCAGAACCGCTGATGAAGTCAGCGGTTTTCTGTATAACCGTATCTCTCCATTTCCTCATATACATCCTTCAATTTCGGATTGCCTTCTCCGACAATTTTATTTTCGACGAGGACGAGCGGATAAAAATATTCGTCATTTCTGATTTTTTCCGCAAGCTGTTTTACGTTTTCGGCGTCAGGCGGCTCGTAAATGTCGATGTATTGGATTTCAAAAGGCTGATTCGGATATTTTCTTTTCAGAGCAGCCTCAAGCCATTCATATGTATCTTTAGCCGTCGGCATATTGACACAGCTTGCACAAACGGTTTCTGCCCCATATACGCTGAGCATGACAGTTTTGGTCATTGATAAGTGCCCCCATTTCTCTGCATTACATTCTTTCTATTAAGTATACAGAGACAAAAGACGTTTTTATAGAAAAAAACCGTTTTTGTGTTCAAGTCTGAATGTGCTATAATAATGGGAGCAATTCTGCAAACCAAACAATAGATTTTTATTGTTACACTGAATATAATGGTTTTATGACGACGAAAGGAGCGAATGTCATGACTGAAGTTGAAATGAAAGAACAGGTGCAGGAAGTACTGGACAAACTTCGTCCGTTTTTACTTCGTGACGGCGGTGACTGTGAGCTTGTAGACATTGATGAAGGTATTGTTAAGCTTCGTCTTTTAGGCGCGTGCGGCAGCTGCCCAAGTTCAACAATTACGCTGAAAGCCGGAATTGAACGCGCTCTTCTTGAAGAAGTGCCGGGTGTAATTGAAGTAGAACAAGTCTTTTAATAAAGCAGCCAGGCTGATATTTGATCAGCCTGGCTTTTTTTATGAGAGATATTGGTCAAACCATGAGCTTATATAGGCCAGGCGCTTGATCCGCTGTCCCGGGTGTCCGCTGCGTGACAAATTATGCGATGCTTTCGGAAAACGGACCAGCACGGTTTCCTTGTCCATTTTTTTCAAGGCGATAAAAAGCTGTTCAGCCTGTTCAATCGGGCACCGGTCATCACGTTCGCCATGAAGAATTAAAAGGGGCGTCTCCACGTTTGCCGCATATTTTAAAGGGGAACGGTCCCACAGTTTTTCCGTATCGGTAAACATGTCATGCTCAAGCTGCCAGTCCGTGAAAAAATAGCCGATATCACTAACGCCGTGAAAGCTGAGCCAGTTTGAAATCGAACGCTGAGTGACAGCTGCTTTAAAACGATGTGTCTGCCCCACGATCCAGTTGGTCATAAAGCCTCCGTAGCTTCCGCCTGTGACCCCTATCCGCTCGGCATCTATCTGCGGGTCTCTTTTGATCGCCTCATCCACTGCCTGCATCACGTCCTGATAGTCTTTTCCGCCGTAATCCCCTCTGACTGCGTTCACAAATTCCTGTCCGTAGCCATGACTTCCTCTTGGATTTACATAAACCACTGCATATCCTTTCGCCGCCAGCACCTGTAATTCGTGAAAATATGTATGCCCGTACATCATATGCGGACCGCCGTGTATATTGAGAATAAGCGGATAGTTTTTGCCCTCTGCAGCGTGAGCAGGTTTCATCAGCCAGCCGTTCACCCTCATCCCATCTTCTGTCACATATTGAATGTCTTCAGGTAACGAAATGAGGTGCTCGTCAACAAACTTGTCATTCGCATCAGTCAGCCGTTTTTCTTCCTGTCCAAGCGGAATGCTGTAAAGCTCACTAGGTCTGCCAGGCTTTGTCACACTGGCAATAAAGCTGTGTTCATCAGGATGCATAGAAAAGCTGTTGATATATTCTTTTTCTAACCGAATCGGATATACGAGTCCCTCTATAGAAACATAATAGATTCCCGTGCTGCCTTGTTCTGTGCCGATGACATAAAACCCTTGACTGTCTTTTGTCCAAACCGGGCGCTGTTCAGCTCCTCCTATCAGCGAATCTCCAATCAACGCATCCGCTAAGTGAACGTCCAGCATATCAGTGAGACACGTAAGGCGGTCTAGCTCTATATCATAAAGCCACGCTTTTTCTAGCGTTGCATTCCGATATTCCTGTTCATGCCCAAGCAAAGCAAGGTACCTTCCGTCCGGTGAAAAAGAGCTGGGTCCGAATGAGCCGCGATGAGAGGTAATCAGCTTGAGATCTTCTGTCTCCAGCGACACCATGCAGACATCGTGCGGCTTGCTGGCATCATCCGTTTCAGTCAAATTAGCCGAAAAAACGAGAGATTTGCCGTCAGGAGAAAAAGCCGGATCGAAGTGGTCAGCTTTTTCATTAGTCAGCTGTTTTACCTCACCAGACTTCACGCTGACAAGCACAAGCTGAGCATACGCGCCTCTCGTCAGCCCTTTTCCATCCCGTTTATAGGCTAAACCATGCACTTCAACCGGTTCAAAGCTGTCGGGTTCCGTTTTCTCTTGATCATAAACACTTTCTTCATCTCCCAGGCTGACCGTGACAAGCACTGACTCTCCATCCGGAGACCATACCGGCTGAGACACACCATATGGAATATCAGTCAGTTTTTTTGCTTCCCCGCCTTCAGCGCTCATTATATAAAGCTGAGACACATCGCCATCACGGTCAGAAACAAACGCAATCTGGCGTCCGTCAGGAGACCATCTAGGATCAGTACTCCGCTTTTCTCCATGTGTCCAAGGAATGGACGTGCCGCTTCCTGCATCATATACCCATATATTTGAAGTATATGAATCTTTCTCTTTGTTTGCTTGTGACTTCACATAAGCCGCACGCTTGCCGTCCGGGGCGTATTGAGGGTCCGTCACCGAGACAATGGCTGTCATATCTTCGGCGGTCATCAGCTTTTTCATATCAATCTCCTCCTTTTTACATGTATTTCGTTTTTCTAAATAAAAATCCCTTTATATCATGAAGAAAAAAAGCGTCCTCTGCTGACGCTGAGGAACGCTTGGAATGAACTATACACTTTTCACTTGATAGAAAGGATTTCGCTCTATTATACTTCCCTCTTTCGGAACGGTCAAAGCGTCGACTTCACAATGCGGGAAATGAAGTGCGAGCTGCTCTTTCAGCGCTTCTCCTTTTCCTTTTTCGGTCATGACAAGAATCGTCGGGCCCGCTCCGCTGAGGGCAGTTCCATAAGCGCCTTTCATCTCGGCAACATGCTCCACTTTAGACAATTCCGGGACAAGCATCGCCCGATACGGCTGATGGAACATATCCTTTTTCATGATTTTTCCGACAAGCTGCCAATCCTTTGACATGATCGCCGCGATGAGAATGTTGCTGACGGCGCTGGCTTTTACAGCGTCCGCATATGGAAACTCTGCCGGAAGCACGTCCCGCGCGTCTCTTGTCAGCACCTCGTAAAAAGGAATGACAACCACAACATCAATGTCGGCATCCGGCACGCGGATCATTTGCGTCTCGTCGTCTTCATGCAGTCCGATCACAAGCCCGCCGACGAGAGAAGCGCCTGCATTGTCCGGATGTCCTTCTTCAAGGCTGGCTAAATGCAGCTTGTCTGCTTCGGAGAGCTGTAAACCGCATAATTCATCTGCCAGTTCTATAGCCGCCACTATGGCCGCAGCACTGCTGCCAAGACCGCGTGCAAGCGGAATGTCACTCCACACTTTCACATGTACAGGAGGCATTGCTTTTCCGTACATATCCGCCGTCCGTTTCGCCACTTGGTAGATCATATTATCTGTACCCGCCGGAATTCCGGCGACTGTTTCTGTTTCAGCTTCAAAAGACCATTGATCGCTTTCAAAGACGGTCAGCTTCAAATATCTGCTGAGCGCCATTCCGACTGAATCAAAGCCGGGGCCTAGGTTAGCCGTGCTTCCTGGAACAGTGACAGAGAACAGCATGTCGGCATCGTTCATACACGGGCCGCTCCTTTTACATATTCGAGGATGCTGTCTTCATCAGTCGGCAGGGTGACCGGCTTCATTTCAGAAATGTCGACCGCTGTGTTCGGGTCTTTCAGCCCGTTCCCTGTTAACACAGCCACAACCTTGCTGCCTTTCGGAATTTCTCCGGATTTTACTTGTTTCAGCACACCTGCAATAGATGCGCAGGAGCCCGGTTCTGCAAACACGCCTTCTTCACGGGCGATCAGCTGATACGCATGAAGAATTTCATCATCAGTGACTTCGTCAATTTTCCCATTGGACTCCTCAGCCGCTTTTACAGCTTTATCCCAGCTTGCCGGGTTTCCGATACGAATCGCTGTTGCCACTGTTTCCGGGTTTTCAATAACTTCGTTGCGGACGATCGCAGCTGCTCCTTCCGCTTCAAAACCGCGCATTTTCGGAAGGCCAGTGCCGTTTTTCTCATGATATTCTTTGAAGCCCTTCCAGTACGCTGTGATGTTTCCCGCGTTTCCGACCGGGATCGCCAAAACGTCCGGTGCTTCGCCCAGCTGTTCGCATACTTCAAAGGCAGCTGTTTTTTGGCCTTCGATGCGGTAAGGGTTGACCGAGTTGACAAGCGCGATCGGTGATTTTTCACAAATTGAACGGACAATTTTAAGGGCATCGTCAAAGTTGCCGTCGATTGCAATGATTTCAGCTCCGTACATGACTGCCTGAGCGAGCTTGCCAAACGCAATTTTCCCATTCGGGATGATGACAATACATTTCATATCGGCGCGGGCTGCATAAGCAGCCGCAGCCGCTGATGTATTTCCGGTTGACGCGCACATAATCGTGTCGTTGCCTTCTTCTTTCGCCTTTGCCACCGCCATGACCATCCCGCGGTCTTTAAAAGATCCAGTAGGGTTTACGCCTTCTGTTTTGACATGGAGCTCAATCCCGAGCTGTTCAGACAGCTTCGGCAAATGAATGAGCGGCGTATTGCCTTCATGTAACGTAAGCGCCGGTGTTTGATCCGTTACAGGTAAAAATTCTTTATATTGATGGATAAGTCCTTTCCACATTAGCTCCAACCGTTCCCTTCTACACGATATGTGCTTTTGACTTCTTGAACGACTTCCAAATCATTTAAGTTTTGCAGGATATCACTGAAATCAGCTTCTGATGTGTGGTGTGTGACGATGACGATTTCTGCTAACTCATCATGCCCCTTAATCGGCAGCTGAAGAATTTTCTCAAAGCTGACGCCCCGTTCTGAGAACACAGACGTGATTTTCGAGAATGAGCCCACCTCATCCTTCACGTGAATTCTCAAAAATTGCTGTGCATAAATATCGGACGGCGACTTCATGTTTTTCTCATATTGCGGCGCAACAAAGCTGTTGCCGGTTACGCCGAGACGCATGTTTTTCATGACAGCGACCAGGTCAGACACAACTGATGTGGCTGTCGGCATGCTTCCCGCTCCCGGGCCATAGAACATCGTCTCTCCGACAGCTTCGCCATACACGTAGACGGCGTTATATTCATTATGCACGGCAGAAAGCGGATGGTGATCTGGAAGCAGCGTCGGCTGAACGCTGACTTCAATTTTGCTGCCGTCACGCTGGGCAATCCCGATCAGCTTCATTGTGTAGCCGAGACGTTTGCTGAAGCTGATATCCTCGTCTGTAATTTGGGAGATCCCCTTCACTTTGACATCTTCCAGATCGACGTTCATTGAGAAGCCGAGACGCGCCAATATTGCCATTTTCCGTGCGGCGTCGAGCCCTTCCACATCTGAAGTCGGGTCAGCTTCGGCAAACCCCAGATCCTGCGCTTCCTTAAGCACTTCCTCGTAAGGGCTTTTCTCTTTAATCATTTTGGTTAAGATAAAGTTCGTTGTTCCGTTTACGATTCCCATCATTTTAGTAATCCTGTCTGATGAGAGGCCTTCCTCTAATGTGCGAAGAATTGGAATCCCGCCGGCAACGCTGGCTTCGAAGTAAATATCACAGCCATTTTCCTTTGCTTCAGCCAGCAGTTCAGAACCGTACACGGCCATTAAATCTTTGTTTGCCGTGACAACGTGTTTTTTCGATCTCAAAGCGTCAAGCAAATATTGCTTTGTCTGCTCAACACCGCCGATTACCTCGATGATGACATCAACATCTGGATCGTCGATCACATCATATACTTCTGTCGTGAGCACTTCCTTCGGCAAATCTACTTCTCTTTTTTTCTCTACATCTTTCACAAGCACTTTTTTTATTGTAATTGGACAGCCAACCTGATGCATCAGCTTATCCTGATGGTCTTGAATAATTTTAACGACACCGCTTCCGACGGTACCTAAGCCTAAAAGCCCTACACGAATTGCTTTCAAAAAAACTCCACCCTTCTCCGGATTGTCCTTTCAAGAGAGACAATTGTTAACTCAACACAGACATATAAGTTACAAATATTATATAAGCCCACTCCTGTTTTGACAAGACAACAATCTGCTGAATTTTGCGAATGCAAACGCTTAACCAATTGATATGACAAGATTCTTTATTTTCTAATTATTTTTGTCAGATTTTCTCCTTCCTTACAAGCCGCCCTTTCCGAGCCAGCTGACAGGGGGAACAAAAATGTTCTGCGCTCTCATGTTCATAAACTCCTGGGCAGCATTCAGAAATTGTTCATAGCCCGAATCGCTGAGAATGTAGTCGAGCTGCTCTTCATAATAGTGCTTTTCTGATTCTGAAGAAATATAGTAGCCTTCCACGATTTCATAATAATGAAGCGGAAAAAGGAGACGGCTGTACAAAAGACGTTTCGAAAATGAAGACAGCGGTGTGATTTGCTCGTATTCCTGCAAAAAGCGAAAGCCCTGCCGGTTAAAATCATCACGATGATGCAAAAATGTGTGTCTCATATATTCGGCTAAATCGCGTGCAGCGTGGTCAAATACCCAGTCAGCCGGAATCCTGATTAGGGATTCAGAAGACCACGTATTTCTTTCCATCCTCTGATGGCATATTGTTCCTGAATCAGCCGCTTGCGGTTTGTCATCGAGCTCAGTATCGACTAAATATTGAATCGCGTTTTCTGACAGTCCTAAATAATATGGAAACGATTCAATCATTTTTTTATCAAAGGGCTCGTGCGGAGGGGTATGAACCTTTCGCTGCCAAAACGCTTCAAGCTGATCAATGCGTTTTCCCCACAGGTCTTTCCACTGCCCAATTCTTCCGGCCTCCTTGACTTCGTACGGGTATCCTCTGCCCTTTCGATGAAACTCCGCCAGTTCTGTCCCTATGGAAAATGCCCGGTTTGAAAAAGGAGGAGCCGCCTTCAGCAGGGCGTACGTTTTTCCTTCATGTTCAAAGGTCAGCTCGCCTTCTTTTGTAAAGATAAAAACGGAAACGTATGGGTCACTTTGTTCTTGTAAATACTGACTCATGTAATAAAGCTCCGCCAGCTCCTCATCTGAAAAATGGGAAACGGGAACAATCAAAAAGAAGGAATTCGGTGTTTGAAAGCATTGATACGTATGCTGATACATTGAAAGCTGCCTGATATGAATGCCGTATTTTTCTTTTATTGTGCCTTTCACAATGATCACCTGCCTGTTGAATTAGGGCTCATCACATCGTAGTCATACACAGGCGGAATTATGAATACATATTTTAATCCGGCGAAGGAGCAAGAAAAAGTCGTAAACATCTCGTACGTTTTGTATAAACTAGTAAAAAAAGATTGGGTGAAGTTGATGTCAGATAAAGAACAAATCAGTCAGATGGAAGCCAAAGCAAGAGAACGGATGAAGGAGCGCGGCGTTGAGGTATCCGATATTGCCGAGCTTGTCTTTTTTCTGCAGAAAAAATATCATCCGGATTTAACCATGGATGAATGCACGTTGAATGTGAATCGGGTCCTCGCAAAGCGTGAGGTGCAAAACGCGATTTTAACGGGCATTGAATTGGACGTTCTTGCTGAGCAGAAAAAACTGTCTGAACCGCTGCAAACGATGCTGGAGATAGATGAAAGCCTATATGGAGTAGATGAAGTTCTGGCATTTTCCATCGTGAATATTTACGGGTCCATCGGGTTTACGAACTATGGCTACATCGACAAAGAAAAACCCGGTATCCTCGGCCGTTTAAATGATAAATCAACCGGCGAATGCCATACATTTCTTGATGACATTGTCGGCGCCATTTCCGCTGCGGCCTCCAGCAGGCTCGCACACCGCGCGCGGCATACAGAATAAAGGGCACCCTTTTGGGGCGCCCTTTTTTTAGATATGCTGAATCCACTCAGTCAGTGAATCAATAGCGTGAGTCGGTTTTTCCATATCGTCTGTCATATGCTCTCTTTTCGTTACGCCTGTGTGGACAAGCAGCGTATCCATCCCTGCATTAATGCCTGCCATAATATCAGTCGCGTAGTTGTCGCCGACCATAAGTGTCTCGGATACGTCAGTGCCGAGAACACGCATCGCCTGCTCCATGATGATGGATTCCGGCTTGCCGATAAATACCGGCTGCACGCCTGTGGATACGGTTAACACAGAGGTCAGTGAACCGTTGCCCGGCAGGAGGCCTCTTTCAGTCGGTATGGCAATGTCACCGTTGGTGGAAATAAAGCGGGCGCCATTTCTGATTGCGAGGCAGCCGACGGCAAGTTTTTCGTATGTAATCCCGCGGTCAATTCCGACAACAACAAAGTCCGCATCTTCCTCTGCAAAGGTCAGGCCGTTTTCTTCAATCGCCTGGCGAATTCCTTCTTCCCCGATCACATACACAGACGCGTCTTTTTTCTGCTGTGCGATATGCTGGGCAGTCGCCATGCTTGTCGTAAAGACCTGCTCCTCTGTTGCCGGAATGTCAAAAGAGACCAGCTTGTCCGCCACCTGCTTCGGTGTGCGGGAAGAGTTGTTTGTCACAAAAAGATAAGGAATGCCGCGGTCTTTCAGCGTTCTGACAAATTCACACGCTTCCTCGATTTTTTCTGTGCCGTTGTACATCGTTCCGTCTAAATCAATTAGATATCCTTTATATGTTTTCATTTTTAAACACTCCTGTGGCTTTCCTGTCGTTATTTAAACGCGGAAACAGGGCCCAGCTCTGTTTCCAAGTAGCTTCTGATTCGTTTCGGAAAGACTTGAAGGACCGCTAGATGCGCGGTGATCAGCTTGTAAAGCTCTGCACTGTCAGCGAGCTGGTATTGCTGAACCAATGTTTTTCGGTACGCAATCAATTGCTTCAGCTCCGCTCCCTCTTCTTCCGTTACGACTTTTTCATCAACCAGTATGTCCATGATATCATCATAGCTGCCCGGGTCCCGCATAATAAAACCGTCAATCATGTCATTTCCTGTATCGAGAATGCATTCGATTAACAGGTGGCCGATGCGTTCAAGCGCGAGCCCCTCGATTTCGGAATTCCAGTCTGCTTGCGAATGAAACAGCGCCAGCTGACGCTCGAAGAACCCGAGTGTATGCTCTATCTTGTTTCTGTCAACAAAATACATGACAGCATCCCCTTTGTGTAATGGTTATTTTCTGATCCGTTTTAAGACAAAATACGCACAGCCGAAATTACAGTATTCGTAAATGTATTCGTCCAATGTGCTGATTTTCGTTTCAAAGGTCGCCTTTTGATTCTGGTCGTCAAAGAAGCCCTTGAGCCTGAGCTGGCCGTATCCCCAGTCTCCCACAATGTAATCGTATTTATTTAAAATATCGGAATAACGGGCTTTAAAAGCCTCTTCGTTGAAGCCGTCTTTGAAATTGTGCACCAGCTCAAATTCGGCATTTTGAATAAGAATCATGATCTCACCTCTTTTTCACTCATTCCTATCATAATTCATTGCCCCGTCCCCATCAATTGCTAAAGAATAATTCGTGTGATTTGGCTACCCTACACATGAGGAGGGATTACAAATGAAACGAACTGCTGTCAGCCTCTGCCTGATGACCGGGCTTTTATCCGGATGCGGAGGCGCAGGATTCAATAACGCTGAACAGAATGCCCAGCATCAAAATGAAACCAGGCCCATTCATGTATCTGACCGCAATGAAGCTTTTAACAGGCATGATGAGAATGAACAGTTTGGTTATGTCCGCTATCAAAAAGAACAATTGGACGGCGAACAGCAGGAGACACCGGCGCCAGACCGTGAAGAAACCGCTCACATCATATCAAGCTTAACGGTTCAGCTCCCTCATATTCAAGATGCCGCAGCGCTTGTCACTGACCAAGAAGCGCTTGTCGTGTACAAAACCGATTCGAAAAACCGTGAGCTGACAGCTGATCAAGTGAAAAAAACGGCGGTTTCGGTGATTCCGCGTTACTATCATGTGTACATTTCCGACAATCCGAATCACATGCAGGCCATCAAAAATTACAGCAATCTCGGTTCCGGTTCAAGAGATGTCAGAGACATCATGTCGGGGACAATACAAGAAATGAAAACCTCCCCGCAAGGAAGCCCTGTCTCGGAAAACGAAAATGCCAATGGAGAAACACGCCAGGACAAGGAAACGAATAGGAATGACAAAAACGCCAGATGATCTGGCGTTTTGGCATTATGCTTGCGCTTGGCGTTTTTTAGATGCTTCGTTAACCTGTTCATCCGCATGGTAGGAGGAACGGACAAGCGGACCGGCTTCACAGTGGCTGAAGCCTTTTTGCATCGCGATTTCCTTCAATTCTGCAAATTCATCAGGGTGATAATATTTTTGGACTTTTAAGTGCTTCTTCGACGGCTGCAGGTATTGGCCGATTGCCATAATATCAACATTGTTTGCCAAGAGGTCGTCCATCACTTCGATAATTTCTTCTTTCGTTTCACCGAGTCCGATCATGATGCTTGATTTTGTCGGGATGTCAGGCTGCATTTCTTTCGCGCGGCGCAAAAATTCCAATGAACGGTCGTATGTCGCACGCGCGCGGACTCTTGGCGTCAGGCGGCGAACCGTTTCGATATTGTGATTCAGGATGTCAGGGCGCGTATCCATTAACGTTTTTAAGTTATCATAGTTTCCGCCCATATCTGACGGAAGCACCTCAATTGTTGTGAACGGGCTTTTTCTGCGGATTGCACGGACAGTTTCCGCGAAAATACCCGCACCTCCGTCTTTTTGGTCATCACGCGCAACAGCTGTGATAACCGCGTGTTTCAGATTCATCAGAGCGACGGAATCTGCTACGCGTTCCGGCTCTTGCAGGTCAAGCTCAGTCGGAAGGCCCGTTTTGACGGCGCAGAAACGGCACGCTCTCGTACAAACAGATCCTAAGATCATAAATGTCGCTGTACGTCTCACTGCCCAGCATTCATGAATATTCGGACATTTTGCTTCTTCACATACGGTGTGCAGATTGTTTTCCCGCATGAGTTTTTTGAGTCCTGTATAATTTTCATTTGTATTTAATTTGATTTTGAGCCATTCGGGCTTTCTGAGGTGTTCGTCTTTCTTTGCCAATTCCCATCATCTCCAATATCCAATATACTCATTTCTGACACGAAACATTCTGAAAACGAGATAGGTGCAGTTTTTTCATTTCTGCAACAAAAATAATGTTTTTCTAACTAAAGAAAGTCTTTTCTTTAGACACTTTAACATAGGAAAAATTTCTCGACAAGGGAAGATGATTACTGACATTTTCTCGCCGGGTTGCCGCAAACTATGTGTATTCAATATTGAAAGGAGATTATTTTGTGAAAGTTGTGTTATCTGCCCTTCTTCTCCTTTTGTTTGCATTTGAACCTTATGCGTCTGGAAAAGAGCTTTCAGATCCGGTGCTTTCCAAACGGATGGAATTATATCATAAAGTCGAGGCTGTAACGCAGATTCCTTGGTATGCGCTTGCCGCTGTTGATCAATACGAGGAGAATGTGCGGAGCAACAGAAAGGATCTGCCTGACAAAACGGGAATCATCAGCATCTATGTACCGGATGAGATCTGGAGCGGACCAGAAAACCCGAACCCGAAAGACGATGCGCCGTTAAGCATAAAAGTGTTTGACGGTATCGGAATGGACGGTGACGGCGACGGGAAAGCCGAGGTCAGCAATGATGAAGACATTCTGTATACATTCGCACAATATCTGCTGTCGTACGGCACAGATGAGGAGAATATCCGCATCGGGCTCTGGGACTATTACCGCCGTGATCAAACGGTGGGAATCATATCCGAGTTCATGAAGCTGTTTAAGGCTTACGGTCATATTGATTTGGGCGAGCATGCGTTTCCGCTTCCGATCCGAACGGATTACAGTTACCGCAGCACGTGGGGAGACGCCCGCGGCTTTGGGGGAAGGCGGATTCATGAAGGAACAGATCTCTTTGCCCACTATGGCCTTCCTGTTAAATCCACCTGTTACGGCGTCATTGAAATGAAAGGCTGGAACCGCTTTGGAGGATGGAGAATCGGCATCAGAGATATTAACAATACGTATCATTATTTCGCCCATCTCAATGGGTTTGCAAAAGGCATTAAAACAGGGCAGATCGTTGAGCCCGGCCAAGTAATCGGGTCAGTGGGCAGCTCAGGATACGGCCCGCCTGGCACGGCCGGAAAATTCCCGCCGCACCTGCACTATGGCATGTATAAGGATAATGGAAAAACTGAATGGTCGTTTGATCCTTATCCACATTTGAGAGCGTGGGAGCGCTATGAGTACAAGAAAAAGAAATGACGAAAGCCGCCTCATGAAAAGGCGGCTTTATTTGCTGTTTTTTTCATTTTTTGAATCATGGCTGTCTTCTTCTTTGCTGCTTGGAAGCTGGACAGAAGGCGTAACACCTGAACCGCCGCTTCCGTTATAAAATTGCGGCACTTCGCCCTGCACTGCTTTAATTGATACAGGAACATTATTGGTGACCACGGCTGTTTTGCTTGCGAACGGGATGATGACCTTCACTTTAATTTCTACGAAGATGCTGATATCAATAAGTGCGTTATTAATGCCATATGGCTTTATTTTTGTTTTGACGTCTGTAAAGGCGTCACCGATTAAATTGAACCGGACTGGGATTTTCGGGCCGAGGTTTCCCAGAAGGCTGTTTCCTGTCACCTGTCCCAATGGGATGTTGATCATAATATTTTCACTGGCGCCGCTGTGTCCGGTGTGGGTTTCCATCTCTTTCAGATGAGACTGAAGCTGCTTTGTCACCTTTGTTTTCACACTGTTTATAATCTGTGTATTAAAATCGATTGTCGTTAAATTTCCGTTTTCATCAGAATTCATTTGAAACATATCTTTCATATTTTCGCTGTCAGACATATAATCCTCAATCGAATCCTGAATCACCTCTGTTGCCACACGCTTCGTTTCCATTTCACCGATGCTCATTAATACCGGTTTAATCGAGCCGTTGATAATCCAAAGGCTGACTGTTGTAGATATGATAAAAAATACGAGTGACAGCAGCAGCACGTACCGGAAAGGCAAAGGTCCTCTCTTGCGAAGAGGGCCGCGATATCTTGGCAAGAAAATCCCCCCTTACATATCACAATGTATGCTTGTAAGGGGGGACATAGTAATAGCCGGGCCAATTTATTTTATTTCACCATTTTTAAGAGCGCTTCTCTGCCGCTCATGCCGGCATGAATGCCAAGATCTTCTGCGGCATATGTGACGGATTCTAAAGGGGCGTCTAACAGCTGGTCAATTGTTCGCACACCAACCGCCCGTCCCGCCACAATTCCACGCTCCTTTAATTTTTCATTCAGCAGCGCCACATCAAGCGCGCCGCACATAATGTATCCGTGATCATTGGAGACTGCCATGAAATTTGTTTTTGGAAGCTTTACTGTCACAGCTGTAAAAGGCTGTCCTTCTATCATAATCGGTGTCAGATTTACCACGTCAACCACTCCCTTCCTTCATCACTTTATGATGAAGGGCACGGCTTGTTGTGGGCTGACCTCCTTATTGTGCAAGCTTCCAGGCAAGCAGATCCCGCAAAAACTCCGGCATAAAATATTCTTTTACCCCGGCGTCGCGGATGATTGGAAACAGCCTGCCGAGCGTAAACATGTCAAGCACGGCCACAGCGTATTGTTTATTTTTATCTATGTCATCTCCGTTCAGCGTAATCCGGGTAACGTGCGTCATCCCATCGTCCAGCCGTTTTGTTTCGACATCGACACCCGCGTACACCATTTTTCCCATCACTTCTCCCCGGAAGCCCAATCCTTTAATTCGAAGCTGCTCCATCTGTTCCGAAGCGGCATGAACAATCGTTTCCTTCAGTTCCTCTCCCGTCAGGCGGACAGTAACCGGGTTGATGGGGTGAGGGCAGATGCGGTGCAGGTCAAGCTTGGTCACCGGGCCGGCTTTAAGCGGTCCGAGGATGACACCGGAATTCACCATGCTGATGTCGGCTCCGCACCATTCCTTTAACGCATATGCCAGAAGTAAAGGCAGATCGGATTCTTCAAACCACTTGACTTCAGCATCTTGCGCAAGCTCCGCAACGGCAACGGACAGCTTATCCTCGGCTTCACGTTCTTTTTCCTCGAGAAATGCTTTGGTTTCCGGCGATTCCCCTGTCCATTCCGCCATGTTTTGAACAGACGCTGTTTTGCTGATGATTTTTCGCTTTTCAGTGTCCATCGTGATGTCTACACAGCCGACATAGTTTCCGTATTTCTCAGCGCTGGCAAGCAATACGCCGTTGACCATCTGTCCATTTTCAAGCAGATGGTGAGTATGAGACTCGAGGATAACGTCAATCTCCGGAACCGCTTCAGCAACCGCTTGATCGTCAAGAATTCCCAAATGCGACAGGAGAACGATGATATCAGCCTGTCCTTTCACTTCCTGTATGGTTTCTTTTATACTTTCGAGCGCATCAGTAACAGTCCATTCCAGCTTGTCATAGACGGGATAATACGGTACCGTTACACCTAACAAAGCAAAGGTCATGCCGTTTCTCAATGTTTTGATATGGTAAGGAACTGCCCAGGACGGGCGGTTTCCGTTTTTGTCATACAGATTAGAGACGATAACGGGAAACTCGGCATGATCATATAAAGAAGCAAGCTCTTCATGAGGAAGCGTAATCCCCTCGTTATTGCCGATAGCCGCTCCATCAATTTGAAGACAGTTTAAGAGGTCTACATTGGCTTTTCCGAATGTCGCCTCTGTCACAAAATGAAAACGATCAATATGATCACCAATATCAAAAACGAGCGTCTCTTCGCTGTGCAGCTGATGTTCTTTTCTTTTTTGCTCAATATAATCTGTTATTTTTGGCCAATTTTCAAAATGGCTGTGCAAATCATTTGTGTGATATAAGCGGAGCTTCTCTTTCATACCCTTCTCTCCCTAATCGTTCAGCTGAAAATGCCTTCATAAATGAGCTGGCAGCCGATCAAAATTAATACGATCCGCATGATCATGACGATTGTTTTCGTCTGCATTTTTCGGTTGATGGCGGCCCCAAGCCTTCCGCCGAACCAAGCGCCGGGCACAAGCGCGAGGGCGTACAGCCAATTCACATGCCCGGACATGATATGTGAAACAGACCCTGTCATAGAGGACAGGAAAATAATGAACATGGACGTTGCCACCGCAACCTTTGGCGGGAACAGAAATAACAGCATCATGGCCGGAACCATCAGCGAGCCGCCGCCTATTCCAAAGAGCCCGCCTAAAAAGCCGACAACAAAGGCGATGGCAATCCCGACAGACGCCTGATACGAGTAAGTATAGGGCTCTCCGGCATCATCCTGAAAAGTCCTTATTATTCCTCTGTGCTCTTTGTTTACCGGCCGCGCCTTCGCTTTCAGCATTAAGGATAATGAAATAAGAATCATAAATATGCCAAACCAAATGGAAAACGAGTTTGAATTAAAAAGCTTTGACACGTATGCCCCAATAATGCTGCCGGGACCTGAACCGATAAAGAAAATGAGCCCGCTTTTATAATCAACCGTTTTATATTTAATATAAGCTAAAGTTGAGGAAAGACCCGTAAAAATAATGACCAGAAGCGAAGTTCCAATCGCGATCTGCGGCGTCACATTCTGAAAATACGGCGTCACTGTGCTTAAAAACATCAGAGACGGCACGATGACAATTCCGCCGCCAAGCCCAATCAGACTTCCCACCGTACCTGCGATGAATCCCAGTACGGCCAAAATCACAAACGACATCAATCAAAACCTCTTTTCTAAAATAAATCGAGCTGTCTCGGAGAAAGTCCGGAGTACTCGATATCAAGCAGTTCAAGCATCTGCTTGCCGTTATCCGCGGCGTCTCCGCCGGAATTGTTGTTGAACAGGACAAATACCTCTTTACTTTGCTGCTGCAATTCGTTCAGATGCTTTTTCCAGTCTTCCAGCTCCTGTTTGTTATAGCGGTATAAATATCTGACCTCACGCCAGTTTTTCCCGCCATCGGGCTTCATCCAGCCCTGCTTATTGCGTCCGTGAAACCTGACGAGCGTTTTGTTTTCATCGGTCGCCCGCAACACAGTCGGGACGCTTCCCTCGCCGATTTGCGGTTCGTCACATACGCTGTGAATCCAGCCTTCCGCTTTCATAAAGGAAAGCGTCTGCTCATAAAATGGCGGCGAAAACCAGGAGCGGTTTCTGAACTCAAGCGCGCAAGGAATATCGCCCATCTGATTTTTGCACCATCTTAAATAAGCGACATTTTCTTTCTTGCAGTCAAACCACGGCGGAAATTGAAACAGCACCATGGCGAGCTTATTGCTATGTAAATATGGCGTTAAGGACAGCTTAAAAGCATCAAACATCTCCTCTTTGGAGTCAAACGGAATGTCGCCGCGCTGATGCCCCGTCATGCCCTGATACGCTTTCACGATAAATTGGAAGGTTTCCGGCGTTTCCTTCACCCACTTTTCATTATTGCGCGCCGGCTGAATCGCGTAAAAGCTCGCGTCTAATTCCACGATCGGAAAATGGGAGGAATAGGCCTGCAATTTTTTCTGGCTGGCCGTTTTCGGCGGATAAATGCTGTCATGATCCCCCCATCCCGTCAGTCCGATATAAATCACAATCATTCACCTCTCTTCCAGTTTATCACACGCGTTTTCAGGTTTCCTCGGAAATGCTGTTCATATTGCGGAAAAACGCTGAGCGCAGATGCTGATATTGTTCCTCATTGGTATCCAAAAACGCCTCCTCTCTTGAGGAAGGGATATTTTGGTACTCAATAGGCTCCTGAAACTGTTCACTCGTAAAGTCATACACCGCCCCATTTATGCTGTTATAAAAATGCCAGCTCTCACCGACCTTTGTTTTGAAAATGTCGCCCCCGAATTGCTCCTGTATCACCAATGCCGTCACGCCGCATTGGCCGCATGCCGGGCATTCTTTCGTCCATTTGGAACTCGTATGCAGCGACCATGATTGGTTTAGTATGTGTTTGATGTGTTCCATCACCGCAGCCCCCTTTTTAAAAAGATACCACGATGATGGATTTTTAAAAACCAAAGTCACTGACATAAAAAAACCGGCAGAATTCAATCTGCCGGGCTTACGAAGGAACGACCAATGCTCCCTCAATTCCGCTGTCTGCTTTCTCCCCATCACTGTACACGCACCGTCCTCTGCTGTAGGTGGCCGAGATGCGGCAGGGGAAAGTATGTCCTTCATAAATGCTCTGCTTATGTTTTGTAAACATCGTTTCTGTTGTGACTGTGTACGGCTCCATGCTGACGAGAACGAGATCCGCGTCCCGCCCCTCTTCAAGCCGCCCTTTTTGCTGAAGGCCGAATCGCTTCGCGGGTGCCCCCGCTGTCCATTCAGCAATGGTTTCAAATGGAATGTCCCGCTCAAGGGCCAATTCAAGCATGGCCAATAAAGTAAACTGCCCGCCGCTGATTCCGCCCCATGACAAAAACATATTATCCTCCCGCTTCAGAGAAGGACGGCAGGGGGAGTGATCCGAGGACACCATGTCAATATCCCCCGCGATCAGCGTATCAATTAACGCCTCTTTTGATGGCTGCGATCTAAGCGGAGGGGCGCATTTTGCGACAGAGCCCTTTTCCCGTAAATCATCATGGCTGAACAAAACATAATGCGGGCATGTTTCGACCGAAACATCAAGCCCTTCCCGTTTCGCCTCTCTGATCAGCCGGACCGCTTTTGCTGTACTGATGTGGACAAAATGCACCGAACAGCCTGTCACCTTCGCATACTGAATCGTGCGATACACCGCTTCAGCTTCAGCTTCCTCCGGGCGGGAGGCCGCATATGCATCCGCATTCACTTTCCCTTTATTCGCCCATTCCATCTGCAAAAAGCTTGTGATCGCATCGCTTTCTGCGTGAAGAGCAAGGATTTTTCCTGCGGCCGCGATTTCTTTCATGCCTTTGAGCAAGGTCCGTTCATCAACAGAGCGAAACTCCTCTGTGCCTGATTTTGATAAAAATGCTTTAAATCCTATC
Organism: Bacillus halotolerans; assembly: GCF_001517105.1. Classification (GTDB taxonomy): domain Bacteria; phylum Bacillota; class Bacilli; order Bacillales; family Bacillaceae; genus Bacillus; species Bacillus halotolerans. Next base: position 148,723 of record NZ_LPVF01000008.1, read on the forward strand.
GCACCCGCTTCAGCCATCGGATGTATGTCATCAATATGACCGGGCACAAGGCCGCCCCATAACGCAAAATCCACCGCCGATTTTTGCCTGCCGATTTCAGCTTTTGCGAGAAGGTTTTCAGCCGTCACCGTGGATGGAATGCAGTTCAGCGGCATATCAAAATAAGTGGTGCAGCCGCCGGCAGCCATCATCTGTGAGCCCGTTTCAAACCCTTCCCAATCCTCTCTGCCCGGTTCGTTGAAATGAACATGGCAATCGATCGCACCCGGAAAAACATATTGCCCGCTAGCCTCCACAACTGGCGCCCCCTCTGCTTCAATTGCAGAACCTATCTTGGCAATAGCCCCGTTTTTCATTGCAATATCAGCTTCTTTAACACCATCCGGCGTGACTGCCTTTGCGCCTGTTATCACCAAATCGTAAGCCATACTGATCCCTCCCCTGTAAGGATGATGAATTTTTATGTCAGTTTATGTAACACAATCAGTCTATTTTCAACATTTTACTGTTACTATGATCGTATTACATCAGCAAAACAGCTAGAATTAATAATGAAATTTATTCATCTTAACCAATGGTTACTTTTTGTGAGAAAAGGAGAATGAGCTATGAATATTTTTGATGTGATGAAAATACCGGCTTACGAAAATGCAGTTTTAATTGCGGGCAAAGCAGGGGGAGAAAGAGAGGTTCAGCATGTCAACATGATGGATGCTCCTGATATCGCGGATTTTCTGCATAAAGATGAGCTGCTCGTCACCACCGCGTATCACCTGAAGGACAATCCTCACCAGTTATCAGAGCTGATTCGGCAAATGGCCAAACGCGGCTGTGCCGGTCTCGGCATTAAAACAAAACGGTACCTGGAGGATATCCCGAAAGAAATCATTGACCTCGCCGATTCACACGCGTTTCCGATCATCGAGCTCCCTGAGCATATACGCCTCGGAGACATTGTCAACGCCACGCTGAGCCGTATTCTTGATATGCGTTCAAACGAGCTTCAGCAAGCCATTTACGCACATAAAAAATTCACAAACCACATTATGAGCGGCAAGGGATTGCAATCTCTGCTCAAAAAGGTATCAGACCTCCTTCATCTTCCCGTGCTGCTCCTTGACCAGCATGCCAAAATGCTTTCTGCATCTCATCAGATTTCATTTGAAACCGAAAAGCTCAAAAGCACGCTGCACACCGTGTCCGGGCCGTTTTTCACTTGTTTTTCTTCGATCTCAAATCAGAAAACATATTCTGTCCTTCCTATCTATAATCATGAAAAAAGCTGCGGCTACCTGCTGATACCGGAAATGGTCCAAGCCGCTGATAAAGGATTGATTCTCACCATTGAACAGGCTGCGAACGTGATTTCCTTTGAGCTGCTGAAGGAAAACGCCCTGAAGCAATACAGCCGGCGGGCGCGGAATGAGTTTTTCAGTAATTTTATCGAGCGGTCGTTCTCTTCTGACGACGAAATCAAAAACCGCGCAAAAGAATTTAAGCTCCGCTGGGATCAAAAATATATGTGCATCGCCGGAAAGCTCGACCGGAATGACAGATCGATCAGCTTTACTGAAAATCAGCTGGCCTCTGACAGCGTATTTGAATTTCTTGAAGGCGAATTGTCTGCCTTCCCGTTTCCGCCTCACCTCTTTATTAAAGGAAATGTCGGCATTCTGCTGATCGAGGACAGCTGGAGTGAAATGCACGCCTCTGTGATCAGCTTTTTAGAGCAGTTCCAGACACAGGTCAAAACCCAATTTAAACGGACATTGTCCTTTGGCATCAGCAACATTTGCCAAAAGCTGATCGATGTTCCGGACGCTTTCACAGAAGCGTCTGACGCTCTCCAATCAGGGCATTTATCAAGAAGCACGGAGTTCATCCAAGTGTATCACGCGAAAGATGTACCTGAGCTTCTCCGCCTGCTTCCGGTTGAGGATTTGAAGAAATTTTACAATTCCACTCTTCAAAGCCTGGCTGAAAAGCAGCAGGAGGATCAAAGCCTGCTTCATACACTGTCTGTCTATCTAGAGACACACTGCCAGATTTCCGAGACGGCAAAACGTTTGTACGTGCATCGCAATACGGTCATCTACCGCCTCGAAAAATGTGAAGAATTACTGGGCAAAAGCTTAAAAGATCCCGAAACGACAATGCGGTTGCGGCTTGCCTTGCGGATGCAGCGGCTGATCAGCTAGCATTTGTCACATGATGTTACAAACGAAATGGCTTTTCGTTACTTTCAGCAATAACGCTCCTATTTTTCAGCTACTGTATCCAATGACAGCCCGCAAACGGCACGCTATCATGTTACTAAAGTTCACATGTAAAAGGAGGGACTGTTGTGAAACAAAAACCGTTTGCAGTGTTCACTCTTGGCCTGCAGCATGTGCTGGCCATGTACGCAGGTGCGATTTTGGTGCCTCTGCTTGTCGGCAGAGCGCTGAATGTAACGTCGGAACAGCTGTCCTATCTATTGGCGATTGACCTGTTAACATGCGGAGCCGCGACGCTTTTGCAAACCTGGCGAGGAACGCACATCGGCATCGGCCTTCCCGTCATGCTCGGCAGCTCGTTTGTGGCCGTCACCCCGATGATTGCAATTGGTGCAAATTACGGCATTTCAGCGATTTACGGTTCAATCATTGCAGCCGGTGTCTTGATCTTCTTATGTGCCCGTTTCTTCGGCAAGCTGACCGTGTTATTCCCTCCTGTCGTAACAGGAACTGTTGTCACCTTGATTGGTCTTTCTCTTGTTCCGACAGGTGTGAAAAATATGGCTGGCGGAGAAAAAGCAAACGGCAGCGCCAATCCCGAGTACGGTTCGCTCGAAAACCTTCTTCTTTCTGTCAGCGTCCTTATCCTGATCTTAGTCCTCAACCGCTTTCTCAAAGGATTTGCCCGAACGCTTTCCGTTCTAATCGGGATTGCTGCGGGTACTGTGGCGGCTGCCGTCATGGGCAAGGTCAGCTTTTCATCTGTATCTGAAGCCCCATTCTTTCAAATCCCGAAGCCGTTTTACTTCGGCGCTCCATCTTTTGAAATCGGTCCGATCATCACAATGCTGATCGTCGGAATTGTCATTATCGTTGAATCAACCGGCGTTTTTTACGCCATCGGAAAGATATGCGGCCGGCCCCTAACCGAAAAAGACCTGATCAAAGGCTACCGGGCGGAGGGGATCGCCATTATGATAGGCGGGCTGTTCAACGCCTTTCCCTATAATACATTTGCACAAAACGCCGGATTATTGCAGCTGACAAAGGTGAAAACGAGAAACGTCGTCGTCACCGCGGGCTGTATCCTTCTTTTCCTCGGGCTGATTCCTAAGGTTGCCGCTCTTGCTTCCTCCGTTCCCGCCGCTGTTCTCGGCGGCGCAACCGTTGTCATGTTCGGCATGGTTATCGCCTCCGGAGTAAAAATGCTCAGCACAGTGGATCTGAAAAACCAATATCATCTGCTGACCATCGCCTGCTCAATCGCACTTGGCATCGGCGCCAGCACAGTGCCGGCGATTTTCGCAGCGTTTCCCGCTCCGATCCGCATTCTGGTCAGTGACGGCATTATCACAGGAAGCCTGACTGCGATCTTTTTAAACCTATTCTTCAGTTTGCGCGCCAGCAAGGAAAAAACCGTTCAGAAGGAAGAACTGCCGGTATTAGAAAACACACTTGTTTTAGAAAAAGAGGTGTAAATAGAGATGAAGGAACAGCATCATTCCTTTCAGCTTTTGATGCTTGGGCTTCAGCATATGCTGGCGATGTACGCGGGAGCCATTCTCGTCCCTCTGATCGTCGGAGCTGCGATCGGGCTGAATGCGGGCCAGCTGACGTATTTAATTGCCATTGATTTGTTTATGTGCGGGGCGGCGACTCTGTTACAGCTCTGGAAAAACCGTTATTTCGGCATCGGCCTTCCTGTTGTGCTCGGCTGTACGTTTACTGCAGTCGGCCCGATGATTTCTATTGGCAGCACATACGGTGTCTCAGCGATTTACGGTTCGATTATCGCAGCCGGGCTGATTGTCGTTTTAGCCGCGGGCTTCTTCGGGAAGCTTGTCCGTTTTTTCCCGCCGGTCGTAACCGGCTCAGTCGTTATGATTATCGGCATCAGCCTGATTCCGACGGCGATGAATAACCTGGCCGGCGGTGAAGGCAGCAAAGACTTCGGCTCACTAGGCAACGTGCTCCTTGGCTTTGCCGTTACAGCCTTTATTTTAGTGCTGTTTTATTTCTTTAAAGGATTTATCCGCTCCATTGCGATTTTGCTCGGCCTTGCAGCTGGAACGGCAGCCGCTTTCTTTATGGGAAAAGTCGATTTTTCTGACGTCGCGGAGGCGTCCTGGGTTCATGTTCCTTCTATATTTTATTTCGGCACGCCAACCTTTGAGCTGCCTGCCATTCTCACCATGCTATTGGTTGCGATTGTCAGCCTTGTTGAATCAACGGGTGTTTACTTTGCTCTTTCCGATATGACAAACCGGAAACTAACAGAGAAAGATCTTGAGAAAGGCTACCGTGCGGAAGGGCTTGCGATTGTGCTTGGCGGCTTATTTAACGCGTTTCCGTATACAGCCTTCTCGCAAAATGTCGGCATCGTTCAGCTTTCAAAAATGAAAAGTGTCAATGTCATCGCCATCACGGGATTTATGCTGATGGCAGTCGGTCTGATTCCAAAAGCCGCGGCATTGACGACCGTGATCCCGAATGCAGTGCTCGGCGGCGCGATGATTGTCATGTTCGGCATGGTCATTTCTTACGGTATTAAAATGCTTTCCAGCGTCGATTTTGAATCACAAAGCAATCTCCTGATCATTGCTTCTTCTGTCAGCTTAGGGCTTGGCGCCACGACGGTGCCCGCTTTGTTTTCATCTCTTCCGGGAGCAGCTTCCGTGTTGACCGGAAGCGGCATTGTCATTGGCAGCTTAACCGCGATCGCATTGAACGCTTTTTATCAATTCAAACGGCCCCATGGCGCGGAAATCAATACGTAAAGGGTGATGGCTCATGTTCACGATGGACGACCTGAATCAAATGGATAGACAAACACTGACTGACACACTTGGATCTATTTTCGAGCACTCTGCATGGATTGCGGAGGAGGCCGCGGCACTCCGCCCGTTTTCCTCCCTTTCTGATTTGCATCAAAAAATGTCCCGCTTAGTCAAAGCTGCGGATCGCAAGACACAGCTTGAGCTCATCTGCAAGCACCCCCGGCTCGGCACCAAGAAAACAATGAGCGCTTCCTCCGTAAAAGAGCAGCAAAACGCAGGTCTCAGTAAGCTTGAACAGCAGGAATACGAGGAATTTCTCAAACGAAATGAAGACTACTATCACAACTTCGGTTTTCCTTTTATTTTAGCGGTAAAGGAAAAAACGAAACAGGAGATCCGCCAAGCCCTGCTGACAAGGCTGAAGAACAAACCAGAAACAGAATTCCAGCAGGCTCTTGAAGAAATATACCGCATCGCCCGCTTTCGTTTAGAGGACATCATTACAGAAAAAGGAGAGATTCAAATGAAAAGAACCATGTCTTACGGCAAAGGAAATGTGTTTGCATACCGAACGTTTTTAAAACCGCTCACAGGCATAAAGAAAATCCCAGAGTCTTCTTTTACGGGCAGAACCAATACAGTTGTCGGCATTGATGTGACATGCGAAATTGGCGGAGATGCCTTTTTGCCGTCATTTACAGACGGAGATAATACACTCATCGTGGCTACGGATTCGATGAAAAACTTTATTCAGCGCCACCTCGCTTCCTATGAGGGAACAACTTCCGAAGGCTTCTTGCATTATGTGGCTCACAGATTTTTTGACACCTATTCACATATGGACACGATCACGCTGACAGGCGAAGACATTCCGTTTGAAGCGATGCCTGCATACGACGATCAAGAGCTCGGCACAAGCCAGCTTGTCTTCAGAAGATCGCGCAATGAACGCGCTCGGTCGGTGCTGAAAGCAGAACGAACTGGGGATACGATAACGCTGAAGGAGCAATACAGCGAAATCACGAATCTCCAGCTTGTCAAAGTGAGCGGAAACTCCTTTGTCGGCTTTATCAGAGACGAATATACGACTCTCCCTGAAGATGGCAATCGGCCGCTCTTTGTCTATTTAAACATCAGCTGGCGTTACGAACATGCGGATGATGCATACGCCGCCGATCCAGCCCGTTACGTGGCGGCTGAACAGGTCCGTGACTTAGCGAGCACTGTATTTCACGAGCTCAAAACGCCTTCCATTCAAAACTTAATCTATCATATCGGATGCAGAATATTAACGAGATTCCCGCAGCTCGCGGATGTCAGCTTCCAATCTCAAAATCACACATGGGATACAGTCGTCGAAGAGATTGCGGGCACAAAAGGAAAAGTCTACACAGAACCGCGCCCGCCATTCGGTTTCCAGCGGTTCACCGTGACGAGAGAAGACGCTGAGAAAGAAAAACGGAAAGCCAGGGAAGCATTAGGGAGCCTGAATGCCTGATGGGGAAGCTGACAACACATATCTTGGATTTAACCTGCGGCAAACCCGCGGCGAACGTAAAAATCGAATTGAAGCGGCTGGGCGAAGAGGTCATCCTTGTTAAAGAGGCCTTCACCAACGATGACGGCCGAGTCGACGCTCCGCTCCTTGCGGGAGAAGAGCTGAAGTCCGGGGAGTATGTGATGGAATTCCATGCAGGGGGTTACTTTGCGAGAAAGAAAGCGAACACGGCTGAGGCGTTTTTAACGATTGTAACAGTTCGTTTCCATCTTTCTGATCCGGAAGCTGATTATCATATCCCGCTTTTGCTGTCACCGTTTGGTTATCAAGTATATAGAGGGAGTTAAGAAAAGAGCCCGCCCGCTGGTGAGGCGGGCTCCGCACATGTTTAGGGGTTGAGTGGATCACTGCATAAATAAAAGACCCTCCCTATTGTGAGAAGGTTCCTGCGATTTATGCCACCCCCGGACCTCGTATTTGAGAGTTTGAGTTTGTTTTTAAATATTTAATTTATCGTTCTCTATTTCTACTTAGACTAAAAAATATTTAAAATCAATTAAACTAGCATCACTATCAATTTATCTCCATCAGCATATCATGTACTATCCTCTTTTAAGGGAGGTGAAGTTATGAAGTCATTCCCTTTGATCGTGGTGCTATTCATCCTATTAATCATTGTTGGCACTTCTTTCTTCGGTGGCTATTAAGAACTCACCTTACCCCATATCCGTCAGACGCCATAAGAATTCTTTATGGCGTTTGTTTTGCTATAGCGACAAGGTTTTGAGCAGGGAAATATAACACTCGCTGCAAATCCTCGTCCTCCATTACAATATGAGATGAGAGCGTGATGTTTCCCCACAACGCGGCCGCGTCTTGATCTCGCTCTTCAATTAATCCCGCCATTTAGAAACGCTTGTTAACGGATTTGTTAGTTTCTTTCGGAGCGATTTCTTCCGCACAGGCAAAAAAATATTTTCATTCCCTTTTCTCCAAAATGAATCATTTTATTTTTTCAATCGATTTAACAGGTACTTCCGGTGGATTGAGTATTAAGTCAATCCGTTGAACAGTGACAAAGACGACAGAAAAAATCAGGGAACAAAGAAAGGTTAGTAAAAGTATTTTCCACCAATTTAAGTTATTCATCATCTCTCCCTCTTTCCTTAATTTGTAACATTACCCATTTATAGTATGAAACACAACTAGGCAAAAAGTAAAGGGAGAAGAGGTATTTCATCTTCACGATCTGTCATTGAAGTTCATCCAGGCCATTCTCTAAAGCTTTATCGATTTGCTTAACTTTTTAAATCCGGTGCTTTGTCGTAGCTGCGGGAAAAGTCCAATGACTCCCTTTTCCACTTGCTAACTCTTTTCTAATCCTGCAAGCCGACCGCATAATCCCTCCATAACCGGTACACCGGCATAAATTGCCCGCCAGCCCTTCTTCAATATCTTCGTCAGTAGGTTGCGGGTTTTCCTGAAACAGAGCTCTGAGCGCAATCGTCATCCCTGGTGTGCAATATCCGCATTGGAAGCCGCCTTCCTCCAGAAAAGCGGTTTGGCAGATATCCAGTTCTTCTTTTTGAAGCCCTTCAATGGTTGTGATCGAATGGCCGTCTGCTTGGTATGCCATGGTCATACACGCATTAGCAAGCTTGCCGTCGAGCAGGACAGAACATGCACCGCAACGGCCGATTCCGCAGGAAATTTTAGTTCCGGTCAGCTCGAATTCCGTCCGCAGAAGGTCACTCAAGCGAGCTGTAGGAACCGCATCAACCTCCCGCGCTATTCCATTCACGGTCATTCGGAACCGATGCTTTTTTACAGAGAAAGATCCTGCTTCTTTTACGTCCATTGTTTTATCCCCTTTCTGTCTATCGCATCAAGCAGCTCTTCACGCGAAATCGGCAGCTTGTTCACCCAGCAGCCGACTGCATCATGTACCGCCTTTACAATCGCCGGGGTAATGGCGATCGTTCCTATTTCTCCGACACCGCGCGGGCCATATGAGTCACCATCCATCATCTCTTCTATCGCGGTCAGTTTCATTGCCGGAACATCTTTGATTCCCGGAATTACATACTGATCCAAATTCTCCGCTGTGTAACGGCCGTCCGTCATTTTTGCTTCCTCCATCAGCGTATAGCCGAGCGCCATAGCAGCGCCGCCTTCGATTTGTCCGCGATAGCCCTGCGGACTGACAACCGGGCCTGCCGCAATGGCGTGCTCACAATCTATCACTTTGACATCGCCTGTTAATAGATCAACCTCCACCTCAACTGCAGCCGCTCCAAATGAGTAGAGAAAATGGCCGCCGACCACAGGATCAGGCGTTGTCGGAAAATCGAATGCTGTTTCCTCAGTCAAAGGGCCTTTTTCTGCCAATTCCTTATAGGTCACCACCAGATCCTTTGTATTATGCATCCGCAGCCCCCCAGCGCTGAGAATGAGTTGTTCAGGCAAACATGAGACCAATTGTGCGGCACGTTTTTTCAGCTGATATAGAAACGGTTTCTTCAAACGCTGGATCGCGTGCCACACCATGCTCGTGCCGCGGGATGCTGTGGAGGAGCCTGACTTTGGCACTTTTGCGGTATCCCCAATGATAATGGAAATATCCTCCGCCGCGCAGCCCAGCTCTTCGGTCACAATATGTTCAATCGCGGCGAGGATGCCCTGCCCGCACTCTTCAAACCCAAACGAAACCGTGATTTTGCCGTCACTTGAAAGGGAAAGGCGCCCTCCTGCGGCATCCATCCGTCCATAGCCAAGCCCGCCCCCGTGCATGGTAATCGCGGCGCCAACACCTCTTCGTTTATAACGAGACGTCTGATGTTCTCTTTTGAGAATAGGAGATGCAGAAATGACGTTCAACACCTGCGCCGCTCCGTCAGTGGGCGCAATCCGATGCTCAAGCGGCCCAGGGTCATGCGGTTTTCTGATATTTCTTCTTCGCAGCTCCAGCGGATCGATGCCGAGCATGCTGCTGATTCGATCAAGATGGGTTTCCAGCGCGAAGGTGATTTGGTTGCCGCCAAAGCCCCGGAATTCTCCCGCCACCCCGTTGTTCGTAAACACAGAGATCCCTTCAGTGCGGATATTCGGAATGCGGTACGGACCCGAGGCATGCTCGGCAGAAAAATCCAGGACTGCCGGTCCCAGCGTGGCGTAAGCGCCTGTATCGGCAATGATTTTCACATCATGAGCCAGAAGCTTCCCTGTTTGATCAGCCCCTGTTTTGATCGTGATTTTCATCGGGTGGCGCTTGATTCCTGAGCGTACAGATTCCTGCCTCGTCTGATGTATTTTGACCGGACGCCCGCTTTTACGGGCCAAAAGCGCGGCATACGGCTGAATATTCAGCTCATCCTTTCCGCCAAATGAGCCGCCCATCGGACTCGACACAACCCGAATTTTCTCTTCAGGAATACCAAAAATGCGGGCAAGCTGAAAACGGTCCTTGTAGCCGTGCTGAGTGCCAGCGTACATTGTAAAACCCCCGTCACGTTCCGGAACAGCTACCCCCCCTTCCGTTTCCATATACGTATGCATCTGCCGCGGCAGTTCGTAGGTTTCTTCAAGGATGGTGTGACACGATTGGAATCCCGCTTCCACATCGCCGTGCGAGAAAAACGCACGATGAAGGATGTTACCGTCCGGGTGCAGCATATACGCATCTGGTCGGAGCGCTTTTTCTGGAGAATCAATGACCTCCAGCTCCCTGTACACCACGTGAATCAGCTCCAGCGCGGCTTCGGCAATGTCTTCTGTTTCTGCGGCGACGGCTGCCACTGCATCTCCGACATAACGCACTCTATCCTCGCATAGAACCGGCTGGTCAGGAATGACAATCCCAAAACGGTTGAAACCCCGAACGTCCTTATGGGTGACGACCGCCCGCACACCTTCCATTTCTTCAGCCTTTTTGGTGCAAATCGACACGATTTCCGCATGAGGGAAAGCGCTTCTCAGAATTTTGCCGTACAGCATCCCCTGAAAAGTGAGATCAGTCATATACTTCAATTCACCTGTGACCTTTTCCCTTCCATCCGGCCTTATTCTTGGCGGTTTGCATATGCTCATTTATTCCCCTCCCTCAAACATCAGCTCAGACATGGTGACGTTGGCAGCCGCTTTTTTTCTGTATGCCGCTGACACGAAAGCATCAGCTGAAAACGGCAGCTCCTTGATAAGTGTTTCGTACAGTTCGTGCGCCTCCCATTCAGGCTCCATCCATTTCGCCTCGCTTTCTATTAATCTTTTTGGCCTGATATCGGCATGGCCCGCTGCGAGGCGAATGTCACTGTCTTTCAGTAAACGTCCTGCCGCCACAGCAACCGCTCCGGTAAATGCCTGCCGCCTTCCCAGCTTGCGGAAAAACACACGATCTCCCTCTGGACGCGGGATGATCACACGCGTCACGATTCCATGTGAATACGCTTCACTGGAGATCCATTCAGCAAGCGGCAGCCTGACAAGCTCCTTCTGATAAACGATAAGCTCCGCATCAAGCACAAGCAGAAGCGGAATCAAATCCCCTATTTTACTCGCTATGTTGCCGCCAATTGTGGCCCGGCTTCGGATTCCCGGCGCTGCAACAGCAGAAACTGCATCACATAAGCAAGCCAGATCCCGCTTGATGAGGCTGTTTTTTCTGCATTCATTCAGCGTGGTGAGCGCCCCGATCGACACATGGGTGCCGTCAGCGGTAATGCCTTTCATCTCATCAATGCCTTCAAGGCTGATGAGATGCGCTTTCGGAAGAATTCCTTTGTCCCATTGGAGCTGGAGCAGCGTGCTGCCCGATGCTGCACACACATCTGGCGCAAGCTGCTTCAAAAGAGAAAATGCCTCATCAAGCGCTGCCGGCCTCCATAATTGAATGTTCATTCGCGCCTGTGTCACTTGTCCGTTCATGTATTCGCCTCCTGACAGTGTCATATTCCTCCGGCGTATCAATATCTTCCAGTTCCTCGCACGCTTTCACTGCCAGCACCGCTCCAGTGCCAAGCTGTCCGTTTTTCAGCAGCCTGCGGGCACCCTCATCTCCCTTTAACTCCTTTACATATGGAAAACAGGCGGATGAGAAATAAATAGGCGGACTGAGCGTACGCAAAGACGCTGACACCGCAAACATTTCATGAGCCCTTGATATCAGGGCATTTACATGATCGACAGAAAGCTGCGGCTGGTCACCCAACAGAATGACGACCCCGTCTGCCCCCATGCTTTCAGCTTTTCTCACCCCGCTGCTGACAGAATGCCCTTGGCCCTTTTCCGCCTCTTTACAGACATGCAAACTCCAGCGATCCAGAAAAGGCGGTGCTTGATATTGCGCCCCGATCCACTCAAGTGAAGCATGTTCTGTCCTCTCGACAATCAGCACATGGTCAAGACGGGATAATAGAGCTGTTTTTAATGAAGCCGATCCGATCGTTTCTCCTTTTAGCGGCAATGCCAGCTTGTTTGTGCCCATTCTCTCGCTTTTTCCGGCCGCCAAAAATACACCGATAATGCTCATATAACCGCCAGCCGTTTTCGTGTTTGAAGGATTTCCGCAACGATGCTGACGGCAATTTCCTCTGGGCCTTCCGCGCCGATTTTCAACCCGACCGGACTGTAAAAATGCGCGGGCGGCTGTTTTCCATTCAGCAGCCGTTTCGTGCGGTTTTCGGAACCCAAAAGCCCGATATAATGAAGGTCTCGAGAAAATAAGGATTCAACGATGACTTGATCGTGCTGAAAATGGTGAGTCGCCACAACAGCGGAATCCTGAGGGGAAAATCCAAATTCACTGAGCATCTGCTCCGGAAAGGCAGTGATCAGCTGATCTGCTTTTGGAAAAAGAGCGGCTGTGCAATATGCAGGCCGCCAATCTGTCACAATGACAGAAAATCCGGTCTCAGCCGCCAAATTGACGAGCGGTATCATATCTGGGCCCGCCCCAAACAGAATGAGACGCGGCTTCGGCTCAATACGCTGGATAAAAATGTTTGATGATGAATCAAAATGCGGTACATGAAGCGTTGAAGCGGTGCGTTGAATATCTTGAAGCGGCACATCCGGCCAGTGCCCAAAATATCCGTTCTCTGACAAAAACAGATAACGCCCTGACTGCGGGGATTCAATCTGTGTAACGGCTGTTACGGCTTTTCCTGAATGAAGGCAGTCTCTTACTCTTTCATAGTGCCGCTTTTTTTCCTGAGAGATTCGTTCCGCATAGATATGAATAACGCCATTGCAGCCGACTCCCATGCCCCACGAAAGATCGTCTTCAGCCCGCATGTCATAGGATATAAGCGCTGTCGTCAGCTGATCGCCGAGTTCAGCGATTCTTTCGGATATACCCTCTTCCAGACACCCGCCGCTCAGCAAGCCGATTCTTTCTCCGTTTTTCTTAAAGAGCATGGTGGCGCCCGCTTTTCGATATGCAGAGCCTTCGACTTGTACAATGGTCGCCAGCACAGCCTCGTCCTGATCTTCCAGAAGCGCATCTAAAATCGTGTAAAAATACTCCAATGCCGCATCCCCCTTTCAAAAATTGCTGTAAGAAATAAAACGTCACTTTATAGGTGCCTTGTATAAAGAATAGATGAAAAAAGAAAAAATGACTCATGCTCCGTCAGAAAATGCAACACAGAGAAAACGGATTTGTAAAAAGAGTCAAACGGAGAAAATCAGATTGGAGAATGAGCGAAAATGAAAAAAGCCTGCGGAATTCCGCAAGCTTTTTCTTTAAATCGCTGCCTGGCTCTTAGCATTTTCATATACATCAAGCGCGGCCTGAAGCGCTTTTCCCGCTTCGATCACAGCGCCGTGTCTGAGAAGCACAGCTTCTAATCCGGCAAGGACAAACAGTACGTTTTCTCTTCTGCAGCTGTAGCCCATCGTACCAATTCTCCAAATCTTCCCGGCTAAAGGGCCGAATGAGCTGGCGATTTCGATTCCAAACTGTGCCAAAAGCATATGGCGGACCGACTCTCCGTCCACGCCGTCCGGGATTTGCACACAGGTGACAACAGGCATTTTGCAGCTCTCATCCCCAAACAGCTTCAGCCCCATCGCCTTAATCCCGGCGATTAATGCGGCCTCATGGTATTGATGCCGCTCGAAACGTGCTTCGAGACCTTCATCAAGCACCAGTCTCACGCCCTCACGCAAGGCATAAAGCATCGTCGTCGCTTCTGTATGATGATTGAGCCGCCGTTCGCTCCAATAATCCTCAAGCTGGCTCAAATCAAAATAATTGCTGGTGATCGGACGATTTCCAGTAAGCGGCGCCTTGTCTGCCTGAGTCGCAATTCCGCGTTCCACCTTTTTGCGCGCCGCAATGATGTCCGCCACCCGTTCATTATATGTAATCGGCGCCATCCCAGACGGAACAGACAGACACTTTTGCGTACCGCCGATAGCTGCGTCAATGTTCCATTCATCCACTTTCACCTCGCAGCCCCCAATTGTCGCTACCGCATCGACAATAAACAGTGCATCCCAAGCACGGCACGCTTCTCCAATCGCTTTCAGCGGATGGATTCGGCCAGTTGATGTTTCCCCGTGCACCATCGCCACAATTTTCGGCTTCACTTTTTTCATTTCCCGTATAATAGCGTCAGGGTCAAAAACCGTTCCCCACTCACACTCAATCGTATGAACATTCGCCCCGTACCGCTCAGCGATTTCAGTCAGCAAAAAGCCAAAGCGTCCGTATATCGGAATAAGCACGTCATCTCCCGGTTCAATGACACTCGCTAACACCGCTTCAATTCCCGCCCGGGATGTGCCGTCAATCGGATACGCCCAGCGGTTTTTCGTTTGAAACAGCTCCCGAAGCATCTCCATCGTTTCATTCATGATATCGGTAAACGCCGGATCAAATTGGCCGACAACCGGTGTGCTCATCACTCTTAATACACGCGGATCGACCTCAACGGGTCCCGGTGTCATAATCGTTCTTAACGGTGTACATAATTCTTTTCTGCCTGACACAGCCATTCCTCCTTCATCAGTAAGCCAGTTTGTATAATAAATCAGTCAATGTGCGGACGCCGATCTCAAGCTGACATGCAGAAGTAAATTCCTTCGGCGAATGGCTGATGCCGCCTCTGCTCGGCACAAACAGCATACAAGCGGGGCAGCTCCTTCCGATCATTTGCGCATCATGCCCTGCCCCGCTCACCATTTCTTCACAGCTGATACCGTTTTCTGCCGCTGTCTCAAGAGCCTTGGCAGAAAGCGTTTCGTCCATCGGCACAGGCTCTATCCGCATATATTCATCAATCATGGCGCGAATGCCTTTTTCGTCACAAATGCCGTTGATGACAGCTGTCATTTCTTCATAAAAATGCTCCAGTACACGCTGATTTTGATGCCGAATATCGATTGAAAACTGCACCCGTCCAGGTATGACATTGGCCACATTGGGCTCCACCGTCATTTTCCCGCATGTCAGACGAAGCTCATCCGGCTGTTCTTCAGCGCGAAGCAGCAGTTCATGAATCATGCGGCTGCTGGCTGCGAGCGGGTCCTTGCGCCACTTCATGGAGGTGGTCCCTGCGTGGTTGCATTCTCCCTCAAGCGTAATCAGATATCTCCTCTGCCCGACTATACTTGTCACCACACCGAGGTCTCGTCCTGACATTTCAAGCGTCTGTCCTTGTTCAATGTGAATTTCAATAAAAGCGTTGATATCTGTCCTGTGCGCTGACGGATACACGCCTCTGCCAAAACCGTTGTCATGCATCGCCTCTTGTAATGAAACACCTGATCCGTCTCTCGGTACTTCCGCATGCTTCAATGACAAAGCACCCATCATATTTCCTGATCCCCAGTATGTCATCGGAAAACGGCTGCCCTCTTCCTCACATAAAGACACGGCCTCAAGCGTTTTTTTCGGCGCTCCGTATGTTTCTTTGAGCTGCTTTAAAGCAAGCATTGCCGCAAGCACGCCATATGAGCCGTCATACTTCCCCCCATTGATCACAGTATCGATATGTGAGCCGGCTAAAATCACTTCATCCGGAGACTGGGTGCCCTGAAGCCTTCCAAAGACATTGCCGACATCGTCAAATCTGGCGTCAAGCCCAAATGCCGACATCTCCGCTTTCACGGCGAGCTGCGCGTCCATCCACTCCTTGGTGTACAAAAGCCTCGTCACTCCGCCATCAGCAGACGCACCGAATTGGGCAAGCCAATCGATGTAATCAGCGATGCCGCTTTCTACTGAAAGCCTCTGCTTTTCCATGTGCTTCCTCCTCTGGCCGTTATGGTGACTTCATTATAGAGGGAGGAAGACGTATAGTTCATCAGCACATAAACCAAAAAAACGTTTGTTTTTTGGTCATAATAACCAGCCTGCCATTCCATTTTAGGAATAGCAGCCAGTAAGGAAGAGAGTCAATAGGCAGCGATGAATTTAAAAAACAGCGAGAGGAAAAAGTGGTTCTAAAGATTTATTGTATGAACTAGCGAAAATCACGGGAAGGCAATGCTTTCAGTGAAGCGGCACTCGATTAAGGAACAGCGCTTGCCAAAACTCAGCCGGAGCAATAACGCGGACTAAAGATCCCGGAACAATAGAGTTCTGCCTCCTCCAAAGTTACCATTTTACAAATTTAATAAAAAATATACAAAATGACACTTCTAACCTTTATCTCAATTTTAGATAATAGACATGATCTGATCTAAAGGAGGGCAAGTGATGACAAAAAAAGCAAGGTTTCTGCCGCTCGTCTGTGTATTACTGATTTCCGGATGGTTTGCGCCCTCTGCTTCAGCAAGCGCGCAAACCGGATTGAACCTGAATGACCGTGCAGCTACTTCTTCCGCAGCCTCCGGGGGCATTCTCTCATTAGTCTCTCCCGCGGCACCATACGCCGACACAGACACCTATTATGAAGGTGCTGAAGGAAAAAGCGGAGAGGCGTTAAAAAGCGCGTTGCACCGCATCATTAGCGGACATACGATGCTGTCTTACAGCGAGGTATGGAACGCGCTGAAAGAAACAGATGCAGATCCGGCCAATCCGAATAACGTCATCCTGCTCTATACGAATGAATCCCGTTCGAAAAACCTGAACGGCGGCAATGTCGGGGACTGGAACCGGGAGCATGTCTGGGCGAAATCCCATGGCGATTTTGGTACAAGCAAGGGGCCTGGCACTGATATTCATCACTTGCGTCCAGCAGACGTCCAAGTAAACAGTGCCAGAGGCAACATGGACTTTGACAACGGCGGCAACGAGTATGCGAAAGCGCCCGGAAATTACTATGACGGAGATTCATGGGAGCCCCGCGATGATGTGAAAGGCGATGTCGCCCGCATGCTGTTTTACATGGCTGTCCGTTACGAAGGAGACGACGGCTACCCTGACCTTGAGCTCAATGATAGGACAGGAAACGGCTCTGCTCCTTATCACGGAAAACAATCCGCCTTGCTTGAATGGAATAGGCAGGACCCTGTTGATGCCCGCGAAAGAAAAAGAAATGAAATCATTTATGAAAAATATCAGCACAACCGAAATCCATTTATCGATCACCCTGAATGGGCAGACGACATTTGGCCGTAAGAAAAAGGTGCTCCCCCGAAGGGAGCACCTTTTCTAATACACAGCCTGTTCCGTTTCAGCATCGAAAAAGACGGCGTGATCCATTTTCACCGCCAGCTGAATTGTATCGCCCGCGGCGATTCGATTGCCGCCATCCAGGCGAACCGTGAGCCGCTCGTTCCCGGCGCTGACATGCACAATCAGCTCAGGTCCCAAATTTTCATTCACTTCCACCGTCGCTTTAAACACAGAATCAAACAGCCGGTCATTTCCAGTCATTTGTGCGATGTGCTCCGGCCGTACACCGGCTGTCATCTGTTTTCCGGTATAGCCTTTTTCCTTCAGCCGTTTCGCCTTTTCTTCAGGAATATGAAGCCGGATCGAAGGATTTGTAAAAAACAGCTCGCCATGGTGCTCTTCAATCATGCCTTTGAAAAAGTTCATTCCGGGAGAGCCAATAAACCCGGCCACGAACAGGTTTGCCGGATAATGATAGATATCATGGGGCTTGGCCACTTGCTGAATTTTACCTTCATTCATGACGACAATCCGATCGCCCATCGTCATCGCTTCAGTCTGATCATGGGTGACATAGATAATGGTTGCTTCCAGCCGCTGGTGAAGCTTGCTGATTTCTGTCCGCATCGTCACTCTCAGCTTCGCATCCAGATTAGAAAGCGGTTCATCCATTAAAAAGACCTTTGGTTCCCGCACAATTGATCTGCCAAGCGCCACCCTTTGCCGCTGGCCGCCGGAAAGTGCCTTCGGTTTTCTCTTCAGCAAATGCTCAATCTCCAAAATGTTTGCAGCTGCATGCACCCGCTCGGCAATTTCTTGTTTCGGCATTTTTCTGAGCTTCAGTCCGAATGCCATGTTATCGAAAACAGTCATATGCGGATACAGCGCATAGTTTTGGAACACCATCGCGATATCACGCTCCTTCGGCGGAAGATCATTGACCCGTTCCCCATCGATGAAGAGGCTTCCTTCCGAAATGCTTTCCAGCCCGGCCACCATCCGCAGGGTTGTCGATTTGCCGCAGCCTGACGGCCCCACCAGCACCAAAAGCTCTTTATCTTTTACATCTAAATCAAAGTCCTTCACCGTTAATTGTGAATGATATGATTTTTTGACATGTTCAAATGTTAATGAAGCCATCAGAAAACTCCCCCCGTCTTTTTTTCTCCGTTATTTCGTCACTGGAAACAACTCGGTCTTTCTGTTATTTTTAGAGTAATCGATTCCCATATTTGCTATATTTCTAAAACAAAAAACGCAAATTTGTATTATAACGTCATAATACATTATAATATAAATAATAGCTTAAAAGGAGGCTACCCCTTGTTAAACAACGGAAGTTCAACACCTTTATACATTCAGCTAAAACAAATCATAACAGATGACATTAAAAAGGGCTTGTATTCCCCGGCTGCCAAGCTGCCCACAGAAAACGAGCTTTGCAGCAAGTATAATGTCAGCCGCATTACCGTCAGAAAAGCCATTCTCGATCTGGTCGAAGAAGGTTATCTGATCAGGCAGCAGGGAAAAGGAACGTTCGTTAAAAGCCCTAAATTGAAGAGAGAGCTGATCGCAGTAAACGGCTACTCTGAATTTATGGAATCAACCGGGAAAAAACCGAAGCATCAGGTTCTGTCCCATGAAATCATACCAGCATCGAAACCGATCGCCGAAAAGCTTCAGATCAATCCCGAGAGCCCTGTCGTTGAATTAAAACGGATTTTATATAACGATGATCAGCCGCTCACCTTTGAGATCACGCATTACCCGCTGGACATGTTTCCTGCCATCAATACGTTTATTGCTGACGGTGTATCTATGCACGATATTTTAAAGCAGCAATACCAAGTTGTTCCCACTCACAATACAAAACTATTAAATGTTGTCTATGCCCAGCAGGAGGAAAGCAAATACTTGGATTGCGATATCGGGGATGCGCTGTTTGAAATCGATAAAACCGCATTTACCTCAAACGATCAGCCGATCTACTGCTCACTGTTTTTGATGCACACAAACCGTGTCACATTTACAATCAACAGTCCCTACACATGACAGGCATAAAAAACGAGACACTGCTTATAGTATTCTCGTTTTTTCACTGCTTCCCCCTTCCTCCAGGCGATAGGGATAGCCGTAGCCGAATGCCCCGTACACTCCGCATGTTTTCGCAGCTGTTTCCGCTCCTTGGCGCAAAGCGTTCATCACATCCTGCTTCTCACAAAACGCAGTCAAAAATCCCGCGATAAATGAATCTCCCGCTCCGAGTGTGTCTATTATATCAGCTTCCACAATCGGCTGATGGTAGATTCGGTCCCCCGCAGACAGGATCGCCCCTTGCCCGCCGCGGGTCATGCAAACAATTTTCGCTCCATACTCATGTGCCTTTTTGGCGAGCTGGCCGCACTCCGTCTCACTCAGATCGCTCCCTGAAAAGAACGCGTACGTCACATAAGGACAGACCTTTTTCAAATACTCATCCTCTCGATTTGTTGAAAAATCAAAAGAAACCGGGATCAGCCCGCACAGCTGCGGCAAATCGTTCTCAAGCCTGCTGTACACACTGGTATGCAGCAGATCATGGTCGCTGATAAAAGATAAGTCCTTTTCCTGGAACACAAGACGGAGACGCGACTGGATGCCGCCCTTATTCGATCGGACAAAGATCCGGTCCCCCTGTTCATCAAGGGTAACGATTGCCATTCCGTTTTCCCCATGCGCCTGGCGAATAAAATCAGCGTTGACCTTCTCCAATTTCAGCACATTCAGCAGATGAGCCGCGGCTTCGTCATTGCCGATGATTCCGATATAAGAAGACTCATGCCCGAGCCGTTTTGCAAGCACTGCGACATTTAAGGCATTTCCTCCCGGATAGAATGTTTCTTGATCCTGATAGTAGTCTACAACGTTGTCTCCAATAGCAATTAATTTCATTGTGCTTCCTCCTTTATCCTTTTACGCTTCCGCTTGCAATCCCGCGGACAAAATATTTCTGCATAAATAAAAATAGAATAATAATCGGCGCGGCAGAAATCGTTAATCCCGCCAGCAGGACGCCCCAATCCGTCTGCAGCGCATCTCGGAACTGCATCAGCCCCGCTGGAATGGTCCGCAAATTCTCGTCATCTATGAAAATAATCGCAAACATAAACTCATTCCACGTATGGTAAGCTGTCAGAATACCCGACGTCACTAAAATGGGTACACTCATTGGTAAGAAAATTCTGAAAAATACTCCGAAACTCGTACACCCATCTAAATAAGCCGCCTCTTCCAATTCTTTAGAAATAGAAAGAAAATAAGAGCGGATTAAAATGATGGTAAATGGAATCCGATAAGCCGCATAAGGCAAAATCAAAGCCCAATACGTATTGTAAAGCCCCAGCGACTGAATAATGGAATAAAGCGGCACAAGACTGACCTGAGGCGTCAGCATCAAACCGCCAAGACAAAGCACCAAAAAGAACCCTCTTCCTTTAAACTCGAACCTCGAAAGCCCGTATGCCGCCCATGCGCTGATAAAGACAGTAATCACACATGTCAGGGCCGTCACGATCACACTGTTCATAAAATAAGAAGAAATCCCCTGATTCCAGGCGGACACAAAGTTCTCCGGATGCCACGAAGACGGCAGCGACCAGCTGTTCTCAAAAATATCATCCGAGCTTTTAAAGGCGCTCATGACCATCCATAAAAGCGGATAAGCAATCGCGATTAGATAAAGAAACAGAAAAACCCATACAGACGTTTCTCCGATATACCATTTTCGCCTCGGCTTTCTTTTCACCTCGATGTGCCGGTCAGGCACAGGCTCTAATCTAAACGAATCTGTCTTCTTTTGAGGCAGCATCTGTTAATCCTCCTTTCCGGTTTTAAAGAACTTCATTTGCATGAGCGACAAAGCAAGCGTAATGAGTAACACAACAGTGGCAATCGCTGAAGCATAGCCCATCATATCCTTTGTAAAGGCGCTTTTATATAAGAATGTGCTTAATACCTCAGAAGCGTTTCCCGGTCCGCCGCCTGTCAAAATGTACGGCTCGTTAAACACTGTAAAAGCGCCTGTCAGCGTCATCACCACCGCAACAAAAGACATCTCTTTCGTCTGGGGAATGGTAATGTGAAAAAACTGCTGAATTTTTCCCGCACCGTCAAGACGCGCCGCTTCATACAGTTCATCCGGTATTTTTTGAATCGACACAATATACAGCATCGCAATATAACCGACAGACTGCCACTGCGACACAAAGATGACAGAAAGCATAGCCGTGCTGTCCTCCCCGAGCCATGCCCTCGTCAGCTGATCAAGCCCGATTGCCTGAAGCAGCTGATTCAAAAGCCCCGTCTCAGGGTTGTAAATAAAATCAAATAAAAGCGCGATCACCGTCATCGAGATGACAACCGGCAAAAAGAAAACGGTACGAAAAAAAGGCGACCATTTTCTGACCAGCTTATCCTCAAGCACCGCCGCCAAAATCAAACCGCCAAACACCTGGCATACAATTGAGATCACTGCGTAGAGCACGTTATTCGTGAGGGCTTGATAAAAGACAGGATCACGAAATAATTCAACATAGTTCTTCAATCCGATAAACGTTTTTTCCGGAGAAAAAGAGCTCCATTGAAACAGACTGAGAAAGACATTCTCAAAAATCGGGATATAAACGAAAAGTAGAAAAACAAGAGCCGGCAGTAAAAACAAATAGGGGATTATTCTATTTTGGTTGACCAAGGATAACTCATCTCCTTTATAAAAAGAAAAGGTGCGTCGCTTCACCTTTTCTTTGATTTATTCAGCTGACGCCTTCACTTGCTTGGCTGCTTTTTGGACGGCTTTCATGACCTGCTCCGGTGTCATGTCGCCGCCAAGCATTTGCTGGACGCTTGTTAAGTACACATCTGCGATTTCAACATCAACATCCATATCGAACCACGGAACCATTGATTTGGCATCTACGATATGCTGAACGGCTTCACGCTGAATGGCTGTAGAATTTTCTTCGGTTGCCGTCCCTTGCACCGCACTGTATTTGCCGACGTCTTTAACGAGCTTTTCACCCATTTTTTCCGAGGTCAGAAATTGCAAAAATTCCACTGCTTCCTTCGGATGTTTTGTTTTCGAAGAAATCATAAATCCTTCAGGCGCCCCCGTTAACGCTTCTGAAGATCCTTTTTGTCCGCTGATTTCAGGGAATGAGAACATCCCTAGATTCACTGGCTCGACCAGTTTGATTTCAGCCGTTTCCGCATATATCATCGCCGACTTTCCGCTCTTAAATTGCTGTCTCACATATTCATGGTCGACGGAATTTACATGTTTATTGAAGTAAGGCATCAGTTCCTGCAGCTTTTCAAGTGCTTTCACATAGCCTTCATCGGTAAATTCACCCGTTTTGGCGTTATAATCCTTTTCTCTTGTTTTTTCATCGACCATCCGCTGATTCAGCGTGCCGATATAATGTGAGATTGTCCAAGGCGCTTTTGTTCCGAAACTGATCGGCGTATAGCCATTTTCTTTCAGCTTCTTGGAGACATCAATGAGTTCATCCCAAGTCGCCGGCGGCTCTAGATTGAGCTTTTTAAAAATATCTTTATTATAGAAAAATGATTTAGCGTCCATTTGCCACGGCACGCCATATTGTTTGTTTTCATACGTAAATGGTGTAACTTGCGATTGAACGAGCTGCGATGACCAATCTGTATCATCTTTGTAGTAGGACGAGAGATCAAGTGCTTTATTTCCTCTGATAAATTTAAAAGCAAACTCGTCACTCCATGAGAAGTAAATATCAGGAGGGCTGCTGGTTCCCAGCATAACTTTAATTTTATCTTTATAGGAGTCATTCAAAACCGCTTCAGTTTGAATGTCGATATCCGGATGCTCTTTTTCAAATTCCTTTACAACCTCTTCAAAATACCTTTTCTCCGGCTCCTTCGGCCATCTGTGGAAAAATTTCAATGTCACCTTTCCATCCGCTGAACTGCCCTGGCTCGAACAGCCCGCAATGGTGAGCATACTGACAGCTGCAATGATCAAAAATAAAAACATTTTCTTCAAAGGGTTGGCCTCCTCTGGACATTAGACTATAATGTTATATAACATTATAGTCTAATGCATAATGGTTCCTCTTTTTCAGATCAATACTCAACTTTCCACATGTATCTTCTATGAGATAAAGGATGATTTCTTGCTTCTGCCAAAGCGTCCGCATAGCTTCTCAGCACACGGTTAAGAACGAGCGGAGCAAGGTAGCCTTTTATTGAATCGTCAATTGCAGTGAAGTCGTAAGATGCGGCATCGAGCACAGTCAGCTTTTTGCCATATTTTTTCGAGAAGGTAAGCGCCCGCTCTTCAAGAGGCCTTGTTTCATCTAAACCGAGCAGGATGATAAACGGCACGGATTCATCAATAATTTCAAACGGTCCGTGAAAATATTCTCCGGC
Organism: Bacillus halotolerans; assembly: GCF_001517105.1. Taxonomy (GTDB): domain Bacteria; phylum Bacillota; class Bacilli; order Bacillales; family Bacillaceae; genus Bacillus; species Bacillus halotolerans. The sequence continues at coordinate 172,219 of NZ_LPVF01000008.1, forward strand.
ATGAATGGCGTGGGAATGAATCCATTGCATTTCCATGAGAATGCAGATGCTGTAGGAGTAAGCGACACCGTAGTTTGCACCGCTTGCCATTGTATAAATGATGCTTTCTTTTTCATGTATTTTTGCAAATTGCTGTGCGTTTTCTGCTTCCTGCTTAAGGGCTTCATCATACACAGCCTGCAATTGATCTAAACCTTCTATTGCTTGTTCAAATTTCGTATTGTTTTCTAATACCTGCAAAGCGCCGAAAACGATTTGATATAGAACACCATAGTTCGTATTGATCGCCTGCGCCTCATCACCCCAGTCATATTGGGCGACATATTGCGCTTCCTGTGCTAAAGGAGACTCCGGCTTATACGTCATTGCAATCGTAAGCGCGCCTTTGCTTCTCGCAAATGCAGCGGCTTTTACCGTTTCCGGAGTATTTCCCGAATGCGAGCACAAAATGACAAGAGACTTTTCACCAAGCTGCACAGGGTTTCGCTGAATAAATTCATTAGAGCTGTAAAGGTCGGAGCTGATTGATTTTGACTCCCTGTCAAACACATATTTACTCGGATACATGATGGCCGAAGACCCTCCGCATGCGACAAAGAATACATGGTCAATGGTTTTTCCTTTCAAATCCTGCAAGAAAGCTTGAACCTCACGATTAACTTTTGCTGTGACTTGACTCAAATCCTTCACTCCTCATTTTTATTATATAACGTTATATAACATTATATATTGTTATATTAAAGTCCTCAGCTTGGATTGTCAATATCATTTTCTGAAATTTCTCAATAATTTAATCGAGTGATAGACTACAGGCCTACGCACAGAAAAATGCCAAATCAAAAAGCCAGAACTTAGCATAAGCTCTGGCTTCACTGCTCAATCCGCAGACTGACTTCTTATTTAAAAAATACCTTGTCTATATTGTACTTCGAGTGCTGTGTATTGATGATGTAGGTTTCGTAAATTTCTCTTTCCATTGGATCTTCGACTACACATACTTCAATTTTATATACTTCGTCTCTGTGATTTTTGATCGGTGAGACAGTATCTTCAAAATGCTTCTTAATTCTCTGTCTTAACTTTCTGGCTTTACCGACAAACAGCAGCTCATCGTGAATGTTGTAAAACATGAAGATGCCGCCTTTATCCCTTGGTATCTGGTGAAAGTCGATGAATCCGTAAATCGCCTTTATTTTCGGCTCGTTATCATTGGCTGACTGCTGCCGTTCGGTGATCGTCACATTCGGTGCTGGTATATCAATTTTTATCAAAATCAGTTCACGTCCTCTTTTTCATTAAAGATAAATGCTAACACAGACAGGAAAGAAAAGCTAGAACAGCTTTATTATATTTGTTTGTCATGCCTTTCATTATTATGCAAGCGCTCCGGCAAGATCATAAGGGCTAAGGTCTATTTCTGTCGGCTGTCCGAGAACTAGCTTTGCGAGCTCTGAACCCAGAAACGGCCCCATCGTTAATCCCGACGCGCCTAAACCGTTAGCGGCGTAAAGTCCTTGAACATTCGGCACGGCACCCACCACTGGCAGAAACCCCGGTGTAAACGGTCTGAAGCCCACTCTTGTTTCAATGACTGTGCTGTCAGCAAGCCCCGGGGCTGCGGCAAGGGCTTTGCTCAAGACTTCATGCTGTCCCCCTGCTGTCACACGCAGGTCTTTAAGATCGGCCTCATTTTCATGGGTGGCGCCTGCTACAATTCTGCCGTCATCAAAGGACAAAATATACTGGTCATTCGGCGGCATCACCACCGGCCATGATCCAGTATCTGCACTAGGAATTTCAAAATGCATAATCTGCGCCTTCTGAAAGGATACTTGAAAATGAATGCCCAGAGGCTTCATCAACTCATTGGCCCATGCCCCTCCAGTCACGATCACACTATCAGCCTCAAACTGCTGCTTGTCTGTTTGGACACCGGTGACTCCTCCGTTCTCAAAAAGCAAGGACGCATTTCCTTTTACAATGACCGCACCATGTTTCTCGGCAGCGCTTAAAAGCGACCGGCATAGCGCCCTCCCGTTCACACGAGCGGCGCCGCTGATATGAACCGATTCATAGCCATCAGCTAAAATGGGAAACAGCTTTTTCGTTTCACTCGCGGACAAACGGGTGATGTCACCGATCTCCGGCGCATGCTCGCGCCTCTTATACGCCCGCTCCTCCATCTTATCAAGCTTCACTGAATCAGTGTGAATGCTGATCGCCCCGACACGCTTGTATCCGGTGTCTGTCTCTCCGTCCTCTTCCAGTTGCTTGATTAAATCATTATAGTATCGCGCTCCGCCCTTAGCGAGCTGGTACCAATCCTGATTGCGGCGCTGCGACAGCCAAGGACAGACGATCCCCGCCGCCGCGTCAGTCGCTTGTCCCGGTTCATTCCGGTCAATCACCGTAACCCGGGCTCCTGATTTTGCGAGATGATAAGCCGTCGACGCACCTAGTATGCCTGCGCCGACGATGATGTAAGACTTCATATGCAAACACCTTTTCTTTTATAATATCTATTCATTTTACCAAATAGAGTGCTTTCCTTCGACCTTTAGACCCAATGTGGAAAAATCGCGAAGTTCGTCCAATCTCTTCACTCTCCTATTGAATATCCTGTCACTATCAATAGAGAAAGGATGATACCATGAGCGAAAATCGTCATGAAAATGAAGAAAACCAAAAGCGCAATGTATCAGTTGCTAAAGTTGAAAACAGCGGCAATGCAAAAGTTGTAGTCAACGTGAATACAGATCAGGATCAGGCACAGGCACAGTCTCAAGACGGAGAAGAGTAATGAACGAGAATATCATTCCTATCAACAGACATGCTGCGGAAATGCCCAAAAATGGCTCTGTTATCGAAAACAGCGGCAATTCGGAAGTCCATATTGATATTCACATTGACACAATGCCGATTGCCTTTGCCATTTTATGCTCTGCATTAGCCGCAAAGCAGATGACAAAAGATGAATTCGACACGGCCTATACTCAATTGCTAGAGATGAACAGCAATTATACCAACAGAACATCTGTGATGAAAGTTGTTAACCCCGAGACAACAGAAAACTGAGAAAGAACAACCCCGTGCGCGCCCTCGGCCCACGGTTTTCTTCTTTATATAAAAAGGACGCGTCTGTAAACCAGTCGCGTCCTTTTTTATTAACATTAACCGATTGAACCTTCCATTTCAAACTTAATCAAACGGTTCATTTCAACTGCGTATTCCATTGGAAGCTCTTTTGTGAATGGCTCGATGAAGCCCATTACGATCATTTCAGTCGCTTCTTCTTCGGAAATACCGCGGCTCATCAAGTAGAAGAGCTGTTCTTCAGATACTTTAGACACTTTCGCTTCGTGCTCCAATGAAATGTTATCATTTAAGATTTCATTGTAAGGAATTGTATCTGATGTTGATTTGTTATCCATAATGAGCGTATCGCACTCGATGTTGGAACGGGCGCCTTCCGCTTTACGTCCGAAGTGGACGATTCCGCGGTAGGTTACTTTTCCGCCTTGTTTTGAAATCGATTTTGATACGATTGTGGAAGATGTGTTTGGCGCAAGGTGAATCATTTTCGCACCCGCATCCTGATGCTGGCCTTTACCCGCAAGAGCGATAGAAAGCGTCATACCGCGCGCGCCTTCGCCTTTTAGGATACAAGCCGGATATTTCATTGTCAGTTTAGACCCGATGTTGCCATCAATCCATTCCATAGTTGCGTTTTCTTCACAGATCGTACGCTTTGTTACAAGGTTGTAAACGTTGTTCGCCCAGTTTTGGATCGTTGTATAACGGCAGTAGCCGCCTTTTTTGACGATGATCTCAACGACCGCACTGTGAAGTGAGTTTGTTGTGTAAACAGGTGCCGTACAGCCCTCAACGTAATGCACGCTTGCTTCCTCGTCAACGATGATCAGCGTACGTTCGAACTGACCCATATTTTCAGAGTTGATACGGAAGTAAGCTTGAAGCGGTGTTTCAACCTTTACGCCTTTTGGCACGTAGATGAAAGATCCGCCGGACCAAACAGCTGAGTTCAGCGCCGCGAACTTGTTATCAGTCGGCGGAATCACTTTTGCCCAGTGCTCACGGAAAATATCTTCATTTTCTTTCAGCGCGCTGTCTGTATCTTTAAAAACGATGCCTTGCGCTTCAAGATCTTCTTTCATGTTGTGGTATACAACCTCTGATTCGTACTGAGCAGAAACACCAGCAAGGTATTTTTGTTCAGCTTCAGGAATACCGAGCTTGTCGAATGTTTGCTTAATTTCCTCAGGAACTTCATCCCAAGAACGCTCTGAACGCTCAGACGGTTTTACGTAGTACGTAATTTCGTCAAAGTTCAGTGAGTTTAGATCTCCGCCCCATTGAGGCATTGGCATATTGTAGAAATGTTCAAGTGATTTCAAGCGGAAATCAAGCATCCATTGAGGCTCTTCTTTCATGCGAGAAATTTCTTCTACGATTTCTTTTGTCAATCCGCGCTCTGAACGGAAAATGGAAACGTCCTTATCGTGAAAACCATATTTGTATTCACCAATATCAGGCATTTTTTTAGCCATCCATTTTCACTCCAATCCTTTTAATTGCCGCCTTCTTCTTTAGCGACTCCTTTTTCAAGTGCCTTCCATGACAGGGTTGCACATTTAATACGGGCCGGGAATTTTGAAACGCCTTGAAGGGCTTCAATATCACCCAGATCGATAGAATCATCATATTCTTTCCCTTGCATCATATCCGAGAAAATCTTAGACATGGTAAGGGCTGTTTCAATATCTTTCCCTTTAATCGCCTGAGTCATCATCGAAGCGGATGCCATTGAAATGGAACAGCCTTCCCCTTCAAATTTCGCATCTTCCACGATGTCTCCGTCAAGCTTCATTGTCAGCCTGATTCGGTCGCCGCATGTCGGATTGTTCATATCCACGACGATGCTGTCATTCAAAACCCCTTTGTTGCGCGGGTTTTTGTAATGATCCATAATCACCTGTCTGTACAATGTATCTAAGTTTGCATTAAAAGACATTTGTAAAATACTCCTTTGTCTTTTGAAGAGCTTCCACAAGCTTATCAATCTCTTCCTCTGTATTATACAGATAAAAGCTTGCTCTCGCAGTAGCAGTTACATCCAGCCATTTCATCAGCGGCTGGGCGCAATGGTGACCCGCTCTGACAGCGATCCCTTCCGCATCAAGTACGGTTGCCACATCGTGCGGATGAACATCATCAAGGTTAAATGTGATCAGCCCGGCACGCTCTTCCGGTCCGTAAACCGTCACGCCGTCAAGCTGACGGAAGCGTTCAAGCGCATAAGCTGCAAGCTTGTGCTCGTGGCGGGAAATCTCATCAAGGCCGATTTCTTCGAGAAAATCAATTGCGGCACCGAGACCGATTGCTCCAGCAATAATCGGAGTACCCGCTTCGAATTTCCACGGAAGCTCTTTCCAAGTTGATTCATAAAGCCCGACAAAGTCGATCATTTCACCGCCGAATTCGGCAGGCTCCATGTTTTCCAGCAGGGCTTTCTTTCCGTACAGCACGCCTACTCCGGTAGGACCGCACATTTTGTGGGAAGAAAGCGCAAAGAAGTCGCAATCGAGATCCTGCACGTCAATTTTCATGTGAGGCGTGCTTTGTGCACCGTCCACCACAATGACAGCCCCGTTGTCATGAGCGATTTTCGCCATTTCTTTTATCGGGTTGATCGTGCCGAGAACATTAGACACATGAGATACCGCAACAATCTTTGTATTGCTTGTGACCGTTGCTCTGACGTCATCTAATGAAATCGTGCCGTCTTCCTGCAGCGGAATATATTTTAATGTGGCGCCAGTCGCTTTGACAGCCTGCTGCCACGGAATGATATTCGCATGATGCTCCATATAGGTGATGACCACTTCATCACCCGGTTTGAGGTTGGCGCGTGCATAGCTTAGCGCCACCATGTTCAGTGATGTGGTCGTGCCTTTTGTGAAAATAATCTCAGCCATTGACTTCGCGTTAATAAACTTGCGGACTTTTTCACGCGCTCCTTCATAACCGTCTGTCGCTCTGGTTCCAAGCGTATGGACGCCCCGGTGAACATTGGAATTGTATTGGTTATAATACTTATCCAGTGTTTCAATGACAGCACGCGGCTTCTGGGAAGTCGCCGCGCTGTCGAGATAAACGAGATCATGTCCGTTCACTTGCTGATGAAGGATCGGGAACTGTTCACGAATATCTGTGATATTCATTACTTCACTTTCCTTTCGATAACAGAAACCAATTGTTTCTTAACGCCTTCAATCGGAAGTTCGTTAACTACCGGCGCAAGGAATCCGTAGATGACTAAGCGTTCTGCTTCTTCTTTCGCAATACCGCGGCTCATCAGGTAGTAAAGCTGAATAGGGTCCACACGGCCGACAGATGCCGCATGTCCTGCAGTTACATCGTCTTCGTCAATTAAAAGAATAGGGTTTGCGTCTCCGCGCGCTTTTTCGCTGAGCATCAGCACACGGGATTCCTGTTCCGCATTTGCTTTAGAAGCGCCATGTTCGATTTTGCCGATTCCGTTAAAGATAGAAGAAGCGGAATCCTTCATCACACCGTGCTTCAAGATATATCCTTCAGAAGCTTTACCGAAATGAATGATTTGTGTCGTGAAGTTTTGTGTTTGCTCTCCTCTTCCGACAACAACCGTTTTCGTGTCGCCGTAAGTGCCGTCACCGTAAAGGTTTGTTGTGTTTTCGGAAATGGTGTCGCCATCGTTCATGAGGCCGAGAGCCCACTCGATTTTGCTGTCGCGACCGCGCGCAGCACCCCGGCGGTTGACGTAAGTTGTCACGCCGGAAGACAGATTATCCACTGCACCGTATGTCACACTGGCATTATCACCTGTGATAACCTCACTGATAATGTTGAATACAGCATCTTTCGGGTTGACCGTGCTGATGTAGTTTTCTACATACGTTACTGAACTATGGTCTTCCGCCACAATCAATACGTGGTTGAACAGAGCTGTATCGTTGCTTTCGTGGACATAAACAGCCTGAACCGGCGTCTCCACCTGAACATTTTTCGGAACATAGAGGAATGCCCCTCCGTTAACAAGAGCTGCGTGAAGTGCAGTTAATTTATGCTCATCAACCTTCACGCCGTCTTTCATAAAGTATTTCTCCACTAAGTCGCTGTGCTCGCGGGCAGCAGTCAAAATATCAGTAAAGATGACGCCTTTGTCTTTCAATTCCTGAGAAAGAGAAAGGTATGCAGGCGTCTGATCACGCTGTACATATAACGTTTTATCTTCGTTTTTTACATCGATCAGCGCTTTTGCTTCATCTGTCAAATCTTCTAATGAAGAAAGCGGCTCATTATCAACTGTATGCTTCGCGAAGTTCGTGAAGTTCCAGTTTGTGATTTTTGTTTTGTCAGGCTTCGGCATCGGCAGATCCTCAGCTTGTTCAAGAGCCTGTAAGCGCAGGTTTTTCAGCCAGGCAGGTTCTTGATGCTTTTCGGAAAAGCTTTTGAGATACTCCTGATCTACGGATAGTTTTGTATCTAGTGTCATATTAATCCCCCTAACGCTTACGCTTCTTGGCCTACAGTTTCGTCTTCAATGCCAAGTTCTTTTTTGATCCAGTCATAACCTTCTGCTTCAAGACGCTGTGCAAGCTCTGCACCGCCGGATTTTACAACGCGGCCTTGCATCATAACGTGAACCACATCAGGAGTGATGTAGTTTAACAGACGCTGATAGTGAGTGATCATCAGGCAGCCGAAGCTTTCGCTGCGCATTCTGTTGATCCCTTTTGATACAACTTTCAGAGCGTCAATATCAAGACCTGAGTCGATTTCATCAAGGATGGCGATTTTCGGTTCAATCATCATCAGCTGAAGGATTTCGTTGCGTTTTTTCTCCCCGCCTGAGAAGCCTTCGTTGAGGTAGCGCTGAGCCATTTCAGGGTCCATTTCTAAGAACTCCATGTTTTCGTCCATTTTGCGGATGAATTTCATAAGAGAAATTTCATCGCCTTCTTCTCTGCGCGCGTTGATCGCAGAACGAAGGAAGTCGGCATTTGTCACACCGCTGATTTCACTTGGGTACTGCATTGCAAGGAACAAACCTGCCTGCGCACGCTCGTCCACTTCCATTTCCAGTACATCTTTGCCGTCAAGCGTGATGCTGCCCTTCGTTACTTCATATTTAGGATGCCCCATAATAGCAGCTGACAGAGTTGATTTACCAGTACCGTTCGGTCCCATTACGGCATGGAACTCTCCGCCTTTTATTTCAAGGTTTACACCTTTTAAGATCTCTTTCCCTTCGATTTCAACGTGAAGATCTTTGATCGTTAATGTTGAAGCAGCCATATCTATACCTCCAAAAATATATAATCATTATTCTCATTTTATTCTCATTCTAATTTTATAACAAATGAAAAGTAAATACAACTTTTTATCGTGCCTTGCACATTTCTCAAGTTTAACAAAGTTCAGCACTTTATTAAAGCAATTGAAAAAGAAAAAGAGTGGATTCCCACCCTTTTTTTAAAGACCGATTTTCTCATTAAGCTCCGCAGAATACCGCTTGCATTTTTTATATTCAAGCTCTCTCTGCCGCTCAACTTCCATTCTTGTATCCAGCCGGCGTCCGTATTCCTCGTACCCGATTCCATGCGACAGCTGCATCGCTTTTTCCATTTCTGACGTATAATCGAGGTCCAGTCTGTCCTGGCTGCTGCAAATAATGAATCAATCCCTTCATTTATTTACTGCTATTGTATCAGCTCTTAGACCGGCGCTGCAAAATGGATATGGCTTGATATAACAACGGATGAGACGAAAGGACCCTTTGAGTTGAAATGAGAATCGTTTTTCGGAATATTCCTTCTTCTAATGCGCAGTGTTTCCAAATTCCTCTATGCACTGCTGGACAACTGTCACACCTTGGCTTAGAGCAGCTCCGCCTCCGAATGCCGCCGCCACACTGACAGCTTCAAGAATGTTTTCTTCTGTTGCTCCTTGGTCAAGACAGCCTTTTGTGTGATAGATCATGCAATATTCGTCCTGAGCATTGATAGCGATCCCCAGTGCAATCAGCTGTTTTTCTCTTTCTGTTAGTGAATTAGCTGCAAAGCATTGTTCGGTAAATTCGTTAAACTTTCTTCCCATCATCGGCATCTTCTGTTCAAATGTGCCTAAACTTTGTTTATATTGTTTTAGCGCGTCCTGCATGCTTCCTCTATCTTGATTCAAAGAAAATCCCTCCATCTGTTTAACATTCCTTTTTATTATGAACAGCTTTAAGGAAAATACCCAAAAAACCCCGGATTTCTCATCCGGGGTTTCAGTCTTATTCAGATACAGGAAGCACAGCTCCGTCATATTTTTTATCGATGAAGTCTTTGATCTTTTTAGAGTGAAGAACTTCCATCAGCGCTTTGATTTTTGCAGAATCCTCTTCGCCATCTCTCACTGCAATGATATTGGCGTAAGGGTTATCTTTTGTTGATTCCACTTCAATCGCGTCTTTTTTAGGATTTAATTTATTTTGGATCGCGTAGTTCACATTGATGAAGGCCGCGTCTCCTTCTTTGTTTTCATATGCTTTTGCCGTTAATTCAGGCGCTACTTTTTTGAACTGAAGGTTTTTCGGGTTTTTCTTAATGTCTTTCAGTGTTGCATCGACTGTCTCCACTTTGGAATCAAGTGTAATTAATCCTGCATTCTCAAGCATTGCAAGCATACGGCCTTGTTCAGCGACGTTATTTGTCAGGATAATTGTCGCACCGTCGGGAAGATCTTTTAATGATTTGTATTTTTTAGAATAAATACCGAATGGCTCTAAGTGAATCGCACCGGCATTCGCAAGTTTATAATCTTTGTTTTCTTTCATTTCTTGCTCAAGGTAAGGAATGTGCTGGAAGAAGTTCGCATCCACTTCTTTATCAGCCAAGGCTTTGTTGTACATTTTGTAATCACTAAGCACTTTCACTTTCAGTGTGTAGCCTTTTTCTTTTAACAATGGTTCAGCTTCTTTTAAAATTTCTGCATGCGGTGTTTTTGTAGCTGCAACAACAATTTCTTTCTTGCCGGATTCAGCGTTATTAGAACCGCAGGCAGCCATAACTCCTGCAAATACAAGCAGTAATGCACCCAAAAATAGCTTTTTCAATGTAAATCCTCCCTTATCGTTTGTCTATTATATTTGTTATGACATCACCGATGATTTGAATAATAAATACGATGATTAAAATAAACACAGTAGCAACGAAGGTAACATCAGTATTATTAGACTGATAGCCTTCTACGTACGCAAGGTTTCCAAGGCCTCCTGAACCGATGGCGCCTGCAATTGCCGTTGAGCCGATCAAAGCGATGGCCGTAACCGTGATCCCAGAAATAAGGGCCGGCATGGATTCCGGGAGCAGCACTTTGAAAATAATTGTTGATGTTTTGGCTCCCATTGATTTCGCAGCTTCGATGACGCCTTTATCCACCTCGCGAAGCGCAATTTCAGCAAGCCGCGCGTAAAACGGGGCTGAGCCGATGACTAACGCCGGCAGTGCCGCGTTCGGCCCTAAGATGGTGCCGACTAAAAACTTCGTAAAACCTAGTAATAAAATAATTAAAATGAGGAACGGAATAGACCTGAATACATTGACAATGGCCGCAATCACAGTGTTAACCGCTTTGTTCTGCCAGAGGCTCCCTTTGCTTGTGAGAAAGAGCAGCAGACCGAGGATCACCCCGATGACAAAGGCAAAAACCAAAGAGATCAGCGTCATATAAAGCGTTTCGTATGTCGCATTCCATAATTCAGTTACATCAACGTTCGGGAAGTATTTTTCAAACATTCGTGATCACCTCTGCTTTCACCTGTTTGTCATTAATAAACCGGATCACGTTTTGCACTTCTTCCTCGCCACCGTCAATATGGATGAACAATGAACCGTATGCTCCGTCCTTCGTCTGCGAGATTTTCCCTTGCAGAATATTGACACTGACATTGAAGTTTCTGATCATCTCTGTAATCAGAGGCTGTTCAGCCGCTTCGCCGACAAATGTGAGCTGAACCGTTGTTCCTGACGCTTTTTCGTCAAGAAGATGCTGAAGTGTTTCTTTTGTTTCTTCAGGCTCAGTCACCTGCTGGACAAATCGTTTTGTCATTTCTTCCTTCGGATTCTTGAAGACATCGAGAACTTCTCCTTCTTCAACAACCTTTCCGTTTTCCATGACAGCGACTCTGTTGCAGATTTTGCGGATGACATGCATTTCGTGTGTGATCAGCACAATCGTCAAACCGAGTCTTTCATTAATATCGGACAAAAGATCCAAGATTGAATCAGTTGTTTGCGGATCTAAAGCTGATGTCGCTTCATCACAAAGGAGAACCTTCGGATTGTTTGCGAGCGCTCTGGCGATTCCGACCCGCTGCTTTTGTCCGCCGCTCAGCTGGGATGGGTAAGATTTTTCTTTTCCTTCTAAACCTACCAGTTTAATCAGTTCATTGGCACGCTTGATCCGCTCGCTTTTTTTCACCCCGGCAATTTCTAAAGGAAACATGATGTTATCTCTGACAGTTCGCGACCAGAGCAAATTGAAATGCTGGAAAATCATACTGATTTCATGGCGTGCTTTTCTTAAATTTCGTCCGTTTACTTCATTAATCTTTGTTCCCGCCACTTCCACGATTCCTGAGCTTGGTTTCTCAAGTCCGTTCAGCAGACGGATTAAGGAACTTTTACCAGCTCCGCTATATCCTATAATTCCAAAAATCTCACCTTTTTTTATGGAAAGCGAGACATTTTGGACAGCATTGACATCTCCATGCTTCGACTTATACACTTTTGAAACATTCTGAAGATTGATCAAAGCGATCACCTGCCTTAACACTATTCTAAGAAATCTTCCGGTTTTTTCTGCAAAAGAAAAGCCTTTCTGCACACTTGAGCAGAAAGGCTTATATTAAACTCGCCTTTCTCTCATCTTTCAAAGCTGAACGCTTCGTGTGAATTGGCACCATTTCAACAGTGTTGATGGTTGCCGGGCTTCATAGGGCACTTCCCTCCACCTCTCTTGATAAGAGAAATATATAGTCTTTTTCGTCCGGAAATTCTTAATGTAGAATAGCATGGCGAATGATAAAATGTCAATAAAATAAATGATGTCAACTTTTACTATTATAATAATTTACTAATTTTCAATTCTTTAGAATCCTCTGAAAAAAACCATTCGTCAGCCACAGAATGGCTTCCAGCTTTAACAGCGCTCTGAATGAACCCTTTACCTTTAGGCTCCCGCTCTGGATCAGGTGCTGAAGGGAAATGTCTCCATGCAAAAGATCAATGATTTCTGTTTGGTTTCCATAAAAGGTCAGGTTGGACGTGTGGGGCGGAGAAATCTTTTTCATTTCCCCTTGTTCGTTTATTGAGACGGTTAAGGCTTCTGTTTCTCCTTGGAAGGTAATGAGCAATGTTGAAGTGTTCAAAAGGGGTTTTAAAAACAGATGCTGGTAATCATCTTCTAAAACTTCCGCTTTCTCCATTTGTACAACCTCCTATTTGTTGGTCATACATACACATTTCTCTCTTCAGCGCAAGAACCCCTTTATAAAACGAACGACAATTTCATTGGAATGTGCCGAGAAAAATGTCATAAATGAGATGCAGAAGATGATTTTTGTTTGATCAGCTCATATAAGTAAGAAACGGAATGAAACGCATACCCTCTTTCAATTACTTTCCCGCCCTTAAACAGCAGAAAACAAGGGACGCTTTCAATTTGATATGCTTTTGCAAACGCCGGTGAATAGTTGAGATTATTTTTATAGAAGGCGACAGACGGAAGCATTTCTTCGACAACTGTCAGCATTTTGCTTGCCAGCTGGCAGGTCCCGCAAAACGGAGTATATAAATATAGGAGATACACATCATCAGTAATGTGTTTAAGTTCTTGTTCTTGGAGTTCTTTCATGCTATAACACCTCAGGTCTTTCTTTCAAGAAAAATCGTATGGACATTCAGATTTGCGCTCAGCAATACAGATGCTATATGGTGTCTGGGCGCCGCCGCCACTTCCTTATAGGCTCTGTCGATATGTAAATGGAAGGCTTCATTAAATTCCCTTTTCAGCTGTTTTCTCAATTTCTCGCCCGATTCATCGGCATCAACCAAAATATAGACGTCCTTCTCGTAAAGCTCGTCAGCCAATTCCTCCAGCTTCAGCTGGCTGATTGTTCCGTTTGTGCAGATAATGCGCATTGGCTCATTCAGGACGCTTTCAATCTTTTCTTTATCTGATTTCCCTTCAACAATCAAGACTTTTTCCAGCTCATCCATGTTCATCTGCTTCACCTGCCGCGTCAAATTTGAAACGTTCAGATTGTAAAAGAAGGCAGTGAAATTCACCGCCAACATTAACACCAGCCGCTTTCGTAGTCACAATCCACATATTTCTGATCGTCTCCTGAAACCACGTCGGCTGTCTTATAAAACTTTTCATTTTCATAGGTAAAACCGGACTTAAGCTCATATTCATTCATGCCTGTCATTTGGCCGATCATCTCATCTTCATGATATAACGAGAGCCGGCCATTTTGAAAGCGGCCTGTCACATCATTGGTGACATCGAGCTTTTGTTTGCTGAAAGCCATATTGGACACCTCCCATAGCGTTAGCGTATCCAATTGCCTGCTCAGCTATCCGGTTTTAGTCTTGCTGTGTCATCTCTTCGTATTGCTCTGCTGTCATTAGTTTTTCAATTTCAGACGCGTCAGACGGTTCAACGACGATCATCCATGCTTTTTCATACGGAGATTCGTTGACGAACTCCGGGCTGTCATCAAGATCTTCGTTTACTTCCACTACAGTTCCGTTAATCGGTGCGTAAAGCTCAGATACCGTTTTTACGGATTCTACACTTCCGAAAGGCTCGTCCGCTTTAATTTCAGCGCCGACTTCAGGAAGCTCAACAAACACGATATCTCCGAGCTCGGATTGGGCAAAATGGGTAATGCCGATTTTGGCTTTTTCTCCTTCAACTTTTACCCACTCGTGTTCTTCTGAGTAACGCAAATCTTTAGGTATGCTCAATTGAATCCCTCCATTTTTTACAGCACTACAATAAGAAGATACCACACTTTTCGAAAAAAATTTACATCATGACCAGTTTTCTTCAAATTGATCTTCTTTAAAGCCGACTGTCACTTTTTCGCCGTCTGTTGTGAGCGGGCGCTTGATCAGCATTCCGTCTGAAGCCAGCAGTTCAAGCTGTTCGTCTTCTGACATGTGATACAGTTTTTCCTTCAGATTCAGTTCACGGTATTTCATGCCGCTTGTGTTGAAGAATTTCTTTAAATCCAGCCCGCTTTTTTCATAAAGCGATTTTAGCTCCTCTTTGCTTGGAGGCTGTTCTGCAATATGTATTTCGTTGATTTCTTTTCCATGCTCTTCAAGCCATTTTTTCGCTTTGCGGCACGTTCCGCATTTAGGGTACCAGTAAAAAGTTAACGACATCTTCTTCCCCCTCAATAAAATAATCGAGGTTATTTTAACACAGTTTGTTTTAAAAACCTAAAACAGTGCTTCATAAAAAAAGAGCTCCGGATGAGCGGAGCTCCTTGGGACTCAGACAATATATTTTTCGGCCTCGAACACACCCGCTGCCGCTTCACGTTTTTTCCGAATGACATTTTTAGGCGTCACGCGTGTCAGCTTGCGGAGAGCCGAGAGCATCATACGGAGAGAATCCCCTTCTTCCATTGCAAGTAAAGATTCTTTCGCATGGGCTTCAATTTCATTAAAGGCTTCTTGAACGAAAATTTCTGTGTACAGCAGCTTTTGCGCTGCTTTATCGCTTCCTTGCGCGGCAATGGCCTTTTCCGTTCTGAGCACCGCTGATTCCATTGCATATACATTGCTGACAATATCAGCAACGTTTACGAGAATTTCTTGTTCGCGGTCGATCGCTTTTCCGTATTTTTGCGCGGCAAGACCCGCGGCGAACAGGGCGATTTTTTTGGCTTGCTTGACAATATATTTCTCTTGCTCTAATACGCCGGTGCCCGGCTCCTCAGGCATAAGCATCATGAGTTCTTCTTGAAGCGCCTGTGCCTTTTCAAAAAGAGGCAGCTCGCCTTTCATCGCTTTCTTCAGAAACGTGCTTGGCACGATTAACCGGTTAATTTCATTTGTTCCTTCGAAAATCCGGTTGATCCTGGAATCCCGATAGGCTCTTTCCACCTCATATTCCTGCATAAATCCGTAGCCGCCGTGGATTTGCACGCCTTCATCGACAATATAATCAAGCGTTTCAGAGCCAAATACCTTGTTGAGAGAGCATTCAATGGCGTATTCGGCAATGGACTTCGCAATTTGTCTTCCGTCCTTTAGGTCTTCAGCTGTAAACTGGCTCATATTGTCTTCAAACAGCCCGACGGTTCTGTACACAGAGCTTTCCATCGCATACAGTCTTGATGCCATCGTCGCGATTTTTTCCTGGGTCAGCGAAAAGCCTGCGATCGGCGTTTTAAATTGGCGGCGCTGATTTGCGTAAGCTGCAGACAGCTCGATCACCCGTTTTGACGCGCCGATCGTTCCTACTGCCAGCTTGTAGCGGCCGATATTTAAAATATTAAAAGCGATGACATGCCCTTTGCCGATTTCTCCAAGAAGGTTTTCCTTCGGCACCTCAGCCTGATCCAATATGAGGGTTCTTGTCGAGGACCCTTTAATTCCCATTTTCTTTTCTTCAGGTCCGGTTGATACGCCCGGAAAATCTTTTTCTACAATAAAAGCGGAAAACTTTTCGCCGTCCACTTTGGCGTAAACGACAAAGACATCGGCAAAAGCTGAGTTGGTGATCCACTGTTTTTCCCCGGTTAATACGTAATGCGTTCCTGCTTCATTCAGCACCGCTGTCGTTTTTGCGCCTAACGCATCAGATCCGGAACCCGGCTCAGTCAGTGCGTACGCAGCGATCTTTTCCCCTGAAGCCAGATCAGGGAGATATTTTTTCTTTTGCTCTTCCGTTCCGAAGAATACGATCGGCAAGGAACCGATGCCGACATGTGCACCGTAAGAAAGTGAAAAGCTTCCCGCACGCGAAAATTTTTCAGTGATCAGCGCCGAGCTGATTTTATCAAGGCCCAGCCCGCCGTATTCCTCGGGAACATCGGCTCCGAGAAGCCCCAGTTCTCCCGCTTTCTTCAAAAGACGGACGGAATGTTCAAATTGATGGTTCTCAATTTCATCTATATGCGGCAGAACGTCCTGCTCAATGTAATCCTCCGTTGTTTTCGCAATCATTTTATGCTCGTCGGTGAAATCCTCCGGTGTATACATCTGATCATATGTGACATCCTCGATTAAGAAACCGCCGCCTTTTAGTACTTCAGCCGTTTTTTTCGTCATTTGTTTTTTCCCCCTTTAGCATAATTCAAATACACCGGCTGCTCCCATCCCGCCGCCGATACACATTGTAACGACACCAAATTGCTCATTTCTTCGTTTCATTTCGTGAATCAGCGAGAGAGTAAGCTTTGTGCCCGTACAGCCAAGCGGGTGTCCGAGTGCGATTGCGCCCCCGTTGACATTCACTTTCTCCTCATCAATCCCCAGCTCCCTGATGACTTGGATGGCTTGTGATGCAAAAGCTTCGTTCAGTTCGAACAGCCCGATGTCCTGCAGTTGAAGCCCGGCTAGCTTCAGTGCGCGCGGAATGGCTTCCACGGGCCCGATGCCCATGACTTCCGGGGGCACCCCGCCAACTGCAAAGGAACGGAATTTGACAAGCGGCGCCAAACCAAGCGCATCCGCTTTTTCGCGATCCATCAGCATGACAGCCGCCGCCCCGTCACTTGTTTGCGAGGAATTTCCGGCAGTGACTGTCCCGTCAACGGAAAAGGCCGGGCGTAAAGTGCTTAAAATGTCTGTGGTCGTTTGCGGGCGGACACCTTCATCCTGAGAAAAAACAGTATGTTTTTCCTGCGGCTTATGGTTTTCGCCGATTTCTGTCACCTTGACTTCGACTGGGACAATTTCATCTTTAAATTTCCCCTCTGCAAGAGCTTTGGCAGCTTTCTGGTGGCTGCGCACGGCAAAAGCATCCTGATCTTCACGGGAAACGCCGTATTTTTTCGCAACCTGTTCTGCCGTGTGTCCCATGCTCATGTAATACTCCGGCGCTTTCTCGGCTAATGCGAGGTTCGGACGGGTCACATGCCCCATCATCGGAACCTGTGACATAGATTCCGCTCCGCCTGCAATGGCCGTATCGTAGGCGCCAAGCATAATTTTTTCTGCCGCATATGCGATGGACTGAAGACCTGAGGAACAGTAGCGGTTGACCGTAATCGCCGGCACCGTATATGGCAGACCCGCAAGCGCGCCGATATTTCTCGCCATATTGAGCCCCTGTTCTGCTTCAGGTGTCGCACAGCCAATAATTAAATCGTCAATATTGCCCTCATAGCCGCCTGCTCGTTTCAGCGTTTCTTTCACGCAAAGGGCTCCCAAATCATCCGGGCGAACGGTGGCCAATGAACCTTTTTTCGCTTTCCCTACCGGTGTTCTTGCTCCTGCCACAATAACTGCCTCTTTCATAAACTCCCTCCTAGTTCCGTAAAGGTTTGCCTTTCACCAGCATATGCTGCATTCTCGCTTGAGATTTCGCCTCGCCTGCCAGACTTAAAAACGCTTCCCTCTCAATTTCCAATAAGTACTCTTCATCCACCTCTGTTCCGAACGGCACTTTTCCGCCGGCAATCACAAAAGCGAGCTTTTTAGCGATTTTCATATCATGCTCAGATAGGTAGCCGGACAGCTTCATTTGCTCTGCACCGAGCAGAAGCGCGGCATAACCTGTTTCCCCCGCCACCTTGACCCTTTCTTTTACAGGCGGCCGCCAGCCGGTATCGTATAAAGAGGCGGCTAACTGCTTTGCATCGTACAGGAGGTGATCCTGGTTAGTGCTGATACGGTCAGCCTCTTTTAAAATGTTCAGTTCCCGGGCCTCTTGGGCGGAAGTTGACACCTTAGCCATTGCGATCGTTTCAAATGTTTTCATGGCCGCATTCATCGGATCAAGACCGCGGCGAAGATGATTGATGTACAGCTCTTTATTGCCCCCTCCGCCAGGGATAAGGCCGACTCCTGATTCTACAAGTCCCATATAGGCTTCGCTTGCCGCTTGTATACGTGCAGCAGGGAGACACACTTCCGTCCCTCCGCCGAGCGTCATGCCAAATGGAGCTGCAACAACAGGTTTCGCGCTGTATTTGATGTTCATCATTGTCTCTTGAAAACGCCGTATCACCAAATCAACTTCCATAAAGTTGTCATCCTGTACTTCCATTAAGATCATGGCGAGATTGGCGCCCACACAGAAATTTTTGCCTTGATTGCCGATGACAAGCCCTTTGTAATTCCGCTCTGTTTCTTCCAAAGCTCTGTTGATCATTTGAATGATGTCGAACCCGATGGCATTGCTTTTCGAGTGAAACTCGAGCAATGCCACATCGTCTCCAAGGTCGATCAGGCTGGCTCCGCTGTTTTTGGCAATGACGCCGTTTGTTTCTTTGACCGATTGTAAATGGATTCGTTTCTTGTTTTCTTTTACAGCTCTGTATTCGCCGCTTTCGTAATAAAGCACTTTTCCGTTTTCTCTGATGTAGAAGGTTTCATTCCCTTTGTCCAGCATATCTTTTATCCAGCCGGGAATCTCCGCTCCTAGATGTTCAAGCTTTTCCGCCGACTGTCTGAGACCGATTGCGTCCCAGATTTCGAATGGCCCCAGTTCCCAGCCGAAACCCCATTTCATGGCTTGGTCAATTGCATGAATATCGTCGGCAATTTCTCCGAGCAGCTGGGCTGAGTAAAGCAGCGTTTGCGACGTGATATTCCACAGCAGCTGGCCAGCCCTGTCTTCCGAATAAATAAGCGCTTTCATTTTGGCTTTTGTCCCTTTAGCTTGCTTTGCCGCTTCAAGAGCCGGTGTTTTCATCTTTGTCCGTTCTCCGTAAGTAAGCGTCATCGGGTCTAGCTCATAAATCGTTTTTCCTTCTTTTTTATAAAAGCCTTGACCGGATTTGCTTCCGATCCAGCCTTTTTGCAGCATGTCATTCATGAAGTCAGGCAGGCGAAACACTTCTTTTTCGTCTCCCTCTGCTTTGTCATATACGTTTCGGGCGACGTGGGCAAACGTATCAAGGCCGACAACATCCAGCGTTCTGAAGGTTGCGCTCTTCGGTCTGCCGATCAGCGGGCCTGTGATGGAGTCGACTTCTCCGACCTGATAGCCGCCTTTCAGCATTTCTTGAACCGTAATGAGAAGTCCGTACGTCCCGATTCGGTTTGCGATAAAATTTGGTGTGTCCTTAGCTGTAACCACACCTTTGCCGAGGACATTTTCACCGAAGGATGTCATAAACGCCAGGATGTCAGGATCAGTTTCCTTAATCGGAATGATCTCCAGCAGCTTTAAATATCGCGCCGGGTTAAAAAAGTGTGTTCCGAGAAAATGAGCTTTAAAATCATCAGACCTGCCTTCAGCCATTGCCTGCACTGAGATGCCGGACGTGTTGCTCGAGACGATGCTGCCCGGTTTCCGATGCTCATCCACGAGAGAGAAAATCTTCTTTTTGACCTCAAGATTTTCCACAACGACCTCAATAATCCAATCAGCTTCCTTCAGCTTCTCAACATCATCTTCTAGATTGCCGGAAGTAATATAAGCGGTATTTTGTGCTGACGTAAGAGGGGCAGGCTTTTGTTTCAGCAGCTTTTTCACCGCAGATCTGCTCAGCCTGCTGCGCACCTCCGGACTTTCCTTCGTCAGCCCCTTTTTCTCCTCTTCCTTTGTTAAATCGTTCGGCACAATATCAAGCAGCAGGACCGGAATTCCGATGTTAGCCAAATGCGCAGCAATACCGGAACCCATAACCCCCGATCCTAAAACGGCTGCTTTTTGAATGTGTTTGTGCATGAGACATCCCCCTTGAACGTTGAATGAATAATCATTCATTTTTTGGTCAAAAAAAATGGAAACCCGTTTCTTCTTTCATCATAAAAGATTTTTGTTTCGACTTCAATAGCTAATTTGTTATTTTTTTGTATGAAGCAAATAGAAGACGGGAAACGTAAACCTGGAGGTGAAGGGAATGGTGCGAGAGAAAAAGAACCCGTCTTCAGCAGCAGTAAGCGCGGCGAGCGTGAAGGGAGATGCCGGTCCGACACAGCATTACGGCGGCGGAAAACGGACAAGCCAAAATCAGCAGTATAAGAAACATAACATGGAACAATAACAATGCAGCTGCGGTTCGCGGCTGCTTTCACTTTTTGAAAATCCCTTTTAACACAAAAGCCGCATTTGCCGGTCTTTCGGCGATTCTTCTCATAAAGTAGCTAAACCAGTCGGTTCCATACGGGACATATACACGCATCTTGTACCCTTCCTTCACGAGTTCCTTCTGCCGCTCCGGCCTAATCCCGTAAAGCATTTGAAACTCGAATTGTGACAGCGGGATTTGATGCTCGGCAACGAGTTTCTTCGTAAACGCAATGATGTCATCATCGTGTGTAGCGATTGCAGTATAATTCCCACTCAGCAGATGAAGTTTAATCAAGCTCTGAAAGTGAAGGTCTGTTCCTTTTTTATCAGGGAATGCAACGGCCGCAGATTCCTTGTAAGCGCCTTTGACAAGTCTGAGATTCGGCTTCAGATCGTGCAGCTTTCGGATATCTTCTGCAGCCCGGTAAAGATAAGCCTGTATCACCGTACCCAGCATGTCAAATTCCTGCTTGCACTGCCTGTAGATGGCAAGCGTCTGTTCATAATGTGAGTAGTCCTCCATATCGATCGTCACAGCCACGTCATTTTCCTTCGCAACAGATAGAATGTCACGCAAATGTGAAACGGCCAGCTCCTCTGAAATATCGAGCCCCAGTGACGTCAGCTTAAGGGAAAGCCCGGAATCTAACCGATGGTCGGCAATCGCTTGAATCGCCTTCTTGCATTCCTCTGCGACTCGACTTGCTTCTTTTTGTGTAGCCGCATACTCGCCTAAATAATCGATGGTTGTGCACAATCCGGATTGATTCAGCTTTTTAATGGTCCGAACAGCCGATTCAATCGTGTCCCCCGCGACAAATCTCCGCGCCCCCAGCCGTGATCCGTATGCTTTGGCAAGCTTGGTGAGCGTTTTATTTTGAGATAAGAATAAAAACATATGTCTCAACATCCAATTCCCTCCTGACGATACAGCCTTCTTCAAAACACCTGTATATAACTCCCATACTGAAGGAAACATAAAACGAATAGAACGCAAAGGAGGATGACAATGAACAATCAGCAGCAATCTCAAATGCCGCCCTCTGTTATTTCGACAAAGGATCATTTGTATCTGAATGACATGCTGAACTGGAATCTGCTCGCAATGAAAAAAGCGCATTTTATGGCGCAGCAGTGCCAAGATCAAGCATTAAAACAAGAACTAGACCGTGTCGGACATATGCATCACGATCACTATCAAAGAATATTAAAGCACCTGCAGCCAGGCCAGCAGCAGTCCGGCTACATTCAATAAGGAGGCGCCAAAATGAATCAGCAAAATCAGAAAATCAGCAACCCGCAAACACCTGTGCCGACTACATCAGAAATGAATGACAGAGATGTCGTCAATGAACTTTTGACAACGGAAAAATACATGACCACTGCGTATTGCACTGCTCTGCACGAGTTCAGCCATGAATCTCTCTATCAGGATATTCAATCCATTTTTGATGAGTCACAAAAAGCGCAAAGAAAACTGTATGATCTCATGTTCCAATATGGATGGTATACTGTTGAAGCAGAGGACGCCCAAAAGCTACAGCAATCCTATCAAAAGTTCCAGCAAACCATTCAGCAGCAGTCTCCTTATCAGCAATAAAGTTCCATCAATCAGATCCGCAAAAAGGGTATGATGTGCTTTACCGGCATCTATCCTTTTTTTGTGTGTAAAATCAGTTGACTTTTTATTAATGTTTATTTATATTTAATAAGCATTAACTATTTCAATACATTAAATATAAACACAGATTATATTAAAGAGGAGAAATGAAGATGAAGAGTGCGGATCAGTTAATGTCTGATATTCAACTATCGCTTCAGGCGCTCTTTCAAAAGATACAGCCTGAAATGCTGGATAGCATGGAGAAACAGGGGATTACCCCCGCGCAGCTGTTTGTGCTCGCAAGCTTAAAAAAGAATGGCAGCCTTAAAATTTCTGAAATTGCCGAACGGATGGAGGTCAAGCCAAGCGCGGTTACGTTAATGGCAGACCGCCTTGAACAAAAAAGTCTGATCGTCAGAAAACACAATACCCAAGACAGGCGAGTCATTAATATCAGCCTTACCGATGAAGGAGACAGAAAGTTCGAGGACGTTTTGGCGGGCAGAAAAGCCATAATGGCACGATACCTTTCTTACCTGACGGAAGAGGAACTGTTGCAGGCAGCGCATATGACGAAAAAGCTGGCACAAGCTGCTGCCGAAACAAATGAAAAGTAAAATAGGAAAAGAGGAAACGGATGAAATGAGTAATGAAGGAAAACAATCAAAACGGACTTTATTAATAACAGGCTTAATCATTGCCATGTTTTTCTCAGCCCTTGACGGTACCATTGTCGGAACTGCCATGCCGAAAATCGTCGGAGATCTTGGCGGTTTGAGCATGATGACCTGGCTGACTACGGCGTATTTGTTAACATCAACAACGGTCGTGCCGATTGCCGGTAAATTAGCGGACTTATTGGGGCGCCGGATCGTCTATGTATCAGGGTTGCTTATTTTTATGGCTGCTTCAGCTCTGTGCGGAATGGCCAACAATATGACAGAATTGATTATTTTCCGCGGTTTGCAGGGAATTGGCGGAGGTATTATGATGCCGATGGCCATGATTGTCATTGGTGACTTATTTACAGGGAAACAGCGTGCCAAATTCCAAGGGGTCTTTGGAGCCATTTACGGGCTTGCCTCTGTTATCGGGCCGCAAATCGGCGGCTGGATCGTTGATTCATTAAACTGGAAATGGGTTTTCTACATTAACCTTCCTGTTGGAATTATCGCGGTTATTTTTATTGCCAGAGGATTGCAGGGCCGTAAGCAGACCGGTCCGATCAACTTTGATATCGCCGGTATTTTCACAATGATTGTCGGGGTTGTCAGCCTTCTTCTTGCCCTAAGCTTCGGCGGGAAAGATTACGCATGGGGTTCATGGCAGATTCTCGGCTTGTTCGCGCTCGCACTGATCGGAATTGTGAGCTTTATTATTGTTGAATCGAAAGCGAAAGAACCGATCCTTCCAATGTATCTATTTAAAAATAGAACATTTACATTTTTGAACCTGATCGGCTTTTTTATGAGTATCGGAATGTTTGGCGCAATTACGTTTGTTCCTTTCTTTATGCAGGGAATTGTCGGTGTAAGCGCGTCTGAATCAGGCACCATTATGACACCGATGATGATCTCAATGATCATCACAAGCATTATCGGCGGTCAGCTTGTTTACAAAATAGGCATTAAACCGCAAATCATAACAGGCATGCTGATTATGGCTGGCGGATTCCTTCTGTTAACCACCTTGGATTTAGACACGAGCAAACTTGTCGCAACATCCTATATGGCCATTATCGGTCTTGGAATGGGTCTTGTTATGCCGATTCTGACGCTGGCTTTACAGGAAAGCTTTTCGAAAGAGGAGCTTGGGGTCGTCACCTCTTCCAGCCAATTCTTCCGTTCTATCGGGGGCACTTTCGGCATTACCATGCTGGGCGCTGTAATGAATGCCAGATCAGGAAGTTTATTAACAGATAAACTGGTGCCGTACTTAGACTCACTTCAAGCACAGGCAAGCTCGTTTGCCGCCCAGCTAAAGGGTATGATTGATACAAATCCGCAAGGGCTGCTGCAATCACTGTTCAGCCCGGACGCAATTAAACAAATCCCTGCGGCTTTCTCATCCCATATTATGCCGATATTAAAAACATCGTTGATGGATTCGCTCCACAGCGTGTTTTATACAGGCCTGATCTTTATCGCAGTCGGAGCTGTATTCACCTTATTCTTAAAGCCTATTAAGCTTTCGAATAAGAAAACGGATGAACAAAAGGAAAAAGCGGCACAAGCCGTTGAATCCCCTTCTCATTAATAGAGCGCCCCGCGGACATAACCGCGGGGCTTTTTTATTCGATCATCTGGGCCCTTCCGTTTCCGAAGGACCAATCCTCATCCTGATTTCCGGCCAGTATGATAAACACATCTTCTTTTCTTACACCGAGCTCCGAATGAATCCGGCTTGCCACTGAATGGTAAAACGATTTCTTCTGTTCTGTTGTTCTTGAATCTTTCAATGTAAAATGGATGTAAATCAGTTCATCTGTGCGCTCTACCTGTAAATAAGACGGATCATAAAAAAATTCGCTTTTTTGGTATTGCCGGATCACTTGAAAGTAATCATCAGCCGGTACATTGATTTCTTCGATCATAGACTGGTGAATGGCTCTGCTCAGTTTTTGAAGCCATTCTTTGCTTCTCCCCGCTCGTAAATGAATCTGTACAAATGGCATCTCTCACGCCGCTCCTTTCTTTACATCGTCTGGCCGCTGTCAATCGTGATGATTTGTCCTGTCAGGGATTCCTGTTCAAGCACGGAACAAATCAGCCGTGCCACATCACTCGCTTCAGCAATTCGCTGCAACAGCAAAGTGCCGCTCATGTTTTTCATTTTTTCTTCACGCCCCGCCCACCATCTTGTCGCGACAGCTCCGGGTGCGACACCGCACACTCTGATTTCTGGCGCCAAAGCGTGTGCCAATGATTTTGTCAGGCCGTGCACCGCTGCTTTTGACACAGCGTAAGGCATAGAAGAGCCCGCCCCGGTTGACCCCGCGATACTGCCGATATTAACGATCGCCCCAGCCTTGCTTTTTTTCATGAAAGGAGCCGCTGCTCTCGCGCAAAAAAACATTCCTTTGACATTGACCGCATATAACTCGTCCCATACGTCCTCTGTCGCGGCATCGAGATCATCCATTGGAATATGCCGTGTAATACTTGCGTTGTTGATTAAAACGTCAATCGTGCCGTATTGCTTTACTATCGCTTGAACCATGTCCTGCACTTCACTGTTTTTGGATACATCGGCTTGGATAGCAACGGCCTGCCCGCCCTCGCTTTTGATGATTTCTGCTGTTTCCTCCGCCTCAGCTCGCGAGCGTGAATAATTCACTGCAACAATCGCTCCGCGTTTCGCTAATTCAATGCATGCTGCTCTTCCTATTCCCGTGCCGCCCCCAGTGATGAGAGCTGTTTTGTTCTTAAGATCCATTGCCGCCACTCCTTGTTGTTTGTATATATTTTGAAATCTAAACTGCTGATTCTATTGTAATGGAGGTTTGGTGTTACGTATAATGATTGTTAAAGATACTCGATATCACTTAGATTGATATCAGAAGAACGGGGGATTCAACATGGAAAGCGGAGATCTGCGTGTGTTTCAAATGGTAGCCCGTGAAGGCACAATTACGAAAGCCGCCCTGCAGCTTGGTTATGTGCAATCAAATGTGACGGCCAGAATTCAGCAATTGGAAGCTGAGCTCGGCACCACCCTTTTTTTGCGCCATAATCGAGGGATGACACTTTCTGCAAGCGGAAAACTGCTGCTGGACTACGCAAATAAAATTATCGGCCTGCTGGATGAAGCGTCTAAAGCGCTCTCATCTTCTGTCGAACCAAGCGGGCCGCTTATGATCGGCTCCACTCAAACAACCGCCGCGGTAAGGCTTCCGAAGCTTCTGGCTGCTTATTATGAAGAGCATCCAAACGTACAGCTGTCTTTAACAACAGGGCATACACAATTTCTCATTGATAAAGTTCTTCGTTATGAATTGGATGGCGCGTTTATCGGATGCGAATGCAATCATCCTGAGCTCAAATCCTATCCTGCATATGAGGAAGAACCAGTGGTTGTTTCGGCTGCTTCTGTTTCCAATGCAGAGGAAGCCATCACAAAGCCGATTCTCGTTTACAGCACAGGCTGTTCGTATCGAGAGACACTTGAAAAATGGTTGCGCTCTGTCGGCGTCACACAGCCGGTGATTATGGAGTTCGGCACACTTGAAGCGATAATAGGCGGGGTAACAGCGGGCCTTGGCATCTCATTGCTGCCGCGGACTGTTGTACAAAAACACGAGTCTGAAGGTTCGATCCGATTGTACACGCTCCCT
This sequence comes from Bacillus halotolerans, assembly GCF_001517105.1. Lineage (GTDB taxonomy): Bacteria > Bacillota > Bacilli > Bacillales > Bacillaceae > Bacillus > Bacillus halotolerans. The sequence goes on from NZ_LPVF01000008.1 coordinate 198,471, forward strand.
GAAGCCCTCAGACAGATGAAAACAGAATTTATTGTTCGAAAAGATTCGTTTATCAGCAGCGCGTTGCGGACCTTTATGGATTCCTTTGCGCCTGATAAAACGGCAGCATCACAAAAAAGCAGTCTGCTCTGATTGGCAGACTGCTTTTTTAGCTATTGTTTGTTTCGATGCGCTTCATTTAATTCCTTAATATGCTGAATGATATCTTTAATGCCCTGCTTTGCGTCAGGATATGTCGCATTCCAATGCTTAGCGAGCGGAGGCATGCTTTTGGCGATATGCGTGTACAAAATCCATTGCTTCACTTCTTCTTTTAGCTCATTGTTTGATTCACCAAGCAGAAGCTCAGTATATTTCTCCAGCAATCCATCCAGCTGTTCTTGCAGTTTTTGTTCCATTTATACATCTTCCTTTCAAAAAAACATCAAGGAGCTTTCTTATTGATGAAAGCTCCTTTAGCCGTGTTATTTATCCATGTGATGTGAAAGCCGCTTCCCGGACAATGCATCTGCCCCGGCCATGAGGAATGCAAAGAGGCGTTCCGAACAGCGGGTCCTGTGTGACCTGACAGTTCATAGAAAACACATTTTGCACCAGATCACAAGTAATGACCTCTTCCGGACGGCCTTCAGCGTAAATCTGTTTATCTTTAATAGCCACAAGGTGATGTGCGTAGCGGCACGCTAAATTCAAATCATGGAGCACCATGACGATCGTCCGCTGTTCCTTCTCATTCAGCTCAAACAGCAAATCAAGAATTTCTATTTGATGCGTCATATCCAAATACGTTGTCGGTTCATCCAGAAGTATAATATCCGTTTCCTGGGCAAGCGTCATCGCAATCCAAGCCCGCTGGCGCTGTCCGCCTGATAAGGAATCAACGGCACGGTCAGCCATATCTTCCAGCTTTGTGGCTTTAAGCGCTCTCTCAACAGCTCCCTCATCCTCTTTTGACCACTGTTTCAGCCAGTTTTGATAAGGATATCTTCCCTGCTTTACAAGCTGATGCACTGTCAGTCCCTCCGGAGCAGAAGGCCCCTGCGGCAGGATGGCAAGCTCCTTTGCGACTTCCTTTGTCGGAAGCTTGGCGATCGCTCTTCCTTCCAATAGCACAGAACCGCCTCTCGGCTTCATCAGCCGCGCCAACGAACGTAAAAGTGTCGATTTTCCGCAGCCGTTGCTGCCGATAAATACGGTAATTTCACCTTTTGGAATCGTTAAATTCAGTTCATCAATAATAACGGCATCCCCGTACCCTAAGCTCAGCGTTTCTGTAGAAATTGCACTCATACCCATAACCGCTCCTTTTTGCTGGCTTTTTAGCAGCTCTATGTATCGCACGTTTTATATAGACATGCATGTAAGTAAATTGTCATCAATGCAAGTGATACAATATTCAGTCTCTGATATGGTCATATATCCCTCATTGTAGCAGAAAACAGTGACTTTGAAAATCATTTTCAATTAGTTTTCTGGTCAAAAATGGCGGTTATGGGTTTTTCAGCACATGATTATTTTTTAATTTCTCTGACAGCCCCGTTCTTAAGCTTCAGTTTTAAGTCAATATGATCATAGTGGCTGTCAAGGTTAAAAGCCGCCAGCACGCTGTGAATCACTTCCTTTTCAGCCATTTGATCTGTCACGGATAGCTCGCTCAGAATCATTTTCATCTCATCCAGCGCTTCTTCTCCCTCTTGATTGATGCCTGAGAGCTTATCTTGTATTGCTGCTGTTTCATGAGTTCCGTTTTTTTCGTATATCCCTTCATAGCGATTATGCTCACCGTCACCATAGCTGACGCGAAGCGAGAAATTGCTGTAAGGAACAGATTTCATATGAGTAACTGCCGTATTTTCTCCTTCTGCTTGCTGCTGTTCTTCATTGAGACGGCAGCCCGCAATCAGAACAACTGCGAGACAAACGGCCCCCGCCGCTCTGATCAAATGCATAATGGTTCCCCCCTGTAGAATTCCATTTCTTTTAGGTATGTCCAAGGGATGGAATCCTCATTCAGAGAAAAGAACAGAAAAAGCCGGGCTTCAGCGCCCGGCTTTCCTTTATGATTCAGTCATTTGCAAAAAGGTTTCGGCGTCCTGCACTGCCAGCTTGATGGCATTTTCCCAAAAGTCTCTCTTCGTGATGTCTGCGCCTAAATGCTTCAGCGCTAAATCTTCTGCGGTCATGGATGCCGTATCACGCAATAGCGCTATATATTTCTCTTCAAACGTGTTTTTTTCTTCAAGCGCCAGAGCGTAAATGCCGAGAGAAAACAGATAGCCGAACGTATAAGGGTAATTATAAAACGGCACTCTCGTAATATGAAAGTGGAGCTTTGACGCCCAGAATAGCGGATGATACTCGCCTAAAGCGCCGCAGAACGCTTCTTTTTGCGCTTCTTCCATCAGCTCGTTTAAACGGTCCGCCGGCACAATTCCCCGCTTTCGTTCCTCGTAAAATCTCGTTTCAAATAAAAACCTCGCATGGATATTCATAAAGAAAGCAACGCTTCTTTGCACTTTATCCTCCAGAAGCACAAACTTTTCTTCCTTTGTCTCCGCCTGATTGACAGTCGCGTCTGCCACAATCATTTCGGCAAAGGTTGACGCAGTTTCCGCTACGTTCATGGCGTAGGATCGATTTAACGGCCTTACATTGAGCATCGCTTCCTGATGAAAGGCATGCCCGAGTTCATGGGCAAGCGTTGAGACGTTCGAGGCACTGCCGGAAAACGTCATGAAGATACGGGATTCCCCGCTGTCCGGAAAGCTCGTGCAAAAGCCGCCGACTCTTTTTCCGCTTCTGTCCTCGGCTTCAATCCAGCGGTCACGGAACGCCTTTTCTGTAAAAACGGACAACTTTCGGCCAAACGTGGAAAATTGGCTGACAATTAAGTTTGCGGCTTCATCGTATGAATATTCCTTCCCGGCAGACCCAATCGGTGCCTCAACGTCATACCAATTGAGCTTTTCGAGACCAAGCATGGATGCTTTCCGGTTGAGAAACTGAACGAACGGCTGCTTATTTTCAGTAATGACCTGCCACATCGTATCCAGCGTTTCTTTTTTCATCCGGTTGATTTGCAGCGGCTCCTTCAGAACGTCCTCCCATCCCCTCGCTTTGTAGGTTTCCAGCCGGAACCCCGCCAAATGATTCAGCGTGCTGCTGAAAATATCCTGTTCCCGCTCCCAAGCTTGATTGGTGCGTTCAAAAACGGTTTTTCTGACATCACGGTCCTGAGAAGACATCATGTTTTCCGCCTGTCCGACAGATAATTGTTTTTCCTCAAACGGAATGGTCATTTTTCCGACAACGATATGATATAAATCATCCCAGGCATGATAACCGTCAACCGCAAGGCTTCCAATCAGTTTTTCTTTGTCTGGGCTGAGCTTTTCCGCAACCCGTTCTCTTCTTTCATTTAATATGTATGATACCTCTCGCAGTCCAGGTGTTTTGAGCAATTCTTCCCACACGCCTTGATCAATCTCCACAAGTTTATGATCGAATGTGACAAGGGAGGACTGAAAATCTGCGACTAGCTGATGCATGAATGATTTATGTTCATTCGCCTTCTGATCGCTCATGTTCTGTGCCTGAAGACAAGAGACAAAAGCACCGGCCTGCTGCAGCTTTACCGAATTTTGTTCAAATGCATCAAGCAATGCGGTCAGCCTTCCAGCATCATCAGGTGTTTCTGGCGCCTCAAATGCATCTGTCATGTCTTGAAATGCACGCAGGCTTTGTGACAGCTTTTCAATATATCCCTTGAATTCCTCTGACTGGCTCCCGCCTTTAAAAAACGAATCCAGATCCCATGTTTTGTCTACCCCTTGCAACCCCATGACTCAAAACCCCTTTCCTTATTTGATTTTATTATAGAACAATTCTGAATTATTGTATAAAAATATCTTTTATGGCGTCATTCTCTATGCATCATTGTACAATAGCTGTAGCCCCGAACAGGAGGATATGGAAAATGAATAAAAAAATAGCTATCGTTACAGGAGCGTCTAGCGGTTTCGGTCTGCTGGCAGCAGTCAAACTGGCTCAGTCATTTTTCGTCATTGCCACAGCAAGGCAGCCCGAGAAAGCGGAACAGCTGCGCGGTTTAGCAGCAAAACATCATGTAGCTGACTCCATTCACATCACCGCTCTTGATGTCACTGATGAACACTCGATCGAAGCCTTTGGAAAAACCATAAGTGCGTATGCCCCAATTGATTTACTCGTCAACAATGCGGGGACAGCTTACGGGGGATTTATCGAGGATGTGCCGATGGAGCATTTCAGAAAGCAATTTGAAACGAACGTTTTCGGATTAATCAATGTCACAAAAACCGTCCTTCCTTACATACGAAAGCATAGCGGGGCAAAGATTATAAACGTAAGCAGTATCAGCGGTTTAACCGGATTTCCCGCATTGTCGCCTTACGCCTCTTCCAAGTATGCATTGGAGGGGTTTTCAGAAAGCCTGCGTCTGGAGCTGATTCCTTTCGGCATTGAAACCGCTCTGATCGAGCCAGGCTCATACAAAACATCGATCTGGTCAACATCGTTATCGAATCACATGACTGTGCCGGCTGACGATTCAGCTTATCATCAATACTATAAAAAGATCCTTTCTTATGTTGAAAAAAATGCCGATGAAAGCGGAGATCCCCAAGAGGTTGCCGACCTCATTTATCAATTAGCCATGAAACAGCGTTTAAAGAAATTGCGTTATCCGATCGGAAAAGGCGTCAAGCTCACCCTGTTATTCCGAGCGCTTTTTCCTTGGTCCGCATGGGAGTCTATCCTGAAGAAAAAACTATTCAGCCGATCTAAATTATAATAATTATAATTTAGTATTGACTCTTAATTAATACGTGGTATAATTAAATTAACAGATCACAAGGAGGACGTAAGATTATGAAAACCGAAAACGCAAAAACAAACCTGACATTAGTTGAGAATTCAATGAACACCCAATTATCAAACTGGTTTCTTCTATACTCCAAGCTGCACCGTTTTCATTGGTATGTAAAAGGGCCTCACTTCTTTACATTGCATGAAAAATTTGAAGAACTGTATGACCACGCGGCGGAAACTGTGGATACGATTGCTGAGCGCCTGCTGGCTATCGGAGGACAGCCTGTTGCCACTCTGAAAGAATACACTGAGCAAGCATCTATCACAGACGGCGGAAACGAAACGTCAGCTTCAGAAATGGTCCAAGCTTTGGTGAACGACTACAAACAAATCAGCAGCGAGTCTAAATTCGTCATCGGCCTTGCGGAAGAAAATCAAGACAATGCGACAGCAGACTTGTTTGTCGGATTAATCGATGAAGTCGAAAAACAAGTGTGGATGCTTTCCTCTTATTTAGGCTAAAAAAAAGCTGAACCCTCTTCAGGTTCAGCTTTTTTGCTATTTAGCTGCTGAGGCTTTCTGTCTGCTTGGTCAGTGTCACGTTCAGGTTTTTCGTTTTTCCGTTTCGTATCACTTGAATTGTTGTTTTATCTCCGACTTTTAAATCTTTATATAGGATTTGACGGATATCCGCACTGCTTTGGATATCTTTGCCGTTTAATTTGACAATAACATCCTCAGATTTCATTCCTGCTTTAGCCGCCGGTGAATTAGATTGAACTTCTTTGACGTAGACACCTTTGCTCAATTGATCGCCAAACAGGCCGAGTGTGTTTTCCTGGTACGTTTCAGGAACTTGCGACATATCAATCATTTGCACGCCTAAGAATGGACGTTCCACTTTTCCGTTTTCAAGAAGCTGGTCAACAATTGGCTCTACATCGTTGCTTGGAATCGCAAAACCGAGTGACTCAACCCCATTTTCACTTACTTTCAAACTGTTGATACCGATCACTTGGCCGTTTGAATTGATTAACGGGCCGCCGCTGTTCCCCGGATTGATTGCCGCGTCTGTTTGCAGCACATTCATCTCAACCGTACCTTGAGTCGTATCGACATCAATCGTCCGGTTAAGTCCGCTGATGATCCCTTGTGTCACTGTTCCGGAGAATTGCTGGCCGAGCGGGTTACCGATGGCGATGACTTTTTCACCTGTGCGCAGCTGCGAAGAATCCCCGAAACTCGCCACTTTTTTGACGTTCTTATTGCTGATTTCCAAAACAGCCAAATCCGTAATTGCATCGCTTCCCACAAGCTTGGCTGTCTCCGTTTTACCATTGTACAGGGTAACAGTCAGCTTATTCGCTCCTTCCACTACGTGGTTGTTTGTAATGATATATGCTTTATTATTGTCTTTTTTGAAAATGACCCCTGACCCCGTTCCGCTTTCACTTTCTGAGCCGGAGCTGCCTTCTGTGCCGAATGTGTTATTTTGAGAGGTTTGGATATTTGAGATTCCGACAATTGTCGGCTCTAAGTCCTCTACCATATCAGCCACGTTGGTCGCGTTTGTCACAGGTGTCGTTGTAAAGTTGTCTGATTGCACCTGTTTATTTGCGGAAGCCGTCTCGGTCGTCTGATTATGGTCAGACGGTAAATAAGGCGCGACGCCGAGCATCAGTCCGCCGCCGATGATCCCGCCTAAAATCGGGCTCAGCCATGCGGCTCTCCGCTTTTTTTCTTTTTTTACAGCTGTTTCTTTCTTTTCCATTTCTAAAGCGGAAGCCGTTTCTCTTCGTCCCGCTTCATCAGAATGAGGCGGATCAAGCAGTTCTTGTTCAGGATGCTCAATCAGCTTTTGGTTTTCTGTATTCATGTTTTCTGTATGTGAAGGTTCTGTGTGTTGTTCTCCGTTCTGGTCATCACGTCGATAATCCATATGCATACACTCCTTATTCGGTTTTCGTATATCGTTACATATTCATCGCATGTACAAGTTCAATTGTCCCAATAATGAGGAGAAAAGCAAAGCACCAAAATAGAATATGTTTGATCATCCTACATCTTCCCCGCTCTTTTCTTTTCCTTTCTTCCCTTATACACATCATAAACAAACATTGTGGGATAAAAATGAAAAGAATATGTGAAATTATGAAAATTGCCTGCCGTATGTTAAAACTAGTTTATAATGACGTTGAAAGGATGTGAAGAGCCTTGTCATATACCATTTATCTAGTTGAGGATGAGGATAATCTGAATGAATTGCTGACGAAGTATTTAGAGAATGAGGGCTGGAACATTACATCTTTTACGAAAGGCGAAGACGCCAGAAAAAAAATGACGCCGTCTCCCCACCTGTGGATTCTCGATATCATGCTGCCGGATACTGACGGCTATACATTAATAAAAGAAATCAAAGCGAAAGACCCTGACGTGCCGGTCATTTTTATTTCCGCACGAGACGCCGATATTGACAGAGTGCTTGGGTTAGAGCTTGGAAGCAATGACTATATTTCAAAACCATTTCTCCCGCGGGAACTGATTATACGTGTGCAAAAACTATTGCAGCTTGTCTATAAGGAAGCGCCTGCCGCACAAAAAAACGAAACCATCGTCTCCTCCTATCGGGTCGCGGAAGACGCCCGTGAGGTCTATGATGAAAACGGCAATTTGATTAATTTAACGTCAAAGGAATTTGATCTCCTCCTCTTATTTATCCATCATAAAGGACATCCATATTCCCGTGAGGATATTCTCGTCAAGGTATGGGGCCATGATTATTTTGGAACTGACCGCGTTGTTGATGATCTTGTCCGGAGGCTGCGTAAAAAGATGCCTGAACTCAAAGTGGAGACCATTTACGGGTTTGGCTACAGGATGATGACATCATGAAAAACAAGCCGCTTTCGTTTCAAATATGGGTTGTTATCTCCGGCATCCTGTTAGCCATATCGATTTTATTGCTTGTTTTATTTTCAAACACGCTGCGTGATTTTTTCACCAATGAAACGTACACCACCATTGAAAATGAACAGCATGTTCTGACTGAGTACCGCCTGCCTGGTTCAATCGAAAGGCGCTATTACAGTGAGGAAGCCACAGCGCCGACGACCGTGCGCTCTGTACAGCACGTGCTTCTGCCCGAAAATGAAGCGGCTTCGTCAGACAAGGATTTGAGAATCCTGTCGTCCGCATTTATCCATAAGGTATACCAGCTGGCTGATAAACAGGAAGCCAAAAAGAAACGGTACAGTGCTGAAATCAATGGCGAAAAAGTGTTTTTTGTCATTAAGAAGGGACTTTCCGTCAACGGGCAATCCGCCATGATGCTGTCCTATGCACTTGATTCTTATCGGGACGATCTGGCCTTCACCCTGTTCAAACAGCTGCTGTTTATTATAGCGGTTGTCATTTTATTAAGCTGGATTCCGGCGATTTGGCTTGCGAAATATTTATCAAGGCCTCTCGTTTCGTTTGAAAAGCACGTCAAACGGATTTCAGAACAGGATTGGGATGATCCTGTCATAGTGGATCGGAAAGATGAAATCGGCAAATTGGGCCATACTATTGAAGAGATGCGCCAAAAGCTCGTGCAAAAGGATGAAACAGAAAGAACCCTTTTACAAAATATTTCTCATGATTTAAAAACACCGGTTATGGTGATCAGGGGATATACCCAATCCATTAAAGATGGGATTTTTCCTAAAGGAGATCTTGAAAATACAGTAGATGTCATTGAAGGCGAAGCCCTTAAGCTGGAGAAAAAAATAAAAGATTTATTATATTTAACAAAGCTCGATTACTTATCTAAGCAAAAAGTACAACATGAAACATTCAGTATTATGGAAGTGACAGAAGAAGTCATTGAAAGACTGAAATGGGCGCGAAAAGAATTATCATGGGGAATTGATGTAGATGAAGACATTCTCATGCCGGGTGATCCCGAGCAATGGAACAAGCTTCTGGAGAACATACTGGAAAATCAAATCCGCTATGCCGCAACAAAGATTGAAATCATCATGAAACAAGATGATCGGAATATCTTTATCACCATTAAAAATGACGGACCGCATATTGAAGATGAGATGCTTTCCAGCCTCTATGAGCCTTTTAATAAAGGGAAGAAAGGCGAATTCGGCATTGGTCTCAGCATCGTAAAACGTATTTTAACTCTTCATAAGGCGTCTATCTCAATTGAAAATGACAAAACAGGTGTAACATACCGCATAGCAGTGCCAAAATAGACTGTAGATGTTTTTGCAGTCTATTTTTTATGTGAAAGAATAGCCGTTAAAATCTCTATAATTTGTTTTGAGCGGCTGTTTGCATTGATGAACCCATTTTTTCTCTGACAATGTCTGCTTCGGATATTTGACTTTTTCCACTTTAATTCCTCTGTTTCGCAAGCGGCTGATCATTTCGTCCAATTCTCTCATTTCAGATTCACCCTTTCGCTTGAGCTTTGACCGTTCGGTCATCTCAATTTATAATATAAATAATACATGATAAAAAAACAAGTTACAATAAGGTTAAATTTATAACGTACGGTATGACTATATGGTCATATCCTATGTAGGCCTCAGGCTCCGAAAGGGTGGAACCATTTGAAGGAAAAAGAGAAGCTGATTATTGAAACAGCCATTAAACTGTTTGCCCAAAAAGGATATAACTCAACATCGGTTCAGGAAATTGCCAAAGCATGCAAAATTTCTAAAGGCGCTTTCTATATTTATTTTCCTTCTAAAGAAGCGCTGCTTTTGTCTATGCTGAATTACTATTATGATAAAACGTTTACCCGTATTTTAAATATTAAAACGAAAGGCGACAGCCCCAGAACAGCTTACCGCAAGCAGCTTACCGTGTTCTATGAAAACATCCTTGAACACAAAGACTTTATTACAATGCAGATGAAGGAAGGTTCTCTTCCTTATACGGAGGAAGTAGAGCAATACGCGAAAAAAATCCGCCAGACTTCCCTTCAATTTCACATTGACAGTCTGTTAAACATATACGGAGAGAAAGCTGAACCTTATACAGCGGAGCTTTGTTTTCTAATAGAAGGAATCAGCCAGATTTACCTGGAATGCATGATTTTGCTCGGGTATACTGTGAAACCGGATCAATTAGCAGATATCGTTATTAACCGAATTGATGATATGGTCAAAGGCATGTCTGAACGAAACGATGAGCCTTTCATCACATCAGAAGAAGCAAGCTCTTTATTCGGGCCCCTGTCTCACGGACGTCCTGACCCGCTGACTGAATCGATTGTGAAAAGCCTTCGTGAAAAAATAAAAAGCTTGAACACAAACTCCTCTTTTGAATTATCGGAGAGCTTGGACATACTTGAAGCAGAAATGAAGAAAAAAACACCGAAGCTGGTGATCATAAAAGGAATGATCCATAATCTGATGGAGTCGGAAGCTCTCGCAGAGGATGCCGAGCAGCTTACATATCTCTTGAAACAGCAATATATTTAGAAGAACGGCTGCTTGACAAGCAGCCGTTTTTTCTCTATTACGCCTTTGGTTTTACCATATCTTCCGGTTTCACCATTTCGTTAAATTGTTCCTCTGTCAGCAATTCAAGCTTCAAAGCCGCTTCTTTCAGCGTCAATCCCTCTTTATGGGCAAGCTTGGCAATTTTTGCGGCGTTTTCATATCCGATATGCGGATTCAGCGCCGTAACCAGCATTAAAGAATTCGACAGGTTTTCCTGAATCGTTTCTTTATTTGGCTCGATACCGACAGCACACTTATCATGGAAGGAGTTCATTCCGTCACTCAGCAGCTGCACGGATTGCAGGAAGTTGTAAATGATCACAGGTTTAAATACGTTTAGTTCAAAGTTCCCCTGACTTGCGGCAAAGCCGATTGTCGCATCGTTCCCCATAATTTGCGCTGCGATCATCGTCAGTGCTTCACTTTGTGTCGGGTTCACTTTTCCAGGCATAATGGAGCTGCCAGGCTCATTTTCAGGAATGACAATCTCCCCGATGCCGCAGCGAGGTCCGCTCGCAAGCCATCTGACATCGTTTGCGATTTTCATTAAATCAGCGGCAAGAGCTTTTAAAGCGCCGTGTGCATATGTGATTTCGTCATGGCTTGTCAGCGCGTGGAATTTATTCGACGAGCTGTTAAACGTTTGACCTGTCAGTTTCGTGATCTCCTCTGAAACAAGCTCTCCAAATTCAGGGTGAGCATTGATTCCTGTTCCGACAGCTGTACCTCCGATTGCAAGCGCACGCATTTTGTCTGTCGCTTCTAAAATCATTTCCTTCGAACGATCGAGCATGTGCACCCATCCGCTGATTTCCTGTCCAAGAGTCAGAGGTGTGGCATCCTGAAGGTGCGTACGTCCGATTTTCACAATATCATTGTATGCTTTCGCTTTTTCGTCTAACGTATTGCGAAGCTGATCAAGCGCAGGCACAAGCTGTTCATAGACAGATAAAACGGCAGCAACGTGCATCGCTGTCGGGAACGTATCGTTTGAGCTTTGGCTGCGGTTAACGTCATCGTTTGGATGAATCGTTTGATCAGAGTTCTTTTCTTTTAATAACGCAGTCGCACGATTGGCCACCACTTCGTTCATGTTCATGTTGCTTTGTGTGCCGCTTCCGGTCTGCCATACAACAAGCGGGAAGTTATCATCATATTTGCCTTTGAGCACATCATCACAAACTGCTGCAATGGCTTCCGCTTTTTCCGCATCTAGATTGCCCAGGCGTTTATTAGCGATCGCCGTGCTGCGTTTCAATATTGCAAACGCCTTCACAACACGCATCGGCATTTTTTCAGAACCAATCTTGAAGTTCTCCTTGCTTCGCTGTGTTTGGGCGCCCCAAAATTTATCAGCAGGAACTTTTACTTCTCCCATGGTGTCTTTTTCAATTCTGTAGTCCATTTTATGTATCCCTCCATAACGGTTGCTTCAATAGATCAAATTCGCCAGTGATATAAAAAATCCTTTTTATTTTTCGATCTTGGCAGATTTTAATTTTAATTCAAGATATACGCGGGAGTCCTTTGAATATTTGTACTTCGGATTCGTTCGTCCGTACTCCCTTGATGTATAAGAGACATCGTAATGCTTTTCAAATGATTTAATGAGCTGTTCTATTTCTTCTTGTTTTCCTGCAAGTCTTACCTCTGCCACTTCATATCCTCCGCTTTCATAAAAAAACTTCTGCCATAAAATACTGTAACACAGTATATCATTTTTTTAACAGGAAAAGATAACCTCTACTAAGGTTTTGGACAAGAGGTGACCTCGTTGGAACAAACAGAATTTAAGGAATATATACACGATAATTTAGCAATGGTGCTTCCAAAATTAAAAGAAAACGATGATCTGGTGAAAAATAAAAAAATGCTGGCGAACGGACTTGTTTTTTACTATCTCTACTTCAGTGAATTGAATGACCAGCAGAAGGTTTTAGAATCGATCAAAACCTTAATCAAGGATGAGGAGACGCTGACGCTTGAGCAGGTCAAAAAACGCCTCGACCAAATTGACGCAAGGCCGATAGAAACGGCAGAAAAAACGGTTAAGGAGATTCTCAGCGGCAATTGTGCGGTGTTTGTTAATGGACTCAACAAAGCCTATATCCTGTCCACAGGAAAGAAACAAACAAGAAGCCTGGCAGAGCCGACGACTGAAAAAGTGGTTCGCGGACCAAAGGTTGCGTTTGTGGAGGATATCGATACAAATCTTGCTCTGATCAGGCAAAGGACCTCTCATCCGAAACTCATTACCAAAAAAATCATGATTGGCGATAACAAACTGAAGCCGGCGGCGATGATGTACATTGAAGGCAAAGCAAAAAAGTCCGTTGTGAAAGAAGTAAAAGCGCGGCTTAACAATATCAAACTGGAGGATATCCAGGACAGCGGAACGCTTGAAGAACTTATTGAAGATAATAAATACTCGCCATTTCCGCAAATTCAAAATACGGAAAGGCCCGATAAAGTGTCGTCCGCCCTGTTCAACGGCCGGGTTGCGATTTTGGTGGACAGTTCCCCATTTGTGCTTTTGGTGCCGGTTTCTCTCGGTGTACTGATGCAATCTCCGGATGATTACTATGAACGCTGGATCTCGGCATCCCTCATCCGGTCGCTGCGTTTTGCTTCTATATTCATCACCTTGTTTTTGTCATCGATTTATATTGCACTCGTGTCATTCCACCAAGGGCTCTTGCCGACCGCGCTCGCCGTCACAATTTCAGCAAACAGAGAAAACGTGCCGTTTCCTCCGATATTTGAAGCCTTGCTAATGGAAGTGACGATCGAGCTGCTAAGAGAAGCCGGGCTGCGTCTTCCAAACCCATTGGGACAAACGATCGGTCTCGTCGGGGGTGTCGTCATCGGACAAGCGGCGGTAGAAGCGAATCTCGTCAGTTCGATTATGGTGATTGTCGTCAGTGTCATTGCCCTTGCATCCTTTACCGTTCCCCAATACGGAATGGGGCTGTCTTTCCGGGTGCTGCGTTTTATTTCGATGTTTTCCGCCGCAATACTCGGGCTGTACGGGATTATTTTATTTATGCTGGTCATTTATACGCACCTTACGAGACAAACGAGCTTTGGATCTCCGTATTTTTCGCCAAATGGATTTTTCAGCCTGAAAAATACAGAGGATTCCATTATCCGTCTCCCAATTAAAAACAAACCAAAAGAGGCGAATAATCCAAATGAGCCAAAAACAGACTCCACTCAAACTTAATACCTTTCAAGGTATTTCTGTTGTTGCAAATACAATGCTCGGTGCCGGTCTTTTAACATTGCCTCGAGCGCTGACCAGTAGGAGTAATACTCCTGACGGCTGGATCTCGCTGATATTAGAAGGTGTCATTTTTATTTTTTTCATTTATTTAAACACGCTCATTCAGAAAAAACATCAATATCCCTCACTGTTTGAGTATTTGCGGGAAGGCCTTGGGAAATGGATTGGCAGCATTATGGGGCTTTTGATCTCCTGCTATTTTATCGGAGTGGCCAGTTTTGAAACCAGGGCGATGGCTGAAATGGTGAAGTTTTTCCTGCTGGAGAGAACGCCGATTCAGGTCATTATTATAACGTTTATCTGCTGCGGCATCTATTTAATCGTTGGGGGGCTAAGTGATGTTTCGCGGCTGTTTCCTTTTTATTTAACGGTTACGATTATTATTTTGCTGATTGTGTTTGGGATCAGTTTTAAAATTTTTGACATCAATAACTTGCGCCCTGTTTTAGGTGAAGGCTTGGGCCCCATTGCGAACTCCCTAACTGTTGTTTCGATCTCTTTTTTAGGAATGGAAGTGATGCTGTTTCTTCCTGAACATATGAAAAAAAAGAAATACACATTCAGATACGCGGCTATTGGCTTTCTGATCCCGATTATTTTATATATCCTGACGTATATCATTGTTGTCGGGGCTTTGACAGCTCCTGAGGTAAAAACGCTGATCTGGCCGACCATTTCTCTCTTTCAGTCTTTTGAGCTGAAAGGCATATTCATTGAACGGTTTGAATCGTTTTTACTGGTCGTCTGGATTATTCAGTTTTTCACAACGTTTGTCATTTACGGGTATTTTGCCGCTAACGGGCTGAAGAAGACGTTTGGATTATCGACTAAAAAAAGCATGGTGCTCATCGGTGCGGCTGTCTATTATTTTTCTTTATGGCCGGATGACACCAATCAAGTCATGATGTACAGCGATTATCTGGGGTACATTTTCGTCTGCCTGTTTCTGCTTCCCTTCATTCTGTTTTTCATTGTAGCTCTCAAAAGGAGGATTACAGCAAAATGAAAATCCGGATTTTAAGTATGTTCATATGTATCCTATTGCTGACCGGATGCTGGGACAGCAGAAATATCGAAGAATTAAGCTTGGTGATCGGAGTAGGCTTAGACAAGCCGGATGATAAAAATTTAGAACTGACACAGCAGATTCTCGTGCCGAAAAAAATCAGCGCCAAGGAAGGCTCTTCATCTGATCCGACACAGCTAGCTATCACAAAGGGTGAAACGGTCCATCAAATGATGAGAACATCTGCATTAAAGCATAATCCTACGTTTTCACAGCATTTGCGTCTCATTCTGCTTTCCAAGAGCGTGATTGCGAATCATATTGGAATGGACGCGATCATTAACCAGTTTGTCAGAGACAACGGAACAAGGAGGAGTTCGTACGTCTTTGTCACCGATGGCAGAACTAAGGATATATTTAAAATGAATGATCAAGGCGAACCCGCATCCAATGTAATTTACGATCTGACAGAGAATAATGCGGTCACGATCAGAATGATGGAGCCTGTTACATTGGGGGAGATCTCAGAACATTTGACCTCTGACGATTCGTTCCTCATCCCTCATGTCGGTAAGGAAAACGGCAAACTCGCGATAAACGGGGCCACAATCATCAAAGACAAATTATGGTACCGGAATTTAACTCCGGTTGAGGTTCAAAATATCAACTTATTTACAGGCACTGTCGAAGGAGGCGTCATTGATATGAGGCATAATGGCAATCTTTTTTCTTACGAAGTGTACTCCAGCAATCGTAAAATCAAAACTGACTATAAGGACGGAAAGTTCAAATTCACCGTCACACGCAATATTGAAGGGCGTTTATCCGAGGACTGGAATCCGAATGAAGATTCCTTTAAGGACTCGTATATCAAAGAAATTGAAAAGACAGTCGAAAAACGATTAGAAGAAACAGTAACAGCATTTATTACAGACAAACTGCAGAAAGATATCAAAGCGGACGTGACGGGATTGGGAAACGAGGTCAGAATCCATTATCCTCAGAAGTGGAAAAAGATTTCAAAAAAATGGGATGATTATTTCAGCAATGCGGAAATAGACTACCGCGTCAATGTGGTTGTCAGAGACTTCGGGACGAAGGGCGCGTCCAAATAGCGGACGCCTATTTGACGAGGTGATTTCGGTGTGCGTAAACCGCCGCCTGTGTCCGGTCACTGACATCCAGCTTTGATAAAATATTGGTGATGTGGGTTTTGACTGTTTTGATCGTGATAAACAGCTCCTCGCCAATTTCTTTATTTGTTTTTCCTTCTGCAATCAAACAAAGAATCTCAAGCTCCCGTTTCGTGAGAGATTCATGCGGGAGCGCGTTTTCGCCTGAGTGGCGCAGCCGGGATAATACTTTCCCCGCCACTTTTGATTCAAGCTTTGGCTCTCCCTTGCTTGCGGCACGGATCGCATCAGCGATTTCGGCCGCTTTTGACGTTTTTAATAAGTAGCTGAGCGCTCCTGCTTCAATGACCGGGTAGACTTTGTCATCATCAATGAAGCTTGTGAGCACAATAATTTTCGGATCGGAAAGCTTCTGGCAAATTTGCTTTGTCGCTTCAATGCCGTCCATGCCTTCCATGACAAGATCCATTAAAATCACATCAGGCTTTAATTCAACAGCAAGCTGTACACCCTCGCTGCCATCAGATGCTTCGCCGATGACATCAATATCGGGCTGTGCTTCCAAAAAAGCGGCGAGCCCCATTCTGACCATTTCATGATCATCAATCAACAATACTCGAATCACGTTCGTTCTCTCCTTTTTCTTCCGGGAAAATCGGGACCTTTACTTCGATTTGTGTGCCTTTTCCTTCAACCGAGATCACTTCGGCGACTCCGCCGATTTCGCTTGCACGTTCTTTCATCGAATTCAAGCCGTAGGATGACGCTTTTACCTGGTCCATCTTGAATCCTTTTCCGTTATCAATAACCTTCAGCCGCAGCTGATTGTTCTTTGCGCCGAGGATTACGGATACTTTTGAGGCTTTTGAATGCCTGAATACATTCGAAAGAGCCTCCTGTACGATCCTGAATAAATGATCCTCTACTCCTTTGGAAATCGGTGTATCCTGAATGTCCCACTCGATATCAAGCGGCTGTTTTTTCCGGAACTCGTCCAAAAGCTCCGTGAGACCCTCCTTCAGCCCTTTCCCTTCGAGCGTCACTGGCCTTAAATGGAGCAGCAGCGCCCTCATTTCATTTTGGGCTTCTCCCGCCATGTGCTCTACCATCTTGATCCGTTTCACAGTTTTATCATCCGTAGCTTTTACGTGTTCTAATACAGCGGAGGTCATCATGGATATCGCAAAGAGCTGCTGGCTGACAGCATCGTGCAGGTCTCTTGCCAATCGCTGGCGTTCTTCTGTAATGACCGATTTCTTCATTTGCACCTGCCATTCAGCCCGTTCATTTGAAAGCTTTTGCAGGGAAGCGACTTGAAGTTCAACCCGCTTCGCCATTTCGTTCAGCTGATCAGCTGCAAGCCCGATTTCATCGTCCCCGAGCGGCGGTATTCGATAAGCGAAGTTGCCGTTTTCAAATGTTAAAATCGATTCGATCAATGTATCGACCCTTGTTTTCAGCCGGTTGCCGTACATGTAGCCTGACGCAAAACCGATCGTAAGGCTGATCAGCACCAAAATCAGGATAAATGGAATCCCGAACCAGCTTGACGACAGCAGCACAAACGGATCGAGCCGATAGTAAACCATCATAAAAGAAATCAAGCAGACAAAAAGGAGCAGACTGATTCCCGTTGTCATGCGAATGGCGCGCCACTGGAGACTGGCAAGCAGTTTTTTTCTCATACGTATTTCACATCCACATCACCGATAAATAGGGAGACGGATACTTTTACCCGGCGTTTGGACTCGCTGAAATCAGAAGACGCGGCGTATACCTTTGTGCCTAATCCGCTTTTCTTCGAGCCGATCAGATTAATGTCGCCGATAAAAACGGACGAGCTGACAGCCACTTCAAGGTCTGATGGAACATAAATATCAACGTTTCCGATCACTCCGCTGATGACAATCGTGCTCTCTCCCTCCGGGATCATCGCTTTTGACAAGTCGATTTTCACATCGCCGATAAAACCCGATACATTTAAATCATTCAGATCAAACGGCTGCTTCATCATCAGCAGCTCGCCGATAAAAAAGCTTCGCATGTCAGGGTGTTTCACATCTTTAGGAGGCTCGGACTGTTTTTCTTTTTTCGTTAAGTCGATAGGCTTCTCATTCGGTTCAAAAATTGGCTTTCCTTTCACAAGCCGGTAGCCTGCGTAGATTAAAAATGCGGCAAACGCGTAGCCAAATAAGTTAAAGGTGATGCTGAATAGATTTTTCAAAAATAAGAAAGCGGCAAAGATATACATGACGGACCCAAGCCAGTCACGGGAGTACTTTTTTAAAAAATAGCCGGCAATCAGAAAAAAGAGCGGCCAAAACAGCAGATCGCCTATTCCGATAATTTGCAAAAACATACTGATGCCAAATAAAGCAATCATAAGTCCAAGAAGCTGTTTTTTTGTCATTCTGGTTGTTCCGCCTCCTTTCTTCTGCCAGATGCTACTGTATCGTTACATCCCCGCTGTCTGTTTTAATATCGACTTGATGCTGGCCGCTTCCATGTGAGCCTGTGATTTGATGATGATCTTTATGTGCTGTATCAGCAAATGGATACGCCGAACTGACGCTTCCGCTCTCTGAAGCCGCATTGACTTTGAAACTGCCGTTTTCGGGAAGCTCCAGCTTCACATCACCGCTCGTTAATGTGACAGCTGAAGAGCCTGCTACCTTTTCTAAATCCGCGCGAAAGTTTCCTGATGTCATCCGTACATCAAGTGAGCCTGAAACACCGTCCAAGTTTGCGTCGCCTGAAGTTAAGCGGATGCCGGCTGTTTTAGCGTCTGTATTTGATATCGACACATCCCCGGAAGAGCCCTTCACCTTCAGCTCCTGAAGGCGGATACCCGTTACGTCCATATTTCCGCTTGCAGATGCTGCGTTCAGCTCGGAAAGCGCGAGATGTTTGTTTCCGGCTACAGACACGTCGCCGCTTGATGTTCTCACAACCAACCCGCCTTTGTACGTGTATGGAATGCGGACGACAAGGGAAGAGCGATGAAATCCATTCAAAAATTGAAATTCTTTTTCCTTTGCCGTCAGCTCCAGCTTTCTTCTCTTTTCAGCCACAAACAATTTCCCGGAGTCACCTGAGATGGTTGCTGATATGTCATTACGTTCTTCCGCTATGATCTTCACATTCTTGTGATCCGATTCAATGATTACGCTTTCGATCTCATGCGGTGAAGCACTGGCTGAATCAGCTTCAGTGCCGTTTATGAATGAAAGACCTTCAGCAAGCACGTCTTTGATTACAACTGCGGAAAAAATAAGAATACCGGCAATGATCAGCAGTTTGCCCAGCATTTTTTTCATTTGTTTTCATCCTTCTCATTCATTCTATTATAAAGGAAAAGCCTGTGAATTGATACGTGCGGAAGGGAAGGACTTGACGAAAACCCTTCCCTGTCCCGCTTATTCATTTGCTGCATGTGATGTTTGATCTGATTTTTTCAATGAGAGTTCCCGCATCTTTTCGATTTCAGCTTCTACTTCACCTGCAAATTCACTTCGGCTCGATTCTGTGCCGGCTTCCGCTGATTTCGAATAATCAGCACGGATTTCCATTTCCTCAATTCGGTTTTCAATCCGCAGAAATTCACGATACGCGCTTTCACTGTCAATTTTGTCGAATGTCGCGTTCATATGCTCTTTTGCTTTTGCGGCGTTTGCCCGGGCAATCAGCGCCTGTTTTTTATCCTTTACGT
Organism: Bacillus halotolerans; assembly: GCF_001517105.1. GTDB lineage: Bacteria > Bacillota > Bacilli > Bacillales > Bacillaceae > Bacillus > Bacillus halotolerans. The sequence goes on from NZ_LPVF01000008.1 coordinate 217,951, forward strand.
CCTGAAGTCTTGTTTCAAGTGTGGCCAGCTGTTCTTTCAGCTCAGCCAGCTGGCTGCTTGCCTGTTCGTAGGAAGCTTTGTGCTCTGCTGCCTTCCCCTCTAAATACTTCATTTCTGTCAGCGCTTTTTTCGCAAGCTCTTCTTCACCGGCATCAAAAGCGAGCTGAGCTTGATTCTTACGCTTTCCAGCCACTTCATTTGCTTCTTCATATTTTTTCTTAAATTGAAAGGCAATCGTATGCTGTTTGACGATCGTTTGTTTTGCTTTTGCAATATCGCTTTCCATATCACGAACGTATTGATTCAGCATCACCTTAGGGTTCTCCAGTTTATCCAAGCCTTCATGAACTGACGCAACAAACATATCTCTCATTCTTTTTAATACCATACCGTTATTCCTCCTCATATCATGTGTTATTTTTTCTTTAAGAAATTTTCCCATTCGTCATCAAAATGAGACTGGTAGCCGGCAGAAGCTGGTTCAGGGTCAAAGCCTGACACATCGCTTTCCGCGGATCCGTTTTTCATCAGTTTCCAGCCGTAATACACCATAGCGGCTGCGAGTGCAATTCCGACGAGAAACGGCAGTGAGCAAATGAGCATCATCGCCCCGATTCCGCCCAAGATGATACCTGTGATGGTTTTGCCCGCTGCGAATCTTTTGATTCCCGCGTATGTCAGCAAGCCCCCGATCGCAAGCGGAATGATAAAGCCGAAGCTGCCTCCCCCAAAAAAGACGGAGATTCCAAATACAATTAATAAGAATCCGCCTATCGTTTTCTTGTTGATCTTCATGCAGATCCTCCTTTCGTTTTCCTTGTCTTCATCTTATACAAAACAGAAGATGAGCAAAACGAATCAGAGATTGATTTTTGGATAAGACCAGAGTCGTAGACAGCACCGGACCTAGCGGCACAAAAAAAAGCCATGCACGAGGCATGGCTTCTTCAAAAACCTTTACAGATGAACACTTGCTTCCCTTTCTTTTACCAAATCGGATTGTTCTGCTTTGGCCAGCTTTGTAAACAGAAGGATTCCGATACCCGCGATAATTTCCACAACTCCCCCGGCAGCGATCACTTTCCCTGAACCAAAAGCATTTGCGGCATATCCGCAAATGACAGCGCCGGCCGGAATCGAAATATTTGAGATCATATGTATGACGGCATAAACTTGCGGCTGGTCCTCGCTATCGACAGATGTCTGTATAATCGTATACTCAGGAACATTGATCGCACTGACTGCAGCGCCAAATGTAAAGGCGGCGAAAAAGACGAGCGGCAAAAAGGTATTCATTCCGGTAATAAAGAAAGCGAACCCTTCAATAATGCCTGCCGTTACGAAAAGCAGTCCATACTTGTTTACTTTTACTTTTGTCAGTACAAATCCCAATAAAAACGCGCCTATTGCGGTGGTGGCTTTTAATAGCGAATATACAATCGGCTGTCCGTTTAAATCCTCCGCAACATACACAGCGGAGAGCGCTTCCCAAGGGGCTGCCGCGAAATTCATAAAAATACAATAGATAGCGAGCGGATATAAGATTTGGTGTTTTCTGACAAGGACAAAACCGCGTTTCAGTCTGCCAAAATATGTACCTCTCTGTGCCACGGCCGCTGATTCCGATTTTGTTTCAACAGCAGTGTATTTGATAAAGAGAACAAGAAAACCAGAAATAAGATAAAGTACGAGAGCCATAAGCATTGTATATGAAGGACTCATAAACGTAAGGAGAGCGCCGCATAGTGTCACAGCTCCAAGCCGGACAATTTGGGCGGACGACTGCAGTACAGCATTTGCTTTTTGAATGCCCTTTTCATCTACAATTTGAGGGATTAAAGCAATGGAAGCAGGATTGTAGGCAGCGCCAGTAGCTGAATGCACAATCATAAGAGTCATAACAAACCACAGCGGAGAGAATCCGCCGAAATGGCAGATCGGAATGATTAAAACAACCGCGGCTCTTGTCAGGTCTGAAAAGTACATCCAGAATTTCAATGTATTCTGCTTCATGAAAGGACCCGTCACAGGTGCTAAAACGGCTTCCGGCAAAAAGGTGACAGCAATCAATAAAGCAGTTCCGATCGCACCTTCACCGTCAAAAATTAAAAACCATAATATCGAATTAAATGCGAACATATCGCCGGAAATCTTGACTATTCTTGAGAAAAAAAGAAAGTTGAAATTTCTCTTCCAGACGCTATCACTTTCAATGAATCTCACCATCTATCAGAGCCCCCCCACTGCCTATTTTTTACATCAATTTGTTACAATATCTCATTTTTCCATTTTTCAGTCAATAATTCATAAGGTTCATTTTTTGTCGTAAAAAGGGAAATTGACAGAATGAAAAAAATAAAAAGCCGGCATGTATTGAAAATGCCAGCTTTCATTAATGTTTTTTATGATCCGCTGCTGTTTCGATCGCGAAACACAATAGCGCTTCTTTCATACTCCACATCGTCAATACCGCTTCTCACGTTGACAACCCGTGCTGCGGCAAAGAAATAGTCGGACAATCGATTGAGATAACGGAGCACCATTTCATGGATCTCTTCCGTTTTCATCAGCGCCACCACTTGGCGCTCCGCCCGCCTTGTAATGGTGCGCGCCACATGGAGAAGCGAAGCGGCCTTTGATCCGCCCGGAAGAATAAATCTCTTTAGTTTAGGTGCCTCTTCTGTATAGGCGTCGATGCGCATTTCTAAAAAAGAAACGGAGTCTTCCTTCAATTTATAGTCTCTTTTTTCTGTAATGATTGCCAGATCGCCCCCGCAGTCAAAGAGCTCGTGCTGAATGTTGAGCAGCTCGGCCGTTAGATCCTCAAAGCCGCGCTTCCCGGAAAGCTCTGCCAAAGCCAGTCCGACAAAACTGTTCAGCTCATCAATCGTGCCGTAGCTTTCTACTCGGAGGCTGTCCTTGTCTGTTCTGCCTCCGATTAAACTCGTTTGCCCGTTATCGCCTGTTTTTGTATATAGTTTCATCTTAACTGTCTCCTTTACAGACTTATTCAAGCAGGTCCACAGCCTCTCGCACACATTCAGCTGTCCCAAATCGAATCAATTGATTCAGCCGTTTTTCTATGATTTCTGAAAAAGTCTCTTCAGTTTGTGTCGCTGCAACGAGGATTTCTCCATGTTCATCCTGTTCACCGCCCAGCACTTTCATCCGCTCAGCTTCCGCCCCCATGACAGTCCTGACGAAGAATTGGTCTGTCGCAAAGCCGTTGATCAAAATCCATATCGAAAAGCCGGACATGACACAAATACATACCGACAGCTCTTCGTCATCAAACGTACGGCACACAAGCCGGTCAAGTCTGCCGGAGGAGGCCATCGCACAGGTTTCCTGCGGATAAAAGCCGTTTTCAGATAAATAGGCTGAAAGCTCCTCTTTTTGATCTGACTGGGCAGGCAGCCGTTTATGAAGAAACGTCTGGTTCCAAGAAAAGCCTGAACCGACAGGAGCAGAAGACAGCGTGCGGAGCGGGATTCCCGTTTGCAAGAGGATCTCGTCGCTCCGCACTTGCAGCAACGTTTCAAACGGAATCGCCTGCTGATTTAGGACGCTGTTTTCAGGCTGAATTGCAATAAGCGGTTTAGGCAATTGATGATGGATAAAAGTGCTGACTTTCGTGTTATACAACGCCTTAATGTGCTCTTCTGTGATGGCGGTTTCCGGTTTTTGCTTAGGCCCGGCTGTTCCGTTTTTTATAAAGACGATTTCATCACAGTACAGGCTAGCGGTATTCAGATCGTGAAAAACACTGACAGCAGTCAGCTCATTTTCTCTCGTCAGGCGCTTGATAAGATCGAGCAGTTCTTTTTGATAAGCCAAATCCAGAAAATTAGTCGGTTCGTCTAAAAATAAAATGCGCGGCTGCTGCGCCAGTGCTTGAGCCAAATAAACCCGCTGCTGTTCGCCCCCGCTTAGATCACGAATCGATTTCTCAGCGAAAGCGAGTACCCCTGTTTGTTCCATCGCATTCCGAATCATGGCTTCATCCTCTTCAGTCTGCTGGCTGAACAGCCCTTTTTGAAATGGATATCTGCCGAAGGATACGGTTTCTTTGACAGTGAAGCTAAAGGCTTGTTCTGTTTTTTGCGGCAGAACTGCCATCATTTGAGCCAGTTTCTTCGGTTTATATTCAGTGAGTGGTTTGCCAGCCAGACAAACGGAGCCTTCTATTGCCGGAAGTGTTCCTGTCAGCAAGTGAAGCAGTGTTGTTTTTCCGCTCCCGTTCGGTCCGAGAATGCCAAGAAATTCTCCCTTCTTCACTGTTAAACTGATATTTTTAATCAGCCGGCTGTCTCCGTAACCTCCCGACAGCCCCTCTGCCTTGATCATAAGCTTCTCCCCCCGCGATGCTGCCGAATTAAAATCAGAGCGAAAACAGGAGCTCCCGCTAAGGCTGTAATAATGCCGATCGGCAGTTCAACCGGTTCAATCATTGTTCTCGAAAGCAGATCGGCCAAAACGAGAAATCCCCCGCCAAGCAAGGCAGACAGCGGCAATAAATGCCGGTGATCCGTTCCCCACAGCAATCTTGTGATATGCGGAATCACAAGCCCGACAAAGCCAATGGTGCCGGATACAGCCACAGCACTGCCCGTCAGCAGTGACCCAGCAATTAAAATCAGCATTTTTCTGTGCTGGACGCTGACCCCGAGAAGCCTTGCTTTCTCCTCTCCATAGGTCATCACGTTGAGTTCTCTTCCGTTTATGATCAGGAGCATGGTTCCTAAAAGAAAAAACGGGAGAAACAGGGCAACGTAGCTCCAGCCTCTCATCGAGACGCTGCCAAGCAGCCAATGCACAATCGGCAGCAAATTATCGCCTGTCAGAGCAATGATGAGAGAAATAAATGCGCCCAAAAATGAATTGATGATGACACCGGTCAGAATAAGCGTAGAGACAGACATCGAAGCGTGAACGAGGCGGCTGAACGAAAGAACAGCCACAATCGTGACAAGCGCTGCGGCTACACTCACAACCGGCAGTGTAAAGCCTCCGATGACAGGGAACTGCAGTCCAAAAAATAAGGTCGAAACCGCTCCGACGGAAGCACCGGACGAAACACCGAGCGTATACGGATCAGCAAGCGGATTTTTTAAAAGTCCCTGAAAAGCGGCCCCTGCGATAGAAAGAGCCGCCCCCACAAGGGCGGCCAGCACGACTCTCGGCAGTCTGATATTCATCATAATATTTGTATACATTGGATCATAGATGCCGGCAGAGCCGCCAAAACCTTCATGCCAAAAGATATGAAAGATGGCGGATATCGGAATTGGCAGACTTCCGCAGGAAATGCCCAATATGATACTGGCAGCTAAAAATAAGAAACTGATGCTATAAGCAGCAAAACGATTATTCTTTAAATGTATCCGGGTAGATGCTTTCCGCAAGTTCTTCGACCCCTTCGATCAGACGCGGACCTGAACGTGTGACGAGATCAGGATCAACATCATAAACGCGATGATGTTTCACAGCATTGATTCCGCTCCAGCCATCGCGTTTTTCCACCGCATCCGCTTTTACACCGTCCGTTGTGACAATGGCGTCTGGATTCAGCTTTACGATGGCCTCGTCTGTCATTTGCACCCAGCCTTTTTGATCCGCTGCAGCGTTTTTAGCATGGATGACATTCAGCATTTCATTCATAAACGTGTCTTTTCCGGTTGTGTAAATGTCAGGATCAGGCGAAACCTCAATAAAGACGCTTTTTTCCTCGTCTTTTGAAATGGATTTCGCTTTTTCTTTAATCTCATGCAGGTCTGATTTCATGCTGTTGACCAGTTGGCCCGCTTTTTTCTCAGCTCCGGCAGCTTCACCGATCATTTCGATTGATTTGTATACCTCTGCGAATGATTGTGCATCATTGACAGTCAGCACAGCAATGCCAGCGTCCTTCAGCTGCTTGATGGCATCTGCTGATGCTGACATGGAAGATTCATGAGCGAGAACGAGATCAGGTTTAAGAGAAATGACTTTCTCGACGTTTACATTCATATCCCCAACCTTCTCAACCTGTTTGACTTCCTTTGGATATGTATCGTTTGTGGTGACGCCGACCACTTTGTCACCAAGTCCGAGAGCATATGTAATTTCCGTGTTGCTCGGCATTAACGAAACAATTTTTTTCGGCTCCTTTTTGATGGTAACATCCTGGTTTGACCCATCTTCAATTGTGACAGGGAACGCTTCAGACGCAGCTGTCTTTTGCTTCGCATTGGAATCCTTCTCACCTGCCGCATTGCCGCAGCCTGAAATCATAATGGCGGTCAGCAGAAGCGCCGTCCATATTCCGGCTAATTTTTTCATACCCTTTCCTCCTAAATGAACTAAAAAAGCATCTCTACGATGGTAAAGACGCTGTAAACAACAAAAAAGCCTATTGTTTACACATCATCTATCCTCGCAGACTTCGTGTTTATCAAACAGGCAGGTATCCTGGCTCTTGGCGCAAAGGCCAATTACAGTGGCGGGACCGCACCGGCTTTTACCGGTTTCCCTATTAAGCCGGCTATTTTCACGTACCGGCACCTGTTTGACATTCGTATCCTTTTTCGGAGTTATTATACTATATGGCTGACAGGCTTGTATATGCAGTATGAATGACTTTTCCTCAGCTGCATGTATGGAAGCAAAATTCTCGTAAACACTAAATTTCATCTTGTATACTAAGTAGCATGATCAATAAAAAAGGAATGATTCTTATGGACTTACAGCTAAAAGACAAGCTTGTCTTAATCACAGGCTCAACTTCCGGCATCGGGAAAGCCGCAGCGAAAAGCTTTTTGCAAGAAGGTGCAGCCGTTATAGTCAATGGCAGAAAACAAGAGACAGTCGATCGCACGGTTGAAGAGCTTTCTTCATATGGAACGGTGCATGGAGCAGCCGCTGACTTATCAAAACCGGATGAAGCAGCAGCTTTTCTTGAAAAAGTGAAGCAGATCGGTGATATAGATGTTCTTGTCAACAATCTCGGGTTCTTTGAAGTGAAGGATTTCGCCGAGGTAACGGATGAAGAATGGAATCAATATTTTGAAGTAAACGTGATGAGCGCTGTTCGGACAAGCCGTCACTTCCTTCCAAAGATGCTTGCCAAAAACAGCGGCCGCATTTTGAATATCGCAAGTGAAGCAGGCGTCAAACCGCTTCCGACTATGATTCCTTATTCAATGACCAAAACAGCGCTGATCAGCCTGTCCAGAGGAATGGCTGAAATGACGAAGGGCACAAAGGTTACGGTTAATTCAGTGCTCCCGGGACCTACTTGGACAGAAGGCGTTGCTTCCTATATGGAGGGCGCCGCAAAGGCAGCCGGCCAGGATACAGATACATTTGTGAAAGACTATTTCAAAGTGAATGAGCCGACTTCACTCATTCAAAGATACGCAACAGCCGAAGAAGTCGCGAGCACAATTGTATTCCTTGCATCTGATGCCGCATCTGCCATTAACGGCACGGCACAGCGTGTGGAAGGCGGAATTATCCGTTCACTTTAAATGCAAAAACGCATCCGTTTTCGGATGCGTTTTTTTATAACTCCCCAGCGAATGGAACCGGCTGGTATCCGCCCGTTTCAAGTTGGGCTGAAAACAATCCGCCCGCATGAGGCTGTTCATATCTTTCTGTTTCGGTCATTTGTTCAGTAGCTGTTGTGATGTAAAGGGTTTTCATGTCCTGGCCGCCGAACGCACAGCACGTGACATATTTGGCCGGAACACTTATAGAATCAATTTCTTTTTTCTGAAAAGGATCAATGTGAACCACACGGCTCCCGCCAAACAGCGCCACCCACAGCATGCCGTTTTGATCAATTGTCATGCCATCCGGCAATCCATCCGATTTTTCAAAACGATAGACGGTTTCTGGGTTTGAGACGTTTCCGCTTTCGGGATCGTATTGATAGCACACAATCTCCTGCGTCGGCGTGTCAATGTAGTACATCAGGCTGCGTTCGCGATCCCAATCCAAACCGTTCGAGGTTGAGACTTGATCTTTCATTTTGACAAGGCTGCCATCTGTGTCCAAACGGTAAAGTGAGGCTTGTTTTTGTTCGCCTTCCATGCTCGTCGTTCCTGCCCAAAGCCTTCCGTACGGATCACATTTGGCGTCGTTAAACCGAAGGCTCTCATGCATATCCTTCGGCTGTTTGATTTTTTCAAGACTGTCATCATGAAGATGATACAGGTAAAAACCGTCTTTCATCGTCATGATCAGCTCATCCTTTGAATATTTCGCAAGCGCCGTCACAAAGGATGTAAATTTGACCGAACGATTGATTTTTTCTTTAGGATCGAAAATATGGAGCTCGCTTCCTAAAATATCAACCCAGTATAAACGGCCGTTTTCTTCATCCCATAACGGACCTTCACCGATTACTGCCCTAGTGTCTGCTTCTAATACTGCATCCATGTGTAACACCTCTTTAGCTTCAGTCTATATATTGTTATTCCCGGCAAAGAGGTGTCCAAACCACACGCCTTATTCTTTTTTGAAAAGGATGGTAATGACGGAGCCGATATTGATCCTGCTGTTGACGTGAATCGTTCCGTTATGCAGGTGCACCAGCTCTTTGGCAATCGCCAGTCCAAGCCCCGTCCCGGCAGACGGATCTTTCGTATTGGTACCTCTGTAATAACGGTTAAATAAATGGGTGATCGTTTCCTCATCCATTCCTTTCCCATTGTCTTTGACCTTCAATGAAATATGATTTTTTGTCTGTTCAAGAATTACCTGAATCGCTGTTCCTTTACCGTTGTGCTTCACAGCATTTCCAAGCAGATTTTCCAGAATGCGTCTGAACCAGGCTTCATCCAGCGCAAATTCAATATGCTCTTCTCTTGATACAAACGAAATATCATACCCTTCAGAAAACGGGTTTTTCTTGAAGTCCTCAATGACATTTTTAAAAAACGGAATGAGGCTCGTGAGCTTTCTCTCCATCGGCAGAGCGTCATTTTTCAGACGATACGTTAAATTTAAGTCCTCGATCAGCTTTGACATGTATTCCGATTTCTCTCTGACAACCTGTCCCATTTCCTTCACTTCATCAGGAGACCAGTCGTATTGCTTCGATTCAAGCATCATGCTGTAGCCGTAAATGCTGCTGAGGGGCGTTTTTAAATCATGAGACAAACCGGCGATCCATTCTTCCCGTGTCGCCTGGATTTTTTCTCTGTTTGTCTTATCCCGTCTCAGCGTTTCAGTCAGCTGATCCATAGATTCAAATATCTCACCGAAGAAGCGGTACGGCTGTTTGATTTTTCCCTTTTTGTTTTTACTGACAGGGCGCCCTTTACGGTTTTTCGGTTCTTCAAGCTTCCCTTTTGATAGATTGACCAGCCATTTGATTGTATGAAAAATCGGTAAGCCGAATCTGAACATATACCAGGCAGTCATCCAGAATATATAAAGAATCAGAACGCCCATAATCAGAAACATCGCTTTCAAGACAACCCGCAGAAATGATTTATTAAACTCCTGGTCAGTAATATAGACAGGGTTTGGCACCGAAGCGACCATCCACCTGTTTTGATCGAGGAATTTAACAGAAATCTCCCGTTTATAGTTCCATGGTTTAGAGCTGTATTTGAGAAGCTCCAGCTGGTTCATCGTTTTTCTTTCACTTTTCTTGCTGTTAATGCTGTCGAGTATGTTCCCGTTTCTGTCTAACAGATACACGGCTCCTTTTTCACGCTTAATATAGTCAATTGTACTGGACTTATATTGTGACAAAGAGTCGATGGAGGATTCACGGCTTTCAATGGAAGTCAGCAGCTGTTCGCTCTTTGATTTCCAGCCGAACAAGAGGAGGTACGACTTGTCTTCAATATTGATTGCCCAATAATTCAGCTTATAGTTATCAAGCTTCTTGCTTTTATAAATAGACAAAAGCTCCTTCTTGGTGTAGGTGCCGGGCACGTCTTTCGGCACGCTGTAGGAATAATCCGTTTTTCCATTAGAATCAATGATTTGCATCCAGCCGTGCTGTTTATCAACAGATTTCTTCAGAAAATCGTCCACTTCCCATGACCCGTCTTCGTTTACATCCAGATACGCCTCAAGCGTGTCAGTCGTTGCTTTTGTCAGCCCTGAATTGGATTCCGCATCGCTGAATCGCGCGTCTAAATAGAAAAAGGAAGCCACAAGCATGATCGAAAGAAGAAGAATAACAATCAGCATCTGCCCGAAAAAGTGAAACAGAAACTTCCATCTTAACCTCATGGGCGCTTTCCGTTTCCTTCTGGACTCGGGATAAAACGGTATCCGAGACCGCGAACGGTTACGATATATTCCGGATTGCTCGGGTCACGCTCAATTTTTTCCCGGAGCTTACGGATATGAACCATGACGGTATTGTTATCTCCGTACGAAGGATAGCCCCATACTTTTTCATAAATTTGATCTTTAGAAAGCACCACATTGGGATGTTCGCAAAAATACTGAAGCAGCTGCAAAAGCTGAGCCGAACAGGCTACAGTTTCCCCGCCCACAATCAGCTCGGCATTTTGCGGAGAAAATGTAAAGTAATCATATGTATAGGTTTTGTTTGATTCAGCTGCATTCGACTGGTACGTACGCTTTAAATGCGCTCTGATCCGCGCGGCTAATTCCAGCGGATTAAATGGTTTTGTAATATAATCATCAGCTCCGACCGCAAAACCCGATAATTTGTCAGCGTCCGATGATCTCGCCGTCAGGAAAAAAATCGGGGCGTCTGAATACTCCCTGATTAATGTGCAGGCCTCAAAACCGGTCATTCCGCCCATCATGACATCCAATACGATTAAATCAACCTTATTTGTCTTGACGACCGGAATGGCTTCCTCTGCACTTGCCGCATCCAGTATATGTCGATAACCTTCTTTTTCGAGAACGCGTTTGATCATATCCACAATCGCTTTCTCATCGTCTACGATTAAAATTGACGCATTTTCCACTTTTATGTTCCTTTCTGTCACTGTTTTTTTCATCTTATCATTATATCGTTTCTTTTTGGTACATTTTTGAATAGGAGGGCTCTTGACGGGGGTGAACAGCAGGAAACGGGAACCTGCAAAATGTTCCCGTTTTTCTTAGAATGAGGTATCATTATGAGTTCTCGTCTACCATATACAGAATAAACTCCCAAAATCCCGGAACATCCTGACACAGAAGCATATCAGCCTTTTCAAACATTTTGATTTTCAGCTCCTGCTCCAAATCTTCTCTTTCTTGATAGGACGTATTGCTGAGTTTTTTTCTGATCATCGGTGAAAAGCATGCAATCAGATGCTCAATGTCGTACATTTCATCTTTATTCCTATTATGTTCAAACTGGCCGCTCACAGCTTACTTTCCCCCCTTTTTTTGCGCCTCTAGCTGCTTTCTGATATTTTCTAATCCCTTTTTATGAATATTAGAGATATTTTGCCGGGACTCACCTAATGAATCAGCGATTTCCTGCATCGTGGCACCGTGAAGATAGACTTTTGTCAGCACGCTTTTTTGTTTGTCAGTCAGCTTCTGGATCGCTTGATAAAGCTGATAATCCTGGACATGCTGGCTCAAATCATCCTGCAGGTCTAAAAATTCCTCAAACGCGTCACTTCCCGTTTCGGAAGGAAGTCGTTCTCCTGCTTCCGGATGATCGACCGTCAGCGGATACCGTTTTTGATTTTTGCGAACCCGCTTATCAAAATCGATGGAAAAAATCCGAATCATTGAATTCATATACTTGACGATGCGAATCTCCTTATAAAATTGCTTGAATTGCTCGTCCAACGATTTTGCATCCTTTTCATTCGGGTTTTCCATTACATTTTTGAACAAACGGTAATGCTGAGGGTTGCTCAAAAAATGCTTCACGATGGGATGCTTCATAATCTCCTTACATTTCGATCGCAACAGACCTTGATAGTCCATCAAACCGCCTCCCTACTAAATTAAATGAAGGAAAGCAAAAAAAAGTAAACTACTACTTTCAGCCTAGCGCTTGCTGAAGCAAACCTTCCAGTCATGGTTTACGATTTCTTGGATTCCCTTCACTTACTTACATGACTGCACAAAAAGGAGGGAGGTGTTTTTCATGGATCAGGTTTTTATAGAGGAAGTCGTCAAGCAGATCAGCAATCTCGGGTTCCCGGCACTGATCGCGATGTACCTGCTGACCCGTTTCGAGAAAAAATTCGATCAGCTCATTGAACTGATGACAGAGCTGAAAGATCAGAAAGCGAAACATTAATTTTGTATCGAAGTTGACTTTTCATCGGTTTTTTTCACTTAACAAGACAGAAGGGAAAACGAAAGGCCTTTCACATTCTCTTTCTGCGCCACAATTATTTTTAAGGAGGAGACAGGAAAATGAAAAAACAAAACGACATTCCCCAGCCAATCAGAGGAGATAAGGGAGCGACAGTGAAAATCCCGCGTAATATTGAAAGGGACCGGCAGAATCCCGATATGCTCGTACCGCCGGAAACCGATCATGGCACCGTTGAAAATATGAAGTTTTCTTTCTCAGATACTCATAACCGTTTGGAAAAAGGCGGGTACGCCCGTGAAGTTACCGTACGTGAGCTGCCGATTTCAGAAAACCTGGCTTCTGTTAATATGCGGCTGAAGCCAGGCGCCATTCGCGAGCTTCATTGGCATAAGGAAGCAGAGTGGGCTTATATGATCTACGGGACAGCACGCGTCACGATTGTGGATGAAAAGGGCCGCAGCTTTATTGATGATGTAGGCGAAGGAGATTTATGGTACTTCCCGTCAGGCCTGCCGCACTCGATTCAAGCGCTTGAAGAAGGGGCAGAGTTCCTGCTCGTATTTGACGACGGGTCATTCTCTGAAAACAGCACGTTCCAGCTGACAGACTGGCTTGCCCACACCCCTAAAGAAGTGATTGCCGCTAATTTTGGCGTAACAGAAAAAGAAATCGCCAATTTGCCAGGCAAAGAAAAATATATATTTGAAAAACCTGTGCCCGGCTGTTTAAAAGATGACATTGTGGAAGGGCCGTACGGCGAAGTGCCTTATCCGTTTACGTACCGCCTTCTTGAACAGGAGCCGATTGTATCAGAAGGAGGAAAGGTGTACATTGCGGATTCGACAAACTTTACAGTGTCTAAAACCATTGCATCCGCGCTTGTAATCGTGGAACCAGGCGCCATGAGAGAGCTTCACTGGCATCCGAATACGCATGAATGGCAATATTACATCTCCGGTAAAGCGAGAATGACTGTTTTTGCTGCTGACGGCCATGCGAGAACCTTTAACTATCAAGCCGGTGATGTCGGTTATGTTCCATTTGCGATGGGCCACTACGTAGAAAACCTCGGCGATGAACCGCTCGTCTTTTTAGAAATCTTTAAAGATGACCATTATGCCGATGTGTCTTTAAACCAATGGCTCGCAATGCTTCCTGAAACCTTCGTCCAAGAACACCTTGACTTAGGCAAAGAATTTACGGATGTCCTTTCAAAAGAAAAGCATCCGGTTGTGAAAAAGAAAAGCAGCAAATAAAAAACTGGCAGCTTGCAGAGAGCGCTCGTTCTCTCTCTGCAAGCGCTGATAAGGAGATGAACCAGTGATACATCAAAAATATTTATTACGGCAGGCCGTACAGTATGTGCTGGCAGCGGCGGCTGTGTTATTTTGCTATTTTACAATCATTCTCTGTGTCTTTTCTTTGGCGGGAACGAGCTACCGATCAGCTGCTCATGTCCTGCTTTTTGCTGTGTTATTTCTTGTGCTCGGACTATGCTTTGAACCTTTTGAACGGCTGATGATACATAGTTTTACGTTTTTTAAGACTGGAAAACGAGCTTTTATCCTTATGGCCGGCACCGTCCAGCTGCTGTTTTTATGGATGACCGCTTATACGGCAGATCAAATGATTCATAACATTTGGCTGTCAACCACAGAAGAAATGATCCTCGCAGCCGTTTTTCTTATTTTAGATAAATGCAATTCAGCACTGCCCAGCTAAAAAAAGAACGCCATCCGATTGGATGCGTTCTTTTTATTCATATCGAAGCGCGTCAACAGGCTGAAGCTTCGATGCCTTAATGGACGGCAGCAAGCCGAAAATAATGCCGACTGCCATTGAGAAAATGAGTGCTCCGATAACTGCCGGAACGGAGATGATAAAAGGCATCGGAAAGATAACCGTGATAAGTTTAGCGATGCCAAAGCCCGCCAGCACACCGAGAATTCCGCCAATACTTGTCAGCACGACGGCCTCTGTTAAAAATTGAAATAAAATCACGCGCCGCTTGGCACCGAGCGCCTTCTTAATTCCGATTTCCCGCGTGCGCTCCGTCACTGAAACAAGCATAATGTTCATGACACCGATGCCTCCGACCAAAAGCGATATGCTTGCAATTCCGCCAAGCAGCAGAGCAAATGACTGGTTAAAGGACTCCACTTCCTGAGCGACCTCCTGAAGGTCCATCACGCTGTACTCCGCTTTTTCCAAATCAGCATCTGACAGTCCTTGATTTAGAAGGTCCGCGGCCATTACACCGGCTTCTTGGATATGCTCAGAAGAGTCTGCCTGCACCGCAATCTGTGTCGGCGCGTCAAATCCTTCAATAAGCGGCCACACTTTTTTCGGCACATATAAAACCGGATTCGCATAGTCGCCATCAAACATGCTTTCTTCCTGTTTCTTTTCATGAAAAACACCGGCAACCCGGAACGGCACACCGTTCATCTCAATGTTTTTGTGCAGAGCGTCACCGTCAGGAAACAGCTCATCTCTTGCGGCCTCATTGATCATAACCACTTGGTGTGTGCTGTTTAATTCTTTTTCCGCCAGCTTTCTCCCCTCAGTGATGCTGATCGGGAACATATTGAAATAATCAGCATCCACTCCGTACACTTGAGGATAAGAAACGTTCGTTAAGTGAAAAACGGTGGCGCCTTCGGACAAGTAATATAAAGATAATCCTTTTACAACCGGGTCTGATTTTATCGTCTTAATGGTTTCTTCAGATACAGGGGGTGCGGACGTATAAGAAACCTCCTGGTAACCGCCTTCCTCCTCCCCGCCTGTTGGCTGGTACACAACATTAATCGCGTTATTTCCCATGCCGATCATGCTTTGCTTTAATTGCTCGCTTTGGCCTTTCAGCATAGAGACGATCGCAATGATCGCAGCTATACCGATAATGACACCAAGCATCGTAAGAATCGACCTCAGCTTATGTGAAAAAATAGATTGAAAGGAGATCCGAATATGTTCAAGCATGGCTAATCCCTCTCTCGTCTAACACTAATTCTCCGTCTCTGATAAACACGGTTCTTTCGGCTTTTCTGGCGACGTCCGGATCATGGGTAATCATAATAATCGTTGTGCCTTCCTGATGCAATTGTGAAAACAGCGACAAAATTTGTTCACTTGATTTTGTATCAAGCGCCCCGGTCGGTTCATCTGCCAGAATAAACCGAGGCTGATTGACAAGGGCTCTGGCAATCGCCACCCGCTGCTTTTGTCCGCCGGACAGCTTTGGCGGCTTGTAAGAAATCCTATCTTTCAAACCAACCTTTTCAAGAGCTTCATAAGCTCTTTGCCTTCTTTCTTTTTTCTTTACCTTATTGTAAATCATCGGCAGCTCGACATTTTGCAGTGCGGTAAGGCGCGGCAGCAAATGAAAGGTTTGAAACACAAACCCGATCGATTCGTTGCGAATGTCAGCCAAAGCACCGTCTTTCCCTTTTAATACATCCATCTGGTCCAGCATATAGGTTCCGGAGGTCGGCCTGTCCAAACAGCCTATAATATTCATTAACGTAGACTTCCCTGAACCGGACGGCCCCATAATGGCCAGAAATTCACCAGCTTTAACGGTGAGATTAATATGCTTTAAGATCGGCACCTCTTCTTTGCCCAGCTTGTACGATTTAGAGATATTATTCAGTGTCAGCATTGACTGTAACCTGCTTTCCTTCCTTGACGGTGGGATCAGGATAGATCACATAATCTTCCGGTGTCAGGCCGCTTTTGATTTCGACCATGTCACTTTCGTCTGTCTCCCCGATTTCAACAGGCTGTTTAACCGCCTTCTGCTCCTCATCCGTCTTCCAAACGTATGGTTCGCCATCGTCCTGGATAATCATGTCGGACGGCAGCTTAATCGTATTCGCATCTGCTTCGTCACTCATGACTTCAATATTGACATGATAGCCGACTTCAAGGCCCTTATGGCTGTCCAATAAAACAGTGAAAGGATAGTTAGAGGATTGGGGATTCATTTCCTCTTCAGCATAACTTTCTGACTCTTCCCCCTCGCCTGTTCCAGCAGGAAGCTTGCCGATTGAAGTGATCTTGCCTTTCCACTCGCCTTCACCGCCTGTTTTCAGCGTAACTCTGACTTTGCTGCCTTTTTTAATCGTGTCCATTAACAGCTCGTTGATTTGGCTTTTCACAAGGTATTTGCCCGTTGAAACGATTTGGATATACGGGCCTGCTGCCTGATCACCCGTTGCGCCGTCCGCAATATCCTGATTGACGCTTTGAACGATACCGTCATGCTTGCTTGTAATCACATTAGAACCTTTGTTTTTCGTTAGTGCAGCCAGTTCTTTTTGGTGCTGCTTCAATTCAAGCTGGCTTGTCTTTAAATCAAAATTGGCCTGGTCAAGCTCGTGTTGAAGCTGTGCTTTCTCGTCTTTTCCGGCTGTCTTCAGCTTCTTTTCAGTTTCTGCTATTGATTTTTGCAAGCGGCTGATTTGAAGGTTTGTCATTTCGGTTTGTAAATTGCTTTGCTCAATTTCGTCAGAATGATCCTCGCCCTCGTACTCGAAAAGCTTATCGCCTTTTTTAACCTTATCGCCTTCTTTGACGTACGTTTTTTTAATGCTTCCTTTCTCTGAATCTATGTATACTTTTTGCTGTTTCTCTGGTTCAACTTTTCCCGAAAACGATTGGGCAGATTCAGATTCACCGCCCATATACACCGCGACCGATTCAGCATAAGGCTCCGATGATACGGCAACTTGGTTCATATGAGTAAAAAAGTAAAAACCGCCGGCGCCGATCCCCGCCAGTAGGAGCACGCCGGCACATATCGAACCGGCAATAAGCCATTTTTTCTTCTTGGACACAATGATCTCCTCTTTCTGTAATCTTCGTAATATTTTCGAAACATTCTAACCAATATTATCTATTAATTCAAATAGACTTTCAATCTTTTTCTTCAAAATCTGGAATTAGCAAGGAAAATTATATTTTTACAGTTAAAAATAAAAAATCCCGGCGTCATACCGGGATTTTTCTTACACAGAAACAAGCTGTTTTTCAGTTTTAATCAGGTCATAAGTTAAGCATACTGGTTTATTTGTACGAGGATCAGTGACGATTTCGGCATCAATCTGGAATACCCGTTTCAAAATATCCGGCGTCATGACCTCCAGTGCGGTTCCTTCCTTGATGACCGTGCCTTTTTTGAGTGCAATCATATAATGGGAAAAACGGGCCGCATGATTCAGATCATGAATCACCATTAAAATCGTCCGCCCCTGTTCCTTGTTCAGCCTGTCAAGCAGCTGCAGGATTTCGAGCTGATGTGCGAGATCGAGATATGTTGTTGGTTCGTCAAGCAAAAGCAGCTCTGTCCCTTGTGCGAGCGCCATCGCAATCCACACGCGCTGACGCTGTCCGCCTGACAATGCCTCAATCGGACGCTCATGGTATTCCGCCATGCCGGTTTCTTCGAGGGCCCATTTGATGATGCGGCGGTCTTCATCATTTAATCTGCCGAAGCCTGATTGATGCGGAAATCTGCCGTACGACACCAATTCGTACACCGTTAATCCGCTCGGAGCCTCAGGCGTCTGCGGCAGAATGGCCATATCCTTCGCAATGTCCTTAGTAGACATTTTATGAATCGCATTGCCGTTTAAGTAAACGGCACCTTGATGTGAGCGCATAATTCTGGACATCGTTTTTAATATCGTTGACTTTCCGCAGCCATTCGGTCCAATTAAGGTTGTTATTTTCCCTTTAGGAATGGATATATTTAAATCTTCTACAATCAGCCTGTCGCCATAACCGATCCCAAGCTGTTCCGTTGATAATGAATTCAAGTTCGGTCCCCTCCTCAATTCGATTTCATCAATAAATAAATAAAGTAAGGCGCACCTAAAACGGAGATGACAAGTCCGACCGGAATTTCTGACGGGGCCAACACATTTCTCGCCAGCGTATCAGCCAGCAGAAACAGAAACGCGCCGATGAAGGCGGAAACCGGTATAAGCGTCTGGTGGCGGGGACCGGTAAGCCTTCTTGCCACATGCGGTGCAATTAATCCGAGGAACGCGATGCCTCCTGCAGCTGCGACACAGGATGCGGCAAGAGCGACCGCTGCCAGAAGGAGAATCCGTCTTTCCTTTTCAACAGCAGTGCCAAGTCCGGTCGCTAATTGGTCTCCCAGCTGTAAAATGTTCAGATAGCGTGCTTTATATAAAGTAAAAGGAAGCAAGATCACAATCCAGGGGAGTACCGCCCAGATCATGTTCCAATTGGCCCCCCATATCGAGCCTGATATCCAAACTGCAGCCTGCATAAAGTCATGCGGGTCCATTTTGAGCTGAAAAATAAGCAAAAGGGCATTAAATCCGGCATTCACACCGATTCCGACTAGGATCAGCCGAATCGGAGTCACACCTTTTTTCCAAGCCAGAAGATAAATGAGAAACGCGGCGAGGAACGCGCCTGCCAAAGCGCTGAACGGCAGCATAAACGTCCCTAAAAAGCCGAGATCTGATGCTGATCCTTGAAAAAAGTAAATAAAGAGCACAACAGCAAGCGAACCCCCGGCGTTAATCCCGAGAATACCGGGTTCAGCCAAATCATTTTGAGACACGCTTTGCAAAATGGCTCCGGCAACAGCGATACCCGCCCCAACAAGCAACGACAACATTATTCGCGGCAGCCTGAACTCAAATAAGACAAGCTCATCCCGTGCCGTCCCTTGGCCGAAAAAGACCTTGAGCGTTTGCAATGGGGCAATTTTAATGACACCCAGATTCAGACTGATAAAAAAGACAAGCACGATCAGCAGAAAAGTCACTGCTATCACAACAAGAGGTTTTTTCGTTTTCGTTTTCATTACAGCCCTCTCCTTTCACGACGTGCCAAATAAAAGAAAAAGGGAACACCGATGAGGGAGGTCAGCGCGCCGACAGGCGTTTCAAACGGCGCGTTCACGAGTCTGGCCGCAATGTCAGCAAAAACAAGCAAAACAGCGCCAAGCACCGCCGAGCAAGGAATGATCCACCGATAATCAACCCCTACCAAAAACCTTGTGATATGAGGAATGATCAGTCCGATAAACGCGATGGTGCCGGCAATGGAAACAGCAGCTCCCGTCAACACCACAACGACAAGCATGCCAACCAGTTTCACCGCTGATGTATACTGCCCAAGCCCCTTCGCCAGATCGTCACCGAGGCTTAACACCGTCACAGACCGGGCAATGATAAACGCAAACGTCAAACCGACAGCTCCTGCAATAACCAGAAGCTGAACGCCTGACCATTTCACACCCGCTACCCCGCCTGCGTACCAAAAGCTGACATCCTGTGCTACATCAAAACGGAGCGCAATTGCGGTTGAAATGCCCGTAAAGAAATAACTGACGGCCGTTCCGGCAAGAGCAAGCTTTACAGGCGTGAGACCGCCCCTGGAAAACATGCCGATGCCCAATACCGTCGATGCCCCCAGTCCCGCGCCCGCAAAGGACCACAGCACAAGCCCGAAGGCAGAAAGTCCTGGAAAAAAAAGCAAACGCAATCGAAATAGCAAAAGCAGAGCCCGATGTTATCCCCATAATAGAAGGCTCCGCCAATGGGTTTCTCGTCATGCCCTGCATGATCGCCCCAGACACGGCTAACAATGCGCCGACAAGCGCGGCAGCAGCCGTTCTTGGCAGCCGAAGATCGTGTATGATTTGGTGTGAGGTTTCATTTGGCTGGAAATGAAAGATGGCGTCCCACACAGTCCGTAAATGGATATCCGCAGCACCGAGAGAAATGGACAGCATCGTGCCGAAGCATAATAAACATACCCCCGCAACAAGCACAATGACCGCACCAAACGACCGGGATGTCCATTGAATTTCTTCATCTGATATCATCTGTTTATTTTTCATGTGACTCAACAGCCGTACTTCCTTTCGATAATGATAATGATTATCAATTGCTGTTTCAGTATATCACTTTTTTCCGCTGATTTAATAGAGCGTTTTGATAAAAACGAAAATATAAATGCAATAATATCGTGTCAACTGGCAATTATAATGGTATAATCACAGATGATAATGATTCTCTTTATCATCTATTTTTTTGGAAAGAAGGTATGAGATATGACCCATACATACAAGAAGCTTGGTGCCGCTTTTTTTGCTCTTTTATTGATTGCAGCGCTGGCAGCCTGCGGAAATCACTCAGAAAGCAAAGGCTCTTCCTCTGATTCAAAAGACGAAGAAACCGTTACATACAAGGCTGAAAACGGAAATGTGAAAATTCCTAAACATCCTAAACGGGTGGTTGTCATGGCTGACGGCTACTACGGAGACTTCAAAACACTGGGCATCAACGTCGTCGGTGCACCTGAAAATGTATTTAAAAACCCTTACTACAAAGGTAAAACCGATGGTGTCACAAATATCGGAGACGGCACTTCTGTTGAAAAAGTGATTGATTTAAAGCCTGACCTGATCATCGTTTGGACAACACAAGGCGCCGATATTAAAAAGCTCGAAAAAATCGCACCGACTGTTGCGGTGAAATACGATAAGCTCGATAACATCGAACAGCTGAAAGAATTCGCAAAAATGACAGGAACGGAAGATAAAGCGGAGAAGTGGCTTGCCGAGTGGGACAAAAAAGTTGCGGAAGCCAAAACAAAAATCCAAAAAGTCATCGGTGACAAAACGGTTTCTATTATGCAAACAAACGGCAAAGACATTTATGTATTCGGTAAAGATTTCGGAAGAGGCGGAAGCATCGTCTACAAAGATCTTGGTTTACAGGCCACAAAGCTGACAAAGGAAAAAGCCATTGACCAAGGCCCAGGATATACCAGCATTTCTTTAGAAAAGCTCCCTGACTTCGCCGGAGATTACATTTTCGCGGGTCCATGGCAATCAGGCGGAGACGATGGCGGCGTATTTGACAGTTCCATCTGGAAAAACCTCGATGCTGTCAAAAATGATCATGTCTATAAAATTGACCCGATCGGCTTCTATTTCTCAGACCCGATTTCACTAGAAGGACAGCTGAAATTCATTACGAAAAGCTTAACCAAATAAACAAAGAGCCGCACTGATCTGCGGCTCTTTTCTATATTGCAAAGAAACCGACAGGACGGAGCAGCTCATATTAAACCGCATCGCATATTTTCTTTCTCAATTCATATTAAGCTGCATCATCATCGCCGTAAGTTTTTTCAACGGTCTTTATATCGGAAAGCCTTTGTCCTTCTCCATTTTTATCTTAGTGCTGGCTTTGTTTCATTTTCTGGAGAAACTGAAAAAGCGTTTTTTGCATATTCGAATGTCTCTATCACTGACAGCGTTCCTGTCCCCTATTTTGTGTATGGGACTCATAACAGGAGAAATAAACGTTTTTATAAAAAAGACACCTGACTGCATTGTCAGGTGTCTTTTTTTATGCTTGTTTTTCTTTCGAGAATTTCTTAATCACAAACGGATAAATTGCCAGACCGACAAAGAACAAACCGATGCCGAGAATAAATGTCGTTAAATCCGCTGTACCTGTTACGATAACAAACAATGAGTATACACACGCTAAAATCGCGATCAATCCGTCTTTTACCCGGGAACCTTTCAGCTGATCATACGTTTCGCCTTTTATAACAAGCTTCAGGCTGTAAATCGCAGACACTAAATACGGAATTAAATACGCAAGGGTCGCCGCTGTCGTTAAAAACGTAAATGCGTCACTTATTGTCCGGGAAATAACAGAGAATATAAAGACCTGTGACATCACATTTGTAATGATCAGTGAAATAACCGGGCTTCCCTTTTTATTTGTTTTCGCAAAGACCGCCGGAAAATCTCCTGCTTTAGCAGCTTGGTACGGAACTTCAGAGCCAAGCAAAATCCAGCCGAGCATCGTTCCGAATAAGCAAAGAATCGCCAGCAGCGCCATAATCACGCTTCCTGCGTTTCCGACAATCGCATACAGCACATCAACGAACGGTTTTTCAGATCCGACAAGCTTATCGTGCGGCAGAACCCCCATTGTGATCAATGTGACAATAATGTAAATGCTTAACGCGATCAACAAACCTGTGATGGTCGCACGTTTCACATCACGCTGAGTACGCGCGCGTCCAGACAAGATCACTGCTGATTCAATTCCGACAAACGCCCATAGAGTAGAAATGGCGGCGTTGTGAACCTGTCCGCCGATGCCAATGCTTGTGCCGTTCTCACCTTGAATCGGAAAATAAAAATGATCGAATAATGTCGTTTGAAATACAAACAATCCGGCAATGATAAAGAAAACAAAACCTAATACTTTTGAAAACGTTGTGATAAAGTTTAATTTACTTGCACCGTTAATGCTTGCAACAAGAATCGTGTGCGTTCCCCAGAGCAAAATCGTACATACTGCAAACGTCAGCAATTGGCCGAGTGTCACCTCTTGGCTGCCGACAGCAAACAGTACACGTTTATCAACTAAAATCGGGAAAAACGAAGTCAAGTAACCGGCAAGACTTGTGATAATCGCCACGTTACTGATCCAGCTCGCCACCCAGTAGCCCCACACCATTGTGAATCCGGCAGCGTTCCCTTTCTTCGGATCAGAAAACAGCGCTCTCGCATAACTTTGCGGTCCCGCTGTCAGCTCAGGCTTGCGAATGGACAAGTGCCCGAAGACAAGCGCAATCATCAGCACGCCCGCACCTGTCAAAAGCCAAGCGGACGTAGCGCCAAGCGGACTTGCAATCGAAGCAAGCGAACTCGGCAGGGAGAAAATCCCCGATCCAACCATATTTCCAACGACAAACGCCGTTAATAACCAAAAACCCCATTTTTTTGTCTGTTCCATTCCAGTACCTCCAATGATTCTTTGTACGGACCAGAACCCGAGATCATGTAAACACAAAAAAAGCCTGAACAAAAGTCCATGCTTAAAGAAACACACACCCTTGATCTCCGGATAGCCCTCCGCGAAAAAGCACGCGGCAGTCCTGCACTTATTCAGATACAGTCCCAGCATAGAGAAGGATCGGCTTTCTCCACACTTCGGCGCTGATGCCTTTTACACATGTTTAACAGCTCCTGTCAGCCTGGCATGTGTGACTCATCATCCGCGCAACCTCTACCTCACTGAGAAAGAGTGAGGATTTATTTATTCAGTTACTCCCAGAAGGTTATCAAAGAAAGAATGATCTGTCAAAGGGAACAGATGGAAAATGCGGATAGAGCCAAGCCCTATCCGCATGCGGTTAGCGATTATTTTTCTTTTTTTGTACAGCTTCTTGAAGCGGATCATCTTTAAGAGCTGAACCGGCATCCTCAAGAGCTCCTTGGATTACGTTTTTTTCTTTTTCAGAACGTTTACCTTTATCTTTATTAAAGAAAGCCATTCGTATCACCTCTTTTAGAAAATAGGTACATCTTTAAGATGCCTTTTTCTCAGGAAATTATGCGGCTCATTTTTTTATCGGCCAAAGTTCTGTTGCTCAAACATACATTCTCTTGATATATTTGTAATTCAGAGATTTTTGCAAAAGATAAAGGAGAAGCGGGTAAATGACAGGAAAAACACACATCATGGGAGGCATCGCTTCTTGTACCGCAGCGGCTTATTATTATGGATTTGACCCAGTACTCATGGCGGCGTCCGGCGCGGTTGGCGCATTAATTCCCGACATCTGCCACACGCAAAGTAAAATCGGAAGAAGATTTCCTATCTTATCGAAAATTGTCAGTTCCGTATTTGGCCACCGCACCTTTACACACAGCCTGCTGTTTCTGCTCATCATGTTTTTTATCACAGCCACATATATTCCGGATAAAAACATATCAGCAGGGCTGATGATCGGAATGGCAAGCCACTTGGTTCTGGATGCCTGGACAGTGAACGGCATCAAATTGTTATTCCCTTCAACCATTCGCATACGGCTGCCGCTGTATATGAAGACAGGCAGTTTTTCCGAACAGCTTGTGTTGGCCGGTCTGACAATAGCATCATGCTATTATTTTTATATGCTGTTCCATGGGCGTATGTTTTAAACACGAGTGCTGAAGCTTGTCTAAGAAGACTGTTTTTAGTAGGTTTTACATAAGAAGCATCTCATGGCAGATGTTCAAGAAAACGTGAGGAGTTATCAATTGATGAAAGGAACCTTTTTTCACAATCAGCGTTTTTTAAGTTTATCCATCTTATTCATGTGGATCAAAACTTATGTGATCTATAAACTGGGTTTTGATTTGCAGATCGACTCTCTACTGCAGGAGCTGATTCTGCTGATCAATCCGCTTAGCTTCATACTCCCTCTATTTGGGATTGGACTGCTTTTAAAAGGCAGCAAGCAGCGCATCTTTTTGCTGATTGCCAATTTGGTTCTGACTGCCATTTTGATCTCCAACACGATTTTTTATGGCTTTTATATCGATTTTATTACCATCCCGGTTTTGTTTCAGGCCAGCAACATGAGCGATATGGGCAGCAGTGTAAAAGAACTGTTCAATCCTTTGTTCATCGCTCTGTTTGCGGATTTGGCTTTTCTTCTGCTGCTCTCCAGAAAAGAGAAGAGTCCCGAATCGAAAGCGAACCCCCGTACGGTCAAGCGGTACTATGCTGCTTCCTGCGGGATTCTTATATGTACGCTGGGGCTTGCAGAAATTGAACAGCCGAAGCTATTAGCACATTCCTTCGACCGGGAAGTGCTCGTCAAAAGCATTGGCCTGTTTCAGTTCCACATCTACGATACCATTTCTCAGACTGTCAATATGAGTGCGAAGGCATTTGCCGATGAAGACAGCCTCTCTACAATCAAAAACTATACTGAGGCTGACTACAGCAAGCCTGATCAAAGCAAGTTCGGACTGGCAAAGGGACGGAATGTGATTTTTGTGACGCTTGAATCAACTCAAAGCTTTGTTCTGAATGAAAAGGTAAACGGAAAAGAAATTACCCCGTTTATGAATGACCTGATGAAAAAGAGCTATTCCTTTGATCATTTTTACCAGCAAACAGAGCAAGGCAAAACGTCTGATTCGGAATTTATCGTCGCTAACTCTCTATATCCTTCACTAAGCGGCGCCGTCTTTTTTACGAAAAGTGACCATCAATTTCATACGATGTACAAATCACTCAAGCAGAATGATTATTATTCAGCCGTCTTTCACGCCAATCATAAAACATTTTGGAACAGAGATGTGATGTATAAAACGTTTGGGATTGACCGCTTTTTTGATGTCGATGAGTTCCATGTGACTCCCGAAACCTCAACAAGCTGGGGATTAAAGGATAAGGAATTTCTGGAACAGTCAGCTTCTAAACTGAAAAGCCTGCCGCAGCCGTTCTACAGCAATTTCATCACATTGACGAACCATTTTCCGTTTGAAATTGATGAAAAGAATCAGCTGATTGATGAATATGATTCAAGCAGCGACCTGTTAAACCGCTATGTGACGACGGTTCGCTATGAGGATGAAGCACTGAAGCATTTTATCAAAAAGCTCAAGGATGAAGACTTATACGAAAACTCGATGATTGTCTTTATGGGAGATCATTACGGCATATCAGAAGCCCATAATAAAGCTCTGGCTGAGTTTTTAGGAAAACGTGAAATTACGCCATATGACACCATCCAGCTTCAGCGGGTGCCGTTTATCATTCATATTCCTGGAATCACTGATCAAAATCCGGAAACAATCTCCGATGCCGGAGGACAGGTTGACGTCAGGCCGACTCTGATGCACCTGCTCGGAATTGATACAAAAGGTGATATTCAGTTTGGCAATGATTTGCTGTCAAACAACCGAACGCCATTTGCCGTGCTGAGAAACGGCAGCTTTATCACGAACGATTATGTATATACGAAAAACACATGCTACAGCCAAAAAACAGGAGAAGTGTTAGAAAATCAAGATGCGTGCGCTCCCTATAAAGAAAAAGCAAATGAAGAGCTGTCTCTCTCTGATAAAATGTTAAACGGAGACCTTCTGCGTTTTTATGGTCAATAAAAAAATCCCTTTACGAGGGATTTTTTTCATGTTTCGTATATCACTTTACCTGTCAGCTTCGTTTGATAGCCATTAAGATGAGACAGGTTGGCCTTATATTCTTCCGATTTCAAGATGCTCTTTACAGCTTCAAGCAGCTGCTGGTGTTTTTTCAAAATGACAATGTCGTATTGTTCCTCGATGAGCGGGATAAAATCAACGCTTCCCATATGTGCCGCGTGCTGCGCCCCGATTCCCGCGTCTGCATGTCCGCTCGAGACTTGGGAGGCAACAGCATAATGATCAGTCACAATGTCACTGTAGCCCTTGACGTCTGAAGGTGTCACACCAAGCAGACCAAGCTGTTCGTCAAGCAGCACTCTTGCGCCCGATCCTTTTTCTCTGTTGATGATGCGGATGTCGGTTCGTTTCAGGTCATCCCAGCCTTGTATGTTTTTCGGATTTCCTTTTTCAACATATAAGCCGGCTTTGCGAAGGACAACATTCATCTGACAAAACGGTTCGCCTGACAGAATGCGTTTGACATAAGGCGTATTATATTGAGCGGTTTCCGCATCGTACAGATGAAGACTGACAATGTCGCATTTGCCTTGGTACATGTCAATGAGGCTGTTTAAGCTGCCTTTGTATTGGCGGAGCGGCGTCTCTTGAATGGCACTTTCCAAATGCTTGCTGAGCAGATCCATCGATATATCCTGTCCGCTGATGACGACATTCCGCCTTCCCTCCGGCATCGGCTCCTGTGCCTTTCTCGGTTCTTCGGGTGAAGACACAGGCTGAGACATTCTCATGTTCGCCTTATATTGCTTTAAATCTGCTTCATCGACACGCATCTGTCTTCCGACACGGTAAGCAGGGATCATGCCTTTTTTAATCAAATCATAAACGGTCAGCTTTGATACCTTCAGCAGACCAGCAACTTCTTCTATCGTATAGGAAGAGGTTTCATTCATCATCATCACTCTCCTATTTCATTATACCTTTTCGGAGAATGTAAAAAAACCCACATACCCCAAACATAATCAGTTATAATTAGATATAACTAATTATAAGGGGTGCAATCATGTTTAAGAAGTATTTCATTCTGACCGCAGCATTAACTGCTTTTCTGCTTGCAGCAGGCTGCTCTGCCAGCCAATCATCAAGTGACAATGAGAAAAAAGTGACCTTAACTGTCTCAGCAGCTGCCAGTGCCCAGGATGCACTCGAGGAAATTCAAAAGAATTACGAGAAAACCCATCACAATATTACGATCCAAGATAACTTTGGCTCATCAGGTGCCTTGCAAAAGCAATTTTCTCAAGGAGCCGGGGCCGATCTGTTCTTCTCAGCCGCTGAGGACAAATTCCAAAAGCTTGTAGATGATGGGGATATCGCTAAAAAAGACAGCACTCATTTAGTCGGAAATGAAATTGTGCTCGTTGTGCCTAAGGATGGAGATTCACCAGTCACAGGCTTTGACAATCTGACTGATTCAGAAAAAATTGCTCTCGGGACTCCAGAATCTGTACCGGCAGGAGCTTATGGAAAAGAATCACTGACAAAGCTGTCTCTTTGGGACAAAGTAAAGGATAAGATCGTGTACGGAAAAGACGTTCGCCAGGTTCTTTCATATGTAGAAACAGGCAATGTAGACGCAGGTGCCGTTTATAAAACAGACGCGCTGATCTCTAAGAAAGTCAAAATCGTTGACGAGGCAAAAGCTGATACACACAGCCCGATCGTTTATCCGTTAGGAATTGTAAAAGATACGAAACACCATAAGGAAGCGAAGGAATTTTACGATTACCTGCAAACAGATGAAGCGATGAAAGTGTTTGAGAAATATGGTTTTACTGCTGAATAACATCAGCATTTCAGAATTCTTCACGCCGGTTATGCTTTCCTTTCAAGTGGCGGCGGTCGCCGGAATCGCGGTGATCATTCTCGGAACTTTGGCGGGGGCATGGATGTCACGAGCATCATTTTTCGGAAAAACCATACTCGAAACGATTTTTATGCTTCCTCTCGTTCTTCCGCCCACCGTTGTCGGTTTTATTTTGATCGTCATGTTTGGAAAGCATAGCTTCATCGGACAAGCGATCGAATGGATCTTTCATCAGCCCGTGATTTTCACCTGGTGGGCTGCTGTGATTGCGTCTGCTATCGTGGCTTTTCCGCTTATGTATCAATCGGCCAAAACCGGATTTTCCGATATTGACCCCGATATAGAGGGAGCGGCAATGGTAGACGGAGCAAGCAGATGGAAGGTGTTTATCCATATCTCCATTCCGCTGGCGTATCCATCGCTGCTGACCGGAAGCATTCTCAGTCTGGCGCGGGCGCTCGGTGAATTCGGCGCCACCTTAATGTTTGCCGGGAATATCCCGGGTGTTACCCAAACACTGCCGACAGCCATTTATGTCGCTTTGGATTCCGGCAACAACGCACTTGCATGGGCGTGGGTCGTCTGTATCATCGTGATTTCCTTTCTGATGCTGTTTTTGATTCAACTGAAAAAAACGCACTAAAAAAACTCCCCGTGTGCAGACGGGGAGTTTTTGATTAAAACAGAAGCTCATCGGGGTTTGGACCGACACGTTCATCTTGATTTAACGCATCAATCTTGTCCATGTCTTCTTGAGACAATTCGAAATCAAAAATATCAGCGTTTTCGATAATACGGTGTTCTTTAATCGATTTTGGAATCGTTACAACTTCATGCTGAAGATCCCAGCGCAAAATCACTTGTGCTACAGATTTATTATATTTTTCAGCGATCTGTGTCAGCACTTCGTTATCAAGCAGCTGGCCCTGCATAAGCGGAGACCATGCTTCCAGCTGGATGCCTTGCTTTTTGCAGTAGTCTCTTAATTCTTTTTGCGTCAAACGAGGGTGAAATTCAACTTGGTTCACCATCGGTTTGATTTCAGCATCTTTCAAAAGCTCTTCTAAATGATGAACTTGGAAGTTGCTAACGCCGATCGCGCGGATTTTGCCGTCTTTGTACAGCTTTTCAAGCGCGCGCCATGTATCTTTATACTTATCCTTTCCAGGCCAGTGGATTAAATATAAGTCTAAATAATCAAGCTGAAGTCTTTCAAGGCTTTTTTCAAAGGCAGCAAGCGTTGTGTCGTAACCCTGATCTTCATTCCATACTTTTGATGTAATGAAGAGCTCTTCTCTTGCAACACCGGATTCTTTAATGCCGATGCCTACACCTTCTTCATTTTTATAGACAGCCGCTGTATCAATGCTGCGGTAGCCATTTTTAATCGCAGCTTTAACCGATTCAGTCGCTTCACTTCCGTTTTCTACTTTAAATACACCAAGACCGAACCAAGGCATTTCAACTCCGTTATGTAGCTTTACAGTATCTTTTAAACTTGTTGCCACTTGAACATCCACCCTTTCATCGAAATGTAAGCGTCTATATTATCTCACATTCCTCTCAGCAGATACCAATAATACGCTTAAGAGCCTCTTTTTGCTTCTTTTTTCATACAGACGTTTTTTATTTCATAGTAAACAATGCGCATTTATACTATTTTTTTCCTATTTTATCAATTATAAGATTATTTAGACAGTGAGCAGGGTAAGCGAATACTGTAGCCCACAAAAACATAGAGGAGGAAACAAATTGAAACGTATTCGTATCCCAATGACTCTTGCACTTGGCGCCGCTTTGACAATTGCCCCTTTGTCCCTTGCCTCTGCTGAGGAAAATCCCGCACCGAAGATCTCACATAAAACAACAGCCGGAACAGCTGCCGCAGAAGTCGGTTTAAACGTCAACCTTGATTTGCTTGGGATTGCCAACCAAATCTCAGATGCCATTAAATCAGCCCAGAACCGGGACGGTTTTGTGAAAAATCTCATGGAGTCTTCCTTCTACGCATCCGGCCAAAAATATAACGTCATGGTTTTTAACTTAAGCCAGGAATATGAAGATCACTTAAATGGTGTGCAGTTTTACGGCTCGGCCGTTTATGACGGCATTACGTACGGCATTTGGGTATTTGAAGACGGAAGTTTCACAAACAAAGGAGACGGCGGCTGGATCAACTGGGCCTTCAGAGGCTGGTTCGACCGAAATGACAACACTGTCGAATTCCATCGCCCCTAACCTATAGAAAAAAGCTGGCGTCCGATGCCAGCTTTTTTTCTTGGAATTATTCGCCGCCTTCTAGCATTGCGGCTTCCACATCATTAATATATTGGCGAAGCTCATGAGAGATGTCCCGGGAAATTTCCCGCTCCTCAAAGAGCGTCTGAATCTCATTTCTGATCGCCTGCACAGCCTTCAGCTTCACTTCCAGCTTCTGATTTTCAAAATGGGCGTTCGATTTATGTTCGTGATGGCTGTGCTCCAATCTGAAAATTAATTGTTTATAAAACGAGATGACAGATAAAAATACTTCCTTATGTTCTTCCGGTATATGCTTTTCCAAATGTCCTATCGCAGCTTTAGCCGTTTTAACCCTAGTTGCTCTCATTAATCCCTCTTCGTTTAAAATCGACATCTCCGGCTTTTTATGTTCTCCGAAGAAAATCCAATACATCAGACGTTTCAGCCTTGATTTTGATAAACCGACTTTAAACGGGTTGGCATACAAAATTTCCAATTCATTAAACCGTTCTTGCAGAGCGTTTGCCGTTTCTTCCGGGATGTCTCCCCGCTCCAGCAGTTTCATCAGTTCTTCCTGCTCGGCTTTAATCCCTTGAGCACGGACTTTCCGTTCATACTTTTTTATGCGGGTTGACGTTGTATATTGCTGAAAACGAAGGTTTTTCATTTTCTCATTGTATTCGGCAATGACCGCAAGAGACGCCGTTTTGTTTGTATCATTCATGTCTTCTTTAATCGTTTTGAGAGCCGTTTTAATCAGTTTGCGTCTCGCCGTCAGCAGCTTCTTATTTTTTTCTTCGTCATCTTCTTCTTTTTCTGTCAGAAGCGGAAGCACGAAGGTGGCAATAACAAGCGTGCATAAAATGACGCCTGCGGCTAAAAAGAGAATCAGATTTCTTTCCGGAAACGGTGTGCCATCCTCCAGGAAATATGGGATGGAGAATGAACCGGCAAGCGTAACCGCTCCCCGCACACCTGAAATGGAAATTAACAATGTAGAACGAAGTCCCGGCTTATAAATGGTTTGATCTTTATTAAAGAACCACTTGCCGTTCCAGAAGAACAGCACCCACAGAAATCTAAGAAGCATTAACGTAAATGTAATGACCAGAATATAGCCGATCACTTTCATGTTGCTGATCGCTGTATCGTTAAAAATCACCGAAATGACATCCGGAATTTGTGTGCCAAGGATGACAAAGACAAGACCGTTTAAAATAAATAAAATAATGTTCCACGTACTCGATGAGACGATTTGCAGCTTCACCATCGTCGATTCGAGACGGTCCTGTTCAACCGCATGCGTAATACCGCCCGCCACAACGGCTAAAATGCCGGAAACACCGATTTCCTCCGCTGCCAAATAAATCACAAAAGGCGTCAGAATTTGAATCAGCATGTGCATCGTGACATCCTGCATGCCAAGGCGGCGCAGGAATAGACGAAAGCGGATAATCAAGAACGAAATGACAACCCCGCACAAAAGGCCGCCAACAGAAATAAACACAAAGCTGACAGCTGCTTGCGCCAGTGAAAATGCCCCGGTAACCGCTGCGGCAATCGCAAATTTAAAGGCGACCAGACCTGATGCATCATTCATCAGCCCTTCCCCTTCAAGCAGGCGCAGAATTCCTTTCGGCATCTTCACCCTTCCTGATAATGCGCTGACAGCGACAACATCAGTCGGTGAAAGAATGGCTGCCAGTCCAAAGGCCGCTGCCAGCGGAATATCAGGAATCATCCAGTGGATCGTGTATCCTCCTACAATCACAGTCGCAAATACAAGGCCAAGTGCAAGCAATAAAATTGGAGCTCTTAAATTCCAAAGCTCCGCCCGAGGCGTCCTCTTTCCATCATTAAATAGAAGAGGCGCAATAAACAAGACGAAAAACAATTCCGTGTTTAATTCAAAATGAAGCCCCTGTGGAAATGAGGCGGCAATAATCCCAAGCGCCACCTGAATCAGAGGCACTGGAATAAGCGGGATAAACCGATTGACAATGTTAGAAATCGCAATAATAGCCAGTAAAACAAGGACGACTAAAAATATGTCCAAATGCATAACCTCCTTAATCTGCTGCATATCTGCATGATGAGTTGATAAATATTTGTCCGAAGAGGCTGAGGCTTGCAAAAGATAAAGGATGGCCTTACATCCAATACTGGATTCCGCAGGAGTCTCCTCCACACTAGTCTTCTTTTATAGTACCCTTTTTAGGGTATTTTTTCTCATGATATGCTCATGGTGAACTTTTTTGCCGCAAAGCAAAATCAAAAAGAGACAGGGGCAATCCCCTGTCTCTCATCTCAATTATGAAAATTCATCCCGTCAGTTGTCGCTTTAATGATACCGGCGCGAATGACGAAATCACCGAAGTGCTCACCTTCCTCGCGTTCTTTCGCATAGCGGGAAAGCAGGACGCGCAGCTCGCTCAAAATGTCTTCTTCTCCGATATTTTCGCGGTACATTTTGCTTAAGCGGCTGCCGTCAAACGCAGCGCCTAGATACATATTATATTTGCCAGGCGCCTTTCCGATAAATCCGATCTCTCCGAGCGCATGGCGGGCGCAGCCGTTCGGACAGCCTGTCATGCGAATGGTAATTTCCTCATCACGAAGACCGTTTTCGTCAATAATCTCATCCACTTTATCTAAAAGAGACGGCAAATAACGTTCTGCTTCAGCCATCGCCAATCCGCAGGTCGGAAGAGCAACACACGCCATAGAGCTGCGGCGCAGCGCTGTATAATGCTTTCCGTCAGTTAACCCGTATTGATCGATTAATGCGTTGATTTCATCCTTTTTCTCGCTTGGAACATTGCCGATAATCAAGTTCTGATTGGCTGTCAGACGGAAATCGCCTGTATGAACTTTAGCAATTTCACGCAAGCCTGTCATCAGCTTATAATCCTCGTAATCCGTCACACGGCCGCCTTCGACAAACAGCGTAAAATGCCATTTATCTTCAATGCCTTCCACCCATCCGTAGCGGTCGCCGTTATGATCAAAATGGTACGGCTTCGCTTCTTCCAGGCTCCAGCCGAGACGGTTTTCCAATTCCTCTTTCACTGTTTCCAAACCGAGGCGGTCAACTGTGTATTTGAAACGGGCATTTTTACGGACGGAACGGTTTCCGTAGTCACGCTGAATCGTAATTGTTTTTTCAGCAACGTCATACATTTGTTCAGGGCGGCAGAACCCAATTACCTTGGCTAACTGCGGATATGTCGCTTTGTCGCCGTGCGTCATTCCCATACCGCCGCCGATTGCCACGTTAAAACCGATGAGCTTGCCATCTTCCACAATCGCAATGAATCCGAGATCCTGCGAAAAGACGTCAATGTCATTTGACGGCGGAACCGCAATACCGATTTTGAATTTCCGCGGCAGGTAAAGCGGCCCGTACATTGGCTCGACTTCTTCTGCGTCAGGCGTGCCGGCCACTCTTTCCTCATCAAGCCAAATTTCATGATACGCTCTTGTTCGAGGCAGGAGATCATCACTTAATTTTTTGGACCATTCGTATACTTCAGAATGGATTTCAGACTGGTAAGGATTCGATGCGCACATCACATTCCGGTTTACGTCTCCGCAAGCCGCGATTGTATCCAGAAGAGCCGAATGGATCGTCTGAATGGTTTTTTTCATGTTCCATTTTAAAATCCCGTGCATCTGGAACGTTTCACGCGTCGTCAGCTTTAGGGTGCCATTACCGTATTTCTGCGAAAGATCATCCATCACGAGCCATTGCTCAGGCGTCGATACGCCGCCCGGCATACGGACGCGCAGCATGAACTGATAAGCCGGTTCAAGCTTTTGCTTTTGGCGTTCATTGCGGAGATCGCGGTCATCCTGCAAATAACTGCCGTGGTGTTTCATCAGGCGGTTGTCATCATCCGGAATTCCCGCACTGATCCGATCCAGCATCACTTCTTTTAGTGTGCCGCGCAAATAATCGCTTTCTTCTTTAATGCGCTCGACGTCACTTGGAGAGCCGTCCGGTGCTTTTAAGATTTTGGTCACCATGTTGAAAAACTCCTTTCAGGTCAAATCAGTATACATCACGCTGATAACGTTTTTGCTGCTGCATATCGGCAAGATAAACTTCCGCTTTTTCACGGGTCATATTGCCTTCTTTTTCTATAATGTCTAAGAGTGTGTTATGGACATCGTGTGCCATGTGCTTTTCATCTCCGCAAATGTAAACAGCCGCTCCTTCTTGAAGCCATTCAAACAGTTCTGCGCTCTGTTCAAGCATGCGGTGCTGCACATACACTTTTTCTTCCGTATCGCGTGAGAACGCTACGTCCATTTTTGTCAGCACGCCGTCTTTCAGCCAATTCTGCCACTCTGTCTGATAAAGGAAATCTGTGACAAAATGCTGATCACCGAAGAACATCCATGCTTTTCCTTCAGCTCCCGTCTCCTCGCGCTCCTGCATAAAGGAACGGAACGGCGCAACGCCTGTCCCAGGGCCGACCATGATAATCGGTGTTTCAGGATCCTTCGGAAGCTTGAAGTTCTGATTATGCTGGACATAAACCGGCAGTGTGTCTCCCGGCTGCAGACGCTCCGCGCATAAAATCGAGCAGACGCCTTTTCGTTCGCGGCCATGCGCGTCGTACCGGACTGCACCAATCGTTAAATGCACTTCATCCGGGTTTGCGGATAAGCTGCTCGCAATTGAATAGAGGCGGGCCGGCATTTTTCGAAGAATGGATACAAACTCCTGCGCCGTTACACTGAACGGGCCATAATCCCGGATCAGATCAAGCAAATCGCGCCCTTCAATATACGCTTTCACTTTACCCTCATCTCCCGGTGCTAAAAGCTCTCTAAGCTCCTCGCTTCCCGTCAAATGAGCAGCCTGTTCAAGAAGCGGCTTTGTGAGAACAGTAATTTCATAATGAGAAATCAGCGCTTCTTTCAGCGGACGGACATCGCCTTGCTTATTCAGCGTCACAATTTCTTCGGGGTCCCAATTCATTTCCTGAAGCAGCAAATCGACAAGTACCGGATCATTTTCCGGATAGACGCCGAGGCTGTCACCAGGTTCATACGTAAGGCCTGATCCTTCAAGAGACAATTCTACATGGCGTGTTTCTTTATTTGATCCGCGGCCGTTTAAATTTAAATTTTCTAACACTTCCGCCCGGAAAGGATTTGTTCTTGAATACGCAGATTCACCAGTTTGAGGCGCTGCGGCCGGCGCAGGCGCCGAGGCGCTTCCGCCCTCGGCTTCACTTAAGCCCTCACATACGCTTTCCAGCCATTCAGCAGCCGGCTCATCATAATCCAAATCACAGTCAACGCGCGGAGAAATTCGTTTTCCGCCAAGCTCTTCCAAGCGCTGATCAAATTCTTTTCCTGTCTGACAGAAGAATTCGTATGAACTGTCACCAAGCGCCAAAACAGAAAAGCGAAGATCATCAAGCTTAGGCGCCCGTCTTCCGTGCAAAAATTCGTGAAACGACAGCGCATTATCAGGCGGCTCACCTTCGCCATGCGTACTGACGACAATCAGAAGATTGTTAATTTTCTTGAGCTGGTTCGGCTTAAAGTCGCTCATGGATGAAACGGTGACTTGAAAGCCTCGCTCCTCAAGCTGCTTGCCGGCGTTCTCTGCAAGCCCTTGTGCGTTTCCCGTCTGTGAACCGTAAAGGACGGTGACTTCTTTTGAAATGGCCGGTGCCGTTACACCCGCAGACACAGCAGCCAGCGCCCCCGATGTTTCCAAGACGGAAACAGATTGCGCTGATAAATAGCCGCTCAGCCAGATTTTCTGAGATTC
Source organism: Bacillus halotolerans (assembly GCF_001517105.1). Lineage (GTDB taxonomy): Bacteria > Bacillota > Bacilli > Bacillales > Bacillaceae > Bacillus > Bacillus halotolerans. The sequence goes on from NZ_LPVF01000008.1 coordinate 254,069, forward strand.
TGTCAAGGTTGGCAGAAGGCGGTTAAGGAGCTCTGCCTGCTCCTGATTAAACGGACTGTTCATTACCTGAAGTTGCAACGTATCCACCTCACAAAATTGTATAAACTGATCGAAATAGTATCTAATTGAACTTTACCGGAAGACACACCGCAAGTAAAATATATTTACATGATGATAACGATTAAGATTATTAATGATAAAATCCCTTTATCTCATTTAAATGAAGAAAAAGAGAAGGCCTCCCTTCTCTTTCAATCAGCACTCTTATATAAATGAGGGGGCACAGCACTCACAAACGGACTTGGTTCACCGATAGAAGAAACAGTCAGCCCGTGCATGGCCCGGGTGCAGGCAGTGTACAGCAACCTGCGGTCGTGCTCTGTTCTATATTGTTCTTCTGAGGCATCATAGACAAGTACTGCGTCAAACTCAATTCCCTTCGCTAAATAAACCGGAATAACACAGACTCCCTTTTGAAACGTTTGGTTTTCTTTATGAATCAGCCGGATATCGGTATATTCGCTTATTTGAGCGTGTGCCTGTCTTGACTGCTGCGCCGTTTTGCAAATAACAGCAATGGTTTCATGCCCTTTCTTTCTAAGTCGCCCAATTTCTCGCGTAAGCTTTTGACAAAGATCCTCGCGGCCCTCGCTTTTTAACACGCAGGGCATTTCCCCATCTCTGTTAAAAGGCTCAATGTCCGCCCCATCCTGCAGCAGCGCTTTCGTCAATTCCACAATTTGTCTCGTTGATCTGTACGTTCTTTTTAAATGGACACATTCAGCCTGCTCTTTTTCAAAGCCGGCATCCATACGTGCTGCACCGTTTATCGCATGGGCGTAAATAGACTGATTGATATCACCGAGCACCGTTATGCTGGCAGACGGAAAAATACTCCTTATATACGCCATCTGGAATGGAGAATAATCTTGAGCTTCATCGATAAATAGATGTTTGATCTGCGTGCTTTTCTTTCTGCCTTCTAGCAAATCCTGCAAATATAGAAATGGAGACGCGTCCTCGTAGAGCAATTTATTTTCTCCAAATGCCGACCTTGTCAGCTCCCCTATTGCCGCCGTCGCCTCTGTTTGAGCTTTGCTTCCCCAGTCAGAAAACAATTGCAGATACAGTTGTTTGACATCAAGAAACGCCAGCTGCCTGACCGCCTGTTTAATTGGTTTGAAGGCCTTCTTTACAATCATGGCGGCAAGCAGCTGCTGTTCTCTCTGATGATCGTTAAATGTACTCTCACTAAACCGTTTTCTTGCCTGCAGCTTTTTGTACACTTCCAAATATTCCTCTTTGTCGAGAAGCTCGGCTTCCTGAACGACCCAATCCTTTCGCCGTTCCTTTTTCTCCAGCTTGTTAAGCTCACTCAGCAGCCAATTTGCCGTTTGTTCCATCCGGTTCGGAATCGACAGGCTTCGATCAAGCGAGTAAAAATACGCTTGGACTTGTTCCTTTGTGATCAGTTTTTGTCCGCGGAAAACGATATTTTTAAAGATCATACCTTCAGAAGACAGCCTGCTGGCGTATTCATCAATAAATTGCTGAAAAGATAAGCCTGCCTTCCACGTGATTCCGGCAAGCCTTGATTGAAAACTGCCATCTTTTGTTTTGGTCAGGCAATATTCCAGCTGATCAAAGGGGTTTTCACATTGAAACTTGCGGCCAAGCCGATGCTCGATATATTCCTGAAACGTCGCCTGTTCCATATTTTCTTCGCCTAATTCAGGCAAAATAGAGGAGACATAGCTGTTAAACAAAAAGTTTGGGGAAAATAAAACAATTTGTCCGGCATCAATTACACCGCGGTTCCTGTATAACAAATAAGCGACACGCTGGAGCGCTGCTGACGTTTTTCCGCTGCCTGCCGCACCCTGCACAATCAGAAATTTGCTTTTTTCATTTCGGATAATCTGATTTTGTTCTTTTTGAATCGTGGACACGATGTTTTTCATTTGTGTATCAGAGTGATGGCTTAATACCTCTTGCAACATTTCATCGCCGATCGTCATATCAGTATTAAACATCGCTTTGAGAGCGCCGTTTTTAATGATAAACTGGCGCTTCAGCACCATTTCCCCTTCTATCGTTTCGCCGGGAACCTCGTATTCAGCTTTTCCTGGGGAATAATTATAGTAAAGGCTTGATATCGGTGCTCTCCAATCATAAATCAGAAAGTGTTCCTCCTGCTCATCCATACAGGATGCTAAACCGATATAGATCTGCTCCGCCTGTTTCTCGCCGTTTTCAATAAAATCAATCCGGCCGAAATAAGGCGATGCTTTTAATTGATGAATTCGTTTGAGCTGCTGATCCATATGCCGATGATTCCGTTCCCGATCAGACAGCAGCTCTGCCTGCTGCTTCATGCTTGCCATCGTTTCAACCGCTTCATGGATGTCATCAAAGTTAACCGTGACATCCTCCCAGAAGTTTTTTCGTAATCCGATAATATCATGCTTTAATCCGCCCGCGGACGTTTCGAGAAGCCGCTCTTTATTCTCGAGCTCCTGCAGTACATCATCTATTCTTGACTGCTCTTCTTTCCATTCCTTATCATGCTGATTCATGAACGGCACCTCCAGAAAATAGTTGACAAACGAAGAAGAAATAATGTAAAATAGAATTGGATATATATTTAATATATGATAAAAACAGGCAAATACAATTTATAATAGCACATTCACCCAACATCGTTCAAGGTTTGGGTTATTTATATGCATAAAAAAACCGATTTCAACTCGAAATCGGTTTTTTATTTTAAGATTTCACATTCGTCACTGTTGTACGTGCTTTTTTTAGGTTGCGAAGCTTCTCTTTCTTTAGTCTCGATTCCTTATTCCATTCAATCTTCGATATAATATATCTTTTTCATTTTAAAAACATACAGAGCTTTGCCGTGTTTGTCAGTTCATCTCACGTGAAGAGTGATCAAACTGGCTGTATTATCATCCATATAGCAACTAAAATCAATAGCCTTTCATCCTTGCTATCATACCTATAGACGCAGTAAAATAGTCATTTTTCATCCAATTTCGACATATTTCAACAAAATAAAATTTCTAATTTGGGAGATTAGGACGATGTTACATTATTTCTCGCGATTTATGATATGAACATGAAGAAAGAACCAGAATAATCTAGGAGGAAATACTCAGTGAAGAAAAAGCTATATATGATGTTGCTGGCTTTCGTTGTATCCGTAACTAGTTTTACGGCTATTGACCTAGTAAACAACAAAGCGGAAGCTAAAGATTGGATTAAAAAAGGTCAAATATGGAGTACTCATTACCATTCGGGCTCATTTAAAAACTATACTTACTCGCCAACTTTTCATATTTATTATCCAGGGCAAGGAACTTGGGCCAACATTACGGCAAACGGATCAGGCAGCGGGAAAATTACAGCAACTCTGCAACAAAAGACAAATAAAGGCTGGAAAAATGTGAAAACTTTTTATGCAAAGAAAAAAGGCTCTACAAATTTAAGTTACAAACAAGCTTCTAAAAGCTACAAAACAAATTACAGATTCAAATTCACTAACACAGGAACTAAAAAGACCATCAGCTATACATTTTGGGCTACTTATTAATTTCAAACAACTTTTCTCTGCTCGGTCAGCATTTGAAAGGACTTTGATCCAGCTGGCTGCAATAAAAAAACCTCTCCGACATGGATGAGGTTTCTTTTATTTACTGGCTATCTAAGCGAAAATAACGGTTTGGCAGCTTCCAATTAAACATATAAGAACAAACGCGGCATACGACAAGCACAAAAAACAGCGCGTATAAACCGATCGAGTTTCCGGTCCAGCCCAAGCCGACGATTAAACCGCCGAGCGCCGCCCATACCGCATAGATTTCCGCTTTCAGCACGAGCGGCTTGCGCCCGGCAAGCAGGTCGCGAATGATTCCTCCGCCGCTTCCCGTCAGCACCGCAGCCACGATAACGGCACTAAGCGGATGCCCCATTTTGACGGCGTACAGGGCACCTTGAATAGCGAAAGCTGCAAGACCGATCGCATCCGATAAATTTCCCCATTTGTTCCAATGCTTCAGCAACAGCTTCGGAAACAGGAAAACGATCGTGATGGATATCAGAGCGATTTGAAAGTACGCACCCTGCTCCCACAAAGCTGACACAGGAACACCGATCAGCAAATTGCGGATCGCTCCTCCTCCAAAAGCTGTGACAATCCCTAATATATAAACACCTAAAATATCATATTCTTCTTCCATCGCAACAATTGCGCCGCTGACCGCAAACGCAATGATGCCGATCACACTGAGCAGCTCCCAAGCCATTCTGATGACTCCCTTTATATTTGTTAAATTTTCTGACGACCTCTAGATTTTATAACCGCTTCAGCTTAAAATCAATAACATTTTTATGATAAAAAAAAGATAAATGTAGAGGGAAAACAGTAAACGCCGATCAGCATGAGTCTGCCGCTGGCAGTGCCTATCATGTGTACCGTAAAAAAAGCGCCCTGCATTCGCGGGCGCTTTTTTCTTATTCAGATTTTTCGCCTTTTAGAAGGCACATAAAAATGATGATCAGAATAAAAGCAATCAAGGCCAGAAACGGAATGGTCACAAAACCAAACCAGTTAATATATTGACCCGAGCAAGGCACACCGCTTACACATGGCTTGATGCCGCTAAAGCCCGGCACTTTTTGCTCCAGATAATGCATAATCGAAATAAATGCGCCGATAATCGCCATCGGCAGCACATATTTTTTCACGCGTGTGTCACCCTGAAAGGTGGCGATTCCTAAAATCAGAACGAGCGGATACATGAGAATACGCTGGTACCAGCACAGTTCACACGGGATGAACTTTCTGATTTCACTGAAATACAGGCTGCCCAGCATGGCGATAAGAGCAACAACCCAGGAAGCATATAAAAAAACAATTCTATTTTTCATTCGCTTACTTCCCTTTCAGCTCTTTTTCTATCGTTTCTTTAATTTCTTCATAATCCGAAAAATTACTGATCACTTTATCATTAACGTAAATCGTAGGCGTTGCTTTTATGTTCATTTTATGATTAAGGTCAGAATCCTTTTCCACTGCAGAAGCAAATGTTTCTTTATCAAGATTATCCTTCAGCGTATCAGGGTTTACCTTTGTCGTGCTTTTTGCGATATCACCGAGAACCGCTGGCGTTACCCATTCCTGTTCTGTGTCCGGCTGCTTGTCAAACAGCTTTTCATGAAATGCCCAGAAAGAATCAGGATCTTCTTTCCATACTTCCTCTGAGGCAAGAGCCGCTAACGTTGAGCCTTTGCCATGGAACATGACGTTCACGAAAGAAAATTTCACATCGCCCTTGTCAATAAAGTCTTTTTGGATTTTGGGGAAGATGTCGCTATTAAACACCTTGCAAGACGGACATTTATAATCTCCGAATTCCACTACCGTTACCGGTGCATCATCTTTGCCAAGCACAGGCTGGCCTTTGATAGACGGCTGTCCTGACACTGCTTCGTTGCCTTGCTCCGTTTTGTTATTAATGATGACAATTGCTGCTAATAAGACAACAACGACAACCGTAAGGATGACCGCGAATTTCGCAGAAGACTGCTGTTTCTTTTTCACTCCGACACCTCATCGTTTTAAAATTAAAAAAGAAGCGGATCTCAATTGACCCACTTCTTTATTTTAACAAGACAACCGTCTATAAGAAAAGCCCGAAATAGTGAATTCTCTCCGACAATTATCTCATTTTGAGGCGCATCACGCGCATAGCGTTTGCAACAGCAAGAAGCGTAACACCGACATCTGAGAAAACCGCCTCCCACATGGTCGCGAATCCAAACGCTCCGAGTAAGAGGAAAATGGCCTTAACACCTAAAGCAAAGCCGATGTTTTGCCACACGATTCGCCGAGTCCGTTTTGCAATCCGAATCGCTTCCGCTATTTTTGACGGCTGATCTGTCATCAGCACAACATCCGCGGCTTCTACAGCTGCATCTGATCCGAGTCCGCCCATCGCCGCTCCAATATCCGCGCGTGCAAGCACCGGAGTGTCATTAATTCCATCACCGACAAAAATGAGTTTTTCATTCGGGAGCAGCTTCGATTCCAATGCTTCTACCCGCTCCACTTTATCCTCCGGCAGCAGCTCCGTATAAACCTCGTCGAGGCCGAGCTGTTTTCCGACTGTTTCCCCTGTCTGTTTTGAATCGCCCGTCAGCATGACTGTCTGTTTGATACCGAGCGATTTCAAATCTGCGATCGCTTGTTTTGCGTCTTCCTTTACTTCATCTGCTATGATGATCGCCCCGGCATAGCTTTGATCAATAGCCACGTGAACAATTGTACCGGCGTTTTCATCCGGGACGTTCTCAATCTGCTCTCTTTCCATCAGCTTCTTGTTCCCCGCAAGGATTTCTTTTCCGTTCACCTTTGCGAAAATACCGTGCCCGGATATTTCCTCATATGACTCGATTGTGTCCGGGGAAAGCGGCTTTCCATAGGCTTTCCGCACAGATTCTGCAATCGGGTGCTGAGAGTGAAGCTCAGCGTATGCCGCGGCTTCGAGTAACGTCTCCTTCGAAAAACCTTCCGCAGGTTTGATCTCTGTCACTTCAAAGCTGCCTTTTGTCAGTGTGCCTGTTTTATCAAACACAGCGTATTTGACTTGATGTAAGGCTTCTAAGTAATTGCTTCCTTTCACAAGCACCCCGGCCTTCGAAGCTGCGCCGATTCCGCCGAAGAAACCGAGCGGAATGGAGACAACAAGGGCGCACGGGCATGAAATGACTAAGAAAATAAGCGCGCGGTACACCCAATCAGAAAGTAAAGTGCCAGGAATAAACAGCGGCGGGACAAATGCCAGCAGGACGGCGATGATGACGACAGCCGGTGTATAATACTTGGCAAACTTCGTGATAAAGTTTTCAGTCCGCGCTTTGCGGCTGCTCGCATTTTGAACCAAATCTAATATTTTGGATACTGCGGAATCCTGATAGCCTTTTGTTACTTCGATATGCAGAACGCCGTTTTGATTGATAAAGCCGGACATGACTTCTTGTCCTTCTGCCGCTTTTCTTGGGACAGATTCTCCTGTCAGCGCTGATGTATCAACCATCGCCGATCCCTGCACAACCTTTCCGTCCAGCGGTATGCTTTCTCCTGGGTTGACGACAATGATGTCTCCTGTCTGCACGTCCTCCGGAGAAACGGTCTTGATGCCGTCTCCTATTTTTATATTGGCGTAATTCGGCCTGATATCCATTAATGCACTGATCGATTTTCTAGAACGGCTGACCGCAGCTCCTTGAAACAGCTCGCCGATTTGATAAAACAGCATCACAGCAACGCCTTCCGGGTATTGCTGAATCAAAAAAGCGCCGATTGTAGCAAGAGCCATTAAAAAATGTTCATCAAACACTTGTCCGCGGCTGATATTTTTGACCGCTCGAACGACAATGTCTCCTCCGATTATCAAGTAGGCGGCGAAAAATAATAAAAATTCCAGCATTGGGCCGGCATGAATCAAATATGCCGCCGCTCCGAGAAGGACCGCTGCTGCCATTCTGATCAGCATATTGATCATTCTTTTTCGATAACCGTCATCTGCTGATTTCTTTTTATGTTTCGGACGAACTGTTACATGAGGATCAATTGATTTTACTTTTTTCTCGACCTTATTGGTGACCCATTGTTCTTCTTTGCCATCGGCTGAGACAGTCAGTGTGCTTGCTGCAAAGTTAACCGCGCATCCGTCAACACCTTTGATGCCTTTGACGCCATTTTCGATTTTTTGTGCGCAGTTGCTGCAATCCAAACCGTCCAGAACATATTCCCGCGTCACTTGTTTCATTTGTCTCACCTTACCTTCCGATTTAGGGTTCCCTCATCAAAGCATATGAATGAGTGTGAGTATCAAAATTACATATATGAGCATATACTCATATAATAGTTACATCTATTATATGGTGTTTTCCAAGAAAGTGTCAATGAAAAATAAAAACCGGCAAATCACCGGTTTTTATTTTACTTTTTGCAGACGCAGCGCATTCAGAACAACAGATACAGAGCTAAAAGCCATTGCCGCCCCCGCTATCCATGGCGCTAAAAATCCAAGGGCCGCGACTGGTATGCCGAGACTGTTATAGCCAAGCGCCCAGAATAAGTTTTGTTTAATGTTTTTCATCGTAAGTCTGCTCATACGGATGGCGTCCGCAATACTGTTCAGATCGCCGCGAATGAGCGTTATGTCCGCTGTTTCCATCGCGATGTCGGTGCCTGTTCCAATTGCCATCCCGATATCCGCTGTGGCAAGCGCGGGTGCATCGTTGATTCCATCACCGACCATTGCCGTCTGGCGTCCTTCTTTTTGCAGGCGGGAGATTTCCGCTGCCTTTTGCTCAGGAAGGACCTCAGCAATGACGCTGTCAATTCTAGCTTCCTTTGCTATCGCTTCTGCCGTTCTGCGATTGTCCCCTGTCATCATGATGACATCCAGACCCATCTCTTTCAGACGGGTGACTGCCTCCCGCGACGTGTCTTTTATCGTGTCGGCAACCGCTACAAGCCCCGCTGCTGCTCCATCAATGGATACGAGCATCACCGTTTTTCCTTCTCCTTCAAGCTCCTCCATCCGAGGAAGAAAAGCCTCATGCTCAATCCGTTCGCTCTCCATTAACCGTCTTGTGCCGACGAGTATCGTTTTGCCTCCGGCTTCGGCTGAAATACCAGCGCCTACTTTCGCTTCAAAATGGGTCAGTTTCGGTATCTCCAGCCCTTTATCTTTCACACCGGCAACGATCGCTTCGCCGAGCGGGTGTTCCGAGCCCGTTTCAGCTGCTGCTGCGAACCGGAGCAGCTCTGTTTCTTCAAAGCCATCGGCCGGAATGGCATCAGTCAGCTTCGGCTTTCCGTTTGTCACTGTTCCGGTTTTATCGAGAACAATGGTATCAAGGCGATGTGTTTTTTCTAAATGCTCTCCGCCTTTAAAAAGAATGCCGAATTCAGCCGCCCGTCCGGATCCTGCCATAATGCTTGTCGGGGTGGCAAGGCCCAGTGCACATGGACAGGCGATGACGAGAACCGCAATAAACTTGCTGATCGCTTCAGCAAAATCACCTGGAGACGCCCAAAGATACCAAATAAGGAACGTGAGGACGGCGATCCCCAATACAATTGGCACAAAAATGCCGGAGATCTGGTCGGCGAGACGCTGGATCGGCGCTTTTGATCCTTGTGCTTCCTCCACAATTTTGATGATATGAGAAAGCGCTGTTTCTTTCCCGACGTTAACAGCCTTGATTTTCAGGAAACCGTTTGCGTTCACAGTCGCTCCTGTCACGCTGTCACCGGGAGATTTGTCAACGGGAAGACTTTCTCCTGTAATCATGGATTCATCTACAGCCGAGCGGCCTTCCAGCACCTCTCCATCGACAGGAATTCGTTCGCCTGGTTTGACATGAACAACATCACCAACAGCCACTTCATCTATCGGGATGATTTGCTCCTGTCCGTCTCTTACGACCGCAGCTGTTTTGGCTTGCAGCTTCATGAGCTTTTTAATGGCATCTGATGAGCGCCCTTTCGCCTTCGTTTCAAACAGCTTTCCTAACAAAATGAGCGTCAGCAAAATCGCGCTTGTTTCATAGTAAAGGCCGTCAGTATGCCCATGGGAACCGAGGCTTCGAATCGTAAGATAAAGACTGTAAGCATAAGCAGCCGTTGTTCCGAGTGCAACCAATACATCCATATTGGCGCTTTTATTTCTGAGCGCCTTATATGCGCCGACGTAAAACGGCCAGCCGATCAAAAACTGCACCGGGGTCGCAAGGGCAAATTGCATCCACGGATTGAGGAATAAATCCGGCACCCAAATGAACGAAGTAAACGTAAAATGGCTCACCATCGCCCACAGCAAAGGAAATGACAGAATAGCTGAAAAGATCAGTCTCGCTGTTTGCTGCCGTTCTTCTTTCTTTTTAGAAGCAGCGGCTTCGCTATCCTCATCGCCTTTCAGCTTAAGTTGATATCCGAGCTTATCAACGGCTTCTTTAAAATCGCTGACAGCCGCTTCTTTTGGGTTGTATTCAACTGTTACAGTTTCTAACGCAAAGTTCACCGGAGCATTTGTAACGCCTTCTAATTTGCTAAGCCTCTTTTCAATCCGATTGGCGCATGCCGCACAGGTCATGCCCTCGATATCAAACTCAGCTTTTTCCGTTACGACGTGATAACCCAGTTTTTCTATTTTTTCTTGGATTGCTTCTGTTCCTGTTTCAGCAGGGTCATAGGTGACATTTGACGTTTCCGTCGCCAGATTCACATTGGCATCCGTGACACCAGGCATCCGCTTCAGGCCTTTTTCAATTCTTGCGGCACACGCCGCACAAGTCATACCAGATACTTGCATCGCAATTTCCTTTTGCTCACTCAATACACTCACTCCTTTATATACACCCGGGGGGTATATAAAAATGAAAGAAATATCGCGCCTTGATGAAGGCGCGATACCGTGAATCAGTTGGCTACATCATAACCTTGGTCTTCTATCGCATCCGTAATGTCTTTGACTGACACTTTGCCGGCATCAAACGTGACATCAACTTTCCCCGCTTCAAGATTGACATGAACAGCACTAACTCCGTCAAGCTCTCCCACACTCGTTTCAACTGCTTTGACGCAGTGCTGACAAGACATGCCTTCAACTTGCAATGTTTTTTGTTCCATATGAATTCCTCCTGTTTATTCGATCTGTTTTCATCCTACCATACCCCCGTAGGGTATTACAATAATAAAACATCATTATTTCGCTAATTTTTTAAATACGTCTAATAGCTCCGAGATGGCTTGATCCCCGTCTCCGCTTTTGATGGCGTCTGCTACGCAATGATGGGCGTGATCTTCAAGCAAGTGGAGAGCCACTTTTTGCATTGCCGCCTGAACAGCTGAAATCTGCACTAGAATGTCAACACAATATCGATCGTTTTCCACCATATTTTGAATGCCTCTGACCTGGCCTTCTATCCGTTTCAATCGGTTTGTAATTTGATCCTTTTCTTTCGAGCTTTTATGGTTTAATGCTTTATGTTCATTATGCTTCTCCATGCGCACACCTCTGTTTCATATATTAATTCCCATTATACTGATTGTCCAAACCGTTGTCTAAGCTTGCGGCGGCAAAAAAATTCACTATGCAGGTTTTACCATTTGAAGATAAGGGTATATACCTTTATCAATGCACTTTTAAAAGGGGAGAAGAAAAGTGAATACGATACAGGTAGGGATATTAGGGTATGGACTGTCAGGCTCGGTCTTTCACGCGCCGCTGCTTGCCGTTCTGGATGAGTATCATATCAGCAAGGTGATGACATCGCGAACGGAAGAGGTGAAGCGTGATTTCCCTGATGCCGAGGTAGTGCATGAGCTTGAGGAGATGACAAATGATCCGGCAATTGACCTTGTCATCGTCACCACTCCGAGCGGCCTCCACTACGAATACGCATTGGCATGCATTCAGGCGGGCAAACATGTCGTTATTGAAAAACCGATGACAGCCACTGCTGAAGAAGGGGAGAAATTAAAAAAAGCGGCCGACGAACGAGGCGTCTTGTTAAGCGTATATCATAACAGGCGATGGGATAATGACTTTTTAACAATTAAGAAACTCATTGATGACGGGTCTCTAGAAGATATTAATACATATCAGATCTCCTATGACCGATACAAACCTGAGGTTCAAGCAAAATGGCGGGAAAAAGAAGGTGCTGCCACCGGTACGCTGTATGATCTCGGCTCTCATATCATAGACCAGGCACTGCATTTATTCGGCATGCCTAAAGCTGTAACCGCAAAAGTCATGGCTCAAAGAGAACATGCTGAAACCGTTGATTATTTTCATCTGACAATGGATTACGGCAAGCTCCAAGCCATTCTATATGGCGGATCAATCGCCCCGGCAAACGGTCCGCGTTATCAAATTCACGGACAGCAATCAAGCTTTATCAAATATGGGATCGACGGACAGGAGGATGCCCTCAGAGCCGGGAAAAAACCGGAGGATGACAGCTGGGGTGCGGATGATCCTGAGTCTTACGGTCAGCTGACAACTGTTCATGGCGAGAACAAAAAAACAGAAACCATTCCATCAGTTAACGGCTCTTACCTTACCTATTACCGCAAAATAGCAGACAGCATACGCGAAGGCGCGCCGCTGCCTGTCACAGCTGAAGAGGGAATTGATGTCATCCGGATCATTGAAGCGGCTTTGAAAAGCAGTGAAGAGAAACGGACCATTTCGTTAGAATAATAAATAAAGCCTCCCTTTATACGGGGAGGCTTTTCATTAGAATGTTTTTCCTGCTTCTTTTGCACGGGCAATCGCATCTTCTTTGATTTGCTGTGCTTTGTCAGGCTCTGCATTATGACCCTCTACGAAAATGCCATCGAAGGATGGAACGCCGAAGAAGTTCATCATGATGCCAATGTAACGGTGGCCCATTTCCATTTCAGCCGCAGGGCCTTCTGAATAATAGCCGCCGCGCGCTTGAATGTGAATCGCTTTTTTATCAGTTAACAAGCCGATAGGACCTTGTTCAGTATATTTAAAAGATTTTCCTGCTACTGCAACTGAATCAAGGTACGCTTTCATCACCGGCGGGAATGAGAAGTTCCATAATGGTGTGACGAACACATATTTATCAGCAGATGCAAATTGATCGCTAAGCTCTCCTAAACGGCCCACTTTCGCTTTTTCGTTCTCAGAAAGTGCATCGCCGGACTGGAGTTTGCCCCAGCCGCTGAATACATCAGCATCAATGTGAGGAATGTTTTCTTTGTACAAGTCGATATGTACAACTTCATCCTTTGGATTTGCTTCTTTGTATGATTCGATGAACGCTTTACCGGTTGCCATGCTGTAAGAAGTCGCTTCATCATGCGGGTGAGCAGTGATATACAATACTTTTGCCATTTTTACCAGCCCTTTCAATTTTAAAATTATACATCCGTTATTATCATTCAGACGCGTCATGATTATTCTTTATCTCTTAAACCTTATTATAGGTGCAATAAAAATTGCTTTCAAGTAAAATATCTCGAATTAAAGATTTTTTTAAAAAACCAGTACGAACAGCTTACTTTTCATAAGCTGTTCGCAAACCTGTATACAATGTGTAGAGCTCCCCGCTGATTCGCGGATAATACGGAAAACGCGGCACTTCTATAACAGCGGGCGGCATTTTCATCAATACTGATTGCTCGGCCTGTTCAAAAAACGCTCTCAATTGGTTTATTTCTTCTTCAGAAACCGGAGAGGGCGGTCGGTGATGGGCTTGAGCCGAGAGCAAATAATAACCTAAGTGCTGTATTCCAGAGATCGCCGGCCACAGCGTATCCGCTTTTGCTTTTGGAAAATCTCCAAGTGCTTTATCATATGCATCCCGAAGCCTGACTAAGCCCACTCTAAGCTGATGTCCGTCTATTTGCTGTCCGGCTAACAGTTTCTCCATAAACTCCCCTTCCAGCCTGATCACTTCCCTCATGTATTCAGGCAGGCGTTTTGCCGAAAAACGTCTCCACAAAAGCATCGTTCCCACTAGGCCAATTATGCTGCCGACAGCCACATCGGTCAGCCTCGCCGCTATAAAATAACCAGCCCCCAAGCCGCCATGCATGCTTTCTGTGATGACAAGCGCGTTTGCGGTCAGAAAAGGAACGGCCAAAGCATAATTGCGGACAATCAGCATTTCAAGAAGGAATTGAAGCATTGTGATGCATAAAGCGATATACACGCCGGATGGCTTAAAGAACAGGATCGCCCCTGCCAGCATCACTCCAATTACGGTTCCTGCCGAACGCTGAATGGCTCTTTGCAGCGTAAAGACAACAGTCGTGCCCAGCATCACCGCCGCTGCCGAGAGCGGAATCCAGTAAGAGCGGTGAAAACCGAAGGCATTGGCAAACAAAGCCGCCCCAAACAGCACAATCCCATACTTTAATGCCCGAATCAAAACAGGTGACTCCCAGTCAAAGGCATTTCTCAGAAAGTAATAGGAGGATGGCAGCCGGCTTGGCTCCGCGTCCGATGGATCATCATTCCGCCGTGAAGCGATACTCAACACCTCGTTGATTTCTTCATACAGCTTCCGGGCTGGCTCCGCTTCATCCTCCTGAATAGGAAACGCATCGGAAACACGAGATTGCCCCAGCATGTCGGCAGTTTGGCGAAGTGCCTTTGCGATCTGCGCCTTATCTGCGTTTGGTGTTTCGGCAGAAAAATGAATGATTGAGATGAAGAGATCGTCCGCTTTTTCCAGCAAGCGGATAAAACGTTCATCATGAGGCGATTTTCTCCATCTATTCCCTTTGCCGAGCACCGTTTGACGGGCTGTTCTCAGCATCAGCACGGTCTGATGCTGCGCGTTATGAAAATCAGGAGTTCCGACATCGGAAAGGCAGGATGCAAGCTGGCGGTATGTTCTTTTCAGCACTGTATTTTCCGGTCCATGCCTGTTATTGATCCAGCCAATCAAGGCGATTCCTGTGGCGAAAAGCCCGCCGGCAAATGTCAGTCCCGCTCTGAACAGAGCTTCTGAAGGATCTGCCGGCAAACCCGAGCTCACCAAAAAGGCAAGGACAAAAAACATCGGTGCCGGCCCTTGTATCCCAAGCGCGCCAAAAATAAACATTGCAGCTGCCCCGATAAGCCCCAGAACAGCCGCCATGCTCCAGAAAGTCCCTGCCAAAAGCGTCCCTAATCCAAACGATGCGGCGATCCCCATTGAAACTAACAGCAGCTTCAGAATACGTTTCGTATACGATTCCCCGCCTGCATATAAAAAAACAAAACCGCCGATGCTAGCGGTCAAACCGAAATCCGTGTGTCCCGACAATGCGCCGACAAACACAGGAAATCCTGAAGCGATGCCTGACCCGATTGCCTTTTTCCATGGGAAAGGGGTTGCATGAATGCGAAAGGCATCCTTGACAACACTTGGCACTGTTCTTCGATTTTGATCAGAAGACTTGTTCATATTACATAACCCTCTTTAACGACATGATGTTGGTCTCTTCCCGTTTATTCGCCATAGTATGCCCAGAAACAGACTCATCTTCTCATTGGATATGCTCTCATTAAAAAAGACAGAGACATATCTTCTCTGCCTTCATTACACAAGTTTTTTCGCAATGTCATGCATTGGTTTAATCCAGTTGCTGTATGTCAGCTCAGCCGCCTTTTTCCGGTCTTTCTCCTTATATGCCTGAATGATTTGGTTATGTTCTTCAATTGAATTCTGCGGAGACTTGAAAAAAAGGTACTCAAGCCGAAGAATATGCATGTGAAGAACTGAGGTAAAATTGCGGATATATTCATTATCAGCCGCCTCAATGATCACATCATGAAACGCTTTATCAATGCCAAGCACTTCATAGATTTCGTTTCGGTCAATTGCCGCTTTCATTTCGTGATTGATGGCTGTCAGCTGCTCTATATGAGACGATTGAATGTTTTCAATTGCCAATTCGGCAGCGGCGGACTGGAGAGACGCCATCGGCGGATAGACTTTGAAGACATCATTTTTTTCAATCTGTGAAATTCTTGTTTCTTTCCCCGGAGACATTTCAACAAACCCCTGCATCTCTAATAATTGCAAAGCCTCTCTGACCGGTGTTCTGCTGACGCCTAGCGCTTTAGCCAACGCATCGTCATTCAATTTTTCTCCGGGCACAAGCACTCCTTCCACGATCCACTTTTGAATTTGCTCAAAAGCAAGCTTTTTGGCAGTCTGCCGTTTCGGCTTCGGGGCATTTGACGGTATCGGCACAAAGCATCACCTCTGAATATGGGTTTGGTTTTTTAATGCTGCCGTTTTGCCGGCACTTTTCTTCTGTGAAAGGACAAAAATCATGACTAAAATGCATGCCGCTCCTGCTGCTTGAAACAACCCAAAGGACACGCCAAGCCACAGAATTGAAGACGCGACTGCGGCAACCGGCTCAGTGCATCCCAGCATGCTCGCTTCTTGCGGGAATAAATATTTCAAACTTTCTAGGTACATGCAGAATCCCAATAACGTTCCGAAAATAACAATAAAAGCGACCGATGCAATTCCAGAAACCGTCCAGCCTTCTGCCTGTACAGCCCAAGGCGGATGAATAAAACTCATGCCGACGCCCCCGATCAGCATCCCCCAGCCAATGACGAGAGCCGACCCCCATGCTTTCAAAAGAGAACTGGAATACAGCGTATAGAAGGCAAGCGCGCCAGCAGAAAGAAGACCCCATACAACAGATAAAGGAGAAACTGTTAAATTGCTGATGTTTCCATTTGTCAGCAGCAAAAAAGTGCCTGATAAAGCCAATAATAGCCCAAAAAAATCGGAAAACTGAAATGAATTCTTTTGGGTCAGAAGCAAATACAGCATAATCAGAACAGGCGCTAAGTATTGAAGCAGCGTGGCCACCGCTGCGTTTCCGGTTCCGATTGAAGCTAAAAATGTATACTGAACACCCAGCATGCCGGCAATCCCGAAAACAATAAGCTGGACAGCCGCTTTTTTATCTTTCCATATGCCCCAAACTGCCCTCCTGTTTTTACCGGCGGACACAATAATCAGCACCAACAGGCCTGATAACAGTAAACGTACCGTTACAAGCCACTCCACCGATACATCACTCGTTTCAAATAAATGCTGGGCAACCGTTCCCGATAATCCCCAAAAAGCAGCTCCGACAATCACCATTAAAAAGCTGTACAACCGTTGTTTCTGAGTCGCCAACGTATATCCTCCCGACATGTAATATGCAATATATTACATATTATATCGTTTTATTTTTCGGAAAACAAAGTGTTTTCAAAAAATAAAACAGTGCTACTCGCACTGCTTAGATAAAAGTCTGTGAATAAAAAATAAAGGATAAATCAAAAGGTATCCATTAAACAGCCACCATGCAAGATCAAAATCCCCGCTAAATGTCCAGAATGATAAAGCCTGAAGGCCTGAACAGAAGGTCAGCACAAGAGAAATCTGCGCCATCTGCCTCCATATTGCTCTTTTGATGCGCTGCAAATACAAGCTGTACAAACCAGTAATGGAGATTAAAATATCCAATGGAAAAAAGGACCAATTCCAGGCGATCATAAACGGGTCTTGATAATGTTTAAAGGCCCAGCTTTCCGGCATTAATGAAAAGCCGGCAGACAGCCAGTACAATATAAAACCGACATCCGTCACGAGAAAGAACAGTTTCATCACTCTCATGTTACTGCTCACTTTTATGTACCGTTTGAGGCTCCGCCCCTTGATCGATCAGGTTTAAAGATACTACACCGGCAATAATCAGCCCGATTGAAATCAGTTTCATGACACTTATATTCTCTTGAAAATACAAAAACCCGACAACTGTGATCAGGACAATGCCCATCCCCGACCAGACAGCGTAAGCAACAGATACATCGATAGATTTGAGCGTAAGCGTCAGAAAGAAAAGACTCCCGCCATAAAAAAACATCAATAGCACACTCGGCAGAAGCTTTGTGAAACCCGCTGAAAGCTTCATACTGACCGTACCGGCAACTTCAAATAAAATGGCCAAACATAAAAACATCCACTGCACGCGCCACCAGCCTCCTCATTTTTCTGTTATCCCGTTACATAATACATCTACGATTGATTCAAGAACCTCTCCTGTCGTGTACTGATGTTTGAGCGGATAATCAGGATCATACACTTGGTTGATGCTTCCTATATACATTTGAACCAATAAATCAATGTTGATATTTCTAATCTTCTTTTGCTCCCTGCACTCGTTTAACAATCCAATAACAACTGACCATTCTTCCTTCATAAACGTGTCTAATTTGAGCCACGCATCGTAATGGGATTTCTTCAGCTCTTGTAATAACCCCATATTCAGCAGATCCAATTCCTTTGGAAGACCGATCAGCATTTGCTTCACCTTTTCAAGCGCATCTAGGGTCTCATCTTCATAGATGCTCTTTTCCATTTGCTTCATCTCCGCGATAAACTGCGCCACGACGGCCTCCGCAAGCTGATCTTTCGACGGGTAATGCGCATAAAGCGTCCGCTTGCTTGTTCCAAGCGCTCCCGCCAGATCGTTCATTGTAAATGAAAAACCTTTCTGTCTGATCAGGCGAATGGTTTCCGCCAATATTCTTTTTTCCAAATCCATCACCTCGCTTTCGGTACTATAAAAACTTTTATGGTACCAAAATTATACGTCAGCAGGTTCTGGAAATCAATACAATAAAAAAACCTCTTCCCAGAGGGAGAGGTTTACTAAAAGACGCTGCGGACCAAACCGCCGTCCGCCCGAAGTGCCGCGCCATTAATCGCGGAAGACAGCGGGCTGCTTAGGAATGTAACAAAGTGAGCGATTTCTTCCGGCCGGATCAGCCTTTGGATAATTGAAGTCGGACGGTTTTCCTTCATAAAACGGGCCTCAGCTTCTTGAACAGTCAGGTTTTCACCAGGATAAAGAGAGTTCAGCATTGTTTCCACTCCCTCTGTTAAGGTTGAACCCGGCATGACTGTATTTACCGTTACATTTGTGCCGGTTGCCAGCTCCGCCAAGCTGCGGGAAATGGAAAGCTGCATCGTTTTCGTCGCGCTGTAATGGGCCATTTCCTGAGAAGGCATGATTGCCGCTTCACTGGCAATAAAAATCACCCGGCCTTCTTTCTTCTCTATCATTTTGTGTAAATACTTGCGTGTGAGCCTCACACCGCTCATAATATTCACTTCAAAAAATCGGAACCACTCATCATCGGGGATATCAAAATACTCTGCCGGTTCAAAAATCCCTAAATTATTGACCAAAATATCAACCTGCGGATATGCCTGAAACAGATCATTGCAGCCTTCTTCGGTTCCAAGATCAAATGCGGCCGGATAAAACACAGCCTCTGCATGCTGTGTTTTCAAATCGTCTATCGTCTGATTCACTTTTTCTTCCCGGCGGCCGTTAATGATAACCGCCGCGCCTTCTTCCGCTAACGAAGCGGCAATCGCTTTGCCGATCCCCGACGTTGAGCCGGTCACCAGTGCGGTTTTGTCATGTAAATTCAATTTCATTCGTTCATCCCTCCGTTTTTGTTTCCTCTTATTTATTAACAGAAATGCGATTGGTAAAACATCTGCTGTAAAACCAGTATGAAACAGCTGGGATTCAGATGGAAGTACGCACTTTTTGGTGCCTGTTATACGAAAAAAATTGAAGCAGAACCTGTAAAAGGTACTGCTGGATAAGGGAAACGACATTCCTTTATACCATTAGACATATGACAAATTACTAATTTTAAAGTAAATATTGGAATTTATCTTTCCATTTGCGATAATAAAACTAATATGTGATGGGTAAATAGGCGAATAAGGATAGGGCATTTAACCAACAGCATTCAGCCTTACTTTATTAACCGACGTGCAAGCCATTTCACCCTCAAGCGATTTTTAAACCGAAGAAAATGGGTACTTTGGATAAGCGGTATAAGCAGACTCTCTGCAAGTCTGTTTTATTTTTTTCTCATAAATAAACGAGGTGAAAATCAATGAATGGTATAGAATTTTTAGAATCTGTGTCGCAATTTGGACAAATCATTTTATTATTCTCCGGCTACGCCCTGTATTGGAGATTAGGTAAAACAAAAAGAGAACGAAGACTTACAAGATATGAAACTTTTCTTAGGTTCTTTGTAATGTTCGGCATATTGGCATGGGCGTTTTCGTTTCTTGCTTTGCATTTGTGGTAACAATCTTCTGTCGATATTTGACTTATTATGATTAAAACCCTTCTTTTGAAAAATGTATGTTGCTTTTACCATTTCAAAAAAGGGGGTGTTCACACATGTTGAATAGATTGTTTTTTCCGGCGTCGGTTTTCTTTCTTGCTATTGCGACAATAGCACCAGCAGTTCAGCAACCCAATTGAATCCGGAGGATGGTTAAGATGGCTTAACTGAAGAACAAGTTAAAAAATCTCTAGCAGAAGTTGAGTACATCTTTACTAAGATTTTAGTTTTTGACAAAGAGACGGGGTATACAGTCAAAGAGGATGGGCTTGAAAAGTCTCCTTAGACTGCAGGTCAAAAAGATGGCATGATCGCTTTCCGCTTATATATGAATAAAGAATATAATTATACGAATGTCAGAATCAGTAGTATTCAAGGATGTTTGGAAGATGCACTTAACTTAAGTAAAGGTGCTTTGAATCAAGTTCATGCAACACTGTGTATTTACTAAAATCCAGTGAGTACGCAGTGCCCGACAAGCTTACATAACCTCCTTTGTTCTTTTTCATGTGTACAGCTCCCCTAACACTATGTCCCAAACCTCCCATACCATCTCAATTGCATCTCCCGAATAATTGGGATTAGGGATAAAATTCACATGCAGATTCAGAGAGAGCCGATAGAATAACTGTCTCTTTTAAAAGACATAAAAATGGCGCTGAAAACACAGCGCCAGTAAAATCAGATTATAGGATTTTTGGTTCTTTTTACGATAGCATAGCGACTAGCACAATTGATAGACGCTACGAAAAATACCTTAGAAAATCAGGGGTGATCCACGACTTCAGACATTCACATGCGTCATACTTAATCAATAAAAAATGCAATCCATTGGTCATCGCATTGAACAAGTATAGTCACCTTTATCCGTCTACACAAATGACGTTATTGGCTTCATGGAAAACGAAAAATTTTAAAAGTGTTACCAAAAAGTAACCGCAGTGCCCTCGAAAGCTTTAGAAGCCTTGATAGCACTGCGGTTACAAAGTATGTATGGAGACGGTGGGAGTCGAACCCACGTCCAGAAACATCGATTACTTAAGCGTCTACGAGCGTAGCCTGCATATTTGTGTTTTCACTCATCTTCTTGCCTGCGGGCGGGCCTTCCGAGAGCTAGTCTGTTTGTCTCTTCTTACGTTCTCAGACGGGAACGCAAGCGTAGCCTACTTGGATGTGCTCTTCACAGACACATAGGCAATGTCAGGAAGAGCTCGCTGCGCTTATTAGGCAGCTAATGCTACGTTTTGGTTAAAACTGTTAGTTTTGCCAGTTATATTTATGTGCGTGTTTACGAGATCGCCTCTCGGCTCGCAGCTCAAGCTCGATCCATCCCTGTCGAATCCGTAACGTCCCCTTGTTATAAGGGAAATACGGGAGAAATATCAAGCTCTCACTCAAACTGGCTACATTCCTATTATAACATGATCACGGCTCATTTCAATTGACAAATCCTTCAAGAAAAAACCGTGTCATCTCATCGTGAAATCAGTATAGCACAGGCTGGATTTCAGTATCAAGCGTTATGCTTTTAGAACCCTTTTTGACTGTCTCTGAACGCTCTTTCAATTTCACGCTTCGCATCCTTGCGCTTCAGATCTTCACGTTTGTCATAGTTTTTCTTCCCTTTACCCAGACCGAGAAGAACTTTGGCAAAGCCGTTTTTCAAATACAGCTTGAGCGGAACGAGAGAATACCCTTTTTCCTTCGTTAAGCCGATCAGCTTGTTAATTTCCTTGCGGTGCATTAACAGCTTTCTCGTCCGGAGCGGATCGTGGTTATAGCGGTTTCCCTGCTCATACGGGCTGACGTGCATATTGTGGAGAAATACTTCTCCCCGTTCGATTTTGGCGAAGGAATCTTTAAGATTCACGCGGCCGGCGCGAATCGCTTTGATTTCTGTTCCTTGCAATACAATGCCTGTTTCATATGTTTCTTCTATAAAATAATCGTGATTGGCTTTTTTATTTTGTGATAATACTTTTCCTGACCCTTTCGGCATGCCAGAACCTCCTCTCACTAAGGAAAAACTGTCGACCTTTGCGATACGCTCTATTTTACCAAATGTCACGCATGGCTACAATGAAAAGCTGTTTCCGAAAGAAAGCAAATAGAGCACTGCGCCCTATTTGCTGGTTGAGCTGCTATTTCTTCTTTTTACGTTTCTGCTTCGGTGCGTTTTGAAAGCCGCGTTTTTTCTTTTTCTTCTTCGGCTTTGTGAACCACTCCCCTTTTTCCTCGGAAGGAGCAGGAGATACAGGCGTATTTGTGCTTAACACGCGTTTTCTGGCAGGTTTTCCGCGTTTTCGGCTGCGGCTGTCCATTTCTCTCGGACGGCGCGGGGTGCCTTTCATACCGACGATTTCGAAGTCAATATTGCGCTCGTCTTTATTGACGTCAACGACTTTGACTGTAATTTCATCTCCGATACGGAACACATTCCCCGTCCGCTCGCCGATCATCGCAAAATGCTGCTCGTCAAAGCGATAATAGTCATCCGTCATAAAGCTGACGTGGACGAGTCCTTCAATTGTATTCGGCAGCTCGACAAACATCCCGAAGTTTGTCACAGAGCTGATCATGCCGTCGAATTCTTCACCGATTTTATCAAGCATATATTCCGCTTTTTTCAGATCATCTGTTTCACGCTCTGCGTCAACTGCACGGCGTTCCATTGATGAAGTATGTTCAGCGATATCCGGAAGCCGTTCAGCCCACTTCTCCTGTGTCGCTTCATCGACCTTGCCGTTGATTAAGTACGTTCTGATCAATCTGTGGACGATTAAATCCGGATAACGGCGGATCGGCGATGTGAAATGGGTATAGAATTCCGTTGACAGGCCGAAGTGCCCCAAGCTTTGCGGGTCGTATTTCGCCTGCTTCATGGAACGTAGCATGACAGTAGAAATCACTGTTTCCTCTGGTCTGTCACGAACAGCGTCAAGAATGCTTTGCAGCGCGCGCGGATGAATATTTCCCGCCGTTCCTTTTACAACATATCCAAATGTTGTCACAAACTCTAAAAACTTTTGCAGTTTTTCAGCATTAGGCTCTTCGTGTATCCGGTAAATAAACGGAACGTTCATCCAATGGAAATGCTCTGCAACGGTTTCGTTCGCAACAAGCATAAATTCTTCAATCAGTTTTTCGGCGACAGATCGTTCTCTGATCACAACGTCTTTGACCGCG
Organism: Bacillus halotolerans; assembly: GCF_001517105.1. GTDB lineage: Bacteria > Bacillota > Bacilli > Bacillales > Bacillaceae > Bacillus > Bacillus halotolerans. The sequence goes on from NZ_LPVF01000008.1 coordinate 277,045, forward strand.
CCTTCTTCATCGACAAGCACCTTTGCTTCTTTAAAGTCAAAATCCACGGCGCCGCGGTTCATCCGCTTTTCGCGAAGAATTTCTGCCAGCCGCTCCATGTCTTTGAACATCGGTACGAGCGGTTCGTACTTTCGCTTTAATTCTTCATCATCATCAACAAGAATCTGATTCACATCGGAATATGTCATTCTTTCCGTTGTTTTGATGACGCTTTGGAAGATTTCGTGCTCTGTGACTTCTCCCCGACTGTTGATGGTCATTTCACAAGAAAGTGTCAGGCGGTCAACCTTTGGATTTAATGAACAAATACCGTTTGACAGTCTGTGCGGAATCATCGGAATCACACGGTCAACCAAATACACACTCGTTCCTCTTTCCATCGCTTCTTTGTCAATCGGCGAGTTTTCAGTCACGTAATGGCTGACGTCGGCAATGTGAACGCCAAGCTTATAGCTGCCGTCATCCAGTTTTGTCACTGTAACCGCATCATCCAAGTCCTTCGCGTCCGCTCCGTCAATGGTGACAATGACCTGGTCACGGAGATCACGGCGGTCTTTCAGGTCTTTTTCATCAATCGTATCAGGCGTGCTTGTCGCCTGTTCCATTGCATCGGCAGGGAATTCACCCGGCAGTCCGTGCTTATGGATGACTGATAAAATATCAATGCCCGGATCATTTTTATGGCCGAGAATGGATTCAATCTCACCCTCTGCATTCATTCGGCCTTCAGGATAGCTGGTCAGCTTAACAACCACCTTATGCCCTTCAGCCGCGCCATTTTTTCCGCTATTAGGAATGAAGATATCGCTTGTGATTTTTTTGTCATCCGGAATGACAAAACCAAAGTTTTTTGTTTCTGTATAGGTTCCGACTACCCGCTGAATCGCTCTTTCTAAAATGCGAATGACGGTACCCTCTTGTCTGGAGCCGCTTGACTGCGAATTCAGGCGTACCATGACGATATCGCCGTTCATAGCTGTATTCAGCTCATTAGGCGGAATAAACACATCGCTTAACGACGTATCCTCAGGCAGCAAAAAGGCAAATCCCTTCGGATGCGCAGAAAGCTTTCCTTTAATTAAATTCATTTTTTCCGGAATGCCGTAGCGGTCGCTTCTCGTCCGCACGATAAGCCCTTTTTCCTCCAGCGCAACCAGCGCTTTGACGAGCTCTTTAAATTCCTCGGCATCCGTAATCTGTAACATCTCCTCAAGTTCCTGAACAGTCAGAGGCTTGTACGCCTCTTCCTTCATAAACGAGAGAAGCTTATCCATAAATGCTTCTTTTTCCATAATCCGACCTCCTGTTGGTTACCAATCCAGCTTCTCTAAAAATTCATACACATCTTGATGTACGATGTCCCGTTCCTTGTCCAGCGTGATAACATGGCCTGATTCCTCATACCATTTCAGCTGTTTATCGTCAGTTTCCACTTCATTGTAAATAATATTGGCACTTTCGGTATTAATCATGTGATCATGACGGGCTTGCACAACAAATGTCGGAGAATAGATCATATCGACATTCTTTCGCACATCGGCAATCAAGTCTTGCAGCGCCTTAAGGGTATTCATCGGCGTTTTTTCAAATTCCTTCATTTCCTCTTCTATTTGCTCCGGGCTTTTCCCCTCGAATTTTTTGTAATTGCGCGCGTAGGAAAGGACGCCCTGATACATGACCTCTTCGCTTTTAATATGCATTGGCGCGCACATTGGAACAATTCCCTTTATGGGTACAGTGTAACCCAATTTCAGCGAAAAAACCCCGCCAAGCGACAGTCCGCAGGCAGCAATGTCCTCATAGCCTTCAGATTTTAAATATTCATAGCCATCCATGACGTTTTTCCACCAGTCTTCAGGCCCCGTATGTACCAATTCTTCAGGCGGAACGCCGTGTCCTTCATATTGAGGCGCGTGGCACGTATAGCCCCGTTCATTCAAATAACGTCCCAGCATTCTCACATCTGCTGTATTCCCTGTAAAGCCGTGCAGCAAAAGCACCGCTTTGTCTCCGCCTTTAAATGTAAATGGTTTTGGTGTCACAACTTTCATGCTCATTTCTCCCTTTCTTTCTGCACGATCATTTTAGTTTTCCACAGTTTGATCAGAAAAAAACGCTCTGAATATCAGCCAGAAACGTGAAAAAGGCCTGACTTTACATCAGACCTTATACAAACATTGCCCTATAGGATATAAGCAAGCGCAATCGTCAACACGAAAAACAAGACTGCCAGCACAACAGTAATGCGGTGCAGAATCAAATCAAGACCTCTTGCTTTTTGTTTCCCGAAGAGCTGCTCCGCTCCGCCTGAAATCGCACCAGATAATCCGGCGCTTTTACTGGATTGAAGCAAAACGACAATAATAAGTGCAATACTGACGATAACCAATAAGGTAATCAAAACCGCGTGCATCCCTTACACCTCCAGACTCACTGGCCTACATTACTTCTATTTTACATGAAAAGGTTTGCCATGTCACGCCGTATCAGACGCCAAAAGACCGGATAAGACATTTTGTTTTGGTTAGCCTATTCGTATGAATTGAGCGAAAAGGGAGAACAACAATGCCGATCATCAGCACAGCCAATAAGAAACATCTATATTATGAGGAATATGGACAGGGAATCCCTATCATTTTTATTCACCCGCCGGGCATGGGCCGCAAGGTTTTTTATTATCAGCGCCTTCTGGCGGATCATTTCAGGGTGATATTTCCCGATTTAAGCGGACATGGCGACAGCGATCATGCAGACCAGCAAATCTCGATTTCCTATTACGCAAACGAGATCGTGCAATTTATGGATCGTTTGCACATTGATCAGGCTGCAGTATTCGGGTATTCCGCCGGCAGCTTAATCGCACAGCACATTGGCTTCATCCGGCCGGACAAAGTATCTCATTTGGTGTTGGCCGGCACTTACCCCGCTGTTCATACCATGGCCGGTCAGCAGCTTCACAAAATGGGAATGTATCTTCTTGAAAAAAGTCCCGGCATGCTGATGAAAATTATCGCCAGCAGCCATACGAAAAACAGACAGCTCCGAAATCTATTAACGAGTCATATGAAAAAAGCTGACCTCGGCCATTGGTATCAATATTATCGGGATTCGCTCCGCTACAGCTGCCTTGAACAATTGCCCCGTTTTAACATGCCGATGCTGTTTATGTATGGCGGCCTGCGCGACTGGACCTTTGCACATGCAGGCTATTACCGGAAAGCATGCAGCCACGCTGAATTTTTCAGGCTGGAATACCAAGGCCATCAGCTGCCGACAAAACAATGGAAAACATGCAATGAACTTGTGACGGGTTTTGTTTTGACACATTGATGATAAGGCTTAGAAAACGCTTGGTTCCCCAGGCGTTCTTATATCATTGACTTTTGTCAACAAAATCATAGTAAAAAAGATCCTCAAACTTCAAGTCAAAATAGTGAAGCATTTTTCCGATCACAAGCTGCCCCGGCCGTCTTTCTCCATTCAGCACACGGCTCAGTGTGGCGGGTGAGACTCCGATTTCCAGCGCAAGCTGATTGAGGGAATAATCGTTATTGACCATATACTGCAATACATAATCACGTCTAATCTGTATCTTTTCTACTGGCACTTTCCTCACCTTCCGTTCATGAAAAAACTTTTTCTATACATTTACATTACGGCGTATGTTAACTTTTGTCAATACATTTCCAGCCTACCTATTCCCTTTAGTCAATAAACATACTAAAATATGAGTAATAGTGAGGGACGGGGTGAGACATATGGAAAGCTTCGGCGAACAATTACGGGCATTGCGTGAGGAGAGAAAGCTGACAGTCAACCAGCTGGCGACTTATTCCGGTGTAAGCGCGGCCGGCATCTCCAGAATTGAAAACGGCAAACGCGGCGTTCCTAAACCTGCCACCATCAAAAAAATTGGCGGAGGCCTTAAAAATTCCTTATGAAGGGCTTATGTATAAAGCGGGATATATCGAAGAGGTTCATGAAGCCAGAGCGACTTATGAAACGAAGTGCCAGCTGCTTGAAAAGGCGGAGGCTTATGACCTGAAAAATCTTGCCCTTCTTGAGAGTGAAAAATGGCAGTATCTCAACAAAGAGGATTTGCTCATGCTGGATCATTATTTCTCTTTTATTTCAGACGAAGCCAAAAAACGATCTGCTGATCAATAACTCTTTCCAGAAATGCGAGGCGATCATCATGTCAACATTCGGACAGGAATTAAGGGCGCTGCGCCGCGCCCGCAAACTGACAGTGAATCAGCTTGCGGTGTACTCGGGCATCAGCTCAGCGACCATTTCAAAAATAGAAAACGGCAAGCGCGGCACACCAAAGCCCGCGACCATAAAAAAGCTCGCAGCGGTGCTGAAAATACCGCACGAAAACCTGATGGCAGCCGCAGGGCACATTACCGCTTTTCCTGAAGAAATTCGAGAGGCTTCTGAAAGCTATCAGTCTATTTATGCGATTTATCAGACGGCTGTCACTCGCGGAACGGAGAACCTGTCTCTTTTTAACAGCGAAAAATGGCGGCATCTCTCCAAGCAGGATATTGAAAATCTCAGCAAATACTTCGATTTTTTAGCTTCCGAAGCGAAAAAACGCTCCTCTTCCACGTAATCCTCTGCGTCTCTTTCCGCATTTTATCAATCACGCATGCATACGTTCCCTCGTTATTTGCGTTATAATAATGACAGACGAGGTGAAAAGTATGAACCAATCAGAAATGTGTCCTAGATTTGAAAAAGCAGTCGACATCTTGAGCAAACGCTGGGTTGCTTTAATCGTTTTTCAGCTGTTGAACGGTCAGCAGCGATTTAGCGAAATAGAAGCAGCACTTCCAAATCTAAGCGGCAGAGTTCTGTCAGAAAGGCTGAAAGAACTTGAGCTTGAAGGAGTGGTTAAGCGGGACGTCATCCCCGAAACTCCGGTTCGCATCGAATATTCATTAACCGACAAAGGAATGGCGTTAGCGCCCATTCTGGGTGAAATCTCCAAATGGGCTACTGAATGGATTGACCCTTCCTTTCATATGTAATTGCTAAAACGGTTCTATCTCCACGGAGAGAAGAGCCGTTTTTTATTTTTTATTTCCAGGTGAAAAAACAATTTCTCAGCCGATATATAGTACATCACATCACTTTTTTAAAAGGAGAACACTTATATGCGACTGACGATTTCCCGCAAATTCAGCCTGGTATTTTTGACACTGATTCTCATCAATCTGCTTATATGTGGAATAGGCGCTTTCAATATGCAGCACATCATCAAAAAGACAGATGAAATCAATACAAAATGGATAGACGGCATTAAAGAAATTACATCTATTAATTATTTGACAGAGCACCTTTCCTCTAAGGAAAAGGATTTCTTGATTTATACAGACAAAGATAAAATGGATACCCTGGACCAAGATATGAACCAGATCCTTAAGGATATCAATGAAAAGCTTGATAACTATGAAAAGACAATCTCTAATGACAAAGAACGCAGCATTTTCGAACAGCTCAAGACTGAAGTCAACTCTTATACGAATATTCATAGCCAGATTTTAGAGAGCGGACGCACGAATGATATAGATAAAGCAAGGGGGTTATTGGTACAGACTGAAGCAAGCTTTGAGGATATGAAAAAATCAATCACTGAACTTGTTGACTTTAATAAAGAAGGCAGCAACACGGCGGTGAAAGAAACCAAGGATGTTTATCATAAAGGTCTGATTTACACGGCTTTGCTTCTGGCAGCCTCCATCGCCATCAGCATATGCATTTGGCTTTATATCAATCGCAGCATTGTAAAACCGATTATTCGAATGAAGTCATCTGCGAATGAGATCGCCGAAGGCAATCTTTCAAATGACATAGAGGCGCTGGCCTCAAAAGACGAGCTCGGCGATTTGAACGAAGCGCTTCAGAAAATGGTAGGGAATTTAAGAGATATCGTCGGATATTCAAAAGAAATCTCCACCCGCGTGCTTTCTTCATCACAGGTGCTGACCACTGCAACGAATGAAACAAGAACCGGCAGCAGGCATATTACCGAAACGATGAACGAAATGGCTGAAGGCTCCGAGCAGCAGGCGCAAGACGCTGTGACGATCGCCGAATCAATGAATGAATTTACAGAAAGCATTGATAAAGCCTACAATCACGGCATGACGATCAGCGATACGTCTCAAAACGTACTCGAACTCGCCGTAAACGGAAACGAAAATATGGATACGTCAGTGCAGCAAATGAAAACAATCCATCATATCGTTCAAGAGGCCGTTCATAAAGTGAGATCGCTGGAACAGCATTCTCAGGACATCAACAAGCTTGTTCAGGTCATCAACGGCATTGCCGAGCAAACGAACTTATTGTCACTTAATGCCGCAATTGAGGCAGCCCGCGCAGGAGAAAGCGGCAAAGGCTTCGCTGTTGTGGCCGAGGAGGTCCGAAAGCTCGCAGACGGCGTATCTGACTCCGTTCAGGATATCACTAAAATAGTTGGGGGCACACAGCAGGAAATCAACACTGTCATTCAATACCTGGAAAGCAGCTTTACCGAAGTAGAAAAAGGTACTGAAAACCTGACTGACACCGGACAGGCCATGCAGAACATTAAGCAATCGGTCACCTATGTAGCGGACAGCATTAAGGAAGTAACGGACGGATTAAAGCAGTTAACAAACCAATCGATCACAATTAACCAATCGATTGAAAACATCGCCTCCGTTTCTGAAGAATCCGCCGCCGGCATTGAAGAAACATTTTCCATTACCGAGCAATCCGCCCATTCAATGGATCAAGTGCTTCAAAATGCTGAGGAGCTTGAGCGTTTGGCGAAAGAACTTAATCAGAAAATGGATCAGTTTACAATTTAAATAAGAAAAAAGAGGCTGTAATCATCCAAGCCTCTTTTTTTGTTCTTATGCAGCTGTTTGAATACGCCTCACCTTGGTTCTTTTTTTCTTGACCGGATGTAACACCCGCTCCAGCCAAGCCATGAGCAAATCAGCCGCAACCGCCATCACCGCAGTCGGAATCGCGCCGGCTAGAATAATCGCCGTTCCGTTTGTGGCGTTTGACCCGCGGACGATCATATCCCCAAGGCCGCCGGCGCCGACAAATGTGCCGATTGCTGTAATGCCGATAGCGATGACGAGAGCCGTTCGAAGGCCTGCCATAATGACAGAAAGCGCGAGCGGGAGCTCAACCATCCGAAGAACTTGGAATTTCGTCATTCCCATCGCTTTTCCTGATTCTAAGTATGCGTGTTCAATGCTGACAATGCCTGTGTACGTGTTTCGGATAATCGGCAGCAGGGAATACAGAAATAATGATAAAATCACTGTGTTTGCACCGAGCCCCATGACAAGCATCAGGACTGCCAGCATGGCGAGCGCCGGAATCGTCTGAATGACATTTGTTACGGCGAATACCCATCCTGACAAGCGGCGGAAATGCGCAATGAGGATGCCGACCGGAACCCCGACGACAGCAGCAAACAAGACGCCGTAAGCCGACATAAGAAAATGGCGGCCAAATTCTTCCATGACATAGCTGCCGTTCTGTGCATAATACCTCATTAACTGTTCAAGCACATTCATTGGTCAATCCCCCTTTCACGATTCGAAGTAGTGATGCTTTTGCAAATATTCCTTAGCAACGACAGACGGTTCCTTTAGGTTACCGTCAACTTCATAGTTAAGCTCCTGCATCGTGGCTGTATCGATTTTTCCGATCATTTTCTGAATGATGCCTTCCAGTTCAGGATGTTCTTTAAGCACCTGTTCCGGAACAACCGGAGAACAGTCGTACGGCGGGAAAAATTGTTTATCATCCTTTAGCATTTTGAGATCATAGGACTTGATTCTCCCGTCCGTGGAGTAAGCGAGGACAATGTCCATTTTTCCGCTTTTCACCGCGTCATACACAAGCCCGATCTGCATCGGATACGTGCCGCCGAATGTCATGCCATAGGTTTTTGTAAAATCCTGATAGCCGTTCCCTTTCAGCTTCATCCAATAATTGTCGACGCCCAGCTTTAATTGCGGCGCCCATTTTTTGACGTCTGATACGTTTTCTAAATGATATTGGTCCGCAAGCTTCTTGCTGACGGTAAAGGCATACGTATTATCAAACCCGTAGGAGTCATACCATTTTAAATCATATCTTTTTTTAAACTCCCGCTGTGTCAGCGCCAGCGCTTTGTCTGGATCTTTTTCAGGTTCCATTCTCAGCGTTCCTGTCAGCGCATCGCCGGTATATCTTGTGGCCGCAATATCGATTTCTCCGTTCATCAAGGCCTGCTGCTGCACCGCGTTGGAGCCGAGATTTTTAATGGTTGTTGTTTTTAGATCCGTATGGTGTTCGATCAGCTGTCCAAGCATGCTTGCGATGATTTCTGATTCACTCATGCTTTGCGCGCCGATTTTGATGGTCTGGTCTGAAGCGGCGCTGAGCCCGGGAAGCGAACAGCCGCTTAGCATCAGCATTACTGCGAGCGTAAATCCGCTCAGCCATTTAAGATGTTGTCTTTTCATGAGCAGCCTCCTTATGAAACTTCCTTCATTCCCTGCAGTCCGGCAGGCGTGATTTTTCGTTCCGTCAACGCCAGCACATAATCAATGACAATCGCCAATATCGTGACGGGAACCGCTCCTCCGAGGATATATTCCGGCTGATATAAATTCAGGCCGATGAAAATGTAATCACCCAATCCGCCGCCTCCGATAAAGGATGCAAGCGTCGCCCAGCCGATTAAATAAATCGTGGATGTTCTGATCCCCGCCATGATGACGGGCGCGGCAAGCGGCAGTTCCACGAGGCGGATTTGTTCAGCGGCCGTCATCCCGATGCCTTTTCCTGATTCAAGCAGATTTTTATTAACGCCGCGAATCCCGGTATACGTGTTGCGCAGGATCGGCAAAACGGAATAGAAAAACAAGGCCACAATAGCCGGAACTTTTCCGACTCCCAAGAGCGGGATAAAGAAAGCGAGGATTGCCAGACTAGGCAGCGTCTGAATGATATTCACAATGCCGATAATGGTGCCGGCTCCTTTTTTCATTCTGGTAAGCACAATCCCAAGAGGCACAGCGGCAGCCACGCCTAAAATGACGGCGATGAGAGAAATGGTGATATGCTCATATGTTTTGTAAAGCAGCTCGCCTCCGTTGGTTTGCAAAAATTCAATGATATGATCCATGTCTCACAACCTCCCTATGACAATACTGCGAGCTGTTTTTCTTCTCCCCAGATGGACTCATACACAATGTCAACCAGGCTCGCTCTCGTCACAATTCCTATTAAACGGCGGTCTTCATCTACAACCGGCACGTACTTTACACCCCGTTTTAAAATTTTGTGTACTGTATCCCGCAGCAGTGTTCCGCCCAAGACGGTATAGATGTCTTGATGAAGGACCTCGCCTACGAGCTCGGCTTTCTTCCGGCATTGATCAATGATTTCCACATCTACATAGCCTAGAAGAACATGGCTGTCATCTACCACCAGCAGCGAATCGACACGCTCCTGCCTCATCAGCTGGATCGCTTCAGAGAGCGTTTTATCCGCCGTAATGGTCACCGGGTGTGTACTCATCATTTGATCAACCCGCTCAACATCAGGACTTGATGACTGAATCAGGCGCTCTTTGCCGATAAACTCCTCAACAAATGCATTTGCCGGATTTCTCAGAATATCATCAGGCGTTCCGATCTGCACAATCTCTCCGCCTTTTAAAATGACGATCCGGTCTGCTAGCTTAATCGCTTCATCCATATCATGGGTAACAAATACGATGGTTTTATGTAAGGTTTTTTGCAGTTTTTTAAATTCTTCCTGAAGGGAATCCCTCGTAATCGGGTCAAGCGCCCCAAACGGTTCATCCATTAAGATAAGCGGCGGTTCCGCGGCAAGTGCCCGTAATACACCTATTCGCTGCTGCTGTCCCCCGCTTAATTCATGAGGATAACGGTCTAAATATTCAGGTCCCATATCGACCAATTTTAAAAGCTCACGCGCACGTTCTTTCCGCTGCTGCTCCGGCCATTTCAGCAGCTTAGGCACAAGTGAAATGTTCTGCTGAATGGTCATATGGGGGAACAGTCCGATCTGCTGAATGACATAGCCGATCTTACGCCTGAGTTCTACCGGGTCCTGTTCCATCATGTTCTCGCCGTCAATAAAAATCTGACCGGCTGACGGCTCAATTAATCGGTTAATCATTTTCATCGTTGTCGTTTTTCCGCAGCCGCTTGGACCGATAAAACAAATAAATTCACCTTTTTCAATTTCCAGATTCACGCTGTTCACAGCTTTTTTGCCGCCCTTATATGTTTTCGAGACATTTTTTAATGTCAGCAAACATCGCACCTCCAAAATTAAATTCATTCAATTCGTTCAGTTCATATTTAATTTTTCAGATAATTGAATGCTTCCCATTATAGAATAAAGTTTATAAAATAAAAAGTTTACAATTTGTTCATATTATTTATAAACTATGTGTAAACCCTGATTTACCCGTATTGACCGGTAATGATCTCCTTATTGCTCCAATTTCCTGCCAAATTCTATGATTACAGCATTTCCGCCTCATCAAAAATGTGGTATATTGACATCGGAATTGTTAGCTGAAAGGATTGAAACTGTTGGATAAAGATCCGTTAACGATAATTGAACAGACTGAAGACCACCTTATAGAAAGAATCGCGGAAAACATGCATGCATTTGGAATGCCCTCTACCGTTGGACGTGTGCTGGGCATTATTTATATGAATCGCAAGCCGATGACGCTGACGGAATTATCAGAAGCGACCGGCATGAGCAAAACGCGAATGAGCCAGGTCGTGCGGGACATGCTCGATGCCAACATCGCCGAGAAGGTGTTCGAAAAGGGCGTGCGAAAAGACTTATACGATGTTGAAGAGGATTACTACCAAACCTTTATCACTCTGTTTACAGCCACTTGGAGCAAAGTCGTCAGCAAAAATAAAATGATGCATAAAAAACTCAACCGAGAGCTGCTCAGTATCTTGGATGGAGAGCTTTCTCCTGAAGCGGAAGAAAAGGTGAATGAGCTGTTGAAGGAATTAAAGGAATGGCTCGACTATTACAATTGGCTCGGCCGTCTGATTGAGTTTTTTGAGAGTGAAGAGATTTTTAAATATGTGCCGAAACCGTAAAAAACGCCCTGTCATGAACAAGGCGTTTTTTTATTATTAAGCTGCACTGGCCAGTTTTTTCTTTTTCTTTTTAATCGGGCTTAACGCGCGTTCAAGCCAGCCCATGACCAAATCAGCTATCACCGCCATAAGGGCTGTCGGGATCGCGCCAGCTAATATAATCGCGGTCCCGTTTGTTGCGTTTGACCCCCTGACGATGATGTCTCCAAGGCCTCCGGCGCCGACAAATGTCCCGATGGCAGTAATGCCGATGGCAATGACGAGCGCGGTGCGGAGGCCGGCCATAATGACAGAAAGCGCCAGCGGAAGCTCGACCATCCGCAGCACTTGAAACTTTGTCATACCCATCGCTTTTCCGGATTCAAGATAGGCATGTTCAATGCTGACAATGCCTGTGTACGTATTTCTGATGATCGGCAGCAGTGAATAAAGAAATAACGATAGAATGACCGTATTCGCGCCAAGCCCCATCACTAGCATCAGCACGGCCAGCATGGCGAGCGCCGGCACCGTCTGGATCACGTTCGTGACGGCGAAAACCCAGCCGCTTAATGTTCTGTACCTGGCAATCAGGATGCCAAGCGGAATGCCGACGATGGCCGCAAACAAAACGCCGTACACCGACATCAGAAAATGGCGGGAAAACTCTTGCAGCACATAACTGCCGTTTTGCGAATAGTAAGAGCCAAGCTGCTGTAATACTTCCATTTGGTCTGCCTCTTTTCTTAGTCAAAATAATGATGTTTCTCTAAAAATTCCTTTGCCACAACAGACGGCTCCTTCAGTTTGCCGTCCACTTCGTAGTTGAGCTCCTGCATGGTTTCCGTGTCAATCTTCCCGATCAGTTTATCAATAATGCCTTCAAGCTCCGGATGTTCCTTAAGCACCTTTTCCGGAATCACCGGCGAACAGTCATACGGCGGGAAAAACTGTTTATCGTCTTCTAGGATTTTGAGATCATACGCCTTAATCCGGCCGTCTGTGGAATAAGCAAGAACGGCGTCCATTTTCTCGTTTTTGACTGCGTCATAAACAAGTCCGATCTGCATCGGATAGGTTGTTCCGAACTCGAATCCATACGTGCTGACAAAACCTTTATATCCGTCGCCCTTCCGTTTCAGCCAGGCATTGTCGACCCCCAGCTTATATTCAGAAGTGTTTTTCTTCAGATCAGACACGGTGTTTACATGCTCCTTTTCCGCAAACTTTTTTGTTACGGTAAAGGCATATGTGTTATCAAACCCGTAAGAATCAAACCGTTTATATTTAAAACGTTTGTCAAACTCTTTCTGCACGATATTCAGCGCTTTTTCCGGATCCTTCTCCGCCTCCATTCCGAGGGTGCTCGTTAAATCCGTGCCAGAATAGCGTGTGGCGGATATGTCAATGTCACCGCCGAGCATCGCCTGGTGCTGAACATAGTTTGATCCGAGATTTTTGACTAAAGCCGTATTTAAATCCGTATCGTGTTCAATGAGCTGCGCAATCATATTCGCTAAAATTTCTGATTCTGTTATGCTTTGCGCCCCGACCTTGATCGTATCTTGTGAGGCGCCGCCAAGTCCCGGCAGAGAACAGCCGCTCAGCAGCATGACAAAGGCGAAAGCGAGCGCGCCAATCCATCTGATTTTTTTCGTTTTCAATACAGCCAACTCCTTAAGAAACTTCCTTCATCCCTTGCAATCCCTTCGGTGTCACTTTTCGTTCCGTCACGGCTAGCAAATAATCAATGATAATGGCTAAGATTGTAACCGGCACAGCACCGCCAATGATGTATTCAGGCTGATACAGGTTCAGCCCGATAAAAATGTAATCACCGAGTCCGCCGCCGCCAATAAATGAGGCAAGGGTCGCCCAGCCGATTAAATAGATCGTGGATGTGCGGATGCCTGCCATAATAATCGGAATCGCCAGCGGAATCTCGACGAGCCGGATCTGCTCCCAGCCGGTCATTCCAATCCCTTTTCCTGACTCAAGCAGATTTTTGTTTACACCTTTAATGCCTGTATACGTATTGCGCAGAATCGGAAGCACCGAATAGAAAAATAAAGCGACGATCGCAGGCACTTTTCCCACACCGAGAAGCGGGATAAAAAATGCCAGAATCGCCAGACTCGGCAAGGTTTGCACAATGTTGACGGCACCTATAACCGCGCCTGCGCCTTTTTTCATTCTGGTCAGCAGAACGCCGAGCGGCACCGCAACGATAATGCCCAATACAACAGCAATGAGAGAAATGTATAAATGTTCACCTGTTTTATACAGCAGCTCTCCGCCGTTCGTCTGTAAAAAAGTCATTATTTGATTCATGTGTAAGAGCTCCTCCCCTGATCAGATCGTCATTAGCTGGTTTTCCTCGCCCCATATGGAATCGTATACGATGTCCACAAGGCTCGCTCTTGTCACAATCCCTGCTAAATGGTGCTCTTCATCGACGACAGGAACATACTTGATCCCTTGCTTCAAAATTTTTCGGACTGTATCGCGAAGAAGCGCTCCTTTTTGCACGGTATACATATCCGAGCGGTACACATCACCAACAACGCTCGCTTTTTTGCGATTTTGATCAATGATTTCAACATCTACATATCCCTTCAGCACATTTTGCTCATCTACAACAAGCAGCGAGTCGACGCGTTTTTCTCTCATCAGCTGAATGGCCTGGGAAAGCGTTTTGTCCGCTGACACCGTCACTGGCGTTCTGTTCATCATCTGCTCAACCCGCTCAATTTCAGGCCTTGTCTGGATCAGGCGCTCTTTCCCGATAAATTCTTCTACAAATTCATTTGCCGGATTTCTGAGAATCTCATCAGGTGTGCCGACCTGAACGATTTCACCCGCTTTTAAAATCACAATCCGGTCAGCTAGCTTAATGGCTTCGTCCATGTCATGTGTCACAAACACGATGGTTTTGTTTAACGTTCTCTGCAGTTTTTTAAATTCTTCCTGAAGGGAATCCCGCGTGATCGGGTCAAGCGCTCCGAACGGTTCATCCATTAAAATGAGAGGGGGTTCCGCAGCCAGTGCGCGCAGCACGCCGATTCTTTGCTGCTGTCCGCCGCTGAGCTCGTGGGGATAACGGTCTAAATATTCAGGGCCCATATCAACAAGCTTTAACAGCTCTCTCGCCCGTTCTTTCCGTTTTTCTTCAGGCCATTTCAGCAGTTTCGGAACGAGTGAAATGTTCTGCTGAATGGTCATGTGGGGAAACAAACCGATCTGCTGAATCACATAGCCGATTTTTCTCCGCAGTTCAACCGGGTCCTGTTCCATTATGTTATCTCCGTCGATATAGATCTTTCCTGACGACGGTTCAATCAGTCGATTAATCATCTTCATCGTCGTCGTTTTTCCGCAGCCGCTCGGGCCGATAAAACAGATAAATTCGCCCTTGGCAATATCTAAATCAATGCTGTTCACAGCTTTTTTGCCGCCTTTATATACTTTTGACACTTGTTCTAATTTCAGCAATCCGTGCACCTCCGCAGGTTTCCGTTAATTTTTCTGAAAAGTATAATCTTTATTATAATTTGAACTTTGTAAAATAAAAAGTTTACAATGTGTTGAAATTATATGTTATTTACAGATTATTTATTGTTATGACTCAGGCAGAGAGGGTGTTCTTACAATTACGCCGGATACCTCTCGCTTCCTCCGCATACAGCTGTTTTCAACAACTGGCAGAAATATGATATATTGACACCATCAATTGCCATTTGAAGGGATGATCAGCTGTGGAAAAAACTGCTCTCGACATCATTGAACATGCTGAAGAGCATCTCATCGAGAAGATTGCCGAAAACATGCATACGTTTGGAATGCCTTCTACTGTCGGGCGTGTGCTCGGGATTATTTATATGAATCGAAAACCGATGACGTTAAGCGAGCTGTCAGAAGCAACAGGCATGAGCAAAACACGGATGAGCCAGGTCGTCCGTGAAATGATTGATGCCAACATTGCCGAAAAGGTGTTTGAAAAAGGCTTAAGAAAAGATCTTTACGACGTAGAGCAGGATTATTATCAAACCTTCATATCTTTATTTGCGGCGAACTGGACAAAGGTCGTGAGCAAAAACAAAGTGCTGTACAAAAAATTAAACCGAGAACTGACGGATCTTTTACAAAGGGACGAGCTTCCCCGAGAAGCCGAAGAGAAAGTCAATCAGCTGCTGAATGAATTAAGAGAATGGCTTCATTACTATGATTGGCTGAGCCGCTTAATTGAGTTTTTTGAGAGTGAAGAAGTATTTGAATACGTGCCGAAAACAGATCAAAGCAGCTCCCTGAAGTAAGGGAACTGCTTTTCTGCATGATGAGATGAATATTGGCAACAGTATACTTCCTCCATGTGACATTGGCCTTACCAAGAGGCTGATTCTTCGCAAACGTTTATAGCCGTTCGGAAACGCCGCATGCTACAATGAAGTGACTATGTAAATAGGAAGGATGTATCTATATGTTTAAGAAAATTGCAGCAGATGCACTCGGATTATCAGATATCGGAAAAATTATCGAACCTCAGGATTATGACAAAACAGATGCTGATGACTATGTCATGCATGAAGACAACGAAAAAATTTATTTCCTGATTAAAACAAAAGCCGATGAATATTGCTTCACGAATCTGGCGCTGATCCATGTTGACGGCGAACGTGCCACTTCCTCTAAACGAACGCTGAAACGCTATCCTTATTCCCAATATAAAATCTCTGATGTTTTTCTGGAAACCGCCGGGAAGGTCGATTTGGATGTTGAAATCAAGTTCAAGCTGGGCTCTGAACAATTTGACATCGATGTGCATAAAGAGCAAATTGAAAAGCTGAAAGATTTGTATAAAGCCCTTCTCCGTATCTCTGAAACGATCTATGAAAATGACATTTTGATCAATCAGGCTGAACAAAGTCTGGAACGAGCAGTCACCATCCTTCAGCATACCCGCCCTGAGCACGTCAATATTGAAACACAATACAAAGAGCTGACCGAATTCGGGTTTACATGGGTCACTTCCGTCCGCTCGCAGTACCATATTAAAGATTTTGGTGACGTATTTGAAAAATATATGAATAACTAGAAACAAGACACGAGTTCGCATCTGGCAGCTCGTGTCTTGTTTCTGATCCATAATCTTGGAGAAAATTTTTTGGCTGGATATTGGTTACTTTTCTACTTTTTTCTTTTATAATGACATTATTAGTCTATTTTTCCTATATTACATGTAAAAGGAGTCATCATATGTTTTGTCCTCAATGCGGCCATCAAGCAGATGGCGGAAAGTTTTGTGAGAAATGCGGATCGCCTCTTCCACGCCAAGCCGGCGAAAATCAAGGAGCACAAGCGGGAGCTGAAGCTGCAAAACAAGCAGCAAAGCAGTTTGGTTCATTTGTTCTGGCTGTTCTGAAACGCCCTTATCAGGAGTGCAAAACAACAGGCGGCGAACAGCTGATCAGCGGAATCATTACAATGGTGCTTTTCAGTTTACTAACTCCGCTGATGTTTTATATTCTTTTTTCAGATGGTCCCGGCAGTGCGAGCTTTACAGAAATCTTTTTAAAGCCAACCATTTACTTTGCCCTTTTTATTTTCGGGTTGCATGCATTGATCTTTTTTTCCTTAAAAATCGCGGGAAACCAAGTCTCATTTAAAGATTCACTCTCCAGATTTGGTGCGTTTCTTATTCCATTTACAGCTATTTTGATTCTTGCACTTCTATTGTTTTTATTACATACAGATCTTTGTTTCACCGTGTTAGCGATTGGTTTAATCGGCGCATTCTTCGCTATTCCCCCTGCGATGCTGAGCAGTTACCAGCATTCGTATAAAGGAAAGGCTGATATCATTTACTCAACCATTGTGATTTATCTCATCACGTGCGTTGCGTTTCGGTTCATCATCGAACATTATATTAAAGAAATTTTCCGTTATATCTTTTTTTAAAAAACACCCCCATCGCCTGCTGGTGATGGGGGTTTGTTTTTATTGAATAGATGTTAAATAGATTCTTCCGTCTTTCACTACGCCGGTGTAGGTCCAGTTGTATGTTCTGCGCTTTGTACTGCCGCCTGATTTTGTAATATCAAATTCTTCATATGTTTTAATTGTGATAGTCGAGCCGCTTTGATTAAAGCTTTTTACCTCTACATCAATAAATACTTCAGTCGTTCCCTCGCTGTACAGCTTCTTAACCAATTTCTGCTGATCATTATATAATGAACTTCCTTTTTCCAGATTGCCTTCCATGACCGCAAACTCATTTAAATTCACTGCGGTTGATTGATTTGTCAGATAACTAACCATAAATGATGTCACTTGTTCATCCGTGACATCGCCGGTCGATGGGCTTACGCTTGCTTTCTTGCCTTTTGCGTCCGCCCAGGCTGACGTGTACGTCTCTGCATGATCATTTTTTATTTTCTTTATGTTTGTTCCGGCAGAATCAAAAGTTGATTCCGCATCTTCGAACATCCACTTTTTCTGTTTTTTATCATATGAAAGCAGATATTCATAGCTCGGGCTTTCATCCGACATTTCAGGTTTCGTATAGTCATTATAATTAGCCGACTGGTGAAGTTCTTTTCCTTTTACCGTCGCCTGCCATGTACCGTCATTCTTCTGGGATAGAGCAAATGTATCCAAATCAAAGTCTGTTTCCAGATATTTATCTTTTAAGTAAGAATCCGTGTTTTTCATCGAGTCCACGTTCTCTTTTACTTCGGCTTTCCAACTGGCACTTGCCTCTGTCATCTGAGCTGTATTTCCATCAGAAAGCGCTTTGGAATATTGCTTCGTCGTTTTGACAATCGTGTTCATGATTGTTTCTTGTGTGTCTTGGTCAGGAATTAACGTTAACTCCATTTCTTTGCTATCAATCGGCACACCCGCTGTTTTTGTCTTTCCCCACGGAAACTCCGCTTCGACCGCAGCTGTCATTGATCCGTCTGTCAGAAGCGGGCCGTATGTGACAGATTTGAACGGATCCTTATGGATGGATTTACCGTTAATCAGCAATTCTCCCTTTCCATCCTTCATGTCGTCCGCTAAGCTGAATGTTACATTATCTGCTTCCAATGAAAGATCAACACGAAAGCTGTTGTCACCAACCGCCTGAATGTCTTCCTTTTTCACAAGATCGACTACATCGTTTTTCAGTTTGGCTGAGACTGTATATTCGCCTGGAATGTACGGTCCGAGGGTTTGTGCTTGATCTGCTTTCTTTACAGATCCGGCTTCCTCTTTATTCACATAGAGATCGGTATTTTTATAATTGCTGGTTACTTCAAAATAAACAGGTGCTATCTTTAAATCATAATGGTCAAATACTAGCAAGCTTTTCCCGTCTTTCTCCGCGTATACAATATCCTTTTGGACTGTTTCAGCACGCAGCGATGAAAAAAGCTCATCTTTTTTGTCAGGATGATCCTTTAAATATGTAAGAAACGGCTTTACGTTTTGTTTAGTAAGCTTGAGCCTGTCATTTGCCGGCGTTAGCAGCGTAGCGATTTGGTCTTTATCCTCATCATTTACAGCCTGCTCAAATTTGTCGACTAACCTGTCCTTAGAAGTAAGGTACGCTCCGGTTTTATATGCGGCGAATAATATGACGCACGCTGCGGCAATGCTGCTCCATAACATGATGGTTTTCTTAGGGATTGGTTTTCGCGGAGCCTGCCTCGTTTCAGCAGTGCTTGCTGTTTCTTGATTTGCCTGTCTGCTGCTCCCTCCGATCGGGGTGCCGCATTCTTTACAAAACTTGGCTCCTTCATTATTTTTTTGACCGCATTCCTTACAAAACATGTGACTTTCCTCCTATTTTTTATCCACTATTTTGTACAGATTTCCTATGTTACATATTTTATAATAGAATGGTATGAAATTGGAGGAAATCATGAAAATATCTCTATAAACATATGAAAAGGTGGAATGAACGTGCAACAACTCACCATCCAAAAAGCAATAAACTATGATCAAGCGCTGTATGACCTTCTGCTGCTCGCCGATCCGTCAAAAGAAATCGTTGATGAATACATTGCCAGAGGAGAATGCTACACAGCTTATATATCGGGCGAATTAGCCGGTGTATACGTGATCATTACAACTAGACCGCAAACTGTAGAAATCGTTAACATCGCAGTAAAAGAAACAATGCAAAAACAGGGCATTGGTAAGCTTCTTATCCGCGACGCCATCGAAAAAGCAAAACATATGGGAGCAAAGGTGATTGAGATTGGCACTGGAAATTCCAGCATCCATCAGCTGTCTCTTTACCAAAAATGCGGGTTCCGTATACAGGCGATCGACCATGATTTTTTTATCAGACACTACGATGAGGAGATCTTTGAAAACGGCATTCAATGCCGGGATATGGTAAGGCTTTATTTGGATCTCTAAAAGCACAAAAAAGCCGCCGAGACATATCTCGGCGGTCCTTTTATTACTTATTCAAGTTGTAGAAAGAGTTAATACCGTGGTATTGAGCAGTTTCAGCCAACTGATCTTCGATGCGAAGAAGCTGGTTGTATTTCGCAACACGGTCCGTACGTGACGGAGCACCTGTTTTGATTTGTCCTGCGTTTGTTGCCACAGCGATGTCAGCGATTGTGCTGTCTTCAGTTTCACCAGAACGGTGAGAGATAACAGCAGTGTAGCCTGCGCGTTTCGCCATTTCGATCGCATCGAATGTTTCAGTCAATGTACCGATTTGGTTTACTTTGATCAGGATAGAGTTGCCTACGCCGTTTTTGATACCTTCAGCAAGTTTTTTCGTGTTTGTAACGAAGAGGTCATCACCAACAAGCTGAACTTTTTTGCCAAGACGCTCAGTAAGAAGCTTGTGGCCTTCCCAGTCGTTTTCGTCAAGTCCGTCTTCGATAGAGATGATTGGGTATTTAGAAACCATTTCTTCGTACCAGTCAACCATTTCAGCAGATGTTTTCACAACGCCTTCGCCAGACAGATGGTATTTGCCGTCTTCTTTGTTGTAGAACTCAGAAGATGCAGCGTCCATTGCAAGTTTTACTTCTTCGCCAGGTTTGAAGCCGGCTTTTTCGATTGCTTCAACGATTGTTTGAAGCGCTTCTTCGTTAGAACCAAGGTTTGGAGCGAATCCGCCTTCATCACCTACAGCTGTGTTCATTCCTTTAGCAGAAAGAACTGATTTCAGGCTGTGGAAGATTTGAGCGCCCATGCGAAGTGCTTCACGGAAGTTAGGAGCACCTACTGGCATGATCATGAATTCTTGAATATCTACGTTGTTGTCAGCATGCTCTCCGCCGTTGACGATGTTCATCATCGGTACAGGAAGCGTTTTTGAGTTGAATCCTCCAAGGTATTGGTAAAGAGGAATCTGTAAGAAATCAGCAGCTGCGCGCGCACAAGCCATAGATACGCCAAGGATTGCGTTCGCACCGAGTTTGCCTTTGTTTTCAGTACCGTCAAGCTCGATTAAAAGCTGATCGATTGCGTTTTGTTCAGTTACATCAAAGCCAAGAAGCTCTGGAGCAATGATTTCGTTTACGTTGTTAACAGCTGTTAACACGCCTTTTCCAAGGTAACGGTCTTTGTCGCCGTCACGAAGCTCAACTGCTTCGTATTCACCTGTAGAAGCTCCGCTTGGCACTAATGCGCGGCCGAAAGCTCCTGTTTCTGTATATACTTCAACTTCAACTGTTGGGTTGCCGCGTGAGTCTAATACTTCGCGTGCATAAACATCAACAATGTATGGCATGAGTTTGTCTCTCCTTTGATTTTCAGCTTATTTTTGAATTAAAGATGTTCCAGTCATTTCTTTCGGTTTTTCAACACCGAGAAGGTCTAATAACGTTGGTGCAAGGTCGCCTAGGATTCCGCCTTCACGCAGCGTGATGCCTTCTTTCGTAACAATGACAGGGACTGGATTTGTCGTATGTGCAGTGTGCGGTTCGCCTGATTCTGTGATCAGAATATCAGCATTACCGTGATCAGCGGTAATGATAGCGTGTCCGCCTTTAGCGAGAATCGCGTCAACGACTTCGCCTAAGCATTCGTCCACTGCTTCAATCGCTTTAATTGTAGGTTCAACCATTCCGGAGTGGCCGACCATGTCTGGGTTTGCGAAGTTAAGGATAATCGCGTCATGCTTGTCAGCTTCGATTTCTTTGACAAGCGCGTCCTTCACTTCATACGCACTCATTTCAGGCTTCAAGTCGTATGTTGCGACTTTCGGCGAGTTGATAAGAATACGCTCTTCACCAGGGAATTCAGCTTCACGGCCTCCGCTCATAAAGAACGTGACGTGCGGATACTTTTCAGTTTCTGCAATTCGAAGCTGTTTTAATCCTTGCTGAGATAATACTTCTCCGACTGTGTTATCAAGATTTATCGGTTTAAACGCCACATAGCCGTCAACTGTTTCACTGAAGTGAGTCAGGCAGACGAAATGCAGGTTTTTCGGATAATTCTCGCCGCGGTCGAAATCGCGGAAGTCTTTGTTCGTGAACGTGTTGGAAATCTGAATGGCGCGGTCCGGTCTGAAATTATAGAAAATCACAGAATCGCCGTCTTGGATTTTCGCAACAGGCTCACCGTTTTCTTTTGTGATGACAGATGGAATAACGAATTCATCGTGGATTCCATTCGCATATGAATCATCAACAACATCCAGTGCGCTGCGGTATGTCGGGCCTTCGCCGTATGCCATTGCACGGTACGCTTTTTCTACACGGTCCCAGCGTTTGTCGCGGTCCATTGAGTAGTAGCGTCCGGAAATGCTGGCGATTTCTCCGACACCGATTTCCTCGATTTGTTCGTTCAGCTGGTTGATGTACGTTTTCGCTGTTTGCGGACCTACATCACGGCCGTCAAGGAAGCCATGGATATATACCTTTGTCAGCCCTTCTTTTTTCGCAAGCTTTAACAGTGCGAATAAATGGTTGATATGGCTGTGCACGCCGCCGTCCGATAATAGACCGAACAGATGCAGGGCTTTGTCGTTTTCTTTCGCGTTGCTGATCGCGTCAAGGAATGTTTGATTGCGTTCGAACTCTCCCTCGCGAATGGCAACATTTACGCGTGTTAAGCTTTGGTACACAATACGGCCCGCACCGATATTTAAGTGGCCTACTTCGGAGTTCCCCATCTGTCCGTCAGGAAGACCTACAGCCTCGCCTGAAGCAGTCAGTGTCTGATGAGGATACTGATTCCAATAGCGGTCAAAATTCGGTTTTTTCGCCAAAGCGACTGCGTTCCCTACTGTTTCATTTCGTAATCCGAACCCATCAAGAATGATGAGTGCAGCTGGTTTTTTACTCATATTGACCTTCCTCCAATAATTGAACGAATGACTGTGGCTCAAGGCTCGCGCCGCCGACCAAAGCACCGTCAATATCGGACTCTGCCATATATTCTTTAATGTTTGCAGGCTTTACGCTTCCGCCATATTGAATGCGAAGCTTGTCTGCCGCTTCTTGGCCGAAGCTTTCAGCGACGGTTTTACGGATATGCGCACACACGTCGTTCGCATCTTTAGATGTAGAAGATTTGCCTGTTCCGATTGCCCAGATTGGCTCATAAGCAATAACAGAAGCTGCAACTTGTTCTTCAGAAAGACCAGCAAGGCCTTTTTTCACTTGGTCAGCCACAAGATCATTTGTTTTGCCGGCTTCGCGCTCTTCAAGCGTTTCACCCACACAGATGATCGGCACAATGCCGTGTTTGAAAGCAGCATGTGCTTTTTTGTTAACTGTTTCATCAGTTTCAGCGAACATTTCACGGCGCTCAGAGTGGCCGATGACGCAGTAGTCAACGCCAAGGTCTTTCAGAGCAACCGGGCTGATTTCGCCTGTGAACGCGCCGCTTTCTTCGAAGTGCATGTTTTGTGCGCCGACTTTAAGGTCAGTGCCTTTAACAGCAGAAGTCAGCTTTTCTAGGAAAAGCGCTGGCGCGCAAACAACAGCTTCCGCTTTGTCTGCTGCTGGAATGGAAGATTTCACTTCTTCAACGAAGCTGACAGCCTCGCCGAGTGTTTTGTTCATTTTCCAGTTACCGGCTATAATTGGTTTTCTCATCTGTTCCACTTCCTTATAGCAGTTTTAAAATTATTTATCGTTCAGTGCAGCTACCCCTGGAAGCTCTTTGCCTTCCATGAACTCAAGGGATGCGCCGCCTCCTGTTGAGATGTGGCTCATTTTGTCAGCTAGGCCGAATTTTTCAACCGCTGCTGCAGAGTCTCCTCCGCCGATGACAGAGTATGTATCTTTTGCCTCTGCCAATGCTTCCGCAACCGCTTTTGTTCCTTGAGCGAACAAGTCGATTTCGAATACGCCCATCGGTCCGTTCCACACGACAAGTTTGCTGTTTTTGATGACATCAGCATACGTTTCGCGTGTTTTCGTACCAATGTCGATTGCTTCTAAATCACTAGGGATTTCAGAGATCGGCACCATTTTTACGTTTGCATCGTTAGAGAAATCATCTGCAACGAGTACATCTTCAGGCATGTAGAAGTTAACGCCTTTTTCTTTCGCGCGGTCCATAAATGATTTCGCAAGCTCGATTTTATCCTCTTCAAGAAGAGATTTACCGACTTCATGGCCAAGCGCTTTTACGAATGTATAAGCAAGACCTCCGCCGATGATCAGGTTGTCTACTTTATCAAGAAGACTTTCGATGACACCGATTTTGTCTTTTACTTTCGCTCCGCCGATGATCGCCGTGAATGGGCGATCAGGGTTAGAAACCGCTTTTCCGAGTACATCAAGCTCTTTTTCCATTAAGAAACCTGCAACCGCTGGCAGATGCTTGGCAATTCCAGCTGTAGATGCGTGAGCGCGGTGGGCAGCACCGAATGCGTCATTTACATATACATCTGCAAGCTCAGCAAATGCTTTTGCAAGCTCAGGATCATTTTTCTCTTCACCAGGGTAGAAACGTACGTTTTCCAATACAAGAACGTCTCCGTCCTTCATGTCGGAAATTTGTGATTTTACAGCATCGCCGTAAGCTTCATCCGCTTTTTTCACTTCTTTGCCAAGCAGTTCGCCGAGGCGTGCAGCGACAGGAGTTAAACGAAGCTCCTCAACGACTTCGCCTTTCGGGCGGCCTAAGTGGCTCGCGAGAAGGACTTTCGCGCCTTGGTCTGCAAGGTGTTTGATTGTCGGAAGTGCAGCACGGATACGTGTATCGTCTGTTACTTCCCCGTCTTTCATTGGAACGTTAAAGTCAACGCGGCAGAATACAACTTTGCCTTTTACGTCGATGTCTTTGAGAGTTTTCTTATTCATGCTTTAGGAGATCCTCCTTCAAAATGGTTTGCATGCAGCACGAAAAACGTGAAACCGTCTGATCAAGCGATTACTCCGCGAGGGCAGATCGCATACTTTTCGGCACAGGGCAGATCGTCTGAAGCCAGGGCAGTGGCCGCAGGCGAAGGCGCCGGAAAGCTGCAAAACGCAGATGCTACTCTTTCACAGAACGTTTTCTGAAAGCCGGTCTTCATGGAAAAAGGGAAAGGGAGTCCGTCCCCTTCCCTTGTCCGCTTTCATTATAGCGCTTCTATTCAAAAGAACCAAGTAAGGTCCTTTTTTCAGCTATGAATTAAAGACCTTTTTTAGCGATGTAAGCTGCAAGGTCAACAACGCGGTTAGAGTAGCCGCTTTCGTTATCGTACCAAGAGATTACTTTTACCATGCTGCCTTCCATAACCATTGTAGAAAGAGCATCGATTGTAGAAGAATTTTTGTTTCCGTTGTAGTCGCCAGAAACTAATGGCTCTTCGCTGTAGCCAAGGATTCCTTTAAGATCTCCTTCAGCTGCTTCTTTAAGAGCTGCATTTACATCTTCAGCTGTTACTTCTTGGTTCAGTTCAGCAACCAAGTCAACTAAAGAAACGTTTGGAGTTGGAACACGCATTGCTCCGCCGTTCAGTTTGCCTTTTAGTTCAGGAAGAACTAGAGAAACTGCTTTAGCGGCACCAGTTGAAGTTGGGATGATGTTTTCAGCTGCTGCACGCGCACGACGGTAGTCTTTGTGCGGAAGATCAAGAATTTGCTGATCGTTTGTGTAAGAGTGAACTGTTGTCATCATACCGCGTTTGATGCCGAATTTGTCGTTAAGTACTTTTGCAAACGGCGCAAGGCAGTTTGTTGTGCAAGATGCGTTTGAGATAACGTCGTGGTTAGCCGCATCGTATTTATCTTCGTTAACACCCATAACGATTGTGATATCTTCTTCGTTAGCAGGAGCAGAGATGATTACTTTTTTCGCGCCAGCTTCTAAGTGTTTCGCAGCGTCTGCGCGTTTTGTGAAGAAACCAGTAGATTCAACTACGATTTCAACGCCTTGTTTACCCCAGCTAAGTTTAGCAGGATCGCGTTCTGCAGAAACTTCAATTGTTTTACCGTTAACAACAAGGTTGTTACCGTCAACTGAAACCTCAGCGTCTAATTTTCCGTGTACAGAATCATATTGTAAAAGGTGAGCGAGCATGTTAGCATCTGTTAAATCGTTAACCGCTACTACCTCAACTTCAGGATTGTTTAATGCTGCGCGGAATACGTTACGTCCAATACGACCAAAACCGTTAATACCGACTTTTACTGCCATGATTGTTTCCTCCTTTAAATAAGTGAGAGATATTTATATTGAGGGATTATTCATCCCTTAATAACTTCTTTGCGGCTCCTTCGTCAGTGATGAGAACCGTGTTGCGCGGCTTTTTAAAGTAAGCCTCGATCGCCTCGGCTTTTGATGATCCGCCCGCTACCGCTATAATATCGGGAATGGCGTCTATGTCATCCAGCTGCATTCCGACAGAATGCACTTTGTGGACCACTTCGCCGTCCGCGTTAAAATAGTAGCCGAACGCTTCTGTCACCGCGTTGTTATCATCTATTTTCTTTAAGTCTTCTAAAGGTGTGTTTCTCCGCTCAGCCATAGTTTTAGCTTCGCCGATTCCGTGAACCAGCATACTCGCTGATTTAATCGTGTTCAGCACCTCTTTAACAGAAGGTTCTTCAATAATAGATGAATAGGCGCCTTGTGACAGCTGACCCGGAACAAACAAAAGCCTATAAGTGCCTGAAGCCTTTTCCGCCATATGCGCGCATATGGTGTTCGCCTGGTTTTTTACGTCTTCGCCTAACCCGCCTCTTGCAGGCACAAACAAAAGCTCGCGGTTTTTAGAATCCGGCGTCATCATCTCGGCGACAGCTTCAATTGTCGTACCGCCGGTCACAGCGACGATATTTTTGCCTGAAAATCTTTTTTTCATACATGCGACAGCCGCTCTTCCCATTTCTTTTTTGACCCATGGGGATTGATCGCTGTCTCCGGATACAATAATGACGTCATTTAGATTTAAACGTTCTTTTAATGTCTTTTCCAAAAGCGTCAAACCTAAAACATCTTTCATCGTATCTTCTAAAACGGAAAGCAGTTCATAACCTTCTTCTGTCAGCGTCATGCCGTTTGTTTTAATATCGACCAGATTCTGTTCCTTCAAAAACTGAACCTCGCCTCTCAGCACACGCTCGCTGATTCCGAGACTGGCAGACAGGCTTCTGCGGCCGATGGGTTCTGTCAGCCTGATATACTGCAAGATTTCGAACCTCTTTTGCATAACGAGCAGAAGATCAGGCAATAATTTTTTTTGAGCTAGTATTAACTGGTTCATGACTCAAACGTTCCTTCCTTTTTTTGCTGGACATCAAACGTCCCGCTATGACAAAAAACGTCCCATCATAGCCAAAAAAAATTATTTCTGCTTTCTTTAATTATTTTAACAGGGTGGAAATGTTTATTCAACTGTTAAGAGCCAATTCATCGACAATATTCGCGCAGTTTTCATGCAGCTGCGTTTCTTATTCATTATTTTTCCCTTTATATCTCTATCTTATACAGCAAACCGTTAATGGTGCGCACAAAATAAAAGAGCCCTCTCAATCGAAAGGGCTACATATTTTAAAGCGTTTTCATTTTATCCAGAGCTTTTCAATCTCTTCGAGCGATTTATTCTTCGTTTCCGGACAGATTGTGATGACAAACAGGAAGCAGAGAATGTTAATGACGGCAAAGATCCAGAACGTATAGGCCAGTCCGAACGAGCTGATCATCATCGGCACAAACTGCCCGATCGCCCAGTTTGCTCCCCATAAAAAGATGGTGGCGATCCCTGCGGCTCTCGCCCGCAGATGGTTCGGGAAAATTTCAGAAATCATAATCCATGTGATCGGCCCGACCGATACACAGAACGCGGCGACAAACCCTAATATAAAGAAGATCAGCATAAATCCGCTTGTTAACTGAAAATAAAACGACGTCCCGATTAAGATCATAAAAATAGCCATGAAAGCAGAACCGATGGACATCAGTTTTTTGCGTCCGACTTTATCAATCAATAAAACTGCGATGACGGTAAAAATGACTTCCACAACACCGACAATACAGGTTGTCACGAATCCGGCATTTTGTCCGAATCCCATCATTTTAAAGATTTCTGGTCCGTAATAGGTGATGGCGTTCATGCCGATCACTTGATTAAAGAGCGCCAGCAGGATTCCAATGATAAGCGCTTTTCTGAGACCTGGTTTGAAGAGCTGTGATAGTGACCCCATTTGTTCTATTTTTAATGAGTTTTCAATGTTCTTCAATTCTTCTTTTGCGACAGTTTCTCCATTAATGCGTGTCAGAATCGATAACGCTTCTTTTGTTCTGCCTGCTTTCGCCAGCCATCTTGGACTTTCCGGCACGACCAGCAGGACTAGGAAAAAGATAACGGATGGCACCATTCCGTAAGCGAGCATCCATCTCCAGCCGGTTTGCACGCCCCATTCATATGTTCCGGAACGCTGGACAGCGAGATTAATAAAGTACGTTGCGGAAATACCCAGTATCGTAAAAAGCTGATATAAGGAAGATAAACTTCCGCGTATGGCGGGCGGCGCCGCTTCCGTAATATAAGTCACGGATAATGACGAACCCATTCCGATCCCTAAACCTCCGATAATCCTCGCAATGATTAAGGTCGACACGTCTTGTGAAACAGCAGAAACAACTGCCGATACCGCAAATAACAGGGCCGCTGTCATTAAGATTTTTCTGCGCCCGAACCAGTCGCTTAAAAACCCGGATACCCCGACTCCCGCAACTCCTCCAATCATAATGCTTGAAATTACAAGCCCCTCCATGAACGGACTCAGGCTGTATAAATCCTTTAGAAAACCAATAGCACCGGAAATAACTGCAGTGTCATAGCCGTACAATAAACCGCCAAGCCCCGCCGCGCATGATATCAAAATCACAAATCCCATTGAATGGCTTCTTGTTACAGGAGCATTTGGTTCTAATTGAGTTGGAGTATTCTTCATTTCTCTGCCCTCCCGAAAGTTGAGTAAAGCGTTTACAATTTTCTTTCTAATTGTACGTACTTATTTAAAAATTTAACGAAAATTATTGTTTATTAGTACGTACAAATATAGAATAATCCCGTTTGCATTTTCTGTCAATGTTTTCTTGTATAGATCACTGTGATATACTGAAATTTGTCCGTATACATTTTGGAGGAATGGATATGTTACCAAAATATGCTCAAGTAAAAGAAGAAATCAGTTCATGGATTAATCAAGGCAAAATCCTGCCCGATCAAAAGATCCCTACCGAAAACGAGTTAATGCAGCAATTTGGCGTCAGCCGGCATACCATTCGTAAAGCCATTGGAGACCTCGTATCGCAAGGCCTGCTTTACAGCGTGCAAGGCGGGGGCACCTTTGTCGCTTCACGCTCTGCTAAATCAGCGCTGCATTCCAATAAAACGATCGGCGTTCTGACGACCTACATATCAGACTATATTTTTCCGAGCATCATTAGGGGAATCGAGTCTTATTTAAGCGAGCAGGGATATTCTATGCTTTTGACAAGCACAAACAACAATCCCGACAATGAACGCAGAGGATTAGAAAACCTGCTGTCACAGCATATTGACGGATTGATTGTAGAACCGACAAAAAGCGCTCTGCAAACGCCGAATATTGGCTACTATCTTAATTTAGAAAAAAACGGCATTCCTTTTGCGATGATTAATGCGTCATACGCCGAGCTTGCTGCACCAAGTTTTACTCTGGATGATGTGAAAGGCGGCGTGATGGCGGCCGAGCACCTGCTCTCTCTCGGCCATACGCACATGATGGGTATTTTTAAAGCTGATGACACGCAGGGTGTCAAACGGATGAACGGGTTCATACAGGCGCATCGTGAGCGTGAGTTATTTCCTTCTCCGGATATGATTGTGACGTTTACGACGGAAGAAAAGGAATCAAGGCTGCTGGAGAAAGTAAAAGAGACACTGGAGAAAAACAGCAAAAACATGCCGACTGCTATTCTTTGCTATAATGATGAAATTGCACTGAAGGTGATTGATATGCTTCGGGAGATGGATATCAAGGTGCCTGAGGATATGTCCATCGTTGGGTATGATGATTCTCATTTCGCGCAAATCTCGGAGGTGAAATTAACCTCTGTGAAGCACCCGAAGTCTGTGCTGGGAAAAGCGGCTGCAAAATATGTTATTGACTGTTTGGAGCATAAAAAGCCTAAGCAGGAAGATGTCATTTTTGAGCCTGAGCTGATCATCCGCCAGTCCGCAAGAAAGCTGAATGAATAAAAAAGCAATGTATGGGTTTCCCCTTTACATTGCTTTTTTTTATGGCCTTTATCTGTTTTTCCAAATGTCAGCCACGATTTCAAATGAACGCATTCTGTCAGCGTGTTCAAAGGTTTCTGAGTTGACCATAATTTCATCGGCCTGAGTCGTTTTGACAAAGTCTTCAAGCTTTTCTTTCACTTCTTCAGGACCGCCAACAATGGTTGAACTGAGCTGCTCATGAACCATTGCTTTTTCATATGGGCTCCAGATTTGATCCATGTCTTCTACTGGCGGCTTCAGCTGGTTCGGCGTGCCGCGGACAAGATCAAGGAATCGCTGGTAATGCGATGTAGCCAGATGCTGCGCTTTCTCGTTTGTATCTGCGGCGATAATCGTTACGCCGACCATCGCATACGGTTCATCGAGCACTTCTGACGGTGTAAAGGAATTGCGGTACAGCTCCAAAGCGGGAACGGTATTCGCCGGTGAGAAATGGGCAGCGAATGCAAACGGAAGACCCAGCTCACCTGCCAGACGGGCGCTGAAGCCGCTTGAGCCCAGCAGCCAAATCGGCACATCTATGCCCTCTCCCGGAATGGCGCGGACTTGATTGCGCACGTTTCCTGATGGTTTAAAGTAATTGCGCAGTTCCTCTAATTGTTCAGGGAAATCTTCACCGCTGCTGATGTTTCTGCGGAGCGCCCTTGCAGTCAATTGGTCTGTTCCCGGTGCACGCCCGAGCCCCAGATCAATCCGTCCGGGATACAGTGTTTCCAGTGTGCCGAATTGTTCAGCGATGACAAGTGACGAGTGATTCGGAAGCATAATGCCGCCGGAACCGACGCGGATTTTCTTTGTGCCGCCGGCTATATGGCCGATCAGAACCGCGGTGGCAGAGCTTGCGACACCTTCGATATTATGATGCTCTGCAAGCCAATAACGGTGATAGCCCCACTCCTCTGCACGGCGCGCCAAGTCCATGCTGTTTCGGAATGACTCTGCTATCGTTCCCCCTTGAACAACAGGAGATAAATTCAAGACAGAAAGCAAGGTATCTTTGCGTTGGTTGTTAGACATATTGTTCTCCTTTGCAGTTGTGATATAAGTAAACAGCCTCATGCTGCTATGTCTTTATCGAAAGGACTTCTATCACACCTTATCACAACTGCGTTTAGGATGAAAAGAATTTGATTCGATGAAATTCGAACAATAAAAAAGACGTTTCTTCATTTTGATTTTTACGCAAACAGCTCTTGTGCCATCTCAATGAAAAGCTTAGCCGCCAAAGAAGCCTCATGTAATGAAGGAACGGCAAGCTGCACATCCCGATACACCTGCGGATCGAGATCCCGCGTGACCACATGCTCCGGCAGCGGCATTCCCGACATGGACATTTCTGATAAAATCGCCAGCCCCAAGCCTTCTTTGATCATGCTGATCGAGGTGTTCATGTTATAGACAGTGAAAGCAGTGTGCAGCGTTGAACCAGCTTGCTTGAACTTATCGATAAAAGGTGATTCATAGCCGCCGTCGCAGACAACCATCGGCTCACAATCGAGATCTTTCAGCGTGATGGCCGGGCGATTGCACAGCGGGTGGTCATCACGCAGCACGACGACCATTTTGTCTTTTTTCAGCCGAATGTACTCCATCTCGTTTGCCGGATACAGAAGAATGCCGGCATCGATCATCCGTGTGTGAAGCCACTCCTTGACTTCATCTACGGTTCCTTCATGCAAAACAAGCTCCAATTTCGGATACCTTTGTTTAAACTCGCTGATCAGCTTTGGCATAAAATAAGCGGAAGCGGTTGGAAATGTGCCGATATGAATCGTTCCCAGCTCAAGCCCTTTTTCTGCCGCTGCGACCTGCTCAACTTTTTCGATTCCTTTTAACACTTCTCTGATATGGACTAAGATCTTTTTTCCCGTGTCCGTCAGCATCAGGCCGTTTCGGCGGTCACGGATGATCAGTTTCACATCAAGCTCGGCTTCAATTGCGGAAATGGCATGGCTGACAGCCGGCTGTGTCATGTTTAGCGCCTGTCCCGCTTTTGTAAAACTCCCCGTTTCAGCTACTTTGACGAAAACTCTTAATTGTGTAATGGTCATAACAATTTACTTATGCTCCTCATAAAAAAGATTCATTTTATTTATCTTATGTTCTACCGTATCATATGATGGAAATGTTCTACAAGGAGTGATCAAAAGTGAAGCAGCTATCAAAAACGCGGACAGCGCTCCTTCTCGCCTTTCTCGTTATCATGTGGGGGGTCAATTGGCCGCTGTCGAAAGCCGCGCTCGCCTATTCACCGCCTTTATTGTTTGCGGGCATCCGGACGCTGATCGGCGGGCTTTTATTAGTGATTGTCGCATTGCCGCGTATTCATAAACTGCGTTTTAAAGAGACGTGGCCGATTTATCTTGTTTCTGCTCTTTTAAATATTACGTTATTCTACGGTCTGCAAACGATTGGGCTGAATTATCTTCCTGCTGGTCTCTTTTCAGCTATCGTATTCTTTCAGCCGGTGCTGATGGGTGTCTTTTCTTGGATGTGGCTCGGCGAATCCATGTTTACGTTGAAAGTGATCGGGCTTGTGCTCGGTTTTGCCGGGGTTGCTGTCATCAGTGCCGCGGGCTTTGGCGGTCATATTTCTGTCATAGGGGTTCTGCTGGCTCTGGGTTCCGCGCTCAGCTGGGCACTCGGAACAGTATTTATGAAAAGAACAGGCAGCCGCGTCGATTCCATCTGGATGGTCGCCTTGCAGCTGACAATCGGCAGCGTATTTTTGCTCGTATCCGGCTCCTGGACAGAGAGCTTTTCCGCGATCCAATGGACAGTCTCGTTTGTCGTCAGTCTGCTGTTCATCTCAGTGTTTGTCATCGCGCTTGGATGGCTTGTCTTTTTTACCCTTGTCGGTTCTGGAGAAGCAAGCAAGGTCGCTTCCTACACCTTTTTGATTCCGCTCATTTCCATCGTGGCCAGCTCGATTTTCCTGCATGAGCCGTTAACCGTCAGCCTCTTGGCAGGCCTTGTTCTGATTGTCACAAGCATTTGCCTCGTCAATACAAAATCAAAGGCTCAGAAAGCGGCTGCGCTCGGTGTAAATGAGAAGGCTGCCCATTAAAAAAACTCTTGTCTAATGACAAGAGTTTTCTTATTTACTGGTGCTTGCGTCCTTTGACCAAATACGCAATCGTAATCAAAAGGTAGATCGCCGCAGTAATGATGGTAATGACAATTGACGTTGTCATGATGACCCCGATCAAAATGGCGAGTAATGCCAGAATCGCAAACCATGTGGTGTACGGGAACCACTTTACATAATAAGCTGGTGTTTCTGTTTGATGTTTTCTTGATTTCAAATGGGCCAATCCAATGATCAGCCAAATAAATAAGACTGTATATCCAAGTGACCCCATTAAGTAATTAAATGTCTGGCTTCCGGCGAACAGAGAAATCAATACACCAATATATAAAGAAGAAGTGCACATCAGTATCGCAAACATCGGGACGTTTTTCGATGAAAGCTTAGAAAAGATACGCGGCAGTCTTCCGTCAGTTGCCTGTGTATACAAAATGCGGGACGATCCGTATAAACCTGAATTCATAGAGGAAATGATGGCAAGCAGGATGACTGCATTCATGATATGGTCTGCCCCCGGAATGCCTACCATTTTAAAGACCATCACAAAAGGACTTTCAGGAACTGAATTCACTTGATTCCACGGGATCAGACTGACAATGATGAAAAACGGCAGCAGGTAAAACGCGACAATGCGTGTTAATGTGCTGCGGACTGCTTTCGGGACAACCTGTTCCGGATTTTTTGTCTCAGCCAACGTCACACCGATAATTTCTGTACCGCCATAGGAATAGATGACGACAAGCATGGCTGTGATCAGCCCGGTGCCTCCGTGCGGGAAAAATCCGCCGTGCTCTGTCAGATTCGAAAACCCGGCCGCTGTGTGATCACCGAATGATACAAATAAGAGCAGCAATCCTAATAAAATAAAGATAACAATAACGGTAATCTTGATCATAGCCAGCCAATACTCAGTTTCGGCGAAGATTTTTACAGAAAGCAAGTTCACAATCGTAACAACTAGAGAAATTGCTAATGCCAGCACCCAGATCGGACAGCCCGGCAGCCAATATTGAATAAAGATCGCAGCTACAACAGCCTCAGCCGCAATGTTAAGCACCCACATTTTCCAGTAGATCCAGTCCAAGAAATATGCAGCGTAATTTCCTAACACCTGCTGCACAAGATCACGGAAGGTTCTCGCGTTTCGGTTGCGCACAGCCATTTCTGCGAGCCCCTGCATTATAAACAGCAAAATAATGCCGCCGAGCAGGTATGCGATAATGACCGATGGTCCTGCCATATCGATTGCCGAGCTGCTTCCTTTAAATAAACCTGCTCCGATTGCTCCGCCCAGCGCCATCATCATAATATGGCGGGACGTCATCGTGCGTTTTAACGTCTGATTGTCCTTTTTCATCCTCTTTTTCCTCTCCTTCTCGTCTTCAAAAACAAAAAAAGCCCGCCGTCTCTTATCTATACGAATAGATAAAGAGACGACGAGCCTTCGGCTGACCGCGGTACCACTCTTGTTGATCCTTCCTAGAAGAATCCAGCTTTTTGACCCTGTAACGAAGGTTAGCCGTTAAAACATGGGGAATATTCAATCTATTCCGTTTCGTCCTACCACTCCCGGGCGAGTTCAAAGAAGAATCAGGCTGCGTCGCACCATCCCGCAGCTCTCTGTTCTGATACCTTTCTTTTACTGCTCCCAATCTATGTGTTTTAGTTTTCTGAAAAACTTAAATTTTATGATCTGAATATATTAACATAATATACGTGCTTCTGTTTTCTCTGTCAATAACTTGCGAGAAAAAAGAAATTGTTATTTTGTCCCTTTCTGAATGGCCTTCCAGAAGGATTCCGATTCGTGTCCTAAAGCATAGACAGAGACACCGGCTATTTTATATTGTTTCGCCAGACGGCTTTTTGTTTCGATTGTTTTTTCATTTTCATACCAAACGACATGTTTATGTTTCTTTTTGTCAGTGTAAGAAAACGTCATAGAACCTGTTTTTTTATTGAATGCCGACTTTGCTTTCTGCTTCTTAATGAGGGACTTGATGTCATTCCATTCCTTCGCTGAGCTGCTGATTCCCTCTTTCAGATCCCAATCATAGCCGTACGCAGGGACCCCCATGATCACTTTGTTTGCTTTGATTTTTTTGACAGAAAACTGCAGCGAGCGCTTGATCCAGCTTGTGGTTGCCACTGAGCCCGGTTCGCCCCAAATGCCGTGTTCGTCGTAAGTCATGACTTGCACATAGTCGGCATATTTCCCGATTTTCGCATAATCATACGGCCAGCTCCAGTCATCGTTTTTATCATCGGCGCTTTTGGCCGGAACGGAGACCATTGTTTTGATATGTTTCTTTTTCAAAGCTTGTGAGACATATTGAATGAAGCTTGAGTATGCAGAACGGTCTTTCGGATTAACTGCCTCAAAGTCAATATTGACTCCGTAATAGTGGTGCTTTTTTGCCAAAGAAATGAGCTGGTCTGTGAATCGTTTTCTCGCTGTTTTGTCAGTCATGACCCGATTCGCTAAGTTTCCGTCAAAATCATAAATAGCGTCATTATAATTGGAAATGACGGCCCACGTTTTGATTTTATTTTTTTTCGCGTATGTAAGCTGCTTGCTCGGGACATCGCCAATCACACGTCCGTTTTTATCAAACGCAAACGTATCAGTGGCAATGGAGCTGATATATTTATGATACTTCGTAAGAGAATTGTATGATGCCGTATCCCCGGTTGTATAGCCTAATGTCATACTGGCCGCCTTTGCTTCTGTTTTTGTATACATAAACAGAACGATCGCAATCGCTAGTGAAACAGCTATGATCAGCCATTTTTTCATTTCGTTCCCTCCTCTTTCACGTCATATTCTTCTCATCGGCCAAATTTTTGGAAAATGAAGTTTTTTCAAGCAGAAAGCCCGGCATAAGTTGCCGGGCTTTTCAGATCAGCGGTCAGATACGAGAATATAAGCCGCTTTAACCGGACCGTGAACACCGACCACCAAATCCATTTCGATGTCGGCGGAGTTGCTAGGTCCTGTAATGTAGTTAATGCATGAGGGAACCGTGATCCCGTCAGCCATATTTTTCCGAATGATATCACTGGCTTGTGTCATTCTCGGCACTATGCTTGATTTCGGCACAATGGCAATATAAGTTGTCGGCAGAAGACTGACAGAGCGGCCGATGTCTTTTGAAGAATAAAGGACAACCGTACCCGACTCGGCCAGTGTGATTTCACTGAATGTAATCCCCACATTGGCTTGCTCCGCTTTTTTGATATTTTCTTCACCTTGGTCAGCATCCCATTCCCAGACTTGCGTTCCTTCACCAGGCCAGTCTTTGGTGAGCAGGCTATGTAAACCGTAAGCCTCAAACCGGGGGTCCTTCGGAATGATGACAGGCCCTCCGGAAAACCGGCTGACTTGTTCGCGCAAGGCATCGTACAAACCGGTTGAATCCGTCTCAATCAGCTCAGTATGGATTTTGACACAATGGTTTTTGAGCACCGTGACTAAGTCATCGGCCGAATACCCTTCAAATGTTTTATATTGCGGCTGATGCGCCCACTCAGGGACGGCCACGCCACCCGTTCTTCTGTCTCGGCCAAGGCGTGACGCGATCCGGTTTAAAAAGCTCTCTTGATTCTGAATGGTTCCCTTCGTCATCACTGCTCCTCCTTCGTGCGTTCACTTGTTTCTCTGTCTGTAAACCAGTCTCTGAATCTTGATTTATGCGGTGCCGGGAAGTCGCGGATTTGCGTCCAGCCTTTTAGCGGGCCGGGCCCTTTCGAAATTTTGTCGTCCTCTGTAAAAGGCGTCATGGCGGCCGGCGCCCATTTTGAGCCCATTTTATAAAGCGACAAAGAGGAAGACCCAAGACCGAACGCTTTCATCGCAAGCTTTTCACTGATCGGCGCTCTGCCTTCTTTTTCGACGATGTTCTGACGATGCTTGAGAAGCAGCTCATGAAGCGGGATTTTGACCGGGCAGGCTTCAGAACAAGCCGCGCACAGTGTTGACGCGTACGGCAGCTCCTTATAATCGTCATAACCGCCGAGCAGCGGCGATAAAACGGCCCCGATCGGCCCCGAGTAAATCGAGCCGTATGAGTGTCCGCCGACATGGCGGTACACAGGGCAGACATTGATACAGGCAGCACAGCGGATACATTGCAGCACAGACTGAAATTCGGTGCCGAGAATGTTGGACCGGCCATTGTCAACAATGACAAGATGGAATTCCTCCGGGCCGTCGATTTCGTCTTCCAGTTTTGGTCCGGTTAAGGCCGTAATATAACTCGTCAGCCGCTGTCCGACAGCACTTCTTGTCAGCATGCCGACAAGCACTTCAAATTCGGAAAATGACGGGACAATGCGCTCCATTCCCATGACAGTGATTTGTGTTTTCGGCAATGTCGTGACAAGCCGACCGTTTCCTTCATTGGTTACAAGGCTGACTGAACCCGTGTCGGCAATGGCAAAGTTGCAGCCGGTAATGCCGATATCGGCTTCCAGAAATTTTTTCCGGAGGATGCCGCGCGCATGCATGACGAGCTCTTCCGGTTTTTCTGTCTGTTTATAATCCAGTCTTTCCTTAAATACATCGCGAATCTGCTCTTTATTTTTATGAAGAGCCGGCGCCACAATATGTGACGGCGGGTCGTGATCATCAATCTGCAAAATATATTCGCCGAGATCGGTTTCGACGACTTCGCAGCCTTCCTTCTCCAGCACTTCATTCAGATTGATTTCTTCTGTCACCATAGATTTAGACTTTACGATTTTTTTTCCATTTTTCTTTTGAATCACGCTGCGGATATAAGAGGATGCTTCTTCAGCTGTCTCAGCAAAATAAACGTGCCCTCCTCTGCTTGATACATTGGATGCAAGCTGCTCCAAATAAAAATCAAGATTTTCAAGGACATGCTGTCTGATCTCCTCAGACAACGAACGCCATTCTTCCCAGTTTCCCAGCTCTTCGGCTGCTTCCAGCCGTCTCGTCCGCAGACGCTCCTGCGCACCCGAAACAGCGCCTCTCATAAATTCATTATCGATCCCCTGTGATACCCGCTCTTTAAAAGCGTCAGTACCGATTTTCATCGCCATGATCCTTTTCCCCCTCTGTATCCAGTGTTATCTGCTGTTGAGCACTTCGGCGATGTGCATCACTTTGACATTCTTGTCTTTCCGGCCGAGCCGTCCCCCGATATTCATCAAACAGCCGCAGTCAGCGCCGATGAGCACCTCTGCTCCCGTTTCCTCCACACATGCGACTTTCTCATCAACCATCTGCTCAGAAATCTGCGCCATTTTAACAGAGAACGTTCCTCCGAATCCGCAGCAGTTGTGTTTCCCCGGAAGTGACGTGAATTCAAGCCCCTTCACATGGCTCAGCAGTTTCATCGGCTCCTCCGATACGCCGAGCAGCCTCGTCATATGGCATGACGTATGTAAGGTCGCTTTTTTATGAAGGGTCGCGCCGACATCCTCTACCCCAAGGACGTTGACGATAAAATCTGTTAATTCATACGTTTTATCCGCCAGTTTCTGCGCTTTATCCGCCCATTTCGGATCATCTTTAAACAGATGCGGATACTCCCTGAACATTGTGGTGCAAGAACCGGATGGACTGACGACATAATCTGACTCCTGAAACGTTTCAATCATTCGTTTCATTGCTTTTTTGGCGTCATTTACGTAACCGCTGTTGTAAGCCGGCTGGCCGCAGCAGATCTGCCCCTCCGGAAAATCAACCTCACATCCGAGCCGCTCAAGCAGCTCTACCGTTGCTTTTCCTACGTTTGTTTGAAACATATCAACAAGACAAGTGACAAAAAGTGAGACTTTCATGATGAACCCCTCTCTCATCCCCAATATATGATCTGGTCATCTGATGACCTGAAGTTAAAGCTTTTATCAATATCGTACACTATTTGGACACAAAATTGAAAGCATTTTCTAATGATTTCAGCAATAAAAAAACGCCTGTACATAGGACAGAGCGTTCAAAAGGGCTGATATTGCTTTTTAATGTTCCTGCGTATTTCTTATATGTTTTCACAAAGAGATAGAGGAATGAAAGAGCCCTGAGAAGGACGATCCAACCCGCGCCTCCCGTCATCAGTGCAAAAGGCGTTTCAAACAAAAAAGCACCGATGAAGGCTGAACCTGACATACCCCATAACCCTGGTAACCGAAAATAACCATGTGAATAAAAAGGAACCTGGTTATGTATGATTAACCAGGTTCCTCATTAAATCCATCCTTTCTCCTCAGCAATACTAGCGGCTTCTGTCCGGTTTTTCGCATTCAGTTTTTGGATGATTTCTGAGATATAGTTTCGGACTGTGCCTTGAGATAAATAGAGTTCAAGTGTGATGTCTTTTGTTGTCTTGCCTAAAGCAGCCAGCCGCAGTATTTCTTGTTCTCTTACAGTCAGCGGATTTTCATCACGAATCATGTTGAAGGTTAATTCCGGGCTGAACATCCGTTTTCCCTTTACACACTTTCGTATGGCATCCGCCAGATCGTCAATTTCCCCATCCTTCAAAAGATATCCGTGTACGCCGGCTTTGACCGCGCGTTCAAAATATCCTGGGCGGGCAAAGGTTGTCAGAATAATGACCTTGCTTTTACAGCCTTTTTTCATTAGCTCCTCTGCAACCTCCAGCCCGCTGTAAACCGGCATTTCAATGTCCATGATGCAGACATCCGGCTCCAGCCTGAGAATGGCTTTCAGCGCCTCTTCTCCATTTAACGCTTGTCCGATGACCTTCATATCCTCTTCCAGGTCAAGCAAGGATCCAAGAGCGCCTAAAAGCATTCGCTGATCCTCAGCAATAAACAGACGAATCATCTATTTCGTCCTCCTATCATCTGCTTTTCTAATGAGCGGAATCGTCAGTGTCAACACGGTTCCGTTATGGTCTGAAAGAGTCATCTCTCCGTCAATAAACATCAGCCGCTCTTCCATTCCCCGCAATCCATTCCCAAACATCTTCTCCTTCACCGCTCCTGTTCCGTCATCCCGTATGAGAACGGTCATTTTGTCGGCATACTGAGAAATGGTGACTGCACAATGGGTCGCTTTGCTGTGCTTGATGATATTCGTCACTGCCTCTCGCATACACATACTGACAATATTTTGAGTGACGGGAGAGATGTCTGTAAAATCTTCGGCCCCTTCGTATTGAAAGGTAATATTACCCGCTCTTAAAATGTGCCGAATGTTGGCTAGCTCCTCCGTCATGGTGACCGTTCTCATATCCGCTACAAGCTCACGAACTTGTTTGAGTGCCGCACGCGAGCTTGTTTCCATTTCTTTCGCTTCAAGCTTGGTCCGTTCTGCATCGGCTGCCGCCAGCCGCTGAATCAGCTGGCTTTTTAACGTGAGGAGCGAGAGGGTATGACCGAGTGTATCATGAAGATCGCGGGCTATCCGAACACGTTCCTCCCTTTTGGTGAGTTCCTTTATATGTTCGTTGGCTTGGTCAAGCTTTTTTTCAAGCTCTATTCTTCGAAACATGGAACGAATTCCGAAGGGAGAAATCAGCATAATGACCAGAAACGGAAGAACAGAAAACAGTTCCCTGATCGAGGCCGAATCCGCCAGAAAATGATACACGCAAGGAAATAGCAGCATGAAGACAAGACCAAAGAAAGCACGGTTGAACTTCGTTTTCTCACGGTAATAGCCCACAAAGTTTGCCGGGAAAAAGCCTAAATAAATATAGCTGATATGATAAAACAAACTATAAATAAAAATAATGGCTATTTGCGCGCATAACCAATACGTAAATGAAGGTCTGTCCGCACTGACGAACAATTGACGATATGTCACAACAAATAGGAGCAGCATGCCATATCCCAGCACTTGTTTGCTGCCTGATTCTCTCAATAAAGAAAGAAACGGCATAATGGTATACACCAAAAAGATATAAGGGAAAAAACCGAAATGCTTGGGAAATATGGATTTTATGAGTTTCATGTATTACACCGCTTCTTGTTTTCTTCTTATATACTTAAATAGTAGCATGAAGATCACTAAATAAGCGAGTAACATCAGAATATTTTTCCAGGTTGGAAGCTCGCCTTGAACAAGAGCCCACGCTCCGCTCCCAAAATGATAAGACGGGAGCCATTGACCTATGTTTTTCAATATGTCAGGCATGACCTCGATCGGCATCCACATGCCCCCGCTTATCGCCAGCAGCATGTAAAGCACATTACTGACCCCGGCTGCCGTTTCTACTTTTCTCATGAGACCGATTAATGTCCCTAACGCTAAAAACGGAAATGCCCCAATTAAAATCCAAAGCCCGCTCATAACCCATTCAAACGGTGACAAGTCAATGCCGTTTATAATGGCGCCGGCAAGAAAAATGACAGTAATAGATAAAAGATGAATGACGCTTTGCCCGATCATCTGAGCCGCCAAATAAATATGATCCGGCAGAGGCGTGATGCGGATAAAAACTGACCAGCCTTGTGCCCGTTCTTGCACCAAACGGATTCCAAGCGTCATCATAGACGAACCCATTACGCTGAAGGTGGTCATTGACATTAAATAATGGGCATTCCAGGCGCCCTTGTCAGGAACATTGGTATTCACTACGTTTGTAAAGAGATAGTAAAAGGCAATCGGCATAACAAGCGACCAAAACACAAAATATTTATTCCTGAGCACCCTTTTCATTTCAGCTATGCACTGTTTCTGCAGCATGTTCATCTCAAAATCGCCTCCCTGTTCCCGTCAGCAAGCTGTCGAAATGCCTCATCGAGCGTTCCTTGTTCGATTCGAATATCATGTGCATTGATGTTTTCTTGAAAGATGAGCGCCAATACTTTATCAGTATTTGACGTTTGAATGCTGACTCGCTGATGCTTTTGAGTCACTCGTTCTACTTCCGGATGCCGATAAAGCTTATCCAATGATTCATCCGATGAAACCTTAAAGGAAACAGACTGCTTCTGAATCCTTGCTCTGATTTGCTTCGGCGTTTCGTCTGCGGCAAGCCGTCCTTCAGCAAAAAACAAAATGCGCTGCGCGGCATCATCTGCTTCCTGTAAATAATGGGTTGAAAAAATAATGGTCTTGCCTTGATCCGCCAAGCTGTTCACTGTCTTCCAAAACTGGTGTCTTGATGTCGTGTCCATTCCGACAGTCGGTTCATCAAATACAAGTAATTCCGGATTGCCGGCAAGTGCCAAAGCAAAGCTCAGACGGCGTTTTTGTCCGCCGGATAATTTCTCTGCCGGTGTTTTCAAATCTTCTTTTGTGAGTGCTGTCAGCGAGACAAGCTCTTTCATGGATAATGGATGGGGATAATAACTGCGGATAAGCTCGAGGGTTTCGCAGACCTTTAATCCCGGCATGACACTCACTTCCTGCAGCATGGTGCCGATTTTTTCACGCACCTGTTTTTCATCAGGCTGACGGTTAAATAATTTGATTTCACCCTCACTTGGCTTCAGCAATCCCAGCATCATAGAGATCGCTGTTGTCTTCCCTGCGCCATTCGGGCCAAGGATGGCCACGATCTCTCCTTTTCCTATGCTGAAATGAATGTTCTTCACTGCTGTTTTTTGCTGAAAATGTTTTGTGACATTTCTTACTGACACAACCTCATTCATTTTATGAGCACCTCCTGATTGCTTACATTGATTGTAAAATACCGGATCAGATGATTTTAGTAAGGGGTGTCATGATTTGAGATGACAAATGTCATTTGTATCATTCAGATGATATTACCGCTTTATATTAT
This sequence comes from Bacillus halotolerans, assembly GCF_001517105.1. Lineage (GTDB taxonomy): Bacteria > Bacillota > Bacilli > Bacillales > Bacillaceae > Bacillus > Bacillus halotolerans. Next base: position 319,690 of record NZ_LPVF01000008.1, read on the forward strand.
ATCCGGCACCTAGGCAATCCTTCCGCTACATCTTCCAATCAATCCAGCTCTCTATGCCGCATGTCCTCTTTCTGCAAGACGCCTATTTACTTTCATAGAAAGCCCGCAATTCACGCCTTGAAGTGGTATGATATACATAGTAATCTTCATGTCGTTTTGGCTGAAAGGAGCCGACTATGGATCAAGCTATTTTAACTAGGAATCATGTGAAAGTGAGGGGGAACGGCACAACACCAATTGTATTTGCCCCTGGCTTCGGGTGTGATCAGAGCGTGTGGAATGCCGTGGCTCCTGCCTTTGAAGACGAATACCAGCTGATTCTATTTGATTACGTAGGTGCGGGAAATTCTGATTTGTACGCATATGATATGGATCGTTACCGCACACTTGACGGCTATGCCCAGGATGTTCTGGATGTTTGTGAAGCTTTAGGTCTGTCAAAAGCCGTGTTTGTGGGGCATTCTGTCGGGGCTGTGATTGGCATGCTTGCATCATTACGACGTCCCGAGCTTTTTTCACAACTGATTATGGTGGGGCCTTCTCCTTGCTATTTAAATGATCCGCCTGAGTATTACGGGGGTTTTGAGGAAGAGCAGCTCCTTGGGTTAATAGAGATGATGGAGAAAAACTACATAGGCTGGGCAACCGTTTTTGCGGCAACCGTAGTGAATCAGCCAGATCGTCCAGAAATTAAGGAAGAGCTGGAAAGCCGTTTTTGTTCTACTGATCCTATCATTGCACGGCAATTCGCGAATGCGGCGTTTTTTTCAGATCATCGAAGGGATCTTTCAAAGGTGACCGTGCCTTCACTTATTCTGCAATGTTCGAATGATGTCATTGCACCGTCGGCAGTAGGTGAGTATATGCACAGGCATATCCCTTACAGCACACTGAAACAGATGAAGGCTCAAGGGCACTGCCCGCATATGAGCCATCCCGAAGAGACGATACAGCTGATCAGCGATTATTTGAAAGCATACGTGATTTAGGAACGAAAGGGATAGAGGTGACCCTCTGAATGGATCAACAATTGAATCATGCACCATGCGGTTTCCTTACTTTATCAGAAGAGGGTACAATTTTAGCTGTCAATCACACCTTGCTTAAGATTCTTGATTATGAATCGGAACAGGTGATCGGTCAGCATATCAATGCTCTTTTAACCGTTCCTGCAAAGCTTTTTTATCAGCTTTATTTTGTTCCGCTTTTGCAGCTGGAACAACACATTGAGGAAATGTACATCTCCCTGGAAACAAACAATGGGGAAGAAATCCCCGTTCTTATAAACGCTGTACGGAGAGCGGATCAGGAAGCCGCTGTAACAGAATGCGTTGTCATTCCGATGCGGAAGCGAAACGAATATGAAAATGAGCTGCTGATTGCCAGAAACGCGGCCGAGGAAGCATTGCTCGCCAAACAGAAAGCAAATGCGGAGTTGGAAATTGCTTTGCAGACGCTGAAGGTGAAGCAAGAAGAGCTTCTTGCGATCAATAAGCAAAATCAGCAATTCAGATCGAATACAAAAAGAGAGCTTGAACTCGCCAGAAAGATTCAAGAAAATTCATTGACCGAGCCGATCTTGAATGATCAAATTCAGATTGATTCGTATTATAAAGCATCCAGTGACTTATCAGGCGACTTATATGGATTTTATCAAATCGATCAGCACCGCTACGGCTTGATCCTCCTTGATGTGATGGGACACGGCATTTCTTCTGCATTAGTTACGATGTCCCTCCATCCTTTATTCCAGCGATTAATGACACAAGGGATCAGTCCCGAAAAAGTCATGAAGGAACTAGACTACCATCTTCACAGTTTGTTTCAAAACGACGAGGAAGCAAGGCATTACTGTACCGCTATTTGCCTCATCATTGATACAGACCGGCAAAGAATTGATTATGTCAACGCGGGCCACCCTCCCGCATTATGGCAGGATGCCGAGGGAACCCAATCAACGCTGGACGCAACCGCACCGCCGATTGGGATGTTTGAAGAAGCGGTGTTTCAATCAAGCAGCCTTCACTATACTCGCGGCGGAAGGCTGCTTCTGTATACAGACGGTGTGATGGACCCGACGGCATCATGTTATTTACACCGTTTAATAAAGAATCATCCTGAGTTGCCTATAGCTGAGCTGAAAAACAAAATCCTCTCATCTCTCCAAGCTGAGCCCAAAAACGATGATGAGTGTTTTATTTTAGTAGATGTAAAATAAAAGAATCCATGAGAGATAACAATGCGTTGTTACACCTCATGGATTTTCATTATTTTTTCGGGATATGGCCTGTTTCCGCGTATTTGAATACCTGTAAGGATGGCAGCGGATGTCCGTTCAAATCAAACAAAGCTTGATTATCCACTGCACTTCCTCCATACCACTTACCTGCATCTTCAGGATCGTATTCGGCTGCATAGCTGGAGGCCCATCCGGAACCGTATGTTTCCCATATCGTTTTATTTTTCTCCAATTGCGTCTTCGGGCCGACCGGAATCCACGCAGGCTCCCAATAAAAAACGCCCAAGCCGGCTGTTCCTGTCTTTGCCACTGCGTCCATCACATCTCTTACGGCATTTGCCTGGCCTTGCACTGAAATCGGGTATGGCAGCGTCTGACCGCTTTTAGGCGCTGTGTTTTCATGTCCGTCTCCGTCTTCAGCCGTATAGGTGTATGACGTTTCCGCCACCATGACTTTTTTGCCGTACGTATCCGCAACAGCTTTCAGCACGGAGGACAAATTGTGTAACGTACCGTGCCAGAATGGATAATAAGAGCTGGCAAATACATCATAATCGACTTTGTTTTTGTTGAGGGTTTCAGCAATATATGAATATCGTCCTGACGTTTCTGGGTTGGTGAAATGCAGCGCGACCAATATGTCACGATTTGTTTCCCTGACTGCCCGGCTTCCTTCATTGAATAATTGACTCATCTTCTTCCAATCCGTTTCCCCGGCAAATGCTCCTGTTGTTTCGTTTCCGACCTGTACCATACCGATATCAATGCCTTCCTTCACCATGGCTTGCAGACTTTGTTTTGTAAATTCATAGAGCTTCGCTTTCTTAGCTTCGAAGCTTAAGTTCGCCCAAGCCTTTGGCACCTTCTGTTTTGCAGGATCTGCCCAGAAATCGGAATAATGAAAGTCTGCCAGCAGCTTCATCCCGTTCGCGGTTGCCCTTTTTCCGATTTGGATGGCTTTTTGAACATCATTATTGCCTCCCCCATAACCATTGCCATAAGCGTTATACGGGTCATTCCAAATGCGGACGCGGACATAGTTGACGCCTGCTTGCTTTAAGGTTGTAAAGATGTCCTGACGTTTCCCGCTTGCAGTGTAAAAGGTTACACCGCTGTTTTCTAAAGCAATAATGCTCGACACGTCAACTCCTTTGATAAAGTCATTGTTCATGCCCGCTACCTTTTTAACAAAAAGGTCATTTGCCTGAAGCTCTGACACATATTTCTCCCCCTCTGCGGCGGCATATCCCGGCGAACTTCCGATCCCGCTCCAGACGATGACAGCGGCTAAAAGCATGATGATTCTGCCTTTCATATTTCCACCCTCTCACGTAAGCGATTTCAAAAAACACCCCGCCCATATAGAGCGGAGGCACACCTTAATGTGAGTTCACGACAATTCTCACTTCATATTTTTCCAAGATCAGATCTCCTGAAAGCATTTCACCAGTAACGATATCCTTCACACGCTTATCAAACGAAACCAGCTGCTGTTGTTCCGTAAAATTCATGATGAATATATAGTCATTGTGCTGATCCTGTCTCGCCTGAACGGAGACGCCTTTTCCATGCTTAACCGGAAAAACCGGAGATAAAGACAGTTCTTTTATCAAACCTTGATAAAAATCCCGGTGAAATTGATTCTCTAAACGCGCTCCGATAAAATACGCTTTTCCTTGTTCATATTGATGGCTTGTAACCGCAGGGGTATGCGCATAAAAGTCATCCTGATACACACCCTCTGCCGTTGCGGCTTTCAATTCGATCACCGTTGCATAATCTTTCATTTCATACGTTTGGTTTCGGTAGCTGACGGCATTTCGGTCTTTCGGATACAGCGTATCTGTTTCGAGCGGCTCAATTCCAAATATCGTTTGCAAGTCTGGGTGCCAGCCGCCTGTGTACGTTAAGTCATGCTCGTTGACGATTCCGCTGATATACGTCATCACTAAGGTTCCGCCGTTAGCCGTAAACTTCTTTAATCGCGAAATGGTTTCTTCACTGATTACATACAGCATGGGGACGATCAGCAGCTTATACGCTGAAAAATCTTGTTCTTTTGTAATGACGTCGACCGGGATATCCTGTTCCCAGAATGTGCGGTAATGCTGCTGCAGTGTTTGAGGATAACGCTTTGTCGCTTTTGCAAATCCCTGAGCGTCCTCAAGCGCCCAGTTATTTTCCCAATCATACAAAATAGCAGCTTCAGACGGTCTCTTCGTTCCAACGACTTCAGACAGCTGTTCCAATGTCTCCCCGACTTTTGCCACTTCTTGAAAGACGCGGTTCTTTGTGCTGTTGTCGTGATCCACAATCGCCCCATGCAGTTTTTCCGATGATCCTCGTGATTTTCGAAATTGGAAATAGAGGACGCTGTCTGATCCGTGGGCAATCATTTGCATAGATGAAAGCAGGTTCATGCCCGGGCGTTTCGCTTTGTTTACGTTATGCCAATTGACCGCGCTAGGCGTACACTCCATTAATAAAAAGGGCTGCTGCTTCAGGCTTCTGTACAGATCATTGATAAAGCCGACCTTCATCGCCAAATCTGCTGTGCTTTCCCAATCATTGTGCCACACAGGATAAGCGTCCCAACTGATAACATCCACATGCTTTGCAAATTTGCTGTAGTCGAGACCCTGATAAGGAATCAAATCTGGTGTATCACCCATAAAATTCGTTGTTATCGGAATGTCCGGCGTCAGCTCTTTCAGCGGTATGATTTCATTTTCATAAAACGAAATGGTTTGATCCGTGACGAACCGGCGCCAGTCTAAGTTCAGGCCGTGCAAGCCATTTTCTCCAATCGGGGAAGGGCTTTCAATTTGTGACCAGTCATTAAATGTATGGCTCCAAAACGGCGTCCACCAGGCGTTATTCAATACCTTGAGACTATTGTCATATTTGATTCTCAGCCACTCTCTGAAGGCGTTCTGGCATAGGTCACAGTGGCATTCTCCTCCATATTCATTCGAAATATGCCACATCAAAAGCGCCGGATGACCGCCGTATCTTTCTGCTAATAAACGGTTGATGTGCCGCGTTTTTTCGCGATAGACCTTGGACGTCAGGCAGTGGTTATGCCGTCCGCCGTGCAGCTGTTTCACTCTGGAGGCATTGACCCGCAGCACTTCAGGATAGGTTTGCGACAGCCAGGCAGGACGCGCTCCGCTCGGCGTTGCTAAAATGACACGGCCGCCGATGCTGTGGATACGGTCAAAAACATCATCAAGCCATTCAAATTGATATACACCTTCCTCCGGCTCAAGCGCACTCCATGCAAAAATGCCGACAGAAAACGTATTGGTATGGGAAAGCTTCATCAGCTTTATATCGTCGGCCAAAATATCCGGCCGATCCAGCCACTGATCAGGATTGTAGTCTCCTCCATGGAGCATAAACTTCGCTTTTGTAACGTGCTTTTTTTCAAGCTTTGACATGATTTTCTCCCCCTTGTTCTCTTATCCTTTCGTTCCGCCTGCGGTTAATCCGGACACAAAATTCTTTTGCAGCATGATAAAGATGACGGCAACCGGTATGCTGATGAGCAAGGCACCCGCCGCAAATGTCGTATAGCTTGCTCCCATGACATCATTGACTAAATTGAATAAGCCTACGGGCAATGTATATGATTCCGGTGTTCTCAATATCGTTGATGACAAAACAAAATCTCCGAGCGGGCCGGTAAATCCATTCATCGCAACCACTGCCGCCATCGGTTTTGATAGAGGCAGGATGATCTGCAAAAAGATCCTCGTGCTGCTTGCCCCGTCAATCTTTGCGCTTTCGTCTAAATCAATCGGAATGGAATCCATATATCCTTTCATCAAGTACGTATTCATCGGGATCAGGCCGCCGATATAAAGCAGGATCAGCAGCCAATGGCTATTGACCATTCCTAATATTTGAGCCAGCACAAACAGGGCGATCAAAGCAGAAAACTGAGGGATCATTTGCAGCAATAAAAAGAGCGTTAATGCGTATTTCCTTCCTTTAAACCGAAAGCGGGAAAACGCATAAGCCGTAAAGGTCACACAGATCAGTGAGCCAGCCATCGTAAACAGGCTGATTTTTATCGAATTGATATACCACTGCACATATTGAAGGCTTTCTTTGCCCGCAAATAATTCTTTGTAGTGGTCGAACGTCGGATTCTTCGGAATGAGGGATGTACTGATTAAACTGTTGCCGGGATTAAAGCTGGCGCCTGCCGTCCAAAGGAGAGGATACACAATGATGACCGCCATGCAGGCTAGTAACAAGTAAGAGAAAAGGAGCCGCATACATTTTCTAACCTTCATATCTGCCAGCATGTCTCAGCCCTCCTCTTTAAAAGACTTCGTCTGTCTGAATTGCCACAATGCAATGGCAATCACAAACACAGACAATAAAATGGTTAAAGCAGCCGCAAGGGAATATTGGCTGGACTGCATCGTCAATTTATAAATCCACGATACGAGGATATCTGTTCCGCCGGCAGTTGATCCCGCAACAGCCGGACCGCCTCCGTTGAAAAGATAAATAATATTGAAGTTATTAAAATTAAATGTGAACTGCGTAATGATAATCGGAGCCATCGCAATGAACACCATCGGGAGCGTGATGTATCTCAGCTTTGAGAAGATGGAAGCACCATCAATTGTCGCCGCTTCATAAAGATCCTCAGGAATCGATTGCAAAACACCCGTTGAAACAAGGAAGATATACGGAAAACCAAGCCAGCCCTGCATGAGGATCAGCGCCAGTCTCGACCAATTCGCATCTGTCATCCACGGAAGCGGATCAATGCCAAAGAAAGCCAAAATGTCATGATTCATTGCGCCGAAGCTATCGTTAAACAAACCGGCAAAAATTAAAATCGTGACAAATCCGGGAACAGCCCATGGCAAAATCAAAATAGTCCGGAAAAACCGTTTAAACCGGATGTCTTTCTGATTCACAATGATCGCCAGCCATATCCCCAGACTGACTTGCAGAGTAGAAGCACAAAGCGTCCACACCACCGTCCAAGCCAGCACATCAAAAAAGGTCGAGCGCCAAATATCGACAGTAAAAATATCAGTGAAGGTTTGAAAACCAACCCAATCGACTAATTTAGCAGGAGGAGAATGATATAAATCATAGTTTGTAAAAGCTAAGGCAAAGCTGAATAAGATGGGAAAGATCACCGCGAAAATTAAAATAAACAGAGATGGTCCGCTGACGACATATGGATAGCCCTGAGCGATGATATTTTGATATTGTTCCTTGAGGGAGCTCAAGGGCCTCTTTTCATCACGGCGTTTTCCGCTTTGATAAGCGTCTCGCAAATTCACATAATATACCGCAAGTCCAAAGCATGTCACAATGATAGCGATAATGCCTTCCGCCAGCAGAAACACCGAGTTATCCCGCGGCACCTCTGTTCCCAGCGTGAAGATTCCCCAAAGCCCCATATTCAGCAAATCTCCAAATACCGCAAAAAACGATGCGCCCAAAAGGAGAAACAGGAGGCCTTTGATCCATTGTTTGTTGTAGAATTGACCAAGGCCCGGAATGATTGACAATAACAAAGCGACTTTACGATGCTGCACCGTTTTCACCTCTCTTACAATACAAATCTACTTTTCTCTTTATGTTCCGCTATGCTTTGCCTTCATCTGCCCTTTGGCCGTTTCGGCAGCCTGATCTAAAGCTCTTTTCGGGTCCGCTTTTCCTGTTGCAATCGTTTGTAATGCCGAATCAGCCGGGGTCCATATTTCATTCATTTCCGGTATATTCGGCGTCTGCTCTGAGAAACGGGATTGTTCGGTAACCGCCCGTGCTGCTTCGCTTTTCATAATAGCCGTGTCACTTGCTAATGATTGAACGGCAGGAACTTCTTTCGTTTGTTCATATCGTTTTTTGGAATTCTTCTCATTTGTCAGAAAAACGGCTAACTCTTGCGCCAGCTCTGCATGTTTTGAAAATGCGCTGACATTGTAGCTTTTGACGCCGATAAAGGAGCTCATGTTTTTGCCGTTTTCCAGCTTCGGAAGCTTGGTGATGCCATAATCAATTCCCGCTTTCGAAAAGGCTTCTACATTCCACGGGCCTGAGATAATCGCAGCAGCCTTTCCTTCGGTAAACAGAGATTCGAGTACATTGATTCCCTGCTCTCCGACAATGCCAGCCGGGAATAAGCCGTCTTGATAAAACTTCTGAATCAGCTCAGCACCTTTGACAGCGCCTTCATTATTGATTCCAAGATCGGACGGATCATCGTTTCCGTCCTTACCCTTTCCAAAGATATATCCGCCGTACCCGCCCATGACACTTTGCGCGTAGTAAATTTGATCAAATAAGGCTAAAAATCCAAATTTGCTGCCATCAGCCGTTTTTTTAGAGTAGTCGTACCACTCTTCCAGCGTTTGCGGCAATTCGTCCTCTGAGATGAGATCTTTGTTATAAAAAAGCACTGTTGTTTCGACGGCTTTAGGCAGGCCATAAAGCTTCTGATCCACCATTTGAGACTGAATGGATGCGTCTGTGTAGAGCGATTGAACATCCTTTTCGACGTTTAATTCTTTGATTAATCCCTCTGTGACAGCCGTTCCGATCTGGTCACCGGGCATGGTCAACACGTCAGGCCCTGTGCCGGCCGGGCCGTCCATACGCAAATCTTCAATCTGCTGGGCATAAGGTTTTTCAACAACTTTGACCTTTATATCATGCTCTTTTTCAAATTCGGCAACAGCGTCTTTAATGCCGATGCTTTTTTCTTTATCCTCCCACACGACAAGCTCTGAGCCCTTTGAACTTGTTTTTTCACTGCTGCTTTCCTGCGGTCCGCAGGCTGCTAAAGATAAACTGACAGCCGCGCAGAGCATGACACCGGCGTACTTTTTTACCATTTTCATCAATTGTCACCCTTCCGTATTAGATGAAAGCGCTTTAAAAATAATATAGCATGACTGAGAAAATGTGTAAACAAATCATTTACTCTTATAAGTAAATTTTTTTACCAAACAAAAAATGACTTAGAATACTAAGCCATTTTGAAATACGATTTAATTCATGCTCTTTCTGACGATTAATTCAGCTCCCATATATAACGTTTTAACCGTTTTCCGCTTTTCCAGCACTTGCTCAAGCAATAATTCCACAGCGTTTTTACATAGTTCCTTGATATCAATATGAAAGGTCGTCAGCGGCGGAGAGACGTACTTGGCAAAGCTGATATTATTGATGCTCACGACGCTCACTCTGTTTGGTATCGCGATTCCTTTTTCATTCAGGGCTTGCAGACAGCCGACCGCAATCGGGTCTGCCGCGATAAAAAAGGCGGTCGGAAGCTGATCGCCCAATGCCTCAATCGCTTTAGTCATCAGGCGGTAGCCATTTTCGACGGAGAAGCCGCGGTGGCATAATATATAGCGCTCGTCCAGCATCCCTTTTTCCTGCATATAGGATCGGAACGTTTTTTCACGAATATCCATTTCATCTTGATTCGTGTTCGGATTTTTGTACGTGCCGCCAATAAATCCGATATTCTTATGCCCTTTTTCAACTAGGATGTTTACCGTTCTCTTCGTCATTTGCGCTAAGTCCGGCCTTACCGAATCAAAATGGTCGGGATCAGGGGAAGAATCAATAAAAACGCCGTTCTCCGTCAGATTTCTGAGAAACGCTAATTCTTTATCAGAAAAGGTGCCCACGGCAATAAAACCTTCTGTATGAGCTGGAATGCATTCAATACCGTCCGTTATTTTATAGGTCGTCATGTCGACATTGAAGGTTTTCGCCAATTTCTCTACTTCTAATCTCATTGTTTTGAAATAGACATCTTCCAGCTCCTCTTGATCTGTCAGCCAATATAAAAAAGCAATGTGTTTCACCAGCGGCCTTACAGTTTTCTTGCGATAATTAAGTTTCTCCGCGGCTTCATATATCTTTTCACGCGTCTCGTCCGGTACAGAAAGGCTCTCATCGTTATTTAAAACACGGGAAACGGTTGAAATCGAAAATCCCGCGGCTTGTGCGATATCTTTAATTGTCGCCATTATATCTGCCTCCATTTTCAAACATGCCAGTGGTCGTTTTAGTAAAATATTTTACTTTCTTTTTCGTAAATGTCAAGCTGTGTCAGCCGCACAATGTAAATAAGACTGAACCATTACAGCTCAGTCTTGGTTGTTTGTATGCACCAGCAGAATTGCCCGGGAAATGAGTCGGTTATTGCACGTTTTCCTCAAAATATCCCGAAAGGACATCTTCCACATTCGTCAAGTGTGCCAGCATCGCTTCTTCCGCCTTTGCTCCGTCTTGCGCAGCCACGGCATTATAAATCCGTTCATGCTCCTCATAAAGCCGCTGTACCGAGGTCTTCTTGGAAAACAGCCAGATTTTCCGCGTTTCTCTCATCGTTTCCAGCAGCAATGATGATACGTGATTCATCAGATGTTTGAGCAGATCGTTTTGTGAAGCGTCAGCGAGTGCCAAATGAAAGGCGAAGTCTGCTTTTTCGCCTAGCTCCCCGTCTGCTTCAATCTCCCCCATTTCCTTTAACGCCGCATGAATGCTTTGGAGATTCTCTTCTGTCCGTTTTTCGGTAGCTAATGAAGCCACGCCGATTTCAAGCAGCTTTCTGACCTCGAGCAGCTGTTTGACATCTTCTTTTTTCATTAAAAGTGCGGCTGACAGAGGCTGAGAAATTTGATCAGGTTCAAACTCCTTCAAGTAGGTGCCTTCTCCCTGTTTCATTTCGACAAGCCCCATCGCTTTTAATGCGGAAAGCGCTTCGCGCACCGCTGAACGGCTGACTTGAAAGCTTTCGGAAAGCGCCTGAACGGAGTCAAGTTTATCCCCCGGCTTCAGTTGGCCGGTTTTGATCATATCTAATAATGCATCTGCTACTTCTTCATATATCTTCTTTGTTTTAATCTGTTTATATTTCAATGCAATTCACCCCGCAACTTGTAGGTCTGGCTGTTTACGATCTATTATACTCCCTTTTGGGCGCCGCCAAAAGATTTAGACAATTTCGTCAAAAAGTCTTGTACTTTGATTTTTTTCAAAATATAATGCTAGGTAACTGGTCTTATTATCTAGTCATCAGATGATCATATCATCTTTAGAAACCGCTTACACATAGCCAGTTATGTTTGAAGGAGGGGTTTGGGATGCAATGGACACAGGCATATACGCCTATAGGGGGAAATTTGCTTTTATCTGCGCTTGCCGCACTTGTACCGATTATTTTCTTTTTCTGGGCACTCGCCATTAAACGAATGAAGGGATATACGGCGGGATTGTCCACCTTGGGAATTGCGCTGCTGATTGCTGTATTGATTTACGGGATGCCGGCGGAAAAAGCGCTGATGTCCGCTACACAAGGAGCCGTATACGGCATACTGCCAATCGGCTGGATCATTGTGACGTCTGTTTTTTTGTATAAAATCACTGTAAAAACGGGACAGTTTGATATTATTCGCAGCTCTGTTCTCTCCATTACCGATGACCGCCGGCTTCAGGCGCTGCTGATCGCTTTCTCATTCGGGGCTTTTTTAGAAGGAGCGGCGGGCTTTGGGGCGCCGGTCGCGATTTCGGCCGCATTGCTTGTCGGCCTCGGTTTTAACCCTCTTTATGCGGCGGGGATCTGTTTGATTGCCAATACGGCGCCAGTAGCCTTCGGGGCGATTGGGATTCCGATTACAGCTGTAGAAGGGCCGACAGGGATTCCGGCGATGGAGATTTCTCAGATGGTCGGGCGGCAGCTGCCGTTTTTATCTGTATTTATTCCTCTTTATTTAATTATCATTATGAGCGGATTCAGGAAAGCCTTTGAGGTATGGCCGGCGATTCTTGTTTCCGGTGTTTCCTTTGCCGCTGTTCAGTATCTCAGTTCCAACTTTCTGGGGCCGGAGCTGCCGGATGTTTTGTCGGCGCTAGTGTCGATGGCTGCGCTAGCTGTTTTTTTGAAATGGTGGAAGCCGAAGAAGACATTCCGGTTTGCGGGGGAGCAGGAATCGGCCGCCGCAATTGAAACGGCAAAACTGCACCCTGATGCACCGGCTTACACCGGCGGGCAGATTTTTAAGGCCTGGTCGCCGTTTCTGCTGCTGACGGTGATGATTTCTGTTTGGGGCATTCCTTCGGTCAAATCCGCGCTGACAGGGCATTACGAAGGCACAGCCGTTGTCTTAAAATGGCTGAATGTGATTGGAGAACAGCTGACTTTTGCGCCTGGGGTGCCTTTTTTGAACAATCAGATCGTCAATGCTGACGGCACTCCGATTGAAGCGGTTTATAAGCTTGAGGTGCTCGGTTCGGCAGGCACCGCGATTTTAATTGCCGCAGTGCTGTCAAAATTCATCACGTCCATTTCGTGGAAAGAATGGGGAGCTGTTTTTAGCGAAACACTGCAGGAATTGAAGTTTCCGATTTTAACGATCGCCTCGGTCGTTGGTTTTGCATATGTCACCAACTCCTCGGGAATGAGCACGACGCTCGGCATGACGCTGGCGCTGACAGGCTCGATGTTTACCTTCTTTTCGCCGGTTCTCGGCTGGCTCGGCGTCTTTATTACCGGCTCGGATACGTCGGCTAACCTGCTGTTTGGAAACCTGCAGAAAGTAACGGCCTTATCGGTCGGAATGGACCCTGTCCTATCGGTCGCGGCCAATTCATCAGGCGGCGTCACCGGCAAAATGATTTCCCCGCAGTCGATCGCGGTCGCGTGTGCGGCAGTCGGACTCGCCGGGAAGGAGTCGGATCTTTTCCGCTTTACGATCAAGCACAGCTTGTTTTTGCTGCTGCTCGTCTGTATCATCACCTTTTTGCAGCACCAGTTTTTCAGCTGGATGATTCCGTAAAAAAATCCTCCCTTACAGGGAGGATTTTATTTGTACCGTTTTCTGGCTGCCGATGACGGAATGTTCAATTGATCGCGGTATTTCGCCACTGTGCGTCTGGAGATTTGGATGCGGTGCTGTTCATATAACAGGTCGGCAAGCTTTTGATCTGAGAGGGGTTTTGTTTTATCCTCTTGCTGAATCAATGCTTGAAGATGCGTTTTGACCGCATAGTTGGATGTATCGCCATCCCCAGAGGCCTCTGCTTTTCCTGAGAAGAACATCTTCATCTCAACCAATCCGTAAGGGGTTTGTATCGTTTTCCCTTTAATGGCCCGGCTGATGGTTGATTCATGCAGGTCCAGACAGTCCGCCACCTCTCTCAGTGTCAGCGGCTTCATGGCACTCCGCCCTTTCAGGAAAAAATCTTTTTGACGTGCGGTCAGCTCATTTACAATTCTGGTGATCGTCTGCTTCCGTTGCCTCAGCGCGCGGCTCAGCCAGCGCCACTCCTGATATTTCGTAGATAAATAGGAAACCGTATCCTGACAGGCGCCCGACGATAGAAGCGGCCTGTACTGCGGATGCAGCTCAATCTCCGGGAACGAGCGGCTGTTCAGTTCCGCTGTGATCTGGCCGTTTTTAACGATGATGAAAATGTCAGGTTCAATATACATATCCTGCTCCGGACTGGCAAACAGAAGGCCGGGTCTTGGGTGAAGCGCAGCAATTTTATCAGAAATGTCCTGAATCGCGTGCAGCGGGATTCCAGTTTCTTTTGAAAGCGCTTTCCAGTTTTTTTGTGCAAATACATCAAAGTGTTCTGAAACAAGCAGTTCTGCCTGTTCATTTCTGTTCGGGAGACGCTGTAATTGCAGCAGAATACACTCTTGAAGAGATCTTGCGCCGATTCCCGCTGGTTCAAGCGACTGTAGTTTTCTCAGAACCGCTTCCGCTTCCTCTGCCGAAACGGACAGGCGCCGGGCTGCCTCCTCCACATCTTCCTCCAGATATCCGTTTGAATCAAGCGAATGTATCAGATAATTAAAAATCTTTTTTTCAGTGTTTGACAGATTCATATCCAGCGACTGCTGTTTGAGGACATCCTGCAGTGTTTTTTGCGGATTGCTTAATTGAAGGCCCGCCTCCTGCCTGCTGATCCTGTTTTTGCTTGTTTTATGGTAAGATAGTGGCGGTGTGTCTGTTTCCTTTCGTTCAATAAGAGGGTTTTCCAGTGAGAGCTCATCAATGTATTCGGCCAGTTCCGCCGAATGATAGCCAAGCAGCGTGATGGCCTGCCTGAGCTCCTGTGTCAGTTGAGGCTTTAGTACTTGTACTTGCTGAAGTTTCATATCCATCTTGCTCACTCCCCTTTCTTCATTGTACATGATTGGGATGACACCGTATACATTTATGAAAAAGGAGCTGCCAAAGAAATGTCTGAACTTTTTTCTGTACCGTATTTTATTGAAAACTTAAAGCAGCATATTGAAATGAACCCGTCTGAGGATAAGATCCACGCAATGAACAGCTACTACCGTTCTGTGGTTTCAACACTTGTGCAGGATCAGCTGACAAAAAACTCAGTTGTCCTGAAGCGGATTCAGCATTTAGATGAAGCCTACAACAAAGTAAAACGCGGAGAATCAAAATAAACCTTCCGCTCACATGTGAGCAGGAAGGTTTTCCTTCTTTGAGGCGTCCCGAATGATTTGAGTGTTTGGCACTCCCTCCATCCAAGTATGATAGTAATTGGCGTTTTTTCCGTAGGAATTATCAATGACCGTGTTTTCTTTTTGAAGAAGAGAGGACAAAATATGGCCGTGCAGCCTTGACGTTTCCACCGATTGGTAACGGCTGAAAAAGCGAATGGCTTTGGTGACGATGTAATCCGAGTATTTTCTCCATATCAATGCGATGGGCAGAGGATTGCCCGCTTTTTTGTTCAGGACGTTCAGCGTTTGGAGAAAAGCGATTGTCCGGCGGTCTGAAGCTGACAGCACTGTACGCCAGTCATAGCTTTCCGCTTGCGCATGTCTTTGAAGCTCATCATTTGCTTCATGATCTGTTCTGATAAATCTCAGCTTTTGGCCGGTCGGCTGCTGTGTCGGAATGATGGGAAACAGCTGGTGGGCCATATCAGGCAATAGCTTGATATGATTGTTTAGAAAGTACGCCTGTGCCGTTGCATAGGAGGCTTTTTCCCTTGTGATGATATGCAGATTTGAATGGGCAGAGAAAATGTCAGCCGTCCGTTTTAAGTTGTCTTCATTTTGAAAATAGATGGATTGCGGCAGAATGACGATTTTGTGGTTTGGATAGGCTTGAACGATTTTCTCTCTAAATCCTTGATAGTACGGATACAAATCCCCGAAGTTGCCCCCTCCCTGACAGACGATGATCAGATTCGTATCAAACTTACGCCCGATTGGGAAATTGTCTGGATTCCAGCGGTTTCTGACCCGAATATCATTTTCTTCAAAAAAGGCTTCCGTTCCTTTCATAATAAAAAGATCCCCTACATTTCCGTATAGAGGATAGTCGGCGTAAATGATTTCGGATTGCTTCGGAATCATTTCGAGCAGCCCGGCCAGTTTTTTCTTCAGGCTGATCATTGAATGCTTGCTGTCCATCTCTTCACCTCTGTTGTTTGGAATAAGTGTGACAACACATCGATTACTCGGTCTTGATCTTCTTCGGTCATATTTGTTCCGGATGGGAGGCAGATCCCCCGCCTGAATAAGTTTTCGCACACACTTTCAGAATCTGTATGGGAATAAAATGCAGATGATGTAAACAGAGGCTGGGTATGCAGCGGCTTCCAAAGCGGTCTCGCTTCGATCTGTTCTTCAGCTAGATGCTGAACCAAGTCATAAGGAGTCAGCCCGTTATCGAGCGTAAGAGCAGTAAGCCAGCGGTTGGACACGCCTTCTGAGTATTCCGGCATAAAGCAAACGCCATCTAGGCTGCCAAGCGCTTTTTCATACCTCGCAAAAATCTCCCGTCTTTTCTCCACCCGCTCATCCAGCACCTCAAGCTGGGCAATGCCGACTCCGGCAAGGATATTGCTCAATCTGTAGTTGTGCCCGATTTCACTGTGCTGATAATGAATAGCAGGATCGCGGGCCTGTGAAGCGAGAAATCTTGCTTTTTCAATGGCAGCTTCATCGTCTGACACAAGCATCCCGCCTCCTGAAGTGGTAATGATTTTGTTTCCATTAAATGAATAAACGCCGAAACGGCCGAATGTCCCGCTCTGCTTCCCTTTATAGACCGAACCGAGGGATTCAGCCGCATCCTCAATAACCGGCACTCCGTATAAGCCGCACAGGCTTACAATCTCATCCATTTTCGCGCTTTGTCCGTACAGGTTGACGGCAATGACCGCTTTTGGCGGATTTCCATTTCGTTTTGCTTCCTCCAGTGCTCTTTCAAGTGCTTTCGGAGACATATTCCACGTATCCGGCTCAGAATCTATAAAAACAGGCACCGCTTTTTCATATAAAATCGGGTTTGCCGTTGCCACAAATGTAAAGGACGGACAAAACACGGTGTCTCCCGCTTTTACATCCAGCAAACGCAGCGCCAAATGAATCGCGGCGGTGCCTGAGCTGACCGCAGCCGCCCCTTTGGTCCCGACTCGTTCAGCCAATTTTTCTTCAAATGTATTCACAAGCGGCCCAAGCGGCGCAATCCAGTTTGAGCGAAAGGCTTCTGAAATATAGTGCTGCTCCCTGCCGCTCATATGAGGGGCGGATAAGTAGATTTTTTTATGCATGTAACCATCCTTTGCTTTAGGTTTGAATAGAAGAAATCACGCGCGCCGGGGTGCCGGCTGCCGTTACCCCGGCAGGGATGGAGCGGATCACCGCGGAGCCTGCGCCGACAATGCTCCAAGAGCCAATAGTAACCTGCGGAATGACAGAGGCCCCGGTGCCCACATGAGCCCCTTCTTGAACCGCAATACCACCAGAAAGCGTGGCGCGCGGAGAAAGATGTACGAAATCGCCGATCTGATTATCGTGCTCTGCAATCGCGCCCGTATTGATGATACAATGGGCGCCGATCTGAACATCCGCCTGAATAATCGCACCGGCCATAATAACCGTTCCTTCCCCGATGACAGCCGATTTGCTGATGATGGCTGACGGGTGGATTAATGTGATGAAATCTTCTTTGTATAACCCCAGCCGCTCCGCCAGCTGTTTTCTGACGCTGTTGTTTCCAATTGCAATCACAAACATGACGTCAGGGATCAGCCTGCGCAATTCAGGAATTGCTTCCGGGGGGCCTGTGTACAGCTCTTTCCCGGCATCAAATGTGCTGAATTTATCGTCCAGCACTGCAGCTAAGCGCGTGTCTGAACGGGCGCTTATGAGTTCTCTGATCACCTTTCCGTGACCGCCGTCTCCCACAATGGCCACGTTTCTCATGAGGACACATCTCCGCTTCCTGTAAAGCGTTCTGCGGTCACATGATTGGTTTGCTGAATCCCTTCTGACACAAGAACTTTGCGTACCGTCAGACATAAAATTTTCAAATCGAGCAAGAATGAACGGTTGTCAACGTACCAAACATCCATTTCAAATTTCTTTTCCCAGGAAATCGCGTTTCTGCCGTTGACCTGCGCCCAGCCTGTAATCCCGGGTTTCACCTCATGGCGCCGTGCCTGTTGTTTCGTATAAAGCGGCAGATAGTCCATCAGCAGCGGCCGGGGACCGACGAGGCTGAGGTCTCCTTTCAAAACGTTCAGAAGCTGCGGCAGCTCATCAATGCTCAGCTTTCTAATCAGCCTGCCTGTTTTTGTAAGCCTGACTGCATCCGGCAGCAGGTTTCCCTCACTGTCCCGTTCGTCCGTCATCGTTCTGAATTTATAAAGGGTGAACGGCTTCCCATGCAGGCCGGGCCGTACTTGTTTAAAAAAGACAGGCGATCCTATTTTCAGCCTGACTACGGCGATGGTGAATAGAATAATGACACCCGTGCAGCACAATAAAAGAATAGCGGCCGTCAGATCAAAAAGACGTTTCAGGATCAAATATTTACAGCTCCTTTCGTTTTTCTAAACCGTTTCAGCACAAGCTGTCGTTCCTCTTTCGTACAAACAAACATAAAAGCGAAAACCGCGTAGCAGCAGCTGACGGCAGCACCTGCGGCAATCAGTGATATCCAGCTTTCAATGGTGATACATAACTGGATGGCCTCACAAACCGCCCAGGCAAATAAAGCGGCAAGGACCGGACCGAACATGCCTGTAAAGAACACATGTTTTTTGTAGCCGGTAATGCGTGATACATAAAGCGGCGTAAAGATGACATTTTTCAGCACAAGCGAAATCGCCCCGGCCAGCGTAATGCCATAAAGCCCCAGATGCGCCGGCCCGCTTAATGTGACCGCCAGCACAACATTCACTGCGCCTAACAGCAGGGTGACGAGCGCCGGTGTTTTTTGTTGATTAAAGGCGGTCCATATATAAAACAGCGGCATAAAGGCAAGACTGACCGCCAAATATCCGGCGTGAATATATAAAAGCGGCGCTACAGAGGAAAAGGACGGTCCAAGCCAGATCGTCAGAAAAGGCCCGGCCAAACCTCCCAATAATGCAGCCGGAAGCGCAAGCAAAAGCCCGTTCAGTCTCACTGCCTGATTGGCGTACTTGACCAAGCCGTCCATATCGCCTTTTGAATAATAAGAAGTAATGACAGGCGCAAATAGAGATGCGACTGTTCCTGCCAAACTGCGCAGCAGCAGCGGAAACTGGATAATCGCCGCGTATTTTCCCGCTTCAGATGCACCCAGCACCAAGTTGGCGGTTAATAGGTCGATCTGCAAAAAAAGCAGCACGCCGATCTGATTGACTGAGTTCCAGGTTCCTGCCTGAAACAGTTCCTTGCTTATGCGGAATGACAAGTCTTTCAGCTTAAATGAAAACCATGGAATCAGTTTTCTGAAAAAGCAGAAAGACAGAATAGACGCTATAACGGCACCGGCTAAAGCGGCAAGCTGAATCTGCCAGATTTTTGGCGTAAAGCAGGCAAACAGCGCCAGTACACACAGTACACGGATGAGCATTTGCACCGCCTGAATCGAACTGGTGATATACAGCCGGTTGGCATAAAATGGCGCCGCCCCAAACCCCGCCATCAAAAATGTTAAAAGAAACAGCAGACTCCCAATCAAAATCGACAGCCGAACATCAGCCAATAGATCCTGAGGGACGTTCATAACGCGGTCAATAAAAAAAGCCGCACTCACAAGAGGCAGCAGAAGCAGCAATGAAATCAAAACAGATGCAGCCAAATAATTGCTGATATACGCATTTGCTTTTTCCTGCTCTCCCCTGTGGGCTGCGACAGAAAAAAAAACGCACAACCACGGAGCTGAGCGCCACCGTGATAATGGAAAAATAATTAATCACATTTTGCGTTAAATTCACAAAGCCAAAAGCCTCGACACCGAGCGTTTTGACAATAAAAGGCGTCATCCAGACAGACAGGAATACGGACAGAAGAAAAGCTGTGAGATTGGCGCTGAAGTTAATGGTGAATTTCATGCCTGTTTTGCACTGCCTTTCATGGTTCCGCGTGTCTCAAAAAACAGCTTGATGAGAAAGATCAGCCGCCATTTGCACAGTCCTAAGACCAATCGCTCGCCTCTGCCTAATTTCTCATGCCGAAACGGTGTGTGTCTGACAGCCTGCCGAACCATGTCATAGGATAAAATCTGTCTGATCTGTTTTTTGATGTCTTTCGGCGGCTGCGATGAGGCACAGGCGTTTGCCAGAAGCATCGGAAGCTGGTGCTTGCAAATGTACACATCTAAATCTTCTTTGCATACAGCCGCTAAGCCGCACTGATTGTAGAATGCAAGTTTGGCTTGATATTGTTTTTGGATATTTTCATCCATCGCAGGCTTATAAGGGCGTTCCGTCAGGCTGTTCGGATTTTCACGGTATATGTACAAGCCTTCATCCAGCATTTTTACCCGCTCGGCTTCATAAAAAGCAGATAAATTAAAGGGTGAATCTTCAGCAAAACGGATGTCTTCATCAAACCGCAGGTTCGCCCTCTCCAAAAGCTCACGGCGATACACATATCGCCATACATACCAGATAAATCTCGTTTCGTGGGCACGCTGGAGCTGTTCAGCTATATCCGTTTTTGTCAGCATACGGCCTGTTTCGAGCTGCGGCGGTACGTATACCCGTCTGTCTTCAGACTGTTTATAAAATCCGCAGCCAGCGATATCGAGCCGGTGCTGCTCCGCTTCTTGTACAAGCCTTTGAAACATGGCGGGAGAGACATAATCGTCTCCGTCTACAAACCCGATATACGTCCCGCGCGCCGCTTTGATTCCCGCGTTTCGAGCCGAACTCAAGCCGCCATTTTTTTTATGAATGACTTGAACTCTTGCATCCCGTTTCGCGTATGCCGCTGCCATCTCACCAGATCGATCGGGTGTTCCATCATTAACAAGGATGATTTCTATATCAGAAAGCGTTTGGGCAAGCAGTGAATTGATGCATTCTTCAATGAATGGTTCAACGTTATACATTGGGACAATAATGCTGACGAGCGGTGTCATTGTGCTTCACCGCTGATTTTATCCCGCAGCCCTTTAAAATACATATCCCGCGGAAAGCCGGAACGGTTTGTTTCTTTTGTCAGCAGCTCTTTCACTGTGGCTGTCACAATTTCCGGCTCTGGCTGTTCAATCAGCTTCATGATTGGAATATCTTTCAGCCATTGGTAGCCTTCCATGACTTTGTGATCAAAAGACCGGATCACTACACACGGCGTTCCTGTCAGCGCACAAAAAATCATGCCGTGCAGCCTGTCAGTGACAACGGCTTCAGCACTTTGCAGCTTAGACCAAAGCGCTTCCAGCTCCTGTTCCCGTGTGCCGCGGCTGACCCGGCGCCCGATCGTTGTCGTAAAAGCTTTGATCTCGCCAAATTCATCAAAAAGAGCGGCCTTCATGCGGTTTCTCTGATCCTCCTGAAGCACGCTTTCCTGATCCTCGCGCAAACACATATACACCCCTTCGCGTTCCGCAGGGGTGCTGCTTCTATCTAAATACAGCACCATATCAGGCTGCTTCAGGATCTTTTTTTCTTTAAAATGCCGCTTCATAAATTGATACGTCGTTTCATCACGCGCCATCAGCAATAAACCGGGGTGCGCGTTATAAATTTTCTGCGCCCGTTTCAGCTCTTTTCGTCCCTTTTTCGTATCAGAAAAATGAACAGTTGCCGGTAGCTGGACGATTTGATAATCATGAAACGTTTTAATGATAAAGCGGCGCGTCCACTCTTCATACCGGTATAAATCCCCCATGTTTCCGCCGCCGATGATAAAGACCATATCCTCCGGGTGGCGGGAGCGGATCAGCGCTTTTGCTGATTTGTATATGTCCTTCATATCGACCTCAACGATTTCAAAATCGGAGTATTCCTGCTCAAGAAACGCTTTGCTGGCATAAGCAATGGCATGGTCCCCCAAATTGTCATGGGAAGGCAGCAGGGTCAGTATGATTTTCTTCTTATGTGCGGCAGCCTTTACCGGCTGATCGGCCGCACCCAGCCAAAATTGGGACGGGTACTTGACCTTTAGCAGCAGCCATTCTGCAAGATTGATTTTCAATGAATGTAACGACATGTCTTCACCCTCTGATTTTCATTTTGTACTCGATCACTCGCTGATACGCGGCGGACGCCATGGCAACGAGCGGAATCATTCTGTATTTCGCCATCAGCAGCAGGCATGACCGTTTTGCGTCAAAAGGCGCTGTCCCCGTTTTCGACAGGCTGCCTTGAAACACCGGATCAGCGCAAATCACGCCGACCGTTTTGAGCCTTTCCAAAAGGCGCCGGCTGGCGCTTGTTTTCCATTCGTTCAAAAGACAAATGGTCCCATGGAGAACGATAAAGAAATCAAGCTCCTTTCGGTACTCCTCCAGCTTGTTGTTCTCCTGTAAGAACCCTGCGTTCGCCTGATACAGCGCCAGTCCTGATTCAAACAGTTTTTTCTGATAACCCTGCACGATGGAGGAAAGGTGAATGCGATAATGGTAGAGAGGCGCTTTTACATAGGAAACCGAGCGGGCGAAAAAATGTGCCCTGAAGCTGAAAAACTGATCCTCGACATGCTCCAGCTCACCTCTGAGCGGGAACGAAAGCCGGTGCGCGTCAATCATGCTTCTTCGATACAGTTTATTCCACGAAAATCCCCTGACCTTCCCTTCGAATAACGCCTTGATATAGGACTCCTTGGGCTGATCCCGATAGGTTTCCGCAATGTCTGAGACAACGGTTTTTTCAGTGTCCTCAAACTCTGCGGCGTAGTTGCAAATCACCAGATCGGTTTCCTCTGATGCTGCCTGAACCATTTGCAAGCAATAATCAGGCTCGATCCAATCGTCTGAATCTATAAATGCCACAAATTCTCCGCGGGCCGCCTCGATCCCTTTGTTCCGGACCGCACCGAGCCCTTGGTTTTCCTGGTGAATGACTCTGAAGCGTTTATCCTTTTCTGCATATTCCTCCGCGATGTCCGGGCTGGCGTCTGCCGAACCGTCATTGACGATGATGATTTCAATATTGTCCAATGTCTGGTTCTTTAAAGATTCAAGGCAGTTTCTGATATAGGTTTCTGTATTATAAACAGCGACTAACAGACTAACCGCAGGTGTTTCCATAATGACCGGCTCCTCTTGCATAAATTACCGGGAAAAAATCGTTCTGTACGGCAGAACGGAAGAATCAACCGGCATAAGCAAATAACTATATAAAAAATAACAAACCACAATGGCGATATAGATCAACGCATTCGATTTCTCATCAAATATCCTGACAAAATAAGGGACTAGGATCATTTGATACAGTCCGAAGTAAATATTAAACCTGGCAAAGATCACGTCCTTTGTGGCCAAGAGCCCGAATAAAAATCCGAGAAGGCACAAATTAACGACAATATCAATTTGCGGCCACATCCGGATCGAGAAACCGCGCGCCCGGCGGAATGTCGTTAAGATCTGCATCCGGCGGCTCAGGAGAAGCGGGCGGAAGCCCCACGCCGTTTTCTTTCAGGATATTGCTGACCTGTTTGATTTCATCTTGGCATTTCTCGATGGACTCACGAAGCAGCTTCTTTAAATCGCCATCACCAACATGATGCAATAACATCTGGTAATTGCCGATCATTTTATTTCCCGCCATCACATAACTCCACAAACTGAATACCTCACCGTAATGCATCGGTTCTTCTTGCGGATTACCGCTTAAAATTCCCATTGTCTTCCTCCTTAACAAATTCAATACTGTTCATCACCTACGATGCCCAGCAGGAGGAAAAATTATGTACTCACGAGAAGTTTTCTGGAAACAAAAAAGACAAGAGCGGCAAAATGCCCAACCCTTGTCTTTCCTGTTGTTCTATTGGACGCGCTCGGAGGGATTCGAACCCCCGGCAGACGTGGTACCGGAAACCACCGCTCTATCCAACTGAGCTACGAGCGCATATTGACATATTTTCTCTGCGTGATGATAACGTCAGCATAACTTATTATACGGTATTTCAGCCGAAATAACAACCCTCTATTTTAAAGGGCTGTTTTTTTAAGAAGACACATCATCTTCTTTCAGAAGCTCACATACGATGGTTTGAACCGTTGTATTTTTGGGGAAAATGGGAAAAAGAGAAGAGTTTACATGTCAAGCCAGCTTTTTGTTTGACCTTTATTGACCAAAAATGTATCATGTAACTACATACTTACCTAAAAGGTGAAGGAGGAGCATTATGAATTTAATACCTACAGTCATTGAACAAACGAACCGCGGGGAAAGAGCGTATGACATTTATTCTCGTTTATTAAAGGATCGTATCATCATGCTTGGATCTGCGATTGATGACAACGTTGCGAACTCCATCGTGTCACAGCTTTTATTCTTAGAAGCGGAAGACCCTGAAAAAGATATTTCTATTTACATCAACAGCCCGGGCGGCTCTATCACAGCCGGTATGGCGATCTATGATACCATGCAGTTTATTAAGCCGAAGGTATCTACAATTTGTATCGGTATGGCTGCGTCAATGGGCGCGTTCTTGCTTGCTGCCGGAGAAAAAGGCAAACGCTATGCGCTTCCAAACAGTGAAGTCATGATTCACCAGCCTCTTGGCGGAGCTCAAGGTCAAGCGACAGAAATTGAAATTGCCGCGAAACGTATTCTCTTGCTTCGCGACAAATTAAACAAAGTGCTTGCTGAACGTACTGGCCAGCCTCTTGAAGTGATCGAACGCGACACAGACCGCGATAACTTCAAGTCTGCTGAAGAAGCGCTTGAATACGGCCTGATTGACAAAATTCTGACTCGCAACTCAGAAGATCAAAAGTAATACAGCAACCTGCAAGAGACATGTCTCTTGCAGGTTTTTTAATGCTGAAGGAACTCTCTCACTAACAAGAGAAACATACATACGAAACATCAGAAATGCAGTCCCTTTTCCCTCCGTTCATTTTTGAATACGATTTATTGTATACGACTTCCACTCTTCATTCAGCACCTCAAACGTCAAATCGCAAGTTTGCCTTACAATCAGATCGGCATCATGCATTGATTGTTCATAGCCGACTCCAACCGCAAACATTCCGGCAGATTTAATGGCGGCAATTCCCGCTTCAGCGTCTTCTACTGCCGCACAATCAGCCGGGGAGACGCCAAGCAGCGCCGCGGCCGTTAAAAATATTTCGGGATCAGGTTTCCCGTTCGCAAGAGCCGTCGGGTCAACAATGGCATGAAAATCATCAATAATCTCCAAACGTCTTAAAATCTCGGGGGCGTTGCGACTTGAAGACGCTAACCCGATTTTTATATTTTCGACTTTTAATTCACGAAGAAGCCTGCCGATTCCCGGCAAAAGATCTTCCGGCGTCAATTTGCTGATCAACGTCTGATAATATTTGTTTTTTTGGTGCAGAAGATCTTGTTTCTCCGCATTTGTATATGTTGCTTCCGCTCCGCCATAAATAAGTATGTTTTCAAGCGACTTTTCTCTGCTGATTCCTTTGAGGCTTTCATTCATACTTCGGTCAAAGGGAATATCGATTTGTTCTGCTATGTGCTTCCAAGCGAGAAAATGATATTCAGCAGTATCTGTGATCACCCCGTCTAAATCAAAAATGACCGCTTTCATATGCTGATACCCATCATAGCTTCATAGGGTTCAAGGCAAATATGCTTCATGTCAGCTCTCTCCTGCGAATAGTTGGAAATGAGCACTTTCCAACGCTCATGAATCAGTTCCTGAGGCAATTCGAACTGAGCCTTGTCTTCTGATAAATTCACAACGACGAGAAGCTTTTCCCCTTGATATTCACGGATGTAAGAGAAGATTTGCGGGTCATCCTCCAGCAGCAGCTGATAATCTCCATCTATTATGATCTGATATTGCTTTCGTAATTGAATAAGCTTCTGGTAGTAGTAGAAAATCGAATCTTGATCGTCCAAGGACTCTTGCACATTGATTTCATGATAGCGGGAATTTACCGCTATCCAAGGGTTTCCGGCTGTGAATCCCGCATGTTTTTCGGCATCCCATTGCATCGGTGTTCTCGCGTGATCTCTTCCTTTTTTCGTTACGGCTTTTAGAAAATCTTTTTCTGACATCGTTTTGTTTTCGATGACCAGTTCACGGTATGCATTTTTTATTTCAAGATCATCATACATTTCCAGCGGCATATCACTGTTGACCATGCCGATTTCTTCTCCCTGGTAAATAAACGGGGTTCCTTTCATACCGTGAAGAACCGTTGCAAATGCTTTTGCACACTGCTTTCGCAGCTCGCCATCATTGCCCCAGCGGGAAATGACCCTTGGCTGATCATGATTTTCAAAATACAGGGTATTCCAGCCGACATTCATTAACGCGTTCTGCCACCTTGTCATCGTCTTCTTTAAAGCGACCAGATCAAACGGCTTGAGCTGCCATTTTCCATTTGGCGAATGCGGTTCCGAATCAATATCCATATGTTCAAACGTAAAGATCATATTCAGCTCATGTCTGCTTTCATCCGTATACTTTTTCGCCTCTTCTGTATCGGAACCGTTTGCCTCTCCCACCGTCATGCAATCGTAATGAGAAAGAACTTCCCGGTTCATTTCTTGAATAAACTCATGCAGGCGGGGGCCGTTTGAATGATAGCAGCCGACGATATAGCGGCGGCTGTCATCTGTTTCGTAGTCCGGAAAATCGACGTATTTGGAAATGGAGCCGATCACATCCATCCGCCAGCCGTCAACGCCTTTATCCATCCAGAGCCTCATCAAATCATAAACTTCCCGGCGTACCGCTTCATTTTCCCAGTTTAAATCAGGCTGCTTTTTCGAAAAGTAGTGCAAATAATATTGCCCCGTCCGTTCATCAAGCGTCCACGCCGGGCCTGAGAAGATTGATCCCCAGTTATTGGGCTCAGATCCGTCCGGTTTTGGATCTTTCCAAAAATAATAATCCCGGTAAGGATTGTCCTTCGACTTGCGGCTTTCGTCAAACCACGCATGCTCATCCGACGTGTGGTTCACAACCAAATCCATGATGATTTTCATTCCGCGCTGATGCACTTCATCAATTAACTGAAACATATCTTCATTTGTCCCAAATTTTGCGTACATGTTTCTGTAGTCGCTGATGTCATAGCCGTTGTCATCCTGCGGGGAATCAAACACCGGTGAGAGCCAGATCACATCCGCCCCGAGATTTTTGATGTAATCCAGCTTTTGAATCACGCCTTGCAAATCCCCGAATCCATCTCCATTGGAATCATAAAAACTGCGCGGGTAAATTTGATAAACGACAGCTTCCTTCCACCATTTACTCATCAGGCGTTCTCCTTTCACATCGTTCAGTTAGCACAACCGGTTCCTCATAAACTTTCATGGGCAGCGGCTCGCCTTTTAAAAGCTCAAAGATGACGCTCTTTTCGTCAACCGTCACATTGATTAAGCGATTTCGATAATTGATGTTGAACGAATATCCGTCCCATTCTTTCGGCAACAACGGAGCAAATGACAGCGTCTCATTCGTGATACGCATGCCGGCAAAGCCCTGCACGATCGCGAGCCAGCTTCCCGTCATTGATGTAATGTGCAGGCCTTCTTCCGTGTCATGATTGTAGTTGTCAAGATCAAGCCTTGCTGTACGCTTATATAATTCTAGCGCTTTCTTTTCCATCTTGAGCTCGGCTGCGAGAACCGCATGGACAGAGGGCGACAGGCTCGATTCATGAACGGTCATCGGTTCATAGAATTCAAAGTTTCGCCGTTTTTCTTCCATTGTAAAACGGTCATGAAAAAGATAAATGCCTTGAAGAACATCTGCCTGCTTAATAAAATTGGAGCGCAGAATTTTGTCCCATGACCAATTCTGATAAAGCGGCCGCTCAGTTGGATCTAATTCTGCTGCCGATCGCAGGTCTTTGTCCAAGAATGTGTCATGCTGAATGAAAATTTGCAGTTCTTCACTATACGGATAGTACATCTGCCGGATAATATCTCTCCACACCTTCAGTTCTTCTTCCTGCACATCAAGAAGGCGGCGTTTTTCCGCTGAAATCCTTTCAATATTTTCTAATGTATACTCCAACGTCCAAGCCGCGATTACATTCGTATACCAATTGTTGTTGACATTGTTTTCATATTCATTCGGCCCTGTGACGCCGTGGATCATATATTTGTTTTTTCGTTTCGAGAAGTGAACGCGGTCAGCCCAAAATCTGCTGACTTCCACGAGAACATCTATCCCGTATTCTTCCATGTAGTCACGGTCACCTGTATAATTGACATAATTGCAGATCGCATAGCAAATCGCACCATTGCGGTGAATTTCTTCGAAGGTGATCTCCCATTCGTTGTGGCATTCATCTCCTGTAAACGTCACCATCGGGTAAAGCGCCCCCTTCAGTCCCAATTTTGCGGCATTTCGTTTGGCAGCCTCCAGATGGTGATAACGGTATAAAAGCAGGTGTTTCGTCACTTCCGGATCGGCAGCAGCCAAATACATCGGCACGGCATATGCCTCAGTATCCCAATAGGCGGCACCTCCGTATTTTTCGCCTGTAAATCCTTTCGGCCCGATATTCAAACGGGCATCGCCCCCGTAATATGTCGAGAATAACTGAAAGATATTGTAGCGGATTCCTTGCTGAAGTTCCTCATCCCCTTTAATCTCTATGTCTGCTTTTGCCCATCTTTCCTTCCATTGATCAGTGTGCCTTCGTCTTGCTTCCTCATACCCGTTCTCAAGAACATCCGCCAAAAGCCCCTTGCCTTTTGATAAAAGCTCTGCCTCCAGATAATCACGGGAAGTCGTGACAATAATAAACTTTTTTAAAGAAGCCTTCGTTTGATAGCTGTAGCGATTCTCAGCATACATGCCAGCTGTTTTATAGCTTTCACTGACAAAGCCTTCAGTCACGTTTGCCATTGCGGCCGAAACAGTAAAGCGAGGTGTTCCAAACGGATTTTCGATCGTTTTTGCCACTACATGGCCGCGGTGAGAATCAGCCCCTTTCGCTTCTTCCTGCCAAAATCGTTCCTGGTAGTTAGAATCTTCATTTGCGACATTTCCATCCAGGTAAGGAACAAGCGTAATGACAGCATCTTCCGTCAGGCACTCTGCTTCGTAATGAATCGCACAAAGCTCTTTAACGGCAAGGCTAAGAAATCGCTCCGAGCTGATTCTGACCGTTTTATCCTGAATGCGGACAACAGCGCTTCGCCGCAGAATTCCTTCTTTCATATTGAGTTCTAACTCAAATGATTCAATTTGAGTTTGATAAAGATCGACTTTTTTATCGTCAATATATAAATCTATGCCAATAAAGTTCATCGCATTGATTACTTTTCCGAAATATTCCGGATACCCGTTTTTCCACCAGCCTACCCGCGTTTTGTCAGGGAACCACACGCCTGCGATATATGTGCCTTGATGACTGTCGCCTGAATAGCCTTCTTCAAAATTTCCCCTGACTCCCATATAGCCGTTTGCAAGAGAAGTCAGGCTTTCCTGCAGCCGCATATGTTCCTTTTGAAAATGATTAGTTTTGATTTTCCATTCATCAATCTCAAATAACCGCTGATTTATCATATTTTCCTCCCGAATGTAAGTCTCCTTTATAACGGCGGGTTTTGGCCAAATATCTAAATGTAAAAGAGATCATCAAAGTGACGCCACACGAATGGATCATCAATACAGTGATCAAGTCAAAATGAACCATGCCGACAGCAGCTGCCACAAATGCCGGCAGTGCTGATGCGCAAATCGCTATAGATGCCGCTTCCTGGAATGACGCAATAGAGATCATGTTTGATAATTTTGTGATCCACATGCCTCCCGCAAGAACAGCAATCAAAAAAAACTGGATCATAAAAATCACCGCACATGCCAGCATCATGATCATCGGCTTATACTGTGCCAGCCACCATTCATTGATAAGGCTCTCAACATCATGGGTGTTTGGATTCTTAAGCTTGGCGTCCATTTTCGCATAGCGGACAGAAAAACCCGTTCCATTTTGATCGGTGATGATCAGATGCTCAGACTGAAATATGATTGCGTTATCATATCCAGTTACTTTTAAACGCCCATTTTCACCGCTTGCCTTAAACTCATGCTCCATATCAACCGCCAGCAAATTCTGTCCATCTTCAATCCGATCAGAGCTCTTCCCGCCTGTCAGTTTTCCGTTTCTTATTTGAAAGCCTTGTAATTGATCAGCAAATCGATCATTAACCTTTTGCATAGCTGACGGCATGAAGGATTGAACGTTAAAACGATCCATTTTTATAAACGAAATCGTAAACGGCGCCATCAAACAGGCCGTCAAAAACATAAAGAGAAAGGTGAGCTGCAGCCAGCTGAATGTATTCCCATAACGGCAAACGCCCGATGGAGATGCGGCCGCTTTAAGACAGCGAATGATAAAGCTTTCATTTTGCAGATTCTTCATCGAACTACCCCTTTGTCCCGCCGGCTGTCAGCCCGGACACAAAGTTCTTTTGGAGAAAAAAGAACAAAATGCATATCGGCAGTGCGGCAAGTATCGCTCCTGCCGCAAACAGGGCGACTTTTTGCTGCTGCGGGTTTGAAATGAATGATTGCAGCCCCACAGCAATGGTCAGTCTTTCCGGTGTGCGAAGCAAAAACTTTGCCAGCAAATAGTCGCCAAACGGTGCCATAAATGCCCAAAGCGCTTGTACCGCAAGCATCGGCTTAACAAGCGGCAAAACAATTGAAGCGAAAATCCTCAGATGTCCGGCTCCATCAATTCGCGCTGCTTCATCGATTTCTCTCGGTACAGTATCAAAATAACCCTTCATCAGCCACGTGTTCATCGGAATTCCGCCGCCGATATAAATCGCTGTTAAAAACCAGTATTGATCGAGTGCGCCTATCAGCATGGCCAGGACGTAAAAAGCAGTCAGCGCTGCCATCGTCGGCACCATTTGAATGATTAAAAAGAATACCAGGCTCTTTTTTCTGCCTGCAAACCGATAGCGGCTGTACGTATACCCGGCAAGTGTCACAATCGTAACCTGCAACACCATGACCGATAGCGCGATGATTAGTGTATTGCCGTACCAATGAAGATAAAGCGTCTCGTCAAATAGCCGCTTAAAATGGTCCAAAGTCCAAGAACCCGAAAAATCAAGCTGAAAAGCCGCCACATTCCCTACACGGAAAGCGGATGATGCGGTAATCAGCAGCGGATACAGAATGACGATACTTAAAAGCGTCAAAAATAAATAGGTACAGATCCTATTAAGCATTCTGGCAGTTCTCGCGTTCACCTACATAACCTCCTCATTGCCAAAGGCATTCGATTTTTTAAAAGCAATCAGGGAAATTCCAATGACAATGAAAGAAATTAACAGTGTAACAGCCGCCGCAACAGAATATTGCGGTGATGTGCCTGTTGTCAGTTTATAAATCCAAGAAATTAAAATATCGGTCGACCCGGCGCCCGCTCCCGCGCTGCCCGGTCCTCCCTCATTAAATAAGTAGATGATCGAGAAATTATTGAAATTAAACGTATACTGGGTAATCATCACGGGTGCTGTCGCAAATAAAATCATCGGGAAAGTAATATGTTTAAAACGCTGAAGAAACGTGGCCCCGTCAATCTTTGCCGCTTCATACAGTTCACCTGGAATCGCCTGAAGCACGCCTGTTACCATGACATAAATATAAGGAAAACCGAGCCAGGTCTGAATCATAATGAGGGCCGTCTTCGTCCAGAAAGGATCGGTCTTCCACGCGATCGCCGGCAGCTCTACAAACGGCAGGTGATTCAATAATGGAATCACCTGTGCATTCATCGCCCCTATGCTGTCGTTAAAAATGTTGGAAAAACTCATGATTGTAATAAAAGCCGGAACAGCCCATGGAAATAAGAAGATCATTCGATATATCCGCTTGCCTTTTATAAAATCCTGATTGACGAAAAGGGCCGTCAAGATACCCAAAATGATTTGCAGCGTTGTCGCACAGATTGTCCAGATGATCGTCCAGCCCAGTACATTCACAAATGTTTCACGATAGGAGCCGAGGAAAAAAATATTCAAAAAATTTTTAAAACCGACCCAGTCAATCAGACGATTAGGCGGAATATGATAAAAATCATAGTTTGTTAATGCAACAAACAGAGTCACCAAAACCGGAAAAATAATCACAAACACCATCATGATATATGCCGGCAGTGTAAATAAATATGGAAACCCTTTATCTCCCGCATGACAGATCATGTCCCTGGCCGTTGTATTGACCTTCAAACCCGCCGCTTTCATAGCAGCGGTCTTACGCGAATCAAAAATATTAAAGATATAGAACATGAGGAAAATCAGTGTCACGATCAATTGCAGCGTGCCTTCAATCAGCATAAACAGTGAGTGGTCTTCACCGGGAACACTTCCCAATGTCATCAATCCGGTTAGCGCCTGAATACCGAAAACGCATAATTCAAAAACAAACAAACCTGTGATGGCCAGAAACAAGAGCCCCTTTGAAAACTGCTGATTCGCAATCTGCCCAAGCCCTGGAATGATCGATAAAAACCCAGCCTTTCGTTTTTGCTTTGCAAGTGTGTGGTGTGTATTCATTTTTTCGCCCTCTATTCTTCCGGACGCTGTCCCGCCGTTTTATTTCACATACTTTTCTTTGATATTTTCCTTTATGACATTCACAGCATCATCCGCTGATTGTTGTGCCGCTTTTTTTCCTGAAGCCGCATCAAAAATCAAACTTTCCGCTCCCGTCCATACCTCAGCCATTTCCGGAATATTCGGAGTCGGTGTCGCTGTTTCATATTGTCTAATCACAGCTGACGTCAGCTCATTTTTTTGCTTATCCGCTTTCTTTCTTGCAGCTGTGTTGGCCGGAACTTCGTTTGTATCCTCATAAAAAACGTAAGCATTGGCGTCATTTGTAGCATACTCAAGCCATTTTTCAGCCAGTTCGGGTTCTTTTGTATATTTTGAAGCAACCCAGCCCTTGCCGCCGGCAAAAGGGGCATATTCTTCTCCGTTTGGCAATGTCGGGATAGGAGCCGCTCCGTAGTTCAATTTAGCCTCTTTATAGTTGGCAGCTGACCAAGGTCCGCCGATGATAGCAGCCGCTTTGCCATCTATAAACATCTGCTGAATAAAATCGTCGGCGCTTGAATTGTCTTGCATGCCTTTTGGCCAATAGGTTTTAAACCATTTCTCCGCATACTTCACAGCTTCTACTGCCCCTTTATTGTTCAGGCCGATGTCCCCGGAATCTGTGCCATTTTTTCCAAATACATATCCGCCGTAACCTGCCAATAAACCGTACGACATATAAAAGTCAGTCCATTTCGCTAAAAATCCGGTTGATTTTCCTTTTTCCGAAGCAAACGCAAAGCGGGAATCCTCCGCTAATTTTTCAAGGTCTTTAAATGTTTTTGGCGCTGTTTTTAAAAGATCTTTGTTGTAATATAAAACAAGTGTTTCAATGACCAGCGGCATTCCATACACCTTGCCGTCAATTGTCACCTGCTGCATTTCTTTATCGCCAAAACTTTTTGTGTTAGATGGCTTAACGTCAAGCAAATGTCCTTGCTGGCCCAAACCGCCGATCCGGTCGTACGCTGCTAGCATAACATCAGGTGCGTTCCCCGCCGGGCCATCAAGGGGAAGCGCTTCCAATTGATCGAACATTTGCTTTTCAACGACTTTTATTGTGACATCATTCTCTTTTTCAAACTTTGCTTTGATGCTTTCAATGTATTCTTTATAGGTTTCTTCGACAGACACAGTCAGTACCTTTTTACCGTCCGAGCTTGCCGGATCTTTTGAATTTGAGCAGGCGGCAAGGCCGAATGTCAGGACTGATGCCGCCAATAAGGCGAAGCCCTTTTTAAAAACTGCCATCTCTTTTCCCCCTTTTATTGATGAATCTATAACAATTGTATTGTTCTCTCGAAAGCGGTTACAAGAAGTTTCAGCTTGTTACCGATAACAGAATTTATACAGTGTCAGCAGCACCCAAAATAAAAAATTCCCCCGGCTGAACGGCAATCACATCTTCATAATGAAGCGGCTGCTCTATCCACGCATCGTAGATTTTCTGATAGCGATCAATTTTCAAATCTCGCAAACTGACATGTTGAGCCGCGTTCCCCTGATTGAAGAAGTAAATCAGTTTTTTTTCATCGAGCGTCCTCGAAAAGCGGATAAAATCGTTTTGATCATCCAGCAGATTCCACTCAAGATCTCCATAAGTCAATAAAGTGTTTTCCTGTTTGCGTAAAGCAATTAACCGTTTCATAAATGTAAGCATCTCTTGGTTTTGCTTCTCTTTTTCCCACACCATACATTTCCGGCATAATGGATCATTTTCGCCGTCCAATCCGATTTCCGTTCCGTAATAGATGCATGGTGAACCTGTCTGGGCAAACATAAAGGCCAGCAAAGCACGTGCTTTTTTTCCGTCATTGCAGCACCTTGTCAAAAGACGTTTTGTATCATGGCTATCCAGTAAATTAAACATCACCTCATTGACCTGCTTCATCCCAGTCATCAAATGTGCATTTAACCGGTGGGCCATGCGCGAGGCTGGAATCTCCCGGTCAGCAAAATACTCAGTCATAGGTTCTGTAAAAGGATAGTTCATCACCGCATGAAATTCATCTCCTCTAAGCCAAGGTTCGGAAGAATGCCAGATTTCCCCCAAAATATAAACGTCAGGCTTTTCTGCTGATACGGCTTGCTTAAATGTCTTCCAAAAAGCGTGATCCACTTCATTTGCCACGTCTAAACGCCAGCCGTCAATGTCAAATTCGCGAATCCAGTACAAAGCAATATCAAGCAAATATCTCTGTACCTCGGGATTAGCCGTATTTAACTTTGGCATCTCGGGTGTAAACGCAAACCTATCATATTTGCCTTCTGTGACAGGAAACGAGTGAATATGGAACCAGTCTTTATAGCGGGATTGAGCTCCGTTTTTCACAACATCCTGCCACTGCGGAGAAGAGCTGCCTATATGATTAAAAACAGCATCAAGCATAATTCTCATCCCCCGCTGATGAAGGCGGCTGACCAATGTGCGAAAAAGCTCCGGATCTCCAAAATGCGGATCAATGGTATAGTAATCCAATGTGTCGTATTTATGATTGGAAGGCGCGGAAAAGATCGGAGTTAGATAAATTCCGTTAACCCCTAAATCCTCTAAATAATCAAGCTTATCGATAATCCCTTGCAAATCTCCCCCAAAAAAATCATTTACGTCCGGGTCCCTGCTCCCCCACGGTAACGCACCCTCCGGTGACAGATCTTCTCTTCCATTTGCAAAACGCTCCGGAAAAATTTGATACCAAACCGTTGCTTTTGCCCACTCAGGCGCTTGGAATGTATCGGCATCATGAACAAATGGAAGTTTAAAATAATAATGGATCGTCTCCAGCGTTTTTTCGTTATAAGGGCATACACCTGAGCTTCCGAAAAAGATGTCTTCATGATGGTCTGTTACAACAAACGCATATTGCAAACGCCTAAATGGCGGCACCACTTCAGCACACCAATAGTCATGCATGTCTGTAGCAGCAATTTTCCTCATCGGCTGCTCGTTTGCTGACCACCTGCCGCCGCTGTACTCATAAGGGTCACCCCAAATCAATCGAATGTGATCGGCATCACCTTTTTTCGTCCGAATCTTAATATGCACTGTCCGCCCGTCATAAGAATAAGCATCAGAACTGAACGGCTGATGATGAATCGCTGCATATTCCATCATGTCTCCCCCTTTGATTTCCGTTTTATATCCGGCTCAAGTTTGAAAGTATCATGATGAAATCGCAGGAACAATCCTTTTTGCCTTGTTATCGATAACAGAATAAGGCTGTTACAGAGTCGATTCACGCACAATTAACTCCGGTTCAAAAAAAGATGCCCTTGGGGAGCGCCGTCTTCATTCATTTTTTTCAGCAGCATTCTCGCACAGGCCTCACCCATTTCAACTACTGGCTGTCTGACTGTAGTCAATCGTGGCGAGGAGATGCGATCAAGAAATACGCCATCATTCCCGGTAACCGCAACGTCTTCCGGAATTCGTTTTCCAAGCGATTGCGCCGCACGAATGACGCCGAGCGCGATTCGGTCGGATGCGCAGACAAACGCTGCCTGATTGTTCATGGATTCCAGGACTTCTCTTGCAAGGCATTCACTTTTTTTAGAACTGTTATCGATCCGAAACATATTCGTTTTTTTAAAGCTTTCATTCATCGCACGAATATACCCCTGTTCTCTCGAGCGTTCGAAAGGCTCATCTAAATCAATGCCAAAAAAGACAACCTCCCGCTTCCCCAGTCCCATGACATGGCGGGTTGCCATAAAAGTGCCTTTTTCGTTATTCACATCGATAAAGTCATAGCCCATTTCATTTTGCCCAAATACGACGAGCGGTTTTTCGAAAGCTTTGATCACACCTTCAAAATCGGACTTTCTCAAGCCAGTAGCGATAATACCATCGCATTGGCCAATATTAAGAGAATTTCTTGTCACAAGCTGCAAAGCATAATGATGGCGATCCAGCTCCCGGCTGATTCCGGTTAACAGGTTCATGTAATACGGTTCTGTCGTATCCATTTCCTCGAGAATCAGCAGTTTGACAACCTGTGTTCTGTTTTGCACGAGCGCCCTTGCCGCATAATTAGGGATGTAATTCAGCTCTCTCATCGCGGAATGAACAAGTTTTTTTAATTCGTCTGTCACCGTCTCAGGATGATTGATCACTCTTGATACCGTCATTTTCGAAACATTTGCTTTTTTCGCCACATCTGATAATGTTGCCATTTTCATCCCCTCCTCGCCTATGCTTATTACGCCTGTCCAAACTAGTGAAAAAGTCCTTTATTATAGTAAATTATACTATGTAACCTAAAAGAAACTAAAAAAGAGATTTCCTTCAGGAAACCTCACATTGTCGAGAAAACTTGAATATAAGCTATGAATGGCTCATTAAATTTCTGTCCACTTTTTCTCTAAAATCGGATATGAGTAGTTCTTCATTTGCTCAACTAACTCATCAGGCCGTGAAGAGCTGTGGATCAGTTTAAGATGAGAGTCGTTAGAAAATCCTTCTTGAATGCTGTACTTGACCATCTTCATCATCGGCTCAAAATACCCGTTCACATTGTAAAGTCCGATCGGCTTTTGATGAATGCCGATCTGCGCCCAGCAAAGCACTTCAAATAATTCTTCATATGTACCGAAACCGCCCGGCATGGCGATATAGCCGTCAGCCAGTTCGCTCATTTTTGCCTTCCGTTCGTGCATGCCGTTGACTTCAATCAGCTCTGTCAGATTTTGATGGACAACCTCTCCGCTGAACAGGCCGCTTGGCATCACTCCAATTGCGGTGCCGCCGTTTTCCATTAACGCATCGGCAATCGCGCCCATCAACCCTACACGCGAGCCTCCGTATACCAGGCCGATTCCCTGCTCTGCCATATACACGCCAAGCTCTGTCGCTTTTCTTTTATACGCTTCATTTCCCCCCGGGTTTGAGCCCGCAAATACACAAATTGTTTTCATTTCGTCATCTCCGCATCTATATATCGTGTTAACATTCAAAAAACACACTATATATTGTCCCACCTTCATGTGATAATATCAATATGAAATACATAAAGAATGCAGGAGTGATGATGTTGCAGCTGGCTGATGCTGAAAAATGGATGAGAGAGTTTTACGAAAAAAGGGGCTGGACGGAATACGGACCGTTTATTCGAGTCGGATTTTTAATGGAGGAAGCCGGAGAGCTGGCACGGGCTGTCAGGGCGTATGAAATCGGCAGAGACCGGCCGGATGAGAAAGAATCGACACGAGCTGAGCAAAAACAAGAATTGATTGAAGAAATGGGAGACGTCATCGGAAATATCGCCATCCTTGCTGATATGTACGGCGTTTCTTTAGAAGACGTGATGAAAGCCCACCAAGAAAAACTGACAAAGCGATTTGAGCATGCATAAAAAAACGGCCGCAGTCGGCCGTTTTTTTCATCCTGTGATTTCATCATGATGATCAAAGAAATGCTGCTTTCCTATTTTGTGAAAGAGGCCTGTTTTATGCAGGAGCTCTTTAGGCTGAGACTGCAGCCCTACGATCATCAGCTTTCCGTTGTGGCGCTTAATTCTGTTCATGATGTTCACAAGCACCGCTTCTGCGGACGTATCCATGTAATGCACTTTATTCATGAGTAAAATGAGGGTCTTCGGCTTTTTCTGTACATGCTCTAACAGTGACGATTCAAGCGAATCAATCGATCCGAAAAACAGCGGTCCTTCTATGGAGTACATGCTGACAGAAGGATCTGTCCCCTGCTCCCTCTTAGCCGCTTTCGCAAGAGCTGGATGAGACTCCTGATTGTGAATACGGGTCGCTTCGCTCATTCTCCTGATGAAGAACACAAATGCGAGCAGCAATCCGGTCGCCACACCGACGATTAAATCAAACAGAACCGTCAGGACAAAGGTAGCGGCTAAAATGAAGGAATCGGCGTTTTTCAATCTCAGCATGTTTGCGACTTCCTTCCGCTCACTCATATTCCATGCGACAACCATCAATATCGGCGCCATACTTGCAAGCGGAACGTGGGAAGCATAAGGCGCGAATACAAGCAGTACAAGAAGAACCACGACGCCGTGAACAACACCTGAAACAGGTGAAACCGCTCCGTTTTTAATATTGGTTGCCGTCCGCGCAATCGCTCCGGTAGCCGGGATTCCGCCAAACAGCGGCGCGGCCATATTCGCAATTCCCTGGCCGACAAGCTCTTTGTTGCTGTCGTGCTTTGACCCTTTCATATTATCGGCAACCATCGCGGATAAAATCGATTCGAGACCGCCAAGAAGCGCGATGACAAGCGCTGCCGGAAACAGCATGACCATTTTATCTATTGTCAGCTCTGGAAACTGAAATTCCGGCAAATGGCGAGGAATATCTCCATAGGTTGAGCCAATCATTGCCATGCGGTCAGGGAAAAACACAACCGCAACAAGCGTAGAAATGAGAAGAGCCAATAAAGCTCCGGGTATCTTTGGCATCACTTTGGCGGATACAAGCAAAATGACAAGTCCGATGACTGCTGTCAAAATGGCATATCCGTTAAAGGTGCCGAGCTTCTGTGCAATTTCAAACATGTTGTGATGAAAGTTCTCATGTTTTTCTACGTTTTTCAAACCGAGAAAATTAGCGATTTGTTCAGTGAAGATTAACACGGCGATTCCAGCCGTAAACCCGACGATAACTGGCTTCGGCACGTACTTCATAATTTTGCCGAGCTTAAACAATCCAAACAGCACCAGCATGACGCCTGCCATAAACCCCGCTATCAGCAGATTTTCCAGCCCGTACTGCATCACAATACCGAATAAAATCGGGACAAACGCGCCTGTCGGACCGCCAATTTGATATTTAGATCCCCCGAACAAAGAAATACAGATCCCCGCCACAACAACAGTATACAGCCCGTATTCAGGCTCGACTCCCGAGGCAATGGCAAACGCCATCCCTAAAGGAATTGCCACGACTCCTACTACGATACCTGCAATTAGGTCTTTCTGAAATTTCTGCAAATTGTATCCCTTGAATCTCCCAGAGAATCGCATATTTTGTTAAAACCTCCCTTATGGATTAGTCTTTATGAGCTCAGTTTCATAACCGTTAATCACGACGTCAAGTTTGCCTGTCTCCGGGTGTATCACAAGCCCGTGAACCGGCAGCTTTTTTGGCAGCAGCGGATGATTCTTGATCAGATTGACACTGTGGGAAACGCTTTCTTCCACACTGTGAAAGCCAGTCAGCCAGGTTTTTAAATCTAATCCGGCGCTATCAAGCAAACTCAGGCAGCTTGCTTCTACCCCGCGTTCCTTTGCTTTTTCAAGAATCGAGGCCGCATTCAGGCCTGACATCCCGCATTCATGGTGGCCGATTATGCAAACCTCTTCAGCCTGCAATTCATAAATGGCGACCAATATGCTGCGCATGACACTTCCAAATGGGTGAGAAACGATGGCTCCCGCGTTTTTTACAATCTTAGCATCGCCGTTTTTAAGCCCCATTGCTTGCGGAAGAAGTTCTGTGAGTCTTGTATCCATACAGGTAACAATAACGAGCTTTTTTGAAGGAAATTTTGTCGTTTTGTAGGGTTCGTACTTCTTCTCTCTGACAAATTGCTGATTGTGTTCCAAAATTGATGTTAAAGAAACCATTTTTATTCATCTCCCATCCCTGTGTTATTGCAAGCCTTCTTACCCAGCTTACAGTAAGGAATTATAGCATAGGAACAGGCCGCGAAAAGGCTTTCAACAAAAGACGATCTAAATGGACTGTAAAATAAAAACTCAAAAATTTATATCTTTCAAAGATAATAAAATTTATATTTATTGAATCCTATAATCCAGGTTCTGCTGGTATTTTGGTGATTTGTCTGACAAAAAATATAGGCGAATTCAGATAATTAAAAAACTTATTTAAGCAGAGGCTGCTATTTTTTCAGTCACTGCGATCATTTTAAGTTCAAAAGAACTAGAAATTTTAACAAACGCAGCAATATTTCTAACTTGTATTTCTTTCCGATATAATAAAATAGACAACAGCCATAAAGGGGGAGCCTTGTTGAAACCATTTGTATTTATCACCAAACCGATTCCTGAAGAGATTGAAAACATGATCAGTGAGCATTGCCGCTATGAGATATGGCAGGAGGATACACTTCCGCAAGAGGTGCTATTCGAAAAAATGAAAGATGCTGAAGGGCTTTTAACTACTGGAACATCTGGGCCGTCCATCAACAGTGAGCTGCTTGAACATGCTCCTAAGCTGAAGGTCGTCAGCAATCAATCCGTCGGCTACGATAATTTTGATATAGAAGCGATGAAAGAAAAAAGCGTCGTCGGCACTCATACGCCTTATACACTGGATGACACAGTGGCCGATCTGGCCTTTTCTTTAATTCTATCATCGGCCAGACGTGTTGCTGAACTCGACCGTTTCGTCCGGGCCGGTAAATGGGGTACGGTTGAAGAAGAAGACCTTTTCGGCATTGACGTCCATCATCAAACATTAGGCATTATCGGCATGGGCAGAATCGGCGAGCAAGCGGCCAAACGTGCCAAATTCGGTTTCGATATGGACGTGCTTTATCATAACCGCCATCGCAAACAAGAAACTGAAGAAAGCATCGGCGTCAAATACGCTGAGCTTGACACACTGCTGGAGCAATCAGATTTTGTTCTGCTGATTACTCCGCTGACTGACGAAACGTATCACATGATCGGGGAACGTGAATTTAAACTGATGAAGGATTCGGCAATTTTCGTCAATATTTCCCGGGGAAAGACGGTTGATGAAAAAGCCCTCATCAGCGCTCTTCAAGAAGGCTGGATTCGCGGTGCCGGTTTAGACGTGTACGAAGAAGAACCTGTCGCAAAAGACAACCCGCTCTTGCAGCTCGACAATGTCACCCTGCTGCCGCATATTGGCTCAGCAACGGCGAAAGTGCGCTTCAATATGTGTAAACAGGCCGCTGAAAACATGATCGCAGCTATCAAAGGAGAAACACCGAAAAATCTGACAAGAGAATTTCAGTAAATCAAAAAATCCGGTCTGATGAAGACCGGATTTCATATTACATATGCTGGAGAACAGCACGCTTATAAATATGACGAGTGACGATATAATAAACAGCCTGGAACACAAAATAAATGAAGATGACAATGACGGCCTCAAGAAATAAGTTAGCATTCAGCATGTTGCTTAACGCCACATACGCAAAACCGGCGTGAATCGTGCCCGCGATAAACGGGATGAAGAACAAAAATCCAATTTGTCTTCCAAGGATGGAGTGAATCTCTTTGTCCGTAATCCCCATTCTCTTTAATGCTAACACTTGCACTCTCGTATCTTCTATTTCAGTAAACATCCGCAAATACAGCATGCTTCCTTGAACGATAAAAAACAGCACGCTGACAAACAGACCGATAAACAGCATTAATGCGACTCCCTGTTTTACAACTTGAAAACTCGGAGCACGCGTTTGAAAATCAGATGTATGTTCTTTTGGCACCATGTTTTCAAGCTTCTCAGAGACGTCCACCGTCTCCTGCCAATGCTCAAGCTCGTAGCCTACCACTCTCGTCTGATCCTTCAGCGGCACCTCCTGTGTCAGGCTGTCAAAGCTTTTTTCGCTGACAACCAATAAACGGCTGACTCCTCCGACTGACATCAATATCCCTTTGTTTTGCTGCTTTTTCATGACATAGGAAAGTGATTTTCCTGACTTCATATGAAACGCTTCTTTTTCCCCTTCCCCGAACGTATCTTTCACCATCATTTGAAACGGAACATTGATAAACGCTTCATTTTCTTGTAAATGAATAACGGGAAAACCTTTTTCCTTTGCGACTTGATTATAGATTTTCTCTGAGATCAGCAAGGCCTCTGCTTCCGCTTTCCTGTTTCCATACGGCAAGTCTGATTGAAATGTAACAGGAATACCTGTGGCATTCACCTTATATTTAATCTCAGCATCTGCTCTTTTCAATGTACTCTCAGCCGTCTCAGGCTTCATAACCTGAAAGCGGGAAGCGTCTTTTTCCACCCAGGCAACAGACTGAGGAATGCTTTGCTCCTCCTGTCTTTCTAAATCAGCATAAAACATATAGATCACACCTGTAGCGGTTAAAATGACTGCTGTAATCACAGAGGTTAAAAACAGCATGCGTGCGTGATCTTTCAGCCTGAATATCATGTTGGAACGCACAATGATATTGGTTCCTTTGTAAAAGCTGTGTTTCTTTCTGTACAGCATGCGGAAAAACGCGACACTGCTTTGTGTAAAAAAGAAATACGTGCCGATTAACACTAAAATCAAAATCGGAAAGACACGAAACATCATGTCGATCGCATTGGCTGTGGCAGACAGATAATAACCGCCAGCCAGACAAAGCAAAGACAGCACAGTGAGCCATTTTGAATAGGCCGGTAAATTTTTAGGTTTTTGAGCTGATTTAATCAAATCTATGATTTCGAGCTTACGAATCTGCCCCAGCGATAAAATAAGCAGGACTTGAAACAATATGAGAAAACCGACCGCCGTCAGCACAAATGCTTTCGGTACAATCGCAAACGAGATCGGCACCTTCACACTGAGCATCCATGTCATGACCATAAAAAACAGTTTTGAAAATAACAACCCCGTGCCGATACCGGCCGCAATCGCAGCAAGAGAAATCAGCGACTGCTCATAATAAATCATCTTTCGGAGCTGCTGCTTTGATGTTCCGAACAGCGTAAACAAGCCAAACTCTTTCTTTCTCGCTTGTAAAAATGCTGAATTTGAATAAGAAATAAAGAATATACAAAACACGATGATGACGATAAGAGCCGCGCTCAAACACGTTTTCACAAGGCTTCCGCCATACACATTGTCTTCCGTCACATCGGGGTGAAAAATAAAAGATGTGAAGACGAAAAAGACCGAGACGGCAAACACACAGCTTAAAAAGTAAGCAACATATCTTTGCAGATTCCCAATAATGTTCTTACGGGCGATGGTTCTCAAATTCATGAAAATCGCCTCCCAACACACTCAGGGTATCCAGGATACTTTGATAAAACACCTGCTGATTCGTTCCCCTGCGGATCTCTGAAAAAAATCTTCCGTCTTTAATAAAGACGATCCGTTTACAGAAGCTTGCCGCTGTGGCATCATGCGTAACCAATAGTATTGTTGCTTCCTTTTCAGCATTTAGCTGAGCCAGCGTGTTCATGACCTGTTTTGCAGATTTTGAATCAAGGTTGCCTGTCGGTTCATCCGCCAATATCAGAGCCGGATTATGAATAATGGCTCTTGCACAGGCCGCACGCTGCTGCTGGCCTCCGGACACTTCGTATGTACGGTGGTCCAGAATATGTTTGATTTGCAATGTATCTGCCAGTTCATCTAAGCGGTTTTCCATTTCACTCAGCTTTACCTTGTCCAACGCGAGCGGAAGCAGGATGTTTTCCCGAATCGTCAGCGTATCAAGCAGATTAAAGTCCTGGAAGACAAAGCCCAGCTCTCTTCTGCGAAACAGAGCCATCTCTTGATCCTTTAACGTTTTCGGCTGAATGCCGTTGATCATCATCTCGCCCTGGGTCGGCTTATCAATGGTGGCCAGCAAATTCAGGAGCGTGGTTTTTCCGCTTCCTGAC
This sequence comes from Bacillus halotolerans, assembly GCF_001517105.1. GTDB lineage: Bacteria > Bacillota > Bacilli > Bacillales > Bacillaceae > Bacillus > Bacillus halotolerans. The sequence goes on from NZ_LPVF01000008.1 coordinate 363,509, forward strand.
GGCCCCATGATGCCGACAAATTCTCCTTTATTTACACTGAGGTCAAAATCGCTAAGTGCCTGATATGACATCGTTCCTTTATTTGAATAATATGTTTTTGACAGCTTCGTTGTTTGCAGCACGTTCATGCCTCTGATCCTCCTTTTTTCTTTATTATAAAAAGGAAGTCAGCAGCCTCCCATCGAACTTTCTTTCAATCTCGCTTTCGAACCTTACAATGCTGTCACATTCGCCAGAGTGTCACTTGAAAAGACGATTGTCATCACGGTGCCCGCTCCCTCTTTTGATTGCGCGTACAGTTTATGGCCCAGCTGGCTGCACACCTCTTTCGCCAAATATAGGCCCATTCCTGTCGCCTGCGTCATGCTTCGCCCGTTTTCACCAGTAAAAAACGGATCAAAAATCCGGGGAAGATCCTGTGCCGGGATGCCGATACCGTCATCTGCAACTGATAAACGCGTTTCATAGCCTTGCGTTTCAATCCGGATGGTAATATGGTCCCCAACACCTTGCTTTGAATATTTCAGGGCATTGAAAAGGATTTGCTCCACAATAAAGGAGAGCCACTTTTGGTCACTGGAAACCTGAACGGCGTTTGGCGGCACATGTAATTTTGGAAAAAGCCGCCGTTTAATAAACTGCCGTTTTTCCTGATTGATCAATGAGCGGACAAGCTCTGTCAAATCAAAGGTTTCTGGTTTTACATCAAAAGCGAACTCCTCCAGCCGGGCTGTTTGCAGCATCATATCCAGCCCGTGGCGAAACCGTTCATTTTCATCTTCCAGCTCCTCTAAAAATGTCTGAAAGGAAGAAGCGGTCCCGTTTTTTCCTTCTTGAATCATTAAGGAAATGACGGATACGGGTGTTTTCATATGGTGAATCCATTGATTCGTAAATGTATAATGCTGTTTTTGTTTATTGATATATTGTGAGAGCTTTCCGGCATATTGATCGCCAAGCGCGTTAATCATTTTTGTCCAGAGGGCTTGCTCTCTTGTTCTTGGCTTGCGGGCTTCAAGCGACCGCCCTATGTCATTCGAAGCGGGTGCCTGATCGGCCAGTTTTTTCAAAAATGCCAGAAAGGACACTTGCCGGATGTAATCGGCAGTAAAACCGGCCGCCAAAAGGACACCAGGCAGGACCCATATGTACATCATATTTTCTGAAGAAGGCTCGGCACCGCTCTCTATAATGCTTAAATATGCAATAAACATGGCTGCACCTATGCTTAATAAGGAAAAAAGAATAATGGCTAATCTGTCGATTATATAAGTCTTTAACACTCCCGTTCATCCTTCCGATTGACTTCAAATACATAGCCCTGGCCCCTGATGGTTGCAATGGCGTCTTTCAATCCGGCATTCTCCAGCTTTCTCCGCAGCCGGTTTACATTAACCGTTAATGTATTATCATCAACAAAATCAACGTCGTCCCATAATGCCTCCAGCAATTCATCACGCGAGACAATTTTTTTATGCTCTCTTATGAAAATCGAAAGCAGCTGAAATTCTTTTTGTGAAAACGAGATGCGGCTGTTCTTCCACTCCGCTTCATATTGATCTGGATATATCGTTAGACCGCCAAGCTCCACCAGTCTTGATTCCTGAGACAAAGAAGGAGAATACTCACCATAAGTCCGGCGCAGTACGCTTTTGATTTTGGCCATGACGACTTCTAAGTGAAACGGCTTTGTGATATAGTCATCGCCCCCGTTCTCAATCGCCATCACCTGATTCAGTTCATCAGTCCGCGCCGAGATAAAAATAATCGGCGCATTGGAAACCGTCCGGATTTGCCTGCACCAATAAAACCCGTCAAAAAAAGGGAGATTAATATCGAGCAGCACAAGATCCGGTTTCATTTCCGCAAATTCTTCCTTTATGTCATTCAGCTTTTCAGCTATTTTTATATGATATCCGTATTTCTGAAGATGGCCGCCCAGCAATGAAGCAATCCGTTCATCATCTTCCACGAGTAAGATCCGATACACGTTTATCCCCCTTATATGTCTAGCACGGTGATTTTTCTAGAAGATTCCAAAATTATTATAGCATGAAGGAGGAATAGGAAACCCGGCATTCGTTATGATAGAATATGAAAGGAAAATATTTCATGTTTGGAAGGTGTCTCTTTAAAGAAAATGATGATAATGCTGGTTATAACGGCAACTCTTTCAGCTTGCCAGCCCAACTATACAGGCAAATACATCGTCTGGGGAAATACACTGTCAGAAAACAACAAAGAATGCCTGAAAGACAATCAAATTCCTTACAAGAAGGAAAACGGAAATGTATATATTCCAGAGGATGCATTTGATGCAGCCATCAATACGTGTTCATAAAGGTGAAAACTGCTGAAACCAAAGAAAAAAGCTTGCAGACATTCTGCAAGCTTAACCCTTAAAAAAATGAGCTTTTAGTTTCTCTTCGAACTCCGTGCTGGTGATGTCCCTCTTCTGTACTTCTCCGTCATTTTCTTGAATCGTAAGATGACGGTCTGACATGACGATCCGTCCGTTCGGGGTCAGCTTAGAAGCAAGCAGTGATTTATTAAAGGGCGATTTTTCATGAGAGTGGATCATATCCTTCATCATGTCTAAATTACGGACGTCACTTTCATCAAGGGTAAAGGCATAACCGATTTGCCAGCCTTCTCCTTTGTCCATCAACAGAAGATGGGTGCCCATTTCCGTCGCTTTTTCCTTGATTCGGAATGCTCCCACAGGAGATTGTACCGTTTCTCCGGAAAGCGGTATCGGCTCCAGCGCCAGGTTGATGCCAAAACCAATATCAACAATGTAATCTCCCTTTTCTGCCGACAGCCATACAGCAGCATGGGTTCCTTCTAGTGCCCACTCTTCTTGCTTTCCTGCATAAACTGTTCCGCGGATGAGCTTCACATGAAAACCGGCATCGCGTAAGACATAATAAAGAAAACCATTCAGGTCGTAGCATAGTCCCCCATGCTGTTCTTTGATCAGACGGCGCCAAAGCTCCTCTTTGGTTACCTTATAATTCTCTTTTGCAAGAACTGCCCGATTTTCAAAAGGGTATCGGTACGCCATTGCTTTTAGAAAAAGGGGAAGATCATCGAAGCTGACATGATCCTTCTTCCAGCCGATTTTCTTAAAACAGTCTTTCAGAAAATCATTCATTTTGTATCACCTAAACTTCCTCTTGAACATACGCCGAAAGTTTTTCCAGCGCCTCTTGTTCATCTTCTCCCTCGGCAATCAATGTGACTTCTGTGCCTGTGCTTACTGCAAGGCTCATCAGTCCCATGATGCTTTTCGCATTTACTTTTTTCCCATCCTTCTCAAGAAACACATCTGACGTAAACCGGTTTGCTTCTTGTACAAACAAAGCAGCAGGACGCGCCTGCAGTCCTGTCTTTAATCGAACTTCCACTTTCTGCTGAACCATAAGATCTCCCCTTTTCTTTACGGTTATTTTAAAGTGACGGTTTGCCCTGTCCGCAGCTGTTCTGCGATTTCGTCAAGTTTTCTCAGCCTGTGATTGATCCCTGATTTGCTGATTTTTCCGCTCGCTACCATTTCCCCCAGCTCTTTCAGCGTCACTTCCTGGTAATCAATCCGCAGCTGCGCGATTTCCCGAAGTTTTTCAGGAAGCGCCTCCAAGCCGATTCTTTCATCGATGTATTTAATATTTTCTACCTGTCTGAGCGAAGCCCCGATGGTTTTGTTTAAGTTGGCTGTTTCACAATTGACAAGGCGATTAACCGAATTTCTCATGTCTCTGACGATTCTGACATCCTCAAAACGCAGCAGCGAATTATGTGCGCCGATTACGTTCAGAAATTCAGTAATCTTTTCCGCCTCTTTTAAGTAAGTGATATAGCCTTTTTTCCGTTCGAGCGTTTTGCTGTTTAAATGAAACTCATTTAACAGGTCGCATAATGAATCGTTATGCTCTTTATAAAGAGAAAAAATCTCCAGATGGTACGAGGAGGTTTCCGGATTATTGACTGAACCTCCCGCCAAAAATGCCCCTCTCATGTAAGAACGTTTGCAGCATCTCTTTTTGACAAGCTCTTTTGAAATATTTCGCTCAAACACAAAATTCTCGCCGAGTATTTTTAAATCCTCTAAGATGAACTTTGCATTCTCTGAAAAACGCACAATATAGACATTATTCTTTTTCAGCCGCATTTTCTTTCTGACCAGCAGCTCAACCGACACATCATATTGTCTTTTCAGCAATGTATAGATGCGGCGGGCAATCGCTGCATTTTCAGTTTGAACATCAAGTACGAGATGGCGGTTAGCAAATGATAAAGATCCATTCATTCGGATAAGTGCAGACAGCTCTGCCTTAATGCAGCAGTCCTTCACTTCCAGGTTCGTTAATTCTTTTTTTGTTTCCGATGCAAATGACATATAGCCACCTCATTTCAAGGCTTCATTCTTTAAGTAAATCGACAAGAAGAGAAGCCACTTTATGTGTATCGTGACGAATTACGTCATTTTTATGTGTTACAATTTGATCTCTGATAACTTCAAGCCCCATCGCTTTCAGCTCTTCGATATCAAAATCAACAGGACGCGCCGATTCTGCTGCGTACTTACGTTTTATTTCGTCAGGAATGTCTTCACTGTTAACCAGTATGGTATCGATAAAGCCGCAGCCCATATGCTGATTGAGCGCTTTCACATGATCGGCAGCGGTATAATGCAGCGTTTCTCCGGGCTGTGTCATCACGTTGCAGATATACACTTTTTTCGCCGGCGCCTTGATCACTTCTTCTCCAATTTTCGGGACGAGCAAATTAGGGAGAATACTGGTATAAAGGCTTCCCGGTCCGATAATAATCAGATCCGCTTCCCTGATTACTTCTATCGTTTCCGGCAGCGGATCAATGTTTTCAGGCGTCAGAAAAACGCGCTTAATACGCTGGCCGTACTCCGGAATAGTGGACTCGCCTGAGACCACGCGCCCGTCCTCCATTTCGGCATGCAGAACAACACTGGCATTGGCTGCCGGCAACACCTTTCCTCTTACATTCAGCACCTTGCTCATTTCTGTGACAGCGTGAAAAAAATCACCGGTTATATTCGTCATCGCTGCCAAAATTAAATTTCCGAGTGAATGGCCGGTTAAGTCGTTCCCTTTATTAAAGCGGTGCTGAAAGAGATCTTCAACTAGCGGCTCCACATCGGATAAAGCGGCAAGTACATTTCTGATGTCTCCTGGTGGCGGGATTTGCAGTTCGTTCCGCAGCCGCCCCGAGCTACCTCCGTCATCAGCAACTGTGACAATCGCCGTAATATCAACGGGTTTATGCTTTAAGCCCCGAAGCAATACAGAAAGGCCCGTGCCGCCGCCAAAGATTGCGATTTTCGGTTTTTGTCCCATCTTATTTCCGGCTTCTCTTTTCAATGTCCCGGTGAGTAACATGAGTATAGTAATCCTTTTTGAAATAGTCAGCTAAATACTCGGCAAGTGTCACAGAGCGGTGCTGGCCCCCTGTGCAGCCAATCGCAATGACGAGCTGGCTCTTTCCTTCTCTTTTGTAGGACGGCAGCATGAAGCTGAGTAAATCGATTAATTTTTCATTGAACTTTTGTGTTTCATTCCACTTCATGACGTAAGAGGATACCTCTTCATCTTTTCCGGTCAGCGGCCTCATGCTTTCGATATAATATGGATTCGGCAAAAATCTGACATCAAAGACGAGATCGGCATCAATCGGAATACCGTATTTAAAACCAAATGACATGACATTTACCGTAAATGTCTCTCCTTGGTTTGTCGCAAAATGCTTTACAATTTTCTCGCGCAGATCGCGCGGCTTCATGTCTGATGTATCATAAATCATTTGAGAGCGGCCTTTTAATTCCTCAAGCAGCTCGCGTTCCAGCGCGATGCCTTCGAGCGGAAGACCAGTCACTGCCAGCGGATGCGAACGTCTCGTTTCTTTATATCTTGTCACGAGAATCGAATCCTTCGCGTCTAAAAATAAAATTCGCGGTGTAATCCACGGATTTTCCGCCATTTCATCCAGCGCCTCAATCAGCCGGTCAAAAAATTCACGGCCGCGCAAATCCATAACAAGCGCGACCTTGCTCATTTTCGAATTTGATTCCTTCATCAGCTCTAAAAATTTCGGAAGCAATGAAGGCGGCAGATTATCGACGCAGAAATAGCCGAGATCTTCAAAGCTTTGAATCGCAACGGTTTTTCCCGCTCCCGACATACCGGTTATAATGACAAGCTGAATATCATGTGATTCACTAACACTCATCTTTCTCCCCCCTGACTTGTCTTTCTATTTGATGTGCTGCGGATCTAAACGATAACTGAGCAGCTCAAACTCCGGTGTATACGTAAATGTGCCGTGCAGCAGCCCTTGTCCCTTCATCATAAAGTCGAGGATATGGCCGTCTCCCGGGGCCATAGGCAGGTTTTGAATATCCTTCACATTGTGCCACTGCAAAATGCCTTCTTCTGATTCAGACACATTTTCTCCCGTATAGGAATCAGCAACAAACGTAAACATCATCCACTCAGACACAATGTGGTCACCGTCTTTAATAATAAAGGTAAAAACGCCTTTTAGCTGAGGATTTATGATATAGATACCAGTCTCTTCTCTGAATTCTCTGATGACGGAATCCCTGACTGATTCTCCGCTCTCCATCTTGCCTCCCGGCGCGACCCACCAGCCGCGTCTTGGCTTTTGAAGAAGAAGAACTTTGTCATCCGCCTTGAGAACACAATTTGTCACTCTTTGCAAGTACGTCACCTAACCTTCTCGTCCTGTCATCGTCTCTTTATTATACCGTTTCAAGATGCCTCTCACAATGAAGAGACATTGACAATCTTTTCTTCTATTTTACAGCATATTCTTTCCCGCGTTCAGATGATTTTATTGTGAAAGGACATTGTCTTTTATTTTTGGACAAAAAAAGGACACGGATAACTGGAGAATCCGTGCCAAAAGTGTATTCATTATAAAAAGGGGGTCAATTACTTTATTAATCATAACCGATAAGTTTTACACAACTGTTACAGCGGAATTAAAACCCAGTAACGTTATGTGAAACTCGTATGACAGCCCTTTTTATTTTAAGGTTTTCAGCGTTTCCTGGAGCTCTTCGACATAATGCTGTACGCTTTGTGCCGCAATACTTCCGTCACCTGTAGCCGTTACGATTTGGCGCAATGATTTTTCGCGAATGTCTCCGGCTGCGAAAATCCCTTCAACCTTTGTTTCCATTCGGTCGTTGGTTTCGATGTAGCCTTCTTCATTTGTGATGCCAAGGTTTTCAAACGGTTTAGACAGAGGAAGCATACCGATATAAATGAATACGCCGTCTGTTGTGAATTCACTTTCTTCACCAGTTACCGTATCCACAAGCGTCACTTTGCCGACTTTGCCGTTTTCCTCATGAATTTCCTTCACGGTTTTATTCCATAAGAAATCTACTTTTTCATTATCAAACGCTCTCGCTTGGAGAATGCTTTGCGCACGTAGTTTGTCACGTCTGTGTACAATCGTTACTTTTGAAGCGAAACGTGTTAAGTACACGCCTTCTTCAACCGCTGAGTCTCCTCCGCCGACAACAACCAGCTCTTTACCTTTAAAGAAAGCGCCGTCACATACTGCACAATACGAAACACCGCGGCCGCCCAATTCTTTTTCGCCAGGTACGCCGATTTTTTTATACTCTGCACCTGCGGCAATGATAACAGCACGTGCTTTATATTCTTTTGAACCGGCTTTCACAACTTTGTACTCTTTGCCGTCCACAATTTCTTTAATATCGCCATAAGCGTATTCCGCGCCGAATTTCTTCGCGTGTTCAAACATTTTGTTGGAAAGCTCAGGTCCGAGGATGCTTTCGAAACCAGGATAGTTCTCCACATCTTCCGTGTTTGCCATTTGGCCGCCCGGAATTCCTCTTTCAATCATTAATGTCGATAAGTTTGCTCTAGATGTGTATACAGCGGCCGTCATCCCAGCAGGACCCGCGCCGATAATAATCACGTCATATATTTTTTCTTCTGACACACTCATTCACTCCTTAAAACGTCTTTTCGAGTTGGGCTCTTCCTTATATGATAAGAATCCCCATCAAACGTATTCCTTACCCATATCCTATAAAATCTCATAGTGATACGCCATTTTTTTGCTCATTTTTTTCGAAATGCGATTAAATGTATTTCAAAAGGGTATGTATTTAATAAAGAAAGAGCCTTCTGTCCATAGAAGGCCCTTGTCTTATTTATTATTGAACAACACGTCTTACAACGCCTTTAAATGCTTTTTTCCAGTACACGTTGTTCATAGAGTCAACAGATACACCATGAGATGTATTGTCGTTAAGGAACGTACCGTTTCCTAAGTAGATTCCAACGTGACCATTTGTTTTGTATGTGTCAAAGAAAACTAAGTCTCCGCGTTTCATGTCTGACGCGCTTACAGCTTGTCCTCTTCCAACTAAAGTATCAGTCGTTGTTCCGCCGACAGGTCCAAGGTTGACACCTGCAGAAGCGTAAGCCCAGCGAACGAATGATGAGCAGTCAAAAATACGGTTGTTGATATCAGACTGAGAGCGTCCGCCGCCAAACTTGTACGGAGATTGTCCGACAATGCTTGAACCAACGCTGATCGCGCCTTCAATTCCGCCTGAGTTGCTGATGACAGTGCCGCCTGAGTTATTGCTTGAGCTGCTGCTCTTCTTAGAAGATGAGCCGTTAGACGAACTGTTAGATGAACCCTTAGAAGAGTTGTCTGAAGAATCATCATCAGATGAGCTTGCTTTTGCTGTTTCAGTTGTAGCCGTTTGGCTGTCATCTGTTTGTGTTTCATCAGATGCTTTTTGTGCTTCTTCTTGCTTTTTGATCAGGGCAGCCGCAGCTTCTTGTTGTTTTTTGATACGCGCTTGTTCTTCTTCAGTATCTGCTTTTTGGTTTGCAAGGTCAGCTGCTTCTGATTTTAATTCAGAAATCGCTTTAGCCGTTTTCTTCTGGCTTTCTTTTGCTTCGTCGAAAAGCTTGTCTTTTTCATCAAGCTGTTTATCAAGATCTTTTTGCATTGTTTCTAATTTAGCCAGTGCAGCTTGTACTTCTTTCAGCTTATCATTCAGATCCGCTTCAGAGTCTTCAAGCTTCGCTTTATCCTGCTCTTGCTGCTTGATTAAATCTTTGTCTGCATCCACAATAGATGAAACCGCAGTCGCACGTGAGATAAAATCACCAAAGCTCGTTGATCCTAAAAGTACATCTATGTATCCTTGAGATCCGCCGCTTTCCTGTAAAGAACGAACGCGTTTTTTCAGGATTTCGTTGCGTTTTTCGATGCGTGCTTCTGTTTCTTTAATCTCTTTTTTCAGTTTTTTGATTTCTTCTTTTGTTTTATCGTTTTCTTCTTTTTTATCATCGATTTTGTTGCTTGTATCGAGCGCCTTAGCGTTAATGTCTTTCAGTTCTTTTTCAATCTTTGATTGGTTTTCCTGAAGTTCAGTTAATTCTTTTTCCTTCGCTTCAATGCTGGAAGCAACCTCAGATTGCTTGCTTTCGATTTTTTGTTTCTTTTCATCTAATGTTTCCGCCGATGCAGTTTTACTTGTAAATGGGATCAAAAAACTGCTTGTCCCGATGACGGAAGCCAAACCAAGTGTCAATAAACTCTTTCTCACTTTTTATATCCTCCCTTTTACTGTGAACCTGTTCTCATTTGGAATTGTATTTTGAACATCAAGTTTCGTTCCTCATACTCTACGAGGAATGATGATTGTTTATGGTTAATTATTCTGTGCATCTCTTAATCTGGGTGTATAGCGTTTATTTCACATCATATGTAAAAAACACTAATTCCTTATGTACGAGAATCATTATACCATCAAGTTTCGACAAATTAGCGATAAATTTTATTACATTTGTGTTTCAAACAGATGTCAGGTTGCACATCATTTGTCATTTTTCTTAAATTGATAAAAAACCTGTCGACATTACTTTATTAATATACTTCTTAGAACAAAAAGAGAGTTGATTCCGCGAATCAACTCTCCATCAATATACTATTCTAAAATATCATCAATATATTTCATATATTTCGTCAAAGTAGCCGGAGAGATGCCAAATTGGGCTGCCGTATCTTTTTTGGTGTCATGTTTGCCATGGGCTTCTTTCCAAATATAGTAGATAGCCGCAGCCCATCCGCTCACATTTTTCAGCGGCCCCGCTGCGCGGATTTGCTGTATCACATGGAATACCCAGCAGCTCATGACTTCTGTTTTCATCTCATCCTGTTCTGCTTCTTCCAGCAATTTAACCGTTTGATAAGCAAAAAGCGCATCCTCTGACACATCTGCTGCTGCGGAATCTCCGTTTAAGAGCAGCTTAACGAAATGGTTTTCAAAAGGAGCGGTGATGCGCTTCGAGCGTATCACGGCTTCAAGATGCTCCGTTTCACCCTTGGTGCTGCTGATATAATAGGCCGCCAATCGCTGTTCTACTGACGAAGGAAGTACTTCCCGCCGCTCAATCCACGGAGCCGGACGGTCTGCTCCTGGATATTGCGACTCGACTTTTCTCCATACCGTTTCGGCAAATTCTTTATGGTCCGTAAAGTAAGCAGAGCACGAGAGCCAGTAGTAAAATGTGTCGTCTCCTTCAAAACCGCTTTTATATAGTGATCTGAGCCATTTGTACCCGATATCATACCGGCCGACAAGCGACAGAGTGGCACCCAGTTTATAGCGCTGTTCAAATAACATTGGATATACATTTGAAAGCTGATCACTCAGCTCTGCCACCTTTTCATCTTCTCTTTCATAATAGTAGAAAACAAGAAGATTACATAATGCGTGAAGATTTCCTTCATTATGATTCAGCACTTGATAAGCCGTTTGTTTCGCTTTCACAACATTGCCGGAATAAAAGTGGGCAAGGGCGAGATTATTATAAGCGGACCAAAGCTCAGGATATTCGTGTGTGATTTCCTCAAGGGCCGCAACGGCTTCAGCAAGCTGACCGCTTTCAAGCAAGGACTTCGCCCGGTCCTGTTTGATGAGCAATTCATCCTGATCATATAAAGAATCCTCAGGCCCGCCGTCTCCTAAATCAAGCAGTTCAAGCAGACTATCGTTCTCTTCGGAAAACTCACCGTCCGGATCAGCGTCTGAATAAGCGGCAGCTTCTTTATAAGCTTCCTGAAATAGTCCCAGATGGGCAAAGTTATTTGCTTTAAAATAATGGCATTCCGGCATTTCCGTCTCAAGATTCGCCAAAATATAATCAAGCAAATCGTTTGATTCCTGGTATTGCCCCATCTCAGAATAAATGACCGCAAGCTGCGAAAGCATCTCTGAATCCTTCGGCTCCAAATGAACCGCGCGCTGGATCAGTTTGCTTGCCCGCTTCAGATTGCGTTCTTTATACGCTTTCAAACCTTTATGAAAAAAATAATGTCCATCTTGAAGCAGCTGGACAATTTGTGCGTGATTTTTATGTTCAGAAGTGTGTTTTCCCACAACTACCCTCCGTTTTATACAATATTACCGTCAGTAGTATACCATAAATCGCAAACCCCTCAATAGTTCAAAAGGAAGGATTGGGAAAATCCCTCCTCTTTTTTTACTGGCTGAATCGACCAGAATTTACCCGGCTTTGTTTTCTAAATCCGCATTCATTTTAAGCTGCTGTTCAGCAAAATCTCTGTAAAGGTCATGGGAAGCCATTAATTCATGGTGCGTGCCGCGTCCCGTAATTTCCCCTTTTTCAACAAATAATAGCTGATCAGCATCTACAACAGTCGATAAACGGTGAGCGATGACAATTGTTGTCCGGCCTTCCATCAGCACCTCAAGTGCCTGCTGCACTGATTTTTCAGATTGGCTGTCGAGGCTGGATGTGGCTTCATCAAGCATCAGGATGCTCGGATCACGGAGAAGCGCCCTGGCAATCGCAATTCTTTGTCTCTGTCCGCCCGACAGCATAATGCCGCGTTCGCCCACTTCAGTATCAAGCTGATTCGGCAGCTCCAGTATAAAATTAAGAGCGTATGCCATCTCCGCTGCTTTTTCGATTTCGGCATCCGTTACCTCTCTTTCCAGCCCATAACAAATATTGTCTCTGATCGTTCCCGACATTAACGGACTTTCCTGTGACACGTAGCCGATATGCTGACGCCACGATTCGAGCGAATACGTATCCACCGGCTCGTCTCCCAGCCGAATGGTCCCTTCAGTCGGAGAATAGAAACGTTCAAGCAGCTTAAACAGCGTGGTTTTCCCGCCGCCGCTCGGCCCAACAATTGCTGTTACTTTCCCCGCTTCAATCACAGCGCTGATATCCTTCAAGATCATCTGCCCAGGCTTATAGCCAAAGGACACTTGATCAAGCCGGATAGGCAGATGCGCGTTGTCAATTTGGTTACCTGTGGCGGTATCTTCCTCTTCCTCTGCCAAAATCTCAATCATCCGTTCCGTTGCACCGATTGATTTTTGCAGCTGTGTGAAGAACGTTGTAATCTGGCCCATCGGCATTATGATTTGAAACAAATATAAAATAAAAGCCACGAGTGCCCCGGCAGTCAATTCGCCTGATGACACCTGCATACCGCCGTATCCAATAACAGCCACGAGTGCGGCCATTAATACGAGAGAAATAAGCGGCCCGACAAGCGATTGCACCTTCGCTTCACGAACCCCCAGCTGGAATAATGAAGAAATCCCCAGCTTTCCGCGTTTGTATTCGACTTCCTCTGCATTTGAAGCCTTCACAAGCCTGATTTCCGGAAGTATTTGATTGAGCAACCCTGTAAAACGTGCGGTTTCATCTTGAGTTTCCCGAGAAATGGAGAACATCTTCTGGCCGATCGGCACTAAAATCAGCGCAGCTAATGGAACAACAACTAAAACAAGCAGCGTCAGCTTCCAGTTCATAATGAATAAGATGGTGAGTGATCCAATGACCGAAATGATGCCTGTTATAAATCCGCTGATATGGCTGGTGATCAGCTCTTTTACCACCATCGTATCATTCGTGACCCGGCTGACAGTTTCACCGGAAGCGTTAGTATCGAAATAAGATACAGGAAGCTTTATTAATTTCTTCCATAATAAATCCCTTAACCCAGAGATGATTTTTTGCCCGCTATAGTTTAGCGCGTATGTAGCGTAGGCGCTTAAAGCGGCTTGAATAAGAAATACGAGCGCGATCAGCCCGATTTGCGTGCCGGACAGCGCTGACATGGAAAAACCGTCGACAAGCTGTTTCGTTAATAAAGGAATCAGCAGGCTGACCAGTGTTGTCACAATACTGAGAATCAGCGCAAAAGCGAGCTTTCCATAGGATGGGTTTGTCTGTTTCACTAATGCAAAAAAGGCTTTGAATTTTCTTTTAGGTTGCTGTGTTGACATAGTATTTTTCCCCCTGTTTCAATCCCTTTACGCGGTCAGCAAGGTTGAACGGAATATAATAGGATTATTTTTACTCTTTCTAAATCATAACAATGGAGAGAGACTTTTTCAGTATATTTTTCTTGTACACTGAAAATAAAAATCCCCTATGCATGACTCGAATAGGAGACGTTTCATATTATAGATCCTTTTCAGGCTTCTTTTTTCGATACGTTAAGGTAACCTCTTGCTGCCTCAGGTCTTCAATGATCATTTTGAACCGGTCAACCTTTGCAGTATGCTCTTCTTTTATCGTTTGAAGTGCAGTTTTCTGCTTTTCGCTTTTCAATTCAAGCTCTTCTTTTATTTTTTTGACAATCATTCCTTTTTGCCCTTTGATTTCTTCTTTTAATGCAGACTCAAATTTTTTAGTCAGGCTGAGAATATCGTTGATGGGTTTATTGAGACTGCCCGCTTTCCCCTTCATTTCGTCATGGGTTAGAAACATATAGGTGGTTGATACAACTTCTGTTTCACTTTCTGAAAATAAGGAAGTCACTCTGTCTATTCCTCCTAAGGCTGAAAATCGAATAGCTGTGAGATCATTTCTTCTTTTTCAAATAGCTTTTCGATGCTCTCGCGGATATTTTTGATAAAATTCTTTTTTTCCGATGTCTGTTTTTTTAGTTCTGCAACAATTCCGTCATTAGCAGGGAGAGCACCTGTATGGAACGATTCATGAACTGATATTTTCTCTAATTTATCGAATGTGTGACTGAAACCGGCCGCAAGCCGGAATTGAAGATCGAAGGCATAATGCGAAGGATTTTCTTCCATATGTTGAATCGACGTGATGATTGCCTGTTTTTTGTCTATAAACTCTTCATCGATTTCCTGACGGAATACCTTTTGGTACGCGGAAATCGCATCTTCCATATCTTCAACAATCTTCATGCCATTTTGATAGATTCTGACAGCGGATGAGATATTGACTTTAATCGTTTCTCCCGAGCCGCCCTTCCCTGTAAAGTAAATATCGGAGCCTTTATAGCTGAAGCCTTTTTCCTTTGATAATGCGTTCAGCATTTGAACGATGCTGTGGCCGTCAACGATGAGTTTTAATGCGTCTTTTGTTTCTTTGTCGAGTGTTTCTATCGAGGACAAAATTGATTTTACATACTCCACTATTTCACCAACGTCTTTTAAAGCTTGCGTAAATTGACCATGCTTTAAATGATCAATGAAATGTTCGTATCGTGATTCTATACCTCTCATACTCGCATTAAGATTCGTTAATTCTTTTTTGATCACTTTCTTTTGCGTTCCATCAATATACCCATTTTCAGCAAGCTGATCTACGACCGGGCCGCTGTTTCTCAATAAGGTATGGAGAAAACCTAAAAACGCTGGCAAATTCTCTTTAATTCGGCCATACATTTGCTTAACGTCATCAAAGTTTTCATAAATGACACTCGCTTTCGCTAAAGCACCATCTGTGTACTTCACTTTATCTATCAGCTCTATGTCAATCCCGCTTGCAGCCTTTACAAAACCGTTCAAGCCATCTTTTTCATAGTCATCCTTATATTTTTGAAGGAATCCTTGAATCGCTCTCACGTCTTCATCAGGAATCCCATCCATAATATTTCGGATGCCTTTTACACTTGTATTTGTATCCGCCATCTTCACATCGCCGAATGTAATGAAGTCTGCTTTCCGCTCGCACCGTACAGAGGGTCATCCTTTGAGATGCGCTGGGTGATGTTTGCTGTTACGCCTTTGTCTTCATAATATTTTTGGATTTCTTTTTTTAGCTTTTCTGGTGGGATAGAATCAATATCTTCGTATTTATAACTAAATTTCCTAATAACATATCTATATAAACTTTCATCAGTTTCAAGTAATTGATCGATATTGACTTGAGCCCCATTTACACCATAAACCTCATCATATTCTCCATTAATCAATTGCACCATTACTTGGTTATTATTAGCAAGGGAATGTCCTAAGGCGAATGTTTTTAAATCCTCCGAGTCACCTGCTGCTTTCTTTACTTTTTTAGTAAACTCCTTTGTAGCCTCATACTGACTATGATCGATTCCTAAAAAAAGACCAAAAAAGTTATACGACCAATCCTTATTATCAGCACTGCCTTCTGAAATAATATGAAGCTGATCGATATGTTTTTTCTTATCTATTATATGGATTGCCGTCCCATCGTAACCTGATTCTCTGGTCGAACTTTCTATACTTGTATTCTGGTTTACAAGTTCACTGGAGGTGTATATTTCAATTTTTGTATTCTCCGGAAGATCGTGGCGGGTTTCCTCTTTATAAATTCTCCGTACATCTGATTCGAAATCCGCTTTGGCTTCCTTAACTTCACTTGCATTGATTCAGGCAAACTTTTGTTTATAGTCATATTCTAAATCAATT
Organism: Bacillus halotolerans; assembly: GCF_001517105.1. GTDB lineage: Bacteria > Bacillota > Bacilli > Bacillales > Bacillaceae > Bacillus > Bacillus halotolerans. The sequence continues at coordinate 379,311 of NZ_LPVF01000008.1, forward strand.
AGCCGTAACTTTACGTTCTCATTCTCAAATACATTTTTATTTTCCATCTTATTTCTCCTTTTTATCTATTAAAAAGGTGATAGAATTAATTAATTTCTCTACTTTATTTTTAGCCTTTTCTTCATCTAAGGAGCATGGTTGATTTTCATTTTTGCATCCGAAAGTAAAGGCGTATTCTACTCCTAAGTTATCTTCTTCTGTAGATTTCACATACCCGAAGTAACTGTATGAATCATTATATTTTCTATCAATATCGTCAAAGATGTCTTTTTTCTTAGCAAAGTAGATATCGGTTTTCTTTTTGCTACTTTTTTTGTATTCACCTTTATAATCATTTTTTCCACTAACAATATCTAGCATTGTCTCAGGTTCATTCACAAAACTTTCTTCTTTGTAATATGTTACATGGCCATCAAACATTACATTGGTGTCTTTATCATAACTATTAAATCCAATACTTTCTTTGTTTTTCCCAGTTAAAGATGACCTTCTTGATAGATATTCCGCATCCTCCGGAAACAACATCCTAAACCCTTTCAGCTTAGACTCCAACAAATAATACCCCGGCTCTTCTTCCTTCGTTGACACCATGTACTCTCTCGTTTTCTCATCCTGAAACGCCGGAACTTGCGGCAGGTCTTTTGGATCCATGTCTTTTGGTCTTACGGCTTCTGTTTTATTGTCATTTGTGGTGTTTTTATCATTGTCGTTCATACTGCATCCTCCTGTCAGGGCAAGTAATAAGCTGAAGCAAATAAAGATAATCTTTTTCATTACGAACCTCCAAGGGTTTTGTGAGATCATTCTATTTTTAAAAAGTAATACTATTGACCCGGTTACGGGGTGATTATATTATCCTTTTCCATGTTACATCATGGCGGAATTTGGATAAATAGGAAATCAGACTTGGTTTTGATCTCTTTTTATTAACAAATCAAGCAAAACACCTCGTACACACCCAAATACCTATTTCTTTTTTCATAAAATATGACTCTTACCTTATTTTTCAGAATGGCTTCTATATAATTGTACTCTAAGTTATTTTAACGCCTTTTCAATATATTCTTATTTTCCACTCTCTATTTCCCCTTTTTAAGTATTAAAAAGGTAATAGAGTCTATTATTTTTTTAACTTTTTTTCTTGCTTCTTCTTTCTTTAATGAACAAGTCTCTTCATCTTTATAGCAGGCAAATCGAAAAGAATACTCTATCCCCAGATAATCCTCTTTTGTTGATTTAACATAACCAAAAAATCTATAAGACAAATTATTCTTTCCCTCTACATCATCAAAAACGCTTTTCTTTTGAGCAGAATATACAATTTTATCAGATAGCTTTCTTTCTTCATATTTTCCTTTATAGCTATTTCTACCGCTTACAATGTCCAGCATTGTATCCTTGTTATTCGCAAAACTTTTTTCTCGATGATAATCCAATTGCCCATCATATTGAATGTTAGTTTTTTTATTGAAACTATCAATTATTATTGTTTCCTTATTTTTGCCAACACTTGAAAATTCAGATACGTACTTCGCTTCTTCCGGAAACAACATCCTAAACCCTTTCAACTTAGACTCCAGCACATAATACCCCGGCTCCTCTTCCTTCGTTGACACCATATACTCTCTCGTTTTCTCGTCCTGAAACGCCGGAACTTGCGGCAAGTCTTTTGGATCCATGTCTTTTGGTTTTACGGCTTTCGTTTTATTGTTATTTGTGATGCTTTTTTCACTGTCGTTCATACCGCATCCGCCTGTCAGGGCAAGTAATAAGCTGAAGCAAATCAAGATGATTCTTTTCATGACGAACCTCCATGGGTTTTCGGCTTATTTACCTAAATCATATTTTGACCTTATTACAAAGTGATTTTTAGCCTTACCTTTATATTCTCAACTTCCAATCTATTTTTGTTTTCCGTTTTATTTCTCCTGTTAATGACTTAAAAAGGTGATGGATTTTACGTGCTTTTTAACCTTATCTCCTAAATTGTCTTTATCTAACGTACAAGGCTTCTCATGATTTGGACATCTAAACATAAACGAAAATACGATACCTACTTGTTCTTTCTCAGTAGACTTAATATAACCAAAATATCTGTATGAAAAATTGTATTTATTTTTGTCATTTTCAAAATTATTTTTCTTGTGAGCAATATAAATATCTTTATCCTCGTTCTCTAGTTTTTCAAAATTGCCATTATAACCATTTTCACTTCTAACTTGGTCTAACATTGTCTCAGGATTGTTAATAAAAGTTACTCCTTGATAATACTCTATTTGTGCATTTAGCATTTTATTTTTGGTTTTATCAAAACTATCAAATGGAATAATTTCTTCATTTTCATCACGGCTAGACAAATAGCTTGAAAATTCCCCATCCTCCGGAAACAACATCCTAAATCCTTTCAGCTTAGACTCAAGCAAATAGTACCCAGGCTCCTCTTCCTTTGTTGACACCATGTACTCTCTCGTTTTCTCATCCTGAAACGCCGGAACTTGCGGCAGGTCTTTTGGATCCATGTCTTTTGGTTTTACGGCTTCTGTTTTATTTTCATTGTTTTTGCTGTTTTTTTCATTGTCGTTCATACTGCATCCTCCTGTCAGGGCTAGTAATAAGCTGATACAAATCAAGATAATCTTTTTCATTACGAACCTCCAAGGGTTTTGTGAGATCATTCTATTTTTCAAAAGTCATACTATTGACCCGGTTTCGGGGTGATTATATTATCCTTTTCCATGTTACATCATGGCGGAATTTGGATAAATAGGAAATCAGACTTGGTGTTGACCTTCTTTTATCCATTCGGAATGTGAAATACCCATTACATTTTTCATTGCAAAAAAAAAAGAGCCGTTATCCATAGGCTCTTTTCATTTACGATTCAGAATGGCGTTTTCTCAGCACTTCCAGCACATCATCCAGCGGCAATGCTTGTTCTCTGAGCAGGACAAGGAGGTGATACAGCAGGTCTGCCGCTTCCCATTTCAGTTCCTCGTGATCGCGGTTTTTGGCGGCGATGATGACTTCTGATGCTTCTTCACCGACTTTTTTCAAAATCTTATCGACGCCTTCGTCGAAAAGGTAAGTGGTGTAAGCTCCTTCAGGCATTTCCGCTTGGCGTTCTGCGATGACGCGCTCCAGCTCGCTTAAGATGTCAAATCGGCCGGAAGTTTGTTCTTCTGTCTGTTCCTTTGTAAAACAGCTGTAGCTGCCTGTGTGGCATGCCGGGCCGGACGGCTCTACAAGCACGACCAGTGCATCTTGGTCGCAGTCATATCGGATGCCCTTGACGGCTTGCGTATTCCCCGATGTTTCTCCCTTGTGCCATAGCTCTTGCCGCGAGCGGCTGTAAAACCACGTTTCTTTCGTTTCCAGTGTTTTTTCGTACGATTCCCTGTTCATATATGCAAGTGTCAGTACTTCTTTGCTTGCCGCGTCCTGGACGATGGCAGGGATTAACCCGTCTTCGTTAAAACGCAGTTCATCTGCCTGTTTCATCTCACATTCACCCCGTGCTCTTTCAAGTATGATTTCACTTCTTTAATTGATGTTTCTTTATAATGAAAAATGGAGGCAGCCAGCGCGGCGTCCGCTTCCCCTTTTGTAAAAGCCTCGAGCATATGCTGCGCGTTTCCTGCTCCCCCTGAGGCGATGACAGGAACCGGAACAGCTTCTGACACGAGCTTTGTCAGCCTGTGGTCAAAGCCTTTTTTCTCCCCATCTGAGTCCATGCTGGTCAGGAGGATTTCTCCGGCTCCGCGTTTGACAGCTTCCTTCGCCCATGCTGTAACTTCCCAATCCGTTTTCTTTCTGCCGCCATGCGTGTAAACCTTATACGTGTCAGACTCTTCGTCGTACTTGGCGTCTATGGCGAGTACGATACATTGAGAGCCGAAAAACTCCGCGCCTTCTGTAATCAGCTCGGGACGGAGAACAGCTGCCGTGTTTACAGAAACTTTGTCCGCGCCGGCACGCAGAATCGTTTTCATATCGCTAAGCTGATTGATGCCGCCTCCGACTGTAAATGGAATCGCAAGCTTTGCAGCAACCTGCTCTACGACGTCAACCATCGTTTTGCGGCCTTCATGCGAGGCTGAAATATCAAGAAACACCAGTTCATCCGCGCCTTCCTGATCGTATACTTCCGCCAGCTCGACAGGATCGCCGGCATCCTTCAGCTCAAGAAATTGAATCCCTTTGACAACGCGCCCTTCTTTCACGTCAAGACATGGGATAATCCGCTTTGTTATCATTTCCCCTTCATCCTTTCAAGCGCCTCGCCAAGTGTAAACTGGTTGGTATACAGTGCTTTTCCGATAATAGCTCCAGAAACCCCATTCGCATGATAACGGGCAAGAGCTTCAAGATCCGCAACGGAGCTGACTCCGCCAGAGGCGATGACAGATTTTCCGGTTTCCTTTGCGAGTTCCACTGTACTTTCGATATTGGGGCCTGACAGCATCCCGTCTGTCGCGATATCAGTAAAAATAAAAACTTCTGCGCCTTCATTGGCGAGCTCTTTGCCGAGTTCAGCCGCCTTAAGATTTGATGTTTCCAGCCACCCTTCTGTTGAAACAAAGCCGTTTCTTGCGTCCAGCCCGATGGCTATCCTTTCGCCATACTCTTTCAGCATTTTTTTTACAAACGGCGGATCAGAAACAGCGGAGCTTCCCAGGATCACGCGATGGACTCCTGCCGATAAGTAATCGTAGACGTCGCTTTCCGAACGAATTCCGCCGCCGATTTCAACTTTCAGATTGAGCTTTTGTACAATTTCGATGACATGACGGTCATTTACTTTTTTTCCTTCCTTCGCGCCGTCGAGATCGACAAGATGAATCCATTCAGCCCCCTCACTCGTAAATAAAGAGGCCATGTCGAACGGTGAATCACCGTATACAGTTTCCTTGCTGTAATCACCTTGAACGAGGCGTACGCACTTGCCGTTTCTCATATCAATGGCCGGGTATAATGTAAAAGCACTCATTTTTTCACCTTCTGTTCTGCTGCCATTTTTGTGAATTGGATTAAGATAGACATTCCAACCGTGCTGCTTTTTTCCGGGTGAAACTGGGCGCCGAAGATGTTCTCTTTTCCGACAACCGCAGGCACCCGCACACCGTACTCGGCGCTTGCCAAAAGCGCGCCGTCATCCATTCCGTCAATATAATAGGAGTGGACAAAATAAGCGTAGCCTTCCTCCACTCCTGCCAGCAGCGGAGATTCGTTATGAAAGGAAAGGCGGTTCCATCCCATATGCGGAACCTTCAGCTTGTTTCCCTCCTGACCTTCCGGCTTCAGCCTGACCGCTTTTCCCTTTAACAAACCGAGGCCTGCAGCGGTTCCATGCTCTTCGCTCTCATCAAACAATAGCTGCATGCCAAGGCAGATCCCAAGAAGCAGTCTCCCCTCTGATACCATATCGTGAATGAATTGATCGAGTTTGGCGTTGCGCAAATTGTCCATCGCATCCCCAAATGACCCGACTCCCGGCAAAATGAAAGCATCGGCTTTTCTCAGCTCCTTTGGCATGCCAGAAACAAAGTACGGTATGCCGACACGCTCCAGCGCCTTTGAGACGCTGTATAAATTGCCCATTCCGTAATCTATCACACCGATCATTTACAGCATCCCTTTCGTTGACGGAATCCCTTTGACACGCGGGTCAATCGTTGTCGCTTCATCAAGCGCGCGTCCTAATGCTTTAAAAACAGCTTCTATCATATGGTGCGTATTTGTGCCGTAATGAACGATCACGTGCAAGTTCATCCGTGCTTCAAGCGCCAGCTTCCATAAAAATTCATGTACAAGCTCAGTATCGAAAGTTCCGACTTTCGCTGCCGGAAAGTCAGCACGCATTTCCAAGTGCGGCCGATTGCTTAAATCAACCACCACCTGCGCAAGCGCCTCATCCATCGGTACAAACGCCGAGCCGTAGCGTTTGATTCCTTTTTTATCGCCTAGTGCTTCAAGCAAAGCCTGCCCTAAGCAAATGCCGATATCTTCAGTTGTATGGTGATCATCTATATCAACATCGCCTTTCGCGTTAATGGAAAGATCAAATTGTCCGTGTTTCGTGAATAAATCCAGCATGTGTGTCATAAATGGCACGTCTGTTTTGATATCCGCTTGTCCCTCGCCGTCTATTGCAAATGCCAGCTCAATATCTGTTTCATTTGTTTTTCTGGCGCGATCTGCTTTTCTCATTTCGAATTCCTCCGTCCTCTCGCTTCGATTGATCTCGCGTGCGCTTCTAATCCTTCCAGTCTGGCAAAAGCCGCGATGCTATCCGCATGTTCTTCAAAGGCTGATTGGCTGTATGAAATAATGCTCGATTTCTTTTGAAAATCCGTGACGTTTAATGGGCTTGAAAATCTGGCTGTTCCATTTGTCGGGAGCACATGGTTCGGTCCGGCAAAATAATCTCCGACCGGTTCAGGGCTGTATCGGCCTAAGAAAATCGCACCTGCGTGCTTGATATTGCCAAGCAAAGCTTCGGGAGACTGTGTGATGATTTCTAAATGCTCCGGGGCGAGCGTATTGACTGTATTGACTGCTTCATCTATCGTTTCAGCCACATAAATAGATCCATAATCTCTCACTGAAGCTTCCGCAATATCTCTGCGCGGCAAGGTTTTAAGCTGCTCGTTCACCTCGGCTGAAACGGCCTCAGCCAGCGGCATGGAATCTGTGACAAGCACACATGAGCTGAGCATGTCGTGTTCCGCCTGTGACAGCAGGTCAGCGGCAATTTCCCGCGGGATAGCTGTTTCATCAGCCAGCACGACGATTTCACTCGGTCCGGCAATCATATCAATATCGACATCACCGAACACCTCTCGTTTGGCAAGCGCGACATAAATATTTCCCGGACCTGTGATTTTATCCACCGGCTCAATGGTTTCTGTTCCGTACGCCAGCGCTGCAATTGCCTGAGCCCCTCCCATTTTGTATATATCTTTAATGCCCAGCTCGGCAGCGGCAGCTAAGACTCCCGGAGACAGCCGTCCGTCTTTTCCCGGAGGTGTGACAAGAACAATTCTTTCCACGCCCGCTGTAAGCGCCGGAATGACATTCATCAAAACAGATGATGGATATGCGGCAGTTCCGCCCGGCACATAAACGCCGGCAGAATCAAGTGCTGTCACTTTCTGTCCCAGCATTGTGCCATCCTTTCTGTGATAAAACCAGGAAGACTGAAGCTGCCTTTCGTGATATTCAGTAATGTTTTTGATCGCTTGCCTGATCACCTGCAGCAGCTGGGGATCCAGCAAGCTGTATGCTTCTTCAATTTCTTCTGTTGTGACCAATGCGCTGTCGAGCTTGATGCCGTCAAACTTGGCCGTGTAGTCACGAACGGCCTGATCACCGTTTGCTTTTACATGTTCAATAATGGATCGGACCGCTTTTCTTTGTTCTTCCGTTCCGGCATCAATTGACCGCTTGAGAGAAAGCCGGTCCGCGCCGCTAATGATTTTGATTTTCATTTTGCCGTTTCTCCTTCCACAACAAGAGATAAACGGGATGCCATTTCGTCGATGACATCGTCCTTCATGCGATAGCTTACGGGGTTGACGATAAAGCGGGAGGTGATATCACAAATATGCTCTGTTTCAACGAGTCCATTTTCTTTGAGCGTCTGTCCCGTAGATACGATGTCGACTATTCTGTCCGCAAGCCCGATAAGAGGTGCCAACTCGATAGAGCCGTTCAGTTTAATAATCTCGACTTGCTCTCCCTGCTCCCTAAAATAACTGGAAGCCACATTCGGATACTTTGTGGCGATTCTCGGCGCGACGCCGCTCCAGTTTGTATCGTGAAGTCCGGCAACCGCCAGATGGCATTTGCTGATTTTCAAATCCAGCATCTCATATACATCGCGTTCCTCTTCCAGCATGACATCCTTCCCCGCAATTCCGACGTCTGCCACACCGTGCTCCACATATGTGGTAACATCCATCGGCTTTGCCAAAATGAAGCGGAGATTTTCCTCCGGCACGTCGATGATCAGCTTTCTGGAATCCTCAAACTCTTCCGGCAGCTTGTATCCCGCCTGCCGCAGCAGCCCTGCTGCTTCTTCAAATATTCGCCCCTTCGGCATTGCCATTGTGAGTAACTTACCCATTTTGCTCTTCCTTTCTGGCACCGATAAAATAGGTGACATTCGCAAATGATTTTGTCATCTGATCAATATTTTCAATCCCCAGTAAATCCTGAAGAACAACTTTTTTACCTTTCAAACGCTCTTCATTCGCAAAAGCAATGGCCTGCACCCGCTGTTCTTTGCTGAAAATGACAGCATCCATTTCACAAGGTTCGTCTTTCATATGGAGCGCTTCAATCATCCGGTCAATCCGAAGCCCAAAACCCGTCGCCGGCGCCGGTGAATTAAAATGTCCCAGAAGCTTGTTATAACGGCCGCCGCTGCCAATCACAAAGCCTACATTATCCGCGTACACTTCAAATAAAATCCCAGTGTAGTAGCTCATATGGCTGACCATATTCAGATCAAGACGGACATTTTCCGTACATCCGTAGTCCTCAAGAATCTCCCACAGCGCCTTCAATTCATCAACCACACTTTTACCTTGCGCTGAATCGACGATTTCTTCAGCACGTCTGCAAACTTCTATGCTCCCTCGCAATTCGAGAAGCTCAAGCAATCTGTTTTTATCAATGGAGGAAAGCGGAAGAGATTTGACGTGCTCTCTGTAGCCGACATAATTCTTTTCATATAAAAACCTCCGCAGCACGTCCGCTCGTTCAACATTCCCGAGCACCTCGACAAACAGGGCATCTGCAATGCCTGCGTGGCCGATTGCAATTTTAAATGAAGTCAAGCCGGCATTTTTTAACGCACCGATTACTAAGGCAATGACCTCTGCGTCCGCACTTGTCGTGCCATCACCGATCAATTCCACTCCAACCTGTTCAAACTCGGCAGGACGTCCGCCCTCGCGTTCCTGAGCTCTGAACACATTTACCGCATAGCCGACTCTGAGGGGATGATCATGTTTCAGCAGCTTTGATGCCGCCACCCTTGCGATCGGCCCTGTCATATCCGGGCGAAGCACCAGTGTCTTTCCATCCTGATCCAGAAGCTTAAACAGCTGCTGCTCTTTAATTGCTGACTGCACACCAACCGTATCGTAAAACTCCAGCGTCGGTGTTTCCATAAATTGATAGCCCCATTTATCTATCATATCGGTTAATGATTGCCTCACCTTTTTTTTCGTTTCATATAAACCGGGCAGTGTATCTCTCATGCCGTGCGGTTTTTCAAACATAAACATCAACCCGAGCACCTCCGTCATTGTTTGAAGGAAAATTCCGAATCCTTTAGTTCGCTAATATGATAATATGTTAGCAGATGAAAGAGTGGAAATCAATGCTTAACTTTCGCACGAATCTTTTTCGTTCAGAAATCCTCCTCCTAAATATGAAAAAGTCATGAATAAATGATGAAAGGTAGGTCATATCTCAAATTCTTGATGTTTGGCATGCTATAATACAAATCAAATAGAGAACAAGGAGTTAAAGATGAAAACACTGCGAACGTTATGTGTACTGATCATACTTTCTGCTGTCATTTTCTTCGGCATCAAAATATATGCAAAAGATATAGATATTTCGTTTTTCAAAATTGATTTAGGTGCAACGAAGAAGGAATCTGAAGCAGCAAACAAAGAGAAGAAACTGAAAGGAAGCGCTGAGCCGATGGACGTCACGCTTTTCAATCAGATGGATGCCCCAAAGCTCTATAATGGCTGTGAGGTGACGAGCCTTGCAATGGTACTGAACTATGCGGGATACAGCGTGACAAAGAATACACTGGCAAACCAGATCGCAACAGTGCCTTTGACATACAGCAGCGGATTAAAAGGTGATCCGAATGACGGATTTGTCGGTGATATGGCGAACGGCCCGGGGCTAGGTGTCTATCACGGCCCGATCTATCAGCTCGCTAAAACCTATGCGGGGGACAGCGTTTCTGATCTGACAGGAAAAAGCATCTCTGCTGTTTATGAGCAGCTTGAGAAAGGCAACCCGGTTTGGGTTATCACGACAGCTAACTTTACGCCGGTTGACAACATGCAGACATGGAAAACGCCAAACGGAACGATCGATATCACGTACAGCGAACACAGTGTCGCCGTCACGGGTTATGATAAAAATTACGTGTATGTGAATGACCCTTATGGCTATAAAAACAGAAAAACAGACCGGACCAGCTTCGAAAAAGCGTGGGTGCAAATGGGCAGCCAAGCCATCGTCGTTCAAAAGTAAAGCTGCCCGCTTTCACAAGCTTTTCTTATGCTCTCTCCTGAGCAAATACGCCAATATTCATTGTTTAAATCAGGTAACAATGACGCATTTTCCATTTCACATCCAAATTTGTCTTTACTTTCAGGCTGGCTATTTTTATGATTAAAACAGATTCAGCCTTGCCCCGATCTATGTGAGAGAAGCCGGTGCAAGATGCTGACGCTTCTCTTACAAAACTAAAGATATCCGGGGAGGATTTTATCATTGAAAAAAATCGTGTCTATCCTATTTATGTTCAGTTTGGTTATGGGCTTCAGCCAGTTTCAGACATCAACTGCTTTTGCAGCTGACAAAGTGGTTCATGAAACAATTATCGTGCCAAAAAATACAACATATGACGGGAAGGGACAGCGGTTTGTAGCAGGAAAAGAATTGGGTGACGGAAGCCAATCCGAAAACCAAAAGCCTGTTTTTCGTGTGGAAGACGGAGCAACTTTGAAAAATGTAGTGCTCGGAGCTCCTGCTGCTGATGGCGTGCACACTTATGGAAACGTTAACATTCAGAATGTGACGTGGGAAGATGTTGGTGAGGACGCATTAACTGTGAAGAAGGAAGGAAAAGTAACCATTGACGGCGGTTCTGCTCAAAAAGCTTCTGATAAAATCTTTCAAATCAATAAAGCCAGCACGTTTACAGTGAAAAACTTCACTGCGGATAACGGCGGAAAGTTTATTAGACAGCTGGGCGGGTCGACCTTCCATACCGATGTCATTATCGACAGATGCACCATCACAAATATGAAGGAAGCGATTTTCCGTACGGACAGTAAAACGAGCACTGTCACCATGACGAACACAAGATACTCCAACGTCGGCAAGAAATGGATCGGCGTCCAGCACGTAACGGAAAAAAACAATACCCAATTTTAATATACAAAAAAAGCCCGCGCTATTTATTACAGCGGGCTTTTTATTCTTTCCTGCATTTCTTCCCTTGTGTATATGATTTTCATCGGATTTCCGCCGACAAATGCTCCGGCTGGCACATCCTTATGGACAAGCGTTCCGGCGGACACGACTGCGCCATTCCCTATTTCTACGCCTGGCAGAATGGTCGTGTTGGCTCCGATCATCACTTCGTCTCCGATCAGGACTTTACCGGTTCGATACTCCTGAATTAAATACTCATGGGCCAAAATGGTCGTATTGTATCCGATGATTGAATTCGTTCCGACTGAGATCTTTTCCGGAAACATAATATCGGGCATCACCATGAGGGCAAAGGATGTCTGCTTTCCGACCTTCATCCGCAAAAATGTACGGTACAGCCAGTTTTTCATCCCTATAAACGGTGTGTATCTCGCGATTTGAATAATCATGAAATTCTTCACTACCTTCAAAAAAGGCACCGTTTGATAGACATGCCACAGTGAGTTAGCACCTGATACCGGATGCCGGTCTGTTTTTCTCACAGATTACTTCACTCCAACGATTTGTAATAGATCACTCATTTTCTCAAGCATATAGTCAGGCTCATGTTTCGCCAGCGCTTCCGTGCCTTTAATCGTCCAAGCGACCCCGGCTGTTTTTGTGCCGGCGTTTTTACCCGCCAGAATATCGTGATAGTTGTCGCCGACCATGATGGCTTCTGCAGGCTCGCTTCCCAGCTGTTTCAGCGCCAGCAGCACAGGCTCGGGATCAGGTTTTGCCATCGTGACGTCATCAAGTGTAACAACGGTTTCGAAAAATTCGCCGATGCCCGTCAGCTTAAGGCCCATATTGACAGTATCTCTTAATTTTGTTGTCACAATTCCTAATGTAAAGCCCGCTTTTTTTAGTTCATCCAGCGTTTCATAAACCGTTTCATATTCGGTGACAAGTGTGTCATGCATCTGGTGATTGTATGTTCTGTACATGCTGATCATATCTTCAGTTTTCTCAGCATCCATTGAAGAAAACGTTTCAAAAAGAGACGGGCCGATAAACGCAAGCACATCTTCACGTTTATAGCGGCTCGGGTAATAATGCTCCAGCGTATGCAAAAATGACGCGATAATTAATTCATTCGTATTAATAAGGGTCCCGTCTAAATCAAACAGAATTGTCGTAACTTGTTTATCAGTCATACTGCTTCCTTTCCAACCGCTGAGGGTTTCCATTTTTTCCACGTATACGATATAGCCATCGTCAGCAGCACAGCCGTAGTGACCCGGATCAGCAGAAGCGGCCAAACTGGAATGCCGAGCGGAATAAAGACAAGTGTATCTTCAACGACGGCATGGCAGGCAACGAGAAAAATAAAGGCCAGTGTCATGTCGCGCCTGCCAACGCCGTCATCTTCGACTGCCTTAATCATGACACCCGCTCCGTAGGCCAGACCGATTGTCAAGCCGGCAACCATTGTCATCGAGGTATTTTTATTCATGCCGAGCATCTGTGTAAACGGAGACAGCCACTTCGAAAACGTGTGCAGCCAGCCTAAGTCTCGCATAAATTGAATGATGATCATCAGCGGGATCACAATTGCCGCCAGCTGCAAAACGCCAAGACCGGCTTTCATTAAAGCCTCGGCCAGTATCGCCAGCCAGCCGTCAGGCGCATCACCCTTTGCAGCGATAAAACCGTACTGGGCCGTTTCCTGCCCGCCATGCCAGATGAGATTGATGACGATTGCAGAAACAGCTGCCAAACCAATGCGCACTGCCAATATGATGCCAATCCTGATCCCGACCTTTGCTGCGACTGTCGATTCGATAATCAAGTTATGACAGAATGAAAGCATCACCGCTAAGATAAAAACTTCCTTCACGGATAAATCCAGTGTCAATATCCCGGCAATCCCCGCGTACAGATTCAGCATATTCCCAAGAACAAGCGGGATCGCCGCTTCACCAGAGAGCCCGAACAGGCCCATCACCGGTGTAATCAGCCGTACCAGCCAATCCATGACAGGCGTATGCTGAAGCAAAGTGACCACCAGCGTTACCGGAAAAATGACTTTGCCGAGTGTCCATGTTGTTTGAAGACCCGCCGCAAGACCGACCAGGAAAATCTTCTTCATCCCTCATCCCCCTTTGTTACCGTCTACTCTGCGTAACGCTTCGCCGAGTACCCCTTGACGCGTCTGAAGATGATGGCTGCTACAGCCAAAACAATCAATACGATTGAGATCACCTGAGCGATGCGAAGCGAACTCGTCAGCATTAAGCTGTCAGTCCGCATTCCTTCAATAAAGAGCCTTCCGATTGAATACCAAATGATATAGGTTAAAAACAGCTCGCCTCTCCGTAAATTCGCTCTGCGCAAAAGAAGCAGTATAATAACGCCGACAAAGCTCCATAGTGATTCATATAAAAAAGTAGGATGATAATATTGGCCGTTGATGTACATTTGATTGATGATAAACTCAGGCAGGTGCAGGTTTTCTAAAAAGGCTCTGCTGACCGCCTCCCCGTGTGCCTCTTGATTGACAAAGTTTCCCCAGCGGCCGATCGCCTGACCGAGCAAAATGCTTGGCGCCGCGATATCCGCAAGCTTCCAGAAAGAAATGTTTTTCACTCTCGAAAAGACATAGCCTGTCAAAATGGCACCGATTAAGCCGCCGTGAATCGCGATGCCGCCCTTCCAGATTTTTATGATTTCCCCCGGATGTTCGGCATAATAATCCCATTCAAATGCAACGTAATAAATCCGTGCGCAAATAATCGCAATTGGGATCGCAAAAAGGACGAGATCGATAAAAATATCTTTCTGCAGTCCTCGTTTCTCACTTTCTCTCATGGCAATCCAAAGCCCCAGCAAAGCACCGAGGCCGATAATGATTCCGTACCAATGGACGGCTAACGGCCCCAGCTGAAACGCTATCGGATTGAGTGGTTCTATCGCTTCATTCATTTATTGCCAACTCCTATTCGTCTTGTTCACCGTCTTCAATGACATCCGCCAGCTTGTTGGTAAATTGCTCAGCAGCGTTTAAGCCCATCCGCTTCAATCTGAAGTTCATAGCAGCCACTTCAATAATGACCGCGAGATTTCGTCCCGGACGGACAGGGATCGTGAGTTTTGTAATTTCTGTATCAATGATTTTCATTGTTTCTTCTTCGAGTCCAAGACGGTCGTATTGCTTGCCCTGCTCCCAGAGTTCAAGATTCATCACAATTGTAATTCGTTTATTGCTTCTGACCGCACCGGCACCAAACAGCGTCATGACGTTAATAATGCCGAGCCCTCTAATTTCAAGCAGATGCTCAATGAGCTCAGGGGCGTTTCCGACAAGGGTATCCTGATCCTCCTGCCGAATTTCAACACAATCATCAGCAACAAGGCGGTGGCCTCTTTTCACAAGCTCCAACGCGGTTTCACTTTTTCCGACGCCGCTTTTCCCTGTGATCAGCACTCCGACGCCATATATATCTACAAGCACACCGTGAATGGCTGTGGTTGGCGCAAGTCTGCTTTCTAGGAAGTTGGTCAATCGGCTTGACAGTCTTGTCGTTTTCAAAGGCGATCTGAGGACAGGCACGCCGTTTTTCTCGGAAGCGTCAATGAGCTCCTGCGGGATAGGCATATCTCTAGACAGAATAATAGCTGGTGTTACATCCGTGCATAGAGATTCCATTCGCTGCTTTTTATCCTCTTCCGGCAGCTGTTCAAAGAAAGAGAGCTCTGTTTTCCCCAGAAGCTGCACGCGCTCCCTGGGGTAATATGTAAAATATCCGGCAATTTCAATGCCTGGTCTTGATAAATCGCTCATCGTAATCGGGCGGTTAATACCTTCTTCACCGCTGATTAATTCCAAATGAAACTGTTCCATTACATCTTTTGTCCGAACCTTTGCCACGATATGTTCCTCCTGTTCCGGGATAACCCGAGCTTGCTCAACAATAATTTCATTTTATCACTTTCGGGCTTGAACCTAAAACAGATTTTATAAAAGACTGGCAAACGTGTCAGCTGGTCTAGATCACTAGTCTGAAAAAGAGTAAAATAAACGTATTCATATTCCAGAAAGGCGGATCATTTATGGCAGATAGTCTTCTTCTCAGCGGAATCAGTATCGTGACAGAAAATGAAGTGATCAAAAACGGCTATGTTGGAGTCAAGGACGGAAAAATCAGCGCTGTCTCAACAGAACGGCCAAAAGAGCAATACTCAAAGGAAATTCAAGGCCCAAAGGATGCCGTATTGCTTCCGGGAATGATTGATATCCATATTCACGGCGGCTATGGCGCAGATACAATGGATGCGAGCTTTTCCGCGCTCGATGCCATGTCCTCAAGACTGCCTGAGGAAGGCACAACGAGTTTTTTAGCGACAACCATCACACAGGAGCACGGCCAAATTTCTCAAGCTCTGGAAAACGCGAGAGATTGGAAGTCTGCGGAGGAACCCTCTTCATTAGGTGCGGAATTGATCGGAATTCATTTGGAGGGTCCCTTTGTTTCACCTAAAAGAGCCGGAGCGCAGCCAAAGGAATGGATCAGGCCCTCAGATCTTGCGCTTTTCAAGAAGTGGCAGCAGGAGGCAGGCGGACTGATCAAAATCGTCACGCTTGCGCCGGAGGAGGACCAGCAATTTGAGCTGATCCGTTATTTAAAAGATGAGTCGATTATCGCTTCAATGGGACACACGGATGCAGACTCCGCATTACTTTTGGAAGCCTTTGAAGCAGGCGCCAGCCATATGACTCACTTATACAATGCGATGAGTCCGTTCCATCATCGTGAACCCGGAGTGATCGGAACAGCCCTTGCCCATGAGGGTTATGTCTCAGAGCTTATTGCTGACGGCATCCACTCCCATCCGTTAGCGGCAAAGCTTGCTTTTTTAGCAAAAGGCAGCAGCAAGCTTATCTTGATCACCGATTCGATGCGGGCGAAAGGTCTGAAAGACGGAGTCTACGAGTTCGGCGGACAGAGTGTGACAGTAAAGGGAAAAACAGCTCTTCTTCCGGACGGGACGCTTGCCGGTTCGATTTTAAAAATGAATGAAGGCGCACGGCATATGCGCGCGTTTACGAATTGCTCTTGGACGGATATAGCAAATATAACTTCAGCAAACGCGGCCAAACAGCTTGGCATCTTTGACCGAAAAGGCAGTATAACAGAGGGAAAAGATGCGGATCTTGTAATTGTCAGCAGTGAATGTGAGGTGCTTCTCACCGTCTGCCGCGGAAACATTGCATTTAAATCCAAGGAGGCTGATCATATATGAAAGTAATCGAATGTCAATCGTATGAGGCATTAAGCCAAAAAGCTGCCGGCATTGTGGCTGAAACAGTCAGGGAAAAGCCTGATGCCGTTCTCGGTTTAGCAACAGGCGGGACACCGGAAGGCACGTACCGCGAGCTGATCCGCCTGCACCAAACAGAGAATCTTTCTTTTCAAAACATCACAACGATTAATTTAGATGAATACGCCGGGCTTTCCGGTGATGACCCAAACAGCTATCACTGCTATATGAATGACCGTTTCTTTCAGCATATCGACAGTCAATCGAGCCGGCATTTTATTCCTGATGGAAACGCAGGTGACCTGGAAGCCGAGTGCAAACGCTACGAACAATTGATTGAATCACTTGGCGGAGCGGACATTCAGCTTCTCGGCATCGGCCGAAACGGACATATCGGCTTTAATGAACCGGGAACATCATTCCACTCCCGCACACATGTCGTGGCATTAAATGAACAAACCCGTCAGGCCAATGCCAGATATTTTCCCTCCATTGACAGTGTGCCAAAAAAAGCCGTTACAATGGGAATTCAAACGATTCTCTCAAGCAAGCAGATTCTTCTGCTTATCTCCGGCACAAGCAAAGCCGAAGCTGCCAAAAGGCTGCTGGACGGACAAGTCAGCGAGGAATTCCCTGCGTCTGCTTTGCACCTGCATCCTAACGTTTCGGTTTTGATTGATCAAGAAGCCGCGGGATTCAGGCATTGAAAGGATTTTCGCTATGAATATCGATAAACAATCTCCTATCCCGATTTATTATCAGATTATGGAGCAAGTAAAAGCCCAAATAAAGAGCGGAGAGCTGAAGCCGGATATGCCGCTTCCTTCCGAGCGGGAATATGCCGAGCAATTCGGGATCAGCCGGATGACAGTGCGCCAAGCGCTTTCTAATTTGGTCAATGAAGGTTTTCTCTATCGCCAGAAAGGCCGGGGCACCTTTGTCAGCAAGCTAAAAATGGAGCAAGCGCTCCAAGGGCTTACAAGCTTTACCGAAGATATGAAAAGCCGCGGCATGAGGCCGAGCAGCAGGCTCATCGATTATCAGCTTATCGATTCGACTGAGGAGCTGGCCGCCATACTAGGGTGCGGGCACCCGTCCCGCATCCACAAAATCACACGGGTTCGGCTGGCGAATGATATTCCTATGGCGATCGAAGCCTCACACATCCCATTTGAGCTTGCAGGTGAATTAAATCAGTCTCATTTCAAGTCGTCGATTTACGAGCATATCGAAAGGTACAACAGCACGCCGATTTCTCGCGCCAAACAAGAGCTTGAACCGAGCGCCGCAACACAGGATGAAGCAAACATACTCGGCATCCAAGAGGGGGCGCCAGTCCTGTTGATTAAACGAACAACGTATTTGCAGAACGGAACTGCTTTTGAGCATGTAAAATCTGTATACAGGGGCGACCGCTATACTTTTGTTCACTACATGGATCGGCTGTCATAAAAAAATCTCCAACCCCTTTTTAAGGATTGGAGACACGGCGAAAATCAAACTGGTCTGACGCTGGACGATAGGTTTCTTTTTTCGTTTTGAACTTCCAGATCGGCGATTTCGTTTTTCCGTTAAAGCTGTCTTCCACAATGGTGTACCAATAATAAACAGAACTCGGCTCTAGATTCTCCCAAAGGAATTCGGCGGTTTCCCCGCTTTTCACTTTCTCGCGTTTTCCGAGCTGTTCGTTTGTATAGACATTGCATTCAAAATAATCGGTTTCTACTCTTTTCATTCTTGGCTTCAGATCAAGCTCCAGCGTAAACTCATCCTTGTTGCCGTAACTATCTGTATCATAAAAGTTTTTATCATCCAAATACGGAGAGTATGTGGATACATGCACCACATTGTTTGCCTGGTCAAACTGCATCAAACGCAAATACCCCTGGCCGCCCTCGGGCCCGCCCTGATAATCAGCAAGCATTTGATGTACGAGACGATCCGGTTTTCCGTCTCCGTCATCATCCAGCTCATCTGTTTTTCTCATCGCGCTGTGATAATGTCCGCTTAACACCATCACGACATTCGGGTTCGGCTTAACAACTTTCTTGAAAACTTTCTCGCCGATCGGGCTTCTGTTTCCGCTTACGAGTAAATATTCATGAAAAGCTAAGACAGCTGTCCTGTCAGGGTGCTCCTTCAGCACTTGATTCATCCATGCGATGTCTTCGTCCGTGATGCCCCAGCCCATGTACAGCATGATATAATCATTGCCGCTGCTTGATATGAGGTCATAATGCCCGCGGTTATTTTTGTACGATTCGCCATAATACAGTCTCTTATCGAAACGGTGGCTGCCAAAGTATTTGCCAAACGCCCTGTAGGAGCCGTCCTTATGACCGACATCGTGGTTTCCGGCCAGCACGCCGTAAGGAATTCCGCTGTTGTCCAGGACACGCATTGATTGATCAGCGTTTCTCCACTGTCTGATATCTGCGGAATCATCTACAATATCCCCTGTATGAAACACGTATTTCGTATTCAGCTTCCTTTGGGTATTTTTGATCCATGCAGTCTGCTTATCAAAAATATGCGGATAGCTTTTTGCATAATACTGCGTGTCTGACATCCAGACAAAGGTATACATATCCTTCGCAGGAGGAATTTCGTCCTGAACAATGATATTCATCTTAGATTTCCGCACATAATCGGAAGCGATGACAGACGCCTTTAGCGTGAACTGTTTGTCATCTTTGGCAACGAAGCTGTCAATCGGCTGCCACTGGCTTGTCCGGTAATTCCAAGCGTACATTGTCACTTTCCTACCCGGCAGAGAGCTTCCTCTCCAAACGGCTTCAGCTAAATCATTCTCATCAATGGACGGGTCAACCGTCACTTCAAAACGGTGATAAGGAAAAAGCTCCTTCTCTTCAGTTGACACTGTTTTTCCGTCAGCTCCTGACACCCGATTCATTTCTTCATTGGTAAACGGCGTCTCGCTTTCCGGGACAAAGCTCTTCGGAGGTTCAGTCAGTGACGCATGCTTAAACATTTTCACATTATTTCTGTTTTGCGCCGTATATTGAAAGCCTCTGTAAAAAGACACATCCATCGCATCATTCGTCGGATCCTTCACCCGCACCGAAAGCTTGGCTTTGTGCGTATCGGCATCGCTATTTACGATTTCCGGCTGGTCCGGATGCTCCCGCTCTGTCTTAAATGTCCGCTCAATAACCGTTTTATTGCCAGCCAAATCTGTTGCTGAGACTTTCAGCGTGTGTTTGCCCGGAGACAGCTCAGAAGTTGACGTATGATACGGGAGCGTAATGCTGTCACCATCTAAAAATGCCTCTGTTTCCTCTATTTTGCTCCATTTATCAAACATATCTGCCTGCAGAACCAGGTTTCCTTTATACGTCTGTCCGTCCGTCACATTCGGTTCGATGTGCGGCCCTGAATTATCAACCCGCACTACAAAACTCAGGTTTTCATTCCCATCGCTTACTGCAATATGATGGGCTCCTTCAGTCAGCTTCTCTGTATCCCACTTCAGCAGCTGTGACGTAAACAGTCCGTCAGGCAAATGAAATTGAAACGGCCAGCTTTTATTTGAGCGCTGATTATCCCCAATAAAAAGCTCCTTCTCGGGAGAAATACGCTCATCCCTGATCACCGTTCCATCCGATAATACCAATCGGGCATTTTTGACTAAAAAGTCATCACGGTTTTCAGCCGTATCAAACGGAGATACCTTTGAACCCGATCGTATCGTGATACGCTGCAGCTGCTTCCCTTTTTGAAGCAGCGTCTCCGGCAAAGGAACAGAGTAGGTACGGTATTTATTTGTCGTATCATCGAAGACTTTTAGCACCTTGCCGTCCATCGTTACAGCATTTTTAAAGTAAAGGTTCGTTTTCCGGGTATCGAACGCAAAATATACTTCTTTTTCCATGGCGGGCTCTGTCAGTTGTTTTTTTCCGTCAATCCACAGCTTAATGCTGTCAGTCCGCCCATCCGTAGTCGCTTTGAGAAACTGTGTCCCCGAAAGTGTATCTCTGTTTTCTATATTCATCCGCAAACCGTGCGACTTGCTTGTTTGCTTAATATCAATCATTTTGACAGGCGTCTTCGCTTCATTGATCCCGTCACCGGCTACGACGTAATACTCAAGCTGATCCTTCCCGATCAGCTCAGGTGAGTAGACAATATAATGGTACAAATGATCGTTGCGGTCTTTTTCAGCGAAAATGCGTTTGAACGGTTTGTTTTCATCTGTCCGATAATAAAAGGCGGCCGTTTTCACTAAACTGCGGTCACGTATGTCAGCCCGCAGTTCAATGCTTTCAGCCGGACGGACAGGCTTGCGGTCTGTTAAATCTTCTATAACCGGCTTTTCTTTATCAAGCTTCATTTTTCGTTTTTGCTCTGGAACCTGCGCCTGTAAAACCGAGCCTGGCGATGGATTTTTTTCTGCTATTGAAATGCTGAGCAGTTCCGCTGTTCCATCGAGCGGATATTTATAAAGCACAGACGACAGGCGGCGCAGCGCATGCTTTCGGTAGTGCGCAACTGAAATATCCTTCCCTGTATTCGTCGATATCGCAACCGCACGCGGCCGGGTATTCGCCATGCCCTCTGTTCCTTCCAGCACCAACAGATTTTCCCCTTCTCTCAAATGTGTCTGATAGTGCCGGTTAAAATCATCCGCTGTCAATTCAGGATGTCCGGCAGGCTTGAGCCAAAATACACAGGTTTCGCCAGAAGGAATGACGACCCGCTGATCAGGTCTCCAAATCAAATCGGAGTCCGGCCCTTCCTTCGGATAGCGATAGCGGATGTGATAATCTTTAAAATCAATTGTTCTGTCGGTTGTATTATATACCTCAATAAATTCATAACCGTCTGTACGCCCGGTATTTTTTGTATCAACCGCAAGCTCGGTGATCAGCAGCTCCGGGATATGGGCGAGATCAGCCTGATACCCATCCAGCTTCAGTGTCTTCGTTTCTGACTCTACCCGCTGCTTTCCATTCGAGAACACAATGTAATACTCGAGCTCGCTATTCCAGATTGACCTCTTCGGAATTTGCGCCAAAAACTGGCGGATAGCTCCGGGGGTTGGGTCCATCGGCACCATTTTATAGCCCAGTTCATTGCTTTGTTTATAAAACAAAAAGGCAGAAAACGATTGATACTCACTGTCACGCACGTGCGCCTGAATGATCAGATTGCCCTTCATTTCAGCCTTCACTTCAATTTGAGGAGGGTTTTCAAGCAAGGGTATGTAATGAGGCGTTTGGAACGGCTCCTGCTTTATGACGGGCAAGGCCCTCGCTTCATGATGGCCGCCAGACTGAACAAACAGAAAAGACAATAATAAAGAAGCTATGACTGTGTATTTTCTCATCACGACACCTCCCTTTTCACGTATTTTGCGTCTGAACAGGGAAGCTTATGAGTTTATTTTTGTGCAAAAAGAACAAAAAGACATCGGCCTCTTGAAGTTAAACCGGTTAACGATAAAATCAGAGAGACAGATTGATGGATAACAGCATTCATAATGAATGATTTCAAGCGATACAAGAGTTCGCATTAAAAAGAGATAAGCACGGTACCGCTTCCATCTCATTCACCTCTTAAAATGAGATGGATTATTGATAGACAGCACTTAAAGCTTCAACGGATCATTTTCAGTAATAACCTTTTTTCATTTCATAGACGATGATCATAATTAACGTTTACCAGTAAACATCGGTCATTCCATCCCTTATTCTGCCATGTGTCAATATCATCAGCCTTGAAAAATTGAAAAAAAGTGTAAATGCCACAGTTTTCATCTTCCTTAAGCACCAGCAATTGACAACAAAAACAAGAACAGATAAAATCAAATCGTTCACTAGTAAACATTTTTTATTGTTTCCTAGTAAACCATTCATTCAAAGAAAGAAGGTAGCTTATGTCCGGTCTGACAAAACAGCTGATATACGACATATACGTTCGGCTCCTGCATCTTAATGAACAAAAAGCGAATACTGCACTTCGGCAGTTCTTTAAGGAGGTCGCAGAAGAAGATGTGAATGATGTTCCCAAAAACATGACTAGCATCCATGTCATTGACTGTATTGGCCAACATGAACCGATTAATAATACGGGAATTGCCAAAAAAATGAATTTATCTAAAGCGAACGTAACGAAAATCAGCACAAAACTGATCAAAGAAGAATTTATCAATCGCTATCAGCTGACTGATAACAAAAAAGAAGTCTATTTCAAATTAACCCGTAAAGGCAGACAGATTTTTGATTTGCATAAAAAACTGCACAAAAAAAGGAGCTGGCATTTTACCAATTCCTTGATTCATTCTCACAAGATGAACAGAATGCTGTATTGAAATTTTTAGAACAGCTTACTTCCAGACTTGAAGCTGAGCAAACAGATGATACTTCAGAGAAACCTGTAAAGTAAAAAAGGCGGTGTTGTTCTTTATGGCTCAAACGAAATCAAAAGCAAAGCTGATCTTGTATATTGTTTGTTTCAGCGCATTTTTTGCTTCTTTAAGCCAAAATATATATTCACCCATCATCCCGATTATTAAAGAATCATTCCATGTCTCTGTAACCCTCGTGAACCTGTCAGTTTCAGTTTTTATGATTGTGACAGCCATTATGCAAATTATTTTGGGCGCCATCATCGATTTTAAAGGCGCGCGTTATGTCTTGCTTGCTGGAATACTGGCAACGGCGGCAGCCAGTTTCGGATGTGCCGTCACCACTGATTTTACTTTGTTTCTTATTTTTAGAATCGTACAGGCAGCCGGTTCTGCAGCACTCCCTCTCATTGCGGCCACCACAATCGGCCAGCTATTTACAGGCAGTGATCGCGGAAATGCCATGGGTACGTATCAAATGCTTCTTTCGGCCGCCCCGGCTATTGCTCCTGTTCTCGGGGGATTTCTCGGCGGGGCTTTCGGACACGAAGGGATCTTTTGGATGCTGACGGCGATCTCTGTTATTTTATTAGCTACAAACAGCATTTTCTTCCCTAAGGATTCTCATAGCGCACCAAAGCAAGATGCAAAATCAGGCAGTTTGCTTACTCATTATAAATCCATTTTCACAAATAGAGCTGGAAATGTCATTTTGACCTTAAGCTTTTTTCTCTTTTTCATTTATTTTGCGGTAATTGTCTATCTTCCGATATTGCTGACGGAACATTATCATATGGATGTACAGATAGCGGGACTGTTATATTTGCCTCTGGCGTTAAGCACAATCGCTGGTACCTTTCTGTTTAAAAACATACAGGCAAAACTTCCTCTAAGTACATTGTTTGTCTACAGCAATGCAATTGCAGCGGTCAGCATCATTTTATTTGCTTTTACACATTCCGTCTCCATCATTCTCATGGCTCTCACATTGGCGCTGTTCGGTGTCTCGATGGGGGTTATTCCTCCCCTGTATTCCACGATGATCACCAATGAGTTTGAACACAACAGGGGGAGCGCGATCGGAATCTTTAACTTTGTCAGATATACAGGTATGGCGGCCGGCCCGATGATATCAGCTTATCTGTTGACACGGATGCCGTCTGTCATGTCATTTGGCCTTTTGGGTATCGCATTTGCCATATTGAGCTTTTGCCTTCTGCTGTATATGCATCAGGCGAAACATGACATCAAACAAGAAAAACATCCTATGTAAAAAAGCTGCCATTTGCATGGCAGCTTTTATTTTTTCCGAAGCGGTTCTAAAATGCCTTTTTGAATCAGCAAATGGAACACCGACAGGACAACAGATGCCAAGATGGCTGATCCGAAGCCGTCAATTTGAAAACTGTCACCCATAATGGACGCTGTCATCATCAAGGTGATGGCATTAATCACAAACAAAAAGAGACCCAGCGTCACAACTGTGACAGGCAGCGTAAAGATAATCAAGAGCGGTTTAATCAGCACGTTTAAGATTGATAAAATAAGGCTGGCAATAATCGCTGCCCCGATGCTGCTGATATGAATGGAATCAATGTAACCGTCAATGACGATTAATAATAAAGCATTTACTAAAATGCTGACTGCCCATTTGACCATGTTACTTCATATCCCTTTCTGACGGAACAATAAAAATCCAAATGATATATATGAGCAGAACAGGAATAACGCTTGTCATAACGGCTAAAATGACGGTTATCACTCTGAGGAGTGACGCATCCCAGTTGAAATACTCCGCCAGGCCGCCGATGACGCCGGCCATTTTCCTGTTTTTTTCTGAACGATATAATCTATTCATTCGATCACCTCTGTGTATACTTTAATTTGATGGCGCCAGTTAATGATTCGGAGAAAACGGCGATGTTTTGATCATGTGCTTGATTAGAAGTGAACATCATTTCTTTTTGAATGGTATCATTTTTTTCTTTCAGCATATCAACATCTATTAATTCGTGGGACAGCGAGCCGAGATTGCTTTTCAGCTCAGCCTTCACCGCAAGATCATCCGGAATCGACAGCTCCACATTTCCAGTCGTCGTTTTTGTGTAAATCGAGCGGCAGTCTGATTCTGTTACAGTAATCGCGATATTTCCGTTAAAGCTTTGAACATCAATGGATTCGCTTTTTCCGCGCAGATCAATCAGCCCGTTAATGGTTTCCGCTTCTATTGTGCCGCAATTGTGATTGGCTAGCTTAATTTGGCCGTTCGCCGTTTCTGCCGAAGCTTTTTCAGCCGTCAAATTCGAGAACGACAGCACGCCATTTGTCGTTTTCGCCGAGAACTCTTTTACATGTAAATGTTCCCCTCTGATCGGTCCGTTAAACAGCTTCACCCGAATCTTATCATACTCCTTCTGAGGAATATACAATGTGACATTGGTTTTCATCGTTTTCTTTTCTGTACGGATAAAAAACTTATTTCCTTTGATTTCACATTCAATATGCTGAAGAAAAGCGTCTCTTGCTGCTTCTTGGCTGTCAGTGCGATATACCTTCGCCTGGCATTCCGCTCTGATATCCTCGTCTTCCCACGGAACAATATTTACGCTGCCGTTTGCGATCTGGAGCTCTACACTGGAAAACTCAGTATCCTTAAATTGAAAAATATGCTGTACGTCAAACGAGTGCCCGAAGTTTAAATCAAGATCAACTTCTTTCACCTTTTTCACAGCAGAATCAATCCAGTCGAACAGCTTCGCCCCTAAAGACGGCTTGTTGCCATCTTTTTTGGCCGCTGTGAATGGCTCATCCTCTTCATGAACGTTAACTGACAGAGCCGTGATTTTTTCTTCTTTTTCCTTATAGTCGCTGTCGAGCTTTTCAATCAGCGTCAGTGCTTCCTGTGCCGTCAGCTTTCCTTCCTCCACAAGCTTGAGGATTCGTTCCTTTTCCTGCTTCATTCGATCTCCTCCCTATGATCTACTTATGCTGCACGCAGCACCTTAATGCCCTGAATGACGTTCCAAATAATAATGCCAATCACAACTAAGAAATATACGATTGCGCCGCCAATCATCACAAATACAGGCATCACACTGTCCCCATCTATGGCAATAGCCCCGCCAAGAAAAGCGATAAATAAGACCAGCCAGCCGGCAAAAGGAACAATGTGAGAAAGCAGAGAACGTATCGCGTGACGTTTTGTCTCTTTCTCATCAACAACAAAATAAGCGACAATCGGCACAATGACCGGCGCGATAAAGACGCTGAAATAACAAAGTGATGCAATTATGGCTTGATTACGGTTCAATTTATTCAACTCCCATCGTGAATCATCCGTGATTATAAGTCAGGACGTTTTACTTAGATAGATATACGTATAAAACCTCCAGAGGTTTCAAAATCATCCTTTAGACATGCTTCCATTTACGGAAATTGGATTTTAAAAAGTTTTAGAAGTAGAATCTTTCAGCCGTACCGATTACAATATGTAAAAAGCTTACGGCAATCAAGGAGGCTGGACAAGCAATGGAGAAAGATCCCAGTGACTATACAGTAACACAAGAATCCGTTTTAAAACTGATTCATGAACAAAAAAGAATGAACCGTGAAATGTTAGCGGAGCTTGAACAGATTCACGGACCTCTTCCCATCTCTCATGACATTCAATATATAAAAGTTCTTCTGGACAGCAGCAGCACTCATATTGTTCAAGATTTAATGAATGTGAGCCGGCAGCTGTATAAGAAGACGTTTTAATAAATACTGCAAAGAAAAGTGAAAACCCTCTGAAAAGAGGGTTTTAAGATGTTGCAGTTTCTTTCGCTTCCAAGAGTGACTTCATGCGTTTTTTGTCGCGCTCCATAACAGGCTTCAAATAACGCCCTGTATACGACTCTTCGACTTCAGTGATTTCCTCCGGTGTTCCCGACGCGACAATGGTGCCGCCTCCGGCTCCGCCTTCGGGCCCCAGATCAACAATATAATCAGCCGTCTTGATGATATCAAGATTATGCTCAATGACAAGCACTGTATCCCCATTATCAACCAACCGCTGAAGCACGACAAGAAGTCTGGCGATATCGTCGACGTGCAGACCTGTTGTCGGTTCATCTAAAATGTACAGCGTGCGCCCGGTTGAGCGTTTATGCAGTTCAGATGCAAGTTTTACCCGCTGCGCTTCACCGCCCGACAAAGTAGTCGCCGGCTGGCCGAGCGTAATATAACCAAGACCAACATCGTACAGGGTTTGGAGCTTGCGCTTAATTTTCGGGATATTTTCAAAGAAAGAAAGAGCATCTTCGACCGTCATATCAAGCACATCAGAAATGCTTTTTCCTTTGTATGTCACTTCAAGTGTTTCCCGATTGTAGCGTTTGCCGTGGCACACTTCACATGGCACGTATACGTCAGGAAGAAAGTGCATTTCAATTTTTATAATCCCGTCACCGCGGCAGGCCTCACATCGGCCGCCCTTCACGTTAAAACTGAAACGGCCTTTTTTATAGCCGCGGACTTTCGCTTCATTTGTCTGTGCGAACACATCGCGAATATCATCAAAAACACCGGTGTATGTCGCAGGATTTGACCGCGGCGTTCTTCCGATCGGCGCCTGATCAATATCAATGACTTTGTCTAAATGTTCGAGGCCTTTGATTTCTTTGTGGCTGCCTGGCTTCGCTTTTGCTTTATGGAGCTTTTGCGCTAATGCCTTGTGAAGTATTTCATTGACGAGGGTGCTTTTCCCCGATCCTGAAACGCCCGTAACCGCTGTAAACGTCCCTAGCGGAAACTTGGCATTTGCCTTTTTCAGATTATTTTCTGAAGCACCTTTAATCTCAATATAGCGGCCGTCCGGTTTTCTTCTTTCGGGAGGCAGTGGGATAAATTTCTTCCCTGATAAGTAGCTGCCTGTTAACGAATCTTGATCTGCCATGACTTCTTCCGGAGTCCCCGCAGAAATAACTTGTCCTCCGTGGATGCCGGCACCCGGGCCGATATCAATTAAATAATCGGCTGCCATCATCGTATCTTCATCATGTTCTACGACGATCAGTGTGTTCCCCAGGTCTCTCATGTTTTTCAGCGCGCTGATTAAACGGTCGTTATCACGCTGGTGCAGACCAATTGATGGCTCATCTAAAATATAAAGCACACCGGATAACCGCGAACCGATTTGAGTGGCCAGCCTGATCCGCTGCGCCTCTCCCCCGGACAATGTTCCCGCTGCCCGGCTCAGTGTCAGATAATCAAGTCCGACTTTATCCAGAAAGCTTAAACGCTCCACAATTTCCCGCAAAATCAGATCGGCAATCTTCATATCCTTTTCAGAAAGCGTAAGGTCTTTGAAGAAATCAAGGGCATTTCCGACAGACAGCTCGGTAATTTTTCCGATGTGACGTCCGTCGACCAATACCGCTAGCGCCTCTTTCTTTAACCGATAACCTTTACAAGTCGGACAAGCCTTTTGGGACATATATTGCTCCATCTGCTCACGGATGAAATCCGAGCCTGTCTCCTTGTAGCGCCTTTCAATGTTGCGCAATACGCCTCCAAATTGGATTTCACCTTCGCGTATTTGCCCGAAATCATTTTCGTAACGGAAATAAATCAGGTCATCTCCGCTTCCATAAAGGACTTTATCCAGCTGATGCTTCGGCAGATCCTTTACCGGCACATCCATATCAATGCCGTAATGGGTGCAGACCGCTTCAAGAAGCTGCGGATAATATTGTGAGCTGATCGGCGTCCAAGGGGCAATTGCATTCTCTTTCAATGACAAATCTTGATTGGGAATGACAAGATCTGCATCAACTTCGAGCTTCATACCTAGACCGTCACACGTTGGACACGCTCCGAATGGGCTGTTGAATGAAAAAAGCCGCGGCTCAAGTTCACCGATTGAAAATCCGCAATGCGGACAGGCATGATGCTCACTGAACATCAGCTCTTCCTCACCGATTACATCAATCATGACACGCCCTTCACCTAATCGAAGCGCTGTCTCCAATGAATCCGACAGACGGGCTGCTACGCCTTCTTTTACCACAATCCGGTCAATGACAACCTCGATTGAATGCTTCTTATTCTTTTCTAATTCGATCTCATCAGAAAGCTCGGCCATCTCGCCGTCAATTCTGACTCTGACATAGCCTTGTTTTCTGATCTGCTCAAGCACCTTTACATGAGCGCCTTTTCTGCCGGACACAATCGGCGCCAGCACCTGAAGCTTCGTCCGCTCCGGATATTCCAAAATCCTGTCCACCATCTGCTCAATGGTCTGTGACGTGATTTCAATTCCGTGCTCCGGGCAATGCGGCTTCCCTACTCTCGCATACAAAAGACGCAGATAATCATAAATTTCCGTTACCGTACCGACAGTAGATCTCGGGTTTCGACTCGTTGTTTTCTGGTCAATGCTGATGGCAGGAGAAAGCCCTTCAATCGCATCCACATCAGGCTTATCCATTTGCCCTAAAAACTGGCGGGCATAGGCGGATAACGACTCAACATATCGTCTCTGCCCTTCTGCATATATGGTATCAAAGGCAAGGGAGGATTTCCCTGAACCAGACAGGCCCGTGACAACGACAAGCTGATCTCTCGGAATGGTCACATCAATATTTTTCAGGTTGTGCGCCCTTGCTCCCTTCACCTCAATCCGATCCATAGCCATTCTTTCATCATCCTTCCGCTTTTAACTCTAAAAGTAAATCGCGAAGCTCCGCGGCTCTTTCAAAATCAAGCGCCTTGGCGGCTTCCTTCATTTCGTGCTCCATTTGTTCGACGACTTTTTGACGCTCTTTCTTCGTCATTTTCGACAGCTTCGGCGCAGCTTTTGTTTTATACTCCGCTTTGTCCTCAGCAGCCACAGTCGCACGAATCACGTCACGAATTTCTTTATTAATCGTTTGCGGCGTAATGCCGTGTTCTTCGTTAAACCGCTCCTGCTGCTCGCGCCGGCGTTTCGTTTCATTAATGGCAATTTCCATAGACTTCGTCATTTTATCGGCGTACATGATGACACGGCCTTCCGCGTTCCTCGCCGCCCGTCCGATCGTCTGAATAAGCGAACGCTCCGAACGCAGGAAGCCTTCCTTATCCGCATCCAAAATCGCAACCAGGGATACTTCCGGAATATCAAGCCCCTCTCTCAGGAGGTTAATGCCAATGAGCACATCATGTTTGCCGAGACGCAAATCACGGATAATTTCGATCCGTTCAAGCGTCTTAATTTCTGAATGCAGATAATTAACTTTGATGCCGATTTCTTTTAAATAATCGGTCAGGTCCTCTGACATCTTCTTCGTCAAAGTCGTCACAAGCACCCGTTCATTCCGTTCAACTCTCGCATGAATTTCACCGATTAAATCATCAATCTGCCCTTCAATCGGCCGCACGTCAATAAGCGGGTCAAGAAGCCCTGTCGGACGGATGATCTGCTCTATCATTTCATCTGTATGCTCAATCTCATATGGCCCTGGTGTTGCTGACACATAGACGATATTGTGCATATGCTTTTCAAATTCTTCAAACCGGAGCGGGCGGTTATCAAGCGCTGACGGAAGACGGAATCCGTGATCCACAAGCACCTGCTTTCTCGCCTGGTCTCCGTTAAACATGCCGCGCACCTGAGGAATCGTCACGTGCGACTCATCCACCACAATCATAAAATCGTCAGGAAAATAATCGAGAAGCGTATACGGCGTTGAACCCGGCGGGCGAAGCGTCAAATGTCTTGAATAGTTCTCAATGCCGGAGCAGAAGCCCATTTCCCGCATCATTTCAAGATCATATCTCGTCCGCTGCTCTAAGCGTTGCGCTTCCAGAAGCTTGCCGTTTTCATGCATGACCTTTAGCTGCTCCTCAAGCTCCTTCTCGATATTTTGAATCGCTTTTTCCATTTTTTCGGCCCGCGTAACGAAGTGGGATGCCGGGAAAATCGCAATATGTTCACGGTCGCCTAAAATTTCTCCGGTCAAGGCATCCACTTCCCTGATCCGTTCGATTTCATCTCCGAAAAACTCGACTCTTACACAGTGTTCATCACGGGATGCCGGGAAAATTTCCACTACATCTCCGCGCACACGAAACGTACCGCGCTGAAAATCAATATCGTTGCGGGCATATTGAATGTCAACAAGCTTTCTAAGCAGCTCGTTGCGCTCAATTTCCATTTCAGGACGCAATGAAACAACCATTTCACGGTATTCTTCAGGCGAACCGAGACCGTAAATACAAGACACACTTGCAATGATAATTACATCTCTCCGTTCAAACAGAGACGATGTAGCGGAGTGTCTGAGTTTATCAATCTCATCATTAATGCTGGCATCTTTCTCTATAAATGTATCCGTTTGAGGCACATACGCCTCCGGCTGATAATAATCATAGTAGCTGACAAAATACTCGACAGCGTTGTTCGGAAAAAATTCCTTAAACTCGCTGTAAAGCTGTCCGGCAAGGGTTTTGTTATGGGCAATGACGAGTGTCGGCTTATTGACTTCTTTAATCAAATTGGACACCGTAAATGTTTTGCCCGTTCCTGTTGCACCCAGCAGAGTCTGGTGCTTCTTGCCCTCCTGAATGCCTTTGACAAGCTTTTCAATGGCTTTCGGCTGATCTCCCTGGGGCTGGTATTTTGAGACTAACTCAAAGCGATCTTTCACAAATAAGCCTCCGTTTCTTTAACGAAATCTTCCTATAGATATAGTAACACAATGGAAAGCAAAATCACCAAAAATACGAACTAAAGTTCGGTGGTTTTTTATTTCCAGCTATTTTCATGTATAAAAAACCTGCTTTTAAAACGTAAAAGCAGGAATTCATCTTTATATTTCATTATGTCCGGTTTATTCTTCTTTTTTCTCAGCAGCTTTTTTGGCCATGTAAAGTCCGCCCGCCACAAGAGAGACAACATCTAATCCCACAATAAAATACGTTTCTGTATAGCCTTTTAAATAAGAAGCAAACAGCAATGCAGCTGTAAGAGCGATCGCCACGTAATGGTTAAAGGTCACTCTCGTAAATAGGACAACAAGCATAAAAGGGAAAAATAATGCAAAAACGGCTTTTGTAATCACAAAAACCCTCCTCAGGGATTCTTCATCTGATTTGATTATAGTAAAAAATGAAGAATCGGACAATCGTGCAATGGTTCCCTCTTTATACACCATACCCTTTTTCAGTTCAATTCAATCATCGTGCCCTGCCGCAAAACTCTCTTCTTATAGATAGACAGATGCCTCGTCCGAGTTTTTGCAAGACCCAAATCAAGCTATTCAACCCGGACAGAATAAATGTTCATCATAAATTAATAGATCACCGGCAGGCAAAATAGACGGCATCAAATATAAAGAAAAATTGATTTTAGTGCGGCTGAATAAGAGCTGAAACTGTACTGATTGTCAAATTAACAGGAAGATAGGTATTAAGTCTCGTTTAACGAAGAAAGCTTGGCCAACAGCGATCTGAAAGCTCAATGAAACCATTTGCGAATACGAAAAAATAAGCAAACAGACCCGCTTCATTTTTATTTTTCATGATCATCTAACTAACTTAAATATTCATTTTATTTAGGGCTTTTTGCGTTTGACAGCATTTTCCTTTAAACCTACAATTGAGTGATAGTGTTCACTATCATTTTTTTGAACATTGGCTCCCTAAAATAAAAGATAGAGAGAAAAATACTAAGGAAAGAGGGGTTTTAAACATGTACTCTGTGTTATTTCGCCAAGCTGAAGAATCCAGTCAGCTGGCTGGAGCAAAAGGCATGAATCTGATTAAACTGACCAAACACGGACTTCCTGTTCCAGATGGGTTTATCATTCAAACGAACGCTCTCGCCCGTTTTATGGAGGATAATCAGCTTCATGATTCAAGCGAAAATATCGAAAATGCCATTATTGCCGGAACATTTTCAGATGAGCTAAAGAACGAGCTAACGAGCTCCTTTTACGAGCTGAGAGAATCATATCGTTCCGTGGCCGTCCGCTCTTCATCAGCCTCAGAAGATTTAGAGGGCGCTTCATTCGCCGGTCAATATGAAACCTATTTAAATATAAAAACAGAAGAAGAATTTCTGGCTAAGGTGAAAGAATGCTGGGCCTCCTTTTTCTCAGGCAGGGTCAGCCGCTATAAGAAGAAAATGAACAATCAAATCGCTGAGCCGTTAATGGGTGTTGTGGTGCAGGGTCTGATCAATTCAGAAATATCGGGTGTGATTTTCAGCCAAAATCCCGTTACCCATGATGATAAAGAGTTATTAATCAGCGCCAGCTACGGCCTGGGAGAAGCGGTCGTATCAGGAAGCGTCACTCCTGACACGTATATCGTTCATAAAGCTTCATTTCAGATTCAGAAAGAAATGGGTTTAAAAGAGATCTACATGGAGTCCGCAGCAGAAGGCATTGCCGAAAAAGAAACGAGCGAAGACATGCGCAGCCGTTTTTGCCTTACAGATGAACAGGTAATTGAGCTGGCTGAAATCACCAAAAAAACCGAAGCCCTATACGGATATCCTGTTGATTTAGAATTCGGCATCGCCAATCATAAACTGTACCTTCTGCAGGCACGGCCAATTACCACCATTGAACAGGATAAAAAAGCGGCTGAGGAAGAACGGAACTTCATGATCACCGACGAGGATATGGATGATTTTTGGCTCAATATGGAGTCCAACATCGAAGGCCCGGTCAGTCCGCTATTTTCATCTTTTATTGTGCCCGCACTTGAATACGGCTTAAGGAAAAGTATGCAGCAGTTCCCGATCGGTGTCATCGTCGATGAAGTAAAAGTGTATCGTGGACATATTTATTCAAAAAATCAAGGCGAACAACAACTGCCTCCTGAGGACAGTGCCGAAGAGCTTTTTCCGATATTGTCCGAGCGCATGTACGATATCATTCATAATACGTACCTTCCGTTTTACCGGACATTGGACCAACTCGCACAAACGGAACACACTCCGGAAAGTGCGCTGGAGGCCTTTAAAAAACTGAAGGCCTTTTATCTCACGGCCTATGAGGAACACTTCAATATCGTTTTCCCGCAAATTCTGTTGACGAACAAACTGCAAGCAATGTATCAAAACATTCAGGGTGAAGCTGAAAACTCACATTTTTATGAAATGCTGACAGGAGTCATGAACAAATCGCTGGAAACAGACCGCCGCCTATGGCAATTCTCCGTTGAAGCACGAGAAAATCCGAATCTGACAGCCATTTTTGAGCATACCGAGCCGCAACAGCTGCAGAAGACATTAGAACAAATCGACGAGGGCAGATGTTTCCTGCAAAAAGTCAATGAATTTTTACAGGAATACGGATGGCGATCTGTAAAAAGCCACGATCTGATTGAACAGACTTGGGCAGAGAATCCATATTACGCATTGACTCATATTCAAAACTACGTCCGCAATGGCTATCATTTTGACAACGAATTTAAGAAGACCATTGAAAAACGGGAGAAGTTGTACAATGAATTCTTGCAAAGCATTGAAGATCCCGTTTTGCAGAAAGAATTTGAACGTTATTATCAATGGACGCTGAATTCTTCCAATATTAAGGATGATCATCATTTTTACATTGATGCTATGCTGGATGCCAAGGCGAGGGTCTTTTTGCTGAAGGTAGGAGAATTGCTGGCCAAAAGCGGTGTGATCCGAGATCGAGAAGACCTTTGGTTCTTATATGATGACGAGGTGGAAAACGCGCTCCTTCATCCCGTATCCCTTCAAGAGAAGGCTGAAAAACGGAGACAAATCTTTCATGAGTATGAGCTGGCACAGGCGCCTGCTTATCTCGGTACACCGACAAAAGCGCAGCTGAAAGCGGCTGAAGAAATTGTCGGTGCTGTCATAGAAGATGAAAAAAACACGGAGAATGATATTTTCGGAATTGCAGCATCAAGCGGTATCGCAACAGGGCCGGTTAAATTGATTCGGGATGCCAGTGAGTTTTCTCGATTCGCGCCTGGAGACATCCTGGTTTGCAAAATGACGACACCGCTATGGACCAGCCTGTTTCAAGATGCCAAAGCCATTATTACAGACACCGGAGGAATCTTGTCTCACGCAGCGATTATTGCACGGGAATACGGCATTCCGGCTGTTCTCGGCACACGTGCAGCGACAGAAAGGCTTCGAGATGGAGACATCGTCACTGTAGACGGAAACAGCGGCAAAATCACAGTTGTCAGCCGGTCCTGATGCGCCCACCCTCTTTATTATACAAGCGGGGCAGGTGTATACTTGTCCTGCCAGTATATTCGTGAGGTGAAATGTATTGAGACCGACAAACCGCAGAATCCTTGACGCTGCCATGCAGCTGCTCGTCAAAAAAGGATATCGTGCAACGACGACAAAAGAAATTGCAGAAAAAGCAAATGTAAGTGAAGCGACGATTTTCAGGAATTTTAAAAACAAACAGGGGCTTGTCGAGGCTCTGCTCTCTCAGCATTCCGCAAATCGAAATCGCATCTTTGAGCAAACAGAGGGAGATTTGTATAAAGACCTGCTGCATATCGGAACCTGTCTGCTGGAAGAGCTTGAACAAAGAAAAGATATAATTAAAATCAGCTTTCGTGAACCGGCCATGTTTCAGGATGTCATCGACCATGTGACTGAATATCCCCAATCTATGAAACAGCTTTTAGTTGATTATCTCACAAGCATAGGTAAGAAAGGGGCTATCCAGACAGGAGATGAATCGGAACATGCCGATGTATTTATTTCGATGATTTTTGGTTACTTTGTACACTGTCTTCATTTAGGAGACAGAGTGATTTCAATGCCCCAGGAAAAAATGCTGGAGCATAGTACAGCTGTATTCGTCAAAGGAATTACTGCCCGTTAGCTCCTTGGCAAAACAAAAGGAGGATCCCAATGAGCTCAAAAAAAGAATGGGCGCTGATCGTCTCACTTTTATTGGGGGCCATCCTGGTTCCCATTAACTCAACGATGATCGCAGTCGCGCTTTCATCTATATCACATACGTATAACGAATCCATCGCAAGCATCACTTGGGTAGTTACCGTTTATTTAATCGTCATGGCCGTCACACAGCCAATAGCCGGAAAACTCGGTGACATGTACGGCAACAAAACCATGTATTTATGGGGCGTCGGCCTGTTTCTGATTGCTTCATTAGGCTGCGCTCTATCGCCGAGCCTGTTTTTGTTAATTGTATTTCGGGCTTTGCAGGCTGTCGGCGGGGCACTGCTCACGCCAAACAGCATTGCCATTATCCGGCACGTTGTATCAGAGAAACGCCTTCCGAAAGTATTTGGCTATTTCGGGCTCGGCGCGGGTCTGGGCGCCGCTCTCGGGCCGTTTATCGGCTCTCTTTTGATTGACAGCTTCAGCTGGCATTCGATTTTTTGGGTCAACATCCCGTTTCTCGCCATTGCTTTATTTACAGCATTGACCATGTTTCCTCAATATAAAGAAAACAAATCAGAGGCGCCGCTGGATATCATCGGCTCTCTCTTGCTGGCAGGCAGCATCGTTTCGATTATCCTGCTGACGAAAAATGAGTCTTCATGGGGCTATGCATTATACAGCATATTGATACTGCTTTTTGTCCCGCTTTTTTTTCAGACGGGAAAAACGCACACAGCATCCAATCATTGATTTTGCGCTATTTAAAAGCTCAACCTTTACAAATGCCAATCTATCCGTCTTGTTAAGCAATCTAATGATGTATGCCGTCTTATTGATCATGCCGTTATTCATGACAAACCAGTTTGGGCTTAATACATCTAACAGCGGTATGGCGCTTTCCGTCTTTTCGATATTTATGTCGGCGAGCAATTGGGCAGGCGCTCAGCTCCATCATAAATGGGGTGCGAAAAAAATCATATTTCTCTCATTTGCGATGATGGCCGGAGCCAATTTGTTATTTTTGCTCTTGAGCAGCTCCCATTCCGTTTTCTTCCTGATGATCTCTCTTATTCTCGGAGGGCTTGCATCCGGAGTCGGACTGACCAGCATGCAGGTGTCATCCCTTGCCACAGTAGAGCCCGCGATGTCCGGAGTGGCTTCCGGCATTTTCTCGACCTTCCGTTATTTCGGAAGCATTATTTCGTCAGCCTTAATTGGCCTGATTTCTGGGTATCACACGTTATTTATTATTCTCTTCGCGGTATCCATCATTGGTGTTTTTGTTTCGTTAGGCATCAAATCTGACGAAACGGCACACATGGAACAAAATTCAGCGTAAAACAAAACAGCCCGGCGCCACACAAAATGTGGTACCGGGCTGTTTTTTATGATCCAGGCAAAGCGGCTGCCTCATCTTCACGGTCATCCTTTACGAACAGAATGCCCAATTCATGATGTTCTCCCTCATAAGACGCACGCTGATCAAAGCGAATCTCCCCGTTCAAACCGATAATTTCAAGCTTCACATACGCACGGTTGCGCTGGAGCGCTTCATAAAAATCAGATACGTGCTTAACGGGCACGCCGTTGACTTTCGTAATAATTTCTCCGATTTTTAATTCCAAGTCTTCAGCCGGTGTATTTGGTATAATGCCAAGCACCATTAAGCCTTGATCACGCTTGGAGAAATAAAACGGTGCTGCATTGTCGTTTCCCCTTTGCTTCACGGACAGAAAAATACGTCCTAATACAGCCGCACAGGCAGCTGCACCCGCAAGCGGCGTCCACAGCAAACTCGCTGCACCGAGAGCGGAGACAATAAGCCCGAGAATACAGACTCGCTTCGCTGTGATTCTTATACTGGTTTCAGGAAGGGAACCCTGCACCCTTTGGCCGAATCCGACAAAGTAAGGGATCCACAGAAAATGGAATGACCCTCCGGGAACAGAAAACACAGGCCACCAGCTGAGGTGTGATTCTAATCCATTGCCAGGTACAAGAATAAACAGCGGCAAAAGCCATATACGGTTTGCAAGCTGCTGACCGATCGGCAAACCGCGGCTGCTGACGACCAATCCCGGTGATGTTTTCACATGGGCAGAACGATATGCAACCGCTCCTTCAGCGATAACCAATAACCCCAAAAACACCGCCAGAGCCGGCCACACGACCGCATAGCCTTGCGGAAACCGATCCAGAAAAGGTTCAGCCTGATTCACTTGCAGTCCAAAACCTATCAGCATACTCACACTGACGATATATGCAGCAGACATCCAGTTTGCGCGAAGAGTGAACGCTGCCGCTGCAGTCATAACGGCAATAATCGCAAGCATACCGAGAGGAATAGAAATTCCGAGTACCCCCAAAACAATAGACAAAAGGATACCGGGAATTAACCCTTTTGTATATGTAAATTTCAGTTCATCATAAATGTCTGCTATTCTTGTATGAAAGGTTTTTCGCTCACGTTTGATCCTTACATATCCGAAAGCCAGACTTACAATGACAAAAAACCAGAATAGCGGGTGCAAAAAGAACAGGCCCGCACTTTTTAACAGTTCAAATCCCCATTGAACAGACACTATCTTTCACCGCCTCAAGCCAAACATGTTACATATATTCTATCAAATATTAAATGGCTTGGATATCCTCAGGAGGGTTTATCTCTCTTGCGTCATCCAGAGCGTGACATTCGATAGTGAAAAATCCTTTAAATAATGGTTTACATCAACGTCCAATAACCCGCTGATCAGGTGCATCGACCTCTTTATATCTGTCAGATTGATTCCTAATCGTTTATGGTTTTTCATTAAGTAATTAAAATAATGCTTGGCACATTCTTCATTAATGTCATTGACCGATTCAACATTTGTGTAATTCACTAGGTACCTGCTAAACAGCATAAGAAGACTTAGTGCTTTTGTAGCTGAAAATGTTACGTCTTGTGTTCTGTCTTTTAATTGTTCCACTAATTCATAATATTTTTTTTCACGCACAATACTTGCCCTCTTCAATTGTGAACCCCCATTTTCTTTGTACAGATAAGCACGGGCCAGTATAAGCAGCAGTACTGGAGTGCTAACAAGCATTCTCGCTAACGTTTCTCTTTTAAATACCTGTAGTTCAGCTGCCATAAACCTGATTACTGTTCTTTTTAGAACCTTCTTATATTGTATGAAGTAAACAACGACTAGGCAACTTGCAAAAGTTTCATTTTAAATGCATATTTTCTCGTTAGAAAGTCTCTCTCTTATATTGATATCGGGTAATCTCGGTCCTTTATAAATGTTTATTTGTGAAAAATTTTTTAATATCTTGTCAAAAACTCAATTTTTATGTGACTTATGGTTTATTTATTCATTAAGCACAAAGAAACAGGAGATGGAACACCATCTCCTTTAATTGACAAATAATGATTTAAGCGCCGTTTGAAGCTGCAAATCATTTTTTTCATCTGATTTTTTCATTTCAATTAAATGATTTATTTTCTCCGCGGTGCGATTGTCAATCACACCCGTTTTTGCGAGCTTGTTTTGATCCTGAAAGGCCAAAATCGCTTTTTTCATTTCTTTGCTGAAATAGCCGTCTTCCCGACCCGGATCAAAACTGAGTCCTTTCAGCAAAACCTGTGCATGTTTCACATCTTCATTGTTCATATCAGCTTTAAGAGGCTCTTTTAGCTGCAATGGACCTGCGGAGAAATAATCAGGCTGCTTTATCGCAATGGTCGGCTTAACACCCTTCTTATGAATCCAGTTCCCGTTTGGCGTCAGCCACTTGTAAAGCGTCAGTTTAATATTGCTGCCGTCTCCCATCGGTACAGCTTGTTGAACAGTTCCCTTTCCGAACGACGTGTCGCCTACAACATCATAATGCCCCGCTTCTTTTAATGCGCCTGCAAGAATTTCGGAGGCAGAGGCGCTCCCCTTATCTGTGATGACATTGACAGGGTATGTTTTTTTATGGGTCAATGTTGAAAAATAACGTTTTCTATCTCCATTGCGTTCAGCAATCTGAATGTACGGCTGATCCTTTGTAATGAAATGCTTAAGAATCTCTTCAACACTTTGAAGATATCCTCCCGGGTTTCCTCGAACATCCAGCACGAGGCCTTCAATTCCTTTTTTCTCGAGCTT
The DNA here is from genome assembly GCF_001517105.1 of Bacillus halotolerans. Taxonomy (GTDB): domain Bacteria; phylum Bacillota; class Bacilli; order Bacillales; family Bacillaceae; genus Bacillus; species Bacillus halotolerans. Next base: position 419,191 of record NZ_LPVF01000008.1, read on the forward strand.
GCCCAATGCTTTTGCAAAATCCTCCGCAGTATGCTCAGAAAAAGTAGAAATGGCGATATACCCGACAGAATGCCCCTGCACTTTTTTCTCTGAAGCAAACACCGTTTCAAGCGGAATCTCAGCTCTCTTAATGCGGAATGACAATTGCTTCTTCGTCCCGGGCCGCTGAATCTTTATTGACACGCTGGAACCTTTCTTTCCTCTTATTTTTAAGACAGCGGCATTTAAATCCTTGCCCGCCATCGATTCTCCATCAATACTGATGATTTCATCATTCGGCTTCAGCCCGGCTTTTTCCGCAGGAGATTGTTTAAATGGCGACACAATAATGATTTTGCCTTCTTCCACTCCAACCTCAGCCCCGATGCCTTCGAAAGAGGAATCAAGAGAATCAGAAAATTGCTTTGCCGTCTGCTTGTCCATATAGACGGAATAAGGATCGTTTAATGTAGACAGCATCCCTTGAATGGCTCCTTCAAGCAGCTTTTCTCTATCAACCTTTTCTACATATTCATTTGAAATCAATTCATATGCTTTTTCAATTTTATCCATAGCTGCAGCCCGATCAGAGTCAGCTTGAGCCGTTGCGGCAACAGCTGCGGCTTCGGGCTTTTCGGCTTCCAGCAGGTTCATTCCCGCATATACGCCGGCGCCTCCGAACAGCATGCTCCCCGCCGCTATTACAGCGATTATTTTTTGATTCATCCTTTACTCCTCCTGTATGCCAGACTGTCTTTGCAAAACCTAGAGATAGTATATGTAAAGGATGGAGATTTCATGTAATCATAGAAGAAAAAGAAGGCAAAAGAAAAAAGCCGCCCCGCAATCGGGATGACTTTTCTTATGTTTATACCCGCAAAAACTTGCGGATGGAAGTCAGGCTTCCCCATACTCCAATCACTGCGCCGATCGCAATTAATACAAGCGAGACTTGGAATACAAACGGATTATATGGAAGAAGAGAGACAAATGATCCTTGAACCTTCGGAACGACCCATCCGATAACATATTGATAAGTGCTCAATACAAGCGCGATCGGAATGACTGAACCGAATACACCGAGCAGCAATCCTTCAAGGAAAAACGGCCAGCGGATAAACCAGTTCGTCGCACCAACAAGCTTCATGATTTCAATTTCTTTTCTTCTTGCAAAAATCGTAATTTTGATGGTGTTGGAAATTAAGAACATCGCCGTAAACAATAAGCCGATAATTAACGCGATTCCGATGTTGCGGGAAACGCCGACCACTTTAAACAAACGGCTGACCTCTTCTTTTCCGTAAGTAACTTTGTAAACATGATCCATTTTTTCTATCTTTTTCGCGACACTTGGCGTATCATGCGGATCGGTCGTTTTCACGACAAATGCATCATTCAGCGGGTTTTCCTGATCCTGCATCGTCAGGGATTTTCCGCTGTCTCCAAAACTGTCAACTAACTGGTCAAGCTCTTTTTCTTTAGATGAAAAAGTGACACTTTGAATGCCTTTCAGGTCTTTTATCTCGTTCTGCAGCTTGTCCTGTGCCTTCTTATCTGCAGTCAGATCAACCAATACCTTGATTTCGACTTCTTTTTCAGCATTCGTAGCCATGTTATTCAAATTCAGCATAATCACTAAAAACACGCCGACTAAAATCAGCGTAACGGTTACTGCACTAATGGATGCAAACGTCATCCATGTGTTTCTCCCGAGAGATTTAAAACTCTCACGCAAATGGCGCCCGAGAATTTTAATCATAAGAACCATACTCCCCTCTTGACTCATCACGCACAATGATACCATCTTCGATTGCAATGACACGTTTCTTAATGGTGTTTACGATTTCTTTATTATGTGTCGCCATTACGACTGTTGTTCCGCGGTTATTAATCTCCTCCAGCGTCTTCATGACTTCCCAAGACGTATCCGGATCAAGGTTTCCCGTAGGTTCATCTGCAATGACAACATCAGGGCTGTTCACAATTGATCTGGCTATAGAGACACGCTGCTGCTCCCCGCCTGAAAGCTGGTCAGGGAATTGTCTCGCTTTATGCTTCAGCTGCACCAAATCAAGCACTTCAAGCACCCGTTTTTTAATGACAGACGGCTGTTCTCCAATTACTTCAAGGGCAAAAGCCACATTCTCAAACACAGTAAGTTTCGGAAGAAGCTTGAAGTCCTGGAAGACTACACCTATTTTACGCCGCACGAAAGGAATCTCTTTTTCTTTAACCGATGCGAGATCTTTATGATTGAGTAAAATTTGCCCTTTTGTCGGCTTTTCTTCTCTGTATATCATTTTAATAAAAGTAGATTTACCCGCTCCGCTCGGTCCGACAACATAAACAAACTCTCCGGGATGAATGGTAACTGAAATCCCATTAAGCGCCTTTACACCGTTCGGATAGGCTTTGTATACTTCTTTCATCTCTATCATGAAATCACCTAATCTTTTATATCATTTTATGTCGCACGGTCATACTCTTCGAAAGCATTCGACAGTTTATGACCCATTCATTTGTAAAAAGATGAAAAATCTGAAAGTTTGATTTTCAACACACTTCATTATACGTCAAATTTAGACATAATACTATTACAGTTTCTTTTCATTCATCATTATTTCGGCATAAAAAAATCCTTGCCTGAATCGCGGCAAAGATTTTCTCCTCTTACTTTTTCTCTGACAGCCATTTGGCAATTGAAGCGGCTTCCTTATCATCTACAAGCCCCTTCGGCATATTGCCCCGTCCGTTTTTAATAATGCTTTCAATTTTTTCTTCGTCGTATTTGCCTCCAACCTCTTGGAGATTAGGTCCTGACACACCTTCTAAATCCTTGCCGTGGCAGCCTACACAGCTCTGCTGATATAATTCTTCCCCTTCAGACGCAGAGGCTTCTGTTTTGCTGCCGTTGTCTGTCTTCTCTTCTTTTGCATCGTTAGAACCGCAGGCAGCCAGCAGGGCAGAAATGGCAAATACAAGCATCAGTATCGATAGTTTTGATTTCATGTTGAGAAGCACAACTCCTTTACGATCTCTTCCATATTATAACCTCGTTTAAGCGCGTTTGAAACCCTCGCCCAGCACCTCGCTTGCATCTGCTACAATCACAAAAGCAGTCTCATCAATCTGTTTGACGATTTGTTTCAATTTCGTGAATTCAGTTTGGCCAACCACGCACATTAAAATCGGTCGTTCATCGTCAGTATATCCGCCGACTGCAGAAATTTTCGTAACGCCTCTGTCAATTTTTTTAAAAACAGCTTCCTTCACGGCCTGTTCCTGTTTTGTAATGATAAGCGCCATTTTAGAGCGGTTGAAGCCGACTTGGACGACATCAATGGTTTTGCTTGATACATACACCCCAAGCATGGCATACAGTCCCTGCTCTATATTAAATACGATCATCGCTGTAACAACAATCAAACCGTCAATGATCGCGAGACACGTCCCTAATGAGAGACCTGTGTACTTATGAATGATTTGAGCCGCTAATGCCGTTCCCCCGGTCGATCCTTTGCCTAAGTACACAATACCGATTCCAATCCCGATGCCGACGCCGCCAAAAATCGCCGCCAGAAGCTCATGATGTGTAGCAGGCTGAATGTCTCTCGTCAAAAACACGACAAGCGGCAAAAAGACAGAACCCGCGAGTGTCTTGAGTCCAAATTTACCGCCAAGCAAAATGATACCGGCAATAAATAAGGGAATATTAATGATCCACTGCACATAGGCCGCTTCAAAACCATATGACTGTAAAATGGTACTGATTCCGCTGACACCGCCTGCGGCTATTTTGTTAGGAAGCAGAAAGACATTAAAGGACACTGCTGTAATTGCTGCCCCTATCAGTATGTATACATAATCCCTTATAACCCGAAGACTTTTATTCCGTACATCTATCATTACAACCTTCCTCCGTTTCTTCCTATGCTCTCCGATAGCATTTTAATCCTTCCCCGATAAGATGTAAATAACACCCAAACACAGTGGTAATATGCTAAAGCAGCAGTGAAAGCAAGGATATGCAGGCAATAAAAAAACACACCTGTAGACACCAGGTGTGTTTCCTCCTTATGAAAGTTTAGAACGAAGGTATGCGTCAATAAATACGTCAATATCTCCGTCCATTACGGCTTGAACGTTACCCATTTCTGTATTGGTCCGATGGTCTTTGACCATGGAGTACGGATGGAATACGTAAGAGCGGATTTGGCTTCCCCAGCCGATCTCTTTTTGCTCACCGCGAATTTCATCCAGCTCGGCCTGCTGTTCTTCAATTCTGCGCTGATACAGCTTCGCCTTCAGCATTTTCATCGCTCTTTCACGGTTTTTAATTTGTGAACGTTCTGTTTGACATGTCACAACCACGTTTGTCGGCAAGTGAGTAATCCGAACAGCTGAGTCTGTCGTGTTGACGTGCTGTCCGCCTGCTCCGCTTGCACGGTACGTATCAACTTTAATATCCTCCGTACGGATATCAATATCGATCTCATCGTTGAATTCAGGCATAACTTCACAAGATACGAATGAAGTGTGACGGCGGCCTGATGAATCAAACGGAGAAATCCGCACGAGACGGTGGACGCCTTTTTCCGCCTTGATATACCCATAAGCGTTGTGCCCTTTAATCAGTAATGTGACTGACTTAATACCGGCTTCATCACCAGGAAGGTAATCGAGCGTTTCCACTTTAAAGCTGCGGCGCTCAGCCCATCTGGTGTACATTCTGAGAAGCATAGAGCCCCAATCCTGTGACTCAGTACCGCCTGCACCCGGATGCAGCTCCAAAATTGCGTTGTTTTTATCATACGGCTCACTGAGTAGAAGCTGAAGCTCAAACTCATTGAACTCCTTCGTTAATGCCTTTAGCTCTTTTTCAAGCTCAAGCTGAAGATCTTGATCCGGCTCTTCTTTCAGAAGGTCATGAGTCATTTGCAGTTCTTCATGGGATTCATTCAATTTTTTATAGGAATTGACATAATCCTTTAAACCATTTGCTTCATTGATGACCGTTTGGGCTTTCTGCTGATCATTCCAGAATTCCGGATCAGCCATTTGCTCATCTAGCTCAGCAATGCGGGTCTCCTTTGATTCGAGGTCAAAGAGACCCCCTAAAGTCCGCTAAACGAGAAGCCATATTTTCGAGCTCAACTCTGATTTCTGATAATTCCATTCCATTCACCTCATTAAAAGATCCGCGGGCGCTCAAGGCGCCGCGGTCAGCAAACTTGCCCGAACGAACTATTCAGTCCGGCCGCAGCAATTTTTATATTTTTTTCCGCTTCCGCAGTGGCATGGCGCATTTCGGCCGATATCAACCACTTTACGAACCGGCGCTTTCTTTGCTTTTTTGTTTTCATCGTCTTCCTGCGGCTGATGAGCCGTGGTTTGGCCTTGTACAACCTCTTCACGCTCCAGATTATTTTCAATCTCAGCCTTCATCACAAATTTGGCAACCTCGTCCTCGATGGATTCGATCATATGCTCAAACATCGCAAAGCCTTCCATTTGATACTCACGCAGCGGATTAGTTTGCGCGTAAGCACGAAGGTGAATCCCTTGGCGAAGCTGATCCATTGCGTCGATATGATCCATCCATTTTGAATCGACGGCGCGAAGCACGATGACTTTCTCAAATTCGCGCATTTGTTCTTCGCCGAATTTTTCCTCTTTATCATTATATTTGGTCTTGATGCGATCCATAATGAGCTCAAGCATTTCATCGGGCTCTTTGCCGAAGATGTCGCTCTTTTCAAGCGCGCCTTCGTCAAGGTAAGTCGTGTTAACAAGCTCAACAAGACCGTCAAGCTTCCATTCCTCAGGAAGCTCTTCTCTAGGCGTATAGGCCGCAATTGCCCGCTCGAGAGAAGATTTGATCATATTTTCTACGATTTCACGCAGGTTTTCAGAGTCGATGACTTCGAAACGCTGCTTATAGATAACCTCACGCTGCTGGCGGAGAACATCATCATATTGGAGAAGCTGTTTACGTGAATCGAAGTTATTTCCTTCAACGCGTTTTTGAGATGATTCAACCGCGCGTGATACCATTTTGCTTTGAATTGGAGTGGAGTCATCCATACCAAAGCGGTCAAGCATTGCCATTGTCCGCTCAGCACCAAATCTTCGCATCAATTCATCTTCCATAGAAAGATAAAATTGTGTGATCCCCGGATCACCCTGACGTCCTGAACGTCCTCGCAGCTGATTGTCAATCCGGCGTGATTCATGGCGTTCCGTTCCGACAACGGCTAGTCCGCCAAGCTCTTTTACTCCTTCGCCAAGCTTAATGTCTGTTCCGCGCCCCGCCATGTTTGTCGCAATCGTCACAGCGCCTTTTTGACCGGCCTCTTCAATGATTTGCGCTTCACGTTCATGGTTTTTGGCGTTTAATACCTGATGCGGGATACCCTTGTTTTTGAGCAGCTTTGAAATCAATTCAGACGTTTCAACCGCAACTGTACCGACAAGAACGGGCTGTCCTGTCATATATCGCTGGGCAACATCTTCTGCAACGGCCTTAAACTTCCCTTCCATTGAACGGTAAATTAAATCCGGACGGTCATCACGAACAACCGGCTGGTTTGTCGGAATCGTCACAACCTGCATGTTGTAGATGTTACGGAATTCCTCTTCCTCTGTTTTAGCCGTACCCGTCATACCGGCCAGCTTTTCATACATCCGGAAGTAGTTCTGGAACGTAATCGTCGCCAAGGTCATGCTCTCATTTTGAATTTCAAGCCCTTCCTTCGCTTCGATCGCCTGGTGAAGCCCTTCGCTGTAGCGGCGGCCTTTCATTAAACGACCCGTGAAAGAGTCAACGATAACAACCTGACCGTCTTCTACTACGTAATCAACGTCCTTCTGCATGGCAACGTGCGCTTTTAAGGACTGGTTGATATGGTGGTTGAGCGCCACATTTTTCACATCAAACAGGTTGTCGATGCCGAACGCTTTTTCAGCCTTTGTCATTCCTTCTTCTGTGAGCTGTACACCTTTTGTTTTTACATCATACGTATAGTCCTTCTCTGCTTTTAACGTGCGTACAAAAGCATTTGCCTGTACGTACAGTTTTGTCGATTTTGCAGCTTGTCCTGAAATGATAAGCGGTGTTCTCGCTTCATCAATCAAAATAGAGTCGACTTCATCAATTACCGCAAAATGAAGCGGACGCTGCACCATTTGCTCTTTATAAAGAACCATGTTGTCTCGCAAATAATCGAAACCGAGCTCGTTGTTTGTAGAATAAGTGATGTCAGCCGCATAAGCTTCCCGTTTTTCATCTTTCGACATTGAGTTCAAATTCAGTCCTACAGTTAAGCCAAGAAACTCAAAAATTTTCCCCATTTGCTCTGCGTCACGGCTCGCCAAGTATTCATTGACTGTCACGACGTGCACGCCTTTTCCAGATAAGGCATTTAAATAAACAGGCAGAGTAGACGTTAATGTTTTACCTTCCCCTGTTTTCATCTCCGCGATATTTCCGTCATGAAGAGCCACGCCCCCCATAAGCTGGACTTTAAACGGGAACATGCCGGTTACGCGGCGGGAAGCTTCCCGAACCACTGCGAATGCTTCAACAAGTAGATCATCAGTTGTCGCCCCTTTTTCAAGGCGCTCTTTAAATTCAATTGTTTTATGTTTCAGCGCATCATCCGAGAGATTTTCATAGTCTCCCCGAATCGCATCAATATCGTTAGCTATTTTTTCGTATCTATTCAGCGTACGTTTTGTTGGATCAAACATTTTATTTAAAATTCCAAGCATTTATAACGCTCCTCTATCATCACATGCCTGTTTGACAAGCATGTATAAATAATTTACTAGTCCATGTATACCTCTCATTATCATATCATACCTTCTCTTATTTCCAAAGAATTTGCAAATAAGAAAAAACAAAAACCTTCCGCGAAAATCACGGAAGGCTGCTCTTCATTATTCAGTCGGTTCAATCAGGCCATATTTCCCGTCATTTCTGCGGTACACGACGTTTGTAAGGTTTGTTTCCGCATTTGTGAAAACAAAGAAGTTATGGCCGAGCATATTCATTTGCAAGATCGCTTCTTCATTATCCATCGGCTTTAAATTAAAGCGCTTCTGACGGACGATTTCTAAGCTTTCATCTTCTTCTATTTCGTCCTGAACCGCAATATCTGTATCAGAGCCGAGGCCGTTTGCCACTGAAGATTTCGGAAGACCCTGCTCACGGAATTTGCGGTTTACCTTTGTTTTATGCTTACGAATTTGACGTTCCAGCTTGTTTGTAGCGAGATCAATTGCATTGTACATATCCTCGTTATGCACTTCAGACCGAAGCGCCAGATCTGTCATCGGAATCGTAACCTCAACCTTGGACTCCTTGTCATTGTAAAACTTCAAGTTGACGTTCACATCGGCATTTACACTATGCTCAAAATAACGCTCCAGCTTGCCGATCTTCTTCTCGACATGATCCTTTAACGCGGGTGTCACTTCAATATTTTCTCCTCTGATGTTATAGTTCATCAAAGAACGCCTCCCTTTTATTAAGGATATGTATCTATTTCTCCTTTACCCTTTACAATTCCTGCTGAAACGTAAACCTTTTGTGAAAATTCAGTGAACTTTGTCGAATTATGCCGTTTTATGCTGATGTTCCTATGGTTACGGGAAGTATATGTATATGCTGGCAATAAGAAAAAATACCTTACACAACGTCAATTGATCACAAAGGGCTCCATACATCGATGAATGGACAGCATCCATTTCCTATAGTGAATCAGAAAATGTCCTTTTAAATACTCGCAGAATTCATGAGAGGGGAATGAGAAAGAAACCAATTGATCAAATTCTGCAAAAATCTCGTCAAAAGCCTTAACGCATACTTTCGCGCACCGTGTGTTCATCACGAAAAGAAGAGTTGAATGGGTTGAATCCAAATAAAAAAAGGCTTGGATCAGATCTTGGTAGATCCGATCCCCTTCTGTTTTTGATAAATTCTGTTCCGCCTCTATCAAATAGCACAGCCCTTCCTCAATGGTAAAAAGAAGATGATAATAAGCTGATAAAAGCGTATAATCCTCAATGCTCTTCAAGGCACTCACCTATTTACGCTTGTCATAATATCTACCGTCAATCGTGATGTTGTTATAAGGATTTAAATACGTCGTATGCATCGCACGTTTTCTTTTCACCTGCTGAAGTTCTGCTGCGATTGACTGCTTCAGTCTTTCCATTTCTTTCACAATAAGCTGATCCCATGTCAAGACAAGTTTCATCTGCTTTCGCTCTTCTTCTGAAAGCGGCAGAGCTATCCCCTGAATAAGTTCAGACCGTTTAGACACAAAGTCTTCAATTTGCTTTAAAAGTTCATCGCTTTCCGGTGTGTTTTGTATGTGTGACAGCATACTCTCCGTCTCAGTGTATAGCTGATCTATGTTTTTCATGCGATCCCGCCTGATCCGTGCCGGTCCTTTCGTTCACTTTGCATGGCTTGTTTCCAAGCATCGCGAAAATCTGTCACATACCCCTCAACTTCTTCCAGTATGCTCTTATCATTTTTCATATTTGCCTCTACCAGTCTTCGATACATATAATCGTACATCGCACCCATTGAACCGGAAAGCTCTATGTTGCGGTTAAGCGTACCATTTAATTCCTGAATGATATTTTGCGCTTTAATCAGATTTTCATTTTTACGTTCCATATCATTATTCTCAATGGCCTGAGATGCAAGTTTTATAAATTTCAAACAGCCATTATACAGCATAAGGGTCAGCTCCCCGGGCGTAGCGGTATTCACTGAATTTTGCTGATAAGCTGCATAAGGATTTTGGATCGCCATGTGTCATCCTCCAAATTACATTTATTGTACAAGAAGCTGTGATAAATAGGACGCTTGTTCGTTCATTTTTTGAATCGCAGAATCCATTGCACTGAATTTTGTATAATAGCGGTTTTCTATGGTATTCAATCTGTCCTGCATTTTGGTGATATCAGTGCTGATCGTGTTCAAATTTTTACCGATTGAGTAGTCATTGGTTCCCATTGTCGAGTTGCCGGCTTTTGCTTCAATGCTTTTCACTGTACTTTTCAGTGTTTCACCGATGCGTTTCATAATTCCTTTATCACTATAAGCGCTGCTGTTCGTCCCGTTTGTAAATAAGGCAGCAACACTTTGTGGATCTTCTTGTATTTTTGCTTTCAGTTTGTCTTCATTAATCTCTAAATGTCCCCGCAATTGGTAAGCACTTGAGGTTGTGATGCCAAATTCAGTTAATTGATAGGCTTTCCCATCCGCATTTACTTGAGAATAAAAGTCGGTCCTCATTTGGTTTGTACCGGTGCTGATGCTGGAATCATTTCTCAGCAAACCGCTTTTTGCCTTCTTCTCCCAGAGTTCTACCTCTTTATCAGACATTGCTTCTTTTTGTTCACTCGTCAGCGGAGTATAGTCTCTGTATTTTTCTTCCTGAAGCTTTTCATTCAGGCTGTCAACCAATTCATTGTATTTATCTACAAACTCTTTAATTTGGTTATAAATCCCGTCAACATCAGTAGAAACAGATGTGGTAACAGGGCCTGTGGCTGCAGTTGTATTTTTGATCGAGTAGGTAACGCCATTAACCGTAAAGTTGTTTGTCAGCTTCTCCATTTCAAAGCCATTAATCGTGACCTTTGCATTTGTTCCTTCTTTGTAAGCAGTGAGCTTATTATCAGCGTCTAAAGAAAAACCAAGCTGACCGGACATAAAGTCGGATGTAGCAGAGTCTGCTGCCTGTATGCTGCCTCCTGCACCTGTTGCTTTAGAAGAAAACGCAATCGTTTCTACATACTCTGTACCGTTCCATATTTTGTCTTTAAATGCTGATACTCCTAGATCTGAACTGTTAAGTTTAGAAATCACATTATCAATGGTATCGGCGCTCGTCACACTGATGTTCACTGTTTTTGCCGTTGTCTCACCAGGTGCTACAACGTTAAATGCCAAATTATAATCGCCTTGTGTGTATCCCGTATAATTATTTGCCTTATACGTTGCTGCAGTTGCCAAACTCGCTACTTCAACAGTAGAAGAAGAATTTGGCGCACTTGCGCTTCCTGTAGCAGTTAACACAGACTCATTGGAGCTGGTCACAGCTTTGCTCTGATACGTGCTCGGATATGTCAACGTATTTTTAGACATATAATCCTGCAATTCTTTTATTTTTGAGTTGACTTCACGATAGCTGTCACGCTGCCATTCAAGCGTCTGCTTTTTTTGTGTCAGCTTATCCAGCGGCGCTCTTTCTGTCTGCATCAGCTTTGATACGATATCATCTATATCCATTCCTGACGCCAGACCTGTTATTCTCGTGACCATTTCAAACCACTCCTCATCTACTTTTTTTCATCTACAAATAACCCAAGAAATTCAGTCATAGCCGCATAAAAATCAAGCCACCGTTTCGGCGGAATTTCGCGGATGACTTCATTTGTAGAGTCCTCTATTACTTTTACATAGTATTCATTTAACTTCTCATGGAGCTCAAACTTCAGGTGAACTTGCGAAGGTTCCAAAAGCTTGTTCATTTCCCCTACCATTTCAGCAAGATTGGTATATGAAACTTGATGAACAGGAACCTCACTCTCATGATCTTTCTTATTATGTATTTGAGTATCATAACGATCCCAAACAGGTTGTAACGTAGTGAGTCTTTCAATGTTCAATTGATCATCCCCTATGTCCCAATCTATCGTTTATATCGACTAAGTCGAGATAAGATTACACATATTTTTGGAAAAAAACTCATCTGTTTTAGAATTCTTGTTTGGAAATACATTTATAAGATAGTGGAGAATTCGATTATTATATCACGGGTTATAGACAGCAAGGGGGAAAGATTTGGAGTTACGGATATAAAAAAAGACCCCGGCAAACGCCAAGGTCTTTTTCAAAATTAACGTAACAATTGAAGTACGTTTTGAGGCTGTTGGTTCGCTTGAGCAAGCATCGCTTGAGAAGCTTGAGAAAGAATGTTGTTCTTTGTGAACTCGCTCATCTCTTTAGCCATGTCAACGTCACGGATACGAGATTCAGCAGCTGTCAGGTTTTCACCAGAAGCGCTCAAGTTGTTGATTGTGTGCTCTAGACGGTTTTGTACCGCACCTAGTTTAGCACGTTGAGCAGATACTTGATTCGTTGCTTTATCGATAGCTGCAAGTTGATCGTCAAATGAATTAGTTGTGAAATCTGTTACTTTAATATCTTTGATTTTAATAGTGTCTGAACCTAAGTCAGCAGCTTTCATGCTCTCAATGTTTACACTTAACTGCTGTCCGCCATTCGCTCCAATTTGGAATGTAAGCTGTTTACCGCTTGCTTCTGAAAAAGAACCGTCTAACAGGTTTTTACCGTTAAATTGTGTACGGTCCGCAATACCTTTACTTCCGGCTTGCCCACCGATCTCTTCAATTAAAGAGTCCATTTCGTCTTGGATCGCTTGAAGGTCAGTATCATCTTGCGTACCCGTGTTTCCTGCTTGAACAGTAAGTTCACGCATACGTTGAAGGATAGCATGAGTTTCAGTCAATGCACCCTCAGCTGTTTGGATAAGAGAAATTCCGTCTTGAGAGTTTTTAGAAGCCATTTCTAAACCTCTGATTTGACCTCTCATTTTTTCAGAGATCGCAAGACCTGCTGCGTCATCTCCCGCACGGTTGATGCGAAGACCTGAAGAAAGTTTCTCCATGTTCTTTTGGCTCGCACCGTTGTTTGAAGACAAACGGTTTAATGTGTTAAGTGCTGCGATATTGTGGTTAATTCTCATTGTTTTGTTCCTCCCTGAATATGTTGTTAAGGCACGTCCTTGTGCCTTGTTTTTTGTAACTGGCGAAGTGTTTGCGTCTCCTCCCGGCTACATCATTAATATCGGATTGTCTGTGATTTTGTTAATACAAAAATAAAAAAAATCCTCACTTTTTTTGTGAGGATAATGCGGAGATCACATCGCTGGATAACGCTGCCGCACGGTTATTTTCTTCCTGAATGGTCAAGTAAATTTCTTTCCTGTGAATATCAATATGCTTTGGGGCTTCAATTCCAATTTTTACTTGGTCACCCTCAACCGCAATGACTTTCACTTCAATATCAGCACCTATTTGAATCGCTTCGTTTATTTTCCGCGATAAAACTAGCATGATTCTCCTCCAATCGGATGCTTTGTCGTATATGGGGAGTCGTGTAAAACGACTTGCTTAGCCAGCATGTTCTTGCGATTCACAATAATAGGAGCCAATAAATTAGCAGTCGTTTTTTCGAATGGCTCTGCCACGGTCAATAATGTCATGACTTCTACGTCTTCAATATTATCGATATCCAAAAGTTCAGCAGTTGATTCATCAAGGTCAAATTCATAATTCTTAAAAAAGATAAACGGACTTACAACGATGAACGCAAGATTCTCTGAAGTGACGGACTGCAGCGCCACGAATGGAGAGTCTTCTGAAAGCGGAAGAATGACGAACTGTTTTTCTTCTAAAAAGCCCGGAATCCCGTTTTCAAAAAGAATGATTTGTTCTTCTTTTACGTTCATTTGGCCATGGTATTTAGTATGAATGATCATTGTTCACGATCCTTTTCTTTTTACTTTTCGAGTGATTCTTTTAGGTTTTCTACCTCTATATTTAAATCAGGGTATTGGAGCATGTCAACCTTAACATTTCCCGGCGTATATTCAACAATTGGTTTACGCGGTTCAGCCTGAATAACAGGCTTTCGCGGCGTAATCTGAATATCAAGCTGTGATGGGGTATATTGTATTTTCACCCTTGAAAGAGAAGGAGTATAATGTTCTCCTAATTGAATTTGGTGCATCTCAGAGTTCCTCTTTGCTTGTGAAGCGATTGGGTTCCCCTTATTTTCAATTCTCATAAGCTCGTCGCCTTCTTCTGCAGTACGGGCTATGCCTTCCATTACATCCTCATGCCCTTGTTGGGCAGCTTCCTCGATTCTTTTGAATACATGCTTTCTGTCTAATTCTTCCCATGCTTGCGTCTGGTCAATCGTAAGTTTTCCAGGTGTCACCGATATTTCCATTTCCGCGCTTGGCTGTTCAATCTCCAGGTCGGCTTGCGGCTGCTCCATTTTTAAGCTGGCGGGCGTCGTTGTTAAACCAATTTTCCCTTGAACACTATGCATAATCAATCTGGGAATTTGCATCACTCTACCTCCTAAACTATAAAAAAAGCGAACTCCTGAGAGCCGCTTACTTTAAAAAGTCGATTAATGTAGGCTGAACAATTTGCGCATTTACAGCTAAGGTAGCTCTATGTACACTTTGCTGGGCAATAAATTCCGTTATGACTTCTTCCAGTTCTACATCTTCATTGTCAGACAATACTTTTGTAGCTGTTTCTTCTTGAGATGCAAGTCTTGTATTAATCAGTTCAAGACGGTTATATCTCGCTCCGAGATCAGATCGTTCTGCACTCATACCGTCAGAAAATTGACCAATATCATCTAAAACGCTGTCCACATCGTCCAAAGAGCCTGAATTAAGTGCTGTCTCAAATGAATTAAGCATTTCAAACACATTTTGTCCGCTTCCAGAAGTACCGCCAAAAGCTGCCTTCGGATCTGAGTTTACCTTTAATGACATATTATCCGATATATTGACAATAACGTCAGCCGTATCAGAAATCGTATAAGTTCCGTCGCCGTTGTCTTTAACTGGAGGTGTATCTGAATTAGTGCCATTGAAGATATATCTGCCGTTCACTTGTGTATTAGCAATATTTAAAAGCTGTTCTTTTAATTGTTTTACTTCTACACCAATAGCTTGCAATTCTGCTCCACCATTTGTGTCATTCTTAGCTTGAACAGCCAACTCTCTGACCTTTGACATAATGTCAATTCCTTCAGTAATGTTTGTTTCAGTGTTTTCAAGCCAAGTAAAGGCTTGAGAAGCATTACTTTGGTATTGCTGAACTTGAGATAACTGCGTATTGTACTTTAAGCTTTTCATAGCTACTACTGGATCATCGGAAGCTTTTGAGATTTTTTTTCCGGAAGAAATCTGTGATTGAAGTTTATCCAGCTTTGAGTAGCTTGAACCGATATATCTCAATGAGTTTTGCTGAATCATCCCTTGTGTTACTCTCATTTGATCTACCTACCTTCCCCCGACACCCATGCCATTAATTACTTTATCAAGGATTTCGTCTTGTAACGTTACCATTCTTGCGGCAGCATTGTATGCGTGTTGGAATTGAATCATATTGGTCATTTCTTCATCTAAAGAAACAGCGCTCATTTGCTGACGGTTTATGTCTGCATCATTCAGCTGTGTTTCTGTATTAGATGCCAGCCGATTCGCCTCTTGAGCTTTGATCCCCAGCTCGCCAATCAGACCTGAATAGTAATCTAGCACACTTGTCTTTTTGCCATTAATGGTTATATCACCTGTTAACACATTCGCTAATTTTGTTGCATTTGAATTATCGTTGGCTGCACCAGTCAGTGAGAAAGCAATATTCGCGCCGCTTGAATCTGATATGCTGGCAGCTACTTTAATCTTGCCCGCCGCTCCTTTTGCCGGTTCAGTTTCACCGCCGGTAAAATCAAAAAAGTCCCCGCCTTGTTCGCCGCTCTTGGTCAAACCATTTCGGTGCACCTCATTGAAAGCTTTCGCGAATTCAAGTGCCATATTATCGAGATCTGATAGCATGTCCGGATATGTGCCCTTTTCTTCGCCGCCTGCTGATACATACCCGTAAGACTCTATAAATCCTAAAAGAGATCCCTTACTGCTGAATGACTCAGCCTGTAGTGCAGTGTTTCCGATTGAAATACTTGATACTAAACCAGTTTCATTATCATAGTTGGCTGCAAGTTCTGAAACCTCGTAATTTTCACCGTCCAAAACAGTTCCCAGTGACTGTTTATTTTTATCAAGGATTTCAATTGATACGGTTCCTTCAGCAGAAGCAAGTGCATTACCGCCTGATTTGTTATAGCTGACTTTAATATCAACCATTGAGGATAATTTATCGATCAGCAAATCTCGCTGATCATATAAACCATTTGGCAGAAGCCCGACCGGCTCAACTTGAGCTATTTGCTTATTTAAACTGTTTAATTGGGAAAGCACCGAATTGACATCCAACACCGTAGTATCTAGCTCTGCTTTTAAGTTCGATTGAACATTTGTAAGTGATTCGGAAAGATAATTAAACGTTTCTGCTAGAGCTTTTCCTTTTTCAGCGACAACAGAACGCGCACTGTCTTCGTTTGTATTATTCGATAATTCCTGAAGGGAATTCCAAAACGAATTGAGTACACTGTTTAAGCCGCTGCCGTCCGTCTCATTTAAGATGCCTTCCATTTGGGAGAGAGCTTTGGCCTTCGTGTCGTAGTATCCGGCACTATTGTTTTGAAGACGGTATTGGTAGTCAAGAAAGATATCTCTTATTCTCTCAACTGACTTCCCTTGAACACCCGTTCCCATTTGCCCCGCGGTTTTTTCTGCGTTTTTTGATACAGCAGGGAAGTAGTCAGTTGCCTCCAACGAGACTCGCTGTCTTGTATAACCGTCAGTGTTGGCATTTGCCACGTTATTTGCAGTCGTGCTTAACGCTGCCTGCTGGGCGCTTAACGCCCGCCTTGCAGTTTCAAGCCCCATAAAGGTAGATGTCATATTCTGAATTCCTTTCCGCTAAGCTTTTGAATCGAACAGTTTCAGCCGGCTGCTCTTCGGAAGCTCAGCTTTAATCTGTTTGCTGTAATTAAAGTTATTATCCTTAGGAACCAGCATATCGTACGAAATAGAGATGAATTGCAGCGCATCTCTTGTCAGCTGTCTATTCAGCTTATTCACTTCTTTTAGACGCCCGAGAACTTTAGTAAGAGATTCGAACAAAAGTTCAAGCTCTTCCTTTTCACTGCCTGAAGTTTTGGCGATACAAGCAGAAATAGTGTTATTTTCGCTGTATCCAAGAAAAGCGGAAGCCGCTTTAATCCGGTCATCTTCTGTCTGTTCGATTGCTTGAATATATTTTTGTTCTTTTGTCAAAATGTTAGAAAGCTCTTTTGTTTTGCCGGCTTTGAGCGCTTCCGTTTTTTCCTCAGACAGCGTGAGCAAATGCTCATGCAGAACGCAAAGTCGCTTCAATTGTTCAATAATTGGCTTTGCTGACATGGCTTTCTCCTTTTTTACTGCTTTTTATAAAAATTAATTATATTTTTTGCAATATGATTTGCGTCTATTTTGTATGACCCGTTTTCAATTTGCGCTTTTAGCTGCGCGATTTTTTCCTGGCGTGAACCAGTGACTGCGTCGGATGCATTTTGCAGCTCTTTAGCCTGCGATGAAATTTCGATTTTATCTTTAGGCTGTGCAGCATTTTTTTGTACTGATTGCTTTTCGTAATTTTTTTGGTATGGATTAACGGATTGTGTTCCAAATTGATTGATTTTCATAGGATTCCTCTCGCTTTCCGTTGCAGTCTTTAAACAATCTAACCCTTTTATCGACTGCGTTTTCAGTTAGTTTAGGGAATCAGCTGTTTTTGGTATTATAGGCATAGTATGTGTCTTTTTTACTATTTTCCCGTTCTGTTTTCAATGCGGATCCTTGGTTCAGATGATCTATTTGATCCTTTATATCGGACTGGCAAGCCTTGCAGAACTTGCCTTCCCTAATCGATGTCCCGCACCTTTCACAAGGGTATGCCAAGTTCGGCAGATGAGTGATTTGGATTCGCTTTTGCCTGATGAATTTTAAAATCAGCTCTTCCTCCACACCTGTTTCCTCAGTTATGCGGCTCAGTGTTGATTGCCTGTTTTCCTGTTTCCTTAAAAATTTATATACAGTCTCAAATGATTTTTCTTCTTCCTTAATACACGCCTGACACACGGTTTGCAGCTTTGTTTTTAAAAATAAAGCATTGCATTTCGGACAATTCGCCAGTTCACCCATCATTTTTACTCCTTATTCATTAATATGCCTGCAGTAATTTCTAGACATTATATCGGCACAAAAATTGAATCATTTAGCTTCTCACTAAGGTAAAAGATGACACAGAACCAGCTTTGCCTTTCTCCAATAAACAGCGGGCAGCATAGTGCAAAGTGGCGCCCGTAGTATAAAGATCGTCGATTAAAACGATATCCATACCCTCAACCGAGCTGTTTTTTGTTTCAAAAACATGCTCTGAAAGCAGGCGCTCCGTTTTCTTTTTTTTTAGACTGCTTTTCATTATTCAGGCGGATGAGAGGATTGATGATGGGCCGGTTTAAGCATTCAGCAAGCATTTGTGACTGGTTAAAACCGCGTTCTGCTTTCCGTTCTTCGCTTAACGGAATGGGAACGAGCACAAGGCGTTTATCTGGATAGACAGCAGAGAATTCTGAGGAAAAGGCATTTTTAAAAGCGCTTATTATTGCTGCATCTCCCCTGAATTTCATTCGGGCGAGCGTTTCTTTCATCATGTCATTATATAAGTAAACAGAACGGTTTTGACTGAGCCTTAAGCCGTCATCTATTCTTGATTTCCATGCCTCGCAATCCGCGCACACTTCATGAGCGGTTTGAGGCCTGCCGCAAAGCGGACAGATGGCCCCTTTGATGATCTGTAATTTGTTTCTGCAGGACTGACAGACCCTGTCGTCAGGTTTTAATAAGAATAGTGAGCACCATGAAACAGCTTGAGAAAATTCTGAATCACATAATAGACAGATCAGTTTTTTAGAGCCTCCTCCTGTCTCGTTTCGCATTGATCACTCGGATTCTCCGATACCACAGCAGCTGATTCAGCCAAAATCACAAGCATAGCCGTGTTTTTCTGTTTATCTACCAGCTCAGCTTTCGTATATGCAATCTTTTTTAAATCAGTGACGTAAGCTGGTCTTACTTGGTTTAAAGAAAGTGCAAGTACATCATTTTTGCATACTTGGCAAGTGCAGGTCATATGAAGCTGATCCATATATCGGTCAAGAAGTTCTTGCATCATGATTTCTTTTGAATTGACAAGCATTTTTACAGCTCCTCATTAGTTATATGAGTATACTGTATCATGTTTTTAAATATTAACTAGTCTATCAATTTATTTTTTAGAGCCAATTCATTCATTATTTTTATATGCTTTCTTGCCTCTATCATACTCTTTGTTTTTCCGAAGTGAAAATAAATGACATCGCCGTCTGCATGTTCTTTATGCCGTCCTGTCCTTCCCGCGATTTGCACAAGCGCGCTTTCCGTAAAGATGGGCGATTCTGCCCCTAAGATGCCTGCTTGGACCATAGGAACTGTGACACCTCTTTCCAATATTGTTGTTGTGATTAACAGATCAAACTGACCGTCTCGAAATTGCTGCACTTTTTCTTTTCTGAGCTTATCTTCCGCATGTACAGCCGCTGTTCGATAATTCATATCTTTAAAACAAGAAGCAGCCTTTTCCAAAACAGAAATGGAAGGAACAAATAAAAAAACGGGCCTTTCTTCTTTCACATGCTGATCTATCCATCTTTTTACCGCATTTGGGATTTTGTTTCGGGTTAATTTCTTTTTCCAGTCTCCGCACCACTGAAAGCGCGGTTCAGGCAATGGCTTCCGATGGTATCTGGCCGGTATGCGAACGGATTTTAACTCACCTTTATATGTTTTTCTTTTTAATTCTTTAGGAGGTGTTGCGCTTAGATAAACAAGAGTGCTGTTTTTCTTTCTCGCTTTTTGAACAGCGAATTGAAGAGTTTGATCAGCGGAATATGGAAAAGCATCCACTTCATCAACGATCATGACGTCGAATGCGTCTTTATAGCGCAAAAGCTGATGGGTTGTGGAAATCATAAGCGGAGATAAACGCCCTTTGTCATCACTTCCTCCGTATAGAGCTGAAATATCAACACCCTGAAATGCAGCCTTCAGTCTCGGAGCAAGCTCTAATACAACATCGGTGCGCGGGGTTGCAATACAAACACGCAGTCTTAAATTTAATGCCAATTCTATACCCGTGAATAATAATTCAGTTTTACCTGCGCCGCAAACAGCCCAAATAAGGAGCTCTTCTTGCTTCGAAATTGCTTCAATTAAGACATCAGCGGCCTTTTGCTGTCCGCTTGAAAGCTTTCCATCCCAAGTCAGTTTTATAGGCTTCCAGTTTGCCTCTGCCTCCTTGCACCACGAATATAAAGAAACATCCTCACTCACTCTGCCCATCATGACACAAGAGCGGCAGTATACTTTATCTTCTCCTGATGAATGATACGAAGAAAAATACTGTTGATCATTTTGACCGCATCTATTGCATCTATATCCCCATTTATTTTTTGATATAGACCCCTCGGCAGATATATAACCATGCTCGATATGCCAATCAATGATCTCGTCAGAAAATGGGATTTCTGTTCTAAGCAGATGACGGCCCTGAAGCTGCTGCTGCAGTTCTTTAGAGAATAGGCTGTTCGATTCTGATGTCTTAGTCTGCATAGTACGGCCTCCTTGCGAGATATTATGCCGGAATGAAAATATTCTGTCTAACAGCTAAAAAAAGAATATAAAAAAATCTCCGCTTCTAAAACGGAGATTTCATCATTTATTTAAAACACCAGCAGACTCCTATTGCACCTTCACCAAGATGAGTGCCTATAACCGCACCAAAGTAACTGTTATAAAATTCAACATGCGGATATTTTGCAGAGAGCTCTTCAATAATACTCGATGCTTCTTCTTCTCGATTAGCGTGAATAACGGCAGCTTTCATCGGCATGCCCTTACTCGCGTCTTCATCTAAAAGCTCGTAAATCCGCGAAATTGCTTTTTTGCGTGTGCGGATCTTCTCAAAAGGCACAATTACCTTATTGTCAAAATGAAGAATAGGCTTTACCTTGAGAAGACTCCCAATAAAGGCTTGAGCACTGCTTAATCGTCCGCCTCGCTGAAGATGTGTTAAATCATCAACCATAAAATATGCCCGAACGTTTTTTTTCATTTCTTCCAGTTCTTTTATAATATCTTCCGGCGATGACACTCCATTTCTGATCAATTCAGCTGCTTTCAGAGCATAAAAACCTTGAGCCAGACAGCTGATTTCTGAGTCAAACGGGTATACTTCAATATTATCGACCATTGTATTCGCTGCAGCTGCACTGCTGAATGTCCCGCTAATTCCGCTAGAAAGATGAATACTGATCACCGCATCATATGTCTTGCCGAGCTCTTCATACAAAGCAACCAGCTCGCCGATCGCAGGCTGAGAAGTGGATGGAAGCTCTGTATGCTTTTTCACTTCTTGGTAAAAGCTTCTCCAGTCCATTTCTGTTTCTTCATGATATGTTTCATCCCCAAAAACAACCTGGAGAGGAATCATGTGTATATGATTTTGTTCACGCATTTCTTTGGGAATATATGCCGTACTATCTGTTACTACTGCAATATTCATAGCTTCGTTACCTGCCTTATCAATTTATGACTCTATTGTAAGGGAAACAGAAGCCTAAAAAAAGACCTGCCTCAAAAAGGCAAGTCCAATTTCATGCTATCTCATTTCTACCCAACCATTTTTAATGGCGACCACCACGGCTTGCGTCCGGTCGTTTACATTCATTTTTTGTAAGATATTGCTGACATGGTTTTTAACAGTTTTTTCACTGATAAACAATGATTCACCGATGCCGCGGTTGCTTTTTCCGTCTGCAAGCATTTGCAGCACTTCACATTCCCGTCTTGTTAAAATATGTAATGGTCTACGAATCTCTGGATAGACCTCATGCTGAGGATGAGCAGAAACTCCGCTTGTTGCAAGACGTCGGAATTCGTTTACGAGGTTGTGAGTAACCTTCGGGTGAAGGTAAGAACCGCCCTCGGCAACTACTTTAACCGCTTCAATTAGTGTATCAGCATCCATCTCTTTCAGCAGATAACCTCTTGCACCTGTTTTCAGGGCATGTGTTACATAATTCTCGTCATCGTGAATTGATAGAATAATTACTTTAGATTCAGGATACAGCTCTACAAGCTGCTTTGTAGCTTCCACGCCATTTACGTTCGGCATATTGATATCCATGATCACGACATCAGGATGATAGTGCTCAACGATACGAGCCGCTTCATCTCCGTCGTCTCCTTCCGCTACCACTTCAAAGGTAGGTTCAAAATCCAATATCCGCTTAACACCTTCACGAAATAACTGATGGTCGTCGATAATAACAATGTTTACTTTAGTCACAAGCCACGCCTCCTTGTATTATTGTTCTATATACTCTGGTATTCGGTCAATATGCCTTTTGGCTCTATTTTACAAATCATAGTCAAAGAGATAACGGAACCTTAATCATGATAAATGTCCCAAGACCTATTTTTGAATCTATAGTCATGGTTCCTTCCAATAAATCTACTCTTTCTTTCATTCCAAGCAAACCGAATGATTTGTTTTTCGTCTCTTTCGCTTCCTTCAGGTCAAATCCTTTGCCGTTATCTTTTATCATTAAAATCACAAAATCCTTTGTAATCTCAACTTTGACTGTAATTTCTTCAGATCCAGAATGCTTTAACGCATTGGATACAGCTTCCTGTGCGAGTCTGAAGAGCGCAACTTCAAACTGAGGCGCGAGTCGTTTGTCCTCCGTATCGCCGATGCACTGAAAATGTATTTTCACCTTACCGTTATATTCTTCGGTTGTATATAGATATTTCCGCAAAGTTGGAATCAGGCCTAGGTCATCAAGGGCCATCGGTCTTAAATCATATATAATCCGTCTCACTTCGTAAAGAGCATTCCGCACATTTTGGCGGAGATTTTTGATTTCCTGGAATCCGTCTTCAGCCCCTCGGTCTCGGAAAATCCGTTCAATTAATTCCGATCTCATCATAACATTTGCCAGCATTTGTGCAGGACCGTCGTGAATTTCTCTCGAGACTCTTTTTCTCTCTTCTTCCTGCGCTTCAATAATTCTCAAGCCAAAATCCTATTTTGCCTGCGCATCGGCAAGAAGCAGCCCAACCTCCCGAAGATCCTGATTCAGATAGTTCAGCACGACCGTAATCTGGCTCACTAGTGATTCTGAGCGTTCGATGATTTCCTGAAGGCCTAACAGTCTGCGTTCCAAATCGTCCCGGCGTTCGCGCAATTGCTTTTCACGCTGCTGGATCATTGTCAGTTCGACTTGCAGTTTATGGGCTTTTTCATAAGCATTGCGGATTTCTTCTTCACTGAATCTATGAAAATTGCGGCTGACCTCGGATAAACGGTTTCGCGCATGGCGGGTTTGCACTTCAAGTTTATCACCAAGCTCGATGACTTCATAAACCTGCTGTTTAATTTGTTTCAGTTCTTCGACCAGCTGTTCATACTGCTGGCGTGACTGCTCCCCGATTTGAAAAACCTCATCCTTGCTCCCGTCAACGGTTTTCAGCATCTTCATCAAAATAGAGTCCAGAACTTTGGAATCCATCTTTGTTTTATTCATAATTTCCCTCCGTCACGGTGTTGTCATATATTTTTATTATAAATGTAATTGATCTGCAAATTGTGTCGAATTATAATGAAAGAATGCGTATATTCTAGAAAAAAACAATTTTATGTACCTTCTTACTCTTTATGATAACAAAATACGCACAAAAATTCTAAAGACTGTACGAATTTGTATAGGCGGTCTTTTATGCTTAGCAGGGGGTCAGCAAGCATGCTGCACAGCTATTTTACTGTGAAAGAAGCAGGAGAACACGAGATTGTTATAGAAAAATCGCGTTTTATCTGTCATTTAAGCCGTGTTTCTACCGAACAAGAAGCACAGGAATTTATACAGAAAATAAAGAAACAGCACTGGAACGCAACTCATAATTGCTCAGCTTACGTAATTGGCGAAAACGATCATATCCAAAAAGCCAATGATGACGGAGAACCGAGCGGCACCGCAGGAGTACCTATGCTCGAGGTGCTAAAAAAACGCGGACTTAAGGATACTTGTGCTGTCGTTACGCGTTACTTCGGCGGCATAAAGCTGGGAGCAGGCGGTTTAATCCGCGCTTATGGGAAGTCAGTGTCTGAAGGATTAAACCATATAGGTGTTGTAGAACGGAAGCTTATGAGGGTTATGCATACTTCCGCAGATTATACTTGGCTTGGCAAGATTGAAAATGAATTAAGGGAATCACCTTTTCTATTAAAAGAAATTCATTATGCAGAAAACGTAGAATTCGAAGCATATGTAGAAGAAAAAGAAACACAATCGTTTTCTGAGTGGATGACAGAGTTAACAAATGGAAAAAGTGATATTACAGAGGGAGAGTTGACGTATCTTGAAAAAGCCGTCAATCACATAAAGGAGACTGAATAATGGCTGAACGTGTTAGAGTGCGTGTGCGCAAAAAGAAAAAGAGCAAACGCAGAAAAATTTTAAAAAGGATTATGTTGTTGTTCGTCCTTGCATTATTGGTAGTTGTAGGTCTCGGAGGGTATAAACTATATAAAACCATTAACGCTGCGGATGATTCATACGATGCGCTTTCCCGCGGAGATAAATCAAATCTTCGCAGTAAAGTTGTAGATATGAAGAAAAAACCATTTTCTATTTTATTTATGGGAATTGAAGATTACGCGACAAAAGGACAAAAAGGGAGATCTGACTCTCTTATTGTAGTTACCCTTGATCCGAAAAATAAAACCATGAAAATGCTGAGCATTCCGCGCGATACACGTGTGCAATTAGCAAGTGACACAACCGGCAGCAAAACAAAGATCAATTCCGCTTACAGCAAAGGCGGAAAAGATGAGACTGTTGAAACTGTTGAAAACTTCTTGCAAATCCCAATCGATAAATATGTAACAGTCGATTTTGACGGATTTAAAGATGTTATTAATGAGGTTGGCGGTATTGATGTAGATGTACCTTTCGACTTTGATGAAAAAAGTGATGTGGACGAAAGCAAACGGATTTATTTCAAAAAAGGCGAGATGCATTTAAATGGTGAAGAAGCTCTGGCGTATGCCCGCATGAGAAAACAGGATAAACGCGGAGATTTCGGCCGTAACGACAGACAGAAACAAATTTTAAACGCGTTGATCGATCGGATGTCCAACATAAGCAATATTGCAAAAATTGATAAAATCGCAGAAACAGCCAGTGAAAACGTTGAAACCAATATTCGTATTACTGAAGGCTTAGCCTTACAGCAAATTTACAGCGGCTTTACCAGCAAGAAAATTGATACACTATCAATTACTGGTTCTGATTTGTATTTAGGGCCTAAATTAACATATTATTTTGAACCGGATGCTGCGAATCTGGAAAACGTCAGAAAAACGCTTCAAGAGCATTTAGATTATGATCCTGATACGAGCAGTTCAAGCACTGACAGCTCCAGTACCAATAGCTCAACATCAGACAGCTCTGGCAGCTCAAGCACTGACGGAAGCACTGCAACAGACGGCACTACGAGCGGAAGCGGCTACACAAATGACAGCAGCACAAGCTCAAATGGCACAACAAGTTCAACAACTGACTCATCATATTGAAAAAAAGCCCGGTCCTTTAACGGATCGGGCTCTTTTACGCAGAAAAAACACCGGCTCATAGAACCGGTGTTTTAATTTCTTTTCACAAGACGTTTATAGAATTTTGTAAATGGCTTAAAACGCTCATTCACGAGTCCCGTTACTTCTGCTATTATTTGCATAAATATGATTAAGATAAAGATAATAAACAGGGAAAGCCAAATTGTAGCGCTTTTCAGCACGATTGCACTGATGCTGAAAATAAATCCAATCAGGTAGATGACAATGACCGACATCCGATGTGAAAGGCCAAAGGCCATCAGCCTATGGTGGATATGTGATTTATCGGGCGCCGAAATCGGCTGTTTGTTTAGTATCCGTCTTATGATTGCAAATGTTGTGTCAAAAATCGGCACGCCTAATATAATAATCGGAATGACAATACTGAACAATGTTACGCTTTTATACAGCCCTAACAATGAGAGAATGGAAATGACATACCCTAAAAACAGTGATCCCGTATCCCCCATAAAGATTTTTGCCGGATGAAAATTGTAGAACAAAAATCCGAGCGTACTTGCGATAACAACTAATGAAAGTGACAGAATGAGTACTTTTCCGCCAGATAGCGCCATAACTGCAATCGTGGACAGGCCGATAACAGAAAGACCTGCTGCAAGGCCATCCAATCCGTCAATCAGGTTCATCGCGTTTGTGATGCCGACAATCCATAATACAGTCAGCGGATATGCCAGCCAGCCCAATTCAAATCGTTCAGCTAAAAAAGGTACTGAGAAAAAGTCCATTTTTAAGCCCGTGCTTACAATCATAATAGCTACGGCTAATTGAATGATAAATTTAACTTTTGCGCTTAATTGATATTTATCGTCAAGAATTCCCAACACAATAATGATAAATGCACCGACTGTGATAGCCGTCATTCTTGTTTCTGTGTATATACCGGATACAAGCACGCCTGTAACCACCCCGATAAATATGGCCAGCCCGCCCATTCGGGGCATGATTTTATCATGTACTTTTCGATTGCCGGGCTGATCAACTGCACCTATTTTAATCGCAATCCTTTTTACGATTGGGGTTATGATTAAAACCGTTAGCAGCGAGACAATAAACGCAACAACAATGCGAATCATGCGTTCGTCAAGCATAAAGAAGTCTCCTTTGGAATTATATGAAGTCTTTATTTATATAGAGAACCGTTCCTTCCATTATACCTTCTCCTTAGTTATTATAACAAGCTTCATCAAAAAGAAACACGTATAATCAAAAAACGCGCATCCCAATTAAAGGACTACGCATGTTTTTGAATCCCTGTATATTTCATGATTTGTTTGAATAAAACATTCCAATCTTGTGTGCGGGCAATGTTTCGCCGCATCTCTTTGTATGTCTCGTCTCCGTCTTTTTCAAGCACTTTCTCGCACGCAGTTATAAAATCATTATGGTCATTGCCTTCCATATATTCGTAAATATACGGCTTTTGCATTTTAGAAGTTGACGGAAGGTTAGAGCCGACGACCGGCTTTCCTGCTGCTAAAAATTCAAATAGCTTAAGCGGGAAAACCGCTTGGTTATAGGATGACTTTTTATAAGGCATAATACCGACATCAATCAGTTCCATAAAGTGCGGAACTTCTTTCGGATCTGCCGGCCCCGTCCATATCACATTGGAAAGCTTCAGAAGCTCCTGAAACGCTGTGTCACCATTGGTGGCGTCCGGGCCGACCCATAAAAATGTCCAATCGGGTTTTCTCAGAGCCGCTTCTTCAATCAATTTAAAATCCAGCTTTGGTTTAATCCCGCCGATAAATCCCAGTACAGCCCCCTCTCTTCCCTGCAAGATGCTTCGATCGGGAACCGCTTTATGTTCAGAAAACAGGTCATATTCAACACCGTTTTCAACGGTATGAACCTTTTCTTGCCCCGCTGTCAGCTTTTTGTCAACTTCATTGTGCAGGTACTCTGATGAACAAGTAATGGAATCGGCACGCTCGATAATTCGCAGCTCCGCTGTTTTGATGACTTTCCGCCTGAACTCGGAAAGCATATTGGAACGTCCGCTGATCGGCGCCGCCCACAAGTCACTGCAATCATAAATCACCTGATCCCAAGGGTACAGTGAAGACAGCAGCGGGAATCCGGGAAACGTGTACCATAAGCAGCAGCGTTCACCTCTGGCTGAAGCGGATTTCAGCTCTTCTAATAAAGGTGAGAGCTTATGCTTATAAAACACATCGGTATAGCGTCCGAAGCGAAACATTTTCTTTTGCAGCAAGTCCTTTACGGCAAACTGCCGGATGCCGGATTGAACTTGCTGAAATTCCATCCTTTGGGTGCGCGGAGCCGGGCAGACCCAGATGACTTCCTTTGTTTCTTCCTGAGCAGCTAAAAATTCAGCCAATCGATGCCGTCTGTACCTCAATTGATCTTTTCCCCATTCAGCAGTAGCCACGATGACGTGAATCATTGCTTTTGTTTCCACCTTCATCACCTTTTCTCTCTGTTTGCGGTTACAGTCTTTTTTTCACCGCGTTTTTCGCATATTGAACAAAACACCATGTCGCTTTCATTAAATGGAGCCGTTCGATCTCTCTGTAGACAAACCATGTTTTTTTTGCAGCCTTCCATTTGTTGCTTGAAATCGAATTATTGACAAGCCGGTATTCAGCTAAACACTCATTCATTCCGTAAGCTGTAAAACCCTTTTTTAAAAGAGACAGCCATGTTGCCAAGTCTTGCCTCGTTCTAATATTCGGCATTTGGATCTGTCCCGTCTGTTCCCTGTCAATCATCACCGTTAGACAGCCGATAATGGTATTTTTAAGAGCATCATCATATGTCAGGCTTTCGGGAGCATGAATGAATTTATCCATCGGCACCCCGTCCTGCGACATTAAACTGTAGCCTGTAAAGGAAAACGCACAGGACCGCTCCATCATAAAATTAAGCTGCTTTTTCAGTTTGTCTTTTTTCCATTTGTCATCACTGTCCAAAAAGGCCACATAGCGTCCTTGGGCATGTTCCAGCGCTTTATTTCTTGCTATCGCGGCTCCGCTGTTCTCTTCCAGAAAGATCACATGAATTCTTTCATCTATCTTCTCATACTGCTTTAAAATGTCGCGTGTGCCATCCGTTGAGCAATCGTCCACGATAATCATTTCCCAATGAGGGTGGCTCTGATCTAATACTGAATGAATCGTGTCTTCAATATAGTCACGCGCATTATAAGAAGGTGTAATGACAGATACGAGAGGTTTCCAGTTGGTCATGATCACATCTCCATCGTATGATTTTAAAAGGACTCTCTGAAAAATTCAGGAATGACAACGAACATAAAGGCAATCGTTATGCCGATCAGAACACCCAGAACCGCTTTCTTTTTCGGGGACATTCCTCCGCCTGATGCCTCACTTACGGTTTCAGAATCAACGGCACTGGCCGCTTTCAGATTAAGCTGTGTGTTTTTCAGCTCATACAAAAACCTTTCTTTATCCACCTTGGAATCCCCGCTCACTGTTTCACCTTCCAGCGCGTCTATGCTGCGGCGGATAACGGCTTCTCTTTCCTCAAACAGCTTTTGGTCGTTTTTGAGAAAGGTGGAGGAAACAGCGTTTAACACCGATTCGGTTCTTTCCTGATCCTGGTCGGCATAGCTCAAAGACAGTAAAGACTTAGACTCCGATTTCACGGTGAGCTTCTCTTTGATCTCTGCAAGATCTTCATCTTTTTCGTCAGGAAGCGCCTCTTTCAAAAAAGCATCACTCCTCAGCAGGAGCGGAATCTCTTCTGTACTGTTATAAACCGGATGATCATAGCTCCCCACAGCTAAAGTAACCTCAGCTGTGTAACTCTTTTTATCCGCGATTTGGGACGGCAGTATATACCCCGCCGCACCTAAAATAAGCGGCACTAATATAATCCAGATGATATTTTTCTTTATGCGCCGGGCTAATCTTATCACTATATCCTTCATATAAGTCTCCCTGCTTTTTTGTAGTCTGTTTACCGGTATATGGGCTCAAGCTGCTGTCTGGATCGCCTTAAGACATTCACCGCGGCGATGACGAGCGCCAGAAATACCCAATGGAAAAATAAATTTGAGACAGAGCTTGGGCTGATGCTGGATACCAGGAAACTGACCATAGCTGTGATGAGCCCTTCTGTGATCAGTTTTGACTGATTTTCCATTTTTCTTTCATAAAACTTGTAAAGCACCCACATCAGGTATAAATAAATGGCCAGATAGCCGAGCATGATAAGCAAGCCGAAGTTTGCCAGAATCTCTGCCAGCCAATTGTGCACCTCTGTCACGTTGTCAGTATCATATAAAGCATGATGCTCAAGATAATAAGACACATTGCCTGCGCCCACTCCGAATCCGTATGAGTCAAGGAAGAAGTGCCATGCGTTTTTTAACAGATTGGCTCTGGCCACATTGGACGGAAGTGTCTCTTGGAATGAATGAGACGTCTGAGGAGCCAGGAACAGCTTCCAAAACAATGCGAAAATCCGGCTGGCAAAAAGAGCCGCAAAGACCGCAATTCCTGCTGCCGACAGCCAAATAGCGATTTTTTTCAGAACAGGCGGCAAGACAATAAAAATGTAGACGGCTATTCCCGCAAAAACGCCCAGCAGGCTGGCTCTGGAACCAGTCGCAAAGATTAAATACAACGCACCAAGCGAGAGCACAAGGCCAATTCCCTTTAAGTAACCGTTCTTTATGTTTTTCACCATTGCGATGTAAAAAAAGAAACTGATCGACAAAAATGTCGCAAAATCATTTTGATTAAAGAAGACTGAGGTCGGATAATGCTGCTTATATTCCGGTCCGCTGTACAATGTCGAACTCGGGAGATGATGATGCGTGATATGATTGTAAAAACCGATGATCATCAGAAATACCGTCATCACCAGCCAGATGGAATAAATAATCATCAGACGTTCCATTTTTTGCACATACATCACAATAAGATAAATAAAAAATATCCCCATCGCCAGCAGTGCTAAATATTTCAGACCATCTGTAACTGATTTGGCCCACAGCAGAGAAACAAGGCCGTATATAAACCAAAAAGCGAAAAAGAGCAAAATCCCTTTCACTTGCAGTCCGTTCCATCTTTCAATATGTGTTCGATTCCGCACCACACCGATCACATGGAGGCACCCCGCTGCAATGAGCAGAAGCCTGTAAAGAAACAAACTGAAAAATCCAAGATGAATCGCGAAAAATGCATTATTTAAAAAAGTGCAGGCGATCAAAATATAGATTACAGCCATAAAGAGCCGTTCTTTTGTTGTAAATGCGGTTGCAAGTGTCAGTACAAACAGACCAATTGCCAACACCGCAAGCACGGCAGCCATCTGTATTAAACCTATATCTGTACGGATGGCTCCCAGCAATAGGACGACTCCAAATATGGCAGCGGCCAGTAACGAAAGCGTATGGACCGCTGAACGTTTGATACTCACATGTTTAACCCCTTTCCTGATGTTTCAGGAGCCGGCGGCCGAGCCTAAGCAGCCAGCAGCTTTAACCAAGTAACACTTTTTCTTTTTATAGGTTGACGCTCCCCAAGTCTTTAGCCAATTCCTCGAGCGGCAAGCCCGGAAAATACTTGTCAGAAGGCTCCGCTCCCCGAACAGCAGGACGGCCGATGGAGTGATAAATGTATCCGGCTGCCTGCATCTCTTCAAGTGAAAATAAATTTCTGCCGTCGATGATGATCGGCTGTTTTAAGAGGGTTTTCACTTTAACAAGCTCCATTTCTTTCACTTCCGGCCAATCCGTTAAGATCAGGCATGCATCAGTGTCCTCAATCGCATCATACACATCTGTATAATACTCGACCTGTTCGCCAAGGATCGCTGAAGCTTCAGGAATAGCAATCGGATCGTATGCTTTTACATGTGCGCCCAGCTGCTGCAGCATCGGGATAATATCTAGAGCAGGAGCGGATCTCACATCGTTTGTATTCGGTTTGAAGGCCAATCCGAGCACGGAAATGGTTCTCCCTTTTATGCTTCCCATCACAGTTAAGAGCTTATCTACAATGTGAACGCGCTGCTTTTCATTTGTCTCAATGACGGCTTCTATGAGCTTAAATGGATATCCGGCCGTTTTGGCAATTTGAAGCAGTGCGGTTGTATCCTTAGGAAAGCAGGAGCCGCCAAACCCAATACCCGCTTTCAAGAACTTTCTGCCGATCCGGCTGTCGAGCCCGACGCCGTCAGCAACGTTTGAGACATCCGCGCCGACTCGCTCGCAAATGTTCGCGATATCGTTAATAAACGAAATCTTTGTAGCCAAAAATGCATTTGCAGCATATTTAATCATCTCTGCACTTTCTAAATTCGTTTTAATAACAGGGGCATGAAAAGGCTGATGCAATTCCTCTATGATGGAAGCGGCTTTATGACTGGTAGATCCTATGACGGCACGCTCCATATTCATCGTGTCATAAATCGCTGAGCCCTCCCGAAGAAATTCAGGGTTGGATACAACATCAAAGGAGCATCTTCCCTTCGAAGCTTTTTGAACGATAGATTGAACCAGTTTTCCGGTACCGACTGGGACTGTGCTTTTATTGACAATGATTTTGTAGCCGGTGAGATGTTCACCGATCGTTTTCGCAGCCGCTTTGACGTACGTTAAATCAGCTTCGCCTGTTTTAGACATCGGGGTTCCGACTGCAATATAAATAATGTCTGAAGCCCGAATGGCAGACGGAATATCGTTAGTAAAAGACAGACGCTGTTCTAACACATTTTTTTCAACTAAATCTGCAAGCCCTGGTTCATAGATTGGGATTACTCCGTTTTTCAGACTTCTGATTTTTGATTCGTTGATATCACAGCAAATCACTTTATTTCCGATTTCCGCAAAGCAGGTGCCTGATACGAGTCCTACATATCCTGTTCCAATGACAGCAATTTTTTTCACAGCCCTCATCCCTCTCCTGTAAATTCATCTTCCTATTTATATTGGTCGCAGTTACTTACGATTAAACAGGTGTTTTCAGAACCATCTGATACTGATCATGCAGCGCCCTGGCATTTTTCCCGGCGTCATATTGAGTGTGAATGATTTGATATAATTCATCCGCCACTTCCGGCTGCCATATTTGATCTTTTGCGTATAAAGAGATCGTGTTTGCTAAGGCTTGAGCTGATTTCGGTTCAATCAGCAAATGCCGGTGCTTTCCGAATAATGAAGCCACTCCACCGACATCTGTACAGATGACAGGAACCCGCAGTGCCAGCGCCTCGATCACAACTGTCGGCATTCCTTCGCTATAAGAAGGGAGCACAAACATATCTGCGGCGAGCAAATACTCTCTTACCCTGTGATTCGGCACTTGGCCTGTTACAATATGTCCCTTTTGCATCAGCAAAGATTTTGCGGGGCCGTCTCCGACAAAAACGGCTCGAGGCGCTTCCTCCATCATCTCAATGGCATCTGACAATTCAAAAATGCCTTTTTCCTTAACGAGCCTGCCCACATAGACAGCAAGGCGCTGGTCAAGCGGGAGCCCGAGGTTTTTTCTGATTTCTTCTTTTGTCTGCTCATTTTCCTGAAAACGGCTGAGCTGTATGCCGATCGGCAAAACCGTACTGTCAAAGCCAGAAAGTTTTTTGGTTTCTTCCTGAAGCTTTTCGCTGACTGCAAGAACTGCGGATGCGGAACCAACCGCAGTTTTGAAGACTTTAAACGCGCCTTTGCTGTAGTGAGGATAGACATTCACATCACTGCCATGCAAAGTTAAAATATACGGAATCCCGATTGTCTTTGACACGACTGCCGCAGCCCCGCCCGACGGCATAGCAAAGTGCGCATGGATCAGATCAGGGTTTAAGTCATGCTGTTTAATGGTTTTTAAAACAGCTGCCCCAATACGCCGGTGTGGCTGAGCCCATTTCAGCTGGCCGGGAACAGCGGGATAGAAAGGCCGGTAAACCGGGATTCCTTTCCGTATCTCATATTCTGGTCTGGCATCCTTTTTTCGGTATGCCTTTTTCAGCATACGGACAGGCGCAGCGTGAATAGGTCTTGGGCATATCACGGTGATATCCAGCCCGAGCTTCAGCAGCTCTTGCACCTGTGTTTCATGAAACACACCCTCGCCGGGTTTCAGACTGCTTGGATATACGCTTGTGATCCACAAAATCTTCATGACAAACGTCCTTTTCTTAGTAGTTTGCTTTTCATCTGGGGGTACGCTTTACCCAAAAGAAAGAGATAGCAGAGCGACCCGGCCGCCACCGAAATTGCCAGCCTCATTTCCGCCTGCATGCTGAAGCGTTCTGTTCCTAAACTCGCGCCGAATGCGATAACGGCCATACCCGCTGTGATCAGAAACGGCTTCATAACGGCTTTAAAATAAGCTGAAAGATTGAGCTTAATGACATATGCCAGCAGCCAGCGACCGATTAGAAAATTGAAAACGCTGATGACGGCATATACCCAAGCGACAGTCAGAAGATTGCCCGTCTGAACAGCTGCAAACAGCGACAAACCATACAGCAGCATGACGCCGGAGTCCCAATAAAAAGCCAAATCCGCTCTTCCTTTAGCAAGAAGCACAGAACCATTCGGATTCATCAGCACCCTGAGTATCCCGACGATGGCAAGAACATTCAGAACAGGGACAGCAGCAAGCCACTTTTCTCCGAAAACAGCTGCGATAAAAGCGTCTGACACGGATACGAGCCCGATTAACAGCGGGAACGATACAAGCGCAAGCATTTTTGTCATATTCAGAAAGCCTTCTCTGATCACGCTGTTTTCGTATTTGTTTTTGGCGAAAATGGGAAACGCGACCCGTGTCACAATCGGATTAATTTTCAAAACCGGAATGGTGACAATCTGGTAGGCAAGATTATAAATGCCCAGCGCTTCGGCACCGATAAACCGGCCGATTAAGATCATATCGATGTTCGCTCCCAGCCTGTTCACAAGACGGGATGAAAGCTGAAAGGCTCCAAAGGAGAAGAACTCCTTCATTCCCCTTAGATCAAAAACAAAGGATGGACGCCATTTTTTTTGGTATACAGCCCAGAATAAAATCCCTTTACTGGACTGCAGCAGCACCTGAGAAACCACGTACGAAAAAATCGCATCCGTCATAAAAACCGCTATCGCTAAATATCCGAAGGACAATACATTTGAAAAAATCTCTATTTTGCTTAACGTATTAAATTGCAGCTCCTTCTGCAGCATATACTGGTACTGCTGTCCGATCGGAGCTACCAAAAACATAATCCCCAAAATCCTGATGAGAAACACAAGCTCTTCTCTTTGATAAAATCCCGCAATGACGGGACTGCACACATATAAAAGCACAAACAGCAAAATGCCGGTCATAATGTTCAGCCAATACAATGTTGACAGCTGGCGCTCCGTGGCGTCATCTCTTTGAATTAACGCGGCGCCAAAACCCATATCAAGCACAATCTGGGCGAATATTGTAACCGTTGTGATCATGCCGACGAGTCCAAATTCCGTTAAGGTCATCATATTTCCAAGCAAGGCAAACTGAACGATTTGAATGATTGTAATACAGATTGTTGAAACACTTGTCCACTTTGCGCCGCTCATGATTTGTTTTGTAATACTTGGCATCATATTCCCTACTTCTTTTTAAGCTCAGTTTGATGGCGAATGCAGATGTTTATCTTGCACCATCACCTGTCAAGACTACTTTACAAGTTTTTAACATAATTTTTAATTCCAACATGAAAGTCAGATTGCGAATGTAATATAAATCAAATATAAGCTTTTCCTTCGGCGTCATGTCATAACCGCCGTTCACCTGCGCCCAGCCGCTCAATCCCGGTTTGACAGCCAGACGCTGTGTAAACCCCGGAATCTCATTCTGGAACTTTTCCGTAAACACTGGACGTTCCGGGCGAGGTCCAATCATGCTCATATCGCCTTTCAGCACATTAAACAGCTGAGGAAGCTCGTCAATTCGCGTTCTTCTGATAAATGCTCCAATTCGTGTCACCCGCGGATCCTGCTTCTGCGCCCAAACCGCCCCAGACTTCTCGGCATCTATTTTCATGGAACGAAGCTTATAAAGCTTAAAAGGTTTCCCGCCTTTTCCTACACGCTCCTGCGTATAGATGGCAGGCCCCGGCGTCTCCAAACAAATCAATATTGAAAATACCGCAATCATTGGCAGCGCAACCACCAATCCAATCAGCGCAAACCAAATATCCATCACGCGCTTTACTGCCAAATAACGAGCCGTTTTTTCAGATAATGCAAATGATGCTTGCTGCACTGAGAATTCGCGACTCACATTCATGCTTTTTTCTGCACCCACTGACACACACCTCACGATTTGTTTGGGATGTTATGATGACCTATGCCAGTCAGTTTAGCAGACGGATGTTAATTGGTTGTAAATGGATTGTTAAGAAGTGTGAATTACGTGTTTTTTCTGATAAATTATATTAATGTTCTTTATCATTTTATGTACAAGCCCTTGTTTTAATCATGTAAACGATAAAAAAAGAGACAAATCTGTTATTTAGATTTGTCTCTTCATTTTTATCTATAATATGAAACTGTACCATCATGAATAGCTTGGGCAGCTTTATCTTTATAAACTGCTTGTTTCAGTTTACTTGCGTCGGCTGCATTTGTGATGAAAGCAGTCTCAACTAAAACGCTTGGCATTTTAGAATATTTGATAACATAGAATCCTGCTTGCTTGACTCCACGGTCTCTTGTCCCGAGATTAGCTGCAAGTTTCGGCTGAATTTGATCTGCTAATCGTTTGCTTTTTGCTGCCTGATATGTTGTGTCATAATAGGTTTCACTGCCATTTGGAGATGAGCTATCATTGGCATTCGCATGAATACTGATGAACAAATCAGCTTGGGCAGAGGCTGCCTTACTTACTCTTTCCTGTAAAGAATAAAACGTATCATTAGATCTCGACATTACCGGAAGAGCACCAGAAGCATTTAGCTTCGTATTGACTCTTTTCGCTATATCAAGGTTTACCTCTTTCTCAAGCAGTCCATTTCCTACTGCTCCCGAGTCTTGATCTCCATGGCCTGGATCAATAAAAATTGTTTCACCTACAACAGGATTCTTTAGCTGATTAGCTACTTTAGTGCTTATAGCTGGAGTATTTCCGATAATCGTAAAGTTTGACATGTTTTTGCTGCCGATAATTTTTCGTGCGCCGCCAGATAAATTTTCACCATTAGTCAAAATAAGAGATTGCTTGTTCTTTGCTGCCAGAGTGGCTCCTGCGATTGAATCTGGATAGCTAAAACCATTACTTACATATACTGTGCTCGTTGACAGGTTTAGTTTTTGTACAATATTAGCAGCAAGCTCGTACCTGTTTGAACCGCTAATTCTTGTAGGAGAAGGCAACTTGTTATACACCGTATTATTAATACTTCCGGTACCTCCTGCAACCACAGTACTTGTAATTCTCTTATCTTTCATCACTGCTGTTGTCGCACTATTTATAGAGGTTTTGTTTGTAAACAGAATAGGATACCCATTTTTAGCTGCATAAGGGATGATCCCTGGAGCATCAGCATATAAAAACCCATTTAAAATGACAGCTTTTGAGGTTGCGTTCATTGCTCTTGCGACCCGTGCAGCTGTATCATAGCGATTACTTCCAGCAATTCGTTTAATACTGATGCCTAAGCTTTTGATCTGATTGGCAGTATTAGAGGAAACAGCTGGTGTACCACCTACAATAATCACATTTTTTGTTCGCATTTCTTTTAGCCTTGTTTTCGTCTCAGAAGAGAGCTTATCAGCATTTGTGTAAAGCAGCGGTGCATTCTTCTGATAAGCAAGAGGTGCCGCTGAAATGGCATCTGCGTATGAACTTCCGCCAACAATAACCGCTGTACTCGCTGTTGAGTACATCTGCTTTGATATTTGAACTGCAGTCCCGTACCTATTACTTCCTCCGACTCTTTTAACCGAATTATCGGCCAATGCTGTTGGTACAAAAAGAATGAGTCCCAGAAAACACATTGTTAGGACTTTTATATAAGAACGCAATTACTTTTCCTCCTTAAATGGCCTTAGCACCTTAAAATAATTAATAACTTGTCAGAGTTGTCCCAGGATAGTAAAATTTCAAAATTGAACTATATGAATCTCCTGCTTCTGCTCTTGCCTTAGCTCCATATTGACTCATTCCGATGCCGTGACCGTAACCTTTGCCGCTGATTGTGTACTTTGAATTGTCTTTTTTTACAGTCACATAAGTACTTTTAAAACCAGTTGCACCAATCATTGTTCTTAGCTGAGTTGTCGGAACAGTGATGGTTGTAATTTTACTTAGATTGTAGGAGCCAGTACTGCTTTTAACAAAATACTTAACTTTCATAGATGCTGTTTTTGCACGTTGCCCCTGTGTTGTACCGCTAAAGCTCAAATCTTCTATACTCGCAATTTTTACAGAAGATGCTCCTGTTTCTTTATTTTTCAAGATCCAATTTTTAACTCCGGATAACCTCGCAGCATCAGTTTCAGTTGCTGAAGACCACCAAGAAGATGGCTTATTTAAGTCAAGCGAATTCGTGTCAAGCTGTTGTTTTGAGAGTGTAAGCGTCCAGCCTATTTGAGGATCCTTAGAATCTTTCTTCGCAATTAAGTAAGGTACACTTGATGACCAGACTTCGTTGCTCGCTTCTGTATAACCGCCATTGCTTGAAGAATAAGTTGCTGTTATAAGAGATCCGTTATATTTCAGAACTTTTCCTTTTGTCTGCTCAACCGCTTTATTGGTGTTTGAATTCCAACTATATCCTCCATAAACTTGAAAAGCTGTTGTATCAGGTACAGTAGTTCCCGTTTTTGTTATGGAGTAGGTTCTCGCAGCCACAGTCTGTGCTTTTAGGGCTTCAAGTGACCAGCTGGCAGGCATTTCATTTGGAATAACCCCTTTTAAATAATCCTCAAATGGAATATTTTCGTTAACCGGTCTGATATATTTAGTAGATTCAATAGAGAAATTAACCGTTCCAAGATACTGATTTCCGTTAAGACTTATTCTGTTAGAAGTCGAGTATTTTTCAGGTTTAATCCTCAGAGAGTTACTATATGTTTTTATATTTTCGAGATTTAATTTCCCATTGTTGATTTTCAGAGTATATTTTCTTCCGCCGGCTAAATAAAATTCATCAGCAAGTGAATTCTCGACTTCTGCAGAAATTGAACTGGTGCTTCCAATAAAGTCGTATGCATATGTGGCTTTTTCTTTTGTTATGCTTTTAGCTGCCGCTGGAACACTATCTTGTTTAATAAATAAAATTTGGCTGTTTTTCTTCGCAGCAAGCGAAGCACCTACTAATACGTCTGCGTACTTTGTTCCGTTCGTCATTACGACTTTATCAGCCTTCAACTTTAATTGTTTAATAATATTTGCTGTGAGTTCATATCTGGTTGATCCAGGTATCCTCTGTACAGTTGAAGTTTTTTTATTTCATTTTCTACACTGTCACTGACACTAAATGAACTGCCGATTATAATCACTTGTTTTGGCAAATCATAATCCGGAAGTTTATCCTTCTCAGTAAGCAAAATAGGGTATCCCTGTGCCGCAGCATAAGGAGCTATGGCTAACGCATCTTGAAATACCTTTCCGGTTACAACGATAGCTTTATCATAGCTGCCCATCTGTTTAGCGATATTCTCAGATAATACATATCTATTTTTTCCGCTTATCCTTTTAACTGAGCCATATGATTTCAGCTTGTTTTCTACATCTTTTGAAATGCTGCGTGCTCCCCCAATGACTAAAATATTGTCCGGGTTAAATTTAGCAATTTGTCTTTCAGTAGTTTTTGTTAACGTATCAGGCTGAGTAAATAAGATTGGTGCATCTAGTTTTTTTGCTAATGGGATAACAGGCAATGCATCAATAAAAATATCCCGGTTTACCAAAATAACTGTATTAGGATTTTTCCACTGACTGCCGGATGCAAGAGTAGCGGTTTCGTATCTTGATGCCCCTGCAAAACGATCCGTTACAGCAACATTATCTCCAGTTACTTTATAAAATCCTGTTGGGGATAGACTGATACTAGATTTATTACCAATATAATTTGACAATTTGACTGAAATGTTTGAGTCTGCTGCAAAAGTAACTGATGGTATAAATAGTAAGATTGCAGCAAGTGAACATACGATCAAGCGTTTGCAAGAATTCAAGATTTCAGGTTCCTCCTCATATCTTAGTTGGTACGTTTAATATCTTTTAATAGAAGTTGACCCTCGCCATTTTCTTCATATTTCACCGTAACTTTATCGCCATTATTGAATTTTTCAAGCTCACTTGTTGATTCTTCAGTAATATCAAGAACAACTGGCTCGTTATCCACAGTTACTTCAATTGTGTGGGTATCTGCTAAACCTACATAAACACCCTCTGCTGTTTCGATGTTACTGTCTGTTGACACATCTTCACCTTGGCTCTTTTGATTATCAGCCCCGCAACCTGCAAGGAGCAGTATAAAGAACATTAAACCAATCAATTTTTTCATTTTTTTCACCTCATTATGTTTTATCGTCAGTTATTTAATATTTTAAAGAAAAATTAAGAAACAGTGAAACTTTTTTTATAAAAATCGACTATTATAGGATTTTGTTTCTTCTATTAAAAAGAGTTGTATTTACTGGAAATTTCAATCATAATCAAATTAACTGAACAGATGGGGTGCAAAGAATGAGAAGTAAACGCAGAAAAAAGAAAAAAACCTTATTACTAACGATATTAACCATTATTGGAATCCTTGTGTTAGGGACAGGCGGTTACGCATACTACTTATGGCATAAAGCCGCTTCAACCGTGGCAAGTATTCATGAAAGTATTGATAAATCCAAAAAGAGAGATACAGAGGTTAATATCAATAAAAAAGACCCGTTTTCTGTTTTAATTATGGGGGTGGATGAACGTTCAGGCGATAAAGGACGCGCCGATACGCTCATTTATATGACCGTTAACCCAAAAACGAACACCACAGATATGGTCAGTATTCCCCGTGATACGTATACAAAAATTATCGGAAAAGGCACGATGGATAAAATCAACCATTCGTACGCATATGGCGGTACACAAATGACAGTTGACACGGTTGAAAACTTCCTCGATGTTCCGGTCGATTATTTTGTAAAAGTCAATATGGAAAGCTTTAGAGACGTGGTTGATACTCTCGGCGGCATCACAGTTAACAGCACATTTGCGTTCAGCTATGACGGTTATTCATTCGGTAAAGGAGAAATCACACTGAACGGAAAAGAAGCATTAGCGTATACACGAATGAGAAAAGAAGATCCAAGAGGAGATTTCGGACGTCAGGACCGTCAGCGCCAAGTGATCGAAGGAATCATTAACAAAGGGGCAAATATTTCTTCCGTTACAAAGTTTGGAGATATGTTTAAGGTCGTTGAAAATAATGTGAAAACCAATTTGACGTTTGATAATATGTGGGATATCCAGTCCGATTACAAAGGCGCCCGAAAGCAAATCAAGCAGCACGAACTGAAAGGCGAAGGCACAAGAATCAATGACGTCTATTACTATAAAGCATATGAGAGCGAGCTAGCTGACATCACAAATGAACTGAAAGAAAGCTTAGAAAGCTAAAACAAAAAGAAGCTTCGCACCTATGTGCAAAGCTTCTTTTTTATTTACCCGTAAAAGAGTCCGGATGTTCCTTCCGATATCCGTAGTGAAACAGCAATTCCTCTACAATCCGGCGGGAGGCCTGTCCATCACCATACGGATTTGAAGCATAGGACATTTTCTGATACTCATCGGCGTCAGTTAAGAGCTCTTTTGCAAGCTGATAAATGTTCTCCTCATTTGTCCCCGCAAGTTTAAGCGTCCCTGCTTCCACTCCTTCAGGGCGCTCCGTCGTATCACGAAGCACAAGAACTGGTTTCCCGAGCGATGGCGCTTCTTCCTGCACTCCGCCGGAATCAGTCAAAATGAAATGGGATTTTGCCGCAAAGTTATGGAAGTCAATCACTTCTAAAGGCTCAATCAGATGCACTCTGTCCGAGTCGCCAAAATGCTTCTGAGCCGCTTCCCGGACAACAGGGTTAAGGTGCACAGGGTAAACGACCTGTACATCATTATATTCCTCTACAATTCTGCGGATGGCCTTAAACATGTTTTCCATCGGCTCGCCTAAGTTTTCACGGCGATGAGCAGTCAGCAAAATCATCTTATCCTCACCAACCTGGTCAAGGACAGGGTGTGAATAACCTTCCCTAACTGTTGTGCGAAGCGCGTCAATCGCTGTATTGCCCGTTACAAAAATAGAATCGGCCTTTTTGTTTTCTTTTAACAAATTGTCTCTTGCCTGTCCTGTCGGTGCAAAATGCAAATCAGCAATAGCACCGGTCATTTGGCGGTTGAGCTCTTCAGGAAACGGAGAATATTTATTGCCTGTGCGAAGACCGGCCTCCACATGCCCGACAGCAATTTGATGATAAAACGCGGCAAGGCTTCCGGCAAATGTCGTCGTCGTATCACCGTGGACAAGCACAATATCAGGCTTGATGTCTTTAAACAGCTCGTCCAATTTCACAAGCGCATTGGACGTAATTTCTGCCAGCGTCTGCCGCTCCTTCATAATGTTCAAATCGAAATCAGGCTTAATCCGAAACGCTTCAAGCACCTGATCCAGCATTTGTCTGTGCTGGGCAGTCACCGTTACATAGGACTCTATTTCAGGGTATTTTTTTAATTCAAGCACGAGCGGCGCCATCTTTATCGCTTCCGGCCTGGTTCCGAAGACGGTCATGACTTTTAGTTTTTTCATAATTGTCACCTGGTTTCTGCAAAAATAAAATCATACCCCTTATTCTACATGAATTTGTTTCATTTTAAATCATTTCCTATTCACTTATTCATGGTCAAGTGAACTTTATTGCTAGGGAACTTAAGGATAAAACTTGTTTAAAATTGGTTTATCCTATATCATAAAAATGTGTGAAAACACAATGAACAGGGTAAATAGAAAATAGTTTTAGCCATAAATATTTTCGTTAATAAGGAAGGTGCCTTTAAATGAAAAAAGTACGTAAAGCGATAATTCCAGCAGCAGGACTAGGAACGCGTTTTCTTCCGGCTACGAAAGCAATGCCGAAAGAAATGCTTCCTATCGTAGATAAGCCAACCATTCAATACATAATTGAAGAAGCTGTTGAGTCCGGTATTGAGGACATTATTATTGTAACAGGCAAAAGCAAGCGTGCGATTGAGGATCATTTTGATTACTCTCCTGAACTTGAAAGAAACCTTGAAGAAAAAGGAAAGATCGAACTCCTTGAAAAAGTGAAAAAATCTTCCAATCTGGCTGACATCCACTACATCCGCCAAAAAGAGCCTAAAGGACTTGGACATGCTGTGTGGTGCGCGCGTAACTTTATCGGCGATGAGCCTTTTGCGGTTCTGCTTGGAGACGATATTGTTCAGGCGGAAAAACCAGGATTGCGCCAGTTAATGGATGAGTATGAAAGAACACTTTCTTCTATTATAGGTGTTCAGCAAGTGCCTGAAGAAGAAACTCACCGCTACGGTATTATCGATCCGCTGACAAGTGAAGGCCGCCGTTACCAGGTGAAAAACTTTGTTGAGAAGCCGTCTAAAGGCACAGCACCTTCTAACCTTGCCATCTTAGGACGTTACGTATTTACGCCTGAGATCTTTATGTACTTAGAGGAGCAGCAGGTTGGCGCAGGCGGAGAAATTCAGCTGACAGACGCCATTCAAAAGCTGAATGAAATTCAAAGAGTGTTTGCTTACGATTTTGAAGGCAAACGCTATGATGTTGGTGAAAAGCTTGGTTTTATCACAACAACTCTTGAATTTGCGATGCAAGATAAAGAACTCCGCGGACAGCTCGTTCCATTCATGGAAAACTTATTAAACAAAGAAGAAATCTAAACAAAAAAGCTTGTAGAGAGAACGATGTTTTTTCTACAAGCTTTTTTGTTTTGTAATGTTTCTTTAGATTTTCAGCTGATTTCAAAAACAGAAATAGAGCCCCCATCTACCTAGTCCTGCTTGGCTAGGTAGATGGCAATCTTCTTCATGTTCTGGCATGTGGCTGTGAGGAGAAATTGTTCGCCTCACATTCCGTTTTCCCCTCAACCAGCAATAGCGAAGCCCGTGCAGCTGTTTTGAATCTGCAAAGCTGCGTTCTATTTTTTCTTTTCTTTTTTGTAGAGGTTTTTTCCTGAAACAGACACACGATTTTGTCTGACCTTTTATTTGTGGTCCTCCCATACATGTCGGGTGGATCTTCTGGCTATTCTTTGATCTTGTGCATTGTTCAAGCAATGGGCATCCGGAACAGGTTTCAGGATCTGATTTATATGACCGGTAGCCTTTTCGGTCAGTTGTTGAGTATGTAAGTGTTTTTTGATTTGGACAAATGTATCTGTCTTGTTCACTGTCATAATGAAATTTCAATTTTGGAAACAAGCCTATGGCAGAGTGATAACGTCTATGTGCAATCACACCAAAGATTTGCCGTTCAGATAATCCTTTACAGATCGGAATCGTTAAATATCCGGAATCAAGGGCGACGGCTTCTACTTGAAAACCAAATCGTGCGATTTGGTGATCTAATCGGTCAAGATAAGGCACAGAATCATGGACATTTCCAGGTGTGACATAGGCATCGGTGATCATGTTGTATTTCATATCCGTTATGCGTTTGTTTTCCCGATACAGATATCCACTATCCGGATCAGTTGTACTTTGGAGGATCTCTTTTTCAGCTCTAACCTCCTCTTTGGCCATCAGTGGCTTTTTTCCGTGTTCCTCCCGACCTTCTTGGATGGCTTCATTTAAATCTTTGATATAGTTTTGTATATCCTGTTCAATCGTTTTTCTAGTGTATTTATGCTTATTGGCATTGACTTTAAGGTGAGTGGAATCGGCATAGGACAACGTCCGCCCACCATGTCATGATTGATGGCCTGAAGAACGATCTCATCAAAAATGTCTTGAAAAGAAATTTGAAAGCACCGGTGAATATTGTAACAAATATTAAGTTTTTCCACTTTTAAAAAGTAAAGAGAAGTTCCGCAGAACTTCTCCCAACATTTTGAAGTGTCAATATAGAGCAAAACCAAGCTTATTTAGCAACTTTACTTTTGTCTAATTGCAAAATAGCATTATAAATACGATTCCGATTATTTTTATCAGTATATGCAAAAAAGTTATCTACTCTTTTTCTATACTTATCTTCCATACGACTATCATTTTTCATATAATAGATAACTTTATCAACTAAACTATTATGATCTTCTATTACATCACCAAAGCCCATTTTCTTATAATCATAGTAATCAAGTTTAAAATGGTATGAGTTTTCGTATTGATAATAGATCACAGGCTTTTTCTCGTATGCAAAATCAAATGCAACGGATGAAAAATCAGTAATCATTATATTAGAAGAATTAAATAACATTTGATAGCTGCTATTATAATCTGCAAACTCTACATAATCGTGCTTTTCAAAATCTACCAT
This sequence comes from Bacillus halotolerans, assembly GCF_001517105.1. Lineage (GTDB taxonomy): Bacteria > Bacillota > Bacilli > Bacillales > Bacillaceae > Bacillus > Bacillus halotolerans. The sequence goes on from NZ_LPVF01000008.1 coordinate 464,182, forward strand.
CTGTTGTTGAATGTCCGGGTGCGGGAAAAAGGTTATCTTATAATTATTATTCTTAGCAAATTCGATTAGCCGTTCATCATTAATCAAAGCATTATACCTAGCAAAGTATTCACTTTCTTTAAATTTCGGATTGTACGGTCTTACTCCTTTTGCCTGATCTTTAGGTAATACAATATCTTTTCTCCATGTAGGCATTATTAGAAGCTGCTTTTCCCCTTCACTCTTCTTAAGATTATCGTATCTCGGAAATCCACCCAAAAAGATATTTTCTTTTTTATAATTGTAATTTCCTTTCACAATAGACCGATATTCAGGTTTCGCTGAAGTGACTAATAATTTGATATTCTTACTGTATTTGTTTAACCATTCAGAATGATCTGCCATTGTTATTCCATGCTGTAAAAAGACAAACTCAAAATTAAATAAATCTCTAAAATAAATCTCCATATTGAAAAATGGATTTACAACCCATATATCTGCATGTGTCGATATTACCTTGGAAGAGGATAAGGTTAAAATTTTATGTCTAAAAGATCTGTATGGTATAACCTTTCCGTATTTTTTAATTCTGTTATAATCCTTGCTATCTTTTTTTATTACAAAGTATTTTTTTACCCCATCATTCTTGTTGATTGCATATTTAAAGAGGTGCTCGGCATTATCATCAGCTTTATCTTGTCTGTCTATGAATAACCATACTGGTTTTCTGTTAAATATAGTAAAAACATGGTGTGCCATCCTTGCTACCATTGCCTTCTTAATAGCTGATTTTCGTTTCTTTGATTTCCCACCTGATTTATGAAGGGATTTTAAGAAACGAAACTCTTTTATAAATCTATTTTTAACATTGTTTTTTTCGAACATTAATTTTTTATAATTATAATAAAAGATATAATCTTTTTTAGCTGCATAAGAATTATATAGAACATTTGACAAACCTGAATACTTGAAAAAGCGAAGTTTTGTCATCTTTCTTTTTTTACCCTTTGTTATAAAAAATTCGATATGCTGATTGTCTGCTAGATAGCTTTTGGGAATATCTATAGAGAAACCAGGATATTTTTTTATTACTTCTCCTAAACTTATATAATCATTATGCTGTCTTTTTATATTCTTTGCTTTTATTTTTGTTTCTCCAATTTTAGCATATAAATTAAAACCTTTAGAATTAAACAGAGAGCTCCAAAAACCTTCTATGTGAACAGAATCCTCATTTTCTTCTAAAATCTCAATAGTTAGTGTTTGATCCGATAATTTCGAAACAATTTGTCCTTCTCTGTATAAATAATAATCCTGTTCAGTTTCTCTTTCATATACATACCTACTATAATTTTCACCGTGTTTTATTTTTAAAGCATGATATAGATAGAAATGGCTGACGCTTTTTGTATCAATGATGACATCGTCGTCAATATACGATAATACCTCTCGAATCAATGTTAAAAACTCGCAGTATTCATTTTCATCTAAAGGTGTTTCACTAATATCCTTAATCAATAATTTCCACTTCAAATCATGCATAACCATGTATTGAAGAAACAAAGGTATTTTCTGTTCATTATTCTGGGTGATATCGATTAAATTCTTAGAGAAAGTGATAAGTGAATGGTTAAACCAATTCTTATTTGCTTTAGCAGTCTGCATGGCAGACGATCCATCTTCTCTAACTCTATAATGGTATTTTGCCTCTTTAACCAGACCATACTTTTTCTTGTGCGATATAATTAAGTTAACTAGTTTGGCATCTTCACCTATTTTACAATTTTCATCAAACCTGATATTTTTCAAGGCATCTTTTTGTATAAATGTAGAACAGCAATGAGTTAATATATGATGTGGTTCTTTTTCTACATCCAATATTCTCGTAGAAGAAAACTTATTATTTAGATTATGTTCTCCAGTTCTTCCTTCTTCAAAAAAAATAGGGATTGCTACAATATCAATTTGATTCTTATGTTGGTTAAAGAAGGTTAAAACATTTTGGAATGTTTCTTCTGAAACTAAATCATCCGGATCCAAAAATTGAATATATCTTCCTTCAGCATACTTTAAACCATAATTTCGAGCACTGCTCACTCCGCCATTCTGTTTCTTTACATATACAATGTTTTTTGGATATTTTTGAGCATATTCTTTACAAATGACTTCACTTTTATCTGGGCTATCATCATTCACAAGTATTAACTGAATATTCTCGAAACCTATAGTCTGGTTAATAACGCTTTCTATAGCATCAGTTAGATATAACTCAACATTATAAATCGGCATTATAACACTGAAATCATAGTTAAAACTCTTTTCGTTCATAAAAGATTGCTCCTAACAAAATGTTTATATGAATAAGAATCCGGGTAATTAAATGTAAAAAACAAAGAGAATTTTTGAAAAACATGATTAATTTAGTAAAATTTACGAAAAGCATTCCTTACCTATTTTTTAAAAATCCTTGTAAATAAACTTTTAAAAATGTTTACATGGTTAAGTTCTAAAGCATCATTTGGTGTTTTTAGGACAAAATCAAATGCAAAGGCCCAAATTGGTATCTCAACAACAAAGCCAGCATGTCTAAAATCTCTTAATTTATATCCCCATACTTCAATTGTTTTTTTAAGTTCTTCTCGTTTGCATTTTTTTAATCTATTAAAATATTTTATATATACTCTGTCATTTTCTTTCATCTCATAATACTGGTTAATAAAGTGCCCTGTTAATTCAAGTCTAAGCCCTTTTATTTTTGTCGAAGTAACAGTACATGAACTTTGTAATACTCTTTCTTTTTTTATATTTTCAAGAGGTTCTATATTTGCTTTTAATAAGTGAAACATAAATTCTTTATAGTACATTGGCATATCTTGTTCTTTTATAAATTGCGGATCAATAAATTTTAAAATTTTAATAAAGTCATCAACAAAAACTTTTTGCTCATGTTGATCTAAAACGGACTTATAAATATCTCTATAGTTTGGATATAAAAACAGTTTCATATGATATACAATTAAAAATTGCAAATAAGGCAGAACTATATCATATTTTTTTATTGAATCCATCAACAAAGTCATGTAACACTCATTCAACAAATATGTGTACCTTTTTTTGTTAAACCATGAACGATCAACTAATGAGTTCTGTTCTTTTCGTTTTCTATAAAAATACTTTCCTTCTGCGACTGCTCCGTATCTTTTTTCTTTCAGCAATAACTTGTTAAAAAAGATAGCGTCTTCCCAAAACTTTATAGATTCATCAAACAGGGCGGTACTATTTAGTATATGTCTTCTGTAAAAAGTGCCGCCAATATAAAAATGAATAGCCTTATAATCGTTGAGAATATTTATAACCCTTGTTCCTTTTTCAAATCTATTATTTAATTTATGTTCGCCTTCTTTTTCACCTGTGTAATAAACAGGTAATACCGCAACATTTACATCTTCGGAATCACAAAAAAATTATAAACACTTTGCAGCGCATTTTGAGAGAACGCATCGTCTGAATCAAGAAAACCAATGATCTTAGATTTTTCACTTACATTTGATAACCCACAATTTCTTGCAGTAGAAGGTCCGGAATTTTCAATTCTCAAGATTTTAATATTATTAGGGTATAGATTTTTAAAGAATTCACAAATTTGAGGACTGCTGTCAACGCTGCCATCATCTATTAATATCAGTTCTATATTTTCTTTAAATCCAATTGACTGGTTAATGACACTCTCTATTGAGTCCCTTAAATAATACTCAGAATTATATATTGGTATTATGATAGAAAACATGTTAGTACCTCTTTATTTAGAAGTTAAAGGATCGTTTCAATTACTCTTTTAGAAGCCTTGCCACCTTCTAAATTACAAAATTCATTATAAAAATCCTCATTGTTATGACCTATATAAGAATTAAGTAACAACTCTTTTACTGTTTTTATAAGTTCTTCACTTGTTTAAACCAAGTTTCCTGGCGCTGTTGAAAAATTAAAGTAACAACCTCTGATGGAGTCTCAATAGCCGGAAGATCATATACAAAAAAACAATGTTTTTTTAGATTCATATAATCAAAAAAGATAGAAGAATAATCCGTAAATCAAGAGAGATCTTTAACAAAATCTTTATATTTTCCTAAATTAAATTGTTTTGAAATAATGCATTTTTAGAAGAATAATCATAGAGTCCCAAGTTTCCTCTTCATTTCCTATAAATCAAATTGAAATTTAAATTTATACTGGCCAACTTTCTTAAATTCATTCTCCCTCCAAGTTGGTGCATATAAAATATTTTTTTTATATGCACCAATCCTAACTCTTGTTTTATCTTTTTGATTAATGATGCTTTATTTACAGAATAAATAATGTCATGTCGCGGATAACCAGTTTTCAAAATTTGTTTTTTGAATTAAAATGCCCTTTTAAAAATCTCAGTGGAGTATGATTTGGGGAAATTAAATAATTCCATTTGCTGGCTTCCTGCACAAAATTCTGTTTATACTTTTCAGTTGTGGTTCCGTCTTAAATTGCTCGGGGATTGTAGCTAAACTGTTTTCCAAGAATAGCTTTCAAATAAAATTAATTTATTGTTTCTCTCGGCAGAAGAGCAAATATCTTAAACAGAACTGAATAAGTCCTAACTATTAAACTTCTGCATTTGGTTATAATAAAAGATTTCGTCATTAACTCCTTAAAGAGTGAAGATTTATATTTGCGCAAACAAGAAAAAAAGAAGCAACTGAATTTATTTTTCAAGCCTCTTTTAATTAGTGCATCTATAAACTAGCCATGTCTTTTTTGCTTTGGATAGTTGAGATGCCTTCTGTTTTTAAAAACAAATTTCCCTTTCCATTCATCACCGATGACGAATGTATCTATATTGTACTTTTTAATATCAGATATTTTTTGTTCCCAGTTTTTTTTCGGGAATGACTTCATTAACAAAATCGATTGTTTCCAAAATGAATTTCCCATGTTCATAAGAATAGTATAATTTTTTTGTTTTTGCAGATTGAATTCAATCTGTAAACAATCCTACGATTAAGAAATCACCCTGATTTTTCCCTCTTCCCAGCAACTTCATATGTCCGTAGTGAAATAAATCTAATATTCGTACGTTATCACTTCCTTCATTAGATAACATCACCTTCCAACCGTTTTCAACTGAGAGTACCAGAAAAAAACCAAAAACCTAACAGATTTTTTATCATTTTGACATATTTCTTACGAACCATTAATAATGAACAATAATAGCATAAGTTCCTATAAAAGTTAAGGCTCTTTAAAAATGTCAATCATCAGCATTTTTTGGTATCTACGTTATGTATAAATTTTTCAGGCCTAATGTCTCATTCATACTCATTATAACAAGTTTTCTTTTTGGGAATAATCGATTCTTTTGTCGCATTTTTGAGTAAAACGATTCTCTTTCTGCTGCATCGTTTATTTTGTAAGCCCTCCTCATATTAATTCATCGTCAAAACGTGAAGGAATTGTAATGTGAATGTTAAAAGTCCCAAAAAATTTTTGTGAGTAAAATGTCTTCAGGCAAAGAGACTTTAATCAAACTATACGAATGAGACGTGTTTTTTATAGACATCTAGATGAAAAGGAGGGTTGATACAATACAAAAGGAAACCCATTCATCAATTAGATAAAGGAAAAACCGAACTTCTTGAAAAAGTGAAAAATGCTTCTAATCTGGCTGACAGTCACTAATATCCGATTGAAGGAGACTAAAGGACTCGGACGCACTGTCTGGTGCTCGTGCAACTTTATCCGATATGAGCCGTTTGCTTGCTTGGAAACGATATTGTTCAGGTAGAAACACTAGGATTGCGATAATTAATGGGTGAAAACAAGTGAAGGCCGCCGTTACCAGGTGATAAACTTCGTTGAGAAACCGCCAAAAGGCACAGCACCTTCTAACCTTGCCATCTTAGGCCGTTACGTATTCACACCTGAGATCATCATGTACTTAGAGGAGCAGCAGGTTGGCGCAGGTGGAGAAATTCAGCTGACAGACGCCATCCAAAAGCTGAATGATATTGAGTGTTTGCTTACGATTTTGAAGGCAAACGCTATGATGTTGGTGAAAAGCTTGGTTTTATCACACCAACTCTTGAATTTGCGATGCAAGATAAAGAACTCCGCGGACAGCTCGTTCCATTCATGGAAAACTTATTAAACAAAGAAGAAATCTAAACATAAAAGGCTATTGGACATCCATCCAATAGCCTTTTTATTATTTCGACATCAAGGTCAGCGTATGCTCTTCATTATCAACTGCAAAGATCTGATTTGCTGTATTCACAAGAAAACGATTCTTGCTGCTGTCATACAATACATCTCCATCACTTAATGATAATGACGCTGGAGTAACGGGAGAAATGTTGTGAAAGATAAGCTGTGAAGCTTTATTATCTTCCAATACATAGCTGATCTTTTCATAATCAAAATCCAAAGTCTTTCTGCCGTCAGCTGTTTCTCCTTCTGTAAAGCCGTTCAGTTTCGATTGAATACCGTCACTGCTGTCTCCGAGGAACTTTAGGAAGTATTCATAGGAAGCTGCTGCGTTTTGCTGGACATGGGGTGTAAAAGCAGAAGCCGGCAATTCCGCCTTCTTCACATCAGTCGCAACAGCATTCTGCTTCACAAAATAAGAATGTCCGTGAAACTTAACCTTTGCTGCTTGTTTGCCTTTTGCGCTTACCGTCACTGCAGTACCAAAAGGCAGTGTAACACCGGCCTTCTTTTTCAGATCTAGGTCTTTATAGACTGTCACTTCTTCATCAGCTATAAAGCCTTTTTTATTCATTGCAGTTAGGCTTTCCTCCATCTTGCCCTTTGCATCGCTATGATGATTCTTGACTTCATTCTGCGGAATTGCGCCAAACGAGGCAATCGTTCGAAGCGGGGCATCAAAGAACATCGTGCCCGCAACAAAAACTAACAAGATAGATAAAATCGCAATTTGTACTGCGTTGGCCAGTGATTTTGGCTTTTTCTTCTTTTTGCGGAAACGGGCAAAAGCTTCAGGATCTTCTTTCTTGCGCTCTTCCGTCTGCTCTTTTTTATATGTTTCTTTTTCTTTTTTCGAGAGCTTATTAAACCAGTCAATAAATGCTTTGTACTCTTTCACAACGGTTTTTGTATCATCAAACATCCGAAGTTCGCCGTAATGCATCCAAGCAACGCGGTCACACATTTTCTCAATCTGGCCGATGGAATGGCTGACAAAGAAAATGGTTTTGCCTTGTTTTTTAAACTCATTAATTCTGTCTACACATTTCTGGTAAAACGTTTGGTCTCCTACGGAGAGCGCTTCATCAATAATTAAAATATCCGGATCAATATGAACGGAAATCGCGAAACCGAGACGCGATTTCATCCCGCTGGAATAGTTTTTAACCGGCTGATTAATAAAATCGCCAATCTCCGCAAATTCAACGATACTGTCATACATGTCATCAATTTCTTTGTTTGTTAGACCCATCATCAAACACTTGAGCCGGACGTTGTCCCGGCCCGTTAATTGATTATTTAAACCGGCCGCAATCGCAATCAGCGACGGCTGGCCGTTCATTTCAATTTCACCGCTGGTCGGCGGAATAATTTTAGCCAGCAGGTTAGACATGGTCGATTTCCCCGACCCGTTTATCCCTACAAAGCCGATTGTTTCTCCCTCATACACGTCAAAGGAGACATTCCGCACAGCAAAAAAACCATTATCCTTAGCCGGAAAAAACAATCCTTTAATCTTGTCCGATTGTTTTTTATACAAATGATACTGCTTTGAAACATTTCGAAACGAAACTTTTAGTTTCATCGTACAATCTCCTTACGTATTAAAGAAAGTCAACAAACTTGTCTCTGAATTTCATGTGCAAGATAGAACCTACTGTTAATAAAAGAAAAGTGAACAACCAGAAATACAGCGTGTATTTTATGTCTTGGAAGAACCATTGGCCGTCTAAGAAGCTGTTCCGGAAACCCTCAATAATATAGAAAAGCGGATTCAGCTTCAAAACAGGTAATAATTCGGGATGATTCTGACCGAGTTTCGAATTAATATCCCAAAAAATTGGTAACAAGAAAAACAAAAGCCTTGTTACAGCTTGAAGTAAAAACTGATAATCCCTTACCAGCACGCTGATTGTTGAATTAAACAAACTAAAAGAAAACATAAAGGCAATCAAGCAAATAAAGTAGTAAATATATTGTAACCAATGCAAACTTGGATATATTCCGTTAACTAACAGTACAATGATAAAAACCACCATCATAATAAAATAGCTAAATAAGTTGGAAGCAATGGCGACTGAAGGCAGAGAACTAATCGGAAAATTCATTTTAGCTACCATCTTAATCCGCTTAAATACACTATTTGAGCCATCTAGTATAGTTGGACTGATGAAAAACCAGGGAATTAATCCTGCCAGCATCCAAACAATGAAAGGCACTTCACCGGCTGCGGTCGCAACAGGCCCCCCTTTTCTAATTCCCATGCCAAATACAAACCAGTAGGCAAGCATTTGGATAAGCGGGTTTAAAAACTGCCAAAGAACACCCAAGTAATTCATTTGATATTTAGATTTCGTTTCATAAGCCGCCAATCTTAAAATTAAAGGAAATGACGTTATTTGCTCTCTCAGTATTCGCAATAAATCATTCATTTTTTATCTTCCTTAGACTTAGTTGATTTTTGGAAATCTTTCTGTTTAAGAAATTGAAAGCACCGCTGATAATTGTAACAGATCCTGCATTTTTTTTCACTTCTCAATAAGTGTCAAAAAGCTGCCGAGACTTCGACAGCTTTCAGATCTTAAAAAATACCAGTATTTACTCTGCTCTAAATACAGTATTTACTACTTTTTCAGATGAACGTCCTGATTCTAAGTAACAGAACTTATCATAGAAAGGTCCGAATGAAATTGGTAATTCGTAATCAGGTGATGCAATTTCCTTAATAGCCTCAATGGTTTCTTCAGTTGTTTTCACTAATGGACCCGGTGCATCCTTTTCAAAATCAAAGTAGAAACCTCTCAGCTTATCACGATAAGTTTCAATATCAGGTACAAAGAAAAGCATTGGCCGTTTTAAATTTGCATAATCAAAGAATACAGAAGAATAATCAGTAATTAGCAAATCAGAAATCATATACAATTCACGAATATCCTCATAAGCAGAAAAATCAAACGCAAAACCTTCATAAGGCCCCAAATCAAAATTCTCAGCTACAAGATAATGCATTCTTAAAATAACGATATATTCATTTCCTAGTTCTTGTCTTAGCTGATTCAAATCTAAATCAAGGTCAAATTTATAGCGTCCTTTTGCATAGAATTGATCATCTCTCCATGTAGGGGCATATAAAATTACTTTTTTATCACTTGGAATGTCCAATCTGCTTTTAATCGCTGATATTGTTTCTTCATTATTATCATTATGAAGGAAATCATTTCTTGGATAACCAGACTCAATCATCGTTTTGTTAAACTGAAATGCCCGGGCAAAAATTTCAGATGAATATGCATTAGGGGAAACTAAATAGTCCCAATTAGAAGCTTCCCTTATAAAATTCCTCTTATATTTCTTTGTATTTGTTCCAGGCATATGCACTTCTTCCATATCCATTGCCAATCTTTTCAACGGCGTTCCATGCCATGTTTGTACATATGTCGTGTGTTCAGGTTTTGGAATCCATAATGGAAGCCTGCTGTTAACAATCCAGTACTCCGCCCTCGCCATAGCAAAAAGCCATTTTATCGAAAGTCGGTTGATATAAGGAATTTTCTTTTCATCAAATGGAGCTGAATATTGTTTGTTTACACTCCAGTACATTTTGTACTCAGGATGGTTTTCCCGCATATATTCATAAATTGCTCTCGGACTACAACTGTATTGTTTTCCGTTAAAACTTTCAAAAATAATTGTTTTTCGTTTAACGGGCATCTTGCTGGCCATCATAAATAGTGATTTGTAAGTTTTAGTGATGAACCTGTTTCTCAACTTTGTTAGTTTTTTGATTTTTGATACAAACCGTTTCTTTTTGCCTTTAACAAAGTACTTAATCCTTGTGTTCATGCTATAGTCGTTGACTCTGATGCATACAGTTTGTTTCTTTTTCTTCTTGAAAATCTCATAACGAATCGGCCCGTTTTCCGATTTCACAACGGTCACTAAACCTTTTAGTTTATTTTTCCGGTCCCCTAAAACCAAAGCAGTGCTGTTAAACACATTTTCCGTTTTTTCTTCATCAGTACATACATACTCCATAAATAAACGGTAAACAAAACGTTTTTCGATGGAGAAAGGAATTTCTTTTAAAGGAACTTTCACTTCAAAATGATATAATTGCGGCATAAAACCGTCTTCTCTGATTTGGTCAATCCCTTGCATTTTTCTTTCAAGCTGCAATGGAAACTTTTCCTCAACCGGCGTTTCTCCGCCCTTTTTCATGATAAGATTCATGTCTTTTATTTGATATTGATTTTCAGAACTCAGATAACCCGCATAACCCTTTAGGGTAATTTCTTCAGAATTAATCCCTATGTCGTCAAACCTTACAATTTTGGCTTCCCTTTTTACCTTTACTGAAAAATTGCCTTTATCAGTTTTATATGGTAAAACTAAAAGTTCGGTTGTTTGATCAATATGAAATGCAAGCTCAACCGTATCTACTTCAGCAGAAAGACGCTTTTCTTGCGGCTCTGTATCTTCGTTTTTTTCGCCAAATACTACATAAAAGTCATACGTTTGGCCCATTTCAAGCGGCATAGGCAAAAGATGAACATCAATATCTGCTTTGTACTCCAATAAATCAGTATTTTGAAGCATAAATTCAGCTTCTGTACCTGAACGTCTCTCTTTTAACTTTAAAAATAATTCTTGATTCTCTAAAAGTTGTTGTTCAGTATCAATAACAATCGACAATTCCAGTTTACCTAATCTGTTTTTCAAGCTTTTCAAAATACATTTAATCACAGTATTTTCACTCATTACTATTGTCTGCTCCTCTGTATAAAAGCTCTTACCTTACTGCTTCCTTATATAAGGTTCACAATAACAGCACTGCATCCTTTAAGGGTATTAACCTTCTTTCAGCTCCGTTAATTTCCAAGAGAAATTACCTTTTACTGTTGTATAGGGTTCTATGCAATAACCAAGATCCGTCATCACATGATTCCTGTCAAACTTTATTTCTTCACTCGAAACCCTGCGCATGATTTTTATATGATTAGTTCCAATAAAACGAATATAAAAATCAATGACCTGAGTTTTGTTAGCTGCTATTTTTTCAATATTAATATTTTTTTTCAGGTCAATTCTAAAATGACTGTCATTTAGTAAGGGAATATTAATAATCTCAGCCTTGTTCTTTCTGTCCAAGCCCACTAAGCTTATTTGTTTAACTAAGTCTTCCTGAGTGTGAGGGTCAAGTTCAAGTTCAACCTTATCCTGATCCTTAGTATATGAACTGATTGGCAGCTCTTTTTTCCCTATCTTTTTAAAGAGCATTGCTTTTTCTTCACGAACCTCAATCATTCGGTTCAATGCATAACCCCAATTTCCAATATAGTTGGATCTTGAATATTTCTCAGCCATTTTAAAAGCTTGTTCTGAGAATTCCTGATGAGTTTTTTCATCTCTCATTAAAGCGATGATGCCCTCAGCCAGTTTTTCTATATTATACTGCTCAATGACATATCCATTGACACCGTCAGTTACAAGACTCCTTGCTCCATAATCATAATCATACGTTACAACAGGACACCCATTGCTTAGCGCCTCCATATTTGAGAGACCGAATCCTTCAAAGTGGGAGGTTGATATCGTAAGCCACGCTTTCTGAAACTCCAAGTCCGGATTATTTGTATAACCTTTCAAAAAGACGTTATTCTGAAGTTTATGCTCTTCAATCTCTTTTTTTATTTTTTCAAAATCTTCACCAGATCCGAATATATCTAGTTTAGCTTCGGGAATTTCTTTCACTACTAAGCTAAAAGCTTTTACTGCATGTGTTAGATTCTTCATTGATGCGAGTCTTGAAATAATGACAGCTTTGTATTTTTCACTCGGCACATTCAATACATTAGGATTAAGCGGCTTATCAATTGTATGCGGAGTAAAGAAAAACGTCTCTTGATCTCCTGAGATTAATCTGAAATCGTCTATTTGCTCTTCAGTTATAAAAAAGATGGCATCCAGATTATACATTTGACTGAATACCTCTTTGTAACGGCCTTTAATTTGGTATTTATGATTGCCGTAATGTTTATTATGAATGATAGCTCCATAATAAGCAGAAGGTGATTTCTTCACTTTGAAAACATGCTTATCCTGAGGCCGGCTATCAACTAGGAACAGCTTCGGTACATCGTTTTCATTTTGTAAATAATCTATCCAAAATTGACGCAGTTCCGATTCGTCTTTAACTTTTTTCTCGCCCTCTAAAGAATACCAAGTGAAATGTGAGAATTGAATATCCTTCTCTTCACTGTTCCATACATAGTGCTTGTCTAAATAAACTTGATTTTTATTATTGACATATTCCTGCAAAAACATATTATTTAATTGCTCATCATAATGAGTAACAAGTGCTAGACCGCCGTTTTTTGTATATTCTTCTCGCTTTATAAGCTGACTTTTGTCATTCCAATAATCAACATAACGGATTGTCTTACCGTCAGCATAATAAGTTACAGAAATTTCACTGTTTCTTTTGCCAAATAGCCTCGATACAGTTTTGGCGAATTTCCCCATACCTACTTGTTTTTTTATCTGTTCCAGCCCTAATTTTTCCTCATATGATCTTTTCCCATTTGTTTTCACACTTAAGAAATCATCATACAGATTTATAACGCTAGTATATTTTTCATCGATCTTACCGTTTTTATACAAATCCTGCTTTTTAGAAGCCAATTCAAGATCAAAGCGAAACGTTAAAAAAAATGTTTTTCTGTTACATTCTTCTCCAAATAATTTTGAGCGCAATAACAGTGACTTTGTCAGACCTCCGTAATTACTCGGCAGGCCGCCAGAAATAAAATAATAATTCATGTCAGGTATTTTTTGTTTTATATTAAATTCACTCACCGCATGTAAAGACATTTCTTACTCCCTTCGGCTCCTAGAATGTATGGTCATTGAAATTGATATCTTTCCCGGATACATTTGTATAAAAATCAATGTAAGCATCAAAAAGTACTTCTTATTTCAATAAGAAGTACTTTTTTAGATATTAAGCCAATGATATCAGGACCCCAAATTATATACCAGCAATTTCCTCTTTAATCTTTGTTGTAGAGATGCCTTCAGTTCGAGGAAGGTAGATAACCTCACACTGATCTTTAAGGAAGTCGAATTTACCTTCCCAGTCATCCCCCATAACAAAAACATCTATATTATGATCAATAATATCCTGCTTTTTTTGTTCCCAGCTTTTTTCAGGAATCACTTCATCAACATACCGAATAGTTTCTAAAATTAATTTACGGTGCTCGTAGCTATGATAAGCCTTTTTTTGCTTTTGTAAGTTAAATTCATCCGTTGAAATAGCAACAACTAAATAATCACCAAGTTGCTTTGCACGTTCAAGCAATTTAATATGACCCCAATGCAATAAATCAAAAGTTCCGTAAGTGATGACTTTCTTCATTTAGAGAAACTCTCCTTCCTAATGTTAAAAAACAATATTAAAAACACTACCGTCGTTAGCGATTGAATTCTAAATACCCTGGGCAACTATTTTGTTTACATTCCTTATATCGACATATTTCTCGTATGTCTTCACTGATCACTAATTATAGCATACAGCCCACAAAAGGTTAAGTGCTCATGCAGAGAAAAACAATCCAAAATATGTAAACGAACTAAAACTCCCTTGGTAGCAAGGATTATCGTTCATTTGTTCATCCAATTGTAAAAATGGAAACATATTTAAATTTAATGTAAAGATAATGTTAAGCGATTGTTCGGGTTTTATGTTAAAATATACGGTAGGTTATTTTGTTTTTTTTATCTCTTGGGATTTTAGCTATATAAGTAGATTTTATTAAGGGAAGGAGGATCCGGACATGCAAACTGAAACTATTCATTATATTTCTTATGTAAACAGCGACCTCACATCCTTCATGAACCACCTTGAACAACATTATATTGATCAGGAAATCGGGGCATTTATTTCTACGGTAAATCCCGAAATAGGATATGCGGCTATTAAAGATAGAGATTACTTTAATGTATTGTCCTCTTCAAACTTTATTTTGCCTGATGGCATTGGAGTAGTCATGATGTCCCGATTGACTAACAGCAGACTTCACTCCCGAATCGCAGGATTCGACGTGTTTAAAGAGTTGCTCGGCATTGCTAACAAAAAGAAAAAACGTATATTTCTATACGGTGCGAAGAAAAATGTTATAGAGAATGTCGTATCCAAAATTTCTTCTGAATATCCAAATATACAAATCACGGGCTATTCAGATGGATATGTCCAAGACAGAGCCAAAGTAGCAAAACAAATTGCAAATGCAAAGCCAGATATGGTATTCGTAGCATTAGGATACCCTCATCAGGAAAATTTCATTCATAACTACAGACATTTATTCCCTCAGGCTGTTTCAATAGGACTCGGCGGAAGCTTTGATGTGTTTAGCGGCAATGTCAAACGGGCTCCTTCCTGGATGATTCGTTTAAATTTGGAATGGCTTTATCGTTTAGTGACAAATCCATGGCGCTGGAAAAGAATGCTCAGCATTCCAAAATACGCTTTAGCTGTTTTAAAGGAAGAAAAAACCGGAAAGACTTTTTATCCGAAACCTGAAAAAGATCATACAAAACAGTTATAAACGAAAATATATAAACAAGTGGATTGATAAAAATGAAAATAAGATCATTATTGGCGAATTGCTATCTGTATTTGTTATCAGCAATCGCCTTTTTTCTGCAATGGGTTAAACCAAGGAATAATGTAACACTTCTTATCTCGTTTGAAGCAAACGCAAAAGCAATCTTGGAGGAATATGAACAAAAACAGTACCCATTCACATTAAGCATTTTATATACACAGCAGGCATCCTCTATAGCTGAGCGATTTTCTCAGATCCAAGCATATTCTTTAAAAGAAAAAAGTCCTATTCATCTTTTTAGAGCCGTTTATCTCATGTTTAGCAGTAAAGTCGTTCTTACAGATAATTACTTCTTGTTAACAAGCGTGCTAAATAAACGGCCTCAAACCAAGTGTATCCAAGTCTGGCACGCAAACGGCTCTTTAAAAAAATTTGGTTTAGAGGATATAACAAATCTGCAACGAACACAAATTGATTTGAAAAGGTTCAAAAAGGTATACAGGTCTTTTGATTATATAACCGTTGGCTCTGAAGAAATGGCAGATATCTTTAAGAAATCTTTTGGAGTAAAGGATCATCAATTATTAAGAACAGGTGTGCCTTTAACTGATCCATATTACACTGATAGCAAAAAGAAGAATGCTGATTTTCAAAAAAACAAAAAGAAAATCATTCTCTACGCACCGACTTTTAGAGATTATGATATGAACGCAATACAATTGCCTTTAACCGAAGAGCAACTCATTCATCAGTTAAACGGAGAATATGTTTTATACGTTAAACTGCATCCCGCAGTTCAAAACAATATAGCCTTTACCTCTTCTAGTCATTATATTAAAAATGTTTCAGATTACTCTTTGTATGATTTGCTCATAACGGCAGACATATTAATCACTGACTACTCTTCCGTTCCATTTGAATATTCTATTTTAAATAAGCCGATTCTTTTCTACACATATGATTTTAAGAAATATAATGAAGAACGTGGGTTGATTGATAATTATCTTTCAGTCATACCGGGAAGAGCCTGTTATGACAGTCAGTCATTGCTGAATGAAATCCTCAGAGCTTCCTTTAATATTCCCGCAATTAAAGATTTTTCAGCAAAGTGGAATATGTATTCTAGAGGAAACTCCAGTAAGAACCTATTACAATTTATAAAAGATCAAATATAATACATTTGTTTAACACTTGTTCAAAAACAGAACAAGTGTTCTTTTTTATCTTGACTTCCGAACATGTGTTTGCTTTAATATAAATAGTTGCTTCTGGTGGCAGCAAAAATTGATAGAGGTGATGAACATATGGCCCAAAAAGAACTGTTTAATTTCACAAAAATAACTCCTAAATTATTTACTGAACTTCGTGTTGCTGACAAAACGGTCCTTCAATCATTTAATTTCGACGAAAAAAATCATCAAATTTATACGACACAAGTGGCAACCGGGATGGGAGGCGGAAGCCCTCAAAGCTTTCGGATAACCCGTCTTTCTTTTGAGGGATTGCAATTAGACAGCATGCTATTGAAACATGGAGGACACGGTACAAATATCGGGATTGAAAACCGAAACGGCACCATTTATATCTGGTCACTATACGATAGACCGAATGAAACAGATAAAAGTGATTTAGTTTGTTTTCCATATAAAGCTGGTGCTACTTTAGACGAAAATTCCAAGGAACTTCAGCGCTTCTCTAATCTCCCTTTAAATCATAGGGTTACACCTGCACTTGATATGAAAAATAGACAGCTGGCGCTCAGACAATATGACACAGTCAATAATAAACAATGGGTTACAGTCTTTAACCTGGACGATGCAATAGCAAATAAAAATAACCCTCTATATACGATAAACATTCCTGAAGAACTTCATTACTTACAAGGGTTCTTTTTAGATGACGGCTATTTATATTGGTATACAGGAGATACTAACAGCAAAACGTATCCCAACCTCATTACTGTGTTCGATACTTCCGGTAAGATTTTGTTACAGAAAGAAATTACTGTTGGCAGTGACCTTTCTTATCGATATGAAAATAATTTCCGTGAACCTGAAGGGATTTGCATGTACACTGCTCCCGAAACTGGAGCAAAATCTCTGATGGTAGGAATCACCAGCGGTAAGGAAGGCAGTAGAATAAGCAGAATTTATGCGTACCACTCTTATGAAAATTTTATGAATCACGTACCTATCATTCGGACTCCTTTATTAAAAACGGTCGGTCATCAAGAAAAATCACCAGAGAGATTCCAACCTTTTATTCAAACATTCATATTAGAATATAATGCCCAAAATAAAAAATGGGTGGTTCCAGCTTCAGGTTATTTACCATCATACACATCAAATGTAGTCCAAAATATTACTATCAATACAGAGGGAAACCTCCAAGTTAATTTAAATGAACGCTATATCAGTTTACTCCATCAAGCAATAGAGGGAGATTTTCGTTTAAAACAGAAGGATATCCGCATGGGGTCTTGGTATTTTGCCGGCGGTGAAAAATCAAATGTTCTTGAGATAGGTTTTATCAAAGGAAACACAAAAATTAGACCTGATGATGCTGCCATTCCAAATGGTTCAAGAATGAGCGTATTTATGATTGTTGCTGACAAGATTGAAGTATGAAATTAAAAATAGGCTGAAGCATACATACAGAGCTTCAGCCTATTTTAGAAAAAATAAAAAGATAACAAATAGAGATTGCATACCGATTCATAAGTTTTTCAGTTGCTATTTATTGATACTCCGGAACATCATAATACAGTGTGTACCCATCCAGTAATGAATACAGGCTATACATGCGGTTTACTTGTTTGTACGCCCAGCCGATATCTGTTGCGTATTGGTGTGCAGCTGTGGCTGACCATCTCATCTTGTATAGCGTGTCTTGATTGTAGGCTGTGTTATGAATGTAGGATGAGCCTATGAACTTGGCGCCCCCGATAATGGCGGCTTCTGGTGTGAACCAGCCTTGCTCGTATGCGTATTTGGCACCGTAGTAGTTCGGGTTGCTATCGTATGCGCCGATTCCGTACATGTTATAAACGGTTCTTCCGTTATAGGTTAAACCATTGGCCAAATCGGATGTTCCGTTGCCTGTTTCAAGGAGAGCGTGTGAGATTAAATATAGCTCGTTGATGCTGTACTTAGTTGCGGCATCGATAAATGCCTTTGCTTTCCCTGTCAGTATGCCTTTGCCCGCAAGCACTTTCTGATTGACTTCGGCAACGCTGAGGCCGGCTGTCTGTGACAGCTTAAGAAATTGGAAGTAGTATTTGCTGTCCTTGGAAAAGTTGTTCGGGTCAACGTATTGTCCTACTTCATCGCTGCTAGCGTTTCTCCACCCCATATTGATTTTAGCCCACCCGTTTGTCTGGCCGATGATTTTCACTTTATCGCCTTTTTTTAATTGGCCGATGACGTTCGTCGGACTGACTGCCGGCGTTGACCGGATGTTGAGTACATCAGCTGTAACCGTTGAGGTTGCTGTATTGATATACGTGAGTGATACGTAAGCTGCACCGTCGGTTTGCGGGCTGACTTTCATTTGTTTTTGAACCATATCACGAAGCGAGAGATTATAATTCGTTTTCATGATTTGCGGACCGTTCTTTATTTTTACAGTGGATGATGTCCATCCATATAATTGTTTCAGCTTCGCTGATCCCGCTGAAGCTGCGCTATTGCCTGTGAATTGCTCGTTAAGGCTAATTTTATAAAGCGTGTTGCTTTTGGTCGTGTAGTTCGCGCTTAACTGTAGAGCTTTAAAATAGTTCAGTCCATTGTTTAATGCTGTTTTGCTGCTGAGCTGAGATGTCAGGATTTTGTATTGTGTATATGCTGTCGCGCCTGTTTTCACAGCTGTGCCAGAGGCGTTATTTTTTTTGAAAAAAGCAAGTACACGATCGATGTCCTCTTGGCTAATGATCGCCTCAGTGGTGATTTGATATTTACTTCCTGCTGTCTGACCCGTTTTTTTTGCTTGCGGCTGAAATCTGATTCGATTTAAAGAACGTGATGGCTTCATTGACTTTAGCCGCTTCCAGCAGAGATTCAGTTGTAATTTTAAACGTGTTGGCAGTTTGTTTTTTTACTGTTTTTGCTGCAGCACTTAGCTTATTTTTCTTTAAAACGTTCAAACCTTTTGTAACTTTTGCTTGGTCTGTTGTTTCTTCAGAAATGAGCTGATATTGGTTTTCGGCTTTTTTTCCATTCGCTTTTTTCGTTGCCTTTACTTTTTTCTGTGTGAAGAAGGCCGCAGCTTTGTTGGCCTGCTGCTCACCTAAAATCTGTGCAGTCGTAATTTGATAGGCAGATGACGTTGCCGTTTTTTTCACGGCAGATGACGTGTAATGCCATTTTTTCTTTTTGAAGAATGCGTCGACCTTTTGAAGCTGCTGTTTTGTCAAATTCTTCATGTTTACCGTATATGATGTGCTTCTGCCGACCTTTTGATAATATCCGGACACCCCAGTGTTTTTCTTGATTTGGCTGATGGCATCCTTCACTGTATTCAGCCCTTTGAAATAAGCCGATTGGACATTGTATACGTCTGCTGTTGTTTTTTGATTGATTGACTTGTAGCTTCCCGTAATTCCGGTACTTTGTTTCAGCTGCTGTAACAAAGTCTTGGCGTTTGCTTCACCTGATATAGAGGCTGTTGTAAACGTGTAATAGGCTTGGCCTTTCGCTGTTTCTTTTAATGATGCCTTCAGTCCTGATTCTTTTTGGAATGCGTTTTTGACTTGGGCAGCCTTGCTGTCTCCGATAATAGCGCCTGATTGAATGCTTGTTACAGACACTTCATGTGTAACAGGCTGGTACGTGCTTTTTATCCCCGTTTTCTTTGTCAGGCCTTGGATAAGCTCCTTGACCTTCGTCTTTTCTGCTATTTCCGAGGTAACCACGTTCATGTAAAACTGGGCTGTGCCGGACATCTTCACAGCGCCGGATACCCCTGTTTCCTGCTTAAGCTTGGCCAGCAGGGTGTTGGCCTGTTTTTCACTTGATATTGCGCCGGATGTGATGGTCATATACGGCTGTTTGCTGCCGACTGGACTGGATGTGCCTGTAATGGCTGTCTGTTTTGTCAGTCCGCTCAGCACGGTTTTAGCTTGTGCTTCGCT
This sequence comes from Bacillus halotolerans, assembly GCF_001517105.1. Classification (GTDB taxonomy): domain Bacteria; phylum Bacillota; class Bacilli; order Bacillales; family Bacillaceae; genus Bacillus; species Bacillus halotolerans. Next base: position 484,129 of record NZ_LPVF01000008.1, read on the forward strand.
ATGTATGCCTGTAGCGGTAATTTGGTAGGTTGCTGTTGTGCCTGAAGCCTGATAGGAGGCATCCCAGCCTGTGTCTTTTTCCAATTTGGCGGCGGCCTGAGAGGCTTGGCTTTCTGTGCTGAATGTTTTTGCCGGCTCCACCTTATAAATCGAGTAGTCCGTATACGCTGCAGCCTGTGCAGAGCCGGTTATGGTAAAAAAGGCAAGGGACGCGGCGGACAGAAGCATCGGTGCGATTAATCTCTTTTTCATTCCTTCTCCTCTTTCTTATTCAATGAGTATATAAAACTAGTTTATTTATCGGCACGCGTATGCTCTATTTATAGGTCAATCCATTCCATTTTTGAAAAATAAAAAACTTAATCTCTAAGTGAGATTAAGTTTACATGTGTGACACAATCAATGTGCATGTGCCTTTAATTGTGAAGTCGGACATATTGTAAGGCAAAATAAAGTGATCGCCTTTTTTAAGCGGGCATGTTTCTTTTCCATACGTAAGCGAACCGCTTCCTTCTATTACACTGCATATCAAGAAGCTCTCATCCTGCGAAAGCTCAGCCTCTCCATTAATGTCCCATTTATAGACGGAAAAGTATTCCCCTTGGACAAACGTTTTAATTGTTATTCCTTTTCTTGATTCGGTTGATTCGTCTATATATCCGTCCACATGGGGAACGGTCGCCGCGTTAATGGCTTTTGCAAAATGAAGCTCCCTTGGCTTGCCGCTTAGTTCGAGACGGTCATAGTCGCAAACCCGATATGTGGCATCTGAATTTTGCTGGGTCTCTAACACAAGCGTTCCTTTGCATAAAGCGTGTATCGTACCGCTCGGCACATAATAGAAATCACCCGGCTTAATCTTGATTCTTCGCAGCAGGCCTTCCCAGTCACCGCTGTTAATCATTGTGACAAGTTCAGTTTTTGAGCGGGCCGTATGTCCGTAAATGATCTCTGCATTTTCTTTGCAGTCAATAATATACCAGCACTCCGTCTTGCCGAGTTCTCCCTGTTCGTTCTCTCCAGCGTAATAATCATCGGGATGGACTTTAATTGACGTATCTTCTTTTACGTCCAGCAGCTTCGTCAGTAACGGGAACCGGCCTCCCTCCACGCCTCCGAACAATTCCCGGTGCTCATCCCAAAGCTCGGTCAATGTCTTTCCTTTATACGGGCCATTCGCAACAGTGCTCGGTCCTTTTGGATGAGCGGAAATGGCCCAGCACTCCCCTGTTGTTTCTGATGGAATGTCATACCCGAAGACATCGCGTAAAGCGGTGCCGCCCCAGATTCTTTCTTTAAACACTGGCTTGAAAAAAATCGGTGATTGCGTCATGATCCGTACCCCTCCCCTTTAAATGGCTGATCATTATTTTCCCGATGCGTGCCCCTTACAAACGCCCCTATGTCTGTCTGCTTTTCAATGACAACATATGTACAAAGCATTATGTATCAATGATCCCTTTTTTGAGAAAACGCTTCCTTTTTATTATATCACTTTCAAAAGAAGGTTTGTTTCAGCCTTTTCCTTATGAAGAATAATTCTCCTTTTTTGATACAAATTAAGAAAAACCGTCAATATGTTTTTATAAAGGAGAGAAACTATGCAAATCGACTCTGATCTCCAGCACAATATAGAAACACTGAAAAAAAAATTGGGGCAAAACGACGATATCGTGTTTTATACGTTTTCTTTCGGAGACAGCAGACAGAAGGCTTGCCTGCTGTATATTGACGGTTTGACAGAAAATAAGCTTCTGGCGCAATACGTCATTTCTCCTTTACAAAAAGAATCATTAGCTCAAAAAGAAGGCTTGATTGAAGATTTATCCGCTTTCTTTTTCGGCTATCATCACAGCGTTGTTTCTACAATAAAAGAAATACAGCAGCTCATTTTTACCGGACATACCATTTTGCTGGCCGACGGTTACAGCGCGGGGCTGGCATTTGACACGAAAACGTTAATGACGCGCAACCTTGAAGAGCCTTCCTCAGAAATCGTGGAACGCGGGCCGAAGATTGGCTTTATTGAAAAATTGCGGACAAACACGGCGCTTTTGCGAGAGCGGACAAGTGACCCTAATCTCGTCATAAAAGAAATGACAATAGGCAAAAGGACGAAAAAAAAGATAGCTGTCGCTTATATTCAGGATATTGCACCTGATTATGTCATAAAAGAAGTGTTTAAACGGCTGAAAGCCATCACGACAGATGATTTGCCGGAATCAGGCACACTTGAACAGCTCATTGAAGATGAACCCTTTTCAATCTTTCCCACGATTTTAAGCACAGAACGGCCTGATCGTGTAGAAAGCTCATTGTTAGAAGGAAGAGTCTCCATATTAGTAGATGGTACACCATTTGCATTGATTGTACCGGCAACGGTGGATGAATTTATTCATTCACCGGATGATTACAGCCAGCGCTGGATTACAATGTCTCTTATTCGTTTGCTTCGTTATTCAAGCATCCTGATTACCATTTATTTGCCCGGCTTATATATTTCTCTCGTTTCCTTCCACACCGGTCTTTTGCCGACGAGAATGGCCATTTCGATTGCGGGCAGCAGGCTGAATGTACCCTTTCCGCCTTTTGTCGAAGCCTTTATTATGATATTTACGATAGAACTGATCAGGGAAGCCGGTTTAAGATTGCCAAAACCGATCGGGCAGACGATTGGGCTTATTGGAGGCGTTGTCATTGGACAGGCAGCCGTACAGGCGCAAATCGTCAGCGCACTGATGGTCATAGTTGTATCAATTACCGCATTGGCATCATTCACCGTTCCTTCATACGCCTTTAACTTTCCGCTGCGGATTATTCGCATCGCGGGTATGATAAGTGCCGCGATACTTGGCATGTATGGCGTCATCATGGTCTTTCTGTTTGTGATCGGCCACTTGATGCGACTGAAAAGTTTTGGCCAAGATTACATTATTCCCATAATGGCACAGCCCGGACAAGATTTAAAGGACACTGTGATTCGCATCCCTACCCTATTTTTAAAAAGGAGACCTACCCGTAAAGACACAAAAGATAAAATCAGACAAAGGTGATGGCTATGATGCAATCAGAGGACAAGCTTACATTTATGCAGACGCTTATTATGGTAAGCAGTACAATGATCGGTGCCGGTGTCTTAACCCTTCCCCGCTCAGCCGCTGAAACCGAAAGTCCGAGCGGATGGATTATGATCCTGCTTCAGGGCGTTATTTTTATCATTTATGCTCTGTTATTTTTGCCTTTTCTTCAACGAAACAGCGGAAAAACGATTTTTGAGCTCAACAGCATTGCAGCCGGAAAATTGATCGGTTTCTTTTTGAATTTATTTATTACCCTTTATTTTATCGGTATCGTATGCTTTCAAGCCCGGGTCTTGGGAGAGGTTGTCGCATTCTTTCTATTAAAAAACACGCCGATGGCGGTTGTCGTCATTATTTTTCTGGCGGTTGCCATCTATCATGTGGCCGGAGGCGTTTACCCCATTGCGAAGGTATATGCGTATATCTTTCCTATTACTATTATTATTTTTCTGATGCTTCTGATGTTTAGCTTTCGTTTGTTTCAGTTAGATTTTATCCGACCCGTTTTTGAAGGCGGTTATCAAAGCTTTTTCTCTTTATTTCCTAAAACCCTTTTATATTTTTCAGGATTTGAAGTCATTTTGTATCTCATTCCCTTTATGAAAGATCCGAAGAAGGTTAAAAAAGCTGTCGCTTTAGGCATTGCAACCTCAACTGTTTTCTACAGCATTACTTTGTTTATTGTCATTGGCTGTATGAGTGTGGCTGAAGCTAAAACAGTGACGTGGCCGACCATTTCACTCATCCACGCATTAGAAATCCCAGGGATTTTTATTGAACGATTTGATCTGTTTTTACAATTGACTTGGACAGCTCAGCAATTTGCATGTATGCTCGGCTCCTTTAAAGGCGCGCATATCGGATTAACAGATGTCTTTCACCTAAAAAATAAAAACAATCCGTGGCTGCTTGCTGCACTGCTGGCTGTTACATTTTTCTTCACAATGCTTCCTGACGATCTGAATGCCGTGTTTTATTACGGTTCACTTCTCGGATATGCATTTTTAGGTGTCATTATCATACCATTTCTCATCTGGTTTTTGAGCTGGGTACAGAAGAAGCTGGGGAGGGGTCAGCTGCAATGAAGACAATTATAAAGCTTGCAGCAATGGTTCTGATGCTGCAGCTGCTCTGCGGATGCTGGGATGTCAAAAATATTGAAAAACTGTCTTTCGCCAGAGGACTTGCTATCGATGAAACTGATGACCATCAGTATAAATTAACCTATCAAAACCTTCTTCCCCAAAGTGAAGACAGCCAATCATCAGGAAAACCGGAATTTGTCAATGTGACCTCCCGCGGGAAAACCATTCTCGAAGCGGTCAGTGATGTATCCATCAAGGACCCTCCTATCTATAGCGATCATTTGAAAGTGATTCTTTTGGGAGAAAAGCTAATGAAAAATCAAAATATCGATCAATTGTTCAACCATTTTATCCGGGATGATGAGCTGAGGAGAAGCAGCTATTTGATGGCAGCCAGAGGGGAAGCTGGAGACATTTTCACGGAAGGAAGTCCAAAGCAGCAGCTGCCGATGCCTTCCGAAAAGCTGATTGATCTGACAAACAACAGCGGATATAACGGGAAAATTATGATACCGCTTCGGATCGGAAGAGCTTCTATCTATTGCCAAAACGGCTACAGTTTTCTCATTCAAGCCGTGAAAAACCAAAAGGGAAAAGCAAAGTATGACGGGGCTGGCATTATTAAAAGCGGCAGCAATAAACTCGTCGGATTTCTTTCAGCGGATGAAACACAAGCGCTGACATGGGTAATGGGGACGATCCAAGGCGGCGTCATGCCGGCGGAAGAAAAAGGATCTCCGATTACATTTGAGATTAAGAAGTCCAAATCAAAAATCAAACCTGCCATTCAGAATGGAAAGCCTGTCTTTCATATTTCTGTCAAAACAACAGGCATTCTGACAGAAGATCAAAGTCCAAGAGAAAATTCTTTTAGCGAGAGTTATTTGCGTAAGCTGGAAAACATTTTTGAGAAAAAGCTGAAACACGATATCAAGCAGATTATGGATCAGCTGCAGCATACGTATAAAGCAGACCCTATCTTTTTATCTGACTACGTTCGGATTCAATACCCGGATTACTGGAATAAAGTAAAAGGGCATTGGGATGAAACGTTCACTGAGGCAGAGTTCACATACGATATTTCGTTCAAAATCATTAATTTTGGAACGGTTGGAAGGTAAGCAGCAAAAAGGGTGCGCCTGTTGGCAGCACCCTTTTGAATATGATTTACGTTCCCGCTGTCTGCTGTTTACCTGCCGGTCCTCCCTGACCGTTTTTATCGCGCAAATCCTGCTCGATTTCTTCAAGGCTTTTTCCTTTCGTCTCTGTTACTTTAAACCGGACAAATAGAAACGCCATAATGCCGATCGCAGCATAAATCAGGAATAAATAGCTGATGCCGATCGCTTCCATTAAAATTGGATAGGTTAGTGAAACAATCAAAGTTCCAGCGTGCAGCATCAAGGTGGAGACCCCAGTCCCGATGCCTCTCACATGAAGCGGAAATAGTTCAGGAAGCATCACCCAGACAACCGGGCCCCAGCTGACGGCAAACACAACGATAAACACGCCTAAGCAAATGACTGTCGTCCATGATGCGGCCAGGGTGTTATCGAAAAAGAGATTCACCATAGCCAGGACGATCAAGCTGATCACCATGCCTGCATTCCCGAATAACAGCAGCGGCTTTCTGCCGATTTTATCAATGATTTTAATGGCGAGAAGAGTCATAAGAACATTCACTGTTCCGATTCCGACCGTTCCTAAAATAGAGGCGGAGTTTCCGAACCCGACGTTTGTAAAGGTCTTCGGCGCATAATAAATGATTGTGTTCGTACCGATAAATTGCTGCAGAAACGCCAGTCCCAATCCGGCAATCAGCGCCGGGCGCACCCACGGATCGAACAGCTCCTTCAGACCGCCTTCGTCCTCTTTTTCCGCTTCTTTAATATCATGGATTTCCTGATCAATATCCTTTGTTCCCCGCAATCTTTGAAGAACTTTCTTCGCTTTGCCCTCTTCACCATTTGTAAACAGCCAGCGCGGGCTCTCAGGCATAAACAAAATACCAATGAGCAGGAGCAATGATGGTACGGCAGCCAATCCAAGCATCCAGCGCCACGCTTCCGCATCGGCAAATATGTAATTGACGATATAGGAAAGCAGGATGCCGACCGTAATCATCAGCTGGTTGAGGGACGACAGCGCACCCCGTTTCTCTTTTGGCGCCAGCTCAGACAAATACAGCGGCACGATCGTTGTCGATGTTCCGACTGCCAGTCCCAGAATGATTCTAAAGAGCACCATCACTCCTGTATTTGGCGCAAGCGCAACTCCCAATCCGCCTATACAAAACAGCAGCGCGGCAGCCATAATCGCTTTTTTCCTGCCAAAACGGTCCGTCAGCTTGCCAGCCGCTCCGGAACCGAGTATCGCTCCGATTAATAAAGAGCTGACAACAAGTCCCTCTGTAAAGGCGTTGAGGCCTAAATCCTTTTTCATAAATAAAATGGCTCCCGAAATGACGCCGGTATCATAGCCGTATAAAGCGCCACCAAGAGCGCCGAAAAAATAAAGCCATATATTTGACTGCTTCTTCATAGAAATGACTCCCTTTCTCCAATCAGTGATCCAATGGTACTGTCCACGGAGTTTTTTAGAAATCTTTTAGCCTATTTTTCCGGCAAATAAACCTATGCAGACGTACAGACATCTAATATCCATTAATTTACTGGCGTTTTTTTCAACTGCACCGAAACATTTTTTTCCCCAGTGGCGTCCAATAGAAGGTGATTCAGCACATCATCAATATCATTTTTCACGTGTTAGAACTTATAAATATAGGAATTTTTATCGAAAAATGTCTTTTTAAGAGTTGTCCTATAGCAAAATGAATGGTACTCTTCAAATATTAAAGAAATGAGAGGTATGGATATGGAAGAACGATCACAGCGTAAAAAGAAAAAGAGACGTCTGAGAAAATGGGTCAAATTATTAATTGGTTTCGTTGTTATTTTAATGATTGCAGCAGGTTCTATCGGTACCTACGCTTATGTAAAGTTAAACAATGCATCAAAACAAGCGCATATCGATCTAAATGATAATGGTCAATCGGTTAAACGTATCAAAGAATTTGACCCCAAGAAAGATTCATTTACTGTATTACTTCTAGGTATTGATTCAAGAAACTCAAAAGGTGAGACGGTTGACGATGCTCGAAGTGATGCTAATGTTTTAGTTACTTTTAATCGAAAAAATAAAACAGCAACGATGCTAAGTATTCCAAGGGATTCTTATGTCAACATTCCCGGTTATGGTTATGATAAATTTACACATGCCCACGCATATGGAGGGGTAAAACTCTCAGCAAAAACCGTTGAAAACCTTCTAGATATTCCAGTTGACTATGTTATAGAAAGTAATTTTGATGCTTTTAAAGACGTCGTCGATGAATTAAATGGAGTTAGTATAGATGTGAAGAGCGAAAAAATCGCTAATCAAATTAAAAAAGACACAAAAGGAAAAGTTGTGTTAAAAACTGGCGTTCAAACTCTAAACGGTGAAGAAGCGCTTGCATATGTAAGGACACGTAAAGCTGATACTGATTTCCAACGAGGACAAAGACAGATGGAAGTCTTAAATGCTATAATAAAAAAATCTAGATCATTAAGCTCTATTCCAGCATATGATGATATTGTTGATAGTTTAGGGAAAAATTTAAAGATGAATTTATCTCTACATGATGCAATCGGTTTGTTTCCTTTTATAACCTCTTTAAAATCAGTTGATACTGAACAGCTTACAGGATCAGATATTTATCTCTACAGCTCTCGAGAGCGTAAAAAACTTTATTATTTACAACTTGATAATGAAAAGTTAGAAGAAATAAAAACCGAATTAAAGAATGACATAAATGACTGATTTTAACGGAATGGACTTTACCATTCCGTTTTTTTTACTCATATTGTTGAAAAATAGGATCGTAAGGTTTAGCCTTGTCCTATATGGTTTATGTTTCGTATGAAAGCTGAACATACTACACGAAGCAGCTTCATTATTAAGGAGGTTTCCCCTACATATGAAATTAATAGCAATTGATTTAGACGGTACATTGCTGAATAAGGAAAGCATCATTTCTAATGAAAACAGAGCGGCTATCAAGCGGGCGCTTGATGCGGGTATCCTCGTTACCATTTGCACAGGAAGAGCAACGTTTGATGTTAAAGCGCTGCTGGAAGGCTTGGATATCCCTATCATCGCGGCAAATGGCGGAACGGTTCATGACAAAGGCTATAGCCTGATCAGCCGGACATTAATGGATCAAGAGGCCGGCAAAGCGATTGCTGATTACCTGCTCTCAAAAAATATTTACTTCGAGGTCTATACAGATGACCATCTGCTTTCTCCTTTTGACGGCGAATCTAAGCTTCAAGCAGAGCTTGACATTTTAAGGAGCGCCAATCCAGATGAAAACATGGATGAATTGTGGAAAGGAGCCATGACCCAGTTCAAGCAGTTCGGCATCAAACCGATCCCGCATATCGAATCGATTTTCGACGGCAGCGAAAACATTTACAAGCTCCTTTGCTTCTCCTTTGATATGGAAAAACTGAGACATGCGAAGGAAGAACTGAAGCATCATAAAAAACTGGCGCAAACCTCTTCCGGAAAGCACATTATCGAAATTCTTCCAGCCTCTTCCGGCAAAGGGCGCGCGCTGACTGAGCTTGCCGGCAAATACGGAATTGAGACGCAAGATATCTATGCGATTGGTGACAGTCCGAATGATTTATCCATGTTCGAAGTGGCGGGACACCGAATCGCCATGGAAAATGCGATTGATGAACTGAAAGAAAAAAGCACTTACGTGACGAAAAGCAATGATGAAAATGGCGTGGCCCACTTTATAGACCAGCTTCTATCCGGCCAATATGCATAAAGAAAAGACTCCAGAGATTCTGGAGTCTTTGTTTTTTATTGCACGCGAATACTTCCCGCGTATTTATCTTTCCAATACGTGCTCGTATTCATATTGGTAATGGTTACACCATTTGTTAATGTGACATGAACGACTTGGCCATTTCCGATATAGATGGCCGGGTTTAAGCTTGTTGATTGGAAAAAGACAATGTCCCCCGGTTTCAGGTCAGCCTTATCAACCTTTGTTCCCGCTTTATACTGGCTCGTCGCGTATCGGGGCAGTGAAATGCCTGCCGCTTTCTGGTAAACATATTGGATAAAGCCAGAAGTATCAAATCCTGTTTCTGGAGAAACCCCGCCCTTTTTGTAAGGAACTTCCCCGATATAGAGCGTCGCCTCTGACACAATCGGATTTTCTTTCGGAATCGTCAGGTTGTTAAACCGGCGGATGCCTGTCATCTTAGATTTCCAATAATCCTCTGATAAGTAGGAAATGGTTACTTTTTCAGACCGGCTCGCCTGAATGAACCTTCCGCCTCCTGCATAAATGCCGGCATGCGAAATTCCTGTTTTATACGTATTGCTGAAATAGATGACATCACCGGGTTTCATGTTCTGAAGCGCCACCTTCTCGCCTACTGCCCACTGCTGCTCTGCTGATCTCGGCAGATAGATGTCAAGCGCCTGTTTAAAGACATATTGCACAAGCCCTGAGCAATCGAAGCCCTCTGACGGCGTGCTTCCGCCAAAAACGTACGGAATGCCGAGGTATTTTTCGGCCTCCTGCACAACAGCCACATCAGCAGTCTCCGGATCGGCAGCGACTCGTTTCGCTCCAATATAAGAGCCGCTCCAATAGCTGCTTTTTTTGTAGTTTGTTACGATAACCCCTTTTGATAGGGTGCTGTGAATCATTTGCCCGTCTCCAATGTAAAGAGCGGCGTGTGTCGGTGCAGTCCCGCTGCTTCCCGCTTTTTTGAAAAATAAAATATCACCTGGTTTTAGATCTGCCGGCTTTACTGCCATTCCGACTTTTGACTGGTCGTTCACAGATCTCGGCAGATGAATATCAGCCTGACCGAAAACATATTGAATCAATCCAGATGAATCGAAGCCCTCTTTCGGTGTTTCACCGCCGTATCTATACTTATACCCAAGCAGTTTCTTTGCTTCACTGATGATCAGGTCAGATTTTGCATCAGCCTCCGCAATATCCGCTTTTGTCATAATAGGAACCAAAAAACAAATCATAACGGCCACAAGCAAAAACTTCTTCCAGTTTGCCAGTGTGTTCACTTTTATTATCTCCTCCTCTATTTGCAGTTTTAACATCGGTATTTTTCTAGATATGTTAAGAGACTTTTTCATATTTTTACAGAATGAATATGCTGGCTTTCGAAATGACAAATAAAAAAAGAGAATGTCTCGTAAGACATTCTCTTTTTTTTGTGTGTTATTTAGCGGCGTTTGCCGTTTCTTCCTGCTGTTGAATTTTATGAATTTCTGTATCGATTTTCTGCTTCTCCTGATCACTCAGCTGATCGTTGAATTTGAAAGCTGACATAAACATAAACACGACTGCAACGGCAACAAATGGCCAGATGGCTTTGACAAATTTCATCTTATATCACTCCATTATTTAGATTTTAGTTTGTCACTGTGATCGACATCAAAAGTCAGTTTTCCGTCTTCTACTTCCCATGCAAAATTAGAGTCTTTCGTCAGTTCGCGAATAATTGTTTTCTGTTTCAGACTGCCTTTTTTAACCGGGGCAGGTGTCGCTTCATGGATATCAATCGGCGTTACCTCAAAGTGTCCCGTTCCGTTTTTCTTCAAATGATACTGCACGAGCGCACTGTCTCTGGTTCTTGTCCAGCCTTGGTCAAACACAAAGTTCCCCAGACTGTAGAAAATGACGGTCCCGTTATAGACTTCGATCGGTTCAAGGACGTGCGGGTGATGGCCGACGATGATATCGGCACCTGCATCAGACATAGCTCTTGCCAATTGGCGCTGACGATCATTCGGATCATTATCATACTCTTGTCCCCAGTGTGACTGTACAACTACGACATCAGCATGTTTTTTCGCTTCTGAAATCATAGGGATAAAGACTTCCGGATCTGCGGGAAGCACGCCCGGTGTATTCTTTTTAGCCGCGAAACCTTTGCCGGATACATCCGTGAATCCAAGGGTTGCGATAGTTACCCCATTTACTTCTTGATATGAGATATTCTTTTTCGCATCGCTCAAGCTGTATCCAGCCCCAACGATATCAAGGTTATGTTTCGAAAATTCTTCAAGTGTATCTTTCATGCCCTGTGCGCCGTAATCCATGGCATGGTTATTCGCGCCGTTAAGGACCGTGAAATTCATATCCTTCAGGACTTTTACGGATTCCTTGTTTGTCTGCAAATGAATTTCTTTTTCTGCTTCCTTATAGTTCTTTTTATAAGTTACCGGGTTTTCAAAGTTTCCGGCTACGTAGTCTGATGCTTTAAAGATAGGCTCAACGTATTGAAAAATACTGCTTACCCCTTTTTGTTCCGTTACTCTCTCAACATAGCGCCCCATCATAATATCGCCTACAAATGAGGCTGAAAGAACGTCATCTGAATAGGTTTTAACCTTTGGCGTCTCTGCTTTACCTGCCCACATAAAAGCAAACATGAGGACAAAAACGATCGGAATTGCGATAAATACGTGCTTATTGGTTTTCTTTTTTTGCTGTTTTGTCAGCTTCAGCAGCTTTTCATGAAAGCTCAGTTCTTTTTTCATCGTTTGACACACCTTACATTAAATTAAGTAGTAAACAAACATGATAGCAAAGGTCGCTCCGCTTAATAGCAGCGTGCTTCCGAACGTAATTGTTAATCCTTGTTTCTGAATGGTATTGGCGATTAAACCTGGCACGATAATGCCGATTCCTCGAAATTCTGCGATTTCAAATGGTACAATCGGGTATAGAAAATCAAAGGCAATTTTCAGGACAATTCCTGTGATCAGCATGGCAGCGAATTTTCTGCGTCCATACAAAATCATAAACTTGGATAAACCGAATTTCACAATGACATAGGTGAGCAAGCTGACTAATAATACGAGTAAAATAAAGACCGGCTGATTAAACACAAGTCCTAAATACCCCGGTACAACAAGCCCTGCCGGCACAATCCCTGTTTTTTCCGCAAAAATTAAACTGAGTAGTACACCTAAAATGAGTGCAATGTATAAATCTGATCCGAACATGTCTGCATTTCCTCCTAGCTTACGAGCTGCTTAACCTTATATTCGTGGATTTTTTCAATTAACGGCTCTGCGGCACCATGAATGTTGCCGACGCCATATATGACACGGTTGTGCATTCTTTTCTTTAACAATTCCATAATCTCTTCCGTTGATTTGTACTCCAGATCATGCAGTTTGTCTGCAGGAATTTTACCTTCTTCATAAGCTTTTACGATTGGTTCTGTTGTTTCACCGATTAAAATCAGTTCACTTGCTTCAATATAAGGCAATACGTCATTTGCGAATTGCTGTGTCCGATCCACACGGTCTGCGCGGCAGTTCATAATGATGATCGGATCATCGGTCGGATAACCGATTTCTTTTACACGTTTCCATATATTCAAAGTAGAAGAAGCGTCGTTTGCGGCAAACCCATTAACAAAGTGCCCAGGCTCGCTCGGACTGATCAGCGGAAGAATTCTCATTGCTCCCGGATCTGGCGGCGCATTCAGCATTCCTTTAAACGCTGTTTCTTCATCAATGCCGAGTGCTTGAGCCACACCCAATGCGAGAGAAGCATTATCAGGGAATACCATATATTCAAATTTACGAAGATATTCATCAGTAATTTTCGAGTTATCAGCAATGATGACTTTTGTGTTTCGCTCTTTGGCTTTTTGTTTAAAGAACTCGGTATATTCACTATCTGTAATGACAAGATGGCCATTATAAGGAATAGTAGCGGTAAACGCTTCCGCAATTTCATCTAGCGTCGGTCCCATGACATCCATATGGTCTTCCAGCACGTTTACGATGACACCGATATTAGCTTGAAGAAGTTCTTCCTGAAAGATAATTTGATAGTCCGGATTAACGGCCATACATTCACTGACGAGGGCGTTGGCTCCTCTTTCTACCGTTTCTCTCATGACTTCTTTTTGTTCGCCGATATTCGGTCCCTGAGGTTTCCGTTTAATCGGCTTTTCCTCCGGTGTATCCCAATAGATCATTCTTGCGTCTGTTCCTGTCGTTTTTCCGACAGTTTTGTAACCGGCTTCTATTAATATTCCGGTTGTCAGCCTTGTCACAGTGGACTTTCCTCGGATGCCGTTAATATTCACTCGAACAGGGAGGGCATCAATGTTTTTCTGATGTCGCCGTTTTTCTAATATTCCGATGACCAGTATGACAGCACAGGCTATAATGAGTAACCACATTGCTTATCGACATCTCCTTCTATATTGTTGTAAATTCATTCATCAGTATATAGAATCACTATGAATTCTCAATCGGCATTATGTAACATAATCTCCCCTAATCTACTGAGCCAAACTTCTCTTTTGAAAGAGATTTTGTACCTACAAAGTGTTTTCTATTTTTGGAAATTGACAGGACTTACATCTTATCGATTTTTTTAATACTAAAAACGAATGCGCTTTCATTTACCAAATGATTTCCTTCTGGACGTTTAGTCACGCCTTGAATGTTCAGTTTAATATGCATTTCAAATCAATCTTTTTTCCGGCCCGGTATATCAGGCTTTTGCTGATACAATGCGTGTTTCCGGTTCTTATGAACACAAAATTATTTCTGCCTGTTTCTTAAGGATAAGGTCATAATGTCATCCTTTCTGCACGGAATAGACAATATTAGGCCCATTCCAAATTGACTAATGGCCCCTGCAATAAAAACGGCAAACAAACAGGTCCAGGTTCTCTAACATAATTAAACATTTCCTGGGCGGATAGTCTAATCTGTTTCATCCTATTTACAGGTCTAAACGCATGACTTTGAAACAATTTTAATAAAACTTAATATTCGTTCATGAAATGTTCATCCAGATTTGTGAAGACTTTGTCAAAAAAAGCGTGATGATCTTTAAATTCTCATATTTATACACCATTTACAGTTCGGTTTGCTCTATCGCCATGTTTTATTTTTTTCTTATTGCCAATAACGGAATGTTCATGATAATCTATCTATGTAAACGGTTACATACATGAGGAGGAGCTGTGTTGGCTACAATTAAAGATGTCGCGGGAGCCGCGGGCGTCTCAGTTGCAACGGTCTCCCGCGTTCTGAATGACAACGGTTATGTGCATAAAGAAACGAGAATACGTGTGATGGCCGCCATGGAGAAGCTGAACTATTATCCGAACGAAGTCGCCAGGTCTCTTTATAAAAGAGAATCCAGGCTGATCGGGCTTTTGCTTCCGGACATTACAAACCCTTTCTTCCCCCAGCTTGCCCGCGGCGCGGAGGATGAATTGAACCGGGAAGGCTATCGGCTTATTTTCGGCAACAGTGACGAGGAATTAAATAAAGAACTTGAATACCTTCAAACCTTTAAACAAAATCATGTCGCAGGTATTATTGCTGCAACAAATTATCCGCATCTTGAGGAATACAGCGGCATTGATCAGCCAGTCGTTTTCCTGGACAGAACACCTGAAGGCGCTCCTTCTGTATCCAGTGACGGACATACCGGAGGGAAATTAGCAGCGGAAGCAATTGTTCATGGAAAAAGCAAACACATTACGCTCCTGAAGGGCCCTGCTCACCTGCCCACTGCCCAAGACCGCTTTCACGGCGCTTTAGAGGTATTACAGCAGGCGGGTGTTGATTTTCAGATCATCGAGACGGCGTCCTTTTCTTTTAAGGATGCACAGGCACTGGCAAAGGAGCTGTTTGTCTTATATCCTGAGACAGACGGGGTAATTGCCAGTAATGACATTCAAGCAGCGGCTGTTTTGCATGAAGCTTTACGGCGCGGGAAAAAAGTGCCCGAGGATATTCAAATTATCGGCTACGATGATATTCCCCAAAGCGAGCTGCTGTTTCCGCCGCTGTCAACGATTAAACAGCCGGCATATGACATGGGTAAAGAAGCGGCTAAACTTCTTTTGAGCATCATAAAAAAACAGCCTCTCGCAGAAACGGCGATTCAAATGCCCGTCATGTATATAAGAAGAAACACGACAAGAAAGGAAGAAAACGATGCGTAATATTTGTGTGATAGGAAGCTGTTCTATGGATTTGGTGGTCACCTCAGACAAACGCCCAAACGCGGGCGAAACCGTGCTGGGTACTTCATTTCAAACTGTGCCGGGCGGTAAAGGCGCGAATCAGGCTGTTGCCGCCGCCAGACTCGGCGCCAATGTTTTTATGATTGGCAAGGTTGGTGACGATCATTATGGAACAGCCATCATGAATAATTTAAAAGCAAACGGTGTTCGCACCGATTATATGGAACCGGTTACACATAAAGAAAGCGGCACCGCCCACATCGTGCTTGCCGAAGGTGATAACAGTATTGTCGTCGTTAAAGGCGCAAATGATGAGATCACCCCATCTTATGCGATAGACGCTCTTGAAAAGCTTGAAAATATCGATATGGTTCTGATTCAGCAGGAAATCCCGGAAGAAACGGTTGATGAAGTGTGCAGATACTGCCATTCTCACGACATCCCGATCATGCTTAACCCGGCACCGGCCCGCCCGCTGAAGCAGGAAACCATTGACCATGCCACCTATCTTACGCCGAATGAACATGAGGCGGCGATCTTATTTCCGGAACTGACGGTTTCTGCAGCATTGGCGCTTTATCCGGCGAAGCTCTTTATCACTGAAGGCAAACAAGGCGTGCGCTATTCATCCGGCAGCAAAGAGCGGATCATCCCTTCCTTCCCTGTTGAGCCTGTCGATACAACCGGGGCGGGTGATACGTTTAACGCGGCTCTTGCTGTGGCCTTGGCGGAGGAAAAAGATATTGAAGCTGCATTACGGTTCGCAAACCGCGCCGCCTCCCTATCTGTATGTTCTTTCGGCGCTCAAGGCGGGATGCCGTCCAGAAAAGAAGTAGAGGAGCTGCTGTCATGAAAAAACACGGTATACTGAACAGTCATCTTGCCAAGCTATTGGCTGACCTTGGCCATACTGACAAAATTGTCATCGCTGATGCAGGGCTTCCCGTTCCTGACGGCGTCCTGAAAATTGATCTCTCACTGAAGCCGGGTTTCCCGGCTTTCCGGGATGTAGCCGCAGTGCTGGCAGATGAAATGGCGGTTGAAAAAGTAATTGTCGCATCCGAAATAAAGGTATCCAATCCAGAGAATGCGAGTTTTATAGAAACCCTTTTTTCTGAAGAGGCAGTTGACTGCCTTCCCCACGAGGAATTTAAGGAGCTGACTAAAGAAGCTAAAGCTGTCATACGAACAGGAGAATTCACACCATACGCCAACTGCATCCTGCAGGCGGGTGTGCTTTTCTAGAAAGGAGGACCGATATGCAAATCGAAATGAATGACATTCATAAAGCATTCGGAAAAAACCAGGTGCTTTCAGGTGTGTCCTTTCAGCTCAAGCCTGGCGAAGTTCACGCACTGATGGGAGAAAACGGCGCCGGCAAGTCCACCCTGATGAACATCCTGACTGGTCTGCACAAACTGGACAAAGGACGGATCACCATAAATGGTAACGAGACGTATTTCTCCAACCCAAAGGAAGCCGAGCAGCACGGAATCGCCTTCATCCATCAGGAACTGAATATCTGGCCGGACATGTCCGTACTTGAGAATCTATTTATCGGAAAAGAAATGTCAACGAAATTTGGTATTTTACAAACTAGAAAAATGAAAGCGCTAGCAAAAGAACAATTTGATAAACTATCCGTCTCTCTTTCACTTGATCAAGAAGCGGGTGAATGTTCTGTCGGACAGCAGCAGATGATTGAAATCGCAAAAGCGCTCATGACAAATGCCGAGGTGATCATTATGGATGAACCTACCGCGGCTTTGACTGAACGGGAAATCAGCAAGCTGTTTGACGTCATTACGGCTTTAAAAAAGAACGGTGTTTCCATTGTATACATCTCACATCGAATGGAAGAAATTTTTACGATTTGCGACAGAATCACCATTATGCGTGACGGAAAAACCGTTGATACAACAAACATTTCAGAAACCAATTTTGACGAGGTCGTGAAAAAAATGGTCGGACGTGAGCTGACGGAACGGTATCCTAAACGCGTCCCTTCACTCGGAGACAAAATATTTGAGGTGAAAAACGCCTCCTCAAAAGGAAGCTTTGAAGATATCAGCTTTTATGTCCGTTCCGGTGAAATTGTCGGCGTTTCCGGTTTAATGGGAGCCGGACGAACAGAAATAATGAGAGGACTGTTTGGCATTGACCGGCTCGATTCGGGTGAGATTTGGATTGCAGGAAAAAAGACTGCGATTAAAAATCCGTATGATGCTGTGAAAAAAGGGCTCGGTTTTATTACGGAAAACCGCAAGGATGAAGGACTGCTGCTCGACACATCGATTCGGAAAAATATTGCGCTGCCCAATTTAGCCAGTTTTTCTCCAAAGGGCATCATTGATCACAAGCGGGAAGCAGCGTTTGTAGACCTTCTCATAAAACGCCTGACCATCAAAACGGCTTCACCAGAAACGCACGCGCGCCATTTGTCCGGCGGCAACCAGCAAAAGGTCGTGATTGCCAAATGGATCGGTATCGGCCCAAAAGTGCTCATATTGGATGAGCCGACAAGAGGCGTGGATGTGGGCGCGAAACGGGAAATCTATACGCTGATGAATGAGCTCACTGAACGCGGTGTCGGCATCATTATGGTGTCATCAGAGCTGCCGGAAATACTCGGGATGAGTGACAGAATCATCGTCGTCCATGAAGGCAGAATCAGCGGAGACATCGAAGCGCGTGAAGCGACACAAGAACGAATTATGACACTTGCCACGGGAGGGCGGTAACATGAAAACGGAACAACTGAAGCAATCAGAAAAAAACAGATTCACTTCGATGGCGTCATGCAGAAGCTCGGCCCGTTTCTCGGTTTATTTATTCTCGTTATGATCGTATCGATTTTAAACCCGAGCTTTCTTGAGCCTTTGAATATTTTAAACCTGCTACGGCAGGTGGCGATTAACGGATTGATCGCATTCGGCATGACCTTCGTTATTTTAACTGGCGGCATTGATCTTTCTGTCGGGGCTATTCTCGCCCTGTCCAGCGCCTTAGTCGCGGGTATGATTGTATCTGGTGCCGACCCGATTCTCGCCGTCATCATAGGCTGTCTGATTGGCGCTCTTCTCGGGATGATCAACGGACTGTTAATCACAAAAGGGAAAATGGCCCCTTTTATCGCGACGCTTGCGACCATGACTGTCTTCCGCGGACTTACTCTTGTGTATACAGACGGAAACCCGATCACAGGGCTTGGCACTAACTATGCCTTTCAGCTGTTCGGCCGCGGTTATTTCTTAGGAATTCCAGTACCTGCAATTACAATGGTTCTCGCCTTTGTTATCCTTTGGGTGCTGCTACACAAAACGCCGTTCGGGCGCCGGACATACGCAATTGGCGGCAATGAAAAAGCGGCACTCATCTCAGGCATAAAAGTCACACATGTAAAAGTCATGATTTATGCTTTAGCCGGTCTATTATCCGCCCTTGCCGGCGCGATTTTGACTTCCCGTCTCCACTCGGCACAGCCGACAGCTGGAGAATCATATGAACTGGATGCCATCGCAGCGGTTGTCTTAGGCGGAACGAGTCTTTCCGGGGGCCGCGGGCGCATTGTCGGAACGTTAATCGGGGTGCTGATTATCGGCACACTCAATAACGGACTCAACCTGCTTGGCGTCTCATCATTTTATCAGCTGGTTGTTAAAGGGATTGTCATTTTAATCGCGGTATTATTAGACCGCAAAAAGTCAGCATAGGAGGGTTTTACATGAAAAAGGCTGTATCCGTCATTTTGGCGCTGTCACTGTTTGTATTGAGCGCCTGTTCGCTTGAGCCTCCCCAATGGGCGAAGCCGTCAAACTCAGATAAGAAAAAGGAATTTACCATTGGCTTGTCGATCTCAACGCTTAACAATCCCTTTTTTGTTTCTTTAAAAAAAGGGAATTGAAAAAGAAGCGGAAAAGCGCGGAATGAAGGTCATCATCGTCGATGCCCAAAATGATTCCTCCAAGCAGACTAGTGATGTGGAGGACTTAATTCAGCAAGGCGTTGATGCCCTGTTAATCAATCCAACTGATTCTTCGGCTATTTCAACGGCAGTAGAGTCTGCAAATTCGATCGGTGTGCCTGTCGTCTCAATCGACCGGTCCGCTGAACAAGGCAAAGTAGAAACCCTCGTGGCTTCCGACAATGTAAAAGGCGGAGAAATGGCCGCAGAGTTCATCGCAGACAAGCTTGGAAAAGGTGCTATGGTGGCGGAGCTTGAAGGCGTTCCGGGTGCCTCAGCTACACGGGAACGCGGTTCAGGCTTTCACAAAATCGCAGATCAAAAGCTGGACGTTGTCACAAAACAATCAGCTGACTTTGACCGCACTAAAGGCCTGACTGTCATGGAAAATCTGCTCCAAGGACACCCGGATATCCAAGCGGTTTTCGCTCATAATGATGAAATGGCGCTTGGAGCTCTCGAAGCGATTAACAGCTCCGGCAAAGAAATTTTAGTCGTCGGTTTTGACGGAAATAAGGATGCCATTTCTTCGATTAAAGACGGTAAGCTCTCAGCCACTGTCGCTCAGCAGCCTGAATTGATCGGTAAACTGGCAACGGAAGCAGCGGATCAGATTTTACATGGAAAGAAAGTTAAGAAAACAATATCAGCACCTCTGAAACTGGAAACGAAAAAATAATGCAAAGGATCAGATCTTTATCTGATCCTTTTTTATGTTTAGCAACCGGCCAAAACGTGAAAGGAATAATAGAAATGATTATTTCTCTTATGTGAGGAGAGGAACGCAATGAACAAACCCATGAAAATACTGTCTACACTTGCACTTGCAGCCGGAATAACTGCGGCTTCTGCCGGCGGCGCAAACACAATTCATGCACAACAGCCAGAAACAAACGTAAGCATTGATGATTTATACAGCTATCCGATTGATTCCTACTTGGTTTCAGCAGAGGCTCTGAATGTCAGAACAAAGGCCTCCGCTACAAGCGCTAAAGCCGACACCCTTCATCTGGGCGACAGCTTAAAGCTCATTTCGTTTTCAAATGCTGATTGGGCAAAGGTTCATTACAAAAACGGAAAGACAGGCTTTGTCTCCACTCATTACATTGTAAAGGCAGCAACAACGATAAAAACCAAAACAAAGACGAAAGCATATACATCCGCTGAAGGAAAAAGCATCAAGACACTCCCGGCTAACACAAGCGTATCTTTTTTAGGCTGGAGTAAAACAAAAAAAGGCGGCTTTGACTTTGATTGGGTCTATGCAGATTACGGCGGTAAGACAGGTTATATCAAAACAAAGGACCTGCAGATGACAAAATAACCGAAAGGGATTCCGTTTACAGAACGGAATCCCTTTTTTCTTCGCTAATGATGGATTGAATTGTCGCATTCAAAATATTTCTTAGGAAATATTGTCGTATGCCGTGTCGAAACCTATACATGATCAACAGCATTTTTGTTTACGTTAAAGGATGGAGGTGGAAAAATGGATCAATTTGAAGCTGCATATGAATCGTATAAATCCAAACAAACAAATATCGATCAGCCAGTTGATACGTCCGGAAAAGAAGAAATTATCGCGGTCAGAAGAAATGAGGAAGACAATATTATCGCGGTGAAAACGAACACAGGAAGAGAACTGGACTATCCCACTGCGCTATCAGAAGCAAAAGCGGGAAAGATCGCTCACGTTGATGTATTTCATAAATACGGACGTGACATTTTACGAAGTGAACCAGACGGCATAAAGGATAATAACCTATCTGAATTACCCGATTTTTAATAGAGAAAGCCCTGTCCCATTCCGGACAGGGCGTTTCTTTTTTAAGAAAAAGGCTGCTGGATATAATCAGCTAACCGTTTTGCACTGATCGCAATATCCTCAGCATTTGCGTATTTCACGCCATAAAACACATATGGCGGGAGATATGTCATGCCAATCAGATTGCTTGTCGCCTGGAACGGCTTCAGGAGCTCACTGATTGAATAATGATTCCCTCCTCCCGCCTGATACTTTTCCGCTTCGCTTCCTGTGGAAACAGCCAGCATCAGCTCTTTGCCATGCAGAGCTTTCCCTTCTGACCCGAAGGCCCAGCCGTATGTCAGCACAAGATCCTGCCATTTTTTAAGAAGCGGCGGAGAGCTGTACCAATAAAGCGGGAATTGGAACACAATGCGATCGTATTGCTCGCACAGCTGCTGCTCTTTGGCAACATCAATGGCTTCATCCGGATATTCCTTATAAAGCTCCCGTACAGTGATATTGTCACGTTTACTTAATTCCTCTGCCCACGCCTTATTGACGACTGAGGTTTCCATTTGAGGATGAACAGCCAAAACCAGTATTTTCAATGAGACCCACACCTTTATCATTTTAATGTTATTTTAACTAAAATCAGGTAAAGTGCCAAATAAAAAGCAAGCCCTGCACATGTGCGGGCTTGCTTTTTTTATTCTGGGCTTCCTTCAGTCGTTTCGATATCTTTGGCGAAATCCGGGTTATCCAAATTGGCATTAAAGAAATCTGCTGTATTTGGAAGTCTGAGATTCATGTTCATTTTTTGAGAAATCGTAACCGTGCAATCCTCAAGCACATAATCAAAGACGTGTCCGCCTGAATTTCGTCCTTCGTCAATGAAGTGCAGGTGATAGCCAGAAACGGCGATTCCGTTCGCATAAGCAGGAGTCAAGAAACCAACGATTGTGCCTCTGATGTTGTCGAAGTTGAAAATCGGCTGTGTTTTGACCGCTTCAATCATTGGCACATATGGTTTTTCTTGCAGTTCCACCGTTCTTGTCTGCACTTTTTTAAACAATCCGTCAATACGGATGGCATAAAATAGGTTTTTACTTGGCAGAATGCTGTTGATTTCTTTTTCAAATTCTTCACGTGTCATTTTCGCATCAATTTTGTGCGTCATATCCGGTGTAAAGAACGTAAATGAGCAAAACGGAGAGCGGTCCCCGCTTTGCACAGGTGTCGCAGTGCCGTCGGAACGAAGACGGTAAAATTCGCCGTCAAATCCAATCAGCTCTCCATCAAGCTTGTTAAAGGTCCCGATACCGAAGTCCCCGTATTTCGGAATATCTGACAGTTCAAAATCGCCATCATATACTCCGTCTAAAAGAGAAGTCATTGTTGATACTTGATAAATTTGGCTAACGGGCTGTTCTTTTTTGCCGCGGCTCAGCATTTGAATGTTGCTTTCTTGTTTCATATTCCCTTCACTCCTTTAGTAATGTGCTGTTCTTCGAAAACAGTGTCTTGGTGCGCAGAGTGCTAGAGAGCTTTTGTTTTCATCAGTTCTCCAAATTCTTTTGGGAGCTTGTCACTCGCTAAATTAACGTTATCACTGTAGTCAACTGGGACATCAATGATAACAGGGCCTTCAGCATTCATGGCTTGACGCAGAACATCTTCCAGCTGGTCTGGTGATTCGACACGCAAACCGGTTGCCCCGAAGCTTTCCGCATATTTCACGATATCGATGTTTCCGAACTCGACTGCAGATGTACGATTGTATTTTTTCAATTGCTGGAATGCAACCATGTCATATGTGCTGTCGTTCCATACAAGGTGTACAATTGGAGCTTTTAAGCGCACCGCTGTCTCTAACTCCATTGCCGAGAATAAGAAACCGCCGTCACCAGAGACAGAAACGACTTTTTCTCCCGGTTTCACCAATGAAGCACCGATTGCCCACGGAAGCGCAACACCAAGTGTTTGCATACCGTTACTGATCATTAATGTTAACGGCTCATAGCTGCGGAAATAACGGGACATCCAAATCGCGTGTGAACCGATATCGCATGTCACTGTGACGTTATCATCGACTGCATTTCGTAATGCTTTAACGATTTCAAGAGGATGCAGTCTGTCTGACTTCCAATCTGCAGGCACCTGCTCTCCCTCATGCATATATTCTTTTAGATCAGAAAGGATTTTTTGCTCACGTTCCGCAAAATCCACTTTTACAGCATCATGTTCGATATGATCCAAAGTAGATGGGATATCCCCGATCAATTCAAGCTCAGGCTGGTAAGCATGATCAATGTCAGCCAGAATCTCATCCAGATGGATAATCGTCCGGTCTCCATTGACATTCCAGAATTTCGGATCGTATTCAATTGGGTCATAGCCGATTGTCAGAACAACATCAGCCTGCTCAAGCAGCAGATCGCCCGGCTGGTTGCGGAATAAACCGATACGGCCGAAATATTGATCCTCTAACTCTCTTGTAAGAGTCCCGGCAGCCTGATATGTTTCTACGAATGGAAGCTGAACCTTTTTCAAAAGCTTGCGAACCGCTTTAATCGCTTCAGGTCTTCCGCCTTTCATTCCGACTAAAACAACAGGAAGTTTTGCTGTTTGGATTTTTGCGATAGCCGCACTGATTGCATCATCTGGTGCAGGGCCAAGTTTTGGCGCTGCCACTGCACGCACGTTTTTGGTGTTTGTGACTTCATTCACAACATCTTGCGGAAAGCTCACAAAAGCGGCCCCAGCCTGACCTGCTGACGCTGCTCTAAATGCATTTGTAACAGCTTCCGGTATGTTTTTTACGTCTTGAACCTCTACACTGTATTTTGTAATCGACTGAAATAACGCCGCATTATCCAATGATTGATGAGTCCGTTTTAAACGATCGGCACGGATAACGTTCCCAGCAAGCGCAACGACAGGGTCACCTTCAGTGTTTGCAGTCAGCAGTCCCGTTGCCAGGTTAGAAGCACCCGGTCCTGATGTGACTAAAACGACTCCCGGTTTTCCAGTTAAACGGCCTACAGCCTGCGCCATAAATGCCGCATTTTGTTCATGCCGTGCAACAATGATCTCAGGCCCTTTATCTTGTAAAGCGTCAAATACCGCATCAATTTTTGCACCTGGAATGCCAAATACATGTGTGACACCTTGCTCCACTAAGCAATCAACAACAAGCTCCGCCCCTCTGTTTTTCACAAGGGATTTTTGTTCTTTTGTTGCTTTTGTCAACACCCTCACTCCTTATTATGCATTTTAAACATAAAAATTTAAATAAATCTTGTGATACGTTTCACTATACACTCTTTGGAAATTGACCTCCAATATCAATTCGACTTATGATTAATATGTATTACGAATTATTAACCTAAGAAAGGAATGCATATTGATGGAGCTTCGCCACCTTCAATACTTTATCGCAGTTGCCGAAGAGCTTCATTTCGGGAAAGCTGCGCTTCGGCTGAACATGACACAGCCTCCTCTCAGCCAGCAGATCAAACAGCTGGAGAAAGAAGTCGGGGTGACGCTTCTGAAGAGGACAAAACGATTTGTGGAGCTAACCGCAGCCGGAGAAATATTTTTAAATCACTGCCGCACGGCTTTGATGCAAATTGATCAAGCGATTGAATTGGCACAGCGGACGGCTCGCGGCGAGCACGGCCATCTCGTTATCGGTTTTGTCGGATCAGCTACATATGAATTTCTGCCGCCGATTGTCCGGGAATATCGTAAAAAATTCCCATCAGTAAAAATAGAATTACGTGAAATATCCTCGTTTAGGCAGCAAGAGGAGCTGCTAAAGGGCAACATTGATATTGGTATACTTCATCCTCCTTTACAGCACACAGCATTGCATACTGAAATCGCCCAAAGCAGCCCTTGTGTTTTAGCTTTGCCTAAACAACACCCGTTAACATCTAAGGAAGCCATTACAATTGAAGATTTGAGAGATGAACCGATTATTACTGTAGCCAAGGAAGCATGGCCTACTTTATACATTGATTTCATCCAATTTTGTGAGCAGGCTGGCTTTAAGCCAAATATTGTACAAGAAGCGACTGAATATCAAATGGTAATTGGATTAGTCAGCGCCGGCATCGGGATTACATTTGTACCTTCCTCAGCTAAAAAATTATTTAACTTGGATGTGACTTATCGAACAATAGATAAAATACAGCTGAATGCCGAATGGGTTATCGCCTATCTCAAAGACAATCAAAATCCGCTTTTGAAGCAATTTATTAATATTTCAAATTGTCAGCAGTTAAGAACTAAAGAGAGTGATGCAAGTACCTGAAATGATACTTGCAAACTCTTTTTTCTTTTGGGATTCTCATGGAATTTTAATTAATATAATATAATCGCTTAGTACAACTTCATATCAGTATACGTATACATACAGTACAAATAGTTGGCAAGGATACTAGTAAGCGCATGACAATCGTTTGATTTTAGAATGATAGATAGAGAGGTGAAATATATTACACAGTTCACGAGTATATTAACATTGCTCGCTTTTTTCATAACAATGATTTTTATTTTCTGGAGGCCGAAAGGATTAAATGAAGCTATCCCCGCGACAATAGGCGCTTTAATGGTGTTATTATGCGGAAGTGTGTCATTGACCGACTTAGGAGAAATAGGATCAAAAGTCACGGGTGCATCAGTCACAATTCTTGCCACTATGATCATGGCCATTGCATTAGAAAGTTTTGGATTCTTTTATTGGGTGGCTGCAAAGCTGCTCCAACAATCCAGGGGATCAGGCATCAAGCTTTTTTGGTTAACCAATTCACTTTGCTTTTTAATGACCATTTTCCTAAATAATGATGGGAGCGTTTTGATCACAACCCCTATCCTTTTGCTGGTTTTAAAATATTTAGGTTTGAAAAAACATCAAAAAACCCCTTATTTAATAAGCGGCGTTTTAATAGCTACAGCCTCCAGCGCACCGATCGGCGTAAGTAATATTGTAAATTTAATTTCTCTCAAAATGATTGGAATGGATCTATACCTGCACACTGCCATGATGTTTGTCCCTAGTATGATGGGACTCATTTTTATGGCTTGCCTACTGTTTATTTTCTTTTATAAACGTCTTCCTAAAAGCCTGCCAGATATACCGAACCATTTTCAGTCTCTGCGACACAGAAGGTACCATCCCCTTCATTCGCCATCAGCTCCGATAACGGAACGAAATCAAACAAAGATAATGTTATTTGTACTCGCATTTGTTTTTCTCGTCAGAATCAGCTTATTTGCCGCGTCATATACCGGTATCTCCGTTCCTCTTGTCGCTGTCATCGGATCGATTATCCTTTTGGCCTGGAGATGGGTTTATTTCAAAACCTCTCCCAGGGACTTGTTCTTCAAGGCACCTTGGCATATTTTTATTTTTGCTTTTACTATGTATGTCCTCATTTATGGACTGCATAATATAGGATTCACTGAGTTACTTGTGAGTCATTTCGAACCTGTGGTTTCTGGAAGCCTCGCCCATGCTACTTTCGCGTCTGGTATCTCTACCTCAATTTTTTCAAATCTATTTAACAACCATCCAGCTTTAATGATCAGTACTTTTACCTTAACAGAAATGAGCCTGAATCCATCAACAGCAAAAATCATCTACTTGGCAAATATTATCGGCAGTGATATCGGTTCCTTATTATTACCTATAGGAACATTAGCAACACTTATTTGGATGCATATTTTAAAACAGCATGATGAAAGTATTTCTTGGGGCGAATATTTAAAAACGACCATTTTAATCATTCCGCTGACTGTTCTTTTTACGTTAACATGTTTATATTTTTGGATCAGTTGGTTATTTCTTTAGCAGTGTATGAAATAAAAAACTGCCTTCTGCTATTTATTCGAGGGCAGTTTATTTTCAGTATAGGCTACGCTAGGGGAGATGCATTGTCTTTAGATGATTTAACTTCCAAATGATTGACTTTCCACTTGCGTTAATCAGCTCAATGATATTATTAGATACATCTTTTAACAGACCGACTTTTTCTGGCACTTCCCCCATATCAAATATAACCAATTGGCCAACATATTTTTTGATCTGCTCCTCAAAATTACGTACAAGTGAAACACTGGAAGGTACGACAGGCAATTGAGAGTTGTCAAGAGTGTACGGCGTTTGCTCTGTTGAATAAGGGGTAAACCACTTTAAGTGATGCATAGATATGAAAAGTGTTTTAAATACAGGTGAAAAAAATACAATATAATCATTTAAAACACTTGTAACATATCCATGTATCGACCGATCCCCAGTTACATAAACTTCAATAAATTTGCCTTTCACATTGTTTAATGTGTTTCTGTAAGAAAAACTATTATTTTCCGCCTGCATTATTGTATCTTCCGGTTCTCTTAAAATTGGTTTCTCAGTATTAGTATTTATTATTGCTTTGTTCATTTGATGGAGATGCAGCAAGGGAATATAAAGATAATTGCAGCCATTAAATATAACAAAAATATCATATCCAATATCTATAAGTGTGCCAACAAATCTTGTATCTCCTGAAATGACAACATCAACATCTGTGTCAAGAAATTGATTCAAACCTTTCACCATTCTCCCCCTTTATTTGAATGAAAAAGGGCATCACTTTATTGATGCACCTTCATTATCTATTAAAATTTGCGCTTCCAATGATAGTCTATCGTTTTGACAATCGTTTCATAGCTATAATCTTCCTTTTGGCTTTCGGTGCTATGATAATCTGAAGATCTTGGTGACCAATATGATTTGGATGAACTGCTGGAATCTGATGAACGATCATACTTTGACGATTGATAATCTGAAGATCTTGATGACCGATATGATTTGGATGAACTTTTGGTGTCTGATGAATGATCATATTTTGACGATTGATAATCTGAAGATCTTGATGACCGATATGATTTGGACGAACTTTTGGTGCCTGATGAACGATCATATTTTGACGATTGATAATCTGAAGATCTTGATGACCGATATGATTTGGATGAACTTTTGGTGCCTGATGAACGATCATATTTTGATGATTGATAATCTGAAGACTTCGGTGACCGTTTATTTGATTTGGACGAACTTGATGAGCTATATGATTTTGAAGAGGTTAACGAACTACTGTCCCCCTCTTTTTCTTGTTTTTGGTCTATATCATTTTTGCTTTCTTCTTTATCATCATGTTCTTTCTTTTGATCGCCTTTTTTGTAAGAGCCTTTTGGGCCTAAGCTGATGCTCTTGATATGAAAAGGATATATGCGAAGCACTTCTTGATTTTTCACTAAAGTATAATGACCATCCGCATTATCTACGAGGATACCTTCAATTGCTTCTGGTCCTCCTCGATTAATCGAAACCCATTTATGAGTTAAACTCTTAAAAACTTCGTTTAGGTTATCAGCTTCCAAGACACTTGGCGTATGTCCTTCTTTATTTAAAGCGGACTCATGTTTACTTATGCTTTTGATGTGATGAATATTAAAATAAACTACTCCATCCTCATTTGTGTCTAACGCAGCGTAATCATCTCCTAGCCATACCAAACTTCCTTTTTTAGATTCCGGACCGCCTTGATTTAATTGAACGGATTGGTTCATTAATTGTCCGATTAAGCTGTGAAAATCATCAGCGTCAGCCATTTCTGCCGTCTCAATTGTTGTTGTGCTATTATTGGTATCCTCTGTAATACTTTTTACATGATCCAATTGATAATAAATGGTTTTTTTTCAGTTTGCAAAGCGATATAATCTGATTTTACAGCTACCAATTTTCCTCTTTTAGATTCGGGACCTCCTCGATATACAGTGACAATTTTATCTTGCATTGAATGCAAAAAATGATAATAAGATATATCATGATTTGAATGATTTTTCATTCTCCTCTTGCTCATTCATTACCCTCCTAGTCATTTATACATAGATGATAAATATATTGCATATATACGTGTCACAGTTATTTCTTGAACTAATTCAATAGCCTAATTGTCTGATTTTCAGCGAATACCTATAATCATGGATTTACAAAATACTTAAATTGCTGTTGATGTATTGCGAACGATTTTTAATATACTCAAAAATCACTTCCGGCTCACGGTCAAAACGTTCAATATCACTTTTTTTATATGGGTCCATCAGGACAAACGGCCTGATTTGATCATAAAGCGCCAATATTTTTTGTTTCATATATTCAATTGTAAAGAGAGATTGGAGCGTTTTTTCTAGGAGATGCTTATAGGATTTACGAAATTCGGGTTCATCCAAAATGCGGGCAGTTAATGTATTAAACCCTTGAATTCTTACATAATCTGCAGCCATCCGCTCTCCATGGATATCCCTGCCCCAGGTGGCATCATAGTCCCAAGGAATCACTTCAAATAATCCGGTTTCTCCGCTTCTGTACAAAGCGTAATTGTGGACAAACCCGTCATAGTTTGAGGTGAACACAATGCCGGCCAGCCAGCGCAAATACTTATCGATATTCACATGCTTTGTCACTTCTGATTTAAATTGAGCTTTCGGGACAGTATTAATTTTAAAGATCATATCCTGTAAATAAAAATCATCTTCCTCAGTCCCTGTCTTCTTTTCATACCCATGCTCAAGCGACTTCTTCGTATCCCTCTCCAAATCACTCACGAGAGAAAAATTAGCATCATCGTCAACCGCGTAAAAAACTGCTCCGTCCGCCAGCTTCCTTTTCGCTAAATAATATTCATCGACGGATTCAAGCTCAAGATACACTCCTTCATTCTTCCCATTTATCTTTAAAAACACA
The DNA here is from genome assembly GCF_001517105.1 of Bacillus halotolerans. Taxonomy (GTDB): domain Bacteria; phylum Bacillota; class Bacilli; order Bacillales; family Bacillaceae; genus Bacillus; species Bacillus halotolerans. The sequence continues at coordinate 513,910 of NZ_LPVF01000008.1, forward strand.
AATTCTGCCCTTGGAGACAGCGTCCCCAGCTCTGCGAAAAAATCGAGAGACAATTTGTTTCTTATCATGGAAGGATCTTTATATTCCGCATTCAAATGAACCTCGCGGGCGCCGCGAAATGTTTTCGGCTGATAATAGGAAATATGGTACGACTTCTTTTTGAAATCTCTAATATGAGATCCGCGATAAGCGATGTCGATATCAAATCTTTTCTGATTCACTTTCAGCACAGCCGGAACCGGTTCATCGTCCCATATATCCTTTTTTAATTCCCGTAAGTCTTTTGGATGAATAAACAGCTGATACAGAGGCAAATTTGATTGATTCTTCATCCGTAGTCCCCCTTCAAAATTAGGCTTTTATTTTTGTGAGATCTCAGCGGAACACTTATACACTTTTTACAATCCTGCGTACTATGTGTGTAGTAAGGATCTTCATCCTTAAAAACAATTAAAAAAAGGAGGATTTCAATTGGGCCACTATTCCCATTCTGATATCAAAGAAGCGGTGAAATCCGCAAAAAAAGAAGGTTTAAAAACTTATTTATACCAAGAGCCTCGTGGAAAAAAACGCAGTCATAAAAAGTCGCACCGCTCACACAAGAAATCTCGCAGCCATAAAAAATCGTACCGCTCACACAAGAAATCTCGCAGCCATAAAAAATCTTACTGCTCACACAAGAAATCTCGCAGCCATAAAAAATCGTACTGCTCACACAAGAGATCTCGCAGCCATAAAAAATCTTACTGTTCTCACAAGAAATCTCGCAGCTACAAAAAATCTTACTGTTCTCACAAGAAATCTCGCAGCTACAAAAAATCTTACTGTTCTCACAAGAAATCTCGCAGCTACAAAAAATCATTCTGTTCGCACAGAAAATCCCGCAGCTACAAAAAATCATTCTGTTCGCACAAGAAAAGATCTCGCAGCTACAAAAAGTCGTACTGTTCTCACAAAAAATCTGATTGTTCTTTTAAGAAAAAACCTTACAAAAAACACTGCAAAAATGACCATCACCGCAAAAAAGATGATTACGACAGCAAAAAAGAGTTCTGGAAAGACGGCAATTGCTGGGTAGTTAAAAAGAAATATAGATAATGAAACTGTCATCATAGGCTCCGGCATACGTACGGTAGCCTATTTTCTAATTCCCCTATATCAGTTATATGTCATGACATAGCATATGCAACCCGCATCATTTGGTTTCCTTGAATGGATTTCGTTATAATCATGGTACTCTTACAATAAAGGCGGTGTTGTTGTGTACATATTTCAAGCAGAAGAGCTTAGTGCCAAAGAGACGTATAAGCTGCTGTCAGGAGCCGTCATTCCGCGCCCGATCGCATTTGTTACAACACTTTCTTCAGGCGGGGCAATCAATGCGGCACCTTTCAGTTTCTATAACGTGGTCAGCTCAGATCCTCCGCTACTCAGTATTTCTGTTAACCGATCAGAAGGCCGGCAAAAAGATACAGCCAGAAACGCGATAAAAAACGGTGAATTTGTCGTCCATGTCAGTGATGAAGCCATCATTGAAGACATCAATGAAACGGCGGCAAGTTTAGCGCCGGACGAAAGTGAAATGACACGCACCTCTCTCCATTCTGTAGAGAGCACAGCTGTTTCGGTGCCCGGCATTCAAGAAGCCCGCATTCGTTTTGAATGCAAGCTCGAACGGCATATCACGTTCGATAATGATCATGGTGTGACCACAGCTGATCTGCTTATTGGCAGAGTTGTCTGTTTTCACCTCGATGAGAAGGTGTATGACGCAGAAAAAGGGTATATTTTGACGGACGAATTAAAGCCGGCTTCCAGATTAGCCGGAAACCATTATGCAAAACTCGGTGAAGAATTTACATTGATTCGTCCGAGTTCATGAAAGGACTATTTATATAGAAGAAACTAGTCAAAAAGACACTGTTATTAAAAAGCCGGCACAGCATGTGCCTGGCTTTTTTTGTTTGAAGGAATCATATTTGCACAAACCGTTTGCACTGATTTGGTCTTATAAATTCAGATACTCCCCATTACAATTGAAATAAGCCCGCACGAAGAGAAGGACGGCAGACTGATATCACCTGCACATAAGGAGCTGATGGGCATGCCTTTAGACCAAAGAAGATCAGCCATTCTTCATCAGGTTCTCAACACAAGCAGCTATGTTACTTGCGGCGAATTAACGGAGCAATTAAAAATTTCAAGGAGAACACTGTATTATGACATTGAAAAAATTAACGGCTGGCTGAAAGAGAGCGGACTGACACCGATTAAAAGAAGGCGTTCAGCAGGATTTTATTTAGAAGACCAAACGAAAAAAATGCTGACATCAGAAATGAAAACGCTGACAAATTCAAGTTATGAATATTCTCCCTCAGAAAGGCAGGCAAGAGTGATCCTGCGCATTTTAACGAGAAACAGACGTTTACTTTTGCAGAACTTCATTGACGAAAATCATGTCAGCCGCAACACCGCCATTCAGGATATGAAGCATATTCGCGAAAAGCTGAAGACATTCGGCATCGTTCTTTCCTTTACCAAAGAAAAGGGGTATTTCTTCTCAGGATTAGAGCAGCAAAAGAGAAAACTGCTGGCTGAATACGCAAATCAGCTCATGCAAAAAAGCAGCAGCACTGCGGCCGTTACCGATCTTTGTCCCGATCCGGATGCTTGTGAACAGCAGATCCAAACCATGCGGTCTATGCTGCTGACTTTTGAAAAGCTTCTTCACATGAAATTTGCTGATCATGTTCTCGCGGGATTAAGTGTGCACTTTACGTTATTTCTGATCAGATTAAAGGCGGGAAAAGAAATCACTCTAGAACAAGAAGAGCAATACGCCATCAGGCAAACGAAGGAATATGAAGCGGCCGTTCGGGCGGCGGCCGCGGAACTGCCGGAAAATGTCTTTATTTCTGATCAAGAGATGTGCTACTTCACGATCCATCTGTTAGGGGCTAAAATCAGTCAGTTCCCCGCTTCAAGTCTCATTGCAGGTGAGCTGGATGCGGTACATGATATCGCGGACAAAATGATTGTCGATTTCCAGCGTTACGCCTGCGTGCTTTTTCAGGACCCGGAACATCTAAAAAAACACCTGGTGCTTCATTTGAAATCAGCTTATTACAGGATTAAATATGATATCACCCCTCATGAGAGTGATGTAGCTGCCTCCATCAAAACGAAATACAGTGATATTTTCTGCTTAACGAAAAAAGTCGTTCATCACCTTCAAAAAGCATTAAGAAAACCTGTCAGCAGTGAAGAAACAGCTTTTATCGCCATGCATTTCGGAGGCTGGATGAAACGTGAAGGGGTCGCGCCCTCACTTAGAAAAACAGCGGTTATTGTCTGTCCGGGCGGCATCGGCACTTCAAAAATTTTGCAGAGCCAAATTGAAGATCTTCTGCCGAATGTCGATATTCTGAAAACCGTATCAAGCCGTGTCTATGAAACAATGACGCTTGAAACGGATGTCCTGATCTCAACTGTTCCGCTGCCAGACAGAGGGGTGCCTGTGCTCATCGTTAATCCCATACTGAACAGCAAGGAAAAGATCAGCCTGCTGAAAAAAGTAGATGCGCTCTCAAACAGCGCTTCCCATTTCCACCCAAGTGTTCATGACATCATGGGCATCATCGAAAAACATGCAGAAGGCATTCATAAAACAGAGCTGATGCTAGAACTGACCGAGTATTTAGGACAGCCGCACAAACATGAAAAGGAGGCGAACCGCAAACCAATGCTTGCTGAATTAATGACACCTAACCATATAACGATGGCCGACTCTGCCCCCTGTTGGGAGGATGCCGTCCGCATGGCGGCAAAGCCGCTTTTGGATGACGGGTCTGTTACCCCGCAATACGTCGATGCCATGATTGCCACGATTCAGACACTGGGCCCATATATCGTCATTACGCCGAATGTAGCCATCCCGCACGCGAGGCCTGAAGACGGTGTGAATCAAATCGGCATGAGCTTTCTGAGATTGAACCAAGCCGTTTCCTTTTCAGACCGGCCCGAGCATTCAGTCCAGCTGATTATCGTGCTCGCGGCAATCGACAATGACACCCATTTGAAAGCCCTCTCCCAGCTCACGAATATGCTGGGTGATCCGGAAAACATTCAATTGCTGATTAACGCTCAATCGGCAGAAGATGTGCTGCCAATGATTCAAAAATACTCAAACTAGGAGTGATTCGAATGAAGAAAAAAATATTGATTGTTTGCGGAAACGGACTCGGATCAAGCTTTATTGTTGAAATGAATGTAAAAAAAATCATTGATGAACTGAACATCAGCGCTGACGTTACACATACAGACCTCACTTCAAGCAAAACGGAGCAAGCGGATCTGTATCTAGGATCAGCCGATATTGTGTCAGGTCTTGACGATGGAACGCGTAACGTTGTCGGACTCAAAAACCTGCTGGACCAGAAAGAAATCAAAGAAGCCATCCTTACCAACTTGTAACAAACAAAAACATAGACGACGGGGGTGCATCTGATGCTTGATTTTTTGATTAACGATTTCCTGGGAACTCCTGCTATTTTAATTGGACTTTTTGCCTTAGCCGGTCTGCTTCTGCAAAAGAAAAACGCTGCGGATACCGTATCGGGCACACTGAAAACGGCAATGGGATTCGTCATTCTCAGCGCCGGGGCGGCGATTGTCTCAGATTCACTAGCCGTGTTCGGCAGCATGTTCGAAAAAGCATTCCACATTAAAGGCGTCGTACCAAATACAGATGCAATATCAGCCATTGCTCAAAAAACGTTTGGTACGGAAACGGCACTCATTATGATTTTCGGAATGATTGTGAACATATTGCTGGCGCGTCTTACGCCATTTAAATATATTTTCTTAACCGGCCATCATATTCTCTACATGGCTTCATTGATCTCCGCCGTGCTGATTACCGGCGGCATCAGCGGTGTTCCTCTCATTGCTGCGGGCGCCATAATTCTTGGGGGGCTGATGGTGCTGTCACCCGCCATCCTTCAGCCGTATACAAAAAAAATTACAGGAAGCAATGATCTCGCACTCGGCCATTTCGGTTCTGCCGGCTATTTTATTGCTGGATTCATCGGCAAACATGCGGGCAATCCATCTCACTCGACTGAGGATATCAAAGTTCCGAAATCATTAGGATTTCTGCGGGATACGTCAGTCTCCATTTCTTTAACGATGGCACTCCTTTTCTTTATTGTCGCTCCTTTCGCCGGAAGGGATTATATTGAATCATCGTTAAGCGGCGGAAGCCATTTTCTCGTTTATTCCTTTATGCAGGCCATTACGTTCGCTGCTGGGGTATATGTCATCTTGGCGGGGGTTCGGATGGTAATCGCGGAAATTGTCCCTGCTTTTAAAGGCATCGCTGAGAAGCTAGTGAAAGGCGCCAAACCCGCCCTTGACTGTCCGACGGTTTTTCCTTTTGCGCCAAACGCTGTGATTATCGGATTTTTATCCAGCTTCCTGGCGGGTATTGTGTCCATTTTTCTTCTTCCCGTCTTCGGTCTCAGTGTTATTGTCCCGGGACTTGTACCGCATTTCTTTACAGGAGCAGCGGCGGGAGTTTACGGAAATGCAACCGGCGGAGTGCGGGGGGCTGTACTCGGTGCGTTTGCCAATGGCATTCTCATTTCTTTTCTGCCTGCGCTTCTTCTGCCGGTTCTTGGCTCGCTCGGATTTGAAGGCACGACTTACGGCGATTCAGACTTTGGCATTATCGGGATTCTTCTTGGCTGGATCATACAATTCTTCAATTAAAGTGAGGTATGCGTCATGAACCATTTATTTTCACCTTCTCTGATGTGTATGGATTTAACAAAATTCAACGAGCAGATCACCATTCTAAACAGCCGTGCCGATATGTATCATGTTGACATCATGGACGGCCATTTTGTCAAAAACATTACGCTGTCTCCATTTTTCATCAGCCAGCTCAGAACGATGACAGCTCTCCCGATTGATGCCCACCTGATGGTTGAAAGGCCGGAGGATTTTATCGATATGACAGCAGAGGCCGGAGCTGATTACATTAGCGTTCATGCCGAAACCATTAACCGTGCGGCGTTTCGGCTGATACACAACATCAAAGATCATGGCGCAAAGGTCGGGATAGTATTGAACCCGGCCACTCCGCTAGAGTGGATCAGCCCTTATGTGCATTTGATTGATAAACTGACGATTATGACCGTTGATCCGGGTTTTGCCGGGCAGCCGTTTATCGCAGAAATGACTGGAAAAATCCGTGCGGCTAAAGAGTGGAGAGAAACAAATCATTATACGTATGCCATTGAAGTTGACGGCTCCTGTAATGAAAAAACCTTCCGCATGCTCGCGGAAGCTGGGAATGACATTTTTATCATCGGCAATTCAGGCCTCTTTGATCTCGATGAAAACACAGAAATTGCATGGGATAAAATGAAAACCATTTTTCAGCAGCAGACACATCCTGTAAAAATGCAACACCCGGAATAATCCCCGGGTGTTTTTCTATGAAACATTTTTCTCCCACGAACGTATAAAGAGATGAGTTTAGGAGGGATCGGTATGACAGGCACTCATTTTTTAATTTTAATACTGATCACAGCTGCTTTCAGTACATCTTTTTATATTTTTGCCAGTAAACGCGGCATTCCCAAACCCCGTTGGTGGTATAAACCGGTGAACAGTATACAAGGGGTGCTGGAAATCGTTCTGCTCATTTTACTGGGATTTTCTCTTTTGCGTTTTCCGCCTGAGTATATGCTCATTTTATATCTTTTCGTCATTAATTGTTTACGCGCTCTTATGGAATGGAAATATGAGCGTGAAGAAAAACAATATGTACACTCATTATTTGGTGCGGCACTGTTTCTGGTCATTTTTATTTATATGAGTATGTTCTTCTTCGTATCTTAAATCCCAACAGCCGCCCCATCCCCCCTTGGATCGGCTCCTCCTTGGAGAAAGCCCTCCTCATCCACTGCGATTGCTGCGGCGTGACCCATCAGCGGGTCATAATCACTGACTGTCTCCACGAGATGGCCGCTTTCTTTTAGCATGTCGACCGTCTCCTCTGCGATTCTGTTCTCAACTCTGAGACCTTCATGATCCTCGCCCCACGTTCTGCCCCATACCCAGCGCGGTTCGCTGATTGCCTGCTGAGGATGCATTCCATAGTCCAGCATTCGGGTGATAATCGCGGTCTGAGTCTGCGGCTGGCCTTCGCCCCCTTGCGTACCGTACAGAATCTTCGGTTTCCCGTTCTTACAGACCATAGCCGGCATCAGCGTATGGAAACTGCGCTTTCTCGGCTCAAGTGTGTTGACATGATCTTCATCCAATGAGAAAAATGAGCCGCGATTCTGCATGAGAATGCCTGTATCCCCAGCAGTAACAGCCGAGCCAAATTCAAAGTAAAGGCTTTGAATGAACGACACCGCGTTGCCATCCGAATCCATCACCGCCGCATAGGCGGTATCACTGCCAATCGGTCTGCTTTCCGCCGGTTCAGCTATATAACCGATTTCTTCCGCCAGCTGCTTGGCGTAGCTTTTGTCCAAAAGCCTTTCCAGCGGAATATCAGCAAACGCCGGATCAGTCAGAACGGCATTCCGATCCAGAAAACTCTTTTTCAGTGCCTCCACGAGCACATGATAATAGGTAAATGAACCATGTTCAATTTGGCTGAAATCATAGTTTTCCAGAATATTCAGCGTCAGTAAACCCGTAAAACCTTGAGAATTTGGGGGCGCCTGATAGACGGTGCACCCCCGGTAATCACAGGATATAGGCTCCATCCACTCACCCCTGTGTGCTGTAAAGTCATCAAGCGTCATATAGCTGCCATTATGCTGTAAATACGAGACAATCCGCTGAGCGATATCACCTTCATAAAATGCGCTTCTTCCTCTTTCAGCAATCATGTTCAGGCTGTTCCCAAGCTCTTTTTGCACAAACCGTTCACCGGTGATCGGTGCTTTGCCGTTTTTGGTGAAAATATCAGCAGTGTAAGGTGTTGACGCCAGCAGTTCAAGATTGGCCGCTGTATGCCGGCACTGATCTGCTGATACAGGAAAACCATTTTCAGCATAATTGAGCGCAGGCTCCAATACGTCAGAAAGCGACATCCGTCCGTATGTCTTCAGGACGGCATCCCAGCTATCGACCATTCCCGGCACGGTAATTGCGCTGTCGATCCCCCGCAGCGGGATCTCATTTTTCTCCTTATACACATCTCTCGTCACATTTTTTCCTGAACGGCCGCTGCCATTGTACACTCTTACCGCCTTTGTTTTTTGATGAAAGGTCAGCCAAAAGGAATCTCCTCCAAGCCCCGTCATATGCGGATAGACAACCGCCAGACAAGCGCTCACGGCGACAGCGGCGTCAAATGCGTTTCCTCCCTTCTCCAGAATGCGGTTTCCCGCTTGTGATGCGAGGTAATGCGGACTGACGACCATTTGCTTAGTGCCGATAATAGATCTGTTCATCACAAGTCTCCTTTGCAAGAGATTTTCTTCAGTATAGAGAGCCTGAGTTTTCGCATCTACTGACCCGGAAGAAAAGCTGACGAACTTTCTCCTTTTCGTAAACATAAAAATATTTTATCGTTCATTGTGAAAATAAATTTAAATTATCTCTTACGAAATGAAACTTATATGATAAAATATTGACTAAAAGTCAAACGAAAGCAGGTGGAACAAATGGGCAATGAATATCAAATCCCCAACCTTGTTCTTGATGAGATAGACAAACAGATCCTTACCATTTTGCATGAGGAAGGAAGGATTTCTTATACGGATCTTGGCAAAAGAGTCGATTTATCACGGGTTGCAGTTCAATCACGTATTAATCAGCTGATTGAAGCAGGCGTTATTGAAAAATTCACAGCGGTGATCAATCCAGCTAAAATCGGCATTCATGTATCCGTGTTTTTTAATGTCGAGGTAGAGCCGCAATTCCTGGAAGAAGTCGCTCTAAAGCTTGAACAAGAACCCGCGGTCACCAGCCTTTATCACATGACTGGCCCGAGCAAGCTGCACATGCACGGAATCTTCGCGAATGATCAGGAAATGGAAGAATTTTTAACGAAACGGCTGTATCCGCTTCAGGGTGTCGTCAGCGTTGATTGCCAAATGCTGATCAAACGGTACAAAAGCCGTATGGGAATGAAGCTGTAAAGGAGAGAAACTAATGAAAAACCACCCTTATCGGGATATGACGGTCGCAATGGTGCGCACCGGAATCTTAGGCTTCGGGGGCGGGCCATCGGTGATTCCGCTGATCCGCCATGAAGCGGTGAATAAATATAAATGGATAGATGATGATGAATTTGGAGAAATATTAGCCATTGCCAATGCACTCCCCGGACCGATCGCCACCAAGATGGCGGCATATCTGGGATTCAAACTTAAAGGCACGCTAGGCGCAATTGTTGCTACTCTTGCCCACATTCTGCCTACATGCCTTGCGATGGTTGCCTTATTTGCGGCAGTAAACGTCTTAAGCCACTCGGCGGTTGTCGCCGGCATGATTGGCGCCGTGACGCCGGTTATCGCCGTTATGCTCGGTATTATGGCATATGAGTTTGGACAAAAAGCGCTCAAAGGATTTGGCTGGGTCACCGGAATCCTGTTTTTTATCATCGCTTTTATCGGACTGCAATTGTTACAGATCAACCCCGGCATTGTCATTATCATATTCTTAGCCTACGGAGCATTTCATTTTAAACTGAAAGACAAAATCACAAATAAACATTCAAAAGATAAAGGAATGTCCGCCTCATGATCATTATGTTTTTATTCACAGCATTTTTTATCGCAAACGTTCTGGGATATGGCGGCGGCCCAGCCTCTATCCCGCTGATGTTTGAAGAAGTCGTAAACAGATACGGCTGGCTGTCAAACGACCAATTCTCTAACATGCTCGCACTTGCGAATGCATTGCCGGGCCCGATCGCAACCAAAATCGCCGCTTATGTCGGCTACAGCGCAGGCGGCTGGTCCGGCTTTCTGATTGCGCTGATCGCGACTGTTGTGCCATCCGCGTTCGCGCTGATCGTCCTGCTGCGCATCATTCAGCGCTTTCGCCAATCACCAGTGATCAAAGGCATGACGCTGTCTGTTCAGCCAGTTATCGCTGTCATGATGCTTATTCTCACTTGGCAAATCGGCGCAGACGGCATCAAAGCCATCGGCTGGATTCAATCCATAGTGATTGCGGGCATTTCCCTCCTTTGCATGACAAAATTCAAACTGCATCCGGCTTTCCTGATTATCGCGGCATTTTTATATGGAGGGCTTGTAGTTCCTCATTTATAGAAAAAAGCACCCTCAAAGGGTGCTTTTTATTTTGGGCCAGAAATGCCATTTGTCATATAAATTGTTTCTTTGCCTGCATCATTTTTGATCACGTTTTTGATTTGCAGCGTGTTTCCTGACATTCTGGCAAATTGATTCTCTTGAGATGAGTTTGTTTTGACGTGTATCCATTCCTCAGATCGCGGCATTTTCCAAGATAAAAAGAATCCTAGAATAAGCATTCCAACAATGACGGACAACAGCAGCTTCACACGGCATCACTTCTTTTCAATAGCCTGCCCGCAGTTTCTATTGCCTGCTGATCAAATATAATATCGCCGGGACGATTGCCTTCTCCCAGCACACAGCCTTCAAATGACATTCCCATAAAATCAAAAATGTGACCAAACTGTTCTATCAGCGGCAGCCCCTTTATCTTTGGATTATCTCCTCCGGCTGCTATCACATATGCCTGTTTTGCCGACATTTGCTCTTTAAAATCAGGAAATCGCGGATCTCTCATGGTCTGTGACCAGCGATCAATGAACAGCTTTAACGTTCCTGACATACCAAACCAATAAATGGGGGTGGCGAATACAAGAATATCGCACCCCAATACCCGCTCAATGATAGAATCGTAGTCATCTTGAACAGGACGAAAGCCGCCTTGAGCGTGACGCAGATCCTCAATCGGCTGGATCTGATATGTCCGCAAATGAATGTGCTCCGCACCGAATCCTTGAACAGCCTTCTCCGCAAGAATATCCGTATTTCCGCCAGGCCTCGTTCCGCCATTAATGACCGCAATTTTCATGATGCATCTGCTCCTTTGTTTACGAATGATTTTCTCCATCATATAATGGATTCATTAATCAATACAGATGATTATTTCGATTACTCCAATCGATATAGCCGATTTAGAAAGGACGAGAACATATGGAATTGAAGCAGCTGATCACCTTTATTACGGCGGCAGAACATGTAAACTTCACCCTAACCGCCAAAATGCTTAATTATGCACAATCAAGCGTTACCTCTCAGATCAAATCACTTGAAGAAGAAATCGGGACTCCTTTATTTGAACGGCTCGGCAAGCGGCTCATCCTGACAGAAGCCGGCAAAACATTCAAATCCTATGCGGAGAAGATTATTGCGTTAACAGAAGAAGCAAAAATGGCCGCAAATCAAGTAAGAGAAACAACCGGAACCTTGAAAATCGGGGCGACGGAAAGCCAGTGCACATATCGCCTTCCCCCTATCATAAAAGAATTTAAACAGACTTTTCCTCAAGTAAAGCTCATATTCAAACCGTATATTTCCAACGAACAAGCGAAAGAACAGCTCTTACAGGGCCAGCTTGATATTACCTTCATTTTGGATGTGAACCGGATGGAAGACGCACTGCACGTTGAATCTCTGATTCAGGATGAGATCAAAATGGTAGCCGCCAATGACCATCCTTTTCCAGCAGACTCACCAGTAACATTGAAGAATCTTCAAAACGAAACCCTTCTCCTGACAGAGGACGGCTGCTCATACCGCACGCTCTTTGAGGACGCCTTACACGACGCCGGTGTCTACCCTAACAAATTAGAATTTGTCAGCATAGAAGCCATCAAACAATGCGTGATGGCCGGACTTGGAATTGGACTATTGCCTGAAATGACAGTAAAAGACGATATTGCCGAAGGTCGGATGAAAGAACTCCACTGGCAAAACGACTGCCTCGTTTTTACTCAACTAGCATGGCATAAGGACAAGTGGATGTCTGCGCCATTGAAGGCTTTTATCGATTTGACGCGGAAAACATTCAAATAAAACCTCTCTGCAAGGACGACAAGGTTTTTGATAAAGCAGGAAAGCACACAGCATACAAAAAAACACTTGATGGCTTAGAGCCCCAAGTGTTACCCGCGATTTTTCTGATAAAACGTTCGTAAGACATGTGTTTCAAGGTCAGCCAGGCGGACAGGAATCGGCAGCCTGCTTTCTTTATTAAGCAGGCTCATCGTGATTTGATAGCTGCTTTCTAAATCAATGTTATTTCCGCAAGACAAGAAAATAGGCTTCACGTCCCGCCGCGTCCGCAGCGCCCGGCCATATACCTCGCCGTCAATGATAATATCTGTGTATGAACCGACTTCATTTTCAGGCATTACGAAATCACAGCTTCTGATTTTGAGATAGGTTTTCGCAATCCCAATTGTCGGCTTATTGAGAAAAAAAGCCGCATGAGTGGCAACGCCCATATGGTTGTAATGCAGATACCCGTTGCCATCAAACAAAAACACATCCGGTTCTGTCTCCAGCTTTTTGGCCGCCTCGATGATCAGCGGCAGCTCGCGAAACGCAAGGAAACCAGACACATACGGCACACTGATTTTCCCCATGCTGTGCACTTTTTCAATGACTTCTTTTGTATCAGCGTCAATGACGATGATACAGCACACTCCATACGGTTCTCCGTCCTGTTCCCAATAGGCAAGGTCGACGCCTGCGCAGGTTTTGATCGAGTCTGGGGTGATGGAGGGTGATAGGTTGATTTTATGTTTAAGGGATTGCTGTGTTTGAACAAAATCCGATTCATCTTTTAAATGAAAATCGTGAATTTGATGTACTTTCATTTCACTTGTTTTCCTCTCTTAAAATAGTCTTTTCGCTCAATCGTCCTGCGTTTCGATACAACCATAGACTGACATTCTTTATTGCTTATAACCTTTTTTAAAGGCGATAAAATTCCCATTAGGATAATTTCTATCCCAACCACATGGAAAATAACCCGCTTTATAAATTTTAAAAAGCTTTTCAAAAAAATTGTCTATTTTCCCGTTTATTGCCCTATTTATAGCACAATTATTTAGGTCTGCTACGATCTCTTCAAAAAAAGTATTAAATTCAGTCGCAGCACTTCTGACATTTTCAGAAAAAATCTCTAGTAATATGTCTAAATTTTGTGGTTTTTGATCATGGCTAATTCATAATATTTGTCCCATACTTCACTCATTTCATTTTCTTTTAGATCATTCCACGTATATTCATCTTCATCAAATACATCTTCATAAGCATAGTATTTCGCTTTATCTTTATCATTAATAATTTTAGTAAAATAAGAAATATCATCTGATGTAACTACTTAAAAGGTTTTGGAAAAAACAATAACTTCTTTTACTTTATTATGATAACGCCCGTATTTCATTACTTATTATACCACCTTACCTAAAGAACAACTGTATCATTACCGCTTTTCCCCAGTATCTTTTTCCGTTCTTTCATTTACGGTTAAATTGAAAGCAGATAGTATTAATATTCATTTTTAATTTCTTTCATAAAAATATAATCTAATTGTTTACTTAATTCTTTAAGCTCAGTACACCTTACCTCTTCTAGTGAATTGTCCCAATCTTCGTTTTTTATAAGTTCAATGCCATAGCTTCCGGTTGGATCCCCTTCTGGGTACCACCCTACGTCAAGCAGCAATTTTTTTGTCTTATGAGAAATCTGTAGGAGGTCTTGATTAAAGTCAAATAACCAAGCATCATCATTTGCCTCTAGAGTCTCAGGATCAGTATCTTTTAATGTAATATAATCAACAGTCCAACCAGCCGGTATCTTTAGCCTTAAGAAATTGGGAACCTGTTTAGTTAGCGGCTTCAAATCCTCTAAACCCCCGCTTCCCACACTCCAGATTTGATATTCTAACTCTTCTAATAATTGTTCTATTTCATCAAAAGAGTCTTCTTCATAAATCTTATCCTTTTTTAAGCTAACAATTTTGATATGATATTGATCACTTTCATAAATTACCTTAATTAAGGCGTTACGTTTTTCATTTTGCAGTATTAGTAATTCACATTTTTCTTCCATTATTTTTTCTGAATTTAAATTGTTCAGTACTACAGACCAGCCATCACAGATTTTTAATGGCTGTAATTGAGAAATATGATCTCTGTCCATCCCGCTTCTCCTTGTACTTCGTTGGCCTATCTTTAAAAAGCTTCATTATTGTAAAAAAACTTGCCGATGACAACACGGCAAGTTTATGACTATAGCAATTCTAATACATCAGTAAACAAGGCATCTCCTAATGTTAATCTCCTGTTGAAAGGCTGTATATGTGGCAATTCACTCCACTCATACACAGTATCGTAGTAATCATACAAATAACTGAGTTCGATAAACCCTTTCTTTTGCATTATTTTATTGATATAGTTCGTTCCCTGAATGAATTCTAAAGATTCAGCGGTCCCTACAATATCATAAGCGCCATCAATTAAATCGTGTCTTAGGGAATAACTATAATCTAGTACATAAACAGGAACCAATTTAGATACTTTCATATTGATTTGCTGTTCTAGATGAAATCCATTTTCCCCAGAAAGGTCTTGCATGTGGATATTGATTTCTCCAGAAGGATTGTATACATCTCTAACTTCAATTTTTTTCAAACCTTTTATTTGACTAAATTCATCAGGCGCTTTTATTTTCTCTGCACATTTGTTCTTATACCATTCGTCTAATTCCCTATTCATAAATAGACGTTGAAGCAACTCACCAATTTCAGGATATTCATTAATAAATCTGATTCCATGTTCCATAATAGTAACCATTCCATCCATTAATCCATTTGTTATTTAACTACTTCCACCAAGTAGTTGTTACTTGTTTTAAATGATATTCAATATATAAAATCACTTTTTTATAGTCGTCTGATGAAAATTCTTTAATAGGCTCCTCCCAATCATTATTTTTGACTATTAAAACCAGATAGTTACCTTCAGGAGAAATGTCAGGAACCCAGCCTAAATCAAGCGTTATTGAGGATTGTTCATGATAAAGCTGCAACAAACTGTCTGTGAACAAAAACCAGGAATCATCATCCGGTTCTAAAGTTCTTGGATCTATTTCAACAAAATGATTATAATTCACTTTCCAACCTTGTGTTATTCTTAGGGGATGTATATTAGCTTTTGGAACATCTAATTTAATATGTTTTCTCATTAACAAAACCTCTTTAGTTTTGTTTTCAGTCACTTGATATAAACTATTTTCATGGTTTACCTTAGTAAATTCTAGCCTATTTATTTTTTCTCCCTTTAAATTGGGTGTTTATTGTTGAACCTATTCCATGAATACCAGCTTGATGCTCATTTGGGAATTTTGTAGAGTGGACAGCAGCTTTTTTTCTCATCGGTTAACCAGCGTTTCCGTAGCTATCCAAGTGAAGTATAAAAGAGATCTGAAGGCGTTTCTATTTTGCATTAAAACCCTCAAGATTTTTTAACTATACTATTAATTCCTTCAAAAATAATATCTCTCATAACTTCATTATTACTTTTATAATTTCTTTCATTTTTTATTTTATTAAAAACTTGCTTGATAACCCCATCGATCATTATTGTTAACCCTTCAACGTCTTCTTCACCGCCTTCTTTTTTAAACATTTCATTTAATATAATTAACTTCTGTTCTTGCGACATTACATTCTCTCCTTTACATTTTCGAATCATTTTATTTTACTATTGACAAAACTTAAACTTTAATTTTTTTCTCTATAAATCAACAGTTTTGAATTAGTTTTACCATTAATCCTGTAAAAGCTTGATCATTTGTAATGTTTCTTGCTTTCACAAAGTAAAAACTAAAAAGCAGGTACAGTATAACTACCTGCTTTTTAGTTAAATTTAATTACCAGAGTTAATTTCTTTTACAAGGATAGCTTCGTTACCGTACTCTTCAATGTCGGCCTTTAGCCAACTGCTTTCCTCTTCTCTATATTTATAAAATCTAAGTGTCGCAAAACCTTCATCAATACTTAGAATCACAACAAATTTATGTTCAGGGAATTTTTCTTTTAAATGGTGTTCCCAACCATCCACTATCTGAAGCGCATAAAGTAAAATCTCTTCACCGGACAAATCACTGTAGTCTAAATAATCGTTTATGCGAAGTTCATTACACGATGCTTCATACCCCGTTTTATCCCCATACATTTTTAAAATTCTATTCCAATTTATAGTTGGATTATCAGTTAACTCATCCTCTAGATCTAGAATAAAGCAATCGTCTACTTTAACTATATTAGGTGAAATAATATCCTTTAAATTAGATAGGTCAACTTTATTTGTATTGCTCAAATCTTCAAGTCGTTCTTTTAGTCTTTTCATATTTTTATTTGTATATTCCATTATAATCTACACTCCTATACTAAAATACAGGATCCTCACCTAAAAATTTCAATCCCTTATTTATAGCTTTCTGAACGCTTTTGTCTTTAAGTACTTTTTGAATTTTGCTAGGTGCATCTTCGCCTGTTTTTTGGTCATAAAACTTTCTTGTTTCAACATCAAAGTACCATTTTTTATTATTTGGCTCATGATAGTGAATTTGACCTTCTCTTTGCCCTGGATTTGGGTTTTCAATGTCTATTCTTTCTGTCTTCCCATTTTGCCATGTTGTCTTACTTGCAATCTGAGTTCCATTTTGACCGAAAAGTTTCTTACTATTCCCGCCACCACTACTCGCCATCTTCACAATCCCAAGATCTTTAACAGATTTCGTTTCCACATCGACACGGACTGTCGGGATTCCGAACGTGAAGCCATCCGGAGTTACTGGGCGTTCTGCGTACACGCGGACATTTGTCGGGACTTTGAATTGTTTTACTTTTTCGAGTGTCTTGTTTGCTTTTTGGACTTTTGAATGGGTTGCAAGCGGGATGCCTTTATCAATATTTTTCGCCAATGCGCCTGCTCCAACTAAGCTTAGTGCAGCTTCCAGCGCCCCTTGCTTCCGCTTCTCCTCAGACACTTCGTTACCAAACATATCTCTTCCTGTGACAGCTTCAGAGAATCCGTTTGACGCAACAAGGCCGTATGCGCCCATTTCTGACATTTTTAGAATGTCTAAAGACTTGCCTGTTTTGTAGGCGTCTAAAGCGTGTTCAGCCGCGATAGCCGCTTTTCCGGTTTTGTAGATGGCTTTTCCGCCTTTGAAGGCGCGGCCAGCCCAGCCGACGACTGGTATGAATCCGGCAGCGGCCATCGCTCCTGCTGTCACACGTTCTGCGGCGGAGAGTTTTTCTCCGGTAACCGGATCAACGCCTTCGGTTGCCCTTTTATAATCATAATAGCCAGTGACTTCTCCAGTAAAGGTGCAAACTCCATCCCATGTTTTTTCGTACCATGGTTTGTTTGCTTCTTCCTCGGCTTTTTCCTGGAGACGCCTTGCTTCTGCTTGTTCGGTTTTTGCATCGATATATGTTGTTCCCTGTTTTTCCACTTCAATGGCGCTTTTGTAGACTTCATTGCTGTGGAAGGCTTTTTTGTCATAGCACATAGGGGATGCGCTTTTCCCGTTGCTGGTGGCCTGCATGAGAACAGAATATTTGCTGAGCACTGCGTTGTCCAGAGATTCTAAATTTTGATATTCAGTGGTCAGGGATTCATCAAGCTTATCGACTGCCGTAATCGTGTCACGCCTGATTTTTTGGGCATCTCCCATCTTATCTGCATAGTTGTCAAGCGTGTACATGTCGAGATCCATAATATCGCTGATGCCTGACAAAATAGAATCGATTTCTGCTTTATGAGCGGAGACTATCTCTGAGGCTTTCAGGTCTCCATTGGGCAGCTCATGATCCAAAAATGAAGTTTCCACATATGAATCATTCAGTTCTTGATCTTTAATATCACCGGAAATGCCGTTTAAAAACGCAATTTGAGCAGAAACAAGCGTCAGCCAGCTGTCGGCGATTTCCGCCTGTCCCTGAAAGAAGTCCTTAATATTGTCCGCGCCTTTTCCTTTAAAATCGTCACCTAAATCAGCAACTTCCTGAAACGCCTTTTTTAGCGTGTTCAGCTGCTCTTCCAGCGTCTCATATTGCTTTTTTCTATTTTTCGCTTCATCGATTAAAGATTGTGATTCAAATACTTTACTCATCGCACTGCCCTTTCTCTTCTATTTTACTGCGATCGCCTCATCCTGCTCTTTCAGTGAATCTACGTTATCCTTTGTATCCTCGATATTTTTCTGTACCGCTTTTTTGTAATCTCCGAGCATGGTTTTGATGTTCTCCTCACGCTCATGATATTTTTTCGTATAATCGAGTTTGTTTTTTCCATTGGACCCCGCGGCGCCGATTGATACGTCAGCCAGCGCATCTTTGACAGACTCTAATGTTTTGATGACTGTGTCGTACTTCAGCTTAATTTCTGACATAAAAAAAGATCACCACCATTTTAGTTTACTAATTGTATTTCCGACTTCTTCCGCGAACTCTTCTCCCTTTTTAAGAAGATCTGCTGCACCATTTGCTACAAACAATTCCGATGCATATTTAGCTTTATCCCATTCAAGATCAAAAATTTTACCGTTAATCGAAGCCATATACTCGTTATATTTATCATTCACAATCTTAGATGCTTCCGATTTCGCCTCTTCTCTTCCTTTGTCGAAATCATCCGCTTTTGTTCCTGTCCAGTGCTTGCCCAATTCCGGTTTTACGATTTCTTTGATTTCAGTAATTGCCTCTTCTTGCAGTGTGTCTATATCCTTTTTTGCTTTTTTCAGCTTTTCAATCTTGTCTTCAACGTCTGAAATTTTTCCGTTAAGTGAACTTTTGATATTTGCTAATACACTTTCATAACCCATCTGTATCACCTCTTAATACTCAAAAAGTCGTATGGAGGGGCTGATGAAGATAGACTTTTCCATACTTTATTTCCATATATTATATTTTAAAATAGCCGGAAGGCGGCTTAAATAGGGTAAACGGCTTAATTTAGGCTTATAATGCTCTGAATGCGGAGGTCTAAAGTCTCTTTTTTGTTCGTTATAAGATCAATGTGAGCGTTTTATATGGTGAGAAATTCTAAAGTCTTAGTCAAAAAGACACTTGAAAGAGGCAGATTTTGATGATCTGTTCATTTTCTCATGTGGTAAAATCTTGTAAGATTAAGAGGTGAAACGGAGGGATGACAATGAGTTTTTTCAGTCCGATGATGTTATTTTTCGTGGTTTTTCCTTTTCTGTCCTTCTTTGTATTTGGAATGGCAGGCACTTTATTGTTTAGAAAACACGGCCTTTGGTCAATGCCTCTTACAGTGCTCTGTTTATTGGTCATATTTATGTTCTGTATTGACTCAGCCGCGCCTGATTTTATTGTTTGGCTTATTTCATTTCCGCTTCTGACCCTATTGGCGGCAGGGGTGACCCTTTGGATCAAAAGCTTGTATTAGCTGCAGTCCCCATTGTACAGAACGTTTGAAAAGTCTTTTCCCCTTAAATCATCAGGTGTGATGAAAAAATTTGCGATGCCGGCGTCTCCCCACAACAAATCAATATCATCGTCTGAATCAATTTGTAAAAGCATGATGAGATGTTCTTTATACGCGTATTCCAACCGAATTAATCAAAGAATTCTATTTTCCCCATGCCAGCGTATTGCTCAAACTGAAAATCTGTAGGCAGCACCCTCTAGTTTCAAACAATAGGTAAACCTTAGCGAATATATCCATCGTATACAATAAAAGATGGATACAAAAAAAGACCGGCATCCCGCCAGTCTTTCCTTTATGACATTGCACCTGCCGGAACAACCGCTTTCCGGCCTACCGAATAGTATTCCACTCCGGCGGCGGCAGCCTCTTCTAATGAGTAGCAATTTCGGCCGTCAAAAATCAGCGGCTGCTCCATCAAATCTTGATAATCTGCTAATGAAAATTGTTTAATCTCATCCCAGTCCGTTAAAATCATGACGGCGTCTGCCCCCTTAACGGCTTCCGCAATCGTTTTTTTGTATTCCACATCCTGCGGCAAAATATGCTTCGCATGGCTGACGGCAATGGGATCGAAGGCTTTGATATGGGCGTCTAGTGCGGCGAGGCGGTTAGCGATGACAATCGACGGCGCGTCTCTCATATCGTCCGTGTTCGGTTTAAATGACAGCCCCAAAAGGGTGATCGTTTTTCCCGTCACTCCGCCAAGCCTGTTCAGCGCTTTATCAACCAGCATCGCCTGCTGATTGTTGTTGACCCTGATGACCGATTTCAGCAGCTCAAAATCATGCTCGACATTGCCCGCAATTTGCACGAGGGCGTTCGTATCCTTTGGGAAACAAGAACCGCCGTAGCCAATGCCCGCTTTTAAAAACTGGCTCCCGATCCGCTTATCCTGTCCCATGCCGTACGCGACAGATTCAATATCAGCGCCGACCTTTTCACATATATTCGAAATTTCGTTTATAAAACTGATCTTAGTGGCCAGAAAGGCATTTGAGGCATATTTGATCATCTCGGCGCTTCTGATATCCGTTTGGTAAACCGGGATATCGAGTGGAAGAAAGAGCTCTTCCAGTTTTCTGGCGGTGTCCTGATCGGCTGTTCCGATCACAATCCTGTCTCCATGAAACGTGTCATGGATGGCTGACCCTTCACGTAAAAATTCCGGGTTGGATGCGATCGATATGCTGACAGGCTCCGCAAGATGTTTGGTAATCAGCTCGTAAATCCAATCATTTGTTCCGACAGGCACTGTGCTTTTCGTTACGACGATCGCATCTCGCGTCACGTGCCGGGCAATACGCTTGGCCACATCTGTAATATGCTCCAGATTCGCATGTCCGTCGTTTTTTTGCGGTGTGCCGACCGCTATAAAAATAATCTCTGCCTGGTCTAAGCCTTTCTCGTAGCTCGTTTCAAAGCTCAGCCGCCCATCAGCTATATTTTTTCTCATCAGCTCTTCAAGACCCGGTTCAAATATAGGGGAAATCCCTTTTCTCATTTCTTCAATCTTGTGAGCGTTAATATCAATGCAAGTTACATGATGGCCAATCTCAGAAAGAGAAACACCTGTCACAAGACCGACATAGCCTGTTCCGATGACTGTTATATTCATTGTTTCCCTCCAACAGTTAAATTGCTGCTTTACAGCTTCTGTATTATCGTATGAGAATATCCTGACATGAATGCGGATGATCTCCCGTAAACAGCCTGTACAGGTTTCTGAAATATGATTCAATCATACAATATACTATTATATCGTTCTCACAAAGAAAGTGGGGAAATGAGAATTGCAGATCAAAAGAGCCCAAATCGTTTTCTTCTTTTGACCGGCTTCGGTGCCTGCCTGTAAATCGCATGATTTTGCAGAAGAAGCTCAGCATTTTCTGTCAGCATATAAGAATATTCCGTACCGAATTCTTTCTCAAGAACACGGAGAGCCTCCTGATAGCGAAAGTCTCTTGTTTTCAGATTATGAGCATCTGAGGCTAAGAAGTGTATCAGATTGGCTTCAGCCAGCCTCAGCGAAAATGCTCTCATCTGTTTCCCGAAAACTCCTGCGAGACTTCCGGTTGTCAACTGAGATGCCGCTCCTTTTTCTATAAGATGATACAGCAAGGACGGATTTTCGCGAATTTCGCTATTGCGTTCGGGATGCGCGACAACCGGAACGTATCCTTTCAGCTGCAAATCATAAAAAAGCTGCTCGGCATATCGCGGAACATGATCAAACGGAAACTCAATCAGGATATATTTCGTGTCATTCAGTGACAGCAGCAGCCCTTCATCCAAATCCCGTTTCAAGTCCCCGTAGATTCTGATTTCCTGTCCCGGCAGTACGGTGACCGGGATTTCCTCTTTCATTAAACGTTTGTTTAACAGGTCTGCCGCTTCTCTGACAGCGATTTGCTCGTTTTCATATGAACCATTCTTATGATGCGGGGTTGCAATGATGGTTCTGATTCCCTCACGAACAGCCGCCCTGGCCATTTCGATGCTGTCGTCCAGGTTCCTTGCCCCGTCATCCATTGACGGGAGGATGTGGCAGTGAATATCAATCATTTCTAAGCCTCCTTTTTTCGCAAAAATAAATAACGGGCAGTATGCACGTTATTTATTTTTGTATGAAATTGTCTTCATGTCCGTAGTATCCGTAGTCAGAGTGCTTCGAGCGTTTCTTGCCGTTCATAATGGCTCCGAGGAGCTTGCTGTTGCACGAATCGAGCGCCTCTTTTGCTTTTGCGGCTTTTTCTTTTTCCGTCTTTCCGCTTGAAATAACCAAAACGGAACCGTCTGCGACGTTCCCTAAAATTTGCGCGTCTGCTACAGGAAGAATAGGCGGCGTATCGAAAATCACCATGTCATAGGCCGCACACGCTTCATCCGCAAGCTCCTCCATCCACTTGGAGGAAAGCAGTTCAGCTGGATTCGGCGGGATCGGGCCGCTCGTCAGCACATCAAGATTTTGTTCCTGAGACGTTTGCACAGCCTGCTTCAGTGAGGATTTTTTCAGTAAAACGGATGTTAAGCCTGTCATATTTTCTAGTTGAAAAGTGGTATGTACTGTAGGTTTTCGCAAATCTGCATCGATGAGCAAAACCTTTTTTCCCTGCTGTGCAAATACGACAGCAAGGTTAGCAGCTGTGGTAGACTTCCCTTCTCCAGGGCACGCCGAAGTGATCATCACAGATTTCATTTGGCGGTCCACTGAAGAAAACTCTATATTTGTTCGAATCGTTCGATATTGTTCTGAATTTAAGGATTTCGGCTCTGTCAGCGCAATGACATTTTTGCGGCTCCATGAGCCCTTGCTTTTTCTAAGCGCCAAAATGTCCACTCCCCGCTTTATCAGATTGAATGCCTTTTAAGCTCTTCGCTGTTTTCTGTTCATTCGCAATGGTGGAAACCGTCCCCAATACCGGTATGTCCAGCAACGTTTCGAGCTGCTCTTCCGATTTGATCGTATTATCCAAATGCTCAAGCAGGAAGGCCAGTCCGATGCTACCTGCCAATCCTGCCGCAAACGCGATGGCGATGTTCAGCAGCGGTTTTGGCGATACAGGCGACGGATGTCCAGAAACCTCAGCTTTTGACAGAATGCTTACGTTATCAACATTCATAATCGAAGTGATTTTGTCTTTAAAGACAGATGCGACAGTGTTGGCAATGTGAGCCGCTGTTTCCGCGCTCCCGTCTCTGACAGAAATATTGACCACTTGAGAATCCTGCTCGCTGGAAACAGTAATTTTTTCATTCAGCTCTTGGGATGTCATCGACAAGCCCATCTCTTTAATCACTTCGTCTAAAATAGCAGGGCTCTTAATGATGACATTGTACGTATTGATTAATTGAAGATTGGTTTGGACATCGTTAAATTGGACTTCTTTTTGGTCGTTTTTCGATTGATTGACCAAGATCTGAGTTGAATTTTCATAGATGGGTGTAAGTGCGAAGAAACTGATGAATCCGCCGGCAGCAGTCGCAGCTGCGGTTACAATCATAATCAAAAGTATGTGTTTCCTTAACGTTGATAGTATGTCTTTTAAACTAGTAGATTCTCCCATGATACCTCCAAATCAGCTTATAACATCCTTTTCCATACGATTATACAACGTTAAAACAGCATTTCTCCATCTTTTCACGTGACAATATTCGACAAAAATTTACAAAAACAGTTTTTCAGCTTCTATCATGTAAGCGCTCTATTTATTGTCTTGCCAGAGCTGAATCTTTTTCTCCTTCCGGTCATTATTCAGAAAAAAATCCCGCCAAAAACCTGCGGGATTTTTATGTTGCGTATCCATTTTTAATATGAGAAATCAAATTTTCAAGCATTTCCTTTGTGGTCATCTCAGATGACTGCTCACCAATATCATGTGCATGCATCAAAATTTTCAGAAATTCTTCTTGATTTAATTTCTTTTCACTCATCATTTTATTCCTTTCAGCTTCCATTAAGTTGAAAACACGATTATTATATGATGCCGGCTCTCGTTTTGCAATCTCTAATACATCATTCGACACTTCCCATTTTTTATGTCCTATTTTAGGAAAAACTTTTTCATGCCGCTGTGTTGCGATATAATAGAGAAATTGGATCTTTTTATTACGTGACTCGGTTAGGAGCGATAATCATGCTTCAGAATATGATTTCTAAAGACGATGTGCTGGCATCGGCTGAACAATTAAAAGAGCTTCTTCCTTACAGCGAGGAAAATGTTCAGCTGATCAAAAAAGCCCTTATTTTATATCGGCAGGATTCAGTCTATCGTTTACAAGCAGTGAGTCCGACGGAAGTTACGGCTTACGTGCAGGATGTTGTGCCTGTGCGGGTCACATTGAACTTATTTGTCATAGCCAAAAGCGGCTGTTCATGTCCGTCTGGGAGAATCTGCCGCCATAAGCTGGCTGTTTTTTTATATGTATATGCAATGTTTGAACGAGTGGGAACTTTTACAGAGCACTGGCTGGAGAGGGAAAAGCTCGAAGAAAGCAAAGAGCTCGTCCGGCGTCAGTTCCAAGAGAAGGTGCTGCCTAATGAAGAGTCGCTTTCAAGCTGGCTTGCTTTTTTCGATTCAGAGTTTTCTCTTTGGCAGGCACGCACGGCTGAAGGCAGCCAAAACATGCAGGGTCTCTATTACGGCTATCTGTCCGCTTTGAAAAAGCATGCGCCGAACAAGCCGGAGCTGAACAGCCTGTATCAGATTCATTCAGCGATCGCGGTGTGGCTTCGCATGTTTACATTGATTGAAGAAGGAAAACTGGACCCCGAGCATGATTTTTATTCACTCAATCCTTATGTCGAACAGCTGATGGACACGATCTACAGCTCAATTGATAAATTAAAAACGTACGCGCTGTCGTTTGCACTCGATCCCTTTCTGGAGAAAACGCCGGATGTCATTCGGGATCTCTTATTGAAGAAAGATATTTTTCAATATGAACGCATCCGCATTTTCGGTGAAGTTTGGAGCGCGCTGCTGCCGCGGCCGAAATGGGTGGCGCGTGAGCAAGAGATCCTGCAAAAAGAAGCCGGGCGGCGGTTTTCTCCTGAATTGCAATTCGGGCGTCTGCATTTAGAATTTTTGCAGAAACATGATGACGCGATTTTTGCGGAAACCGACCAATTTCCGCCGGAAGCGCTGCCGTATACGTTCCAATGGCTGAGTGAAATCACCGCGAAAAAGGATTGGAAACGGCTCAAAGCATGGTACCTCCGGATTGAATCGATTGCGATTGGTTATACGAAGCTGGATAAGCCGTTTAAAGAAATTCGCGACGTAATTGGCGAGCTGTTTCTTCTGCTGAACGCGTATGTGAAGCAAACCAATGACCAGGCGCTGTTTGAACGCTATGCGGCAGGCTGTCTGCCATATACTTTCACAGAATACAGCCATCATTTGTATGAGAAAAAGCGTTACGCCGAGTGGATCGAAATCCACAGCCTTGTTGGCTTTTCAATTTATGAAATAGATAAAACGATGCTCAAAGAAATCGCGGCGAGCGATCCCGAGGCCCTTATACCCGCTTACCACAGAGAAGTGGCCTTTTTTATCGACCAGAAAAACCGCAGCTCTTACAAGGAAGCGGCCCGGTATTTGAAAAAACTGCGGACGCTCTACAAAAAAGCGAAAAAACTGAAGGTATGGGAACGCTATATTCAGCAGCTGAGCTCACATTACAAGCGCCTGCGCGCCCTTCAAGAAGAACTGCAGAAAGGAAAGTTGATTGATGGCGAGTCTTAAAGAAATACTTATTCACGTCGAACAAATGGAAGACGGGTCATTCACGCTCTCAGCCTTTGATGAGAATGAGCAGCCCCTTCCCTACAGCCACATGAAAAAGCATTTGTTTCAATGGCACGAATCCTCATTTTACGGAACCTTCCTTGAGGATGTCAGCTTCATCGGGACAACCGCGGTTTTGCTTTCTCCATGGATGACTGTAGAGCTTCTCGGCAAAAACTCGTTCAACTCATTCAGCTCCGTGCAGCTCACA
Source organism: Bacillus halotolerans (assembly GCF_001517105.1). GTDB lineage: Bacteria > Bacillota > Bacilli > Bacillales > Bacillaceae > Bacillus > Bacillus halotolerans. The sequence continues at coordinate 539,975 of NZ_LPVF01000008.1, forward strand.
GAAGAAACGGAACCGCTGATTGAGGCAGCGTCCACCATTTACGAATTTATCGCGGACGGCGATTTCCTGCCTGACTACGAAGCATGGACAAACGGTGTTTTCCGCTGGAAGGATCGTGACAGCATACTGGATGGCTTTACTGCGGAATGGTTTTCAGCCGCGGTGCAGGATTATATTCAATATGACGACGAACTGCGGGAAAAATGGGAAAATATCAAAGAAAAATCACCTGCCGTCACAACATTTCGCGGACATTTTCTGGATGAAGAGGATTTTCTCGAAGGCATCGGCTGGGTTGACGATCAAACCCCGTTTACGGTCGGCCTCCGCTTGAATGAACCAGACTTTGACGGTGATGACTGGAAAATCGAAATGTTTTTACGCGATAAAAAGAGCGGCGCGGTTGTATTTTTTGACGGGCTGAAGAGCCTCAAAAAATCGTGGCAGGCCTACAGCGATAAAATCGCACGCGAGCAGGACCGCTTTCATCGAACGGTTCCGTGGCTGTCATTTGATTCCGGCACCACGTTGATTTCAGAGGAAGAAGCCTGGATTTTCCTGTCAGAGGCAAGTGAGACGCTTGTCGATATGGGTGTTGAAATCCTCCTGCCATCCTGGTGGCAGATTGTCAGAGACAGCAGCATGATGCTTAAAGCAAAGGTGTCTTCCGCCCCGCGCGGCGAGTCATTTGTCGGCATGAATGCGCTGCTTGATTTTAACTGGCGGTTTGCGACAAACGGCATTGAGCTGACAGAGGATGAATTTAACGAGCTTGTCGCGAGCAACAGGCGCCTCGTTAATATTCGCGGGCAATGGGTGAAAATAGATCCGCAGTTTATCAAACAGATGAAACGGCTGATGGAGAAAGCGGAATCAGAAGGGCTCCATATGTCTGATATTCTGGCACGAGAGCTGATGGATCAGCAGGAAGGCGGGCTTGAGGACTCGGACATCATGGATACATCCGCTTTTGCCGGTATTCAATTCGACCTGTCAAAACAGCTCAGATCACTGATTCGAAAGCTGACAACAGCGGAAAATCTGCCGGAGCATGAGGTCAGCCCCTCCTTTCAAGGCACGCTCCGCCCGTATCAGAAATACGGCATGAACTGGCTGCTGTTTCTGCGGCAAAGCGGTTTTGGCGCCTGTCTGGCCGATGACATGGGGCTTGGGAAAACCATTCAGATGATCGCATATTTTCTTCATGTGAAGGAAAGCGGACGGCAAAACACGCCGAATCTGATCATTGCGCCGACATCCGTCCTCGGTAACTGGCAGCGGGAGCTTCAAACCTTCGCGCCCAATCTGTCGGTCGCTCTCCATTACGGCCCGCGCCGTCCGAAGGGAGAAGACTTCTCCGGCTATTATGATAACGTGGATGTTGTCTTAACCTCCTACGGGCTGTCGCATGCCGATTCTGAAGAGCTTTCTTCGGTGACATGGAACACAATTTGTCTTGACGAAGCACAAAATATTAAAAACGCGCACACGAAGCAATCACGCGCAATCAGAAAGCTGAAGGGCATTCACCATATCGCGCTGAGCGGAACTCCGATGGAAAACCGCTTGACTGAGCTATGGTCGATTTTCGACTTCATGAATAAAGGCTACCTTGGCAGTCTGACCGGTTTCCATAAACGCTATGTATTGCCGATCGAAAAGGACCGGGACGAAAAAAGAATCGGACAGCTTCAGCAATTAATCCGGCCGTTTTTGCTGCGGCGGACAAAACGGGATGAGGACGTCGCATTAAACCTTCCCGACAAGCTGGAGCAAAAAGAATTTATTCCGCTGTCAGCCGAACAGGCGTCTCTCTATGAGCAGCTGGTGAAAGACACTTTTGAACATATGTCGTCACTGACAGGCATGCAGCGAAAAGCACTGATCCTCAGCATGCTCGGACGGCTTAAACAAATATGCGATCATCCCGCGCTTTATTTGAAGGAAGATCAAACCGAACTGCTGGCCGGACGTTCGGTCAAGCTTGAAAAATTGCTTGAGCTGATGACAGCGATCCGCGCCCAAAACGAAAGCTGTCTCATTTTCACGCAATATATTCAAATGGGGAACATGATGAAGCGATTGCTTGAAAAAACCTTCGGCGAACCTGTGCAGTTTTTGAACGGGAGTCTTTCTAAGCAAGACCGCGATTCACTCGTTGAGAAATTTCAGAAGAAAGAATACCCGACACTGATTCTTTCGCTGAAAGCGGGCGGCACCGGTCTCAATCTGACAGCCGCCAATCACGTCATTCATTATGACAGATGGTGGAATCCGGCTGTTGAAAACCAAGCCACTGACCGGGCATACCGCATCGGGCAGGAGCGGTTTGTCCACGTCCATAAAATGATTACAACAGGAACAATTGAAGAAAAAATTGATATGATGCTTGAAACGAAGCAAACGCTGAACGACCAAATTATCCAAAGCGAAAACTGGATTACCGAGCTGTCCACAGATGAACTCGAAGAATTATTCACATTAAGCGCCTCAGCGCAGGCACAATAACCACAAAAAAGCTGGCTCCTTAAAAGAGCCAGCTTTTTTCCGTTCATCGCCGTCACGCCGAATTTCACAGAATCCGTTACGCCGGTTATGTTCAGGATGCACTTTTTTTCAAAAGATAAACCTTACAGCAAGTGCCGAATCATATGGGCAACGCCATGTTCATCATTGGTCAGGGTTACAGCGTCGGCTATCGCTTTGATGTCCTCCCGCGCATTGCCCATCGCTACGCCTTTTCCGGCAGCCTCCAGCATGGATCTGTCATTTAAGCTGTCGCCCACGGCTGCTGTTTCCTTCATTGGGATGTTAAGCCGCTTTGCCAGCCTTTCCAGCGCCTGCCCCTTGGATGCCTTTTTGGAGGAAAGCTCAAAGTTATGATCAGCAGAGCTGACAAGTGTCAGACCTTTATCACCCTGGTATCTCTGCCAGCCGGCCTCCAGCTTTTCTTTGAAGAAAGAAAAGCCAAGAATGTTGTAAAAATCAATCTGTTTATCCTCCTCAAATAGCTCTTGAAACGTGTCGATATAAGCAAAGCCCGATTGACTGTATTGCACCTCGGCTGCCTGCATCAGAACAGAAAGGTCAGCCTCTGGATTCGCACTTTTGACCCGGTCAAGCTCAACATCTAGGAGCTGCCTGCCGTTTTGCGGTGTATAAATAGCTGAGTCTGTAAAAACCTCATAATAATAGTTTTCTGACTCAAGCCACGAGAGGATGTCATACGCCCGTTTTTTACCGATTGTTTCCGAATGATAAAGCCTGCCGTCAGGGTCGTGAATGACAGCGCCGTTCGCACTGATGACCCACGTTTTGATCCCGAGCGGTTCAAAAATTGACACGACATCAAAATAAGCGCGTCCCGTTGATACAACAACCTCAATCCCGTCCCGCTGCGCCTGCCGCAGAGCATTTTCATTTTCTGAGCTTACTTGATGCTTGCTGTTCAGCAAGGTTCCGTCTAAGTCGATCGCAATCAATTTCACGTTTATCAGCCCTTTCTTTCATCCTGCTCTGTCACGAGAAGTTCGACCCCATTAAGATCAAGCAAGTCGCAAAACGCCTGATCGGGCAGCCGGTCTGTGATCAAGAGATCAATTTCACTTAGCTCAGCGTACTGATAAAAACTGGTGCTTCCCAGCTTCGAATAATCCGCAAGGGCGATCACCTGCTTGGCCTGCTGAATCATTTTTCGCTTCACCAGCCCATCTTCTTCATGCGCGATCGTAATGCCGTGTTCCGAAATGCCGACAACACCGATCAGCGCTTTATCGACGTGATAGCTTGAAAGCTTTTCAATCACAGAGGCGCCGTACAAGAAACGGTGCTCCTTTTCAAGCTTGCCTCCGAGAAGATAGATCTCAATACCCTCTTTGTCTGAGAGCACTTCCGCGAGATTGATGGAGTTAGTGATAACCGTACAGTCGTCTGCATTCAAGTGCTTGGCGCACGCCTGAACAGTTGTAGACGCATCTAAAATAACCCGGTCGCCATTTTGAATCAGTGATGCGGCGAGTTTGCCAATCTTGTTTTTTTCCTCGGACACTGTTTTCAGCCGGCCGGAATACCCCTGAATTTTCTGGTGCACAGACGGCAGAATGGCGCCGCCTCTTGTGCGAATAATGGCATTCTGTTCCTCCAGCTTCACAAGATCCCGCCGTGCTGTATCTCTGGACACCTGAAGGAGCGTACAGATCTGCTCGGTTGTAATGCGGTTATGCTCCTTTAGATAATCCACAATCGCTACTAATCTTTCTTCTTGGTACACGCCCTCATTCCTTTTCATATGACGTTATCTTTAAGTAATTATAAGTTTTTGTATATCAACAATCAATATTATTAAGTGAAATTAAGTAAAAATGCATCATAAGAACCAATTTTCCCTATCTCAAACAGAAAGAAAAAACCAGTCTGGTCGACTGGTCAATTCTGAGGGGATGATGCGAAGAAAAGTAATCGTGAATGGGATTTAAAGCGGGAGGAACAGGGAGATGTCAATCGGCAGCTTTTTCCCGAGGTTTAGGGTCCATAAAACGAACAGTATCAGCCATCACTTCAGTTACGTACACTTTGACACCTTCCGCATTTTCATAGCTCCTTGTCTGAATACGTCCGCTTAGGCCGACGAGAGAGCCTTTTTGGCAATATAACGCCGTGTTTTCGGCCGTTTTTCTCCAAAGCGTGCAATTGACGTAATCCGCTTCAACTTCTCCTGAAGCATTTTTGAAGCTGCGGTTAACTGCAATCGTAATGTGTGTCACTGCCGCGCCTGCAGAAGTGTACCGAAGCTCAGGGTCTTTTGTTAAACGTCCGACAAGCATGACCTGATTGAACATTGCGATTCCTCCTCTCCTTGCGGTTACACGTATTGTAGACGATGCAACGAGAAAAGAAAAACGCTCAAAATCTCATTTCAGCCTCTGTTTTTATCTTTCGTTTTCATTTTTCCCTCAGCTAAAAACAGCTTTTGTTTTTTCCCTCTAAAGAAATATGTATTTTTTAAAAACCGGAAAAACAATTTAGATGTCAGCCAATGCTGCGTATTCATACAGACATAAGAAGAGCCGTCCCATGCAAACCACTGAAAGCTGAGTTTCTTTTCCGGGAGCGACAGCTGGATTTTGTACTGTTCCATCCCATCATAAGTTTCGTATAAAAAAATCATCCTCTCTTTCCTATATAGATGAACCTCAAAAATATCTTTACGGCTTAACATATAAGCTTCGTTCGTTTGAATCAAACGCTGATCCGCCGAAGTGCCGTCAATATAAATTTCCTTTAAATGAAATCGATTCATACACACCTCTCCGTAATCCATAGTCAGTTACAGTATAATGAAAAAATAGAAATTATTAAATGTTGTACCAGTACAAAATAAATTATCCTCAGCATTACAGCGTTTTCACGGAAAAATGAATATGTGTTATAATTCATTTTAAGAATTCTTTGTAAGTAAATGGGGTGAGATAAAAATGAAAACCTTTAAACTGGTTGACCTGAACGTGGAACGGGTGGACAAGGAAGAAAAGTCAATTGAACAGTTTCCCCTTATTGACGGACTGATTATCAATAAAGAAGACGGCGAAAATCACTGGCTGATTGAAGCGCTTGTTCCGAAGGAGCACTTGTCTTTTTTTGACCAGCTTCAAAAAAAACAAGCTGAAGTTAAAGTGTTTGTGACGATTACGAAAAAAAGCAACCGCCCCGCCCAGCTGACTGCAGCTGTGAAGAATATTGCTGAACTGGAAGAAAGCATCTCGGTTTTAATTTACGGACAAATGGTGACAAGAAAACAGCAAGGCACTGAAACCATTCTGGAATCTCTTGTAAAAGAGGGCTATACAGGAGCGCAGCTGATCGAGGCGTTTAAGCAGAAGATATAAAAGAGAGTGGAAATCACCCCCTCTCTTATTTTACATTTGCTGAGGTGACACGTATGAATAAGCGAAAAATTCAAGCGGTTGTTTTATCACTTATCGGCGCAGCTGTCCTTTTGACATCAAGTTTGCAAACACCTAGAGAAGCTGTTGCTGCCGAGAAGCGTCCCAATCTAAAGAAGATGAATGTAGATGAATTTTTCACTGATCACGACGGAACTTTTATCTTACGTGATCTGAAAAACGAAAAAACATTCGTCTACGGCGATCAACGCGCGACACAAAGATTTGCGCCGCAATCGACTTTTAAAGTCCCAAATGCGCTGATTGGATTACAAACAGGCGCCGTTAAAGATGAATATGACATCAAATACTGGGACGGTGTAAAACGTGAGCTCGACGTATGGAATCAGGATCACACGCTAGGATCTGCCATGAGATACTCCGTTGTTTGGTACTATCAAGCGATGGCCCGAGACATCGGAGAAGAGCGAATGAAGGAATGGATTGATAAAATAGCGTACGGCAATCAAGATATCAGCGGCGGTATTGACCAATTTTGGCTGAGCAGCACGCTAAAGATTTCTCCTCTGGAACAAACGGACTTTATGGAAGCCTTATACAAAGAAAAACTGCCATTTGATAAAAGCGTAATGAAGACAGTGAAGCGGATGATGATTCAGGAAGATGAGGATCATTATACGCTTTATGCAAAAACCGGTTCAGGCTCAGGCATCGGCTGGTATGCAGGCTTTGTCAAAACCGAAAACGGAGTGTACAGTTTCGTGACGAACATTGACGGCACCGGCACAGACGCGAAAAGCATGACAATGGACATTTTGAAGAAATATGTTCTGCCATAAAAAAGACCGCCGTCTCAGACGGCAGTCTTTTTTTATTCCGGTGACCTTGTTTGCTGCTTCAGCAGATCTCTGATTTCTTTCAGCAGCTCCTCTTGCGCATCTGCCGCTTCCGCCTCAGTCTCTTCTTCCGCTTCTTTCTTGCGCTTTAATTGATTCAAAGTCCGAATCACAATAAAAATAGAGAACGATATGATTAAGAAATTCACAATGGTTTGAATGAAGCTGCCGTATTTGACGACCGCATCACCGAATGTAAAGGACAGCCCCGAAAAATCAAGCCCGCCCAGAAGCAAGCCAACTAAAGGCATAATGATATCATTAACGAGCGATGTGACGATCTTACCGAACGCGCCCCCTATTACAACACCAATCGCAAGGTCAACAATGTTCCCGCGCATGGCAAAGGTCTTAAACTCTTTCCACATACAAATCACCTGCTTTTTTTGTTTTAAAAGAAAAAAAGACAAATGTGCCGCTGCCCATCTGTCTCTTTTCACTTACTCGCCGAGGGCAAAAGTCAGTTCAACTTCGCAAACCACTTCGCCGTCAACTTTGGCAACGCCTTTTCCGCGCCCGATTGTGCCTCTCGCACGAGTGATTTCCACCTCAAGGTGAAGCTGGTCACCAGGTTTCACTTGTTTTTTAAACCGGCAATTGTCAATGCCTGCAAAAAACGCCAATCTGCCGCGGTTTTCTTCTTTAATCAGCATCGCAACAGCCCCGACTTGAGCAAGCGCTTCTACAATTAATACGCCGGGCATCACCGGATACTGTGGAAAATGTCCGTTAAAGAACTCTTCATTAGCAGTTACATTTTTATAGCCTTTTGCCCGTTTGCCCTCTTCAACTTCCGTAATCCGGTCTACGAGCAAAAACGGATAGCGGTGAGGAATAATTTCTTTAATTTGCTGAGTATCAAGCATTCTCTTGACATCTCCTTCATCTGCGTTAGTATGTATAGCAATCATGTATGATCTAATCTGTACATTTGAAAAGTATATTATGAATGAACCTCTTTTTCAACCGGCGCCCAAAGTGTAACCAACTGTCAATGAGGACCGTCAAAAGTTGTGATATGATAATTATAGATTTTACCATTAGCAAAGAGGTAGGAAAATGATTTCGAAGTTTATTGAAAAAAGAATTCAAAAAATGTTAAACGAGTGGTATACCGCTATTGGCAAACGTAAAATGGATGACGCAGCAGCGCTTAAAGAGAAAATCGACCAGCACCTTCCGAAACTTAAAAAGAACACAAAACTTTGGATGCGTTATCAATTGTTCCTCGCACGCCATCAGCTCCTTTTTGAAAACCAGGACGGGCTGGATCCATTATTCCATGAATTATATGAACAGGAAGACAAAATGGATGATGAATTGAAATATTATCTGCATTTTTTCTCAGGATTATATGAAATGGTCAAAACCGCTCCGAAGCATGCGGTGAATGGTTTTAAAAAAGCTGAGCAGCACCTGCACGCGATTCAAAACGCATTTGAAGCCGCTGACTTTTATTATCAAACCGCCGGCGCCTATTACTTGATGAAATCACCGCCGCTTTCCATCCAATATGTTGAAAAAGCATTAAATATCTACTTGCATCAATTCGGCTATGTCAAAAAGGTGATCAGCTGCAAACTGCTCCTCGCTGTAAACTATATTGATCAAGAGCGCTATGATGAGGCTGAACAGCTTTTCAAAGAAATTATCAGGAAAACCCAGCAGGTAAATGACGATAATCTGCTGTGCCACGCTTATTATAATTTGGGCTTTTTAAAAGCAACCGAAAAGAAAGACCATGAAGCGCTTCTCTACTTTAAAAAGGTATTGAAGAATCATGAATTTGAAACCAATTCTCCAGTATCCTATCTGCACTGCGTGTATGAATCCGTCAGGGCTCTTTTTAAAACAGAAAAGATCTCAGAAGGAAAAGCGGTTTTGCAAAAAGGGAAAGAATTATCTGAAAAGGTAAACATTCAAACAATTCAATTGAAACTAAAAACACTTGAAGCGCTCTATACGTCTGCTGAAGATCCTTATGATACCTTGCTTGAATATGTGCTTGAACTAGAAAAAATCGAAGCTTGGGTGGATTTAGAGGTGCTTTTGGAGGACATCACGGAATACTACAAAAAAAAGGACGATTTCGAAAAAGCCGCCTTTTTTATTATGCGCGGCTGATTGAAAACGCCTATCTCTCTATTATCTGACAGAATTAATCAAACCGAGCATCTGATCACCCATTGTGATCGTTCTGCTGTTCAGCTGATAAGAACGCTGAGACGCAATCAAATCTGTCATTTGCTTAGAAATATCCACATTAGACATCTCAAGCGCACCCTGCTGCATGCCGATGGTTTGTCTGTTTGCGCCATTCAGCTCTTCAAAGGCTGCTGCATTATCAATGGAGAAAAAATTATTCCCTTCGGATTTCAGCTCTTGAGGATTGTTCACTTGGACAACCCCGAGATTAAACCGCTGCACCGTATTCCCGTTAGATGCGGTTAAGGTCCCGTTTTCATTGATCGTGATTTTTTTCATTGAGCTGTCTATGTTTACTGCATTGCCGTTTTCATCAAGCACGGGATGACCGTTGCCTGTCACGAGCTGAAGCTGGTTGGCATTATCAGCGGAAGGCGAAAAATAAAGCGCTCCGTCCCTCGTATACTGGCGATTGCCATTCACGTTCACCTGGAGGTATTGGTAAGGAGACGTAAAAGCGATATCCAGATCGCGCTCCGTCTTCTTAATGCTTCCTTGATCGGATACGAGCCGTGAATTCATCATCGCTCCGACGCCAAGGCGCAAGCCGGGCGGCGTTTTTCGGGATTGTGCCACTTCTTCATTTTTTTCATCAACCTGATCGAATTGCTGTCTGACGAGCTCAGAGAAATTCGTATCCTTAGCCTTATAGCCGGTTGTGTTGCTGTTGGAAAGGTTGCTGCTGATTGTGTCAATCTGCTGCTGCAGCTGGTTTAAGGTTGTTGATGCCGTTAGCATTGACCTGAGCATAGTTGATGTCCCCCGTTTTTTCTTCCGTTATCTTATATTTTTCCGATCTCATTGGCTGCTTTGTCCATACTTTTGTCATACGCTTGAATGACCTTCTGGTTTGCTTCAAACGATCTGTACGCTTCAGTCATTTCTGTATAGGCGCTCGTTACATCAACATTCGAAAGCTCAGAAACGCCTTGTTTTAATGAATAGGATACTTGGTTATTGCCAGCCGCACTCGGCAGGTCATTTCCGTCAGCCGTGCTGTACAAATCATTGCCATCTTTTTTTAGATTTCTGACGTCCTCTGCCATTCTGACATCAATCTGTCCGGCTGTCCGTCCGTTCGCAGTAACAGTACCGTTTTCAGACACAGTGAAATTTTCATTATCGACCGTAATCGGCTGTCCTGTCGTTGATAAAATGGTATTTCCGTTGATTGTCAGCTGATTGTTCTCATTTAAAGAAAACGTGCTGCTTTTGGAATAACGGACCCCATTCGCCGTTTGAACCGGATAAAAAAGGGCCGCATTTTCATTTGTTTCTGCATTTACCGGAACTTGATTTTCAATCAATGTGATGTCTGTAGGCTGATCCGTCGACTTAAGGCTTCCCTGTGTGAAAAGAGGCTTAAGCTCCTGCATATATACACCGGTATTAACGGAACCGATTTCTGTTTTCGATGTGCCGGCCGGAGATTTTGCTTCAATTCTGCTGAGAAGCATCTCAGGGAACGCGCGCATCGAGCCTTGTTCTGCTTTATATCCGGATGTATTTGCGTTTGCGATATTATTTGAAAGCATTTCCGTTCTGCGCTGCTGGGCAATCATTGCGGAAGTTGCGGTATATAATCCTTTTAACAAGTTTTCCACCTCTAAAATGGCATTTTTTCCAGTTGTCATGTAGGAACATTCGTTCTATAATACAAATAAGTATTTTATCCTATTATCGGCATTTCCCATCAATTCGTGAAGAGTTTTCATAAAAAAACCCCATTCTTTTTCAGAATGAGGTTTGAGTGATCAGCTTAGTTTGCGTTTAGGAAGCTTGTCCATATTATCAAGCATAACACCTGTGCCGACCGCCACACAATCCATTGGATTTTCAGCGACAAGCACCGGAACCTTCAGCTCTTCAGCGAGCAGCTGGTCGAGGCCGTTTAAGAGCGCGCCTCCGCCGGTAATGATAACGCCGCGGTCAATGATATCAGCGGACAGTTCAGGCGGTGTTCTTTCAAGCACTTGTTTCGCTGCCTGCACAATAACAGCTACAGATTCACGAAGGGCTTCTTCTACTTCTTTGCTGTTTACTGTAATTGTTCTTGGAAGACCGGAAACCATGTCCCGTCCGCGAATGGAAATTTCTTCGTGACGTGCGTCTGGGAAAACTGTTGCGACTTTAATCTTAATATCTTCCGCAGTACGTTCGCCGATCAGCAGCTTGTACTCGCGTTTGATGTAATTTAAGATTTCCATGTCAAACTTGTCCCCAGCCATTTTAATAGAAGAGGAGGTGACAATATCGCCCATTGAGATGACTGCGATATCCGTCGTCCCGCCTCCGATGTCTACAACCATGTTACCGCTCGGCTGGAATATTTCCATACCCGCGCCAATAGCGGCAACTTTCGGTTCTTCTTCAAGGTACACATGTTTACCGCCGCTTTTTTCAGCTGCTTCTTTGATTGCTTTTTGCTCAACTGATGTAATATTCGTCGGGCAGCAAATAAGCATGCGCGGTTTTGAGAACAGGCCTTTTACGTTCAGCTTGTTAATAAAATGTTTCAGCATTGCTTCTGTTACTTCAAAGTCAGCAATAACTCCGTCTTTCAGCGGGCGAATCGCAACAATATTCCCAGGTGTACGTCCAACCATTCGTCTTGCCTCTTCGCCAACCGCCAGCACTTTGCCGCTGTTTTTATCAAGTGCAACTACGGAAGGTTCATTCAGAACAATTCCTTTACCTTTAACATGGATCAGTACATTTGCAGTACCGAGGTCAATACCAATATCCCTTGCAAACATCTATTTATATCCTCCTTGAAAATCTGTTTCACAGTAAATATCCACATTGTGCCCTAATTATATATATTATCATAAAATATAGAAAAAAAGTTGGAAGCACATTAAGTTCTTTACAAATTTTTGCGGATGATCTGCAAACGATTTCCGGAAGACAATGCAGTTGATTTGTCCTGAGTGATTATGGCTGGCGAACGGGCTCTCCTTCAAGAATTTCATCCTTTTTATACTTGAGTTTTGTTGCTTCTCCTCCTCTTAAATGCCTGATGGATTTATGATAATCGAGTATTTCTTTCACTTCGTTTGCCAAGTCAGGATTGATTTCAGGCAGACGCTCTGTTAAATCCTTGTGTACTGTACTTTTGGAAACACCAAATTCCTTCGCAATGACACGAACGGTTTTCTTTGTCTCCACGATGTACTTTCCTATCTTGATTGTTCGCTCTTTGATGTAATCGTGCACACCACTCGACCTCCCTAAAATGGATGTGAGAAGTGTGAAATGAGATCCGTATTCTGTAAAGAGTCATTCATTATGCAGCTTCTTTGTTGTATGGTTTTAAAAGTAAGTTTGTGAAATATGCCCACGATCCCTCACCTCAAACACTCTCTTTGTTAGGTTTGTAACAGTGTATTAGCATTCTTGCGGGAATATGCTAAAAACTCAATAAGGACAAGGGGTGAAACGAACTTTTCGACTTCGGCTAATTATTTCGCGTCACTAAATTTATATCTTTACATCCTTTCATCGCTCCTGTAAAATGAAAAAAGCAATTAGTTACTTAGGTAAGTTTTTTTAGAAGGAGACCGAAATGACCTACGTCAACAGACACCTCATTCATCAAATCAACCAAAGCGCCCGCCTGATTGCCAAAAAAGCCAATGAACAGCTGGAGCCATTCGGCCTTTACTCATCTCAATGGTCAATTTTATATTGTTTGCGTACGATCGGACCAATGACTCAAAAGGAGATTTGGTCCTATTTAAATGTGGAAGCGCCAACGGTGACCCGGACGATCAAACGCCTTGAAGAAAACGGCTGGGTACAGAGACGGCAAGGTGAAGACAAACGGGAAAAACTCGTTGTCCTCACAAAAGAAGCAGAGAAAAAATACGAAGAAATCAATGTGAAAATGCTGAAATTCGAGGAAGAACTGCTTGCAGATTTCCGTGATGAAGATAAAGAAGCGTTTTCTCATTTATTTCGTTTGTTTTTACAACAATGAATTAAGGAAGTGACATACATTTGAAAAAGTCTGAACCGATTTGGACCAAAGATTTTATTATGGTCGTTCTCGTGAACTTGTTTGTTTTTGTGTTCTTTTATACATTTTTGACCGTTCTGCCTATCTATATGATGCAGGAGCTGGGAGGTACTGAATCTCAGGGAGGGCTGTTGATCAGTCTGTTCCTGTTATCCGCCATTTTCACACGTCCTTTTTCAGGAGCTATTATAGAACGGTTTGGGAAAAAGAGAATGGCGATTGTATCGATGGCGATTTTTGCCCTTTCGTCTTTTCTTTACCTGCCAATTCATAACTTCTATCTGCTGCTTGGATTGCGGTTCTTCCAAGGAATCTGGTTCAGTATTTTAACCACTGTAACCGGCGCGATCGCAGCTGATATCATTCCGGTTAAACGCCGAGGCGAAGGGCTTGGATACTTCGCCATGTCTATGAACCTCGCAATGGCTATCGGTCCGTTTCTCGGATTGAGCCTGGTGAAAATTGTGCCTTTCTCTGTCTTCTTTACAATTTTTGCGGTGTTTATGATTGTCGGGCTGTTTGTTACATTACTCATTAAAGTGCCAAACAGCATCAGCAGCGGAACGACTGTATTCCGCTTCTCTCTGTCGGATATGTTTGAAAAAGGCGCGCTTAAGATTGCGATTGTAGGATTGTTTATATCATTCTGTTATTCAACAGTTACGGCATTTTTGTCCGTTTTTGCTAAGTCTATTGATCTATTAAATGTCAGCGGCTACTTCTTTGTATGCTTTGCAGTTACGATGATGGTCGCGCGTCCGTTTACAGGCAAACTGTTCGACAAAGTCGGACCGGGGATTGTGATTTACCCTTCAATCCTGATTTTCTCTGTCGGACTTTGCATGCTTGCCTTTACGCACAGCAGCTGGATGCTGTTATTATCCGGAGCGGTGATCGGGCTCGGATACGGCTCAATCGTGCCGTGCATGCAAACGCTGGCGATACAAAATTCACCGGCACACCGTTCAGGATTTGCGACAGCGACGTTCTTTACGTTCTTTGACAGCGGAATTGCCGCTGGATCGTATGTGTTCGGATTATTCGTTGCTTCCGCAGGCTTCTCATCTATTTACTTATCAGCGGGTCTATTTGTTCTGATTTCTCTTCTCCTCTATGCATGGAGCCAGAAAAAAACGGCTGTAGCCGAACCTGAAGGAAAAGTGTCGATTGCAGAATAGCTTGTCAGACTGCCGGAGTTTGCCGGCAGTCTTTTTTTGCATAAAAAAACGGCATTCTGCTCCGTTGAACGGAATAGAATGCCGCTTCTTTCATGATTCATTCAATAATCGGACGCGCAGGTGAATCCGGATCTAATGTAAAATCAAAAGACTCTTCGTCACGATACATCGGATCTGCATAAATAGAGCCGACATCATTTTTCGTTGCTTTTTGATAGGATGAAAACGAGTCGTATTCAGTCTTTTTCCACATCCATAAGCCGTCCTTACCTGCTTCCTTATGGTAAACGTTATGATTGACTGTATTTCCTTCATTGGTTTTCCAATCGTTGGCAATAAACAGCCTTGAATCACTTGCCGTCATGATGTTCTTTTCTATTACGTTGTTTTTTGTATCGTGCTGCAGCAATAGCTGTCCGCCATACAGCTCTTTTGTATCGTTGCGGAAAATAATGTTGTGAGCAATCACAGAACCGGTGGTGCCGCCACGCTCTTTGTCATATCCGCCGATTGAAATACCCGTGTACGCATTCTGGTACACTTTGTTGTCGGTAATCTTTATATCCTCAGCATATTTTCCTTTGTGCTCAGAGGTTGCTTCAATACCGATATCGTTTCTGTAAACCGTGTTTTTCCTTATGTCAATATTGCGTCCTCCGTCGACATATATTCCGCCGGCTGAGTACTCATCTCCATAAGCGGGATTTCCGAAAGTTGAATGATGATAGACAGTATTGTTTTCTACGACGCCGTTTCGAACATAATCGTTTTGATCTGCCGTTCCTTCATATCCGATAAGATCGATGCCAATATTGTTATTATCACGGACCAGATTGCCTGCAACCGTAAAGCCGTCAATGTTTCCGTTCAGTACAACCGCTTCACTCGCTCCGAGTGTCAGCTTTTCAACGGTATTATCCGTAATCTTAATGTCTTTCATGCTTCCCGTCCCATAAACCGCAATTCCGTGTGCATTGCCCTCATCCGCCGTTGTTTTTATATTCCGAACATGATTATCCTTAATCGTGATATGGCTGCTGGACCCAGTCACATAAATTCCCATGGCGGTTGCTTCTTCAGATGAAACAGAGAGATTCTCAATCGTTAAACCGCTGATTGTGATGTAATGTTTATTGTCTATGCGGATTAACGGCGTTTCATATTCTGCGCTCGTCATCGATTTCCCGGTAATGACTGCTTTCTCGTCCTGATAGTTTCGAAACGTGATAGGCTTCCCGTCCGCGCCGCTATGCTTCACATCAAGCGGTTCATCATACGTGCCTTCCCGGATGATTACAGTTGTTCCGGCAACAGCTTCCTTAGCGGCATGCGCCAGTGTACGAAATGGCTTTGTTTTCGTCCCTTCATTTTGATCATTGCCGTCAGGAGAAACATATAAGCAGTTCACTGAGTCTTGTTCATTTGCTGCCGTCTTATCATAGGTTAAAGCGATAATAACAGCAGTTAAAACGGCTGCCGCAGAAATAAAAAATGATATTTTCATATTGGATTCTCATTTCTATTTAGAATGGATTTTCTTATATCATTATAAGTTATCCATTTATGGAAAACCATCTCAAATTCATTTTACCTGCTTAAAGCTCTTATTCAGCTCGACGCACCTGCCCAGAATCATACTTTCCAATAACCGATGATACCGGCGGGTGAATCCGCATCAGAGCAATATAGACAAGAAATGATGTCAGCACACCTACAAACCATGAGATGTCATATAAGCCTTTTAATGCGGGGACATACATTCCGATTAATGAGATCAGTGCGCCTAAAAGCGTAGCTGCGAATGCCCGGTAGTTATACCCTTTAAAATACACATACCGTCCGGTTTCGGAATAAAGGTCATCAACCGAAAGCTCCCGCTTGCGAATAATAAAGTAATCAGCCATCATGACGCCCGCCACCGGACCGAGCATGCCGCCGATTAAACCGAGAAACGCATAAACACTGGTTGCGCTCTCCATGAGCTTCCACGGAACCGTAAATAAAGCGAGCAGGGCTGTAATAAAGCTGCCTCGTTTAAAATTAATATATTTCGGTAACGCATTCGCAATATCATAGGCCGGAGACACAATGTTTGCTGCGACATTAACTGATATGGTGGCAATACAGAGCGTAATCACAGATAATACGATGACATAAGGATTATCAAACCTCGCCAAAATATCAACCACGTCCCAAATCGGCTCGCCGAAAGCAACCTGCGAACCGGAGGTCACCGTAATACTGGCAAATGCAAATAATGCGAAGGTTCCCGGCAAGCCGTAAAACTGGCCTTTAATCTGCTCTTTTTGCGTTTCAGCAAACCGTGTAAAATCAGGTATGTTTAAAATTAACGTCGCCCAAATGCCGATAATGCCGGTGACCCCGGCAGCAAACGGCCAAAATGTTTCTGAAAACGTATGAAATTTTCCAGGCTGCGAATAGATGGGCCCGAGTCCTCCGGCTATATCGACCGCCCACCATACCATGCCGCCAAACACCACATATACTAAAGGACCTGCCCATACCTCGAAACGCTTAATCGATTCCATGCCGTGGTGCAATACGAGTAAATGCACAGCCCAAAAGAATACGAAAGAGAGGAAACCAGACAAGTGAATGCCTAGAATATTCCACTCCCCGCCAATCTCTCCCCAGCCGGGCCACATATTTAACAGCAAAATGTTCAGCGCCGTGCTTCCGGCAAAGGTTTGAATGCCAAGCCACATAATGGCTGTAAAAGCCCTCAGAAGCGCCGGAATGTTTGCGCCGTAAATTCCATATGAAGCCCGGATAATCACAGGAAACGGCAGACCGTATTTTGTCCCTGCATGCCCGTTTAAGGCGAGTGCGCCAAACAAAATAAGCGAGGCCGTAATAATGATCGCCATCACCTGCCACGGTGAAAGCCCGATTGCAATTAATCCGCCCACTGTCGCGTAGGTCGGTATATTATGTATGCACCCCATCCAGATCGAGGCAAAGTTCATTGCTTTCCAAGTGCGTTTTTCCTGCCCTAAAGGCAGCAGATCCTCATTGCTCAGCCTGTTTGATTGCTGCTGACTCTCTTTTAACTCCATAGCCGGCTCCCCTTTCAGCATTGTCTATCTTCCGTTATATGTATTGTTTTCTAACATCATATGTTACGTAATATAACTGAAAAATCAGACAAATACATTAGCTATGATACACAATCCTTTTATTCATTTTTGAGCATCCTAAACAAGAAAAAGAGACAGACTCGCATATCTGTCTCTTTTCTCATGATCTTGTTTTCATTAAGGCGGTGAATCTCAAAGCCATGAAAAGACTCAATGCGCCTACAGCAATAAGGATCATTCCCATGATATCAAAATGAGCCGCTGTTATCTCTTTACCGAACAGAAGGCCCAGAATCACGGAGGATAAAATCGAGCCGAGGTAACGGCACGTTTGGAACAGGCCCGAGGTCGTTCCCACCATGTCTGAAGGGCTCGTTTTCAGCATCGCCGCCTGAAGCGCCACGTTTCCAAGTCCGTAACCGATGCCGAGCAGCGACAGGATCAAGCCTTTCCCGATGACAGGAACGCTGATAAAAAAGACCGTTAAGAGTACAGCGCCAGCCGTCATCAGAAGCGCCCCCGCCAAAATCGGCTTGATGACTCCCGATCGGTCAATCCACTTGCCTGTAATGGGCGATACAGCGATGCTCATTCCTGACATGAACAGCATAAACAGACCGCTCGTTTGGACAGAAAGATGCATTTCATCCTGAAAATAACTCGGCAGGCCGAAAAATAAACAGTAGAAGAATACATTGAGTAAAATAAACTGAACGTATACCGCTGACAGGCTTCGCTGCGTTTTAAACAAACGGACATCAATAAACGGCTTCTCCGTTTTCAGCTCACGCCAGACAAATGCGACAAGCAGAATGACACCAATCACACCTTCTGACGCATGCGGGGATGTGCTGAATGAAAGCAAAAAGGACAAAAGCAAAATGATCCCGCCGGCAAACAAAAGGATTCCCGGAACATCAAGCTGCCGGATAACCGCTCTGATCCCCACCCCTTT
Source organism: Bacillus halotolerans (assembly GCF_001517105.1). Classification (GTDB taxonomy): domain Bacteria; phylum Bacillota; class Bacilli; order Bacillales; family Bacillaceae; genus Bacillus; species Bacillus halotolerans. Next base: position 558,228 of record NZ_LPVF01000008.1, read on the forward strand.
TTTCTGATCCTTCGGGAACATGTACATCCCCAATAGGAAGCTGAGCATAATAAACGGCAGATTGACGATAAAAATCGCCGGCCAGCCGCCCCACACAATCAAAAAGCCGCCGACTGTAGGCCCCAGCGCCGTCATTGCAGACGCAAATATAGACAGCACCGCCAAGGCTGAAGCCTGACGCTCATGTATGTGACTTCGTATCAGCCCGACCCCCGACGGATAAATCGCACTGCTCCCCACCGATTGAAACAGCCGCATGACCAATAATGTCATAAAGGTTGGCGCAAACGGCGCCCCGATGGCAGAAACCGCCACAAGAATAAGCCCGAATAAAAACAAACTTTTGCGCCCAATCAAATCGCCAAGCTTTCCCGTCACGGGCTGGGCCACAGCACTCGCCAAATAGAACGAGGAGATCAGCCAGGAAACCGTTGTAAACGACAGGCGAAACTCATGCTGGATGCTGTGGAGCGCCAGAGAAATCATAGACGAGTTCAGCGGATTCAGCATCGTTCCTGAAGCTACCGCCGTTAAAAAGACAGCACGGCTCTTTTTTGATATTTTCATTTCACTTGAGATAAAAATTCTTCTGTTGTCCGCGATTTACCGATTCTCGGAAAAATAAAGCGCAGTGTGGCTTCATGTTCTTCCTCACTGAACGTGGACATCGCGTCGGTAATAAAAATCTGCTGATAGCCAAGCTGAAAGGCCTCGCGAGCCGTACTTTCCACCCCGATGTTCGTCGCGATGCCGCACAATACAATCGTGTCAATGCCGCGGCGTCTCAGCTGTAAATCTAAATCCGTGCCGAAGAATGCACCCCACTGCCGTTTTGTTACAGTGTAATCTCCGTCCTGCACACCGATTTCCGGAACAAATTCCGCCCAATCCGCCGGCATTTCACCTGAACCTCCCTGCGCCTGTTCATCCGTTTCCGGCTTTAGCACATCCGCTCCGTCATGGAAGGCTACATTCACAAAGCTGATAAAGCCGTTATGTTTCCGGAATTCATCAATAAGTTTTTTCGCATTCGGGACAACCTGTCCGCTTTTATCTATTGGCACGATTCCTTTTTGCAGATCAATGATAACCAATGCTGTGTTTTGAAAATCAATGTTAAGTGTGTTCATTTGCGCTTCCTCCTGATGCTGTTAGTGTTTCTCACATTCCATATTTTACTCTTCAACTTCACATGAATTCTTGCATGACGCTTGTGAAATTCTCAGAAGAAGCGCTTATCTCACGATTTTTCTTTTATATAAAAATAAAAGGTGGTGCACACAAACATACCGGCAAGCACCGCGATCATAAAAGTTGTCATAGCTTCGTCACCTGCCTGCCGTTAATCGGCTGCTGATTAAACATGCCCATGAATTTGCGGCGGTCAATCCAAAGCAGAATCAAACACATGATCATTAATATCGTACTGAGATCCTGCACGCCAATATCAAAACAATAGTTAATCATGACGACGTTCACAATAATCGGCATAAATACAACCGCGCCTAACGCAGATGTTCTTGGAATCAACAGCAAAACCGCAGCAATGATTTCTCCAAAGCCTATAAATACTTCATAGACATGGGAATAACCGAAAAATGTCCACGCAATTGTAAATCCCTTTCCCGCTGCAGCTGCAATTTCAGGTGTTACTTCCCCAAACTGCCCTATGACCACTTTCACCAGGCCGTACACAAAAAAATTAAAGGCCAAAAACAATCGGAATGTCGCCGGAATGGACTTTCTTAACGCTCTCAGCAGCCTGCTGCCTTTATTCATATCGCACCCTCCTCAGTGTATTATATTAACTAGTACACTTAATACACTATATATAATTCTATTTATTGTCAATTCCCTTTTTTCTCATAAAAACAGAATTATTTTATAGACATAAAGTCTTGTATGGCACATATCGTTTTTCTTTCTTCGCCCGCATCCATAACACACACTGAAAAAACATGTTAGGAAATCTCACATGAAAATGTTTTATCATTCTTTTTTCTCTATAATGAAGAAATATAATAATTGCTTTTATTCTGAAAGATACGGAGGAATGAGACATGCAAATGGGCGATACAGTATTTATGTTCTTTTGCGCTTTACTCGTGTGGCTGATGACCCCGGGGTTAGCGTTATTTTATGGAGGAATGGTAAAAAGCAAAAATGTGCTGAGTACAGCAATGCACAGTTTCTCCTCCATTGCCATCGTTTCCATCGTTTGGGTGCTGTTCGGATATACACTTGCCTTCGCACCAGGCAATTCAATCATTGGAGGACTGGAGTGGGCAGGTCTGAAGGGGGTCGGATTTGATCCGGGTGATTACAGCGACACGATTCCCCATTCATTATTTATGATGTTTCAAATGACGTTCGCGGTTCTGACAACCGCCATCATTTCCGGGGCTTTCGCAGAACGGATGCGATTCGGCGCTTTTCTTTTATTCTCGGTTTTATGGGCTTCATTGGTTTACACACCGGTTGCTCACTGGGTATGGGGCGGCGGCTGGATCGGCCAGCTTGGCGCACTTGATTTCGCGGGCGGAAACGTTGTTCATATTTCTTCCGGGGTGGCCGGCCTTGTTCTGGCTATCGTGCTCGGCAAACGGAAAGACGGCACAGCGTCTTCTCCGCATAACCTCATTTACACCTTCTTAGGAGGCGCCCTGATTTGGTTCGGCTGGTTCGGTTTTAACGTCGGCAGCGCCCTGACATTAAACGATGTCGCCATGTACGCCTTTATTAATACAAACACGGCAGCCGCAGCGGGGATTGCCGGCTGGATATTGGTTGAATGGATCATCAATAAAAAACCGACGATGCTCGGCGCGGTATCCGGAGCAATCGCAGGGCTTGTGGCCATCACGCCGGCGGCCGGGTTTGTCACACCATTTTCTTCTATTATCATTGGCATCATCGGCGGAGCGGTTTGCTTCTGGGGGGTCTTCTCGCTTAAACAGAAATTCGGGTATGATGACGCGCTTGACGCCTTTGGCCTGCACGGCATCGGCGGCACATGGGGCGGCATCGCGACAGGATTGTTCGCAACGACTTCAGTCAACTCCGCTGGTGCAGACGGTTTGTTCTACGGGGATGCAAGTTTAATCTGGAAACAAATCGTAGCGATCGCTGCCACTTATGTTTTTGTATTTATTGTCACTTTCGTTATTATTAAAATAGTAGGCCTCTTCCTTCCCCTTCGCGCAACCGAAGAAGAAGAATCCCTTGGGCTTGACTTAACAATGCACGGGGAAAAAGCATATCAAGATTCTATGTGAGGAGTGACGTTATGAGCGGTCAAATGTTCAAGGTAGAAATTGTAACGCGTCCGGCAAATTTTGAAAAGCTGAAGCAGGAACTCGGAAAAATCGGAGTCACCTCTCTGACCTTCTCCAATGTTCACGGCTGCGGGCTTCAAAAAGCACATACGGAGCTTTATCGAGGGGTAAAAATAGAAAGCAATGTATATGAACGTTTAAAAATCGAAATCGTGGTCAGCAAGGTTCCTGTTGATCAAGTAACTGAGACCGCTAAGAGGGTTCTGAAAACGGGATCACCGGGTGACGGTAAAATCTTTGTCTATGAAATCGGCAATACGATTAATATCCGCACCGGCGAAGAAGGACCTGAAGCGCTGTAATATCGTTATGAGATTCGGACACTCCGGATCTCTTTTTTTCGCGCGGGAAAAAACCCCCAGAAACCGTGATGCCCATTCGAATCCTCTTCAAGCGCCATGATTTCAGACAATCTATTTTTATTTGAAACTTTTTCTGAGTAAGATGAGTCTACTTAATATAAAAATGTAAAAGGTGATTATTTGAATTACGAAATATTTAAAGCTATCCATGGATTATCTCATCACAATTCTGTTCTCGATTCCATTATGGTTTTCATAACGGAATACGCGATCGTTGCCTATGCGCTTATCTTATTGGTGATGTGGCTGTTCGGGAACACACAAAGCAGAAAGAACGTGCTTTACGCAGGAATTACGGGAATTGCGGGTCTTGTGATCAATTACTTGATTACACAAGTTTATGTTGAACCGCGCCCTTTCGTTGCTCACACGGTTCATACGCTGATCCCGCACGATGCGGATGCTTCTTTTCCGAGTGACCACACAACGGGAGCGCTAGCCATTTCGATCGCAATGCTTTTCAGAAACCGTAAAATCGGCTGGCCGCTCGTCATCTTCGGGCTTTTGACCGGTTTTTCACGAATTTGGGTAGGACATCACTATCCGATAGATGTGTTGGGTAGCCTTGTTGTTGCGATCATTATCGGGTTCCTGTTCTTTAGATTTTCAGATCTTCTTCGCCCGTTCGTTGATTTCATCGTTCGAATCTATGAAGCGATTATCAACAAGATTACGAAAAAACCAACCGATCAAAATTTCTAAGCAAAAAAGCCGGCCTCTGAATGCAGAGCGCCGGCTTTAATATTTTTCATACATCTCATGTTTTTTCCGCTTTGCGATAACAAATAATCCAAGAAACAGGGCAATCCCAACACTGTCAATGAGCACATCCCGGATGCAGCCGTTTCTGCTGAAGAAAAGCTGAATGATTTCCGTAAAAACGGCGAACACGAATGCTCCGGCCGAGGCCCATTTTATACGGCTCCATTGCTTCCAGAGCAAATATGTCAGCACGAAAAAAGAAAACGCGTGCCCGATTTTTTGAATCACAGCTTCAGGTGTGGTCAGCTGAGTAAAATCCATGTCTAAAAATTGGTTTAGATCAGGATGCGGATGAAAGTGAAATGCCACTGTCTGCGACACCACCATATCACTGAAGCTTTCTGTACAGACAGAGAGTAAAATGAAGAAGATCCAGCCTGCGAGTAATAAACGATGCATAAAAACAGCCTCCTTTCCAGCGGCATCTTGTACATGTAAATACATAGACGGCACAGTGAAACAAAAAGTAACAAAAAAAACGCCTATCACACCGATAGACGTTTTCTTCATTAGGACTGTTCAGTGCCTTCTGTTGTGCTGCTTTCTTTGGAACCTGATTTGTCAGTTGAATCATCCGTTTTGTCCTCGGATTTTTCGTCAGTTCCTTTTTCAGTCGAACCATCCTTTTTTTCTGATGATTGCTGAATGGATTCTTCTGTTTCCTCAGTTGCAGCTTTTTCTTCTGCAGCTGCCGCTTTTTCAATAGAAGAAACCGGCTTGTCCATAAAGTTCAGTGGGTTCATAGCAACTCCGTCTTTACGGATTTCAAAGTGTACGTGGTTGCCGCTTTCTTCGCTGTAAAGGTTCTTGCCAGACTTTCCGATGACCTGGTTTTGCTTCACCTTATCGCCTTGCTCAACACCTGCTTCAGAAAGTGATTGATACACAGTAGATAACCCATCAGCATGTTCGATTTCCACAACATATCCCAGCACTGGATCTTTTTCAGCTTTCACAACCGTACCGCTTAGAGAAGCAGAAACATCGAAATCTTTTCCGTCTTTCTCAGCTAAGTCAATTCCTTTGCTTAGGCTGTACGTGTTATTATAGGTAACGAGTGCTGCTTCTTTTTCTTCTTTTGCGGCATCAGTTTCATAGAACTTTTTCACAACAGAAACGTTTTCAGAATCAACAACCGGCATTGCGACATTTTCCATAGACTTTCCTACTTCAACTGCATCGTCGTTGTTGTCATACGCGGAGCTTCCGCCGTTATCAGCTAACTGATCCTTTACCTCATCATTTGATACAGATTGATACCAAAGGACAGCTGTTAAAATGACGGCCGCACTGACTAAGTAAATTGCAGGGAACACCCAGCGTTTACGAAAAAACTGCTGAAGTTTTTTGACTTGAGAAGTTTTCTTTTCTTCCTCTCTCATTGTTTATCACCTCAGCAACATTCTGAACACTTTTCTGAAAATATATACACCGATATAAAAAACTTTTTTAGATATAGTTTGTGCAGGCTGATAAGAAAGTATGTCATTTTTTTGAGAGGAGAACCAAATACGTATGAACTTAACATTACGTCTTGCTGAAAAAAAGGATATAGAAGCGGTTGTAGCGATTTATAACTCTACGATTGCCTCACGAATGGTAACAGCCGATACTGAACCGGTAACTCCGGAAGACCGGATGGCATGGTTTTTGGGACATACAGACGAACGGCCGCTGTATGTTGCTGAGGATGAAAGCGGGGAAGTGGCAGCCTGGATTAGCTTCGAAAGATTTTACGGCAGGCCTGCTTATAATAAAACAGCCGAGATCAGCATATACATTCATGAATCATGCCGCGGCAAAGGCGCCGGAACACATTTGCTTCAGGAAGCGCTCCGCATCGCGCCGGAGCTCGGCATCCGCTCGCTTATGGCCTTCATTTTCGGACATAACAAGCCTAGCCTGAAGCTGTTTGAAAAGCACGGTTTCAAGGAATGGGGGTTATTCCCCGGCATTGCTGAAATGGACGGCAAGCGATATGACTTAAAAATATTAGGGAGAGAGCTATCATGATTAGTCTTGATAAAGATGAAAACCATATTGAAAATCACCACGAAGAAAACAGCGTGATCGAGCAGGAGAACAACAGCACAGAGGTCGAAAAACGGGAGCTGAGCGCTGCTGCTGTCAAATCGCTTTCAGACATTGCAAAGTGGGGCAAAATAACAGGAATTCTTTTGATTGTCATGGGCGCGCTGGCTGCCCTGTCGGCTTTAATGACAGTCATAGGTGCTATTCCAGGCGTTCTGCTCATTATTTCAGGCGTATTTCTGATGCGGTCAGCAAAATCAGCAAAAGAGGCGAGCGGAAATCTGACCGGCAGTGCGGGTGAAAGCATGCTGGAGAACTACGGAAAATTTATTAAAATGCAATTATTCTACGCTGCATCAAGTATCGCCGCAGGCCTTATCGGAATCATTTTGCTCATTTTCTTCCTCGTATTTGTCGGCATCGCCGCTTTTGAGGATATGGATACGTATGAAGACCCGGATTCCTATTATTATGAAGATGAGCCCGTATTTGAATAAAAAGAGCTGACCCATGTCAGCTCTTTTTTAGTACAGCATTTTCTTGCGTCTGTCTTCTTCAGTCAAAAACTCAACAAAGCTCCGCATCGCAAACGGTTCTTCCTTGATCTGGCGCGTATACGTGTTTTTGCGCTCTTCTGAAAGAATTTCGCTCTTTTTGATTCTGTTCAGCATATAAATATGAACGGTCTTTTGAATTTGCTTATGCTGATAGCCCGCTTCTTTAAAAAATGCTAATCCAAGTGCAGCAAGAAGCGCAAAAAGTCCGGCGCTGATCAGAGACTCTCTGTCTGCTGAAGCATGAAAAAGGAAAGCAGCCAAATTAAAGAGAGAGAATGCAGCAAGCGGAACTGCAAGAAAACGGTAGATGACAGTTTTCTTCATTAAAGGCTGTACAGCCTTTTGAATTTTTTGCATTTCTGTTTTAATGAACCCCGGCATTTGTTCAATTCTGTAAAAGTTCATGTAATTCTCCCCCTTTATTTGATTTTGCAAGGCTTCACGAACGTTATCATATGAGTTTATTTTAACGCAGGTGCAAGCTGGTTTTAAAGAAATCTGCCCGTGTTTTTCGCGAAGAATCTGGATCAACACACTTTATTCTTTTAAAAAGTCAGTGTTATAATTTGTAATGGGAATCAGATTGCTGTTATTCATGGAATACTAATGGCAATCTTCTTGATAAATATGAATTAGCGGGGTTACAAAGTGAGTATTTCTTCCATCCTTTTATCACTTTTTTTCATTTTGAATATTCTTTTGGCCATCATTGTCATATTCAAAGAACGGCGCGATGCCAGTGCATCATGGGCTTGGCTGCTTGTTCTTTTCTTTATTCCCGTTTTAGGCTTTATTTTATACCTATTATTCGGTCATAATCTCAGACGCAAGCATTTGTTTCAATGGGAGGATCGAAAGAAAATCGGAATCGAAAAGCTGCTGCAGCATCAGCTTGAAGAATTAGAAAACAGGCAATTTCAGTTCAACAACCGGGCAACCTTTGATAATAAGGATTTAATATATATGCTCATCATGAATAATCACGCTGTCTTTACAGAGGATAATTCAGTTGATGTCATAACAGACGGACGTGATAAGTTTCAGCGGCTTTTACATGACATATCAAAGGCAAAGGATCATATCCATCTACAATATTATATTTACAAAGGTGATGAATTAGGAAAAAAATTGCGGGACGCCCTCATTCAAAAAGCGAAAGAAGGTGTTCAGGTCAGGGTTTTGTATGATGAACTCGGGTCCAGAACGCTGCGCAAAAAGTTTTTTAAAGAACTGCGTGAGGCCGGCGGGCACGTGGAGGTCTTTTTCCCTTCAAAGCTCAGGCCGATTAACCTTCGGCTGAATTACCGCAACCACCGAAAGCTTGTTATCATAGACGGCATAACCGGTTATGTCGGAGGGTTTAATGTCGGGGATGAATATCTCGGGCTCAATCCGAAGTTCGGCTATTGGCGCGATACCCATATTCGATTGCAGGGAACGGCCGTTCACGCCATTCAGACACGTTTCATCCTTGACTGGAACCAAGCTTCACATCATCATACGCTCACCTATATCCCGAACCACTTTCCCGATTGCAGCCCAAAGGGAAACGTCGGGATGCAGATTGTTACGAGCGGGCCCGATTCCGAATGGGAACAAATTAAAAACGGCTACATCAAAATGATTTCAAACGCCAAGCGGAACATTTTGATACAAACACCTTATTTTATTCCGGACGCAAGCCTGCTGGATGCATTGAGAATCGCGTGCCTGTCAGGCATTGATGTCAACATTATGATACCGAACAAGCCTGATCATGCTTTTGTATACTGGGCCACGCTTTCGTATATCGGGGATCTTTTAAAAGCCGGAGCCACCGTCTATATTTACGATAATGGCTTTATCCATGCGAAAACAATTGTTGTGGATGACGAAATTGCATCGGTCGGTACAGCGAATATTGACGTCCGAAGCTTCAGGCTGAATTTTGAGGTTAATGCATTTATTTATGATATCAACATTGCCAAAAAACTGGTTTCTACATTTAAAGAAGATTTGCTCGTATCCAGAAAATACACCTACGAGGAATATCAGCAGCGATCATTATGGATCCGCATCAAGGAATCCGTCTCACGACTATTGTCGCCGATTTTATAAGATGCGCCAATCCCCCCGGCCTTTATGGCCGGGGTTTTTCAGCATGGTCATAATCTATCATCACGCACCCCGTAAAAACGCGCATGACCTTTCTCATATAGCGTGCAACCGTAATAAAAAATCACGAATATGATCACAGCGGCTTGCACCTCCGGATCGTCAGGCCAAACTCCATTCACACCGCGGCAAATCAATTCACTATTTTTATTTCTGTATACAAAACTTCTCACAAATAGTGTATAAAAGAAAAGTGAGTATTTTTTTGTAAAGGGGATCCGTGTCAATGAATCCGGAAACGGTCAACAAAACCCTCATCAGTATTTCAAAATGGGGAAAAGCAACAGGCATCTTATTTATTATTATGGGCGCTTTTACTGCGCTTTCAGGCGCGTTCGTTTTTCTTATCGGCGCAGTGCCGGGCGTACTGCAAATCATTTCAGGCATCTTTTTGATGCGGTCAGCAAAAGAAGCAGGCTTAATGGCTGAAAAACATAGCGGGCAATCTGAGGATTTAATGCTGGAGAACTATGCGAAATTTGTAAAGATGCAAGGGATTTATTTAATCGTGAGCATCGCTGTATCGATTCTGGCGATCATCGCATTCTTCATCTTTCTAATGCTTGGAATTGCCGACGGCATATTCAGCGATTATGATACGTACAGCACCTATTAATTAGAAAAACCCGGAGCATCCTCCGGGTTTTTTCTTGTTATTCCGCTTCGCTTACTACTGTAAAGCGTTCATTTTTGTGTGACGGATGTTCAAGCTCATCCAAAACAGCAATCGCATAATCGGCATAGCTGATATAACTGTCGCCATTTGCGTTTACGATCACATTGTCTTTTCCTTTTTGGTAAGATCCCGTCCGCTTTCCTGCCGGATCAAAAAACGCCGCCGGGCTGAGGAACGTCCAGGAAATAGAGTCTGCCTTTTGCAGGTCTTTCAGGTTCTCTCCTTGATTTGATGCAGTCGGAAGATATTCTTTCGGAAATTCCGGTGTATCCATTAAACGTGTTGTTTTGTCTTCATCAACAAACAGGCTTCCCGCTCCGCCGACGACAAACAATCTTGTATGTTTTGCATCCTTTAGGAGGCTGATTAATGTTCTGCCTGCTTCAACATGAAGATGTTCCTGGCCAGGCGCAGCTCCAAAAGCATTTACGAGTGCATCGAAAGGCTTGAGATCTTCCGCCGTCAGTTCAAAAACATCTTTCTCCAAAATCGCTGTGTCCTGATCCTGGACTTTAGATGCATTTCGGACAATGGCAGTTACCTCGTGACCTCTTTCCTTCGCTTCCTTCAAAATCAGACTTCCTGCTTTTCCGCTTGCACCGATAATTCCTATTTTCATTTTTGATTTCCTCCTTATTTGTAACAATTTTAGTTACATGTTAGTGGTGAGAAGTCATCCCTTTTGATCAAAAGAGATGATTCATTACATCTTTTAATGACTTGCTTGCCAGCTCATTTTCCATCGCTTTTTGCACACTTTCAAATGTCTCATCCAGCGCGCACTGAATTTTTTTGCCTACCGGACACTTCGGGTTCGGGTTTTCATGAACCGCAAATAGTTCCTCTTGGTTTTGAACAGCCCGATATACTTCTAAAAGAGAAATATCAGCCGGATCTTTTTTGAGGCTCGCGCCCGGCACCCCGGCGCGTGATGTGAGAATATCGCCCTTTTTCAGCAGGCTGATCATCCTTCTTACAACAACCGGGTTGGTGTTGACACTGTCAGCGATGATTTCCGAAGACGCTTTTTCATCCATCGAAATGAGAGATAAAATATGAATGGCGACAGCAAGACGGCTGTTAATCATGTTTTTTCACCACCGTTGTAACTATAATAGTTACATTTAATTCGTTTGTCAACATATAATATACACTAAATTTGCGCTTCTTGCGCATCCGTTTAGTCAATAAAACGGCCGGATGCACTCCGGCCGTGTCTTGTCAGAATAAGAAATATCGCTGTCCCAGCGGAACATAATCGACAGGCTGACAGGACAGTTCTTCTCCGTCTGCAAAGACCTGATACGTTTTCGGATCGACTTCAATCTTCGGCAAAGCAGCGTTTAATTTCATATCCAGCTTGCTCAGCTTGCGGATGTTTTTCACAGGAGAAATTCTTTTTTCCAGCCCTAACCTTTCCGCCACACCGCCTTCAATGCCCGCCTGGGACATAAATGTGATGGAAGTTGAGCGGTTGGCTTTACCATAGGAAGCATACATTTGGCGCATGAATACCGGTTCCGGAGTCGGGATAGACGCGTTGGGATCCCCCATTTGCGCGCGTGCTATCATGCCTCCCTTTAAGACCAATTCCGGTTTCACGCCGAAAAATACAGGATCCCACAGGACAAGGTCAGCGAGCTTTCCTTTTTCTACAGAACCGACTTCATGGCTGAGGCCGTGAGTAATTGCCGGATTAATTGTATATTTGGCAATGTAGCGTTTCGCACGTACGTTATCGTTTCCGTTTTCTCCAATGAGAGCGCCGCGCTGTTTTTTCATTTTGTCAGCCACCTGCCAAGTGCGGATAATGACTTCGCCAACACGTCCCATCGCTTGGGAATCCGATGATGTCATGCTGATCGCGCCGATATCATGGAGAATGTCCTCTGCCGCAATCGTCGCAGCCCTGATTCTGGAATGGCTGAACGCCACGTCCTCGGGCACCTTCGCATCTAAATGGTGACAGACCATCATCATGTCAAGGTGCTCATCCATCGTATTGACGGTGTAAGGAATTGTCGGCGTTGTGGATGACGGCAGAATGTTCGCGTAAGAGGCGAGCTTCATAATATCCGGAGCGTGGCCCCCGCCTGCTCCTTCAATGTGATATGTATGAATCACCCGATCTCCGATTGCGTCAAGCGTGTTTTCCAGAAAGCCCGCTTCATTGATCGTATCCGTATGGATTGCGACTTGAATATCGGCTTCGTCCACAACTTCCATACACGTTTTGATAGCGCTTGGCGTCGTGCCCCAGTCTTCATGAAGCTTCAGGCCGATGGCGCCGGCTTCCACCTGTTCGATCAGCGGCGCTTTATCGGATGCATTCCCTTTTCCTAAGAAGCCGACATTGATCGGAAATTCCTCAGCCGCTTCCAGCATCCTTGCCATATACCATGCACCTGACGTACATGTTGTCGCTTTGCTTCCTGTAGCAGGTCCCGTTCCGCCTCCAAGAAGAGTCGTGACTCCTGAAGAAAGCGCAACTTCCATCTGCTGAGGACAAATAAAGTGAATGTGCGTATCCACTCCTCCAGCCGTTAAAATTTTGCCTTCACCGGAGATCACCTCTGTACCCGCACCAATGACCATATGCGGATCGACCCCGTCCATGATATCGGGGTTGCCGCTTTTTCCGACACCCACGATCCGGCCGTCCTTTACACCGACATCCGCTTTAACAATACCTGTGTAATCCAATAACACGACGTTGGTGATCACCAAATCCAAAGCGCCGTCTTTTCCTGTGATGCTGCCGTTTTGGCCCATGCCGTCACGGATCGTTTTTCCGCCTCCAAAGATCATTTCTTCACCATAAACAGTGAAGTCCTTTTCGACTTCAATCCATAAGTCCGTATCGCCCAATCTGATTTTATCGCCCGTTGTCGGACCAAACAGCTCCGCGTATTGCTCCCGTGACATTTTCATCGAATCACACCCTCCATCCAGCCGGCTTTCTTTAAGTTGGCTAACGTTTTTTCTTTGCCGCGTTCATCGATATACGTATCGGCCATTCCGTTCAGTCCTCTTACTGTTTTTCGTCCGCTGAATTCAACAAGCGTGACCGTTTTCTCCTCACCTGGCTCAAAACGGACCGATGTGCCTGACGGAATGTCGATACGCATGCCGATGGCTTGTTCGCGGTCAAACGATAGCGCACCATTGGCTTCCGCAAAATGAAAATGTGAACCGACCTGAATGGAACGTGATCCGGTGTTTTTCACCGCTATCTCCCGTGTCTGGCGGCCTTCGTTAATCGTAATGGTCCCCTCAGCAATCTGAAATGCTCCCGGCTTCATGACTTCACCTCCGCAGAAATCGGCTGGTGTACTGTGACAAGCTTCACTCCGTCAGGGAATGTAGCTTCCACCTGAATGCTGTCCAGCATCTCAGGCACGCCCTCCATGACATCTTTTTCAGTCAATACATGGCGGCCGGCTTCCATCAGCTCCGCCACTCCCTTTCCATCACGCGCGCCTTCCATGATAAAACAGGTGAGATAAGCGGCAGCCTCGGGATAGTTCAGCAGAACGCCGCGCGCCTTTCGCTGTTTGGCTAATTCCCCCGCTGCAAAAATGAGCAATTTCTCTTGTTCAACCGGTGTCAGTTTCATCTTAGGTCCTCCTTCTTTTGTCGTATAAAGCGGATGCGGTTACTGCGAATTTGCGGAACATGCAGGCGGGCCATCACCTCCCTTTCTCACAAGGCTGATCATACGGTGAGATGCCTTTCAAAACGGCGAGCCGTTTCTTCATCGGCCTTTCCATGGTCGACAACCGTTCCCCTGTCGATCACATAAAGGTAGTCAGCACATGTTAACGCGTTTTCCAGACTGTGCTCGACTAAAACAACAGAAATGTCTTTTTTTCTGGAAATTTCTACGATAACTTGTCTGATTAGTTCGATAATTGAGGGCTGGATTCCTTCCATTGGTTCATCAAGTAAAATAATTTTCGGATTTCCCATCAGCGCTCTGGCAATCGCAAGCTGCTGCTGCTGTCCTCCGCTTAAATCGCCGCCTTTCCGGTCGAGCATGTCCTTCAAAACAGGAAACCACTGAAAAATCTCTTCCTTGATCCGCCCTCTCCGCTCCTTCTTAGGAAGCGGTTCTTCTCCGAGCAAAAGATTGTCGCGAACGGTTAAAGCGGGGAAGATGTCTCTCCCTTGGGGCACGTACGCAATTCCAGCTCTTGCCCGTTTTTCCGTCTTTTCGTTTTGAACAAACGTTTGATCAAAACGGATCTGCCCCTGTTTGGTCGGGATCAGGCCGATGATCGTTTTCAGCAAAGTGGATTTGCCGACTCCGTTTCGGCCTAATACAGCGACGATCTGCCCGGGGCGGACCTCCATGCTGAGGTTATGCAAAACCATGGATTGATCGTAACCGGATGTCACATTACTGACCGCTATCATGACGCCCCGCTCCTTCCTAGATACACCGCTGCCACCTCTTCATTGCTTGTAATCTCATCCATCGATCCTTCACAAAGCACTCTCCCTTCATGCATCACCGTGACTTTTCTGGAAAACGAGCGGACAAATTCCATATCGTGCTCCACAATTAAAACGGAACACGTTTTGGCAATCTCCTCAAGGAGAGCCCCGGTTTTATCACGCTCTTTTCCCGTCATACCGGCGATCGGTTCATCCAGCAGCAAAAGCTTCGGCTCCATGGCGAGCTGCATGCCGATTTCGAGCCATTGTTTCTGCCCGTGTGACAGGCTGCCGGCTTCTGCATCCCGCTTCTCTTCTAATCCGATCAGCTTCAGGATGTCTGTCACCCTGCCACGCTGCTCTCTTGTCATACGAGCCATCAGCAGAGAGAGAATCGTTTTTTTCTGCTTCATGGCAAGCTCTATATTTTCAAACACGGTCAGCTGCGAAAAGACACTCGGAGCCTGAAACTTTCTGGCGACGCCCATTTTGGCGATCTGATATTCCGGAACCTTTGTCAGTTCAGCCGTTTCCTGAAACACAATCTCGCCCGAATGCGGCTTTGTTTTCCCGCAAATGATATCCAGCATGGTTGTTTTCCCGGCGCCATTCGGCCCAATCAAAAAGTGAATATCACGTTCCTGCACACTGATATCTGCCCCCTGCAGCGCCCAAAACCCGTCAAACTGAACCTTCACGTCACGGCAGATAAGTATCGGTTTCATATGCAGCCGCTCCTTTCTTTTTAGAGAAGGAAAGCTGGGTTCCAAGCTTTTCAAACAGTCCGACAATCCCTCTTGGCAAGTAAAGCACGACGATCATAAACAGCGCACCAAGGAAATACAGCCAAATGTCAGGATAATATTCGCTTAAATAGCTTTTCATGCCGTTCGTTAACAGCGCGCCCAGCACAGCTCCGAAAATGGAGTGCCTGCCGCCGATCGCCACCCACAGCACCATTTCCACTGAAGGGATGATGCCCATCATTTCCGGCGAGATCATCCCGTCCTGAAGCACAAACAGCATTCCGGCAATTCCCGCCATCGCAGCGGACACACAGTAAATAAACACTTTAAAAACGGTGGAATGATAACCGAAAAAACGCACCCTGTTCTCTCCGTCGCGAACCGCCTGCAAAAGCCGGCCAAAGCGGCTTCTCGTAAGAAACAAAGCGAACACAACAGTAAGGCCGTGAAAAAAGACTGTGGCAAAATACAGGATCTGCTTCAAGGCAGGATCAGCCAGAGAATATTGAAAAATCGTATAGAAGCTGGTAAGTCCATTGGTGCCGCCGGTGATTTCCTGGCTGCCGATGAACAGTGTGACCGCCACAACGACGACAGCCTGTGATATCAAAGAGAAATAAACTCCCTTTATATTGTTGCGAAACGTAAAATAGCCGAGCAGAAACGCCAGTAGCACAGGCACAGCGACAGCCGCCGCAATTGCAGCGAAAGGGTGCCTGAACAAAGCCCAGATCCACGGCAGTTCGCTGACACCCGCCCACTCCATAAAATCAGGAATGCCGGACGGTGAGGCTTCTATTTTTAAATACATCGCCATGCAGTAGGCGCCCAATCCGAAAAAGACGCCGTGCCCCAAGCTCAAAATGCCTGTATATCCCCAAATCAGGCAAATGCCGACCGCCACAATCGCAAAGCATAAAAACTTCGCCAACAGCCCCAATCGAAACTCCTGAAGAAAGAACGGAGCAGCGATAAAAAGGGCAAACATCACAACATACGGACTGAATTGCGAAAACCGCTTCATCCGGCACCCCCCTAATCAAGTAATCTCGTTCTGACGCTTGCAAGACCCGAAGGCCGCCATTGCAGAAAGAGAATAATAAACGCAAACACCACAACCTTAGCTATGGTAGCGCTTGTCGAATACTCTACAAATGTGCTGAGTAATCCGACCATCACAGCCCCGATAATCGTTCCTTTTAATTTTCCTATCCCGCCTAAAATGACGATCATAAAAGCATCGACCAGATAAGACGAACCGAGAGTAGGCCCGATTGACCCGAGCAATGTGAGTGAGCTCCCCGCAATACCGGCCAGCCCGCTTCCGAGCGCAAAAGCCAATGTATCTGTTTTTCTCACAGATACACCAAGACAGGATGCCATACTCCGGTTCAGTGTAACAGCCTGCATCCTCCGCCCCGCCGGAGTTTTAAACAAATAGATTCCCAGCAGCGCAAGCGTAAAAAGAACAAGCGCCAAAATAAACAGCCTTTTATATGGAAAGGTGACCGAAAACAGCGTCACTCCTCCCGACAGCCACTCAGGAGACTGAACAGCGACATTCGGCGCGCCAAAAATCGATCTGGCCGCCTGCTGAAGGATCAAGCTTACCCCCCATGTTGCCAAAAGGCTGTCGAGCGGACGGTCATATAATCGCCTGATAATCACTTTTTCAATGACAATGCCAAGCAATGCCGCAACTGTAAACGACATGATGACCGCAATAAAAAAGTAATAGGAAAAGAGAGAAGCCGGCAAATAGCTTAAAAACAGCTGCTGAATAACATATGTCGTGTAGGCTCCCGCCATCATCAGCTCACCGTGCGCCATATTCATAATGTTCATCAAACCGAATGTAACGGCCAATCCAATCGCAATGAGAATCAAAATAGAACCGAGACTGATCCCGTTAAATAATTGAGTCACGACAACAGACATGTTCCGCCTCCTCTCCCGCAAATGGCTTTGATTTATTTAGATAACCCCTTTGCCCAGTCGTACGTTTTTAAATACGGATCAGGTTTTACCGGATCACCTGAGTTCCATACTTCTTTAAACTGTCCATCCCCCGTGATTTGCCCGATTCTAACTGTTTTGTAAAGATGCTGTGTATCCCCATCGATTTTCACTGTGCCGCCCGGGGCCTTAAATGTAATCCCGTCAGCCGCTTTCTTCACTTTATCGATCTCAAAGGACTTGGCTTTTTCAACGGCTGCCGCCCAGAGATACACCGCATTATAGCCGGCTTCAATCGGATCACTGGTCACCCTCTTATCTCCGTTCTGCTTTTTATAATTCTTCACGAATGTCTGATTTTCTGCTGTATTTGTTGTTTGGAAGTAATTCCACACCGCATAATGCCCTTTTAGCACATCTGTCCCGATCCCCCGAATTTCTTCCTCTGCGACACTCGCCGACATGACAGGAATATCATCAGCTGTCACGCCCGCATCTTTCAGCTGTTTGAAAAATGCCACGTTGCTGTCGCCGTTTAATGTGTTAAAAATCACATCCGGCTGCTTTTCTTTGATTTTGCTGACCAGCGTACTGTAATTCGTGTGGCCGAGCGGCGTATACTCTTCACCAACAACTTCTCCCCCAGCAGCTTTCACTTGTGATTTAATAATTTTATTGGCTGTTCTCGGGAACACATAATCCGAGCCGATCAGAAAGAATGTCTTGCCTTTATTCTTCAGCAGCCAATCGACAGCCGGCACGATTTGCTGATTCGTCGTTGCTCCGGTATAAAAAATATGAGGAGATGACTCCATGCCTTCGTATTGCACCGGATAGAACAGCAGCCCGTTATTTTGCTCCACAACCGGGAGCATCGCTTTGCGGCTCGCTGATGTCCATCCTCCGAATACAGCCGCCGCTTTGTCCTGCTGAAGCAGCTTTCTCATTTTTTCGGCATATGCAGGCCAGTCAGAAGCCCCGTCCTCCACGACGGGTTCAAGCTTTTTGCCGAGAACGCCGCCTTTTTGGTTGATTTCGTGAATAGCCAGCAGCTCTGCATCATGGACGGATACCTCGCTGATTGCCATTGTCCCGCTTAATGAGTGAAGAATCCCAACCTTCACTGAATCCCCGCTTGTGTCAATTTCAACTGTTTTTTTCGCATCTCCGCTGGCTTCCGACACTTTCTTCGGCGCCGTACATCCCGTGATCAGAATCGTAATAAGAAACATCAGAAAGACAGCCTGTATTCTAACCCCTTTGCTTTTCATTCAGAACCTCCTTTTTCTGATTCCGCCAACTGATGTTATAAAAGTTAACAACTTATGTCATTTATTATATAGAACAGGCGCATTACTTTAAAGAATATTTAAAAAATTTAGATACTTTAACCAAATCGATTGTCTTTTTTGTTATATTTATTCACATAAAAAAAGGCAAGAAACAATGTTTCTTGCCTTGCCGATCTGATTAATCTTTATCTGTGAATTTATCCTTCGCTTCACCGATACCCTTTTGGACCTCGCCTTTTGCCTTATCTTTTTTGCCTTCAGCCTGCATGTCCGTTTTGTCAGTCATATCTCCGACTTTATCCTTCACTTCTCCCTTGGCTTTATTTAAGCCGCCTTTCATTTTATCTTTTACACTATCGTTACCCATGTGTCATTCTCTCCCTTCATTTAAGTGTGTACTTGTTACCTTCCCGATCTGAGCAACAGTAAACATTTGAATATTATTTATCGATTTCATAACGCTCTCCGTAACGGAGCACCTTGTAGAGCGCCAGCCCGTCAGATGATTTATTTTCTGAGTAACGGACCGGCAGCAGGGCAAAAAACACATAATACGTAGAAAAGTAGACAAACTGATAGAAAAACACATTTGGCTCCAATACACTGTGTATAATGAGCAAATTCACTGCGAAAATGGTTATTAAGTTAAACAGGCAGCCTCCGGCATAAACAAGTGCGTGTGAGAATCGGTTGTCGATCTTCAGCTCACCGTACCGGCAAAACGAATCCATAAAATAAATGGTTCTGACCTGTATCGGCCCAATCTTAAACAGTTTTTTGCCCATCCCGATATCCAATGAACCCTTCCCGCCAAAAACAAAAGCCATAAAGCTGTGCCCGGCAACATGTATAATAGATACAAGCGGCAGAACGATGAGGAAAGACCATAGAAACTTCACCATATCATCAAATCCAAACATTGAATTCCCCCTCACGCTTGTCATAAACAACAACACATATGCACTCCGCCATTTCTCTGTTTACAAAATCGCGGCTTTCCATTCGTTTGTGTTCAAAAACAGTATGTAGCGATTTTTCCTGTTCTCCACGGAAATAAACGTCCCGATGCTCCCCTTTTTTTGTATAAAAAAACCATCCGGCATCAGATGGTTTCGTCTTACACTTGATATAAACAGTCTTCCTTCAGGATCAGCGCTCTCATGCTGACCGCTTTTTCATAGAAAAACACCGCATCTTTATAGTTTTCATGAAGGCTGGAATATGCAGCCGCATCCAGAGCAAATTCCTCAATATACACATACAGGGACTTGGCTTCCATATAATCAAATACCTCTTGTATCATATCCATATTAACGGATTCCACATATAGAGCCTGCAGAAATTTATATTTTTCCAGACTGAAGCTGTCGTTTCGTTTTCGGGCGATGGCAATCCCTTTTTCATAATAATGCATAGCCGCCTGTTCAGCCTGTTTTTTGAAGAGTACACGCGTTAAGCTGAACAGCGCTTTCGGGAGCTGCTCCAGCTGGTGTTCCTCAAAGACAGGAAGCGCTTTTTCAAAGAATGCGGCCGCCTGGTCCAGTTCTCCTTTTTCATCATAACAGTTCCCCATGTTGTAGAGGGCTGATCCGATCAAGCGGGGCTGTCCTTCCAGTAAAGCCAAACGATAAGCGTCATCGAGATGCTCGAGCGCTTTTTCATAATTTCTGTAGTCTATATAGTTCCCTGATATGACAAAATGGCATTGAATTCTTCTGACCCTGTAAAAATCATGAGCCTTGTAGGTCTCAAGCGCCTGTATCGCATGATTCATGGAAAAGTGGGTCTGCTTCATAATATAAAATACTTCCGCTACTTTAAAATGAAATTCCGCTCTTTCAATATCATCCTCTACAAACGCAAGCATTTTCTCAGCTTTCCGATAGAAAGATATGGCTGAGATATAATTGTTCTGTTCAAATTCATACATCCCTCTGAACAAATGAAAATAATACTCAGATAATCCCGAGATGCTGTCCTTGCTGCTTTCCAGCCTCTCGATCAATTCACGATATTGGAGCTGAGATTCCTCGTGCAGGTCGGGCTTTACATAATCAAGCATAATTTGGTGACGGTAGCTGATCAGCTGATAGTACAACAGAAGCAGCTGATCCTCTTCCATATGTTCTATATCATGATCAATCTCTTCCTTCAGCTGAACGGCATCAGCCACTTGAAATGCTAAAATGTGCTTATACCACTGATTGATTTTTACTCCTACTTGAGATGACGGGATCTCGTAAGCGGCCATGCCTCTCCAACCCTTTCTATGAACTAGTGGTTATATTTTATCATATTGTATGGCTTTGGAATTAAAATTTCTTCCAGTGATTCCTTCTTTTTGCCTATCCTTATATTTTTCGGTTTCTGATTGGATTTTTTGCACTTTTTTCGCATTACAGTTTTTGACACAAAAAAGCTTACCGGACTTAGCCGATAAGCTTTTATCATATTAACCGCCAATATAAGACATTTCCACTTTCTTTTTGCCCGCAGTTTTTGAAAGAGTCCGGTCAACTGAATATTGGTCTATCCGATTCTTCCACACTGTGCCGATCATCGCTGTCAGCTCGCCATCACTTAATCCCTGCCGAACCGGCGCTCTGAGGTCATATCCGCTTGAAGCAAACAGGCAAGTAAACAACTCACCGCGCGCAGACAGGCGGGCCCTGTTACACGAGCCGCAGAACGCATCAGATACAGAAGAAATCACGCCGATTTCGCCAGATCCGTCCAAGTAGCGAAACCTTGAAGCAACTTCCCCTTTATAGTTAGGCGCGATCGGCTCAACAGGCATGTGTTCATTGATTACATCAATGATTTCCGCCTTTGTCATGACGTCTTTCTTTTCCCATTGGTTGGTGTTGCCGACGTCCATAAATTCGATGAATCTCAAGATATGCCCTTTTTCTTTAAAATACCGCGCCATAGGCAGAATATCTTTTTCATTGACGCCCCTTTGGACGACCATGTTGATTTTAACGCCGAGCCCTGCTTGTTTCGCCGCTTCAATGCCTTCAAGCACCTTGCTGACAGAAACCCCTCGCCCGTTGATCATTTTAAAGCGCTCGTCCTCTAATGAATCAAGGCTGATGGTCACCCGTTTCAAGCCGGCTTCTTTGAGCTTCTCGGCATAAACAGGCAGCAGCGACCCGTTTGTCGTCATCGCAATATCACGGAGACCCGGAATGCGGGCCAATTTTTTGATTAATTCGGGCATGTCCTTTCTCATGAGCGGCTCTCCGCCGGTCAAGCGGATTTTCTCCACTCCGAACCTGGTGACAAACAGCGTCGCAAGCCGTTCCAATTCCTCAAATGAAAGCAGCTCCTCTTTCTTTAAAAAAGGATAATCCGGGCCGAATAACTCGGCTGGCATACAGTACGTGCATCGGAAGTTGCAGCGGTCTGTAACAGAAATGCGAAGGTCTCTGAGCGGTCTATTCCTTTTATCTAACATCTGGCGAGATTCTGTATTCATTGCTGCAGCCCCTCCTGTCCCTCAATTCTCTCGGGATGTGTATACACATTAAAAGATCCGTCTCTCACAAAACCGATCGCTGTAATATTTAATTCTTCTGCCATTTGAATCGCAAGCTCTGTCGGGGCCGATTTTGAAATCACAATCGACACGCCGATTTTTGCCGCTTTTAACAGCACTTCTGATGAGATCCTCCCGCTGAAGACAATCAGTTTATCGCGGACGGACATCCCATTCAGCAGACAATGTCCGTATAATTTATCAAGCGCGTTGTGACGGCCGATATCTGTGCGCATCAAAAGCACTTTCTCCGTATCGCAAAGCGCCGCATTATGCACGCCTCCCGTCTCCTGAAATGTCCCGCTCCCTTTTTGCATGTCTTTCATGAGCGCCAGACAAGATTCAGGCGAAATCTTCATTTGGCTGACAGCCGTCTTGGCGGTTTTGACATCCTGCTGAAAATAAAAATGGCGGCCCTTTCCGCAGCACGAGCCGATTACCCGTTTTGTATATTCCTGTTGATCCAATGTCTCAGGATGAATGAGATCGACATACACAAAACCGAGACTTTCATCTATTGTAAACCTTTTAATCTCTTTTTGAAATCGAATAACCCCCTCAGATGCGAGAAATCCGATGACGAGCTCTTTGATGTGCTCCGGCGTGCAAACGAGCGTGACAAACTCACTGCCGTTCACCATCACCGTCAACGGATATTCTGTCACCATCCGGTCGGTTTGCCTGCTCATTTCCCCTTGTTCATAACGCCATATCTCCCTGACCGCAGTTACTTTATCGTTCAATGTCTCTTCCCCTCCGCAATGTTCCTGCCTTTATATTTTTTCACACTCCTCAGATTTTGTCGAATCCTGTTATAAAAAAAGAGCCCATTTTAAAGGACTCTACGTTTGGTTATGCTGATTCTTTTTCAGGATCATAAACAGCACAAGAGCTGCGATCAAAGTGAGCATGCTGACAAAAAAGAAAGCTGCCAGTTTCAGAAAAACACCGAGCAATATAAAGGCCACGGCGGCTATAAGGAATATCAGTCCTAACAATCTCATGTTTTCCACCCCTTTTACGGGTATCATTCCCGCCGGCCCTGTTTTTAAACCAATAGAAAAAGGCGCCTGGGGGAGCGCCTTTTCATTCGGTTACTCAGTAAATTTTTGTGCTTCTTTTTCCCAGGCCTGCTCAAATTCTTCCGCGCTGTCAGCTGAAATATATTCTCCGCCGCCAGCAACAGCCGCCTGTTTCATTTCCGCGTTTCCTTTCACATCAAAGTTGAAGCCGATGATATTTACAATCGTATCTACATTCGCTTCACGAAGCTTTTCAATTTCATCAGCAGGATTTCCGCCGCATGTTTCTTCACCATCAGTGATTAAATACACCACGTTTTTCCCGTCTGCATCAAACGCTTCAAATTCTTTTCTTGTATCAGAAAGCGCTTTGGCAATTGGCGTCCAGCCGGTCGGTTTGACGCCGCTTAATGAATGGTCAAAGAGCGTTCCTTCATATGGATGGAGGCCGTAAATCGTTTCTGTTGTGCTGCATGAAAGAGCCTTTCCGGAAAGTTTATTGTTTCCCGCATGTCCAAAGACGCGAAGCATCAGATTTGTATCCTCAGGAAGCAGCTCGGCAAAAGACTTTACAGATTTTTTGGCAATGTCTATTTTTCGTTCTCCTCCTGTTTTTTGAATCATACTTCCGCTTCCATCAAACAGGACAGCTACATTCGTGTCGGCTTTTTTCTCAGCTGCAAAAGACGGGGACGCAAAGGAGACAGTCAACAGTCCAATAATACCGGCAGTCAGTAATTTTTTCATGTTCAACTTCCTTTCTTTATCATATTTTCCAACCATTTGTTGGATACTTCTTTATGCTAGAATATGAAACCACAAAATGATATAGGGCAAGCTGCCTCTTATCTCCCTTTCACTCTCTATTCAAAATCGCTGGAAACCTCAATATTTTTTAGCCATTTCCGCCCAAAAAATATAGAAAGAATGTGACACCATTCATTCTTTCTTCTCCGTGATCAGGAGAGAAAAGCTGAAATCTGCTACTATGCTACAGGCGGGCAGCTGCTTACTTTTGAACGTTTTGTTAAAAACAAAAAAGAGGCTGACCTTTCAGCCTCTTTTTTTCTTATTTAGATAACATCAGTGATTGCTGAGTGAAAATTTTCTCAACATCTTTTTGCGTATAAGCAGGGAAATATTCTCCGCCGCCCACTTTAGCAATTGCGTTCAGCTGGCCTTTATACCCTTCTTTATAGTCAAATCCAATGACATTTACTGTGATGTTGTCTTTATGAAGTTCTTTTGCTGTTTTGATCGGGTTGCCGCCGCATGTTTCCTCACCGTCTGTTAGCAGGTAAACGACTTTTTCTCCTTTTGCATCAAGCTGATCGAAAGAAGATTTTGCCTCGTTCAGCGCTTTTGCGATCGGTGTCCAGCCAGTCGGCCCGATTGTGTTAAGAGAATTGAGGAAGCTCTGTTCGTTAAAGCTTTGGAAGCCGTATACGTTGCGAATGGCTTCGCATGATTGAACTTTTCCGGAATTCTTATTGTTTCCTTCTGAACCAAACACACTCATTTTCACTTGAGTGTCCGCAGGCAGTGAGCTTGCAAACTTTGAAATTTCTTTTTTGGCTGAATTAAATTTAGATACACCGTCTATTCTTTTCGCCATGCTTCCGCTAGCATCTAGCAAAACCGCCACGTTTGCCGGAGCTTCAGCCTTCGGTTCTGTTTTTTCAGCAGCAAAAGCAGGTGACGTCAGTCCAAATAGCAATCCTGTCATCATGATCAGTGAAAATCTTTTTTTCATGTTCGTGCCCCTTTTCAAGTTTGTTTCTGCGTGCAGATGTTCAACGCTGAACATAACTAATCGTATTCGACAAAAACAGAGAAATAAATAGGGCGGGCTTCCCCATTGCCGCTGTTTACTTTTGCATAGAAACCTTTGTTTTTATTAGTGATTTCCGCCTAACAGCAGGATGAAAAATCATGATTGTCCGCCTTTCGTCTTTCGTTATATGAGTCTGTCGAAGTCTGTCGATCAATGTGGATTACTTTACCACAATCTCAGTGTCAGCAAATATGAAAAAGGAACTGATTCCCTCATCATCATATAGGCTGTAAAATACGCAGGCGGCCTTTAGAAGGTCTTTAACCGCTCTTACATAAAAATAGACTAAGGAACAGAATATACGCTTAAAAACGGCAAAAAAGACGCTTTATGAAGCGTCTTTTTATTTCTTCGCCATATATTTATTTAAAAACGAATCGGCGGTTGAAACCTGTGTTCCTTGATAATAGTACTTCACAATCTCATCAACTGTTTTGCCCTCTTTCGCCATAAAATTGGCTCCATACTGGCTCATTCCCACACCGTGGCCAAAGCCTTTTGTGGTAATGGTAATGGTGTCTCCGTTTCGTTTCCATTCAAAATCAGCTGAATTGAGGCCAAGCTTTTCGCGTATGTCCCTTCCTTTCAGCGTCTTGCCGTTAATGACGGCTGTTGCCACCTGATGGCCCGGTGTCTCTCCGGTAATTTTTCCGATTGTATTTGACCCATTCAGCTGGACGCCAAGCTTTTGTTCAAATTGCGCCACTGTAAAGGTTCTGGTGGCCTTATACTTCGGAGACTTTTTATCCCAAGAGCTTTTGACGCTTTTTAAGTAAGGAATGGCACTTGTCCAATATGCTTCCGCATTTTCTGTATAGCCGTTGCTTGTGGAGAAAAAGGAGGCTTCAATCGGCTGGTTGTTGTACGTTAAGATTTTGCCTTGCGTACTGGCAACCGCTTCTGTGATTTTTTTCAGCTTTGCTTCATAATCTGCGCCCCACTGTTTCTTCAGCTCCGCTTTGCTTTTGTACACCTGAAACATCTGAGTATCATCCACCAGCGAGCCTTTAGGGGCCTCTACTGCAGAATTTGAAACCATCAGTCTGACAATAAACGTTCTTGCGGCGAGAGCCTGAGCCTTCAGCGCTTCAGGTTCAAAGGTAGCCGGCATTTCGGAGGCGACGACTCCGATGACATACTCTTCAAGCGGAATATCTTCTACGGATTGATTGGCGGTTCGATAGACTGGGATAGAAACAGGCGATGCTTTCAATGTTTCCGCTCCTTTTGATTCTTGTATCGTGTTGACTGCTGTCTTTCCTGATTCTCCTCTGGCCCCGGCTTCTTTATTATGCTGAAACGGGATCACTAAGAGTGTGGGGACCAAGAGAATCAATGCACATAGTACGGATAGTGTGATTGCGAATTGTTTCATATTCAGCTGCCTCCTGCTCGGGATTCGACTCTAGTCTAGTCTATGGGCAGGGACAAGCTAATATGACTCTCCTTTTGGACAGAAACTTTATTTGTCATTTACGTATTCTTTTTTGCTATTTTGCGCATAATGATGATAATACACTAAAAATAAAAAACCAGTATGCCAGAATGACATACTGATTTTCAATCCTTTATGCGTTTAAGTCTGAGACAACTTCTTTGCTTTCTTGCTCAGAAGCAGACTCATCGTTTACACGTTCGATGTCTGCGCCAAGACCGGCAAGCTTCTGATGGAAATCAACATAACCGCGGTCTAAGTGTTTCAGTTCAGTAACACGTGTATGACCTTCAGCCACTAACCCCGCAAGAATCAACGCTGCGCCTGCACGCAAGTCAGTAGCTGCAACTTCAGCTCCTTGAAGCTGTACAGGGCCGTTAATAATCACAGAACGACCTTCAATTTTGATATCACCATTCATACGGCGGAATTCTTCCGCATGCATAAAACGGTTTTCAAAAACAGTTTCCGTAATCATGCTTGTGCCGCTTGCACGAAGCAGAAGCGCCATCATTTGTGACTGCATATCAGTCGGGAATCCAGGGTGAGGCATTGTTTTAATGTCGATCGGTTTCAGTTCTTTCGGACCGATCACACGAAGGCCTTCTCCTTCATCCTTAATCGTAACACCCATCTCTTCCATTTTTGCGATTAAAGAAGTGAGGTGTTCAGGAACCGCTCCTTTAACTAAAACATTTCCTTCAGTGATTGCAGCGGCAACCATGAATGTGCCCGCTTCAATACGGTCAGGTATAATATGGTGTCTTACGCCGTGAAGCTTGTCGACTCCTTCAATTTTAATGGTGCCGGTGCCCGCTCCGCGGATTTTTCCGCCCATGCCGTTGATATAGTTTGCTAAATCAACGATTTCAGGCTCTTTCGCCACGTTCTCAAGCGTTGTTGTTCCTTCAGCTAAAGCAGCTGCCATAATCAGGTTTTCTGTTGCTCCCACACTTGGGAAATCCAGATAGATTTTTGCGCCTTGCAGACGGCCTTTTACTTCAGCTTCAATGAAGCCATTACCGACTTTAATTTCTGCGCCCATTGCTTCAAAGCCTTTTAAATGCTGGTCTATTGGTCTAGATCCAATTGCACATCCGCCTGGAAGCGCTACTCTTGCATGACCTGTACGCGCAAGAAGCGGCCCCATGACAAGCACAGATGCACGCATTTTACGCACATATTCAAAAGGTGCTTCAGTTTGCAAAGCGTATGAAGCATTTACAGTGACTTCATTATTCTCAAAATGCACATCTGCTCCTAAATGACGCAACACTTCATTAATTGTATATACATCGGAGAGCGTAGGTACATCACAAATTACGCTTTTTTCTTCACTTGCTAATAAAGATGCAGCGATAACTGGTAAAACGGCATTTTTAGCGCCTTCAACTTTGACTGTGCCGTTTAACTTTTGACCGCCGCGGACGATGATTTTTTCCAAGGTATTCCCCTCCGCGTCCCTAAATTCTCTATATTAATATTCAGTCGTAACGATTGGTGTGCCAACCGTAACGATATGTTTTCCGCCCATTCCTGCACTTCTAAGTGCAATTTGCAAATTCATTTTATGTTCTGAGGTCATGATAGACTCTTTCCACTCATCTGTATACGCAGAAATAGAAACGAAACTTGGCTCAACTACATGTTCAACAGATCTTGCTTGAAATTCATTTAATAACTGATTTGCTTTTTTTGCAAAACAATATCCATATTATCATCTAAATGACCATTTAGACAAGTAAAAATAACTACTTTTTCTTGGAATATCCCGAGTGCCTGCCGTTCAAACTGTTCATATGTATCATTCCAGCTAATCGGTGTCTCAAGACTCATTTGCTCATATAATAAATACGAAGTTGGGTTGTGTTTTTTGAGGGTTGTGACAAGCTGCAGTTTAAAAGAAGTATGATTTTTTTTGTCAGTATACGTGCCAATGGCCTTTACTATTTGGTCTTCCTGTGCAAGTGCCCAATTATATTGACGATACTCTGATTTTAAACGTTGCACTTTTTGATAAAATTCTTTTTCGGTCAGAGACATATTTTGTTTTGCATGCAAAGTCCACTTATCAATTGACACATTCTGGCGTTCCATTCCCTCTGCAATTTGTGCTAATGGCGTTAACTCACTCGCATGAATCGTATGGAAAACAGCAATGACGAAACTTAATACAACAGATACTATAATAGCATAGCTTACTTGTTTTTTCTTCATTATGATCTCTCCCCCTAATCTCCAGTTTTACCGGAGGCAAGGGGTGCCATACGTGGAATTCTTCGTCAAAACTCGCGTGATTACAGGAAGCGATTTAACCCGCTTCCCCAGCCATTCCCATGTTTTCGGCAATCAAAACCTATCAAAATAAATAGGGAAGCTGCTGTGAATAATTAAGGTAATCCAAAAAGAAGTTTCCGACAGTCGTTCCGATTGCAATGGTCAGCAAAATCATTAGAAGTCTTGCCTGCAGGACTTTGCCTTTTCTGATTAACGGATCAATATTGACGGCTTGCAGCGCCCACCAAGTGACCGCGATAAAAATCAAGTGAACGATAATGCCAATTGCAGCCTGCTGTCCCAATACACTCATCTATACGCACTCCTTTCATCCATTCTCCGCTTTATACCCTTTCTTATTATATAAGAAGAAGAGATAAAGATGATACATTTTATACAGAACGGAATATTCATCCAAAACTAGGGCTAATCCCCGCTTAAACAGCGGCTCTTTTGCATGGTATACTTTTTTGGAAAGGAGCTGGCAATTATGAATCATTCATTTTTTCAGCCTGAAAAGCAATATGGTGAGGACTTGCCTGTATTTGAGCAGGAATGGGAAGCAATTGCATTCTATTATGATTATAGACAGTCACAGATTGAAGAACTGAATGAATTGTGTCAGTTTTATAACATTTCTCTCACCCAAACGAGAGAAAGCCTCGAAGAACTTGAACATCTTTATTTTCAAAGCATACAAGAGCTTTTGCTTGCTGATTGGAATCTTCCTATTGAAGAATTCGAGAAGATGATCAGTGTTTATCTTATAGATTGTGTGATTGCCCATCACGAAGATGCCGAATGGATCGTAAAGCCTTATCCGTATACAGACGGGGCTTATACAATGGGCTTTAGAAGGCACCATAAATCATGGCATACCGTGAATTGCTGTGACCGTTTATACTTGCGTCAAAAAGAGAGTCAGCCGCTGCTGTCACTGTTTGATTCTCTTGTGCAGTCATAAAAAAATCCTTCTCTTAATGAGAAGGATTTTTTTATTATTTCCCTGCTACATCCAATCTGTTCAAAGCCCGCTGTAATGCAAGCTCAGCCCGACGAATGTCAGTATCATCTGATTGAGAATTCAAACGCTCCTGCGCCCGCTGACGTGCAGCTTCAGCGCGCTCTTTATCGATGCCTTCCGCTGTCTCAGCAGTTTGGGCAAGGATGGTCACCTGATCAGGACGTACTTCTATAAATCCGCCGCTGACGGCAACCAATTCAGTCTGTCCGTCTTTTTTCAGACGAACAGCGCCGATTTTAAGAGGAGCCACGGTTGGAATATGACCTGGCAAAATACCGAGATCGCCGCTTTCGGCTCTCACACTCACCATTTCGATATTCGCATCGTATACTGGGCCGTCGGGAGTAACGATATTGACTTGAACGGTCTTCATGCTTTTACCCTCCTAGGACCAGTTTAAACTTCTACACCCATTTCTTTTGCTTTCTCAATAACTTCTTCGATACGGCCTACAAGACGGAACGCATCTTCAGGAAGATGGTCGTATTTGCCGGCTAAGATTTCTTTGAAACCTTGAACCGTTTCTTTTACAGGCACGTAAGAACCTTTTTGTCCAGTGAACTGTTCAGCCACGTGGAAGTTTTGAGAAAGGAAGAACTGAATGCGGCGTGCGCGTTGAACGACAAGTTTATCTTCGTCACTCAATTCATCCATACCGAGAATCGCAATGATATCCTGAAGCTCTTTGTATCGCTGAAGCGTTGATTGAACTTCACGGGCTACCGCATAATGCTCTTCTCCGACAATTTCTGGAGCGAGGGCGCGTGATGTAGAAGCCAACGGATCAACCGCAGGGTAGATACCCATCTCAGTTAACTTACGCTCAAGGTTTGTTGTCGCATCCAAGTGAGCGAACGTCGTTGCCGGCGCCGGGTCAGTGTAGTCATCGGCAGGCACGTAGATCGCCTGGATAGATGTAACGGATCCAACGTTTGTAGACGTGATACGCTCTTGAAGCTGACCCATTTCAGTTGCAAGCGTCGGCTGATAACCAACCGCAGAAGGCATACGGCCGAGAAGGGCAGAAACCTCTGAACCCGCTTGTGTGAAACGGAAGATGTTATCGATGAAGAACAGTACGTCCTGTCCTTGCTCATCACGGAAATGCTCAGCCATTGTAAGACCTGTCAGTGCAACACGCATACGTGCGCCCGGCGGCTCGTTCATTTGTCCGAATACCATGGCTGTTTTGTTGATTACGCCAGAGTCGCTCATCTCGTAGAAAAGGTCGTTCCCTTCACGAGTACGCTCTCCTACGCCGGCGAATACAGAGATACCGCCGTGCTCTTGCGCGATGTTGTTGATCAATTCCTGGATTAATACGGTTTTACCTACACCGGCACCGCCGAACAATCCGATCTTACCGCCCTTGATATATGGAGCAAGCAAGTCAACAACTTTAATTCCTGTTTCAAGGATTTCAACTTCTGTTGAAAGCTGATCAAATGAAGGAGCCTGTCTGTGAATCGGGTCCTTCTTCGCATCCGCAGGAACCGGCTCATTTAAATCAATATTTTCTCCGAGTACGTTAAATACACGGCCGAGTGTTACATTACCAACCGGAACTGAAATCGGCGCTCCCATATCGACAGCTTCCATTCCGCGCTGAACACCATCCGTAGATGCCATTGCGATTGTACGGACTGTGTCATCGCCTAAATGAAGAGCGACCTCAAGCGTTAAATCAATACCTACTTCGTTTTCACTTCCAGCCGGCTGTGAAATTTTAATCGCATTATATATTTCAGGTAAGTGACCGTCTTCAAAACGTACGTCGACAACTGGTCCTAATACCTGGCTAACGCGTCCTTTCTTCATCGCTATCCCTCCTGACAAAATCTTTCTATTCTAAAGCGGCTGCTCCGCCGACAATTTCCGTAATTTCTTGTGTGATCGCTGCTTGGCGAGCGCGGTTGTAAGAAAGCGAAAGTGAATCGATAAGATCCTTCGCATTGTCTGTCGCGTTTTTCATCGCCGTCATTCTTGCAGCATGTTCACTTGCTTTACTGTCAAGAAGCGCACCGAAGATTAAGCTTTCTGCGTATTGAGGAAGCAAAACCTCCAGAACCTCCTCTTCAGACGGTTCAAATTCATAAGACGCCGTTCTTTTTCCGCCGCCGCCCAAATCAGATAGCGGCAGAAGTTTTTTCTCCGTCACTTCTTGAGAAATGGCGCTGACATAATGGTTATATACAAGGTGCAATTCATCAAATGCACCGTCTATAAACATTTGAATCGTTTGACGGGCAAGGTCCTTAATTTCTGAAAACGACACTTCGTCTCCAAGTCCTGTTAACTCGGAAATGATCGGAATGTCGCGTTTTTTAAAGAAATCACGGCCCACTCGTCCGATAACGATCACTGCATACTCATCCTTAGACTGATGACGTTCTTGAATGGCCTGATAAGCACTTCGTAAAACCGAACTGTTAAAAGCGCCAGCAAGACCGCGGTCAGATGTAATAACGAGGTATGCCGTCTTTTTCACTTCTCTGCTGAGAAGCATCGGATGTTTCGCGCTGCCGGATACTTTTCCGACATTTGATACAACCTCTTGAATCTTATCCATATAGGGCACAAATGATTTTGCATTGTTTTCAGCACGATTCAGCTTAGCTGCAGATACCATCTGCATGGCTTTTGTAATCTGGCTCGTTTTTTTCGTTGACGTGATCCTTGACTTAATATCGCGTAATGAGGCCAAAGATTTCACCACCTTTTCTCTTCATTTGCGTAAAAAGAGAGAAAAAGAGAACCTTTTTCTCTCATCAGCATTCGAGTTAGTTGCTTGGTGCAAATGTGCGTTTGAAGCCTTCGATTGCAGCAGCGAAGTCTTCATCAGCAGGAAGGTTCCCTGTTTTTGCAATTCCGTCAAGCAGCTCTTTATGGTTTTGGTCAAGGTACATGTAGTACTCTTCTTCAAAACGTCTGATGTCCGCTACAGGAATATCATCAAGATATCCTTTTGTCAGCGCATAAAGAATGGCTACCTGTTTTTCAACCGGAAGCGGCTTATTCAGATCCTGCTTCAGTACTTCAACTGTGCGCGCACCGCGGTTCAGTTTCGCCTGAGTCGCTTGGTCGAGGTCAGATCCGAATTGAGCGAATGCTTCCAGCTCACGGTATGATGCAAGATCAAGACGCAATGTTCCTGATACTTTTTTCATCGCTTTGATTTGCGCGGAACCGCCGACACGTGATACAGACAATCCGGCGTTGATCGCTGGGCGTACGCCTGAGAAGAACAAATCAGATTGCAGGAAGATCTGTCCGTCGGTGATGGATATAACGTTTGTCGGGATATACGCTGAGATATCTCCGGCTTGAGTTTCTACGAACGGCAGAGCTGTAATTGATCCTGCGCCTTTCGCGTCGCTAAGCTTTGCTGCACGCTCAAGCAGACGGGAATGAAGATAGAATACATCCCCCGGGAACGCTTCACGGCCTGGCGGACGGCGAAGAAGCAAGGACAGCTCACGGTAAGCAGCCGCTTGTTTAGAAAGATCATCGTATACAACAAGAACGTGCTTGCCATTGTACATAAATTCTTCTGCCATTGTAACCCCTGCATACGGAGCAAGGTACAGAAGCGGTGCCGGCTGTGACGCAGACGCCGTTACAACAATTGTATAATCAAGCGCGCCGTGCTTACGCAATGTTTCTACTACGCCGCGGACTGTAGATTCTTTTTGACCGATCGCTACATATACGCAGATCATGTCTTGGTCTTTTTGGTTTAAGATCGAATCGATCGCAACAGATGTTTTACCTGTTTGACGGTCACCGATGATCAGCTCACGCTGGCCGCGGCCGATCGGAATCAGTGCATCAATTGCTTTAATACCAGTTTGAAGCGGTTCATGAACGGATTTACGGTCCATAACACCAGGTGCCTGGCTTTCGATCGGACGTGTTTTGCTTGTGAGGATCGGGCCAAGTCCGTCCACCGGCTGACCTAACGGGTTCACAATACGGCCGATTAATTCTTCACCGACAGGAACCTCCATGATGCGGCCTGTTCTTTTTACTTCGTCCCCTTCACGGATCTCTGTGTAAGGTCCTAAGATAACGATACCTACGTTTGATTCTTCAAGGTTTTGAGCCATACCCAAAACGCCGTTTGAAAATTCAACAAGTTCACCGGCCATACAGTTGTCAAGACCGTGTACACGAGCGATACCGTCACCGACTTGGATGACTGTACCTACGTCATGAACTTCAATTTCAGATTGATAATTTTGTATTTGCTGTTTTATCAGCGTGCTAATCTCTTCAGCTTTGATGCTCACTTAGGTTTCACCCCTTCTATCGATTTTCCCCGGCAAGTTGACGTTCAATGCGCTGAAGCTTTCCGCTTACGCTGCCGTCAAAAATCCGGTTTCCAATGCGGACTTTAATGCCGCCTATTAAATCCGTCTGCACTTCATTTCTGATTCTCAGTGAAGCGACTCCGGCTTTTTTTGCAAACACTTGTGATAATGATGAAATTTCCGCATCCGTCAGCGGTTTAACTGAATATACAATCGCGTCTTCTGTTTGACGGGCCTCGTTTGCGAGTTTCACAAACTCATCTGTGAGATCAGGCACAATTGATGCCCGGTGACGGTCAATCAAAAGAAAAATCGTATGGAGCACGGACTGTGATAAAGATCCAAAAGCGTTTTGGATGAGTTCTTTTTTCTTTGCGCCCGGCACCTTCGGATGGTTTAACACATCATTTAGCGCTTTTTCATTTTGAAATACTTCTTTTACAACTTTTAGCTCTTCTTCTACCTGATTGAGCTGAGAGGACTCATTGGCAATATCGAAAAGAGCTGATGCATATCGTTTAGAGACAGCTGATCCACTCATCGGCTTTCTCCTACCTCTTTAAGATAGTCCTGGATCAATTTCTCTTGAGCCTGTTCATCCAGTTCTTTTTCGATCACTTTCGACGCAATCATGACAGAAAGAGACGCTACTTGCTCACGGAGAGCAGAAACCGCCTGTTCTTTTTCCTTCACGATTTCAGTTCTGGCTGCTTCTTTCAGACGTTCAGATTCTGCACGCGCAGCCTGAATAATCTCTTCTTTTTGGTTCTCTCCCAGTTTCTTCGCGTTTTCGATAAGCGTTTGGGATTCCTGTCTTGCTTCTTTTAACATAGCGCGCTGCTCGTCAATAAGCTGCTGCGCTTCTTTATTTTTTTCTTCAGCAGACGTAATTTCTCCAGCGATATGATCTTCACGCTGTTTCATTATGTTTAATAGCGGCCCTAAAGCGTATTTCTTCAGAAGCGCTAATAAAATTAACATAGCTAACAGTTGGAACAGGATATCTCCGCCGTTAAACGACAGTCCTAGTTCAAGTGGTAATTGAGACATCTACTACGGCAACTCCCTTCTGCAGGTTTTTCTTTGCTGATCCAGCAGCCGCACTTGTCTCTTTTCAGCCGGCAAGGCGGGATGCTTATCAGACATAAAGCAATGGCGAAGGTTCTCTTGGAATGATCTTCGCCATTTTTAGTTCATATAAGGCTTTTATGCTTAGCCAAAGAACGCTAAGAATGCGATAACGACAGCGATAATAGGAAGGGCCTCAACTAATGCGATACCCATGAACATAAGCGTTCTAAGTTCTTTACCTGCCTCCGGCTGACGGGCGATCCCCTCTACCGTACGTGAAACAATCAAACCGTTACCAATACCTGCACCAAGTGCGCCTAAACCAATTGCAATCGCAGCTGCTATTAAATTCATGAAAAAGTTCCTCCTTTAAAATGTTATCCGTTTGGATATAATGTTTTAATGATCATTACTGATTTTATGAGACATGTACACCATCGTCAGCATCGTAAAAATAAACGCCTGGATGGCACCTATAAATAAACTGAATGCCTGCCATGCCAGCATCGGCAGAATGGCACCGATTGTACCGACAAGTCCGAGAACCACGCTTTGCGAATAGAAGCTTGTCGCTAATCCCGCAAGCAGGCCGAGAAGAATCTCACCGGCGAAGATGTTACCGTAAAGCCGCAAACCGAGAGTCAGCGTATTCGCAAACTCTTCTATGATTTTCATCGGGAGCATGAACGGAACAGGTCTTAAATACTCCTTGGAATATTCCTTGAGCCCTTTCATCTTTACACCATAATAATGGGTTAAAGCGACGACCATTACGGCAAGCGTTAATGTAATGGCAGGATCGGCTGTCGGAGATTTCCACCAGAGCTCATGTCCGATTGTGACAGAGAACGGCAGCCCCAGCATATTCGACACAAATATGTACATCAGCAATGTGACACCAAGTGCCAAGAAGTTAGCCCCTGTTTTCAAATCCATTGTACTGCCGATAATATTGCGGACAAAATCAACAATCCATTCCATAAAGTTCTGGGCTTTTCCGGGACGGATCGAAAGCGTTCTTGTGGTAAGGATGGCAATCAATAACACGATCACACTCGCCACAGTAATCATCAGAATGTTTGTCAGATTAAAAGTAAGTCCTAGAAATTCAATAGTTCTGTATTCATGATTCAAAGGGTTTTCACCTCTCTTCCATTGATGAACGTTTAAGCTGGATAAAGGAATCTATCATAATGACAGGATAAATTGTCATTAATCCAATAACTGTACTTGCCATATGAAAATGCTCGGGATATTTATAGGCGACAGCCGCAGCAAGAATCGCATTGCACCACCGCGCTGCGCTCCCAAGGGATCGTATGGACTTGCCTTTCGCAACGGCCCTGTCAAAAGCATTCATTCTTCTGACGAGCAGTAAAAAATTAAACAAACTGAAAACAGTTCCCAGAATAAGGCCTAAAAAAACGGTTTTATACGCTGTTAAACCATAACCCAGTACATACGCTGCCAAAATGAACAATAGATATTTTCGTTGTCTGCTAAATTGTAGCTTGGGATCGTCCATCAACTATCTGTCTCCTGATGAAAAAATAATATATTTCTTGGATACGGCAAAATCAGCGGTTAACCCTAGTAGAAGACCTTTTTTGTCCGGCAAAACGGGCCTGTTCGAAAAAATCATTCATCCGCAAGCCTTGCAGGGATGCTGTTTCATTCGCTTAAATAAATCCTCATAAAACGGGTTTTCTGGGAGGATTTACATTGGGGATGAGGACTATAATGAAAGCTATGAAAACCTTCTCATAATACCCTCGTTTAGCATACAATAGCCCCTAACATGTGTCAATCTGTTTAAAGTTAAAAAACTTTTTATACTGTAAGCCTCCACAGAATGTTCACATTTTCACCTATAATTGTATAGAGATTCACCGAATAGCAAATAACTGGATAACAAAAAAGAAAACCCGTTGGCGGGTTTTTCTTTTTTATTTTGTTCCGAACATACGGTCTCCTGCGTCTCCGAGACCCGGAACGATATAACCTTTTTCATTTAGTTTTTCATCAAGCGCCGCTATGTAAATATCCACGTCAGAATGATGCTTCTGCAATTCTTCCACACCTTCAGGCGCAGCTACGAGACACATGAAACGAATGTTTTTCGCACCGCGTTTTTTCAGGCTGTTAATCGCTTCAACTGCGGAACCGCCTGTGGCCAGCATAGGGTCAACCACGATGAATTCACGCTCTTCCACATCAGAAGGAAGCTTCACATAGTATTCCACGGGTTTTAAGGTTTCAGGATCACGGTACAGACCGACATGTCCCACTTTTGCCGCAGGGATCAGTTTCAAGATGCCTTCAACCATTCCTAAACCTGCTCTGAGAATAGGAACAACCCCGAGTTTTTTCCCTGAGATGACTTTTGATTTCGCAGTCTGAACCGGTGTGTTGATATCCACTTCCTCTAGAGGGAGATCACGGGTAATTTCAAACGCCATAAGTGTGGCTACTTCGTCTACAAGCTCTCTAAAATCCTTCGTGCCTGTCTCTACATTCCGAATATATGTCAGCTTGTGCTGAATTAAAGGATGATCAAATACATAAACCTTTCCCATACTGTGTTTCAGCTCCTTTTTTATTGTCCCATCGACAATTTCACACTTCTATTGATTCTACAAAAAAGACATTGAGTTTCAAGGACATCGTCAAAAAACCCGCCGGGCATAAGCCCGAGCGGGTTTTTCAATCTTAGTAATCTAATTCTTTATATAGAGGGAACTTGCCAGTCAGAGCAGCTACGCGCTGTCTTGCTTCTTCAAGTTTTCCTTCATCTTCGTGGTTTTTCAATGCAAGCGCAATGATGGCACCGACTTCATCCAATGCCTCTCCGTCAAAACCGCGGCTTGTCACAGCAGCTGTTCCGAGACGGATACCGCTTGTTACGAACGGTTTTTCAGGATCGTATGGAATCGCGTTTTTGTTTGATGTAATCCCGATTTCATCAAGCACATGCTCTGCAACCTTACCTGTCAGTCCGAGAGAACGAAGATCAACCAGGATGAGGTGGTTGTCAGTTCCGCCGGAAACGAGCTGAATGCCCTCTTTTGTTAATGATTCTGCAAGACGCTTCGCGTTTGAAATCACATTTTGTGCGTATGTTTTGAAATCATCGCGCAATACTTCGCCGAATGAAACAGCTTTTGCGGCAATTACGTGCATCAGCGGTCCGCCTTGAATGCCAGGGAAGATGGACTTATCAATTTTCTTGCCGAACTCTTCACGGCAAAGGATCATACCGCCGCGAGGTCCGCGAAGTGTTTTATGTGTCGTTGTTGTCACGAAATCAGCGTAAGGAACCGGGTTTGGATGAAGGCCTGCCGCAACAAGTCCTGCGATATGCGCCATATCCACCATAAAGTAAGCGCCGACTTCATCAGCAATTTCACGGAATTTCTTGAAGTCGATTGTACGAGGATACGCACTTGCTCCTGCCACGATTAGCTTAGGCTTGTGAGCGAGGGCTTTTTCACGCACGTCATCGTAATCAATATGTTGAGTTTCTTTATCTACGCCGTACTCAACAAAGTTATATTGAACACCGCTGAAGTTAACTGGACTTCCGTGTGTTAAATGACCGCCGTGGGAGAGGTTCATCCCAAGTACAGTATCGCCTTGTTCCAAAATCGTGAAATAGACAGCCATGTTTGCTTGTGCGCCTGAATGAGGCTGAACGTTTACATGCTCCGCTCCAAAGATTTCCTTCGCGCGGTCACGAGCGATATCTTCAACGACATCGACGTGCTCACATCCGCCATAATAGCGTTTGCCAGGATATCCTTCAGCGTATTTGTTTGTTAAAACAGAACCTTGTGCTTCCATAACCGCTTCACTTACAAAGTTTTCAGAAGCAATCAATTCGATCTTAGTCTGTTGGCGTTCACGCTCATTTTTAATGGCGTTAAACACCTGTTCGTCTTGCGCAGGTAAATGTTTCATCAGCGAGATCCTCTCCTATCCGTATCCTGTTCTTTGTTTTTACCACCACTATTGTACATGGTTTTTTAGGTCGATGTAAAAGATTATTTTCAAAAAAACGAAAATTTTATTGGCAAAAACGAATATTTATAAATTAAATTTAATTTAAAGTTCGGAATTTATTCCAGCGGCGAAAATTAAAGAAAAGACTGGCCCATGCAGTCCTTTCTCATTCACACTCATAAACTGCCCGCATTCCGCCGATCAGCTTTGGCCTTGTGCGCGCCAATGTCACATGGGCAGCACCGAGACTGTTCTGAGAAATGCGTACAGGAACAGCAACCGGCTTTAAGTGCATGCCGATAAACGTGTCGCCTATATCTATTCCGGCATCTGCCTGAATGGTTTCTACCAGAACAGGAGACTTCATTTGCTTAAACGCATAAGAAGCCATCGCCCCGCCCGCTTTTGGAACAGGTACAGCGGAAACGGCCGGAAGCCTGAACAGCTCGGCCGTTTCTTCCTCCACTACAAGCGCTCTGTTTAAATGCTCGCAGCATTGAAACGCCAGATGGATTCCCGTTTTTCCCTTCAGCTCTGCAAGTCCGCTGTAGATGCTTTCCGCGATGTCTGTACTGCCCGATGTGCCGATATGGCTGCCGGCCACTTCGCTTGTGCTGCAGCCAAGGACAAAGAGCTGATTTTCTTTCAATCCCGCTTTGTCCTGAAACTCTGACAGCATCGTCTTCCACGTTTGTGTGATCTCACTCATTGAGCAGCACCCCTACAGGTTTTTCTCTTCATAGTCCGAGATTTTTCCGATGCGGGTTTGATGTCTTCCGCCAGTAAATTCAGTGGTCAGCCAGATTTTCGCAATTTCACGTGCCAAACCGGGTCCAATCACCCGCTCGCCCATTGCGAGGATATTAGTATCGTTATGTTCTCTCGTCGCCTTTGCACTGAATGTATCATGTGCCAGCGCACAGCGGATGCCTTTGACTTTATTGGCGGAAATGCTCATGCCAATGCCTGTCCCGCAAATTAAAATGCCTCTGTCCACTTCACCGTTTACTACTTTCTCGGCCACCGGAAAAGCATAGTCCGGATAATCGACAGATCCGCCGCCGCAGTCACAGCCCATATCAACATATTCAATTTGCAATTCGTCCATTAAATCTTTAATTTCGTTTCGAATGTGAACGCCGCCATGATCCGATGCTATGGCTACTTTCATCAGCTTTTCCTCCCAGCGTGTGTGATGCGGTCCGCCCGCTTTGTTGACCGCGCAGCCTGTCCGCTCATTGATTCACACCATATCGATGTGCTTTTCACTATATTCTACTCCTTCACGCAGGATTTGCAAATGACCTGTTTTCAGATTCTCTGACAAGTTATTTGCCGTCATTTTTCAATCGTTCTGCCAGCTGCCGAAGAAGCTCTTCAAGCTCATCTCTCGTTTTTTTGTAGATCTCAATGGAGCCGCCAAACGGGTCTATAATATCGCCCCGGCTGCCTGTCACATATTCTTTTAGCGTAAACACTTTATCACGATAACGTTCGAATTGGTTGACGATAACCTGTTTGTGCTGGTGGGTCATTGCCAGTACCAAATCTGCCGATTCCATATGTTCTTCAGTTAATGGCGAAGAAACATGATTAAGGGCAATGCGCTTTTCAAAAAGCGCTTCGATCGCGTGAGGCGACGCTTTCCCGTTAGGTGAGGCAAATACGCCTGCCGAGCGGACGCTGACATCCAGCCCTTCCGCTTCTGCAATTGATTTAAAAAGCGCCTCAGCCATTGGACTGCGGCACGTATTTCCAGTACAGACAAAAATGATGTTCATGTCAGTCACCCCTTATTTTTTCTATTATATATGAAGAAAAAAGAAACGGCGACAGCGTTTCTTTTATTGGGATATTAAATTGGCAAAAGCAGCTTAAGGCCAAATACGATTAATATGGTCCCCCCAAGCGCCTCACTGTATGAGCCGAGCCAGGACTGCACTTGCTTTCCGATCAGCAGGCCCAGCCAAGTCAAAATCATGCTGAAAAGCCCAAACAGGGTAACGGTGAGAAGCGGATGCGAGCCGTATATTCCAAGGCTCAGACCGACGGAGAAACTATCGAGGCTGACGCCGACTGCAAATAACAATAAGCCAGGCCCAGCCGGTGACATCAAACGTTCTTCTGACTGTTTAAAAGATGCGATCACCATTTGAACACCGAGAACAAACAGCAGCGAACCCCCGATATATACGGCTACCATGCCGAGGAGCCCTGACAGCATATTTCCCGCCGCCATCCCTCCGAGAGGCATGATGACGTGAAAGAGACCGATAATGAATCCAATATAGATGATCTGCTTTTTTCTGAGTTTGACCATGCCCATTCCGAGGCCGACAGAAAAAGCATCCATACCTAAAGCAAACGCCATGATGCTTAAGGTAATCAGTTCGCCTATAAACATCTCCGACATCACATACATAACCCCCTTGGACACGCCCGCTTTTTTAGCCTATGCGTGTCCAAAAGGGGTTAGAACTTCTGACTGTGTCAGCGAATCACTCTTCCTCCGGCTGCTTTCATCAGCCTGTTCATAATAGCAAGTCCGACGCCTGTGTCAGGAAACGATTCTGCAATAATAAAATCAACCTTTTCTTCATCAAAACTGCGCAATGCATCATAAAGGGCTGCCGCTACTGTTTCAAGCTGATCTCTTCTGCCGCAGCTCTTCACATAGTCAGCCGAATAAAAATCCGCATTTTCTTCTGTCGTCAGGACGCCGACCCGTTTTCCGCCCTGCTGATATTCTTGAATAAGCGTTTGAATGCGCTCAGGGCTTCCTTCAGAAATAACAAGCGGCGCTGACGGCGCGTAATGTGTATATTTCATTCCCGGAGAAATCGGCTTCTCATTTTGATCGGCAAGCCCTTTATCCACAAGAATCGGTCCGATTT
This sequence comes from Bacillus halotolerans, assembly GCF_001517105.1. Classification (GTDB taxonomy): domain Bacteria; phylum Bacillota; class Bacilli; order Bacillales; family Bacillaceae; genus Bacillus; species Bacillus halotolerans. The sequence continues at coordinate 599,940 of NZ_LPVF01000008.1, forward strand.
CGGCTTCTATTTGTTCTTTTGTAATGCCGCCCGGACGAAGGAGCACAGGTGTTTCTCCTGCACATGAAAGTACGGTTGATTCGACACCGATTCCCGTAGATCCCCCATCCATCAATCCCGCTATGCGGCCATCCAAGTCGTGAGCCACGTGTTCAGCCTTTGTCGGGCTTGGTTTGCCCGATAAATTAGCACTCGGCGCTGCAATCGGGAGACCCGCGGCACGGATGAGTGCCAGAGCCAGCGGATGATCAGGCATTCTGACGGCCACTGTATCCAACCCTGCTGTTACACGGGGTGACAGCGCACCAGGTGTACAAGGCAAAATCAGTGTAAGCGCCCCTGGCCAAAAGCGCTTCATTAATATTTTCGCCTTGTCTGGCGCCGGGCCTGTTAAACCGTCAAGCTGGCTGATATCCGCAATGTGGACAATCAGTGGATTATCACTCGGCCGCCCTTTCGCCTCATATATTTTTTTGACAGCATCTGTGCTTTTCGCATTTGCGCCGAGACCATATACAGTTTCTGTCGGAAACGCGACAACCTCATTTCCTCGGAGCAAAGCAGCTGCTTGTGCAATTTGTGGATCATTTGTGGATAACTCGTCCATTACATCCACAAACCATCTTTTCGTTTTCATTTCTGACCAAACTCCTTATTCACAACAATAAAACGATCGTTTTACGCGTGTAATCCTTTTGAAAGTATAAAAGATGTCCTGTAATAAAACAAGCGTTATCCACAAATTGTGGACAACGCATATAAAGAAGTGGATAAGTTTGTGTATAAATCTCACTTATCCGGATGTTTTTTTCATTAAGACGGCCCCTTCCACTTGCCTTGATTCACAGAAGTGATCCGAGGCAAACAGCTCTTCCGGCACACTCTCCGCCCGTTCAAAGCCTATGGCCCCCAGGAAATCAGCCGAAGAATGCTGATTGGCTACCAAGTATACCGTTTTAATCTCATGCTTTTCACAAAGCACCTCCATGCTTTGAAAGAGCGATACAATATGACCTTGGTGAAGCTTGTCCGATATCACAAGTGAGCGAAGCAGGGCTTGATCGCAGCTGATTTTTTCGATCCCCAGACAGCCGGCTATGTTTTTCTCGCTGTCCTCCAGCATCAGAAACTGGGTGAACCCTTCCTTTACGCCCTCATGATTCGTTTTGGCCTGTTTTAAAAATTCCTCAAGTATGTCTCCGTCCTTTTCCCTTGCCACCCGCAGTTGATAAAACATTCGTTCACCCCGTTTTCAGCGTTCTTTCTTCCAATCTATGAGGCAAATCTATTTTTAGACCTGGTGATTAAGAAAAAAGATCGGAAAACCATTCTACAACGAAGAATTTCACTTCTGTATTGTCTTCTTTCTCTTTCTCATCTTCTTTTTCAGCTTTCTCCGCTTTGGCTGTTAAGTCCTCAAGCGCTTTTTCCGTTTGTTTTTTTGAGGCTTCTTGATCTTCTTGTTCTTTTACGGCTTCCCCATTCGAAAAATCAAGAAAGCAGAGCGGCGGGAATAATACGCACCACCAATTGGCGCCTTCACCGTTTCCAAGCGTAATCAGAATGGCTTCGTATTCTCCAGCAGGATATACCATGCTGCCGTAAAGTTTTGTCGGAAATGAGATTTTGTCAAAATCAACAGATATTGATTGACTGGCGCCTTCTTTTTCCATGGTTTCTTTTGCAATTTCCTTGATCTCAGGCAGCTTTGAGCGGATCAAACGCCGCGCTTCTTCAATAGAAGTAATATCCTTGACCCATGTTGTGATTTCTTTATTGACGGCGTCTCTGATATGACGCTTTAATTCTTGGTCCTCGTCACGATCGCTGTTTGCCAATATTCTCAGGCGAATCGCCTCGTCCGGAATGACAACCGGCTCATTTTCAGATTGCTGTGCCGTCTCTTCTTTCGCCAATCCTACGATTGCCCCAGATAATAAAAGAAACATATATATACAAATGATAACTGTTTTTTTCATCGGTCCCCACCGTTCCTCTCCGTGCTTTGTATCTAGCCCTATTATGGACAAGGAACGTATGGAGTAAACCTGCAGCGGCAAAAAAATCTAGCAAGCTTTTAATCTAATTTATGGTACGATAGTGTTTTAGGAGGTTTAAAATGAAATATAATTACACAGTGCTGCTGTCAGCGTTCACGATGTCAGTTCTTTATTCGATTATTTACATTCATTCCTTTATTATAGCTGCTCTCGTAACGATGGCCTTTTATTTCTTATTTCCTTATTTACTATTCGCGCTGCCGCTTCAGATCATGATGAATAAAAAGCCGAAACGGTTCAGCCCTTTGTACTTGCTGTATTATCTTGCCGCGGCGTTTATCGCCAACGCGATCATCTTTGGCGTGCTGCAGCCTTCCGGGCAATCCCTGCTTCAAAATACAGCCTTTTACATCTTCGCTGTATTAACAGCTGTTGTCTACTGGATATGGGATTCTGTTTTGCTGCAAAAAAAGGAAGCCTCCTAAGGGCTTCCTTTTTCATTAGATCAAAACGGTCAATAGATAACATAGAATAGAAGGTATGGCAGCAACAAAGAAAGCAGCTGATATGTTCAACCGGGCTGTCCGGCCTTCTTTGGTTTCTGAATGATAATTCGCCCGCTGGTCGCTTCCGCTTACAGCTAAACCCGATGTCACAATGGCAAGCCCGATCAAAACAAGAGACGCAATGCCGAAAATGAATTCATAAGAAATGGCTTGCGCAAAAATAGAACCCACCATACTTTCAATGGCAATAAGTAAAATTCCTGCTGTCAGGGCCTTTTTCATCTTTTACATCCCCTTTGCTGGTGTTAAAACAGCTTGCTGGTCCCGTTCTTATCTCAACTCACCAGCAAGCTGCTTATTTATTCTTATGAATTACCGCGCATATGGTTCTGTCTTTTCCGTTAATATCCTTCAGGACTTCAACTTCCGCATCCTTAAACGCATGCAGAATCAGCTCTTTTACAGCTGCGCCCTGCTTCCACCCGATTTCAAAGACGACAAGCACGGTATTCTTCATGACCAGCGGAATGGCTTCCATAAACCGCTTATAAAATTTCAGCCCGTCTCCGCCGTCAGTGAGGGCATGCAAAGGTTCATGGAAACGGACAATCTCAGATAAATCGGCCATTTCTTCTTCAGAAATATAAGGAGGGTTTGAGACGATAATATCCGCTTTTTTTCCTGCCTTAATAAAGGGCTCAAGCAGGTCGCCTTGAAGAAAATGCACCTCCGCTCCGAGCTTTTCCGCATTGGCTGAAGCAACGTCCAGCGCCTCTTTGGAGATATCAATCGCTGAAACAGAAAAGTTTTTGTTTTCCAGTGCAAGCGTGACGGCTATTGCGCCGCTGCCGGTGCCGACATCTACCACTTCAAGCTGCTCTCCTTCAGAAAAGACACTTCTATATTTCTCAAGAAGATGGCAGACAACCTCTTCCGTTTCCGGACGCGGGATCAGCACATCATCATTCACCATAAATTCCCGTCCGTAAAAAAACTCTATACCAATAATGTACTGAACCGGTACGCCTTCTTTGTGCATATCGACGTGGCGTTTAAAGCGATACAGCTCATCTTCACCGATCGGTTCCTGCAGGCTGGCGAGCAGCTTGCTTCTATCCATTCCGGTATCATAAAGCAAAAGCAGCTCAGCCGCATTTTCTTCTCTTCCCGCTTCCGTTAAATAAGAAGAAGCCCATTTCAGGGCTTCAAATATCGTCTTCATCTTAACTATCCGCCTGCTGAAGCTTGCTTGCCTGATCTTCTACAATCAGTGTTTCAACCACTTCGTCAAGTTTTCCTTCAAGAATCTGATCAAGCTTTTGAATGGTCAGGCCGATTCTGTGATCCGTCACACGGTTTTGCGGGAAGTTGTATGTGCGGATACGCTCAGAGCGGTCACCTGATCCGACAGCCGATTTCCGTGTTTGATCATATTCAGCCTGGGCTTCCTGCTGAAATTTATCGTAGATTCTGGCACGGAGAACCTTCATTGCTTTTTCTTTGTTTTTGATTTGAGATTTTTCATCCTGGCATGATACGACAACGCCTGTCGGCAAATGCGTCAGACGAACGGCAGACATTGTCGTGTTCACGCTTTGTCCGCCCGGTCCGCTTGAAGCAAACGTATCAACACGGATATCCTTCTCATGAATGTCAACCTCTACCTCTTCGGCCTCAGGAAGACATGCTACTGTTGCAGTAGAAGTATGAATACGGCCGCCTGATTCTGTTTCCGGAACACGCTGAACACGGTGAGCGCCGTTTTCATATTTGAGTTTAGAATATGCGCCGCTGCCCGTAATCATAAAGATGATCTCTTTGTAGCCGCCCGTTCCGGTTACACTTGCTTCCATGACCTCGGTTTTCCAGCCTTGAAGCTCGGCATAGCGGGAATACATTCTGTACAGGTTGCCTGCAAATAAAGCGGCTTCATCTCCGCCTGCAGCTCCGCGGATCTCCATGATAACGTTTTTATCATCATTAGGATCTTTCGGGATCAGGAGCACCTTCAGACGTTCTGACAGTGTTTCCGTTTCTTTCTGGAGTTCAGAAATCTCTTCCTTCACCATGTCGCGCATCTCGGCATCAAGCTTATCCTCAAGCATTGCTTTTGCATCAGCCAGCTGTTCTGACGCATCTCTGTATTGTCTATATACGTCAACTGTTTCTTGTATATCAGATTGCTCTTTCGAATATTCTCTAAGCTTTTTCGGATCGTTGACAACTTCTGGATCGCTTAAAAGCTCATTTAATTTTTCATATCGTTCTTCGATTGACTTTAAACGGTCTAACACGGTCTTCACCTCTGTTTTCCTGTGCGTAACATTCTCATTATAGTATAGGGACTATCGCCAGTCAAAAGCATTTCAATCCCAGTTAAAAAAGCCTCCTCTGCTATACTGAAAAAAGGAGGGATCGTATTGCTTACATCCATACATCATATTGCAATCATATGCTCAGATTATGAAAAGTCGAAAGCTTTCTACGTACATAAGCTCGGTTTTCAGGTGATACAGGAAACATACCGAGAAGAGCGCGACTCCTACAAGCTTGATTTGTCGCTTAACGGCTCGTACGTCATTGAGCTGTTTTCGTTCCCTGATCCGCCCGCACGTCAAACCCGTCCTGAAGGTGCAGGGCTCCGTCATCTTGCCTTTACGGTCAACAGCTTAGAACAGGCTGTTCAGGAGCTTCACGAAAAAGGAATCGAGACAGAGCCGATCAGGACAGATCCGCTAACAGGCAAGCGGTTCACCTTCTTTTTTGATCCCGATCAGCTTCCGTTAGAGCTGTATGAGCAATAACGGTTTTTGAAGAAAAAAGGGAGATGCCCACTTTCTTTGCCGAATCTTTTCTTGTTTTGTCTAATAGGAAGGGAACCGCTCCCCATGGTCGAATACCTAGCTAAAAAGGAGGTATGGGATCATGAATACAAATATGGTAGCAAGTGAACTCGGCGTCTCCGCAAAAACAGTGCAGCGGTGGGTGAAACAGCTGAACCTTCCGGCTGAACGGAACGAGCTCGGACACTATTCGTTTACGGCTGAAGATGTGCAAGTCCTGAAATCTATTCAAAAACAAATTTCTGAAGGCACGGCGCTTCAGGATATCAATGTGCCGCAAAGCAATAAGAAGCGCACAGGCTTCCTTGTCCAAAAAACAAACAGTGACACAGAGAAAAGAATCGAACAGCTCGAACAAAAGCTTGACACCTTATTACAGCAAAAACAGGACGAAAACGGGCTGCTGGCAAGAATTGAGGAACTGGAACGCCAGCTTAAACAAAAAGCCGATGAAGGCGTATCCTATCAGCTTCTGCAGCACAGAAGAGAAATTGATGACATTCTTGCTGATCTGCAATCACTAACCTCACAAATGAAAGAATTCACCGCTCAGCCGACCCCTGAGACTGCTGCTTCTTCCGAAAACATAAAAACAAGAAAAAAACCGCTGCTGTCACTGTTTAAATTTCAAACGTAAAGTAAAAAAGCTCCCCTTAAAGGGAGCTTTTTAGATTACGCAGTAAGCGCAATAATAATTGGAAGTGAAATCAATGACAGAATCGCACTGATCACAAACGCAGTCGCAGTTTCTTCCTCTTGTTTCTCGAAACGAGTCGCAATCATGGCTGCAACGGCAGAACCAGGGAATGCAACAAGAAGGATCGCTTTTGTTGTTTGGTCAGCTGGAAGTCCGACTGCAAGAGCAATCAGGAACATTAAAGCAGGCTGAACCGCAACTTTTAGTAACGCAATACCGATAGCCGGCAGACTGAGTTTAATTTTACGAATACCAACGGTAACACCGACAGCAAAGAGAGCAACACCAGATGTTGTGCTTCCAAGCTGATCAAGCATTTTAACACCCAGCTCAGGAAGAGTGAAATTGAAAACCAGCACTAAGATCATACTGATTAGCGGAGCAGCTGCAAGCGGCTCACAAAGACCATGCAGGATTGACTTTCCTGTCATCTTCCAGAAACTGTCGCCGCTCTCTTCGTTTTTCTTAGAAGACTCACCCACTGTAGCAATAATGATCGCAAGCGGATCAAGAATCGCATTAACAACAATACCTGTTACAGCGATCGGAATCGCAACCTCTTGCGCACCGAACAAGCTTCCCAATACAGGAATACCCATAAATGCGAATGTCGGCTGTGCAGAGTTCAAAGAAAATACGGATGAGTTCGTTAAATCATACTTAAAGACAAATCTGCAAACCAATAGAATGATGATATAGAAACCAACAATCCCGATAAGTAAAGAAACCATTAATGGAACTTGTGATAAAAATTCACTTCTGGAAGTTGTCAAAATACCAGCGATAAAGTGAGCTGGAAGTGCGTATTTCGTTACTAACGTACTTACCCCTTTTGCTGACTTGGCATCATAACTTCCGAAATGTCCTGCAAACCAACCCAGCACGATAACAAAGAAGATCGGTGCCAGGAGGATTAAGATATCTAAGATGCTCAAAATATTCTCCTCCAAATCCTATGTCCGTATACTTTAGCTTTATTCAAAGCTTTCCCTCGGACAGAAAAATTACACGCTCAATTATTTTGCGATGACTTTTTTGTATTCAGGTGTCCACATTGCATCAAGAACAGCTTGTTTTACATCTTCAGGCTGACGATTTGCTACGCCGTCTTTAATCGCTGCTTCAGCTACAGCAATGGCAACTTGAATAGATACTTCTTGAAGCTTGTCGATGCTTGGAAGCAATCCAGCTCCAGGTGTTTCAAAATCAACCATTTCAGCAATCGCATCAGCTGTTGCAGCAAACATAGCAGGCGTAATAACACGCGCTTCAGCTACGATTGAACCAAGGCCAAGACCAGGGAATGCGAATGCATTGTTAGATTGTCCGATTTCATAAGAAACGCCATTGTACTCCACATTGTCAAATGGGCTTCCTGTTGCTACAAGCACTTTTCCGTCAGTCCATTTGAACAGATCTTCAGGAACAGCTTCTGCAAGGTGAGTCGGGTTAGACATCGGCATGATCACCGGACGGTCTACGTGAGATGCCATCTCTTTCACAATTTCCTCTGTGAACGCTCCTGAAACCCCTGAAGTACCGATTAAGATCGTTGGTTTTGCTTGGCGAACCACTTCATCGAATGAAATTTGGCCTTTTTCATCACGTTTCCAGTCTTTCACTTCTGCTGCACTGCGAAGGTAAGGTTTTTGGAAATCAAGGATGCCTTCCATATCGTCTGTTAACAGGCCTCTGTAATCAAGTGTGAAGAACGCTTTGTTTGCTTCTTCCTCAGATAATCCAGCAAGCACCATTGTGTCACGGATTTGGTCAGCAATACCGATACCAGCTGAACCTGCACCGAAGACAACTACACGCTGATCTTTAATAGATGCGCCTGTTTTCTTCATAGCAGCAAGCACACCAGCAAGTGTAATTGCGCCTGTCCCTTGAATATCATCGTTGAATGTCAGGATTTCGTTGTTGTATTTTTTCATGATATTGCGCGCGTTTTTGTTGCCAAAGTCTTCCCAGTGAAGAAGCGCTTTAGGGAAGAATTTAAGCGCAGCTTTTACATACGCATCAACGAATTCTTCATAACGTTCATCAGAAATACGTTCATGATGGTTACCAATGTATAAAGGATCATTTAAAAGTTTTTCGTTGTTTGTACCGACATCAAGCACTACAGGGATAACACGGCTAGGGTCAATACCAGCTGCAGCAGTGTAAACAGCCAATTTACCGATAGCGATGTTAATACCGCCTACACCCCAGTCACCGATACCAAGGATACTTTCAGAGTCAGTTGCAACGATAAGATCAATATCGCCTGCTGTCGCATGAAGGTTTTCAAAAGCCTTTTCAATACCGTCAATGTTGTCGATTGACAAGTAGATACCTTGAGGTCTTCTGTATTCATGGCTGTATTCTTGAATTGCTTCACCAACTGTTGGTGTGTACACAACAGGAAGCATTTCACGAAGGTGATTTTGCAGCAATTTATAGAAAAGAACTTCATTGCGGTTAGCAAGATCATTTAAGTAAACATTTTGACGAAGGCGGTCTGGCTGAGCTTTAAATTGCTCGTATGCGCGTTTTGCTTGTTGATCAAGAGAAAGTACAGTTGGCGGAAGAAGTCCTTCTAAGCCAAGTTCTTGTCTTTCTTCTAATGTAAAAGCAACACCTTTATTTAAAGTAGGAATAGATAAAACTTCTTTTCCTCTTAATGTTGTTTCCAAATGGCCTTCCTTAGTTTTTTTAATGTTATTCAAGCAAATCTCCTTCTTTCTTGAAATAGTTAACCAAGTTAAGTAATAACTCATCTAAAAATAACCGATCATGATCTTTATGCGACTTTGTGACAATTATTCGAACAATGTCTCAAAACTATTTACATTACGTTAGTTATTTTATGCCTGTCAAAATCAAAATTCAAGGGAAGAAAATTACTTAATTTTTTAATACACTTAATTAAATTTTTTAATTGATTGTTATCAGAATATATAAAAAAACACCAGCTTTTCGGCCGGTGCTTTCTATCTTTTTACCCATGTTTTGTATTAGTTTTTAGATTTTCCCGGGACTTCGTGATGATGTCTGCATCTTGCTTCATAGGATTCGGACGCACCCACCAGAATGACCGGATCATCATAAGAAGCCGGCTTTCCGTCAATGAGCCGCTGTGTTCTGCTTGCCGGTGATCCGCAGACGGAACAGACGGCCTGCAGCTTCGTCACACTTTCAGCGATGGCCATAATATCCGGCACAACGCCGAACGGCTCTCCTCTGAAATCCATATCAAGGCCCGCTGCGATCACACGGTAGCCTTTATCGGCAAGAGACGATAAAACACCAATGATTGACCGATCGAAGAATTGAACCTCGTCCACTGCAATCACATCCGTGCTCTCACTGATATGATTCCAAATGTCCTCAGCCGAAGAAATGGCATAGCTCGTCATAGATGTTCCATTATGGGAAACAACAGCATCCTCGCTGTATCGATTGTCAATCACAGGTTTAAAGACCCTGACCTCCTGCTTGGCATAAGTTGCTCTCTTCACTCTTCTGATCAGCTCTTCAGATTTTCCCGAGAACATGCTGCCGCAAATCAGCTCCAGCCACCCGCTTTGCTTCATTATGTACATTGGCTCTGCTCCCCTCTCTCTGCCAGCTGTGTTTTTGACAATATAAAAAACAGGCAAGAAGTGCTTCTTGCCTGTTGAAAAATCTATTATTACTTAAGACCGTATTTTTTATTAAAGCGATCAACACGACCATCAGCAGAAGCGAATTTTTGACGGCCAGTGTAGAATGGGTGGCATTCAGAGCAAATCTCAACGCGTACCTCTTCTTTTACTGAGCCTGTTTCAAATTCATTTCCGCAAGCGCATTTAACTGTTGCTTTTTTGAAATTAGGATGAATTCCTGCTTTCATTGTATCCATCTCCTTCCGCCCTGAATCCCGTGTGGAAACAGAGTTATTATTTCGGAGCATTGTCCGAAACGCATATGAGAAAATTATATCAGTGATTTACTTCTTTTGCAAATAGATTTTATCGTCTGGCTGATGATAGATTTGCCTGTTTCCATTCTTGATTGAGAATATCGAAAAATTCCTGGTTTGTTTTCGTCTTTTTCATTTTTCTCATGAATTTTTCCGCGAAATCAGGCGAATCTGACATCGTTTTGCGGATAGACCATAAACGGTCAAGATGCTCTTTAGGCACAAGCAGCTCTTCCTTACGCGTTCCAGAACGGCGAATATCGATGGCAGGGAAGATGCGGCGTTCTGCCAGAGAGCGGTCAAGATGAAGCTCCATGTTGCCCGTTCCTTTGAACTCTTCATAGATTACATCATCCATACGGGATCCTGTATCAACAAGAGCAGTGGCGAGGATCGTTAAGCTTCCGCCCTCTTCGATATTTCTCGCCGCCCCGAAGAAACGCTTCGGACGGTGGAACGCTGCCGGGTCAATCCCTCCGGAAAGTGTTCTTCCGCTCGGCGGAATCACTAAGTTGTAGGCGCGGGCCAGACGTGTAATACTGTCCATCAGGATAATGACGTCTTTCTTGTGTTCAACGAGGCGCATAGCGCGTTCAAGCACAAGCTCGGCTACTTTGATATGGTTTTCCGGCACTTCATCAAACGTTGAGCTGACGACATCCCCAGCAACAGAACGCTCAATGTCTGTAACCTCTTCCGGTCTTTCGTCGATCAATAGCACAATCAGCTCTGCTTCAGGCTGGTTCGCTGTAATGCTGTTGGCGATTTCCTTCAGCAGCATCGTTTTCCCGGCTTTCGGCGGCGCAACAATCAAACCGCGCTGGCCAAAGCCTACCGGCGCCATCATGTCCATAATTCTAGTAGACAAGAAATTCGGTTTTGTTTCTAGCACCATATGGCGGTCTGGATAAAGCGGAGTAAGGGCTGGGAAGTGAACACGCTCTTTTGCCGATTCCGGATCATCTCCATTTACCGCTTCAACGTGCAAAAGTCCATAATAGCGCTCATTTTCTTTTGGCGGGCGAACCTTGCCTGATACTTTGTCTCCGTTCCGTAAATCGAAACGGCGGATTTGTGAAGCTGAGATGTAAATGTCTTCAGAGCTTGGAGAATAGTTGATCGGTCTCAGGAAGCCAAATCCCTCTGATTGGATGATCTCAAGAACACCTTCCATAAACAGAAGATCTTCCTGCTCTGCATTCGCTTTCAGAATGGCGAAAATCAGCTCTTTTTTTGTCAGTTTGCTGTAGTAGGAGATTTTATAATGTCTTGCAAGTTCATATAGCTCTTTCAATTTCATATTTTCCAAAGAGGAAATAGATACGTCTTTCATAAAAAACACCACGCTTTTCATAGTCAATATCTTACTTTACACATGTAATCTGCTGCTTTTGCACAACATCCGCCAAAGCACATTCTTTTTTTAACATAAAGGAACTTCTATCGGTAACACTTCCACCCATGATCGGCGCTTTTGTTAAAAGGATTGTCTTAATGAGTTTTGAAGGAAGCGAGGACAAAAACATGAGAAGATCAATACTTATATCGTCTGTATGCGGTAGAAATTGAAACTTTCCTAGTGCTTAAAAGAAGGAATTACGCAGTTAAAAATCGCAGCACTCTTTATTTTTACCTTATTTCAAACAATTATTCAACTGAAATAAGGTTTTGACACGCAATTGATAGGGTTGTCTCTTTTTTGCAAAAGAAAAGCGGGTCAACACCCGCTTTTTCTCTTTGTTATGGACGGATTACGAGATTTGGTTTTTTCTTCAGGCTGTGTCTGCCGTCAACGAAACGGACAGTTCCTGACTTCGCACGGATGACCAAGCTTTCAGTCGTGCCGACAGACCCTTTGAATTGAACGCCTTTTAACAGCTCGCCGTCAGTTACGCCGGTAGCCGCAAAAATCGCGTCATCACCTCTCACAAGGTCTTCCATACGCAGCACTTTGCTTAAATCAAGGCCCATTTTGTTGCAGCGTATGATTTCTTCCTCGCTTTGCGGAAGAAGTTTACCGATAATTTCTCCGCCCAGCGCTTTTAACGCTACAGCAGATAGGACGCCTTCAGGAGCTCCGCCTGATCCGAACAGGATGTCTACGCCTGTGTGGTCGAAAGCCGTGTTGATGGCGCCTGCGACATCCCCGTCATTGATCAGTTTGATTCTGGCGCCGGCCTCGCGAAGCTCGGAAATAATTTTTTCGTGTCTATCACGGTTTAAAATGGTGGCAACGACGTCCTCGACGTCTTTGTTTTTCGCTTTTGCTACCGCTTTAAGGTTATCAATGACTGGAGCTTCAATATCAATGCAGCCCACTGCTTCCGGACCGACTGCGATTTTCTGCATATACATATCTGGAGCGTTTAAAAGCGTGCCGTGGTCCGCAACTGCAATGACCGTCAGCGCATTCCAGCCGCCGCTTGCCAAAATGTTTGTGCCTTCGAGAGGATCAACGGCGACATCGACACGCGGACCGTACCCGTTTCCGAGTTTTTCCCCGATATAAAGCATCGGTGCTTCGTCCATTTCCCCTTCTCCGATCACAACAGTTCCTTTCATCGGAACTGTATCAAAAACGTCTCTCATTGCGCTTGTTGCTGCTTCATCAGCCTCGTCTTTTTTTCCCCGGCCCATCCATCTTGCAGATGCTAATGCCGCAGCTTCAGTCACACGAACCAATTCCATTGATAAACTTCTTTCCATCTCAACACGATCTCCTCTCGCAAATAACCAATTAAGAATTTTGCAGCTGTTCTATCTCTTCATCAGTCATTCTTTCGCGCCAGATTGTGGCTCCCAGACCCTCGAGTTTTTTCTCAAGGCTGCTGTATCCGCGATCAATATGCTCCAGACCTGTAATTTCTGTGACGCCGTCGGCCATCAGCCCGGCAACCACTAAACAGGCTCCGGCCCGCAGATCGCTCGCCTTGACCTTAGCGCCTTGAAGGTCGACAGGTCCCGTTATGATTGCGGATCTGCCCTCTACCTTCATATTAGCGCCCATTCGTCTCAGCTCATCAATATGCTTGAATCTCGCCGAATAGATGGTGTCAGTCACGACGCTTGTCCCTTTTGCTCTCGTCAAAAGCGCTGTCATCGGCTGCTGCAAATCAGTCGGAAAGCCCGGGTATACCAGGGTTTTTACATCAACCGGCTTTAGGTTTTTCTGCCCGCCGACAATAAGCAGCTGGTCGTCGCTTGTCTCAATGTGAAAGCCCATTTCTCTCAGCTTTGCTGTTAAGGACTCAAGGTGTGTCGGGATTACGTTATCGATGACGACCTCTTTTCCCATCGCGGCACCGGCAATCATAAATGTTCCGGCCTCAATTCTGTCCGGGATGATCGTATGTTTGCAGCCGTGCAGTTCCTTTACGCCATCGATTCGGATGACGTTGGTTCCAGCGCCTTTGATTTTTGCGCCCATGCTGGTGAGCAGTGTCGCGACATCAATAATCTCCGGCTCTTTCGCAGCGTTTTCGATGATGGTTTTCCCTTCTGCCAAAACAGCCGCAAGCATAATGTTAATCGTTGCCCCGACGCTTACGACATCTAAATATATACGTGCGCCTCTCAGCCTTTCAGCGCGCAAATAAATCGCGCCCTGTTCATTGGTCACTTCAGCTCCGAGCGCTTCGAAGCCCTTGATGTGCTGGTCAATCGGACGGGGGCCCAAGTGGCAGCCGCCAGGCAATCCGATGACGGCCTGTTTAAAGCGGCCGAGCATCGCCCCCATTAAATAATACGACGCGCGCAGTTTTTTCACTTTTCCGTTAGGAAGCGGCATGCTGATCATTGAAGTGGGGTCTACAATCATATCCCCATTCTCAAAATGCACATTGCCGCCGATTTCCTGTAACAGGTCACGCAGCGTTTCAATATCTGAAATCTCAGGAAGCCCTTCTATTGTCACCTCGGAATTTGCCAAAATGGTTGCTGGTATTAATGCAACAGCACTGTTTTTAGCGCCGCTGATGTGTACTGTACCGTTTAACGAGTCACCGCCGGCAATATTCAACTTTTCCATGATAGTCTCCTTCCATAAGAAGATAGCTGCGGAGCTAAATAAAATGGCATTTTATTCTGTCTCTGCAAATAAAGCTCATGTCCAAAATCTAGCCAATTCGAAGAGAAAGAATACAACACATTGTAAAATATCAGGAAGAAAATAGCGAAGCTTTGCGGGGGCATAGGTTTCAAAAAATCGACAGAGACCCGCCGGCTAAAGAGACATCTTCGTCATCCGGCAAAAGCAGCACGCAACCCTCATTCCGATATCAGCTTCTGCAGCCCAATGATTCCTTCTCTGTAAGCGGCGTGCATCTGAAGGTCCGCTGGATCAGGACGGTGAAAAGCAAAGGCCGCGGCAAACAGACACTACACTCTGTTTGCCGCCGCTTGAATTACTTGTTCCAGTCTGCCAGGAATTGTTCGATTCCTTTGTCTGTTAACGGGTGCTTTGTCAGCTGATAAATGACTTTAAGCGGCATTGTGCCGATATGAGCCCCTCTTAATGCAGCTTCAGTTACATGCTGAGGATGGCGGATTGACGCCGCGATGATTTGCGTATCAAGCCCGTGGATATCAAAAATCTGCTTGACTTCTGAAATCAGGTCAAGCCCGTTATGGCCGATATCATCTAAGCGGCCTAAGAATGGAGATACATATGTAGCGCCCGCTCTTGCAGCAAGAAGCGCTTGGTTTGCATTGAAGATCAATGTGACATTTGTTTTGATGTTTAAGTCAGTAAGTGCTTTTACGGCTTTTAAACCGTCAGCCGTCATCGGGATTTTCACCGTGATGTTCGGAGCGATTTTCGCCAGTTCTTTTCCTTCCTCGATCATTTCCTCAGCTTTCAGAGAAATAACCTCCGCGCTTACAGAGCCCGGAACGACTTCTGTGATTTCACGAAGGCGGTCATGGAATGATACGTTAGCTTCTTTTGCTACTAAACTAGGATTCGTTGTTACACCGGCAAGAACTCCCAATTCATACGCTTCTTTAATCTCATCGATATTGGCTGTATCAATAAAAAATAACATTTACAAAAGCCTCCCTGAGTAAGAATTTTCAGAACTGTGAATATGATTGCGCTTTCTAAAGATAGACGGAAAACCGCCTGTCAAGCTGTCAGGCGGTTATAAAAAGTTCCAATTGAATTAAGCTTGGTTTGAAGAACCAAATTCACGCATTTTACCGATAACAGTTTCTTTAATCGCTTCGCGAGCAGGTCCAAGGTATTTACGAGGATCGTACTCGTCAGGCTTAGCTGCCAACGTTTCGCGAACAGCTTTTGCAGAAGAAATTTGGTTTTCAGTATTTACGTTGATTTTAGCTGTACCAAGTGAGATTGATTTTTTGATGTCAGCAGTCGGAATTCCAGTACCGCCATGAAGAACGAGCGGAAGACCAGTTGAATTTCCGATCTCTTCCATTTCTTTGAAGCCAAGGTTTGGCTCACCTTTGTAAGGGCCGTGAACAGAACCTAATGCAGGTGCAAGGCAGTCGATGCCAGTGCGCTCAACAAGCTCTTGGCACTCTTTAGGATCAGCGTAGATTACGCCTTCAGCGATAACGTCGTCCTCTTGTCCGCCGACTGTTCCTAGCTCAGCTTCTACAGATACTCCGTGGAAATGAGCAAGCTCAACAACTTTAGAAGTTGTTGCTACGTTTTCTTCAAATGGATGGTGAGAAGCGTCGATCATAACAGATGTGAAACCTGCATGAATCGCTTTCGCACAAGATTCAAAGCTTGAACCGTGGTCTAAGTGGATCGCAACAGGAACTGTCACTTTGTACTCTTCCATTAGTGCTTTTACCATAGCTACGACTGTTTTGAAGCCGCCCATGTAGCGTCCCGCACCTTCGGAAACACCAAGGATCACTGGAGATTTTTCTTCTTCAGCTGCTTGTAAAATCGCTTGAGTAAACTCAAGGTTGTTTAAGTTAAATTGTCCTACAGCATAACCTTTTTCTTTAGCTGTATTCAACATTTCCGTCATTGAAACTAAAGGCATGTCGAATGTCCTCCTTATGTAGCCTGATTGTCTTCTAGCGAAAAAAGCTTTCCACCCTAGCATGACCCATAATTTGCTGTCATATGTAAATCCTCAGATCGCTTTTTCTCCATAACTAGAATACCAACTTTTCGACAAATCGGCAACACAATGAGCTCATTCAATTGTTTCTTCTTTTTGTCAGTTAGACTTCAGGGGCAGATATTTTTTGACGGCGTCTCTGATTTCGTCGATGTCAAACGGCTTCGCAAAGTGCGTCAATGCGCCCAATTCCTTTGATTCCTGGATCATATCGAGTTCTCCGTAAGCCGTCATGATGATCACGCGGATGTTTTCGTCAATGACTTTCATCCGTTTTAAGATTTCGATTCCGTCCATGCCGGGAATTTCCATATCCAGAAGGACAAGGTCCGGACGTTCTTTTGTCACAATATCAAGCGCTTGAAGGCCGTTCGCAGCCTGAAATGTCTGATAGCCCTCTTTATTGAACACTTCGTTAAGCAAAATACGTATTCCGTATTGATCATCAACGATTAAAATTTTTTCATTCATCATTTTACACCCCAATATTATGATTTTCGTCAAAAGTAAGCAGTAGTTTATGTATTCTGTTTGATTTTCCTATTTCCTTTAATTATAATAGTCTACTTTACGACATTTTCTGAGCATTTTCTCTTTTGTTGTATACTGTTATTGTACGTTATAAAGGAGGATTCACTTATGTTGAAAATATTTACGACACAGTTAACAGGTATTTTTTCCCGCATTCAGGATAAGGAATCTGACGCGATTGAAGATGGGGCGCGATTGCTTGCTCAAGCGGTGGTCAGCGGGCATTCCATATATATATACGGGGCAAATGAGCTTCAGGGCGTCTTATATGAGGCTACCGAAAGCAAAGAGCCGCTTCCTTCTGTCAAAGCGTTTCCCGCCAACGCCGATGAAGTGACAGAAAGCGACAGGGTGCTGATGTTTTGCACAGGGACAGGTACAGATGAAGAACAGGCGGTCGCGAAAGAGCTTTATGAAAAAGGCGCGGGAGTCGTTTGCGTATCGCCGGCAGCCAAAGACAGCGCCGGAATCGAACAATATTGCGATGTGCATATTGATTCGAAGCTGAAAATGCCGCTCGTTCCCGATGAAGACGGCACCCGTTACGGCTTCCCTTCATTAATGACAGCATTGTATGTCTACCATGCTCTATCATTTATATTAAAAGAAATTCTGCAAGAGTATGCATAATCACTTATTGTACATGCTGTATCTTGCCGGAAACAAATAAAAAAGACTTGTCCGCTTTTGACAAACGGCAAGTCTTTTTTTATTACTTCTGATTTGCAGCTTCAACAGACGCTCCGATAAAGCCTTTGAATAATGGCTGAGGTCTTGTCGGTCTTGACTTGAACTCTGGGTGGAACTGAGAAGCCACGAACCAAGGATGGTCTTTCAGCTCGATAATTTCAACAAGGCGTCCGTCCGGGCTGGTGCCTGAGAATACGAAGCCTTGGTCTTCCATTTGCTGTCTGAATTCATTGTTGAATTCATAACGGTGGCGGTGACGCTCGTACACCACTTCATCCTGATACACTTCAAATGCTTTCGTGCCCTCTTCAAGCTTACAAGGGTAAAGGCCGAGACGAAGTGTTCCTCCAAGATCTTCAACATCCTTCTGTTCAGGAAGAAGGTCGATGATCGGGTATTGAGTTGACGGATCAATTTCCGCAGAGTGAGCGCCTTTTAAGCCTAATACGTTTCGGGCATACTCAATAGATGCAACCTGCATGCCTAAGCAAATGCCCAAGAACGGAATGTTGTTTTCGCGCGCATGTTTTGTCGCAATGATTTTACCTTCAACACCGCGGTCACCGAAGCCGCCCGGTACGATAATACCGTCTGTGCCGCTAGTAAGCTCTCCGATGTTGCTTTCTGTTACTTCCTCAGCGTTAATCCATTTCACTTTTACATCTGTGTCAAACGCGTAGCCCGCGTGGCGAAGTGATTCAACGACAGAGATGTAAGCGTCAGGCAGTTCAACATATTTTCCGACAAGTCCGATTGTGGTCGTTTGAGACAGGTTGCTGACTTTGTTTACAAGCTCTTTCCACTCGGACATTTCCGCTTCTTTGCATTCCAGCTGCATGTGCTGGCAAACAAGCTTATCAAGTCCTTGTTTTTGAAGCTCAAGCGGAATGGAATAGAGGTTGTCCGCATCTTCACATTCAATAACCGCTTTTGTATCAATGTCGCAGAATAATGCGATTTTGTCCTTCATATCTTGAGAAATCGGCATTTCTGTACGAACAACGATAATGTTTGGCTGAATGCCCAGGCTTCTTAATTCTTTTACGCTGTGCTGTGTCGGTTTTGTTTTCAGTTCGCCGGCAGCTTTAATGTAAGGCACAAGTGTACAGTGGATGTACATCACGTTTTCACGGCCGATGTCACTCTTCATTTGGCGGATCGCTTCAAGGAATGGCAAGGATTCGATGTCTCCGACAGTACCGCCGATTTCTGTAATTACGACATCCGCGTTTGTTTCTTTACCCGCGCGGTATACGCGGTCTTTCAATTCATTTGTGATGTGCGGAATAACCTGCACTGTTCCGCCCAGGTAATCGCCGCGGCGTTCTTTTTTAAGAACCGTTGAATAGATTTTACCTGTTGTTACGTTGCTGAATTTATTCAGGTTGATGTCGATAAAACGCTCATAGTGGCCCAGGTCTAAGTCTGTTTCAGCGCCGTCATCTGTTACGAATACTTCACCGTGTTGGTAAGGGCTCATTGTTCCCGGATCGACGTTGATGTATGGATCGAATTTTTGAATGGTGACGTTCAGTCCGCGGTTTTTCAGCAAACGCCCTAATGAAGCTGCTACAATACCCTTTCCAAGTGAGGATACGACTCCCCCGGTTACAAAAATATATTTCGTCATTTCGTTTGCTCCTCTCTTCGCTCTAAGCTACATTTCTTAAAATGTACCGTTTTATAGGAAATCATTTAGCCTTTTAAATGATTTATAAGAAAAATGAGGGGTGAAAATAAGAAAGCTCCCTTTCAATTTCTTGAAAGGGAGCATAACGTTCTATGTTCTCTCTTCGTTTTTGAAGAGCCCAAAATACATACTACATAGTTCGACTATGAAAGTCAAGATCGATTTGAGGATGAAATTCTTTTACTATTTTTTATCCTCATCGCCTTCATCATAGTCATCATCTTCTTCTTCCTCATCGTCATCAATGAGATCATCATCAATTTCGAGCTCGTCTTCGTCTTCGTCGTCTTCATCGATATCGTCAAACTCATCCGCATCGAGATCAAGTTCTTCCTCAACCTCAGCCAAATCGATGTCGTCTTCGTCAACCTCTTCAAATTCATCAAGATCAAGATCTTCTTCAACAGCTTTTTTCGCTTTTTTCTTTTTCGCCTTAACTGTCGGCTGTGTTTCTTCATCAAGCTGATCGTACGGATACCAGCTGCGAAGGCCCCAAGTCTGGTCAGAGAGCGCCAAGAAGCGGCCGTCAATGTTTAAATCTGTATAAAATTGTGCGACGCGGTCTCCAAGCTCTTCTTTTTTTACGCCGAGCAATGATGCAATTTCATTTAAAAGCTCCTGAAAAGGAACTGGTTTTTTATGATCTTCAAATAATTCGTGAGCGATTTCAACTAAAGCCATTTCCTTTAGCTGTTCCTGTGAATATTGTTTGATACCCAAGGTCGGACACTCCCTTTCTATTACTTATATGTATCTGTTTTATCAATAATGAAAGCGATATTGTATCGTTCTTATACAAACCATACCTCTCATTATAAACAAAATAAAACAGAATATGCTACCCTTAACAGCGTTAATTTAAATAATTTTACAAGAGTGATCCGACTGATAGATGTTTTGCCTTATTCTGCGAGCATTCTGGAGATAACCAGCCTTTGAATTTCTTGAGTGCCTTCGTAGATTTGCGTAATTTTCGCGTCGCGCATATAGCGTTCAACCGGATAATCCTTCGTATATCCGTAGCCGCCGAAAATCTGCACAGCTTCGGTCGTCACCTTCATCGCCGTATCCCCCGCCAGCA
Organism: Bacillus halotolerans; assembly: GCF_001517105.1. Taxonomy (GTDB): domain Bacteria; phylum Bacillota; class Bacilli; order Bacillales; family Bacillaceae; genus Bacillus; species Bacillus halotolerans. Next base: position 620,025 of record NZ_LPVF01000008.1, read on the forward strand.
GTTTGGACATAGCGGAGGCTTTTCCATACGGAAGGCCTGACGATTCCAGCCATGCCGCCTGATAGGTCAGTAGCCTTGAAGCTTCTATCATTGTCGCCATATCTGCAAGTTTAAAAGCTATGCCCTGCTGCTCGGCGATCGATTTGCCGAACTGGTTTCTTTCTTTTGCGTATTGAAGCGCCGCATCAAGCGCTCCCTGGGCGATGCCAACAGCCTGCGCCGCAATGCCGTTTCTTCCTCCGTCAAGCGTCTTCATCGCGATTTTGAAGCCTTCCCCTTCTTCACCGAGACGATTTTCTGCGGGAACGACACAGTCTTCGAAGATGATCTCTGTTGTCGGAGAAGAACGGATGCCTAGTTTCTTTTCTTTCTTGCCTGTCAAAAATCCTTCGAAATCCTTTTCTACAATAAAAGCGGAAATGCCTTTTTTCTTTTTCTCAGCGTCAGTGACTGCAAACACAATATAAATATCAGCGGCGCCGCCGTTTGTAATAAACACTTTTGATCCGTTTAATACATAGCTATCACCGATTCGCTCAGCGGTTGTTTTCATCCCTCCGGCGTCTGAACCGGAGCCCGCTTCAGTCAAAGCGAAAGCCCCGATTTTCTGCCCAAGGGCCAGCTGTGTTAAGTACGCTGCCTTTTGTTCTTCTGTGCCAAATGCAAACAGCGGCCAGCCGCAAAGCGAGATATGGGCTGAAAGCGTCACGCCGGTGGAGGCGCAGACTTTTGACAGTTCCTCCACCGCTATGACATAAGCCAGGTAGTCACTTCCGATTCCGCCGTAAGCTTCAGGCCACGGAATCCCTGTTAATCCTAAGTCCGCCATTTCCCGAAACAGGTCACGATCGAAGCGTTCTTGTTCGTCACGTTCTGCCGCTGTGGGTGCAACCTCATGCTTCGCAAAATCACGAACCAATTTACGAATCATTTCGTGTTCTTCTGTTAATGAAAAATTCATCGCTTTTCCCCCATTGTCATATCAGCGCCCAAGACAGATTGAGCCAGAAGCTCCGCGACGTCATACGTTTTGACTCGATCTTCCGCTTCTTTTGCCTTTGTGCCGTCCCCAAGCATCGTGAGGCAGTACGGACAGCCGGAGCTGATTACCGACGGATTGACTGCCAGCGCTTGCTCTGTTCTGGCGACATTAATCCTGTTGCCCGACTCTTCCTCCATCCACATTAAGCCTCCGCCAGCTCCGCAGCACATGCCGGTTTCCCGGTTTCTCTCCATTTCAATAAGCCGCACACCCGGAATGGCTTTTAAAATCTCTCTCGGCGGATCATAGACTTCGTTGTACCGTCCCAAGTAGCACGAGTCGTGGAAGGTGATCGTTTCATGAACTGGGTGCTGCGGTTTTAGTTTCCCGCTCTTCACCAGATCGGCCAGCACTTCCGTATGATGATACACTTCGCCTTCAAAGCCGAAATCAGGATATTCGTTTTTAAATAAATTGTATGCGTGCGGATCAATCGTAACGATTTTTTTCACATTATTTTTTTCAAATTCCGAGATATTCTTTTCGGCCAGTTCTTGAAATAAAAACTCATTTCCAAGGCGGCGCGGGGTGTCCCCTGAATTTTTTTCTTTGTTGCCGAGGATCGCAAAGGTCGCACCTGCTTGGTTCAGCAGTCTTGCAAAGGAGATGGCGATCTTTTGGCTTCTGTTGTCGTACGACCCCATGGAACCGACCCAGAAAAGATATTCGAATTCTTTTTCCTCTTTTTTTAATTCTTTTACTGTCGGAATATCGGCATCTGGGGCTGCGTCGCGCCAATTTTCACGTTCCTTGCGGTTGAGGCCCCACGGATTTCCCTGCCGCTCAATACTCGTCATCGCCCGCTGTGCGTCACTGTCCATTTTTCCTTCAGTCAGCACGAGATAGCGGCGAAGATCAATGATTTTATCAACATGCTCGTTCATGACGGGGCACTGATCTTCACAGTTCCGGCAAGTGGTGCAGGCCCAAATTTCTTCTTCGGTAATGACATCGCCGATTAAGCTCGGACTGTAATCTAGCGCGGCGGCGGCTTCCTGTGATCCGCTCCCTGAGGCTGCCGCAGCCAGCTGGTTCCCTTTCGTATGCCGGAATGCTGCAGCCGGCACCCATGGCGAGCGCGAAGTGACGGCAGCGCCTTTTTCTGTGAGGTGGTCCCTGAGGCGTAAAATTAAATCCATCGGCGACAGCATTTTTCCGGTGCCTGTCGCAGGGCACATATTGGTGCAGCGGCCGCACTCGACACACGCATACAGATCAATCAACTGGGACTGCCTGAAATCCTCAATTTTTCCCGCTCCGTAGCTTTCTTTCGTTTCGTCTGTGAAATCAATTTTTTCGAGTTTTCCGGGCGCTTCAAGCCTGTTGAAAAAGACGTTGGCAGGACCGGCAATTAAATGAGCGTGCTTTGACTGCGGCACATACACTAAAAAGCTCAGTAAAAACAGCAGGTGCACCCACCATGCGATATAAAAAATCACCGCGGCGCCCGTCTCCCCGACGCCGCCAAGCAAAAACGCGATGCCTGAAGCGATCGGCTCGCTCCAAGAAAGCCCGTGATTATGCCAGATCAGATTCATTGCGTTCCCCAATAAAACCGTCAGCATTAAACCGCCGATAAAAATGAGAACAAGTCCAGATTTAAAGCCTCGTTTCAGCCTGACGAGCTTTTCGATATAGCGTCTGTAAAATGCCCAGCCAACCGCAATTAAGATCAGAAACGTAACGATTTCCTGAAAAAAAGTGAAGGCGGGATAGATCGGGCCAAGCGGCAGATTTCGATCCGGGACCAGCCCTTTGATGATAAAGTCAATCGCTCCGAACTGAACCAATATAAAGCCGTAGAAAAACATGACGTGAATGATGCCGCTTTTCTTATCCTTGAGCAGTTTTTTCTGTCCGAATACATTCACCCATATGGCCTGAAGCCGTTCCTTGATCCGTTTATCGAACTGTTCCTTTTGGCCGAGCCTGATGTAAGCAAGCCTTGTTTTGACCAAATAGACAAACAAATAAACAGCGTAAGCGGTTACAATCAGAAATAATAATGCATTGACAATGAGAAAGCCGCTCATTCCAATTCCCCCTTTTTACTGATGAAGACCGTGATCCCCTGCCCCAAAATCTGTATTAGATTATCTTTATGATAAATAATGAATGAGTGTTCAGTCAATAATTAAATTCCTGCTGTTCGGGCACACTACCTACAACTACGGAAAGGAGTGCCGGGATGAAGGTATTTTTCGTGATTCTCATCGTTGTCATCATACTATTGGCTTTAATCCTGCTGGATATCTTTATGGGCCGCGCCGCATACAGAAAGAAAGCGTACGAGCCTGTTTTTTCAAAAAAGAAAAGTGATATCGAATTGATTCACTGCGGCGCTGATCTTGTTGAACGGATGATGGAGGATATACGCGATGCCGTCTCTTCCGTTCACGTGATGTTTTTCATTATGAAAAACGATGAGGTCAGCCACAATATGTTCACACTGCTGAAAACAAAAGCCCAGGCCGGCGTATCGGTTTATTTGCTTCTGGATTGGTCGGGCAGCCAAAAAATTAAAAAACCGGCGCTGGAGACAATGAAAAACGCCGGCGTTCACGTTCATTTTTTGAACCGGCCCCGTTTCCCTTATTTCTTTTTTCATATACAAAAACGAAATCACCGGAAAATTGCTGTGATGGATGGAAAAGTCGGCTATGTCGGCGGGTTTAACATTGGTGAGGAATACCTTGGAAAAAAGGCGAAGTTCGGCAATTGGGAGGATTATCATCTGCGTATGACGGGAGAAGGTGTCCGCGATCTTCAAACGCTTTTTACAGCCGACCTGAAACGAAATACCGGATCAGCCGAACTGGGTCCTGATGTTTGGCCTGAGCTTCCCCAAGGGAATATCCCTCATAAGATTTATGCGACTGACGGCTATTCTCTTGAAAAAACGTATTTGGCAAATATCGCACAGGCGAAAGAGCGCATTACGATTTGCACGCCATATTATATTCCGACTAAACCGCTTCAGCAGGCTTTGGTCAAAGCAAGAAAAAACGGTGTAGACGTTACATTGATTGTGCCGATGAAATCAGATCACCCGCTGGTCAGAGAAGCTGCTTTTACATATTATTCGGACCTGCTGGATGCCGGCTGTCTCATCTACCGTTTTTACCAAGGATTTTATCATGTGAAAGCCTTGGTCATTGACGATCACTTCAGCATCATAGGCACAGCCAATTTTGATCAGCGCAGCCTGTTTTTAAATGAAGAGGTAAACGTTGAAATTGATGATGTTGCATTTACAAAAGAAGTCTATGCCACGATTGAAGAGGATATTAAAAAGTCGGAGCTGCTGACAAAAGAAAATTTCAAAAAACGCACGTTCAGGCAGCGACCGGCGGAATGGCTCGGTAAAGCATTATCTTATTTTCTATAAAGGAGAGTTCCTATGATTTTCAGATTCGGGTTCGTCTCAAATGCGATGAGCCTTTGGGATGCGTCTCCCGCCAAAACACTGACATTCGCCCGTTATTCAAAGCTGCCCGAGAATGAGAGAAAAGAAGCCCTTTTGGCTGTGACGAAAGCCAACTTGCGCAATACCATGAGAACCCTTCACTATATCATCGGCCACGATATTCCATTGTACCGTTTTTCCAGCTCAATTGTGCCGCTGGCCACTCATCCTGACGTGATGTGGGACTTTGTGACGCCGTTTCGCAAGGAGTTCCGTGAGATTGGAGAACTCGTGAAAAGATACAATCTGCGCACAAGCTTTCATCCTAACCAGTTTACCCTGTTTACGAGCCCTAAGGAATCCATTACAGCAAATGCAGTAACCGATATGGCTTATCACTACCGCATGCTTGAAGCGATGGGGATTGCAGACCGCTCAGTTATCAACATCCATATCGGCGGCGCTTACGGAAACAAAGAAAACGCTCTGAAACAATTTCATCACAACATGAAAATGCTGCCGAAAGAGATCAAACAGCGGATGACGCTGGAAAATGACGATAAAACGTACACCACGGAAGAGACGCTTCAGGTCTGTGAACAAGAGAATGTTCCGTTTGTCTTTGATTTTCATCATTTTTACGCAAACTCGGATGATCATGCAGACCTGAATGAAGCACTGCCCCGGATGATCAACACATGGCAGCGGATCGGATTGCAGCCGAAGGTCCATCTTTCCTCTCCAAAATCGGAGCAAGCGGTGCGCAGCCATGCGGAATATGTAGACGCCAACTTCTTGCTGCCGCTTTTGGAGCGCTTCAGACAATGGGGAACCAATATTGATTTTATGATCGAGGCGAAACAGAAGGACAAGGCGCTTCTCCGGCTGATGGATGAACTGAGCTCAATCCGCGGCGTGAAACGGATTGGCGGCGGCACTCTGCAATGGAAATCATAAGTGTGCAAAAACAGGTTTACAGTTTGTACACATTGGGAACATACGCTATATAAGACAAGAATCAATGGAGGAGAAAGAACATGAAAAACATCAAGTCTCTAAAAGTAGCCGCACAGGCATTTACTTTAAGAAATTTGATTCACCTATATAAAATGTGCCATTCCGGAAGCCACGAGGTTTATATTTACTCAAAGAAAACGATGTGCAAAATCAAAAGCTTAATCGAGCTGGAAACGTTCCGTATGGCTCATAACGAAAAAGAATATCTGATTGTGGTTGAAGGAACAAAAGCGTCTCAGCTGGTTGAAAAGTTTCAGAATATGATTGAGCCCGCTGAGAGAGAAGCGCTCTAACTTACATAAAAAAGGATAGACAGTGATGTCTATCCTTTTTCTTATGCTCGTTTATAATGCAGCTGCGCCGCCTGTCCAAATCGTTTTATATCGGTTAAACGCAGCTTTGTTTCGGTATTTTGTTCATGAAACAGCGGAATGCCGCTCCCTAATACAACCGGAATGACAGTGATGATGAATTCGTCGACTGCGTCCTCTCTCATAAAGGTATTCACCAGCTCTGCCCCGCCCGCGATCCAGATATTTACGCCTTTTTGCTGTTTTAAGCGGCCGGTGAACGCTTTGATGTCTTCATCGATAAACGTCACGTGTTTATCATGATAGCTGGCGGGCGTTCCCGTAAACACGTAGCATGTTTTATCCTGATACGGAAAATCGGGTGTAAGAATTTTGATGTGTTCGTATGTGCTCCGCCCTAATATGACAGTATCAACAGTCTGATAAAATTCACTGTACCCGTTATCACCCTCGCCTTCAAATTCATCCAGCCAGTCGACGCTCCCATCCTCTCTCGCGATCATCCCGTCTAACGAAACAGCTATGTACAGCACATTTTTTCTATCCATACTCTCCTCCTATTGCTGCACCATCTCTCCGAACTGTGCATGATGCAGTCTGCTGTAAATACCGCCGGCTTCGATCAGTTCCTGATGCCGCCCTTGTTCCTCGATACCGTTTTTTGTCACGACGACAATTCTGTCCGCGTGTTTGATCGTCGCCAGTCTGTGGGCGATCACCAGCGTCGTGCGCCCCTCCGACAATTCTTGAAGCGCCTTTTGGATCGCCGCTTCTGTTTCTGTATCAAGGGCGGAAGTTGCCTCGTCCAGAATCAGGATAGATGGATTTTTCAAGAACATCCTCGCAATGGAAAGGCGCTGCTTTTGCCCGCCGGAAAGTTTTACGCCGCGTTCTCCGATGACAGTGTCCAATCCATCCGGCATGTGATTGACGAGTTCTTCTAAGTGAGCCTGCTTCACAGCCTGCCAGATTTCCTCTTCCGATGCATCCAAACGGCCATATGCAATATTCTCTCTCAGTGTGCCCGAGAATAAGAAAACGTCCTGCTGCACAACGCCAATCTGCCCGCGCAAGGAAGACAGCGTCATGTCTTTAGTGCTGATGCCGTCAATGGCAATGTCGCCTTCTGACGCTTCATAAAAGCGCGGAAGCAGACTGCAAAGTGTTGATTTCCCCGCTCCGGACGGACCGACAAACGCTACCGTTTCCCCTGCCCGAATGGTCAGGTTAATGTCATGAAGAACATGTTGATTCTCATCATAGCCAAACGAAACATGCTGATAGCGGATATCACCTTTCAGCCCGGAAACGTCTCTCGCCTCAGGGGAATCCTGAATATCCGGCTCTGTCTCCATCAGTTCCATGTAGCTTTTAAAGCCGGCAATTCCCCGCGGATACATTTCAATAATGGCGTTAATTTTGTCAATCGGCCGAAACAGGACATTCGTTAATAGCACAAACGCCACAAATTCTCCGTATGACAGGGAGCCTCGGATGACAAACCACGTACCGCACAAGAGGACAAACAGCGTGACAAACCGTGTCAGCATATAGCTGATGGAGCCGTTTTTCGCCATGATTTTATATGATGACAGCTTAGTGATGCGGAATCGCTGATTGTTGACAGCGAAGCGCTCTTTTTCAAACGATTCATTGCCGAACGCCTGAACGAGCCGGATGCCGCCGATATTATTTTCTACCCGCGCACTGAAGTCTCCGATATCCTTGTTCAGCGTCGTAAACGCTTTGGTCATTTTTTTATTGAAGTAAAGCGCAAGCCAAATGACAATCGGCATGATCATAAACGTCAGCAATGCCAGCTGCCAGTTGATAAACAGCATAACCCCGAACGCCCCGAGAATCGTCATAATGGCGATGAACAAATCTTCTGGACCGTGATGGGCGACTTCGCCGATGTACATTAAGTCGTTCGTCAGCTTCGACATTAACGTTCCCGTTTTGTTGTTGTCGTAAAATTTGAAGGACAGCTTTTGCAGATGGTCAAATAGCGACTTTCTCATATCGGTTTCAATATTGATTCCGAGCATATGCCCCCAATACGTGACGACATATTGAAGAGCCGAGCTGAGCGCGTAAACCGCGAACAATCCGATTGAGGTCGCGATGATCAGGCCCCAGTCTCTCCCCAGAAGCAAGGTATCAATAAAATAATTGACGATCAAAGGAAAACTTAGCTCCATTAAGCCTCCTGCGATCGCCGAGAAAAAGTCGAGAAAGAACAATGTTTTATATGGTTTATAATACGCAAAAAATTGCCGCAGCACCCTATCTTCCTCCAATGCATTAATAACTGATAAGATTTCTCAATTATACTATACACCGGCTGTTTTGAAAGACAGTATTTCTTTTTTCTTACAGAACACTTGAAAAGAGACGGGCAACTGATTCCTTTGTCCGGTCGGCCATTCCTCTTTTATAAAAGCCGACAGGGCTAAGCTTCTCACTTTCCAGCATATCCTCTTCGAAATGGTCTTCCAGGGTGCGGATCGCTTCGGCATCCGTGAAGAAAACGTTCACTTCAAAATTGAGCTGAAAGCTGCGCATATCCATGTTTGCGGTTCCGACTGAGGCGAGATCGCCGTCAATGATTATTACTTTTTGATGCATGAAGCCTTTTTGATAGGAATACACCTCAATCCCTTCTAGAAGCAGCTCAGGGAAATACGATCTCGACGCGTATTGCGTTAAAAAGCTGTCATTCGTCTCCGGCACCATAATCCGCACCTGGACCCCTTTTGTCGCCGCGGCTTTCAAAGCCGTGCGGATGGATTCATTCGGGACAAAATAAGGCGTGGCGATCCATACAGATTTCTGCGCTGTAGAAATCATTTCATAGTAGAGGTCACTCATGCTTTCCTTCATGTCAGGCCCTGTCGCGACAATTTGATAAATGCCTCCGCCCTCCACGGGGACTGGCGTATTGTATTCTTTTTGATCAATTAACACTTCATTAGAGACATATTCCCAATCCAGCATAAAGATGGCGTGAAGCGTTTGCACAATTTCTCCTTCCAGCCGCAGATGAGTGTCTCTCCAAAAACCGATAATCGGGTCTCGGCTGATATATTCCTTCCCGACATTCAATCCGCCGACAAAGCCGATTTTCCCGTCTATGATCACGATTTTACGGTGATTTCGAAAATTCAATTTCTGATTGAAGAACCCGTATTTCAGCGGAGAAAAAGGAACGATGTCCACGCCCGCTTTTTTCATTTTCATAATATCTCTTCCTGCCAATTTGATGCTGCCCGCAGCGTCATATAAAAACCGTACCTCGACACCCTGACGCGCCTTTTCCATCATAATCTCCATCATGCCGCGGCCAAGCATGTCCGATTTGAACATGTAGTATTCGATATGCAGATAAGATTCCGCTTTCCGCATCGCTTTGAAAATATCAGGAAAGGTTTGTTCCCCGTTTTTCAAAACCTTCACCTTGCTTTTCGTGTTGATATTCATATGTGAAGCCCTGATGGAATAGGTAAAGAACCTTTCCTGATTGTCCTTCAATCCGGTCACTTCAGGCGTTTCCTCCATGTCAAACTGCTTTCGAAGCTTCTCCCTGTTGTACATTCGTTTTGTTTTAAACAGCTTTCCTTTTACATACAGCTGTCCGGAAAACAGATAAAACATGTAGCCCGCGATCGGAAAAAAGACTAGAATATGTATCCATAACAGCGTGTGCTGTGACGTTCGATTTTCAAGGATTAACGAATAAATGCTGAACAAAATAATGCCGGCATAGCAAAGCAATCCTCCGTAAAACTCAAGCCTGGAAACCGGAAAAACCCATATGACGTATGCCCCGATGAGCATGATATATAAAAAGAAAAACTCCAGTCTCCTTTTCAGCATTTGTCCCCTCTCCAATCCGATCCGATTACCTTCGTATTTCCTCTTATTTCTAACCGTTAAACCTTTCTATGAAAAAAGCCTCTCCGCGCACGGGGCGGAAAGGCTTACGAGGAGGCTTCCTGTGATTGGCCGGAAGTAAAGTTCTTGAGCAAATCTAGCTTCAGCGAGTAGCTGCTTTTGATTTTATGTTTAAAGAAGCCGACAGCCAATCCCGTGATGGCAATGGACAGGATGGAGCAGAGGCCTTTTTGCAAACCGACGGAAAAAATGCCGGCCAGCACAACGGCGAAATCGAAGGTGAAATTAACCGTCCCCGGATTCCACCCGTATCGCTTTTGCATAAATAATGCGAGAATATTGGCGCCGCCAAGGGATGCCTGGTGATAAAACATGAGCGACAGGCCGAACCCGATCAATGCTCCGCCGCAAATCGCGCCGGCAAACGGGGAAAAAGAGACGGGCGGAAGCCAGTGATCAGCGCTTGTAAAAAGAGTCAGTGCTGTTACTGCAAATAACGTGGATAAAGTGAAGCTGGCACCCATTCTGATAAAAGAGAAGACATAAAACGGGATATTAATCAGAAAGAAGATCATAGCAAACGAGGAATGAAACACGTATGTCAGGCTTAGAGAAAGGCCGGCTGTGCCGCCGGTTAACACATGAGAATGTCTGAGCGTCAGAACCCCGGCGCTAGTGATGAGGCAGGCAGTTAAAATGAGGAACATCCGTTTCATTCTTCACTCTCCTTTTTCGAACATATTGTTATTTCCAAATACAAAAATATCAGTATTCCTTGCCGCCAAGCAATTGTCTTGTAAGAAAATATCTTAGGTTTTTATTTTTTCCTATAATGTGAAGAGAAGATGAGAAATCCCCCTTTTTGGCAAAGGGGGATGTTTTTACGGATGCTGTATGTGCTGTTTCGAACGCTTGCGATATACGACATAGCTGCGGGTCAGGTATTTGAACGGCAAGCTGAACACGTGAACCAATCTCGTAAATGGCCACATGATAAAAATGACGTATCCCATGAGAATATGAAGCTTAAACCATAGCGGAACACTCTCCATTAAAGAAGCGTCCGGCCTCAGCAAAAAGATCTGCCTGAACCACGGCCCGACTGTTGTCCGGTAATCGAATCCTTTCGAATCAACGTTGAGAAATGTGGCTGCAACGCCCGAGACCATCACAAACAGCAGCAAAAACAGCGTGAGAAAATCGGAGGGCGAGCTGGTTTTGCGGATCCTTTTGTCAAACAGCCTTCTGTATGTCAGGATGAAAAGTCCAATTACTGCAGCAATTCCCGCCGGCAAGCCGACGCCAATCGCCATTTTGTGATACACGTGTTCTGTGATGCCGATTGCACGATACACACCTTCGGGGATGAGAATGCCCATAACGTGTCCGCCGATAACAAACAGCATCCCCCAATGAAAGAGCGTGCTGCCCGCCGCAAGCTTTTTCTTTTCTAACAGTTCGCTTGATTTGGCGGTCCAGCCAAATTGGTCATGCTGATAGCGGTAAATATGCCCGCCGATAAATATCGTCAATACCATATACGGCATGATGACCCACAGGATCTGCCCGCTCATGTCCGAACAGCTCCTTCGCTGCTTTCACACAAGCCGATTTCCTCAAGTGCGGTAAGCAGTGCATCCAGCAGTACGGCATATAAACTTTGGTTTTGATCTAAACGGGATGTCAGCTCCCGCAAATTAGACAGATACTTCTCAAATATGCTCTTGGCTTCCTTCATCTCCGCAATGGCGGCGAATTCCAGCATAAGCGGCAGGTAATCGGGAAGCTCTTTGTCTGTCGGGAGGAAGCCGGATTGCTCATAAGTGTTCTTTAACTGCAGCAATTCAATGCCGCGTTCCCTTTGCTCGCCTGAGTTAAAGTAGGTGACATACATATTCGTTTTTTTCCCGAAGTCAAACGTGTATACATAATGTTCAATCAGGGCCTGCGGGGAAAAACATGCTGATGACTTTACAAAATGAAGCAGTTTCTCCCGGATATGCTGATTTTCGATTTCATTGATCAGATCTTTCCATTCGGGATGTTCCGCTCTCCACTCTTCATCCGGATACGAAAGAAGATAGGAAAGAGCCGAGAATGTGATTTGCCGGTCTGTGGTGTTCATCGTGTTACACCTCATTTTTCTTTGGTTATATACAAGAGCCGGGACCGCCTGAAAATGATAAGCCGCAGCTCCCTTGTTCAGCGTATAAATCAGAAATGTCTTCACGGTGGCTGCTCGGAATCACAAATCGGTCATCGTATTTGGCGATCGCAAGCAGCCGATACATGTCTTCAATTTGCTGTTCTGTTAAGCCGACACTGGAGATCAGTGCCGGATCGATTGATTTATTCGTCTGGATCGCTCTCATATACTGGCGCATGACAGACAATTTCTTTAATGTCGACCGAATATGATCTGTATCACCGGCCGTTAATAGCTGCGCCAAATAGTCAATCGGAATCCTCATTTGGTCGATAGCCGGAAAAATGTCTTCCGCTGTTTGCCGGCTTCCCTCTCCTTCAAAGAGATTCATGATTGGACTCAAAGGAGGAATGTACCAAACCATCGGCAATGTCCGATACTCCGGATGAAGCGGCAGGGCGATTTTCCAGTCGATGATCATCTTATAAATGGGCGATTGCTGTGCAGCCTCTATCCATTCTGTCGGGATGCCCTGTTCTTTTGCTTGTTTAGCAACCTCGGGATCATTCGGATCAAGAAACACTTCTAATTGAGAATGATAGAGATCCTTTTCATTTTCTGCAGATGCCGCTTCCTCCACCTTATCCGCGTCATACAGCATGACGCCCAAATAACGGATTCTCCCCACACATGTCTCTGAACAGATGGTCGGCAGTCCCGCCTCCAAACGCGGAAAGCAGAGTGTGCATTTTTCCGCTTTGTTCGTTTGCCAGTTAAAATAGACTTTTTTATACGGACAGGATGAAACACAGTATCTCCATGAACGGCAGGCATTTTGATCCACGAGCACAATGCCGTCTTCCTCGCGTTTATACATGGCGCCGGACGGGCAGGACGAGACACATGCCGGGTTGATGCAGTGCTCGCAGATGCGCGGAAGATACATCATAAAGACTTCATCGAATTCTGTTTTGATCGATTCCTCCATCTTTTGCACGTTTGGATCTTCAAGTCCCGTAATGTGGCCGCCTGCGAGATCGTCCTCCCAGTTCGGCCCCCATTCAATATTCATGAAATCTCCTGTCAGCGACGATTTTGGCCGCGCTACGGGCTGATGTTTTTTCTGCGGACTGTTAGTCAGCGTTTCATAATCATAGTTCCAAGGCTCGTAGTAGTCATCAATGGTTGGCTGATTCGGATTATAGAAAAGATTTGCAAGACGGTTGGTTTTCGGGCCTGATTTCAGCTCGAGCTTTCCTTTTTTTAAGGTCCAGCCGCCTTTATATTTGTCCTGATCCTCCCATTGCTTCGGATAGCCGATACCTGGCTTTGTTTCTACATTATTGAAATACATATATTCGGCACCGGAACGGTTTGTCCATGTGTTTTTGCAGGTGACGCTGCACGTGTGGCAGCCGATGCATTTATCTAAGTTCATGACCATTCCGATTTGCGCTTTAATCTTCAAGCCAATCGACCTCCTTCAGCTTGCGGATGACCACATTCAGATCGCGCTGATTCCCCGTAGGGCCATAGTAGTTAAAGCCGTAGCTGAGCTGGGCATAGCCGCCGATCATCTGTGTCGGCTTGACGTGAATCCTTGTCGGACTGTTATGGGTGCCTCCGCGGTTATTGGTCAGTTTTGTGCCGGGCACGTTGATGTGGCGGTCTTGGGCATGATGCATAAACGCCATTCCTTTAGGAATACGGTGAGAAAGAACGGCTCTCGCTACGACAACGCCGTTTCGGTTGAAGCATTCAATCCAATCGTTGTCTCGGATATCTGTGTCCTCTGCATCATCTTTATTCATCCACACTGTCGGCCCGCCGCGAAATAGCGTAAGCATCGGCAGAGAATCAAAATACATGCTGTGCACGGACCATTTGTTATGCGGCGTTAAATAATTGAGAACGATTTCTTTGCCCTCTTGATCAGGCCGTTTGCTTAAGAAAGGGCGATGCTGGAGGATCGGTTTAAAGGTCGCCATCGTTTCCCCGAACTCCATCATTAGCTCATGATCGACATAATAGGATTGTCTGCCTGTCAGCGTACGCCAAGGGATTAATTTTTCCACATTTGTCGTAAACGGCGAATACCTGCGCCCGCCTTTTTCCGAGCCTGTAAATGCCGGAGATGTGATCACCGTTTTGGGCTGAGCCGTGATTTGTTCGAACGTAAAGCATTCTTCCTCCCGCTCTTCAGCCAGATCTTTCAGCTTCAGATTTGTGATGTCTTCAAGCGATTCCCATGCTTTTACGGCAACTTTTCCATTCGACGTGGACGAAAGGGTTAAAACGGCTTCTGCCGCCTGCTTGGCCTCGCTTATATTCGGACATCCCTTTGCGACACTGTCTGAGGTGACTTCTCCCAGCCTTTTTTTGAGTGATTCGTATTCATCGGCAATCGACCAGCTCATGCCTTTTGTTCCGCTTGGTTTTAAGGCGGCGTTTGGGCCGAGCGCAGTCATTTTATGAAAGATTTGCTTGTAGTCCCTTTCAACAACTTGAATGTTCGGCATCGTTTTCCCCGGGACGGCTTCGCATTCGCCTTTGCTCCAGTCCTTTATTTTTCCGAGAGGCTGGGCCATTTCCTGCATAGTGTCATGAAGGAGCGGTGCGGCGACAGCTTCTTTTACCGGCTTCATATCAACTCCGTCCGCGAGATCGGAGACGGCTTTTGATAAAGCCTTGAAAATATCCCAGTCTGACTTCGATTCCCAAGGAGCCGAAATAGCCGGGACAAAGGGGTGGATAAACGGATGCATATCAGTGCTGCTGAGATCGTGTTTTTCATACCATGTCGCCGCCGGAAGCACGATATCGGAATACAAGGCGGTACCGGCCATTCGGAAATCGAGATTGATTAACAAATCGAGCTTTCCTTCCGGTGCCTGCTCGCGCCATTTGATTTCTTCAGGACGGATGCTGTCGCTGTCGTCATTCATCAAGCCGTTCGTCGTTCCCAAGAGATGCTTGAGAAAATATTCATGCCCTTTTCCCGAACTGGAGATCAGATTCGCTCTCCACACGAACAGGTTTCTCGGAAAATTCGCTTCATTGTCAGGATCTTCAATGGCAAATTTCAGTTTTTTCTCTTGAAGCTGGCGGGCCACATAGTCAGCAACATCTTTTGTTGTCTTCGCCCCCGCTTTTTCAGCTTCTTTGTACAGGTCAATTCCGTTTTTATCAAATGTCGGATAAGACGGAAGCCACCCGAGTCTTGCCGCCAGCACATTGTAGTCGGCGTGATGCTTGTAGCGGGAGGATGCCGCGATCGGAGATGCTAAGTCACTGACCGGCTGATCCTCGTAGCGCCACTGGTCAGTCGCAAAATAGAAAAAGGAAGTGCCGTTTTGCAGCTTTGGCGCCCCCTCCCAATCCTTAGCGTTGGCGATCGTCTGCCAGCCTTCAGCAGGGCGGAGTTTTTCCTGTCCCACATAATGAGCCCAGCCTCCGCCGTTTACGCCTTGGGCGCCTACCAGTAATACGAGATTTAATACTGCCCGGTAGATCGTGTCAGAGTTGAACCAGTGGTTGATCCCCGCCCCTACGATAATCATGGATCGGCCCTCTGTATCGATTGCATTTTGGGCAAACTCTCTGGCTATCTTAATGACGGCTTCTTTTTTGATCCCTGTCACCTGCTCCTGCCAGGCTGGCGTAAACGGTTCAGGATCGTCATACGAGCAGGCTGATTTCTCCCCGATCCCCCGATTCACGCCGTAGTTAGCCAAAATCAAGTCAAATACGGTTGTGACATAGACATCTTCATTGTCCAGGGCCAGTTTTTTTATAGGCAGATCTCGCTCTAGCACTCTGTTTCCCTCATTTGAGAAATAAGGGATTCGAACTGTGCCGATTTCGTCCTCTATGCCGAGCACCGAAAGCCGGGGTTCAATCGATTCGCCTGTTTCTTCATCTATCATGTGCAGGTTCCATTTCTTTTGGCCGTCCCAGCGGGAGCCCATTGTTCCTTGCGGGATCGCGAATGCGCTTGTACGTTCATTCCACACCGCAGGCTTCCACTGATCATGCTCCGTCTGCCGCCCGATGTCCTTTGCGTGAAGAAAACGCCCGGCCGTATACACGCCATCCTCTTTAGTTAGAGTGACAAAGAACGGGAAATCCGTGTATTGCTTTGCGTACTCTATGAAACGCTCTGTCTTCTGATTAACGTAAAACTCCTGCAGGATCACATGCCCCATCGCCATCGCAAGCGCGCCGTCTGTTCCTTGGCGGATGCTCAGCCAGTCATCTGCAAATTTAGAGGATTCCGCGAAATCGGGGCTGATTGAGATGACCTTAGCGCCTTTATAGCGGGCTTCTGCCAAAAAATGCGCATCCGGCGTCCTCGTTAACGGCACATTGGAGCCCCATGTGATGATATAGCCTGAGTTGTACCAATCACTGCTTTCCGGGACGTCTGTCTGGTCGCCCCAGATTTGCGGCGATGCCGGGGGAAGATCCGCATACCAATCATAGAAACTGAGCATAGGGCCGCCAATCAAAGACATAAACCGCGAGCCTGACGCATGGCTTATCATGGACATAGCCGGAATCGGAGAAAACCCGATATTCCGGTCAGGGCCGTATGTTATAACCGTATACAGCAGAGAAGCAGAAATCAGCTTCAGCACCTCCGGCCATTCAGCGCGCACAAAGCCGCCCTTTCCCCGCGCCTGTTTATAGGACTTCGCTTTATCCGGATTTTCAACGATCGATTTCCATGCTTCCAAAGGGTTTTGATGAGCCTGCAATGCTTCCCGCCACAAATTGATCAGGACACCGCGCACGTATGGATATTTGACACGCAGCGGGCTGTAGATATACCAGGAAAAACTTGCCCCGCGGGGACAGCCCCTTGGCTCGAAGTCAGGCATATCAGGGCCGGTTGAAGGATAATTCAAATTTTGCCCTTCCCACGTGACGATGCCGTTTTTCACATAAATATTCCAGCTGCAAGATCCCGTGCAGTTGACTCCGTGGGTGGAGCGGACAACTTTATCGTACTGCCATCTGTTTCTATATACATTCTCCCAATCGCGATCTTCGCGGGTGGTTTGGCTATGTTTATTTGAATGGTGTTCGATAGGAGAGAAATAGTTCAATCTCCTAAACAACGGACTCAATTTCTTTTTCTTCATGAGAGTTCACTCCTTCCGAGTCAGGTGATGCTAAGTTCACTATAAACAGAGAAAGCGTATTTCCTTGTGAACTATGTCACACACTCCCCTTTTTTCACAGAAAGTTCACATGAGGAAGAAGGAAGGGACTTTCACAGGATGTGATGAAGGCGGCGTTCAGGCAGGACGCCTGAGTCATTAGCCGTCTTTCATTCAAAGATCAAAAACCCGGTTCCTTTTAGGAATCGGGCTCAGCGTTTTCATCCTGAGATCTATGCATGTATCGCAAAAACAGCTCATAAGAGAAAAAGACATTTTGCTGGAGCATCACCAGAAAATTCATTTGCAGCTGCGGATAATAGGACATGATTTTCTTTAATAAGTAAAAAGGGATATTGAGCATAAGAATGTCTTCGGATGTTCGGACTGAAATGAATGGAGATAAGAACATCCCGCCTTTTTGATCAATGGGAAACACATCGCCTTTTTCCCACAGCGCCACGGTTTGCGACCCTTCAGGCAGCCTGCTGTCAATAAAACGAATACTGCCTTTTAATACAATATAAATGGATTGAGAATGGAGAAAAGATAGATCCTGATCACATGAACCGCGGATAAACGTCCCGTTATTCAGCAATGTTTCGACAATGGATAGAGGCACTTCATTAAACATAGGAAGTTGTTTCAAAAAAAATAAATAGTCACACTGATTCATAGGGAAGCCTCCTGTGCTAAGGATAGCTTTAGTGTAGCCCGGCCGATCCATGACAGCAGTGATGTATTTCACAGATGATATGATGAATGTCACTTATTGGCGGTATTTTTGCTTTTATAATGAAACAAGAAAGGAGTGTTTCGATGAAGGCGCTTATTCCGAAGCAGCACGGCGCTTGGGCCATGCTGCTGATTCCGTTTTGCCTCGGTATGGTGAAGGGAGGAGCGGTTCTTTGGCATATCCCCCTGTTTTTAGGCTGGCTTTTTCTTTATTTAGCTGTTTACCCTGTTACGCTGGCATTAAAAAAGAAACAAATCAACCCCTATCAAAAGTGGATATTTTCTTACAGTTTTCCAGCCTGCAGCTTTTTGCTTGCCGCTGTCATCCATAAGCCGTCTTTTATCTGGC
Organism: Bacillus halotolerans; assembly: GCF_001517105.1. GTDB lineage: Bacteria > Bacillota > Bacilli > Bacillales > Bacillaceae > Bacillus > Bacillus halotolerans. The sequence goes on from NZ_LPVF01000008.1 coordinate 638,087, forward strand.
TTGCCTTTTCTTTGCTGCCGCTGTTTCTCATTCATGTGTATTATGCCCGGCAAAAAAATGAACGAGCGCTGCTGAATGATTTTGCGGGCGTCTTATTCTTTTGTACAGGCGGACTCGCCAGCTGCTGGCTGGGGACGGAGACTCTTGACGGCTGGGCATGGTTTATTTTCGCACAATCTGCTTTGTTTTTTACCGGAAGTTCATTTTATGTGAAGTCGGTGATCCGGGAGAAGAATAATAGAGTATTTGCTTACTGGTCGTGGGGCTATCACCTGATCCTCCCCTTACTTTCCGCAGCTTTTGGAGCGGGCTGGGCCGTTCTCGCCTTTATCCCCAGCAGTTTGCGTGCATGGTTTTTTCATGGAAAGAAGTGGCCTGTTCAAACGATCGGCATTCTTGAAATCGTCAATGCGTGCTTCTTTTTCGCCATCATGTGTATTTGGCTAACAAGATAAAAACAAGGACACATTGCTGTCCTTGTTTCCTCTTAATCAATATTGCAAATCTCTAACGGGCAATTTTCGCACTCAATCTCACACCGTAAATAGTCCCGCTGATGCAGTACAATCTTTCCGGAATCCTCTATTGAAATAACCCCTTGTTTGCGGAGATCACCCAGCATGCGGTTGACGCTCTCTCTTGCAGCCGCGCAAAATTTCGCCAGATCCTGGTTTGTCAGGGCAATGTTAATGAGAATGCCGTCACTCCGGTTCACCCCATAGCTGTTTGACAAGCGGATGAGGGTGGAGTAGAGCGCCCCTTTTTTGCCATGAAGAAGAAGGTCTCTGATTTTGGATTGAATTTTGCGCAAATGGGTGCTCATCCATTTCATAAATTCAAATGTCAAAGCACCGTTGTGGATAAGTTCCTTTTCAAGTCTGCTTTTATTGATGACGAGCACTTCGCCATCCTCCAGCACTTTTGCACTGAGCATATATCTCGGTTCTTCTGTGAAAAGTGTTAATTCACCGACAATATCATTTTTTTGGCAGATTCTTAGCGTCAGGTCTTTGCCGTCAGACGTCAGCTTCCCGATTTCAATGAGTCCTGACTGAATCAGATAAAGCTCTTCTGCATCCATTCCTTCTCGAAACAGGTATGTGTGTTTTTCGATTTTTCTTTTTGTACTGATGGATTCCAGCAATTGATGAAGATCACTGGAAATAAGATCCTTATCAGATGTTCGAACAGAGAGAAAATTCATGAGCTCACCTCGAAGAAAAGTCACGTTGTGTATCTATTGTAACGTGAAATCATTTGCGCTTTTCAGAAAAAACTTACAATCTCGTGAATTCCCCAATCGACGGCGGCCCGTCAGTTTACGCTGGGCCCGCTTCTCTCTGTATGTGTTTTCATTCTTTCCTGCCAATACATCCATATGACAATGACAAAGCTTGCTAACGCGACTTCCGAAAGCGCCATAAATCCGATGGCGTATTGTCCCGTCGCCTGAAATACACTCGCCAGGATCAGCGGAGGGAAAAAGCCGCCTAATCCGCCCATGGCAGACACAACTCCGTTGGCGATTCCCGCCTGCTTAGAAAAATAGAAAGGAACCAGTTTAAAAACCGTCCCGTTTCCAATCCCGGAGCACACCGCAACCGTTAACGCCCCAAAGGCGTAAATGCCGATCGTCGGCGAAAACGACAGGATGACGCCCGATAATGTCAAGCCGGCAAAGACAAACATCAGGATGCGGAGCGGACTCACTTTATCAGCCAGCCACCCGCCCGCCGGCCTGAGCAGCGTGGATACAGCAATAAAACCTGCCGTCCGCAGCCCGGCATCCGCAGGACTCAGATCAAACTGCTCAACAAGAAAGTTTGGCAGATAGATTGTAAAAGCGACAAAGGCGCCAAACGTAATAAAATAAAAGAGACTCAGAAACCACAGCACATGATTTCGGTAAACGGCTTTGATTTGAGTCTTTACGGACACCTTCACTTTCTTCTCATGCCGGTCACCGAAGAAAAAGTGCAGCAAAGCAAATAAAGCCAGCAGAACCATATACATTTGCACCGTACTTTTCCACCCCGCCGCTTGAGCAATCACGGGAGCTGCAAATGTAGTGATCGCGGTTCCGATATTCCCGGCACCGTAAATACCGTTTACAACGCCATGTTTTTCTTTAGGATAGTACTTCGGAAGAGATGTAACCCCAATGGAAAAAACGGCTCCCCCAATCCCTAAGAAAAAACCGCCCGCGATTAAATCAAACAGGGAATCTGCCATACTGATCCAAAATACAGGGAATAAAAGCAATATAAAGCTAATCATAAAAATGATCCGCGCGCCAAACCTGTTGGTCAAATACCCCAGCGGAATGCGGAGAAGCGATCCTAATATAACGGGTATGGCCGTTACCAGGGAGATTTCGCCTTTGCTCAAATGAATATCTAATGTGATTTGGGAAATAAGTGACGAAATCAGCACCCAAACCATAAACCCTGCCACCAAGCTTAATGACTGCAGCGATAATTGAAAGTGTTGACGGTTAATCATTCGGCTTGCCCCTTTCACTGATTCAATAATCAGCCTTATCATACAAAAACTCGGCGAAGAAGATTGTGAACTATATCACACGATTTTTTAACAAAAAAGGACAAAGCCCTCTGGCTTTGTCCTTTCAGCTTGATTACATTTTTTCAGGAGCCGATACGCCGATCAATTGAAGCGCGTTGTTCAGCGTGATTTGAGTTGCTTTCATTAAAGCTAAGCGCGCACGGCTTTTCTCTTCGTTTTCAGGGTCGATGACTTTCTCCGCATTGTAGAAGCTGTGCAGAGCTGAAGCCAAGTCATAAATATAGTTCGTCACACGGTGAGGAATTCGTTTTTCCGCCGCTTCCGCCACTGCCTCTGGGAAACCGCCGATTGTTTTCAGCAGATCATATTCTTTTTCTGATTGAATAGGGCTGAAATCAAGATCTGCCGCCGGCTTAAGTCCTTGCTCTTCCCCTTGGCGAAGCATGCTGCAAATACGGGCATGTGCGTATTGCGCATAATATACAGGGTTTTCGTTAGATGTTGATACAGCAAGATCCAAGTCAAAATCCATATGCGTATCAGCGCTGCGCATCGCGAAGAAATAACGCACGGCATCAAGGCCGACTTCGTCAATCAGGTCGCGCATCGTTACCGCTTTCCCCGTCCGTTTGCTCATTTTCATTTTCTCGCCGTTTTTGTAAAGGTGCACGAGCTGAATGATTTCTACTTCCAACGTTCCTTTTTCATAGCCAAGTGCTTCGATTGCCGCTTTCATACGCGGGATGTAGCCGTGGTGGTCGGCGCCCCATACGTTGACCAGCTTATCAAAGCCGCGGTCAAGCTTGTCCTTATGGTAGGCGATATCAGGAAGCAGGTATGTGTATGTGCCGTCCTTTTTGATCAGTACGCGGTCTTTGTCATCACCGAACGTTGTGGAACGGAACCAAGTCGCACCGTCTTCCTCATAGACATGGCCTTTCTCACGCAGCGCGTCCAGCGCCTTATCGATTTTTCCGTTTTGGTACAGTGATGTTTCAGAATACCACACGTCAAACGGCACACGGAAGTTTTCCAAGTCTATGCGAAGCTTTTCCAGCTCGTATTTCAAACCGTACTCACGGAAAAATGCGAGGCGTTCGCTTTCTTCTTCGTTGACGAAACGGTCGCCGTATTCCTCAGCGAGACGCTTTCCGATTGAAATGATATCCTCACCGCGGTAGCCGTCCTCCGGCATCGGTTTTTCCAGTCCAAGCGCTTCAAAGTAACGGACTTCCACAGAAAGCGCCAGGTTGTTAATCTGGTTTCCGGCATCGTTAATGTAGTATTCGCGGCTCACATCGTAACCTGCTTTTGCAAGCACATTGCACAAGGAATCGCCGACAGCCGCACCGCGCGCGTGGCCTAAGTGAAGGTCGCCCGTCGGATTTGCAGATACGAATTCCACTTGAACGCGTTCGCCGTTTCCGATATTTGTTTCTCCATACGCGTCTCCCGCTTCCAATACAGACGGGATCAGCTTCGTTAAATATTGATTGTTCATATAGAAATTGATAAAACCAGGACCGGCGATATCAAGCTTTTCAATAGAAGCCTTTCCTTTATCAAAAGAAGCGACAATCTCCTCAGCGATTTGGCGCGGCGCTTTTTTCGCGATTCTCGCGAGCTGCATCGCCATATTTGTTGAATAATCGCCGTGTGTTTTATCCTTCGGTGTTTCTAAAATGACATTTGGAATCTGGCTTTCTTCAGCCAGTCCCGCTTTCAGAACGGCTGCTTTGATTTCTTCTTTCAGCACGTCCTTCATCTGTTCCGCAATGTTCATGCGTGAGTTCCTCCCTCATACGTGATCGTCATATTATGTAAATGCTGCTGCTCGTCTCCGACATGCATATCATATGCGATACTGATACGGCCTTGTTCTTCGCCGAGATCAGATTGAATCGATTTTGTGCTCGTTTTCAGCTCAAGCTCACCAAATGACATTTTATATTTGGCGATTGTGGAAGCTCCAGTCACGAAACGCTGGTTCATTTTGACAGCACCTGATCTCATGACAAGCACTTCGCCTTCGCTTACTTTTACAATCGTTTTCACTTTGCCTAAGTCGTGTTCTTCATAATAAGATAGATACACTTTATTCTGTTTCACATAGTAAAATCCGGTGGTGCGGAATTCGATCACTTCTTCGTTTCCGTCATCCTCGATCACAGATTTCACATGGATTGTTATCGGTGTCTCTTGCTTCATTCTGACACGTCCTTTTCATCTTTCCACTTTGACTTGAATAGTATAATCATTCGGTTTGTAAACTTCAACTGCTTCTATCTTACCATCATTGCTCATCAGATTTGAAGATAAACCTCAGAAAAAGCAATTCCTTTATAGAAGAGAAAATCATACCACTGATTACCTTTAGGAAATATTACATTTTTCCGAATTCTACCGTTCTCAATTCACATTTTCTTCAAAATATATGTATTGAAATGGTAATTTGATAGTTTTAATATAAAAGTACATCAAAGATCTGCTAGAAAAACAAAAAAAGGGAGGATTCAATTATGAAAAAAGCTGTCATTGTAGAAAACAAAGGTTGCGCGACATGTTCAATCGGAGCCGCTTGTTTAGTGGACGGACCTATCCCTGATTTTGAAATTGCCGGTGCAACAGGTCTATTCGGTCTCTGGGGATAAGGTTCTCCGGAAAAGGGCATAGTAAATTACTATGCCCTTTTTAACTAAAATACAAATTTTAACTAAAATCTACATCTTGGTTATACATACACAGTGATTTTTATATTTGAATCATATGTATAGGGGATGGTATTTTGTTTATAGAGCAGATGTTTCCATTTATTAATGAAAGTGTAAGAGTCCACCAGTTGCCTGAGGGCGGTGTACTGGAAATTGACTACATGCGTGATAACGTCTCGATCTCTGATTTTGAATACTTAGATCTCAACAAAACGGCTTACGAGCTTTGTATGCTGATGGACGGTCAAAGAACGGCTGAACAGATTTTAGAAGAGCAATGCGCAAAGTATGATGAGTCGCCGGAAGACCACAAGGACTGGTACTATGACATGCTCAGCATGCTTTTGAACAAGCAGGTCATTCAGCTTGAAAACCGGGCCCGCTTTCACAAAATCGCCACAAGCGGAAGCAATGAATTTCCGATGCCGCTGCATGCCACCTTTGAGCTGACGCACCGCTGTAATTTAAAGTGCGCCCACTGCTATTTAGAAAGCTCGCCGGAAGCGCTCGGCACCGTATCCATTGATCAATTTAAGAAAACGGCTGATATGCTGTATGATAACGGCGTTTTAACGTGTGAAATCACAGGCGGCGAAATTTTCGTCCATCCAAACGCCAATGAGATTCTTGAATATGTGTTAAAGAAATTCAAAAAAGTCGCCGTCTTAACCAACGGAACGCTGATGCGAAAAGAAAGCCTGGAGATGTTAAAAGCCTATAAGCAAAAAATCATCGTCGGCATATCACTGGATAGCGTACAGTCCGAAGTGCATGATTCATTTAGAGGGAGAAAAGGCTCTTTTGCCCAAACCTGTAAAACGATAAAATTGTTGAGTGATCATGGTATTTTTGTCAGAGTCGCCATGTCGGTTTTCGAAAAAAACATGTGGGAAATCCACGATATGGCCCAAAAGGTGCGCGATCTCGGGGCGAAAGCGTTCTCTTACAATTGGGTTGATGATTTCGGAAGAGGCAGAGATATTGTCCATCCGACGAAAGATGCCGAACAGCACCGCAAATTTATGGAGTACGAGCAAAATGTCATTGATGAATTTAAAGATTTGATCCCGATCATTCCGTATGAAAGAAAACGTGCGGCGAACTGCGGCGCCGGCTGGAAATCAATTGTGATCAGCCCGTTCGGAGAAGTACGCCCGTGCGCACTCTTCCCGAAGGAATTTTCATTGGGAAATATATTTCATGATTCATATGAAAGCATCTTTGACTCCCCTCTTGTCCATAAATTGTGGAAAGCGCAGGCGCCGCGGTTCAGCGAGCATTGCATGAAAGACAAATGCCCGTTCAGCGGCTATTGCGGAGGCTGTTACTTAAAAGGGCTGAACTCCAACAAATACCACAGAAAAAACATCTGCTCCTGGGCGAAAAATGAACAATTAGAAGATGTGGTCCAGCTTATTTAGGAGGGAAACAATTTGTCACCAGCACAAAGAAAAATGTTACTGTATATCCTTTCATTTATTTTTGTCATCGGCGCGGTCGTCTACTTCGTAAAAAGCGATTATTTGTTTACGCTGATTTCTATCGCCATCGCCATAATTTTCGGTATGCGCGCGCGGAAGGCTGACTCACGATGAGCATTTTGGATATACACGATGTATCCGTGTGGTATGAGCAAGACAACGTCATCTTAGAAAACGTAGATTTACATTTAGAAAAAGGCGCCGTTTACGGACTGCTTGGGGTAAACGGCGCCGGAAAAACAACGCTGATCAATACGCTGACAGGGGTAAACCGCAATTTCAGCGGGCACTTTACGCTGTGCGGCATTGAAGCGGATGCCGGCATGCCGCAGAAAACATCAGATGAGCTGAAGACCCGCCGCTACTTTGCTGCCGATTATCCGCTTCTATTTACAGAAATTACGGCGAAGGACTATGTTTCTTTCGTTCATTCTTTGTATCAGAAAGTTTTCTCAGAGCAGCAATTTAACAGTTTGGCAGAGGAATTTCACTTTTCCCAATACACAAACCGGAGAATTTCCGAGCTGTCTCTCGGCAACAGGCAAAAGGTTGTGTTGATGACTGGGCTATTGCTCGGGGCTCCCCTGTTTATTTTGGATGAGCCGCTTGTCGGCTTGGATGTGGAGTCAATAGAGGTCTTTTATCAGAAAATGCAGGAGTATTGCAAGGCAGGCGGAACGATTTTGTTTTCTTCCCATTTGCTCGATGTGGTGCAGAGATTTTGTGATTATGCGGCCATTCTTCATCACAAACAGATCCGGAAGGTCATTCCGATTGGAGAGGAGACTGATCTTCGGCGTGAATTTTTTGAGGTGATCGGCCATGAATAACCTGTTTCCGATTCTGTCATTGCTGTTCAAACAGCTTTACGGCCGCCAAGGAAAAAAAGACGCCATTCGCATCACCGCAGGGCTTGCCGTTTTGGCCTTGTTTGAAATCGGGCTGATCCGCCAGGCAGGCATTGATGAATCAACCTTAGGAAAAACATACATCACGCTCGCGCTTCTGTTTATGAATGCGTACATGGTGTTTCTCTCTGTTACATCCCAATGGAAGGAATCTTACATGAAGCTGAGCTGTCTATTGCCGATCTCTTCCCGGAGCTTCTGGCTCGCTCAGAGTGCGGTTTTGTTTGTTGATACTTGCTTGAGAAGGACGCTGTTTTTTTTCATATTACCGCTGTTCTTATTCGGAAACGGAACGCTGTCCGGAGCACAAACCCTGTATTGGCTCGGCAGATTTTCGTTTTTTACTGTCTATTCGATTATTTTCGGCGTTTTGTTAAGCAATCTTTTCGTCAAAAAAAGGAGAACGGCACTCCTGCTGCATGCGGCGGCATTTACCTGCGTGTGCTTCAGTGCGGCTTTGATGCCTGCCGTGACGATCCCGCTATGTGCGATTCATATGCTCTGGGCTATTGTGATTGACTTCCCTTCATTTTTGCAGGCGCCTCAGCAGCAGAGCAAAATGCATTCTTTTATGCGGACATCAGAATTTTCGTTTTATAAAAGAGAATGGAACCGGTTTATTTCCTCCAAAGCGATGCTGTTAAATTATATTGTGATGGGGGCATTCAGCGGCTTCTTTTCGTTTCAGATGATGAACACCGGCATTGTCGATCAGCATGTCGTCTATATCGTGATCAGCGCTCTCCTGCTGATCTGCTCACCGATTGCTTTATTGTATTCTCTTGAGAAAAATGACCGGATACTGCTGATCACGCTTCCGATTAAACGCAGAACGATGCTTTGGGCGAAATATCGCTTTTATTCCGGTTTATTGGCCGGCGGGTTTATTTTGATTGCCATGATAATGGGCTTGATCAGCGGCCGGCCGATTTCACTTTTGACTTTTTTGCAGTGTATGGAATTGCTGCTGGCGGGGGCTTATATTCGGTTAATTTCAGATGAAAAAAAGCCGTCCTTCAGCTGGCAGACGGAGCAGCAGCTCTGGAGCGGTTTCTCTAAATACCGTTCCTATGTATTTTGTATTCCTCTTTTTTTAGCTACTTTAACAGGCACTGTTATTTCCTTGGCAGTCATTCCGATTGCCGGGCTGATCATTGTCTATTTACTGCAAAAACAGGATGGTGGTTTCTTTGATACAAGCGGAAAAAGAGAACGGCTTGGAAGTTAACCTGCTGACGACTGATCAATTTTCAACCATCTCGATCGCCGCGAGCTTTCTGAAGCCGATCGAAAGCGCGGCGGAACCTGAAGAAGAAACGATCTATTTTTATGGCGCGGCTGCACACCAGAAGCAAAACATCATCGACACTTTCGGCTATGCCGCCGGCCGCCGCTTCATATATTCAGCAAATCTCTTTTTTGACCGGCAGCTGAAAACGTACGGAACCCGCATGATTCATCCGTTATATGCTGAGGGATTTCATACAGATGCTGTTCTGAACACCTTTGTTGACATGTCCTCCTTTCCGGCTTCTCTTTCTGCCAGCGCAGCGGAAAAGGCAAAAGCCGAACTGCTGCTGAAAATGGAAAAGACATTCGCTGACCCGTTCTCCTATTCAGCAGCCCGTCTGGCGGAGGAAGCCTTTGGAAACCCGATGTACGGCACTGCCATGTTTGGCCGGAAAGACAAGCTTATGGCTGTGCATCCTAAACGTTTTCTGGATGCGTCGGAATTTATCGCTGATTTATTTTCTCAGCAGAAACAGCTGAACATATTAGGAAACATACAGTCATGTGATGTTCAGGGACATGCCCCACAGGCGTCCGCAGTGTCTGCTGTAAGAAAACCCGTGAATCAGGATATTTTCGAAACAGAGACACGCAGCACAGCAGGTCCGTCCGTTATGACACTTGGCTTTGACTGCGGGGACATGAAAGATGTCCGCGATTATTTAGCCATCCAGCTGATAGACGGATTGCTCGGCAAGTACGGCCATTCCGCTTTATTTCGGCATTTTCGCGAAAAAGATCTGGCCGTTTATCATGTGATCACCCGCTATGACATCATGAGCAATATGCTGCTTGTTTCCGTATGCACCGACCAGCTTCATGAAAACGAGATTCCTCCAAGAGTTTTGGAAGCTGTATCGCGTTTCCACGCGGATGAACCGGAATTAAAAAAGGCACAACAATTTTTAATCAATGAAATCCTGCTGCAATTTGATTCTCCTGAAGGACTCTTAGCCTATATGGGAATCCTGCGCCGTTTCTCTTGCAAAAAAGAAGACTTGCTGGACAGCATCTCAGCAGTCACGTGCCGCGATTTGCTGCAATTCATCAAAAATCTTACATATATCGGAGCTCATGTAGTAAGGGGATGAGAGATATGGAAAAGGAAGCCTTTTTTCAACAGCTGGATGAACGAACCGATATCAGATACACAGACAAGGGAATGAAAATATTCAGGTTACAATTCCCCCGCGCCCATTTAAGACTGTGCAATGTCAAAACCGGCTTTGGAAGCCGAGATGTCCGCTTACAGTCAGAAACCGGCAGCCGGATGCTGCCATATGGCACAGCGCACTTTTTAGAACATCTCCTCTTTTGGCATAACGGCCGGAACCTGTATACTGATTTTTTTGAACACGGCGCGCTGTTGAATGCGTTCACCACTTACACTGATACAAATTTCATGTTTACCTCATTGCCGGATCGGCTCAGACAAACCATTCCAATCCTGCTTGACGCTTTATGGAACCACTCGTTTGACGAGCAGATCATTGCTCAGGAAAAAGCCGTGATTACAAGTGAAATAGATACGGCGCTTCTCAACCACCAGCTTCATTACCATTATCAGCTGATCCAGATGCTGTCTCCTGCCTCACCAGCCGCAATCTTCCCCGCAGGCAGAAAAAGAGACATTGAGGCTCTGTCGATCTGTGATCTGCAGGAAGCCTATGCTGCCGCCTACCAGCCCCATCGGATGACGCTGTTTCTGATTGGCGGCCCAGAAGATGCGGAAACTCTTTTGCCTTCTCAGCTCAGACTGGAAAAGTGCTCTGGCAGCCGCTCTGACAGAAAGATCGTCCCTGCGTGCCCTCCCCTCTCATCAAAAGAGGTAAAGGGTGATCTGGAGCGGCCGGAAGACACTTGGACCGGAATACAAATCGGGGCGCTCCCAGGAGAAAACGGACTTTTGACCTTGAAGCTGTATTGGGACATTGCCTCTCGCATCCTGTTTCACATGGATTCGCCGTTTTTTCAAGAGATCCGGCAAACGTACCGCTTGAATATCCAAAGCCTGTCAGCGGATGTTCACTTATCAGAGGATGGCGGCTTTTTGATCCTTCACAGTAAAGGGGCGCATTCTTCCGCATATATCGATGTGGCATCTTACTATATCACGCAGCAGAAAAACCGTACCGAAGCCTGGCTTGAGTACGGCAAGGATTCTTTAGTCAACGCGATCATCTATGACTGTGATTACGCGCGTAAATGCTTTGAATGGGCGGCAGAATGTGAACAGTACGATTGCTCGTTTCTCGGCCTTTACCGCACCATTCAGCAGATGAATTCTCATGATTTCTTGGCTCTCATTGAAGCAATGGTTTCTTCTAACAAAGCAGTCATTCATGTACCCCAGAAAGAAGTGATGAGACAATGAAAAAAAGCACTGTCTTTATTTTATTATTGCTGCTTGCGGCCATGGCGGCTTATTCCTTCGGCTGGTTTCACTCAGGTGCCGAAGCCGCGGGCCAATATGTACAGCTGATCAAAAATGACGCTGCCCGCCTTGGGCTGTTGGCTTGTGCCGCTTCCGTACTGATGCTTCCCGCCTTTCTCTATCTTCACTACGTGACGCAATCTGTCAAAAACATGACAGCAGCTTTTCAGAAACTCACACAGTCTCATCAAAGCTGCTGTGACTTTCAGCATCGCAAGCTGTGCAGCCGTTATGCCGACGATGTAAAATTGCTGCGCGACAGCTATAGGGGCATCCGCCAATCATATGTGATGGCTGCTGTATTGTATCAGGTCATCGTTTTCGGCTGCATGTTCGAAATCGTCAAGGCCGTTCACTTCAGCTTTCATACGTCCCCTGCCGTTACAATGGGGCTTGCGGTGTTACTGATTTTGTATTTATTGTTTTATTTGCGAACGTACTTGCTGCAGCTTTTTCAGCATGGAAACCTGTTCCGAAAAGTGCTTGTGGGAGTGCTGACAGGAGCCGGGATTTGGTGGATGCTCAGTTTTACTATAAGTGAACTGCTGTTTCTGATCATCTTAGCTGCCATCCAGCAGATCGGATCTTTTATTTATAAACGATTCTCTTATCGCAGCCCTGCTTCTCTCGATCTATAAAAACATCTACATTGCAATCGAGGACGGACCGGCGCCAACCGGAATGACCGTCACGGCTGAATCATCACTCGTGCGGTACACGGTCACTGCATTGTCGCCGGGCTTTGTCGGATGTTACTGTGAGGTTATAGACATTAGGAAGAGACACGTTTGCAATTTCCTTTGTGCGGCAGTATTAACGACATATACATTGTTAATGAGAAACGGTTCACTATAAGACTCTGGAAAATAAGCCCTAGTACTATCCAGAGAACATACAATTGTCCTCAAAGTTTCAAATAGGCGGTCAAAGCCACCCCCTGCTCAAGGGTGACAAACTGATCTCTGTTACACCCTTCGGTCCTAGTTCACCATTCATCACGTCTGTACTCCATGTAACCGCAGTGACTGCCTCCGCAGGATCAACGACAAACCCCTCAGGCACTTCAATCGGCACTTGAAATGGCGCTTCACGGCTGGCATCTTCATCACAAAAACAGAAAGATCATTCTTTTTCATGATTTCTCATCCCTTTTAGAAATGCACAATATCCAGTTGATTAAATCGCAATGTCACTCGGTGAAACGCCAAGCGATATGACAGTTTCCACAGAATAATCATCCGTGTTGTAAACAGTGATGCTTTGCTCTATAAAATTTGTTGCATACAGAAACTCGCCATTCGGGGTAAACGCAATGTCTCTTGCCAATTGCGGAAGATTTCCTATTACGCCTGCACCACTTGGACTGACGGAATATAGATTGTGAGTGAAATCATCAAACAAATACACCCCTGATCCGCTCTTGAACATTCCATATTCACCTTCATACTCCAGCTCTTGGGTGCTGCTGATCGTAAATGTATTCAAATCAATCACCGTCAAATAATTGAAAAAGAATTCTTGTTCTAATACATAAAGGTAACGTTCCGGCCAACCCGTTTCTAGGGCATTTACGATAAGATCCCGTTCAATAGTTCCTGTCACTTCACCTGTGTTTAAGTCCAATCTTTGCACTGAACCGAAACCAAGCAGATACGCAAACAATCCATTTGGATCAATTGCAACATCAAAGCCTTCAAAAGGAATAGACCTTTCAACAGTTAAGGTTTCAATTCCTATCACATTTATGGCACCACCAGCGACAACGTAAAAAAATTCGTGTCCAGGTATAAAAGATATGGATTCCGGCGGCTGATCCAGCAAAATAGAAGCTGTAACACTCAATGTGTCTTGACTGATGACAGAAATGACACGATCATAGTAATGCAAAACAAACACAGAGGTGTTATCTGGCGCCTTTTCTATCCTTGTAGGTTGGTATGGAAGAGAAATCGTCGTCACAACAGTATGAGTGTTGGTATCAATCACAGAAACCGACTGATCATCTGGATTCGCTGTGAACGCATAAACGGGTTCGGGCTCCGGCGCAGGTACAAGCACAATCGTTCCCGTCACCGATAATGGACTGCCGTAAAATGGCGGGACGACAACAAGGTTCTCGATCGTAATGTCACTGACATCCGGACAATCATCCGGTTCATCAGAATAATAGACAACTTGATCGATCTCCACATTGTGAATGACAGAAACAGCCCCCTCCCCTTGTCCATATTGGTTTCGCACAGGTGAGACACTGACCAGAAGCGTAACGGTTCCCTGCAGGCGGACTGCAAATTGAACACCGATTTCATCAGGCTCAGGCCCCGTCTCAATTAAGCAGCGTTCACTGACACAAGAAAGGCTGTCTGCATTCCACGTGACGTTTGCAACAGCTTCAGCCGGATCAACGACAAACCCCTCAGGCAATTCAATCGGCGCTTGAAACATCGCTTCACGACTGGTTTCTTCCTCACAAAAACATAAACAATCTTGTGCAGCTTCTGCTTTTTCTTTAAAGGAAAGCTTGTTTTTCCTCATTTCATCACTTCCTTTTCAGACATACACTGCTCACGCAGATACAACAGAATATGGAAGGTGAATGCATTTGCTTGTACAAACAGCCGAGGGTAAAAGCTGTTTTTGAAGAAATTCCGGCCATCATGCGGTGTAACGAAAGAAAAGATTGCGGTTTTTTTGCGCTTCTCACAAGAATGATGATGATAAAATATGACATATATAGAATAATGAAGGGAGGGATTTTCAAACGTGACAAGTGTCATATCTTCTTCTTCCGTTGGAGAAAAGATTAATGAATGGTATATGTACATACGCCGATTCAGCATACCGGATGCGGAATATTTACGAAGAGAAATCAAACAAGAGCTGGATCAAATGGAAGAAGACCAGGATCTTCATTTGTATTATTCACTGATGGAATTCCGGCACAATCTGATGCTTGAGTATCTTGAACCGTTAGAAAACATGCGGATAGAGGAACAGCCGCGACTGTCCGATTTGCTGCTTGAGATTGATAAAAAACAGGCTCGTTTAACCGGACTGCTTGAATACTACTTTAATTTCTTCAGAGGTATGTACGAACTGGATCGCCGGGAATATATATTAGCCATTCAATTTTTTAAAAAAGCAGAGAGCAAACTGACTTTTGTGACAGATAAAATTGATAAAGCTGAGTTCTTTTTCAAAATGTCAGAAGTTTATTACTATATGAAGCAAACTTATGTGTCCATGGACTATGCACGTCAAGCCTTTGAAATATACAATGAACAAACTACATATGATATCAGAATGATTCAATGCCAATCCCTGTTTGGAGCTAACTTTTTGGATCTGAAACAGTATGATAAAGCAATTGCCCATTTCCAAAAAGCTTATACACTTGCTGAGGCGGCACAGCAGCCGCAGCTAATGGGAAGAACGCTTTATAATATTGCACTTTGCAAGCAAAACCAACACAGTCTTGAATCAGCGATAGAGTATGTAAAAAAATCTATTCATGTATTTGAAGAATCGAAAATGGTTCCTTCACTGCCACAAGCTTTTTTCCTAATTACACAAATTTATTTTAAATTAGGCAAGATTGATAACGCTTGTGAATATCATAAAAAAGGAAGAGATTATTCAATAGCTGCCGGAGACACTGTGTACTTAACGGAGTTTGAATTTTTGGAATCTTTATACTTGTCTGGACCTGATGAAGCAGCAATAGAAAAATGTTTTGTTTTCCTTGAAAGTAAAATGATGTATGCTGATATTGAAGACTTTGCACTCGATGTTGCTAAGTATTATCATCAGCAGGAAAATTACAAAAAAGCATCTACTTATTTTTTAAAGGTTGAAGAAGCAAGACAGCACATTCAAGGGGGGGTGAATTTATATGAAATGGAAGTATAAATTATTACTCGCTTGTTTAGCTGTGAGTGCTGTATTTGTCACAGTAGAAGTATCAAATTCATCTACAGAACATTTTGATGTTGCACAACGTGCTATGATCTAAGACCGCCTTTATCGGCGGTTTTTTTCGTCCCCTCTTTCCACCTTGAATAAGATGTTTGCAAAGCATGAGAACAAAAAACATCCAGACAAAGTCTGGATGTTTCTCTTATTTCACAAACCCAAGCAGCATTTCACGAATGATTTTGCTGGCTGTGTTTGCCGTTTGCTCTGAGTGGTCGTAAATCGGAGCTACTTCTACTAAATCAGCGCCCTTTACGTTTACCTTTGAGCGCGCGATTTCATGAACAGATGCAAGCAGTTCTTTAGACGTGATGCCGCCTGCGTCAACGGTTCCTGTTCCCGGTGCGTGAGCAGGGTCTAATACGTCAATGTCGATTGTGACATATACCGGACGGCCTGCCAGCTTCGGAAGAACCTCTTTCAGCGGCTCAAGCACTTCAAACTTAGAGATGTGCATGCCGTTTTCCTTTGCCCATTCGAACTCTTCTTTCATACCGGAACGGATTCCGAATGAATACACATTTTCCGGGCCGATTAATTCCGCCGCTTTACGGATCGGCGTTGAGTGAGAAAGCGGTTCTCCCTCATAGTCGACGCGAAGATCCGTATGTGCATCAAAATGAATAATCGCCAGGTCAGGAAATTTCTTGTACATTGCTTTCATGACAGGCCATGACACGAGATGCTCCCCGCCCATACCCATCGGGAATTTTCCTTTTTCTAAAATACTGTCCACATATTCTTCAATCATATCAAGACTTTTTTGCGGGTTGCCGAATGGCAGCGGAATGTCGCCGGCGTCAAAGAAGTTCAGGTCCGACAGATCAAGGTCCAGATACGGGCTGTATTCTTCAAGGCCGATTGACACCTCGCGGATTCTTCCAGGGCCGAAGCGTGATCCCGGACGATAGCTCACCGTCCAGTCCATCGGCATGCCGTAAAGGATGGCGTCCGCCTCTTCCCACTCTGGACGGCTCGCGATAAATACTTTTCCTGAATAAGCTTCATCAAATCTCATCTATAAAACCCTCGCTTTCCTTTAAAAAAGCGCAAGATTCGCTCCTGCGCCATACATTCATTATTTAATCAGGTCACTCACAAATTTCGGCAGAACAAACGCCGCTTTATGAATATCTTTTGTGTAATATTTCGTGTCAATATCAAAGAAACGGCTGTCTTCCACTGCAAGCGGATCATATGTTTTCGAACCGATTGTAAATGTCCACAAACCGCTTGGGTATGTCGGAATGTTCGCCGTATACAGCTTCGTAATCGGGAAGATTTCCTTTACGTCACGCTGTACATTTGTAATTAATTCCGGTGTGAACCATGGGTTGTCCGTCTGAGCGACAAAAATGCCGTCTTCCTTCAGCGCCTTCGCGATTCCGGCATAGAACCCTTTTGTAAACAGGTTTACCGCAGGCCCGACTGGTTCAGTTGAATCTACCATAATGACGTCGTATTGATTTTCAGATTTCGCAATGTGCATAAATCCGTCATCCACCTGCACGTCAACACGCGGATCGTCAAGTTTTCCCGCAATAGAAGGAAGAAACTTTTTAGAGTATTCGATGACCTTGCCGTCAATATCAACAAGTGTCGCTTTTTTCACGCTCGGGTGCTTCAGAATTTCTCTGATGACGCCGCCGTCACCGCCGCCGACTACAAGCACATGCTCCGGATTCGGGTGCGTAAACAATGGCACATGCGCCACCATTTCGTGATAAACGAATTCGTCTTTTTCAGATGTCATCACCATGCCGTCCAAAAACAGCATGTTGCCAAACTCTTCTGTTTCCACCATTTCTAAATGCTGAAACTCCGTTTGTTCTGTATGTAATGTTTTATTAACCTTCAATGTAATGCCAAAGTTTTTCGTCTGCTTCTCTGTGTACCAAAGTTCGCTCAATTGTCATCTCCCTTTCAAGGCTGTATTCATTTATTGTAAGCGTCTTTTCAGCTTTTATTCCCGGTTGAAATCGCATTTTCACCTAAGGAAAAAGTATAGAGGATGGCGGGGAAAAAGTAAAGATGCGTCCTGTCACCCGATGTTTAAAAACAATCTTTTTTTCTCATAATAGTAGAAACATAAAAAAAGGGGGAACCATTGTGGATGCAATGACAAATAAACGGCTGAGACTGACGCTCAAAACCGTTCGCGCCTTTATCTTTCTTGGGGCTTTCGCGTGCTTAGCGGCAGCTGCTGTGTTTATGACTGTCATTTTGATAGCCAAATACCAGGGCGCTCCCTCGGTTCAAGTGCCGCAATCCACGATTTTGTTTGCGAGCGACGGCTCAAAACTCGGGGAGACGAACTATGGCGAAAAACGCTATTGGGTCCCCTTAAAAGACATGAATCCGACGATTGTAAAAGCGACGGTGGCGATTGAAGACCAGAACTTCTATGATCACCATGGCTTTGATTATAAACGCATGGCTGGTGCGGCGCTGGCCGACTTAAAAGCGCTGGCCAAGGTGCAGGGCGCAAGCACCATTACCCAGCAATATGCGAGAAACTTGTATCTTGAACACGACAAAACGTGGAAACGCAAATGGAATGAGGCATTCTATACAATTCGTCTGGAACAAAACTATTCTAAGGACGAGATATTAGAAGGCTATTTAAATACGATATACTACGGCCACGGCGCCTATGGGATCGAAGCCGCATCCCGCCTCTATTTCGGCAAGCATGCCAAAAACCTGACAGATGCGGAGGCGGCGCTTTTGGCCGGTATTCCGAAAGGCCCTTCCGGCTATTCGCCTTATGTCAATGAAACAAAGGCCAAGGATCGCCAAAAAACAATTGTGCGGATGATGGAAAAACAGCGGATGATCAGCCGTAAAAAAGCGGACGAGCTGATCAAAGAGCCCCTTTCCTATCAGCCGTTGAATAAACACGCCATTAGCAGAAAAGCGCCTTATTTCTATGATAATGCGATGAGAGATCTGGAAAAAAACTCGGCATGACGCGGGAGCAAATTGAAACGAGCGGGTTAAATGTGTATACAACCGTGAATAAACGGCTTCAGCGCATTGCCGAGGAAACCATTACCGAAACGGTTAACGCCGGTTCTGACATTCAAGTCGGATTTTCAGCCGTTGATCCACGCACAGGAAACGTTCTCGCTCTTGTCGGCGGCAGGGATTATCAAAAGAGCCCGTTTGACCGGACGACACAGGCGAAACGCCAGCCCGCTTCGACAATCAAACCGTTACTGTATTATAAAGCGATCCAGAGCGGGTTTACGCCAGTGACACTGATGAAAAGCGAAGAAACCGAGTTTCAAATCGACGCAAAGGGAGAAACCTATTCTCCAAGCAACTATAACGGTTATTACGCAAACAAACCGATTACGCTTCTTCAGGCGCTGGCGCTGTCTGACAACATTTATGCTGTGAAAACCCATCTCTTTCTCGGAATGAACAAGCTCGTTCAGGCTGCAAAGGAATTTGGCATCACCGCGCAGCTCCAAGCGCTGCCATCCTTGGCCCTCGGCACGGAACCGGTGCGCCCGATTGAGATGGTCAACGCCTATGCCATGCTGGCAAATGGCGGAAAGAAAATCGAACCGACCTTTATCACGAGAGTGACTGATGCAGCCGGACATGTACTGTACGAAAGCCCGAATCAGCATAAACAAGTGCTGGATGAAAAAGCTGCCTTTGTGACCGCTAATATGATGACAGGCATGTTTGATACAGATTTAAACGGCTATACATCCGTGACAGGACGGACAATCGCGGACCGCCTGACTAGAACCTATGCGGGAAAATCAGGCACAACAAGCGCAGACAGCTGGATGATCGGTTTCAACCCGAAGCTGGCTGCGGGTGTATGGACGGGCTATGACAAAAACAGCACCATCGACTCAGTCGCAGAAAAAAACTATGCCAAAACCATTTGGGCGGAGTTTATGGAGGATGCGCTCAAAGGAGAACCAGAAACAGCCTTTAAACCGCCAAAAGGCGTGATCGGCGTCTACATCGATCCGGCAACAGGCTACTCCTCCGGCCCCGGCTGCGCAGCCAAGCATTACACGTATTTTGTGAAAGGCACAGAGCCAGCGAATGTGTGCTTCGGCTCAGAACCTGTCAAACAAACAAAAGACCAGCGTCCAGTCAAGGAAAAGCCCGCTTCCCCGAAAAAGTGGTGGGACAAATGGCTGGGACGGAATCATTAACAAATAACCCGGCTGCCTGAATGCCGGGTTATTTAATATGGTTCTTCCATTATCCACGGGAGCAGCGTCACACAGTCAAGCTGGAGAACGGGTTTCGGGAATCCTTCGGGGATAAAGTGGTCATCTCTCGGCACTTCAAATGATATATACCAGTTACGGTCCGGATCCCATTCTTTTTTCCCTTCTATAATACGTCCGACAATAAAATAGCTGGCCACATAAAGATGAAGGTCACCCTCCTGTCCAAATTCATTAATATCCGTACAAACAGACGGCTGAAGACCAAAATCCTCCAACATTTGCGCCTTCTCACGCGGCAGTGTTTTCATTGCTTCCCGGTAATTTTCACAGAGAAGACATTCTCACATATCGTCAATATCTTTTTCATACTGCCTTCTCGTTTCCTCCACGTCCGCTTCAATGACCCAATCACCAATCCTCATCATTTGAAACATGATATCTCCCCTATCTGCTGTCAAAAAAAATGAAAAACCCCGAGTCTTGTTTCGGCTCGGGATTTTCCATGTCCTAGTTTCTGTATCACCAGTTTACTCAATGTTTACGAAAAATAGTTCAAATATTCTAAGAGTTCACATAAAGTTCACAAATTAATTTTCTTCTTGAAGCAGGCCTTTTTTCAATTCATCAGAAGAGCGTTCCCACAGGCCTTGGTCATGGTTTTTCAGAAATTCGCCAAGCACTTGCTTCGAGCTGTCATCCATGCTATCAATGATAATGTTCCGTTTCATCGATTTATCCATCAGATTCACATGCTCCGGGAGCGATTTGTAGCCTCTTCTGATGCTTCTGTCGACCGTCAGTTCACAGGCTGTAACCCCTGCGTAATAAGGGCCCTCTTCTCTTCTGTCAATCGTCACCCACACAAGCCAGTATGGTTTTCCGTTTGGAACATCTTCTTTATTAGGCAGAAATTTAATGCCTTTTTCAACGACGCTGCGGGCGTGCATCGCGCCGATGTCAACGAACGCTTCTTTTTCCTCTACATCGACGAATACAGGAGAAATATTATCCAGGCTGAGTGCCCCTGCACCGAAGCCGCCGTGTCCGTCTGTCGGATCACTTTTGATAATATTAAACCCGATTGATTTTTTCTTTTTTTCTTCCATGAGTTCTACCTCCTACAAAAGCGGTTGAAATATCGCTGAAAACAAATGTAAAATCGAATCCCTTCCGGCGTTGAGCAATGGCCAAAGCACGTAAGATCCGAGCGGTGTCACAAACAGTACCAAAAAGACGATAAAGCCGTAGCTTTCCGCTTGCGTCATCTTGGCACGCGCCCCCGGCGGGACGAGATCTTCAATAATACGATAGCCGTCGAGCGGCGGCAGCGGCAGCAGATTAAATAAAAACAGAACGAGGTTCAGCTGTATCCAGATTGAAAAGAACTGGTCCAGTCCTGTACTGAATGCCGCAAGCAGTTCCATTCCGTAAGCATGCATCAACACTAACAAAGAGAAACCGATAAACGCAAGAATCAGGTTACTGATCGGCCCGGCAATGGATACGAGTACGCCAGCCAGACGAGGTTTCTTAAAGAAACGGCGATTGACGGGAACAGGGCGAGCCCATCCAAAGCCGGCCACCAGGATCAAAATGGTTCCGAACGGATCAAGGTGTTTGATAGGATTAAGCGTCAGTCTTCCTTCATTTTTCGCCGTATTGTCACCAAATTTGTATGCGACATAGGCGTGAGCGAGTTCATGCATTGTAAACGAAACAATTAACGTGATGACGAGGTATGGCATTAACGATAACGGATAATATAAAAAACGGTCCAAGTGAGATATCCCTCTTTCTAAAAATGCAAGAATTTACTTTATTCAGTATACTATAAGAAACCTCTTTTTCTAAAGAGAGGAAACGAGATAAAGGAGGATTCAGCACCCATGCCATACGTAACCGTCAAAATGCTCGAAGGCCGTACAGACGAGCAAAAACGCAATCTTGTCGAGAAAGTAACAGAAGCCGTAAAGGAAACCACCGGTGCTTCTGAAGAAAAAATTGTTGTGTTTATAGAAGAAATGAGAAAAGACCATTATGCCGTCGCAGGCAAACGCCTGAGCGATATGGAATAATCTCTATAAAGCCGGCGCTTCGCAAGCCGGCTTTTTCATCTCTATTTCGTCATTTTTTCAATAATAGCTAAAAACGATGCCTTCTCTTCGGCAGTCAAACGTTCAAACATGCCGTCAATCAGCTGCTGGCGATTTTGAATCATTTGAAGAGCTGCTGCCTGCCCCGATTCAGAAAGCGTAATCCAAACGGTGCGGCGATCATTGTTATTTCTGGATCTCTCAATAAACCCTTCCTGCTCTAAGTGGTTCAGAGCGGTTGTGGTGGCAGACGGAGACAGCGTGACCTCTTTTAGAATGTCCTTTATGGTGCAGCTCCCATGCCTGTATATGATCCGCAGAATAAATCCTCTTACATTATTTACGTGTTTCGGAACGGTGGCTTCATCTAATTGCTTCGTGCTTTTCAAATATTTTGTAAGTGCGTGATCCAGCAAATTTGCTTCCAGTTTGTCATGATCCATGTAGATTTCCCCATTTCGAGATGCATTCATAACATACGAACGATATGATTACTTATTATTTTACTGATACCAGATAGGGAAAGTCAAAAAAGCAAACAGCGAATTCGCAACTTTTCTCCTACATGCTTCGATTTTTCACCTGTTTGACAATATTCTCTTTAAATACCTGAAAAGGAACTTGTTCACTCTTCTGATGTCCGAATTGACGGACGTTTACGGCCTTTTCATTCACTTCCTGATCCCCTAGCACCAGCATGTACGGGATTTTCTGCATTTGTGATTCTCTGATTTTGTAGCCAAGCTTTTCATTGCGTTCATCAATATTGACTCTTATCCCGAGCCGCTTTAGCTCAGACTGCACCTTTTCGCAGTAGTCCATATGAACGTGAGAAACCGGTATAATTTGGACCTGCACCGGCGCAAGCCAGACTGGAAAAGCTCCGCCAAAATGCTCGATCAGAATGCCGAAGAAACGGTCAATTGAGCCGAATACCGCTCTGTGAATGACAACGGGACGAACCTTTTCATTGTGCTCATTAATATATGTTAAATCAAATTTTTCCGGCATTTGAAAATCAAGCTGGATTGTGGCGCATTGGTGGCTCCGCTTCAGAGCGTCTTTAATATGAAAATCGATTTTCGCTCCGTAAAACGCTCCATCCCCTGCGTTTACTTCATAAGGAAGACCCAGATCCTCAAGGACGTGTTTCAAGGCGTTTTCAGACATTTCCCACACGCTGTCTTCACCTGATGAATCCTCCGGACGAGTGGAAAGCTCAACCGTATACTCGAAACCGAATGTGCGGTATACCTCGTCAATAAGCCGAATGGCTTCTTTGATTTCACTCTCGATTTGATCCTCCCGAACAAAGATATGCGCGTCATCCTGGCAGAACGTCCGGACGCGGAGCATTCCGTTCAGAGCACCGCTGTATTCATGGCGGTGCACCTGGCCGAACTCCGCCATACGAATCGGCAGATCCCGATAGGAGTACAGGCTGTTTTTAAAGATGAGCATATGGCCGGGGCAGTTCATCGGCTTCATTGCAAATGCAGTCTGATCTACTTCCGAAAAATACATATTGTCGCGATAATGGTCCCAGTGCCCTGACTGCTCCCATAACCGCTGATTCATCATAAACGGCGTACGCACCTCAGCGTAGCCGGCATTTGTTTGCAGTTCACGCGAAAAGCGTTCCAGCTCATTGCGGACAATCTGCCCTTTTGGCAAATAAAACGGCATTCCCGGAGCTTCTTCCGAGAACATAAACAGCTCTAATTGTTTTCCCAGCTTGCGGTGATCCCGTTTCGCTGCTTCTTCCAGCATATGCAGATGCGCCTCGAGATCTTTTTTCTTCTGAAACGCAACACCGTACACCCGCTGAAGGACTTCATTTTGGCTGTCTCCTCGCCAATAAGCACCCGACACCCGTGTTAATTTGAACGCCTTGATCATTCCTGTTGAAGGAAGATGCGGCCCGCGGCACAGGTCAACAAATTCTCCCTGCTGATACAGCGTCATGTTCTCCCCGCGCGGAATGTCTTTCAAAATCTCCAGCTTAAACAGCTCACCTTTTTCTGCAAAAAGCGCTTCAGCCTCCTCGTAAGAAACCTCTATTCGCTTGATATCCATATTTTCGTTTATAATATGCTTCATCTCTTTTTCGATGGCCTCTAAATCTCCGGAAGTCAGACTCCGATCAAGCTTCATATCATAATAAAATCCGTCTTCAATGACAGGCCCTATTCCCAAGGACGCTTCGCCGTACAGCCGTTTCACTGCCTGAGCCAGCACA
The DNA here is from genome assembly GCF_001517105.1 of Bacillus halotolerans. Lineage (GTDB taxonomy): Bacteria > Bacillota > Bacilli > Bacillales > Bacillaceae > Bacillus > Bacillus halotolerans. The sequence continues at coordinate 661,943 of NZ_LPVF01000008.1, forward strand.
TGCGCTGATGTATGGCGAAGCACCTGCAAGCCTTCTGGAGAATCCAGTGTGATAATTGAAAGCTCAGCATCTTCCTCCAGCTTGAAGCTGACATCAACGAGCCGGCCATTAACCTGTCCCGCTGCTGCTTTCTTTTCCAAACTGGAGCTGATGGACGCAGCCGCCTCTTTGACTGTAGTGCCTTTCGGATATTCCTTTACCTGTCCGTCCGGAAGCTGAATACTTACATGTTTACTCATTTCAAACACTCCTTATTCATTGTTGTATATAAAAAAACACACCCGTCCCTCTGTAAGGGACGAGTGTGTGATTAACCCGTGGTTCCACCCAAGTTCCCAACGAACTTTCATGTTCATCGGCTCGGTGCTGTAACGCAGCATAAACGGCATTGGATACTGACTGTTCCCCAACGCTGCTCCAAGGCGGTAAATGATATTCCTAAGCTGGGAAGCTCGCACCTTTCCTTCCCTCTCTGAAAACCGTAAATATCATTCATGTCCTTTTCATCGCATTTCTATATGTATATAAAAAAACACACCCGTCCCTCTATAAGGGACGAGTGTGTGTGATTAACCCGTGGTTCCACCCAAGTTCCCAACGAACACTCATGTTCATCGGCTCGGTGCTGTAACGCAGCATAAACGACATCGGATACTGACTGTTCCCCAACGCTGCTCCAAGGCGGTAAATGATATTCCTAAGCTGGGAAGCTCGCACCTTTCCTTCCCTCTCTGAAAACCGTAAATATCATTCATGTCCTTTTCATCGCATTTATTGACTCATATAAAAAAACACATCCATCCCTCGCAAGGGACGAATGTGTTAAAATTCGTGGTTCCACCCAAATTCCCAACAAACATACATGTTCGTCGGCTCGGTGCTGTAACGCAGCATGACGGTATCAGATACTTAATTTCCCCGATACAGCTCAAAGGCGGTAAGCTGCTTTCTCTGCGTTAGGAAGGTTTCAGCTGGTCCTTCCCTCTCTGGAAACCGTAAAAAGCATCTCGTGTCCTTATCAGTGCCTGTTTGAATAATTTCATATATCTTACTATATATTTCTTGAAAAGACAATGGACGATTTTAAGATGATGCAGAAGCGGACGTTTCTTTATGAGAAGTCAGAAACCGCCACACAAGGAATGCGGCAAGACTGTATGCCGCGCCCATCATCAAAAACGTAAACCCAGCTCCGGCGTACCAAGTGGCGGACAGATGAATGACCACTCCGGAAACCGCTACGCCAACCAATGCCCCGATTTGCCGGTTGGCATTTAAAGCTGCTCCTGCGATATTTGCATGCTCCTGTCCCGCTGTCTTCATCATCACAGCTGTCATGGCAGGAACCGTAATGCCGACACCAAGATTCATGGCAGATGTCAGAACCGCAAGCTGCCAGTAAGGCAAATCCGGAGAAACCATGACAAATAACAGCAATGCCATGATGCAGCTGACAGCCATTGAAACAAACATAAGAAGCCCCGCTTCAAAACGGTTCGCCAGCCGGGCAAACAGCAGATTTCCGACCACAAAGACAGCCATCATCGGCAATAGTTCGACTCCCGCTAAAAAGGAACTTGCGCCTCTTGCTTCCTGCAAAAATAGACTCAGCATAAACATACCGCCAAAAAGAGCAAAATTCAGCAAAAACCCAACGAACTGCGCTGCCGAGAAACGTCCGTTTTTATATAATGACGCAGGAAGAATAGATGTTGCCGAAAAAATTTCTCTCAGAATAAAAAGCACAAACGCCAAAACCGCCGCCGCGAAAGCACCGAGAATGGAGAGCGAACTCCAGCCTATTGAAGCGCCCTGTATCAGCGCAAATGAAAGAAATCCGAGAGCCGCCATTCCAAGCAGATGCCCTGTGATATTCACCCGGCTGCCTTTTCCCGGGAAACTGCTGAGCGTTCGATAGGCGCAAATAAGCGCCGCAACCCCTAACGGCACATTGATCAGAAAAATACTCTGCCACCCTGCCGCATTCACCAGAACACCGCCGATAAAAGGCCCCAGTCCGGAGGCGGCGGAGACGAGAGCGGCCCACAAGCCAAACATTTTGGCCCGCACCCGTTCATCGGGGTAAGAGGCAGCCAAAAGGCTGAGTGAACTCGGCATAAACAAAGCCGCGCCAAGACCCTGCAACAGCCGGCCTGCGATCAGCATTTGGCCATTTGCTGACACAGCGCATAGACATGAGGCAAGAACAAAAACGGCCAAACCCAGCATATAAATGGTCTTTGAGCCGTAACGGTCAGCCAGCGCACCGCCGGCCAGCAGAAGCGAAGCAAATGTAAGCATGTACCCGTCTACAACCCACGTCACCCCTGAAAGTGAAAGGGAAAGAACGTTTTTCATATCAGCAATTGCAACATTCACCACGGTCACATCAAGCGTAGCCATGAGAAAACCGAGAGCGAGCACGATTAACACTGAGATGCCTGTTGATCCTGATTGATGTAAAGGCCCGCTGTTTTTCATTGCCATTGCCCTTTCAGCTGATGATGTACCCAATCATCAATTTTTTCGAGGTCATAAAGTTTTCCGATTCTGTTCATGACACCCTGCAAGGTTTCTTCCTTCATGAGCGAAGCCCATTTATCCTCAATATCCCCCATTACCGTCTCCAGCACACAGGGATTTCCGCTCTCAAATACAGATGGCAAAAGGCCTTTTCCTTGATACATGGAACCTCTTCCTTCAACAGCTTGATAGACATCATAGAGGGTAATATCCGTCAAAGGCTTCGTAATCGTAAAGCCTCCCTTCGTACCTGGTATGGACTCTGCCAAACCAGCCTGCACCAAAGTTCTCATCAGCTTTTTCAGATAAGACGGAGACATGTGCAAGCGCTGGCTGATCGCCTCTGATGTTAAAGAAGCCTGCACAGGCAGCCGTGACAGTAACAGCAGCACAGAAATTCCCTGCTCCATTCCCGATTTCATTTTCATTATGTTCCCTCCCGGTTCATTATGGATAACTATTATCCACAATAGATCCATTAGCAGGTTTTGTCAATAAAAAAAGCAAAAGAAACGATTCATTTCTTTTGCTTGTATGGTTAACAAATCTGCTTCAGCTCTTCTATGTATTGAAGCGCTTCGTCATATTCTTCATTGGTATACTTTTGCTTACTTTTGATTGTAAATACTTTCTCTTTCTTTTCCTCAGCCTCAAGCCCGTCAAAGTAAAGAATCGTGGAGACCAGCTCTAAAAACCGTGATGAACGGTTGTTTACACTGTCAATATAGTGCTTGATATCAGGCATATCAAGATCGGCGTGGTCTAAAAACGCGGAGCCCGTCTCTGTCAGCGAATAACGGTATTGAAAGTAGCCGCCCTTTTTTTCCTTTACCTCATGCAGGAATCCAAGGTTGCACAGCTCTTCAATTTGGAGCGTCAGTTCCTCCGAATACGGCCCGTAAAAGTGAAAATCATATTTCTCATAGAAAGGAAACTGCATTTTCTTCGCTATATAAATCATTTTTTGCAGCTTCTTTCGCCCGATGATTTCTCCAGAATCCGAGAACACCTTCATCAGTTTTGCATGTTCTTTCAACAAATTCCCGACATCTCCTTTTTCCTTCTTTACCAATTTCTATGTCAGTCCCAGCAGCTGCCGGATTTTCATTTTCGCTTCCGGGTGTTCAGAGCCGTCACAAATCAGGTCCTTCGGATAGTACAGTTTGTGGTCCGTCCGCCGCTTACCGGAGATGGATTCCACAATGGCCGACTGTCTGGACAGCTCTTTAATTTGACCGTTTTGCGTCAAGAGATGGATCGGCAAACGCTCCTCTTCCTCTCCTGGACGGTAAAAATCGTATGGCAGATCTGAAGAAGAATCCACGACCAAATAATAGCTCGGATCGATTCCAGCCTCTTTGAATAATGAGGTCAGCTCAAAATAGGCCGACATCTCTTCATTCGGATTAAATTCAACGTATTGGAACAGCTGGCGGTTAATGAATCTGCGGCACAAATCGGATAAAATCGGGTCTTCTTCATCCTCCCAGGCCTGGAAGTAATACAAAATAATAGATTCATCCAGCCTCAAATAATCCTCCAGCGTCAGTTTCCCTTCAAAAATAGAATAGAAATGAACCGGAGCATGAGTGAACACATAACCTTCATCATGGAGCTGCTTCGCTCTGTGGAGAATCTTCGTTAAAATAACCTCCGCACTTCTCGTCACAGGGTGGAAATAGACCTGCCAGTACATTTGGTAGCGGCTCATAATATAGTCTTCTACAGCGTGCATTCCGCTTTGTTTAATGACGATTTGATCCTCACGCGGGCGCATCACCCGGAGAATCCGCTCCATGTCAAAATGGCCGTAGCTGACGCCCGTATAGTAAGCGTCGCGCTGCAGATAATCCATGCGGTCCGCGTCAATCTGACTCGAAATCAGGCTGACCACTTGTTTGTTTTTATATGTTTTGGCAATGACTTCAGCAACATCCTGCGGGAAACGCGGGCTCACCTTTCTGAGCACCTGATTAACCTCTGTGTCTCCCAAAATGATATCTCTTGTAAAATCTTCGTGGTCAAGATGAAAGACTTTTTCAAATGAATGCGAGAACGGCCCGTGCCCGAGATCATGAAGCAGCGCCGCGGACAAACAGAGTTCGCGCTCACTGTCATCCCATTCAGGACGGCCTTTAAAGACATCATCAACCATTCTCCTGACAATTTCGTAGACACCGAGAGAATGGTTGAACCGGCTGTGCTCAGCGCCATGGAACGTCAAATACGTCGTGCCGAGCTGCTTGATTCTGCGGAGACGCTGAAATTCGCGGGTTCCGATCAGATCCCATATCAGCTTGTCCCGTACATGAACATAGCGGTGCACCGGATCTTTAAACACTTTTTCTTCTGATAATTTTCCATTTGGATACGCCATCGTCATTCCCTCTTTTTTTTAGCCGTGTTTCTATTATATCGACTCTATTCTTTGAAAACATCCTTGAATTTGTCCGGCGATTTGTTCCATCTTTCCAAAAATCACATGATGTGAAGCAAAAAAGCCTGACCAGAGGGCCGAGGCTATGAAAAAATATGTTTTTACTTTTTTAATTTCTTTTTCACTTTGTCAATCAGCTCATCCTCTGTCGGAGCTGACAGCGGGCGATTGTTTACAAAAGCAAACGATTTTTTCCGTCCGGGCCCGCAATAAGATTGGCATCCTACCTCAACCTTTGCGTCCGGGTCTACTTCTTTTAAACGCGGCAGCAATGTTTTGATATTAGTGGCTTGGCAATCATCACACACTCGAAATTCATTAGCCATGACGTACGCTTCCCTTCATTTCTATGTTCATCTATGTTTTAAACCTAAAATCGCTCTGTCGAAAAAATCACATCACTCCTCATTGTACAAGGATTCGACTGTTCCTGCAAGCCGCTTCAGCCTCCGTATCTCCTATTCTTCCAGCCAATTTGTATAAATATTTTCCAATCTGGACATTCTAATATCATGAAAAGAAAAATGGGAGTTGAGATAAATGACAAAACAGCGCCAGGACGCTTGGTCAGAAGAAAATGATTTGCTTTTAGCCGAAACTGTGCTTCGGCATGTAAGAGAAGGCAGCACTCAGCTGAATGCCTTTGAAGAGGTCGGCGATAAATTAAATCGGACGTCCGCAGCCTGCGGATTCAGATGGAACGCGGTGGTGCGCCATCAATATGAAAAAGCGCTTCAGCTTGCAAAAAAACAGCGAAAACAGCGCATGAGAGCCCTTGGAAACGGACAGCCTGCGAAGAAAAGACTGCTATATCAGCCTCCTGCGGTTGATCCCGATACAATTCAAGAAACTGCAGTGCAGGAGGAGCAGGTGAAACCTGAAACCCCGACTGCCGAAAATGAGAAGCAGGCATTGATGTCAGGCGAGCACATGCCTTTTGTGGATGACAGCTTTAAGGAAGAGTTAGCTAGTCTATCACACTTATTGTCTCCTCAAACGTCTGCGCCTGAGATGACGATGAATGATGTCATCAGATTCCTGCAGAATTACGAAGGCAATCATGAGCAATCCTCAGCTTTAAAAATGGAAAATGAGCGTTTAAAGAAAGAAAATCAAGAATTACAAAGCAAAACAGAACAGCTGGAAGCAGAAGTTCAAAAACTTGAAAAAGATCAAAAAACGATCCAGGAAGATTATGAAACCTTGGTAAAAATCATGAATAGAGCCAGAAAACTAGTTTTATTTGAAGATGATGAACATGCCTCTCCGTCCTTCAAAATGGACCGGAACGGAAATTTAGAAAAAATGGCGGAATAGCTTTTAAAAACTCCAAAACGATGTCATGTTTTGGGGTTTTGCCATTAAAAAATCCCCTTTTCCTTTTAGAAAAGAGGATTTTCTGTTTTTGCGGCGGCTCCGTTAGTCTTGTAAAATGAGCCCAGGCTTATGCTAATCTATTAAGACACATGAGCCGCTTCAGCTGGCTTTTGCTTGCGAGGCACCCCTGAAATGACCAGAAGCCCTAACATCATCAGCACGATGCCGAGCCATGAGGAAAGAGAAAGCATTTCACCTATGAAAAACACGCCCAGCAATGAGGCGGTCAGCGGCTCAGCCAGGGACAGTGTAACCGCTGCCGAAGCCGGAACGCCGGTGAGGCCTTTTGCAAACAAAAAGTAGGCCGCGCATGTCGCAATTAACCCGATGTAAAGGCTCGTTCCCCATCCTTTTGGGGTCAGCATCCAAGAGAGATCCGACTGCCACAATAGCGGCATCAGCAATATGGCGCTGAGCATAAAGACAACAGCTGAGGCAGCTCTCGGCGGCTGTGTTTTCATCATTGATTTACTGATCAAGGTATAACCCGCAAAAGATGCACCTGCTCCAATCGCCATGAGAGCCCCTGACACATCAATCCGAACATTGGAGCCGTCTGAAAACAGGAGCCAGCATCCCGCCAAAGCCAATACAGTTGCAATCCACCAGGAATTTCGCGGACGTTTTTTCAAAACGGCCCACTCTAAGCTCCCGGCAATAATAGGCGCACTGCCGATGGCAATCACTGTCCCAACCGCAATCCCTGTTTCTTTTACGGCGGTGAAAAAAAGCGGCTGATAACAGGCCATACAAATCGCTGCTAAAAACACGGGAGGCCATGACCAATTTTTCACGTGAAGCTCTCGGCTGATCCAGACCACAAGAAGCATGGCGCTGCCGCCTACCAATAATCTGACCGCTCCGAATGCCAGCGGAGTGGCGCTTTCTGGAGCCAGCGCCTGAACAGTGCCGGTTGTTCCCCAGAAAAAAGCCGCGATCAGCACAAACAGGCTGTAAACATTCCCTTTCATTTGCCTCTCCCCTTTGTATGCAGATGCTGCTGTTATTTTATCGCTTTTTTTGCTGCAATTGTTTTCTGTTTATAAGAAAGATTTATCTGAAAACAAGATGATAGGCAAAAAAAAGCATGCCAGCCGTATCGGCTGACATGCAAATGGCGTTCATCCAAACACCTTTTCATTCCGTTCTGTCATCCGGACAAGATTTTTCTCAAATTCCAATTCCTCGTCAATGGACAGTCCGGCTGAGTAGAGGCGGGTGCTTAACGCTTTTAATTCCGTAAGCAAAGCAAGCATTAAATCCTGTACGGAGATATCGGTATGCAGAAGCTCACTTAACGATGCCATGGTTTCCGGACGTATATCCGGGTAGACGCCTTTTTTGTCGTTTTGTTTATCCTTCAGGGCGGCTTGATAGAATCGTCTGATCAGATCTGCCCTCTCGCTGCCGCTTTTATCTGCACAGAGATAAATTTGAACGGCTGCACCGCCGCGAAGACGTCTTTGAGAAATGCCGGCGAACTTTTTGCCGTCAATGCTGAGATCATAGCTGCCTGGACAATAGGAGCCCTCAATTTCATAGGCTTCAATCTTTGCCCCGTACGGCTTAAGCATCCGTTTCATCAGTTCCACCATTGCTTCGTATCCTCTGTCTATATCGATGCCCTTCTTTTGGTCCTCGAATATGAGAGAAATATTTAAAACGCCTTCATCCAAAACAACAGCAAGACCGCCGGAATTGCGGACGATGACGCGGTATCCCTCATTTTCCAGCAGGGCAATGCCGTCCTGCAAAAACGGGAGCCGCGTATCCTGAATACCGAGGACAATCGTGTCGTGGTGCACCCAAGAGCGTGCTGTCGCCGGCGACACGCCTTTTCCTACAGAGGCGCACAGCGTATCGTCCATAGCGAAGGATTGCTTCGCGTCAAATAAAGGGCCGAGACTGGATTGGTCAATGACTCTCCATGTCGGCTGCATCAGTAAATCAATCGGTTGGTTTGCCATCTATGTAAAACCCTTTCATGTTAGGCTTATGAACGAAAACTATTATATCATTTCAGCTGTGATGATTGAAAATTGCTTTTCAGCATCGTAATGAAAATTTCTTTATTTTTTGTATTCTCCATGAGAGGAGAATGAATATAAGACAGCTTGCGCTTTAATGAGAAATCTTTAATGTGGAGAATTGAAATGTCACGGTGGATCAAATCCTTATGCAGCACGCTTCTTGATAAGACCGATAAACCCATGCCGCTGATCACCGCTTCTTTTACACCTTGATTGCTGCTGATGGTGAACATCGACTTCGGCCGCAGTCCGTTCGAGCTGAGCACATGATCGAGATATTCCCTTGTGCCGGAGCCTTTTTCCCTTGTCACCCACGCTTCATTTTGCAAATCGCTGATTGAAATGTCTCTTTTTCCGGCAAGCGGATGCTGGTTCGGCGCTGCGATGCACATTTCATCCTCCATGAACGGTTCAATTTCCAATTCATTCTCGTCCGTATGTCCTTCAATCAGCCCGATATCAGCCTGAAGCATTCGGACACGTTCGCTTACCTCCTTTGTATTGCCAATCATGACGTCCAGATTCAGCTCAGGATACAGCTTTTGCAGCTGGGCAAGAAGCGGCGGAAGAATATACTCTCCGATTGTAAAACTGGCGGCTATTTTCAATTCACCTTTTACATAATGATGGTGCGCGTAGATTTCAGCCTTGGCCTGCTCGTAGAGAAATACCATTTGCTTTGCCCTTTGATACAAAATGTCCCCTGTCGGTGTTGTCGTAAAATGCTTCGGCGACCGATTCAGCAGAGCCGTTTGAAATTCTTTTTCAAGATTTTTAATATGCAGACTGACGCTGGGCTGGGAAATCATCAGCTTTTCTGCTGCTTTTGTGAAATTTTTTTCTTCCACCACTGCGATAAAGGTTTTCAGCACGTCGTAATACAAAGGCCCCACCCCTGTCATGAATAAGATTTATAATGATGATCAGTTTTCTTTATTTTACTCATATCATCTGTTCTGGTAAAGAAGGCGCAAAAAAAGCAGCCCTCTGCGAGAGAGCTGCCATCGCTTTTCTTACAGTGCTTGTGCCGCTGTAATTAATGCGAGATTGTAAACATCTTCAGCGTTACAACCTCTTGAAAGATCGTTAACAGGCATATTTAAGCCTTGCAGGATTGGTCCTACAGCTTCAAAGTTGCCTAAACGCTGTGCAATTTTGTAGCCGATGTTTCCTGCTTCCAAGCTTGGGAATACGAATACGTTCGCGTCTCCTTTGATCTCGGAATCCGGCGCTTTTTTCTCAGCTACAGATGGAACGAATGCAGCGTCAAATTGGAATTCGCCGTCAAGCGTTAATTCAGGCGCTTTTTCTTTCGCGATTTTCACAGCATCCGCTACTTTTTCTGTTTCATCAGATTTTGCTGAGCCTTTTGTAGAGAAGCTGAGCATTGCTACGCGAGGATCAATGTCGAACATTTTTGCCGTATTGGCGCTTTCGATCGCGATTTCCGCAAGATCTTGGCTGTCTGGTGCAATGTTGATCGCGCAATCTGCGAATACGTACTGCTCATCGCCGCGTGCCATGATGAAGACGCCTGAAGTCTTTTTCACGCCTTCTTTTGTTTTGATGATTTGAAGAGCCGGACGGACAGTGTCGGCAGTTGAATGAGCCGCTCCGCTCACAAGACCCGCTGCAAGACCTTTGTATACAAGCATTGTGCCGAAGTAGTTCTCGTCTAAGAGCGCTTTTCGAGCCTGTTCTTCTGTTGCTTTGCCTTTGCGGCGTTCCACGAATGCCTGTACAAGATCTTCCATGCCTTCATATGTATGAGGATCATAAATATCAACGCCGTCAAGCGTCACATTCAGTTCTTTTGCTTTTGCTTGGATCTCATTTTCATTGCCGATCACAATTGGATTCAGCACTTTATTGTCTGCAAGCTTGCTGACCGCAACTAAAATACGTTCGTCCAAGCCTTCAGGAAATACAATTTTAACGCCTTTTCCAGCTACTTTTTCTTGCACTGTTGAAAATAAATCTGCCACAATAAACCCTCCTCAAAAGTTACAAAAACGCTTTCTTTTACTAGCATACTCTTCTTCCAGTCAAATTCAAACAGCCAACTTTTATTATAGCGCTTTCATCAAAAAATCTTATTTTTCTAACTAATTTAAGCAACTGATTCTTTCCTTATATGTTCTCTTATTTTTAGGGAGATATACGAATCGGATGTTCAAGGTTTCTCCACAGTAGAATCGGATAAACTATGATATAGTGAAGGCATTAACGAAAAGATAATAGGAGTGAAGATAAATGAGTGAACAGCAAATGACAAATGAAGCGGCAAAAACGCTGGACGGCTGGTATGCGCTTCATGATTTCCGCACAATGGACTGGACTTCCTGGAAGATGATGTCAAGTGATGAGCGCCAGTCTATCATTCATGAATTTACAGGATTGCTTGAAAAATGGGGAGTCGCCCAAAAAGAAGGGAAAGGCTCGCAAACCCTTTACAGCATCGTTGGCCAAAAAGCTGATTTTATGCTGATGATTCTTCGCCCTACTATGGAAGAATTAAATGAAATCGAGCTTGAATTCAACAAATCAAGACTTGCTGAGTTCACCATTCCGGCTTACTCCTACGTGTCAGTTGTTGAACTGAGCAACTATTTGGCGAGCGGCGACGGCGACCCGTATGAAAATCCGCATGTACGTGCGCGCCTTTACCCTGAACTGCCGGAATCAAAATATGTATGCTTCTATCCAATGGATAAAAGAAGATCCGGCAATGACAACTGGTACATGCTTTCTATGGAAGAACGAAGAAACTTGATGAGAAGCCATGGCTTAATCGGACGCAGCTATGCTGGCAAAGTGAAACAGATCATCACAGGTTCAGTCGGCTTTGACGATTATGAATGGGGCGTTACACTGTTCAGTGATGATGTGCTTCAATTCAAAAAGCTTGTATATGAAATGCGTTTTGACGAAGTCAGCGCGCGCTACGGCGAATTTGGCTCGTTCTTTGTGGGCAACCGCCTATCGCTTGATACACTTCCTCAATTCCTATATGTATAATTTCTCCTCCCGCCGCAGCTGGCGGGAGTTTTTCGATTCCTCTTTATCAGAATTTAAATAAAATTTGCTATTTTCTCCGTTTTTTTTTACGATGTAGATAATAATCCAATTTTTTCAAAGGGGTGCAGTTATTTGTCAAAACGAACCGCATTTATTATGGGAGCCAGTCAAGGGATCGGAAAAGCAATTGCTCTGAAATTAGCAGACCAGCATTTTACCGTCGTCATCAATTCGCGAGTCTTGGACAATATTGAACCTGTCAAAAAAGACATTTTGGCCAAGCATCCTGAGGCGAGTGTCATTGTCCTTGCGGGTGATATGTCTGACCAGCATACGAGAGAGGAGATTTTTAAAGAAATTGAATCTCAATGCGGACGGCTTGATGTTCTGATTAACAATATCCCGGGCGGCGCGCCTGACACATTTGATAACTGTAATATAGAGGATATGACGGCCACGTTCACACAGAAAACCGTTGCCTATATTGACGCTATCAAGCGTGCCGCCTCTCTGATGAAACAAAACGAGTTTGGCAGAATCATCAACATTGTCGGAAATCTGTGGAAAGAACCCGGCGCCAATATGTTTACAAACAGCATGATGAATGCCGCTTTAATTAACGCCAGTAAAAATATTTCCATCCAGCTTGCTCCTCACAACATTACTGTCAACTGCCTGAATCCTGGTTTTATCGCTACAGACCGTTACCATCAATTTGTGAAGAATGTGATGGAAAAGAACAGCATATCCAAACAAGAAGCCGTAGAACAGATTGCTTCTGGCATCCCGATGAAACGGGTCGGATCAGCCGAAGAAACCGCAGCGCTCGCCGCGTTTCTCGCTTCCGAGGAAGCCTCCTATATCACCGGGCAGCAAATTTCCGCTGACGGCGGCAGCATGAAAAGCATATAAAAAAATCCCGCTTTTTAGCGGGATACTTCTTCTAATGAAGCAAACGGCAGGTTCAGCTTTTGAATCCTCATGACAAATTCCCGCAGATCCTCCTGCTTCGATACCATTGATATTCTGACATGACGTTTTCCGTTGCTGCCGAAAATCTCGCCCGGTGTTACGACAACATGGGCCTGCTCCAGCAGGTAGTCAGAGAATTGATGAGAAGACTCAAACATTTTTGGAATTTCAGCCCATACATAAAATGTTCCTTTTGGTTTTTCTATCTTCCAGCCCAGTTCTTTTTCACATAGCTCCGTAAAAAAGTCAATACGTTCCGCATAGATGCGTTTCAAGCGATCTGTTTGTTCCGGATCTCCTGACAGCGCCGCACTGGCCGCCTGCTGCAGTCCGCCGAACATGCCGACAAAGACGTGATCCTGAAATTCATTGACCGCTTGAATGATCTTTTCATTCCCGACGGCAAACGCCATTCTCCAGCCGGCCATGTTAAATGTTTTTGAAAACGAATAAAGCTCCGCGCCCACAGTTTTTGAGTCCTCCGCCTGCAGGAAGCTGGCTGGTTTTTTACCAAACTCAAATGCGCCGTACGCAAAGTCATGGATCAAATGAATCTGGTGCTCTTTTGCAAATGCGGCCGCTTTTGCATAAAAAGCCGCATCCGCCACAGCTCCCGTCGGGTTATTCGGATAGTTCAAAAACATCAGTTTCGCTTTTTGTAACACAGCGGGATCTATTTTCTCAAAGTCAGGCAGATAGCCGTTTTCCGCGTGCAGCGGCATTTCGTGCAGCTCCGCTCTTGCCATTGTAATACCCGAAAGATATTCAGGATAGCCCGGGTTCGGGACCAAAGCGATATCTCCCGGATTGAGCAGGCATTGTGTCAAAACATACAAGCCTGCTTTTCCCCCGCCAAAGAGCGCCACTTCTGTTTCAGGATTGATTGTCACTCCGTATTCTCTTTTATAGAAAGCGGCAATCGCTTCCTTCAGAAAGGGATAGCCTCTGAATGGCCCGTACCCGTGGAAAGAAGGGTTCACAGACGCCTCCTGCAATGCCTGCACGATATGCGGCGGAGTAGGAAGGTCAGGGTTCCCCTGTCCAAGATTAATGACTTGCGCCCCCGTTTTTTCCATTTCTTTTACCTTTTGAAAAACGAGAGAAAATTCTTGCCTTGGAAGTGTCTTGATGACGTCGGACGGTGTTATTTCCATCTGAAAGACTCCTTATAAGTGAATTTGCTCAGTTTTTTTATCCCGTTCCAAAAAAGACTTGTTCACCAGCTTCGTATGCAAAAACAAACCGCTTACCATGATAACAATCAGCCCCATGATGACAGGAGCTTCTAACACGTTGATAAGCATGGAACCAATCGAAATGCACAAGCCAATGGACGCTTCAGCCACCGAAAAAATACGCCCTTGAATCTGGTTCGCCGCGTTTTCCTGAACTTTAACCTTTGCAAGCACTTCCCCATATTCCATGGCGATGAAAAAGAGAATGGCAGCAATGACAGATACAGCGAAAATAGGCGTGAATAAAAACAGCGCCAGCGAGACGATTGATAAAATGGTAAAGTACATCAAGCCTTTATTGTTGTTAAAGCCCCACTTGCTGACAAGCGCCGCTCCGATGAAACCGCCGAAGCCGATGCAGAAGGTAAGGATAAAGTTGCCGATCTCCCCGTCACCCAAAAAGCGGCTGACAATCGGAAAATAGCTGTACACGATCCCCCAAAGCATTGCCATCGTAATCATCGTAAACATGGCGTTTAACACGAATGAATTGGTTTTGATTTCCTTCAGCCCTTCTTTAAAAGACTGAAAGGCTTCTTTTATATTTTCAGACTGAATCGGGACAAATTGCAGCTTAATTCGCCTGATAAAAAACGCTGAAACCAGGTAAGTCACACCGTTAAAGGCAACAGCCATCTCTACAGACCCGGCTAACAGGAATAACCCCCCGGCGGCCGCCCCGACAATAATAGAAATGGTCGTGGCTTTAGCGAATAAGGTATTGATATTTTTAATATCTGATTCCAGAGAAGACATGACTGCGAGACGCGCCGGATTAAAAAATACGCCGCTCCCGTAAGAGACAAACAGCAGGGCCAGAAAAACCAGCGGATACTCGCCTTTTGGGAGAAAGGTGAGCCCCAAAAAGATGATGCCCCTGATGACATCCGTCCACAGCATAATTTTAATTCTGTCCAATCGGTCAACGAGCACTCCTAAAAACGGCTGAAACACCATCGGAATGCTTCTGACCGCAATGACTCCCGACGTCACCCAATAATCGTGATAATATGTAGACAAAATGAGCAGGGCTGGGAGAACACAATAGTCTCCCATAAACGAAAGCGCCTGCCCGTAAAGCAAGTATTTAGAATTTGGCTTTAACTGTTTCATACCGGCAGCACATACTTCGCAGTCAGCTTCGCATGCTGCTGGATGTGTTTAATTGAATCGGCTACATCCTGGGAATTGCTGCCTTTCAGTTCAAATGCGGCAATGGAATTAAAGGCTTCAAACAGGCGCAAATCAACAGTCGTACCTGGTGCCGCAGCCGAGAAAGAAACAAGTTCCGTATCTCCCTTCAGCAGCCCATCCGGAATGTTGATGGATTCAATGATCATATCCTCCGCCGCTTCAGGAAGCTGCCCGTTTTGTTTGAAATGCTCCGGGTACAAATGACAGTCGGCGATATAGCAAGGTTCTTGCTCCAGCAATCCATCCGGAAGATCGGCGTCTTTTCCGAAACAGAGAACATCCAGCAATAATTGCGCCATGTCGACGCCGAAGACCTTTTTAATATTCGGGATCATATTCCATCCGGCGAACCTGGCCGCAGACTCTATTAAACCGGCTTCTCTATTTTTCATTAACTTGATTTCTGTATGTGTCGCGCAGTTTTCCAGCCCAAGCCCTTCATTTGCTTTTTTGGCCGCTTCAATAATGATCTTTTTCGCTTCATCATCCAAGATGGACGGCGTGATATGCGATGTTTCCGTAAATCCGATTTGCGGTGTTTTATCATGAATCGCGACTGGAAAATATTCTCCGTCCGCCATGATCCCTTCTATGCTGATATAGTCGGAGTATCCCTCAGTTTGATACCAGTCCGGGTATTTATTCTCCCTGTAAAAATTCCTCCGCAATAAACGGGGCTTCAAACGTTACCGCCTTCGGCACATTAATGGATTTCAGGAAATCATTGACTCTGTTAAACTCGGCTTCTGCTGTTTTGGTGTCTGTAATCAGCGTCACGCCGATTGAACTCGCCAAATATGTCGGTTTTAAGATGAGCGGCGTGCCGATCTCTTTCAGCGCGGAGCGGAAATCTTCAAGGGTTGTGACCCGTTTGTTTTTGATTGTTTTGACCCCGGCTTTATTAAACGCTGCCCTCATTTTATTTTTATCTCTGGCATTTTCGGCAGCTTGTACACCCGCTCCTCTTAAGCCGAGACGTTTACAGGCTTTCGCCATCGGAGCGATGAATAATTCATTGTTTGTTGTGATGGCTTCCGCTCCAAACATTTCGGCAACCTTGACGATTTGCTCGACTACCTCTTCTTCGGGTTTGTCATGATCCTCATGCGCCCAGTAAATGGAATCGGGATGTTCGAAATCTGTGATACTCTGAAAATAATCTTTATCCTTTATGACCGCGACCGAGTATTTTTCAATAAGTGCCGCATGGGAAGCTGTAATGGCAAATGGTCTCGGAATAAAGCTGACCAGGTTATATTTTTCAGCTGCGCTTTGATAAAACATATGCGGCGGGCAGCCTCCAAGATCAGCGATAACCAAAACTGTTTTTCTCTCCATATGTAAAACACTCCTTCTCTCTCTATTGTGCGGTATATCCTCCGTCTGCGGTGATGGCGCTTCCGGTCATGTAGCTTGATAAATCAGAGGCTAAAAACAGCATAACGTTTGCTATTTCTTCAGGTTTTCCGAGTTTTAGCATCGGATTCACCTTCGCCTTTTCTTTCTTGATTTCTTCAAGTGTGCCTTCATTATTTTCCATAAAGGATTTCTCATTTAATGGCGTATCAATAATCCCCGGACATACACAATTAACGCGGATTTGATGTTTGGCGTAATCAACAGCCATTGACCTTGTCAGCTGCAACACGCCGCCTTTGCTGGCGTTATATGCCGGGATATCAGGCCATGCCACGACTCCGCCGACAGAGCACGTATTAATGATATTGCCTTTGCCGGCAGCCAGCATATGCCTGAGTGCGTGCTTGCTCATTAAAAACATGCCTGTCAGATTGACTTGGAGCACCTTATTCCAATCGCTCAGCTCCATCTCATGAATAGGCGCCACGATTTCGATCCCCGCATTATTAATTAAAATATCTAATCCTCCGAATGTATCGATTGCCGATTGAACAGCGTGCTGGCAGGCAGCTTCGTCTGTTATATCTGTTTGCACAAAGTGCAGCCGGTCACTATTTTCTTGCCGGACCATGACTTCTCCCTGTGCTGCATCAATATCCGCCACAACCACATTTGCCTGCTGGTTCAAAAAAGCTTGAACCGCGGCATAGCCGATGCCTGATGCGCCTCCTGTTATGAGGACGGTTTTATCGGTGAGGTTCATGATCACTCATCCGCCTTTATTTTTTTTGCTTTTGCTCTGTTGTAGCGCGGCGGGAAGAAGATATTAATCGATTTTGATTCTTTTTCGGAACGGTTGATGGCGCCGTGATCTTCCCGCGGCTCACAGAAATAGGCTGTGCCGAATGTCATATCGACTGTGCAGCCTTCGACGGTCATGTCGTATCCGCCGCCAATGCAGATGCCGATTTGTTCATTCTTATGTTTATGGAAAGGCATTTCTCCGCCATTTCCAGGGATTTTGGCCAGCATGATCTCCACCCAGTCCTCAACAAAGAACGTGACTTCCATGCCCGGCAATAGGTCTCTTGTTTTGAAAATATTCAAAAAATAGTCCTCAGGACTTGTATATGTTTCATCAGCTTTCAGCCGCTTGATATCAATAGCAATGACTTCTTGGTCCGTGTCGTTTCTTGCCCCGTGAGGCACATGCGGCGGCGCGATATACGCAGATTCCAAAGCTGTCATCTTTCTCGTCACATCTCCGACAGTCATCATCAGCTCGCCAGAAACGACCATGCCGATTTGGACTTCCTTATGCTGATGCGGTTCAACGTTAGTATGCGGCGGAACGTAGGACATTAGCACTTCAGTATCGCCGCGGACGGTGGAATACTGTCTCACTCCGTTCTCCCACTCTATTAATTTTGGTGTCGGGAAATAAATCTCCTTCACATCTTGTTCAGTTTTCATAATCAACGTCTCCTTTTCCGAATAATGACCAGCTCATAGGAATGCTTTTAAATGTCTTAACAAACTTGAGCCCGTATTTTTGTCTTGCCAGTTCATTGGTTAAAGCAATGTCAGAAAGACCTTCTTTTACTTTTTTTGCTGCGGCGCTGGTTGAGTTGACCAGCTCGAACCTGACGTCTTTGCGGGTAAAATATTTAATTAAATTGATAGGTGATGGATGTGAAACAATAACAGATGTGTCAAGCATGTCGTCGCTGAATGTGAAATTAGGACGGACAGCCAGGCCGTACATCGGTGTATCGCACCTGAAGATTTGCAAAAGCTGCAAATCCGGCCTCATGTAGAAATGTTTAATGCCGTCGTAAGCATGTGGAACGATGGTATATTCCAGCGGGCTTTGAAGAGTCCTTTCGATGCATGATTCAAATGTATCATGCAAAGATAATTTACTGTTTAGCCCCTGGAGAAGAGTAAAATTAGAGATGAAATGCTTTGCTGCGTACTCACTGCTTGTCCCTTCTGGGCCGAGCGTGTTGACTGTAATCAGTTTTGATATTGAATAAGCTTTGTTTTTTGTTTGAATGCTATTATCCAATATAATCATGAGCACCAACCAATCTTTTAAATTTTAAGTAAATTTTATCCAGCAGAGATCGAACTGTCAACATTTTTTGAAAATACTGATAATTATTCCCATACAAACAGAAAAACCCTTAAGAAAGGGTTTTTTGTTATAGGAATTTAGAAACTTTGTTTATTGGGATAAGGAACGATCTGCTTTCTGCTCATGCTTTCCGTACTTTTTATAGGCGAATACACTGAGCACAAAACCGAGCACTGTAATGATGGCGCAAATCAATCCGACAGCTGCATACCCGTATTCCACATATACAGGTCCCATCAAAGCAGAACCTAATGTCACAGCCAAATTTGAGGCAAGGCTGTAAAACGCCATAATTTTCCCGCGATGACGCTCTGAGCAATCACTCAAAATGGTGCTGAGCAGCGTCACCGTCAAGCTTTGCATTAACCCCCAGATGAATAGACTGATGATTAGCAGAGGCATTGATGCGGGCGCATACGCGATACAAGCCAGCAGAACGCTGATGACCGCCAGCGCAATGATCAGAGAGCGCATTTTTCCAATGCGGTCGGCAATCTTACCTGTAAAGACACTCATGGAAAACCCGATGCCATAAATCATAATAAATAAGCCGGCAGCCGTATTGCCTCCGGTAAAAACGTCCTGTAGGTAAGAGCCTAAAAACGAATACATACCGTAAAAACCAATCATATTGCACAAAGTGATTATGATATAAACGGGAACACGCGGCACTTTAAGCGCGTCTCGAAATGTCTCCGCCGGCTCGTCTTTTTCCTCCTGGACGGTGCTTTTATTATCGTTATGGCGGCGCATTTCAAATAGGACAAGCAAAACAACAAGTGCACCCATCAAGGCGAAAATCCAGAATGTCCATCTCCAATGTAAGACGCCGCCTATAAACGATCCGATCGGCACGCCGAAAATCAGTGCAAGCGACCAGCTTGAGACGATCAGACCCATCACTTTGCCCCGATAGGTATACGGAACACGATCCCCGACAACTGCGTAAGCGGTCGGGACAAACGCACCTGCCGCCAACCCTGAAAGCGCACGTCCTAAAAAGAAGAAAAAGATATTTTGCGCCAAAGCGCATATCACGGTTCCTATAATAAAGATCACGAGTCCCAGCATTAAACTCAGTTCTCTCGAGTATTTATCCCCTAAAGGCACCAGCAGCGGGGCACCGATAAAGATCATGATCCCATATATACTGATAGATAGCGCAAGCACGCTGACATCTGAGTTGAAGGCATCTGCTAAATCAGGCAGCAGCGGTGAAATGACAAGCTCTTCAGATCCAGCCGCAAATACGCCCATTGTTAAAGCCAGCGCAAGAAATAGCGGAAAATGATGTTTTGATTTGATGTGATTGTTTTGTTTACTGTTCATTCTCCCTTAACACCTCTTCCGAAATCTTAAAATAAAGTTGAATTATAGTTTAGCATCCTTTATTTACAATTTACAATTCGAACGAAAATAATTTTCTTTTTATTATTTACATTCAAATATGAATAAGGGATTTCTTGTTTCAAATTTAAAATAAAACAAAAACATATCCTGGGATATGCTATAGTAATGCATTTTTTATGTCGGGTCAGGTGATGAATCAAGGTTATTCAACAGTTACTCCGATTTCGGAAGGATTCATCCTTCAATTTGCTGACTGGTCAACTGTGTTTATCGTGCTGGCCGGGGTCGGGTGTTTTTATTTTTGTCACGGTTCTGACCGCATTGCCTGAATCACCGCCTGAAAGCTGATCACATTTCGGCACTTGCTTGGCGGCCGGGCGTTTATGGGTTTTGCTTTCAGCCAGGCCTTTATCGGGATCGGCATGTTTGGGTATATTTCCGGTTCGCCGTTTATCCTGCAAAACATATACGGTGTGTCGGCTCAGATGTTCAGCATGCTGTTTGCCATCAACGGCGCTCGCCGGTGTTGCCGGGGAAGAAAACGCGTGGCTGATGGCGTTGAGTATATTCGGCTTTGATGTGCTCGCGATATTGTTCTATGTGTTTCTTGTCAGACGTGACGCGTAAAAAAGCTCTCCGGTCTCCCGGAGAGCTTCTTCTATTGCGCTTCTGTTTGCTCTTTTTTCAGCGGTTCATTTTGTAAGCGCTTCTTGATGCTCAGATGATAGTACGCATAGCAGAAAATAATGAGTGGTACACCGCAGTACAAGCCGATTCTTTGATCTGGGATGAAGATAAGGCTTATCAATACGCATCCGTATAATACAAACCCAAGAATCGGCACCAACGGATAAAGAGGGGTTCTGAATTCCAGGTCGTTCACGTTTCCGCCTTCAGCGAGGAACCGCCTGCGAAAGAAAAATTGCGAGGCGCAAATGGACATCCACGCGACAACTGTCACCATGCCAGAGATTGATATACACCACAAATACACGGTTTCTGCAGCCATGACGCTAGTCAGCAGCGAACAGCCGGAAATCCCAATCGTAATCAGCAGGGCATTGATCGGCACCCCTTTTTTGGTCAGTCTCGTTAAAAGGGCCGGGCCCATTTTGTTTGTTGAAAGCGACCACATCATACGCGAGGCTGCATATAAACCAGAATTGGCAACAGATAAAATCGCCGTTAATATGACAAAGTTCATCATATCAGCCGCAAATGGGATACCGATATGATCAAGCACCGCTACAAACGGACTCTCAATCACCCCAGCCGTTTCATACGGCAGAATGGCAACCAAGACGAACATAGCCAGCACAAAGAAAAACAGCGTTCGCCAGATGACATTTCGAATGGACTTTGGCAGTGTCTTTTCCGGACTTTCACTCTCCCCTGCCGCAATTCCGACCAGCTCTGTCCCCTGAAATGAGAAATTGACCATAACCAGCGTAAACATAACAGCCAGCACGCCATTTGGAAACAGTCCTTTATCAGTCATGAAATGAGATAGAAAAGGCGTTTCCTGACCGCCTTTAAAATCGATCAAGCCAAACACGGCGCACCCGCCGATCACGATAAATAATATGATCGCTGTCACTTTGATGCTCGAAAACCAAAATTCCATTTCCGCAAAGCTTCGGACAGACAGCACATTAATCAAAAAGATGATAACACCGAAAACGAGACACCATATCCAGATCGGCACGGAGGGCAGCCATCTTTGCATCAAAATGCCCGCTGACGTTAGCTCCAAGCCGACTGTATTCGCCCAGCTGAACCAATACAGCCAGCCGATCATAAAACCTGTCGACGGTCCCAAAAACTTTGTGGCGTAGGCTTGAAACGACCCGGCCACCGGCATGGCGACAGCCAGCTCCCCTAAACAAAGCATGACCAGATACATTAAAAATCCGCCAATCATATAGGCGGCAATGGCTCCGAGAGGACCCGCCTGGCTGATCGTAAAGCCGGAACCTAAAAACAGACCGGTGCCGATGACGCCGCCCAAGGCAATCATAAACAAATGCCGGCTTTTCATACTGCGCTGCAATTCGTTTTTATGATCCTGCATCATCCTTCTCCCTTCGGCTCTTTTGTGCTGATATTCATCCGATAGCTTTGCAAAAGGTGAACAGTGGTCTGCTGTATCAGATCAGGCAATACATGAAATGTGTACGGCTTGTATACTCTTTCAGTCCATTTATGTCCGTCTTTCCCGTATACACCCATGTTAATGGAAGGAATGTTCAGTTTCCGTATGTCTTTGAACGGAATGGTTCCAATCATCTCCCACCCCGGGAAGTTTCTGATAAAGGAATTAATTTCATCATCGGTTTCATGCAGCGATAAAAAGCTGCCGTCTGCCAAGTAAGGGAAAAACTTTTTGAAAACAAAGGTTTCGCCTGTCGTATCGGCGGTTTTGTCCACCGCTTCTTTGATCACATGCTGCAATAGCTGGTCTCTTGTGCTTTCTTCTTTTAAATAGTTATGCGGTAAATAAGGAGGAGCATAAAACAGAATGACTTTTGCGCCCTGATCGGGATCAAGCTTTTGGAGTTCTTCAATTGCAAGAAAACATCTCATGCGCAGTTCAAGGTGCTCATTGGCTTTGAATGCTTGCTCTATACACTGCTCAGGATCGACGCCGCGGCTTCTTAGCTTTTCCATGTATTGATCCACACTGAAGACTTGAATATCCCAAGACAAATGTCTCTTCGGAAGATTTGTTCGCTTCAGGTATTCTTCATAATACTCTGATAATTTTCGCTCTGTGTCCCGGCACGCCTCCTCAGCGACTTGGGTAAGCTGGTCCATGACTTCCTTTGCTGTTTTTTCATAGATAAAATAATTGAAATACAAATAGCTGCTGACGGCTGTTTGGACGTTATAGGATTCCTTGTTATCACGCTGGTACAAGCAGGATGGGGGCAGAACCAATTCGCCTTCAATCTTTTCTGCTAAATGAATATTGTTGTGGATGCGTCTTGTGATTTCAGAAGAAATGAGATTTGGATCGATGCCCGCAAGCGTGTCTCCGACATGCACTTCCCGGCCGGATATATAAAAGCAAGGCAGCAGCTTTCCCGCGGCTCCGGTATAGATATATCTTGTTGAATCACCATCGTACAGCGGCGTAATAAAATCGGTATTAATGGCAGCCAGATACTGAATCTGTTTCTCCTTTTTTAATCGGTTCAGCTCAGAAATACTGGCGAGAATACCGGCATGCTGACTTTCTTCATCCGGGTTTGCCATAAATAATAGATTTCCCGGCAATGCTTTGGGGTTCTCTGAAAAGTGCAGGAGATTGGACAAATGCACCGCGATGCCGCTTTGCATGTCGACAGAGCCTCTGCCGAACATCCACTCACCCGACTTGGCGTCCCGCTGAACGTCTTCATCAAAGTCGTAGTTGGAGAAATACTCAACCAATTTTCCAGAATCAAAAGCGATATCCTTAAGCGGGCCGAAATCTTCAATTCCCACCGTATCCAAGTGGGCGTGATAAATGACAGTATTCCGGCTTCCCCCGCTGCCTTCCACAAACGCAAAAATATTTTTCCGGTTGTACGGGTCATTAGGAATAGCCTGTTCCCATACATGGCAAGGATGTTCCTGAAAGTAAGGATAGCTCATGATGACTTCTTTGATAAAATCTGCTTTCGTCCCTTCGCCGATGGTGCCGTTTACACTGCTGAGGCTGACCAAAGACTTTGTCAGTGTCTCAACCCGTTCTGCCGGCGGCATGTGACTGATTTTTGTATAGAGCATACATCATCCCCCTCATCCAAACATGTAAATAGTGCGATCTAAAAACAATCGCACTATTTCGGTTTTCTCAATTAATACGCTTCGGACGTTGTTTTCGCCTGCATATGAAGAATTAAATAATCCGGACCTCCTGCTTTTGAGTCTGTTCCGGACATATTAAACCCGCCGAATGGCTGATAGCCGACAATAGCTCCGGTACAGCCTCTGTTAAAGTATAAGTTTCCGACATGAAAATCCTCGCGAGCCCGTTCAATGTGCGCACGGTTTTTCGTCAGCAGAGCGCCTGTCAGTCCGTATTCTGTGTTATTTGCAATCTCAAGCATATGATCGAAATCACGCGCTTTGCAGATGGCAGCAACCGGCCCGAAGATTTCTTCCTGCATGAGACGCGCATGTTCATCAACATCTGCAAAGATCGTCGGCTGAATAAAGTAGCCTTTTGAATCATCGCCTTCTCCGCCGGCCAAAAGCTTGCCTTCAGACTTGCCGATTTCAATGTAGCTCATGACTTTATTGTAGGAAGCTTCATGAATCACAGGCCCCATATACGTATCAGGATCTTCCGGACTTCCGACTGTCAGCGTTTTGGTCAGCGCAACTGCTTTTTCTACGACTTCATCATAGACATCCTGATGAATCACTGCACGGGAACCCGCTGAACATTTTTGCCCTGAGTACCCGAATGCGGAGTAAACGATAGAAGAGGCAGCAAGATCCAAATCGGCATCTTTGTCGACAAGCACTGTGTCTTTCCCGCCCATTTCAGCAATCACGCGTTTCAGCCATTTTTGGCCCGGCTGCACTTTTGCGGCACGCTCGTAAATCCGGCAGCCGACCGCACGGGAGCCTGTAAATGATACAAATCTTGTTTTAGGGTGTTCTACTAAGAAATCACCAATTTCCGCTCCGTCTCCCGGAATGTAATTGAGAACGCCGTTTGGTAAACCCGCTTCCTCCATCACCTCGACAAATTTAGCGGCCACTACTGGCGCAGCATCTGCCGGCTTCAGCAAGATCGTATTCCCCGTGACAATCGCAGCCGCAGCAGTCCCTGCCATAATGGCGAGCGGGAAATTAAATGGCGAAATGACAATGCCGACGCCAAGCGCTTCATAATGATATTGGTTGTACTCGCCTGCCCGGCTCTTTACCGGAGCTCCGTTCTTCAGCTTTAAGATTTGGCGCGCGTAGTATTCTAAAAAGTCTATTGCTTCCGCTGTGTCAGCATCTGCTTCCTTCCACGGTTTTCCCGCTTCCTTTACAAGATAGCTTGAAAATTCATGCTTTCTTCTGCGCAAAATAGCCGCAGCTTTAAAAAGGATATTCGCGCGGTGCTCCGGTCTTTGTTTTTTCCACGATTCAAATGCCTGTAACGCCGATTGCATCGCTTTTTCAGCAAGCTCTTGATTAGCCGTTGAGGCGCAGCCGATCACTTCTTCCTTATTGGCCGGATTAATCGAAACAATTTTACGATCCGTTTCGATCTTTTCTCCATTAATGACAAGCGGATAATGCTTGCCGAGCTGAGTATTTACAAAGGCCAGTGATTCTTGAAAGGCTGTTTTATTCTTTGCTTCCTTAAAATTAGTGAATGGTTCGTGCGCATATGAAACGGTCATATGTAATCCCCCTCGTTATGTAATATGTCTTCATACGAATATAAAAGCAAGATTCGTACCAATATTTCGTCTTTTCACAAAAAAACTTGTAGAATCACAGAGAACTTTGTCAGAAATCTAAACATTTTTCCTTTTATAAATATAACGCGCAAAATCATTTTGCGATTTTTACGCCATACGCAAACAAAAACGCAAAATATTTTTGCAGAAGAAAGGGGGATTATCCCCCCTAAACCCATCCGCGGAATTGAGACGCCTCTGCAGATTTTCTGATGCCCGTCATGTAAGCCGCCAAGCGCATATCGACTTTGTGTGCGGCCGCGGTCTGATAAATCGTTTCAAATGAATTGACCATCACGTTTCTCAGCTTTTCAGCAACCTCTTCTTCTGCCCAATAATATCCTTGGTTGTTTTGAACCCATTCAAAGTAAGAAACCGTTACGCCGCCTGCACTCGCCAGTATATCCGGCACCAGGAGCACGCCTTTTTCATTCAAAATCTTTGTCGCGTCGATTGTCGTCGGCCCGTTAGCCGCTTCGACCACAATTGAGGCCTTAATGTTATGGGCGTTTTTGGCTGTGATTTGATTTGAAATAGCCGCCGGCACTAAAATATCGCATTCTTGTTCGAGCAGCTCTTCATTTGTGATGACATCTGTAAATAAATTGGTGACCATTCCGAAACTGTCCCGCTTATCGAGCAAATAAGGAATATCGAGGCCATCCGGGTTGTACAGCCCGCCGTGGGCATCCGAAATCCCGATAACCTTGGCGCCGGCATCATGCATAAATTTAGCCAGAAAACTGCCGGCGTTCCCAAAGCCCTGTATGATGATGCGCGCGTTTTGCAGCTTGATTCCTTTTTTCTTAACCGCTTCTTCTATACAAATGGTTACGCCTTGAGCGGTTGCTGTTTCCCGGCCCTGTGAGCCGCCTAAAACGAGCGGTTTTCCTGTGATAAAACCCGGGGAATCGAATTCCCGAAGCCGGCTGTATTCGTCCATCATCCACGCCATAATTTGCGAATTGGTGTATACATCGGGCGCGGGAATATCCTTTGTCGGGCCGACTAACTGGCTGATGGCGCGGACATACCCCCGGCTCAGCCGTTCCAACTCTCCAAACGACATCGTCCGCGGATCACAAATAATGCCGCCCTTTCCGCCGCCGTACGGCAAATTCGTGATCCCGCATTTGAGCGTCATCCAAATCGATAACGCCTTTACTTCCTCTTCATTCACCTCGGGATGAAAACGCACGCCCCCTTTTGTCGGGCCGACCGCGTCATTGTGCTGTGAACGATAGCCTGTAAACACTTTCACACTGCCGTTATCCATTTTCACCGGAATTCGTACAGTGAGCATTCTCATCGGCTCTTTCATTAATTCATACATTTCGCTCGGATAGCCCAATTTCCGCAGGGCTTCCTTTATGATCGCTTGCGTAGACAGAAATAAATTGAGAGCTTCTTTTTCTTCATCCTTTGTGATTTGTTTTTCTGACATGTTTTTTCACCTCATCATATTTTTATCTTCAGAAAAATGTAAGCGCTTTTAAAAAACTGTAATCGATCAATTCCTTTCTTGATTGGGTTCACCCTTATCTACATGCAAGATTCGTACCAGTTTTTTAATCATACAAAAAAAGAGGCTGATATCACACCAGCCCCTGATCATTTCTATTGATATTAACGAGGGTCGATAACCAGCTGCGTTTCAGCATAAAAACTGCCGATTCCCAGACCGTTTACCACATCGCCTTTAATCGTGTATGTGCCTGCACGCGGAAGCGTTTTGCGCACCATGACAAGATCGAATTCAGACACCCCTAACAAATCAAGAGTAAGCGGGAGCCTGACCGTTTTTCCATCGTTTAAAATCTGTGTTTCTTTCAGTGTTCTTCCATTCACAGAATCTCTTGTTGTCGCGTGGAATCCGTCAGGAAATTGAAACTCGACTGCTCCCAGAGAAAGCACTGCGTTTGGTTTATAAGTCACTTCAATATCTGAAGTCGTCCATTCTTTTGTACTGTTTACGGTTTTTGCCTCAATTGATGCAGACTGTGCATGCGCTTGGCCTGAAGGAAGCAAGATTGATAGCAGGACAGCTGAACTGATGAAAAATGAAGATACGAATGAAGTTCTTTTTAACATGACATTTCCTCCTCAAATCACGGTTGGAATTTGGCCAGAGCGTCCTCTGCAGAAAAAGCGTTTTACCGTAACTCGCGAATTACCATTTCTTTTTCTTAAAAGTTAATCTATCACCATTTTCCATGGAAGTAAATGTTTTTTTGCGAATATTAACACTTGGCATGATGTAATAAATTCAACCTATATACACAAGATGCTAATAGACTGTTTCTGATCCGCATCTAGTAAAATATGCGCCTTTTATCCCTGTCTTTTGTCCTGATATCAAAACAGGACAAAAAAAGTCGAAGATGCCTCATGATCTTCGATGGATAACTGCTCTATGACTTATTTAAATTCGGTATTCCAGTTAAAACCGATTGTCTCATCATTCCATGGGATTCTTTTTTCATCTGGCTGATCAGGGTTATACGAGGTTGTCGTAAAATAGATAATTGTCAGCGGCGTTTCGCCCAGCACTCTGTATCCGTGAGCGACGCCTTTTGGAATCAATAACAGCATCGGGTTGTCTTCTCCCATATAATAGACATCGGTTTCTCCTTTTGTTTCTGAATCCTCCCGCAGGTCGTAAAGGACAACCTGAGCGTGGCCGTTCGGGAAGAACCAGAGATCGTCCTGCTTCTCGTGATAATGAAACGCTTTAATCACACCCGGATAGCTTTTAGACCAAGACGCCTGCCCAAAATGCTCAAGAAGGTTCTCATCATCGCGAACCAGTTCAGCAAAAAAACCTCTGTCATCACAATGCTTTGTCAGCTTCTTAACTTTGACTCCTTCAATCACGCGCACTGCTCCTTTCCTGCAAAAATTCCCGTAAAGCTTCCCGCCAGTGGCGCGGGCGTATGCCGGCTTCTTCAATGGCCCGGTGGCTCAGCACAGAGTAAGCTGGCCGGGGTGTCGAATTCCCGTATTCCTCTGTCGTCACGGGCGTAATCGTTGTGTTCAGCCCGCTTTCTTCCATAATGGCCTTTGCGAACTCGTACCAGCTGCATATGCCTGAATTGCTGACATGGTAGATGCCCGGCGGATGGCTGAACAGCTTGATGACCGCTTCCGCCAAATCCTTCGTATAGGTCGGCGAGCCGATTTGATCATTCACAACCCGCAGCTCTTGTTTTGTTTCCGCGAGCTTCAGCATCGTATGAACAAAATTGCTGCCGCTTTTTCCATACACCCACGATGTTCTGATGATCGTGCTGTCGGTTCTTGCTAACTGGATCAGCTCTTCTCCGAGTTTTTTACTTTTACCGTAGATGGTGTTCGGGTCAAGGTGGCCGTCTTCCCTGTATGGCTGGGTCCCCTTCCCGTCAAATACATAATCCGTGCTGATATGAACATATTGCGCTCCGATGCGGGATGACTCCAGCGCTGTGTAATAAGCGCCAACTCCGTTGATCAAGTATGCTTTATCCAGCTCCGTCTCGCATTTGTCGACGGAGGTAAACGCGGCGGTATTGACCACGATATCCGGCTGATAATGCCCGAACGAATGCCGTACAGAACGCTGATCGGCGATGTTCATCATCTGCTTTGTTAACGCAATGACCTCATATCCGGCTTGCTTCAGCTGGCGGCACAGCTCCAAGCCAAGCTGTCCGCCCGCACCGGTTACCAATACCTTTGTCAATCGGATCACCTTCTCATCGGTCATTGTCTGTATACCAGCGAATCGTGCGCGCAATGCCTTCTTCAAACGGCACTTCCTGCCGCCAGCCAAGCTCATTTTTCAGCTTTGACGCATTGATCGCGTAGCGCCTGTCATGCCCTTTTCGGTCTTCGACGTGAGCAAACAATTCTTCACAGCCCAAATGTTTCATGATGATACTCGCCAGCTCTTTATTCGTGCGTTCATTTCCGCCGCCGATATTATACACCTCACCGTCGGTTCCTTTTTCTAAAATCAGCTTGATGGCGCGGCAATGGTCCTCTGCAAAAAGCCAGTCTCTGATCTGAAGTCCGTCGCCGTAGAGCGGAACCGGCAAGCCTTGTTTTGCATGGCGGATAATCGTTGGGATCATTTTTTCACTATGCTGATATGGTCCGTAATTGTTGCTGCAGCGTGTAATAATAGCCGGCAGTTTGTGTGTTTTCACATACGATAGAACAAGAAGGTCAGAGCTCGCTTTGCTCGCGGAATAAGGGTTGTTAGGAGAAAGCGGCGTTGTTTCCGTAAATGCGGGATCATTCGCTTCTAAATCCCCGTACACCTCGTCTGTTGAAATATGAATCAGCTTTTTGGCTTTTCCTTGTAAGACTGCCTCAGCCAGACGGTATGTGCCCATGACATTCGTTGTGATAAACGGCTCCGCTTGGGAGATGCTTCTGTCTACATGCGATTCCGCGGCGAAATGAATCACGGCGTCATAGGTCTCGTCAAACGCCCGGTCGATATCCTCCTGAATGCTGATATCCCCTATTACAAACCGAAACCGGCTGTTTCCCTTTAGTTTTTCGATTTCCTGCGGGTGGCTGGCATACGTTAATTTATCTAGAACGGTAATGCGCGCATCCGTTTCCTTCAGCATGAGCTTTGTAAATGTGAGCCCTATGAATCCGGCCCCGCCTGTAATGAAATATGATTTTGCCATAGCTATTCGTCCTGTCCTTTCTGTAAAGCCTGATGTACCAGCCGGGAGGCGAGATAAAGAGATTCGTGTGTTCCTGCATCGACCCACCAGCCCGATAACACATCATACGTAAGCTTGCTGTTTTCAATGTATAAATTATTTACATCGGTGATTTCCAGCTCGCCGCGCTTGGATGGTGATATTTGTTCAATATACGAAAACACCTCTGCATCATACATGTAAATGCCGGTTACACAAAGGTTGGTCGGCGGATGTGCAGGTTTTTCAATAATGGATCGAATGTGTTTGTTTTTCTCATCAATCTCAGCAATCCCAAAACGTTCTGGATCATCCACTTCTTTCAGAAGCACTTTCGCCCCTTTTCCCTGCTGTTGAAATCGCTCCGTATAAGGCTTTAATGAATCTTCGAATATATTATCACCTAATAATAAAATGAAAGGCTCCTTTCCGGTAAAGCGTTTTGCATATGATAACCCATCTGAAATTCCCGATGCGTCGGGCTGCACTTGATAAGTGACGGAGACGCCAAGCTCCTCCCCGCTTCCCAGCAGCTTATAAAACTGCGGCATGTGCTCTTTTTGGCTAATGAGTAAAATCTCTTTAATTCCGGCTTCCTCAAGCTTCATTATCGACCAGTAAATCATCGGATAAGGGCCTACAGGAAGCAAATGCTTGTTGACGGCTTTGGTTAAGGGCATAAGGCGTGAGCCGTTTCCTCCGGCTAAAATGACACCTTTCACATTAACACTTCCTTACGTGCATTTTTATATCTTATCATCAAGCAAATCATAAAGAATGGCTGATACCCGTTTCATTCCTTTTCCATCTACGAGCGGCCTTCCTCCCTCGTGCAGAGAAAGACGGAGAGGATAGCTGCTGAATATTTGTGACATATGATAAGCAAGCTTTTCGACGGATACATTCTCTCCCAAGCCGAGATCAAGAGCGGCGCCATGTTCCGCAAATTTTGCAGCGGTTGCGGTTTGATGGGCAACCTGAGAAAGCACGAGGCACGGCACGCCGATACAGATCGCTTCATAAAGCGAGATGCCGCCGGCGACAATGGCTGCATCTGCTTGCTTCATAAACATAGCCATGTCATTTGTCTGCTCGATTAGTGCGTATTGGGGTTTGTTTTGAATCAATTTACGGACCGCCTCTTGATGCGGTGAAGCGCTGCCCATGATAAAAATCATTTTCTTGTGTTTCCTGTCCGGGAGCTGATCGGCCGCTGCTATCACTTTAAAAACAAGCTGCTTTGGATCGCTTCCTCCTAATGCAACAAGGATATTGCGGCAGTCTTCCTTAAGTGCGTAATCAGCTCTTGCGGCTTGAAAGGCAGGGTGGAGAATAAGATAATCCGGACCTTCATAGACACGGGTGTTTCCCTGATCGTAAACCTTGCTTCTGACA
The DNA here is from genome assembly GCF_001517105.1 of Bacillus halotolerans. Taxonomy (GTDB): domain Bacteria; phylum Bacillota; class Bacilli; order Bacillales; family Bacillaceae; genus Bacillus; species Bacillus halotolerans. The sequence continues at coordinate 693,117 of NZ_LPVF01000008.1, forward strand.
TCGCCGTAAATTCCGTTAATGACCGCATTACTTTGACCTATCGCTCTCTCATTTTTTTCTTCGAACAGAACGATTTTGGCATCTGTGCCTGCTTTTATTTTTGTTAATAAATCGACAGGTGCACCAAGGATATCGAATAAAAGCAGATCGAGCTTTTTATCGTTTATTTCCCGGAGAATACATTCATTTTGCTGAAGCTCAGGTTTTACGATGACCTGCCAGTACTCTTCTTGAAGAAATTGTTCAGACTCGTCATTTGTGTAAAACGTAATGGAACAGCGGTGTTTGAGTTCTTCCGCAAGCCTTTTCATTCGAACGGCGTGCCCCATTCCTTTCTCGAACCCGCCGTCTGCGAATATCCCGATATGCATGCTACTCAACCTCTTTTTGCTTTGTCATACCGTTCATCGCCGCCAGATTAGGGTGCTGGTTCAGCAGGCTGATTAACTCTGCAGCCGAGACATCAGGGCGCTCGCCTGCTTTTTGATAGAGGGCTGAGACCAATTGATAGTCTTCCTCCGTATCGACGGTCAGCCGATATTGAGGAGCGCAGAGCTGTTCCGGAGCCTCTAAAAACTGCAAACGGTAAAGATGGGGATGTTTCCGGACATACAAGGTGACATGCTCTTGGTATTTATCCTCCAGCATTTTGATGCCGCTGATATCGAGCAAAAGCTTGGCGCTCACCGCTTCACCGCAAATGCCTAACGGTGTGTTCAGGATATACGTATAATCCGCACCTTGATCAAGATGAGCCGAAATCATCATATCGAGCAACTCTGGATCGACAAACGGATTATCCCCCGTTAAGCGGATGACGACTTCCGGTTTCGCTGCCTTTATGACTCGCGCAAATCTGTCGAGAACCCGTTCCTCACTGCCGCGGAAAACGCGAATGCCATTCTTGATGCAGTGTGCCTCTAATACATCGTCGGCTTTTTTGTCAGATGTAGCGATGACAAGATTATCGCGCTCCTTTTGATAGAACGCGCTTTGCCGTACGCGCTGAACGAGAATATCGAGTAAATGCTCCGAGCCAAGCGGACGCAGTACTTTTCCAGGAAGGCGTTCCGATCCCATTCTCGCCTGCACGATAAAAAGTATGTCAACCATGGGACGGGCTGTCCTTCGTTAAAATATCTTCCCATGTAATGCCTGTGTCTGCCGGGATGTCCCTTACCGCACGCACACCGCCGGTCAATAGCTCAAAAAATCTCGGGTGCAGCCCCTGAGGCTTTTGTCCGGGGCGGAGCACGGCAATATTGTCTTCGCTGAAGGCATCCCCTTTTTGAATCGGAGCCGTTGTGAAAATTCCCCTGTATGCAAATGTTCTGATTTCACCCTCAATGGCAGTTGTTGTTTTGTATGAACTGCCCAGCAGCTTTTCAGAAACTGGCTTCCTGATGCCTAGTTTCAGCTCGGCTTCCGTTTCCCTGATGGCCTTGACCATTTCCTTTAATTCATCCGGATTTAATGCAAATGAATGATCAGCCCCCGGCAGGTTTTTATCGATAGTAAAATGCTTTTCTATCAGTCTGGCGCCGAGCCGGACCGCGGCACATGGCGCTTCTGTCGGGTGCTCGCTATGATCCGAAAAACCGATGAGCGCATCCGGAAAAGCGGCGGCAAGCATCGGGATCACACTGAGGTTGCTGTATTCAGGCGGTGCAGGGTATTTCGCCACACAATGCATAATGGCAATTTCGTGGTTGCCCTCTGCTCTGATGGTGCGCCAAGCCTCATGAATATCAGCAATTTCCGCTCCGGCTGTCGAAAAAATCATCGGCCTGTTCATGCGGGCGACGTACTTGAGCAGCGGGAGATGGTTAATTTCATAGGATGCGATTTTAAAAGCACTTGGAGAAGTGGAAAGCAGCAGATCAGCTGATCCTTCATCACACACCGTGCTTAAAAAGATCACCTGTTTCTTGCGACAGTAGTCCAAAAGCGGATTAATCCACTCCGCGGGCAATTCCATGGACTGAACGAGAGAAAAAATTGATACATCATTGCCCGCAGCCGTTTTGTATAATCCAGGATCCTTTTGATACATCTTATCAGCCTGGAACATTTGAAATTTCACGGCATCTGCACCCGCTTCCGCCGCGGCATCAATCAGTGCAAAGGCCTGATCCAATTTTCCGTCATGATTAATTCCTGCCTCGGCAATGATAAAAACGGGAGCATCTTTGCCGACAGTTTTGTTTGCGATCTGAAAACCCGCCATTATTTCGCCTCCTTGCCCGGCCAAATGTGATAATAGTAATATGATTGAACAGCGGTGAAGCCCATTCTTTCATATAGGCGGATCGCTCTGACATTATGAAGCTGCGTCCCCGCTGTTACCGTTTTATGCTTCAGCGTCTCCGGTTGTTCTATGAGATTCGCCAATAAATGAAACGCGATACGCTTGCCTTCATACCCCGGCTTCACAGCCATCAAATCAAGCGCATACTCATCACCTTTTGATAAACCTTGCAGGTAGCCGATTATTTCCCCATTATATTTAGCGGCAATATTGATATCCGCTCTCCCCATCAGATTGTTTCGTGTCCACTCTTGAAAGATTTTGTTCGCCGCCTCACGGCTGAGATAAGGATCGTGAAAATATCTGCTTTTCATAAATGCGTTGCTGGCTAACTGGCAAATCTCTTCGGTGTCTCCAGGCTCAGGCTGAACCAGTTCAAAAAATGGCGGCGTTTTTTCATATATAGACGGGGTCTTCGCCAGTTTAAGCAAACTGCCGACAAAATAAGAGGACGGCTGCTGCTGAATGACATGTACTGCTCCGATATCCTCTGCCGGTACACGCACAAACACAAAATCCGTTTCATCCGTTTGCCGAACAGAATAAAAGGCCTGAAATAGCTGTTTTAGCTGTCCTGTGCTGTTAGCCGCGAGAAGCTTTACGTTCATGACTTTTTTCTGAAGCATTTTGCTTTCCCAAAGAGCGTCTTCATACAGCATCACGCCTTGAAGCTGGCTGTTTTCAAATAGTCCGATCGAAAATTGATACGACCCGTCAAGTGTCATCTGTTTGCTTTGGAGAAATTCCATGATCGCCTCTTTGGAAACATTCTCTTTTATCGTATACACCTAACCAGCCCCTTTTGCGATGTCCCGCACGGCCTCTATCACGTCGTTGACATCTTCGTCAGACATTGATGGATACAGCGGGAGTGACAGGGTGCGTTTGTAATACTTCATGGCGAGCGGGTAGTCTGTTTCCTTAAACCCGAATTCCTTTTGATAATACGGATGAATATGCACTGGGATAAAATGAACACTGGTCCCGATATTGTATTCATCCTTTAGAGCCGTAATCATTTCATCCCGAGTGACGCCAGCCTGTTTTTCATCAACTTGCAGGACATATAAATGCCAGGCGTGCCGTCCTTCGTTATGAACAAACGGCGTGATCAGCCCCGGGATTTGCTGAAAAGCGGCTTGATACTGACCCGCGATCTCTTCTCTCCGTTTTTGCATGTCATCCAGCCGTTTCAGCTGATGAAGCCCGAGCGCCGCCTGCAGATCAAACATGTTCATTTTGTAGCCGGGCGACTCGACCTCATAGTACCAGCTGCCATTTGAAGAATAACGGTTCCACGCGCCTTTGCTCATGCCGTGAAGGCTCAGAACCCTGATTTTGTCGGCAAGCTCCTCATCATCCGTCGTCAGCATGCCGCCTTCCCCTGTCGCCAGGTTTTTGGTCGCGTAGAAGCTGAATGCTGTCGCATCCCCGATGGAGCCGATCATTCTCTGCTTATAAGTGGTGTATACTGCGTGCGCCGCATCCTCGAGCACAAATAGACCGTGTGTTTGAGCAATGGCTAAAATCGCGTCCATGTCACAGGACTGCCCGCCAAAGTGGACGGGTACAACGGCTTTCGTCCGCGGTGTGATCGCCGCCTCAAGCTTTTCCGGATCAATGTTAAGCGTCTTTTCATCTATATCCGCAAACACCGGCGTTGCTCCGGTATGAATAATCGTATTGGCGGTTGAGCTGAACGTCAGTGGAGAGGTGATGACTTCATCACCCGGTCCGACCCCTTTTGCTTTTAAAGCCAAAAATAAAGCAGCGGTACATGAATTCAGCGCCACGGCGTGCTTAGCACCGACAAACGCGGCAAACTCCTTTTCAAACTGCTGAACCTTCGGGCCTTTGGAAAGCCATCCGGATTCAAGCGTTTCTGTGACCTCCTGAATTTCTTCCTTTCCGATCAGCGGCAAGGAATAAGGAAGAAAATGATTTCTCTTTTGCACCATTTCTTTGCGCTCCTATCGTTTTATTCAGAATGATCCCGCCTGTAATCAACCCCTGTTTTTGCTTTCAGTTCCGAAAACAAGGCGAGCGTCGACTCAGTAACCGGGTAATTAGAAGCCGTAAATGACAGACGCGCCGCTTCTGCCTTCTGATACATGGCGGGATTTTGAAGAACCTCAATCAGGGTGCGCGCTAATTCCTCCGGTTTTTCAAATAAAAAATCGCCAAGAGACTCGTAATACGGATACGTGCGGTTTCCGGTCGATTTCCCGATCAGTGCGGGCTTTTGAAACAGCATGGCCTCAAGGCCCACCGTTGAGGTTTGTGTTACAGCGGCGTTAGCATACATCAGAATATCGTACAGATCCATCTCTTTTTTGATGACTCTGCATGCTTTATGTTTTTTTGCCGCCGCATGATACAGATCCAGCTTGTTTTTTCCAATTTCCCATGGGTGAGGTTTAATGATGATTTGCAGCTGTTTTTGCGTGGAAAGCTCATCTAACACACTTGAATAAAATTCCTCGGAGAAAGGCTGTGTCGCGATCAAAACGATTTTTTTAGACGGGTGAAAGGCCAGCTTTCGATAAAATACTGACATGTCCATAGGTGTCCTGTTAAAAATTTCGTCAAAGCGGGGATGACCCGTTATGAGAATCTGTTCTGGTTTGCAGCCTTTTTGCTGATACCAACCAGCTTCATATGCGCCAAAAACAGCCTGATAGGTTGTAAAAACGGGCAAGAAAGCTTCATCACCCATCAGCGCTCCATGCTGAAGGCAGATGCTCACGGCCCCTCTCCTTTCGCACATAAGAGCGAGCACCCTGCTGTAAATGTCTTCTGTCGTTCCTACAACAACGGCAGAAATGTTCTCTTTCGTGAATAAAGCATCTACTGTGTCAATGGCTTCCATGAACAAAGGAATATCCTTGAAAAGCCGTTCACGAAATGCTTGATCACCGAATGCCGGGTGGTCGTCATAAGCCGAAAGAATCGAAAAAGCCTTTTCAAGATATGGCTTCGGGTCGCCTTTTTCACATGAAGCAGCCACTTCAGGCTTGCTGATCACAGGCAAATCGCAATAATTTGGCATACTCCATCTTGCCAAAACAGCTGTTTTCTCAGGATCAAATTGGTAGTAATTTTCGTTTACAAAACGAAGGTGATCAAAATGCAAGATCACTTTTCCCTTAACAGGCGCGTCATTTGTTTTGGCAATGCTCTGTTTTTTCTCTTCAAAAAACGTCTGAATCTGACCTTCATCGATATGCTGATCCGCAGGTCCGAATAATTCCGGTTCTTCTTCCATCATCACTCTCAGCTCAGGGCTGATGTATTGGTAAAAATTACTGATAAGCCCGAGCGGAATCCCCTTGTAGCGAAGCCTGTCAAAAAGCTCCGCATACTTCCGGTACAGCACCCAATAATTGCTTAAATAGGCCGACACACTCTCACCCCATTCCAAGCTTTTTTAATGATTCACGCAGTTCGCGGCAGTTGCGCTGCGGAGGAAGATTCCGAACGAACTCGTTTTTTTCTGACTCAAACAGCTGAAAATGAATGGATTGGTCTGTAATATAGTTCAGATCAAGCTCCTCGGCCAGCGGGTAAAACGGATAAAAATGATTGACTCTCCAAAAGAACCGGGCATCACCGATCCGGTAAAACGCCGGGCTTTCATCCCAATAAGAGCCAAACGCCTCCTTTACCTTCTCGAGCACCGAATACCTGTGCATCACCGAGCAATGGTCAATTGCGCACGGAGCGTTCCACGTTACTTGACTGGCGGGCCTGACAGTTTCTTTTATAATGTCTCGATTCTGGTTTAAATGATAGGTTTTCGAGCTTGAGTAGATCACAGCCTTTTCCGGGTGACCATCGAGTTCACGCACCATCTTTAACAGCCGATCCGGCATATAGATGTTGTCATCCGTCGCATAGGTGATATATTCACCCTCTGCCATCTCAATCGCTTGGTTGATCAGGGCCGCGTATCTCGTTTTTTCCGTTCTTTCCTTCACTCCAGATACATCGCTTTGATAGAAATGCACACGGTTATCATTCAAAAAGGGACGGATTTCATTCAGCGTCTTTTCATTTGAGTTGTCATCCATAATAAACAATTCAAAATCAGAAAAAGTTTGTGAGAGTATGCTTGAAATGGACTTTGCCACATAATCGCTTTTGTTATAACTCGTCATAATCACTGAAACTTTCGGCAAATCCTACACCTCCTTCTTGAATTTCCACACCTGAAACTAACGTTATCTTATGTTGCTTAAGCGCAAGTTGCGCTAGGAATACAGACCAATATGCGAAAAGATTGTGTAGGTCCATTGAAAAAACAGTGATCGGCCAGAGAAATCGGCACGCTCACTGTTCTTTTTTTCAGCATATTCCAAGCTTTGGCCTCATAAGGTGAAAGAGATAAAAATCGCACTAGCGACTAAGATCGTTTGTCATCGGAGGTGAGTTATCTCGGATCGTTTATTTATACATCCGGAACATGTTCTGAATGGTTTTCATAAAAAGGAGGAACGATATGAAACCGAAAAAAATCAATATCAGCAAATGCAGGGATATGATATGCAGGGGTATTCGCCTCAATTCGGTCCAAATCCGTACCCGCAGCCGCAAGGGCAAGGCCCGCAAATGCAAGGTCCACAAATGCAGACGATGGGACAAATGCAGCAAATGCCCATGCAGCAGGGGCAGCAAGGCTTCGGTTTCCCCACTCAGCAGCAGGGCCAGGGCGGCGGGTTTCAAATTCCATCGGGGCCGACGCCATCGGGCGGCCAAAACATTCCCGGCATGCTGCCTGTCGAGGAATCATATATCGAGAATATACTGCGCCTGAACAGGGGAAAAACGGCTACCATCTATATGACATTTGAAAACAGCAAAGAGTGGGGATCAAAGATTTTTCGCGGCGTCATCGAGGCTGCGGGCCGGGATCACATTATTATCAGCGATCCAAAGACAGGAACCCGCTATCTTCTGCTGACGATCTATCTTGATTACGTTACCTTTGATGAAGAAATTGCATATACCTACCCATACTCGATGTCATCCTATTCGCCAAGATAAAGAAAAAAGCCAATCACTCAAAATCATGAGGATTGGCTTTTTTCTTTATAGATATTTGACGGCTGCGACAACGATCATGATCCAAGAAATAATGAACGCCACACCGCCAAGCGGCGTGATTGCCCCGAGAATGGAAATTTGCGTCACACTGAGGATGTATAAGCTTCCGGAAAACAGCACAATCCCAGCAAACATCAGCCAGCCGGCTGTTGTGACGCTGCCGATGCCAGACAGTTTATCCGCAAGAAACGCGACAACAAAAAGCCCCAGCGCGTGATACATATGATACTGCACGCCTGTGTGCCACACCTGAAGATATTTATCGGGAATTTTCCCTTCTAATCCGTGTGCGCCAAATGCCCCGAGGCCCACGGCAAGCATGGCATTAATAGCGCCTAATATGAGAAATATTTTCATCTATTCTCTCCCGCCTTTTCGTTAAACTCATATCAATTATCATATCGCACCTGTATGAAAATTCAATGTTTGTTCTCTGATGACACGAGATTGTCGGATTTTCTCCTGCGCCAAAGCTGAAACTGATCCATCGCTATTGCAGCAAGCGTCCCTAAGACAAGCCCGTTGCTTAACAGAGAAATAAACACCGGATGCATATCCTTTAATGCACTTTCTGGCACAAACATAATGCCGACACCTGTAAGCAGTGAAATGCCGATCACAGCCCGCACTCTTTTCAGCTCTGATTTCTCATAGGAATCAAATTCAGTAAACGCCAAACCAACCATTGCCGAGAACACAACAAAGTTTACTGCGAATCCAACGGGTGACGGCAGGCTCGCAAACGCATTCATAAAAAACGGAATCACGCTGATGAAAACGACCAGCATACTGCCGAGAACAAACGGCTTTTTAGAAGGCATCTTTGTCGTTTCAATAAAACCCGCGGCTCCCGAAATCGGAACCGGTGCAATGGCTCCAGACAAACCGCTCAGCAAATGGCTGAATGCAGCCGCAAAACCGGCAGGGCGCTCATGATGCTTTCCATCTGTCTGTTTGCCGAATTTTTTCACCGCAATGTCCACAACCTTCATACTTGCCAGCATGTTAACGATCAGCAGGATCGTAATAAAAACCGAGGTGATGGCTAGGCCGCTGTTAAATAACGGGGCACCGAACGGAAACAGAGACGGCAGCTGAAACAGCCGATCCGGCATTTCGATCGGTTTCGCAACGCCCGCAGCAGCAAACAGCACCCATCCGCCGAAAAGGGCCAATAAAATAGAATATTGCTTTAAAAAAACGATATGAGAATTTGTCATGATAAAAGCTGCGGTGACGACAACCAGCGCGAGGACAAATACAAGACCGTCCACGCTGTCTTTTAAATAGCCGATGCCGAGAAGCCCTTTTATTATCGGCTGGCTCAGCTGCATGACGAGCAGCAGCAAATAGACCCCTGTCACAACCGGAGTAAACAAGGCAGCAAGCCGGTCAATGACCTTGAAGACACTTAACAAAAAGAAACATACAGCGCTTACAAGAAGCGCCCCCTGCAAGCCTCGCAATGTTTCGCCATATGTCGCAAACACCGTTCCGGTCAGGCCGCCGTAGATCGTGTACACTCCCCACCACAAGCCGGCAGGGCTTTCATTTATAGGCAGCCGGTGTCCTTTCAAACACTGAATAACTGCGGCAATTCCCAATACAAAAAAAGTGCTTTGAATCAGCCGTGCAGAATCTGAATGATCCAGATGAAACGACTGGGCAACCGCCACCGGAACAACAATCGCCGCGGCAATCATAAACGCTGTCCATTGCAGAGCGCCAAGAACCAATTTCACGTAAGCTCAACCTTTCTGATTAAAAATCAAATAAAGACTCTCCGTTTCCATCCTCTTCCTGCTTATCTTTTTCCTGCTTCCGATATTTGTTTAATCCCGCGTTGCCCATCATCTTTTCCATCAGCAGCTGGTCTGTCGAAGGCGGCGCCGAAGGATTTGGCGTGACACTCGGCTGAATAAGCGGCGCGCTCCCCGTCTCCGGCTGATCCAGTACGACGTCGCACAAAGAACGGACGACCGCCACGTGACGCTTCAGCTCCTCATCACCTTCAGCCGTCTTTGCTTTCTTCAATTCCTCTTCCATCTTCTGAATCAAAGCGGATATATGAATGTTCATAAAAAATCCTCCAAAAATAAAATGTAGTCTCCCTGCATTTTATCAAATTCCCGCCGCAAACGCAGACAAGAGTTTGTTATTTTTTCTGACAAGCGCCTCGCATTTGACAAGCAGAAGACATTTTTCACATAATGAATCACCATGACCCGCAGGGAGGAGAGAGAATTATGAACAGCATCCCCTCTATTGTCAGCAGACATCAAGCATTTTTCGCGGCAGGGCATACGAAATCAATTGACTCAAGACTGGACGTCTTAAAGAAATTGAAACACACCATCAAAGCGTATGAAGCAGACATCACAGCCGCTCTCTATCAGGATCTTCACAAATCTGAACAAGAAGCATACTCAACGGAAATCGGCATCGTTCTGGAGGAAATCAGCTTTGTGATGAAACGTCTGAAAAAATGGGCCAAGCCGAAAAGAGTTAAAACGCCATTGACCCTTATCGGTTCCAAAAGTGTCATTATCCCCGAGCCGTATGGCACCGTCTTGGTGATTGCGCCATGGAACTATCCCTTGCAGCTGGCGCTTTCTCCATTAATCGGAGCCATTGCGGCCGGAAACACGGTCGTTCTCAAACCTTCAGAATATACGCCAGCTGTTTCGGCTGTTCTTTCCGATCTCATCCATGACGTTTTTCCGGATCATTATGTCGCTTTGGCGGAAGGCGGGCCGGACATCAGCACAGCTTTATTACAGCAGCCGTTCGACTACATATTTTTTACAGGAAGCGTCGCCATAGGAAAAGTTGTCATGGAAGCGGCTGCCAAACAATTAATCCCTGTCACCTTAGAGCTCGGAGGCAAAAGCCCCTGCATCGTGCATAAGGATGCTGACATCAAGCTTGCCGCCAAACGCATTGTCTTCGGGAAATTTACAAATGCCGGACAAACCTGCATCGCACCCGATTATTTAATTGTCCACGAAGACATCAAAACGAAGCTCACAGAAGAAATGAAGCGTGCAATCAATGAATTTTACGGCCCTCAGCCCGAACGGAATCCGCAGTACGGCAAAATCGTCAGTGAGCGCCACTATCAGCGGCTGCTCGATTTTCTGAATGATGGCGTCCCGCTCACAGGCGGACAATCTGATTCTGATCACCACAAAATAGCGCCGACGATACTTGATCAAGTGGAGGATGACTCTCCTGTGATGCAGGAGGAGATTTTTGGTCCGATTCTTCCGCTGTTTACGTACGGTGATATCGATGAAGTCATTGAGAAAGTCCAATCGCGACCGAAGCCGCTCGCCCTGTACGTCTTTACCACAAACAAAGAAATCGAGCGGGCTGTTTTAGAGAATCTGTCATTTGGCGGCGGCTGTGTCAATGATACGTTAATGCACGTCGCGACACCGTATTTGCCATTCGGCGGCGTCGGAGAAAGCGGTATCGGCAGCTATCACGGATTTGACAGCTTTAACACATTTACGCACAAAAAAAGCGTCGTCAAACAAACGAACCGCTTCGACATCGCTTTTCGTTATCCTTCTTCCAAAAACGGGCTGCGAATGATTCGGAAAATACTTAAATAAAAAAGCGCAGATGATCCGCGCTTTTTACAAATCCTTTATACACCAATCAATCGGCGCTTCTCCCATTTTCTCCAAGCACGCATTCGCCCGGGAAAACGGTCTGCTCCCGAAAAATCCGTTTCTTGCCGAAAACGGGCTGGGATGCGTCGATTCAATGATAAAATGCTTGGACGTATCGATCCGTTCTTTTTTCATTTGGGCATGCCGGCCCCACAATATAAAGATGATCGGCCGCTCTCTTTCATTCAGCACGTCAATCATCCGGTCAGTCAGCCGCTCCCAGCCTTTTCCCTTATGGGAATTCGCCTGTCCGCGCCGCACCGTGAGCACGGTATTCAGCAAAAGAACCCCCTGCTTCGCCCAGCTGACGAGCGACCCGTGATTCGGTATGCTGCAGCCGATATCATCCTGAAGCTCGAGAAAAATATTTTTTAATGAAGGCGGCTGCTTCACGCCCGGCTTTACGGAGAAGCTTAAGCCTTGCGCCTGTCCAGGCCCGTGATACGGATCTTGGCCGAGAATGACCACCTTGACATCATCGTACGGCGTATAGTGCAGCGCATTAAAGATATCGCGGCTGTCCGGATAGACCGTCTCCTCCATGTATTCCCGCTTCAGCATTTCTCTCAGCTCTTGATAATACGGTTTTTCAAACTCTTCCTTCAGCTGTTCCCACCAGCTGTCCTGTAAAAGCTGTTTCAAGATGCAAACCTCCTTACGAACGATGAAGTCTGGAATAGACAGGTTTGCCATCCCAAACAATCTCACTTTGTGCTTCCCGTCTCTTCATGTCAGGCTCTTCAAGCAGGACGGCAAAGTTTTTCGTCGGCAGTTCCCCTAGTCCGTGCTTCTCGCTTAAACGATCCAAATATTGCTTCCGCTTGGCGCCAAGGTCTGCGGACTGATTGTCTCCCGCGTCACTGAATGCATATATCACACTGGCACAAGGCACACGCTTGACCCGGTAATCCTTCGCTGCACGCAAGTAAAAATCCCAGTCCCAATAATTATGCACATCAGCATCGAAATACCCGATCTCATCGTGCAGGAAACGTCTGTACATGCTGCCCGACGGCACGTAGGTCGAGAACACTCTCATATCCTCATAGTCAGCGGTATAAGCAAACAATTTCCGTGACACTGGATATCTTGTTCCGTTTTTCTCTTCAAACGAAACAATTTCGGCATCAGAATGAACAAAATCTGCCGTTTCCATTTCTTTCGCCATTCTTTCCAGATGGCCCGGCGTGAAGAAATCATCATCATCACAAAGCATGATACAGTCGCCTGACACCTCTTTGACACCCGCATTTCTCGCGGCCACATGGCCTGAGTTCTTCTCTAAATCAATCACAACAATCGGCAGCTCCGGATACAGTGCTTTGGCCCGCTCAACCGATTCCCCGGCATCATTGACAATAATGACTTCATACGGCTTCATAGTCTGCTGCGAAATCGACTCCAGCAGCTCGCACAAAGCCGGAATCCGATTATAGGTCACAATTACGATAGAAATCTTCATGATGCTCTCCTTCTCATTTTCATAGTCATGTACTATTAAAACATATATTGGACGGGAGATCAGTGGGAAGATCCTACCGAACTGTGAAATGGAAACTATAGAAACAGCAATGTGACGCCCACCAGAAGCACCATAATCAGCATCAGATCTGCGCATACACGAACGACATCTTTCAGGCGGACGCCATTCGGCAGGACGAGATGCCACAGCTTCGATTGATAGACCGGCAGCAGCACCAATGCGTAAGAAAGGCACAAAAAAGTGAAGGCCGGCGGAACAAAAGCACAGCCTGCATCGTCCCAATCCCTCACAATTTCAGAAACACTCGTTCCATCTGACAAAAACAAACCAATCAGCAAGGCCAGCAGAACAAAGGACCCCAATTGAACATCAAACAGACGCATGCGTTGATGGCAAGCAAGCCTGAGTGCCAAAAACCAGCCTAGAGAATAGAAGAATAATAGAAAAAAGATTGCACCAGCAGTAAAAACAACATCTGGCAGCCTATCGAGCAAAAAAACAAGCGGTACGGACACAGCCATAACCAAAAGCATGGAGGCACCCACAAACAAAAATACAGCTACATGAATAACAAAACCATATAAACAAGAGCCGAGTCTCATGACAATCCCCCTCATTACATAGAAATTCTATGTATATACCTAAAAAATCAGGCAAGCTGGCGCCTGCCAAAATAACAGCCTATTCGCCCGCACGCCGGAAATAACAGCGTAGCACAAGCACACGCCCCTATAAACCAAGGTGTCAGCAAGGATTGAAACAGCGCAGCAGGAACGAGATCAAACAGAAAAACAAACATAAAAATAACGTTCGGCACCATGGAAATAAGAATCGTATGTAAAACAAGCCGTTCACCGCGTTGCCCGAACTCCCTGACACCTTGGTACCCAATCAGCACCCAATAGAGAATATAAGCAGCTAAAATCAGCCACACTGAAACAGAAATGCCTTTCCACACTGCATGAACAAAGGAAGATTCTAACCATGCATGCAATGCCGTAATGGTAATACCTGCTGCAAATAAAGCATTATTGCAGAAAAGATGGAATAATAAAAACGTACGGGCGGATACAGGCTGTTCTTTCTGAAAGGAAGATACAATCTCATCCGGTGTGCCAAACTCCTGAAGCAAACATTCCATGGCTTCCGCCTCACTCTTCCCCTCTTGAATGGAGTGAAACAAGTGGTGGTCAATATGGTTTTCGATCTCTTCGGTCATCGCTTCACAATCAGAAACCCCTTTAAGCCCGTTTTTCACTTTATATAAATAAGTCTCTTTATCCATTCTGTCCGCCCCGCTTCAGCATTCGGTCCATCATAGCTGAAAACACGCTCCATTCCTTTGTGCGCTCTGCAAGAATCTCTCTGCCGTCTTCTGTAATCCGATAATACTTGCGATCCGGCCCTTTCTCCTGCTTCTCCCAATAGGAAGAAATATATCCTTGCCGTTCAAGTTTATGAAGGGAAGGATACAATGTTCCCTCTTTCATCTGCAGTTCATGATCGCTGCGGCTTCCCATCTCTTTTACAAGCTCATAGCCATACATCGGCCTCTCATTCAGGAGCGTTAATACCAATATCACAGTGCTGCCTTTAATCAGCTCACGATTTAACATGACAAAACCCCTACCTAGTTTTCTTATGTAGCATTTTACGAAATCACCCTGATATTGTCAATTGATTCCTATAAACCTTTCATATTGTGATAAGCAGAAAATCTAACTATAATGAGATATAAAACATTGATGGAGGTTCAACACATGTCTATGCATAAAGCACTCACGATTGCCGGCTCCGATTCCAGCGGCGGCGCGGGAATTCAAGCTGATTTAAAAACATTTCAAGAAAACAACGTATACGGGATGACGGCCTTAACGGTGATCGTCGCGATGGACCCAAACAACAGCTGGGACCATCAAGTCTTTCCGATCGATCCTGACACGATTCGCGCCCAGCTCGCAACGATTGTAGACGGCATCGGTGTGGACGCCATGAAAACAGGAATGCTGCCAACCGTTGACATTATTGAGCTTGCTGCGAAAACGATCAAGGAAAAACAACTGCAAAACGTCGTGATTGATCCGGTTATGGTTTGCAAAGGGGCAAATGAGGTCCTTTATCCAGAGCACGCGCAAGCCCTGCGTGAACAATTGGCACCGCTCGCTACCGTGATTACACCAAATCTGTTCGAAGCCAGCCAGCTCAGCGGCATGGGCGAATTAAAAACGATTGAAGACATGAAAGAAGCGGCGAAAAAAATCCACGCCCTCGGTGCTCAATATGTTGTGATTACAGGCGGAGGCAAGCTGAAGCACGAAAAAGCTGTAGACGTTCTGTATGACGGAGAAACAGCGGAAGTCCTTGAAAGCGAAATGATTGATACGCCTTATACACATGGCGCCGGCTGTACGTTCTCCGCGGCGGTGACAGCAGAACTCGCAAAAGGTGCGGAAGTCAAAGAAGCGATTTACGCGGCGAAAGAATTTATTACTGCTGCGATTAAAGAGTCCTTCCCGCTGAATCAGTATGTCGGACCTACGAAGCATTCAGCATTGCGCCTGAATAAGCAATCATAAGCGTAACAGGCTGCCTTATAAAGAGGCAGCCTGTTTTTGTTTTCAATCTTACACATTGGGACGCTCTGTCGCATTCCATTTCACATCTTCGTAACCGTCCGCCTCAAAAATGTCTATATCACAAGAGTCTTCGTGCGTTTCATCTGCCGCTTCCATACTTGAAAGTAGTCCTCTTTTACAACAGAAAAAACTGCCGATCACATCGGCAGCCTGTTTATTTGGTTTTTAAATTGTTCGCAGATGACCTCAAAAATGTCTCTATCGACTGAACAAAAAGCGCATATTCCTTCATTTGTTCATATGCCCGTGAAAGGGTTTCTGCCGCTTCACTATGCGGCGATGTTCCCCGTAGCATTTTTTTCAGCTGAAGAAGCACATCCTTATATTCTTCCCGCTTATCCTCAACATGATCCGCAGCCTGTTCTAAACATTCCGGTGTTATCTTCTGTTCATGTATATTCAAGAAAACAACTCCTTTTACAGAAAAAAATAGTAGGTTATCGTTGAAGAATAGCACAGATGGCACAGATTTCACATAAGAAAATAGGAGGATTTTCTACATAAGTGTCCAAATTCCGACTTTCATTTCAGATTTTCCATTTGACCTCGCTGTCACTTCATCATTTCCCGGGAAAGGAAAATATCTCGCACTGAATACCTCTTCCCCATGATTGATAAAGACTTCCACTGATGACGCGTCGATAAACATGTGTACTGTGTGCAGATTGCTGATTCGGCAATGTCTCGCTTCTGTTCTTGTGCCGTCAAAGCTTGTGCGCGTCAGCGTGATAAGCCCTTCTTCCTTCTGAAAAGAGAATGTGGCAGTGGCGCGGATATCGATTTCAAAACCAGACTCCGTATTAATGTCTTCAATCAAAATCTCAGCTCTGTCAGGATTTTCAACTGGCAGCGTACCAGACGATCCATACATGTTGATTTGAACTTCCTGCCCATTTTTCCGCATCGCTTTCAGCTCAGGAAGCGGCTGCTGAATCAGCTTATCCCCTGATAGCGTCAGCTGTCTCGGCAGCGTCATGCAGTGAATCCAGTGATAATCTTTCGTCGGATGATCCTTCTCATCCTGATCAGGTACAGCCATCCACGCAAACAGTATCCGGCGTCCCTGATCGTCTTCAAGTGTTTGCGGCGCGTAAAAATCAAAGCCTTGATCAAGCTCCGTAAACGCAGCATGCATCAGCCCCGTTTTTTCATAATCAAGCCGGCCTACAAAATATCCGGATTGATACACATTTTGATAATGATAGCCGTCCGCTTCAAGTCCTTGGGGCGAGACAATCAGCACTTCGGAGCCTTGAAGAGAAAACAGATCAGGGCACTCCCACATATACCCGAAACCGTTCAGTCCGTTGAGGCCGGCACCTGTTATCGGGCCGAGAAACGCCCATTCTGTCAGGTTATCGGAAGTAAACAAAACAGCTTGGCCTTTCATGTTCTCCGTTTGTGCACCGATCACCATATACCATTTTCCTTCATGCTCCCACACCTTCGGATCGCGAAAATGAGCTGTATAGCCTTCCGGAAGGCGGGCGACAACCCCTTTTTTCTCAAAGGTCAGCCCATCATCCGATACAGCAAGGCACTGATACGTTTCCCGATTCCCATCCTGATCCCTGACATTTCCTGTGTAAAACAGATAGAGCCGGTCATCTTTGACAACAGCGCTGCCCGAGTAGCAGCCGTTTTTATCAAACCAATCACTCGGAGCCAGCGCAATCTCTTCCCGCTTCCAATTCACAAAATCGCGTGTCGTATAATGCCCCCAAAACTTTGCGCCGTGCCCCGTCTGAAACGGCTGCCACTGAAAAAACAAATGATAGACTCCTTTCCAATACACAACGCCATTTGGATCATTCAGCAAACCAACCGGAGGCATGATGTGAAAGTGCTGGCGGTGCGGATCGCTGTCAGCGATATGTTCTTTTTTCTCAACTTCTTCATAAGCCCGGCGACGCAGCTCCTGATCATGTGCCGTCATTTTTTTCTCTCCTCATCTTCGTTAATTTTCATGACAAACGCCGCAATGAATGCTGATACTGCTGCAATAACCATTCCAATCATATAGTTTACTAGATTTCCAAAGCCAAACGGTGCTGCAATGGCGATCATCGGAATGCCTGTTAACCCGTAAGCGTTTGCAGCAACATGTGTAAATACGACATACGCGCCGCCCAACGCGCCCCCGATCATCGCGGCGATAAACGGCTTCCGGTATCGAAGGTTCACCCCGAAAATGACGGGCTCAGTAATACCAAGAAAAGCAGAAAATGCCGCCGGAAGAGCGATTTCCTTCGTTTTTGCCTTTTTCGCTAAAAAGAAGACGGCAAGGCCTGCCCCGCCTTGGGCGACATTCGCCATAGACCAAATCGGCAATAAATAGTTCCTGCCAAGATCTGAAATAAGCCCCGCCTCAATCGCATGGAAGCTGTGATGAACACCTGTCAGGACGATCAGTGAATAGGTGCCGCCGAAAAGAAGGCCTGCGACAAAATGATCGTACACATATGTTAAAGCAACAGTAATACCGGAGCCAAGCGCTCTTCCTAGAGGACCGATGGCAATAAATGCGACAAAACCGGTGACAATGACAGTAACAAAAGGCGTAACAAGCAAATCGACCGCATGCGGAACCACTTTTCTTGTCCATTTCTCTACCTTGCTCATGACATAAACAGCCAGCAGAACAGGGATGACGGTTCCCTGATAACCGAGAAGCGCGATATCAAACCCGAAAAGATGCATATAATCAGGTGACGCTTCCGCCAGACCCCATGGATTCAACAGAGTGGGGTGTATCATGATTCCCCCGATGACCACTCCTAAATACGGATTGCTTCCAAACTCTTTTGAAGCGCTGACCCCGATCAAAATCGGCAGAAAGATAAATGCCGCGCTTGAAAACATATCGAGGAGCTGCAGCAGTGCAGAGTCCTTACTCATCCAATGAAAGGCATTGATCATTCCCAATAACCCCATTAACAGGCCGCTGGCTACGATGGCTGGAATGATCGGAACAAAAATATTCGAAAGCGTTTTCGCAAATCTCGCCGCAGGGTTCAGTTTCTCTTTAGCAGCATCCTGGTGATTCACTTGTTCTTCACGCTCTACATCGGCTTCCTTAGAAAAAGCGTCATACACTTTATTGACAAGGCCAGTTCCAAAAATAATCTGGTATTGGCCTGAACTGCTGAAAGCGCCTTTGACGCCTTCAAGCTCTTCTACTTGCGATTGGTCAATCTTTGATTCATCCCTGATCACTAAACGCAGCCTTGTCGCACAATGAGCCGCGCTGATGATGTTTTCTTTTCCTCCGAGAAGCTCAATGAGGCGTTTTGCAGTCTCTTTGTAATCCATCTGTTTCTCCCCCTTTTATAAACAAAAAAGACCTAAAATTCGCCAACGAAGAAAGGACACAGCGATCCTTTTTCATTTACGCAAATTTTAGGTCTTGCCTGCTTTACCAGTCACAATCCCGCTTATTCGAATGAAGAATACGCTTTCATCATAATTGATGACAGCGTTTTCGTCAACTGTTTTTTTAGATAAAAAGTGATGTAAAACATTTAGACAAAAAGTCGTAAATATTAATTGTGAAACATTTCACAATATCATGCTATACTATGCTCATCTCTCAAAGAAAGCAGGAAAAGACAATGGAAACTCAAGCACTGCAAAAGGTTGAACAGTATGCTTTAAGAAAACAAAACATATTCGTTTCAAGCAAAATCCGTTATTTGCTCAGATCCATTTTAGCCAGCATGTTTATCGGTTTTGGCATTACAGCCGCAAGCAAAACAGGCAGCTATTTCTCTATTGCCGACTCACCGTTTGCCTTTCCGGCTGCTGCTGTGACATTTGGAGCTGCTATTGTATTAATTGCCTACGGAGGCGGGGATTTATTCACCGGCAACACCTTTTATTTCACTTATACCGCACTCCGGAAAAAAATCCGCTGGCGTGACACCCTGTACCTGTGGATTTTCAGCTATACCGGCAATTTGATCGGAGCCGTTTTGTTTGCGATTCTTATCAGTGCAACCGGGCTTTTTGAGGGGGCATCCCATTCCTTTTTGATTCATCTTGCAGAGCACAAGATAGAGCCGCCTGCCTCAGAGCTGTTTTTCCGAGGAATGCTGTGCAATTGGCTTGTATGTCTCGCTTTTTTCATTCCGATGTCTCTCAAAGGAGAAGGGGCAAAGCTGTTTGCCATGATGCTTTTCGTTTTCTGCTTTTTTATTTCCGGTTTTGAACACAGCATTGCCAATATGTGCACATTTGCGATCTCACTTTTGATCGATCACCCTGATACAGTCACCCTGGCGGGAGCAGTCAGAAACTTAATCCCTGTTACACTCGGCAATCTGGCCGCAGGAATTGTGATGATGGGCTGGATGTATCACACGCTGAATGCCGATCAATAAAAAAACTTCCAGAGATCACTCCCTGCAAGTCAAAGCGGTTATTCCGAGAGATCTTGAAGACGCTGGACATGCAGCGTGATATAGCCGGCCTCGGACTCCGGCAAATGTAATTGATATTCACTTTTCAGAAACTCCGCCAGCTCCAGCGCACATTGATAGGCAAATGAATACTTTTTTTGGATGAAATAAAGCATCTCTTCGTCCATGGCATGAAACGCTTCATTTGATTCCAACCGGCTGACCGCGTATCGCAAATGCGTGACAAGGCGTTGATAGGAAATGCTGTTTTCATCCACCTTTCGATTAAAGTAGTTTTCTATTTTCTCTATCATTTCTTTTATCATCGTCGTATGCTTCAGCGCTGAATACATACTCTCTGCATCCATCTTTGCCGTATGGATGTGAAGGGCAATATAACCCGCTTCATCTTCAGGCAGAGACACGCCCAATGTCTCTTTTACATGTCCGATCGCCCACAGGCCGATCTCGTATTCTTTTTTATAGAGCGCCTTTATCTCATGCAATAATTTATTTTGCACAAGCAGCCCATTTTGAATCCTTTCGATCGCAAAGGACAAATGGTCAGAAAGCGCGATATGAATATGGTCGCTCAGCGGCGCCGCGAGCTCCCCTTCCGCATAGCTGATGATATCCTCAGCTATGTCAATATGCTCCTCAGGCAGTGTTTGCAGGATTTGTTTAAACTTTTCATTCTCGTCGTGCACGACAAAAATCTTTTCTACTTTATTCATAGGGATGAGATCATTTTTCTTTTTTTGAAAAGCGATGCCCGGACCCATAACGATTTTTTCCTGATCATCCTCTTTGATTAAAGCCGCATTGTTGTTTAATACCTTATAGATTTTCAAGAGGCTCTCTCTCCCGCCAATTAGCTTTTATGACTGGGATTTTACCTCCTTTTGACCGCCATGTAAAGCTGCGGGCCGGCCCTCTCCTGCTTTGGCGATTCCTTGAAGGCTTGCAGACATCTTCTTTTATAGAGAGCGGCGGTTTTCGATTTCTGTTTTTCCTCGTCATTCACAGCCATCCGCCATTCATAAAACGAAACCAGTCCTGCGGCTTGCACCGCCGCTTTTCTTTGATATGTACGCTGAGCCGAATAAATAGCGGCAGCCGCATGTTTTCGGTCCGGCGCCACCCAGTTCATCAAAAAGACCATCCACACCCGTAAAGATACAAGCAAACGTTTCATAAAAAACATCCCTCCGCTTCTTTTGGCAGGCAGCCTTTTTAGCAGCCCGTTTTTTCAGCCGCAGCTCACAGGAAAAGACGGCCGATTTCTTTTCTCGCAAACTAGCAGCTCTAGCAAAACTCATGACTCTATGATAGACCGTGGAAAGAGAATTCTTTGTCACAATATGAGTGAAAAAACAAACTAGTTTTAAGAAGTTTTGTTGAAAGCTGAAAGAAATGAAATGAAAATTGGAGAACCGCTTTAAAAAGTTTATACACAAGTTATCCCAAAGATAAGAACAACTTAATCACAAGAGATATCCACATGTCCACAAAGCCCAACTATATTTTGTATAAGAACATACATTCCCAACTATATATATGCACAACTTTATTCACTTATACACAGGGTTCTGTGTATAACTCCTTCCTTATACACAACCAAAATCCAATAAATGGTCCAAATGACACAAGGATTTTTTTGAATTTTCAAGAAATATATACTAGACCTTCACCATTTTTTCTAAACACAAAGGGGGAAACACATTGAAAAACGGGATTATTCGTTTTCTGCTTCTAGGTTTGGTTTTATTCTTTACGTTATCCACAGGCAGTACAGGTGTACAGGCAGCACCGGTTTCTTCAAAAGGATCGGCGGACCTGGAAAAGGCCGAGGTATTCGGTGATATTGACATGACAACAAGCAAACAAACAACGGTGATTGTGGAATTAAAAGAAAAATCCTTAGCAGAGGCGAAAGAAGCGGGAGTAATCCAAACGAAAAGCAAGCTCAAAAACGCCCGCTCAAAAGCAAAAAATAAAGCCGTGAAAGCGGTGAAAAATGGAAAAATAAAACGAGAATATGAGCAGGTATTCTCAGGATTTTCTATGAAACTTCCGGCTAATGAAATTCCAAAACTTCTAGCAGTAGACGACGTTAAAGCTGTGTACCCGAACGTCACTTACAAAACAGACAATATCAAGGAGAAAGACATCACCATCTCCGAGGACGCTGTCTCTCCGCAAATGGATGACAGCGCGCCATATATCGGAGCAAATGATGCATGGGATTTAGGCTATACAGGGAAAGGCGTCAAAGTGGCTGTTATTGATACAGGGGTTGAGTACAATCACCCTGATCTGAAGAAAAACTTCGGACAATATAAAGGATACGATTTTGTAGACAATGATTACGATCCGAAAGAAACACCGACAGGCGATCCAAGAGGCGGGGCCACTGACCATGGAACACACGTGGCCGGAACTGTCGCTGCAAACGGCACGATTAAAGGCGTAGCGCCTGATGCAACACTTCTCGCTTACCGTGTTCTCGGACCGGGAGGAAGCGGCACAACAGAAAACGTCATCGCCGGTGTAGAACGTGCAGTTCAGGACGGAGCAGATGTGATGAACCTGTCTCTCGGAAACTCGTTAAACAATCCGGATTGGGCGACAAGCACAGCGCTTGACTGGGCCATATCAGAAGGCGTTGTCGCCGTTACATCAAATGGCAACAGCGGACCAAACGGCTGGACAGTGGGATCGCCAGGCACATCCAGAGAAGCGATTTCTGTCGGCGCAACGCAGCTTCCGCTCAATGAATACGCCGTCTCATTCGGCTCTTACTCTTCAGCAAAAGTCATGGGCTATGACAAAGAAGAGGACGTCAAGGCGCTTCACAATAAAGAGGTTGAGCTTGTCGACGCTGGCCTAGGCGAAGAAAAGGACTTTGAAGGAAAAGATCTGAAAGGCAAAGTAGCACTCGTCAAACGGGGCAGCATTGCTTTTGTGGATAAAGCAGATAACGCAAAAAAAGCAGGCGCCATCGGCATGGTTGTGTATAACAACCTGTCCGGAGAAGTTGAAGCCAATGTGCCAGGCATGTCTGTGCCAACGATTAAGCTATCATTAGAAGACGGCGAAAAACTCATCAGCGCCATGAAAGCAGGCGAGACAAAAGCAACATTCAAGTTGACGGTCTCAAAAGCGCTCGGTGAACAAGTTGCCGATTTCTCATCCCGCGGCCCTGTGATGGATACGTGGATGATTAAGCCGGATATTTCCGCGCCAGGCGTCAATATTGTCAGCACCATTCCGACACATGATTCTGACAATCCATATGGCTACGGGTCAAAACAAGGAACAAGCATGGCATCACCTCATATTGCAGGAGCGGTTGCCGTCATCAAACAAGCTAAACCGAAATGGAGCGTTGAACAGATCAAGGCTGCCATCATGAATACCGCCGTCACATTAAAGGATGGCGAAGGAGAAGTATATCCGCATAACGCTCAAGGCGCAGGCAGCGCAAGAATTATGAACGCGATCAAAGCCGACTCGTTCGTCACACCGGGAAGCTACTCGTACGGCACATTTTTGAAGGAAAAAGGAATCGAAACGAAAAAAGAAACCTTTACAATTGAAAACCAATCTTCCATTAGAAAATCATACTCGCTAGAATACTCATTTAACGGAAGCGGCATTTCCACATCCGGCACAAGCCGTGTTGTGATTCCGGCTCATAAAACCGGAAAAGCCACTGCAAAAGTAAAGGTCGACACAAAGAAAACAAAAGCAGGCACCTATGAAGGAACAGTCATCGTTAGAGAAGGCGGAAAAACCGTCGCCAAGGTTCCTACATTGCTGATCGTAAAAGAGCCGGATTACCCGAGGGTAACGTCTGTCTCAGTTAATGAGGGCTCTGAACAAGGCACCTATGAAATTGAAACCTACCTTCCTGCGGGAGCGGAAGAGCTGGCATTCCTCGTCTATGACAACAACCTTGACTTTGCAGGCCAAGCAGGTATTTATAAACATCAAGATAAAGGCTATCAGTACTTCGACTGGGACGGCACGATCAATGGGGGTACAAAGCTTCCAGCCGGTGAATATTATATGCTCGCCTATGCAGCCAACAAAGGCAAATCAAGCCAGGTACTGACCGAAGAGCCGTTTACTGTTGAATAAAAAGCAGCCCTGCCGAGAAACATCGGCGGGGCTTTTTCAGATTAATTCGCAAATGCCTCCTTCAACAAGCGGTATGAATGGAGTTTATCTTCAAAATGATGTGTGATTGTCACCGCCATGATTTCTTCTGCTCCATACGCTTTGCTCAAAGCCAGCAGTTGCTCCTTCACCTGTTCTTTCGTACCGACAATCATTCGGTTTCTGTTATCAGCTATTCGTCTTTGTTCATAAGGAGAGTACGTATTTTGCCGGACAGCTTCATAATCAGGAACGCCTTCTAAAGGAATGCCCTGCTCACCCGCCAAGAGAGTAAAATCAAGCACTGCCCCCAGCTGCTCCGCTTTCTCTTCTGTATCCGCACATAGAACAAAAACAGCAACTGCCGCCCGAGGTGTTTCTCCTAACACAGACGGCTTAAATCGTCTCATATATTGTCTGACCGTATCCTCCCCGCCCTCGCCATTGATAAAATGGGCAAACATATAGCCGGCACCCGATTCAGCGGCGAGCAGCGCGCTTTCTCCAGATGAACCGAGCAGCCACACATCAGGCGCAGTTGAAATATGCGGTGCAGCCGTTAAATTAGGAAACCGGTGACTGTCATCCGCCAAATCATGCAAATACATCGTCAGCTCCTTGATTTGCTGCGGGTACTGATCGGCATTGCGTTTCCCGCCGTCATTCAGCGCCCAAGATGCAATCGGCATTCCTCCCGGCGCTCTGCCTAAGCCGAGATCAATTCTTCCCGGTGTCAGCCCCTCCAGCACACGGAAATTCTCAGCTACTTTATAGGCACTGTAGTGCGGCAGCATGACACCTCCTGATCCCACCCTGATCCGGTTCGTTTTCGCCGCAATGTGGCTGATCAGCACCTCTGGGCTGGACCCTGCCAGACGCTTTGAAAAGTGATGCTCTGAAACCCAAAATCTCTTATACCCAAGATCCTCAGCCGCCTGAGCAAGCTCAACAGTTTCCCGTAATGCCGTTTCTGCAGAGCTTCCCTCGGACACCGGAGATTGATCTAATATACTTAATGATAACATCCCTACCACCTCGTCCTCATCGTATCACTGATCCATTATTTTTTCTTCTAAGCCGCTCACACTGTTCATCAGTGTCCCCCGATCAATCGTCATTTATTTGTGTCAGCTTGTCTCTATTTGTCGGAATATGTTACACGTGAAACATAAAAACCTCTCCGCCAGCGGAGAGGTTTCACATTTAGTTCTTATTAAAGCCTTTTTTCTTCACATATTCATTTAAGTACGTACGCGGTTTCTGCTTCATAAAGTTCAGAATTTGGTCAGACCACGTTTCTACCCGCTGACCGTTTGTTCTTTCTCTATAATAATCAGAAATGGTTTTGTCATATGCACTCATATGTTCACGAAAATCATCGTCATTCACGTTATACGTATTTTCATGATATACAGCCTGCTTCGGCAATCTCGGTTTTTTGCCGGATAGGTTGGCAGGGTGTCCTACAGCCAGGCCAAAAAGCGGGAGCACATGGTCAGGCGTTTGCAGCACCTCTGTCACCTTGTCCAGTTCATTTCGAATGCCTCCGATATAACATATGCCAAGCCCCATTGATTCTGCGGCGATGCTCATATTTTGAGCCGCAAGCGCAGCATCAATTAAACTGACCATAAACATTTCCGTATTTTCCAGCAGCTCAGAAATATGTTCGCCTTTTTCTTCAGCCAGTTTTTGATGACGGTACAAGTCCGCACAAAACACAAAAAAGTGCCCGTTATTTTCTACATAAGGCTGATTCCCCGCAAGCACAGACAGCTCACGTTTTTTCTCAGGATCGGAAACACCGATAATCGAATAAGCCTGTACATAGCTGGATGTAGGCGCAGCCTGCGCGCTTTTCACTAATGTATCAATTTCCTCAGCTGTCAGAAGCTGATCAGTAAAAGATCGGATCGACCGATGGTTTAAAATGGTTTCAATTGTGTTGTTCATCACAAGGACCTCCTTATCTGTTTATCATATCCCAAAAAAAGTGAAGTCAAAAGTGAAATGCTCTGAAACAAAAAAGACAGCCCTTTAAAGACTGTCTGCATTTTATGAATTAAACAAATAACTTCTGTATCTCGTCAACTGGACACTCGCATTATACACAATCCCGAAGCCGATCAGCGTGGAAAGTGTAGAGCTTCCCCCGTAGCTGACAAACAGCAACGGAATCCCGGTAACAGGCATAATACCGATGTTCATTCCGATATTCTGGAATGTGTGAATCACTATTAACGCCGTATAGCCAACGCAAAAGAAAGAAGCGAAACGGTTAAACGGATGTATTTTATCAATCAGAACGACAAGCCTATAGATTAAGAAGAAGAACATGATGACGACAAAGGCACAGCCTAAAAATCCAAAGGATTCACCTATTATAGAGAAGATGAAGTCAGTTGTACTTTCTGGAACATAAACCTTTAAATCAGAAATGCCATTTCCTAAAATACCACCAGAACCTATAGCCATGATAGCTTGATCAACTTGCCACCCGCTATCATCATTCTGTGTGTCATTTGAATCAGAAACCCAAGAAGTAACCCTCTTAATTTGATACTCCTGTATTCCGACTGATTTAGCAGCGTCGGGAAAGTTTATCATTACTAATAAAATTAATGAAATGAGTAAGATACCTGAACCAGCAATGATTGTTATCAGTTTCCAATTGATCCCTGACATAAAAACCATTACAAGAACGATAAACATACATATTCCCGCAGTCCCAGCATCTTGCATCAGGATAAGACCAACAGGGATAACTGCGACACCCGCAATCTTTAATAAAAGGTGAACATCATCTCTAAGCGTCCGAACTCCTTTAGGGTTAGCTTTTCCGATGACTGACGCAATCATCATAATCAAACCAACCTTCATGAACTCTGACGGCTGTATGGTTATTCTCCCAAACCTAAACCAACTTTTTGCGCCTTTAATGACAGGTGCGATGGACTCAGGACTGATCTTAAGAATAATCAAAGATAAAATACCAATGATAAAAATATATAAACTTAATTTTTCAAGCTGTTCTAAATCAAAGTACAAAAGCACTGTGATCGCAATAGCACCCAAAAGATAAAACACAAGTTGCTGTATCCAATCTTTGTTTCCATACTGCCCAAATTGACCGGCAGCATAAATTGATACTACACTTATAATAAAAAACACACCAAATATAAAAATCAAATCCCCCTGATAAAAGGGGCTTTGCTGTTTCTTATATCGACTCATTCTATCCCGCCTTACATTTTCATCGGAAAATCACTAATGTTTATTATACATGAACCACGTTCAAGATGACACGTGAAGCTCGTTTCCTTTTTTGTTTTTTGCGCGCATTTGCGGCGCTTTTTCAGCTACACGAAATATGACGTATCATAAACCGAAATGTTTCGATTGACACAAAACTTTTCAAATGAAAAAACCCCCTTTGTAAAAAGGGGTTAAAAGAAATCCATTAGAAATGGAGACCTTGGCTGTAAAACGTCATCAAGCCTTTTAATTTCCGATAATGGTCCTTTGATCATGCCTGTTTCGTAAAGGAAACGAGCACTACGTGCGCCGAGGAAGAAGGCGGTTAAAGAAGATATGTTGCATTCTATTAGATGGCCAGACGAATCTTCGGGGATATTCTGCACCCGCTGAGAGTCAATGCGGAAGGTTTGTTGATTCCACGGGGCCCATTGATCCGTTACCTTAAAGTCAAAGGGTGCGGTTAACCGAGATTTTGGATACTCCCGCAAAAAACCTTCAACATCAACGATGCGCGCCATACTGTAAGGATATATCTCTTGTTTGATCCGGGGTTCGGCGGTTAAAAAATCAAGCTCTTCTTCCATTCGTACAGTCAATTCCACTTCATTCACCATCGAATCATGCTGGCAAATAAAATTCCACAAACCTCTCTGTGCTTCTCTGTTCAAATAGACAAATTCCACTACTCGCATCGTTTTGTTTTTGATGTCATACACAAGATATCCACAGGGTACTCCCTCTCCAGAGATATACACAGCCTTCATTCCATGGATCTTCTCTTTCCAATGCTCCTTTGAACGCTTCAACAACCCATTGTGCGTTTTTCTGTATTGATTGTAGATGGCATTCACTGTATCTGTTTCATCTTTTTGAATCCTTCTCATGTACCCTGGGGCGTCGTCTAGCTTTTGCAGCTGTCCTTTAAGATAGGTCAGACGTTTTTGATAGAAACAGAGCTCCCAGCCAAACTTGCGATAAAAAGAGATCAGGAATGGATGCAAAAAACTGATGGTTTGGTTTTCTTTCTTCATGATCGATAAAGCGTTTAGGATTAGCTCCTTTACGGTTCCTTTTCTTCTGTCTTCAGGCCAGGTTGCCACCCCGGCAATACCGCCCATCTTTATCTCCTGCTCCTCCAGCATGACAGAAAAGGGAACCATGTGAAGCTTAGAGAGGAGCTTCTCTTGTTCTTTGATTCCGATGATGTAATGGTTCTCTAAAGCTTTTACTTTCTCTTCTCGTTCCTCATCACTGAGTTCTTTCTGAAAAGCATATTCAGACATGCGAATCACTTCTCTCCAGTCTTCTCTTTCAAGCTTTATTACATCATACATCTACATCCCCCCTGTTTTAAAAAGAAAGCTCCGTACATTCTCCTATCATACGAACCTTTAAAAATAAGACGATAGTTCTAACACATTTTTACGAAATCACGTATCAATTTCTGGAAAACATGGTATAATAATTGTAACAAAATGTTCACAAAACAACCATAAAACAGACACAATTCATTTCCTCTACTTCATTTTTGTAAACGCTGTCACAAAATGAAAGGAGACGGGTATGATGGACATGTTTTTTGCTTATTTATTGGTTGCCAGTGCTACTCCCCTCTTTATTTGGCTCGATAACAAAAAAGTCGCACTCTCTGCTATTCCGCCAATTATTTTAATGTGGGTATTCTTCTTCTTTTACGCAACAGAAAGCCTTTCTCCACTCGGACACACTCTCATGATTATCCTGTTTGCCGTCAACGTCATTGTCGCTCATATCGCGGCCTTTATCATTTATGGCCTTCCTTACCTTCGCAGAAAGCGAAGCAGCAGCTGAAACAGCAAAAAACCCTCTTCTAACGAAGAGGGTTTTTGCTTATTCGTTGTGGCCTGAGTGCTCTGAGTGTTCAGCGCCTCCAGGAGGATTTCCGTCCATGTGGTCACCGTGATGATAGTGAGCCGCGAAAATCCAGATGGATCCAAGCACGATAACGATCGCGCCGAAGAATCCGAACAGCGTGTTTCCGACTTGGATACTGCCGTTTTCGCTCTCTGTCATATGCATGAACATGAGAAGCTGGAGCGCCGCCTGAATGAAGGCGAAGCCGAAAATGATCCAAAGTTTTGCTGATGAGCTCAAGTCAGTATACACTGCAACCCATAGAGCCAGCAGGGTCAAAACAATAGACAGTGCAAAACCTACAATGTGCTTCCATGGAAAGTGACTGTGTTCAGCAGATTTGTTTGCCATTTTACAGACCCCCCAATCCCATGAGATAGACACCTGTAAAGATGAAAATCCATACAACATCTAAGAAGTGCCAGTACAAGCTTGAGATAAAGATTTTAGATGAAGTTTGCGGAGTTAAGCCGCGTTTCTTCAACTGAATCAGAATTCCTGTAATCCAGAAAATACCGATTGTTACGTGAGTTCCGTGAGTTCCTAGTAAAACAAAGAATCCAGACCAGAACGCACTTGTACCGAGAGATGCTCCTTCATGTACATAGTGGACAAACTCGTTGATCTCACAACCGACGAAGCCGGCGCCGAGAAGAAGAGTAATAATTGTCCAAATGACTACGCCTTTTAAACTTCCGCGGCGCATTTCATGAACAGCGATCCCGCAGGTAAAGCTGCTGATAAGCAGCAAGAACGTCATAATCATTACCAGATTCACTTCAAACAGTTCGTCCGGTAAGACACCTCCTGCTGTTCTGTTTTGAAGAACGAAGAAGGTTGCAAATAGTGTTGAGAACAACACAATTTCTGCCCCTAAAAAGATCCAAAACCCGAGAATATTAAGTCTGCCGGTTTCAGATTGATATTCCATAGGCGCGTTAGAATTGCCGTGTTCTGCATGTTCCATAACTCACGCCTCCTTATTCGGAAATCTTTCTTTCCGTCTCTTTTATTTCATCAACACTAACGTAGTAGCCATTGTCGTATTCGAATGAACGCAGAACCATGCAGAGCAGGACTCCGATCAATCCGACTACGCCCATCCAGTACCATTCAAAGACAAGTCCAAAGCCGGCGATACCGAAGGCAACAGACATAAAGAACGGTCTGCCTGAGTTGCTTGGCATATGGATTTTCTTGAATTTGCTTTCAGGGTATAATTCAGTTTTTTCTTCCTTCATATGCAGGAATGCATCTTGAGACTTGACTTCAGGAAGCACCGCAAAGTTGTAGTGCGGCGGAATCGCAGATGAAGTCGCCCAATCAAGCGTACGTCCCACACCCCATGAATCTCCGCTGATTTCACGCGTAGAGTAACGGAAGCTGTAGTAGATGTTATAGCAAAGGATTAAGAATCCTACACCCATCATGAAAGCTCCGACTGTTGAGATAAAGTTCAATGTTGTCCAGCCGTCATTCGGTCCGTATGTGTAAATACGGCGAGGCATGCCTTGAAGCCCCAAGAAATATTGCGGGAAGAAACAAATATTGAACCCGATCATAAAGATCCAGAAGAACCATTTTCCGATTTTTTCGTTCAGTTTGTGGCCGAACATTTTTGGATACCAGAAAATAAATCCTGCGAAACAAGCAAATACAGTACCCGCGATCAGCACGTAGTGGAAGTGAGATACCAGGAAGTACGTATTATGGTATTGATAATCCGCTGCTGCCATCGCAAGCATAACCCCTGTAACCCCGCCGATAACGAAGTTAGGAATGAACGCAAGCGCCCACAGCATAGGCGTTGTAAAGCTGATTCGGCCTTTATACATGGTAAAGAGCCAGTTAAAGATTTTAACCCCGGTCGGAATCGAGATTGCCATTGTCGTAATTGAGAAGAATGAGTTAACGGACGCACTGTTCCCCATTGTGAAGAAGTGGTGAGTCCAAACTAAGAAACTCAATACGGAGATGGCGATAATAGAACCGACCATCGCTTTGTAACCAAACAGTTGTTTTCTTGCAAAGCTTGAGATAATTTCTGAGAAAATACCGAACGCCGGAAGAATAACGATATATACTTCAGGATGTCCCCAAATCCAGAACAGGTTGGCCCAAAGCATCGGCATACCGCCTGCTTCCAGTGTGAAAAAGTGAGCGCCGAACAAACGATCAAATGATAATAGTGCTAAAGCTACTGTAAGCACAGGGAAAGCAAACACGATAATAACCATTGTGATCAGTGTTGTCCAAGTGAACATTGGCATACGCATCAGTGTCATGCCTTTTGTTCTCATTTTTAAGATTGTGACCATAAAGTTGATCCCTGTCATCAGGGTACCGATACCGGCAATCTGAAGTCCGAGGAGGTAGTAGTTCTCACCCGGCCCAGGGCTCATGTCGTTACTTGCAAGCGGCATATAACTTGTCCAGCCTGCGTTCGGAGAACCTCCGATAACGAAAGAAATATTGAAAAGCATAGCCCCTACGAAGAACGTCCAGAAGCTCAGGTTGTTCAAGTAAGGAAATGCAACGTCGCGAGCACCGATTTGAAGAGGTACAACAACGTTAATAAGACCGATTAAAAACGGCATCGCCATGAAGATAATCATGATCGTACCGTGAGTCGTAAAAATTTCATTATAGTGGTTTGAGTCTAAAAAACTGTTATTCGGAAGCGCTAGCTGGGCACGCATCATCAAACCGTCGACACCGCCGCGGAATAACATAATTACAGCAGAGATAATATACATGATTCCGAGTTTTTTGTGGTCAACAGTTGTTATCCATTCAGACCAGAGCCATTTCCATTTCTTGAAGTAGGTAAGTACAACAATGATGGCGATGGTAGATAGTGCAATGGAAACTTGTGCGCCCAGAATTAATGGGTCACCTGTTACAAAAAATTCATCCCATTTAAATTTCATGCGGGCTTCCTCCTTTCCTGATCAATATCATTCTTCTGTATCATCAGACTTCTTAAATTCATTTTCCTTTACGTTTTCAAACGGATCTGTTTTAGAGTGCGGTGAAACGGCTTGATAGCCAAGGCGTTTGCGGGCCTCCATCGCGTATTCTGCGTCTTGTCCGTGATCAACGTATTTTAAGTGAGTAGAAGAGAACGTTAATTCGTCCACATTTTCAGGAAGCATCAATTGATCATACTTCTCTTTTGTCAGCTTAGGAGCCTCATTTTGAGTCTTTTTCACCCAGCTGTTAAAGTCTTTTTCTGTTACAGCATTCACATCAAACTCTTGGTCGGCAAAATGTTCGCCTGTGAAGTTCGCGTTGCGGCCTTCATAAGTTCCCACTTCATCAGCCTGTAAGTATTGATCCATCAGCATTCCTGCCATCGCGTATTTTTGTCCTCCAAGCTGAGGAATCCATAGCGATGCCATTGAATCTGCAGATGAGATTTTAAACAAGATTGGGCGGTCGACAGGAATGTTTAAGTAGTTGACCGTTTCAATATCCTGTTCAGGGTAGCTGAATACCCATTTCCAGTCTACCGAAGTAGCGTAAACAACAAGAGGCTCTTTATCCTTTGTTGCTTCAGGAGCTTTTTCTAACGAATATATCGTCTGTACGGTTGGCACAGAAAGTGCGATGACGATTAAAATTGGGATCACTGTCCAGACTACTTCTAAGAACGTGTTACCGTGAATTTCTGGGTTATAAGATCCATTATCTTTGCCTTTACGGTCGCGGTATTTTACTAAAATAATGGTAAATAGAACAAAGACGACCCCGACGATAAACAGCATAAATCCGATAGATAACAGGATTAAATCACTTTGCTGATCAGCCACAGGCCCTTTCGGATCTAGTACTGAGGCATTGCTGCATCCCCCAAGGACGAAAACCACAGTTAACAGCGCTAATACAAGTAACGGTTTTATTGCTCTGAACAAGAAGATCACCATCCTTCCTATTGATGTAATAAATCTGAAGTGCATACTTCCTCAAAATCTTTTCTCTACTTTGTTATGCTATCAAAAACTTCACTTATTAGCTTTATTTTTTTATAAACTTCAGCCCATTTTCGCTTAAATGTCATAAAATCGACAAAAATTGCTCCAACTTTATTCATATCTATCGCTTAAGATGAAAAGTTTCTAGTTATTTCCGCATATAAGTAAAGAAAGATGATGAAGAACTAATTCTACTGACAAATAAAGGTTTACCACAATAAAAAACCAAGGTCAATCAAAAATTTCATTTTGTTAAACTTTCTACAAGGGAATTAATTTTTCCTTGCCTAGCATCTTTTCACACGATTACCATTTTAACGCAACCAATATTGAAAGAAAAGGCTGAATAGAGCGGCGATATGCTCTGAACTGATCCCGCTTTTTTATTAGCACATTCAATTGTTTATCTTATACAAAAAGGAGGAATGATATAAGCAAATAAATTTAAAATAGGATGTGTTGCATGATGAGTTTCATAATTTCACTTATCGTCGCTATTATTATCGGATGGGTTGGCAGCCTGTTTGTAAAAGGAGATATGCCCGGAGGAATTATCGGGTCGATGATCGCAGGTCTTATCGGTGCCTGGATCGGCCACGGGCTGCTTGGAACATGGGGACCGCACCTTGCCGGATTTGCCATTATCCCGGCGATTATCGGTTCAGCCATTGTTGTATTTCTAGTAAGCCTCTTAGCAAGAAAAAGAGGATAAGAGCGACAGAGCCCAAAGCGTCACGTTTTGGGCTCTTTTTTCAATAGCAAAAAGCCTCTCCCTTAACGGTTGAGGCTTTTTACTTGTTTGACGCCTAAACAATGGATAAACCTGTTGAAGGCCTGTTTTCCTTCGGGTGTCTGTTTAAATACGCCGGCATGTTCAAGAATGCATGCGAATACATGACCAAGCTCTTCTTTTATAACCTGTTCCGCATTCCCTTTTGTTATGGTTCTTCTTTCCATCAGACGAAGAGCCCAATCCTTATGTTTAGCCGTCAGCTCATTTTCTTCTAATGCTGTTTTCGGATCAGCAGAGCACAGGGACGCTGCCGTTGCCTTCATTTCTTCCTGTAAACGGCCCGGCAATATCGCTAAGCCCATAACCTCAATCAGGCCGATATTTTCTTTTTTAATATGATGAACCTCCTGATGAGGATGGAAGATTCCTAATGGATGCTCCTCATCCGTCCGATTGTTTCTCAGCACGATGTCGAGTTCATATGAGCCTCCCCTGCGTCTTGCAATCGGTGTGACCGTATTATGCGGCGTATCCCCTGTGAAGGCGGCTATTCCGGCTTTTTCATCTGAATATTGCTGCCATGCACGGAATATATGGTCCGCTGCGTCAGCGACAATATGCGGATCGTCTCCCTGAAGCCTGAGCACAGACATCGGCCACTTCACTAAGCCCAGCGACACGCCTGGATGATCATTTAATTCATATACATCTTCCGCTTCTGCACGCGCCATCGGAAAATCGTGCGCCCCGCCTTGGAAATGGTCATGGCTTAGGATGCTGCCGCCGACAATCGGCAGGTCTGCGTTTGATCCGATAAAATAATGCGGATATTGCCCGAGGAATGAGAGCAGTCTTTCAAATGTCTTTTTGCTGATTTCCATCGGTTCATGCTCACCCTTTAAAACGATGCAATGCTCCGGATAATACACGTATGGCGAGAACTGCATATACCATTGCTCGTCTTTGAGAATAACAGGAATCATTCTGTGATTCTGCCGGGCCGGATGGTTCGCACTTCCCTCAAAGCCGACATTTTCCTTACAAAGCACACACGGCGGATAATTCGTCTGCGTCTGTTCTTTGGCTGCCGCAATCGCCTTCGGGTCCTTTTCAGGCTTTGACAGGTTAATTGTCATTTCCAGCTCGCCATATTCGGTCGGCACCGTCCAATGAACGTTTTTGGCGATTCTGTCAGACCTAATATAATAGACATCCTCTGCATACTGATAAAACTCTTTTGTCGCCTGTTTCGGTCCGTATAACGCCTTTGTCTCTTCAAACTTGCGGATGACCTCAGACGGAGGCGGGACAAAACAGCCCATCAGCTTTGCACTGAGCAAATCTCGATAGGTGTCTGTATTTGCTTCTATACGGCCGGCTTCTGCCGCCCACTTGTAAATGGGAGAAAGCAAGTCAGGAAGACGCTGGCTCTGCTTAATGAGTGTGCTTGAGACTGGCTGGGGATGTTTGATGTCCAGCGCTTCATAAAGTCGGTTTCTCGTGTATTCCTGATCCCAAATCGATATCAGTTTTCGTTCCAGCCCATACTCTATCAGCTGTTCCAGATGTTCAAAAATGCTCATGTGTCACTCCCCCTTTAGTTCTCTCGCTCCTTCACCAATATCAGCGACATAAAAATCCGCTTTCAGTCCTGTTTTTTCTTGATATTTGTCTCCAACCTTTTGGATAAAGTCATCAACAAATTCATCCTTTACAATACTGATCGTGCAGCCGCCGAAACCCGCTCCCGTCATTCTTGAGCCGATCACTCCTTCTTGCTCCCACGCTGCAAATACGAGTTCATCAAGTTCCGGGCATGTCACCTCATAATCATCCTTCAATGAAAGGTGGGATTCCTTCATTAAACGCCCAATTTCGTGAATATTGTTTTCTTTAAACATGTCGGCTGTCTTGATGGCGCGGTGGTTTTCATATACGGCATGCTTTGCGCGGCGTCTGTTCGTTTCATTTTGGATCAGGCCAGAGTGGGCGTCGAAGTCAGAAGGCTTGATGTCGCCAAGTGATGTAATGTCAAGATCCTTTTGCAGATCCAGCAATGCGTCGCTACACTCTTGGCGTCTCGCATTATAGCTTGAGTCCGCCAATGTCCTTTTTTTGTTCGTATTCGCAATAACCAGCGCAAGCCCGGAGACATCGAGTTTGCTATATTCATAGTCCAGTGTATCGCAGTTCAGGAGCATCGCATGATGTTCTTTCCCCATTCCGATTGCGAATTGATCCATAATTCCGCAATTGACACCGATAAATGTGTTTTCCGCATGCTGTGCCATTTTGACAAGCTCCAGCGCATCGAGTTGAGGATGAAAATAGCTTTGGAGCACGACCGCCATCAGCAGCTCAATGGAAGCGGAAGATGAAAGCCCTGCCCCGTTTGGAATATTCCCTGAAAACACGATGTCAAAGCCATGCGGAATCGAATAACCCCTTTGCTGAAATTCATATATGACGCCTTTCGGATAATTGGCCCAGTCATCTTCTTTTTGATAACGGATGCCGTCAAGACTGCATTCCTTTATGCCGGCTTCCTGAAAGTTGTCCGAATACAGTCTGACCAGCCCGTCTTTTCTTTCTGCAACAGCAGCATATGTACCCATGGTCAGCGCGCACGGAAACACGTGCCCGCCGTTATAATCCGTATGTTCTCCAATCAGATTCACTCTTCCCGGTGCGAAAAAAAACCGTAATCCCTCTTTCTCTCCGAATACACTTGCAAATATCCCCTTCAATTCTTCCCGCATGTGCATCACCTTTCATGGTTTTTATTTTTTGTTTCCCGGTCTTTCTGTAACGAAAACGGAAGATCATATGCTGCCGCCCTCGTCATACCCCTTCTTCTTTTGTCTTTTTAAAGACGAGCCATTTGCTTGCGGCATAGTTGACGACAACAATCACCGCATTGTCGAGTATTTTGGCCAGCGTTTCATTTGTATGGAACTGTCCGACAAGGATGATCATCATGCCAAGGTCTATGCCGAGAGACAGCACCCGAACGCTGAAAAAGGCAGTGAGCTCTTTCAGCAGGCTTTGCAGGTCATCTGTCTTCTGCTGAAACACATATACTTTATTTGTTATGTAAGCAAACAGAACAGACAAAATCCAAGCGGCAACTGTTGCAGCTTTATAATCCACATTCATGATCTCTACCAATATATAAAAACTGGCGATATTCACGATTGTCGTGAAAACCCCCATAATGATATACATAATCATTTCTCTATACTTCACTGATGTTCCTCGCTTTCTGAAAAACTTTTCGAATTTCTTAGCGTTGCATATTCGCGGTTAAAAGTAACAAAAACGGAAAGCGCGTCAAAAAAGCTGCGGAATGTGGCCGGATGGCCCAATACACGCGATTGTTTGATGATTCCGTCGAGCACCGCACATATTATTTTAGCCGTATATTCGGGATCAATACTGTCGTCAACCAGCTTTCTCTCCTTCAGCCAATGAATATATGACGTATTTTCTTCCACCCACAATTCGTATAGCCCCACATAAGCCTTGCATTTTTGGACAGCTTTAAAGGTCGGCATATTCATCGCAAACGAGGTGATGTCCCATGATGGTTTATTTTTGTAGTAAGAAAACAGCAGCTCTGCGGCATGTTTTGCAGCCTCATGCAGCGTCAGCGGCTTCACAGATGTCCGTTCGATTTCATCCAGGTAGCCGATGATAATCTGTTTTTTCATTTGATGATTTTCGAAGATATGCTGCAGGAAGTCTTCCATGTTGTCAAAATGAACATAAAATGCGCCTTTACTGTATCCGGCAGCTCTGCTGATTTCTTCCACAGACACAGAGTCATACGCTCGGTCAATCAATAAATTCAGGCCAGCCTCTATAAATTTTTCAAATGTTTGCTCTCTTTTAATTTGAAATTTGTTTTTTTCATATTTTTCTCCAGCCGGTATGATTACCCTTATCTTACACCGGATCAATCTTTTGCGGTATTTATTTCTTTCCAGAGGTATGCTATTCGGTTGTTAAGGGGTCATATTTAATAGGCAATAGGATTTATTTTCATTTACATACTATCCAGTCAGTATTTAATTGTTTATTATTATAAATAAGGTTCATTGGTTATATTAGTCATTTTTTTAGGGAATAGGTAGGTGATTTATCCTTCAGTTTGTGAACACCGAGCAACTATGTGTGAAATTTGTTGTACTCGCCTCATCATCGCACCGGCTTGTCTTTTATTGCCAGGATGTTGCAGGAAAACATTTTATACAATTGGAGGTTACTATGAAAACTCAAGTTAAAAAAGATTTGGACAAAGATTGGCATATGTTGATTCAAGAAGCTAGATCCATTGGGTTAGGCATTCATGATGTGAGGCAGTTTTTAGAATCTGAAACAGCGATGAGAAAAACCAATCACAAAAAAACCGTCCGTCAAGACTAATCCGGACAGGCGGATCTTTTACCTCTGGCTTTTCTATCATCTGATCTGAGTTTTCACCATTTCCTCTATTCGATAGCTTATTTACTGCGCCGATTTTGAGGACAAACGGTGTTTCAGCCTAAAATATGACAGACAGCTGGTGATGCGGTCACCTCTTGGCACATGCATTGTCATAAAGAGGTGATGCGAACATGAAACCGGACTTTAGAAAAAGGGCAGCTTTGCATAGGCTGCATTTGGTGAGGTTTTGAAAGCAAACTTGTTAATACGCGGCAGCTGGAAAACCTTCGCCCGTTTTATACCCTCGCGTCTTATCTTCACGTTTCCTGCTTTTTTCGTCCACTTTATGATCCTGAAGAATAAATCAGACGTTCTGTACATACCTATTGGTGTACCTTTATGCTTATTTTTCAACAGAATAAAAGGAGGAAAGCCATGTACAGATCGCAAGCTGATTACCAAAAGATTGCTGGGTCTCCATCTTTTCAAGCCTTTTTGAAGCAGAAACGGGCCTTTATTGTTCCAACTGCGATTTTCTTTTTTGTCTTTTATTTTTCACTCCCTGTTTTAACGTCTTATTTCACCTTTTTGAATACTCCGGCAGTCGGTGCTGTTTCATGGGCTTGGCTGTTTGCCATCGCTCAATTCGCTATGACCTGGACACTCAGTACGGTGTATTCCCGAAAGGCAGCTCGTTACGACCAATTTGTAAACGCTTTAAAAGAAGAGCTAAAGGGTGAACAGACATGAACCTGACAGCGTTTCTGTTATTTGTAGCGATTGTCGGACTGACGCTTGTGATTACGTATTTTGCCGCGAAACAGACGAAAACGACGAGTGAGTTTTATACGGCCGGCGGCGGGCTCACTGGTGTTCAGAATGGACTGGCAATTGCCGGCGACTACATGTCTGCCGCGTCGTTCCTCGGCATTGCCGGAATGATTGCGTTATATGGGTTCGACGGGTTTTTTTACAGCATCGGTTTTCTTGTCGCTTATCTCGTTGTCCTCTATATCGTGGCGGAGCCGCTTCGGAATCTCGGAAAGTATACGATGGCGGACATGATTGCGGCGCGTTTTAAAGAAAAGAAGATCCGCGGTGTCGCCGCTCTCAATACCATCGCCATCTCTACCTTTTATATGATCGCTCAGCTCGTGGGAGCAGGGGCGCTGATTAAACTGCTGCTTGGGCTCGATTATACCGCGGCCGTTCTGATTGTCGGAGTGCTCATGACCATTTATGTCGTGTTCGGCGGAATGATCGCGACGAGCTGGGTTCAGATTATTAAAGCCGTTTTGCTGATGGCCGGCACCCTCGTCATCTCAATCATTGTTTTTTCTAAATTCGGTTTTAACCTCAATACAATGTTTGAGCACATGAAAACGGCTACTCCGCTTGGCGCTGATTTTTTAAATCCAGGCAACAAATACAAGGTCCCGCTTGAAACCCTGTCGTTGAATTTGGCACTTGTGCTGGGGACCGCCGGCCTTCCGCACATCTTAATTCGCTTTTATACAGTTAAGGATGCCAAAACTGCCCGGGCATCGGTCGTTTCAGCAACGTGGATCATCGGTGTGTTTTACATTATGACGGTATTTCTCGGATTTGGCGCGGCCGCGTTTGTCGGTTTTGACGCGATTACAGCGGCCGATCCAGCGGGAAACATGGCGGCGCCGCTTCTGGCAAAAGCACTCGGAGGGGATTTCCTGTTCGCGTTTGTATCAGCCATCGCCTTTGCCACGATTTTGGCAGTGGTGACAGGCTTGGTGCTTTCTGCCGCTTCAGCGTTTGCCCATGATATCTATAGCCAGATTATCAGAAAAGGAGAAGCAACTGAGAAAGAACAGATGAAAGCGGCTAGATGGGCATCTGTTGCCGTGTCAGTGCTGTCTATCATTCTTGCGATTTTTGCACAATCCTTAAATGTCGCATTTCTTGTCGCATTGGCATTTGCCGTTGCCGCCAGCGCAAACC
The DNA here is from genome assembly GCF_001517105.1 of Bacillus halotolerans. Lineage (GTDB taxonomy): Bacteria > Bacillota > Bacilli > Bacillales > Bacillaceae > Bacillus > Bacillus halotolerans. The sequence goes on from NZ_LPVF01000008.1 coordinate 733,139, forward strand.
TTCCGCTGATTGTGTTTACTGTGTTTTGGAAAAGATTTAATGCCTCAGGCGCATTATGGGGCAGCCTGACTGGGCTGATCAGTGCTCTTGTCCTCGTGTCGATGAGCCCGAGTGTGTGGGACCCGGCCGGAGGTGCTATTTTTGTAGGCGAGCCGCTCATCCCGCTTTCTAATCCGGGCATCATTTCGATTCCGCTAGGTTTCCTTGGTGCGTGGCTTGGAACGCTTCTGTCTTCCGATAAAACTGCTCATGAAGATACATTTGCGGAAATACAGGTGAAGGCACATACCGGGATTCATATGGATCAGGATTAAAAAAGGCTCTCTAAACAGATTTTTGTTTAGAGAGCTTTCTTAGGTTACGTTTTTTGTTGTTCTTGAGAAATCGCGTTTTCAAATACTTCCTTGCCGGCTGCTCCTGGAATCACGGTGTCGCCGATGACAAAGGTTGGTACGGCTGTAATGTCAGCTTCTTCATAGGCGTGCTTCAGAGCTTGCCGCTGCACGTCCTGATATGTTCTTGCTTCCAGTGCAGCTTTGAACAATGCTCCGTCTAAGCCGACTTCCTCGGCCAGCTTCGTCAAGATATCAATCTCTCCGATGTTTTGGCCCTCTTGGAAAAACGCTGTAAATACACGGGTATTATACTCATGTCCTTTGTTGTATTCTTTGGCAAAGTGAAAGCCTTCAAAAGCCAAGTCTGTATAAGGGTGAGGCGAGACGTTTGGAAATTTGATGTCGACTCCCAATTTCTCCGCCATCGGTCTGATCGAGGTTTGCCACATATATTTCTTGGAAGGATCGTTTACAGGATCAAGCTGCGGTGAAGGACTTGGACGCAATTCAAACGGCATCCACTCGACTTCAACATCCTTTCCTTTTATCGCTTCTTCAAAAGCGGCTTTTCCAATGAAACAAAATGGGCAAACGTAATCTGAATAAACTTTTATCTGTACTGTCATGATTGTCTCCTTTCGTATAGGTTGATTTTAAACTGTAACAATAAAAGTTACAACTGTTTTTTAAAAAAGAAGCCTGCATGGCTTCTTTTTACGATTCAAGCAACCGCTGAGCGATATATTCTCCTTTTTTACACCCGCCGGGAATTGCATATAAAGCAGAACCAATCGTTTGCGTATATTCATTTAACGCATCCTTTGCCGAAAGTGCCTTCAGCATGGGAATGAACTGATTGTCGGGATTTTTTTGAAAGCTGATAAACAGGAGACCTGCATCCATATAACCGGTTTTGGAGTCAATGCCTTCCGTGTAAGAAAAGGCTCTTCGCAAAATTTGTTTCCCTGTAGATTTCGCAAGGCTGACGTGCGAATTTGACGGGATTTGATTCAGCTTGACAGGGTCTGTTTCCTTTTTTTGGCCAAAAGGCGCCCCGGAGCTTTTTCTGCGGCCGAAAGTATCCTCTTGATCCTTCAGGGAAGAGCGGTCCCAAATTTCAAGGAACATTTTGATTTTCCGAAAAGCCATATAAGTTCCGCCTGTCATCCAGTCAGGCTCGCCAGATTGAATCCACACAATCGAGTTCATCAAGGTGTCATCCTTGGTGCTTTGGTTCCCTGTTCCATCTTTAAACCCAAATAGATTGCGCGGCGTTTCTCCATTTTTGCCTCCGCTTAAAAAGCCTTTGTTTATAAAGCGGACTTCACAGGTGCCCACCGCTTGATTCAGCAGGTTTCGCAGCGCGTGAAACGCCACTTGTTCATCATCTGCGCATACTTGGATGCAGATGTCTCCGCTTCCCTGCTTCGCATCGAGATTGTCATTCGGCATCGCCGGAAGAGCAGCAAGGTGTTTCGGTTTCTTGCCTTTCAGTCCGAAACGATCCTTTCCATTTTTTTCGAAAAAGTCAGGCCCGAAGCCAAAAGTAACAGTTAAATTGGAAGGCGGTAAATCAGCCGATTCACCCGTATCCTGCGGAGGCAGATATTGATTTTTCTGCTCGCTCGACATTTTGTTTCCTGACGTCAGCATTTGTGTCAGGCTGGTCCAGTTTCTGAATAACGTGATGATATCGCTTTTCTCCTTCGCCGTCACATCAAGCGCGGCAAAATACACGTACGTCTGATGGGCAGTGGTGATTCCGGCCTGATGCTTTCCGTAAAATGGAACAACCTGGTCATCCTCTTTTTCGTCCTTCTTCGATGGCTTAGCCGCGGTCTGAACAAGCGGAGCGAGACCGCCGAGGCCGCTGGCGCCAATCGCCACGGCCGCCCCAGCCATCGCTCCCCATTTTAAAATGTCCCGTCTGTGAATTTGTTCTGGCTTTTTCTGTTCATCGCTCATGCTGTTACAAAACTCCTTTTATAGCACATTCGCAATCTTCGACATGGTTTCAGAAAGAGTCGTCAGCTTTGTGCTCAGCTCTCTGATTTGATCTTCACTTAATTTATCATAAGACGTATAGGCCTGATCATTCGTTTTGTATTTTGCCATTAAAACTTCAAATTCGCTGAATTCGGTATCCAGCTTTTCCGTCAGATCAGAGTGATCTTTTACGAGAGCGCTTTTCACAGTTTGATACACAGCCTCGGAGCCTTCAACATTTGCCATAAGATCGACTAAGTCGATTCGTGAGTAGCGCTCCTCTTCACCCGTAATTTTAGAAATACCTGCTTCGTTCAGAAGCTCCATCGCGCCTGCCACAATTTGTTCAGGCGTTAATGTCAATGATTCAATCGAACCATCAAGCTCTTTTACATCCTTGACAAGCTGGTCAGCCGTCGCCTTTTCCCCGGAAATATTTTTATCCTTCCAAATGGCTTTCTCAAGCTTGTGGAACCCTGTCCATTTGTCTCCTTCTTCTACATCGTTTTCCCGGGCATCAATTTTCGGGTCAAGATCTCCGAGGCTTTCGGCAATCGGTTCAATTCTTTCGTAATAGACGCGCGCTTTCGCATATAACGTCTTTGATTTTTCAATATCGCCTGCCTTCACGGCAGCTGTAAATGCTTCCGTCGCCTTCACAAGCTGATCGCTCTGCTCTTTGACGTAGTCTTTATATTCATCTGCCGCTTTTGCCAGCTGATCGCTTGCCTTTTTGCTGCTCTTCTTCGCTTCTGTCAGGTCTTCTAAGGACGCTTTCAGTGACTCGGATTCTGTCTTGATTTTGTCTGTATCCGGTTTGGATTTTTGCGCTTCTGTGTAGATTGGCTGAAGATGCTTTTCGATTTCTGTGTATTCGAACGGATAGTCGCTGCGAATATCATTTTCAAAAGAAAGCCAGTAGCTGTTTAATTCTTTCCCCTTCTTTTGAATCTCTTTTTGATCAGCTTTTTCAGCTGATTCATTCAGCTCGGAAATCATATTCTCCATTTTATCGACGGAAGCTGCGATCTCTTTGCTTACCCCGCTTTTATCAGATGACGCTTTTTCTTTAGTTGACGAAGTGTCATTGGCTCCGCATCCTGCACACAGTGCAAGGATGCATCCGGCTGTTACAGCAATCTTTGTGATATTCATTTTGTCAGTTCCTTTCCATTTGTATAATGTTTTGCCGCTTCTGAGATAAGCGCGATCAGTAAAAATAGCAAAATCAGCAATTGCGGAATCGTACTGTACACGGACGGATAAATTCCGAGAACGGACACAGACGGCAGCCAGCTTTCTGCATCAGACGGAAGGATCCCCGCGAGTTGCAGGCTGTGGACGCCTGTTCCGAGAAATTTCACGCACATATACAGGACAACCGCCATTGACAGCAGAAAAAACGGCTTCAATGGAATGCGCATTCCGAGCCTCATCATAAGAACACCGACGATGACGAGAACGACAAGGCCCGCGGCTGTCCCGCCGATCAGCTCAGTGAGAGAGAGCTTTCCAACAAGGCCGATGAAAAAGATGACTGTTTCGAGCCCTTCCCTCACGACTGCCAGAAATGCAATGAGCGCAAAGGAAAGCAGGCTTCGCTTTTTCAGCGCCTGTGATTTCTGGACATTGATTTTTTCTCTCCACTTGTCCATCGAGGCGTTTCTATGCAGCCACACCCCGACATACAAAAGCATGACAGCGGACAGCAAGCCGGTGATTCCGCCTAGCAAGAAATTGTTTTCTCCGAATACATTCGAGGAGAACAGGAGGGTGACGCCGATTCCGGCTGCTAAGGAAACGAACATGCCTGCTGACGCGCCGCCCCAGATCCATGCAGAAGAACGGGTGACACGGGCTTTTTTTGTCATGGTCAAAAGCGCCCCGATGACAAGCAGCGCCTCCATTCCTTCTCGAATTGGGATCAAGGCCGCGTCCCACCAGCTGTAGCTGCTCGAAGCAATCGGCTCAAGCAATTGAATCATTTCGTCAATTTGCTTTATGACCTGATCGGGATGGCTGTCGATTTCAGCCTTCATGAGTGCCAGATTTTCCTCCGATGTGGTATACGCTTCTTTGGATTGGGATACGACGTCTCCTTCTACGGCCAGCCAAGATGTGATTAAGTTGTCGATAGCGGCTGACGCTTCACCCATCTGTTTTTTTTCTATCAATTGTTTTGTGTCTTTTAAGCTTTGAATATAAGCTGTTAAGGACGCCCTTGATTGACCCGAGGATGCCTTCTTCAGCACAACAGCCTGCTGGTAGGTTTCTAAGTGAGAAGAAAGCTCTTCAAGCTGTGTTTCGAGTTTGTTCGCGTCTTGATTAATGAAAGAAAGAGAAATCATAGCGATATTCGAGTCCATTTTGCTGTGGGATGAAAGGTTTTCCTTCTTAATAGATGGTTCTTCCTTTTTCCACGCCGATTTGAAGGTCTCAAATGTTTGCTGTGCGGAATCTATATCTCCGTCTTGTACAGATTTGATCATTTGCTTGTTTAATTCAAGCAGGGAAGCAATCGGATCATTTTCCGCATGCACCGCCGAACCGAAAAACATCAACAAGCTGAGTAATATAAGTGTCAGCCCCCGAGCCATCATGTTCCTCCTATAATTGAAAATGATTATCATTGTATATCATAATCATAGCCAGTTCCCGATCTTTGTCAATGAAAATTTGAAGGTCTGAAAACCTTGGCGGAACAGCAAAAAGGCTGCCCTTTACAGGACAGCCTTTTGAAGGCAAATCGGGTTATCTGCCGGTCTTATATGTGTGAATAACATCGTAAAATTTACGTGCGGCTTCTTCCGGATCTTCCGTCAGACTGATAGCGCTGATCATACTGACACCATCAGCCCCCGCTTCGATGACGGGAGCGGCATTTTCTATTGTGATGCCGCCGATGCCGACAATCGGGATGCTGATGCCTTGACGTCTCACCGCTTCAATCAGAGACACACCCTGCACAGCTCTTGTATCCTTTTTCGTTTCCGTCGGATAGATCGGCCCGAGACCGACATAATCTGCTCCATCTTCCTCGGCTTGCTTCACCTCAGACATCGTATGGGCAGACACGCCAAGAATCATATCGCCAATTGCGTCACGGACCTCTTTTGCTTTCGCATCCTCTTGGCCGATGTGCACACCGTCTGCCTTCAGTTTCAGTGCCAGCTCCACATCATCATTGACAATAAAAGGGACTCCGGCTTCACGGCATGCCGCCTGAACCTTTGCGGCGAAGGCAATCCGCTCCTCTCCTGTCAATGCGCCCTCGCCCTTTTCACGAAACTGGTACAGAGTGGCACCGCCTTTTAATGCGTTTTGCACGACTGCCACAGGATCGCCTTTCGTATTGTTTGAACCCATAATGAAGTAAACAGATAATAGCTCTTTCATCATTTCCCGAGAAATACGTGTCATGAGACTGTCACCCTTTCTATTGTCGCTAGCTCTAGTACATCTTGTTCAGAGACAGAAGACAGCTTGTTCAGCAATTCAATCTGAAAACTCCCCGGACCTTTGTCAGCTGTCTGCTGCGCGGCAAGCTGTGCCGCAACACCATATGAGGAAATCGCAGCGATAGCAGCGTATAACGGATTTTTTTCCACTGCACAAAACGCACCGACAACTGAAGTCAGAAGACATCCGGCGCCTGTCACCTTCGTCAGCAGCTTGTGGCCGTTATGAAGAGTGTATACGTTAGATGCGTCGGCAATTACATCGACTTCCCCAGTAATCGCAATGACCGTGTTCAGTTTTTGCGCCGCCTGTTGAGCCAGATGGATGCTGTCGCCTCCGCCTTCACCGGCATCGACTCCTTTGATCATCCAATCCGAAACACCGACGGTATGTGCAATTTCCGCGGCATTTCCCCTGATTGCAGAGAGGCGCACCTCACGAATCATCTCACGTGCCGATTCAGTGCGGAACGTTGTCGCTCCAGCACCGACAGGATCAAGAATGACGGGTACGCCATGTTCATTCGCTGATTTACCCGCAATGATCATAGCTTCGACGGTTTCTTTGCTTAGCGTTCCGATATTTAAAACGAGCGCGCCCGCGATTTTTGCCATGTCGGCGACCTCTTCCTCCGCATAAGCCATTACGGGTGATGCACCGAGGGCGAGCAGGCCGTTCGCTGTAAAATTTGTCACAACATTGTTTGTTATACTGTGCACCAGAGGGCTATGCTTCCGGACGGCTGTTAGACGTTTTGCTGCTGATTGTGCATCCATATTAGCATCATCCTTTACTCTCTCTTTTTTTCGGATCCCATAAATACGATTTCGTATGTTCAAGCCAAGCTCTTGCCGCAAAGGACAAATAGCGATCCTTTCTCCATATAATCGCAAGATGCCAAGGGATGACCGGATCGACAAGCGGAATGACTTTGACCTTTTCCGGGTCAAGGCCGCGGCATATGCGTTCCGGCAAAAGTCCGATCCCCAGGTTGGCTGACACCATCTCACTGATAAAATCCCATTGTGAGGTTTCGTAAATGATATGAGGTCTGAATCCGGCCTTGATACATTCCATCATAATTCGATTGTGGAGAACAAAATCCTCCCTGAAGAAAATAAAAGGCTCTTCCTTCAAATCCTGTAATCGGCTCTCTTTCTCACCCGACAGCCGGTGGGAAGGGTGTACGACAAGCATTAATGTTTCTTTTACGATCGTAAATGAATGAAAAATGTCTTCGTTTGCGGGGAGAACGACAACACCGATGTCAAGAGAACCGTCCCCAACGCCTTCTTGGACTTTGATAGAGCCGTCCTCAACGAGCTGAAAGGTCACATTCGGATAATTTTCCCGAAAATCGCCGAGCACTCGCGGGAAAAATCCTGAGCCGATCATCGGCGGCAGTCCGATTCGCACATGCCCTTTCTTGACCTCCATAATATCATTTAACTCAGATGTCAGGTTTTGAAATGATTTAATGATTTCCTGTGCCTGCACATACATGCTATGGCCGGCGTCCGTCAGTTCCACCTGTCTGCCGTTTCGGTAAAAAAGCTCGATCCCAAGCTCCGCTTCTAAATTTTTGATCATTTTCGATATCGTCGGCTGAGAAACATAAAGTGATTGAGACGCCTTAGTAAAACTTTTCAGACGGGCGACCTCCAGAAAATATGTTAAATGGCGGATGTCCATTTGTTTCACCCTTTCTATAGACAAAAGGAATACTTATTATGCTTAATATATATTTTACCTATAGCGTAACCTCATGTACAATATGAATATAAGGGAGGCATCAATATGAAAAAACTGTTGCTAACCGTTATTCAAATCGCTCTGTTATTTATATTTGCTCGGCTGATTAATTGGGTGACAGCCCTTCTTCATATAAATATTCCCGGCAGTATAATTGGGATTGTGATTCTTTTCACATTATTACACTTTAAAATCATCAAGCTTGAATGGATAGAGCTTGGCGCGGCGTGGCTTCTTGGGGAGCTGCTTTTATTTTTTATCCCATCTGCCGTCGGAGTGATTGAATACGGAGACATTATGTCAAAATTCGGTGTCAGCATTTTGCTTGTTGTCATCATCAGCACGTTTGTCGTGATGGTGTCCACAGGAACGCTTACACAAATCATTGCGAAAAGAAAGGAGAAAAAACATACGTGTTCATCGGAATTGTAAGTTTGTTATTAACGGTTTTGGTGTATTTAGGAGCAAAAAAAGTATATTCGCGTTTTCCGCGAGTCTATACGTCGCCGCTATTGGTGACGCCCGCTGTGTTAGTCGGTCTGCTGCTGCTGGTTAATGTCCCGTACGAGACATATAATCTCGGCGGTGAAGTGCTGACCGATATGCTTCAGCCGGCTACCGTGGCATTTGCGATCCCGCTTTATAAATATTTCCCTGTTTTAAAGAAATACGCAGTGGAAATTATTTTAAACGTCGCCCTCGGCTCATGCATCGCGATTATTTCTACAGCTCTTATTGCGAAATGGCTTCATCTCGGAACTGGCTTGATTGACAGCCTCGTTCCAAGATCAGTGACAACGCCGATCGCTATGAACGTATCTGAAATGATCGGCGGAATGCCTGCGGTCACAGCTATATTTGTCATTTTGACTGCATTGTTCGGCACCGTCATCGGCCCGATGGTCATCCGCTATTTCCGCATTGATAACGAAATTGCGCGGGGCGTGCTGCTCGGCACAAGCGCACATGGAGCGGGCACATCCAAAGCATTTGAGCTTAGCTCAGTGTCCGGCACGATTTCCAGCGTGTCAATGATCCTTGCGGCGATTATGACGCTTTGCGCGGCGCCGTTTTTACTTTCATTTATGTAGGTAGAAAAAACTGTCCTGGCAAGGGCAGTTTTTTTGTGTCTCCTTCCATTGAAAAGCTGAGAAATTACAATATAATGTAATTTGTGGATACTAAAGGAGGAGCCCTCATGCGCAGTTTGCAGGTGAAACGGCATTACGCCGCGTTAAAAGGATTTTATTTATTTGCTTTCCTGGGCACAGGCAGTATCATTCCGCTGCTCAGTATGTATTTAACAAAGGAACAGCATGTAAGCGGCTCACAAGTCGGCTTGATTATGTCACTCGGCCCGATTGTGATGATCTTTTTCCAGCCGTTTTGGGGTATGCTGAGCGATTATACGCAAAAAACAAAAAGCCTGCTTGCGGTTTGCACATCGGTAACAGGTGTCATCGGGCTCGGCTACATCGCATTTGACGGCTTTCCGTTGTTTATTCTGATTGCAGCCTGTTTTGCAGCCTTTCAGAGCACAATCATTCCATTGTCAGACAGCATTTCTTTACGCTACACACAACAAACAAACGGAAACTACGGCGGAATCCGCCTGTTTGGTTCTCTCGGCTTCGGCATTGCGGTGTTTGTCATGGGACAGGTGACGAATCAGCTGTACCCCATTCACGTCATCTTTATCTTTGGCTGTGCCTTTCTGTGCATGGCAGCCATATTAGCATCACAGATGCCGGGCCAGCAGAAAACAAAAACAAAGATCAACATCCGCAAAGGGTTCCGGGAGCTGGTCAGCAACAAAACTTTCCTCATCTTTATGATCATCACCTTTACGACATTCGCACCAAATTTAGCGAACAATACATACTTCAGTCTGTTTCTCGACAAAAGCGGCGCGTCTCTTTCCGCCATTGGCCTTTTATTTTTTATCGGAGTGATCTCAGAAATTCCGTTTATGAGGTTTGCACAGAAATTCATAGATAAAATGGGATTGCTCAATGTCATCATACTGTCCGGCGGGGTTTCATTATTCAGATGGACGCTTTACTTCACAGAGCCTTCGTTATGGCTCATTTATGCGACGGTATGTCTCCAAGGCGTTTCTATTGGTTTATTTATTCCGGCGGCGCTGCAATACGTCAAAAAGATTACCCCGAGCCATGTGGAGGCGACAGCGCTAACCATGTACGCCGCCATCGGCAACGGATTCGGCAACTGGTTCTGTACGTTTGTTGGCGGATACATTTTTGACTACATTTCCATCTTCGCGGTCTATCTGCTCTTCGCCATTCTCAGCATAGCGGGCGCAGGGCTGACATTATATTTAATAAAAGCAGAAAAAAATAAACATACGCTTCATCAGCCGGCTGTTACTTTTAAACCATAACGACTATAATGAATAAAAAGAAAGGAAGTGTGCTATGAACGGGCAAGAGCGGAGCAGCATTTCTAAAGGATTACAGGTTGATATTGTCTTGAAAGCGGATCAAAAAACAGGAAAACTGACGCGAGGCACAGTGAAGGATATTTTGACGAAATCAAGCTATCACCCGCACGGCATTAAAGTCCGTCTGGAAGATGGCCGTATCGGACGCGTCCAGCAAATCATTTCTACATAAAAAATCTGCCCTGAACCGGGCAGATTTTTTCTTTTTATTTTTTCTGCAGAAAGACAACCTTTAAGTAATTGCCTTCCGGATATGCTGACATCGTTTTAAAGTCCTCTGGCAATGTAAATTCCTCTATGATCGTATAGCGTTCATTTGTTTCTTTGAACGCGGCATCGATAAAGCCTTTGAATTTCTTCATTCCGAAGGCGCTGCTGTTTGTAGAGGCGACAATGATGCCCTTGTCGGCTGTAATCGCGATCGTTTCCTTCAGCAGATTTTTATAATCCTTGGCCGCGCTGAAGGTGCGTTTTTTTGTGCGGGCAAAGGATGGCGGGTCGAGAACAATCAGATCAAAGCGCAGATCCTTTTTCGCCGCATATGAGAAGTATTTAAAAACATCCATCACTTTAATATCGTGCGCCTCGTAATCCAGCTTGTTCACGCTGAATTGCTCGATCGTTTTGGCGAGGCTTCGATTTGCCACGTCCACGCTTGTTGTTTTTTCCGCTCCGCCTAACGCTGCCGCCACTGAGAACGCACCCGTATAAGAAAACGTGTTTAAAACGTTTTTTCCACTGGCATAGCGGTCTCTGATCGCTTTGCGCACATGTCTTTGATCTAAAAAGATACCTGTCATGGCGCCTTCGTTTAAATCAACCGCGTATTGTATCCCGTTTTCTTGAATGATGATCGGGAACTCGCCTCTTTCCCCCTTCACGAAGTCATCATCCTCGACATACTGTCCAGCCGTATCGAAGCGTTTCTTTTCGTAAATCGCTTTATATTCAATATCCAGTTCATCCAGAGCGGCAATCAGCGTTTCTTTAAAAGTGTAAATGCCTTTGCTGTACCATTGGAGCAGCAGGTACCCTTCATAATAATCAACGGTGACGCCGCCAATGCCGTCGCCCTCACCGTTGAAGAGGCGGAAAGCCGATGTATCAGGCGCCGCAAAAAGATTTGTACGCGCTTGTACCGCTTTTGTTAATTTACTGAGGAAAAATGCTTGGTCGATTTGTTCATTTTTATTGCGGGTAAGCGTCCAGCCGACCCCTTTGTTTTGCAGGCCGTAGTAGCCCCTTGCGAGAAACTCGCCGCTTTCAGACACGACATCAACGAGGTCGCCTTCTTTGACGTGCCCCGCACTGCCGGTGAGAGCTTCCTTTTCGATCAGCGGATAGCCTTTTTTGATTTTTGCAGCATGTGCTTGCTTTAGGGTGAGTAGCTTCATATATGTTCGTCCTCTTTCTGTTTGCTTTTTCTTATCGTACCACAAAACGCCAAGATGTCTTCATTGACAGAAAGGAAAGGTTTTTCTACGATAGACAAAAAGAGTTTCTAGGAGGAACAGCATGGCAAAACGAATTGACCATACAGGCATTATGGTAAGAGATATGAACGCGTCCATTTCATTTTATGAAGAGGTTCTCGGCATGAAATTGAAGGACCGCATCACTCATACGAACGGTATTATCGAGCTTGCTTTTCTAGGCTTTGAAGATGGTCCGGAAACAGAAATCGAACTGATTCAAGGCTACAGCAGCGAGCTTCCCGCCGAAGGTAAAGTGCATCACATTGCCCTGCTGACTGATGATATCGCGGCCGAATATACAAAAGCGGAAAGAATGAATGCAAAATTTATCGACGAAGAGATCACAACACTTCCAAACGGGTATCGGTATTTTTATATCGAAGGTCCTGACGGCGAGTGGATAGAGTTCTTTCAGCGGTAAGAAAAAAGAACGTATCTCTGTTTAGGGGTACGTTCTTTTCTTATCTATACCAATTCATATACGTAGTTTCATCGCAAAACATGGCCTCCCAGCCCATACGCTGAACCATGTCATGAATGTTTTCATCTTTCGCAAGAAAAACATTCATGAATGAGTCATATACACTCATAAATACAAAATCCATTTTCTCATCAGTCAAAATGAGCTCTGCGGCGGCTTCATCAAGAACCGTCCGCAAGTTAGCCTCAGTTGTGTCCAGAAAGCCGCTGTTTTCCACAATTGGTTCTGAGTAATAAAACCGATTGGAGCCGTTGTAACGAAGCACTTTTACCAAACCGGGAATATGAAAATTTGAAATATGGTCCTCACTGGGATAAAAGAGATCTCCTTTTAAGTTCGCATGTAAAAGTTCAGCCAAATCCTCTCTCGCGTACTCATCCCTTAAAGCAAATATCGATGTCTTCAAAGCCAGCGCCAGCTCTGCATGTGTTTGGAATCCGCATGAAGACATGATCTCTTTCCATGTAACTGCTTTTCCTTTTTCCCTTACTTCTTGATCATTTGGATAAATATGCTCATACTCATTTTTTCTCTTAGCTTTTTCCCACCCTTCAGGCATTTGAATAAAAGGAGAAAATAAAATAGCAGCTGATGTATATTCAACTGGTATTTGTTTTAAGATTGGTGATTCGTCATCTAACCATATGTATTCTAGCATGCGCACCCCATTTACATATTCTAACATTTACTCATAGTTGATAGAAGATCATCAGCCCTTTAACAGCTGATGATCTATTACAGCTACATCACGTCACATTTTTATCCCCGGATTCAACCGCACTCTCTTCCTTCCATTTTTGATGATCCCATATTCTGAAAAACGGATAGTAGAGAGCACATGTAATGAGCAGGTTCACCAGCTGCATGACCGCTCCCGATACTTTTCCGCCTGTCGCCAGGTACCCTGATATGAGCGGCGGCATGGTCCATGGCACGGCGATTCCGGCGGGCCTTGCCACCAGTCCTGTGCTCATGCCGATATAAGTGGCGGTAATGGTGAGGAGCGGGGCTATGATGAAGGGAACGATAAGGAGCGGGTTCATCACAATCGGCATGCCGAAAATGATCGGCTCGTTGATGTTAAATAGCGCAGGACCAATCCCTAATCGGCCGAGCTGCTTCATCTGTTTGCTCCGGGACCGCACAAGCATTGTGAGTACAAGCGCCAGCGTTGCTCCACTTCCGCCGACATTGATCCAAATTTGAAAAAACTGAGTCGTAAAAATACTCGGCAGCGCCTCGCCCGCTTGAAACGCGAGACGGTTTGCATCCATCGCGCCATACCAAATCGGCGCCATAATACCGCCGATGATCGAAGCGCCGTGAATGCCGCACGCCCAAAGCAGCATTTGCACGAATTCAGCGATCAGACTCCCTCCGAGGCTGCCGCCAAGGATGGAAAGCGGCGTGCCGAGCAGGTCTCCGACGACATTGTGCAGGCTTTGAAAAGGCGTCATTTCAATCAGAAGACGCGCCAGCCATATAAGAAATACGATAATAAAGCCGGGAATCAGCGCGACAAATGATTTGCTTACCGCCGGCGGCACGCCGTCAGGCATGTTAAACACAATATTTTTTTGAATGATGTACCGGTAGACTTCAGTCGAAAACAAGGCGATGATCATGGCGACAAACAGTCCCTTGCTGCCGAGCAATGTAATGGGAATTCCGCCTCCAACCATGATTGATTCTGTTGAGCCATCCGGCGTAAAAGGCACCTCGAACGGCGTTGCCAATAAGAAGGCTGCAATTGAAATCGCTCCGGCCGACAGGGCATCAACACCGTAGCTTTCCGCCAGCCGATAGGCGATCCCGAAAGCCGCAATCATTGCCATAATATCGAATGAAGCATTGACAGGATAGCCAAGCTTATCCGCCCACTGTTCCCCAAACACACTCGCCATAAAATCAGCATAACCGGGAATCGGCAGGCTAGTTAAAATCAAAAAGACAGAACCGATAATAATCAGCGGCATGGTCAAAACAATGCCGTCACGCAAAGCGCTGAGATGCCGCTGCCCGGCAATTTTCCCAGCGACAGGCATGATTTTTTCTTCCATCACCCGAGTGAATGCGCTCATCTGAAAAGCCCCCTTTTTTCACTGCTTTGTAAACAACCTTTGCAATGTTTTCTTTATCTTATTTTGAAAACGCTTACAAATTCATGCGGAAAATTTCCTCTTTCTGCGGAAAAAATCTGTATTCTTCTGAACAACCCTGTCAATGAAAAAATCTTTCCTTCTTATTATCAAAATCACATTTTCCTCCGATATATATATCAAACATCATAGAAAAAGGAGAAGAACCATGAAAAACACGTTTTGCAAACTTGTTGTATCAGTCACTCTGTTTTTCAGTTTTCTCGCCCTTGGGCCTCTTGCACATGCAGAAACCAGCAGCGAGAAAGAGGTCATTGTGGTCTATAAAAACACAGACGGCAAGGAAACCGTTCTGGACAGTGATGCTGAGGTTGAACAGCAGTATCAGCATCTTCCGGCGGTAGCTGTTACAGCAGATCCAGAGACAGTAAAAGAATTCAAACAGGATCCTGATATTTTGTATGTCGAAAACAATGTCACGTTCACCGCAGCGGACAATACAGACCTCAAAGTACTGTCAGAGAACGCCGACACCTCTGACAACTTCGAGCAATGGAATCTTGAACCGATTCAGGTCAAACAGGCTTGGAAGGAGGGGCTGACAGGCAAAAACGTCAAAATCGCTGTCATTGACAGCGGGATCTCCCCCCACGACGACCTGTCGATTTCCGGCGGGTACTCAGCTGTCAGTTACACCTCTTCTTACAAAGACGATAACGGCCACGGAACACATGTCGCCGGGATTATCGGCGCTAAGCATAACGGCTACGGAATTGACGGCATCGCACCGGAAGCACAAATATATGCGGTTAAAGCGCTGGATCAGAACGGCTCGGGAGATCTTCAAGGTCTTCTCAAAGGGATCGACTGGTCGATAGCGAATGGAATGGATATCGTCAATATGAGCCTTGGCACGTCTTCAGACAGCCAGATTCTTCATGACGCCATGGACAAAGCATATGAAAAAGGCGTACTGCTCGTTGCCGCAAGCGGAAATGAAGGAAACGGGAAGCCAGTAAATTACCCGGCGGCATACAGCAGTGTCGTTGCAGTGTCAGCAACAGATCAACACAATCAGCTCGCAGCCTTTTCAACAACAGGAAATCAAGTTGAATTTTCAGCACCGGGAACAGACATCACGAGCACGTATTTACATCAATATTACGCGACGGGAAGCGGCACATCCCAAGCGACACCGCACGCCGCTGCCATGTTTGCGTTATTAAAACAGCGTGATCCTGGCAACACGAACGTGCAGCTTCGCGCCCTCATGCAGAAAAACATCGTTGATCTCGGAATTACGGGCCGCGATCAGCAATTCGGCTATGGCCTGATCCGGTATAAAGCCCAGCAGGCAGATAAAGCGTACGCGGCGGCTGAGCAAGCGGTCAAAAAAGCCGAACAGACAAAAACACAAGCCGATATCGACAAAGCGAAAAAGCTCGTCAGCAAGCTGCCGAATTCCAGCGCCAAAAAAGCTTTGCAAAAAAGACTGGATAACGTTCAGGCATACAGAAATGTAAAAGACGCGAAGGACAAAGCGGCAAAGGCAGAAAAGTATAAAACCCAGCAAACCGTTGATACAGCACAAGCCGCGATCAACAAACTGCCGAACGGCACGGATAAAAAGAACCTGCAAAAACGGTTAGATCAGGTCAAGCGCTATATCGCATCAAAGCAAGCAAAGGACAAAGTCGCCAAAGCGGAAAAAAGCAAAAAGAAAACAGATGTCGGCAGCGCTCAATCGGCAGTTAACAAGCTTCCGGCAGGCTCAGAAAAAACGTCCCTGCAGAAGCGTCTCAACAAAGTGAAAAGCAGCAATGTAAAAACGGCGCAGCAATCAGTCGCCGCAGCGGAAAAGAAATCAACTGACGCAAACGCGGCGAAAGCCCAAAAGGCCGTCAATGAACTTCAGTCCGGAAAAGACAAAACGTCATTGCAAAAACGGTTAGATAAAGTGAAGAAAAAAGTGGCGGCAGCTGAAGCCAAAAAAGTCGAAACGGCCAAAGCCAAAGTGAAAAAAGCGGAAAAAGACAAGACAAAAAAATCAAAAACAGCCGCTCAGTCCGCAGTCAATCAATTAAAAGCATCCCATGAAAAAACAAAGCTGCAAAAACGGCTGAACGCCGTTAAGCCGAAGAAATAATTGAAAAAACCTTTAAGACAAGTGTTACGTCTTAAAGGTTTTTTCATCTGTTAAACTGTGTACGCAACCTTTTTCCCATTTGCTTCACAGGCTTTTCATACTATTGCTATCCTGCTGTGAACAGCATAAAATGAACGTTATTACAGATATCAACTGCATATTGCGGGATTGTGACTGGCAAGCAGGCAAGACCCAACGATGCAAAGGGAGTATTAGTGCCTAGAAAAAGAAAGGCATTTTAACTCTTCTTTTCGTGTTGGGCTCGTAACGGCGCCAATGACATTTCTGCTTTATATGTTTCGTATGCCCCGTCACCCGACGAGGGCATTTTTTGACGGCTCTGCACGCTTTACATTTTTCTCACTTTTTTCATTTTGATTGTCAACTTTTCATTTGATACGATGAACAAGCCGACTTTTCTTCAACAGAGGAGGTTTTTATTGTTTGCAAAAAGAAATTGCGAAAGAATTATTGCTCCTCGCAGGAGGAAAAAGCAACATTATCAGCATCAGCCACTGTACAACTCGTCTTCGTTTTGAAGTAAAGGATGAAACAAGAATCGACATACGTGCTATTGAGAATCTGCAAGGTGTGCAGGGCACCTTTTTCAGATATGGCCTGTTCCAGATTATTTTTGGGGCGGGTATCGTCAACAAAATTTATAAAGAAGTCGTTTGTGTGTGGGAGGCAGCGCCTTCTGAAGAGGCTGTTCAAGAGAAACATGCCAGACGCAAACTGAACCCCGTCACAACATTTGCTAAAACGCTGTCCGATATTTTCATGCCGATTATCCCGGCGATAACAGCAAACGGTTTGCTCATGGGGCTGATCGGCATGATTCAGGTCTTTCACTGGTTCTCTGCCGATAGCCCGTGGATCAAAATGCTGGATCTCGTGTCAAGCACCGCCTTTATTCTGCTGCCGATTTTGGTTGGCTTCAGTGCCGCCAGACAATTTGGCAGCAACCCATTTTTAGGGGCATTGATAGGAGGGCTTCTGACTCATCCTGATTTGCTTGATCCATCCATGCTCGGCAGCAAAACCCCCGCTTCCTTGGACATATGGGGGCTGCACATTCCATTGATGGGCTATCAGGGCGCCATTATACCGATCCTTCTCTCCATTTATATCATGAGCAAAATTGAGAAGCTTTTAAAAACGATTGTGCCCAAGTCACTTGATGTCGTGATCATTCCCTTTATCACTGTGATGGTGACAGGGTGTCTCGCGCTGATTGTGATGAACCCCGCCGCAGCTATCATCGGCCAGGTCATTTCACAATCAATTGAATACATTTATCACCACGCGGGCATTGCTGCCGGAGCTCTTTTCGGGGGCATCTATTCCACTATCGTTCTATCAGGCTTGCATCATAGCTTTTATGCGATTGAAGCGACTTTGCTTGCTGACCCTCATGTGGGTGTGAACTTTTTGGTGCCGATATGGTCAATGGCGAATGTGGCGCAAGGCGGAGCAGGACTGGCGGTTTTCTTCAAAACGAAGCAGTCAGGCCTGAAGAAAATCGCGCTCCCCGCTTCCCTTACCGCGTTTTTAGGCATTGTGGAGCCAATTGTTTTCGGAGTAAATGTGAAGCTGATCCGCCCCTTTATCGGAGCCGCTATTGGAGGCGCTCTCGGCGGGGCGTATGTAGTTGGGGCACACGTCGTTTCGAATTCCTACGGACTGACCGGCATCCCGATGATTTCAATCGTGCTGCCGTTTGGCATTGCGAATTTTGTTCATTATATGATCGGTTTTTTGATCGCGGCCGTCTCTGCTTTTATAGCTACATTGTTTCTCGGGTTTAAAGAAGAGACAGAATAACTGGATTTATTCGATTTCATTCATAAAACGGGGGATGAAAGGACAAAAAGCTATGAAAATTAAAAGAATATTAAATCATAATGCAATCGTCGTAAAGGATCAAAATGAAGAGAAGATTCTCTTAGGTGCAGGAATTGCGTTCGACAAAAGAAAAAATGATATTGTTGATCCGTCTAAAATCGAAAAAACATTCGTCAGAAAAGATACACCTGACTATAAACAATTCGAAGAGATTTTAGAAACATTGCCGGAAGACCATATTCAAATCTCCGAGCAAATTATTTCCCATGCTGAACAAGAACTGAACATCAAAATCAACGAACGGATTCACGTTGCGTTTTCAGACCACCTCTCATTTGCGATCGAACGCCTGAGCAACGGGATGGTCATCAAAAATCCGTTGCTGAATGAGATCAAAGTTCTTTATCCGAAGGAATTCCAAATCGGCATGTGGGCTAGAGCGCTGATTAAAGAGAAACTGGGCATTGAGATTCCTGAGGATGAAATCGGCAATATCGCCATGCACATTCACACAGCGAGAAACAACGCCGGCGACATGACACAGACACTTGATATTACAACGATGATCCGTGATATTATCGGCATTATTGAAACCCAGCTGTCGATCAACATTGTGGAGGATACCATTTCTTACGAAAGGCTCGTGACCCATTTGCGCTTTGCCATTCAGCATATCAAAGCAGGCGAAACCATTTACGAGCTGGATTCAGAAATGATCGCCATCATTAAAGAAAGATTCAAGGATGCTTTCCTATGCGCCAAAAGCATCGGCACATTTGTGAAAAAAGAATACGGCTTTGAATTTCCTGAAAAAGAATTGTGCTATATCGCCATGCATATTCAGCGCTTTTATCATCGGTCAGTGGCCCGCTGACAAACAAAAAAACGCTTTTGATCATCTCAAAAGCGTTTTTTTCATATATAGATTATTGATTGATGGCCGGGTTTCCGATCGTATTCCACTTTGTATAGGACATGTAATGGAAATACTCATCGCGATACGGATGTTTTGTATTGGAGTTCCAAGGCTTTTCTCCGCCGCAGAAGTGGACGATTGCCGGGTTTTCTCTCGTTTCATTATATTGCTTCCGTCCTAACAGTGTCGGAGGTGTTTTCAGTTTTAACATGATGTATGTTTGAGCGTTCCAGCGGGGATGAAGCTCATACCACTTATCATATAAGATCGCGTTCAGCGCATCTTGGTCATGTAACACAAGAAAATCTTCAGAACCGTTTTCATTGATAAAGTTGAGAACTTTTTCTGTGATGTTTTGCTTTCTCCAAGGTTCCATATCAATAACCATAATACCTGAGTTAAAATATTTTCCCGTGTCAGTGATATTCATTTCTTTCAAACGTTCATGCTGCCCCGCATCTTCCACAGCAGCAACGGTGTATGGAGCGATGTCCAAGTCCCATAGTTTCGAAATATCCTCAAGGACAAGTGCATCACAATCGACATAAATCATCCGCTTAATGCTCTCATCCTTAATTAAGTCAGGAATCGAAATGCGGTAATACGCCGCTTTTGTAATATGGCTGCTTTCCACAGCATGTTCATACTGGTTGGCATCCACTTCTAAAAACTCAATCGGCACGCCGAACTTCAATGTGGTTTCTTCCAGCCTTTTTTTGTTATCAGGCTCAATTCCCCCATCAATCACATATAGCTTTACTTTTCTGTTCTGGTCCATGTTTGTCAATAAAGAAACGAACATCCCACCTAAATGACGAGCATAATTATCATCTGCGCATGATACGATATGCATAATTTCATCTTTCTTCAATGGTATTCATCTCCCTTTGTGTTGTACAAGTTACATTCCCTTTTTCAGAAAATTAAACACCAATCTCCAATATTTTTTAAAACAGAATGTGCTATACAACAAAAAAGGTGTTATTTTTTGAACATCCGATAAAGCCAATAAAGGATGAAAAAGCTCGCGATCGTAATGGCTTCAGCTGAGGCGATATACCATGGCCAAGGCCCGAGAACATCCAATAGCGAAGAGCCGCCCGGCTTTTTCGTTAAATACATATAATTCGCATTCAGCCAGCGGTCAACCAGATAAATGATCCCTCCGTATAGATTGACAATCAATACAGTCACCCATAAAGAGCGCTGTCTGAGTCTGTACGTGCCAATCACCGCCATAAGCAAACAGGACAGAAACACGGATCCGTGCGAAATAAAAAAGAGAATATACCGCACATGCGGAAATGAGAACATACCAAGGTCTGGGGTCAGAAGCGCCTGAAGCGAGCTTCCGATGCCGACAAAATACAAAAACACAAACAGTTTTCTGCTTTTTGTCACCAGCATAATAGCTGATAAATACACAGATAAGTCACTCAGCTGAAGAGGCAGAGAAGTCCGCACCGACCACCTGCCCGCGGCGATCATCCATATTTGGTAACCAATTTGTGAAGCAAGCAAAAGAAACACAAACAAATAGCGCAGAAATGTACTGAATGCCGGCCGGCTGACTGGCCGGCGGAACAAAAACAAAAGAATGGCAAGCATGCCGATCAAGCTTAATGTCAGTGCATGCTCTGTCGAAAACAGATGAAACGGATCGTGTTTATACACGCCTTGAACATATTTTTGCACAATTGCACCCCCGTCTGCGGGTTTTTCTTTATTGTGGTGTTCTTTTGGCTTTTTTTATGCAACCGAAAAATATAGGCTTGAAGTTCACCATCGTCTCTGCTACAATTCATTTCATAGCTAATGATTCTGATAATTTAAGGCAGGCCTGATAAATGGAACGTTTAAATACACAGCAGCAGCTTCGCAAAGAAGAGCATGACACACTCAGCAAGCTTAAACAAATGCCCGTTGAGTCACTCAACCTGGAAGCCATTTCGATCGCGACGAACCTGTATCGGTCTGCGCAAAGGCTCCGTGTCAAAATGGAGACTGAGGTTCTTTCTTCTTACAAATTATCTTGGACCGCTTTCTCCATTCTTTACGATCTATGGGTATGGGGCAAACTCGAAACGAGAAAAATCGCTGAGCTGTCAGGCATTTCAACAGCAACAGCAAGCAACGTGATCAAAACGCTCGAAA
Organism: Bacillus halotolerans; assembly: GCF_001517105.1. Classification (GTDB taxonomy): domain Bacteria; phylum Bacillota; class Bacilli; order Bacillales; family Bacillaceae; genus Bacillus; species Bacillus halotolerans. Next base: position 754,248 of record NZ_LPVF01000008.1, read on the forward strand.
AAAAGGGCTTTTGCTCCAAAAGCATCGATACCAGAGATCGGCGACTTGTTTTTGTCACAATCACTGAATCCGGCAAACAAGCGATCGAAGACCTCTACCCCGAGTTTCACAAAGGGGAAACGGAATTGATTACGGGCATGACAAAAGAGGAGCAAAAAACCCTGACAGGACTGCTTAGAAAAGTAGCGGACAATCTTCATACATCATAAGCTTTGACGGGAATGCAGTAGCGGTTGTCTCCCTGTTTCAGAGAGCCGGCGGAAGGTGCGAGCCGGCACACAGGCAAACGCGAATTACCTCCCCGAGCTTTCTTTGTGAACGTTAGTAGCAAAGGACGGGAAACCGTTATTCGAATGAGCGGAAGACAATGTCTTCAACCAGGGTGGTACCGCGTGCATTGAGCCACGTCCCTTATCGGGATGCGGCTCTTTTTGTGTTTCTAAAAAAGGAGGAAGAACAATGAAAACATTTGATCAGCTCACAGCAGCACAGCAAAAAGAAATCGAAAGACAGCTTGATCTATATATGACAGGCGCCCAAGAAGTCATACCGCCGGAGGAATTAAAGGCCAAGCTTGTCAAATCGATTGCGGCAGGCACACCGCTAAAAATCAAACTCGGATTAGACCCTTCTGCACCGGATGTTCATCTGGGACATACGGTCGTTTTAAACAAGCTTCGCCAATTTCAAGAAAACGGCCACATTGTGCAGCTCTTAATTGGCGATTTCACAGGAAAAATCGGTGATCCGACAGGCAAGTCCGCGGCCAGAAAACAGCTGACTGATGAAGAAGTCCGGCACAACGCCAAAACATACTTCCAGCAATTCGGGAAAGTGCTTGATCCAGAAAAAGTCGAGCTGCACTACAACTCGAAATGGCTGAAAACATTGCATCTGGAGGACGTTATTGACTTGGCAGGCAAAATAACAGTAGCCCGCCTGATGGAACGCGATGACTTTGAAGAACGCATCGCCATGCAAAAGCCGATCTCCCTGCATGAATTCTTTTACCCGTTGATGCAGGGATACGATTCCGTCGTTCTGGAAAGCGATATTGAATTAGGAGGAACAGACCAGCATTTCAATGTGCTGATGGGGCGGCATTTTCAAGAACGATACAACAAAGAAAAACAAGTCGTCATCCTGATGCCGCTTTTGGAAGGCTTGGACGGTGTTGAAAAAATGTCGAAATCGAAACACAACTACATCGGCATTGACGAACATCCGAACGACATGTACGGGAAAACAATGTCACTGCCCGACAGCCTGATGAAAAAATACATTCATTTGGCAACGGACTTGGAGCTTGAAGAGAAAAAACGGCTCGTAAAGGACTTAGAAACCGGCGCCGTTCACCCAAGGGATGCCAAAATGCTTTTAGCCAAAACGATTGTCCGAATGTACCACGGATTAGAAGCCGCTGAAGCAGCCGAACAATCTTTCAAAACAGTCTTTCAGGAAAACAGCCTGCCTGAGGATATTCCGGCTGTGAACTGGAAAGGTGAGAAAACGATCGCGATGATCGATCTGCTCGTCACTCTTGACCTTCTCTCTTCGAAAAGCGAGGCGCGCCGCATGATTCAAAACGGCGGTGTCCGGATTAACGGAGAGAAAATAACAGACATTCACGCCGATGCAGAGATAGAGGAGAATATGATCATCCAGGTCGGCAAACGCAAGTTTTTAAAACTCCGATAATTTGATTTCCTGACGCTTATGAAATCGGCTTCATAAGCGTTTTTTTTGCAGGTATAAAGAACTGTCTTTTCAAAAATGCGCTTCAGTTGCAGGAAAATCCTTTAGCATCCCGAAATATTCCCCATCCAAACATTAGGGGAGGTTCATGTTTATGAAAAAGCTTTTGACTGTAATGACGATGGCCGTTTTAACGGCCGGCACGGTTCTCTTGCCGGCACAGAGTGTCACCCCTGCTGCGCATGCTGTTCAAATATCAGATAGCCAGCGGGAGCTCCCATTCAAAGCAAAGCGTGCATACTCAACCATTTCACAGCTTAGTGAAACAATCGGCCCCAGAATAGCCGGCACATCTGCCGAAAAAAAGAGTGCCTTATGGATCGCTTCATCCTTGAAAAAATTAAAGCTTGATGTGAAGGTTCAACGATTCAGTATCCCTGACCGGCTTGAGGGAACGCTGTCTTCAGAAGGACGCGACATTCTTCTCCGGGCAGCATCCGGCTCTGCACCAACTGAAGAAAAGGGCCTCAACGCTCCGCTGTATCACGCCGGTTTAGGACATCCTGATGACTTCTCCGCTGACGCCAAGGGAAAAATCGCTTTGATTTCAAGAGGAGACCTGACATATTACGAGAAAGCCAAAAATGCCAAAGACGCCGGAGCGAAGGCTGTCATCATTTATAACAACAAAGAAAGCCTCGTGCCTGTCACCCCAAATCTATCAGGACATACAGTCAGTATTCCTGTCGTCGGAATTAAGAAAGAAGACGGTGAAACTCTTATCCAGCAAAAAGAAGCAACCTTACAACTAAACGCATTCGCAAATCAAACCTCCCAGAACATCATCGGTATCAAAAAACCAAAGAACATCAAAAATCCTGATATTGTGTACGTTACAGCCCATTATGACAGTGTTCCTTTCTCGCCCGGCGCAAATGACAACGGATCAGGCACATCTGTCATGCTGGAAATGGCACGCGTCTTGAAAAGCATTCCTTCTGACAAGGAAATCCGCTTTATCGCCTTTGGCGCTGAAGAGCTCGGCCTGCTCGGCTCCTCTCATTATGTAGATCATCTATCAGAAAAAGAGTTGAAACGAAGCGAAGTAAACTTCAACTTAGACATGGTGGGTACAAGCTGGGAGAATGCGTCTGAGCTGTATGTCAACACCTTGGATGGACAATCTAACGATGTTTGGGAATCCAGCCATACGGCCGCTGAAAAAATTGGATTCGACAGCCTGTCTCTGACACAGGGAGGCTCATCCGATCACGTGCCGTTCCATGAAGCCGGCATAGATTCCGCTAACTTTATTTGGGGAGATCCGGAAACAGAAGGAGTAGAGCCGTGGTACCATACCCCTGAAGACTCTATCGAACATATCAGCAAAGAACGCCTTCAGCAGGCTGGCGACCTTGTGACAGCCTCTGTCTATGAAGCTGTGAAAAAAGAGAAAAAACCAACCGGCAAGAAGGCACATATCAAGGCAAAAGCCTCTGATATTTATGAAGATATCAAATAAAAAAAGACGGCACATTGCTGCCGTCTTTTCTAATCCACTTCTTTCTTAATCCCCAGCATTTTTTCATCTAAATAGTGGGCAATCTCCGCCGCTTCCTTCAGCTCATCGGTTAAATGTTTAGGGACGTCGTTGTTCAGTTTATAGTAGATTTTATGCTCCAAGCTCGCCCAGAAATCCATGGCGATGGTGCGGATTTGAATTTCTGCTTTGACGTATTCCACTCTGTTCGTTAAGTTCACAGGCATTTCAATAATCAAATGCAGGCTTCGGTAGCCGTTCGGTTTCGGATTCTGAATATAATCCTTTACCTTTACGATCCGCAAATCCTCATGCTGCTTCAGGACGTTCACGACATTATAAATATCAGAAATAAAGGAACAAATGATACGCACACCGGCAATATCGTGGATATTTTCCTTCATTTCTTGTGTCGTAATCTCGCAGCCCTTTCTCATGAGTTTATTTACGATGCTTTCAAAGCTTTTCACACGTGATTTTGTATGCTCAATCGGATTGTGGCCGTGAATTAAATTATATTCCTGACTGATAATCGAAAACTTTGTATCAAGCGCATCTAGCGCAAATTTATAAACTAACAGTTCGTTTTTCCAGTCTTCCATGACGGTTTTTAAATCGTCCATATGTGTTACAGATAAATCCATTTTCGTCATCTCCTTTAACGGATCTTTATCCGCTGTCCATGTACTAGACGTGCCTGCCTGCTGCTAGGTTCTATGAATTTTTTTACAAAATCCTGTCGAATGTAACAAAAAAAGACCGCACGAAAAGCGGTCTTCTTTCTTACCGGAAATAGCTGATCAATAATCCAATTGACAGCAGGAATCCGAAAAATGTATTGGTTTGCGCTGTGGATTTCATCGCCACAATCATATTCATCGGCAGTTCTTTTTTGACGAAGCCTTTCACCGCCTGAACCGGCTTAGGCACGCTCAAAAAGACGACAAACAGCCATGGGCTTGCAGCTCCGGTAATAACCAAGCCGACAACCCAAATATAAGCGACAGCAAACGATGCAGCCAGCAGAGTGACGGCTCCTTTATGCCCCATCAGGATCGCCAATGTTTTGCGTCCGCCTTTTTTATCCTCTTCGATATCACGAATATTGTTCGACAGGTTGATCGCGCCGACAAGAATCGCAATCGGAATCGAAATGAAAATGCTCTGCTTATTGATCATGTCTGTCTGAATAAAAAACGAAATCAGCACAAACACCGAACCCATGCAAATGCCTGAGAATAACTCGCCGAACGGTGTATATGCAATCGGCAGAGGCCCGCCTGTATACAGGTAGCCTATCGCCATTCCGACAAGGCCGATGGCAGCCAGCCACCAGCTGCTGCTCATGCAAATATAAACACCGAGTAAAATGGCAATGCCGTATGAAGCAAGAGCTAATTGCAGAATCGTTTTGGGCTTCATACCATGTCTGACAATTGCGCCGCCGATTCCGACAGATTCAGCTGTATCTAACCCGCGTTTAAAATCGTAGTATTCATTGAATAAGTTCGTCGCGATCTGGATCCATAAGCAAGAAAACAGCATAGCCAGAAACAGCAGCAAATCAACCTTCACATAAAACATCGCCAAAACGGTTCCGAGAAGCACAGGAACAAACGACGCCGTTAATGTATGCGGACGCGTTAATTGCCACAGGATCTGCCCCATACTTTCTTTTTCCGGCGCTGTCTGACCCTCACCCTTATTTGTTTGGTTCATCTTCCTCTTCCTTTCTATTAAAAGGCTTACTTTTTTTCAGCCGGCCACTTGATGAAACTTGCGTTTTGCTTCCTTATCTATCATAATGACTTCTCCACCATTTCACAAGATACCTTAAGCGGGCGTTTTCCTTCTTATTATACGCTTTCTGCCCTGATTTCATTAGAGTTCTGCCTGCGCCTTTACAAACAGGAGCGGAAAATTTTTTTAAATCATTTACGCTTTTTAAAAGTTAAAAAGTTCTCTTCATAACATTTATTCTTTCCTTTATAATGAATCAGTCAGAGAAACTTCATTCATCCTCTTTCAAAGATAAAAATTCACTTCTGAAGGCAGAAGCCGATATATAAATTTGAGGGATATTAGGGAAAATATGAAACTTTTTGCGCATCCGCTCGTCATATACTCATGTAATTGTCGAAAAAACGGGAAGGGAATTTGAATATGCTGCAATTGATGAAACAGCTGTATGAAAAACCCGCTGTCAAGTGGACATGTCATACAGGCTTTTATTTGTTGATACTGCTTGTTTTGTTTTTTATGTATGGTTTTCACACCGCGAATACCGGTTCTTATATTTATAACGATTTCTAATTGGAGAGAGAATAACAATGAAACTTTTAGATGCTATTCAAACACATGCGGAAAATTATCCGCAAACCGAAGCCTTCCGCTCTCAAGGCCAGTCGCTCACATATCAGGAACTTTGGGCGCTGTCTGACCGTGCGGCTGCCGCGATCAAAAAACGCGTTTCTGGAGAAAAGGGTTCTCCTGTTCTGGTGTACGGACATATGGAACCGCACATGATTGTCTCCTTTTTAGGAAGCGTCAAGGCGGGACATCCTTATATCCCGGTTGACTTGTCCATTCCGTCCGAGCGGATTGCGAAAATCATTGAAAGCTCGGGCGCCGAATTGCTGATTCACGTATCTGGTCTTCCTGTTGATATTGACAGCGGGCGGATTCAGACAGTTTCAGCGGAAGAACTGCTGGAAAACGAAGGAACTGTCAGCCGTGATCAATGGGTGGCGGGACACGAAACGTTTTATATCATTTACACTTCCGGAAGCACGGGCAATCCGAAAGGCGTGCAGATTTCTGCCGCAAACCTTCAAAGCTTCACAGACTGGATTTGCGCGGACTTCCCGATCAACGGAGGCAAAACGTTTTTAAACCAAGCGCCGTTTTCATTCGATTTATCCGTCATGGATCTTTATCCGTGCCTTCAGTCAGGCGGTACTTTACACTGCGTGACAAAGGACGCCGTGAATAAGCCGAAGATCTTATTCGAAGAGCTCAAAAAGTCCGGGCTGAATATATGGACATCGACGCCATCCTTTGTGCAAATGTGCCTGATGGATCCTGGATTTTCACAAGATCTGCTTCCTGAGGCGGACACATTTATGTTTTGCGGTGAGGTTCTCCCGGTTTCTGTAGCCGAAGCGCTGCTTGAGCGTTTCCCGAAAGCGAGAATCTTTAATACGTACGGTCCGACTGAGGCGACAGTCGCTGTTACGTCCGTTGAAATTACAAGTGACATCATCAGCCGGCACGAATCTCTGCCAGTCGGCTTCGCCAAACCGGATATGAACATTTTGATTATGGATGAACAGGGGAACCAGCTTCCGGATGGAGAAAAAGGCGAAATCGTCATTGCAGGCCCGAGTGTAAGCCGCGGCTATCTCGGTGAGCCTGAGCTGACAGATAAAGCGTTCTTCTCTTATGAAGGCCAATGGGCATACCGAACTGGGGATGCTGGTTATATACAAGATGGTCAGATTTTCTGCCAAGGCCGCTTGGATTTCCAGATTAAACTTCACGGGTACCGGATGGAGCTGGAGGAAATTGAGTTTCATGTGAGACAGTCTCAGTACGTGCGCTCAGCTGTTGTGATTCCGTATCAGCCAAACGGAACTGTCGAATATCTGATAGCTGCAATTGTGCCTGAGGAGCACGAATTCCAGAAGGAGTTTCACCTGACGAGTGCGATTAAAAAAGAGCTTGCCGCTTTCCTGCCGGCTTATATGATTCCGAGAAAGTTCATTTATCAGGATCACATTCAAATGACGGCTAACGGCAAAATTGACCGGAAACGCATCCGCGAAGAGGTTCTTGTATGACGCCTTACAGCTCGTTTTTATTCTTTATATTGCTTGGCATTCTTCTTCTGCCGACCATCATTCTCGGCTTGAACGGAAAAAGATTTCAGGCATACAACATGTTTATATCCATTCTTATATTGGCTCTGATTTTCTCGCACGACTTACACGGCGTCATCGCCCTGTGTCTGTTTACCATATGGCAGGTGCTCCTGATCAGCGGCTACCTGGCGTACCGGCAGAAAGCGAACAGCGGCTTTGTCTTTTGCTCGGCTGTTATCGCGTCTATTCTGCCTTTATTCTTGTCAAAAATATGGCCGTTTCTTTCTCATCCGCAGCCGCATCATACGCCTCATAACCTGATCAGCTTTTTAGGGATTTCGTATTTAACCTTTAAAGGCGTTCAGCTGATTATGGAAGCGAGAGACGGGCTGCTGAAGGAACAGCTTCCGCTTCACCGTCTGCTGTATTTCATCCTGTTTTTCCCGACGATTTCTTCCGGTCCGATTGACAGGTACCGCAGATTCGTCAAGGATGAGCAGAAGGCATGGACAAAAGAGGAATATGCCGATCTGCTGTATACGGGGATTCACAAGATTTTCATTGGATTCCTTTACAAGTTCATTATCGGCTATGCGATCAATACGTATTTCATCATGAACCTTCCGGCGATCACGCACAATAAGATTCTCGGGAATCTGCTATATATGTACGGCTACAGCATGTATTTATTCTTTGATTTTGCCGGCTACACGATGTTTGCCGTCGGGGTCAGCTATATTATGGGGATTAAATCGCCGGAAAACTTTAATAAACCGTTTATCAGCAAAAATATTAAAGACTTCTGGAACCGCTGGCATATGTCTCTGTCATTTTGGTTCAGAGACTATGTATTTATGAGATTTGTATTTTGGATGACAAAGAAAAAGTGGATCAAAAACCGTATGGCCGTCTCAAACATCGGGTATTTCCTGCTGTTTATGCTGATGGGGGTTTGGCACGGCCTTGCGCCGCAATATATCATCTACGGCCTCTATCACGCCGTCCTGATGACGTGTTACAACTTTTTCGAGAAGTGGAATAAGAAATATAAATGGCTCCCGTCCAACCGCTGGACAACGATTCTCGCTATTGTGATCACGTTCCATTTTGTTTGCTTTGGGTTTTATATTTTCTCAGGAAAGCTATTTCATCACCATCATTAAAGGAGATTAGAAAACTATGGATTTTAAACAAGAGGTATTAGACGTTTTAGCAGAGGTTTGCCAGGATGACATCGTAAAGGAAAACCCTGATATTGACATTTTTGAAGAAGGTTTGCTTGATTCTTTTGGAACAGTAGAATTGCTGCTTGCGATTGAAAACCGTTTTGATATTCTGGTGCCGATCACTGAATTCGACCGGGATGTATGGAATACGCCTAATCACATTGTAAACCAGCTGTCTGAGTTGAAATAATGAAAAAGCGTTTTTTCGGTCCAATTATTTTGGCGTTTATTCTATTCGCAGGCGCCATCGCAGTTCCATCTTCATGGCTGACAGGCTTCATCACCGATAAGCGGGTGAAAGAATCAGCAACAGCCTTGAATCCGAGTATGTTTCAAGGGCTATATTTACAAGATCAAATGCTCAAAGATTCGACATATCTTCCGATTTACGGGTCTTCTGAGCTTTCCCGGCTGGACGAGTTCCACCCATCCAATTATTTCAAAGTAAACAATGAGGGATTTACGCCTTACCTTGTCGGCAAAGGCGGGTCCCAGTCATTGATACATTCCTTAAACTTCGCTGCCCATATGGATCAGCTGAAGGGCAAAAAAATGGTTTTCATCGTTTCTCCGCAGTGGTTTATTAAGCGCGGGTCTGATGAACAGCATTTTGCGCCGAACTATTCCGCGCTTCAAGGTTTGGATTTGGCTTTTAACGAGCAGATCGACCCTGACGTCAAAAAGAAAATGATGAAGCGTATGCTGCGCTTCAAAGCTGTTCAAAACGATGCTGTACTTTCCGAGCTTTATAAGGCGATAGTGAATGGCCAGACATGGAAAGTGAACGCGCTGAAGCCGGCGGCAAAAGTATATTACAAGATGCTAGAAAAGAAAGACCTTTATTATTCAACGACGGAAACCACGGGACCAAAGCGTTATATCTCACAATCCGTGAAGGATAAGTCATGGTCTGAATTAAATAAACTGGCCGATGAATCAGGCAAACGCCACTCCGGGTCTAACGATTTTCACATCGACAATCCTGTTTATAAAAAGCTGAAGCCGAAAGTGCCTAAGCTAAAAGGAAAAAACAAAGGCAGATCGTATGCGAAGTCACCGGAATACGGCGATTTTGAGCTGATGCTTAATATCCTGAAAGACGCGGGCGCAGAGCCTATGTTTGTCACCATCCCTGTTAACGGAAAATGGTATGACTACACAGGCTTCCCGAAAAAAGGGCGCACTGACTATTATGAAAAGGTCAATAAACAGATTAAAGCGAAGGGCTTCCAAGTCGCTGATTTTTCAGGTCATGAATATGACCCTTATTTTATGAAAGATACCATCCACATCGGCTGGAAAGGCTGGGTATATGTGGATAAGGCAATTGATGAATTCTATAAAACCGGAAAGGTTACTTCATCGTGAGCAGCTATTAGGACGCGGCTGCATATTTCCTGCTAAGATTTGAAATAGTAAAGGAATCACAGCCAGCTTGATAAGAGGTGTTACATCAATGAAGATAACAGACAATACGGTTTTGATCACAGGCGGTTCAGCAGGCATCGGGCTTGAACTGGCAAAACGGCTGCTTGAGCTCGGGAATGAAGTGATCATTTGCGGACGCAGCGAAACGCGTCTTGCAGAAGCGAAAAAACAGCTCCCAGCCCTCCATACAAAACAATGCGATGTCGCAGACCGCACGGAGCGTGAGGCATTGTTTGAATGGGCCCAGAAGGAATTTCCAAAGCTGAACGTTCTCGTTAACAATGCGGGCATTCAAAAAGAAATCGACTTTAAAAAAGGGACTGAGGAGCTCTTTGTGGACGGGGATGAAATTGAGCTGAATTTTCAAGCGCCTGTCCATTTATCAGCTCTTTTTACGCCTCACTTGATGAATCAGCCGGAAGCGGCAATTGTTCAGGTAACATCCGGGCTCGCGTTTAACCCGTTAGCTGTTTATCCGGTGTACTGTGCAACAAAAGCGGCGCTCCACTCCTTCTCACTCACGCTCAGACACCAGCTTCGCGATACAAGCGTTGAAGTGATCGAGATGGCGCCGCCTATGGTTGACACGGGATTAAATCAAAAATCACGTGATAAGCAGGGTCTGGCGTACCGCGGCATGACACCTGAAGAATATGTCCAATATTTCTTAGACGGCTTAAAAGAAGGCAAACAAGAGATTACAAATGAACGTGTCGAAGGTTTGCGGAATGCGGTCCGTGCCGATTACGACAGAGTATTTGAACAAATGAATGCGCAGGAGAATTAATTTCTCCTGCTTTTTCTTATAAATTTTTTACAAATTTGAGCAAACCTATTGCGATTATTTGGTGAAGGTATACAATAGAATATAAAATATTTTCAAATAAGTTTGATAATATAAACAATTTAACAACAGGGAGATTGACCATGACTAAACAAACGATTCGAGTTGAATTAACATCAGCCAAAAAACCGAAACCAGATCCAAATCAGCTTTCTTTCGGAAGAGTGTTTACAGACCACATGTTTGTAATGGACTACGCATCTGATAAAGGCTGGTACGATCCGAGAATCATTCCTTATCAAGCCGTTTCAATGGACCCGGCCGCAATGGTCTATCACTATGGCCAAACGGTGTTTGAAGGCTTAAAGGCTTACGTCACAGAGGATGACCATGTTCTGCTTTTCAGACCGGAAAAAAATATGGAGCGACTGAATAAATCAAATGACCGCATCTGTATTCCGCAAATTGATGAAGAACAGGTTCTTGAGGGTTTAAAACAGCTGATCGCTATTGATAAAGACTGGATTCCAAATGCGGAGGGCACGTCCCTTTACATCCGCCCATTCATTATCGCAACCGAACCTTTCCTTGGTGTCGCGGCATCTCATACGTATAAGCTCTTTATCATCCTTTCTCCGGTCGGCTCATATTACAAAGAAGGCATTAAGCCTGTCAAAATTGCTGTGGAAAGTGAATTTGTCCGTGCGGTAAGAGGCGGAACGGGAGATGCGAAAACCGCAGGAAACTACGCTTCAAGCTTAAAAGCGCAGCAGGTAGCAGAAGAGAAAGGATTTTCTCAGGTTCTCTGGCTGGACGGCATTGAGAAAAAATACATCGAAGAAGTCGGCAGCATGAACATCTTCTTTAAAATCAACGGTGAAATTGTGACACCGATGCTGAACGGCAGCATTCTGGAAGGCATCACGCGCAATTCCGTTATTACTTTGCTTAAGCATTGGGGGCTTCCGGTATCAGAACGAAGAATTGCCGTTGATGAAGTCATCCAAGCCCATAAAGACGGCGTTCTTGAAGAAGCCTTCGGAACGGGTACGGCTGCTGTTATTTCTCCTGTCGGCGAACTGATCTGGAATGACGAAACACTGATGATCAACAACGGTGAAACGGGAGAAATCTCTAAAAAGCTGTATGACACGATTACAGGCATTCAAAAGGGTACAGTTCCTGATGAATTTGGATGGACGACTGAAGTCGCAACGCTCACTGAAAGCAAATAAACAAAAAACCGGCCCAAAACGGGCCGTTTTTTTTATGCTTCAATTTTGTTAAAGAACTGCGGCAGATGTGCTTTGTGCGCTTCCAGCATTTCGTCTAAGATCTGTTTGGCCACTGTGTCGGATGGTACGAGAGGGTTAATCGTCATGGCAAGCAGCGCTGCTTGGTAGTCGCCTGTGACAGCCGCTTCCGCCGCGACACGCTCAAATGATTTGATTTGCTGGACGAGACCGCGGACAGATACTGGCAGATCGCCTACGGCGATTGGCTTAGGGCCGTTTTTCGTCATCACGCAGTTTACTTCAACAGCGGAATCATCTGGAATGCTTGCAATCGCACCGTTATTGACCGTGTTCACCGGCTGAATGTCGTGTTTATCATTGTAAATGGAGCTGATGAGGTTGCACGCTGCATCGCTGTAGTAAGCACCTCCGCGTTTTTCAAGCTGCGGCGGCTTGATCGCCAAATTTGGATCTTTATAAAGCTCGAACAGCTCTTGCTCTACCTTTTGCACCACTTCAGCACGGGTGCCTTCCGTTTGTGATGCTTCAAGCTCGTGCTCGAACATTTCTTTTGTTTTGAAATAGTAGCGGTGGTAGCCGCAAGGGATCATATCGAGTGCTTTTAAGAATTCTGGCTCCCACTCAGCGCCGGAGATGTTTTTCATTGTCATTGCGTTTTTCGGGTCACCCATCGCTTCAATGACTTTATCCTTCACGCTGACACCGTCTAAGAAGACGTCCATTCCGAACACCATATGATTCAATCCGGCAAATTGAACCTCTACCCGGTCGACATCTACATCGAGCGCTTTCGCTACGCCCATTTTGATGCCGATCGGGACATTGCAGAGACCGACGACTTTCTTCAGGTTGGAGTAGCGAAGCAAGGCCTCCGTCACCATACCTGCCGGATTTGTGAAATTGACGAGCCATGCGTTCGGACAAAGCTCCTCGATGTCCTTCGCAATCTCTAGGATGACCGGAATGGTGCGCAATCCTTTAAAGAGTCCTCCCGGGCCGTTTGTTTCCTGGCCGATGACGCCATATTTTAATGGAATGCGCTCATCCTTGGCTCTCGCCTGGAGCAATCCGACCCGGAATTGAGTCGTCACAAAGTCTGCATCTTTCAGCGCTTCCCTCCTGTCCAAAGTGAGGTGAATGTCGATAGGGACACCGGCTTTTTCAACCATCCGCTTGGCGAGCATGCCGACAATGTTCAATTTTTCCTCGCCTTCAGGAATATCAACGAGCCATAATTCACGTACAGGCAGCTCTTTGTACCGTTTGATTAAACCTTCCACAAGCTCCGGTGTATAGCTTGAACCTCCGCCAATCGTTACAATTTTCAATCCTTTTGTCATATGCTTGCTCCCCCTTGCACGGTGATTTTTTCATATAGCTCAATGAATTCAGCCGCCAAATCCTTGACTGTCATGGCATTCATTAAATGATCCTGTGCGTGGACCATCAGCAGCGTCATTTCTGTTTTTTCTCCGCCCGCTTCACTTTGGATCAGCTCTGTCTGATAATGATGGGCTTTTGATAATTCATCCGCAGCTTCTTGAAGCTTATTCCGCGCCTCTTCGCTGTCGCCGTTTTTCGCGGCGGCGATCGCTTCCATTGCGGAGCTCCTTCCGTTTCCTCCGTGAAGAATGATTTGAAAAATAATTTGCTCCATTTTCTCATTCACACCACTCACTCCTTTCTTTACAAAGCCGCCTCTTTGTCGTCTGAAACAGCAGGCGTTTGAACGAGTTCTAATTCGTTTTCTTCCTTCAGCTTCTGTTTATCCCACATTCTGAAGAACGGGTAGTAGACAACAAAGGAAACGGCGATATTAATGGCTTGCATGACCGCGCCTGATACTTTGCCTCCTGTCGCTAAGTAGCCTGAAAAGATCGGCGGCATGGTCCACGGGACTGCGATACCTGCAGGTTTGGCGACAAGTCCGGTGCTCATTCCGATGTATGTGAGTGTCAGTGTGATAAGCGGCGTGACGATAAACGGAATCAAGAGCATCGGGTTCATGACGATCGGCATTCCAAAAATGATCGGTTCGTTAATATTGAAGACCGCCGGGCCGACCGCAAGCTTTCCGAGCTGCTTCATTTGTTTGCTTCGGGCGCGAAGGAACATCGTGACAACCAGTGCAAGAGTGGCACCGCTTCCGCCGATATTGACCCAGATATCGAAAAATTGCTGGGTGAAAATCTTAGGCAGCTCCTCACCGGCTTGGAACGCGATCCGGTTGACATCCATGGCGCCGTACCAAATCGGTGCCATGATGCCGCCGACAATGTTAGCGCCATGAAGACCGCAGGCCCATAAAAGCATTTTGACGGCTTCTGCGATAAGGCTGCCCCCGAGGCTTCCGCCAAGAATGGAGAGCGGCGTCCCCAGTAAAACGCTTACAATATTATGAAGGCTTTCAAACGGTGTCGCTTCAACAATCAGTCGTGCTGCCCAAATCAGGAAGATGACGGCAAAGCCGGGGATTAAAGCGACAAATGACTTGCTGACCGCCGGCGGAACACCATCCGGCATTTTAAAAACCATATTGCGCTGGATAATGAGACGGTAAATCTCTGTTGACACCATCGCGATAATCATGGCGACAAACAGGCCTTTACTTCCCATCAGCGAAAGCGGAATACCGCCGCTGACCATCATCTCTTTCGTCGAGCCATCCGGCGTAAACGGCACTTGATACGGTGTCGCTAAGAGGAAAGCCGCAAGGGAGATGGCACCGGCTGACAAGGCATCGACCCCATATTTCTCCGCCAGCCTGTAGGCGATGCCGAATGCGGCGACAAGCCCCATAATTTCAAAGGTGGCGTCAACCGGGTAAGCGAGTTTCTCAGACCAGGCGCTGCCGAACGTTTTTGCCATAAAATCGGCATATCCGGGAATTGGGAGGTTGCCGATGATGAGGAAAAAGGAGCCGATGATAATAAGCGGCATTGTTAAAATGATACCGTCACGGAGCGCCTGCAAATGACGCTGCCCCGCAATTCTTCCCGCTATAGGCATGACCTTCTCTTCTAACAACTGATTGACTTTATTCACATAGCCCGCCCCTCTCTATGACGCGTTTCCAAGCTGTTCAGCCGATTTCAGCACTTCCGCTCCGTTGCACGTCCCATAATGGACTGTGTTAATGACGTCTACCGGAACACCCTTTGATTCTCCTAGTTTTTTCAGCTGAGGAAGCAGGTAACGGACTTGCGGGCCGAGGAGCAATACATCCGCTTTATCGATATGATTTTGTACAGAATCACCTGATACTGCCCAAATGGTATAGTCTTTTCCTTGTTCCTGCGCACTTTTTTCCATCTTGCTGACGAGTAAGCTTGTTGACATGCCTGCTGCACAAACGAGTAATATATTCATGTAATAGACCCCCTAAGAGTTTGATAGAATTTGTATGTCCTGCTGTTGATAACATCATATTATGAAATCGCTTTCATAAACACTCAAGGTTTTTCCGCAGGAAACGGAAAAAAGGTATATCCAGGCTGTCAGTTTATCGTTTTTTGTCAAACACATCGGAGAGCTCTTGGTACGTGCGGCTTTTTAACAGCTGGCTTACCGCTGCCGGATCATCCAAAATGCTGCCGAGCAGTTTATACATGCTTTGCAAATCCGCTTTGTTTTCCTTTTCGACACAAAGCAGGCAAACAAATTGAACCCGTTTATTCTCCCAGTCTATCGGCTTTTTGAGCGTACAGACGGCCCAAAATGTCGTTTGCGTCTGCGGGACGAGCGGGTGCGGAATGGCCACGAGGTTGCCGAAGCACGTTGGCGACATCTCTTCTCTATCAAATACAGAATCTATGAGCTCCTTATTCGCATAGCCGCCGTCCACTGCTTTCTGACCTAAAAATTGAATCACTTCTTCTTTCGAACGCAGATCCTTCTGGAAAAAAACGAGATCCTTTTTGAGATAGCTGACAGCTTTTTCTTGCTCATCATTGAGAATGGATTCTATTTTTGTAAAATCGGTTCCGCCTAAGATGGTGTTTACCTTCAGTACAGGCACAGGGAGTTCTTTTTTGATCGGAATGGTGCTGACGACAAAATCAATCGATTCATAAGACAACTGGTCAAGACTGTAATATTCAGCCGTGCCGAGAATATCGATCCGTTTGCCGAAGTGGGAGCGAAGTTTTTCCCTCAGAAGCTGGGCGCTTCCCGCACCTGATGCACAAACGATGATGCAGCGCTTCGGCGGGCTTTCTGTTTTCTTCCGTTCAATTGCGGCGCCGAAGTGCAGCGCTAAATAACCGACTTCATTTTCATGAATATCGATGCCCGTTTTTTCTCTTATGACGATTCCGGCGATGATTCCGGCCTCAAAGGCGAGAGGATAATTTTCTTTGATCGCTGCCAGCATTGGATTTCTCAGATTCATGCCATACCGGTTGCGGGTGACAGCGGGTTTTACATGCAGTGCTAAGCCAATTTTCAGCTCTTGATCATGCAGGATGCCGAGCTTTAATTCTCGGTCGACCGCTTCGATCATGGCGGCAGTCAGCCGATCTGTTTCTTCATCGATTGAAAATTCGACTTCTCCACACTGCGGCTGTGTCATTCGTTTCGTGCCGAGAAGATGCATGGCAATATAAGCCGTTTCATTTTCCGGAAACGTGACGCTAAGGGCTGATTCCAGTTCTTTCACAATGGCTTCAGCAGCCTGGTATTCTTTTTGATGCAAAATGTGATCCATATCTTCCGGGAAAAGAGAAACATAGTGTTCCGTTCTGATCCGCTTACAGGCGATGGCGATATGAATGATGAGGTTATTCAATCCAAGGTTAGACAGAGGAATCCGGTCGTTTTTAATCTTTCTCATAATCACAGAATGGATGATCTCGATTTCTTCCTTTGGCAAAATATCAGCCTTTTCATTCAGAACATCAATCTCTGTTTCTCTTTCATCAACAATGTACTCCGCCATACAGTACCTCATCTGCACCTCGTCTCCGCGCAGCTTGAAGCCGTAATTCGGGCGTGTTTCCATGACAATGCGATAAGGAAGCAGCCGTTTCTTCACTTCCTTTAAATCGGTTTGGAGTGTAGATTTTGAGATAAAAAGTTCTTCGGCCAGCTCATCCAGCTTGAGATAATGTTCCGCCAGCAGCAGCCGTTTCATGAGATATGTAATCCTCTCCTCGGGAAATACCGGCAGCCCCTTTTTCTGCTGAAACGCGTCTTGCAGCAGTTTTCTAAAGGTCTGCTCGTCATGAATGCGCAGCTTGTATCCCGAGCCTCTTACCGATTGAACCAAAGCGCCATGGCCGCTTATCACATCTTGGAGTTCCTTTATATCATTGCGGACCGTCCGCGTCGTCACATGTAAATGTGCGGCAAATACCGAGCTTGTCACCGGAACTTCAGCCGCCATCAATAAGCGCAGAATTTCACGAAGTCGCCCATGCAGCATGAGAAAAACCTCCTATCAAGATAGATGCAGGAATTACATAGTAGGCAGAAAGGATGTGGTGAAGGGAAAGCGAAATGTATATAAATTCTATAATGGGGAGAAATGCAAGTCAATGAACATCGGGAGGACAGGAGGGAAAACAGACCCATAAAAAAACAGCCGGGATCAGCCGGCTGTTCGGGATGCGGACATGTTCTTTTGTTTAGACGCTTTGCGGTCCTTCATGATTTTTCGAACAACCGGGTAAATGACCGGCGCCCATTTGATAACGGTTTTGATCATTTTTTTCAAAGCTCCGATTCTCCCTTCTTTTTTCTCAATCATTCCCCTGATTCCCCTTTGCTTAAACATACTAACGCGACACGTACCTGTTTCCCGTCACCCAGAAACGCCACGGATAATCGCGCGCCTCTCCGCTGTTGTCGATGCCGATGCGCGGACCGGTTGACATGTCTTCCGGTGTGTACCCGCTTTCAATGTAAAGCGGCTGTTCCGTGATCCAGCGTCCGTAGTCATTCATCGTGACGCCAAGCGCTTTCGTTAACTTTCCGGGACCATTTGTCCATTCTCTCGGACGCCGGCCAGGCCTTCTTTCCTCCATTAACAGCTGGCCTTCATGAGGCTCAATCGCCCTGATTAATACCGCTTGCGGAACATCCTCTTCTGCGGCAACGACGTTCAGCAATGTATGGGTGTGCATCACATACGTATACACACGGCCAGCTTCAGCAAACATAATCTCAGTCCGCTTCGTCCGGCGGTTGTTAAAGCTGTGGGCTGCTCTGTCCCCGGCTCCCATATAGGCCTCTGTTTCCACAATAAAACCTGAAGCTGTTCCTTCATCCGTTTCCTTTACCAAAAGACAGCCGAGAAGAGAAGGAGCCAGTTCTAGGGCCGTTTTTTGATAAAACTCGATGGGCAGCGGATTTCTTTTTCTGGTCACGAATGTCGTACTCTCCTTTTTTCGTTTTGGTAATTGTACCATTCCCGAAGCAGCTAAAAAAAAAACTTCCGTTTTAAAATTCTTCCATTAAGGGCATATTGTTACCGTTCAAAAAGGAGGCTCAACCAATGAAAGATGATCATCAAAAAGAGTATCACGGCACAAATGTCGAAGGCAGTGAGGATGCGCTTTCTCATAAGACATCCGGGAAAAACGAGTCAGAGGATACCTTGACGAACAGACAGGGGCATCCCGTCACCGACAACCAGAATGTGAGGACGGTCGGGAACAGAGGGCCGACAACGCTGGAAAATTACGATTTTCTCGAAAAAATCAGCCACTTTGACAGGGAACGCATTCCCGAACGTGTTGTGCATGCCAGGGGTGCAGGCGCACATGGGTATTTCGAAGCCTATGGCAGTTTTGGAGACGAGCCGATTTCAAAGTACACGCGAGCAAAGCTTTTCCAGGAAAAAGGCAAGAAAACGCCGGCATTTGTCCGTTTTTCCACGGTGAATCACGGCAAACATTCACCTGAAACCTTACGGGACCCGCGCGGCTTTGCCGTTAAGCTTTATACCGAAGACGGAAACTGGGATTTGGTCGGGAACAACCTGAAAATCTTTTTTATTCGCGATCCGCTGAAATTCCCGGATCTTGTACACGCGTTTCAGCCTGATCCGGTGACCAATATCCAAGATGGTGAACGTATTTTCGACTTCATTTCTCAATCTCCTGAAGCGACACATATGATCACATTCTTGTTTTCGCCTTGGGGCATTCCCGCCAACTACCGGCAGATGCAGGGTTCAGGCGTTCATGCCTACAAATGGGTGAATGAGGAAGGCAAGGCCGTTCTTGTGAAATACCATTTTGAACCGAAACAGGGCATCCGCAACCTGACACAGAAGGAAGCGGAAGAGATTCAGGGGAAAAACTTCAACCACGCGACACAGGATTTGTATGAAGCGATTGAAAACGGCGATTATCCGGAATGGGAGGTGTATGCCCAAGTCATGAGTGATGACGAGCATCCGGAGCTCGACTTTGATCCGCTTGATCCGACTAAGCTGTGGTATAAAGAGGACTTCCCGTGGAAGCCGATCGGCAAATTAGTGTTAAACAAAAACCCTGAGAATTACCATTCTGAAGTAGAACAGGCTTCATTCGGTACTGGGGTCCTTGTCGACGGGCTTGATTTTTCTGATGACAAATTGCTTCAAGGCCGGACGTTTTCCTATTCCGATACGCAGCGGTACAGAGTTGGCGCAAACTACCTGCAGCTGCCAATCAACTCACCGAAAAAGCACGTCGCGACCAACCAGCAAGGGGGGCAAATGCAATACCGCGTGGATATCGGCGAAGGTCAAAATCCGCATGTCAACTATGAACCGTCAATTATGGGCGGGCTGAAGGAAGCGAAGCAAGATGGTAAAGACCACACCCCGCATGTCGAAGGTAACCTGAAGCGGGAAGCGATCGACAGAAAGAACAATTTCGGACAAGCCGGTGAAACGTACCGGAGATTTACTGAGTTTGAGCGTACTGAACTCATCACAAATCTGGTCAATACGCTTTCAACCTGCAGAAAAGAAATTCAGGAGCAAATGATTGAGAATTTCACAAAAGCCGATCCGGACTACGGAAAACGCGTTGCGGAAGGGCTGAAAAAGGCTTCAGAAAATAACAGCAACGGACCGATCGGCACGACAGAAACGGCTCAAGCCGCCGAGCAGGCTGAACAGGAAAGCCATCCGTCTGATCCGTATTAACACCAAGAACAGGACTTTTTGAAGTCCTGTTTTTTATTTCCCTATTGAAACGTTTTCACTCATTGTGTTGTACTGGAAGAAAAGAGGTGGTGAGAGCATGGAAATACAGCAGCCGCTGATGCCTCAGCAGAAAACAATCGGTGCTTTAGATCACGCCGTTTTCTTATGCATGGTATTTTGTTTTTGGTTTTCGGGCTATATTTACGTTCCTGTTTTCAGCCTGTATTTGGAGGATCTGCACTTTTCATACGGAGCGATCGGCATGATTCTTGGAAGCTATGGGGTGACCCAAATCCTGCTGCGGTTCCCGCTTGGGCTTCTGTCAGAAATTCTTTTTTCTCTGCGCAAGTCATTGTTAATCGCCGGCTTTGGATGTTCCATTCTCAGCAGCGTGCTTTTTCTTGCGTTTGATTCTTTTTTCTTCGTCCTGACCGCCCGGCTTCTCGCGGGGATTACAGCATCCATGTGGGTGATGGCGACGATTCTATACACTCATTATTTCAAAGATGGCAGTGCCTCAAAAGCAATGGGCATCATGCAGTTTTTTACCGTCATGCCTCAGTTTGTCAGCATTGTGTTCTGCGGGCTTGCAGCAGCGCATTTAGGCAGGCAGGTTCCGTTTTGGATGGCACTGACTGCTTCGGGCATCGGCCTTGTGATATGCTGCTTTATGAAAGATCCGTCGACTTTTCCCGCTCATCACAAGACTGTCCGTATGCCGCAATACATCAGGGACACATTGCGGCTGCCGAAGCTGAAGCTTTTCACGATTCTATCTATGACCGCACATGCCGTGCTATTTATGACGGTGTTTGGTTTTACGCCGCTTTACACGAATCAGCTCGGAATGGGAGACATCGAACTGCTTTGGGTGATGAGCGCCTTTTTTCTCCCTCATGCAGCGGCTACCCTGAGCTTTTTGTTTTTGCGTTTTACCGGAAGAATCGCCTATGTCACCTTGCTGATCTGTTTTGCTGTCATTGGAGTCTGTTTGATGTTCGTTCCTTTTTCAGCTTCATTGCTCACGGTTTGCATGACCCATGCTTTCATCGGTCTGGCGCTTGGCCTTGTGTTTCCCCTATTGTTAAGCCGGGTCGTCGATATCAGCTCAGCGCGTTTAAAAATGTCAGCCATGGGATTTTATCAATCGTTTTATGCACTGGGCATCTTTACCGGCCCCCTTCTCGCCGGAAAAATCGCACAGGTTTTCGGTTTGCCGGAGGTATTTTATGGAGCCGGATTGATGGCATTGGCCGCTATGATGATGATGCTGGCCACAAAGCGGAAACTGATCAGTTAATAGCTTTCATACCGCCGGAAGCGCCACACAGAAAAAACGGCCAGAAGCACGATGCACAGAATGGAGAATGTGAGCGACCATCCGAAAAAGTCCGCCCGCTCTCCATGAAGCAGAATATGCTCCGCCTGCTTGCAAAGCTCAGCCGGCAGCCATTTCGCACCATCAGGAAAAAGCGAGACAGCAAAGGAAACGGCAGCAGTCAGCCCAATCCCGGCTGCCGCGGCTGCTCCGAGAGACCGAAACATCGTGCTGCCGGCAAGCCCTGCAGTAACAATAAACATCATCCAAAGAGAGTGGAGGCCGAGGCTTGCTGCAAAGCGGCTGAACGATGCGTGCTCAAACAATATCCGGACGTAATAATAAGCAAGTCCGTACCCAGCTGCAAACGACGCGATTCCGATCATGCTTTGGGTGATCCATTTGTTCAATATATACTGGGCTGCCGTCACAGGCCGCGACATAATCAGAGCCGTTACACCTTGATTTCTTTCATTCGCCACACTGCCCATGACACTGAAGATGATCAGCGCCATGCCAAGCGTGTTGAATTGGGAAAGCGTGCTCACCATCACCTCAGATCCGGAAGGCATGGTAAAACTGATTTTCATACCGTCTGGAAGATTCCCCCCATGCGCAATGATTTCCGGCATATAATAAATGGTCAGCGGCTGCGTCAGCCCCACGATCATCATCGCAATGGGCAGCCAGATCAGCTTTCCGCTTCTCCAGCCTTCCAGCCATTCCTTTTGTAATAGCGTCATCATGACATTCATGCGTGCACCACCTTAAGATAGACGTCTTCGAGAGACTCCGTTTTCTGTTCAAAACGGGTGACTGTCAATCCCATTTGGATACAATCACTCAGCAATATCCTGCCAGAGCCTGTATCGCTTAGCTCAAAAACAGCTTGAGACGGATTCATATAGACAACATCGGATATATAAGGCTTCTCTTCAAGCCAGCCCTTCAGTTTCTCTTTCACAGTAAGAGTGAAAACATTCGTTTGATGCTGTTCTTTGAGCTGCTGTAAAGCGCCTTTCCATGAAATCTCGCCGCTTTTCATGATCACGACTTGATCACACACCTGCTCCGCATCGTGCAAAACATGAGTAGAAAACAGAACAGCCATATGTTTTTTCAGCTCCCGCATCATATCCAGCACCTCGATACGCCCTGAAGGGTCCAGGGCAGAAACCGGTTCATCCAAAATCAAAAGCTTCGGTTTATGAAGCAGAGCCTGAGCCAGACCGAGCCTTTGTTTCATGCCGCCAGAATAACCGCCGATTCTTTTGTTTGCCGCGTCCTGCAAACCGACAAACGCCAGCATTTCGCCTATTTTCTCTTGGCATTTTTTCTTTGAAAGGCCAGACAGTCTCCCGGCAAAGGTTAAAAATTCATTTGCCGTCATCCATGAATAAAAAGCCGGGTACTGCGGAAGGTAGCCGATCATACTGCGATCTGCCTTTTTCTCCCCGTACAGCTTGACCGTCCCGGAGGTGGGTGACAGCAGTCCGGACAGCATTTGAAGCGTTGTGGTTTTACCAGCCCCATTCGGTCCTAATAGAGCGACACACTCGTTCTCCTTGACTTGAAAGCTGACATCCCGTACAGCTTGATGATGCCGATATGATTTGCATAATGACTCAATAGATAGCATGCTCGCTCACCTTTGCTTTCTGCCGACGGTAAAAAATAAAATCGGCCCAATAATATTGATGCATATAATCACTGCTGCCCACATCCATTTCGGCCCGTTTGTCCGCTCTTCTTTCACACAGCTGATCAGGGCAAACACTGCCAGCACGGCCTGTAACACAATCAGAGGTACAATCATTTCCCAAGAAATATTCATTAGCTGATCCTCCTATTTTTTCGGTCAGGCCTTATCACAAAAAAGTAATAGCAAATCAGAGGCATCGGCGCTGTAATCAGTCCGACAATTCCCCATACCCATGCCAGACGATCCCGTTTTTTCGCATCAATGAATAAAAAGATTCCCTGTGCCAATACAATCAGATAAGCAAACACAAAAATCGTCAAATCTGTTTGGAACATCAGCGCTTCACCTCACGTTCGCCAAAGTATCTTTTTTTCTCAGCCGCAATCAAAATCGGCAGGACAGCCAGCACACAGACCTGAAGCACGACAAAAGCAGCGGGAACTTGAGTAAATGCCAGAGTCGCCGCGCTTACCACCATCAGTGCACAGAACACAAATAAGATAACTTCTTTCAGCACGCTTTTTCTTCGTTCGGCTTTCATTTGTAACAGCTGATCAAGCAATTCTTTTTGACTCGGTATAATCGGGTTGGCGCATTGGTCAATTTTCTGCAATTCCGATTTTAAATGAACAGATCGCTTTTCTTTATTCATCAGTCCACTCCTTTCTGATTTGCTGGAGCCCTTTATGGACTCTGGACTTTACCGTGCCTTCTTTGATATGCAGCATCATCCCGATATCAGCATAGGTATAGCCGTAATAGTGCCTTAATAAAACGGGCGTGCGCAGCTTCGGGTCAAGCTGAGAAAAGAGATCAAGCGTCTCGCTCCACTCAGAGCCTTTCATTGACACATCCCATTTGATCTTGCGTATCGTTTCCTCTGTAACAGCCTGATTTCGTTTCCATTCTCTCTTCCTCTTTTTCTGGTGATCAAGGTAGAGTCTTGACGCGATAGAGATCAGCCAAGTGGAGAATTTGGATCGCCCTTGAAAACTCCCCAGATGGACGTACCCTTTCAGAAAGGTTTCCTGAACTAGATCCTCGCTGATGTCAGGGTGAAGGGAAAGCTTTAACAAGTATTTGTATAGAAAAGAATAATAATGCTGAAATAGGGCTGTAAACGCCTCGTCGCTTCCCTCTTTCGCCTGCTGAATCAATTGCTGTTCTTCATTTGTATCCAACGGCCGCAATCCCCCCTTTTTTTGTTATCTTGCCTTATGAGACGACACCGGATTCCAGAGCGTTCAACTTTTTTTATAATTCTTTTGATCTATTGACTTCACTGGCTTCTCATTGGTTTTCGTGAACATCTAAATTTGTAAAGCGAAGTACAGTCTGTTAAGCTATGTTTTTATGTCTATTTCAAAATTTCATTATATATGGAGGACGATGCATTGAAAGTAGAAAGGCGAACGATTGAATATATTCCGAATGAAGAAAGACATGGTAAAGCAAAAGATTTATTTCCCGTATGGTTCGGGGCCAATATGCATATCACCACGTTAGTGACCGGTACTCTTCCCGTTGCAATGGGACTTAATCTGTTTTGGAGTGTTGCCGCTATTATTTGCGGAACCTTAATCGGTGCCATATTTATGGCTTCTCATTCCGCGCAAGGACCCCAGCTCGGCATCCCGCAAATGATTCAAAGCCGTGCCCAATTCGGCGTAATTGGAGCGATTCTTCCCCTCTTCTTAGTCATGTTTATCTACCTTGGTTTCTTCGCAAGCAGTACAATTCTGGCGGCCGGGACCTTAAGCAGCTTTGTTCCCATCCCGGGATCATGGAGCATTATAGGCTTAAGCGCCGCATGTTTTTTACTCACCATTTTCGGTCATGATTTGATTCACAAAATGCAAAAAATCCTTTCTTGGACTTCTTTTGCCGTATTTTTTGCTGCAACGATACTCATTTTCCAATTACCGATTCCGACAGGCAGCTGGATGCCCGGGACGGTCGACTTGCCCGTTTTCTTGGTCGCAGTCAGCGCCGTAGCAACTTGGCAGCTTGCCTATGCGCCTTATGTCGCCGATTATTCCAGATATCTGCCAATTAAAACACCGGCGTCCCAAACGTTTTGGTACAGCTATGCAGGAACATCTGTCAGCTCCATCTGGATGATGCTGCTCGGCGCGCTGCTGACCACGGCACTTCCTGATTTTACGACAAACTCAGGGACCCAGATTGTGCAATTGTTCGGCCCCTTCTCGTTCATTATGCTGATCATTGTTTTATTTGGCCAGATGGCGATTAATGTCTTTAACTTGTATGGAGCTTTTATGTCCACGACGACTACGCTTGAGCCGTTTCTGAAATTAAAAGTCACACCGAAAATCAGAATCATCATGATCCTTGGCGTCACCGTCGTCGGAACAGTCCTAAGCCTTCTCGGGCAAAGTAATTTTATGGAGCTGTTTTTGAATTTTATCTTTTTTATCAGTTATTTCTTAATTCCATGGACGGCGATCAATTTAGTGGATTACTACTTCGTCCGCCACGGGAGCTATGAGGTCAAAGCGATGTTTGATGTCAACGGGCCATATGGAAGAGTCAATTGGATCACAACGATTGCTTTCATTCTGTCCATCTTGTTAGAAATTCCGTTTATCAATACATCCTTTTACATCGGGCCATTGGCAAAAATGTTTGGCGGCGGGGATATCGCATGGATTATCGGCTTAGCTGTGCCTTCTGTTCTATATTATGTACTCATGAAACCGCGCCTGAAAAAACGAGCGGGCTATCAAGAAAAGCTGTCTTCCCTATGAAGACAGCTTTTTTCATTCAAATCGTTTCCACACACGAGGCAACATGTCAGAGAGCTCGTGGGCAAGCAGCGTATGGGCAGAGTGTTCGTCAGTCCAAAGCTCGGCGCATGCACCGTGCAAGTATACGGCATTTAATACGGCATGTTTCGTGTCTTTGTGGCAGCAAAGCATGCCCAATATCATTCCCGTCAGTGTGTCGCCGGTTCCGCCTTTGGCGAGTGCCCCGTTTCCGGTCGGATTGCTCCAGCAGTCGCCATCGGGAAACGCGATGATGGTTTGATTTCCTTTTAACACGATCACCGTTTGCAGCTGAACCGCCCACTCCTTGGCATATTCTGCTCTTTTATTTTGTAAGTCTTTCACCGGAACCCCTGTCATTCGGGAAAACTCACCTGGATGCGGCGTAAGGATGACGGGCGCCTTCCGTTTCGGATACGTGCGCTTTGTCAGCGCCCCGGCATCCAAAATAACAGGACAATCCTTCTCAAGAACATGATCAACGGCCTGCTGCACCCTCTCTGTTTGCGGAAGCCCCGAACCGATCGCAATTGCCCGGTATGTCTCTTCAAGGCGAGAGCCCGCCGCTTTTTCCCAGCCGTCCCGCCAATACGTGGCCTCCGACAGAACCGGAACGATCAGCGGGATCACGCTTTCAGACGTGCCGATGACAAGCTTGCCGAGACCGCTCCGCATGGCTCCAAGCCCGGCTAAAAGCGCAGCGCCCGGCATGTCGTCGCTTCCCGCCAGCAGCAAAGCCGTACCGTACGTACCTTTATGGCTCACTGCATCTCTTTCAGGGAGCGCAGCCCTCACATGCTCTTCCGTCCAAATCGGAACATTCATATCCATACCTCCTCTTATTTCTCTTCTTATTTTTCCTGCACTTCTTCTTTTTCAAACAAAAAAAGACAGCCTCAGAGACTGTCTTTTATTTTACAGGAACGTCGAGATGATAAAGCCGGCGATACCGTTCGTTCGTCGCCAGCAGTTCCTCGTGTGTTCCTTCCATTTCTGTTTTTCCGTTTTCCAGAAAGACGATTTTATCGGCCGCTTCCACTCCCGCCAAGTGATGCGTAATCCAAAGAATCGTTTTACCTTTCAGCACCTCAAACACGATTTCCATCAGTTCGCGTTCCGTGATAGGGTCCAAGCCTACTGTAGGCTCATCAAGTATAATGATCGGCGTATCCTGCAGCAAAATCCGGGCGAGCGCGATCCGCTGCCGCTCTCCTCCTGAAAATCGGATTCCGGTTTCCTGAACTGAAGTATGATATCCGTCAGGCAGCGACTCAATGTAATCATGCAGCTTCACTTGCTTTGCGGCGCGGCGCACATCCTCGTCGCTCGCCTTTCCGTTTCCGAGCCTGATGTTATTCAAAATGCTTGTATCAAACAAATGAGGCTTTTGATTTAACACAGCCACCGCATCAGCAATCTGATCCTTTACAAGCGCTGTTTCCACTCCGTTTAACGTTACCGAGCCTGAGTCAGGTTTCAATGCGCCCTCAATTAATGCGAGTGATGTTGATTTTCCTGAGCCGCTCCGGCCGAGCAGCGCCATTTTTTCTCCTTGGCGCAGCGTAAAGGAAAAATGGTTCAGTACTTGGCTGCTGTTGTCATAAGAAAACGTCACATCACGAAACGCCAAAGTGACGTCTTTGAGATCAAGCCTGTCAGCCGCAGACGCTGTTTGTGAAGCCCCCGGCTGAGCCACCTTGTTCATTCTTCTGATAGAATCCTGATAACCCGGCACTTCGCCCAACGCATCAGAAAGCGGCAGAAAAGCTTCTGTCAGCGGGAACACAACAAGCACAAAGGCAGCAATCATCGTTTTGGCTAGTTCGCCATTTGCATGCTGCCCCGCCGTCCAAAACAGCATCAGCAAAATAAGGCCGGCGACAAAGCATTGCGCGGCGAAATCCCGCCATCTTGTAAAACGATGTTTTTTGCGTTCCAGCTCAAACCAAGCGTTTTCTTCTCTTTCATAGGAATCAATAAAAGCATGCCAGCGTCCGCTGAACATCCAGTCGCTGACACCCATCACGGCATCTGTGAGACGGCTGTACAGCACGTTTCGCCCGCTTTTCAGCTTGGCATTCTTCGCCCGCGTCACAAGCAAAGACACGACCGGAAACAGCACAACCAGAACAAACAAATAAAGCGCCAGCAAAATGGCAAACGGCCAGGAGAAAAAGCCGAGCGCAATCACTGAAACAGCATACAAAAGCAAGGCTGAGATGGCAGGGAAAATGGTTTTTAAGAAGGCATCCTGCAAATGCTCAATATCCTCAGACAAAATGCCGAGCATATCTCCCGTGCGAAAACGGGACCGCAGCATCAAAGCGCCAGGCTCAAGCATGTTGTAAAGGCGGACGCGCATGTCTGACACGATTTTCAAAATGATATGATGCCCGATCAGGCGCTCCACATAGCGTGACACAGACCGGGCGATCCCAAAGGTTCGAACGGCGACAATCGGCACATAAATGAGCAGGATGTTCTCCGGCCTTGTCGCCGCCTTTGAAATTAAAAACCCTGAAGTAAACATGAGAAAAGCAGCGGAAAAAATCGTCACCGCGCCCAAAAAGACAACAAGAACAAACAGACGGGCATTTTGCTTGATATACGGCAGAATCCATTCTTCTTTCTTCATGCTCTTTCCCCCAGTTGTGCCTTCACGAGTTTGGTGTACACACCGTTTTTCGCCAGCAATTCATCGTGAGTCCCGATTTCTGCTGCCCTGCCTCCGTCCAGCACGATAATTTCATCCATATCGAGCATCCAATGGAGACGGTGTGTCGCGAGAAAGACGAGCTTGTCATCAAATAAATCCAGCATCGTTTCTTTTATTTCATATTCTGTTTCGATATCCAGATGGGCGGTCGGCTCATCCAGCAGCAGAATCGGGCGGTTACCCAAAAAAGCGCGGGCAAGCGCGACACGCTGAGCCTGACCGCCGCTGAGCGCCCGGCCGCCTTCTCCGATCCGTCCCTCTAATCCTTCAGGAAGGGTGTTTACAAACTCCATCAATCCCGCTGAGGAAGCAGCGCGGGCTGTATCTTCAGCAGAAGCGCTTGGGTGATAAAACCGGATATTGTTCGCTAGCGTATCATCAAAAATATAAGGATGCTGCGGAATATAGAGAAGGTTTTTCTGCCAGTTCCCGTCCTGCAGGTGCGAACGGCTTGAACCGTTCACACTGATAACACCGTCATCCGGCTCCAAAAATCCTCCAAGAATATCGATTAAAGTTGATTTTCCGGCACCGCTTGCTCCAATGATGCCGATTTTTTTCTTCCCTTTAAATGAAAGAGTCATATCAGACATCGCTCGGCCAACTGAGACACCTGACAGCTTCAGTTCATCGTGATTGGACCATGTTTCAAGCTGAAGCGGGGCCTCTTCTTTGAATCCCGGCTGAGATAATATGTCCTGAATCGTCTTGCCCGCTTCCTGACCATTAAGTGTCGCATGATAATCATTTCCCACTTCCCGCACTGGCAGAAAGTATTCAGGTGCCAGAATAAGCGCTGTTAAAGCGGGGCCAAGCAAAATACCGCCGTCTATCAAACGCAAGCCTAAAAACACAGCAACTGTCGCCACCGACAGCATCGTGAAAAAATCGAGAGCAAATGAAGATAAAAACGCCACCCGCAGTGTGCTCATTGTCGCTTTGCGATACCGCTCACTGACGTGGAAAATGTTTTTGCTATGCGATTTGCTCAATCCTAAAAAACGCAAAGTCTCCAATCCGCGAAGAGAATCAACGAAATGGTTGGACAATGTCTGGTATGATTTCCACTGGCGATCCGCTTTTCGCTGTGCGACAAGGCCAAGAAGAATCATAAAAAGAATCAGAATCGGCAGGGCCGCGACTAAAATAATCGCAGAAGTCCGATCCTGAAAAAACACGTAGATGACAACCGCAGCCGGCACAATCGCCATGCTGACCATTTTCGGCAAAAACAGCTCTAGATAGCGGCGGAATTGGCTGATGCCTTCCATCGCCAGCGTCACCATTTGCCCCGTCCCCTCTTTCTTTGCAAAGCGGGGGCCTAAGCGGAACAGCTGATCGAGAAAGCTTTTCCTCAAATCAGCTCCCGTCCGGGCGGCATAATGATAGACGATTTTCTGACGCGCCACTGTCACCCCGTGCCGCGCGACAAAAGCGATGAGGAAAAAGCCGATCACCGGAAACAGGGAGGCAATGCTCTTCCCGTTGAAAAGCCCGGTTACAGCTTCACTCAGCCACTCTGCCTGCATGATAATAGCGGCTGTCTGAATCAGCGTTAAGCAAGTAATCACGGTGAGAATCCGCTTCATTCCTTTATATCGAAACAGGTCTTTTCCCATTAATAAGTCATAGGCTCCTTATGACTGACGCGCTTCCGGAAGACATAATAGCTCCAGATCTGGCTGCCGATTACAAACGGCAATAGCGTTAATGCTGCAATTGACATGACTTTTAGCGAATAATCACCGGAAGAAGCGTTAGCTACTGTTAAATCGAACGCGCTTTGAATCGAGCTGACCATCACCCGAGGGAATAATGAAATGAAAATCATTCCTACGGTCAGAGCAAGCCCCGCGCCTGTCATCCCGAATGTCCATCCGTCTTTTTTCTTACGGATAAATACAGCCGCGAGCATAAAGCAGATGACAATCAAAACAACAAGCGGAATGGTAATCTCGCCGCGGCGTGTAAACATGTCTGTCTCATAAGCAGAAAGGGCCGCGAAGGCAAGAACCGCTACAAAAACAACACCCATTATCTTTTGTGCCATTTTCCGGGCGCGGTTTTGCAAATCACCAATCGTACGCAGCGTGATGAACATTAATCCATGCTGGAAGCAAAGAAGTGTTACGGTCACGCCGCCAAGTACAGAATATACATTGATATAATCAGATAAGTGCGCGTGAATGTTCATATCGGCATCAATCGGCATACCGCGGAATAATGTCGTAAATAACACACCGAGCACAAACGGAGGAATCAGACTGCCGAAGAAAACCACCCAGTCCCAAACCTTTACCCATTTCAAATGATCAACCTTGCCGCGGAATTCAAACGCGACCCCGCGGCCCATTAACGCAAGCAGCACAATGACAAACGGAATGTAATAACCGCTCAGCATTGTTGCATACCAGTTTGGAAACGCCGCGAAGATAGCACCCGCACCAGTCAAAAGCCATACTTCATTCGCGTCCCAGAACGGTCCGATCGTGTTGATCAGCACTCTGCGCTCTAATTCATTATGGCCAAGAAAACGGGTCGCCATGCCGACCCCAAAATCAAAGCCTTCCAAAAAGAAGAAACCTACAAACAATACAGCAACGAGTATAAACCAAAGATCATGAAGAGATGCCATGGTATACCTCCTGACTAAATGGATCTGTTGATACAGGAACATCATGATGATCACTATGCTCCGCACCTTTTTTAATCTCACGAATGAACAAGAAGACAAGCAATGCGCCCAAAATCAGATACATCACACCGAACGCGATGATTGAGAATAACAGGGAGCCCGCCGTTACGTTAGGCGACACGGATTGAGCCGTTGTCATCAAACCCATGACCGTCCAAGGCTGACGCCCGATTTCTGTCATAATCCAGCCCGCGGAGTTCGCAAGAAACGGGAAGGATATCAATGCGATCATGATGCGCAAATACCATTTGCTGTTTTCCAGCTTTTTGCGGCGGTTTAGCCAAAGGCCGCCTAACGCAGCAAGAATCATGACAACACCTGCTCCAACCATAATGCGGAAACTCCAGAACGTCGTTTTGACAGGCGGAATATAGTCGCCTTTTCCGTACACTTTTTCGTACTCTGCCTGAAGTGTTTTCATTCCTTTGACACTGCCGCTGAATTTTTGATAAGCCAGATAGCTCAATGCGTAAGGAACTTTGATTTCATTAGAGCTCTTTTCATTTTTCGTATCAATTGTGGCAAAAGCCGTCCAAGCGGCAGGGTCGCCGCTGTCTTCCCAAAGCCCTTCACTGGCAGCCATTTTCATTGGCTGTGACTCCATCAAGTGTTCAGCCTGCATGTGTCCGCTAAGGCCGACGCCAAGACCTGCACAAAGCCCGACAATCATTGCGAGTTTGAAAGATTGTTTAAAGAATGGCACTTCTTTTTTCTTTAATAGTTTAAAAGCACTGACACCGGCGATAAAGAAAGCCCCGGTGGCAAGCGCACCGAAAATGACGTGCGGAAATTCAACCCAAAGCTGCGGATTTGTAATCAGCGCGCCAAAGTCATTCATTTCCGCGCGGCCGTTTTTGATCGTAAAGCCGACCGGTTCCTGCATAAAGGAGTTCGCTGTTAAGATCCAGAAAGACGACATAATCGTTCCGAATGACACGAGCCAAATGCAGAGCGCATGAATTTTTTTAGGCAGGCGGTCCCACCCGAAAATCCATAATCCGATAAAAATAGATTCCATGAAAAACGCCAATAATGCTTCAATCGCAAGCGGCGCGCCAAATACATCTCCGACAAAACGGGAATAATCAGACCAGTTCAGTCCAAACTGGAATTCTTGCAAAATCCCCGTAACAACACCGACTGCGAAATTTATTAAGAATAAGTGTCCCCAAAACTTCGCCATTTTGAGGTACAGCTCATTTTTCTTCACAAGATAAAGAGTCTCCATCAACGCAACCATAAACACAAGCCCGATAGACATTGGCACAAACAAGAAATGAAACAACGTTGTTGATGCAAATTGAATGCGGGCTAATACTAATTCACTCATGCTTTATCCTCCATTTCCGGTTGAGCGTTATATTGTTCACTACTTCACAAGCAGAACCGAAACTTTGATCAGTATTTCACAAAATAGACGAAAAAAATATTGTTCAATATTTCACAAATACGTCAAAAAGTTGTCCAATATGATTCAAGATTGCCAGACTGACGAATGGCACGATCTCTAAATGGTTCATATTAAGTACTTTACAACGATCCGTTTCAAAAATAAAGCCCGAAATACCTAAAAAGTCCCACACTATGTGACGGATTATTGTCTATTTTGTTGCTGATTTATGACGGCTGCTAGGATAAATGACCCTTTATTATCGTACATCAACGCCTCGCTCCTTGCGAATAAAATGCTTGACCGGCATCAGCACTCGTTTCTCGGCACTCCGGCACTTCCGAAATTTAGTCAAAACGTCTCTTTTCATCTGAATCATAAAGAAGAAACAGTTTGAATAGTAAATTTTTAATATATTAATAATTTCAACTTTTTAGTATACTTAACATAGTGAACAATTTCACTGCAACAAGAATAGGGGAGGTTTTTCAATGGGAGAGCTTCAAACTCAATTGCAATTGCAAACGGATACAATTCACGAAGGGGTTCGAAAAGAGAATTGGTTTGCGAAAGCTATGAATATAAAAGTAGGCATCATACCGCTTCCTGTGTATGTCTTGCTGTTTATATTAATCACTGTTTTTGTTATGCATCACGATGTAAAAAGTGACATTTTGACATCCATTGCCGTCATGGCGTTTTTCGGATTTACCTTTGCCCAAATCGGAAAATCGATACCGATTGTGCGCTCTATCGGCGGCCCGGCCATCCTTGCTACTTTTATTCCATCTGCTGTCGTCTACTATCATCTGCTGCCAAATGATATTGTCAAATCCACCACGGAATTTACAGAAAACTCAAACTTTCTTTATTTGTTTATTGCCGGAATTGTTGTCGGAAGCATCCTCGGCATGAAAAGAGAAACACTTGTAAAAGCATTTATGAAAATTTTTATACCGCTTATCGCCGGTTCTGTCGCGGCCGCCATTGTGGGACTGGCTGTCGGTACATTGCTCGGACTCGGATTTCAGCACACTCTTCTGTACGTCGTGATTCCTATTATGGCTGGCGGCGTCGGAGAAGGCGCCATCCCTCTGTCCATCGGTTATTCCGATATCATGCCGATGTCTCAAGGGGAGGCGTTTGCACTTGTTCTTCCATCGATCATGCTCGGCAGCCTGTGTGCGATCATCTTAGCGGGCCTGCTCAACAGAATCGGCAAGAAAAAACCGGAATGGACCGGCAACGGTAAAGTTGACCGTTCAGAAGATTCACCTGCGCTGGAGGAATCGCAAAACGGCCAGCACATGTTCAACCTTTCTCTGTTTGCGTCCGGAGGAATCCTTGCCGTTTCCTTGTATTTGGTCGGTATGCTTGCCCACGATTTTTTCGGTTTTCCGGCCCCTGTTGCCATGCTGCTGTTAGCTGTTTTGATCAAGCTGTTCAGACTGGTCCCTGCCTCAATTGAAAACGGCGCGTTTGGCGTGTCCCGCTTCTTTTCAACGGCAGTCACCTATCCGCTGCTCTTTGCAATCGGCGTGTCTATGACGCCATGGGACAAGCTTGTTGCCGCCTTTAATCTCAGCAATATCATTACGATTCTGTCTGTCGTTGTCACAATGATGACGGTCGGCTTTTTCACAGGAAAATGGCTGAACATGTATCCGATCGAAACAGCCATTATTAATGCGTGCCATTCAGGGCAAGGAGGCACCGGTGACGTCGCGATATTAAGTGCCGCTGAAAGGCTTGAGCTGATGCCTTTTGCCCAGGTGTCCACTAGAATCGGCGGGGCCATCACAGTGTCCTTGACCTTATTGCTGTTACACCAGTTTTATTGATACGCCGAAAGCAAGTTCTTCGTATAACGAAAGAGCTTGCTTTTTTGCATTTCCGTGTTTTTACAAGTTCCTGCCGCATGCTATAGTAATAGTTGGAAAGATTACGATAGAAAGGACTCTAGCATGCCTATGGAAACCAGTCTTTTTCTCTTTATCATTCTCGGGCTGGGCATTCAGCTGATATCAGCCCTTGCAGCAAAGCTTCTTCCGGCATTAGAACTCTGGATTGATATTGTTCTTTGGATCGGTGCTGCTAGCTTTATCTTCTCTCAACAGCCTTTCTTAGATGGCATCGTCTCTCTGGCATTGATGTTCACCAGCTACTGGACCGCATTGGATCTGACTGTCCCCAGCCGTGTTGAAAAACCATCAGGCGAATGGCAGGAAATTGAGCTTGCAAGAGATCACACACGCCTCCTCTCGGACATTGCTCTGACTGTCATTGTGTTTGCGGGCGCTATTATTTTCTTCATTTACGGTCCTGACACCAGTGTTCTAAAATATGTGATCCTGTTCGGTTTCATCTCGGGCGGCGCAGCACTGGCAAAACGCATATTAAATTTTCTAAGTGTAAAAGTCTTTTATTCATCGTCTTTAGAAACATGGCATATCAGTTCACGATATGAAAGCCGCACCTACCCGCTTTCAGACCTGAAAGACATCCGGCTTGAATCGACGGCAGATCTATTAAAGCTTCATCCGCTTTTGACCATGTATTCATCCCGGCTCGATATGACAACAAGCTTTCAGCAAGTCATAAGGCTCTCTCTTCCCGGAGAAACGCTGTTTCTGACCGTGAAAGATCCTGAAAAGTGGAAAGCGATTCTCGGGGAATTTCTAGCTTCCGAAACCAAAGAGGAAACGGTTATTGCTGTCCTGCCGATTTATCATCGGAAAAATGTAAAACGGCTTTTAGGTAAACTTTATTTTGCCGCAAGCGTAAAAGGGATATCTGCTTACGCCATATTGGTGCTCGGTTTATATGCCTTACACGCCTCCCCTTGGGTCATTTCTGGTGCCGTGATGTTGTACTGGGTTTTGAATATGTATCTATCTGACCGGGTGCTGCGGACAGCAATGGATGCCAGGCCTTGTCTGAATTCAGACGTTCAGGCAGCGGCAGATAAGATTTTTAGAAAAGCAGGCATTTCGCATGTGGAGATTTACGAAACGGATAGTGATGAATACAACGGCATGGCCGTCGGAATGAATGTAGGAAGATCAATGGTGATTCTGACAAGCGCTACATTAACCCTTCCGCCGCATGTCATTGAGGGTATTCTTGCCCATGAGGCTGTTCATATTAAAAAACGTGATGTGCTGTCCATGCAGCTGTTGCGCTTTTTATACCTTGGGGCAGTCATCGGGATCATTCTTTTACTTGAGCATTACATCGCCCATCCCGGCGCTTACAAAATTGCACTTTGGGCGCTGATCATGGGAATCATCTTTCTATTTCAGCTTTATCAGTCATTTTGTTCCCAGTGGATGGAGGTGCGCGCCGATCACATTGGCGCTTCATTGCTGGAGGGCGGATACAGGCAGATGGCCGAATCCTTAAAGATCCTGGCGGTTCGCCAGGATGAAGATCTGCAAAAACAAAACACCTACTGCTCTGATATAGATGAAGACGACGTTAAGGTGAACTCTCTCACCCGGGATAACAGCTGGCTTTTCAGAATCATAGATTTTCAGTTTTCTCCTCATCCGCCTATGTATTGGCGTGTCGGCGCATTGCTTTCAAACAAAGGACACGGCATGGTCAAGCGCTGGCTGAGAGATCGGCTGAAAGAATCGATCTCCCTTAAATGAAACTTTTCAGGCTTCAAAACGTATGAAAAATAACTGTTTAAAGGGGGGGACGCCATATGATTGTGATTCTTATCGCTTTGATCTTCGGTATGATCGTTATTTATCAATCGGCTCGATCAACCGCTTCAGAAAACAAAGGACGCCAGCGGGCGGACAGCGGTTTTTTCGGATTTTCCGATGGCGATTCCCGCCATGATGGATGCGGCAGTGACGGAGGCTTCGGGGATTCCGGCTGTGACGGCGGAGGGGGCGGCGGCGATTAATCGCCGCCATTTTTATTTCATCGACTCGATATACGCGCCAAATGACGCCCCTGACATTCCCGGGGATACACGTACGCGATGGAGGGCGTACATCCCCTGATCTCTGGAGGCTGCTCCCGGTTCAGTCGTCACTCCCATTTGATAACCGGTTTTTTCAGCGGCCTTCAGGGTATCTTCGTTGTAGCGCCCAACCGGATAGCTGATGATGGCCGTTTGCTGATCGAACATCCTGTCAAACAGCTTTTTTGAATCTGCCATTTCGCTATGCTGCTGTTTTGGCGTTAAACCGTTCAGCTCAAGGTGGTCAATCGTATGGCTTTCAATCGATATGCCATGCTGTGACATTTCCTTCATTTGATCCTCTGTCAGATGATGTTTATGCCCAATCGATTTGCCGATCATAAAAATCGTCGCCTTCATGCCATACTTCTTTAATACCGGATACGCGTCTTTGTAATTATCGGTGTATCCGTCATCAAACGTGATGAGCACACATTTCTCACTCGGCTTCTTGTCCTGAGTCAGCATGAGATACGCCTCTTTTGGGGTTAATGTCTGGTAGCCGTTATCGTGCAGCCATTTCATATGTGCCTCAAATTCTTTCTTTGGCACACGGAGACTGTTGCCTGAAGAGATGCTGTGGTACATCAAAATCGGCAGCTTTGCCGGTTTCTCTGTTTTGATCCATGCGGATGTATCATCTTCTTTTTTCTGTACATGTATTGTCTTTTCTTCCGGTTTCTTTTGTTCCGCTTTTGGCATCTGCTGCTCTGCGATTGCTTCTTTTTCAGCACAAGCGGCAAGAGTCAAACAACTAGCCAAAAGAAAACTGCTTAAGATAAAACGTTTCATCGGTTTCCTGCTTTCTGTCTATTTCTTCCTCCTTTTCATCGGTTGATTTGCGGGATTTTCAAGTGAAAAAACCAGACATGTAGCCATGTCCGGTGCAGATTAGGAAAACTGATTCAAAATCAAAGACGTTAAAAGACCAAGAGCAGCAATTAACCCTGTCATCGGACCGCTGTCTTCATATGCCTCGGGCATCATCGTGGATGCAATCATTGCGATGATGCCTCCGCCCGCAAAAGCGGCGATTGCCGACATCATCTCCTCAGGAGCGCCATCGAGGACGTAATATCCTGACCATGAGGCAAAAATAGAAATCATCAATACCGCCGCCCAAAGCAGCAAGATTTTCGCCTTTGAATATCCGCTGTTCTTCATGCCGTCCGTACTGGACAGCCCTTCAGGTATATTGCTGATAAAAATCGCAATCACCAAAAGGAAGCTGACGGATTGTTTTTCAAGAAGGCTGGCTCCAATCATAATAGATTCGGGGACAGCATCCATGATGGTGCCGATAAAAATCGCGATCCCCCCGCCGCCTGCAGCTGCTTGTCCCGATCTTTTTCTTTGTGACGCGCCTCTTTTCGAAACCGCGTAATCAAAAAGGGTAAACACGACAGCGCCTGCTATAAATCCGGCTCCTGTCGAGACAATTCCGCCATCCTTCACCGCGTCCTCAAGAAGTTCATAGGCAGCAGCGCCGATTAATACCCCTGTGCCAAAAGCCATGATATAACCGATGATACGCTTGCGAATCGGGAGAAACATAGACGCCAGCGCACCCAGCAAAACAGCAGAACCGGAAATCCCGCCCCACATCGCCGCATTCCACATTTCTATCTCTCCTTTCTACAAACCACTACCCGCCGCGGTTTTTGCTGTAAACCTTGAGATAGAGAGGGAATGCAAAAAACCGGACATCGCTCCATGTCCGGTTCTCCAGCTTAACGGATTCTGATTTCAGTTTCACTGTCAAAGAAATGCCCTTTATTCATATCAAACGCAACTGTCAGCTCATCCCCTGACTGAATATCGAGACGGGCGTCGATCCTCGCAATGAAATCCTGGTTATCGATTTGCGAATAAATCATGATTTCAGACCCCAGCAGCTCCGCAACATTGATTTTCGCTTTAATTGAAGAACTCTTATACGATTCCACGACAATCAATTCATCATGAATATCCTCAGGGCGGATGCCGAAAATGACTTCTTTGCCAATGTAGCCTTTTTCACGAAGCACCTTCATTTTCCCCTCCGGCACACTCAACACGGAAGAACCGATTTTGATTGTGCCGTCAGACAGCTTCCCTTTGAAAAAGTTCATCGCTGGTGACCCGATAAAACCGCCAACGAATACATTTTCAGGGAATTCGTAAACATCCTTCGGCGTCCCGATCTGCTGGATTTTGCCGTCCTTCATAACCACAATCCGAGTCGCCATCGTCAATGCTTCTGTCTGATCATGCGTGACATAAATCGTGGTGGTTTGCAGCCTCTGGTGGAGTTTAATAATTTCCGCTCTCATTTGCACCCGAAGCTTTGCATCCAAGTTTGACAAAGGCTCATCCATCAAGAATACCTTTGCATCCCGCACGATCGCCCTTCCCAGCGCAACCCGCTGTCTCTGCCCGCCTGAGAGCGCTTTAGGTTTGCGGTGCAAATATTCTTCCAGCCCGAGAATTTTAGCGGCTTCCTCCACTCTTTTTTTGATTTCAGGCTTGGGCATTTTGCGGAGCTTCAGTCCGAATGCGATATTATCGTATACCGTCATATGCGGATAGAGCGCGTAGTTCTGGAACACCATCGCGATATCCCTGTCCTTTGGCGCCACATCATTTACCCGTTTTCCTCCAATATAAAAATCGCCTTTCGAAATTTCCTCAAGTCCTGCGACCATCCGCAGTGTCGTTGATTTGCCGCAGCCGGACGGGCCGACAAATACGATAAATTCCTTATCCGCAATGTGAAGATTAAAGTCGTCTACCGCCGCTTCCTTCTGATCATAATATTTATAAATGTGCTCCATCCGCAATTCAGCCATCTAACATCCCCCTTTGTTATTGTAAACGCTTTCTTAAATCAAGTGTATCAGCATTTATCCGACACTGAAATGGGCAGCATTCATAAAATCACACGGCCGTTTTCGTGCATATTTCCAGTTTATTCTGAACCTTCGCTTTGCAGGCAGATAAAATACGCAAGCAGAGCGCCTGTATATGTTTTAATGTCTATTCCTGACCGCTCGATAAATTTATCAATCCGGTACTGCAGGCTGTTGCGGTGCAGATGCAGTTTTTTCGCTGTTAATGTCACGTTTGAGCTGTTTTCGATAAACAGCTTGATTGTTTTTCTCAGCTCAGGTTCATTTTCAAATAATAGCTCGGCTTCTTCACTAAGCAGTGATTTCAGCTGTTCCTTTTCTTCCTCCAATAATAAAAAAGGGAACATGATATCAAACGTCACACGCTGAACCTGCGGCAGCCGCTTTTCAGCGAATAGAAAATACGTTTGTTCACGGGCATAATGTTTTCGTAAGCGCTCATCTGTTTCATAAAACCTTCCAGCGTAAAAACGGACACTGAAGTAGAAATCACTTTCAAGAACCCTGGCGAGCGACTCCAATTCGTCTTTCCCCGCTGCCGCTTCACTTTCCTGCTCGACAATCACGCCTCTGTCCTCATGCATCCAAACGATCACAAAAGACACCGGCCAAAAATGGCGCATCGCTTCCGCAAATGATGCCCGTTCAGTTTTGCCGATCAAATGAAAATGAATGAACCTTGTCCTCTTCTTGATATTCGGCGGCACTTCTCCTTGCGAGAATAGAAACGCAAACCACCTGTTTTCTTCCGGCGATTTGAGAGACATGTGATCTGCCTCTTCCGCTAGCGTTAAAAATGACTGAAGCAGCAATGCCTCCTTTTGGCTGATCTCCGTTTTTGGGATCGAGATATATTTCTGACTGTTTTCATCAAAAAAACACAAGCAGTCTTCCTTTGTACAAAGCTTGTCAGACACAATCGAACCGGGATAAATAGCCAGCAGCGACTTCATATGGTCTCCTCTCCTATGTAAGGATATGTATTTTCAGTATAAGGCGAAATGCACATGTTCTCCAGCTTCTTTTCGTATTAGATGGCCCTCTTTCGTTTACAGCAACGGCAATAAAGCGCGATACAGAAGCAATGGTTCTAAACAAATAGATCCCTCTGCGTCTGCGCAGAGGGACCTCCTTATTTTGAAATATCCACAAACCCTTCACCAAACACATCGCGCACATCATGAACGATCACAAACGCTTTTTTGTCACAGCTTCTGATGATTTTCTTCAGCATAGAAAGCTCCTGTTTGTTAATGACGATGTACAAAATCTCTTTTGACTCGCCCGTATAATTTCCCTTTCCTGATAAAATGGTGACGCCCCGATCCATCAGCGTATTAACCTGCTCGGCAATCTCACCTTTATTTTCCGATATGACAGTAATCGCTTTTTTCGTATTCAGGCCTTCAATAATAAAGTCCATCACTTTTGTTCCGATATACAGCATCACAATCGTAAACATCATTTTTTCCGCACCAATAATAAAATAAGAGCTGAAGACAACAATTAAATCAAAAAAGAGCAGGGCGTAACTGATATTCCAATCTAAATATTTATTGGCAATTCTGGCCAAGATGGCGGAACCGGCTGTTGTGCCGCCGACCCGAATGATCATGCCGATCCCGACACCCGCAAACACCCCTGCGAAAATCGTGTTAATGATCAGCTCATCAGACGGTGTGCTCCACCCGTGTGTCAAATGCAGAAAAAGCGAGTTTGCTGCCACGGCGATAATCGTATAAACCGTGGTTTTCCCGTCGAGAAATTTATATCCGATCAATAGCAGAAAAGCGTTTAATATAAAGTTTGTCACCCCGGGAGACCATTGAAACACATAATACAAAATCAGCGTAATCCCCGTAACGCCGCCTTCCCCAAGATCATTGGGAATCGCGAATAAATTCACAGCAAGCGCGAAGAAAAAAGCGCCAATCACAAGCATCAGCACATCAAGCATTTTCTTTTTCATCACAGAACACTCCTTCTTCAGATAGTATCAACAAAAAAACCCAGGAGTACGCTCTCGCAAAAGAGCAGAAACTCCTGGGCTTTTATCCCACCGTGTCATAACAGCCAGACTGTTATGTGTTTTCTCTCGGTCACAGGCCAATATGCATTGCGGAACCCTAGAAAACCAATGTTTTAGCATATCCTTTTCACTTTCCAATATTAGCATTATAAGGGACTGAGCAAATTGGTTCAAGGGGTATTTGCGGAGATTTAAGTGCAAGTTAAAATTCAAGAAAATACAAATTAGCTATTAACATATGAATCATATAGACGATAAGAAAATAAGCATATATTTTCACAAGAAAATATAGCTAACAATGATAAATAATATAATAAATTGATAATTTTGTATTGACTAAGTGAAATAATATAGGCATTATAGTACATATGTTTTGTGTATTTAATGACATAGGAGGAAATATAATGGCAGGAAAACTAGTCCCTTGTAAAGCTTGCGGTCAAGAAATTGCAAAAGGTGTAAAAAA
The DNA here is from genome assembly GCF_001517105.1 of Bacillus halotolerans. Lineage (GTDB taxonomy): Bacteria > Bacillota > Bacilli > Bacillales > Bacillaceae > Bacillus > Bacillus halotolerans. Next base: position 796,140 of record NZ_LPVF01000008.1, read on the forward strand.
ATGTCCTAACTGTGGTAAGGATCAGCGTAACTTTTTTATGAGACATAAAATTATTACGTTTATTCTGGCAGTTGTTGTCATCATTATTATCGGTAATGTTATTGGCGGCGGAGGCGATTCAGAAGCCACTTCCAAAACATCAAGCAGCAGCAAAGCTGAAACTGAAAAAACATACAATATCGGTGATACTGTTAAGACTGAGAAAACTGAAGTGACAGTTACAAAAGTAGAAGACAGAGATTCTGTTGGCACTCAATATATTGAAAAGAAAGCATCTGATGGAGGTACTATTGTAGCTGTTCAATATACAATTAAAAACGTATCCAAAAAGCCGATAAGTTCTTTTTCAATTCCAACTGCTAAATTGGTTGATGGTGATGGCACTTCTTATGATTCTGATATTGATGCTTCTTCAACCTATGCAACTGAGACAAAAGTTGATAACTCTAAAATATTGAGTGATCTAAATCCTAATATTAAAGTAACAGATGTGAAAGCTTTTGAAGTCGACAAGGAAGCTTATGCAAAAGGAACTTGGAAACTCAAATTCAGCAATGATGTGATTGTGAAAATCAAATAATAGCAGACAAGGGTGCCTTAACAGGCACCCTTGTTCTCTAAAAAAGGCCTTCTCTGTTGAGAAGGCCTCCATTCTTATTTCAGACTCTTATACCCATTCACATTCGAAGACTGCCATCTCCAAGAATCGGCACACATTTCTTCAAGGCCTCTTTTTGCCTCCCAGCCCAGTTCCCGCTTGGCTTTTGCAGGATCTGCGAAGCAGGTGGCAATGTCTCCGGGGCGTCGGTCCGCAAATTGATACGGAACCTCTTTCCCTGATACTTTTTCAAAGGCTTTGACCATTTCAAGCACACTGTAGCCCGTGCCTGTTCCGAGGTTGTATGCATCAGCTCCGGTGGAGTTCAATACTTTTTCCAGCGCCTTGACGTGGCCTTCTGCGAGATCGACGACATGAATATAATCGCGTACGCCTGTCCCGTCTTTGGTCGGATAATCATTTCCGAATACGCTTAACTGCTCCAGCTTGCCAACGGCTACCTGTGCCACATATGGCATCAGGTTATTTGGAATGCCGTTCGGATCTTCACCGATTCGTCCGCTCGGATGCGCGCCGAATGGATTAAAGTAGCGCAGCAGGGCAACGCTCCACTCATTGTCAGCCGTATGCAAATCACGCAAAATTTGTTCAAGCATGAGCTTCGTCTGTCCATAAGGGTTTGTTGCACCTAATGGAAAGTCCTCCGTAATCGGTGACGTTTCCGGTACGCCGTATACCGTTGCGGAAGAACTGAATACGATTTTCTTAACGCCGTATTTCTCCATGATTTCACATAAAATAAAGGTTCCCGTGAGATTGTTATGATAATATTTGAGCGGAATCGCAACAGACTCTCCGACTGCTTTTAAACCCGCAAAATGAATCACAGCCTCAATCTCGTTTTCTGCAAAAACCGAATCTACCGCTTCCCGATCCAATAGATCCGCTTCATAGAACGTTAACTCTTTTCCCGTAATCTCTTTGACACGATTCAGCGCCTCAGCTGAACTGTTGGACAAATTATCAAGAACGACAATCTCATAGCCGCTGTTCAATAACTCCACACATGTGTGGCTTCCGATGTATCCCGCGCCGCCTGTAACAAGTATTGCCATGATGTAAACCCTCCTAAAAAATGACCTGTTTTTATTATATAGTGTTTAGAACCGGGCTACATCCATTTTTAAGAAGTTTAATCGTTTATTAATAGTTTCTTCATATTTCATCTTAAACCCTTGTGATTAATTCGGTAGATCTTTCAGCGAGAATATGCCCTTTTATTTTTTAAGAACTGCCCATATATTTTTATTGTATTTATTCTTATTATTATATCGATGTACCGGGAAAGAACTGTAAAGCCTGGGAAACTGCCCGCTGTTGCTGTTATGTCCAAATGCCGTTCTGCTCAGGTATCGAAGCGGCGAAAGACATTATGTCCATACCCAGATACAAAGATCGTCATTTTAACGACCGTTGACAATGAAGAATACGTATTTGAAGGCAGCCGCTAAAATCATCAGTGAGACATTCCGCTGCAAAGCAACAGCCTCATGCTGAAGAGCTGGCAGAGCCGTTTACCAAAGGAGAGCTTGAGGTTCTTCAGCAAATGGCCTATGGCTTGAGAAATGAGGATATTGCCGACAAGCTTTTTGTCAGTGAAAGCACCGTCAAAACCCATGTGCATCGAATTCTGCAAAAATGCAATGCCCAAGACCGGACTCAGGCAGTCGTTTTTGCCATTCGAAACGGCATTGTGAATTAGATATCTCTCATCCCGGCATGGTAGAATAAAACAAAGGAGATGATTGGAAATGAAAGAAGAAATCATTGAACGGTTTACTACATACGTAAAGGTCGACACACAGTCCGATGAATCCGCCGACACTTGCCCTTCCACACCCGGCCAATTGACGTTAGGAAACATGCTTGTCGATGAATTGAAGTCAATCGGCATGCAGGATGCAGCCATTGATGAAAACGGCTATGTCATGGCGACCCTTCCTTCCAACACTGACAAAGACGTGCCGACGATCGGCTTTCTCGCCCACGTCGACACCGCCACAGACTTTACCGGCAAAAATGTAAATCCGCAAATCGTTGAAAGCTACGATGGAAAAGACATCACGCTCAACGAAAAGCTGCAGGTCATCCTATCGCCTGATCAATTCCCTGAACTGTCGGGCTACAAAGGCCACACCCTGATCACCACAGACGGTACAACCCTTCTCGGCGCTGACAATAAGGCTGGCATCGCCGAAATCATGACAGCCATGGATTATCTCATCAAACATCCTGAAATCAAGCACGGCACCATCAGAGTTGCATTTACACCTGATGAAGAAATCGGCAGAGGCCCGCACAAATTTGATGTTGGGCGATTCAATGCCTCCTTTGCCTATACCGTTGACGGCGGCCCGCTCGGTGAGCTTGAATATGAAAGCTTCAATGCAGCCGCGGCGAAAATCACGATCAAAGGCAACAATGTACATCCCGGCACGGCAAAGGGCAAAATGGTCAACTCTGCGAAGATCGCAATGAAGCTGAACAGCATGCTGCCGGCAGATGAGGCACCTGAATATACAGAGGGCTACGAAGGCTTCTATCACCTGCTTTCCATTCAGGGAGATGTAGAAGAGACCAAGCTCCACTACATTATCAGAGACTTTGACAAAAACATCTTCCAAAACAGAAAAGAAACCATGCAGCGCATCGTTGAAGAGCTCCAGAACGAATACGGACAAAATCGCATTCAGCTTGATATGAACGATCAATACTACAACATGAGGGAAAAAATTGAGCCTGTCATCGAAATCGTCAATACTGCCAAACAAGCGATGGAAAACCTCGGCATCGAACCGAAAATCTCTCCGATCCGCGGCGGCACGGACGGTTCGCAGCTTTCCTATATGGGACTCCCAACGCCGAACATCTTTACCGGCGGAGAAAACTTTCACGGCAAATTTGAATACATCTCAGCCGACAACATGGTCAAAGCCGTAAATGTCATCGTTGAGATTGCAAAGCTGTTTGAAGAACAGGCGTAAGCTGAAAAACCAGTCCAAAAAAGGACTGGTTTTTTTGCGTGAAAATGAAACATTTTAAAAGCTCTGTCCGTAAAACAACTATCAACGGATGAGGAGGAAATGCAAAGATGAAGAACACAATTGCCGCAAAAAGCCTGTTCAAAAAATGGATGATTTCCCGCCCGCTCAAAATGCAAACAAAACGATCAAACCCATTTAAAAAAATAAGAAGAATGTTCAAACGCTTTTTCTGACCCTTCGCCGGACTCCCCTCAAATCAGCCAACCATTCCAAATTTCCGCCCAAATGCTCCGTAATTTGGGTTTTTTGTGTTCAATTCCTCAAAATAGGGTATACATCAAACAAAGAAGAACACATTATCCATATATAGTTAATTTGAATTACAGAAATTTAGGTTAAAAGTTATATAAAGGAATTCATTTTAACGTCGATAGTAACTATAGAACCAATCAAAAGGAAAAACACCAGCTTAATGTAAGACTATTTTCAGGTCATGGGCGAAAAGAATTTTTGAGGAACACACATTTATTATTATTTGATTTAGAATTTTTTGAATACTTTTAGACGTTTTATCCGTACAATAGAGAATACCAAAACTTTTTTTGGGAGGTATGTAAAATGATCCTATTTATTATCATCGCATTATGTGGCTATCTTCTCTTTTCATTCAGCAAAGACAATAGACGAAAACCGCAAAAGACAAGCCCTCTTCCTGCACCCGTTCCTCATCATAATAACCTAATCGACCTTGACGCCATCCGCCAAAAACGCCGGATGCATCTTTCCTAAGACATACCATATAAAATGAAAAGGCTGCAGATATATGCAGCCTTTTCGTTATTCCTGAAACCTACCCAAACAAAAGGAGACTTCAGTAATGATCGAATGATTGATGAAACAACGGATTTTTTCGTTTAAAGATGCTTTTCACATTTATGGCCAGAATGAACGGATGTCAGTCAGCAAAAAGCGGCTCAGCTGGGGTGATACGTATCGCCTGCAGATTGCACATGGGAAGATGTGCTGATTTGCAAAGCCATCGCGATTGTGCTGGATATGGTATTGTATGACGGTGAAGACAAGTCTTTTCTAAAAAGCTGTTGACAATTCATGCAAAAATAATAATATTAAGATAATTGAAAATCCAATATGAAGATTTACCTTATCAAGAGAGGTGGAGGGACTGGCCCTATGATACCCGGCAACCGCTGTTTTATACAGAATGGTGCTAAATCCTTAAGAACATCGCGTTCTTGCAGATGAGGCAGAGATTTGATCATTCAAGCTCTTCCTTACACAAAGGAAGAGCTTTTTTCATGCAGCAAACATTTTAGAAAAGAGGCGAATGATATGGCTCAACAAGTAAACCTTGCTTCACATAAATCAGAAAAACAGAAGAAAGCTCCTTTCCGCGCCGATCATGTCGGCAGTTTATTACGATCCGCCCCAGTAAAAGAGGCGCGGCAAAAACAAGCGGCAGGCGGGATCACGGCAGAACAGCTTCGTGATATTGAAAATAAAGAAATCACCCGCATTGTCGAAAAGCAAAAGGAAATCGGCCTAAACGTCGTAACCGACGGAGAGTTCCGCCGTTCTTGGTGGCATTACGATTTCCTGGAAGGGCTCGACGGAGTGGAACCGTTCATCCCCGCTGAAGGAATTCAGTTCCATAACGCGAAAACAAAAGCACGCAGCATCAGAGTGACGGGAAAACTTGATTTTACGAACCACCCAGCGCTTGCCGATTATCAATTTTTACATAAGATTGCCGGTGACGCGACACCAAAGCTGACGATTCCGAGCCCGAATATGCTGTTTTTCGGTGAAAAAGCTGATCAAGGCGTGTATTCCGATCAGGAGGAATATTTTCATGATCTGGCCCAGGCGTACAAAAAAGCGATTAACGCTTTCTATGATGCGGGCTGCCGCTATCTTCAGCTCGATGATACGTCATGGTCTCTCTTCTTTGAAGAAAAAGGCAGAGAGGTTGTCCGTGCCCTCGGCGGTGATCCGGAAACATTGCCTGCATTGTTTGCCAAAACGATTAACGATGCAGTGGCGGACCGTCCTGACGACTTAACGGTCACGATGCACATCTGCCGCGGCAACTTCCGCTCGACTTGGGCCGCATCAGGAGGCTATGACGCTGTAGCGGAAACGATTCTTGACGGTTTAGATCTTGACGGCTTGTTCCTGGAATACGATGATGACCGCTCCGGAAACTTTGACCCGCTTCGCTTTGTCAAACGCAAGGATCTGCAAATTGTCTTAGGCTTGATTACATCCAAATATGGAGAGCTTGAGGACCCAGAGGATGTCAAACGCCGAATCAGCGAAGCTGCGCGCTTTGTCAGCCTGGATCAGCTGTGCCTCAGCCCGCAGTGCGGTTTCGCTTCAACAGAAGAAGGAAACCTTTTGACTGAGGAGCAGCAGTGGGCGAAGCTCCGTCATGTGGCCGACATTGCCAATGATGTGTGGAAATAATCTATCATTGACAGAAAAGAGAAATGTGTGAATAATAGATACTATCAGAAAATTTCATAAAAAGGTTTTCCTTATCAAGAGAGGTGGAGGGACTGGCCCTGCGATACCCGGCAACCGCTGTTTAACAGAATGGTGCTAAATCCTTTAGAGCAGATTTTTGCTCTAGAAGATAAGGTTGAGATTGTTCACGCAAGCTCTTCCTTATCCAAAGGAAGAGCTTTTTTATATTCGAATGGAAAGAAGGAATGAACACATGTCACAGCAAACAACACCCGCAGAACAAAAACAATCGCTTCAGAGAAAAAAAACGCCGTTTCGCGCGGATCAAGTCGGAAGCCTGCTGAGATCTGAGCCCGTCAAAAAAGCGCGGCTGCAAAAGGCGGCCGGCGAAATCACTGCCGAACAGCTTCGCCAGATTGAAAACGATGAAATCATCCGCATTGTGGAAAAACAAAAAGAAACCGGCCTGAACGTCGTGACAGACGGGGAATTCCGCAGAGCGTGGTGGCATTTTGATTTCCTTGAAAATCTGGATGGCGTTGAGCCGTTTATACCTGAACAGGGTATCCAGTTCCATAATGTGCAGACAAAAGCACGCGGCATCAAAGTAACAGGCGATATTGATTTCTCAAATCACCCAATGCTCGAAGATTACTCATTTTTACATGGCATCGCTGGTGATGCCACGCCAAAAATGACAATTCCAAGTCCGAATATGCTCTTTTTCCGCGGCAGATTGGAAAAGGATGCATACAAAAACGATTATGCTCTTTTCCAGCATGATGTATCAAAAGCGTATAAAAAAGCGATTCAAGCGTTTTATGACAGAGGCTGCCGCTACCTCCAGCTTGATGATACGGCATGGGCAGTTTTCTTATCTGAAAAAGGCTTGAAACAAGTGGAAGCATTCGGAACAACGCCTGACGAGCTTCGCCAGCTGTTTGCGAAGTCAATCAATGACGCAATTGCCGACCGTCCGGATGATATGACCATTACCATGCATATTTGCCGCGGCAACTTCCAGTCCACTTGGACAGCTGAAGGCGGTTATGATGCGGCGGCGGAAACCATTTTTGACGGCTTGAATCTGGACGGGCTTTTCTTAGAGTATGATGATTCACGCTCAGGCGGATTCGAACCGCTCCGTTATGTGAAACGCTCTGATCTTCAGCTTGTCCTAGGCTTAGTGACATCTAAATTCGGTGAGCTTGAACATCCGGACGACGTGAAACGCCGTATCGAGGAGGCTTCCCGTTATGTCAGCCTAGATCAGTTGTGCCTGAGCCCGCAATGCGGATTCGCTTCGACTGAGGAAGGCAACAAGCTGACCGAGGAACAGCAATGGGCGAAGCTGCGCCATGTTGTTGAGATCGCTAACGATGTTTGGAAATAAGGAACAGAAAAACACACTTGATTCCCGGGCGGGGCAAGTGTGTTTTTTTATGCCTGCTCAATTTGATAGGCTTTGCATTTTTCATATAAGCTTGTTTTTCCTATGCCTAATAGCTTTGCTGCCTTTATTTTATTGCCGTCTGCTGCGGCAAGCGCCTCGATGATCGCGTTTTTTTCTGCCTCAGCGATTGTCTCTTTTAATGGACGTATAGATTGATATTCCCGAATTTTGATTGTTCTTTGGATGGGTGGATCTTCAGGAGCCAGATTCAGGTGTTTCGGTTCGATTCGTTTGCCGTCGAGGACGTTGACAGCCCGTTCTAAGACATTTTCCAATTCTCGTATGTTTCCCGGCCAAGAATAGCTCTGAAGCACTGCAATTGCTTCTTTAGAAAGCTCCAAGCCATCAAAGCCAAATTTCCGTTCAAGTTTTTTTAATAGAAGCCCTGCGATCGGCACAACATCCTCTATGCGCTCTCTTAAGGACGGGATTTGAATTTTGATCACATTCAGTCGGTAATAGAGGTCTTGCCGGAAGTCTCCTTCCCGGACCATTTCTTCGAGGTTTCGGTGTGTCGCCGCAATCACTCGTACATCTATTGGGATCGGGCTTCTTCCGCCGATCCGCTCTATCTCTTTCTCCTGCAGTACGCGAAGGATTTTGCTTTGCATATGCAGCGGCATATCACCTACCTCATCAAGGAAAATGGTTCCTTGATGCGCAAGTTCGAATTTTCCTTTTTTCCCGCCTTTTTTTGCCCCCGTAAAAGCGCCGTCTTCGTATCCGAACATTTCTGATTCAAACAAATGCTCTGGGATCGAGGCGCAGTTGACGCGCAGAAAGGGAGCATACCTGCGGCGGCTGTTCTGATGGATGGCGTGGGCAAACAGCTCTTTTCCCGTGCCTGATTCTCCTAAAAGCAAAACGGCCGATTGGCTGTCAGATACCCGTTCAGCCAGCCGTTTCGCTTCCATAAAAAGAGAGCTGTTTCCAATCAAGTCGCCAAAGTGGTATTTACTGAAAAGCTCTTTCTCGTATTTATTTTTGTAGTAATTGAGTTCATTGAGGAGTGGTTTAATTTTTCTTGAATAATCCATCCATTCCTGCGGATTGCGGAACATAACGGTTCCGACCGCTCCTACAAGCTGCCGGTTCACATAGAGCGGATACCGGTTGGCGATCATTTCGCTGCCGTTAATCGGATGAATAGCGGCAGCCTCTGTCCGCCCCGTCTTTGCCACGATGTGCATTCTCGAGTTTTCAATCACGTCCTGAACGGGTTTTCCTATCGCTTCTTCCTCTGTTTTTTTAAGAAAGTCACAGTACGCCGGGTTGATATAGAGAATTTTCCCCTCATGATCAACCACAACAATACATTCCGCCGCAAGGTTGATGATTTCATCCAGCCATTCAAAGGGTAATCTTTTAATAGAATGTTTCATCTCCCTGTCGCTCCCGTCACATTTTGTAATCGCTTTCAACCTTATGATAAACGAGAGCCTCCTATGAATACAAGAATCTATTATTGAGCTGTGTAGCCTCCATCCAGCACGACCGCCTGCCCTGTGACACCTTTCGCCTTTTCACTCGCTAAAAAGACGGCATAATCAGCAATTTCTTTAACCGAGAGAAGACGTTTTTGCGGCACAAGCGGAAAAATCACCTCTTCCAGAACCGATTCATAGGGAACATGTCTTGTTTTAGAAAGATCGCTCAGCTGATTGCGGACAAGCTGTGTGTCCACATATCCCGGGCAGAGTGCATTCACCGTAATCCCGTGGGGCGCGCCTTCCAGCGCCCCCACCTTTGTCAGCCCAATGACGCCATGCTTTGCGCTGTTATAAGCGGCTTTTCCCGCAAACCCCACCAGTCCGTTCACAGACGCGATATTGATGATCCTGCCGAACTGCTGTTTTTTCATAAGGGGAAAGACATGTTTCATTGCGATGAATGGCGCGGTCAGCATGACGCGAATAAGCTGTTCAAACCGTTCTGTCGGAAACTCTTCAATCGGCGCGACATGCTGCATGCCTGCGTTATTCACCAAAGTATCCAAACGTCCGTATCGGGTCTTGATAGTATGGACGATATCAGCGATTTGCTCTTCCTTTGTCACGTCACATGGAATGCCCGTGGCGCTAAAGCCTTCCTCGTTCAGCTTGGCGGCGGCCTCACCGCACGCTTTTGGATTTAGATCTGAAATAATGACATCGGCGCCTTCCCGGGCGAATTCCTTTGCGATTTCAAATCCGATTCCCCCGGCTGCGCCTGTCACAAGAGCGACTTGTTTTTTCATGTCATACACCTTCCCGCTCAAAATTTTTGCCGAATGACTGACTGGCTCACGGCGAAGTCAGCTTCAGTTTTCTCATATACCTCTTCCAGCGTGACGCCGTCCTGGAGCTCAGTCAGTGTCATATGCCCGTTATCAAAATCAAAAACAGCCAGATCAGTAATCAGCCGATGAACGACTTTCTGTCCTGTCAGCGGGAGGGAGCATTGTTTTTTCACCTTCGATTCCCCATGTTTATTGACGTGCTCCATGATGACGACGATTCGCTTAGCCCCGTTGACCAAGTCCATAGCGCCGCCCATTCCCTTCACCATTTTGCCCGGAATCATCCAGTTCGCCAAATCCCCTTGTTCAGAAACCTCCATGCCCCCGAGGATGGCCAGGTCGATATGCCCGCCTCGTATCATCGCAAAGGATTCCGCGCTGTCAAAATAGGATGCGCCTGTTACGGCGGTGATCGTTTCTTTCCCCGCATTTATCAGATCCGGGTCTTCCGTTCCTTCCAGCGGATACGGGCCGATCCCGAGCAAACCGTTTTCTGATTGAAGCATCACATTCACGCCCTCCGGTATCTCATTTGCGACAAGTGTCGGCATCCCTATGCCAAGATTGACGTTCATACCGTCTTTTATTTCCTTTACAGCACGTTTGACCATTCGTTTTCTGGCTTCCTTCATTGTGCCGCCTCCTTTCCCTTTGCTTGCTGAACGGTTCGTTTTTCAATCCGCTTTTCATGTGTGCCGAGCACAACATGCTGTACGTAAATACCAGGCGTGTGGATGTGGTCGGGATCAAGCTCTCCCGCCTCAACAATTTCTTCTGCCTCAGCAATTGTGATCTTTCCCGCCATGGCGGCAACCGGATTGAAGTTTCTTGCCGTTTTCCGGAAAACTAAATTTCCCATGGTGTCCGCTTTCCACGCTTTTACAATGGCGACGTCCCCAGTAATTCCTTTTTCTAACACATATGTGCGTCCGTCAAAGGTTTTATGCTCTTTCCCGTCAGCGATGGTGGTTCCGACGCCTGTGGCTGTATAAAATCCCGGTATGCCTGCTCCTCCTGCTCGGATTCTTTCAGCGAGTGTCCCTTGGGGAACCAATTCCACTTCCAATTCTCCGCTTAAAAATTGCTTTTCAAAAATTTTGTTTTCGCCGACGTAGGAGGCGATCATTTTTTTGATTTGCTTGTTTGCCAGCAGCAGGCCGAGCCCCCAATCATCAACTCCGCAATTATTGCTGACGACGGTTAAATCCTTTACCCCTTTATCCCTTATCGCCAGAATGAGCTGCTCGGGTATTCCGCACAGGCCGAATCCGCCCGCGATCAGTGTATCCCCCTCCCGAATGAGTTCTGCGGCTTCCTTACTCGATGACAGCACTTTTCCCATATCTGATTCCCCTTTCGTTTTGTCCTATACAAGGCCCGTCAAACTGTAAATCGCGATAATCACAAATACGGCGGCGGTTTTGATGAGAGTAATCGCAAAAATATCCCGATACGATTGGCGATGGGTCAGACCCGTCACAGCCAGCAGGGTGATCACCGCCCCATTATGCGGAAGCGTATCCATGCCTCCTGACGCCATTGAAATGACCCGGTGCATCACTTCAGGCGGTATGTGATAGGTCTGAATCGCTTTCAAATATTGATCAGACATCGCGCTTAACGCGATTCCCATTCCCCCTGAGGCCGATCCGGTGATCCCTGCCAGCGTTGTTGTCGTCACAGCTCCGTTTACAAGCGGATCCGTAAACGTATGTGAAATGCCGCTGCTCAGCTTATGAAACCCCGGCAGCGCAGCAATGATGCCGCCGAAACCATACTCGGCGCCTGTATTCATCGATGCAAGCAAAGCGCCGCCGATCCCTTCATTCAGCCCTTCCTTTAGCTGTCCAAACACTTTTCTCCAATCAAACAGAATGGTTGCGATGATTCCGATCAGGAGGGCAAGCTCCACTGACCAAATCGCAACCGCGGAGGAGATATCAAGTTTCCCGAACTCTCCCAATCCTATGGCGGAAAAATCAAATTCATTCGGATACCATTTGGGAAGGAACGTGGTGAAACATTTATTCATCACACCAACGAGAATAAGAGGAACAAAAGCGAGTGCGTGCCGGACCTTACTTGTGTCAGGCTCTAAGACCGGCCTGCTTTGTTCCGGGGCAAGATCAGATGGCTCACGCGCGGCAGAAATCTCCGATTGAAAACCGGCGTAACCTTCGCCCGATTTCTCTGCTTTTTTGCGCCTCGATTCCAAGTAGAGCATACCCGCCGCCAGCACAAACACCGCACCGATCATACCAAGCCAAGGGGCGGCGTAAATGTCTGTTTTGAAAAACGTCGTAGGAATCACATTTTGGATTTGCGGTGTACCCGGCAGTGCATCCATTGTAAAGGTAAATGCCCCGAGAGCAATCGTTCCCGGTATGAGGCGCTTCGGGATGTCAGCTTCTTTGAACATATTTTTCGCAAAGGGGTATACAGCAAAGACGACAACAAACAGGCTGACTCCGCTGTACGTTAAAATGGCGCCCATCAATACGATAGCGAGTGTTGCTCGTTTCGCCCCAACCAGTCTGACAATAGTCTTCGCAATGGAAGCCGCCAAGCCGGACATCTCGACAACCTTTCCGAAAATGGCGCCAAGCAGAAATACTGGAAAGTACAGCTTAATAAACCCCGCCATCTTTTCCATAAATATGGTTGAGAAAAAAGGAAGCACAAAGCTTGGATCCGTCAGCAGCACAGCAAATAAGGCGCAAATCGGAGCAAACAAAATGACTGAAAATCCCCGATAGGCGACAAACATCAGCAAACCCAAAGCCAAAAGAATAATAATAATGTCCACAAACATCCCTCTTTTCCGCTTGTCTGAGAAAAGGAAAGCGTTTACAAAACATCCCCTCCCTTTCCGTCATTTCTCATGCAAGTTCTGTGCCAGTTGCCAGAACACCATTTCAAGCCTTTCCCCTTCCATATTTACGGAAAATGCGAGATAGCTATTCCAATCCGGTGGAAATTTCCGTTTTTGCGGAAAACAAGAAAGGAAAGCTCCTTTTTTGGGAGCTTTCCTCTATCACTCATATCGTTCCGATTAATACATCGACATCAACTGTCAGCTGAGCCGATTCCATTTTTCGAAACTGGTTGATGTTTTCAGCCGATGCGGACCAGGCTAACGGTGTCATGTTCAGAAGCCATTCTATGCCTTGCTGATGAAGCGTTTTGGTATAGCGCAGCCTCATCAGATGATCGAGCTGAAAATGTGTTGTAAAACGCTCAATTGCAGGGGTATTGGAATAGGTTCGTCTTTCTGAATCTGCGTATAAAACCTGCCTTAGTTCTGTTAAATAATCCTTTTGAGGAACAACCTTTATAACCAAACCATCTTTTTTCAGCAGTCTGTGAAACTCTGCATAATTTGAAGGTGAGAAAATCGATAGAATGACATCAAATTGCCGGTCTTGAAAGGGCGCATTAGCTACATCGGCTACGGCCCACAGCATTCCGCCACTATTTTTTGAAGCCCGTAAAATGCCATCCTTGGCAATATCAATTCCAATTCCGTGAACTGTTTTCTTCTTTTGAAGCAGATCGCAAACCGCTTTCAAGTGGGTCCCCTCACCGCATCCGCAGTCTAAAATGGTTAACGTCTCTTTTTCAGACTTCCGGTCACTGATCAAGTCAGCTATTGCCTGATGAAGCGGTGCAAAAAAATGATACTCTGCCATCAGCTGGCTTCTTGCTTCGAAAAGCCCCGCCCGATAGCTGCTTTTGACCGGCTTTGTCAGGAAATTCACGTACCCATGCCGGGATATATCAAACGTGTGCCCGCTCGTTAAACAAATCAAACTTTTCCATGATGTGACTTTCATAGAAGAATCACAAATCGGGCATCGAAATTGAGAGACAAATTGATTCATATAAGCAGCATGCTTCTTTATGTTTGACACAAAAAACACCTCATTCATTCGTTTTTAAATAAATGAAAAAGGCATAGACAAATAAACCTGGGCCTATCTCACTTTTTGGCCAGGTCTGGAAAGTCGTCTATACCTGTCATTATCTATAACGAATGAATTGAATAATCATAAAAAAGAACTCCTTTTTGCTGCATAGAGGGTTTCCCCGCTATTATGATACATCAATCATCCAGAAATAGGAACCAGATTCTCAACGACAGGCGGCTGCCCGAACTCCTCGCTGTTTAGAAGGTCAATTAATAAGTGGGCTGTTACTTCAGCAGACTGCAATCTTCCTTCTTTCTCTAACTGAATGAATTGATCAACAGTAGGAAAATCCTCTTTACGAACGGATCGAATTTCAGTTTGCAGCTGGGTATCAATCACCCCGGGATACACCGCTGCGATTTTAACTGGATACGGCTGATCCGCCTGCTCCAGACTGATGCTTTTAGAAAATGAATCCAGCGCCGCTTTTGACGTGCTGTAGCAGCTTTGTGAAGGCAACAGATATTTAGCTGAAGCTGACGAGATATTCATGATTCGCTTATCCGTTTTGATGTGCTTCGTGTGCTTCACAAAATGGGAAGTGATCACCATAGGTGCAATTAAGTTGACCTGCAGGTTTTCTATCATGTCCTCCGTTTTATTTTGATCGATCGGCCCAATTGGCGCCAGTACACCGGCATTATTGATTACATAAATGCCTTCCGGCTCCGTATCAAGGCTAATGTGCTGAAACAATTCATCAAAGAGCGCCTCGAACCCGCGGCTATCTCTCAAATCAAATGAGTAATATTGCAAGCTGCTGTCCAAGTCGATCAGCTTTTGATTAGGCTGTCTTGAAATACAGTAAAGCCGATGGTCAGCATGTATTAGTTTCTGAACTAATGCTTCCCCAATCCCTCTTGACGTGCCGGTGATAATGATGTGCTTCATTTTTGTCCCTCCTGATCACAATTTCAGCATAGCAATCCAATATGATTTTCCTTTATTTTCTCGACTTCGAAATATAAATTTATTATTTTGAAAATAGTTAAAAAGGTTGATTTTCAAAAAGTGAAAGGATAAAATACTGCTATCATCTTAGAAAAAAGACATTCTTGTATATAATCAGTAATAAGGTCTGATTGTTTCTACCTAGTAACCGTAAAAAACTAGACTACAAGAAAGTTTGAATAAATTTGAACGAGTTGAAAAGGACAAGTTCTTTTCTGTTTGCTCTTATTTTTCACACTTTCTGCACTTCCAGAATTTGTGAAGGATAAGGGCTTTTTTCATTTCCATAATAAACCTCATAGGAGTTGCTATCATGTACTTTTTATTAAACCTTGTCGGTCTCATTGTGATTATGGCAGTTGTGTTCCTATGCTCCCCGCAGAAACAGAAAATCCAGTGGCGTCCTATTATTACGTTAATTGTTCTGGAGCTTTTGATTACTTGGTTTATGCTGGGGACAAAAGTCGGCAGCTGGGCCATCGGACAAATTGGAAATTTCTTCACTTGGCTGATTGCTTGTGCCAGTGACGGGATCGCGTTTGCCTTCCCTTCTGTGATGGCAAATGAAACGGTAGACTTTTTCTTCAGCGCACTTCTTCCAATTATTTTCATCGTCACATTCTTTGACATTTTAACATATTTCGGCATTTTGCCATGGCTGATCGATAAAATCGGCTGGGTGATCTCAAAGGCTTCCCGCTTGCCGAAATTAGAAAGCTTTTTCTCTATTCAAATGATGTTCTTGGGAAATACAGAAGCTCTGGCAGTCATTCGCCAGCAGCTCACAGTATTAAACAACAACCGCCTGCTCACATTTGGCTTAATGAGCATGAGCAGCATCAGCGGCTCCATTATTGGATCTTACCTGTCAATGGTTCCGGCGACATACGTGTTTACAGCGATTCCTTTAAACTGCTTAAACGCGCTGATTATCGCAAACCTGCTGAATCCTGTTCATGTGCCGGAGGATGAAGACATCATCTATACACCGCCTAAAGAAGAGAAAAAAGACTTTTTCTCTACGATTTCTAACAGTATGCTTGTCGGCATGAACATGGTGATCGTTATTTTGGCAATGGTGATTGGATATGTGGCGTTAACGTCAGCAGTCAATGGTATTCTTGGCGTTTTCGTACACGGCCTGACCATCCAGACGATTTTTGCTTATCTCTTTAGTCCGTTCGCATTCCTGCTTGGGCTGCCGGTACACGATGCGATGTATGTCGCTCAGCTGATGGGAATGAAATTGGCGACGAACGAGTTTGTTGCGATGCTTGACTTGAAAAACAATCTGAAAACACTACCGCCTCACACAGTTGCGGTAGCGACGACATTCCTGACGTCATTTGCCAACTTCAGTACTGTCGGCATGATTTACGGAACGTATAACTCGATCCTTGACGGCGAAAAATCAACCGTGATCGGGAGAAACGTGTGGAAGCTGCTCGTCAGCGGAATTGCGGTATCTTTACTAAGTGCTGCGATTGTCGGCCTGTTTGTGTGGTAGAAACATGGAGCCATATCCCTTTTAAGGATATGGCTCTTTTGATTATTGATAAATAGAGGAAGGCACCTGCACATCTCGGATTCCGGCTGCATATGGTCCTAAGTCATACTGGCCGAAGACGATGGCGATCCCGTTTTTCGTAAAGTAAAACGTTGTGTCTTGGTTAAGGGTAATATCCTCTTTCTTTACATCAGGAAAAAACAGCGTGTCATGTTTTTTGATGTAGCTGTATAGGTAATCTTTCGTTTTGCTGACTTTTGTTTTGGTATTCAGAATCTGATTCAGCGTCACCCGCTTTTGTGTTTTCAAGTCATAGTTGAAGGACTGAACAGACGTTAAACCATGGGCGCCGCCTGAATAGATATAATTGAGCGTTTGAATGCTGAGCTTGCCCGCTGCATTATATTTGACGCTGAAGGATGTTTGATATTCCGCGTTGAAGCCCTGCTGTTCGCCTGCTTTTTTGTTTTTCAGGTATTCCTGATACGATTGTTCAATATAGGCTTTCAGCTCTTGATTGATGTTCTTTTCAAATGCGGCATTCCCGATGTGATGAACCTGAGGATACTTTAATTCCTTGATCTTTTTGTACGTATGGCTGCTGACAGTCGGCGTTTTCGCTTGAACCGCTTGTAAAGATGGGGCCGCATATGCAAATACACTAAAAAGCAAAACAGCAGCAGCTACCGCGCATTTCATCATTTTGTTCCATTTCATACAATCTCCCCTTTTCGATGTTCTTTGTTTATCATTCCCTTTTTTCTGCAACGCACACTTTTATAGACTGATGAGGTGAAAAGAAGTTTCTAGGTCTATCTGCTCGATTTTCCCAATAAAAAAGAGACAATAAATTGTCTCTTTTTTACTATTTACGCCCGGCAATCACTTCGTGAACCGCTTGTGCCAAATCAATATTCCCAAACATCTCCAACACCGCGATGACGGTCTGGTCAGGTATGTGTTCTGACTCGTTCTTCGGCACGATCAGTTCTTCCACTGTTTTTTTCAAGCTTTCATTCAGCTTTTGCTGCGGATATGCTTTGGCATATAACTCCAACGGATCAAGATCATGGTTCACACACCATTGGGCGAACACTAATATCATCATATTTTCGTCGCGCTCGTAAGCCTCTGCGAGCTGTTTTTCGTTCATATGTCATGCTCCTTATGAAAAGTATCTTCCTCTAAGATACAGGAGCGAATCAAATTCGTCTATCCCAATGGCGGTGGGCGGCAACCGCTTCGATAAACGCTTTGCTGAAGCCGGTGTAATCATCTTCGTCTTTTGCTGACACAACGCCCGGCCCCTCTGTTGTGCCGACAGCCGATTTGAGGAGGTCAACTCCTTCGTTTGCCGCGCCGACCGTCTTATAGTGATTGTAGGCTTCTCTGATAAACGCCATCGCTTGTTTATCTTCTTTTAATTCAGGTCCTCCTGCGGCATAAACGGCATCATACAGAACAGAATCAACCGTCAGGAATGTGCCGCTGACCTCAAGCTGCTGTCCGGCGCCGCTTGTGATGTACCCCAGCGCTTGACTGATGATATCCGCTGTGATCCCTTCTTGTTTTAAGGCATCCAGCACTGTTTGCAGTTCTTTTTCATCAAAACCATTGCCGGCGAGAACCGCGACTTTTCTCGTTGACGCTGTTTTCACTGTACGGGCTTGGCTTAACGCAGGTGAGGTAAGGATTTCTTTTGATGCTTTGCGTTTCGCCGGCGGCGCCACGCCTACTCCTTTGGCGATTTCTTCTGCTAAATCTGCATCGACATTGCTGAAGACATCAACGACCTGCCGCTGCACATCTTTGCTTTTGATCTTCCCGACCTCGAAACAAAAGGCGGAAATGATGTGCTTTTTCTCAACCGGGGACATGCTGTTCCAGAACAGTTTTGCCTGTGAGTAGTAATTATTGAAACTGTCGCTCCGCTGGCGGATTTTTCTGCCTTCTACTTTCTCCTGATAGTGGACATAACCGCCTTCTTCGGCTGACGCAGGAGACGGGTCATTGTTCTGCAGAGAGTTTTTATGATAAGCGACCGGCCCCTTGTTGATGGTCATCCGGTGATAACCGTCGTACTGGTTGTTATGGAACGGACATACCGGGCGGTTAATCGGAATCTCGTGGAAGTTCGGGCCGCCAAGACGGATCAGCTGTGTATCCGTATAAGAGAAAAGCCGTCCCTGCAGCAGCGGGTCATTTGTGAAGTCGATGCCCGGCACGACATTTCCCGGGTGGAATGCGACTTGTTCTGTTTCCGCAAACACATTATCCTGGTTGCGGTTCAGCGTCATTTTCCCAATGATCTTCACCGGTACAAGCTCTTCCGGCCAAAGCTTCGTCGGATCAAGAATATCAAAATCAAAGTTGAATTCATCTTCTTCATCTATCATCTGCACGCCTAGCTCATATTCAACAACGCCGCCGTTTTCAATCGTTTCCCACAGGTCGCGGCGGTGGAAATCAGGGTCTTTTCCGGCAATTTTCTGCGCTTCATCCCATACGAGAGAATGTACGCCGAGCACCGGCTTCCAATGGAATTTCACGAAACGCGCCTTTCCTTGTTCGTTCACAAAACGGAACGTGTGAACGCCAAAGCCCTCCATCATCCGGTAGCTGCGGGGAATGCCTCTGTCAGACATCGTCCACATCACCATGTGAGCAGACTCTGGATTATTGGCGACAAAGTCCCAAAACGTATCATGAGCTGTCGCGGCCTGGGGCATTTCATTGTGCGGCTCAGGCTTAAACGCATGCACCAAATCCGGGAATTTGATCGCATCCTGAATAAAGAACACCGGGATATTATTGCCTACTAGATCATAGTTTCCTTCTTCGGTATAGAATTTCGTCGCAAAGCCTCTGGCGTCACGCACCGTGTCAGCGGAGCCTTTGGAGCCCGCAACTGTTGAAAACCGGACAAATACCGGTGTCTTCACCGAAGGGTCCTGAAGAAATTTCGCCCGGGTGAATTCTGTCATCGGTTCATAAACCTGAAAAAACCCATGCACGCCATACCCGCGCGCGTGCACGATCCGTTCAGGGATTCTCTCATGGTCAAAATGGGTCATCTTCTCCCGAAAGTGAAAATCCTCCATCAACGTCGGGCCGCGAACTCCGGCTTTTAACGAATGTTCGTCCTCAGACACCCGTACGCCTTGGTTTGTCGTCATTTTCTTTCCGCTGTTATCAACCCTGTACTGTTCGAGCTGCTCGTCTTTTGAGTGTTCATTGACTCGTTTGTTTTGATCATCACTCATGTCTGCTCCCCCTTTTCCTATTGCAGATCTCAAAAAATAAACATTCTACAGCACATTTACCCGGGGCGATCTGTATATAAACTGCTCATCTGCTCTCTAGGTTTTGAGGTCTACTTGTCAACATGAGGTCATAAATATTTGAAATAAGCCTTCTCGAAGTGTGGAAGCGCTTACTATAATTGTGCTGTTGAATGGAGGAGGTCATATCGTGCTTGCGATACTCGGTTTTGTGATGATCATTGTCTTCATGTATCTTATTATGTCTAACCGGCTTTCCGCTCTTATTGCCTTGATTGTCGTTCCTGTTGTGTTTGCCCTGATCAGCGGATTCGGCAAAGACCTGGGCGATATGATGCTTCAGGGTGTAACAGGTCTCGCTCCGACAGGCATCATGCTATTATTTGCGATCCTGTATTTCGGCATCATGATTGATTCAGGTTTGTTCGATCCGCTCATTGCCAAAATCTTATCCCTTGTCAAAGGAGATCCATTAAAAATCGCTGTCGGCACAGCGGTGTTGACGATGACCATTTCGCTGGACGGAGATGGGACAACAACGTACATGATTACCATTGCTGCGATGCTTCCGCTATACAAACGGCTCGGCATGAACCGGCTGGTGTTGGCGGGAATTGCAATGCTCGGATCGGGAGTCATGAATATTATTCCGTGGGGAGGACCGACTGCAAGGGTGTTGGCTTCTCTAAAATTGGACACGTCAGAAGTCTTCACTCCGCTGATTCCTGCTATGATCGCCGGCATTCTCTGGGTGCTTGCCGCAGCCTATATTCTTGGAAAAAAAGAACGGAAACGGCTCGGTGTCATTTCAATTGAACACCAGCACGCGTCCGATCCGGATACAGCGCCGCTCAAACGACCCGCTCTCCAGTGGTTTAACCTGCTGCTGACTGTCGTGCTGATGGCGGCTTTGATCACCAGCCTGCTCCCGCTCCCTGTTCTTTTTATGATCGCATTTGCTGTCGCCTTGATGGTGAACTATCCAAATGTCAAAGAGCAGCAAAAGCGGATCTCAGCGCATGCAGGAAATGCGTTAAACGTTGTCTCCATGGTGTTTGCCGCCGGCATTTTCACAGGCATTTTGTCGGGCACAAAAATGGTAGACGCGATGGCGCATTCTCTCGTATCACTCATCCCTGACGCCATGGGCCCGCATCTGCCCTTGATTACTGCCATCGTCAGCATGCCATTTACCTTTTTTATGTCGAATGACGCCTTTTACTTCGGTGTTCTGCCGATTATCACAGAAGCCGCCGCTGCTTACGGAATAGATGCCGCAGAAATCGGCAGAGCCTCTTTGCTGGGCCAGCCTGTGCATTTGCTCAGTCCTCTCGTTCCTTCCACTTATTTATTGGTCGGAATGGCGGGCGTCAGCTTTGGCGACCATCAAAAATTCACGATCAAATGGGCCGTGGGAACAACCATTGTGATGACGATTGCGGCACTGCTGATTGGGATTATTTCATTTTAATGTGAGAAAAGGATTTCCGCTTCCGGAAATCCTCTTTTGGTAATTTAATTGATATATTTTATGACAGGCAAGCTTTCAGCACCTGAAGCATAGTAGTAATTTAAAACACTGAAAAAGTCTATCGCTTTGCCGGTTTTCAGATCAACGATTAATATATGGTCCCCATAGTTCTGATCATCCGCATCAAGCCTTCTAGGTGTTTTTTTACCTAACGTATCAAGGAAAGAATCATCATAACCTACCCCGGACTGATAAGCTGATACATGATGCATAAAAAGCGTGCCTGTGTCTAAGTAAACCATGATGGCTGAGCTTGAACTTGCATAACTCGAATGATAAGTGACAGGGTCAGAAATATTTTTAACCTTCACATCAGAAATGGAATGGGTGCGCTGATTATACCCGCCTCCATAGGAAAAATAATATTCTCTTTCCCAGTCTAATGAAGATGTTTTCGTACTAGAATTGTACAGCAGTGTACCATTAGCATAAACGGAACCGTCTCCATACTCAGCAACAAAGGCTTGTAAATTAGACGTTACCGATTTTACACTTGAATAATTTGAAGGGTTTTTCGCGTTTAACTGAATGTTATATGAATCTCCCGTCGTTCCTTCAGAGTAAACCCGGATCATATAATCGCCAGCGGGAAGCTCTTTTAAAAGCACTAAGTTCCCTGCTGCCATAGATATATTAGACGGCTGAGCTTCTCCTGTATCCCAATTGACAACATACAATTTCAGATGGTAATCGCTGTTGTCTGAAAGAATTCTTGTGATAAGGGTTCGATCTGACGAAGTACTGAAAAAGTACATATCATCAGGATTATTTTCATCAAGGACAGAGGTTGTATTGAAAACCTGGTCATCGGAGTTGTACATGGAACTTGTTTTAAAACCATTCTCATTCGAAGGCTTCTTCACTTTCAGCTTTTCTGTTGTATTGTCCGTTTTAAAGCTTACTTGCTTCGCTTGATTTAATGAAACACCCTCAGTTTCCTTTTGTTTTTTCAGTTTTTCCTGCTGCTCCATAATTGGTTTATCTTTTAACACACTTTGCGCTGAGGCAGCATTTGAATTCAGACATAAGCTAAAAACAACAAGCAACACAGTACACAAAAAAGGCAGTGAAACAATTTTTTTGTTCTTCATATACAAACCCCTTTCCAATTTTATACTATACATATCGGCAAGGGGCTCGGATCATTTACATAAATATATTTATTTTCATAAATTGTTTATTTTTTCTATCATTTCGATGACGCGCCATTCGAAGCAATCAGCTCTTTATACCAATAAAAGCTTTTCTTGCGAATACGGCGCAGGTCTTTCAGGTCGAATTCATCACGATTGACATAGATGAAGCCGTAGCGTTTAGAACAGCCCTGGTGGGTGGAAATTAAGTCAATCGCAGACCACGGTGAGTAGCCGAATACGTCAACACCGTCTGTAATGGCCCACTGGATCTGTTCAATGTGCTGCTTTACATAATCAATCCGGTAATCGTCATTAACCGTATCGTTTTCTTCGAGTTGATCGAAAGCGCCTAACCCGTTTTCTGTGATGATCAATGGCAGCTGGTAGCGATCATAGATTTCACGAAGTGTGGAACGGAAGCCAACCGGATCAATTTCCCAGCCGAAATCGTTTTTCTCCAGGTTCGGGTTGGCACTGCCGCGGTAGACGCCGTCTTCTCCCGTTTTCAAATGCTGGTCTCCTCCGCGCGCTGCTTCGTCCGAGCCGTCGCCTCTGCTTGCTTCCGCCGTTTGAGACGTGTAGTAGTTAAATGCGATAAAATCAGGCTTCGCAGATCGCAGAATCTCCATATCACCATCTTTAATGACTGGCGTATAGCCTTTTTCTTTCATATATGCCCAAGCTGTCGTGTTATAACGCCCGTGAACTGCCATATCTAAATAGAGCCAGTTGCGGATTGCATTGTAGTTGAAGGCTGCGACAACATCTTCCGGTTTTGAAGATGCCGGGTAAATCAGCGCAATGTTCGGAGCTGGACCGATCTTGGCTTCCGGCAGCATCTCATGGCATAGATTCATAGCCTTCGCCTGTGCCACCAGCATGTGGTGATTTTGCTGATACAGTTCTTTTTTCGGGTTTTTCAGATTCGGATCAAGTGTGCCCAGTGCACTTCCATGCAGGATCATCATGTTTTGTTCATTGATTGTCAGCCAGTACTTGACACGGTCACCGAAGTGTTCAAACAGCACCTTCGAATACCGTTCAAAAGCGTCAATTACAGATCGCTTTGACCAGCCTCCTTTTTCCTGCAATGCATTCGGCAGATCAAAGTGATACATCGTGACGATCGGTTCAATCTTATATTTGAGCAGCTCATCAATCAGATTGCTGTAAAATTCAATCCCTTTTGGATTGATGTCTCCGTCGCCATCAGGAATAATGCGCGTCCAGGCGATAGAAAAACGGTATGCTTTAAAGCCCATTTCAGCAAACAGCGCAACGTCTTCTTTATAACGGTGATAATGATCGCTGGCTACCTTAAAATCAGTCGTTCCCTCAGGATAGCTGTCGCGGGCGTCAATCACTGAAGGTCCCTTTCCATCTTCGTTCCACGCGCCTTCAACCTGATAAGCAGAAGTTGATGCTCCCCACAAAAAGTTCTCCGGAAATGCCGCAAGTTTGTTATAGTTCATCGTCTGTTCCTCCAATGCTTTAGATTAAAGAAAGAATTCTTTCTTCTGTTTTGACTTGCTTTTGATCAGTTTGAATGACGTCGGTATATTGATCTGTGTTTGTGATGATGATCGGCGTGTTCATATCAAACCCTGCCTTTATTAACTCCTCTAAATCAAATTCAGCCAGCAGATCGCCTTGTTTGACGGCTTGCCCCTGCACTACTTTAGGATAAAAGTGTTTACCTTCCAGCTTCACCGTATCAAATCCGAGGTGAATCAGGATTTCTGTTTCCTGATGGGTGATCATGCCGAATGCATGGCCAGTCGGGAAAACAGTCGTTATCACGCCATCTGCCGGAGCCACCAGCCGGCCTTTCTCCGGCAAAATCGCAATTCCCTTTCCAAGCGTCTCCGATGCGAACACCTTATCCTTCACTTCCGCTAACGGAATCACGCTTCCTTCTAATGGACTGCTGATCTGCTCATGATGTGTGGCAGGTGCTGGCGGTTCCGTTTTGGCATCTGCTTTTTCCGCGGGATCTTCAAATCCGACAATGTACGTTAGGATGATTGAGAGAATAAAAGATACCGAGATTCCCAAGATAAAGCCTGCAAACCCCTGTCCGTAGAAAATCGGGATGGTCAATAGACCCGGCGCACCTGAAGCGATGGCCACACTGTGAGCCTGCCCGATAATCGCCCCGCCAACAGCCGCACTGATGACACCGCATACAAAAGGTTTTTTCAGTCTGAGCGTCACCCCATAAACGGCAGGCTCCGTAATGCCGAAAATTCCGGTGACTGCGGCGGAACCCGCAAGTGCCTTCAATTTTTTATTTTTCGTTTTTAACATGACTCCGATGGCGGCACCTGTTTGGGCAAACACAGCTGCTGCTGTAGCCGGTTTGATAGAATCCTGCCCGTTGACCGCAATATTGTTTAAAATAACCGGCACGATGCCCCAGTGAATGCCAAAGATGACAAGGATCTGCCAAAGGGCTGCGATCACGGCACCGGCCAGCATCGGATTAAAATGAAAGATCGCCAGAATCACAGCCGCGATGCCATTTCCGGCATTTACGCCAATCGGCCCGAACACGATTAATGTGAGCGGCACGACCATCACTAAACAGATCAGCGGCGTGATGAAGGTTTTTACACTGTCATGAATCAGCCTGTTTAGAAACTTCTCCATGCAGCTCATCACGAAAATCGCCAGGATGATCGGTATAACGGTTGATGTGTAATTCATTAAAACAACGGGAATGCCAAAAAAATCGGTATCCGCATTGCCATTCTTCAGTTCAATAATGGTTGGATAGATGAGCGCCCCCGCAACCGTGACAGACACAAACACGTTTGCGCCGAATTTTCGGGCAGCTGTAATCGCAAGCAGCAATGGCAGAAAATAAAACAGGCTGTCCGCGGCGGCATATAAAATCGTGTAAGTTGTATCCTCAGTTTTGAGCCAGCCGGCATTTGTACAGATCATAAGCAGGCCCTTTAAAATTCCCGCTCCCGCCATCACGCCAAGCAAAGGCGTAAAAATGCTCGATACGATATCAACCAGACGGCCGAACAGATTCCCTTTCTGAGCAGAACGCTCTGTTTGGTCATCCTGCAGCACACTTGATATCTTTCCAATCTCGCGATACACCTCGGAAACATGATTACCGATGACCACCTGAAACTGCCCGCCGCTTTCCACAACAGTCACGACATCGTCTAAAGCTTCTATTTTTTCTTTGTCTGCTTTTGAGCGGTCGTTCAGCGTAAAACGCAAGCGCGTCGCACAATGTACAAGTGAACGCACATTTTCTTCCCCGCCGACCAATTGTAAAATGTCTCTGGCCGCTGCCTGAATCCCCATTTCCCCTCATCCCTTCCGCTGAAAAATAAAAAACCTAAACTACCCCTGCCACAATAGGAACAAGTAGTTTAGGTTTTGCCTGCTGACCAGTAACAATCCTATAAAACTTCATCATTCGATTTTTCTTCAATTTTGCTCCATCACCATCCCCTGAAAAAAATAAAAACCTAAATTACCACTAGCGCAGACAGAGATCCTCCGCACTCATCGTAATTTAGGTTTTGCCTGCTTATCAGTAACAATCCTAAAATCATAATATATTGATGTAAGAAGAAATTAACACACGAAAATAAAAATGTCAACGCTTTCATCATGTTTGTTTGACGACCCTTTCAATATGAATCGTTAAGTACAGCAGCTCGTCCCTGGTGAGTTTGTGTTCATATTCGTGTTCCATATACGTTTTGATTTTCTTCGTGCAGTCATACGCGCGATGATATTTTTCTTTCACCGTTTCCAGCAAAAAATCGTCCTGGCTTTCCAGGTAGGTTCCGTTAAAAAGACGCTGCGCGAAAAACTTCAGGTGAGTGACAAACCGATAATAATGCAGCGATTCTTCATCAAATTCAATATTAAAATGATATTTTACAATACTTAAAATCTCTTGCATCACTTTTGTAATGTTGATGATATTGGGCATCTCTTCATTGAGTTCGGCATTCACGATATGGAGGGCAATAAAACCTGCTTCATCCTCCGGCAGGGAAACACCTGTCTTGTTTTTCACCATGTGCAGCGCTTCTTTGCCGACCGCAAACTCATCTTTGTACAGCCGTTTGGTTTCCCACAGCAACGCATTTTTGATATCAAGACCCTTTTTATTGCGCTGTATGGCAAAGTTAATATGATCGGTCAGCGACACGTAGATGCTGTCGTTCAGCTTTTTTCCAAGCTGTAATTTCGCATAGCTGATAATGTCCTCACACACTTCCATACATTCAAGCGGTATTTCATACAAAAGGGTTTTAAATTTCTCTGATACATCCTTGTTATCGAGAGTGAACACCTTCTCAATGCGTGCTTCATCGACCTCGTCGCCGGACTTTTTTTGGAACGCGAGCCCTCTGCCCATGATGACCAATTCGCTCCCTTGTTCATTGACCACACTGATCACGTTATTGTTGATCACCTTCGCAATCTTCATGACATGTCCCTCCAATCAGCTAAGAACAGACTACACCTTGATTGTACATTCTTTTTGTACTAGGTCAATATCTTCAGGGAAAGAGCAGCGATCCGGTCAATATCCTTCACTCAGCACCGTCTGCCCGCTCTGTTTCTGAAGCAGCGCCTCAAGATGGCGTTCAAAGGATTCCTTGTCTGCCCCCTGCTTCTTGACTATGCCATTCATTAAGCTGATGCTTTCGGCATTGTATTTCGTATATTGTTTTTTCAGCTGATCCAGCTGTTTTCTTGTTTGTTTAGCGTTTTTCGGTGTGACTTGATTGATGAGAGCGATCATGCTGCCGGTAATCTCAAAAAAGGTGTCTCTATTGTCTTTAAGCTGCTGATTCTCATTGCGGCTCTTTTCTTGATTGCGGGTTTTCTGAAGCATTGCGAATGCCTCTCTGTTTTGTTTTTTGAGCCGGCCGTTTTCGAGTTTAATGGATTCAAGATTTTTCTTCGCTATATCTGCTTCCTCTTCTGTCATGCTGCTGCGAATGAAATATTCAGGGTTGCCGATCCCATAATCAAACGTCTCGCTTACGTGTACCATAGAACTGAAAACAACCGCCAGCTGCATATCGTTTGATAGGGTCTGAAAGTCTTGCTTTTTCTTGCTGCCCAGTGATTTTATCATGCTTTGTTTGATCGCCTTTTGATCATGATGGGCGGCGGTCTGAACATTGCTTTCGCTTTCACATGCGCTCATCGCAAGAACAGCGACCAGCAGGCTTATCAACAAGCCTATTCGCCTCATGCTCTGTCTCCTCTCTGCTGAAACTCTTCTGGAAAATGCGGCAAAATATAGTTAAATCGTACCAGATATATGATGTGTCAGCAATAAACCAAAAGTATTATTTGACCTGTATAGAACATAAACATTTTGTAAAAATTGACCGCGGTTCCATCCTTTTCTATGCGGTTTCTCGTACAATAGAAGTATCGTTACTGGGGAGGGGCTCTGCAGATGAAACGTTTTACGAAACAAGAAAACAGCTGGGTTGTATATGACTGGGCTAACTCTGCTTATTCCATTGTCGTCACAACCGCGGTATTTCCGTTGTTTTATAAATCAGCCGCTGCGGAAGGCGGTGTCAGCGCTGCTCAATCAACTGCTTATTTAGGTTATACGATAGCGATTTCTACCTTTATTCTCGCCATGCTCGGCCCGATTTTAGGAACCATCGCCGACTATGAAGGCTGCAAAAAAAAGTTCTTCGGCTTCTTTGTGTCAGCGGGTGTCGCCAGCACCGCGGCGCTTGCCTTTATTCCAAGTGAACATTGGCTGCTTTTGCTGCTGTTCTACACCATATCGGCTGTCGGTTTTTCCGGCGCCAATGTATTCTACGACGCCTTCCTCGTTGACGTCACGCCTGAGGAGCGAATGAATCTCGTCTCCGCCCGCGGCTTTGGCTTAGGCTATATCGGCAGCACGATCCCATTTATCCTCAGCATCGCCGTGATCCTGCTCGCACAGGCAGAAACGATTCCGATGTCTGTGTCTGGCGCAAGCCAGCTGTCCTTTTTTATAACGGCCGCTTGGTGGGGGCTGTTTACCATTCCGATGCTGAAACACGTTCATCAGCGCTATTACATCAAAAGAGAACCCCGCATCATAGCCAACAGCTTTAAACGCCTCGGGCAAACGATGAAACGGATCCGGCAGTACCGGGCGCTGTTCCTCTTTCTGCTCGCTTATTTCTTTTATATCGACGGAGTCGGCACCATTATTACGATGTCGACGTCCTACGGGTCAGACTTGGGCATCAGCTCCACAAGTCTCCTGATCATCCTGTTTGTCACTCAGGTCGTCGCCGCGCCGTTTGCCATTTTATACGGAAGACTGGCGGAGCGCTTCACGGGGAAAACAATGCTGTACGTTGGCATCGTCATTTATATGATTGTCTGCCTATATGCGTATTTTCTGGAAACGACGCTTGATTTCTGGATTCTAGCCATGCTTGTCGCCACCTCGCAGGGCGGCATTCAAGCATTAAGCCGCTCCTATTTCGCCAAGCTCGTCCCGAAACACCATGCAAATGAATTCTTCGGCTTCTACAACATTTTCGGAAAATTCGCCTCGATTATGGGGCCGCTGCTCATCGCCGTTACCGCCCAGCTTACCGGAAAATCATCGACCGCGGTGTTCAGCCTGATCATTTTGTTTGTGATCGGCATTGTGATTCTTGCCTTTGTGCCGGAAGAAAACAGCACCAATGTCAGCCATCACGAAAACGACCTGCCCCTTTGACTGGAGCAGGCCGTTTTTTTATTTATTCGCTTTATTCACCTTAAGCTTTTTCCCTTTGACGGTTGTATCCTTCATGGCTTTGAGAACACGAGGGCCTTTTCCGTTTAAAATTTCTACGTACGAGGCGTTATCCATGATCGTAATGATGCCAATGTCATCAGCTGACACACCATCAATTTTGGCAATCGTCCCGACAAAATCAACGGCTCTGATTTTCTTTTTCTTTCCGCCGTTAAAATACAGCTTCATAATGTCTTTATTCAGCTCTTCGCTTTTGTCCTTTTTGATTTTCGGACGGTCGTTCAGTTTAGCGAGAAAATCCGGTTTCTTTTTTGCGACATCCTCTTGCGATGGGGCTTCCAATTTCTGAATCCCAAATCCGATATAGTCTTCTATTTCAGTCAGGAACCGCTTTTCAAACGGCGCCACAAATGAAATCGCTTTTCCCTGATTTCCGGCTCGCCCTGTCCGTCCTGTACGGTGTACGTAGCTTTCTTTCTCAAGGGGCAAATCATAGTTGATGACAAGGGCGATATTTTCGATATCGATCCCCCGCGCGGCGACGTCTGTCGCGACTAAATAACGGTACTCGCCTCTTTTAAATTCATTCATGACGTCAAAACGGTCTTCCTGAATCATCCCGCCGTGAATTTTATCGCATGGATATCCTAAGTCATCCAATTCATCGGTCAGCTGATTCACATGCTCTTTCGTCCGGCAGAAAATGATGCAGCTGTCCGGGTTCTCAGTGATGAGTACATCCTTCAGCAAAGAAAACTTATTCTCTTCTCTGACTTGAATCACCGCATGTTCAATATTCCTTGTGGTGAGGCCGGCCGCTTTGATTTCGATATGCTCTGGTTTTTGCATATATTGACGGCTTAATTTCTCAATATCCTCTGGCAGCGTCGCAGAAAACAGCATCGTTGTACGCTTAACCGGGAGATGCTTGATAATCGCCTCCACCTGATCGATGAAGCCCATATTCAGCATCTCATCCGCTTCATCAATAACCAGATAGGATAGGCGATCCAGCGGCAGCGTGCCTTTTTCAATATGATCCAGGACGCGTCCCGGTGTGCCGACAACGATATGGCTTTTTTGCTTCAGCTCGGCTTTTTGTTTATCAAAAGATGATTTTCCAAAGACAGCTGTCGCTTTGATTCGTTTAAATCTTCCGATGTTCGTGATATCCTCTTTTACTTGCACGGCAAGCTCACGGGTCGGCGTCAGCACCAGTGCCTGCGGTTTGTTTTCGTCCCAATCCGCCAGCTCGCAGAGAGGAATGCCAAACGCAGCCGTTTTCCCGCTTCCCGTCTGTGATTTGACGACAAGGTCTTTTCGTTCAAGGGCTGCCGGAATCACGTTTCGCTGCACCTCGGTCGGTTCTGTATACCCCAGTCCTTCCAATGCTCGTAAAATGTCGTGACTGATTTGATAGTTTTTAAAATGACTCATGTATAAACTCCTGTCTCTTGCAGATGTTCTCATTATACTCTAATTTCCGGCGGCGTATGTGTTTTGCTGAAAAATGACGTTTTAGAAACCATCAATCCCCTGTCTTTTTAGTTCCTGAACGGCCAATCGCGCCAGTGCATCGGCCCCTGCGCGGTTCGGATGAAGCGTATCGCCATCCATATAAAGCGCGAGCGTTTTTTCCGGACCGATCGATGTAAAGTATGCCGAACTGAGGACATTCAAGTCAATGAGATGTGTTTTTTCCTCTTCGGCCAAAGCCAAAATAGAAGCCCTGTACCATCGGTTTACAGACGAATGGATGCCTTCAGAAGTAAAGTCTGTCGCCCGGCCTTGCGGTGTTGAAAGAATCACGTCCGCGCCCTTCGCTTTCACCTGGCGGATCATATCACGCATGATGTCCTTAAACTCAGCTTCAGATTCATTATGCTTCGGGTTTGTATCGTTAATGCCGAGCTGCAACATAAAGTAATCTCCCGGTTTAATGTACTTCAAGATCGCTTCAAGCTGTCCGTCATTTCGAAACCCTCTCGCAATCTGCCCGCCTGACGCCATGTTTCTCACTTGAAAGGTATGCTTGTCGACATAGTGAGGCAGCATCTGCCCCCAGCCCGCCTGCTTGCTGCTGTTGAGCGGATAATAATTGCACACCGTCGAATCGCCGCCGACATAGATCGTTCGGTTTGTCACCGGCTGATCAGACAATTTCTTGATCTTCAAGGCGCTGAGCGTAAAAGCCGTACCCGTCTTGCCTTCAGTCACCAGCAGATTCAGCTGCCCGTCGGTGACAGGAATTTGGAACGTATCCTCCGCACCGTCTCCCGTCATATTGATGACCTGATACACACCCTCCGCCGCCACGCTTGCCCTCGCCGTATTGCCCAGCGTCACCTTCACCTCATAAAGACCATTTGGAAGATCCACATTAAACGTGTTGTCGCTTTTCGTCCCATACGCCAAAAACTGAACCGCATCACTCTTCACACCCGTCCCGGATGCCGCCACATCCTTCATATATTCCGGCGTCTGAAAACCGTAGCCCTTTGACGGGTTATAACGGTCAGATGCCCTGACACCAATGTAATCAGGCTCAGCCGAACCGCTCCCAAAGTCAAACTGATACACCTTAAGCTCAGATGCCTTTAAACTCTCCGCCCCGCTGAAACCCAACAACAACATCATCACAAAACCCGCCGTTATCCATTTTTTCATTAAGAATCCCCCTATATG
Source organism: Bacillus halotolerans (assembly GCF_001517105.1). Classification (GTDB taxonomy): domain Bacteria; phylum Bacillota; class Bacilli; order Bacillales; family Bacillaceae; genus Bacillus; species Bacillus halotolerans. Next base: position 827,777 of record NZ_LPVF01000008.1, read on the forward strand.
AAAACGCACTCATTAATGCATACTCGGTGATTGTTTCTTTATGATGACTGAATGCAGAAAAAAATTGCATTGACAAAAGAAAAGGAAGATTTTATTATATCAATAATTGATATATCATTAGTTGATATAAGAAATGAGGTGACCGCTTGCCAAAGCAACGTCCGCAGGAAATGGATCAGCTTACCGATCCAGCCTATTATATTGTCTTAACCTTGCTGGAGCCAAAACACGGATATTCGATCATGCAGGAGATTGAGGACATGACCGATGACTCCTTTACGATCGGCCCAGCTACCTTATATACATTGTTAAAGAAATTATTGCAGGAAGAGATCATTGAGCTTGTCAACAATGAAAACCCGCGCCGCAAAGTGTACCAGACAACCCTGCATGGCCAAGAATTACTCAAAAAAGAAATTCAGCGCAGAAAGGTGATGGCTGAACACGGCGAACGCGCTTTTCAACAATTGAAAGGAGATCAGTCATGAAACAGAAAAAATATATGGTGTCTGAAGGCTTGGCTTTTTCAGAAGAAAAAGATATGAAGAAACTCAGCGATATGGCCAGCAAAGGCTGGATGCTCGATTCTTTTGCGGTTATGGGGTATAAACTTAGAAAAGCTGAGCCGCGGAAGTTGATCTACAGTATTGATTATCATGATGTTGGGGAAGAAAGCTTGGCGGAATACACCGAGATGTTTGAAGCGGCCGGGTGGGAACGTGTTTGCTCTTCACGAGGTATGCATATCTTTTCGGCTGAGCCTGGGACTTCGCCGATATACAGTGATCAATCCACCATGAGAGAGAAATATAAAAGAAGTGAAAAAGACATTCGAAATGTCACCTGCACCTTGAGTTTCCTGACTCTCTTGTCCATTGCACTCCATTATTTGACCGGATTATCAAATTGGGTGCCTTTGGCTTTCCTGGTTGTGACTTTTCCGTTTCTCGTGACATATGCGGCAACAAAAGCAAGAACGCTTGGAAAGTGGGGAAAATCAGTGTGACTTCTTGTCACACTTGATCACATCCCAACCTCCGCAATAGAAGCTTATTTGGTCTTCTTCGTCATACACATAATAACGGAGTCTTTCCCATTGATCGTCAGTCGGTACAATCTCCAACTCAACCCCATTGATGGATTCAAGGTCATCCAGCTTTGATGCACTAATGTTTTCAAACCGCAATTGAATGTCACAGGTTTGAGCAGATAGTTTTCATTCAAACACAGGAATATGAATATAACGATCATCTTCTTTCATATAGAAAGAAAACTCGTTTAATGTAAATGGGCCTGTAACCGCATCAGAAAGATGCTTTTTCAATTTCTCGTATTGTATGATATTCAAATGAATTCCCCCTATTTTTAGTTACCGCCAACCATATAGATGTCCGCAGCATCGTATTCAAACCACATGATCCGTTCGCCCGAGTCCGTCAGGCACTGGAGTTTGCCTTCGGAAAAATGGTTTTTATCCGGTTGAGAGGCAGTGATCAGAAAAACATCATCATTGATAGAAGCTAACAGAAGAGAAAATCTGCAATGCTCCGGCCTGCTTCATGTACTACGCATTGGAAATGAAATTGCCTTTTCGCCAGCTTCGTCACTTTGTAAGCATAGCCTTTGAAAAACTCTGACAGGTCTTCTATAAATGAACCACTCGTTATCACCTGTATCATGATTCGCTCATAGGCAAGCCCCTGCCAAAAACGATAAAAAGACTCAGCATCTTCAAGTTCGCATGACATAACGGTTTGGTCAGGCTTAAGCTCGATCATGTCCAAATTGCCAATACTGCTTATAGAGGTTTTTTTCATAAAATCCTCCTTATCAGTTGGATAGCGCAGCGCAAATCTCTTGTCTGACTTGCTCATACAAAAGAATGTGATGATACAAATCAGTATCGTTTTTGATCATATCCGGCGGGATGTCAGGATACAGCTCAAAAAAGCTTTTCTCCAACGAATGCCGCTGATGCCGGGGCATCCTTTTATTCGCCAGCACATAACCCAAACTGCCGGCAACAAGCATAAAAAACTCATATATTTCCGCTTCAAAGCCGTACAATTCATCGGGATACGGCGTTTCTTCAAGCTCTTGCTGTCTTTTTCTCAGTTTTTGAAGCACGCTGATCCTCCTCTCCCTATTCAACTTCCATCACCTCATATTGCCGGCAATAAAAGCGGAACGTCTACTCTTCCCATTCTTCCACAAGGTACATCCCTTGCGGCTGCATTTTAATATTAAGAAACCCATCAGACAGATCCGTTAGGGTTTCCATATCTCGTATCGTAACGGCTGAAACGTCTTTGAATGTGACAACAATCGAACGGGAATGATAAACAACTGATAACTGAATCGTATAAATGGTACCAAGAACGTTATCTGCTTCCTGATAAAGACGCCATTTCTTGATATGCTGAAACATAATAGGAGAAACTCCAGAAATACTCAATTTTGATTCCTCCGTTGATGCTCTCCTATACTCTATACTCACAGTAAGGCTTCAAATCAGGAAAAGCATCCTTCATCAGTCTTTCTATATTTTTATCGGTCACTGTAAATATAATATCGGTTGAATCAAAAAAACCGACTTCACCAAACACATTCTTTCACAGGGGAGATATAATCATCTTCATAAAAGTCAGCATTCCCATCAACAAACGGAACTTGTGTTAAATCATACGGTATCGTCTCTTTAGGCACAGCAGTTAAAATAGAAAATATCACATAAATCTCAAATTCATTTAATATACGATGAAATTCCTCACCTGTGATAAACAGATAGTCTTCACGCTCGCCGATGATATCGTTCCAATGATTCTTATCCTCCGATAAATCCATCATATTCAAAATATCACCAATGACCCAATGATACTCAGTAATAGGGAGAGGGAATTGTTTGAAAAAATCATTTAATAGAAAAAGATCAGAAATCGCATATTCCAGACAATACCTGCTCATGTTTTACCTCCACATCATTAAAGACACATGTTAAATGACAAACTCATCTATCTTGAAACAGGATAGGCGGATATTTATCTATCGCCTTCAATAACTCTTCACCAAACACAGTGATGGTACATTTCCACGGATCACCCAAAATCCCCCAAGAAAAATCCTGATGAAAAAAGAAATAATAGTCTCCGTTTGGAAATACCGGAACAGGCCATTCGCCAAATTCATCCTTAGGCATTGTCTGATGAGGGCTAAAGATATAGCCGTCATGCTGCCAATCTAATGCGTACATCAGATCGTTCTTCCCAGTACATGATTGAAATGCTTTTAAAATAGTAGTCTCTAAATCACTCAGCACTCCGCTTACATCATTACGACCAGCTTTACTGCTCATCCCGCTCGAGATATCAAACACTCGATATGGATCAGGCGGGATGATGTGATGACATCTGCTTCCGGGCTTCCATTTTATGAGCTGGTTCACTTCTGACCAGATGCTGTCTTGTTTTGTCTGACTTAAAGTGCGCCAATTCATCATGATCTCATCAACACCTTATTGGATATCCTGCTTATAAACACCAGAAGAAGTCACTGCGTAAACAGCGTTACTTGTCAGTTTCAGCTGTTGAACGTCTAGGGCTACACCGTTCGAGTCACAGCATGTTATCTCTTCCATCTCTTGACTCACATCGGTAGAAATCAAATAAAGAGACGGCTTAAGATCTGCTCTGTAACAGTTGACCGTCCCGACCCAAAAACCTTCTTTAGATACTGTGAGTTGATCATATGCTTCTGATTTAGGTGCTTCATCCGACAGAATCCACACCCGTCTCACAACGCTTTCATCAAATGCGGCGACTGCATCTCCGTAATACAGCATATAAATCAATCCGTTTTTTTCTGCAAGCCCATAACATTCATCTACAGCCGGTGCATCCATTTCTTCAAGCTTTCTATCAATATACATTTCCTTCTGCTTACCATCTAACGTAAAACACCACACACTTTGGCCGTTGGGATTCTCATCATGATAAATCCCTTCATCACATAAACCGACCCAAAGGTGTTGTTTCTCATCCAGAAGACAGCAGGAAACCCCTGAAGGCAAGCAAAAAGAAGTTTTCACCCTTCCCTCTTCTGAAAAAACCTTTACCTTCGGCTCATACGATTCGTAATAAACCAAGACATAGCCATCTGCACATTGTTGAAAGAGCAGAATATCGCTGTATGCAATCTGCTCTTTCACTTTAAAATCCCGAACTTCACCAGAAGGATCAAAGATTGAAACAGTGATATCACCTTTCCCTCCTTTTCCAATGTAGACACGTTCCTGTGCATCGGCATGGATAAAACAATCTTGGGTTTTCGTGTTGATGATTTTATTCATTTTTAATTTTTTCATTGGTTATGCTCCCAGATTAGAAATGAAGTGATAAGAATAAGCCATTTATTAGCTATTAGTAACGGACAGCCTAGTTTCATTAATCGTTTTGATATAAAGCTACTTTCCAATTCAGTCTTAAATCGCGATTACGTTGTCTTTTACATTTCGTCTGGCAGCTGTTATGTTGTATAAGAAAAGAGAGGCTGACAACCTCTCTTTTTTTATTTAGTGTTTAATTGGTATGCATAAAATGATTGATCATCAAAGCAAACCGTTTCAGCTTCTATAGCAATCAGCATTCTGTTCATGTCAATGAGAAAGTTAGCATTTGATTGATACTCTGGAATTACAGAATTGGATAGATTCCCGATTCCCTCCGGGTGATAACTCATTTCAAATACTTGCCAATTGTATTCTTCCGGATCTATTTTTTCCAATCTTATATCTCCGTCACCTCCATTGAAATAAACAGATGCTACATTTTGAAATATAATATTATGCGTATATTCAGCTTTATTTTGAACAACATGAATCTCAATTAAGAGTTCTTTTTTAAACACATTAAAGTCAATTTGAAGTACAATGCACCCCCCATCTATATAATCAACCCATTCATTAATTGTTTTGTACATTGTCATCTCCTACCTCTTTTTAATCAATAACGCCTTACCATCAAGCAGAATAAACAAATTACTCCGTATATAGTTTTATCCAATCATTTAAATCATCTGTTGAATGCAAATAAGTTTCCGCAGAGTCTTTCAAATCAATCCCGCTTAGAAGGATTAACATATCCCAGACTCTATCATCTTCTACCTCGGGGTCATCCGCATAAACATAAGAGCCCGCCCAATCTGACACTTCTTCTCTTGATGTTTGTTCATTTAAGACACTTTTGATTTTATTTATGCATTCTATTAGCTTTGGCTCAGTCAAAATTGATCACCGCGCACATCGTCTTCATTTTTAATCACCGACAATTCTTTTTTACTAAAGCTTTCTGACCATTCAAATGATCAACAGGCAATACTTTATTCGTTCTAATTGAAGAACAATCAGGAAGATCACACACAAAAACGTCAAATATTGCTTAGTATTTGTTAAATTATGTTTAGAACATTTTCTCTATTTCTTAAACCTATTCTGATAATCTCAGAATCTGTTATTTCTATATGACAGAAGACAAGATTCGGTATCTTTAATAAATTTTTTTCTGTTAACTGAACTCTGCTCAATATATCTATTAACTCAACGTTTTTTGAGTAATATGATATTCTCATGAGCAACAATTGTATTTTTTATCCTCTGCTGAAGTTTTCATAAATGAATTTTTTATATTTAAACAAAGTATTTGTTTTTCATTCGCTGAGTATCCACAATCATCCCTGTCTTTATTTGAAACTGAGTAGAATACGTTTCATATTGTTTATTTTCTATATTTCACAGTCCAATGATTCACCCAAAAAATTGAAATAACTGTGTTATTGATTTAACATGTTAGCGCCATTGGAATATGATTACAATATTTTTCTAGAATGTTTATGTTATTTTAAGAATAAAAAAAGGCCACTTAGGCCTTTTACATCTTCAATCTCAAACTTGTTCTATATTATTGTCCTCAGCCACCACTTCCGCCTTCCCCTGCCTCCTGACAAGCGTCAAAGCCATACCCGCAAAGATCATTGCAATGCCGAGTGTCTGAAAAAGATCCGGGCGAAATCCCGTAAACACGGTATCGAGCACGATCGCGACAGCGGGGTCGAGGAAGACAATGACCGAAATAAATTTCGTTGATAAAAATCGCAAACTGTCAAAAAACAGCAAATACACAATACCTGTATGAATAATACCAGTGGAGACGACCATAATCCAGTTTCCCTGAGACAGGTTTGCAAAAGCGCCGAAGTGAATAAACGGAATCAGGATGATCACCCCTAAACCGGTTTGCAGGAAGGTGGTCGTGTAAGGGCTGAGGTTTTGAATGCCTTTTCCCAATAAAGTGGTGAACGCATAAAACAGTGCGGCGAGAACGGCCCAAATGATTCCTGATCCCATCAGCTGTGTCAATGAAGTGCTGCCGTTAATCCCGGAAATCAGCGCCGTTCCAAGAAAGCAGATGATAATGGAGCTGACGGAGATCACATTTAATTTTTCTCTATAGATAATACTCCCCAGGAGAAGAACAAGCACAGGTGCAAGGTGGTATACAGAGATGGCAATTGTAACTGACGTTTCTTCAAAAGACTTAAATAAGAAGACCCAGTTGAATACCAGAAAGAAACCGCAAGCTAAAGTTTGCAGGACTTCCCGCTTGCTCCATTTTTCAGTTTTATGCTGACCGGACGCCAGCCAGCAAAAGCTTAAAAATAGCGTCGCGCAAAGGCAGCGGACAAAGACCAATTCAAATGACTGCAAATTGGTATGCTCAGAGAAAAAGCCGATGGAACCGAAAATCACCATAGAAATGACCATTTTCAGCACGGCTGCTGATTTTTGTTTTTGTAATATGAGATTTTGCTGCATCAAATGCCTCCTAGTATAGCTATCTGCAGATATAAGAGAAAATCCTCTTTTTTACATATTGATACTATTATAAAGGAAGCTGTTCCATAAATCACCCAGAGTTATTGTACGAATCTATACATAAAAAAAGCGCCTTGCGGGCGCTTTTTTCTTCTTATCTATCGAACAATTAATACAGGACAAGTTGATAATTGAGACACTTTATGGCTGACGCTTCCAAGCATCATTTCTTTCAGGCCGCTGATGCCCCGGCTTCCTACTACGATCAGGCTGACGCCTTTCTCTTTTGCGGTATTTAAAATTTCATATGCCGGCTCTCCCTGTGCGTAAATGATGTCGGCTTGAACGCCGCTCTCGGCCGCTTTCGCTTTCGCGTTCTCAAGGATGTGTAAGCCTTCTTTTTTCACTTCTTGCCTGATTTCATCAATAAAATGTTCTGGTACATAGACAATCCCGGTCAGAGAAGAAGTCGCTACGACGGCTTCTCTCCCCACATGAAGGATGCTTAGTTCTGCCTGCTGTTCTTTTGCCAGATGCACTGCGGCATCAAGGGCTTTTGCACTCATTTCTGACCCGTCAATCGCAACTAACATTTTGTTAAACATACGCTTCCCGCCTTTCGGACTGTGGGTGGTTCATCTTTCTCTTTTATTGTCCGCCTGCTGTCTGTTATTGTCAATTGCGGTGTATGTTTTTTCATAAAGTTGTCAGAGACTTTCTCCGTTTGTGGCAATGACCTGCTGATACCAGCCGAAGCTTTTTTTCTTGATGCGATTCAATGTTCCGTTCCCCTCATTGTCTCGATCAACATAAATGTAGCCATAGCGTTTTTTCATTTCGGCAGTGGACGCGCTGACAAGGTCAATCGGTCCCCATGATGTGTATCCGATCAGCTCAACGCCGTCAGCAATCGCTTCACGCGCTTCCATTAAGTGGTCCCGCAGATAGTCAATTCTGTAATCATCGTGAATAGAGCCGTCCTCCTCAACTTTGTCTGCCGCGCCAAGGCCGTTTTCCACGATAAACAGCGGCTTCTGATAGCGCTCGTATAACGTGTTAAGCGTGATGCGCAAGCCTTTCGGGTCAATCTGCCAGCCCCATTCTGATGATTTGAGATAAGGGTTTTTCACGCCACCCAGCAGATTGCCCCCTGATTTCGCAAGATCTTCAGGATCGGTGCTCGCCGCCATGGACATGTAGTAGCTGAATCCGATGTAATCGACCGTATGTTTTTTCAACAATTCCTCATCGCCTTCAGCCATTTCAATTTCAATATTGTTTTCTGCCAGATAGCGTTTCATATATCCCGGGTACGCGCCTCTTGCCTGCACATCTGAGAAGAAAAGTGTTTTGCGCTCATTCTCCATTGCCGCGAAGACATCCTCTGGCTTAGAGGTCATCGGATAGGTTGTTGTCGCGGCGATCATACAGCCAATTTTTGAGTCGGGAATGATCTCATGCCCCGCTTTGACGGCAAGGGCGCTGGCGACAAACTGGTGATGTGCGGCCTGGTACATCGCGTTCAATTGATGTTCTCCTTCTTCAAAAACAAGACCGCCGCCTGTAAACGGCGCATGGAGGACCACATTAATTTCGTTGAATGTCATCCAGTACTTCACTTTGTGCTGATAGCGTTTGAAAACAGTTCTGGCATAGCGTTCATAAAACTCTATGACTTTGCGGTTCTTCCAGCCGCCATAATGTTTCACAAGACCGAGCGGCATTTCATAATGAGAGATGGTCACGACTGGCTCAATATGATGCTTTAACAGCTCATCAAACAGGTCGTCATAAAATTTGAGGCCTTCTTCATTTGGCTCCTCTTCATCGCCATTCGGAAAAATTCTTGTCCACGCAATCGAAGTGCGGAACGCTTTGAAACCCATTTCTGCAAATAAGGCAATATCCTCTTTATAACGATGATAAAAATCAATTCCGGTATGATACAGATTTAAAGAAGTCATCGATTCATCAAATGGAGACATGATGCCGTTCGGTGATACATCAGCTGTCGAAAGTCCCTTGCCGCCCTCGTTATAAGCACCCTCAACTTGGTTGGCAGCAACCGCGCCGCCCCATAAAAATCCTTCTGGAAATCGTTTTGCATTTGCACTCATTACAGTTCACCTCATCAGTTTATTTAAGATAAAGCAAGCAGCGCTTCTTTTGTTTGAACCCTGCCGATTTCTTTTACCGGCGAAAATGAATATCGGTCTGTGTTAGTGATGATAACCGGAGTGATCACGTCATATCCAGCTGCTATAATCTGTTCCAGATCAAAGGAAACGAGCGGATCTCCAGGCGCGACCTTGTCGCCTTCTTTGACATGAGCCGTGAACCATTGGCCCTCCAGTTTGACAGTGTCCAATCCAATGTGTATGAGGATTTCAGCTCCCTGATCACTCGTAATGCCAATAGCGTGCTTTGTTTTAAAAATGGTGGTAACGCTTCCATACACAGGTGAAACCACTTCTCCTTCTTCCGGCTCAATAGCAAATCCTTTTCCCATAATCCCGGCAGAAAATACCCCGTCATTGACTTCGCTTAATGCTTTCACTTCCCCTTTAATCGGACTGTGAATGATTTCTCCGCTGTCCTGATGACCATTTGTCACAGAAGGCTGCTGATCACTTTCAGACGGTACATCCTCGAATCCAATAAGATAAGCTGCCGCTGTTCCCGCAACAAACGCAATCACAAGACCAATTATCGCGTAGATAAACGTTGGGCCGATAAAGACCGGGATACTCGGCAGCCCTGCATTGCCTCCGACAATATAGGAAGCAACACCCGTCACGCCGTAAAATGCGCCGCCAGCCGCACCGCCAAGCAAAGCGGCCGCAAACGGTTTCTTCAAACGCATATTCACGCCGTACATCGCGGGTTCTGTAATTCCCATCAGCGCCGTCACACTTGTGGTAAGCGCAAGCGATTTAAATTTCTTGTTTCTTGAGCGAAGAAAAACCGCAAAAGATGCGCCGGCCTGCCCCATATTCGCCAAAAACATGGCGGGCAGCAAATAATCGTGGCCGTTTTGCGCGATGTTGTTAATCATAATCGGCACCAATGCATAATGCATGCCCGTCATAATGATCAAAGAGAACGTTCCCGCAAGCAAAATCATCGCCACAAGCCCGGCATGATCAAATAAATAGTTTACGCCGACAGACAAGTATTCTCCTAAAATAGCACCCAGCGGACCAACTGTAATCAGTGTCAGCGGCACGACAATCAACAATGTCAGAGTCGGAACGACAATCAACTTGAGAGAAGAATGCGTGATTCGGTCAATCCACTTTTCCACATACGATGCGATCCAAATCGCAAGCAAAATCGGGATGACCGTTGATGAATAAGTGGCAGCCGTTACAGGAAGCCCGATAAAGGAAATACTTTTCCCTGAACTGAGCAGCGCCGTCAAATCCGGATGCAGAATCGCTGCTGCAATCGCCGCCGCTACATACGGATTGCTTCCAAACTTTCTCGCCGCACTCATCGCAAGCAGGAGCGGAAGAAAGTAGAACGCACCGTCACCAACAGCTGACAGAATGACATGGACTTGGCTCTTCTCCGCCATCCAGCCGAATGTGATCGCTAACGCAACGAGCCCTTTGATCATACCTGCACCAGCAATCGCGGGCAGGATCGGTGTAAACACACCAGAAATCACATCAAAAACCGCACTCAGCACATTCTTTTTCTGAGAAGATGAACCAGCGCTCTTTTCATCACTGAGATTGCTGTGCCGCACAATCGCCTGATACACCTTCGGCACATCGTTTCCGATAATGATTTGAAACTGCTCGCCGCTGATATTGGTGCCCATCACACCCGGCAGCTGCTCCAATTGACTCCGGTCCGCTTTCGAATTGTCATAAAGATTAAAACGCAGTCTCGTCATGCAGTGAATCACGCGCTGAACGTTTTCTTCACCGCCTGCGAGTTGTAATATGTCTCTCGATAATTTATCATAATCCATGTGTATACCTCCTTTTTTGGGGGGAACCGGCTGGATGAAAGGTGACCGCCTTTCTCCAGCTTTTTTTGTATTTAATGCTGCATCACCTCCAAAATGAGAATAAAAAAAACCTAAATGACACAGATTGCGAGAGTCTCCTCCTGCACCTGCATCATTTAGGTTTTGCCTGCTTTAGCAGTAACAATCCTGACGGGTCGCTGTATTTGTTTGTAGGTATACTTTAGCACTAGATTTTTGGGGTGTCAACGCTTTCATTTTTGGTTTTTGACTAAGGGCAACACTTTTTAAGAACTATTTTTGTTTACAATGGTAAGCCATTTTTTATATTTTGTTTTTCTCTTACTAAAAAGTATAGAAACGAATTGTATAATCTAATTATATTTTTTTCATAGGGATATAAAAGCGGGTTACATCCGTTATTAGAAGTCTGTCAGAGACTAGTTCTAATAAAGCATCTGCTTTTTCTTCAGTTTGTTCCCACGCCAATTCAAGGATATTCTCATCTTTAATATTAAGATTATTCCCTAGATAATTAACCGCATAATTTGTAACTTCTTGTGAAGAAATTAACTTAAACTGCCTACCAATAAACAATGTAATCCAGTTACATTCAAATTCATTTTTCTTGATTATCTCAACTGTATACATCCTTCTATCTCTTCCATTCTGGTTTATTTCATCTGATACTTTTCCACCTCTTTAACGTAATAATTTAAAATTAGGAGCTGATTCTACAATAGGAAAAGCTTATTCCACTCCACATCACGGTGTGAGAATAAGCTTTAAAAAGTTATCATTGACTTTTAAGCATTGTTGCATAAACAATTCTATAACAAATTATTAAGAATGAACCTTCTCAAGAAAGTCTTCAAGTATTTTCTTTACTGGAGCACTTGCTTTTGGCAACTTATCATTTATTCGCTGAAGTATGGATGGATCGTTCAATATCATTTGTTTACTCTCGGGTGTCACAAAGCTTCTTAGAGAATCTATGCATACCTCAAATAGCTCTTCATTATCAATACTAAGTAGTGATAGTAATATTGAAAACTCATGTGAACTTCCGTTATTATCCATACAGTATGCCAGTTTTTTTTGCCATTCCAAAGGTTTAGTAAGTGCTTCGTTTTTTAATTTTCCCCAATCATCTGCTCTAAATTCTGACAATATATCACTTGCAATTATACAACCATCATCGTACCATGAGTCCTCAGTTGTTTCAGCAGATAAAAGATTATCCAATTCTCTATACATTTTTTATCACCTTTCAATTTACATCTCAAAAACCTGATGGACGAGGCGCATTTACCTTTCCTGTTGGGTAACCACTAGTTACATCGTCACCATTTTTGATAACATCTATTTCCACTCCATTTTTTGATGCTCTATGCCAAGTTGATCTATCCCTCAACCTTGTAGATATAGGTGGTGTATTTCCAACCTCTATAATACTCTTAAGAATCTGATCATCATTCCATGATTCCGGAAATAATGTACTCTTTTTAATTTTAGAAATATTACCATCTACAAATTGCTTAGTAAACATAACATTTTTCGTCCCATCTGCATTAGTAGATAGTACTTCCACTGCGAAATTATCATTAACGTTGTTTATACTTGAGGAATGTCCACCTATTAAAATATTTTTTGGAACTTTACGTTGTCCTTCCAATATTTTCGCTTCCATATCTGAGCTAATAACCGTCTTTGAAGATACCAATTTCCTACCTTCACTCGCACCCTTTGAAGCAACCTTATTAACTTCACCCTTACTTTCCTTCTCCGCAATATGTTTAGCCACATCTGTAACAACACGCTTCCCGCCTCGGACCGCCAATTTTTTTATAGCACCCTGAGGACTTACCCACTCAACAAACTCATACTGTGTCCCGGCAAGAAACGAATCAATTGGCTTAGCTCCGCCTCCTTTATCCTCTGGAATGTAAGACACTTCTTCTAGCCGCTTTTTCCCTCCAGCGTAGAGTTCTCTCACAATTTGGCCGTTTTCATATACATAATATTTGCCGCCGACGTAGTCGATGCTTGCAGTATCACGAGTTAGTTCGTCAATCACTTCTATCGTATCTATCTTTTTTAATCCTTTATGATTATATAGTTTATCATTTATCACCCGTATGTCTCCATAGACTTTCGGGTGGGCTGCTGCTTCTTTCTGTAATACAGTTAAATTACTGTCATCACCATAAATCTCGCGCTCGATCTTCTGTTGTTTGCCATCCATCATCACAGAATCAACGTTTGATTGCTTATGTTTCTCCAGTTTCTTCAGCATCATCTCCATCGGTGATTCATCCGGCTGTTTCATTTGCGGATTGATGGCGCCGAAGGTTTGGTTGATGTTTTCTTCTTCCTGAGATTTCAAGATAGAGCCGGTTTTGTATCCTGTGATTTCAATTTTCGGACCGGTGTACATGGTTTCGAGCTGGTCTATATATTTTTTCATCGTTTGAAAATCTGATTTTGCCGTTTCTAGTGCTTGAGTTTGCTGGCCGTCAAATTGAAAGAGCTTATTCAGGGTGTCTGAAATCAGTCGCTCAGCCTGTTCTGTTTCCATCCGGAAAAAGGAGTCATTGACTGTCGGCAGGCTGACGATGTGGTCGATAGCTGATGTCTGGCGATTGACTGCGTCAGTGAGCTGTTCTGTCACTTCTCGTGCATGCTTGACCCCGTGTCTCGCGTCGTGTGAGAGAAAAGCCTCTGCGATCATGCCGTGGGAGTCAGATTCTACAGAGGCAATCGCATGCTGTGTTTGTTTCAGCACTTTTTTGTATTCGTCGATAAACATGCCGAAGAAAAGGAGAAAGGGCTTGTGGCACTCCTCGTAAAAGGTCCGGATGGCATTTCCGCCTTTTCCTTTTAGCGCATCCTCCATGCCTGCCAGGTGCTCAACGCTTTTTTCCAGCTTCTCCAGCTGCTGTTTTTGCTTGTCCAGTTTCTCAATCGTATGCTGAATGCCCTCGTGAAGAGCGTGGACATCTAATGTTTTCAATCCCTTGTCCTCCCGCGCTTTATTTCATGGAAGATGATATGTTTTCGTCCGTTTCCTTCATGGCGTTTACCGCGCTTTCCGTTTGTGCGATATGCTTGGCCAGAACGGACGCATATGCTTCAGTGAGCTCTTTGATGTCCTCATTTAATTGCTCGATGGACTTCACAACATTTAAATGGTTTCTGCCTGAGAGATGGCCGGGCACGGAGGACTTGAGTTCAGCTGAATGCTTGAGCTGAGAAAGCCCTTGCTTCACTGTGCCATAGACCATTTTAATTTCCTGTGCCATTTGTGCTCACCTCACTTTTTATGTTTTTCTTTCTCTATTTCATGCTCTATTCTTATGATTTGGCGTCTGATGGAATACACATCGCCCTCTAATGAATGGATTTTTCCTTCTATGCTTTCGATGATTCCGCTGACCTGTTCGCTTTTGATTTGACGATATGCTTTGTTCATTCCTTCACGAATATCTTCAAACCGCTCCGCATGTGTTCCTCTCCATACCTCTCGGTTAAGGTGAGGCCGATGAATGAGATGCTGGGCCTCAGAAAATTCGTGTTTGATTTGCCTGATTTCGTGCAGCACTCGTTTTAACTGATGGATCTGTTCCTGTTTTTCATGTAAGTCGGCTTTTACCGAATGTAACAACATTTCACTATGCATGCCGCAACACCTCGTGTTTCTATCAAACTGTGTCAATTCTTTACAATACAGACTATTTTCATATTACATGATGGATCATATTGGATAAATAGGTAAAAAGGTTTGTCTTAAAGAGGGTTTGAATAAGCCTAAATATCTACTTTATCTCTTTGTTTTATTTTCTCCTGATTGAGATCCAGCATACAAAGGACTATGTATCTAGGCTAATTAACCTCATTCAATTCGATAAAATTAGGATCTATCTAAATTTTGAGGGGGAAAATGTTATTTCAATGAGAATTAATTTAAGAGAAACAATTTAAAACCTGGATAACTAATCCTCTTAGCGTCTTTTAGAGAATTCATCTTTTGTTTCTTTTATAAACTTTTCTATTTTATCTATTGCCATGTTAAAATCTTTCATAAATTCATGCTCCCATATCCTTAAGATATTCCATCCTTTCTCTTTGTAATAAGACGTTACTTCACTGTCCCTAACTTTATTGCGTTTTAGTTTAGCCTCCCAATATTCTTTATTGCTCTTTGGCATATTTCCATGAATGTCACAACCATGCCAAAAACAAGAATCTATAAAGACTACTATTTTATATTTTTTTATTGCAATATCAGGTTTTCCGAAGAGAGATTTTACATTCCTTCTAAAACGTATTCCTCTTCTCCATAATTCAGCAGCTGATTTATCTTCTAATTTAGATTTTGATTTTATAGCCTGCATGTTTTTTCTTCTTTGTTCTTTTGTATGTTTATCAGCCATTAAATCATTCCTTTCAACTTTTGAATATTCATTTTTCCCCGTTTAATTTCACTTAAATCTTTTAAAAAGGTAAAAACAAACGTTCCCCTTGCTGCAAAAAAATATGTTATAGTTTATAATATGTATTACTTAGATTAATTAATGGAGGTTTTTATATGATCTTCCGTAAAGGAGAGCTTTTTAGCGGACCCGGAGGACTTGCTTTAGGTTTAACAAGCGCATGTATTGTTGATGATTCTGGTAATGAATATAAAATCAAACACGAATGGTCTAATGATTATGATGAATCAGCTTGCAAAACATATAGACGAAATATTTGCCAGAACATAGATGACTCGAGTGTAATTGAAGGTCCTGTTCAGGAACTTGACATTGAAAGCCTCCCGCCGATAGATGCTTTAGCCTTTGGATTCCCTTGTAATGATTACAGTATAGTAGGGGAACATAAAGGAATGAGCGGTGACTATGGTCCGCTTTATTCTTATGGTGTTAAAGTGCTTAATTATCACAACCCAAAGTTTTTTGTTGCTGAAAATGTTGGCGGACTGCAAAGTGCAAATGAGGGAAAAGCCTTTATACAAATACTAAAAGAACTTGCCGATGCCGGACTGGGTTATCAATTAACACCCCACTTATATAAGTTTGAAGAATATGGTGTTCCTCAAAAAAGGCACCGTATTATAATAGTTGGTATTAGAAAAGATCAGGATGTAATATTTAAAGTACCTGCACCAACTACACCGGATAAATATGTTTCTGCAAAAGAGGCTCTGCATAATCCTCCGATTCTTGATTTTACAGAAAACCACGAACGCACAAAACATAATCCTAAAACGATTGAAATGTTGAACTATATCCCTCCCGGCAAAAATGCTTGGTATGAAGGGATCCCCGAAGAATTGCGTTTAAAGGTTAAAGGTGCCCGAATGAGCCAGATTTATAAAAGACTTCATCCGGATGAACCATCTTACACAGTAACTGGCAGCGGGGGCGGCGGTACACACGTTTACCACTGGGAAGAGCCCAGAGCATTAACCAATAGAGAACGTGCTCGCCTTCAAACTTTTCCGGATCACTTTGTTTTTGAAGGAAAGAAAGAAAAAGTAAGACAGCAAATTGGAATGGCTGTACCACCTAGAGCAGCTAAAATTATAGGTGAATCGATCTTAAAAACATTTGCAGGTATTGAATATGATTCAATCAAACCCAAGTGGACTTACGAAGAACTAATAAAAGAAGAACAAGTTCCATACATGGTATAAGCAGAATCGCAAAACGATTCTGCTTCTTTTTCACTTTAAAAATAAAATTGCTGCAACCGTAAGTATAGAGATAAATGCAGGAGTTATTGATAGCTTAAACTTCTCTATTTCAATGTACACAACTAATTCACTCTCCTAACCAATCTGGTTTATTTCTGTTAGAAGCTGTTCAATTGAAGAATAACTTTTATTTTTTATCGCTTTCATAAAAATCTTTACTCTTTCTTTTGGAGACAAATCATTTTCTATACAAAAATCAAGTAAACCTAGTAAAGTTTTCGCATTTAATAAAATACCATTAATAGAAAATCCCTGAAGATTTCTTACAGTCAATTTATTGATCTTATCTAAATTCTTGACACCTCTAAATTCATCAGCTGCTGTAACATAACCATAAAACATCATATCTTTATTATCATATCCTTTATAATTTGGTATATATTCAGATGCCATATGAGAAGCAAAAGATGCGCTCAAAGTGAACTTTCCTTTATATCTTTTTGCATCAATTATTCCAAAAAAATCATCATAACTAATTAATAAATCAATTTCAGTTCTTTCATTATTAAGTGCTTTGGGATGCATTGTTACATTAAATCCAAGAGCTTTAAAGATCTCACCTGTCTTGTCCTCAAATAAGAGATCATTTGTCTCATTTATATAACCTTCAACAAAATCTATATTTAACGTTTTATATTCATCTTTCGAGAGAATATCATGAGCGATATTTTTTGAATCACGCGGCGGAAATACTTTACTTAAAACACCTATCAGTTCTTCCTTACTTAAGGATTTCGGTTCTGGTATACTTTTGAGAACTGATTGTACTTTTTTTTCTGTTTTTTTAATATTTGTAGCAGGTTTTATACCATTAAAACCACTCGCTTTATAGCTATGTATATCAAGTCCATTATTCTCAGCCATTCTTTGCAAAGAAATTAGATAACGTTTATTGAAAGGGTATTTAATGTCCAATAAATCCATCTCTTTATTGAGCTGCTCTCTTTTACTACTTTCAACAATCAGCGCTTTCCCTCTAATATACTCGACCATTCCTGTATATTCACTTATGAGCATAAAAGTATGTGCAACATCTGAATGTGCTGTATAAAAATTACGTGCCCCTTTATCAGACCTTTCTCTATGATCATACTTTTCAGCTATTAATTGTTTCATCTTTTCTTGTTCTTCTTTGTCAGCTTCACGGAAACTGATAATTTTATCAATAACTTCTTCTACTTGATCATCTTTTTGAGCGGTCATTACAAAGTAGGTGATTTCTTCTTTTGTTAGATAATAATTCAGAGTCCCTTGATTTGCAACTTTTACCAGAAATCTAACAGGCCGCAATTGGAAATCCTCACTGAACTTTGGTCTAAAGCCTTTTTCTAAAAAATATGCATTTGGATATTGAAGAGTAAGTATTTGTTTTCTAATATTTAAGTAAACTTCTCTTTTTTCTAATATAGCTTTTCCTGATTTCGTAAATCTAATTTTTCCGTTCTCATCTAGATAACAATAAGCAAAAGTTCTCAGCATTGCCATCCATGTTCTTCCTCCAGAACCGTCAGCACTTACATTTTGCCTTTTCACTCCTTTATCAGCAAGAACTTGTTCAAACTTTTTATGAACCTCACGATTCCCTGTCCATGTTAACGACAGTTTCTCGGTTGCCTCATAAAGTGCTTCTATTGCATCTTGATGAAATTTAGGATCCCTTTCAGGCCTTGTTATAAACCATACTAACCTCTCAGAAGCCACTTAACATACCTCTTCTCTCTTATAATCCTTTTATTTTTATATATATCTTTTCTTCTTCAGCACTTATCTTTTTTTTCTTCTTTAATAATTCAAAATAATATATTGTACTTTTTAAAAGACTTTTATTGTCACTTAAAAAAACAGTTAAATCTGCATCTGCAATATTATTTGTAACTTTAATAATCTCTAAAGCCTCATCATCAATAAATTGTTCCAATGTTATTTCTTCACTCTTTCTTTCTCTTAATATTTCATTTACAGACTCAAGATACCTTAAAATAGTTGTTAATTTAGGGATCTTCATTTCGTTCAACATTTTGTTAAACGCATTATCACTTTTTCCAGTTCTAATACTCAACTGCTTTTGTTTAATATCTTCTCGTGATAAAACACTGTTTATATTATCTAAAATTTTCTTTGCTGCAACCTTCTCTAAAAATTTTTGAAGAGTTTCTGTACTCATATACACCTCTTTTAAATATTGGGTTTTATACAAAATAATTCATATCATTATCATAATACAATTTTTTACCTCTTAATATACTCTATAGAGTACTCTTTTCTTCTTCTAATAATTTTTTGATCTTTCAAACAAAATCAAAAGGCCCTTCAAAAGGCCTTTTGATTAATAATTTATAGTTTATTTATTAACTCCCCAAACAGCCTCACCGCTGCCATTCAATACACTAAACGTCATCACGTTCTTCTCTCTCACCGAATCCCACTGGCGTAAAAATACTCCATTATATGTCTTGCCGGCTAACGTGATGTCGGCTGTATCATCTCCAGTTTTCTTCCACGTTCCGGTCATTTCCCCGGAAATGGTGTGGTCTTTGTTGAGCTGAATGTTGATGGTTTTTTTGATGTCGGCTGAGATGTCTTTTCCGTGCTGGATGAGTTTGTATGTTCCTGTGATGTCTTTTTGCTTTACTTTTTTCAGTGTTTCACCTGCGTATCGATATGGCGCGACAATTGGCCAGCCGTCTTTGTTCATGAACATCTGGTGGACCCTGACTTCGTGTTCTTCACCTCTGCCAGGAAAGCGGGTGTGGAAGATTAAATAGGAACGGCCGGTTTTTTCGTCATAATAGGCTGAGTTGTGGCCCGGTGAGACGTATCCGGCTCCTTTTTCAGTTTCTGTTTCAAATGAATAGCTGCCCATGAGCTTGACGCCGTACGGCTCAATGGAGCGGTCATCGAAGAATGTGCCTTCTTTGCCTTTAACATCAATCATTGGACTGCCCTCTGCGTCATAATACGGGCCATCTGGTTTTTTGGAGCGGGCCACACGGATGTTGTAGCCGCCTGTTGCGTCTAGACCGCCATATGATAGGTATAAGTAGTAGTAGTTGGTGTCTGGATTGTAGAGGATATATGGGCCTTCGATTCTGCTGTGGTTGCCGCCGAGCAGTTTTTTCCCGTATCCCTGTCCAGGGAGCGGGAAGCCAGTTTTCGGATTCATTTCAAGTATGAAAATGCCGCCTGAGTATGATCCGTAAACCATCCACAGCTTTCCGTCTTTATCAAAGAAGGTATGCGGATCGACGACATTCGGATGTTTTGTTGCGTCATACGGTGTTCCGTCATTGCTTGTGCCTTCCATGCCTGATTTCAAAAAGATGCCTTTGTTTTTATAGGGTCCTTCGATGTTGTCAGCGATGGCCACTCCCATGGCGGATCTTGGTGAGTCACCGCGGCAGGCGTTGTAGTACATATAGTATTTGCCGTCCGCCAGCTGTGCGACATCAGCCGCCCACAGGGTATCGGATTGTGCCCATTCGAAGGTATCTTTTAATTCTTCATAGACATTGGGAATAAGAGGGTTATCATTGCTGACGCTGGTGGTTAGCTGCTGCCATTGCATGAGGTCATTTGTTTTCGCTGAAGCGAGATGAGATCCGAAAACATAAAAGGTGCCATTTGTTTCAATGATGGAAGGATCATGGACGCTGACTTCTTTAAATACAGGTTTTTGTGCATAGACGGAGTTTGGGAGGGTGAAGGCCATGATAAGAGCTATAAGAAAACATACACGGAACAATCGGTTGAACATCTAAACAATTCGCCTCTCTTTTTTATTGAATTTTTAAGCGTTTACATTCTTCTATGAAGAAACCCCAGCCTATTAAAACAGCCGAATGTTTTCATATTCAAACAGATAGGTGATTTCTCACTGTTCTCTTACATTGTCTGGCTGTTTGCGCAGAACTGCTGCTTGCATATCCTCTCCTTCATACATAGTTCAACTCTTTTGCTGTTTCTCCTTCTTTCATCACTCTGTTTTTCATTTGCGTACATGTAATTTTTGTAAAGTCGTCGACTGTGATACAGCCATTTCGTTGTCGGCGTTTTTTAAGATGATGCCTGACTGCTCGTCAACACCGGAGTCATTTGGCTTGGCGGTGCTGAGGAAGTCATTCGGCTGGCTCTTGAGAAAATGCTTTGCGAAAAATACGACTTAGTAAACGCATATTGAGAGTAAGACAGCGGCGCTTTCCTCCTGTCCGGATATCGTGTGCAATCGCTGAAAAAACCCGTCCTGCTTTCTGCGTCACGATATCACAATACCAATCTAACTTGTTAAAGACTGTAAAAAACCTTTTGACTTCTATTGCTGAAACAATTAATATAATACTCAGTTAATAGTTATCAGAATTTTTAGGAATTGAGTGATTCATATGACACTGCACAAAGAGCGCCGGATCGGCCGGCTGTCTGTTCTTCTGCTGCTTCATGAGGCGGAAGAGAGTACACAGGTCGAGGAGCTGGAGCGAGATGGATGGAAAGTCTGTCTTGGCAAGGTAGGATCAATGGACGCGCATAAAGTAGTAGCCGCAATTGAAACCGCTTCCAAAAAGAGCGGGGTCATTCAATCTGAGGGTTACCGTGAGTCACATGCGCTTTATCATGCGACGATGGAGGCTTTGCATGGCGTGACCAGAGGTGAAATGCTGCTTGGATCACTGCTTCGGACGGTTGGTCTGAGGTTCGCCGTTTTGAGGGGAAATCCTTATGAAAGTGAAGCGGAAGGCGATTGGATTGCTGTCTCGCTTTACGGAACAATCGGGGCGCCGATTAAAGGACTTGAGCATGAAACATTCGGCGTTGGAATTAATCACATATGAAACAGCCCATAGATCTTAGACGATAGGGGGCTATGCGTGAAATCAGGTTTTCACAGCATAGCCCCTTTTTGTATGGGCGCTTTACCAAAGTAAAGACAAAGGAGTTGGGCTTATGGTGACATTAGACGGTTCTTCATTGACAACAGCCGACGTCGCGCGAGTGCTGTTTGATTTTGAAGAGACAGCGGCTTCCGAAGAAAGTATGGAGCGTGTGAAAAAAAGCAGAGCGGCAGTGGAGCGCATTGTTCACGAAGAAAAGACAATATACGGCATTACCACCGGATTTGGCAAATTCAGTGATGTCCTGATTCAGAAGGAAGACTCGGCGGCGCTGCAGCTGAATTTAATTCTTTCTCATGCCTGCGGAGTCGGAGATCCTTTTCCTGAGTGTGTTTCCAGGGCAATGCTGCTTTTGCGCGCCAATGCGCTGTTAAAAGGGTTTTCCGGTGTGCGTGCTGAGCTGATTGAGCAATTGCTTGCTTTTTTAAATAAACGTGTCCATCCTGTCATTCCCCAGCAGGGATCACTTGGTGCAAGCGGAGATCTGGCGCCGCTCTCCCATCTGGCGCTTGCACTGATCGGGCAAGGAGAAGTCTTTTTTGAGGGGGAGAGAATGCCGGCAATGACGGGCTTGAAAAAAGCCGGTATTCAGCCGGTAACACTGACATCCAAGGAAGGGCTTGCCTTGATTAATGGGACTCAGGCCATGACTGCTATGGGTGTGGTCGCATACATTGAAGCGGAAAAACTAGCCTATCAAACAGAGCGCATTGCCAGCTTAACGATTGAAGGGCTCCGCGGGATTATCGATGCGTTTGACGAGGATATTCACTCCGCACGCGGTTATCAGGAGCAGATCGATGTCGCAGAACGAATCCGTTTTTATCTATCTGACAGCAGCCTGACGACCTCTCAAGGAGAACTGCGGGTCCAGGATGCCTATTCATTGCGCTGTATTCCGCAAGTGCACGGTGCGACCTGGCAGACGTTAGGCTACGTGAAGGAAAAATTAGAGATTGAGATGAATGCAGCTACGGACAATCCTCTTATTTTCAATGATGGTGACAAAGTCATTTCTGGCGGAAACTTTCACGGGCAGCCGATCGCCTTTGCCATGGATTTTCTGAAAATTGCAATATCAGAGCTTGCGAATATCGCAGAGCGCAGGATCGAACGACTTGTGAATCCGCAGCTGAATGACCTGCCGCCGTTCCTAAGCCCTCATCCCGGTCTGCAATCCGGTGCAATGATCATGCAGTACGCCGCGGCCTCACTCGTTTCTGAAAATAAAACACTGGCCCATCCTGCAAGTGTGGATTCCATTCCGTCATCCGCCAACCAAGAGGACCATGTCAGCATGGGAACCATCGCTGCGCGTCATGCTTATCTGGTAATCGCGAATACGAGAAGAGTGATTGCGATTGAAGCGATTTGCGCATTGCAGGCTGTTGAATACAGGGGCATAGAACATGCAGCATCCTACACCAAACAGCTTTTTCAAGAAATGAGAAAAGTCGTGCCGTCTATTCAGCAGGACCGCGTTTTTTCCTATGACATCGAACGCTTGACTGCCTGGCTGAAGAAGGAATCTTTATTACCATATCAACAGAACGAAGAATTGAGGGGGATGAACATATGACTGATGTAAAAAAATCAATCCGTGCCAACCGGGGGACAGAGCTTGAATGCTTAGGGTGGGAACAAGAGGCGGTGCTTCGGATGCTTCGCAACAACCTTGATCCGGAAGTCGCCGAGAAGCCGGAGGACCTCATCGTATACGGCGGGATTGGCAAAGCCGCTCGGGATTGGGATGCGTTTCGCGCCATTGAGCATTCTCTGAAAACACTAAAACATGATGAGACATTGCTCGTGCAATCCGGAAAGCCCGTCGGCATGTTCCGTACGCACCCGCAGGCACCGCGCGTGCTTTTAGCAAACTCTGTTCTTGTTCCAAAGTGGGCGAACTGGGAGCATTTCCACGAGCTTGAGAAAAAAGGGTTAATGATGTACGGGCAAATGACAGCTGGCAGCTGGATTTACATTGGCTCACAAGGCATTTTGCAAGGAACGTATGAAACCTTCGCTGAGCTCGCGAGACAGCATTTCGGAGGAACGTTAAAAGGGACATTGACGCTGACAGCCGGTCTCGGCGGAATGGGAGGCGCCCAGCCGCTGTCTGTCACGATGAATGACGGAGTTGTGATTGCCGTCGAGGTTGATGAAAAACGAATCGACAAACGAATTGAAACGAAATACTGTGACCGTAAAACAGCGTCGATTGAGGAAGCCTTAGCGTGGGCTGAAGAGGCAAAGCTGGCAGGAAAACCTCTCTCCATCGCTCTTCTCGGAAACGCGGCAGAGGTTCATCATACCCTTCTGAACCGCGGCGTCACCATTGATATCGTCACCGATCAAACGTCTGCCCATGACCCATTAATCGGTTATGTTCCCGAGGGCTATTCACTTGATGAAGCCGATCGCTTGCGCCAAGACAATCCAGACCTTTATGTGCGCCTTGCGAAACAAAGCATGAAAAAACATGTGGAAGCCATGCTGGCCTTTCAACAAAAGGGCTCAGTTGTATTTGACTACGGCAACAATATCCGGCAAGTTGCTAAAGATGAAGGCCTGGAGAATGCCTTCGATTTTCCGGGATTTGTCCCTGCTTACATCCGTCCCTTATTCTGTGAAGGAAAAGGACCATTCCGCTGGGCGGCACTTTCCGGTGATCCGGCAGATATTTACCGTACGGATGCGTTATTAAAAGAACTGTTCCCGGCAAACAAGGCCCTTCACCGCTGGATCGATATGGCACAGGAAAAAGTCACGTTCCAAGGCTTGCCGTCCCGCATTTGCTGGCTTGGATATGGAGAACGAAAAAAGATGGGCCTTGCCATTAACGAATTGGTCCGAAACGGGGAGCTAAAAGCGCCTGTCGTGATTGGGAGAGATCATTTGGACTGCGGGTCTGTCGCCTCTCCAAACCGGGAAACTGAAGCGATGATAGACGGAAGTGACGCTGTCGGCGATTGGGCTGTGCTCAATGCGCTTGTCAACACGGCGGCAGGTGCGAGCTGGGTTTCCTTCCACCATGGCGGCGGCGTCGGAATGGGCTATTCCCTGCATGCCGGTATGGTCGCAGTTGCCGATGGAAGTGAGCTGGCTGACGAACGGCTCGCCAGGGTCTTAACGAGCGATCCGGGGATGGGCATTATCCGCCATGCGGATGCGGGTTATGAACGTGCCGTTGAAGTAGCGAAGAAGCAGGACATTATCGTGCCGATGCAAAAATAAGGGAGTGATAACATGCCGAAACAAATTGATACGATGCTCATCAACATCGGTCAGCTTTTGACGATGGAAAGCAGCGGCCCGCGCGCGGGCAAAAGCATGCAGGATCTTCATGTGATCGAAGACGCTGTTGTCGGAATCCACGAACAGAAGATTGTGTTCACCGGAAAAAAAGGGACTGAAGCCGATTACGAGGCAGACGACATCATTGACTGTTCGGGACGGCTTGTAACCCCGGGCCTCGTCGATCCGCATACCCATCTTGTATTTGGCGGATCTCGGGAAAAGGAGATGAATCTTAAGCTTCAGGGCATCTCCTATTTAGATATTCTGGCGCAGGGCGGCGGTATTTTGTCCACTGTCAAAGATACCCGGGCCGCCTCGGAGGAAGAGCTGCTGCAAAAAGGCCGTTTTCACCTGCAAAGAATGCTGTCATACGGCACGACCACGGCTGAAGTGAAGAGCGGCTACGGCTTAGATATAGATACAGAGCTGAAACAATTGCGCGTCGCAAAAAAACTGCATGAAAGCCAGCCCATTGACCTTGTCTCCACATTCATGGGGGCTCATGCCATTCCTCCTGAAGATAAGGACAGCCCCGATGAATTTTTAGATCGCATGCTGGATCTCTTGCCAAAAATAAAAGAGGAGGAGCTCGCAGCCTTTGCAGATATTTTTACAGAAACAGGCGTTTTTACAGTCAGTCAATCCCGACGTTACTTAAAAAAAGCGGCTGAGGCGGGATTCGGATTAAAAATCCACGCTGACGAAATTGATCCTCTTGGAGGAGCTGAATTAGCGGCTGAGCTAAGAGCTGACTCAGCCGATCATTTGGTGGGCGCCTCAGATGAAGGCATACAGCAAATGGCTGAATCAGGAACCATCGCCGTCCTCTTGCCGGGCACGACATTTTATCTCGGCAAACACACATATGCCAGAGCAAGAGACATGATTGATGCGGGTGTACGTGTCAGCCTGGCAACGGACTTTAACCCGGGCAGCTCCCCAACTGAAAATATTCAGCTGATCATGTCGATTGCCGCGCTCCATCTGAAAATGACCGCAGAAGAAATATGGCATGCCGTCACAGTCAACGCCGCATATGCCATAGGAAAAGGCGAAGAAGCAGGGCAGCTTAAAGCTGGCCGCTCAGCAGATCTTGTCATTTGGCAAGCCTCGAATTACATGTATATTCCGTATCACTACGGCGTCAATCATGTACATCAAGTCATGAAAAATGGGACATTTGTTGTCAACAGGGAGGGAGCCATTCTTGGATAAATACCCTTTTCTCAGAGAGGCCGGTTCATCGTTTAAAGACCGTGATGTAACGAAAATGAGCGATCTGATAGAAAAATGGAACGGCCAAAGCATTAAGGGGCCGGCGCTGATAGGTGTCCCCCTATCAAAATCATCCATCAGTCATTCCGGCGCTTCCTTTGCCCCCGGAACAATCCGCCAAGCTCTAAAGCATTCATCTGCTTATTCTGCAGAGCTTGGGGAACATGTCGTATCAGATTTTCTTTATGATCTGGGGGATGTCGATATTCATGTGACCGATATCGTGAAATCACATGATCAAATCTTCCAAACCATGCATGCTCTGCTTTCAGATCACCCAGATTGGGTACCGCTCATACTCGGGGGAGATAACTCCATCAGCTACTCCACCATAAAAGCGATTGCGCAAACGAAAGGAACGACAGCCGTTATTCAATTTGATGCCCATCATGATGTGCGCAACACGGAGGACGGAGGGCCGACAAACGGCACCCCCTTCCGCCGCCTTTTGGATGAAAAGATCATAGAAGGCCAGCATTTGATTCAACTGGGCATCAGAGAATTCAGCAACAGCTTGGCTTATGAAACATACGCGAAAAACCATCACGTGGACATCCGCACGATGGGAATGATTCGTGAAAAAGGACTGATCCCGACCATTAAAAAGATCCTGCCTGCCGTTCAAACAAGAACAGACTTCATTTTTATATCTGTTGATATGGATGTCTTAGACCAGTCCCATGCACCCGGCTGTCCAGCGATTGGCCCAGGCGGCCTTTATACAGACGAATTACTCGAAGCCATCAAGTACATCGCACAAGAGCCCAATGTCGCAGGGATCGAAATCGTTGAAGTTGATCCCACCCTCGATTTTCGAGATATGACAAGCAGAGCCGCAGCTCACGTTCTGTTACACGCATTAAAAGGAATGAAACGCTCCCGATTCAAGTGATCTTCCGGTCAGGTTGTATTTTGGTTACAAGAAACTCATCTGCCTGATAAACGGCAGCTAAAAGGAGGACGAAACGGTGGGTCTTCAGGAAAAAAGCGGCCATCAGCTAAAACGGACAATGAAAAGCAGGCACTTATTTATGATTTCATTGGGAGGCGTCATCGGAACGGGACTTTTCCTCAGTACGGGCTATACGCTCAGCCAAGCCGGTCCCGGCGGTACGATACTCGCTTATGTAATCGGCGGATTGATGATGTACCTCGTCATGCAATGTCTCGGTGAATTGTCGGTCGCCATGCCGGTGACCGGTTCCTTTCAAAAATACGCCACAACATTCATCGGGCCATCTACCGGTTTTATGGTCGGCATCATGTACTGGGTGAATTGGGTGGTGACGGTAGGATCTGAGTTTACCGCATCCGGTATTCTCATGCAGCGCTGGTTTCCTGACAGCAGCGTATGGATGTGGAGTGCGATTTTTGCAGCTCTCCTTTTCGTATGCAACGCATTTTCAGTCAAATTATTTGCGGAAACTGAATTTTGGTTTTCGAGCGTGAAGATTGTCACCATCATTTTATTTATCATTTTAGGAGGCGCCGCCATGTTTGGCTTGATCTCTTTAAACGGGACGGCTGATGCCCCTATGTTTTCAAATTTCACAGGTCATGGAGGATTGTTTCCGAACGGCTTCCTCGCCGTATTTATCGCCATGATATCTGTGAGTTTTGCCTTTTCCGGAACAGAATTAATCGGAGTCACAGCAGGAGAATCCGCAAATCCTCAAAAGGATATTCCGCGTTCTATCCGCAATGTCGCATGGAGGACAGTCATTTTTTTCATCGGTGCCGTCTTCGTATTATCCGGACTGATTTCATGGAAAGAAGCAGGTGTAATTGAAAGCCCCTTTGTAGCAGTATTTGCAGAAATCGGAATCCCTTACGCCGCAGATATTATGAATTTTGTTATATTAACAGCCTTGCTGTCCGTTGCCAATTCAGGCCTATATGCCTCAACCCGTATGCTGTGGTCGTTAGCAAATGAAAACATGATCAGCTCTCGCTTTAAAAAAGTCACATCTAAAGGCATTCCGCTAAATGCCTTAATCATCAGTATGGCTGTATCTTGTTTATCTCTCGTTTCCAGCATTGTGGCGCCTGGAACTGTTTATGTGGTGATGGTAGCGATTGCTGGATTTGCAGGGGTCGTGGTCTGGATGAGCATTGCCTTGTCCCAACTCTTGTTTCGAAAGAGATTTCTGAAAAAAGGGGGGAATGTAAAAGATCTGACATTTCGCACACCGCTTTATCCTCTTATGCCGATAGCCGCTCTTTTATTATGTTCTGCTTCTTGTATCGGTCTTGCTTTTGATCCCAATCAAAGAATCGCTCTCTTCTGCGGAATTCCTTGTATCATCCTATGCTATCTCATCTACTATTTCAGAAGAAATCTTACGAAAGCAAAAAAAATCGGACAAGAGGAATATCCTATTGATCACATCCTTTAATCAAAACAGCACACCCCACTCAGGATGGGATGTGCTTTATTTTTATTCTGTAATTAACGTATGAATCAGCTTCGGCGCCTTCGCCTCCGCTGCGATACGGATATTGTCATATACTTTCGCGATGACTTCATCGACATTTTCGCGGTTGGCGTAAAGCGTCACGAGTGGTTCGCCTTTTTCAACCTTGTCGCCGACCTTTTTGCGGAGCATGATGCCGACGGCTAAATCGATTTCATCTTCTTTTGTGGCGCGTCCGGCACCTAAAAGCATGGCAGCGACGCCGATTTCGTCTGCGACAATTTCGGAGACGACACCCGCTTCTTTGGCTGGCACATCAATGTGATAAGCCGCTTGCGGAAGCTTAGACGGATCATCAACAATCGAGCTGTCGCCGCCTTGGTTTTTCAAGAAATCTTTGAATTTCTCAAGCGCTTTGCCGTTTTTCATGACCTCTTCAAGCTTTGCTCTTGCTTCGTCTAATGTACCTGCTTTTTTCGCAAGCACGACCATCTGGCTGCCGAGTGTTAAGACAAGCTCGTGCAGGTCTTCAGGGCCTTCGCCTTTGAGTGTGTCAATCGCTTCTTTCACTTCAAGCGCATTTCCGATCGCAAAGCCGAGCGGCTGGGACATGTCGGAGATGACAGCCATCGTTTGGCGGCCGACCTTGTTGCCGATTCGTACCATTGCTTTCGCGAGTTCAGCCGCATCTTCCTCTGTTTTCATGAAGGCGCCCGCTCCCGTTTTCACGTCAAGCACGATCGCGTCTGCTCCGGCAGCGATTTTTTTGCTCATAATGGAGCTAGCGATAAGCGGGATGGAATTCACCGTACCCGTTACATCTCGCAGGGCGTACAGTTTTTTATCCGCCGGCGTTAAGTTGCCGCTTTGGCCAATGACGGCAACCTTGTCGCGGTTCACTAGCTTAATAAATTCTTCCTTTGACAGTTCCACGTGAAACCCGTCGATCGCCTCTAATTTATCAATTGTTCCGCCTGTATGGCCGAGGCCGCGGCCGGACATTTTGGCAACCGGCACATCAAGAGCCGCGACAAGCGGTGCAAGCACGAGTGTTGTCGTGTCGCCGACGCCGCCGGTTGAATGTTTATCCACTTTAATTCCTTCGATGGCAGAAAGATCAATCGTTTCACCGGAGTTCACCATAGCCATTGTTAAGTCCGCCCGTTCACGATCACTCATATCCTGGAAGAAAATCGCCATGGCAAGCGCGCTTGCCTGATAATCAGGAATGCTTCCGTCCGTATAGCCGTTCACGAAAAACTGGATTTCTTCTGTGGTGAGTTCTTTTCCGTTTTGTTTTTTGATGATAATATCTACCATTCTCATTATAGTCACCGATCCTTTTCGATTATGTTCAGTAAATCAGACCTACAACTGCCGCTGTTAAAAAGCTGACAAGCGTGGCACCGTATAATAATTTCAGACCGAAGCGAGCAACGACGTTTCCTTGCTTTTCATTCAGACCCTTAACAGCACCGGCAATGATACCGATGGAAGAGAAGTTCGCGAACGAAACGAGGAATACTGAGACAATCGCTGTTGTACGGCCGCTGAAATGAAAACCGTTTTGCGAAAGAGACGTCATGGCGACAAATTCGTTCGATACCATTTTTGTTGCCATAATGCTTCCGGCGTTAACAGCTTCATTCCATGGAATACCAACAAGAAAAGCGAATGGAGCAAACACATATCCAAGCAGGTCTTGGAAGGAAATACCGAGTACAGCGTTAAAAATACCATTGATCAAAGCAATAATCGCGACAAATCCGATCAGCATCGCTGCGACAACAACCGCTACTTTGAAACCATCTAAGATGTATTCTCCGAGCACTTCGAAGAAGGATTGTTTTTCTTCATTTTCTACACGAAGCATATCCTCATCTTTTGCGACCTCGTAAGGATTAATAATAGAGGCAATGATAAAACCGCCAAATAAGTTCAATACAAGAGCCGTTACGACGTATTCAGGCTTCAGCATCGTCATGTAAGCGCCGACGATTGACATAGATACGGTTGACATCGCAGAAGCGCAAAGCGTGTACAACCGCTGCTGTGACAGTAAACCGAGTTCTTTCTTTAAGGAGATAAATACTTCTGATTGCCCTAAAATCGCAGATGCGACAGCATTGTACGACTCCAGTCTTCCCATCCCGTTAATCTTGCTGAGGGCAAGGCCGATGTATTTAATAATAAACGGGAGGATCTTCCACTTTTGCAGAATCCCGATGAGTGCTGAAATAAATACAATCGGCAAGAGAACGTTCATAAAGAATGTCGATTGATCCGCATTCACCAAACCGCCAAACACAAAGTTGATTCCTTCTGCCGCATATCCAAGCAGGTAGCTGAATCCTTGTGCAAATCCTCCTACGAGAAAATTCCCGATCCCCGTATTGAGGAGAATGTAACCGAGAATAAACTGCAAAATGAGCATGACAATAATTGGGCGGATCTTAATTCTTTTTTTGCCGCTGCTCGCGATCCACGCAAGGCCTAAAAACACGATTAAACCGATAATCCCAATCAAATACTTCATATGTGTTTCTCCTTTATTTGTATTCGCTTACATTATTATTTCCCCGGAAAGAAAAGCAGGACCGGAAAGCGATGTGCCTTCCGTCTGCTTCTTAATAATTGTCTCCGCCGGCTCCGTTTTCTCCTTTTACAATGGAAACGCCTGCGCTTGCGCCAATGCGGCTAGCACCTGCTTCGATCATCGTGTCTACATCTTCTTTCGTTCTGATACCCCCGGATGCTTTTACGCCGATATCAGGTCCTACTGTTTTGCGCATTAAAGCGATATCTTCCTTCGTTGCGCCGCCTGTTGAGAAGCCTGTTGAAGTTTTCACGAAATCCGCTCCCGCAGAAACCGCTAAACGGCATGCACGCTCTTTTTCTTCATCTGTCAGCAGGCATGTTTCAATAATAACTTTGACAAGCGCTTTACCGGCTGCAGCTTCCACTACACCGCGGATATCCGCTTCCACTACGTCGTCTTCTTTGTCTTTCAAAGCAGCGATGTTAATGACCATGTCCACTTCAGTGGCGCCTTTTGAAATCGCATCCTTCGTTTCGAACGCTTTTGTTTCTGTTGTGTTGGCGCCGAGCGGGAAGCCGATGACTGTACACACGTCAACTCCTGTGCCCTCAAGCTCTTTTGCAGCCAGCTGCACCCAAGTCGGGTTTACACATACAGAAGCGAATTTGTATGTTTTCGCTTCTTCTATTAATTTCAAAATATCCGCTTTTTGTGTATGCGGTTTCAAAGCTGTATGATCAATTTTATTGGCTAATGGCATCCTTCGCACACTTCCTTTTTTGTTAAGATATTTTTTAGCATAACCGACTTTTGAACATATGTAAATTGGTAATTGAAATTTTGTTCAGCGAATGGTCTGAAGGTGTCACAAATCATTAACAAGTGCCCTTGCGGTATGCTGGTCAATGATTAACACGTTGGCATATTTTCCTGTTAACGCACCATGGATGGAGGACACTTTTCGGCTTCCGCCGGCCACTAATATAGAGCGTTCCTTCAGCCTCAGATCCTCAAGCTCGACGCCGATGGTCCGGTCATTGATGGCGGTGCTGCAAATCTTCCCTTCCTCGTCAAAGAAACGCGAACAGATATCTCCGACAGCCTGATTTTTCAGCAACGCTTTCTCTTCTTCGTTAAAATAGCCGAGCCGGAATAACAGCGCTTCGTCACGGACTGTTCCCACAGTGAAAAGAGCGATATTCGCCTGCTTGCCCATCTCAATGATCCGCTCGATATGACGGTCTTTCTCCACCATTTTCTTCACATCCGCATTATCAAACACGACGGGAAGCGGAAGATAGCGCGGCATCGTTTGAAAAGCCTCTGCAAACAGCTGAATCGTTTCAGCTGAATAGGTGTTTACCCGGGAATGGCTGATGCCGCCTTTCAGCTGGACGACCTCTACGCCTTTTACCTGCTTTGGCTGCATGTTTTGCGCGATCTGATACATGGTGGTTCCCCAGCTGACGCCGACGATGTCGCCGTCTTTTACCGTTTCATGCATATATTCTGCACCGTACCGGCTCAAGCCATGTGTGATTGCTGCATAGTCCGGTGTCGGAGAAAACACAACGTGTGCTTCGAGAAGCCCGTATTTCTCTTCCAGCATGGAACCGAGCGCATCTAAATCCTCAAAAGGGTCCATGACGCGAATTTGGACAAATCCTTTTTCTTTTGCGTATTGCAGCAATCGGGAAACGGTCGGCCTCGAAATGCTGAGCTGCTCTGCGATTTGCTGCTGACTGTAGTCAGACTGATAGTAAAGCCTTGCCGCTTCTATGCTTAATTGTTGTTTTTCCCGATCCATTCCGCACCTCCCCTTGGATCAGTTCATGGTGAACCTGCTTTCGATTTGCTTTTATTATACAGGCTGGCAGCTGCTTTCATCCACCTGATTTGCAAGAAACTGAAAAACGCTCTGGCACAGAGCTTCCCAGAGCTTATTTTTCCCACTTCATATATTGATAAATGCCTTTCATAATGGCGTATATTCCATATAACACAAGCCCGCACGCCAAAAAGATCAGAATCACTCTGCCATGCGGCTGCTGCGCGAGCTCGGCGAGCGCCCCGTCAAAGCCTCTTGTGTCGTCCGGATCAGAGGTGAGAGCGGTTTTTATGAGAAAGAAGCCGATGGCTGAGAAAATAATGGCACGGGCGATGTTGCCTGCGCGTCCCGTGTTTTTTGCAATACATATCATTTCTTTGCTCATTTTTGACGTATCAAATTCTCTCATAAAAGAAGCCCGGATACCTTTCATGAATTGAACCATCGCAAATAGGATAAAGCCCGCTCCTGTGAGTCCCGTCAGCCACTGCCCAAACGGCTGCGCCAATATATAAGCGGACCACGTCTGTTCTGAAGTGCTGCCGCTCCCATGATCAAAGACAAACCGAAGGGCATTCCACGCAATTGATGCGTATACGGCGGCGCTGAACAAATTTCCCGTTCTTCGCGACAGGCCCCTTCTTCCTGTGCCGTGGCCCTCTGTATCCTTAATCGCACTCAGCACCATCCATATGACATACCCGATGAGTCCGACTCCGATGAAGAAAAGCAGAATCGATCCGTATGGCATGCGTGATAAGGTTTGGAGCGCTCCGCTTGAATCCTTTGCCCCGCTGCCAGCTCCGGCAGCCGTCATCAATGCCAGAATGCCGAGCAAGATAAAAACGCCGCCAAATGTAAAATAACCAAGCCTTCCGAACCGCTGTATCCAAGGCTTGGTTTCCTGTTTTATTTTAGAGATGCACTGGTCCTTCGCATCCATGTGCCCAACCCTCTTTCCGGAAACGTTACTGTATCATTTCCCGAATGAGAAGAATTGAAACAGACTACCCTTCAAGAGAATCGTGTCTTTGCTTTTTGGCTGTATAGGCGGGGGTCGTCCAGGCAGCTGCCGCGACAGCTGTGATGCCGCCGGCTAATTTCCCGATGATCATGGCCGCTGCCATTTCTTTCTTCATTCCCGCCACAAAGCCGAGGTGGCTGCCGAGCACAAAGGCTGCGCTGACCGCAAACGCGACATTGATAACCTTTCCTCTCGGCGTCATGTCTTTTAATAAGGCGAACATGGGGATAAGGTGTGCCAAAGAAGCAACCATTCCCGCTGTCGCTGCCTGGTCTAAGTGTAACAGCCTGCCTAATGTATGGAGCGGTTTCTCAAAAGCTTTTGTGATAAAAGCTGTCAGCGGAAAAGCGCCCGCCAATACAACCGCGATGGTGCCTACGGTTTGTATGCCTGTTTCAATCTTTTCGAGGCCAGGTATGAATACAAAGCCTGTCATTGTTTCAATCGAGACAGCAACAAGCCCAATGATCGCAACAATACTGACAGCCTTCCCGAAAACGTGAAATACGCGGATTGTCTTGTCGGTGCAGCGCCATAGTCCAAAAGCGATAACCGCAGAAAAAAGACTTGGAATCAGAATGTTTTTCAGGATCAATCCCATCTCAAATCCCGCAGCTAACCCGCCTGCGAAGCATCCGATCGGCACAGTGCACAGTCCGATTAAAATGCCTTTTGCAAAATACGGGTGATCCTGTTTTTCAATCATGCCAAGAGCGACGGGAATGGTAAACACGATCGTCGGCCCCATCATCGTCCCCAGAAATACCCATGAAAACAAGCCTGCGTCCGGATCTTTCGCCATTTCTTCTGCCAGCGCATAGCCTCCCATATCAATGGCCAAAATGGTGTTGGCAAAGGAGGAAGGGTCTGCGCCAATGGCGGCATAGACCGGAGACACAACGGGAATCAGTATGGCCGCAAGCACTGGCGCCAGCGACACAATCCCGACCATTGACAGCGCAAGCGGTCCCATGGCCTTAAAGCCTTCCGCAAACCGCTCGCCAAGCCCCCACCTGTTTCCCAAGCAATAATCGGCTGCTCCCACTAATAAAAAGACTGCCAGAATACATACAACCGCATCATTTACCGTCATGGCCTTTCTCCTTTTTCAAACGTATGATTTGGCTTTATCATATCATCTGAAGGAGGGGATGAGAGGCGGATTCTAATCTAAACGCGATAAAAATTCTTTCATATCAGCGCGCTCAATGGCCTCTATGATATGCGCTGCTTTTTGCACATTACTTAGCAGCGCTGATTTTAATTTTTCTTTTACGTCTTCTTCAGACAGACCGTTTCCGGGAGCTCCCTTTGGGCAGTCCACCCGCGCTTCACATATGCGTCCATCTGATAAAAACGCCCGAACAATGGTGAAACGGCCTTTCGGAACCGCTTGAGAGGCTGGCTGAATGCGATTGTCATACACACGCTGAATATGACGCATTGCGCCCTGCATATGATTTGGTATGGGCTCGCTGTTGAAATGTTCAGCAATCAGCTTCTGTCCGTGCAGGGCAAGGGCAATGACATATTCAACGCTGAAGCGGCCTTCCTCTCCTGTTTTTGGTGATCTTGCCGTTAATGCAGCATCTCCGCCAGGCGGAAAAACGACTTCAATCCGTTCTGTATTGTCAGCAGAAATGGCTTCCTGAGAGATAAGCTCGCGAATGGCATCTGCCGCGTGGTGCGCCGCAGAGCAGAATGGATAGATTTTAAACCATAAACCTGGCTTCACGATTCGCCACGGTTCGCCCCAATGGCTTAACAGCGTGGTTTGGGCCTTGTCTACATCACCGTATAGGCTGAAGAAACCTTTTTCTCCATCCAGTGCCGTACGAGAGCCTCCAACATCAGATTGAGCCAGCTTAACAGCAAGCAAGCCTGATTGAGCTGCCAGCCCTGCGTGCAGCGGTTTCATTTCTGTGCCGAATTGCACCCTCATTCCGGCTGACTGCGTTGCGGCAAAACCGATTGCTTTTTCCAGTTCTTCTTGAGTGAGTTCCTCCGCGTACCCTACAGCACAGGCGGCGGCTATGGCTCCGAGCGTTCCCGTATTATGCCAGCCTTTTTCATAGTGCGGGCTGCCAATCGACTCCCCAAGCCTTGCCATTACTTCCACACCAACAATATAAGCGCCAAGAAGCCGCTCGTCACTTTCTCGAGCGGCAGCTGAAGCAATGAGTGCCGGCAAAATAACTGCACTCGGATGTCCCCTTACATCGGAATGGACATCATCGAAATCCAGAGCATGGGCGATAAATCCATTGAGCAGTGCAGATTGTAATGGCGCTGCCTTTTTCCCTTGTCCGATAATAGGGACAAGGGGCGTGCCGCCTTCCTCTTCGATCAGATGCAAAAGCTTTTGAATGCCGTTTTCTTCTCTTCCGGCAAATGATGCGGCTGTAAAATCGAGCAATCCCTTTTTGGCTTCACGCATCGCGTCAGGGGCGTTCTCAGGCTGTGATAATCTTACGGCCTCAGCAAGACCTGCTGTCAGCTCTGTTTGGATCATTTGATTGACCCCAGTACAATAACAGCCAGCTCAGCAAAGTAGCTGGATGCAACTTGCAGTGCGTCTTCATCCAATGTAAACGCGGGGTGATGCCATTCCTCTGTGCCGTTTGTTCCCATCCAGACAAAGAGGCCGGGAATTTTTTCTTGATAAAGAGCGAAGTCTTCTCCGCCCGGAGATTGCTCCGCATGAACCGTTTGATAGCCAAGCCGGGCCGCAGCTTCTGACGCCGCGTTCAAAAACGTGCCGTCATTCTGAACGGACGGCAAATAAGGAAACCACCGGAATTCGGCCTGTGCCCCGTAGCCCGCGGCGATTCCTTCAGCCACTCGTTTCATATGCTCCGGAACGGCCTTTCTCGCTTCTTTTTGGAAGGTGCGAACGGTGCCCTCCATTTCAGCCTGGTCCGGAATCACGTTCCATGAACTGCCTGCCTGTAATCTTGTGATACTGACGACCGCGTTTTGCAGTGAGCTGATGTTGCGGCTGACCACAGATTGCAGACCGCTGACCATTTGGCCTGCCGCTGCTATGGGATCAATGCTGTTATTGGGAATGCCGGCGTGTCCACCTTTTCCTTTCACAACAATCTCAAACCGATCTACGCTTGCCATGAGCGGACCTTCCTTTATCCCAATGGTGCCGACAGGCAAATCAGGCTTATTGTGCATGCCAAAAATGGCGGAAACATCGTCCAGCACGCCTGCTTCTATGACTTTTCTTGCTCCTGCGGCGATTTCTTCCGCTGGCTGAAAGATAAAGCGGACAGTGCCTTTCAGCTCGTCTCTTCTTTTATTCAGCAAAATGGCCGTGCCGATAATGGAAGCTGTATGAAAGTCATGCCCGCACGCATGCATCGCGCCGTCAATCTTAGAGGCAAACGGCAAATTCGTCTGTTCTTGGATCGGGAGCGCATCAATGTCTGCTCGTATCGCGATCACAGGTCCGTCTGACTGCCCTTTGATTTCCGCAATTACACCTGTTTCTAATTGAGGAACGTTAAGAATCTCTATATGTTCTTCCTCGAGCCAGCGGCGAATTTTGGTTGTCGTTTCAAACTCTTCAAATGAAAGTTCAGGGTGTGCATGAAGGTCACGCCGCATATTGATTAAACGTGTATGAAACGTTTCTTCGGCCATTCTTCTTCTTCCCTTCTATATAAGCTCTGCAGGCTCTCCCACCTGCTTGATAAATCGTTTCGTCCGTTCGTTTTTCGGATGGTCAAACAGTTCTTCAGGCGTTCCCTGCTCGATAATATGGCCGTCCGCCATAAAAATCACTTGATCGGCAACCTCTCTTGCAAATGCCATTTCGTGTGTGACGATGATCATTGTTGTTTGTTTTTCCGCAATCGATTTGATGACCTGAAGCACACCCGCCACCAGCTCCGGGTCAAGCGCCGAAGTCGGTTCATCCAGCAAAATCGCATGCGGATTAACCGCAAGTGCCCGCGCGATGCCGATTCGCTGCTGCTGGCCGCCGGACATTGTGATCGGGTAGCTGTCAGCTTTATGCTCTAATCCGACCTGCCTCAGAATCTCCATCCCAATACGGTTCGCTTCATCTCGTGATTTTCTTTGAGCCGTGATTAAAGCCTCAGTAATGTTTTGCAGGGCGGTTTTATTTTTGAACAGATTGTAATTTTGGAAGACCATGGCCGTTTGCTGACGGAGCTGGTACGCTTCCTTACGTGTAAACTTTTCCGCGTTCAGTTTGGCTTCTCCAATTTCAATGATGCCTTGATTGGGGCGCTCCAATAGGTTCAAGCACCGAAGAAGCGTTGATTTTCCGGAACCGGACGGACCGATGATCGCCACCACTTCTCCGCGTTTTACTTCTAGGTCGATTCCGTCCAGCACGACCAGATCTTTAAACGCTTTGCGAATATTTTTTACTTTTATCAACTGATTTCACCTCTAAGTCCGGTATGGCTTGCTCATGGCGCGTTCAAACAAGTCCTGCAGGATACTGTAAATGATTGTAAGAACCCAGTAGACAATCGCAACCGCCAAATAGGTTTCAAAATACTTCAGATTTCCTGATGCATACATCTTACCTTGCGCAAACATCTCCATGACACCCAAAGTAAATGCCAATGAGGTTTCTTTTAGGAGGCCGATAAATGTATTACCCGTTGCTGGTATCGCATTTCTGACTGCTTGCGGAAGGATAATTCGTCTGTAAGCCTGAAGTTTCGTCATACCGACAGACAGGCACGCCTCCAGCTGCCCTTCATCAACAGAGTTAAGGGCGGCGCGGAAGATTTCTGCCAAATAGGCGGCGTTTTTTAAACTTAAACCGATAATGGCAGCTGTGAGAGCTGTCATCTTGCTCATCTCCGGAAACAGCTGCGGCAGCCCGTAATAAATTAAGAACAGCTGCACAAGTGTCGGCACGCCCCGGAAAAATGAGATATACAGCTTTGACAGCTGATGAAGCACTGGAATTTTGTTTTTTGTAATGAGTGCGAGAATAAGTCCTCCGATAATCGCAAAAATCATAGCTGCTACAGCCATAAACAATGTAATCGGAAGGGCCTGAATTAAAGTCGGGAATGCTGAGATCATGAATTCCCAATCAATCGTATTCATTCTTGTGGTTCACCGCCGTTTCTTAATGCTTCTGTTCTGCTGTGATATCTTCGTTAAAATATTTTTCTGACAGCTTTTTAAGCGTTCCGTCTTTGCGCAGTTCATCGAGCGCTTTATTGACTTTTTTACGGGTCTTGTCGTGCGCGTCATCCTTGGCAAATGGGAATGCGACTTGTTCGTACACAATCGGATCTCCGGCAAGCTTCAACGGCAAGCCTGTTTTCTTAATTTGCGCGATCAGCACACTTCGGCTGTTTACGTAAGCGTCCACACGTCCGTATGCGACATCCTTCAGCGTGCCTTCCTGTGTTTCGTATGTTTTGATATCGATTTTTTTGTCAGGATCTTTGCTTTCAAGGTTTTTCGCGTGATTTGAACCTAAAACAGCAGCTACTGTCTTTCCTTTTAAATCGTCTGCTGATTTGATGTCATTGTTGTCTTTTTTGACGACAATCTGTGTTCCTGCATAAGAGTACGGTTCTGTGAAGTTGTACATTTCCTTGCGTTCATCTGTCACCGCTACCTGATTGGAAATGGTGTCAAGCTTGCCTGTTTGAAGCTCTCCCATCAGACCGCTGAATTCGAGCAGCTTCCAGTCCAGTTTCATGTCGATTTTCTTTGCAACAGCTTCCATTACTTCTACATCAAAACCTGTCAGCTTTCCGTCTTCTTTATAAGCGAACGGGTAGCTCTGTCCGGTCGCACCCACATGAAGTACGTTGTCATCCTCTTTACTGCCGCTGTTTCCATTGCCGCAAGCTGATAGCACAGCTAATAACGCAGCAACTAACAGCACAGTCCATTTTTTCATTTTCATTTGATTTTCCCGCCTTTTATCTTTTATAGGTCATTTCGCAGTTGTTTTTTCATATAGACTGTCATATGTCCTTTGCCCAGGTCTTTCTCGCCTGCTCGGACATATCCTTTTCTTTCATACATCTCGATCAGCCACGGGTGCTTATCCGCTGTTCCTAGCGATACAAACGGAACCTTTAACGTATCGCGCAGGATGGTCTGCTCAAGCCATTGAAGCAGCTTTGTCCCGACTCCCTTTTGCCCGGTTTCAGGATCAACAGCGAACCACCAGATATGAGGAACGCCATACGGTCCGGGCTGCTGTCCCCAAGGCATTCGTAAGGAGATGGTCGCGATGATCCGCCCGTCTTCTTCCATGACGTAACAGGCGTTTTTTCGGATATTGTTTAAGACCAGATCCAGATCCGCATGGGCCGCGGCAAAACGAATGCCGAGCTTTCGAATCGGTTCATAGGCGCGCCATGTCAGCTCGAGAAGCTGTTCGGCATCACATTCAGCTGCGAGGCGATATTGCGTCTTCATCGAGCGTTCCTCCTTACTTCGCATAACGGTTTACCGGTTTTTCTAAACCAAAATGCTCTCTCAATGTTGTGCCTTCATATTCGTTTCTGAACACGCCGCGCTCCTGTAAAATCGGAACCACTTTGTCAACGAACAGTTCAATTCCTTCCGGAAGAAGCGGAGGCATAATATTAAATCCGTCACAAGCTTTATGATCGACCCATTCCTGCATCTTGTCGGCAAGCTGTTCCGGCGTTCCGACAAAAATGTGATGGCCTCTGGAGCCTGCAACGTATTTGTAAAGCTCACGTATTGTCATATTGTCTCGTTCAGCCATTTCTTGAACAAGCTTAAATCGGCTCTTCACCGCGTTTGATGCATCCGCGTCGAGCTTTGGCAGCGGCCCGTCAAGCGGATATGCAGACAAATCAATTCCGCCTAAATAATTCTGCAGGATTTGCAGACCGACAGATGGAATGATTAAATCTTGAAGCTCTTGATATTTAGCCCGCGCCTCTTCTTCAGTGTCTGCGATGACCGGAAAAATGCCCGGCATGATCGCGATTTTCTCAGGATCGCGGCCAAACTCGGCTGCCTGCTTTTTAATTGATTGATAAAATTCCTGTGCCGATTCCAAATGGTTTTGCGCCGTGAAAATCACTTCAGCCGTTTTGGCAGCCAGCGCTTTCCCATCCCCTGATGAGCCCGCCTGAATAATGACCGGCTGGCCCTGCGGCGTTCTTGAAACGTTCAGAGGCCCGCGGACTGAGAAATAATCTCCTTTGTGGTTGAGCTCGTGCATTTTTTCTTTATCGAAGAATTCACCTGTTTCTTTATTGCGGATAAAGGCGTCCTCTTCCCATGAATCCCAAAGCCCCTTTACGGCCTCGACAAATTCTTCTGCCCGCTGATAGCGCAAGTGATGTTCGAGATGCTTTTCCCCGCTGAAATTCAGCGCTGTTGACTCAATGGATGAGGTCACGACATTCCATCCGGCACGGCCGTTGGACAGGTGATCCAGTGAGGCGAATTGTCTGGCAATGTGAAACGGCTCGCTATAAGTAGTAGAAGCTGTCGCTGTCAGGCCAATTCTTGACGTCACCTGCGCCAAAGCTGAGAGCAAAGTAAATGGCTCAAACCTTGTAAGCACATTCGGATGCGATTTGCTGTCAATTGACAGGCTGTCTGCTAAAAACAGCATATCCAGCTTGCCCCGCTCCGCTGTTCTCGCCAGCTGTTTAAAATAATCCAAGTTCATGCTCGCATCCGCAGGCGCGTCCGGATGCCGCCAAGACGCAACATGATGTCCGGTCCCCGCAAGAAAAACTCCTAATTTGATTTGCTTCTTTTTGCTTGTCATGACGTTACTCCTTTTATAATGTTTTAGGCTGAAAAGTCCGAAAAATAAACTCCTATATTCCTAGTCGTTTAATATGAATAAATCAAAATGTACATTTGTATTGCGAGTTTGTCAATGAGTTGAGATTAATTTTTTCTATTTAAGCTGAAAAGACCCTTGCGTGACCATAATGGAACGGCATTGGTTCATTCAACTAGTGCAATAACCTCTATATCGGCAAGAAAACTGAGTCTGATGAAGCAAAGACTCAGTTTTTATATAAGATTTCGCCATTTCCTTTCCCTTTTCTTTCGCTTTTAGCAAACTGCCTACCCATTCAAACGCCGTAACGATCGTATAAAAAAACAGCTGACTCCGGATTTAAACCGGAATCAGCTGATTGATGTGAATTAATTAAGCTCATGAATACTTTCTTCTGCTTTAGCGGAAAACACTTTAGGCTCCAAACAGTCAAGGTCTTCATGAAACAAATTTACTTTTTGGATTTGCCGATTGTCATAGTGGTGGAAATAGTAGTTTCCCGTGTCGTTGCACATCACGGAAGTATATTGCGTATAATGAATTTCGTCTTTTTCCGTTATCACTGCGCCCTTGGGTATCGTCATATTTGCCAAAATTTGAAAAGCGGCTGTTACACCTTTCGTTTCATCGGCTGCCGGCTCTAGGTGTTCTTTCAAATAAACAGCTCTGACAAACCGGGAGGGCGGTGTATAATCCCCCGGCAGGCCTACAGTCCCTAGGCCTTGGCCAAAAGCGGAAAGGGCTAAGCCGCCCATTTCTTTGCTCTCTAATTGCTTCGGTCTGATTCCTGTATATTGCTGCAGATTGGTTACATGCCATGTAAAGTCGGGGCTGTTCGTCATGACACCAGGCTGATTGTCATAGACGTTGAGGCCATCTGCTCTCGGTTCTATCGTCAGGCTGCGTCCCGTCCGGTCTGACAATATCCAGTGAAGCGGTAAAACCGTATCCAATAGATCTAATTTTTTCTCTGCAATCGTTAAAGATCGAATCTTTTCTTTCACGTCATCCAAAGACTTACAGACTGACAGCGCCCATGTCACAAACTCATGCGGGGCAATGTGTACGGTGTCCTCCCGTATCGTTTTTTCGTACTCCGCATAGCCCGGAAAATAAAGTGCAGCACACGATAAACCGTTTTCATTAACGCCGTCTGCAAATAAAATATTTCCGAGTTTTCTTCCCATACCGATAAATGCGTACTGTGTCTGATGGGCCTTTCCGTCAGCTTCACTACTCCAACTGTAACGGCGCGGATAGAGAATAACCTCTGTCCCCAGCTGAAATGCAAAATCCATTGTTCTCGCTAATACATGTTTACGGTCAGCGGTTTCCAATGTAAGACTTGTGCACATCTGATCAGTCCCCTTTTCAATTCAGATTAATATCATACATATTGTGAACGAATTGGTTTTATCAGCATAACGAAAGTCAAATCGATTCGTCAAAGAATTGACATTACATCAAATAAAACGAAAAAATCCAGCCTTTAAAAGGCTAGATTTTTTATTTAGCCAAAACAAGCTCGTGAATCGCATGCGCAACACCATGTTCATTATTGGAGCGCGTTTGAAAGTTTGCGGCCTCAAGCACTTCCGGAATGGCGTTTGCCATGGCAACGCCGCAGCCGGCCCATTCGATCATTGTCAGATCGTTGCCGTTGTCGCCTATGCTCATGACTTCCGCCTGCTCGATTCCGAGCAGATTCGCCAGCTGACGCACAGCGTTTCCTTTGCTTGCTTCCGGATGCAGAATTTCGTAAAAGAAAGGAGCGCTTCTGACCATCGTATACTTTTCTCTCACGTCTTTCGGTATCGATGTAATGACTTGGCTTAAGTGTTCTGGTTGATCAATAAACATCACTTTCGGAATGAGAATGTCTTTAGGCATCTCCTCAATCTTGCGGTAATGAAGCGGCACCTGTGTCACGTACGACTCATATACGGTAAATTCGCTGATATCACGGTTAGGCGTATACAGGTTGGCTGAGTCGAAGAAGTGCATCGGTGTCTTCAGCTCTAAGCTCAGATCATATAATGATGCCAAATCATCATATCCTAGAGACAATTCCGTCACCACTTCTTTTGTATGCGTATTTTGAACAAGCGCCCCATTATAGGCAATGACGTAGTCGCCTTCCTCAATTAAATTGAGTTCATCTAAGTATCTCCGAACACCTCCGATAGGCCGGCCGG
Organism: Bacillus halotolerans; assembly: GCF_001517105.1. Lineage (GTDB taxonomy): Bacteria > Bacillota > Bacilli > Bacillales > Bacillaceae > Bacillus > Bacillus halotolerans. Next base: position 871,632 of record NZ_LPVF01000008.1, read on the forward strand.
TGCAAAGGACAATTTTTACCCCTTCCGCTTTTGCGGCATGCAGTGCGTCGCGGACCTCCGCCGTCACTTCATGATGATCATTTAAAAGTGTTCCGTCCATATCAATTGCTATTAATTTGTACATCCTGCATCTCCTTCGTGTCGTTTTCAGGCTATAGTCCCATCATATCGTTTTTTCTTTTTGATATTCAACTGAAAGCGATGATTTTCTCCTGTTTCTGTTTAGTCGTCTGCCTTGTCTCCAGATCCGCGTGCGCGGCTTTCGCTTTCGTTCTTCACCCTTTTCGCCGCTTTCTGCTTGTTTCTGTTTCATCAGCAGGAAGCCGGCAGCTAAAAATGGAATACCCGTGATATTTAAGATTGCAAGCTTCACACCCGCCGCCGCCAAAAAATATGCCCATGAAGATAAAGGATTCCGTCTGATCATCACATAAGCAGCCATTTCCAGAACAATCATGACCGCATGAAGCACTAAACAATAGATAAGCAATGCAATCACAAAAAACAGAACATAATTCACCATGGCGCCCGAGTACATCATAGAACGCAGCATTTGCATAAACGATAACGACTGCATCGTTCCGTTTATGACATTCGGATTGTAGATCGTATAGTCACTAAATAAATGTTTGATTTTGAGAAAAGCCCATAATACCAACAACCACTGAATGATATGTAAAATAAGGCCTGTTAACACCAGTCTTTCCGCTTTTTTATTTCTCATGTTTCTCCTCCTTGCGGGCCTTTGACTCGATTCTTGTCATCGTTTTTTCCTGGCCATTTTGCTCCCATATCAGCGTCCCGTCTTTCCCTCTTTTCAGTTTGCTTTTGAGCGGATAATAGGAGCCAAGGTACTGGATCTCAATGGAACCGTCAGCGCTTTGAGATATTACCTTGTATTCCATAAAGGGCAGCTGCACCTCTCCTCTCCCTTCAATCACCTCCGTCTCCAGCACCTTGTCTTTGGTAAATGTGACCGTTGCTGATTTCACGCCATCCATGGGACCGGGGATAATGCCCTCATCCCAAGTTCCGTAATAAAACGGCGTCTCGTCTTTTGGCTGCTGACAGCCCGAAATGATGAGACATACAGCAGACAGGAACACAATAACAGGTCCTTTTCTGCTCAGCGTCATCACCGTCCTTTCTTACTTTTTTAGGCGAATGCCGTGTCACTGTGCCAATGACTACATAGATTATAAGGAATTCACCCACATTTCTTTTTAAGGAGATTGATTACATGAACCCTTATCAATATTACAGCCCGCAGCTCCCTCAGCAGGAACCCTACTATAGCCAATATGAATACAATCCATATCCGGAGCAGGATGTATACCAGCCATACCAGACGGACAGACAGCCGGCATTGGAAAGAAGAATCGCTGCTCTTGAACGGCAAAACGAACAGCAGACAAGAGAATTAACCCGTCTGTCGAATGAGGATCGCCGTCAAAACCGGGAAATTGCAAGATTGGCCGATCAGGTCAATCAGCTAAGCCAGACTGTTGAACGCCATACACGCCGCTTAAACCGGCTCAATCAGCGCCTCCGCGCCGTAGAAAACAGATTAAATATCCCATTTACTGCGGGCGAAGGCGGTTTCTGAAGCAAGAAAAGAAAAAAGCGGAATACGATTCTCCAGATGTCGGAGTTTCGTTTTCCGCTATTCTTATGTGCAGAGCGGGACATTTACATAAAAAGGGTTTTTACAAGTATACAATCTTTGCCGATTTCATTCAAAGATAGAGGGGGTAAGGAAAATAATTGTAGTTCCCCTTTTGCAGAATTTCTTTTGGTTCGGGTCGCATGATAATACCGACAAATGTCAATTGAACATACGGAGGGGTCATTTATGCACAATACGCAACACAGCCTGCAGCAGCTGAACCAGTGCCGCCAGACAGCTCAGCAGCTTATTCAGCAAACACAGCAAAGCAGCAACCAATATCGTCAAATGCTTCATCAGGAGCAGCAAAACATCCAAATGCTGCAACAGATTCTAAACCACGAACAACAAGCTGCACATACCATTCAGCAAGCGCTGCATGGACATGACACAGCCATTCAAAAGTGCCAGCAGGTTGTCAACATGTGCAACCAAATGCAGCAGGAACTTACTGGACAATCCAGCGTGATGAATACGAATGTGTCTACACTTCCATTCGGCCAAAACACGCCATTTCAGCAGCAATCCTACCAGCAGTAACATATAAAAAGCTCAACACAATGCGAGTGTTGAGCTTTTTTCTTACTGTTCTTTGCGAATATGTATATCCTGAATAGACTGTTTCGGCGCATGAAATCTGCTCTCGGCTTCACTTCTTGCCTCAGCAAAGGCCCGTGCCTCCACATTGTCTTTGTAGACATCCAGCTGAATCAGAAACAGCGGTCGCACTTTAAAACCATGAATAATCGTCACAGCCCACAACGGGAGCACAATAAGCAATCCGGGCGGATCAGGCAGCACGAAAGCAAACGCAAATACGAAAAAATAAATGATTCCGTATATGATCCACTTTTTATTTCTAACCTTGATGCCAATAAATAAAAAGGCAAAAAAACTGGTAATGGCAAAAGGCATGAAAATAAACAGCATCCACCAGCTATGAAGCCATTCCCATGCGGCACCTCTTTTTGTGATTTCCATATTTTCCTCCTCCTTTTTACCTATAATAATCGATTAAGAATACCGCGTCACTTGTATAACAAAAACTTTCTCCTATTAAAATAGTGATAGACGAGGCACAGGTTTCTTGCTATATTATTAATTGATAATGATAATCATTACTAATCGATCAACATACATATTGGAGGGTTCTTGATGAAAAAGAACACATTGCTCGTTGGCATGCTTGTGCTGCTTATCATGTTTGCCAGCGCTTGCAGCGGCACGGCTTCGAAAGGAAGCTCAAGTGATTCCGCTTCCGAAAAGACAGAAATGAGAACATACAAATCAACAAAAGGGAACGTCAACATTCCTGCACATCCGAAACGCATCGTCACTGATTTTTATGCTGGGGAATTGCTGTCTGTTGGGGCAAATGTGGTCGGCTCGGGCTCATGGTCATTTGATAATCCATTTTTAAAATCAAAGCTGAAAGATGTAAAGGATGTCGGTGATCCGATCAGCGTTGAGAAAGTAATGGAGCTTCAGCCTGACTTAATTGTTGTCATGAATGAAGAGAATGTCGATAAATTAAAGAAAATCGCTCCAACCGTTGTCGTTCCTTATAACACAGCGAAAAACGTCGAAGATACCGTTGCAATGTTCGGAGATATTGCGGGCGCCAAGAATAAAGCAAAATCCTTTATGGCTGACTTTAACCAAAAAGCGGAAGCAGCCAAAAAGAAAATAGCCGGCGTCATCGACAAAGATGCGACCTTCGGCATTTATGAAAACACGGACAAGGGCGAATTCTGGGTCTTCAATGACAATGGCGGTCGCGGCGGCCAAGCTGTATACAACGCGCTTGGGTTAAAAGCGCCTGAAAAGATTGAACAAGATGTCATCAAAAAAGGCGAGATGAAACAGCTCTCCCAAGAAGTGATCCCTGAGTATGCCGCAGATTATATGTTCATTACGGACTACAATCCGAAAGGCGAAAGCAAAACACTCGACAAGCTGAAGGAATCCTCCATTTGGAAAAACCTAGACGCTGTAAAACATAACCGTGTGTTTATGAATGATTTTGACACCTTCTATCCATACGATCCGATTTCCGTCAGCAAACAGGTGGATATCATCACCGACATGCTGATCAAACGGGCCGAAGAAAATAAAAAATAAAAAAACGGCACAGTCATGACGCTGTGCCGTTTTTTGATTCACTTTAATTTTGACTGTACGGAGTCCGGCATATCTTCAAACTTGACTTCTTCCCAGGTCTCGACATACTTTCCTTTCGCCTTCACCTTCAAATACGCGTTCTTCCGAAGCTCTTTGCCGGCGAAAAAGGTCACTTCTTCTTTTTTTCCGGATGCATTGTATCCGTCTAATGTATACTCAGTACCGCCTGGGCTAAGATGTTTGCCATCTCGATCAATCTGCACATAGACATCTTGCTGGTGAATAAACGGATTAAATCTGTCTGTAACATCGTTATGAAAAAAGAGAAGCCCGCATATTACGGCAGCAGCCGCCAAGACGGCCAGGATCGCCATTGCTTTTTTCATCTTTGCACGCCCCTTACTTGTTCATTTTTTTCAAATAGCTTGACCGCACCGCGAGGAAGAATAGAAGCTGAAAAAGGAAAAACCCTCCGATGGTGAGACTGAGCGGTCCCGCTACATCGGAATAGCCTTCCACAGCCAATGTTCTCAAGGCAAACAGCGTATGCATAACAGCAATGACAAATGGAAAGAAAAAGAGAATCGCTAATTGTATCGTCACGCTTTGTGACATCTCACGCTCACTCAAACCGATTTTGGCCAGCGAACGGTAGCGCTCCCGATCTTCTTCTAAATCGGTGAACAGCCTGAAATATAAGAAACTTGCTGCCGCGACAAAGAAGACGATCGCGATAAACAGGCCGATGAATAAACTTAAGCTCGGCAGCTGCACCGTATCATAGTAGGTGCCGGCTTTTGCCATAAAATCAGAATGCACATCAATATAGTTGCCGTAAATCTCATTTTTCAAGGATTGGCTGATCCCAAGACTGTCTTTCCAATGATCGTAGCTGTAGCCGTATAATGACGCTTTATCACCGAGTGATTTGAGCTGATCAAAGGTTTGATCGTTCACCGCGATGATGGCATTCAATGAGATCAGCGGTTTTTTGACTTCTTTTACTGACAATTTTTGTCCGGACGGCTTGCCTTTTTGGTTCAGCAGCTTCAGCTGATTCGGCGCTTTGTTTTTGAAATTGCGGTCATACGTACCCGGGAAAAAGACAGCCTCATCATGTTTCAGGCCGTTCAGTTTGACATGGAAGTATTTTGATACATCCGATTCGCTGATCATGTAAACAGGGGGGACAGTTTCTCCTTCCTGATAGCGAACATAGGAAACATCTATTTTGTCTTTCTTATACGTAAAGCCGTGTGTTTTCAGTTCATGGTCAATTTTTTTCAAATGAGTCTGTTCTTTTGGATTGTTACTGTAAGATAAATACTCCATTTCATAAGCGGACTCTTCCGCTCCGACGGTCGATTTGTACATCGCGAGTACGCCTGTCGCCGTAAACGCAACCGCTGAAATAATGCTGACAATAAAGAACAGGCGGGCGTTGTCTTTTAAACGATAGACAAGGTCAGAAACCCAAATGACGTTTTTCCCGCGCAGATAAAAGGTTTTCCACTTCTTCAGCGCGCGCAGAATCCAGATGCTGCTTTGGCTGAAAAAGAAATACGTTCCGATGACGGTGAGCAGTAAAATGATAAACGGCTCGGCCCCGTGGACATTACCTTTAAGGACCATGCCGTACCCGCCGCACAGACAGGCGATGCCGAATAAGGACAGTAGCACGGACGGCTTAGGCTCCGGTTTAACCTTGTCAGTGCCCTTTATTAATTTGATAACCGTATTTGATCTGACAAAAAGGATCGTAAACTGCGATAAAAAGAAAAATAAGAGCAGAAATCCGCAGGCCGTAATACCGAGCGCTTTCCAAGGCATATACAAAGGCAGCGCGTCCATTTCTAAAATATAAGCGCCGACCGTAAAGAACGTCTTTGAAAAAATGAATCCTCCGATAATCCCGGCTGCAATTGACATGACGCCGATGATCATATTTTCCGCCGTAATGAGCTTTCTCAGCTGTCCCGGCGTAATACCCTGCATAAGCAAAATGCCGAATTCTTTATTTCTCGATTTCAAAAATGCGTTAACCGAATACAGAACAAATAAGAAAGAAAAAACAAAGATCATCCATTCCGCGGCGGTTAGGCCTTTTTTGGCGATGTTATTTAGATAGCCTTCCTTTAATGCCGGATGAAACAGGAACATCGCAAAGGTAAAGAAAATCAACACGGAAAAGGCGCTGCTTAAAAAGAATGCAAGATAGGCCCTTTTGTTTCTCGTGACGTTTTTATAAGCGAACTGAAGAAAGGTCATTTGCGTTTCCCCCCAGCATAGACAGCACATCGAGAATTTGTTCATAAAATACTTGGCGGTTTTCCCCGCGGTAAATCTCATTAAACAGCTCGCCGTCTTTTATAAAGATGACGCGGCGGCAGTAGCTTGCCGCAACAGGATCGTGGGTCACCATCAAAGCCGTGACATGATCATCCTGATTCAGGCTCTGCATCGTTTCCATGACGTCTTTTGACGCTTTGGAATCAAGGTTTCCCGTCGGTTCATCGGCCAGGATGAGTGACGGCTTATGAATGACCGCTCTTGCGATGGCGGCCCGCTGGCGCTGGCCTCCGGACACTTCAAACGTCCGTTTGTTGAGCAGGTCTTCGATTCCGAGCTTTGCCGCGATGCCGTGCAGTTTTTCTTCCATGACAGACGGCGCTTCTTTTTCAAGCGTTAACGGCAGCATGATATTTTCACCGATCGTCAGCGTGTCCAGAAGGTTGAAATCCTGAAACACAAATCCGAGCTGCTTGCGGCGGAAATGAGCGAGCTTTGTCCGCTTCAGCCTGTGCGGGTTTTCTCCGTGAATCAGGATATCGCCTGAATCCGGCCGGTCGATCGTTGAAATGATATTCAAAAGGGTTGTTTTTCCGGAGCCGGACGGTCCCATCACCGCCGTGAACCCGCCTTCTTCTATTGAAAACGAAATTTGTTTTAAAGCTTGATAGGACACTTGTCCTTTATAGGTTTTATTTATATGTTTGACTTCAAGCATATTCGCCATGAGAATCCTCCTTATGGTTTTATTCTTGCTGGTCTGGGCTGCTTTCATGTAGTGCCAGGGCGTTCAACATAAAAATCCCCTTGACATAAATCCATGTTATCAAGGGGAAACAAAGCGGGCTATGTTGTTTTCTTAACGCAGCCTTACATTTTTGTAAGAAATGAAAATCGAACTGATGTCCCTTCACCGGGAGACGAGCTGATGTCCACCGTATGATTGAGCTTATCTGTAATTTCTTTGACGAGATGGAGGCCGATTCCCGTAGATTCTTGGAAACGCCGCCCGTTTTCACCCGTGTAATAAGGGTCAAACACCCGCTTGATGTCTTGCGAGGGAATCCCGACACCGTAATCTTTGACTTCAAGCACCGTCCTGTCTTTATCGCGGAAGACATTCAGCTCAAGTCTGTCACTCCTGCCCGCTGAATACTTGACCGCATTTGTGACCACTTGGCCGATCGCAAATTTGAGCCATTTGGCATCGGTGTAAATCTGATGATCATCGCAAATGTTCATTTTCGGATAAACGCGGTATTGAATAAAAAATCGTTTATAGCTTTGAATGACTGATTGGAGAAGCTCGGACAGGGAAACTGCTTCAACTTTAAAATCCCGCTCAAACAGGTCGAGCCTTGATGAATAAAGAAGCGTCTCCAGCCCGAATTCAATCTGCCGGACTTCTTTTTTGATTTGTTCAAAAACGGGCTCATCCTCTTCCTGAATGATTAAATTAATGACCGACAGCGGCGTCTTTACTTGATGCACCCATTGATTCATATACGTCACCCGAGCGTCAAGCTTGGCTTCGGTCTCATGGAGCTTCTGGTGCTGAAGCCGAATCAGCTCCATCTGCTTTTCATACAGCTCTGAACAAAACACTGAAGAACCGAGATACGGAATGTCCGTCCCTTCCTGTCCTGAACTGAGCCAATGATACACGCCGCGGTCTTTGTACCAGCGATAGGCAAGATAGCCCGCCAAAATAAGAAGCTGCACGCCCAATATGTAAAACAAGTGAGAAAAAGAATGAAGACCCGCAAACCAGTAATAAAAGAAGACAAACAGCCCTTGTAGAAGAAAAAGCAGAATCAGCACGGCATGAGACCGGAGAAACAGCTTCATGACTGCGCTCTCAGCTGGTAGCCTTCGCCCCGCACCGATTCAATCGAAACAGGCGCATTCAGCTCCCGCAGTTTTTTTCTGAGCCGCGTGATATACACGTTAAGTGTATTATCATCGACGAAAATGTCGGTGTCCCACGTCTTTTCCATGAGACGGTCCCGACCCGTCACCTTTTCTCCCCGCTCAAGCAGCACTTCCAATAGCTTACTTTCTTTTTTAGAAAGCTCGCTTTTTTCATCCTGAAAACGCAGTTCAAACCGTTCTACAAAGAGCTGAACACCGGCATATTCAATCACTTTCTCCCCCTGCTTTGCGGCGTACTCCCCGTACGCCCTGCGGATCTGGCTTTTAATTTTCGCCAACACAATATCATAAGAAAACGGTTTTTCGATATAATCGTCTCCCCCATTTTCAATCGCCATCACCTGATCCATTTCCCCGCTTCTGGCTGAAATGAAAATGATCGGGCTTGTGGAGTGCTGGCGGATTTGGCGGCACCAATAATAGCCGTCATAGGACGGCAGGTTGATATCAAGCAGCACCACATCGGGCTTTTCCCGCAAAAAGACATCAAGGACAGCTGTAAAATCCGCGGCGACCACTGTTTGATATCCGTATTTTTCAAGGTAATTCTGCAATAGTCCGCGAATGTCTTCACTGTCTTCCACAATCATGATTTTATTCAAACTGAACCACTCCCGTTTATTTACGCTGCTGCCATCATCATAATCGTTTCGGAGGTACGGACGCAACACCGCACAAAAAAACCGCCATTCCGGCGGTTTCCGGACTCTTCAGCCGACCTGCTGCTTAGCTGCTTTACCGGCTGATCCGAACTCTCTCATTTTGTTTCGCACTGTCTCTTCCACAGCTTCAATGCCGGGTGTCATATAGCCGCGCGGTTCGTACAGATCGCTGTTTTCCTGAAACATGCGGCGTGTTTCGCTTGTCCAGGCTACCATACATTCCGTATTGATATTGATCTTCGCGTGGCCGAGCGTGATCGCTTTTTTGATCTGATCCTGCGGAATCCCGGATGCCCCGTGAAGAACGAGGGGAATATCAGTCATGCGGGAGATAGCCTCCATTTCCTTAAATCCGAGATTCGGCTCACCCTGATATTTGCCGTGTACAGAGCCGAGGGCGGCGGCCAGCGCGTCGATATTGGTTTCTTTAACGATCCGCTCACATTCCGTGATATCGGCATAGCGGACCCCGCCGACCAGTCCATCTTCCATTCCGCCGACCGTGCCGACTTCGGCTTCTACTGACACGCCGTGCTTTGCGGCATAATCGGTGACTTCTTTTGTCATCGCAATATTCTCGTCAATCGGCTGATGTGACCCGTCAATCATCACTGAACTAAATCCCGCGTCAATCGCTTGTTTGCAGCGCTCCACACTGCTTCCGTGATCAAGGTGAAGCACCACGGGAACGGTGATTGATAATTCTTCAATCAGCGCATTGACCATCGCGGCTACGGTTTTAAATCCGCCTAAGTAGTCGATTAACCGATCCGATGCCGCCGCGATCACAGGTGACTGTTCTTCCTCTGCCGCCTGCAAAATCGCCTTCGTCCACTGCAGGCCGTTGATATTAAACTGCCCGATCGCGTATTGCTCCCGCTTTGCATCTTCAAGAAGCTCTTTCATCGATACAAAAGCCATGTTCACCCCTCCTTTATCAATTACATGCTGAAATATTTTGATACCGCATCAATTGTAGTTTCTTTCGCTGTTTGAATCGTTTCTTCCGCACTGAGCTTATAGTATTCAGGCCGGAACAGCTCAACGGATACCACATCAGAGAAGCCGATTTCCTTGAGGGCTGATAAGTGGGCATCCAAGTCAATCGCCCCTTGGCCGGGCCATACGCGATCTTCATCCGTTAAAAAGCCGATTGGGAAATCTTCCGTATCGTCAATATGATAAATAAAGATTTTCTTCCCGTCCGCCTGCTTTAAGCTTTCAATATTTGATCCCATCGCATGGAAGTGGAAGCTGTCAAAGACAAGCCCGACATTGTCGCGGCTGACAGTATTGATGATGTCATACGCCTGTTCGAATGTATTGACCGTACATTGCGGATGTCCGACAAACTCAAGGGCGATTTTTACGCCGTACAGTTCGGCGATATCAGAAAGCTCAGTCAGAACCTCTACACAGCTCTTTTTGATCTCTTCTTTTAAGATTTTCTGCTCTGTCACAAGCGGAACGGCCACCACATATTTCACACCGAGGGTTTTGCAGGTTTCCATCATGCCCTTAAATTCAGCGATGATCTCCTGATAGCCCTTTTCATCACGGTTATTGAAGAAAACGAGTGCGTTTAAGGCAAGCGGTTTAATGTGATGGGTTTGAAAGTATTCCGCAAGATCGGCCAATGAATGGTCTTTTAAGTACTCCGGCAGCTTATCCATTGTGCGGATTTCAATATAATCATAGCCATGCTTTTCGCATAGCTCTAAATCCTGTTTAAGATTTGAGTTTTCCAATGTAGTTGCTTCATTAAAACAAAGTTTCATGTCAGACTCCCCCATCTGCGTGTTAGATATGAAGGGAGTTCGGCAGGAAGGCTGTTCGCCATATCCCGCCGAACTCCATGCTCAGCTTATGCCAGACCTAATTCTTCTTTCATTTTTTTAAGCATAAATCGGCTTGATTCATCCGCTCTTTCGTCGACCCAAGCAAACACGGCATTCGTCGCAATTCCGTCGAACTTCATCTCTCTCAGTTTTCTGAAAATCGTATCAAAATCAACCTCGCCTTGACCAATGTCCAAATGCTGGTGAACCGTTACTTTCGCGTCAGGCGGATTGACGATGTAACGCAGGCCGTGAGCCGCTTTATGATTAAAGGTATCTGCAAATAAAACGTGTGTGAGACGGTCGCCGGCTTCGTCAAACATTGTCGCGATATCGCCTTTTCCGTCATCATAGAAGAACGTATGCGCAGTCGAGTAGACAAGGTTGATCCAATCCTTGTCGAGCGCGCGGATCATATCCATCGCACCTTTGTGCGTTTCGATAAAATCGTACGGATGAGCTTGAAGATTGAGTTTAATGCCTTCTTTTTCAAATACTGGCAGAAGCTCATCCATGGATTTGATGAATTTTTCTTCGCTTGTTAAAGGATCATATTTTGAACCGCTGAATTCACTGTTCATCAAATCCACTTCAAGTTCAACCGCAATTTCGATCGCCCTTTTCCAGTTGCGTACCGCAGCCTGACGGCGGTCTTCTTCAGGACCCGCCCAATGGTAAAGCGGAAGGAGTGATGAAAGCTTAACACCTGTATCCCTTAAAAGCCGCTTTAATTGTTTGATCTTTGCTGAATCGACTTTCGGATATTTATAGAATGGACAAAAATCCTCGCGCGGGGAAAGTTCGATATATTCATAGCCAAGCTCCGCCGTTTTATAGACCATTTCCTCCAACGTTAAATCATCTCGATACATCGATGGATCCAATGCTAATTTCATTTTTTTCACTCCTCCATATTCCTAGTTTTCAACTGTTGTAAAAGATTGATAGAATTCCGGTTTTTCCTTCAATTCAACCTTTTCTTTTTGTCCAGATTCCTGGGCTTTTACACACGCGTCAGTCGTAACGGCAGCAATATAGCCGTCCCATGCCGTCGGCCCGCTGACTTCGCCTTTTTTCTGGATCGAATCAATGAAGTCTTGGATTTCCACATCGTACGCGTCCACAAAGCGTCTCTGCCAATCCATCAGGATATTTGTGCTGAATTTGCCTTCTTTTCTCATACTGATGCTTGATGGTTCAGGAAGCTTGATGATGCCGTCTTCTCCAACGATCTCACATTGAATGTCATAGCCGTATTTACAGTTCACATAGATTTCAGCATTGATAACGATACCGCCTTTTGTTTCAATGACTACGATTTGCGGATCTTTTAAGTGCGGCAGGGCATTTTTTGATTTTTTCGGATAGATGACTTGAACGGACTCGTAGTCATCATTGACGAGCCAGTGCAGCACATCAATTTCATGAACAAGTGTATCGACAACGGCCATATCCGTTGTATAGTTATCAGCTACATTTGGGTTGCGGTGCGCGCAGTGAATCATGAGCGGCTCGCCGATGACATTGTTGTCGAGCGCCTCTTTCAGCTGTACGTAACCGCTGTCATAACGGCGCATAAAGCCGACTTGAACGAGGCGTTTCCCCGTTTTCATTTCCTCTTCGACGATGCGCATGCATCCTTCAGCAGTTGTCGCAAGCGGCTTTTCACAGAATATATATTTCTGGGCTTTAATCGCTTTCAACACACTCGATTCGTGCGCAGGCCCCCAGCTTGTCACTAGGACAGCGTCTACATTTTCATCTGCCAGAAGGCTGTCATCATCAGGATATACTGCTGCGTTTAATTGGTAGTGCTCGACAACGTTTTGTGCGGCTTCTTGATTCACATCCGTTACAGCTACAATTTCTGCGCCGGACAGTTTGTTTGTGATGCGGTTAATATGTTCTTTTCCGATTGCTCCAGTTCCAATAACACCAATACGTAAACTCATTGACAGCCACTCCTTCTGTTGGTTACATCATTTTGCTTTCTGTTTCTTGCTTTACTTGGCTCCGAGGCGATCCGTAGAGTTCCTCTTGAATTTGTTCAAGCGACTTGCCAGATGTATTCGGCGCGAAAAGAAGCCCGATCATCATGCTGGCCGTCACACACCCGAGGAGAATTGCAGCCATCGTTCCAATGCCGAAATGGCTGATAATCATTGGGACAAACAGACTCCAAATCCCTATTGAGATACGAACAAGGAAAAACATCAGTCCTTGTGCGGAAGCACGGTATTGAGTAGGAAAAATTTCGCTGGCCCATAATTGATAGTTCGCCTGCTGGCCGGCCCCGTTATTGATCCCCATCACCACGATAAACAGAAGCAGAACCGGCAGTCCTTCAACCGGGAGCAGAAACAGCGTCCAGCCGATGACGGCCATAAAAGCAGCGATTCCAAAAACCGTTTTTCTATATTGATCTGCAAAGGGCATAAAGATCAGAGCGACCCCAAGACCGGTAAAGATAAACAGACCCATTTGCAACAGATTTGCCATGTTGGCAGATACCCCGCCGACCTGCTGATAAATGTAAGGCATAAAGAAGCCCATAACGCCGGCGGCTAAGTTCCAAACCAAGTACACACCCATTAAAAACAGGATGCTTTTTACATACTTAGGCTTGAGCAAATCAAAATACGAGGTTTTGTGTAATACAGCCTGCTTCTCTGCAGCCTGTGTGTCTGCAGGCTTATTTTTCTGCTGCCACGCGTCTGACTCAGGAAGCCTGATTCTGAGGACGTACGTAATCAGCGCAATCACCAGCAGATGAGCAAACACAATTTTATTTCCCAACAAACCTAAATCACCGACCAACACAGAGAGAAGCAGAACAGCGACTGCCCCCGCGGCCCACGCAACCTGTGCCACCCCGCAGTGGCGGGCCCGGTTTTTCTTAGGCGCGTTTTCCGCGATGATCGTCCATGAGGCGGTGATATCAGCGCCAACTGATAGCCCGATAATCATGTAACCGCTTAACAGCATGGAAAAGTTAACACTAAACAGGACGAAACAAATCCCCAGCGCATAAATCAGCATGCTGTTCGTATAAACAGCTTTTCGCCCGACTTTATCCGCCAAAAATCCCCCAAGCAAAGCACCGACTGCGGCAGAGATGGCATTCGCACTCAATGCGCCGAGCAATCCGATTTGGGTATCTGACAGCTTCAGGTAACTGACCCATAACGATAAACCAGCAGATCCAGCCACAATCGAACCGGCATCTATATAGTTAGCCAATGCTGCCGCGATTGTCCGTTTATTGAAGGCCGAATCTGCATTGGTATGGCCCATATATTCAGTCCCCATTACGCCAAATCCAACAACTGCTCATCAATATAGTTTCTCGCGATCAATGCATACTCAAGCGGGTTTGCGACATCGGGGTCCTGTTCAGCTTCAATGACAATCCATCCGGAATAATTGTGTTTTAACAGCAGCTGATATACGTCTCTAAAATCAATGCAGCCGTCACCGGGAACCGTAAACATGCCTTGTAAAAATGCTTGCTGAAACGATTTCCCTTCAAGTTTGCATTTTTCCATGACATTCAGCCGGGCATCTTTAAAATGGACATGTTTAATGCGATCGATATGCTTTTTCAGCATGCCCATGTAGTCACCGTCAGAAATATACGCATGGCCCGTATCGTAGAGGAGGTGCACATGTGCAGGATCTGTTCCCTCCATCAGGCGCTCCACTTCAGCCGCTGTTTGGACGCCGGTGCCGAGATGGTGATGATATACCAGCTTTAAGCCATGCTGATTGGCAATTTTCCCAAGAAGATTTAATCCTTCACAAAGCCGTTCCCATTCCTCATCAGTAAAATGCGGCTTCTCTGTGAACACGTTTTTCTCCAGACTTTGCACGCTGTACGTTTGTTCAGAGACAACTGCGACATCCGCATTGACTTGCTGCAAATACTCACAATGCAGGGTAAATGCCTTCGCCGCTTCACCAAGTCCGTCACGCAAAATAAAACTGCTGAACCATTTTCCCGCAATGCGTAAATTCCGAAGCTTAAGCTCTTTATTAAGAATGGAAGGCTCGGGGAAAAAGCCCCCGACTTCCGTACCTTGAAAACGCGCGACAACAATATCACTTAACAAATGCTGAAGTGTATTTCCCGCGCCGATTTCAGGCATATCATCATTCCGCCACCCAATGGGAGCGATCCCCCACAGGATTTCATGTTTGCCCATCATGATGCCTCCCCTCTAATACTGCTTAGCAGATTCGAGCATTTTCTCTTTTGCTTCATATGCTTTTTGAACGCTTTCTTGTTCAGATACTTCAGCCACTCCGACATGCCACCAGCTGTCATAGCCGTCAGTCATTGTTTTTGGCAGCACTTTCATTTCAATCAACGTTGATACGTCTTGTTTCTTCGCATCCTCTAACGCCGCTTTTAACTCATCTACTGTGTTAGCACGGTACGTTTTCGCGCCGTAACCCTCAGCGACTTTCGCGTAATCGACATTCAAGATTTGGTTGTCATCTGTGCGGAACTCACAGTAGTAGCTGCCGCTTCCGTGGTCCATTTGCAGGTTGTTGATACACCCGAATCCTGAGTTGTCAAAAAGCAGCACATTGATCTTCTTGTTATACTGAATCGCTGTGATCAGCTCGGAATGAAGCATCAGGAAGCTGCCGTCTCCGACAATGGAATACACTTCTCTGTCTGGGTGAGCCAATTTAAGCCCCAGTGTGCCGGACACTTCATAGCCCATGCAGGAATATCCGTACTCCAGATGATACGTATTCGGAACATTGGAGTGCCACAAACGCTGCAAATCTCCCGGAAGAGAGCCTGCCGAACAGATAATCACGCTGTCTTCAGGAATGGTATCGTTAATCGTCAGCAATGCCGTTGTTTGCGGAAGCTCGGTATTCAACGCGTCAGCGTACTCGTTTAGAATCTCTTGAGAGAAATGATGTTTGATTTCCGGATCAAAATCTTTCCGTTTAAATGTCACATTGCTGAGGCGGTCACGTTCAGCGAGCCATTCGTCCTTCAGCTCTTGAATCGTTAAGCCAAATTCACTCTTATAGCCTTCAAGCAGGCCGTGCAGTTTGCCAAGCGTCACTTTCGCATCCGCCACCACTTGGAACGCATCGAGTTTATACGCCTGCATTCGGCTGACATTGATGTTCAGAAACTTCGCTTTATCAAAATCAAAAGCGGTCTTAGAGGATGTTGCAAAATCCGTATATCTTGTGCCGATACCGATAATCAAATCCGCTTGGCGGGCCGCCTTATTTGCCGCGAGTGTTCCTGTGATGCCCATTCCGCCCAAGTTGTTCGGAAAATCAGCTTCCACAGTCGATTTGCCTGCCTGTGTTTCAACCAGCGGAATGTCACAGGCCTCAGAAATGGCGATTAATTCATCGCGCGCACCGGAATATTTCGCGCCTCCGCCTACGAGGATCACAGGGTTTTTGCTGGCTTTAATCAGCTCCGCCGCACCTAGAAGCTCACGCTCGCTCGGCTGCATGCGATCAATATAGTGAACCCGTTTGACGAAGAAACTTTCATCGAAATCGTACGCTTCGCCTTCCACATCCTGAGAAATGCAAATGGTCGCCGGACCCGCTTTTGCCGGATCAGTCATGACTTCAAAAGCGCGAAGCAAGCTGCTCATCAGCTGCTCAGGGCGTGTAATGCGATCCCAGTATCTCGATACAGGCTTCAATGCATCGTTTGTTGTAACCGCCGCACTGTACTCTTGCTCCATTTGCTGCAGTACAGGGTCGGGCTGCCTTGTCGCAAATGTATCTGCCGGAATGAAGAGAACAGGAATATTATTTGCCAATGCAGTGCCGGCTGCCGCCACTAAGTTGGCCGCTCCCGGTCCGACAGATGTTGAAACCGCGTAAATTTTTCTTCTCAGCATTTGCTTGCTGTACGCCATTGCGGCATGCGCCATTCCCTGTTCATTTTTCCCTTGGTACACTTTTAAATGGCCAGCATCCTGCTCAAGCGCCTGCCCAATCCCTAAAACATTTCCATGACCGAAAATCGTGAAAATCCCTTCTACAAAAGGCTCTTCCTTTCCATCTACATGGATGTACTGCTGGTTTAAGAATGTAATCAGCGCTTGTGCTGTTGTTAAGCGAATTTTCTTACCCACAAACGATCCCACCTTTACTCGATCTTTTTCAATTATGACTGTGCTTCAATAAGCTGTGCGATTTCATCCGCCGTCGGCATGGCTTCCGATGAGCTGTGCTTGCTGACAACAATGGAGGCTGAGGCGCTTCCGTATTTCAATGCCGTTTCAATGTCTTTGCCGCTGACAAGTCCATAGATAAAGGCCGAAGCATACGAGTCACCGGCTCCGAAGGTTTTCAGCACTTTTGTCTTGTACGCTTGGGCGCGGAAGACTTCGCCGGATTTGCTGTATGCGTAAGAGCCTTCTACGCCATGCTTGATGACGACAAGGTCGGCTGAATGGTCAAATAAATAATTGACAGACTCTTCATTGCTGCCGCCTGTGCGGTTTTCCATGACATCGAATTCATCCCGTGTTCCGATGACGATATCGGACTGCTCAGCAACCAAAGAATAGTAAACAGCTGTTTCATCGGCTGACTGCCATGTATATGGGCGATAATCCAGTTCGAACACGACTTTTATCTGATGCTTTTTCGCATATTGAACGGCTTTTAACACCGCTTCCCGTGATGGGCTTTTGGCGAGCGCTGTCCCGGACACGAGCAGCATTTTCGCATTTGCGATGTAGTCCTCGCTTACCTCTGAAGGCTCAAGATAAAGATCGGCCACGTCATCGCGGTACATTAAGATGCTGCATTCTTCCGGGCTCAGAATTTCAGTAAATGCGAGACCGGCTTTATGCCCTTCCTTATCAACGATCATTTGCGTTGTGTCTACCCCGGTGTTTCTCATATAGGCCTCTATGAATCTGCCATGCTGGTCATCTGGAATTTTACCGATAAAGCCCGCTTTTAAGCCGAGCTTTGAGCTGCCGATCGCGATATTCGCAGGTGAGCCGCCGACGTATTTCGAAAATGTCATCGTTTCTTCCATTGGGCGATTGTATTCAACCGCGTTCAAATCAATACACGCCCGGCCGATGGCAACAATATCAAAGTCCTTCTCTTCATTGAATGTATACTTCATCGTAAACAGCCACTCCTCACTTGTTAGCGTTCTAAAATCCACTCATGAGCCGGATCATTATGAAACTTCCATTTTCGTGTCGGTCCTGCCATGACATTTAAATAGTAGGACGTATATCCGTCCGGCACACCTACCGGGTGATATCCCGCAGGAACGATGACAACGTTTTCATTTTCTACAGTCATTGTCTCGTCAATGGAGCGGTCATCTGTGTATACGCGCTGAAATACAAAGCCTTGCCCCGGATCTAATTCATGGTAGTAGGTTTCTTCCAAGAAGGATTCCTCCGGCAGGTTGTCTTGATCGTGTTTATGAGGCGGGTAGCTGGACCAGTTTCCGCTGTCTGTATAAACTTCAACCACTAATAAGCTGTTAGCTGAAGGATCTGAATCCGGAAGAATGTTGTGAACGGTCCGTTTGTTGGAAAACTTTCCGCGATGTTCAATCCCGTTGTCTTCCGCCTTGATCAGCTTTGTCGGAAGCTGTTTCTCTGATGGCGAATAGCAAAGCGCCACTCTCGCATCACTCTCTGCCGTAATCTCAAAGGCACGGTCATTGGAGATATAGACGCTGTCTGTCGGTTTTCTCTCAAATACGCTTTCACGCGTACCGATATTCTCAAAAGTCGATTCATGATCTGTCACTGTAATTTTCCCCGTTACCGCCACAATGCAGATTTCTTGTTTTTTCAATTCTTCTGTATAGCTTGAACCGGATGCGAGTTCTAACACTTTAAACTCTACATAGGTAAGATCTGAGTTTGATTTCGTTACTTCATGCACAAGCTTGACGCCGTTTGATACTTCATTCGACTGCGGCTTACGCAACAAATGACTCATGGTTAAGCCCTCCTCTTTCTATGGTAAGAATGAGTCCGAACAGCGCAAAGACACGCCGTTCGGCTGTTCGTCGTTTAGTTGAAATCAGGTGCCGGGTATCTTGCTGTCACCACTTTTTTACGCGTGTAGAAGTCAACGCTGTCTTTACCGTTCGCGTGCAGCGTTCCGAAGAATGAAGACTTCCAGCCGGAGAATGGGAAGAACGCCATCGGTGCCGGCACACCCAGGTTGATGCCGAGCATTCCCGCGTCAATATTTTCACGGAAGTAGCGGATGGCATTCGAATTGGATGTGAACAGGCAGGCGCCGTTCGCGAATTCAGACTTGTTGGCAATCTCAATGGCTTCTTTCAGGTTTTTCACACGAATGACGGATAGGACAGGAGCAAAGATTTCGTCTTTCCAGATCGTCATCTCTGTTGTGACATTATCGAAGATTGTCGGGCCGACAAAGTAGCCGTCGTCAGACACATTTTCACGTCCGTCACAAACGAGTCTCGCGCCTTCTTCCAGCCCTTTTTCAATGTAGCTGAGCGTGCGTTTCTTGTTGTCCTCACGAATAACCGGTCCCAAGAACACGCCGTCATCAAGGCCGTTTCCGATTTTAATCTCAGCGGCTTTTTCTTGAAGCTTCTCCATGAATTCATCAGCGATACCTTCTTCAACTGTCACAACCGCACAAGCCATGCAGCGTTCTCCGGCTGAACCGAAGGCTGCTCCGATGATGTTTGTGATCGTGTCTTCGAGATTCGCATCATTCAGGACAATCGTGTGGTTTTTCGCGCCTGTCAGAGATTGAACACGTTTTAAATTTTCGCTTCCTTTTTTGTAGACGTATTCACCGACCGGCTTGGAGCCTACGAATGAAATCGCTTTAATTTCAGGATGCTCGAGGATGCCGTTCACAACGTCATGCGCACCGTATACGACGTTGAAAACACCTTTTGGAAGGCCCGCTTTTTCAAAAAGCTCAACCAATTTCTCCGTTAACAGCGGCGTACGCTCAGACGGTTTTAAAATAAATGTGTTGCCGAGTGCAATTGCCATTGGGAACATCCAGCAAGGAACCATCATCGGGAAGTTAAATGGTGCGATTCCGCCGACAACTCCAATTGGATACCGGTAGTTCGCCGCTTCCACATCCGTCGCAATAGAAGCAAGTGAGTCACCCATCATCAGAGAAGGCGCGCCGGCCGCGAACTCAACGTTTTCAATCCCGCGTCCCACTTCCCCCAGAGCTTCTTTTGTGTTTTTGCCGTTTTCGATGGTAATCAGATGAGCAAGTTCTTCTTTATGCTGAGACAGCAGCTGCTGGAAGTTAAATAGAATTCTTGCACGGCGCGGAACCGCCACTTTCGACCATGTTTTAAATGCCTCACCCGCTGTTTGAGCCGCGTAATCAATATCTTCTTTTGTAGAAATCGGCACTTGGCACAGCACTTCTTTCGTAGCCGGATTGATAACGTCTTCATATTGATCCGTTTTGCTTTCAATCCATTCACCGTTGATATAGTTTTTTAATTTTCTGATTTCTGCCATTCTTATTGCCTCCTTCATTAGTAAACACATACACTTGTATGGATGGTTCAGGATAGATTCATAAGATAACAATTAAACGCTTTCAAAAAAACCAAAAAAATCAGTGGTTAGATACACTTTTTATGTAAGCAACCATATCATCACTGAAATCGCACACAACAGGTTACTTTTTGGTCATTTCTTGGTTATATTCTAATCGTATAATACCCATAAGTCAATCATAAACACTACATTTTTTCATTATTTTTATTATATTAATCTTTTAATCAATGAAGAGAGGTAAGAGAAGTCCGACGAATCTTGCAAAAGATACATACCAATGTTATCATTTTTTAAGCAACTATTGATTAACTTTTGGTTTTTATTATATATTTACATTACTTTAAGATTCAAGAAGGAGTTTTTTGTATGAAACTGATGCGGATACAGGAAATGGAGGAGTACATTTTATCACATGGCACTGTTTCCTTAGATGAGCTGTGCCAGGTTTTCAATGTTTCGAAAAACACAGTCAGACGCGATATCAACAAGCTGACGGAAAAGGGTGCGATCGAAAAAGTATACGGCGGCGTAACATCAATTGAGAAAACCGCACTTGTTCCTTTTGAGAATCGCACCATCCAGCACCAAGATGAGAAAACAAAAATTGCCCATTATGCTTCCCGGTTTATTGAAGATCATGACCTAATCTTCATTGACTCAGGAACAACCACAAAATCGATTCTCGATACGCTTGATCCGAACAAAAATGTCACCATTTTAACCAACAGCTTGGACATTATCAATGCGGCATCTGCTATGAAGAATATCAACTTAATCATTATCGGAAACAACTATAAAAGAAAAACACGCTCCTTTGTCGGCATGGATGATCCGGGCACTTTGGAGAAGTACAATATCAATAAAGCCTTTATGTCCGCAACCGGAACAACACTGACACACGGACTGACCAATTCGGACCTGCTCGAGTATGAGATTAAAAAGAGGATTTCTGAAAAAGCGAAAGAAGTGTATTTATTGGCCGACCATTCAAAATTCGGAAAATCAACGCTGCTGACCTATGCGCCCTTTGACAGACTGCACTGTATTGTGACCTCTCAGCCGTTAGATGACGAGTACACGCAGTACTGCCATGAGCACCAAATCGGCATTCATCTGGCCTAACGTTTACAATAGTGTTGAGAGTCTTTCATCAATTTTATTCCAGGAGGTAGATCATGAAAAAAGCAACACTCGGAAAATCAGACTTGCAGGTATTCCCTATCGGATTAGGAACAAATGCTGTCGGAGGACATAACCTCTACCCGAATCTGAATGAAGAAACCGGAAAAGAATTGGTTCGCGAGGCCATTCGTAATGGCGTGACCATGTTAGACACCGCTTATATTTATGGCATCGGCCGTTCGGAAGAGCTAATTGGTGAAGTGCTGCGCGAGTTCAATCGTGAAGATGTCGTCATTGCCACAAAAGCCGCGCACAGAAAAGAAGGAAATGACTTTGTTTTTGATAATTCGCCTGAGTTTCTGAAAAAATCAGTTGATGAAAGCCTGAAACGTTTGAATACCGATTATATCGATCTGTTCTACATTCACTTTCCGGATGAACATACGCCGAAGGATGAAGCGGTTAACGCACTGAATGAAATGAAGCA
Source organism: Bacillus halotolerans (assembly GCF_001517105.1). Taxonomy (GTDB): domain Bacteria; phylum Bacillota; class Bacilli; order Bacillales; family Bacillaceae; genus Bacillus; species Bacillus halotolerans. The sequence goes on from NZ_LPVF01000008.1 coordinate 893,309, forward strand.
AGCCGGAAAAATCCGTTCCATCGGTGTCTCCAATTTCTCTCTGGAACAGCTGAAGGAAGCCAACAGAGACGGTTTGGTCGATGTGCTTCAGGGTGAATACAACCTGTTAAACCGTGAAGCGGAAACAACCTTCTTCCCGTATACGAAGGAACACAATATTTCATTCATCCCTTACTTCCCGCTTGTATCAGGATTACTGGCCGGAAAATATACGGAAGATACGACATTCCCTGAAGGAGACCTGCGAAACGAACAGGAACACTTCAAGGGCGAGCGTTTCAAAGAAAATATCAGAAAGGTCAACAAACTGGCGCCGATTGCTGAAAAGCACAACGTGGACATCCCTCACATCGTATTGGCTTGGTATTTGGCAAGACCGGAAATTGACATTTTAATCCCTGGGGCAAAACGTGCCGATCAGCTGATTGATAACATCAAAACAGCCGATGTAACGCTTTCTCAGGAGGATATTTCGTTTATTGATAAGCTGTTCGCATAATAAGAAAACAGCCTTCTCCATGGGGAAGGCTGTTTTTTTTGCCCATAAATTGGTTTGATTTTGATACAAAACTTACAAAAAGAGCCATGAATCCGATAAAATAAAGGTAGTTTATCTCAGAAAGAAAGTGATTGAAAAAGCTAAACATGATATGAAAGATTGATATGACGCTAGAATCAGCTAGCAATAGAATAAGCTCATCAGCTTCTATCACTTTTGCAGACGATTCAAACCAGAAATAACGGGCCGTTGCGGTCTATGGAGGAAACAGAATGAAACTGAAATATGTTAAAGCCTTAGTTGCAGTAACCGTTGCTTTAGGTGTACTGCTGCCATCAGCCATTTCTCACGCAAAAAGTTTTAGCGGCCGCTCATCATCCAGCCACAGCAGCCGAAGTTCAAGCTCGTCATACAGCGGAAGCTATAAATCCAGCCCGAAATCAAGCTACAGTTCAGGATCAAGCTCTTCAAGCAACAAGTCCAAAACGTCTGATTCATCATCATCATCATCGATTTCACTGAAAAAGAAATCTTCCGAAAAGACAAGCTCATCAAGCTCTAATAAATCGCCAGGCACGTTTTCCGGCGCCACATCAAAAGTAAGCGGAAAGACATACAGCGGAAAAACATCTAAAGCTTATGTTGGCGGACGTTATGTTTCAGTGAATCATTATTACAATGCAGGATTCTCGCCATCAGGATGGTTTGGCTATTATAGCGGATTCACAACAAGCATGTTCATGATCAGCATGATGCACCCTTGGGGCTACACCTATCATCCAGTCGGGGGCCCGGGCTATGTTTCTTATGGCGCTTCACCCATTGCCTGGATCGTGGATATCATCGCTTTGATCATTATTTTACTCATTGTCATCGCACTGATTCGTGCATTTAAAACACCGAAGACGTACAGAAGGAGCTTTTAGGTAATGAAATTGGTATTAAATGAGCAAGAAATTGTAGACGGGATTTGTGTGTATATTTCTAATGAAGAAGAGATTTACCCTGAGGACGTTGAAGTAAAAGAGCTGTCTTACAACAAGCGTACAGGATTCTTCGCTGAAGCCAAATATGGCCTTCATCACAAGCAGCTTGAGTCAGATGACATTTCAGAAGGCATTATTCAGTTCTTAGAGGAATACCACAACTTCAATCCAGACGTTACCGTCGTTGAATTGCAATTTGATAAGAAAAAAGGTTTCTCCGCCTTGGTTTTTGTCAACGAGGGAGCATAAAAATCAAGACCTTACTCCGCGCGAGTAAGGTTTTTTGATGTTTTTCCCCTCCGGCACTCTTCCGGTAAACAGGAAGAGCACACTGCCTAGAGATAACATGCAAAGCCTCCTTTTACTCATATCCTTGCGTCAAAAAGGTTTTGGCGCTTACAATGATTTTGAAAGGAATGATTACAATGGCAAATGCTCAATTCCCTCTTATCACACAAAACCTTTCTCTCGATCTCGTGAATACTGAAATCATAAGCTATGACAAACGGCACGATCTCATCCAGTCAGAAAAAGACCTGATGACATGGTTTGAAATAATGGGAGAAACTGCTCCTTTTCTCAGTTCTTTGACGCTACAGGAAGTTCGGGGACAATTGCAGCGGATTCATCAATTCCGGGCTGAACTGAGAAAACACTTTGAGCATATCGCCGAAGGCAGTGAACCTTCTCCAGCTTTTATCTCTTTCCTGCAAGATCAAATCGCCGCCGCTCCTTTTTCTTATCAAATCTTAGATGACAAACTTGCCCGCATTCCGAATGGAAAACCAGATGATTCTATTTTATCGCTTATCGCTTACGATGCCTTATGGCTGATTCATACAAAAGAAATTCAACAGCTGAAACGGTGCGCGAACGAAAAGTGCATTTTGCTTTTTCTTGATAAAACAGGAAGGCGAAAATGGTGCTCCATGAAGATATGCGGCAACAGACAAAAAGTCTCACGCCATCAGAAAAAAATCAATAATGAGTAAAAAAACCGTTCCCCAGAGAACGGTCTTTTTATTGACTCAAAGAACTAACCTATAAAAATAAAATTGACAGGTTAGTATTTAACTATTATCCTATACATACTGGAGGGATAAATTTGGAAAACAACTTCTTTTTAAAAATGAAAGGGACAGGAAAGACGCCTTTACGGGTCAACGGAAAGGACGCCGTCACAGGCTTTTTAGGAGGATTCATCACCATTCTGGCGCTTGCAGTATTGACCTCTTATACATCAAGCCTATGGTTAATGGCCCCTTTTGGAGCGAGCTGCGTGCTGGTATTCAGCGCTTGGAATGCACCTTTATCACAGCCGAGAAATGTGATTGGCGGGCATTTTATCTCTGCACTTACAGGGCTGGCTGTCCTTCATATATTCGGGGCTCATCCCTGGACTTTTGCATTGGGGACAGGGCTTGCCATCTTTTTCATGATGCTGACCAAAACCACTCACCCTCCTGCCGGCGCAGATCCCATTGTGGTCATTCAAGGGGCGTATACTTGGAGTTATTTACTGTTTCCCGTTTTCATTGGATCTGCCATCATCGTGATCATTGCACTCGTGATCAATAACTTGCATAAAAACCGCCAATATCCCTCGTTTTGGCTTTGAATTTCCTTTTGTGAAATCAATCTTTTTTCAAACAAATGTTTCAAATTGATTAGGAGTAGGGTACTAATCTATTAACTTTGTTACACGTAGTACATACTCACTGGCTCAAAGACTGAGGAGGAACATTTGTGAAGACAAACACAAGGAAATATATGATCTACTTTTTCGGCGCTTTAGGGGGGCTGCTTTACGGTTATGATACGGGTGTCATCTCGGGAGCGCTGCTGTTTATCAACAATGATATCCCTTTAACAACACTGACAGAAGGATTGGTTGTCAGCATGCTGCTCCTCGGCGCGATTTTCGGTTCCGCTTTAAGCGGCACGTGCTCCGATCGCTGGGGCAGGAGAAAAGTCGTATTTGTTTTATCCATCATTTTTATCATCGGGGCGCTTGCTTGTGCATTTTCTCAAACCATTACCATGCTGATCGCGTCTCGGGTCATTCTCGGCTTGGCTGTAGGCGGTTCAACGGCGCTGGTGCCTGTATATCTTTCCGAAATGGCACCGACAAAAATCCGCGGAACACTCGGCACGATGAACAATTTAATGATTGTCACCGGTATTTTACTTGCATATATCGTAAACTATCTATTCACACCGTTTGAAGCGTGGCGCTGGATGGTGGGGCTGGCTGCGGTGCCTGCCGTGCTGTTATTAATCGGGATCGCATTTATGCCTGAATCACCAAGATGGCTCGTGAAGCGCGGACGTGAAGATGAAGCGAAACGAATCATGAAAATCACTCATGATCAAGAAGATATTGAACGTGAACTGGCAGATATGAAACAAGGGGAAGCAGAGAAAAAAGAAACAACACTCGGCTTGCTAAAAGCCAAATGGATTCGCCCTATGCTTCTCATTGGCGTCGGCCTCGCCGTTTTCCAGCAGGCTGTCGGGATTAACACGGTTATCTACTACGCGCCAACCATTTTCACGAAGGCCGGTCTCGGCACATCGGCATCGGTGCTCGGCACAATGGGAATCGGCGTACTCAACGTCATCATGTGTATTACAGCTATGATTTTAATCGACCGCATCGGCCGCAAAAAGCTGCTGATCTGGGGAAGCATCGGCATTACGCTGAGCTTGGCCGCACTATCGGCTGTGCTCCTGACGCTGGGGCTCTCAACATCAACAGCTTGGCTGACTGTTGTTTTTCTCGGAGTTTATATCGTATTTTACCAGGCAACATGGGGTCCGGTTGTATGGGTTCTGATGCCTGAGCTCTTCCCATCCAAAGCGCGCGGGGCCGCGACGGGCTTTACCACTTTGGTGTTATCGGCAACCAACCTGATCGTGTCTCTGGTCTTCCCGCTGATGCTCAGCGCCATGGGCATCGCATGGGTCTTTACAATTTTTTCAGTTATTTGTCTTCTCTCATTTTTCTTCGCCCTTTACATGGTTCCTGAAACCAAAGGGAAAAGCTTAGAAGAAATTGAAGCAAGCCTGAAAAAACGTTTTAAAAGAAAGAACAACGGACAAAGCCGTATGCTCAATGAACGGACGTCATAAATAGAAAAAGGAATCGTCTCATCGGGACGATTCCTTTTTTATGATTACACCATCACCTTGCACATATTGTTCGTAAATTCCACAGGGTCCTGAATCGGCAGACCTTCGATCAGAAGCGCCTGGTTGTACAGGAGATTTGTGTACAGGCTTAGTTTCTCTTTATCTTGTTCAAAAGCGTTCTGCAGCGTGTTGAATACCTCGTGATTCGGGTTGATTTCCAGCACTTTGTCCGCTTTTACATTTTGGCTATCCGGCATCGCGTTTAAGATTTTTTCCATCTCGATTGTCACTTCACCGTCAGCTGCGAGGCAGACCGGATGAGATTTGAGGCGTTTCGATACTCTGACGTTTTTCACTTTGTCAGACAGGATATTTTTCATTTCCTCAAACAGATCCTTGTACTTGCTTTCCTCTTCTTCAGACTGCTTTTGATCCTCTTCTGAATCGATGCCAAGATCGCCGCTTGATACAGATTTGAACTCTTTTTCCTGATATGAAGCGAGCATTTTGATCGCAAACTCATCGATGTCCTCAGTAAAGTAGAGAATTTCATAGCCTTTGTCCGCTACCATTTCCGTTTGCGGCAATTTCTCAATGCGATCGTAAGAATCACCTGTCGCGTAATAAATGTATTTCTGCTCTTCAGGCATTCTGGATACGTACTCGTCCAGGCTGACCAGTTTTTTCTCTTTGGAAGAGTAGAATAATAAGAGATCCTTCAATTGCTCTTTATTCGCGCCAAAATCATTGTACACGCCGAACTTCAGCTGTCTGCCGAACGATTTGTAGAAGGTCTCATATTTTTCTCTGTCTTTTTTCAGCAGGCTCTGCAGCTCGCTTTTGATCTTTTTGCTGATGTTTTTCGCAATCAGCTTCAGCTGGCGGTCATGCTGCAGCATTTCTCTAGAAATGTTCAGCGATAGGTCCTCAGAATCGACCATACCCTTCACAAAACTGAAGTGGTCCGGAAGCAGATCCGCGCATTTGTTCATGATGAGCACGCCGTTGGAATAGAGCTCCAAGCCTTTCTCATATTCCTTAGAATAATAGTCAAACGGCATGTTTTCAGGAATAAATAAAATGGCGTTGTAGCGCACGGCACCGTCCACGCTGATATGGACGTGAGTGAGCGGTTTATCAAATCCGTAATGCTTTTCAGAATAGAACGTTTCATAGTCCTCATCTGTCAGCTCGCTCTTGTTTTTTCTCCAGATCGGCACCATGCTGTTAACCGTCTGTTCCTCCTGCACCTCTTCAAATTCATTCTCGCTGCCTTCCTTCGGCTTATTAACCGTTGTATCCATTTTGATCGGGTAGCGAATGAAGTCAGAGTACTTTTTGATGATCGCTTTTAAACGGTATTCTTCTAAAAACTCATCATAGCTCTCATCTTCCGTGTTCTCTTTGATCTTCAGGATAATGTCTGTGCCGACAGAATCCTTTTCACACGGCTCAATTGTATAACCGTCTGCGCCAGCAGATTCCCATTTATACGCTTCTTCGCTGCCGAGCGCCTTACTGATAACGGTCACCACATCGGCTACCATAAACGCCGCATAAAATCCGACACCGAATTGCCCGATGATGTCATGGCCGTCTTTCTGTTCGTTTTCTTTTTTAAATGCAAGAGAGCCGCTTTTCGCGATCGTACCGAGGTGCTGTTCAAGCTCGTCCTTTGTCATTCCAATCCCTGTATCCGTGATGGTCAGTGTTCTCGCGCCTTTGTCAGCCGCGACTTTTATGTAGTAATTGTCTTTATCGAAGGTTAGCGCATCGTCTGTCAGCGCTTTGTAATAGATTTTGTCAATCGCGTCACTCGCATTGGAAATTAACTCACGAAGAAAGATTTCTTTTTGAGTGTAAATGGAGTTAATCATCATATCCAGCAGTCGTTTGGACTCTGCTTTAAACTCTTTTTTGGCCATTCCGCTCGCTCCTTTTTCATGCTTTGTGATGTTATGTAAACTCTTTTCAGCATCTATTTATCATAAATGATGACTCATGTCAATACGGTCTTCATCAAAGATCAATAGATGCATATATATGTAAATTTAACATTAGTTGGGGGTATTTTCACTATTTTTTCTAGACAGTCTGATAAGAAAAAGAGAGGATCAGCCTCTCTTTTGTCCTGCATCATTCCATCGGCTAAACTCCCGCTTCATCCAAATATGCACCGGATAGAAAAACAAACAGAACGGTATCAGAAACAATAGATTATGCCATGAAGCATTCAGAAATGCGCTAGCTGTAACCGGAAACGTAATCTCTTGCAATAAAAAAGAGATGACAGTCAGCACAGCAAACGCAGCCGGAATCGTAATGAGACAATAAAATTTGAGTTCCTTCTTATGCTGTATCTTCAAAACACATAAAACCTCCCAACAATTTCTAGTTCATTTTAACATATGCAGGTATTACTTTTCTCACATGTTTATCACTGCACACAGCGGGAAGACAACTAGAAAAAGGAGGACTCGTGTCATGAGAAGACTTGAAAACAAAACCGCAGTGATCACAGGCGCTGCGACAGGCATTGGACAAGCAACGGCAGAGGTTTTTGCCAATGAAGGCGCGCGTGTGATGATCGGAGACATCAATACAGATCAAATGGAAGATACAGTTGAAGCAATCAGGCAAAACGGAGGACAGGCGGATGCCTTTCACCTCGATGTGTCAGATGAAAACAGCGTGAAAGCTTTTGCTGATCGAATCAAGGAGGCGTGCGGAACGATAGATATTCTGTTTAATAACGCCGGCGTCGATCAGGAAGGCGGAAAGGTGCACGAATACCCCGTTGAGCTATTTGACCGCATTATGGCCGTCGACCTGCGCGGCACATTCCTTTGCAGCAAATATCTGATTCCGCTCATGCTCGAAAAAGGAGGCTCCATTATCAACACCTCCTCCATGTCAGGCCGGGCCGCGGACCTCGACCGCTCCGGCTATAACGCCGCAAAAGGCGGCATCACAAACCTGACAAGAGCGATGGCAATTGATTACGCAAGAAACGGCATCCGGGTCAATTCCATCTCACCGGGTACGATTGAAACGCCGCTTATTGACAAATTAGCTGGCACCAAGGAACAGGAAATGGGCGAGAAATTCCGCGAAGCCAACAAATGGATCACACCGCTCGGCCGCCTCGGCCAGCCGAAGGAAATGGCAACGGTGGCGCTGTTCCTCGCATCTGACGACAGCTCATACGTCACAGGCGAAGACATCACCGCAGACGGCGGCATCATGGCGTATACATGGCCTGGGAAGATGCTGATTGATGAGAAATGGAAGGAAGAAACGAAATAAGAGAGGGGATTCAGCCCCTCTCTTTTCTGTTTTTCAAAGCAATATAATCTTATACTTCTTCACATCTAAAAACTGCAAAAACTCCCTGGCCAGCACCCTCGGATCGTGCGCCTTTCCCTCATCCAGCCGATACAACATCAAACCGATAATCATAGCGGAGACATAATAAGCATAAAGTTTCTTCCCCGCGCGGATATCAAGCTGCTGGTGCAGGTAAAAAGATTCCAGCGCTTTGAACATGCTGGGTATCACATGAGGAATTCCCCATTCAGGATTGAGAAACCGGACAATGGGCGAGCGTTCCGATAATGCAGAAAGCAGGCTGGCAAGCGCCGTCTCAGCTTCCGCTAAAGAAAGCTCATCCGGACTGGCACTCACCGTCAGCCGATCAATCATATCTGCACATGATTGATGAATCATCGCTTGTAACAGCTCATCTTTATTGGCATAGTGATCATAAAAGGTTGCCCTGCGGATGTTGCTTTTTCTGGTAATATCCGAAATAGTCACCGCCGCATAGTCTTTTTTCTCCGCCAATACGTCCAGCAAAGCCTCTTGCAGCGCCTGTCTTGTGCGGACAACACGCCGGTCAACTTGCTTTCTCTCCTCCGGCTCCGCTTCAACAGCCTGCCCAAACAGCCAATAAAACCGTTTCTGAGAAACGAGTTCCCATACCTTGTGACTGATGGCTTGCGGAGATGCAGACGCATCCTCATTCAGCCAGTACAAAATAATGGCATACGTATACAAAGCCCTGTAATGTCCGTAAATCTCCTGCTCCATCGGCGTCAAATTCACATGAACCGGAGACAGCATGACATCCTGCTGAAACACATCTTTAAAAAACCGGTGGAAATTGTGATACGGTACGTTGTCTCTGACCATCATTGCTGAAAAAAAAGATTGATGCTGATGAACAAAAGACAATGTTGGATGCACTGTTTGCCGCTTTTGGCTGAGATGAAGTGTATCCATGTGCTTGAAGGCTTCGTAGAGCGCTTCGCCCAATCCTTCCTGCATGTCACTCATTAAATCCTCAATGATTGAAAACTTATCCTCGTAATAAAGATAGAGCGTCCCGCGGCTCACTTGTGCGTGTTCAGCAATTTCTTTCATTGTAATCTGTCGAATATCCCTTTTTTCTAATAAATCCAGAAGCGCCTGTTTGATTTGAGCCTCAGCAGATTCCGGCAAAAAAGTCACCTCCAAACTTAGACAGATGTTCGATATATGTACGGTAACGTATAGATGATTCTCCGTTGTCTCTCTTATAGAAAAGATACCACTTTATAATAGTTCCGAGATAAGCAGAAAGCAAATGAGGGGGATTTACAATGGAACAGCAATTAAAAGACGACATTCAGCGCGTCTTCCAGCTTCAGAAAAAACAGCAAAAAGTGCTGCGCGCTTCAACAGCGGAACAGCGTAAAGAAAAGCTTCAGCGCTTTTTGGATTCCGTCATTGCACATGAAGAGGAAATCATCGAAGCGATCCGCAAAGACGTGCGGAAGCCATATCACGAGGTCAAAAAAGCGGAAATCGAAGGAACAAAAAAAGCGATCAGAGATAATATGAACAACCTGGAAAAATGGATGGCGCCTAAAGAAGTCGGTTCATCGTTAAGCTCCGAGGCAAATGGGATTCTCATGTACGAGCCAAAAGGCGTAACACTCATCCTTGGCCCGTGGAACTATCCGTTTATGCTGACAATGGCGCCGCTTGCCGCTTCTCTCGCAGCAGGAAACAGCGCGATTGTGAAGCTGTCCGATTTTACAATGAACACAAGCAACATTGCCGCAAAAGTAATTCGAGATGCTTTTGATGAAAAAGAAGTTGCGATTTTTGAAGGAGAGGTTGAGGTGGCAACCGAGCTTCTGGATCAGCCATTCGACCATATTTTCTTCACTGGAAGCACAAATGTCGGAAAAATCGTCATGACAGCGGCTGCCAAACACTTGGCATCTGTCACACTTGAGCTTGGCGGCAAGAGCCCGACAATCATTGACAATGAATACGATCTCATGGACGCAGCGAAAAAGATCGCCGTCGGCAAATTCGTAAACGCCGGCCAAACCTGCATCGCACCGGATTATATCTTCATTAAGAAAGATGTGCAGGACAAGTTCGCGGGCATTTTACAAACAATCGTCAACGCAGGATTTATGGAGGATGATCACAATCCGGACCGCAGCAAATTTACGCAGATTGTCAACGACCGCAACTTCAACCGCGTCAAAGACCTTTTCGACGACGCTATCGAGAAAGGCGCGGAAGTCGTGTTCGGCGGCGTATTTGATGCAAGCGACCGTACGATCTCGCCAACCGTTTTGAAAAACGTTACGCCAGATATGAAGATCATGCAGGAAGAAATCTTTGCACCGATCCTGCCAATGATGAACTATGAAGACATCGACGAGGTCATCGATTACGTAAATGACCGCGATAAACCGCTCGCGCTTTATGTATTCAGCCACAACCAAGACCTGATCGACAACGTCCTTCAGCATACAACATCAGGCAACGCAGCCATTAACGATGTTGTCGTTCACTTTAGTGACGTCAACCTGCCATTCGGCGGCGTAAATACAAGCGGAATCGGCTCCTACCATGGGGTATACGGATTTAAAGAGTTTTCTCATGAGAAGGGTGTATTGATTCAAGCCTCTAAATAATTGTAGTGAAGAGAATCTGCATTACCTTGCAGATTCTTTTTTAACATTCTATTCACCTAAAGATAAAAAGGTAAAATAAAGAAATGAAAAGTGATAAAATACCATTTTCACTACGAGACCAAATTCCTCTAGTATATCTCATTGAAACCGCACAGCCTCTAACGTATAATATCCCAGGAAACTTCAAAGGAGAGAATATTATACATGGAAAAGCCAGCTGGATTTTGGATTCGGGCAGTTGCCTCTATTATTGATGATTTAATTATCTATTTTTTTGCTTTTATTATGATCCAAATTAACACCTTCATTGTCCTGCCTCTCATTGATGCAGGAAGCTCCTATATGACACAAGAGCAATATAAATTTTATATCCTGATATTCGGGACGATCCCTGTTATCGCCATCATATATATCTTCGGCATTCTTTATTATAGCTTGCTGACTTCTTCAAAAATGCAAGCAACACTAGGCAAAAAACTTATGGGCATCATCGTTGTCAATCAGTATGGCGAGCGAATTTCATTTTGGCACAGCTTTGGCCGTTTTTTTGCTTACATACCATCAGGAATTTTGTATATCGGTTACATTATGGCGGCTTTCCCCTCTAAACTGGCATTACACGATTATATTTGCGGGACTAAGGTTATCTATAAAAATAAACATCTTGATTGATACCAAAAACAGGCTGCCGAGATCACCTCGCCAGCCTGTTCTGCTATTTTCCAAAAGCCATCAGCTTCGTATAACTTCCAATATAAAGTGTTCCGTCCTCAGCAAGCTGGGGAGATGACACGACGTTGCTGTCGGTTTGATAGCTCCATAATTCATTGCCGTTTGCGTCCGCCGCATAAACCTTCATATCATCCGACCCGAAATAAACCGTTCCCTTCGCGTCAATCAGCGGCGCCGTTCTGACAGGGCCGTCTGTGTAGAATGACCAGTTCATATCCCCGTTTTTGCTGATGGAAAACAGCTCGCCGCTTCCTGAACCGATATAGATGTTGCCGTTATGGTCGATCGCAGGCGATGAACTGGAGAACCCGTTGAGAGGGAATGTCCATTTTAAGCTGCCTGTTGACGTATACGCATACAGCTGTCCGTCTTGGTTGCCGGCATAAACGGTGCCATCCTTATCAATCACCGGATATCCTTTAAACGCATTTGACGTCGTTCTGGACCATTTCACCTGTCCGGTTCCGGAATTGATCGCATAAAACACGTTATTGTATGTGCCGACATACACGGTGCCGTTTGAGGCAAGCACCGGCACAGAGCTGACGACACCATTTGTTTTCAACTTCCAGCGCTCTGTCCAAGTTGATTTTGACGTCGGTTTGATCGCGTGAACATAATTATCAAGTGTTGAGAAGTACAACGTGCCGTCTGAACCGATCACCGTTTCAGAGCTTGGCCCGCCGCTTAACGGAACCGTTGTTAAAATCTCACCCGTTTCCTTGTCGATAAAATAAATCTTTTTATCATAAGATGCCAGATAGATAACACCGTTGGTTCCGAGTACAGGAGATTGTGTGAACGTTTTTCCCAGATTGCCCGTCACCCATTTGACTGAGCCGTCAGGATTAAAGGCTTTCATTTCCCCGTCTCTGGAATGAAGATATACCGTGCCGTCTCCATCAACTACTGCCCCCGCACCATTTTGCGGTGTCGTTCTAATATCGTTTTGCCATTTCAGCGTCCCGTCTGTATTGCCAGCGAATCGACTCTCGCGTGACCAGTTAAACATGGCAGGCGCCATAGCTTGTACATCATACCTTCCTGTTAAAAAGCCGGATGCTCCATTATTTTGAGAAAACACCGTTTCCGCCGCGTAAGCAGCTGCCGGCTGAAGCACTTTGGCAGCGGGCACGTCAGAAACAGCGCCGGCCGAAACAGCAGCCGCCACCGCAGCTCCCGCAATCAAAGCTTTCATACGAAATGACTTGATCATCATTGAGACCCCCATTATATGTATTTTCTAATATATGATCATTATAACATATTAATCCATTTTATCATTCTGCTTCACAAAACCATCACAAACTAGAAAACTATGTCAGGCTGTTTGCGACGTTTTTTCAGCAACTGAACGAAACGCAGCCACAAACCAAATAACGTTGACAGCAGCCGCAGCGAGACTAATCCCAATCACAAAGATCACATCAGAAAACGGATGGTCACTGAAGAAACTATACATCAAGATAAACCCGGCTGAAGACAAGTGAATCAGCAGCCCAAAGCCGCAAAGCACCGCCATGACATACCTCATCGCATCTACTCCGAGCATATAAATGATTAAAGGAATAAAATATAATACAAAAATCATACCGATAGCTGACCACATGCCGACTGAATTAAATTGATTGGCCGCCCCTCCCGTTCCGGCCAGCGGCGAAAGTGAAGCCGCAGCAATCATGGCGCAGAAAAGAAAAGCAGAAATGGCTGTCATGATCGCCACGCTGTTTTTTCTAGACATCAAACTCCTCCTTCAAATAGAAATATTAACCTTTTTATTATAAGGAAGCCGGGTGGAAAATTCATTATATTTTAAAAAATCCCAAAACAGATACGCAAACAATATGGTTATTACTAGTATATTTATATAGTAAAAAACAAAGGATAAAAGACTCATTTTTCAGTAATATCAGGATTTTATCACCATATCATATTGCAAAAGCTTTTTTTACAAAGTATACTGTTCCAGATTAATTCAAAGGAGAGAGAAATATACATGGAAAAACCGGCAGGATTTTGGATTCGTGTTTTAGCTTATTTGATTGACGGCATTATTGTATCTGTTCCTAGCTATATTATTCTATTTATTATCAATTCCGTATTTATCGCTGGATCCATCGCAACAGACCCATACATGACACAAGACGAATATATGGTGAAATACTTGACGCTGGCATTTTTGCCAACCATGCTGATCATGATCGTCATCAGTGTGTTATATTACGGGCTGCTTACAGCTTCTAAAATGCAAGGTACGCTCGGCAAGAAAATTCTCGGGCTGAAAGTAGTCAATGAACAAGGCGGACGCGTGTCTGTCGGGCAGGCAATCGGCCGTTACTTTGCGTACATATTATCTGGAATTATCTTTTATATCGGTTTTATCATGGTGGCATTCGGAGAGAAAAAGGGCCTTCATGACATCATTTGCCGTACACGGGTTGTATATAAATAATTGAAAACATGAAAAAGTCTAGACGTCAATTATGAGTCTAGACTTTTATTTATCTATGATTTCTTCAAGATCGGCTGCCGCTTCATATACGTAAGGCTCCTCCAAAGCCACTCAAACGGCCCCATTCGGAATGCCCGCAGCCAAAGATGGCTGATGGTCATTTGAAGGGCACATACCGCGATCGTGATCAGCACGCCCGCAGCCGGATATACTTTGCCGTATAACCCCAACCCGTAATGATAGAAAATCCACGTACAAATGATTGATTGCATGAGATAGTTGGTAAATGCCATTCTCCCGACTGCGGAAAAGTATTGCAGCGGCTTAGCCAGTTTTGTCTTATGATAAAGATACACAATCGTTGTGACGTAGAAAAACATAAGAAAAGGCGCACCAACCAGCAAAAATACTTCCATTTCGGTCACACTGTACAATATATGAGCGCTGATGCCAATGACCAGCCCAGACAGCCATACTCTTTTTAACGCTTTGCGGTGCTTTTCCGGCTGATGCAGAAATCTTGATTTTGCCGCCGCGGCTCCCAGCAAAAACATACTGAAATATGGGATGGAGGCAAAAAAGAAATTCAGCGGATTATAGGTCAGCATGCCATTCATTGACATATAAACGAGCCGATCGTGGATTCGCTGTTCCGCAATGTCTTTCAGGCTGCCGTTTCCGTAAGCATGAAGCGCCTGCTTCGCTTGCTGAATGGCTGCTTGTGCCCATTCTTGTCCGTTTGCTTGATGAAAGCTTGCCAAAATGAACGGAAGAGAAAACAGGAGATACAAAGAGACTGCCCATATCAACAGTGTTTTCGGCTTTGCTTTTCTGAACAAAAGTAAAACCAAACCAAGCAGGGCGTATTCCGTTAAGATATCCCCGTCCCATATCAAAAAAGCATGTATGGTTCCAAAGATGAAGAGCGCCAATAATCTTCTGATATAAAGCGGGACAAAACGTTTTCCTTTGCTTAACGCTCTCTCCATCATCACCACCATGCCAAACCCAAATAAAAATGAAAACAGTAAAATACATTTGGTTTGAATCAAAAATTTCAATATTTCTGCTGCAGCAAAATCTGCACCAGACCACTTTTCCGTAAAAAAATTATCCTTTCCAAGCATAGACAAATACATATCCGGATAACTGAAGTGCGCCAAATTCACAAATAGGATGCCGAAAATGGCAATTCCTCTTAACACGTCAAGCACACCAATCCGCTCATTTGTCAGAGTCGGCTGTAATGAAGCCATATGGATCACGCTCCTTTTTTCTATACCTCAAGCGTATGAAAAAAAGAAACGAAGAAACATCGATTTAGGTGGCAGCGCAAAGGAAAAACCTTACAATCTCGTCACCTTCACAATAAAAAGCCAGGCTCCTCAGGAAGCCCGGCGGAGATATTATGGTTTCATGACCTTTAAATCTAATGTCTCGATATTCTGCAAGACACGGTCGAATCGCAAAGCTTGAGGCTCACTCGGGAAAATATGCCCTTCATACGGATCTCCTAACGTGCGGAAAAACGGCTCGAATAAGCCCGGAACCAATACACCCACCATTTTTGTATAGTGAGAATCCAAGCGATATGAGTGTACAGTGTTGGCAGGAACATGCAGGAAATCTCCAGGATTAAGCTGAATTTCTTCACCATCGGCCCACATCGTCATTTGCCCTTCAAGGCAATAGAAAGTTTCTGTATGATGCTCATGATAATGATCAACGATGCGATCGCCTTTAGGGCCTTCAGATGATACAACGATAAATTGCCCGTCCGTATTCTTTTGCGCAGCCACAATGCGATGAAGCTGATCGCCCGTCAACAGGCGGTCTCCTTCTCCAGACTCAAGCACATATGGAACAACGCCAGCCGGAAGTTCTGTATTCTCCACTAGTTTTGGAGCACCGGCACGGTTTTCATCCTCCGCAAATATAATGTCCGCCGCCTCATCCGCTTTTGCAAAACGCTCTTTTGATACCTCTTCGCTTGCGTGCGGCGGATGTTCAGCGTGATCATACGGCGTTCCAAGCACGGAATACATATGTGCGACATTCCCTTTCATTGTGTAAGACACCAGCCGTGTTCTGTGGCTCTGCATCCGATAGCTGTGCGGCGTTCCGGCCGGAATGTTCGCATAATCACCAGCTGCTAAAAGATGATGTTCTCCATCAAGCGTCAGTTCAAGCTTACCGTCCAGAACAAGAAGCCCTTCATGCGTATTTTTGTGAATATGAAGCGGAAAGGCATCTCCTTTTCCCCCAGAAAGCAGCACGATCTCGAACAAATCTCCCGTGCTCTTTCCGTTTGCCATCACTGTCGCGACCTGTCTGCCGAACAAATAGCGCTCTCCCTCTCCGCTGCGAAGCAAGTAAGGCACTTTTTCTTTGGGCAGTGAATGTTTACTTAACGTTTTCATGTTACGCCCTCCAATTTAGACCAGTCTATATATTATAGGTTTTTGACTAGACCGTTCTACATAATTGTAGGGGAAAGGATAACAAATTGCTACCCTTTTTTCCTCACCAATACTGGAATTTGTTCGGCCATGAGAAGAAGGGGCGTTTTGTCTTTATTCGTTAAAGAAAGCATAATACCGCCTTCAATCATCGAATTGATCAGCATTCCCAGCTGGCTTGCTTCTTCTTCTGCAAATCCGTTTTCCATTAATTTTCGGGCGAAAACCGCTTCCCAGCTTTTAAACACCTTCATGCAAACCGTGCGCAGCGGCTCGCTGATTAACGCCGTTTCACTCGCCAGCAAGCCGACTGGAATCCCTTGAATGCTTTCCGTATTGTCAAACTGGCTGGCGGTTTTTTCAATAAAACGCTGAATCGCTTCAACAGGATCAGAGGACTCATCCATGCTTTTCTGTATCACATGTTCAACGATCTTACCCGTATATGTAACCGCTTCAATTGCTAATTCTTCTTTGCCATTCGGAAAAAAGTGATAAAGCGATCCCTTAGGAGCACCGCTTTCTTTCACAATCTGGTTTAAGCCTGTCGCGTGATATCCTTGCAGCTGGAACAGACGTGACGCTGTGTGAAGGATTTTTTCACGTGAATCTCCTCTGCTAGTCATTGAAACATTCCCTCCTAGGTATGGTAGAGCGACTTATATAATATAAAAAAGAACCATGGGATTGTCAAAAGGGGTAAGAACCTTCTGGATGGGGTAAATGTAGACAAACATGTCTAGGAGGGGATTCCCGATGACAACTGATGATACGGTCACCAATACTGAACAGCTTGAAAAACAGCAAAACCCGAAAACGAAGCTCAAACTGAAAAAAGTAAAGGATCAAGTCATCGTCATTACCGGTGCTACAAGCGGAATCGGCCTCGTCACCGCGAGAATGGCGGCCGAAAAAGGGGCAAAAGTCGTCGCAGCAGCCCGAAATGAAGACGCCCTTCAGGAGCTCGTTGATGAAGTAAAGAAAAAAGGGCACGAAGCCATCTATGTAAAAGCGGATGTGGGAAAAGAAGAAGACGTCAACCGCATCGCAGAAACCGCGATCAGCACATTCGGCCGCTTTGACACATGGGTTAACAACGCCGCTGTTTCGGTTTTCGGACACGCTATGGATGTTACCACCGAAGACATGAAGCGCGTGTTTGACACCAATTTCTGGGGTCCGGTCTATGGAACAAGGGCAGCCGTCAAACACTTTACAAGCAGAGGCGGTCCGGGTGCTCTCATCAATGTAGGAAGCCTGTTCGGTGACAGAGGAACCGTCATTCAATCCACCTACGCGTCTGCGAAATTCGCGCTTCACGGATGGACAGAAAGCATCCGAATGGAGCTTGAAAAAGAACAGGCACCGGTCTCGGTCACACTCATCCATCCAGGCAGAATCGACACGCCTTACAACGAACACGCCAGAAGCTACCTGGACAAACAGCCGGCCCATTACCGCTCTATGATCTACCCGCCGGAAGCTGCAGCCGAAGCCATTCTGTTTGCCGCTGAACATCCGAAACGCGACATGTACATCGGCTCGCAGGCAAAAGCCATCGCCATGCTGGGTGCACTCTTTCCCCGGCTGACCGACAGACTCATGGAAAAAATCATGTACTACAGCCAGCATGCGGAAAGGCCGTCCAAACCGCGTGAAGAAAGCGCGCTTTACCATGCGGGCTACGGCATGCATGACAGGGGGACAAATAAAGGGTGGCTTCGGTCAAGAAGCTATTATGCAAAGGCCACAAAGCGCCCGGCGGTAACTGCGGCAGTGGCTGTCGGGCTTGCTTGCGTCTGGGCTGCCGTTAAACGCACCAAATGAGACCTTCCATCATTTAATTGCACACCATAAAACCCATGCAGATGTAACATAGCGCATGGGTTTTTTGATGTTAATTGATAAAGGCCTT
The DNA here is from genome assembly GCF_001517105.1 of Bacillus halotolerans. Classification (GTDB taxonomy): domain Bacteria; phylum Bacillota; class Bacilli; order Bacillales; family Bacillaceae; genus Bacillus; species Bacillus halotolerans. The sequence continues at coordinate 911,462 of NZ_LPVF01000008.1, forward strand.
GTTCATACGCTGGAGAAGTTCGCCAAACATCTCTTTTTCATGTATTGACCACTCTTTCAGCATCTGTTCAAAACGTTCTAAGCGCATCTGCTGATCTGCCTTTAATGCTTGTTTGCCGAGTTTTGTAATGGTAAACAGACTGACTCTTCTATCGGAAGGATCGGTAAAACGATAGAGGAGCTCCTTGGCTTCTAAAGCTGCAGCTTGTCTCAAAAGCATTTGAATATGGAGAACTAGCCGTATCCATGAGTTCTGTCTCCATGACACTCTATGCGGTTCTCGGCTCATTTTTCGGACCGCTTGTCATCTGGCTGTTTCATATGTAATAAAGAAAGACTGCCCCGGAGGAGGGCAGTCTTTTTTGGGATACGAATCGGCGAAAGTAAACAGGCATTTTGGCCTGTTTATTTTAGTTCTCCAATATCTCTTAAATATTGTTCACGCTCTTTTTTATCGGGGTAAGCGGTTTTGATGTATTCTTCTTTTTCTTTCTTGGTGTATTCGCTCCAATCTGTAAAACGATTACCTACATCCTCAGGGTAACTCATTCCGTCCACTTTATTGGAATCATAAATTAAATCTGCTGAGAAGTAAAACTTATCTGGATTGTCATTTATATATCCATTTACTATTATTCTTCCCATTGGGTTTATTTCAACTTTATCCTCGAAAGTAATTTTTTTAATAAAATTATGAATATCTTCCTCCTTTAGATGTTCTTTAATTTTTGGTTTCATCTTTTCTACATATTCTTCTGCTTTTTCTTTATCGCTTTTTTCTTCTTTTTTCACTGTCTGTTTACCTCCAGTCTCTTCTGTTGTTCGATCTGATATATTCATTTTTTTTACTATTCCGTAAGAAATACCTAATACAACAATCAATACGATCGTACCTATTATAAGTATTTTTTTTACAAATGACATGGTATTTCATCCTTTTTTAATTTATTATACAATATATACAAGTTTTTGGAGAGTGAAGTTATGTCTAGAAAAAAGAATTCACTTACAGACGAAGATTATAATAAAGCATCAAGTGCTGCATATAATCTTAGAAACTATCGTATTGGTACTAACATTGAGATAAGTAATGGACAAAAGTTATATGTAGTTGATCATAAAAAAACGAAAAAAGGGCTTGATGCCCTTACTTTAGTATCCGAAAAAGATTACAAAATTTCCAACCATGGAAAAGACAAAGAAAAAATCCAAAACGCCATCATCGCATACCGCGGGTCAGAACCTATCAGCACTAACCAATTAAAAGAAACGATTAAGGAAACAAATCAGCGTGGAAAAAGAGAAGAGCTCATTAAAGAACTAGAGAAAAAAGGGATCAATATTCCAGCTGAAGAAGATGGGTCTTCTTTTGACTCAGTAACAGGTTTCTCTGAATATGCAAATGAGATCATCCAAGATTGGCTTCACATGGATACTAGTTATCTAGTTGGCAAAAAGCCGTTTGATGATGGAACAGATAATCAGGCGATTCAGGCAGATCAATATGCAAAAAAAATACATAAATACTTTAAAAATGCTGACATTCAAGTCACCGGTCACTCATTAGGCGGATCTAATGCAAGCTATGCAGTCGTGATGAATGACTTTATAGACCGCGGTGTCACCTTCGAGAATCCTAACATATATGAAAACCTGCCTAAGGATGTAAAAGCCCGGGCGTTAAAGGGAGAGTTTCGCAGCCGTTTAACAGAATATATTAATTTAAATGATGGATTATCCTTGCTGAATCGGGATGCTGCTGAAGTAGGCAAAGTAAAAGTGATGTATGACGAAGCTTTGCCCAATGGTGTACAGAATAATAGCCTCCCTGATGAAGTGAAAATGCTGGGTCTTGGACTGAAACATTATGGCAATCAATCTCTTGATATCACACTATTTGCTGAAGCCTTAATGGGAAGTCACGGCTTGGATCGATACAGCTTCCATTCAGATGGCTCTGCCCAAACTGTGGATGATGTTTTAAAGAACAACCCTGACTTTGCATTAGCGATGCTAAACCAAATGAAATCAACGAATGTGAAGGCCAATACAGGTGTTTCGATTCTTATCAAATCACATGTATTAATGAATACAAGTACTCAGTTGAAACATATTGCCGAAACGGAATGGTCAAAAATGATACGCCAGATTGAAAGAATTGATGACAAAGTAAAGGATTCAATTGAGGATGTCAGGAATATGCATACACGAATGGTTGGTTTTGGCGCCTATGACGAATTATCAGTTTCCGATGTCGATGATCTGATCAATCAGATCAAGATGAACAAACCGCACCACCTTTTTTACTCAAAAGAAAAATATGATCAGGCAGTAGATGCAGCGCTCAATCTGCAACACTTTCTGCAGATGATTGCAGATGATCTCGGACATATGGGACATGCGTATCATGATGCAGATCTGGCAGCGGCCAGTCGAATGGGGATTTCATAAGGAGAGAAAGAAACATGGATTTTATGAATAAGAAACCAACAGATGCTGACCGTTTTATGCAAAAAATGACGAGTCAGCATTCAAGCACTTCAATTTTTTCAAATGCTGATGTAAATACCTCTGAAATGACACCTGAACAATTGGCGGCGTTTAAAGAGAAGAAGCGACAAGAACAAAAATTGGCGTTGATGCATTCAATCAAAAAACAATTAAGCTATGCATTTCACGAAGACCGTAAGAATTTGTCTTCGATCCTTGAAAACATTACAGATGCCGAGCAGGCTATAAAGACAAAACGAGAAATCCTTAACCATCATATGTCTGGAAAAGCAATAGATAGTGTCACTGATAAAATGAAAGATCACCTTTCATTTGATAAAGTTTATTCTGATGTTTCGAGTGTAATCAATTCCATTGGCTTATAAGGTAGAGAGTCAATATAGCTTAAAATAAAGAAGATATCATCTCCGACGAAGCGGCGCAGCGAGAACGAATCACGAATGAAACTGTGCGTCTGGAAAACGATCATTAGCACAGAAAAAAGCAGACTGTTCCCAGTCTGCTTTTCCCATTACGATCTAAAGAAATCAATCAGCGGCTGAAAATCCTTAGACAAATCAACGTCATTCGGCTCTGCTTGAAGCAGGCGGTCAATCATTTGCTCTAATTCCTCAATATCATTTTTATCTGTGTATTCAATGAAGTTTAAGCTTTCAAGCCAATCCCGGTATGAATGTTTGGCTTTGCCGTAGCTATTTCCAAAGACGAGGCATGGCGTTTTTGTGATAATCGAAAAGATCATAGCGTGAAGGCGGTCTGTCACCACCAATTGACTGGAACCAATGCGGTCGAGCATTTCCATGAAATGCTTTTCCCGATCCTCGTAATCAATCATATCGACCGTATCAAGCACCGTGTCTGTACGCTCCGCATAGGTTGTTTTTTCTGCCCATTTCATCATGTGTGAAATAAAATCTTCATCGGTTACCTTCTCCTTGTCCGCTCTTAAAATAAAAAGAACGCCGTCCCGTTCAAGCTCTTTCGGTACGATATCCAAAGACAGCACCATATCCGGTGTAAAGATGACATCTGAATTGAAGGTTTCTTTCACAACATCGAGCGTCTGTGTCTCCCGCGCGGCAATCGTTAAATTTGGATTTTGATGGTACGCATCCTGTGTTTTTTTCTTTTCTTTGTTTCCGTCCTCTGTATCTTCAAAATAGACGGATTGCGGAAGAGAAATGGATTTATAGTCTTTAAACGCGGCGAAGACCTTCCTTCTGTCCTCCTCAATATCAAGGTAGAGGTTGCCCAGATTTCCTCCGCCGGTAAAGCAGACAATATCGTCTTCACGGATGATCTCCTTCACCAATTCGATGCCTTCGTCCGTCGCGTAGTCCATAATTTCAATATATTCATAGTACGGAAAATGATTTTTAATAAATTTCTCTTCCGCATACGCAATCGCTTGGTCTCCGATGTTTGTGTAACTCGGGGAACCAAACAAAAATACTTTTCGTTTATCATTTAATAAGGCTTCGGGTTTTACATTCGGCGCGATCCCTTTACCTAGTTTTTTGCCTTTGATTTCTTGTACAGTCATGTCTGTGTCCTCCTTCTAGGTTGTGCTTGGTTATCTGTCTGTACCCAGAAAGGAGGGTGAATATGCACGGGCATGTGCTTGACCGGCTTTATATCAGATACATCGTTTTCGCCAGTTTTAAAGATGCCGCAATGTTTCTTGCCGTTCTTTCCATATTCTCGGCTGCATGCCCAAGTGCGTCTGCAAGGGGCACGGCTCCCGGCACGATGCTGAAAAGGGCGTCCATCCCGTGTGCATAGACCGCATCACTGTCTCGCGAAACTGATCCCGCAAGTCCAATGACAGGCACATCGTATGCCTTAGCCGCTTTGGCCACGCCAATCGGCGTCTTGCCGTAAACTGTCTGGCTGTCAATCCGCCCTTCGCCGGTAATCACAAGATCTGCATCCTGAACCTCACTTTCAAACTGAACCGCATCGAGGACGATATCAATGCCTCTTTTCAAATCAGCACGAAGAAAAGTAAGCAGACTCCAACCGAGACCCCCTGCTGCACCGGCGCCCTCTGTTTCCCTGAAGCTTGTTTCAAGCGTTGTTTCAGCCACATCCGCAAAGTGAGACAGGTTCTGGTCAAGGATACGCACCATGTCAGGCGTGGCGCCTTTTTGAGGACCGAAAACAGCGGAAGCCCCTCTTGGCCCTGTTAACGGGTTATCCACGTCGCAGGCGACTTCAATTTTCACATTTCGTAATCTGGGATCAAGTCCTTCCACATCTATTGAGGAAAGCTGAGAAAGCGCACCGGCTCCGGGACCGATCTCATGGCCTGATTCATCAAGAAGCCTTCCGCCCAGCGCCTGAACCATTCCGGCTCCGCCATCATTTGTGGCGCTTCCGCCGATTCCGATGATCAAACGCTCTGCACCCTCATCAAGAGCAGCAGCGATTAATTCTCCCGTTCCTTTAGTAGAAGTGACAAGCGGGTTTCTCGTCTCTGCGGGCACAAGATGCAACCCTGATGCGGCAGCCATCTCAATCACAGCTGATTTTCCGTCTCCCATTATGCCAAAAAACGCTTTAACCGGTTCCCCCAGCGGACCCGTGACAATCTGCTCTTTTATGATTCCGCCCGTGGCATCAATTAATGACTGGACAGTCCCCTCACCGCCGTCCGCCATCGGCAGCTTCCGATATTCGGCATCGGGGAAAACCGTTTTGAAGCCTCTTTCTATGGCGTGAGCAGCCTCCAACGCTGATAAGCTTTCCTTAAAAGAATCCGGTGCAATAATGATTTTCATCCAATCGCCTCTTTCAAAAAGTGATGATTTACACTGTCTTTTCTTCAATTTACCACAATTGATTTGGACATATATACCAATTTATCAGGAAAAATTTTATTAAAAATTAGAAATGAAAGTGTTTGCATTAATAAAATATTCGCGTTATCATACTTGTATACAAGTATACTCCTTAGTGAGGAAGGTGAGCATATGCTAGACTCCAAGGACCTGTTGTATCCCGCAAAATGGCTTTCAAAAGCGTCAACCGGCGTTCGCGTCGCATGCGAGCTGAGAATGCGGATTATTTCAGGTATGATTGAAAGCGGTACCATTCTATCAGAAAATACAATCGCGGCTGAGTTTTCAGTAAGCCGTTCGCCGGTTCGCGAAGCGTTAAAAATACTGGCTTCCGAAAAAATGATCCGTTTAGAACGAATGGGAGCGGTTGTGATTGGGTTAACTGAAAAGGAAATCGCAGAAATATATGACGTGCGTTTATTATTAGAAACATTTGTCTTTGAACGGCTGGTCAAAATCGACATTGAGCCTTTAGTCAAAGATCTCAGCAAGATTCTAGAAATAATGAAAGTCTCCATCAAATACGAGGACGCGGACGAGTTTTCATTTCAGGATGTGTTATTCCATGAAACGATTATCCGCGCCATTGATCACTCATACATTCAGATGATCTGGAACAATCTAAAACCCGTAATGGAAAGCTTTATTCTTTTATCTATGCGGGTACGGTTAAAGGAAAAGTACGAAGATTTCTCAAGGATTCTGGATAACCATGAGCTTTATATTCAAGCAATCAAAACAAAGGACAGGGCGCTGATGGTTCAGTCTCTGCACCAGAATTTTGACGATGTGCAAGAAAAAGTAGAGGACCTCTGGCTCTCACAACAAATGCTGGCAAAAGGAGCTGAACACAAAAATGACTAGTTATATGTTAGGAATCGATATCGGTACGACCAGCACAAAGGCTGTATTATTCACTGAAAACGGAGACGTGGTACAAAAAGAAAGCATCGGCTACCCGCTCCATACGCCAGACATCTCAACGGCTGAACAAAACCCGGAATTGATTTTTCAGGCTGTCATCCATACAACTGCAAAAATCACGAAACAGCACCCGGAAAAACAGATCTCATTTATTTCCTTCAGCAGCGCCATGCACAGCGTCATTGCCATGGGCGAAAATGATCAGCCTCTGACACCATGCATCACGTGGGCAGACAATCGAAGCGAGGGCTGGGCGCATAAGATCAAAGATGAACTCAACGGGCATGAGGTCTACAAACGAACAGGAACACCCATTCATCCCATGTCACCGTTAAGCAAAATTGCCTGGATCACAAACGAACGGAAAGAAATCGCTTCCAAGGCAAAAAAATATATCGGCATCAAAGAATACATCTTTAAACAGCTGTTTGATGAATATGTCATCGACTATTCCTTAGCATCAGCGACTGGCATGATGAACCTCAAAAGCTTGAATTGGGACGAGGAAGCGTTACACATCGCAGGGATCACGCCGGATCACTTATCCAAACTCGTGCCGACAACCGAAATCTTTCAGCACTGCAGCCCGGAATTAGCGATCCAGATGGGAATCGATCCGGAAACACCTTTTGTCATCGGCGCGAGCGACGGCGTACTGTCCAATCTCGGCGTCAATGCCATTAAAAAAGGAGAAATCGCCGTTACAATCGGTACGAGCGGCGCTATCCGAACCATTATCGACCAGCCGCAAACCGATGAAAAGGGGAGAATTTTCTGCTACGCGTTAACGGACAAGCATTGGGTCATCGGCGGTCCGGTGAACAATGGAGGCATCGTTCTTCGCTGGATCAGAGACGAATTTGCCTCATCAGAAATCGAAACAGCGACAAGACTGGGAATTGACCCATATGACGTGCTGACGAAGATTGCTGAACGCGTCAGACCGGGTTCTGACGGCCTGCTGTTCCACCCGTATCTTGCCGGGGAACGCGCTCCGTTATGGAACCCGGATGTACGCGGCTCATTTTTCGGCCTGACCATGTCACATAAAAAAGAACATATGATACGTGCAGCATTAGAAGGGGTCATTTACAATCTGTACACTGTGTTCCTGGCGCTAACAGAATGCATGGACGGACCGGTCACCCGAATTCAAGCGACTGGCGGCTTTGCAAGATCAGAGGTTTGGCGGCAAATGATGTCGGACATATTCGAATCTGAAGTCGTCGTTCCTGAAAGCTACGAAAGCTCCTGTCTCGGCGCCTGCATTTTAGGCCTGTATGCGACAGGAAAAATCGACTCGTTCGAAGCCGTGTCCGACATGATCGGCAGCACGTACAGACATACGCCAATCGAAGACTCAGCCAAAGAATATAGAACATTAATGCCGATATTCATCAATCTATCGAGATCATTAGAAAATCAATATACCCAAATTGCAAATTATCAAAGAAGCCTAATTACACACAAATAGCACATGACATGAAGGGGAGGGCATTATCATGCCATTAATCATTGTTGCGCTTGGGATCTTAGCATTACTATTTTTGATTATGGGCTTGAAATTAAATACATTTATTTCCTTATTAGTTGTATCATTCGGCGTGGCACTGGCACTTGGGATGCCGTTTGATAAAGTTGTCAGCTCCATTGAAGAAGGTATAGGGGGGACACTTGGCCACATCGCACTCATCTTCGGACTCGGTGCGATGCTGGGCAAGCTGATTGCTGACTCAGGCGGCGCACAGCGTATAGCAATGACGCTCGTCAACAAATTCGGCGAGAAAAATATACAGTGGGCTGTTGTGATTGCTTCCTTTATTATCGGAATCGCGTTGTTCTTTGAAGTAGGATTGGTTCTATTAATCCCGATCGTATTCGCGATTTCAAGAGAATTGAAGATTTCTATTTTATATCTCGGTATTCCGATGGTCGCAGCATTATCCGTCACACACGGATTCCTGCCGCCGCACCCGGGACCGACAGCAATTGCCGGAGAATACGGCGCAAATATCGGGGAAGTGCTGCTGTACGGCTTCATTGTTGCTGTTCCGACAGTCCTGATTGCAGGGCCAATATTTACAAAGTTCGCGAAAAAAATCGTTCCTGCATCATTTGCGAAAAACGGAAATATCTCGTCACTCGGCACACAAAAAACATTCAAGCTTGAGGAAACACCAGGCTTTGGAATCAGTGTGTTTACAGCCATGCTTCCGATTATCATCATGTCGATCGCAACCATCATTGATTTGCTTCAGGAAACAATAGGATTTGCGGATAACGGTCTTCTGGCTTTCATCCGTTTGATCGGGAATGCATCGACTGCCATGATCATCTCACTGCTCGTTGCTGTTTACACAATGGGAATCGCACGCAACATTCCAATGAAAACCGTCATGGACTCTTGTTCTACAGCCATCTCGCAAATTGGCATGATGCTGTTGATCATCGGGGGAGGCGGCGCCTTTAAACAAGTGTTAATCAACGGCGGTGTCGGCGACTACGTAGCGGATTTATTCAAAGAAACGGCATTATCGCCGATTCTGCTGGCATGGCTCATCGCAGCGATCCTGCGCATCTCCTTAGGATCAGCAACCGTTGCCGCATTAAGCACGACGGGGCTCGTCATTCCATTGCTGGGACAGTCCGATGCCAACCTTGCATTAGTGGTGCTCGCAACAGGCGCAGGAAGCGTCATCGCTTCACACGTCAACGATGCCGGCTTCTGGATGTTCAAAGAATACTTTGGATTAAGCATGAAAGAAACATTTGCCACATGGACCTTGCTGGAAACAATTATCTCCGTTGCTGGACTAGGATTTATATTATTGTTAAGTTTAGTTGTATGAAATTAATGAAGGAGATGTAACACACATGTTCAATACAATTGGTGTCATAGGCTTAGGCGTAATGGGAAGCAATATCGCCTTAAACATGGCAAATAAAGGCGAAAAAGTCGCCGTCTATAATTACACCAGAGATTTAACGGACCAGCTTGTGAAAAAGCTGGATGGACAATCGCTGAGCCCGTACTACGAACTTCAAGATTTTGTTCAATCACTAGAAACACCCAGAAAAATCTTTCTGATGGTCACAGCGGGAAAACCGGTCGATTCCGTCATCCATTCGTTAATGCCTTTGCTTGAAGAAGGAGACGTCATCATGGACGGAGGCAACTCCCACTACGAAGACACAGAAAGAAGATATGACGAGCTGAAGGAAAAAGGAATCGGCTACTTGGGAATCGGCATTTCCGGCGGTGAAGTCGGCGCATTAAAAGGACCTTCCATCATGCCGGGCGGAGATCGAGACGTCTATGAAAAAGCCGCTCCGATCCTGACCAAAATCGCCGCACAAGTCGGAGAAGACCCATGCTGTGTCTACATCGGACCAAAAAGGGCAGGGCACTTTACTAAAATGGTGCACAACGGCATTGAGTATGCAGATATGCAGCTGATTGCTGAAGCCTATACATTTCTTAGAGAAACGCTTCGTCTGCCGCTCGAAGAAATCGCCAGCATCTTTGAAACGTGGAACCAAGGTGAGCTGAAAAGCTATTTAATAGAGATTACAGCGGAGATTTTACGGAAAAAGGACGAACATACAGGTCAGCCGCTGATCGATGTCATTCTTGATAAAACCGGCCAGAAAGGCACAGGAAAATGGACAAGCATGCAAGCTATTGATAACGGCATTCCATCCGCTATTATCACCGAGTCCTTGTTTGCCCGCTACCTGTCGTCCTTAAAAGAAGAACGTATGGCGGCTGAACAAGTGTTAGCCGGTCCGGAAACAGAGGAAAAACATTACGATAAGGATCTCTGGATTGAATACGTCAGACAAGCCTTATACATGGGAAAAGTATGCGCCTACGCACAGGGCTTTGCTCAATATAAAATGTCATCTGAGCTTTACGGATGGAACCTGCCGCTTAAAGACATCGCTTTAATTTTCCGCGGCGGCTGCATCATCCGCGCGGATTTCCTGAACGTCATCAGCGAGGCATTCCAAGAGCAGCCAGATCTCTCAAACCTGCTGATTGCACCTTATTTTTCAGAAAAGCTTAAAGCTTATCAGACAGGCATGCGAAAAGTCGTTTGCGAGGGAATCAGCGCCGGAAGCGCGTTCCCATGCTTAAGCACCGCGCTCTCTTACTACGACGGCTACCGCACAGGGCGTTCCAACGCCAACCTGTTACAGGCGCAGCGCGATTATTTCGGCGCCCATACGTACGAGCGGACAGATATGGATGGCGTTTTCCATACCCATTGGTCTGATGATGCAAACTAATAGATAAGGCTGACAGCTGGAGTTTTTATACCAGCTGCCAGCTTTTTTTATAGGATAAACTCACATATCACAACTAATTGAGAATCAGACATATAAAATTTGAATATTTGTCAAAGAGCAATTTATGTTGATCACACCAGCACTTTCCTTCACGATGAAAGGAAAAAGAGAAAATAATTAAGGGGTTTTGTCTTGACAAAAAATATATATTAATTAATAATTCATATATAATTAGAATTATTATTGAAAGCACTATTGCTTTCTAAACCATTTTTAGGAGGAATAACATTATGTCTTTAATCGGTAAAGAAGTACAACCATTCGAAGCAAAAGCATTCAAAAACGGTGAATTCATCGATGTAACAAACGAATCTCTAAAAGGTCAATGGAGCGTATTCTGCTTCTACCCAGCAGATTTCTCTTTCGTATGCCCAACTGAGCTTGAAGATCTTCAAAACCAATACGCTGCACTTAAAGAATTAGGTGTTGAAGTGTACTCTATCTCTACAGATACTCACTTCGTACACAAAGGCTGGCATGACAGCTCTGAAAAAATCGGCAAAATCACTTACGCAATGATCGGTGACCCATCTCAAACGATCTCTCGCAACTTCGATGTTCTTGACGAAGAAACTGGTCTTGCTGACCGCGGAACATTCATCATCGATCCAGATGGCGTGATCCAAACTGTTGAAATCAATGCAGGCGGTATCGGCCGTGACGCAAGCAACCTGATCAGCAAAGTAAAAGCAGCACAATACGTTCGTCAAAACCCAGGTGAAGTTTGCCCGGCTAAATGGGAAGAAGGCGGCGAAACTCTTACACCTAGCCTTGATCTAGTAGGTAAAATCTAAGGAGTGCATTCAATTGGTACTTGATCCAAATATCAAAGCACAATTAAATCAGTACATGCAGCTAATTGAGAACGACATTGTTCTCAAAGTGAGTGCAGGTGAAGATGACACTTCTAAGGACATGCTGGCTCTCGTTGATGAGCTGGCTTCCATGTCATCAAAAATTTCAGTTGAAAAAGCTGAATTAAACAGAACGCCAAGCTTCAGTGTGAACCGCGCCGGAGAAGACACTGGCGTCACTTTCGCCGGTATTCCTCTTGGACACGAATTCACTTCTTTAGTGTTGGCATTGCTGCAAGTGAGCGGCAGACCGCCTAAGGTAGATCAGAAAGTCATTGATCAGGTGAAGAAGATCAGCGGTGAATACCACTTTGAATCTTATATCAGCCTGACATGCCACAACTGTCCTGATGTTGTACAAGCTTTAAACATGATGAGCGTGCTGAACCCGAACATTACGCACACAATGATCGACGGTGCGGCATACAAATCAGAAGTTGAAAGCAAAAACATTATGGCAGTGCCAACGGTTTACCTAAACGGCGAATCCTTCGGAAGCGGCCGTATGACCCTCGAAGAAATTCTTGCGAAAATGGGCAGCGGCGCAGATGCATCTGAGTTCGCTGATAAAGATCCTTACGATGTTCTTGTTGTCGGCGGCGGACCTGCCGGCGCAAGTGCAGCCATTTATACGGCACGTAAAGGAATCCGCACAGGTGTTGTCGCTGAACGCTTCGGCGGACAGGTTCTCGACACAATGAGCATCGAAAACTTCATCAGCGTAAAAGCAACTGAAGGACCGAAGCTTGCTGCAAGTCTTGAAGAGCACGTGAAGGAATATGATATTGATGTCATGAACCTTCAGCGCGCAAAACGCCTTGAGAAAAAAGATTTGTTCGAGCTTGAACTCGAAAACGGTGCTGTCCTAAAAAGTAAAACAGTCATCCTTTCAACAGGTGCCCGCTGGCGCAATGTCAACGTACCTGGTGAACAAGAGTTCAAAAACAAAGGTGTCGCTTACTGCCCGCACTGTGATGGCCCATTGTTTGAAGGCAAAGACGTAGCCGTTATCGGCGGCGGAAACTCTGGTATCGAAGCAGCGATTGATCTTGCAGGTATTGTCAATCACGTCACTGTGTTAGAGTTCGCGCCGGAACTGAAGGCAGACGAAGTCTTGCAAAAACGTCTCTACAGCCTGCCAAACGTCACTGTACTCAAAAATGTACAAACAAAAGAAATCACCGGCGATCAGAGCGTAAACGGCATCACATACACAGACCGCGAAACAGGCGAAGAAAAGCACGTTGAACTCCAAGGTGTATTCGTCCAAATCGGTCTCGTGCCAAACACAGAATGGTTAGACGAAACCGTTGAACGCAACCGCATCGGCGAAATCGTAGTCGACAAAAATGGCGCTACAAGCGTCCCAGGCTTATTCGCTGCCGGCGACTGCACAGACGGTCCTTACAACCAAATCATTATTTCAATGGGATCAGGAGCAACTGCCGCTTTAGGCGCGTTTGACTACCTAATCCGTAACTAATATGAAAAGCCGCTATGCTGCTGAACCGCAGTATAGCGGCTTTTTTGCCTATCAAAAACCCGAACCAGGCACTTCGGTTAAGTGCTCGATTTGGGCCATCTGCTTTATAATACCTTACCATTCGTATGAATGACTTGTTTGTACCACTCAAATGAATCTTTCTTAAAGCGCTTCATTGTTCCGTTTCCTTCGTTATTACGATCGACATAATCATGCCGTAGCGCCAATAATGCCCCAAGGCGTATAGCCGATTAAACATAGCTTTTTATTGAGAACTATTATACATTAGCAATCCTTTTTCTTTTATTAATATTTCAGTAAAAAAGTGGTGTTCGAAAGTAAAAGATATTAGTGTTGTTACTAGAATGAAACGTCTCATCAATTGTCTATGACTTTTGAAGCGAAAGTGTAAATTTAGGTAGTTCGGTATAATCAAATTTCAGTCATTTCTTAAATTAAGGGTTTAACAGGCAAAACGGCTCTGTTAGTATGGCAACCAAAGGAGGAGGATAATTATGCAAAGCATAATAAAGCTAACCGAAACTGGCAGCCTTGGTATTCCTAGTAGGCGCCCTAGTCCTTCCGGTTTTGCCTAATGCTGCAGATGCCGCAGAACCCCAAGCTACATACAAAGTTGAAAACCTCAACGATAGTGTGTTGAAGATGACGTTCGATCATGCAGGTGTTCAGCTTGCTGATGGAAATGCTACACTAAAAGATCATGTAACAGGCGAAGAACAAGTTCTCCCTAAAAGCTCAACTGACAAAAATGGTGATCCTGTTACGCTACAATACGACAAAATCGATCATGGCGTTTTGGTCAAATTCGTAAGCCAAGAACCTGGACAAACCAGCGGTACAGTCAGCACCCAATCGGTTGGCGGCGGTGCGATAACTGGCGGCGGTACTCTGGGCCTTGCTGGCGCTGCTGTAGGAACATTCACGATACCCGGCATTGGAACTGTAGGTGCTGGTGCCGTTGGCGGTGCGACGACAGGAGCTGCTGCATCTTGCTTCTAATATAGAACTCTTCTTTCATTAACTATGGAAGGTGGTCGACATGTACAAAATCATCATTCCTGCAATACTAGTCATCTTCGCGCTCTGGATACTCTTACAGATTTCACTAGAGATGAGCATCGTTAAGAATCCAATGAACTACTTTATCGTATTTATTATCTTTTTCCTCTTTATCAAGATGGTGAAAGAAAAACAACAATAATTTGGGCGATGCAAACAGAAAAACATCCTTGCCTTAACAAACTCAGCCAGTCACATGCATTAATCTTGATTTAATGATATATAGGTGCGCATAAAAAGCTACTTCACTATGAAGTAGCTTTCTTTATTATATGCCCATTTTGATCCATCTAGTTTTTGAAAAGCGAAGGATAATCGCATTTATGATAATGATTGAAACTAAATACAAAATAATAAATAAAACATCATTACTCCCAAGTGTCATGTTATCAGATTGCAGCACTCTTTCTATTCGGGGATACATAGTGTTACCTGCCTCAAAAGGAGCAATGAAACCAAACGTTTTATTGCTTATAGCAACTAAGATAACAGAAGTCATCCAATAAACGATACTGACCCCTATACTAATTAATATATTAGGACATAACATGCTTATAGTTCCGATAATTAGAATATACTGCAGTATAACTGCAGAAAATAAAAAAAGTAATAACGCAAAATGAGAAAAATCTTGGTACATTAACGATATGATTAGCAGGCCTAGCGTTATAAATACAAAACATTCCAAAAATAAAACAGCTATCTTTTTATAAAAGAAAGTATAGATATTCTCTCCAATTAATTTGTAAAAGAGAATATTTTTGTTTGAATACTCTCTATTAATAAAGAAAGCTATAACAAAAGAAAATAACATCAAACCAAACTGAGTCACAACAGTATAGGAGCTAAAGAAAAACATTTCAGGTGTAACATTGCTGACTTTATCGATTCCAACAAGTAAAAAATATCCCAGTAAAAATAAAAAAACAAACATTGCTCCTAAAATAATGATAACTTTGTTGCTAATACTCTTTTTAAACTCTAATTTCATCTCAAGCCCCCACTGTTTTATTACTCATTTATATACACTTCAATTAATTTATCCACTGAATGATATTGTTGAATTTCCTGATGATTAAATATATAATAATACCCTTCTATCGCCTTTAAATCAGACAAATCATGTGTAATATTAATGATAATCTTATCTGGATTCTCTTGGATATACTTGTTTAGGAAGCCATGAATCTCTATAACTGTTTTTTTGTCTAATGAATTCGTTATTTCATCTAAAACAATAATATTTTTATCCTCTAATAAAAAGCTGAGCAATTTTAATTTTTGTTTCTGTCCATCACTCAAATTTTTGATCAGAACTTTCCCATCAATATTATCCAGATTAAGTAAATGTGCAATTTTATCTATCATTTCTGCATCAAATTTTTCACTCAAAAAGTGTAATAAAAAGTCCTTAGAAACATCATTAGGAATATTCGACGAGCTGGATATTAAAGAAACATTTTGACGAATATCTCTGCCGATTCTTTTGCTATTATTCAACAAAAAGTCTTTAGCAAGCTGTGATTTACCAACTCCATTTTTTCCAACAACGTGATTAATTTTCCCGCTCGAAAAATGCAAGTCGGTGTCCTGAAGTAACGTTTTGCCTTTCACTTTTAAAGTGTAATTCGCTATATTCATATACATACTCCTAGGAAATATTTGCATAATAATAAAATGTTCTGCCTTGTGATTTGTTACTAATGTCTAAGCTTTTGAGGTACCTCTTTCGTTTCCAAGCCGGAACCGCAAGAAATGTTTTTAGATGGTTGATTTGGAGATCTTTTACTCTAGTTTACAATATATAATATCCAATGTACAACTGAATTCACCGCAAGGCCAATCCCTATAATTTGAATCGTAAGAACTAACCAATGATTTGTCTTAAAACGGCTATATTCATCTAAGCTCAGAAAAGCTAAGAGAATTTTGTAACCATCAGAATTCAATATTGGAACTAAGTTCCACAATAAAGTAGACGAGAAAAGCATAAATGCCATAGTTAATGCTTCACTGGAAAATGTAAATTGATTTATTAATTCTAATGTGTTTATTAAAAGATAATTGATAAACAAGCCAAATAAATGAACGATTATCTTTTCATTTCTTGATAGCATGTAGGTTTCATTCAATTGGACATAAAAAGCAGGAAATACATAAAAATTCAGTTTGAATCCCACTTTATCAAAGTTTTTCCCGAAAAATTTTAAGGAATAAATATGTCCCAGTTCATGAAGCACTATATTCATTATAAAGTAAATAACTATAATTATCCACATTTTCCAGCCATAAAATACTGAGGACAATCCATTTTGCAATTTTATTAAATGAATGTAATTTAATATGAACATGAAAGCCGTAAAGAATAAGAACAAATAAAAAAACTTTGGTGATACTTTTTCTTTATACATTTTAAAACGTAATAATTGTTCATCTGTAAGTGAATTCAAGCTATTTTTATAGTATTCTCCGCTATTTTTGTCTTTTATAAATATGTTGTTTTGCACAATCACTTCATATTTTTCATCTTCATACTTTAAAATTTTCATTATAGTATTTTTCCATATAAGGATAGAAGTAGTTTATTTTTTCTGCAGAGTTGAATAAGGAACCACAAACTCCACAAATAGAGGAAAATTCATAAGGAATGTCAAATTCCTCTACCTTATTATTTTCTTTTAAAATATTCAAAAACCATTTGAACCCTTCTTTTCTAAGAATAAATAATAGCAAATTAGAATTTAACTTTTCTACGGTTCTTTCAAAACTTTGGTTAAATTCTTCTCTTAAAGTTATTTTCGTTTCAAAAATAGCAGGAGAACAACATGGATAAATTTCGCCATCATGATGATATACAATATCATATCCGGGACAATGTAAGGAATCTTCATCTTCAAGACTGTAAAATTTATGTATGTTTTCTTGCTTAATTCTATTTTTGGCAGCGCCAACTGATATCATTGGAAATTTTGTTATCTTAACACCTAAGATTGAATCTCCTAACTCCTCTAAAATATGGTTGGACATTTTATCTTTAGTAACCGCCATATTAAGAGAAATATCTATACTGCCTCGGTATTTCCTGCTATGTTCAAAAATTCTTTTAACACTGGACGGTTTAACAAATGGAGCATGGTACTCATCATAACTTATAGTCAGTGCTATCACATTTAAAGAGTTCATATCATGAAAGTATTCCTGAACCTTTTTCTTGCTGATACCCCAAAATCCATTAGAGATCAATGTTATTTGTTTTTCATATGGTTTAATGATTTCCATTAGTTCTTTCAAAAATTTGTAATCTAAAAAAACTTCCCCACCAGTAAAAGAAATCACTTGAATGGTTTTGTTTTTTGCAAATTCAGTTACTAACTCTCTTATGTATTCTTTTTCCATCCTAGTTGTTGAAGTTGGTGAACTAGAAAAACAACAATGATCACAGGATGCATTACACCTTGAATCTAAATTGATTGATACTGTTTTATTATACATGAAATACCCCCCAACAAATGGTAAAGGAGAGTTAGACTCTCCTTGTACCCCTCTAATTAATGACCACTTCCAAGAATCCAACGACTATCTTGAGATTTTACAAAATACCAAAGATCATTCACTTTTGCTAACTTTTGTGATTCATCTAATAGACCCTTAAATTCTAAGTTTTTCACAGTCTCATTGTTAGTGTTTTCCTTTTTCATATTATCCCTCCTTATCTTCTAATATAAACCAATTATTCCATGTAGATCAATCTATGTCAATATTTTGTACCAATAATTCTGAATAATGTTACTAATCTTGGTATTAAAAGCCCATAGTCTTCTAGACCCTCTAAGCCGAATGATAGGCCATAGATTGATTTAAAACTTCGTAATGAAGATCAAAACATCATTTGACTACACTAGTTAAGGGATATACAAATTTTAAGTAGGAAGAAACAAAGGAAACTGCTCCTTCTTAGCTAAGCGAGATTAATAGTGCAAACTACCCCAAATCAGCCTGCAAGACCTCCTCCATGGATACTGCTGAAAAGCCTTTTTAGCTCTTGCCTAAGCTATCTGGGCATCTCTTTCCCTCGTTTCAATTGTCACAAAAAGCAGTTATGCGGTACTATCATATAAAGGTCCAATGATAAAAAATAATGTCATACTTTTAAATTCACTTTATCAAGCAAATGCTCATAAATAGGGGTTTATTCTAAAAAGGGGATGGACAGTTTTGGAAAGCAAGTACTTAGATCTACTCGCGCAAAAATACGATTGTGAAGAAAAAGTGGTAACGGAAATCATTAATTTGAAAGCGATACTGAACCTGCCAAAAGGCACCGAGCATTTTGTCAGTGATCTGCACGGGGAGTATCAGGCCTTCCAGCACGTGCTGCGTAATGGTTCAGGACGAGTCAAAGAGAAGATACGCGATATTTTCAGCGGTGTCATTTACGATAGAGAAATTGATGAATTAGCGGCGTTGGTGTATTACCCGGAAGACAAGCTGAAGTTAATCAAACATGACTTTGACGCGAAAGAAGCGTTAAACGAGTGGTATAAAGAAACGATTAACCGAATGATTAAGCTTGTTTCTTATTGCTCGTCCAAGTATACCCGCTCCAAACTCCGCAAAGCACTGCCTGCCCAGTTTGCTTATATTACGGAGGAACTGCTATACAAAACAGAACAAGCTGGCAACAAGGAGCAATATTACTCCGAGATCATTGATCAGATCATTGAACTTGGACAGGCTGATAAGCTGATCACCGGTCTTGCTTACAGCGTTCAGCGATTGGTGGTCGACCATCTGCATGTTGTCGGCGATATTTACGACCGCGGACCGCAGCCGGACAGGATTATGGAAGAATTGATTAACTATCACTCTGTCGATATTCAATGGGGAAATCACGATGTCCTTTGGATAGGCGCCTACGCCGGTTCCAAAGTATGCCTGGCCAATATTATCCGTATCTGTGCCCGCTATGACAACCTGGATATTATTGAAGACGTGTACGGCATCAACCTGAGACCGCTGCTGAACCTGGCCGAAAAATATTACGATGATAACCCATCTTTCCGTCCAAAAGCAGACGAAAACAGACCTGAGGATGAGATTAAGCAAATCACAAAAATCCATCAAGCGATTGCGATAATCCAATTCAAGCTTGAGAGCCCGATTATCAAGAGACGGCCGAACTTTAATATGGAGGAACGGCTGTTATTAGAGAAAATAGATTATGACAAAAAAGAAATCACACTGCATGGAAAAACATATCAACTGGAAAACACCTGCTTTGCGACAATCAATCCGGAACAGCCAGATCAGCTATTAGAAGAAGAAGCAGAAGTCATGGACAAGCTGCTATTCTCTGTCCAGCATTCCGAAAAGCTGGGCCGACATATGAATTTTATGATGAAAAAAGGCAGCCTGTATTTAAAATATAACGGCAACCTATTAATTCATGGCTGTATTCCAGTTGATCAAAACGGCAATATGGAAACGATGATGATTGAGGATAAACCGTATGCGGGCCGTGAGCTGCTCGATGTATTTGAGCGGTTCTTACGGGAAGCGTTTGCCCACCCGGAAGAAACCGATGACCTGGCGACAGATATGGCCTGGTATTTATGGACAGGCGAGTACTCCTCCCTCTTCGGAAAACGTGCCATGACGACATTTGAGCGGTATTTCATCAAAGAGAAGGAAACGCATAAAGAAAAGAAAAACCCGTATTATTATTTACGCGAAGACGAGGCAACCTGCCGAAACATCCTGGCAGAATTCGGCCTCAACCCAGATCACGGCCATATCATCAATGGCCATACGCCAGTAAAAGAAATCGAAGGAGAAGACCCAATCAAAGCAAACGGAAAAATGATCGTCATCGACGGCGGCTTCTCCAAAGCCTACCAATCCACAACAGGCATCGCCGGCTACACGCTGCTATACAACTCCTACGGCATGCAGCTCGTCGCCCATAAACACTTCAACTCCAAGGCAGAAGTCCTAAGCACCGGCACCGATGTCTTAACGGTGAAGCGATTAGTGGACAAAGAGCTCGAGCGGAAGAAAGTGAAGGAAACGAATGTGGGTGAGGAACTGCTACAAGAGGTTGCGATTTTGGAGAGTTTGCGGGAGTATCGGTATATGAAGTGAGGGATGTGGGTTCAGAGATTAGAAATGCTCCCTTAAAGGTAGACAGATGGAAATAAAAAATCTGTTTGCCTTGGGGAGTTTTTTCATGTCTTGAAAATGGCACTCAAAAAAAGACAAAACTAAACACATTCAGAATGTGATCTGGGGAATGCTTAGATGAAAGAGGTTGCTAAAGAATATGGCATTCTAACCGAATGAAGGCACGACATAACATAGCCGGCGTTAAGAGCCCGGAATGCTCTAAACACCATAAGTTCTACGCTGTGGAACTGAAACACGCTGCCGTGAAGGACTTCTTATCAGGACACTACTCTCTGAGAGATATCACAAGAAAATATCAAATTTTCAGTAAATCCGCACTGAACAGATGGACTAAGCTCTATAACGAAAAAAAGTTTATTGAAGAACCTTGCTTCTCATAAAAAAAGGGATCTACTTTCTCTGTTGTTACTAACTATGAAAGGTTTTCGAAATATACAAAATCATCATTCCTGCAATACTAACCATCTTCGTCCTCTGAATACTATTACAAATTTCACTAGAGATGAGCATCTTTGAGAATACAATGAATTACTTTATCGTACTCATTTTCTTCTTCCTCTTTATGAAGATGATGAAAGAAAAACAAACAACAATAGTTTACTTCTAAAAGCTGCGGAAACCAGATCTGTATTAGAATCATGCCTCTAAGAAACCCTATTACAACAAATCCATCTATTTTTCGTAGAACGACGAAATCATCTCCCACTCGATCTTCCATTACATTCGGGAAAGATTAGGATTAAAATTGGAATCTATTAGTTTCTTCACGTGGTCAGCTTAATGAGGAAGAAACGGAAGTATTTGCTGAAGGCTGGACTTCCGAAGCTGTATATTGAAAGTAATTTTAATCTCACGAATGGATAGCCCATTTGATTACTCGAGATGTCTTATAATTATGAGCAGTCGCGTACAGGATTATATTTTTTATTGTGAAGGTTAATAGAAATTATCTTTTGAAGAAATATGAGGAAAAATGTAGTGACAAATAAAACATCAAATTTAAGGAATGGTGAAATAAATTGTTATCCACAACTATAACTAATGCCTAACATAATACGATTTTGAACTATCACTATTATGATGACGCCGCTGTACTTTATCGGCGTCATCATGGTAATTAAATGTAACATACTGGTGCATCCGCCATGACCAGTGGACAGTGACACTTCCTTTTCAGTTCCAACTTTCAGCTGGAAACAAAGTTACGGTGTTAACTTTATCTATCTAGGAGGAAGATTCCTGATGAAAGAATAATGTTAACCACTTAGTCCATTATCCCATTTTTTCACTCTAGAAGTTTTGTTAATAATTAATATTTTTTCAATTAAATAGTATAAGATATAAAAGTTAATAAAGTATTACTACTCTGCCTGATAAATGTCGAAAACTACATAAGGAACTCCAGCATCAATTGTATGATCATATGTATATAGATGATCCTCACTATTTTCACATTTTCCTAGCGTTCGCTTGAAATTATTGTCATAATAAATATAAACCTTCCCATTACAGATTGGGCAAGTTCCATATTTTTTAATCTTATAAATATCACCATCTTTATCAATTAATTTAGGGGTCTTTGATTTATAAAATACGCCTCTGGTTTTTAAATCTAAATACTTTTGTTTATTATCAACAGCATATAAAAGCATGGAAACAGCACATAAAATAAAGAAAAATGTAAAATTAGATTTCGTGATCAAATAATCTATTATAGTTACTAATGCTGATATAATTGATAAGAAACCTGCAATTTCAAATTTGCGTTTAAACCCATTTAATCCACCAATAACTTTTCCATCAATTTGTTCACTATATCTAACAACTAACTCACTGTTTTCATTAATAACATTAATACTATCGATATAGACATCTTGTTTTCCGTTATTCCCCACCCCGACATTTATACTATTGTCACCTGTTGTTATCGTATTAACAGTATTATTATTCTGGACAATAGCATGACCACAAAAAGGGCAAAAAGTATAAGAGTTAATTATAGATTTCCGACATATTTTACACTCCATTTATAACCCCCCGTTAATATATTTCGATGTACTCGCCCTATAAACCACGAATTTACACTAAAGAAATCTCATTGAATTAAAAAGCTCTTTTGGTTAAAATGATGATTACTATTAAATATGATTAAATCACTTAGCTACAACTAATTTTCCACTGAAATAATTATAGCATTGTCTTATTAATAAGGTAATATTATAGGTAGCTTATAATAAAAAACAATTTGGACCTAATAAATAAATCATCTAGATTAGTAAACTATTACTTAATAAGTAAACCTCAATCACAATAATAAGATTCGCATTAACGTCGTTAGATAGGATAAAGGATGGTTGTCTGATATGACCTTTAGCCTTTCAATCTATCTTTGAACTTGTTATTATCAATCTTAGAATATAGAATATGTTAATAGGCATTTACAATCATTTCTCGTTTTGGAAATAAAGGACCTCTGCCTTTTCAGTTAACTGGTATATCCTACGCTGTACCCCATTTATAACCTCACTTCCCTTTTTTATTAATTCGGCATTTTGAAGCTTTTCACTTCTTTTTGAAACAAGTTGATGGGAGCAATCCAATTCTCTAGCTATCAATGAAGCATAAAGACTTGCCTTTTTATTCTGGCTAAGCACATGAAGGATATCCAGTTCAATTTCAGGTAATAACTTTTCTCTTTTAATACCTTCAAATAAGTTTTCATCCTTAAATTTAAAGCTTTCTTCAATCGTACCAGTTTTTTTACATCCTAAATAACACATCATCCCTATTTTTTGTAAAATATCGTATTCTGAATATTGGTATTCATGACCGCATTCTGTACATACAAAGTGCTTTTGTTCAATTAAATACTGTTGTATTACTTTATCGTAGTTGAAATGCCGAGAAATATAATATTTTCTATATTTTGTATGACCTTTGGGTCTGCCAAAATTTATATTTTGTTCCCTACATAAACCATAGTTAATTGCATAAATACTTATTACAATACCATCCCTATCAGCTTGTTCATAATACTTACTAACAAAATAGTTTAATTCCAAAGAATAAAGAAATTTCTCGTACTCTTTATTTATAAAGAGGTGACTAGTGGGAATCTTGTTAGCTGGAATACTCTTAAACAACTCAGTGTGTTCATATCTTAAATGATTTTTCAAGTCCTTCGCTTTTTCAACCAATAAATTAACCAGTATTTGTTGAGAATATCTATCTAATTTTTCATCGAATGCCTCTTTCAAATAATTTGTCTTTTCAAAGTAATACTTTATTTGGTTTTCATAATACTTTTGTGTGGCTTGTTCAATCAGAGATTTTGTTATTTTTTTATTGTAAATGATTGCACTTTGATAACAATAGTGAAGTATGTGTCCAAGAATTCGTGGAATATTCATAGTAGCATGGAACATTAATTCAAGATAACTTTCCCATGTATTTTCCTTATCAATTTGAAAGATTTCTACCATTTCAGCATTTAGATAATATTTGAATCTTGCCTCTAATAGCCTATTGAGAAACTCAGTAGCCTTTTTTTCGAGTTCAGGTAAGTCTTTGACTTTATACAACTCATAATAATCCAGGTGTATTTCGTCAATTTT
This sequence comes from Bacillus halotolerans, assembly GCF_001517105.1. Lineage (GTDB taxonomy): Bacteria > Bacillota > Bacilli > Bacillales > Bacillaceae > Bacillus > Bacillus halotolerans. The sequence continues at coordinate 935,300 of NZ_LPVF01000008.1, forward strand.
TCCCTTATCAATATCGCCATAGAAGATCCTTTTAGGATAAGCACCTACCTTAAAACGGATAAATTTATCTGACCAGTTATTTAAAGGAGCAAGTAAGGTGTTAACAAATATTTGTTGAGCATCATAATCAATTTCAGAAAAATCATCCAGTATAATATGTAATTTTTTTATTCCATACTTCTTTAATGCACCTGTTATATTTGATATAAAATCTGTTAGATTGAAATGCCTTAAGAGAGTATGAGAATATTCATCCTGAATTTCACTAGCACCAGATATTTTTTGGCGAACATTAGAACTTCCTTTAACTTTTAAATTTTTTGCAGTTACCGTTGCATCGACTGAGAGATTACCTTCATTCTCATCTGCTGTCGCCACTTTTTCAGTTGTGTTAACAGACTTTAAAATATCAGTTTCTTTAAATATAGGTTTCGAGGTTTCATTCTTTATGTCCTCTAATCTGGAAAGCAGGGCAGACAAGTCCTTTCTTTTCCAAAGTCTAAAAAGAGCATTTTTTTGTTCGAGGTTCTTCTTTACTTCTTTAAATAAGTCATTTATTACTTCATTAATAAAACCTTCATAAAGTAATATTTTTTCATAGTAATCTGAATTACCATTTAACTCTTTGGCTTGGGACTTACCATATATTGTTTTTACATCAACATATGCAGAAATCTCATTTTTACTTTTACGGAAATATTCTTGGGCTCTAGCAAAAATTGTTGACTTACCTGTTCCTTTTCTCCCCACCAAGAAAACGGTATTATCTTGTACAACTTGCCTAAGTAAACCGTTGTTTGGTAAGGGATCTACATATAACTTTTCAACTATATTTTCATTTTGCTCATCATCCCATAATTCCGCTCTTTGTGCTAGCTTCAATGAGTTAACCATTAAAGAGAAATTGTCGCTAATATTTGTTTTAAACAATACAATACCCTCCATCACAAGAGTTTAGAGTTAACTATTTGCTAATATTATATAGATTGTAATTAAAAATTAGTTTTTATATCAAATTTCCATATACTAGATCACATGAATAAAAAATAGATATTAAGGTACTAATTTTTCTTTGAATTCTTAAATAACTGTAATTAACTCAAAAAATACCTAGTTTCCCCAAGTTAAATAATACCCTTACTTGTAAGTCAACTTTCCATCCCTACCATCCATTAGAGGATTTTTTTATTGAATTAAAAGGAGATGCAAAAATGATTCATCAACACAAAGTAAACAATTGGAAAATAGAAAATGGACATAGCTTTTTACAGCCAATTTAGTTTGTTGAAGCTCAAATAACGTGTTTAGGATTGAAAGTACTCTCACAATTATGGAAGAACTGAATCGAATAATTACTTTCTAACAGTTTCCTTGATGAATTTAAACGTATTATTACACAGTTCCTTAGCGACTAGTTTAAAAGAAAACAACTGGAACCGCTATAAAGAAAAGCATGAAATACATTAAAAACATCACTGACAGCTAACAGAATCAAATAGTTCCAACAAATTGCAACTTTAGGATTGCGAAAAAACTCCAATTATCTAAATTGTATAGTAATTGTTACTATGTTAATTCTAGTTTAATATTCAAATCAAAATCAATAAGTCCAGAAAAAAGTAGTTTTTTATTATCACCTAATAATTGAGCATTAAACGAAAGACCCTTTTCTTCAAAGATAGCATCAATTATTTCAATGCTTCCTTCTTGATACCCGATCTCTCTTTCAAATGAAGGTTTAATTATTGTTTCAAGCAAATCTTCTGCTGCAAATTGTGCATTTGAATTCTTACCTAGCAATTCAATTGACATCTCGTCATTCCAGTGCCAAGGTATCAACTTCCTTCCATAACGCCACCTCTCAACGATGTTCACATTCTCAAGATCACCGATTACATCTTTACCCGCATGCTCACTTACAATAACTTGTAGTTTTCCATTTGTTCTTTTAATACCGGAGGAAAGGGCTTTGAATACCTTACTTACAGCTTGAAGTTCTTCATACTCAGAATCTGAATCAGTTCTATCAGGAAAATGAGTCTGACTAGGTTGATCAATTGCTAAAAGACTCGGAACATATGGTATATCCTGACTAATAAACAATTCATGTAACGCTAATAAAGTCGCAATATGATAACCTAGCCAGTTAGCACCACTACCAATCTCACGCATCCAAGCCGCTCTACCTTTATCATCTATTACTCGTATCGACAATTTGTTGGTATCAAGTTGAATTAAGTCACCCCCCGTTTCCAAATCCAAAATGTTCCCATAATGTCCTGCAAATCTTGAGAACTTAAATAAAGCAGTTTCTTTTCTTTGGGCGAAAGCTTGAAAATCTACAGACTTTAACAACTCAGCCTCTTCTTCTTTTAATGTAGCTATTTCATTTGCAAATGTCCCCTCATTACTCAAAGATTCATGTAAATTAATAAATTCTGTGAGTCGTCCAATGTACATCGCACGTTGTTCCCGGGTTGCTTGCATTTCTTCAGTTTCTTCCTGTAAGTATTCATATTCAGCTTTTACTTGTCGTAGTTTTGATTCCTTAGCAGCTATTTGTTTTCGAAGTCCTACTTCTTCAGCGTCTAACATAGGAGGAACAAGCTCAATTGCTTTCCATTGAGCCTCAACTTTTTTAGTTGTTTCAACAAGTATTTTAAGTTCTTTAGCATGGGTATTGGTCTCGTTTCCACATAATGGACATTCATATTGAGATACCAATTTTTCAACAAGCCAAGAAGTTGAGGAAAGCCGATCTTTTTGTCTTAAAATATTCCTTTCTGAAGTTGCTTTAGCTAGAGATAGTTCTTTCAATTGAGTGAGTCTAACACGTAAAGTAGTTATTTCTGCCTTAAGGGTACTTTCCTCTTCACGCAAAGATGAAAGTTCCTCAATATTTAAGTCATGTCCATCTGCATCCCAGTAGTTGGTGTCAGATTTCCACTTTGAGATTAAATTTTTTAGTCTTTCGAACAAGACCTTTGTATTTGTATCTTTTATACTTAATGCGGGAATAAATCCATACTGACTTGCTGCGATATATCTCCCTCTTACTTCCCCTGAAAAATTTTCAATATTAATGTTGAATGCTTCCAATTGACGTTGTTTACGTTCAATCAACCTCCTTACTTCTTGAAGTCGATGTTGCTTGATCAAAGTCTCAGCATCTACAACTCCTAATACCAAAGGAAATATTTCTCTAAGCTTTCGGGCATGCTCTTCAATATCGGCTTCGAAAAACATAGTCTCATTATTTGCAACAATCCTTTGTGGCTGAAACATAAACGCAGTCATATCCGAAATAGACGCCCTTCCTTTGTAACCACTGCCTGACCCGTTAAAGTCAGAATTCGACTGTGGAATCTGAGCATGTCTTTCTAATATTCCCTTCGCATAATCACGATTAGCATTTTTTTTAGGGAAATCCGGAATAGTAATAGGAGCTCCTTCTAAGATAAAATAATCATCTGTTGAAGCCTGCTCTAGCGGATCTCGCCTTGCGAACAATTTTTCTCCTTCAACGGTACTAAATAACAGTCCATACCAAGATGAGTATTTCCTTATTGGGCCGATTTTAGGAATTGAACAACCTTTTGACCCTAAGCAATAATCTATTATTTCGATAATCGCGGATTTCCCACTACGACTTGAACCTGTTATATAATTAATCGCACCAGGTTTAAATTCTAAAACTCGTGGGGCTTTATCCTCTTTTTTCGACCAAATAATTAACTTCAATATTGAAAAGTTCATTTTAAAGGCTCAACTCCTAACACGGTCAAATATTCGAAATCAGACATTCCGCCAGCCCATATCCCTAGCTTATTTGCTGCCTTCAATATTTCTTTAGTTTCAACTGAAACATTCTTAGGAAGCTTGAATGGTAGTGAAGAAGAGAAATACCCCTCTTCAAGAGATATTAGCTTAGACGCAATTGCTATATTTAAAGAGCGGAATGTCCTTTCCTCCATAGCCTGCAATCGTGAATTTATATCAAATACTGCTTCGTTTTGTGCTATAGAATTTTTTATGTCGCGATCTAAGATAGATCGCAAACCTGAAGCTTCTCTCCTCTTAAGGATCATTTTCCTGCTAGTTTCTTGATAAACAAGAGGAAGAACACTAACTAAATGCCACAGTGTTAGTAATCTCACTTTTTCTGACTGCCTAGATAAAAAGCCTTGTGAGAATGCCCAAAGTGCACTTGCTCCAAGTGCAGGATTTTGCATTATCTCGTATTCACGAAGTAATGTTCCCATCATTATTCAGATTTTCCTTTCGATAATGATTTAAATTGTGGATGCCAACCAATAACAGGTTCCTGCTTATCGGTAAAATGAGCCAGTACATGAAAGTTACCGCTAGTAATGGTCTTTGGCATAATTTCATTATGAATATAACTATCCTGCTCCAGTGTTAAGTCCAAACATTCCTGACCTTTGAGTTCATCTGTCTCAAGTGACTGTCTAAGTGCTCTTCTTCGTGCGGTTGTCCATGATTTTTTGAGATCTCTTTCATATAGTGAAAGTGCTGTTTCTGAAACCGCATTTTTATCGGTCCAGGTCATTCTTGTATCTTGGGCATGAATATAATCTAAAATAGCTTCCCTTATTGACTCCTCATCAATACTTATCCAATCTAGTTGTTTAACAAAACCATGTGACTCATATCGGCTAATATCAACATTTGAATCAAAAGGTACTACAAGCGCCGATAAACGTGCTACTGATACCCTTCTCACTAACCCTCTGAGCTCTTTATCAAAATCTTCTCGTCTTATTCTAGGCTGGTGTCCAATTTGAACTAATTCCCTTATCTTTCTTCTTACCCATCCGCTCATCTGATCAAAGAGGCTTATTTTTATCTCAGTTTCAAATACTCTAATGGCTTGAATCTCTTCAAGATTACCTCCAAATTTAGGACACATATTATCAAACACTAAAATTTTTATTAAAATTTCCTTCAATAACTCATCACTTAATTTTTGTAATGTACTACCATAGGGAACCAAATCTTCTCTTAGCGTTGTGATCATATTGCGTAATTTATCGCAGACAACTTTTGAAGATTTTTCATCTACAGCTTCTTGTATGCTCCGAGCAAGGCATTTTTTTGACAAAGTTCCATTTGTCACTAAATGGAACTCCGCATTATTTAAGATTGTGGGCTCATTCACGACTAATTCAGCCCATATATGTAACGTTTTCCATAAAGCTACACTCCGGTCTGACAATGGTGATCCTGTTTTTACGGTAGATTTGTCTTGTTCATATATTTTCTTTCCACTATCCTTATGAATACTGACATCATCTATATCCTCAACTCCTATTTCAATCACATCGACTTCTGATTGAAATAGTCTATAGGTTGCTCGGTCAAATTGATACATATATCCTAATGCCTGACCTGAAGCAGAATGGTCTGTAGACATTTTTATCACCTACCAATCTAGGACTCTTGTGGTAATTTGACATTTTTATTGTAATTTCCTTCTTTTTGCTTTTTCTTAGACATAAATTGCGCTTATTTTATGACAATGGAGAGTAAAACTCCAACTACCTTTCAGAAGGTTGAGACTTGGAGTATTGTTTATGCAAGTTACAAGAAGTGTTATTGACCAAGATAGTAATAGGGATTAGCTCATTTGCTTTTCTTTCTTCACCACACTTTAAATAACAGTGCTACTCTGGAACTTTACGAAGTATTTTCGAATAGCCAGTTTTATTCCTTTATGTTCTTTAAAATCATAAAAGAAGTTATGCTCACTCGACAATCAAGTCATAAACTGCACCAGAAATGCTGTTGCTAGTTATGAAAATTGAGCTGATAAATATTATGTAAAGTATATAATCTTCAAGAAAATTGAGGAAAACAACACAAATTATTGAAAAAGTCTTAATACTTAAAAAAACGTTAGTAATATTACATAGAGCTAGTATATGACTTAACATAATTATCCCCCATACATAACCATCACTCACTTATGATAAGGCTCCCCACGATTAATCCGAAAAGCCCGATAAATCTGCTCGACTAGTATGAGACGCATCAACTGATGAGGGAACGTCATTTTCGAAAACGACAGCTTTTCATCTGCTCGCTTCATCACTGCGTCGCTCAATCCGAGTGATCCGCCGATGACGAGGGTGACTTTGCTTTTTCCATATGTAGCCAGCTTATCTATTATATCGGCTAGTTCTTCGGATGTTTTCATTTTTCCTTCGATGGCGAGGGCGATGACGTGGGCGTCGGGACTGATTTTTGATAGGATGCGGTCGCCTTCTTTGTCTTTTATGATTTTCATGTCCTGGTCGCTTAGGTTTTCCGGCGCTTTTTCGTCCGGGAGTTCGATGATGTCGATTTTTGCGTAGGCCGAAAGTCGTTTGGTGTATTCTTCAATGCCTTGCTTGAGGTATTTTTCTTTTAGTTTTCCGATTGTCACAATATTGATATTCACAGGTCATCCCCACTTTAAAAACAAGTTATTCATATATGTTGTCCACAATTGTGGATATCTTTTCTGTATTTTGTGTAAGATCATTCGTTCCCCACTATATATACTGCGGGGTCTCCACATAATTCACAGGCTGTGGATAAACTGTTAGTATGTTCGATTTTTCTGATTTCGGGCGGCAGCTCGTGGTCGTCTATGTACATATCCAGCACCGTTTCGATGTGTTCTTCACAAGAATAATACGCTTGTTTCATGTTCAAATCCTCCGATGTTTTCTTCCATTTTTACAAATGTTCTCTTCTCAATATAACCTATTTATTCACATGTTAGTAGTGCTTCGGGCTGAGTTTTATCCACAATTCGACAAACAAGCTGTTGATGACTCTATTTCGCTCGTGTGTTAGTTTGGATGTAACCGATGTGTGGGGAGGTTTGCATTTGCGCTTTAGATGGGTTTGGCTTTTTGTGATCATATTGCTGCTTGTTGGGTGTAAGCCGTCTTATTGGGTGTTGGAGAAGGATCGAATCGGTGAAGGCAGTCCAGACTTAGAAATATACGCTAATTACCTTCAAATACATGATGATGTAAAAGGATATCAAGTCTTCACCATTTTAGAAGGGAGAAAGATGGTTATTGTGTCTCTCGGAAGTAGTGAGAAAGAGAAGAAGCTTGAAGTGTCAGACGTCAAATACTCACCTAAAGAAACGATTGTAACTGTGAAACGAAAGCCTGCCCCCAAGGCAAATGAGAAAAATCCTTTTATTTTGATTGGACTGGACAAAATTGAAGGGGATTTAATCGTCCAAGACGAATCAGGAGATCGCTTTGAAGAAACCGATTATCAGCAATAAAGCCGGCGTCCGATTGAACCGCCGGCTTTTTTTTATTTCAATGTTCCATGCGGATCAATCACAAATTTCTTCGCCGCTCCTTTGTCAAAGTCGCTGTAGCCTTTTGGCGCGTCGTCCAGAGAAATGACGGTGGCGTTGACGGCTTTTGCGATTTGCGCTCTGCCGCTTAGAATCGCTTTCATCAAATTGCGGTTGTATGTCATGGCAGGCGTTTGTCCGGTGACGAAGGTGTGGGCTTTTGCCCAGCCTAGGCCGAATCGGATTTTTAATGAGCCTTTTTTTGCCTCTGCGTCGCTTGCGCCCGGGTCTTCGGTGACATATAAGCCCGGAATGCCAAGGCTACCGCCGACCTGGGTGATATCCATGATCGAGTTCAGCACGGCTGCCGGCGCTTCCCCTTGATTGCCGTGTCCGGATGCTTCAAAGCCGACACAGTCCACTGCGGCATCAACAGTTGGTTCACCTAGTATTTGTTCAATTTGCTCGCCGAGGCGGTCGTGTTTTTGCACGTTGACCGTTTCACAGCCGAAGCTTCTTGCTTGTGCCAGTCTGTCTTCGTTCAGATCGCCGACAATGACCGTCGAAGCCCCGAGAAGCTGGGCGGAGTGAGCAGCTGCTAAGCCGACAGGCCCCGCTCCCGCGATATAGACGGTTGAACCTGTTTGCACGCCTGCTGTGTAAGCTCCATGGAATCCGGTCGGAAAAATGTCGGACAGCATCGTCAAATCGAGAATCTTTTCTAACGCCTGTTCTTTATCCGGGAATACCAAAAGCTGAAAATCGGCGTACGGCACCATGACGTATTCCGACTGGCCGCCGACCCAGCCCGCCCATATCGACGTAACCGTAAGCCGATCCCGGCCGTTCAGGGTTAACATTCAGGCACACATGCGTTTTTTGCGTTCTGCACATCACACAGCGTCCGCAGGCAATGTTGAAGGGGACGGATACGATGTCGCCTTTTTTGATAAATTCAACATCCCGTCCCGTTTCAATGACTTCTCCGGTGATTTCATGCCCGAGCACCAAGCCTTCAGGTGCAGTTGTGCGGCCTCGCACCATGTGCTGGTCGCTTCCGCAGATGTTGGTTGTAATGACTTTGAGAATAACCCCATGCTCACATTTTCGGTTCACATTCGCCTTCGGAACGCCGGGCCCGTCCTTCAAGATTAACTCCGGATACCCGATATCCTCCACTGCTACTGTCCCTTTGCCTTTGTACACAACCGCTTTGTTTCCTGTCAACGCCATTCCTCCCATTCATGTGTTTGGACTTTGCGTCCTTGAACATGACTTCGGTTCGGCATGACCCTTTCCCTTTTTCACGCCTGCTTTTTCTGTATTCTTACAACAACAAATATGCCAAGAAAACAGCCGATAATGGTTCCGAGGATGTCCAGCCAATCTGCTTTACCTCCGTTTAACAGGAACATCGTAGCCGCCGAAATCAGGCTGATCATAACTGCAAGAAGAATGACCCGTTTGGTGCGCATTGTGATTCCTCCTTTTAGATTCGTTTCTATACCATACCCAAAATCCCTGCGTATTCGGATTCAAATTAAGCAACAGAAAAAAGAGACTTCACAAGTCTCTTCATAAACAGCGGTCAGTTGAATAATAATTTCCTGAGAAATAATGTGACAACACTGGCTGCTAACGCAATTGCAGTATAAAGCACAACCCAAAACATGAATGAACTGTTGCCAGAGGCTAACGTAAACAACAATATTAAACTCGCAATAAGCACGATGAGCGTACCAATCCAAACTTTCTTCCATATGAAATAATCCGCTGCACCAATTACGCCTGATATCATCGGAAAAACAAATACGATGAGCAGTATAACGGCTCCCAAGCCGGAACCCCCTTCACCTTAAAAATCCTTCATCACCTCAAAATCATACAGCTTCAAATGACTCTTCGGCGTCACGATCTCCTTTACCTTCCCGATCTCTTTTCCCTTCACTTTCTTTCCAGTTTTCAGGCTGTATTGTTCAATGTATGCAGGCTGGTTGTAGGTGTATGTGAAGAAATAGAGGCTGCTGCCTTTTTGTGTGATTTCTTTGAAATCGGCCTTCATTTTTTCTGGGGAAAGGGCGAAGGCAATCCGGCTTTTTCCTGTCTTTGCATCGATCTTGTATACCTTTCCGAAGCCGTCAATGAAATAAAGTGACCCGTGATACGAGAAAAAGCTTTTTTTGAAGCTGAACGGCATAGAGCTGTATATTGTTTGCTCGTCGTTTTTGTATTCGGCGATATCGTAAAGCTCCACTTTGCCGTTTTTCTTATTGAATTTCACCATTTGATAGAGATTGCTGGCTTTTTGCCCCCGAACCATCACATATACAGCTTGATCGTCCGCAGCAAGCTGGGACTCGATTGAGGCTCCTTCCCGATACTGCCATTCAGTGATGGTTTGATATGTGAGCTTCTTTTGATCGGCTTGAATCTGAAGGAGCTGGTAGCCTTTCTCGTCGTCTGTCGGGACAAGTGCGTAAATGGCGCCATCGTGAAAACCCGAGGCTCGGATGTAGCAGGGGATGACGTCTTTTTTCCACTCTCCGTTCATCTGGCGGTAGAGCTCTGAACGGTACCCGTCTCCCTTTTTGTCGTAGCCGGAGTTGTAGAGGGTGTAAAAACCGTCCGTATTTTGCAAAAAGCCCGCGCTGTCACCTGTGTGCTGATACGTTCTTTTATAGGAGTACAGTCCGTTTTCAATCGTAAAAATCGTGTTTTTGTCCTCCAGCATGACACTGTCGCCGTGAACCTTGGCTGAGCCCAGCTCAAGGCCCTTCATCTGAAATGACGACAGCGAACCGTCTTGGCTGATAAACAGGGCATAGCTTTTCCCGCCGCCGAATGCATCCTGATCCGCAGAGGTTGAGACATACAGCAGAATGTCCTTGCCGTCCAGAAAATCAGGGTCTCGGAGATCCTGCTGACTCACGGCTTTATGGCTTTTTAGAGGAGAAACGAAGACAAATAATGCGATTCCTGCGAGCATCAGCAAGGCGATGGTGATCATCCACTTTTTCATATCCGTCTCCCTAATTGATGGTCATGACGGTTGTCGTATAGGAAGAAGTTGTGATGTCGCGCGGGTAAACGCCTAACCCTTTATTGCTGTCGATATCAATGCCGGCTTTGAGCAAAAATGCGGACCACAGGAGCTTTGAACAGTTTTTGGCGCCGTCATGGCCGGTATTTCTGTTATTGACGAAGTTAAACGAGTATGAGTCGCCGACTTTCGATACCGCCCAGTCGGCAGCGGATGTTTTCTGTGAAGAAGTGACATTGACTGTCTGTACGATGGAGTTGTCTTCCACGTCTCTGGCGTTATAAGCAATTTGTCTGACGCCGTCGCTTGGAACAGATTCAACAATTTTGTCAGCGGCGGAGTACATGCCGACGTGGCCATGGTTGTAGTAGGCTGTGTAGGAGTTGGTGTAGTAGATGTTTCCTTTCGAGCTTGTGGGAAGTTTTTTCGTACCGGATGAGCCGCCCATCATGGACATGCCGCTTTCCTTGGCGAGCTGGTCTCCTTCTGCTTTATCGGCGGTGATTTCATTGTAAAACTGTTTGAGAATGACATCGGTCTTTACGTGCTGCTGTTTGGCAATCTGGCTGGCGGATTTTGTGATGTCTTCTGGGGTCGTGCCTGGCTGAAGCGCTGCGATTTGTTCAGCATAGTTCGTGGTCCTTGCAGCTTTTGCGGGAGAAACAAACAGGCCGACGCACATTGTAAGCGCTACCAAAATAATTGATACCTTTTTCTTCATACTCATAACATCTCCTCTTTTCATGTGTGTTAGGAAAGATGATTTCCTTTATCATCATTATATTAGGGAAATGTGGAAGGTAGCTAGGTGATTTACAGAATTTTTAGAAATCATTTACAGGAAGGTTGTCTCACAAAAAAAGGCCTTCCCCAGGCCTAGAGCTTCTTACTCCTGATCACATCAGTCTCCTGAAATCCAGTCCGCTCATACAGCCGCCTTGCCGTCTCATTATGGGCAAATACGTGAAGAGACAGCTTTCGAATGCCCATGTTTCCCCCCTATCTCATCCAGTTCGTTCAAGGCTTGCTTCGCAAAACCTTTTCCCCGATATGATTCATACAGCCCGAAATCGTAAATAAACGCTTCCTGCTGCGGGTGTTCCGGTTCTGCATGAATCCAGAGCCAGCCGTTTCCTTTCCGTTCAGGATGATACTCCACAAATGGTGATGATGCGTTTGCAGCCCATTCGGCAGCAAATCAGAAAAAGTTACAAAAGCATGGCCTCATCAGGGAGCCGTGATCCTGCCTTTACCTTTTCTCTTGCATAATGCTTAGTCGTGTATGTCAAGATAGGATCGAAATTCTTCGATCTGCATGATCATATCGCCTCTCCTTTATTTATTGACTAGAGGATTTTACATAAAATAGAAAGAGGTGTTACTATCAAGATAAGCAAATAGATTGATAAATGAATAGAGAAGGGAGTTTCAAATGAATAAGATTGCACCCGCAGAAATCGCTAACATGCTCAACGATTGGTACCTTGCGATCAAGAAACATGAAGTTGAAGAGTCCGCCCGTATCTTTGAAGAAGTGAAGCCTTTATTGGATGATATGGAGGAGGATCAGGAGGTGCTTGCCTACTTCTCCTTATTAGAATTGCGCCATAAAGTATTGCTTCATGAAGCGAGAGGGCTGGGCTTTGAGCATGAGGAGTCTCCTCATATGAATGCTACGTCAGACATGCTGAAATATTACTTTTTTCTGTTTGAAGGTATGTATGAAGCCTATAAAAATAATTACGAAATTGCCATCGGGCTCTATAAAGAAGCGGAGCAGTATCTCAGCAACATCCCCGATCCGATCGAAAAAGCCGAATTTCATCTGAAGGTCGGCAAGCTCTATTATAAGCTGGGACAAAATATTGTGTCTCTCAACCATACAAGGCAAGCGGTCAAAACGTTCAGAGAAGAAACGGATTACAAAAAGAAACTCGCCTCCGCATTAATTACGATGTCAGGCAATTTTACCGAGATGAACCAGTTTGAAGAGGCGGAAACCTATTTGGATGAAGCCATTCGCATGACGAGAGAGTTAGAGGATCATTTTTTTGAGGCCCAGCTTTTACATAACTTTGGGCTGCTTCATGCCCAAAGCGGCAAATCAGACGAGGCCATCTCAACATTAGAAGAGGCTTTACAGAACGAAGAGTACGCCCGATCTGCCTATTACTATCATTCTGTTTACTTGCTGATACGAGAGCTGTTTAAGACTGAAAAGAAAGAACAGGCCCTAGCTTATTACCAAAAATTGAAGGAAAAATTAAATACCGAGCCGAATAAAATATGTGAGGCAAAAATTGATATGTTATATGCCATTTACGCAGAAGGAGGTCATGCGGAAACGTTTCACTTATGCAAAGAACATATGGATGTGTTGATGTCGGAAAGAGAATACGACAGTGTAAGAGAACTTTCCATTTTGGCTGGCGAACGGTATAGGGAAAATGAGCTTTACAAAGAAGCCGCCCACTTTTTTTATGAAGCATTACAAATTGAGGAACTCATTAAACAAACGGAGGTTATGTAAATGAAAAAGTTTCTAATTGGCGCAGGCGTTGCAGCAGTGATTTTATCCGGCTGGTTTATTGCAGATCATCAATCACACTCACAAGAGATGAAAGTCGCTGAGAAAATGATTGGATAATAAAGAAAACCCCCGCTGGGATGCGGGGGTTTTCACATGTCTACAGCAATTTCTTCCCTAGCAGGGATTCTACTAGCTCTACCGCTGTTCTTCCGGTCTTGTTTTCATGATCGAGGATCGGGTTAACCTCAACAAATTCAGCTGAGGTAATGATGCCTGCGTCATACAGCATTTCCATAGCCAGGTGGCTTTCGCGGTAGCTGATGCCGCCGATGACAGGGGTTCCGACACCCGGTGCGTCGTTTGGATCAAGTCCGTCCAGATCAAGGCTGAGATGGACGCCGTCGCAGTCTGATAAATAATCAAGGGTTTCTTCGATCACCTTTGTCATGCCGAGGCGGTCGATTTCGTGCATGGTGTACACCTTCATGCCGCTTTCCTTAATATACTGGCGCTCTCCTTCATCAAGTGACCGGGCGCCGATAATGACGACATGTTCCGGTTTAATTTTAGGCGCATACCCTTCAAGGTTCACCAGTGACTCGTGTCCGATGCCGAGGCTGACGGCCAGCGGCATGCCGTGAATATTGCCTGAAGGTGATGTTTCAAGCGTATTCAGGTCACCGTGCGCGTCATACCAGATGACGCCGAGCTTATCGTAATGCTTCGCTGTACCTGCGAGCGTGCCGATCGCGATACTGTGATCGCCGCCCAGGACAAGCGGGAATTTTTTCTCTTCAATCACGGTGTTCACCTTTTGAGCGAGCTTTTCGTTTCCTGCCAGTACGGAATTTAGGTTTTTCAGTTCTTCATCGTTTTTGATCTTTTCACGGCTGATCGGAATGTCACCGAGATCTTCAACCGTATAACCCATTTCTGACAGCCTCTCAATCAAATGGGCATACCGGATGGCACTTGGTCCCATGTCCACTCCGCGTCGTGCTTGTCCTAAATCCATTGGCATTCCAATAACCGAAATCGTTTTATCCATCTGTGATTCCACCTCAACATATAAGATAATGTCCTTATGCGGGTTCTAACAAAGATGACTTGCGGACAACGTTTTTAAAGCTCTAGCTGACGATTTGCCTGCTTGCGTTTTTTAATGACGACATGATAAATGATGTAGCAAATGACCATAAACGGTACGCCGCAATACAGCGCGATACGCTGCTCCGGATCAAACGCGAGACTGATGAGAACGACTGTATTTAACGTCAGACCGATCAGCGGAAGCACCGGATATAGCGGTGTTTTAAATTTTAAATCTTCTATCTTGCCGCCTTCACGGATATATTTGCGTCTGAACCTGATTTGGGAAAGCGAAATCGTAATCCAGCCGACCTGCGCGCTCATGCCTGCCAATGATAATAGCACCATATATACGGTTTCAGCCTGCGCAAATTTTGTCAGAAGTGACAGGCAAGCCACAGCCATCGTTACGATTAACGCGTTCAGCGGCACACCTCTTTTATTTGTTTTGCCCAGCGCTTTGAAGGCCTGTCCTTCATTCGCCATCGCGTACAGGATACGTGTCGATGCGTATAAACCTGAATTCGCAACAGATAAGAGCGCAATCAATATAACAAAGTTCATGATATCAGCTGCATATGGGATTCCGATTTGCTCAAATACGACAACAAACGGACTTTCTACGACTCCAGCCTGTTTCCACGGAATCATGCCGGCAATGACAACGATAGAAAGAACAAAGAAGACAAGCGTTCTCCATACTGTCTGTTTGATGGACCGCGGAATCGTTTTTTCAGGGTTTTCACTTTCTCCGGCTGCAACCCCGATCAGCTCAGTTCCCTGGAATGCGAAGTTCACGGTAATCATCGTTATCAATATGGCCTTTATGCCGTTCGGGAATAACCCATCTTCATAAAAATGCGTCAGAAACGGCGCTTGCTCTCCGCCTTTTAGGTCAATGAAGCCGAACATAGCGGCTCCGCCGAGAATAATAAATAAAAGGATAATCAATATTTTAATGCCGGAAAACCAAAATTCAGATTCTGCAAAGGCTTTCGCGGTTATTGCATTTAAGGTAAACATGAGGGCCGCAAAGACCAGACACCAAATCCACACGTCTATATGCGGAAACCAGCGTTGCATCAGCTGCCCCGCTGATAAGAATTCAATGGCGCATGTCACCGCCCAGCCGAGCCAGTACAGCCAGCCGAACGCAAACCCGAAGGCCGGGCTGATAAATTTTGTCGCATAGGTCTGGAAGGACCCCGATACAGGAAAGGCGACCGCAAGCTCCCCTAAGCAGAGCATGGTCAAAAACATGATAAAGCCGCCCACTAAATAAGACAGAACCGCGCCGAGCGGTCCCGCTTGGTTAATGGTAAACCCGGTTCCCAGGAAGAAACCGGTTCCGATCACTCCGCCCAATGAAATCATAAACAAGTGGCGAGATTTCATTGTCCGCTGGAGCTGATTTCCGTTATCTTGGTTCGTATTCACATTCTGCACCCCTTCAGCAACTTGTATTGGATCTAAGCTGGAACATCTATCGTGATGCGTATCCCAGTTTGCTGTCCAAAGAGTCTCTATCTATTTAATATAAAATTCACTTCTTCTCATAAAGATACATTATACTAAAATACTGTAGCTGAGCAAATAGGGAGTGCTAATTTTTCTGTTGTAAATTTATACAAACGAAGTGAATATCCCGCCATGATGCGGATTTATGCCTTTTGCAGCACATGCTTAATTTTTTCAATCGCCCAATCCAAATCCTTTTTGGAAATGATTAATGGCGGTGCAAAACGAATGACGGTATCATGCGTTTCTTTGCATAAAAGTCCTTCATCTTTTAAACGCTCACAATACGGACGCGCCGCTTCCGTCAGTTCCACACCGATAAACAGCCCTCTGCCGCGGACTTCTTTAATGATTGGGTTATCAATGCTCTCCAGCTCTTGTTTAAAATACTCGCCAAGCTCAAGAGAACGCTCCGCCAGCTTTTCATCTTCCAGCACTTCCAGTGAGGCGATGGACACCGCACATGCCAGCGGATTTCCGCCAAATGTGGAGCCGTGTGAACCCGGGTTAAACACGCCTAAAACGTCGCGGTCCGCCGCAATGCATGAGATCGGGAACACACCGCCGCCAAGCGCTTTCCCCAAAATGTACATATCAGGAACAATGCCATCCCAGTTACAAGCGAATGTCTTGCCTGTACGTCCGAGACCCGTCTGAATTTCATCGGCAATCAACAGCACATTCTCTTCCTTACAAATCGCCGCCGCTTCCTGCAAAAATCCTTCAGGCGGAATCACAATGCCCGCTTCGCCTTGAATCGGTTCGAATAAGAACGCCGCTGTGTTTGGCGTAATCGCCTGGCGCAGCGCTTCCGCATCTCCGTAAGGGATTAGTTTGATTCCCGGAAGCATCGGGCCGAACCCTCTTTTATACTCGTCTTCAGAAGAAAGAGAAACCGCCAGCATCGTCCGGCCATGGAAATTTCCGACGCACGCAATAATTTCCGCCTGATTGTCCGCCACGCCCTTCACTTCATAAGCCCAGCGTCTCGCTGCTTTCACCGCAGACTCAACCGCTTCAGCCCCCGTATTCATCGGCAGAATCATTTCTTTGCCCGTCAGCTTAGCCGCCTTTTCGTAAAACGGTCCGAGCTGATCGTTGTGAAACGCGCGAGACGTCAGCGTGATTTTATCAGCCTGATCCTTTAACGCCTGAATGATCTTCGGATGTCTGTGCCCCTGATTCACCGCAGAATAAGCACTCAGCATATCCATATATTCATTGCCTTCCGGGTCCTTTACCCAAGCACCCAGCGCTTCAGAAATAACAATCGGCAGCGGATGATAATTGTTGGCACCGTAATGAGACGTCTGATCAATAATTTCTTTGGATTTTGATAAAGCTGGCATATTTGAATTCCCCCTTGTTTTCTGTTTCAACACTATATCCTGCTTTCCCTTTTTATAAATGCAAGTTTCGTGCCAACTCGCACATTCGTGTATTTTCTACAATATTCGAGGCAAGGGTGCAAAAATATTCAGATATTTCGCGCGAAATTTTCATATAGTGCAAAATTCTTTTGCATATCCTCTCTATTCTTTTATAAAATAGAAGCAATATTAAGAAAATAAATGAGGGAGGTTTATACTTTGGTCAAAGACAGCGAATTCCTCACATTAGTGTTTCAGAGCATATTGGATGAAATTGATGTCGGCCTGCACGTCGTGGACGAGCATGGAAACACGATTGTTTATAACAACAAAATGATGCAAATTGAAGATATGGAGAAGCAGGACGTCTTAAATAAAAACCTGATGGATGTATTTATGTTTTCGAAGCAGCAGGACAGCACACTTGTGCAAGCCCTTCAGGAAGGCAAAACGATCAAAAATGTAAAGCAGAGCTATTTCAATAATAAAGGACAGGAAATTACGACAATCAATCATACATATCCGATCGTCCAAGACGGCAACATCAAAGGGGCTGTCGAAATTGCCAAGGACGTGACAAAGCTGGAACGCCCGATCAGAGAGAATATGCATAAAAAAGGAAATGCGACTTACACATTTGACAGCATTCTCGGCACCAGTCCGGCGATTCAGGACGTCATCGAAAATGCCAAGCGGGCGACCCGCACGTCTTCCTCAGTTCTACTCGCAGGTGAAACCGGCACGGGAAAAGAGCTGTTCGCACAAAGTATCCATAACGGCAGCGACCGATCAAGCGGCCCGTTCATTTCTCAAAACTGTGCGGCTCTGCCTGACAGCCTGGCGGAAAGCATCCTGTTCGGTACGAAAAAAGGCGCATTTACAGGTGCCGTTGACCAGCCTGGCTTGTTTGAGCAAGCCCATGGCGGCACACTTCTGTTAGATGAAATCAACTCACTGAATTTGAGCTTGCAGGCAAAATTGCTGCGCGCCCTGCAAGAACGGAAAATCAGACGCATTGGTTCGACCAAGGATACGCCGATTGACGTGCGCATTATCGCCACGATGAATGAAGACCCGATTGATGCCATTGCGGGTGAACGAATGCGCAAGGACTTGTATTACAGGCTGAGCGTCGTGACACTGATCATCCCGCCGCTTCGGGAACGCAACGAGGACATTTTGCTTCTTGCGTCAGAGTTCATTCAGAAAAACAACCACCTGTTTCAAATGAATGTCGAACATATCAGTGAAGATGTGAAGCAATTTTTCTTATCCTATGATTGGCCGGGAAATATTCGCGAACTTGAGCATATGATCGAGGGCGCGATGAATTTCATGACAGATGAACAAATGATTACGGCCAACCATCTGCCATATCAATACCGCATGAAAATCAAGCCGGCAGACATCTCGAAGCCGGAACCCGCAGGGCATCAGCCCGCCGCTGATTTGAAAGAAAAAATGGAGAGCTTCGAAAAATATGTGATCGAAAACATCCTTAGAAAACACGGCCATAATATTTCAAAAACCGCTCAGGAGCTCGGCATCAGCAGACAAAGCCTGCAATACCGGCTGAAGAAGTTTTCTCTGCACGCAAAATAAACCTATGTACATCATTAAAATAACAACCAGTAATCATACAGAACAAACCATAAAATAAACGCTGAAAATGGAAAGCTGACAAGCCCTTACACACTGTTTCACGTGTAACATCCATGTATTTTCTATGGAACGGGCGTGATCCCGTTCCGTTTTTTTGCATAAAAAAACAGCCTGGCATCAGTGCCAGACTGCTTTTATTAACTTCCTAACCGATCTGCGGAGGACAGCTTCACTTCAACGGATTTTTCTTTTCCGCCGCGGTAAAACGTCACCTTCACCCGATCACCGACTCTTTTCTGATAAAGCCGCTTTCGAAGATCCACAATATCATTTATTTTTTGCCCGTCAAATTCAGTGATGACATCCAGCTCCTTGAGTCCCGCTTTTCCGGCAGGTGAAAAGGCATCTACACCCATTATCACCGCTCCATTGGTCACATGTTTAGGAAGCTTCAGCGTTTCATCCCAATGGTAGCTTGCAATGTCGCTTAATGATTTCATTTCAATTCCAAGGAACGGACGCTTAACTTTGCCGTATTTCTCTAAATCCTCTATCACCGGAATCACAAGCTTAGATGGAATGGACAGGCCAATCCCTTCAACCGCTGACTCCGCGATTTTCATTGAATTGATGCCAATAACCTTTCCGTCCATATTCAATAAAGCTCCGCCGCTGTTCCCCGGGTTAATGGCCGCATCGGTTTGCAGCACCTCTGCATTCCAGTCAGGCTGACCGTCATCATTGGAATCAACCGGAATCGCCCTCTCTGTTCCCGATATGACGCCCTGTGTGACAGAGCCTGCAAATTCAAGGCCTAACGGATTGCCGATCGCAATTACCGGTTCCCCAGATTTTACTTTATCTGAATTGCCAAAATCAGCGACAGCTTTGATTTTATCGCTTTTCACCCGCAAAACGGCAAGATCCATCAGCTGGTCGCTGCCGACAAGCTCAGCAGACACACGCGAACCGTCTTTTAAACTGATTTCAATTTGGGAAGCGCCCTCGATCACATGATGGTTGGTCACGACATAAGCAGAGTGGTCATTTTTCTTATAGATGACGCCTGAGCCGCTCCCAGCCTCACCGCTTTCTCCCCAAATATCTGTTTTTTGAATGTTTACGACACCGACAACAGCTGGCGACACATTGCTGACAATCTGAGTGACAGCGTTGTTCACACTGACATTCACTGTTCGAATTGATTCCCGGCCGTTGGTCTGCTGCTGATCTGCCTCGCCCGTATCAAACCCCTCATTTGAAAGGTACGGCATTATAAACGCCATCAATACAGCGCCGACAATCACCCCGATCAGGCTTGAAAGAAAATAACCTTTTTTGCTTCTCTTCGGCTGTTCAGGAGTATTATGTTCTTCTTCACGCTCGTAATCCACCATATTCCATCCTTTCAGAGAACGTTGATATGGTTATATTGTGGATTAGAAACTCCTATAATAGTCATGTTACACAAGAAAAAATTATACAGCGCAAAGCGGAGTAGCCTTTTTCGGATCGGTATCAAACAAATCAAATGTTTCGCCTGTCACAAATCCTTTAGAAGCCAATGTCTGCTGGACAGACATTCTGGCCAGCTCTTTCATATTGTTGTCCTGACTCAAATGGGCGAGGTAGATACGAGACGTCTCGTCGCCGATGACATCAGTCATCGCCAACGCAGCATCTTCATTTGAAACGTGCCCGACGTCACTTAAAATCCGCCGCTTAATGCTCCAAGGGTATCTTCCCATTTGCAGCATGCCGACATCATGATTGCTTTCAAAAACGAACACATTCGCCGAGCGGATAATGCCCTTCATCCGGTCGCTGACATACCCTGTATCTGTCATTAACGCGAGCTTGCGCCCATTACAATGAAACACATAAAACATGGGCTCTGCCGCATCGTGAGAGACGCCAAACGATTCTACATCAAGTCCGCCAAACGACTTCACCGTCTCCATCGGAAACTCAAACTTTTGATCGGTATCAATTTTGCCGATCTGGTTCTCCATCGCCTTCCATGTCTTCTCGTTCGCATAGATCGGAAGCTTGTACTTTCTGGCGATGACGCCGAGGCCTTTAATATGGTCACTATGCTCATGCGTCACAAAAATGCCGTCCACATCATCCAGCTTACGTCCGATTTGCGCCATTAATCCGTCCATGGCTTTCCCGCTCAAACCGGCGTCCACTAAAAACGCGTGATCCTCTGTTTCCAGGTAAAACGCATTTCCCGTACTCCCGCTCGCAAGAACGCTAAATTGCAAGCTCATTTCAGTTCACTCCATTATTTTGATTGATCTGTATCTAAAATCGTACTCTCCAAAGCATTCACAGTAAAATACTCTTGCACTTTCTTTTTCTCGCCGTTCACTTTTTTATCATACTCCACCGTAACTCTCCATACCGGAGCCAGCACCTGCGTGCTTGTCAGCGGATATTGCGCCACATAGCCGAATTTGACACTCTTTATGGTGCAGTATTCTTTTAGTTGATTTTGATAGTACAATAATTCAACCGCATCAAGCTCAGTAATTAAGTTTTCTTTCTGAATCTGTTTAAAGGTTTCAAGCGTCGACTGCTCGTATGACACAACCTCGTTTTTATCATTTAAGTGCAAAATCACTTGTCCGATCATATTAGAGGAGTTGTCAGTCTTCTGATAAATGTAATGGCCTTCATACGTTTGGAAGTAAATGATTTCTTTTTTAGATTTATCCACCTTCCAAAACTTATATTTTTCACCATCTTGAATTTTAGAAGACACAAGCGCCTGTGCATCGTCCTCTATGTTTTTCTTTGAAAGGGCAATCGGGCTCGTAAACTTCATCTTTAAGTTCGTTACTTTATGATCATCACTAGGCATATCCATCATAGGCTTTTGATCCTTGAGTGATTCAATTTCATCCTTCGTGAAGACTTTTTGATTGGCTGTGATCCGATAGCCTTCTATCGCTTCTTTATCCAGACCTTCATACGTGATATGGTCTGCCTTCATGTCATGCTCTACATCATTTTTAATGACTTCATATTCTTTACTATTAGATTGCTTCTCAAAAAATTGATAGCCTAAGAAAATATCTAAAATGAGGAAGGCAACGATGAAGATTGTTTTTGTCTTATTCCACTCCATTGTCTGCCCCCTCCTTCGTCAATAATTCCTTCGTAATCGGCACCACTTTTCCATTTATTCTCATAGCCCAAACCGGTTCAAGCTCAACAAGAGGATCATCGTTGGTTGATGTTGAGATCATCTGATACGCAGGGAAAATCTGATCAATTTTGTCCGTATCATACGCCGTTTGTCTGGACAGAAGAGCCCTCACTTCCCTGCCGCTCATCAGCTGTGTCTCACTTGTTTTAATCGGATTCGTTCCAAGACTGTAGTTCGGCCGTTTATAGCTGAGAATATCGTCATTGGCCCATTGGACGGTGATTGCCGAAGTTCCGCCAAACGGTTTAGACATGCTGTTAATGACCGGGAGCTGATCCATAAAGATATAGAAGCTCAGCTGCTGGCTGTCGTTGATATTAAAAAATTGATAGTGATCCGTCCAGCTTCCTGTATCCTCTAGGTACTTCTGGCTCTTTTTGATTAATTCACCTGTTTGATACGAAGTGCTCTGCACTAAATTACGCTGCTGGAATTGAACCTGCCGCTGGGTCAGGCTGACATCTAAACGGCTGATGCCGTCCGTCAGTACATTTCTGTTATTATAATTCGAATCTTCTCTTACAATGCTCGGATCGCTGAACAGCGCTTGTTTAAAAGTGTTTGTTTTAATTGATTCCGTGACAAATTCCTTTTTATCCATCGTAAGCGATTTGTTCGGCAGCAAAAACTCTTTCTTTGTGCCGATCGAGAACAAGCTGTACGCAGGCATATTTGATTCTTTGTTTTTTAAATCGTTCATGATATTCCGGTAGTTTGCTGATTCAACCGTCACTTCCAGAATAAGCTGCTTGCTGTAAGATACCAAATAAATCTTCTTATTCGTTTTTGTTTCATCGAATGGGATCATAATATGATCAAACGAGCTGTATTCAAACGATTGATTGGACCATTTAAACAGCGTTTGAATAATATCAATAGGTATCGTGTCACTGAATTGCAGATCAAGCTTGGCAGCAGAACCGCCTCTTCCAAAAAACCAGCTCTTAAATCCGGCCTTATCATATTGATCCGATATATCTTTAATGCCTTTTACATCCCAATGCGGCAAATCTGACCAGACTTCATCATAAAGCGTTTCATCATCGACCTTATAATGAGCCCCGTCATCATGAATAAACATTTCCCGCGGTTTTACCGTTTCAGACAGCTTTTGGGTATTTTTTTCAATTTTATGCTTCTCACGCACTGTAGACTCTGCTGATGACGAGTCTTCAGAAAAATTAGGCTGAAATGTCCATATACTCCATGTAAAAACAAGACTGATGACGACGAGTACCGTAAGTAATATTGTTTTTATATTTTCACGCTTCATCCCAATCATCCTCTTGTTCCTCTTTATATGGAAGAGTAAAAGTTATCGTTGTTCCTTTTCCTTCTACACTGTCTGCCCAAATATCTCCGCCGTGCGCCTGAACCATTTCCCTGGCAATGGCCAGTCCAAGACCGGTCCCGCCGAGCTTTCTCGTTCTCGCTTTATCAACCCTGTAGAAGCGGTCAAAGACTTTTTCGACATCCTTTTTCGGAATCCCGATCCCTTCATCCTTAACGCTGATATAGAGAAGTTCCTCCTCTTCATTTACGTCAATCGAGAAGGTGACATGTCCGCCTTCAGGTGAGTATTTTAAAGCGTTGGAAATAATATTATCGAGCACCTGCGTAATTTTATCCTGGTCAATCTCCACATACAGGTTTCTGTCCGGCAGATTGCGGATAAATTCCACATGCTGTTCCTTCGTCATTTCAAAACGATCAATAATGAGCGACATAAATCGGACGATTTGAATCCACTCACGATTAAATTGATAATCCTTGCTGTCAAACTTAGAAAGCTGAAGCAAATCGTTTACAAGCCGAATCATCCGCTCTGTTTCATTCTGCGTCACCATTAGGAAACGCGGTGCAATGTCTTTATTTTCCCACGCGCCTTCCGCTAACGCCTCTAAATAACTGCGCATGGTTGTAAGCGGCGTCCGCAGCTCGTGTGATACATTCGCTACAAACTCTCTGCGTTCCTGGTCAATTTTCTCCTGCTCGGTTACATCGTAAATGACAGCAATTAAACCGTCGATTTTGCCATGCTCCCTTTGAATCACGGAGAAATTGACACGAAGCACTGTCAATTCATCGTCGCGCTCAATTTCGAGCAGCATAGAGTCCTGCTGTTCGACTAAATCTTCAAAAGTATAATTCTCTTGAATCCCCAGCAAGCTTGTAATCGGCATTTCTAAGGCTGTTTCACGTGAAACGTTCAGCAGCTCCAGCGCCGGGCTGTTCAAGAGAATAATCGCGCCGTTTCGGTTTGTGGCAATAACGCCATCCGTCATATAGGCAATAACAGAGGAAAGCTTTCTGCGTTCACCCTCTGTCATTGCCTGAGCATCTTCAAGCTCTCTCGTTAAGTGATTAAACGTTGTGGCGAGCTGTCCAATTTCATCATGTCCGTACTTTCTAACCTTCCTGGAGAAATTTCCTTTCGCAAGCTCCATTGCCTGCTTCCTCATATCTGAAAGCGGGTGGGTAATGGTTCTGGCCAGAAAAATACCGAGAAGGGCTGTCAAAACGAGGGCCAAGCCAGTGCCGGAGGCCAGTATCGTGTTGATGGTCTTCATTTGGCCAAAGACATCTTCCATGCTCGCTACTACATAAATCGCTCCGACAACCTCTTGGTTTTCAGTCGTAACGGGCTTTGCTGAAATGAGGACTCTTATTTTGCTTTTCGGGTCATAATATTTTCTAGAATAAGACTGTTTCGTAGAAAAAATTCTTTTGAAAATGAGATCCGTCGTTTGTTTCCCTGCAACTTCTTCTCCATATGGCCTTGAAGAGCCTACCACTTCATAGCTTTTATCAACAAAACTAATTTCCCGAATCTCATCACTCTTCGTAAAGTCATTCAAAATACGGCTGACATCATCCTTAATGACGGTGCTGTCATTATCACTCTTATATTCCTGCTCAATATAATAAGAAAGGTTGTCGATTCGCTGATTAAGCGACTGTTCATAAGAGGTAATCAGCGACTTCTCTACCTGATTGACAAAATACACACCAATGACTTGCATCGCGATGATAATCAAAAGCACATAAATCAAGGTAATCTTAAATTGGATCGACCGAAAAAAACCAACCTTATTCATTGGGCATTAGTCCTGTTCTGGGTTTCTCAAGTAATAACCGACGCCGCGGCGTGTAACAATCCAATTTGGATGGCTTGGGTTGTCCTCAATTTTTTCACGAAGGCGGCGCACTGTTACGTCAACCGTTCTGACATCCCCAAAGTAATCGTAGCCCCAGACCGTTTGCAGCAAGTGCTCACGTGTCATGACTTGTCCGATGTGTTTTGCCAGGTAATGCAGCAATTCGAACTCACGATGGGTTAATTCGATCGTTTCATCCCGTTTTGACACTACATACGCGTCAGGGAAGATGACGAGGGAGCCGATATGAATGTCGTTGGAGGATGATTCTTCCTCCGCTGGCGCTGTTGTCAGCTGGCGGCGCAAGTTCGCTTTCACACGGGCTAAAAGCTCACGTGTGCTGAATGGTTTCGTAACATAGTCATCCGCGCCGATTTCAAGCCCGATGACCTTATCAATTTCTGAATCCTTAGCCGTCAGCATAATGATAGGCATATCGTATTTCTTTCTGACTTCACGGCATACTTCAACGCCGTCTTTATTCGGAAGCATAATATCTAAAAGAATTAAATCAGGCTGAAGCTCTTCCACCATTTCAACGGCTTCATTTCCGTCATAGGCGCAATGCACTTCATAGCCCTCTTTTCTTAAGTTGAATTCTAATATATCTGCAATCGGTTTTTCATCATCTACTACAAGGATCTTTTTATCCATCATCTTTGATTTCCTCCTGCCGAATGGTCTTCATTTCATCTATATCACATTCGTTACATCACTTATGGCCCAAATAGAACAATGGGTCCTTGTCTATTATAACGGTTTAAGGTCAAAAGATAAAAAAAATAAAGGTTTAGAAAAAAACACATTTTTCACCTTCATCCACCAGTTGTCTATCTTTTGTCATGTTTTTCAACTTTTCTTAAAAATGATAATTTAAATGAAACCTCCCCTCACCTGCGTGCGTCTTTTCATTGACGTCTTCTTCTTTGAACCGGCCGCAGGGCCGGTTCTCCCTTTTTCTTCTATTATAACACTCCGCATGTTTATCTTTTTTATAAAGAAAAAACGCACCTACGATTGCAGATGCGTTTGGTAAGTGGCTCGGGACGGAATCGAACCGCCGACACACGGATTTTCAGTCCGTTGCTCTACCAACTGAGCTACCGAGCCAAATCATTTATTTTTCTCTACTAAGTAAAGTAAAATGGCGGTCCGGACGGGACTCGAACCCGCGACCTCCTGCGTGACAGGCAGGCATTCTAACCAACTGAACTACCGGACCTTACAGTAATTTGTCTGGAGAGCTGTCGTGTCAACTCTCGCAGACAAATAAGGAATTTAGCAATAACGCTAAAGTAAATCAATGACCCGTACGGGATTCGAACCCGTGTTACCGCCGTGAAAGGGCGGTGTCTTAACCGCTTGACCAACGGGCCTTCACAAAATGGTGAGCCATGAAGGACTCGAACCTTCGACCCTCTGATTAAAAGTCAGATGCTCTACCAACTGAGCTAATGGCTCTTAAGATGCCGGATTTTTCATAGAGCAAACGACTTAGATCAAGTTCTTATCTTGTACTCTATTGAAGCAGTTTCCGTAACAACGAGATTTATAATATCATGAACAAATAGAAGTGGCAATAACTTTTTTGGTTTTTTTTCATATTTTTTTCTCAGACCAACTTATCTGCAGTTTTCAAACAAAAAACAAGCCCCTGAAAACAGGGGCTTGCGGGTATTCTGCTTAGTTCGCACGGTACACGCTGCGAAGGACATTTGTCTGTGAACGGTCTGGACCGACAGAGAAAATAGAAAGCGGAATGCCTGTCAGCTGAGACACACGCTCAAGATAGTGGCGCGCGTTTTCCGGAAGCTCGCTAAGGCTCTTCGCACCTGTGATATCCTCAGTCCAGCCTGGCATTTCTTCATAAACCGGTTCACATTCTGCAAGTTCTTTAAGACTTGCAGGGAACTCTTCGATGACTTCTCCTTTGTAACGGTAAGCCACACAAATTTTCAGTGTTTCAATACCTGTTAACACGTCAATTGAGTTCAATGAAAGATCTGTGATTCCGCTGACACGGCGGGCGTGGCGGACAACGACACTGTCAAACCAGCCGACACGGCGCGGGCGGCCTGTTGTTGTTCCGTATTCACGTCCGACTTCACGGATTTGATCGCCGATTTTGTCTTTCAGCTCAGTCGGGAAAGGACCATCGCCGACACGAGTCGTATAGGCTTTTGAGACACCGACTACGTGCTGGATTTTTGTCGGGCCGACACCTGAACCGATGGTGACTCCGCCGGCAACCGGGTTAGATGACGTAACAA
This sequence comes from Bacillus halotolerans, assembly GCF_001517105.1. GTDB lineage: Bacteria > Bacillota > Bacilli > Bacillales > Bacillaceae > Bacillus > Bacillus halotolerans. The sequence goes on from NZ_LPVF01000008.1 coordinate 962,418, forward strand.
ACGGGTATGTTCCTTGATCGATATCAAGCATAACCCCTTGTGCGCCTTCAAATAACACGCGGCGTCCTTCATCAAGCGCATCATTTAAAACAACGGATGTATCGCAGACATATTTCTTAATCTGCTGTCCGTATTCATAATACTCATCTAAGATATCTTCTATTTTAAATCCTTCTGTCTCGTACATTTTCTCAAGCAGACGGTTTTTTTCTTCAAGATTGCGTTCGAGTTTCTCCGCAAACGCGTCACGATCCAACAGATCCGCGATACGAATGCCGATACGGGCTGCTTTATCCATATAAGCAGGGCCGATTCCTTTTTTCGTTGTGCCGATCTTGTTTGCTCCTTTTCGCTCTTCTTCCACTTCATCCAACTTCAAATGATACGGCAGAATCACGTGAGCTCTGTTGCTGATTCTCAGGTTATCTGTACTGACGTTGCGCTCATGAAGATACGCAAGCTCTGTGACTAATGCTTTTGGATCCACAACCATTCCGTTTCCGATCACACACGTCTTATCTTTATAGAAAATTCCAGACGGGATTAAGTGAAGCTTGTATGTGACTCCGTCAAACTTGATGGTGTGCCCTGCGTTATTTCCGCCTTGATAACGGGCGATCACTTCTGCATTTTCTGACAGGAAATCTGTGATTTTGCCTTTCCCTTCATCGCCCCATTGCGTACCTACTACAACTACTGAAGACATGTCCGTGCACCTCCGTTAACCTTTCAAAAACGATTCTATTCAAACAAATCAAGTTTATCAGTGAAGAAACAGAAAGTCAATTGTAAATCCGAACATTAAATTCTTGTAAATCCAAATTCGTTCGCTTTAAATGACTTTAGAAGCGTTTTCTTAAAGATTTGCCTTGAAAAGCTCATGAAACTTTTATCCTTTAGCAGAGGAAAGAATCACTTGCCTGAAATCCCTTTTGTGTTCATAAACACGATCCGCCAGCCGTCTGGATCCTCTATTGTCACCCCTCCATGACTCCAGTACGGGTTCTCAGGTTCAGCCTCCTGATAGCCCATGCTTTTTAATTTTACAGTGATGGCTTTGATGTCTTCTTCGCTCGGCACATAAAAGACGAGCAGGCTATCTGGGTGGGGAACGGGGGCTGTTCTTTCCTCTGCATGCTGGGTGAATTCCAAGTGGTAATCGGTATGCGGGAGGCCAAACATGACTCCGTCAAACCCATTATGCTGATGAAATTCACCAATTCGTTCTAAGCCCAGCCCTTCTTCATAAAAGCGAATGATCTGATCAAGCCGGCCCGTAGGTCTTGCTATCCGAATTTGCGCGGCATGAAATTGTGAAAAACGATTTCTCATTGTTACCCTCTCCTTTTTGTCTCATTTTATTAAAACGCTTTCATTTTTACATCCGCTAAGTGGCTGGTTCCTCTTCAGTCTTTTGGATGAGAAAACCCCAAGAAGAAGCTCTTGGGGTTTACGCGCCAGGCGGAACACCTGCGTCGTCAAAACGCCGTTCCAGGTTGACGAATTTATTGTATTCTTTTACGAACGCAAGAGACACGGTTCCTACCGGGCCGTTACGCTGTTTGGCAATAATGATTTCGATAATGTTTTTGTTCTCAGATTCTTTGTCATAGTAGTCATCACGGTAAAGGAACGCGACAATATCCGCATCCTGCTCGATACTTCCTGATTCACGGATATCAGACATCATCGGACGTTTATCCTGACGCTGCTCAACGCCACGTGAAAGCTGAGAAAGCGCGATAACAGGGACTTGAAGCTCCCTGGCGATCGATTTCAGTTCACGGGAAATTTCTGATACTTCCTGCTGACGGTTATCCTTTGAACGTCCGCTTCCCTGAATCAATTGCAAGTAATCAATCAAAATCATGCCAAGGCCGCTTTCCTGCTTCAAACGGCGGCATTTGGCGCGGATTTCACTGACACGGATACCCGGTGTATCATCGATATAAATCCCGCTGTTGGACAGGCTTCCCATCGCCATCGTCAGCTTACCCCAATCTTCTTCGGTCAGATTTCCTGTACGAAGATTTTGGGCATTGATATTTCCCTCGGCACAAAGCATACGCATAACGAGCTGCTCGGCACCCATCTCAAGACTGAAAATGGCTACACTCTCGTCGGTCTTCGTCGCTACGTTTTGCGCGATATTCAAGGCAAAGGCCGTTTTCCCTACTGACGGACGGGCAGCCACAATAATCAAGTCATTGCGCTGGAATCCGGCAGTCATCCGATCAAGCTCAGAAAACCCTGTCGGAATCCCGGTAATATCGCCTTTTCGATTGTGAAGTTGCTCGATGTTATCATACGTCTGAACAAGGACATCCTTGATATTTTGGAAGGCGCTTGTATTTTTGCGCTGCGCCACTTCCATAATCGTTTTTTCCGCTTCACTGAGTAAATCTTCGACCTCGTCCTCGCGGGTATATCCGTCCTGAGCGATGGTTGTCGCTGTTCTGATTAACCGGCGAAGAATTGATTTTTCCTCAACGATCTTTGCGTAATATTCTATGTTAGCCGCTGTCGGCACCGAGTTTGCGATATCAGTCAGATACGATATGCCTCCCACTTCTTCCAGCAGGTCCGTGTTGGCAAGCTCTGACGTCACCGTAACTAAATCAACCGGTTCACCGCGGTCTCCGAGCACCAGCATCGCATTATAAATTTTTTGGTGAGACATTCTATAGAAATCATCTGGAATCAATACCTCTGAAGCCAGTGTTAAAGCAGACGGCTGTAAAAAAATAGCGCCTAACACGGCTTGTTCGGCTTCTATATTTTGCGGCGGCAGCCGATCATTCAGAAGGTCTGTCATGCTAAGCACCGTCCTCTCATTAAAAATCTCCAAACTCCATTTTACCATTTATCCAGAAAAAAAATAGAAAAATTCTTTGTTTCCCATTTTTTTCAGTCAGCAGATTGGATAGTTTCGGACAGTGCCAGGCTGGGAAAAAAACTGATAAAACTTGAGGGAGGAATGAATGATGCTGAAAAAATACGCCGTAACACCCAACGTCGATGCGGACGGCTGGTTTATCAAAGTGGAGAATGTGGCGCCTACAGCTTTATACACCTCAAAAGACGCCGCTATTGAAAAAGCGAAGCAGGTAGCCAAAGAGAACAGTCCGGCGAAGCTTGTGATTTATGACCAGCATAAAAATGTGGAAGATGAATTCTCTTTCTAAACTGAAAGCCTTCGCTGCCGCGGGGCTTTTTTTAGCGGGTGCGACACGCTATTCCATCCATTTGAATCCAATACGCATCATGAGATCCGCCGCCTTTTGATACAGCTCCCACTCTTCAAAGGAAGCAAATTTCCCCATCAGCTCCTGAAGCTTATGCCGCAATGCAATATATTCTTCCAATGTGACAGCTTTCTCTGTGTCTATCTGATGCTCATACAGCATTTGTTTTAATAATGATAACGGTTTGTTCATGATGAACCCTCCTTATCTCTTTTATAAGGGGCATTTTCTGAATGCACCATCCCTTTGTGATATCTTCTTACGTTCCGCATCTGATTCTTGTACAATGGACAAAAGAGAGGAGGGATCTTTGTGAGACCTTTGCAAATTTCTGCTGAAACTGCACAAAAGCTTGCAGAGTCTTTGAATCTGCCGCTTGAACAGATCATGCATATGCCTCAGCATATTCTGCTTGCCAAAATGGCTGAATTGCAGAAAGAGGACAAATCATAACCTGCACTCGCATACTTGCTTACATGTATCGGAATGATATTAAGTATATGTTAGAAAAGAGGAGTAACTGCTTTGCCACATCCACAAAATAAAAAAATCCAATCGTTTTGGCTGATTGCCGGTATTATCTTTATTGCGTTTAACTTAAGACCCGCAATCACTTCAGTCGGGCCGGTCATCAGCTCCATCAGGATCGAGCTGCACATGTCCAATGGGGCAGCCGGTTTTTTGACCGCACTGCCGCTGCTTTCGTTTGCCGTTCTTTCTCCGCTCGCGCCTAAGCTCGGACGGCGCCTCGGAAATGAGCGAACCTTATGGCTTGGTCTCCTGATACTGTTTATCGGTGTTTTGATTCGATCTGCCGGCTATACCCCCGCTTTGTTTTTCGGAACGGCACTCATCGGAATCGGAATTGCGATCGGAAACGTACTTTTGCCAAGCTTAATCAAACATAAATACCCTGAAAAGCCAGGGATCATGATCAGCCTGTATACGACATCAATGAATATATTCGCTGCTTTAGCATCAGGTCTCAGCGTTCCTTTAGCGTCCCAGTTGGATGGCGGATGGAAACAGGGATTTCTTTTATGGGGAGGCTTGGCATGTCTAGCCTTGCTGATTTGGATACCTCAGCTTCGCCATCGGGATGCGTCCAACCAGACGCCGCAGCTTAAAACCAGTCCGATTTGGGCTTCCAAAGTGGCATGGTTTGTCACCATCTTCATGGGCCTGCAATCATTTTTATTTTACAGCAGTATCGCCTGGTTTCCTGAGATTCTTCGTTCACACGGGATTGATACGTCAACCGCTGGATGGCTGGTATCACTCATGCAATTTGCGAGTCTGCCTTCCACTTTTCTGACACCGGTTTTAGCTGACCGCGTGAAACATCAGCGCGGTATCGTTGCAGCGCTGACCGCAGTCTATCTGATCGGTCTATGCGGATTATTAACAGGCGGCAGCCATGCGATGCTTGCCATCTGGATGGTGATTATCGGTATCGGACAAGGCTCCAGCATTAGTCTGGCACTCACTCTCATTGGACTCCGCAGTGAAAATGCGTATCAGGCTGCAGCGCTGTCAGGCATGTCACAGTCATTTGGCTACCTTCTTGCAGCCGTCGGGCCGATCTTTGTCGGGTATCTCTTTGACCAGACACATTCATGGACAATGCCGATTGTGCTTCTTATTGCTGCTTTAATCGTCATGGGAACAGCAGGACTCGGGGCAGGACGCGATCGATACGTCCTTCAGACAGAGAGAAAGAGAAATTCAGCGTAAAAAAAGGGCGGGGAAGTTGTCTCCGTCTCTTTTTTTATGAAAAAGCTGTCAGACATTCCTTGAATCTTTATGGTTTATTCATAAGTTTTTCATATTTGTTTTTTACAATAGGACATCATAAAGAGGTGAAAAACGATGAAAACCAAACGTTTCGACACAGTCCTTATTGTTATTTTGCTTGCAGCGGCTTTTCTCAACACCTATCACATTTGGCAGGATGACGCCGCGAACCAATACTATCTGGCAGCGGTGAAAAGCATGACGCAAAGCTTCCACAATTTCTTCTATGCGTCATTTGACCCTTCTGGATTCGTAACAGTCGATAAGCCGCCTGTTGTTTTGTGGATTCAAACGATTTTCGCGCTGATCTTTGGTGTTCATACGTGGAGTGTCATCATTCCTCAGGCTCTCGCCGGGGTTGGATCGGTATTCCTTCTGTACAGAATGATCAAACCGACATTTGGCATTGGAGCGGCCCGCGCCGCCGCACTTGTCATGGCGCTGACACCGATCGCAGTCGCCGTCAGCCGGACAAACAACATTGACAGTATGCTTGTCTTTACCTTATTGCTCGGTTCATCATGCCTGCTTCGGGCGGTCAAACAAGGCAAGCTCGTTTGGCTCCTGACGGCTTTTGGCCTGATCGGCCTTGCATTTAATATGAAAATGATGCAAGCCTTTATGGTATTACCTGCATTTGTGTTATTCTACCTGATTGCTTCTCGGGCTTCGCTAAAGAAAAAAATAGGTTCGCTGATTCTGTCTCTTATCCTCCTAACCGGTATATCGCTCTCATGGGCGGTTATTGTGGATTCAACATCCTCCTCCAGCCGGCCGTATATCGGAAGCAGCCAGACAAACTCTGTGTTAGAACTCGCCTTCGGATATAACGGCACAGAGCGGCTGCTTGGGCAAACCACCGGCCTTGCACGCGGTGCAGGCGGCGGTAACATGCAGAATAATGGCACGATGCAAGCGCCAAATCACAATGAATCCTCTGACGGAACCTCTTCATCTCAGAACAGAAACAGCAAGGCAGATGGAAATCAAAACAGCACCGGTTCCTTCGGGGGCAATGCACAGGCTCCTCAGCCGCCTTCTGGACAAAGCGGCGCTTCCAATGGAGGGGGAGGCACACCTCCAACAGGCGGACCAGGAAATGGAGGACCCGGCGGTGGCGGCGGAAAAAGCATGAACATGTTCGGCACAGGTGATGCAGGACTGCTTCGTCTCTTCCAATCTGCTCTTTCCGGCCAGATCAGCTGGATGCTTCCATTCGCATTGATCGGATTACTAGGTGTAATTGTCAGCTGGTACCGTGATCGCCGCGGTCAGGCTACAGAAATGAAAGAAACGATATTCTGGACAGCATGGCTCTTACCTGTGGCAGGTTTCTTCAGCATCGCGGGATTCTTCCACCAGTATTACTTGATTATGCTGGCACCGCCGATTGCCGCACTTTCCGGTATCGGATGGTATACAATGTATCGCTTATACAAAAACAATAAAGATTGGGCAAGCTGCCTGCTGCCAGCGGCCGTCTTCATCACAGCCGCATTCCAAGTCTATATGTTAAGTGCTTATACAAGCCAAATCGGCAGTGGTTGGATGTATGTACTCGGACTCGCAGGACTCGGCATCACCATTGCTCTGCTCATGTTCAAAAGCAGCAAACAGCTAATCATTGTCAGCTTATGCGTGCTGCTGCTCGCACCAATCTACTGGTCAACAACGCCGCTTTTATACGGGGGCAACAGCGTTCTTCCTGAATCCGGCCCGCAGCTTAAAAGCTCGGCAAACGGAGGAAACATGTTCTCCTCAGAAATGGACACCGGTCTCCTGTCTTATCTGAGGGAGCATAATACCGGCGAAGAGTATTTATTTGCTACGTTGACAACCGTAACGGCTGCGCCATATATCATCAATACAGATGAATCTGTCATGGCACTCGGCGGCTTCAACGGCACAGATCCGATTCTGACTGTCTCTGAGCTGAAAAAACTGGTCAATGAGGGCAAAGTGAAATACTTCCTGCTATCAGAAACTAACTCAGGCAATACTGAACTCGTTTCTTGGATCAAGAAACACGGCCAAGAAATATCTTCTGACGAGTACAGCAGTTCCACGAGCAGCACAAGCAGCCTGCAAGGCATGAAAGGTGGACCTGGCGGAGAAAGCCGGCAAACCCTTTATCTCACAGAATAAAAAAAGAGGCTTGGATCAATCCAAGCCTCTTTTCTATTAAGCTTCTTCTTTCACATGTACCTTTAACACAGCCTGCACCTCAGGATGCAATTTCACAGGAACGTTTGTATATCCTAACGCACGGATGCCGTCCGGCAGTTCCAGCTTCCGCTTATCCACTTTAATGTTATGGTCTTTTTGAAGCTGTTCAGTAATTTGCTTGCTTGTGACAGAGCCGAACAAACGGCCGCCTTCACCTGATTTCGCGCTGAGCTCAACAGTCAGTTTTTCTAATGTTTCTTTTAAACTCTTTGCCTGCTCAAGCTCTGCGATGGCTTCTTTTTTCTCTTTCTGCTTTTGACCGTTTAGTACACTGATGTTTGACGCGTTCGCTTCAACCGCGAGGCCTTTTTTAATCAGAAAGTTATGCGCATAACCGTCTGCTACGTTTTTCACTTCGCCTTTTTTTCCTTTTCCTTTTACATCCTGTAAGAAAATAACCTTCATCTTTGTACGCCTCCCTCAAAATACTCATCTATGGCGCCCTTCAGCCGCTCCAGCGCTTCTGTTACTGAAATGCCGGATAACTGAGTCGCCGCATTTGTTAAATGTCCTCCGCCTTCCAGCGCCTCCATGATGATCTGAACATTCACATCGCCAAGAGACCTCGCACTGATACAAACAGTTTGTTCATCACGTCTTGCTACCGCAAATGAAGCCTCAACCTCGCTCATCGACAGCAGTGAATCCGCAGCCTGCGCAATCAGCACTTGATCGAAATATTCATCCTCATTCTCAGGCAGAGACGCAATCGCGATGTTCTCTTTATAGAGGGCCGTATGCTGGATCAGCTTCGCCCGTTTAATATAGGAATCAACGGTTTCTTTGAGGAACTTCTGCACAAGCACCGTATCGGCGCCTTTCGCTCTTAAATATGAAGCTGCATCAAAGGTCCGCGAGCCCGTGCGGAGTGAAAAGCTCTTTGTATCCACTATTATACCAGCTAATAGGGCGGTTGCTTCAATCATATTGATTTTTAAGCGCTTCGGCTGATACTCTAGCAGCTCTGTCACCAATTCCGCTGTTGATGAAGCGTACGGCTCCATATAGACGAGCAGCGGGTCTCTGATAAATTCTTCGCCTCTGCGGTGATGGTCGATGACCACAATATGTTCAATTTTGTTTACCAGCCGTTCTTCCATGACAAGCGACGGCTTATGTGTATCCACGATGACAAGCAGCGTGTCGTCATTGGCAATTTCCATCGCTTCTTCAGGCGTAATGAACCTTGACCACAGATCTTCATATTTTTTAATTTCCTCAATCAAGCGCTGCACACTTGAACCGATTTGATTCGGATCAATCACAATAAATCCATCTTTGTTATTTGCCTGTGACACCTTTAATATCCCGATCGCCGCGCCGATAGAATCCATGTCGGGGAATTTGTGTCCCATGATAATCACATTGCTGCTTTCAGAAACGATTTCCTTTAAAGCATGAGAAATCACGCGGGCGCGCACCCTTGTTCGCTTCTCCATCGGGTTTGTTTTACCGCCGTAAAACTTCACTTTACCGTTTGGCAGCTTAATGGCTACCTGGTCTCCGCCGCGTCCCAGCGCTAAGTCCAGACTGGATTGCGCCAAATCGCCAAGCTCTTTTAGCGATGAGACCGAAGCTCCTATACCAACGCTTAAGGTCAGCGCAACGCCGTCAAATGAAGTTTTTTCCCGTACCTCATCCAGAATCGAAAACTTCGAATTTTCAAGTTCGGTTAAAATGTGTTCATTAAGCACAGCAATGAAACGTTCGGATGAAGTCCTTTTCAGGAATATTCCATACTCCTGCGCCCAAGCGTTGAGCAAAGATGTCACTTGGCTGTTCATCGTGCTTCTCGTCTGGTCGTCTAATCCTTGGGTCACATCATCATAGTTATCAAGGAAAATATAGGCCAGCACAGTTCTTTCATTTTCATATTGCTTTTCAATCTGTATCTGTTCCGTCACATCGAAGAAATAAAGCAGACGCTCATCCCGTTTGATGACCACTTTAAATTTTCGGTCATTCAATGTAACCGTTTCCGATTCTACCTCTTGTTTGATGAGCGGCACAACTGATTCACAAGTATCATAAAGTGATCTCCCCACTAATGTACTTTCATTAAAGCAAGAAGAGAGAAACGGATTTGCCCATTCTATATAGTATTGATCATTAAAAAGCATGATGCCGATCGGCATTTCCATCAATGCCTCTTCACCGACTTTTTTCAACCTGTAGGATAACGTAGAAATATAAGCGTCAATCTCTTTTCGAATAAGAGAATCCGCGCGTTTTATAAAAAACAGTATAACTGCAAGCAGCAACACTTCGACGGTTCCTATGATCCAGTTAAAATAAAAGCTGATGAGGATTGTAATGATTGACAAAGTAATCAATGCATAGATGGGATACCGAAACAACGGTTTTTCATAAAAGCTTGGCATTTCTATCACTCCCCACCATGTGAGTACAACTCATATTCACTTCACCTTATTCCTTATGTTAAAGCCCATGTCCATAACGCCTAAAATGCGAATGGCTGCCATAAAAATCGGATGCAGCAGACCAAGAATGACTGCAATGACGGCGACTGCCTTCGGATATTTTTTCTTATGGCAATAGAAAAAGATAAATGATAAACCCTGGATAAAAATAAGAAACCCGAGTATAAACTCCCCATTTAAAGCGATAGAGTACAGCATTTGGCCTTTTTCTAAAGGCAGAAATGAAAGAATGACAATCAACAAATACAGTACTACCACACTTTGCGGAAACTTCAACTCTCTAAAAGGCTTTAGACTAGGAATATCGGGGGAGAATCGCCTTAAGAGCGGCTTAGCGATAAGGTAACTGAGGAAAGAAAAAATGGCTCCTACCATCACGATAGCTGTTGGAAAAAGATATTGAACCGTACTCAATTGTTCTTCCATCAGTTTCATTTGTTTCTCAAGCTCTTCAGCATTACCCGATTGTTTCAAAACGGATTCAACGATATCGAGTGATTGCCGGTATTGTGTCATTGCTTCATCAATGATATTGATACCCAAAAACTGAATGCTTATCACAAAATAGAACACGATACAAAGCATATAAATAAGGGCACCCGAAATAATAGCATGACCGGGTTCTCTTTTTTTGAAAAAATGCCCCATGGCAATGCCCGCACAAGCTGACATAAAAGCTACAATAAGTCCGTTAAAGGACCCGACAATAAAGACAACAGGAAGACTGACAGCGCCCATCCACAATCCTAATTTCAATCCGTGTCTGATCGTATAAAGAATCATAGGCAGCGGCAGTGCAAATAACAGAATTGTTCCAATCAATGGAACATAAACGACCAACAGTGTGATGATCGCAAACAAACTGATTAAAATAGCACCTTCCATTAATGCTCTTGTTTGTTTCACTTAGTCACCTCGTATCATACTGAACATACGAATAGAAAAGAGCAGCATAAACGACTGCTCTTTTTTTCATCGCCGCAACATGTTTTGCACCAATGTTTTCATATCATCTCTAAAATTACTTTTATATTTTAACATAAGTCCAAATCGCAAGTAAAATGACGTCAATGTTTCATGTGAAACATTGCAAACGAAAAGACATTCTTTAAAAGAATGCCCATCACTTCTTATTCTTTATCATCCATAAAACCAGAAGTTTCTTTGTTTTTCTTCTTCGTTTTTCTGACATACACAAATATTAAAATCACAAGTAAAAGGGTTGTTGCTTGCAGAACGCCGCTGCTAAACAAGAAAAAGTTCTTTATCATGTCCCACATCGTGTTTCACCTCTTTTTGGATGTTCTCAACCCGTATCCTATATAAGGTGAATTTCCCTTTTTAAAAACTTCAAAACACAATGAACAACATTGAACGTTGGGCATATGCTGATACAGAATCTGATTGATAAAGGAGATTTGTTACATGGATGAACGCAGAACGTTGGCTTGGCATGAAACATTAGAGATGCATGAGCTGGTTGCTTTTCAGGCAAACGGGCTCATTAAACTGAAGAAAATGATTAGAGAAGTTAGAGATCCTCAGCTCAGACAGCTTTATAGCGTGTCCATTCAGGCCGTTGAGCAAAACTTAAAAGAGCTTCTCCCATTCTTCCCTCAGGCGCCGATGCCTCGCGATGATGAAGAAGAAGAACGCGCGGATAACCCATTTTACAGCGGTGACCTGCTCGGCTTTGCCAAAACATCTGTCCGCAGCTATGCCATCGCAATTACAGAAACAGCAACACCTCAATTGAGAACCGTACTTGTCAAACAGCTAAACGCTGCCATTAAGTTGCATGCGCAGGTTTATCAATACATGTATCAGCATGGATACTACCCATCTTACAACCTTTCTGAGCTGTTAAAAAATGACGTCAGAAACGCCAATAAAGCCATTTCGATGAAATAAAAGTAGCAGCAAAGGCTCTCCCTTTGCTGCTACTTCTGCTGTTCTTTTAATAAACTGTTCGAACGACGCGCCTCCAGTACTTCTCGATTGGCGTCGCCCCATTCTTTCATTTGCAATACAATCGGCTCAAGCGTTCGCCCGAATTCTGTCAGAGAATACTCAACCTTGGGCGGCACCTGGTGATAAACTTCGCGATGAACAATGCCATCCGCTTCAAGCTCCCGAAGCTGCAGGGTCAGCATTCGTTGGGTAATACTCGGGCAGATTTTGCGAAACTCATTGAACCGTTTCTTGCCTTCTATCATGTGATAAAAAAGGATTCCTTTCCACTTTCCGCCAATGACATCTAGTGTAAATTCAACTGGACAGCCTTCTTTGTTCGGATAAATATTATTTTTTCGGCTCATGTTCGCCCCTCCAATAGTACCTTTTTTGATACTACAGATCATTTTGTAACTGACCTACCCAGCATTTTACACACCTTTCCTCTTCCACTCAAAAAAATGCTTTTTATTCACATCAATTTTTAAGGGTTTGCATGATTACACCCGCAGCAAGACGTGTTAAACTATAAAAAGAATGTTTACACTACTTAAAAAAGGATAAGGAGTTATCATGGAAAAAATACTTATTTTCGGACACCAAAATCCAGACACAGATACGATTTGCTCTGCTATTGCTTACGCTGATTTAAAAAACAAACTCGGTTTTAACGCTGAGCCTGTCAGACTTGGACAAGTCAACGGCGAAACACAATATGCGCTTGATTACTTCAAACAAGAAAGCCCTCGTCTTGTAGAAACAGCTGCAAACGAAGTGAACGGCGTTATCCTTGTTGACCACAACGAACGCCAGCAAAGCATCAAGGATATTGAAGACGTTCAGGTTCTTGAAGTCATCGACCATCACAGAATCGCAAACTTCGAAACAGCTGAGCCGCTTTACTATCGTGCTGAGCCTGTCGGCTGTACGGCTACAATCTTAAACAAAATGTACAAAGAAAATAACGTAACAATCGAGAAAGAAATTGCCGGCCTTATGCTGTCTGCTATCATTTCTGACTCTCTGTTATTCAAATCTCCAACTTGCACTGATCAAGACGTAGCGGCAGCAAAAGAACTTGCTGAAATCGCTGGCGTAGATGCTGAAGAATACGGCTTAAACATGCTGAAAGCCGGCGCTGACTTAAGCAAAAAAACAGTTGAAGAGCTGATTTCTCTTGATGCAAAAGAATTCACACTCGGCAGCAAAAAAGTCGAAATCGCACAAGTCAACACAGTTGATATTGAAGATGTGAGAAAGCGCCAAGCTGAGTTAGAAGCAGTGATTTCTAAAGTTGTGGCTGAGAAGAACCTTGATCTGTTCCTTCTTGTCATCACAGACATCTTAGAAAACGATTCACTTGCACTTGCAATCGGTAACGAAGCGGACAAAGTGGAAAAAGCGTTCAACGTCACATTAGAAAACAACACAGCCCTTCTTAAAGGCGTTGTTTCTCGTAAAAAACAAGTCGTTCCTGTGTTAACAGACGCGATTGCAGAATAATAAAAAAGCATCCCGCTCCCGGGATGCTTTTCCTCATTCGCCAAGCTTTTCAATTTGCCCCATTACATCAGTCATTTGCTTAGTGTTTTGGATCAATTCGGATTGCTCCAATTCCTCAAGCGATACTTTTCCTTCTTCCACTTGCTGCAAGACGTCTTCCGCACTTTTTTGCAAAGTTTCGTTATGCTCCTGCAGGGTGTTGTGAAGCTCCGCTGCGGCATCAGGCGGGGTTAATTCATTAAAATCAGCCGCTGCCTTTTGAATGGACTCAAGCTGTGTCTCTAGTTTTTCTTTCGCCTCAGTGTCATTTACAGCTTCCTCAGCTAATGCAGGCGCTTCCTCTGCAAATGTCTTCACCTTTTCCACATAAGCTGACGCTTCATTTGTATAATCCAGCCCGTCATTCACCTGATCCAGTATTCCGCATCCGCCTGCCCCCAAAAGACCAGCGCCGGCCAAAACCGTCAGAACCATTTTCTTCATTGTTTGCCCCCTTATCGTTTCTTCTTCATTTTTTCTTTTAAGATCGGAATCAATTTCTCTTTCGCTAATGGCAGCCCCTTCTTCACCAGTTCATGTTTCAGCCATTTCTTCAGCTTAGACATCGTAAATCTCCTCTCCCTTTTTTGATAAAAATGAAAAAAACTCCACCGATTTGGTGAAGTTCAGAAACAAAAAGACCTTCACCAAATCAGATTTGGCAAAGGTCTCGCTAACAATTAAATTGCCAGCAAAGCCGAGGACACCTTGTCCCGTAATGACGACTTTACTGTGAAAGCTACTCCCCTTTGGAGTGTTCATTTTTATTACTTTCATTCTAAAGCAATGGGCTTTTCCAGTCAAATTCCTGCTGTCCGTTTACATAAAAGAGAGCTGTGGTATTTAAAATTTGAATGGTATTTACATCCGGAGATCATGCTATGACAGAGGAGGTTTTCATCATGAGTCAAGAGCGCGTGAAACGGCCCGGGCATACCAGATGGTATATATCTTCGTTACTGAGCGGCATTATCATTCTTAATTATTTTGATCGAGTGGCCATTTCTGTAGCTGCCCCGGCGATACAAGATTCGTTTCACCTCACAGCAACTGAACTCGGCATTGTGTTTTCGATTTACACATATTCGTACACACTGATGCAGCTGCCCGTCGGAAGTTTATTGGACAGGTTTGGCGTGGCCTGGGTCACAAGAATCGGAATGACGGTTTGGAGCATTTTAACGATCATTCTCGCTTTTTTACAAGGAAAACTGCTCTTATATGTGTTCCGATTTCTCATTGGGCTGACAAGCGCATCGGCGTTCCCCGCCGCTTCCAAAGCAACCGCTCTATGGTTTCCGCCAAGCGAACGGGGTCTGGCGAACTCACTGTTTGATTCAGCCGCCAAATTTTCAAACGTAATCGGAGCGCCGCTGGTCGCCTTTCTCGTCACAACATTTGACTGGCGGGTCGCCTTTTTAACGATCGGATGCATCAATGTGCTGTTTACCATCTTTTTCTGGCAGTACTACGAGCAGCCCGAACGGCACAAACGCATTTCCAAAAGCGAATTAAACTATATTCAGAAACACAATACAATCACAACAGAGCAAATCCCTTACAAAACGGGTCCGCTTTTAAAAAAGCTTTTCACTAATCGTAAAGTATGGGGCTTAATGATCGGATTTACGGGGTACGGCTATACATTCAACCTGCTGCTTACATGGCTACCGACTTTCTTTAAGCATACATACGGAATGGATCTCATGTCATCCGGTTTATTCACCGCCGTGCCGTGGCTGATCTCAACCATTTCCGGCATTGTGGTCGGCGGCTGGCTCGTCGATTACCTTATCAAAAAAGGCTATTCCAACACCAAGGTGTACCGAACCGTGATCATTGTAGGGATGAGCTTCGGCTTTTTCTTTTTAGGCTCCATTTTGACGAATAATATCACCGTCGCGATTATCTGCATTTCAATCGGCCTCGCCGGCGTTTCTGCAACGGCTCCGGTCGGCTGGTCCATCTCCGCAGAACTGGCCCCGATTGGCTCCGTTTCCATGCTGAGTTCCATGGTAAACCTGGCAAACAACCTATTCGGAGGCATAATCGCCGCTTCACTCACGGGATATTTGTTTGATGTGACAGGTTCCTTTACGCTCAGCTTCCTGGTTGCCGGTTTTGTATTGCTGCTTGGGCTGATTTTTTACGTATTTGTGCTGGGAGATGTGAAAAGAATTAAGTTGGAGTAAAGAGTGCTTGTGTGCAAGCACTCTTTTCTTTGATCATAAAACAGCTTTCTCGGGGGCTATATCCCATTCTCTCCGGGTAAAAATAACATCATTTTTATTCTTGACTCCAACCAAAGGTAAGGCCTCATAGTGATAGAGGAAGGAGGGATTGAGCTGTGAAAGTAACAGTAAAAGAACTGTCGCACATTGCGAACGTGACAATCAAAACGCTTTATCATTACCACAAAATCAGCTTGCTGGTCCCAAAAGAAATCAGCGAAGCCGGGTATCGGTACTATGGTGCCGACGAGCTAAAAAGACTGCAGGAAATCCTTTTTTACAAAGAATTAGATATTCCTTTGTCAGAAATAAAAAGGTTATTCGATGAGGATGCTGACAGAACTGGCACATTAGAAAAGCAAAAAAAGCTGTTTGAAAAGAAAATTAAAAAGTATCAGCGCTTCGTTCAAACGGTCAATACGTCTTTAGAATACACAAGAAAAGGTGAGAACATGGATCATAAGGTCATGTTTAAAGGATTTGAAACCGCTGACGAATGGAGAGCATTACGATTTTGAAGTAGATACCCACGCTGTCAATGTAGATGAAATGAACAAAATGGCGATAGAGGCAAAACATTTTCTTGATGGAATGGCTGATTTTTTAAGAAGCGGTGTCACGTATCATGACCCTGCCGTGCAAGAGCATGTCATGAATCATATTACGTTCCTGAATCAAAACGGACATCAGACAAGCAAAGAAGATTACGTAAAACAAACGCGATTTTTTACGCAGGATGATTTCCATCGAGGAATGTTAGAAGAGCAGCAAACCGGTTTATCTTATTATCTGACCGTCGTTGCAGAACACCTGTAGCGTGAGTCTTTGCGACTACGCATTTTCTCTGCTCAAGTTGCGGCACCGCCAACAATCGATACATTCTGCCGGTCAACGCCAAAATTCCGCCCGTTCCATTTCAATACGGTTTGAACATATCCCAATGAGTCGGCGTTATATCTTCCAGCGATCCGCTGATACGCCAGCAATTCGTATACGCCGTCTCTGTTGAAATCAACCGGATACAAGCCGGATAAAGGATTGACCCAGCCTTCTATCGGCGCTTTTAAAACACCCTGATTCGTATAAATTTCATTCAAATAGTCTCTGCCTTTGTAAGTAAGATCCAGTATATATTGTTCATGCTGGCGTTGACTGATCACGCTCGCTTTATATTGATTTTGATAGCTCACACTGTACTTGAATTCATCATTAAAAGAATCCGAATTGAAAATCTGCCTGAACTGCCGGTTCATATAGGCAAACACATACGCATAGATAGAGCCTCCGCTTCCCCCGGTATCGATTACAACAGCCACATCTTCCGTTTGATTGCCTGTCACATCAGCCAGAAAAAGTGACGGATTGTATCCGATATTGTTATGAAGCTGGATTTGCCGTTCCTGATGTGTTTTGCCGTCACGTATCACCAAAGTGATATTTCTCCATAGCGGACTGCCTGACGTTTGATTGCCAGTAAGGAAGACTTCATCAGCGACTCCATCTCCAGTCACATCCCCCCGCGCTGCAGTAATAATGGCGCGCGAGAAAACGGGCTGCCTATAGGCATATGGATACTGGTAAAGCGTTGATTCTCCGGCATGATAAACCCAATAAGGTGCCATTCTGCTGTTGTATGGATTCAATTGAATTCACCCTTTCCTATTCACCTTCATGAATCATTATATGCAGGAAAAGTACACAGCAGATCACATGCAGCCCGTCTTGTTTCAGAATGTCACGAAAATGAATGTCAATGTAGAGGAAGGGCCTGTAAAAAGAACCGGTGCGCTTGGTCCGATTCTATCTGTCTATATAAGAGATCCAGATCAGAACCTGATTGAACTATCACAGTATCTTTAAATCTCCCAAAACATACCGTGAATTTGGTATGTTTTTGAGGGACTTATTCCTTCTAAAAAAACGATACTCAAAATAGTTTCATCCTTCTCCCCAACCAATTAATATTCTTTAATCTCTATACTTTAAAACATACCTTTTATACAGTTCTTCATTATAAAGAATGCTTTGTCCATGCGATGAGCAGATAAGAATTGGTTTGATTTCATCTATGATTGCGCCGCTATCTATATTCTCATTCATATCGACGCTAAATTTTCTGATAGGCGGGTGCAGCTCCTCCTTACTTGTAATAAAAAGGTCTCCCGATAATAAAATGTTATCAGTTTCATGATGGTAGATAACATGCCCCGGAGAATGTCCGGGTGCTACATAGTATTGTATCGGCAAATGAGCGAGTGTATGCTCCGTCAGCGGCCGGACAATATATGCTACCCCTGTGTTTTCGACGTCATTTTTGTTCGGATAAGGCGCTTCTCCATTTATATAAATCAGTTCTTTTTGATGGGCATAAATAGGAATGTCAAACTTCTCTAACCATCTTGCTGCACCTTGAATATGATCACTATGGCCATGGGTCAGCAGAATGGCTTTAGGATTGCCAATTGCCAACGCTGCCATTATTTGAGCATCTGCGAAACGTTCTATTCCTGTATCAATGATATAAACATCATCGCCATCTTTAATAAACCAAATATGAACTGGGATATGAATCGGTACATCGAGTTCAAATTCACACTGATAGACATGTTCTGATATTTGTATTAAGTTCAAGCAAACCACTTCCTTTGTATATTTTTGTTACCATTACTGTAATACATATTCCAAATAAGTTGGATATGTAATGATGCACATTTTTGTAACTTAAATTACGAGGTGACGATACGGGAAATCGGTTCAATGGGTATGGTGCTTGCAGTGCAGAAGGAAAAAAGCATGTCCTGCAGAAATGACTTTACACATTATCCGCGGAAAATGGAAAGGGAATCATCATCGATATCCTATCTCATCAACCGGTCAGGTTTAATGAACTGAAAAGATGAATACCAGGTATCAGACAAAGGATGCTGACGTTGCAGCTAAGGGAACTACGCAGATGGTATATTCTTTAACAGAACTCGGCGAAAAAGCTATCTCCTATCATTTCATCGATGGGGAATCGAATATCTGAGTCATTCAAAAACCGCCCAGAGCGTCATGAAAGGGACATGGCTGACTATGAGACATAGCTTCATGCCAATTAAAAAACCTGGACGAAAAAATTCAAGATCATCACAGGCTTTAAGTATTTCAAAATATAAGGAATTACATCACTTTACTTTGCGTTTTTATCAATATGGCGCCGTCCATCTGCTTTGTACACTCTCTATGTTCTTTTTACAGATGGAGAAAGTATGTTTTCTATTAGATACTCAATTTAAAGTATTTCTCAAATGCAGCTTTTCCGCTTTGTGTAACCTTAATAGCTCTAGTTTTAGGCATACGCACAATCCATTGTTGTTCTAGCATCCTATCTAATAATGCATGTCCCAAAGCGCCTGCTAAATGATGCTGCCGCTCGCTCCAATCTAAACAGCAAAGCGCAAAAGATCTCCTCTTATTTCTTTGTTTTTCTTCGTCGACTCCAAAATCCTTGAAAAACAAAGAGCCTTCTGAAGTCACCTCGAACTGTAAATCCGCTTTTCGTAAGAAGCCCTGCTCGACTAATGAATGTGTCACTTGCACGCCGATGTAACCAGCCAGATGATCATAACAGGTACGGGCAAAGTGTAAATCACTTTTTTCTTTTGAATCATTGAAAGACTTCACTTTTGAATCAGGCGAAATACTGAGCAATTGTTCGATCACTTTTGCAGCATCGGCGCTAGCCAATTTATAATACCGATGTCTTCCATGCTTCTCTACACTGATGAGCTGTGCTTCAAGTAATTTTTGCAGGTGAAAGCTCGCAGTTTGAGGCTTGATTTTAGCGAAATATGCAAGCTCTCCAGCAGGGTGTATTCTTCCATCCATAAGGCTCAAAAGAATAGAAGAACGCGTGGGATCAGATAGTAACGAAGCAACCTTTGCAATATTAGGATTCATCATTCTCCTCCTTACATTCATATTTCGATGATAGTTGAAATGTTAAACCTTTACAATATAAATAAATAATGATTAGGAGGCAGTAAGCGTTGAACAGTGAAAAACAAGACACCCTTCATTTTAAAGAAATCAAACCAAACATTATGTACTATGGCACATCAACATTCCTTCTTTCCACTTTGAATGAAGACGGAACCACCAATATTAGTCCGATGTCTTCCTCGTGGGCGCTTGGAAACTATATTGTTCTGGGCGTAGGACTAGGAGGAAAAGCCATTGAAAATATAAAGAGACACAAAGAATGTGTCATTAACTTGCCCAGCCCCGATTTATGGAAAAACGTTGAAAGAATTTCGTCTTTTAGCGGAAAAAAGAATATCCCGCCTTTGAAGAAACAGCTCGGGTTTACTTACAAAAAAGAGAAATACGAAGCGGCAGGGTTAACACCTTTACCATCAATGACAGTAGCACCAACAAGAATTAAAGAATGCCCTATCCAAATAGAAGCAGAAGTGAAACATATTCGGATACCAGATTACGAACCATCATTTGCGATTGTGGAAACACAAGCTTTACATTTTCATGCCGAGGAAAAGATCATATTGAACGACAACCACATTGACCCTTCAAAATGGAGTCCGCTTATTTATAATTTCAGACACTATTTTGGTTTAGGAAAAGAAATAGGAAAAACCTTTCGTTCGGAAACATGACTCAATAAACCTTTTAATGGGAAATTGCGTATTATACCCCTTCTATGCTTCAATGGAAATCGTTAGTAACAGCTTAAAATAAAAACGGAGATATTGAAAATGAGAATTTTAAATACGAGATTTAAACGTTTATTGAGATTAAGAGATTTTGAATTCTTTCAAGTAGAATGAAACGATGATGAGAGATGTGCTTTTTTATTATACGTTGATGAAAGATTTCCAGATTCTGAAGAAGGTAACAATATTAATGTTTTTTTGATTTCTCACTTTGAGCTACCTGATTCATCATATCAAGCTGTGCTACGTTTTAATGATGACCTATTGGGTATGAAACATAATTGTTCATATGTAATGGACACTTTAACTGTTACAGAGGAATTTAATTTCGATTTCCCATTTGATATGCCAGCTATTCGTGAATATGTTCAAGAGTTATTGTCCGCTTTAAAAATTGACAAAAAACTTCCTGAATTTGAAGAAACGGATTTCAATTATTTATCTCAAGAATAGTAAAGGATTAGCATGTATAACCAGTAATTTTGGATATGGTGTACAAAGTATTGTATATGCATTAAGAAAGTGTTGTTTGATTTGCACAGAGAAACATTAAAATTCATACTAACTTTATTTGCAGTCTATGCTACATCCAAGTTACAAATGAAATTGGTCCTGCTAACGATTGGTTTCTAAAAAGACTTATTCAGTTTTTAATTTGTATAGTTGTTTTTTTGGTTATTACTTTTATATTCCCCCCAAAAAAGAATAAGTGAATTTCATTTTGGAAAAAAAGAGCTCTCATTGAGCTTTTTTTTAAGTTGTGTACTTCTGGTAAGTCTATATGCTATTCTACTCTGCATTGATGCCATGACTATTAGAATAACCATTTCTTCATTCAGATGACGGAATGAAAAAAGAGTAGACCTTTCAGTCCACTCTTAAATAAATTTTATTTCTCTCGTTCTATATATTCTTCTTTTGTTGTTTATTGCCCATAAAATTTAACCTCTAATACTTTGCCATTAGTTGTATTCAAGCTACATCCTTACATGTTATGAGAACGAGCCTATATGGCTACATACTGATTCGGTGTTTTTGTTCAGTATCTATCTCGGGCTGTATCTCCTTTGTTAGATGATGACCCTCTATATCTACATTCGGAATGATTTTGTCTAACCATTTTGGTAAATACCAAGCTGCATTCCCCATCAACTTCATGATACTTGGAATGAGTGTCATTCTTACAATAAATGCGTCAAACAATACACCAAAGGAAAGAGCTAATCCATTTGCTTTGATAGAAGCTTCACCAGCAAAGATAAATCCTGCAAAAACAAATATCATGATTAGCCCGGCTGCGGTGACAACAGGTCCACTGTGTTTTAATCCAGCTTGAATCGCTTGTACTGGATTCTTTGTTTTCACATATTCTTCACGCATTTTGCTTACAAGGAATACCTGATAATCCATTGCTAAGCCAAAAAGAATACCAATCGTTAAAATAGGCAGAAACGCGAGAATCGGCCCTTTTTCAGGTATATTGAACAAGTCAATAAGATTTCCATCCTGTAACACAAATACACAAACCCCAAGAGTTGCTGTCATTGTTAATATGAAACCTGCTACAGCAACAAGAGGTACTAGCAGCGAACGGAATACGATTGTCAGCAAGATAAACGCAAAACCAACAATGAGTACAGCAAATACTGGTATTGCATCATTAAGACGATCTGAAATATCTATATTCACTGCCGTCGATCCAGTGACGAGCAAATCTACTCCGTTTTGATCTGCTAAACTGCGTACATCTTGTACCAAATCCTTAGTAGCTTTATCGTTTGGACCTGTTGTAGGAACAACCGTAATAATAGCAAAATCGCCTTTTGCATTAGGCATTGCAGGAGTAACACTTGCTACATGGTCTAAATCCTTAATTTCTTTTACTGCATCTGCGAATGCTTCAGCTTTATTTTCTGTAACATTTGTGGCATCCGCCACTATCGTTAATTGGCCATTAAACCCTTCTCCAAAACCTTCGGCAAGCAAGTCGTAAGCCCGGCGCTCGGGATTATCCTTAGCTTTCATTCCTGCATCAGGTAAACCTAGCTCCAAATGCATAGATGGAATACTAATGACTAGCAAGATGAGAATACTAAATACACTTAAAAGAATAGGGTTCTTTGTGACAAAGCGTCCCCAGAAATTTGTTTCAGCGTTTTGTATTTCTTTTTTCTTGTTTGCTTTCGGAATCATGCGTTTCCCTGCTATTGATAAAACGGCAGGCACTAATGTAATTGAAGCTAATACAGCCATGAGCACACTGAGCCCTGCTGTTAGCCCCATTGCGGACATAAAAGGAATATGAACTACAGTCAATCCGCAAAGTGCGACAATAACTGTGAGTCCGGCAAAAACGACAGCACTTCCAGCTGTTCCCGCAGCTCTCGCAATTGATTCATTTTTTTGTATACCTTCACCTAAAAACTGGCGGTGTTTCGAAAAAATAAACAAAGCATAATCAATACCAACTGCAAGGCCGATCATTCCGGCTAATGAAAGACTGACGGAGGCAATATCAAATACTTGTGTTCCAATCAAAGTCAGCCCAATGCTTACACCTAAACCAATAAGTGCAGTTAAAATCGGTAAGCCTGCTATTAATAAAGAGCCAAATGTAATAGCTAGAACAACAAAAGCCAAGACAATACCGACTATTTCTGATACACCGCCAATCTCCATCTCGGCTCCTGGTATATCTCCGCTTAACTCCGTTTGTAACCCATCATCATCAGCAATGGACAAACTATCTTTCACATGTTTTATAGAGTAATCTTTTATATCATCTGCTGATGATTTGTATTTGATATCAGCATAAGCCACTGTCCCATCTTTTGCGATCGTTCCTGCAAGAAAAGGACTTGCAATCGAATCAATGGAATCGTCTTTATTCATTTCCTTTAGTGTATTCTCTATTGCTTCTTTTGCTGATTTGGCAGTAAGTTTCTCCCCATCCTTAGCACCGAATATGATCCGTATGCTCCCTTTATCAGGACCATGAGGAAATTCTTTATTGATCACCTTCATTGCTTTTTCCGAAGGCGTGTCAGGTATTGACATATTCTCAGAAAAACTGGGTTTTAATATGCCGGCTGCCCCTATCGTTGCAATCAACACAACGATCCACGCACATATTACTTTAATGCGATGGCGAGCGACCCATCCGCCTAATTTATATAACATTCTTGACATCATAATCTCCTTTCAATATATTGCTTGATAACATTCTTCCTAATTGTAGTTCATAAAGAAATGAAAAAAACGTACATTCGGGCATGTACGTTTGGGCAACTTTTAAATAACCTTGTGTTATATATCTAAAGTTAAAATACCTCTCTGCATGGCAATCGCGACTGCTTCTGTTCTAGAATCCGCTCCCAATTTATTATAAATGGACGTGAGTCTTGACTTCACGGTTCTTTCTGAGATTCCTAAATCAAAGGCTATCGCTTTGCTTTTGAATCCTTTTGCAATTGCCTTTAGAACAACGATTTCCTTTTCCGTTAACTGAGTATCGCTGCTTGGTTTCTTCATTCTTTCCAATTGAATTTCTTGAAAACGTTTAAGAATGTCAGGCTGCAACAGCACTTCTCCTCTTACTGCTGCATCCATTGTATGAAATAGGGTTTCTGAACTCGTATCCTTCAACAGATATCCTTTTGCTCCTAATTCAATCCCCTCAATCATCAAGTGATCTTCATTATAAGTAGTCAAAATAATAATGGGTATGCTGTGTTTTTCTTTTATGTGTTTAATCGCTTCTAACCCACTCATTTCTGGCATGTATAAATCCATAAGAATGATATCTGGCTTTAATTCATCTGTAAGATAAACCGCCTTTTTTCCATTTTCCGCCTCTCCGATTATTATGTAGTTATCATTCGTCTCAATTAACAGCTTGAGACCTTCTCTCACAACCAGATGGTCATCAACGATTAAAACCTTATTCATCTTCAATCTCTCCCTGATTTGACAAGATTATCTCGATTTGTGTGCCTACTGATTTTTCACTCGTTATATTGAATTGGCCTTTCATTGCTCTGACGCGTTCTTGTATACCAAGAAGTCCATAATGTCCTCTCTTTTTCCTGCCTTTTTCAACATCAAAGCCTTTTCCATTGTCTCTGACGGTTAAATGGAGGTTTCCTTTCTCATCCCAAACTGATACCCATATCGTTTCTGCTTCAGCATGTTTTGCTGCATTTGTAAGGCATTCTCCTATGATGTAATAACAATTTTCAGCAGTGCGAACATCAGGCAATTGAGTTAATCTGTAGTCTAAAAAACAAGACAGACCTGTTGCATCTTTAAAATGATCCATTTGTAAGGTAATTCTTTCTTTTAAAGAATCGATTTCTTCTGATTTGCTGCGAAGATTGTCAATAGCTGAACGTGCATCAGCTAATGTGCTTTTCACTCTATTCATAGATTGTTGAATGATTTCTTTTGCTCTATCTGTGTTACCTTTCGATATATGAACATTAATAGCATCCAGCTGCATATTTAAACTGACCAGCCCTTGAGCAAGCGTATCGTGTAAGTCCCGGGCCATACGCTGCCTTTCGTTTTGCAGCGTCAGCTGTTCGACCTGCTGATGAGCCAGCCCCAGCCTTTCAAGAGTCAGCTGCGCTTTTATTTTTTCATCAACTTGGGCAAATAATGTAGCGGCATAAGTAATAATCACGATCATAATAGGTACGGCAATGACAAGAAAATGCAAATATTCACCTTTGTGAATCTGATGTGTTGCATTGATTGACAGCAGAAGCAGTAAATACAGTATGAGGAAAGTCCTTCTTCTGTCTGCTATTCCTGCAATCTGTCCAATCAAAAATGCATAAAGGCCAATAATGATCAGCACTAAGAAGCCAGTCATGATATTAGCCAGTGTAAAAGTGATCAAACCTTGCAGCACAAAATATAAAATGACCCTTTTCTTAACCCAGCGATATGAATGCCAATGCAACAAAGCAAAAATGGCGGTCAATACTGTAAACACATGAAGCAATATAATGGACCAGCTCCCAATAATAAATTGCAGCACGATAGAGGCTATATATATCATGAGAATAAAAGCTAAGCCTGGCACTCTGAGAGCAAGCATATTTAATGCCCGCCTATTTCGTGAAAAGTAGTTTTTATCAAAAGGCTTTCTTCGAAACATATTGCTTCACTTCCTTTCCTTTGACAGTATAATCACAAAGGATCCACAATAAAAATAGGAACAATCCAGTCATATTTGTCATCTTATCATAAGAGCCGGCAGGCATTTCATTTATCGGCCAGCACGGCAAGAAGAAAACGCAAGATGAACAAAAGTTTAAAAATGCCCCAACGTACATAAGGATATGCCCTTATGTACGTTTTCTATATTCAATTTTAAAATTAAAATAGATGGAGAGTTACTTTCATATGGGAGGATTGCATTTATTGAAACCAATTGATCTCATCATTATAAACTTACAAAGAAAAGGAATCAGGGCTGAAAAAACATTTAAAAATCGGACCCCTCATACATTAAAATCCTCAAAGAAGTAAAGCAGAAGGGCTCTGCAAAATGCCCCCTTAAAGAATAAAGAAAACCTATAGAGAAAAGAGGAACAAGGTATGTATTGGTTTTTTGGTGTTTTATTGTACCTTCTCATCGGTACTTGTATATTCATAGGAGTCATCAAAGACACTCAATCAGGTTCTTGGTTACTACTTGCATTAGCAGCTCCACTCATCATCTTTGGCTATCCTTACTTTTGTTCAAAGCAGCTTCTTTCCAAAAGATAAAGATATATATTGATTACGGAGTTCTTGAAAATAATGATAAATAACCTTTCAAACTCAAACTCAATATTTACCTTCAAGACACAGACAAGACATATCATGCTGCGAACCATTGCCCCTGAAACGATATAAATAGCTAAGTCCTGACATGTACCGGTGCCATGTTCGTTTAGAATAACCAAAACCAGTAATTTGCAGTCCGCACTTTATGAACGTTTTCATTGATTGGTTCCCTCGGGGATAGAAAGCATTTGAAAAAGCGCAACGTGAAAACAAGCCGGTTCTTGTCAGCATCGGCTATTCGACTTGTCATCATTGCCGCGTTCGCTAAAGTAACCATCTGTATTCACCTCAAATCAAATAAAGAATAGATATATCAACTCAATCTTGATTATGGCCGTCTATATAAGGAAAAACTTTACCTTTGGGGTTACTGCATCATATATAATGTGGATGTACATAAACAGTCACTAAACACGCTTTAATAACAGAGAGGTTGTTAGGATGAAGGAATTTTTCTCTATTGGAGAAGTATCTAAGTTATTCAATGTAAACATACCTACTCTTAGGTATTATGATGAAATTGGTCTCTTAAAACCAGAATTTACAGACGAACATAATAACTACAGATATTATTCTACACAACAATTTGAAAGATTGAGTACAATCAAGTACCTGAGAACATTAGGTTTGCCAATAAATAAACTACTTGATTTTTATAATTCTCTTGAGGTAGATACTCTGATTCACTTGCTGAAAGACCAGCAAACCGAAATTGACCGAAAAAAGAGGGAATTGGCACGTATTGAGAGAAAGATCTCTCGTCGCATTAAACAAATGGAAGACGCAGTTAATATGCCGCTAGAAGAAATTTCAAAAATGAAACTTCCTGAACTGCGTGTGGCGTATTTACAACATGAATATATTCTTGGTCAAGATATTGAGTATCCGGTAACAGAATTGAGAACTAAGTTTAAAGTCCACAAAGATCTATTTTTAGGAAAAGTAGGATTATCCATTTCAGCAACAAATATAAAATCAAATCAGTTTGACCGATATTCCAGTATATTTATGGTTCTGGAAGATGAAGATGAAATACATTCACCTGAAATCACTTTCCCCTCAAGAGAATATCTGCAAATTAGATTTAAAGGGTCACATTCAGAAGCAGCACAATACTACGAAATGTTACTTACATATATGAAAAAGCATCATTATGAATTGGCTGGCGACTCAATCGAAATAACACTGATTGATTACGGGGTAACTAATAATCCAGACAATTATGTGACTGAAATACTTTTGCCAATCAAATAAACTTAATTAATGGCTGTTACATACACTTGACCCTCAAGTTACTTGAGGGTTTATTTTTTTGAAAGGAACTATTATTGGAGGAGATAGCCTATGTTTGGAACAATTTTTAACACAGTTATGATCATTGCAGGAAGTTTAATTGGAGGTATATTCAAAAAAGGCATGAAAGATCAGTACCAAGAAATACTTATGCAGGCAATGGGATTCGCCGCAGTTGGACTAGGGATCAACGCCTTTACACAGCATTTGCCTACTAGTAAATACCCAATTCTTTTTATTGTCAGTTTAGCTATTGGGGGATTGATTGGTCAGAGCATAAATCTAGAACTAAGATTTAACAATTTAGTCAACAAGTTCTCCAAAAGCAATTTAGCCGAAGGTTTATCAACTGCAATCTTATTATATTGTATAGGTTCGTTGTCAATATTAGGCCCTGTTAACGCTGCTCTGCATGAAGATTATACTTATCTCCTAACAAACGGTATATTAGATGGAATCACTTCCATTGTTCTCGCTTCCACATTTGGTTTTGGAATAGCAGCATCTGCGGTTGTAGTATTTACCTGGCAAGGCTCAATATATTTATTTGCAAAATTAATGGAAAGCGCATTAAATACAGACCTTATTAATGAAATAACAATTGTCGGCGGTGTATTAATCCTTAGTTCAGGGTTAAGTATTCTGGGAATTAAAAAATTTAAAACTTTGAACCTCCTGCCATCACTGTTAATTCCGCCTATTGTCATTTTAATTATTCATGTGTTTGGATTACCATTTTAAATCCTTAATCTACAATTAACCTGTGGGAAAGTTTAGATGAAGCTGCAATAAATAAACTTAAAAAGCTTTCTAATATAGCGCCTTTGGGACTCATTAGTGCTTCCACGAACTTTTCTGAAGGCCAGACAGAAGAGAAAGGAGAGCTTGATGTTATATTTCTTTAGGGCGGAAATTAATAACGGTATTCGGAAAATCAAAATGTAAAGAAAAAATTACCTGATGCAATCTATAAAAAGTTTCCTAGTGCATTAAAACGCAAACTTTCATGTGCCCAATGGTTTTCTTTTTGGAACGGAATCGTACTTAAGGGTCCATTAGAAGAAGTATATGATACAGTAACAGACTATCTTGATAAGTATGTTTGGCATGCAGTAGCTAGTTCTTGTGGATAAATTGCACAAGATGTTGTATTTGCAATTCTCTAAAGAAAGTGTTGATTAATTTGAACAAAGAGTCGTTTAAATTCATACTAATTTTATTTGCTGTTTTTGCTGTCATTCAGGTGACAAATGAAATTAACTTTACTAACTATTGGTTTATAGACAGACTTATTCAGTTTGCAATTTGTATTATTGTTTTTTTAGTTATGACTTATATATTCCCCGTTAAAAAAACAAGTGAACTTAGGATAGAGCTTCATTGAGCTCTATTTTTTTATAAGATTTGTATTTAAAGTGAGATTATAGGCTATTCAACTCGGCATTGATGGCCTAGGATAATCAACTCGTGTAGTACTCCATTAAAAGATAACAGAAGCCATTTTAAACGGTAATACCATTTGTTCAAATAATGCAGTTTACCTTTTATGTCATTCATTGTTTAAAACCTGTAATCCGTAACCATGCGGTAGCAGGTTTTTTTATTCGCTTGACTTAGAGTTAACTCTAAGTTGTAAACTAACTTTAATCAAAAGAGAGGGATGATGTTTGTTGTATTCCATTAGTAAAGCTGCTGAGAAGACTAGTATGAGCTCGTATACATTAAGATATTACGAAAAGATTGGGTTACTTCCACCACCAAAACGAAAAAACAGTGGAAGGCGTTTTTATACAGAGACTGATATTCAGTTCATGACATTCCTGAAAAGTTTAAAGGAAACAGGTATGTCTTTGGAGGATATGAATGAGTTTGTCAAAGACGGCTGCATCCTGGAAAAAATCAATTCTGATGTTAAATCGGCACAACTCTCTCCATCTATAAATAAACGTATTGAGATTTTAACCAAGCACTTAGAGAAAATGGAAATTAAAAAAAGGGAGCTGGAAGAAGTGATTTCTACTACAAAAGGAAAACTGGATACATATTATTCAATTTTGAAAGAGGAAGTGGAAAACAAATGAAACATTTAAATATATACCTGATGTTACTTGGTTTCTCTATTTTCACGGGAGCTACTTTTAATCTTGCAAAATATACAGTTGGATATTTTTCTCCATCGTCTTCAGCGGCATGGCGTTTCGGTTTAGCTGCTGCGGTGATGCTCATCATTTTGATTTTTACTGAAGGTATAAAGAAGAGTCAATTACGGAAAAACGCCGTTTCATACATTGTTCTTGGAATTATAGGAATCTTTGGATTTAATGCCTTGTTTTTTGTTGGGTTGAAATATACATCTCCCGTTAACGGGGCATTAATAATGGGGCTGAATCCTTTATTAACGGCAATTCTCGCTCGAATTATCTTAAAGGACAAAATGACAAAAAAACAAGTACTCGGTATATTCTTTGCTTTCATTGGTGTATTGCTAGTCATTACACAAGGTTCTATCGAAACCATTAAAACCTTATCAATTTCAGGCGGAGACTTAATAATCTTTACAGGTAACGTTTGTTGGGCACTTTATGGTGTACTTGGACGTCGGTTTGTAAAGGATGGTACTCCGCTATCTACAACCACTTATACGATGGTTATCGGTGCTATTAGTTTAATAGTAGTTTCCTTATTTACATCCAACCCTGTTTCTTTATCGAACATCCCGATTGGAGTTTGGGGGGCAATTGCCTTTATGGCTTTCTTTACAAGTGTTTTGGGTTACCTATGGTGGAATCAGGGGATTAAAGAGATTGGGGCAAATAAAACATCTTTATTTTTCAACCTTGTTCCCGTTGTAACGATGATTATTTCATTTGCCGTTGGAACACCGATAAAAGTATTTCAAGTTATTGGAGCTGTGTTAGTTATATTAGGCGTTTTAACTGCTTCGGGGGTATTACGTATTCCTAAGTACAATACTAAAGAACAGTCAGCTGTATAAAGAAACAGGGATTATTTTTGAGAAAATGTGTTAAGTTAAATATACACTAATTATAGAAAGAAGGTGATCCAATGCCCACTAACAATAGACCCAATAGATTAATCGCTGAGAAATCACCTTATTTGCTTCAACACGCTTATAATCCAGTCGACTGGTACCCTTGGGGAGAAGAAGCCTTCGACAAAGCAAAACGCGAAAACAAGCCGGTTCTCGTCAGCATCGGCTATTCGACATGCCATTGGTGCCACGTCATGGCTCATGAAAGCTTCGAGGATGAGGAAATTGCGCGTCTCCTCAATGAACGGTTTGTGGCGATTAAAGTGGACCGGGAAGAGCGCCCTGATGTTGATTCTGTTTATATGAGAATCTGCCAACTGATGACCGGACAGGGCGGCTGGCCGCTGAATGTGTTTATCACGCCTGATCAGAAGCCATTTTACGCGGGTACATATTTTCCGAAGACGAGTAAATATAATCGTCCGGGCTTTGTTGACGTGCTTGAGCATCTTTCAGAAACGTTTGCGAACGATCGTGAGCATGTCGAGGATATTGCAGAAAACGCCGCTAAACATTTACAGACAAAAACAGCGGCTAAAACAAGTGAGGGGTTGAGCGAATCAGCGATCCATCGGACATTCCAGCAGCTTGCCAACGGTTTCGATACAATCTACGGCGGCTTCGGACAGGCGCCGAAATTTCCTATGCCTCATATGCTCATGTATTTGCTCCGTTATTATCACAAGACGGGGCAGGAAAACGCTTTGTACAACGTCACGAAAACACTGGACAGCATGGCAAATGGAGGCATCTATGACCATATCGGCTATGGGTTTGCCCGCTATTCGACCGATGATGAGTGGCTCGTCCCTCACTTTGAAAAAATGCTGTATGACAATGCGCTCCTGCTGACAGCCTATACTGAAGCTTATCAAATTACGCAAAACAGCCGTTACAAAGAGATTTGTGAGCAGATCATTACGTTTATTCAACGGGAAATGACCCATGAAGACGGGAGCTTTTTCTCTGCTTTAGACGCGGATACAGAAGGCGAAGAAGGAAAGTACTACGTGTGGTCAAAAGAAGAGATCTTGAAGACGCTCGGAGAGGATCTCGGCACGCTGTATTGCAATGTGTATGACATCACAGAAAAAGGAAACTTTGAGGGCAAAAACATTCCCAACCTCATTCACACCAAGCGGGAACAGATCAAAGCGGATAGCGGCTTAACCGAAGAAGAGCTCAGCCGCAAGCTTGAAGATGCAAGACTGAAGCTGTTAGAGACGCGTGAAGAAAGAACATATCCGCATGTTGATGATAAGGTGCTGACGTCATGGAACGCACTAATGATTGCGGGTCTCGCTAAAGCGGCAAAGGTATTCCAGGAACCCCAATACCTCACCTTGGCTGAAGACGCTATCACCTTTATTGAAAACAATGTAATCATTGACGGCCGGGTGATGGTTCGGTATCGTGACGGCGAAGTGAAAAACAAAGGATTTATCGACGATTATGCCTTTCTCTTATGGGCTTATCTCGACCTCTATGAAGCCTCGTTTGATCTATCATATTTAGAAAAAGCGAAGAAGCTGTCAGACGATATGATCGATTTGTTTTGGGACGAGGAGCATGGGGGGTTCTACTTTACCGGACACGACGCAGAAGCGTTAATTGTCAGAGAAAAAGAAGTGTACGATGGCGCCGTGCCTTCAGGAAACAGCATGGCGGCCGTTCAGCTTCTGCGCCTCGGGCAAGTCACAGGCGATTTGTCGCTGATTGAAAAAACCGAAACGATGTTTTCCGTGTTCAAGCCTGAAATCGAGGCATACCCGAGCGGCCACTCTTTCTTTATGCAAAGTGTGTTAAAACATATGACGCCTAAAAAGGAAATTGTGATTTTCGGGCGCCCGGACGATCCAGACAGAAAACAAATCACAAGCGCGCTTCAACAGGCCTTTATTCCAAACGATTCCATCCTGGTGGCAGAGCATCCCGACCAGTGCAAAGACATTGCGCCATTCGCGGCTGACTATCGCATCATAGACGATCAAACAACCGTGTATATTTGTGAAAATTTCGCCTGCCAGCAGCCGACAACAGACATCGAAGAAGCCTTACAAACATTAAAAAGCAGCAGGGATTAAACGCCTTGCTGCTTTCTTTTTGATCTCTTATGGTATTGTACAACGATAAACGCAAAGAAAAGATTAACAACAACCGTAAAGAAAGTCTCCCACATCGGATTTCCCCGTGTGATGGCAAATAATGAAGGAATATCTCCATATACACTGTTTTTTTCAGTAATAAAAAGACATAAAAACATATTATTCGCGGCATGCACACCAAGTGAAATTTCAAGGCTGCCTGTTTTGACCGTGTAATACGTTAAAAGAATCCCAATTGTTACATACTCAATGCCTGCCCAAAAAGCGCCATTACTCATTTCAGGATTGCCAAAGTGTACAACCCCAAATAGACCGCCGACAATCAGCGTCAACACAAAAGGGTTCTTTATTACTTTTCCAAAAGCCTGCAATAAAAATCCCCTAAAAAACAGTTCTTCCGCAGAAGTCTGGAGCGGCACCAATAACAGAGTTGCCACAAGCAGCCAGAGAAAACGTGAGGCGTCAAAATCCTGAAAAGTGTATTTCGCCGGATGAATCGCATAATCAATCCCCTGAACCACAGCCATCAGCAAGAAATAAGCGAGAAAGCCAAAGAAAATGCTGCGCCAGTTGATTTTTGCATGCGGTGTAATGACTGACCGAAACGGGCGTTTCAGGATAAATCGAACAGCCAGCCAAACCCCAGGAATCGCAAATACATAAACGATATGAGCTAAAAACAGATCAGCCAAAGAATCGGTTAACATACCTGTATCCACATCAAACGCGATATTCGGACTTAAAAGTGCAGTCAATAACATCATAAATACATAAACAATGCTTCCAAAAAAGAATAAGCCAACCATCACCAAAAAGGAGAAAAAATATCTCCACAATGTATTGTTTCCTTCTAGAGGACGGATAAATGAATTCATTCCTTCTATGACTCTTCCTTTCAATGAGAATATTACTATATATTTGCATAATTTGGTCTATTAATCTACTGTTTTGGAAATCTTTTAAACGAAATTAAGGCGAAAAGTGTGAATTTAGTTCTTTCATCTAGTGATTTGAACTCTGTCCCCAATGAATCATGATACTTATAATAATGCCAAGAGGGGAATGTTCAGTCTTTCTCCCGCTATTAAAAAAGGGGGTTTTTTATGAATACGGGCGTCAAACAGAAACATACATATCCTTTTTCAAACGCGGCAAACCGTTTAGACCGCCTCCCGATTTCACGTGTCCACTTCCAAGTATTAACCGCTCTCGGCATTGTTTACTTCTTTGATCTTGCGGATTTATTTACTCTCAGCAATGTAGCGCCGGCACTGATCGAGCATTGGGGCATCCAGCTTTCAACCATTGCCAATGTAACGGCTGCTTCGTTTTTAGGCATGTTTTTGGGAGCATCACTTGGGGGACGGCTTTCAGATCGAATCGGCCGAAAAAAAGCCTTGAACCTATTTGTCTTCATTTTCTCAATCGCATCGTTATGCAATGCCGCGGCATGGGACATCCCATCCTTAATGGCGTTTCGTTTCCTCACTGGGTTTGGCGTCGCAGCTGCCATGATCATCACCAATAGCTATTTAGCAGAATTTTTCCCGTCCAGTGTTCGCGGAAAATATATTTCTTTCTGTGCCATGATCGGCTTGATCGGCGTTCCGATCACCAATATCGTATCAGCCTTTGTCATTCCGCTCGGCTCATGGGGATGGAGACTTGTCTTTGTGTGGGGCGCTGTTGGTCTTATATATTTTTTCTTTATTCGGCGGCTGGAGGAATCACCCCGCTGGCATGAAAATCGCGGTGAATATGAAAAAGCCGATGCCATCCTGAAAAGGATTGAAGCAAGCGTTGAAAAAGAAAAAGGCCCGCTTCCTGCTCCGGCGCCGCAAACCTCAAGCGGACAAGTTCAACATGCGGGTTACGCGGGATTATTAAAGGGGAGAAACCTTAAAATAACCATTGTGTTATCCGCGGTATGGATTTTTGAAACCTTTGGATTCTACGGCTTTGCCTCCTGGGTTCCCAGCCTGCTGAAAAGCAACGGGGTCACGATGGAAAATACATTATGGTATAACGTATTGCACTCGGTCGGCGCTCCGCTCGGCGCATTGCTGGGTTCAATGATTTCTGAAAAATTTCAGAGAAAGTGGATATTGGCCGCCAGTGCGTTTCTGACTGCCATCGCAGGTCTTTTATATGGCATGACCTTCATTCCAATCATGATTATCGTGTTTGGTTTCATCGTCAATATTACGGAACGGGTTTTCACATCCAACTTATATGCGTATACATCTGAGCCTTTCCCAACAGAATATCGCTCGTCAGGCAGCGGTTTAGCTTATGGGCTCGGGCGCTTTTCGAACATCTTCGGATCATTGCTCGTCGGTTTTATCGCAGTTCAGCTCGGCTATGTCAGCGTCTTTTTCTTTATAGGCGGCTGCTGGCTCGCATGCTCCATTTTGTTAATCTGCTTCGGTCCCAATACGAATGCCAAGCAGATATAAAAAGTCAGTGCGGCGTTAACCGCACTGATTTCAATTCAAATCCTTCAGCTTTCTCGCAGGGTTTCCCCCTACAACCGTATTCGCAGGCACATCCTTTGTCACTACGGAACCCGAAGCAATCACCGCATTATCGCCGATCGTCACTCCCGGGTTTATCACTGCCCGGCCGCCAATCCAAACATTATCTCCTATTGTAACAGGCTTACCGAACTCCTTCCCCGACTTCCTTTCAAGCGGGTCGAGAGGGTGACCTGCCGTGTAGATATGCACCCCTGGAGCAATCAAACAATCACGCCCTATACGAACTTCACAAACATCAAGAATGACACAGTCAAAATTAACAAATGTACGATCCCCCATATGAATGTGATAGCCGTAATCACAGCGGAATGTCGGCAAAATGGTGACTTGATCACCGATCGAACCCAGCAGATTTTTCAAAAGTTCCGTTCGCACTGACTCATCTTCTGGTGATTCGTTATATTGTTTAATCAGATTTCTCGCATGTTTACGCTCTAGTGATAATTCTCGGTCTTCCGAATTGTATAATTCTCCGGCTGCCATTTTTTCTTTTTCTGTCAGCATTCAAGTCACTCCAAGATTTTAAATAGTAATCTCTATTAGATTTCCTTCCTCATCTTCAATTACGCTTTCATAGTAGCCGTCCCCCGTCGTCCTTGGGCCGCTAACTACAGCGAATCCGTCCTGCTTTAACCTTTCTGTCAGTTCATCAACATTCTCTTTGCTTCCAGTGGAAAAAGCGATATGCGCCCAGCCTGTCATCGTTTGTGACGGCTGATCAGTCACATCTCCTTTTTTCATGATTTCCAGCCTAGCTCCGGAATCAAACGTCATAAAATACGACTTAAAATCTTTCTTCTCATTATGATAAAGAGAATTGGCTTTGCCATGAAAGTACGTTTCATAAAAAGCCTTCATTCGCTCTAAATCACTGACCCAGATGGCCGTGTGCTCAATACGCATTTCTTCCTCCTCCTTTGTCTTTCAATGAAGTTATAAGGTATGAAATGCATTTCAGTTCAAGCTTTTTTCATGAATTGGTGCAGAATTTTTATATCTTTGGGACGCTCCTGCAAAAATAACGAAAATGCTGCGGTGCCCAGCTGCTCAAGATTCAGATCAAGCGATGGGAAACAGAGGGCACGGCTGATAGAAGAATTTCCTTCTCCAATGATCTCAACATCCCAGTCTTTCTTTTTGGCAAATACATAAATTCCCGCTGCCACTTCATCACTGTTTGCATAAATAGCTGTTGGAGCCCGGCCGCTTGTATAGAAATACGCACCCGCCTGCTCTCCGTCGTCCATATGATTACAGCCGGTCAGCATATGGCGGTCCTCCAGGCTTCCATAGACGGCCTGATAAGCCGCTGCTTTATCCGCTGTACTCGGGCTCTTGTCAGCGCTTCGCACGCTTGTAAAAGCGATATGTTCATGTCCGCGGTTCTTTAGATATCGAAAGCTTTCTATGTAGGCTGCTTTTCTGTCATTGTAAGCACAAGGAATATCCATGTCTCCAGTATCCTCACAAGCGATAATCGGTCCATATTCTTGATAGGCTATCATACTGTCCCAATGATTGGCTCGTGATGTAATAATAAGGCCATCTACTTTTTTCATTCTTAACAGCTCTACATATTTGATTTCAATGTCGGGGTTATAGTTGGTAGGGAGAAGGGTTGTTGCATATTCATGTCTAAATGCCGCCTTTGTGATGCCGTTTACGATTTTATCAAAGCAAGGGTGATCGCTGTAAGGCAGGATTACACCGATCGTTTGAGTCTTGCCGCGAATAAGATCGATCGCAGTTCGATTCGGTGTGTAGTCTAATTCCTCCATGACTTGACGCACCAGCTTCCTTTTTTCTTCAGACACATACGGATGATGATTCAGTACACGTGACACAGTCGAAACAGATACATTCGCCAATCTCGCAATCTCTTTTATGTTTGCCATCTCTTTCTCCTTTTTTCATCATAAAAAAAGCAGTAAGTCTCAATCCTTACTGCTATCTCATCATATATTGATCGTAAGTTCAACAGGGCAATGGTCGGAGCCCAAGACGTGTGCTGATATCTTGGCATCATCAATCTGCCCCTTAAGACTCTCAGAAACAATAAAGTAATCCAGACGCCAGCCGATATTTCTGTCCCGGGCACCCGCACGATACGACCACCAGGAATAAGCGCCTTCCAGATCAGGGTATAAATAACGGAATGAGTCGATAAAGCCGGCTTCCAAGAAACGAGTGAATGCTCCTCTTTCTTGATCAGAAAAACCCGCGTTATTCCGGTTTGCTTTTGGATTCTTCAAATCAATTTCCTGATGAGCCACATTTAAATCACCGCACAGGATAACCGGTTTTTTCTTGTCCAATTCGAGAATAAACGCTAATAAAGCCTCTTCCCATTGCAAACGGTAATCAATGCGTTCCAGCCCTCTTTTTGCATTAGGCGTGTAAACGGTCATCACATACACGTTTTCAAATTCCAGCGTAATCACTCTGCCCTCTTGATCATGCTCTTCTATTCCGATTCCGTACATGACACGCAGCGGCTCTTGTTTTGAAAAAACAGCCGTGCCGGAATATCCTTTTTTCACAGCATAGTTCCAATACACATGATAGCCTTCAGGCTGAACATCAACCTGGCCATCCTGTATCTTTGTTTCCTGAAGACATATGATATCTGCATCCTCTTCCTTCAGATAAGAAAAGAAATCCACCTTTCTCATGACAGCCCGCAGGCCGTTTACATTCCAAGAAATCAGCTTCATATTTGTTTCATCCCCCCTATAAAAAAGAGCAAGAACCCGAAGGTCCTTGCTCTTTACGTATCAGCTTACTCACCAGTTACGTATGGAAGTAAAGCCATTTGACGAGCGCGTTTGATCGCTGCAGTCAATTTACGTTGGTATTTAGCGTTTGTTCCAGTTACACGACGTGGTAAAATTTTACCGCGCTCAGAAACAAACTTTCTAAGAAGATCTACATCTTTGTAGTCGATGTGCGTGATACCGTTAGAAGTGAAATAACACACTTTACGGCGCTTCGCACGACCGCCTCTGCGTCCTCCTGCCATTGTCATTTCCCTCCTTTCTTTGTCAATTTAGCGATATTCTCATTAGAATGGAAGATCATCATCCGAGATGTCAATCGGCTTGCCGTCGTTGGCAAATGGGTCATCATTAAAGCTGTTCCCCTGATTGCGTCTCTGGTTGTTTTGATTTCCCCCGAATGGATTATCATTTTGGCCTCCGCCAAAGTACTGGCCTCCGCCGCTGTTTCCTTCGTTGTATCCACCTGAACCAGAACCGCCGCCGCTTTTCGGCTCAAGAAATTGAACACTTTCAGCTTGGACCTCGGTCACGAAGACACGCTGCCCTTGCTGGTTTTCATAGTTTCTTGTTTGTAAACGGCCATCTACGCCTGCAAGGCTTCCTTTTTTCAGGAAGTTTGCAACGTTTTCGGCTTGTCTTCTCCAAGTGACACAATTAATGAAATCGGCCTCACGTTCTCCAGACTGGTTCGTAAATGTACGATTCACAGCAAGAGTAAACGTGGCAACAGCCGCACCGTTTGGCGTATAACGAAGCTCTGGGTCTTTTGTCAGTCTTCCGACTAATACAACTCGGTTAAGCATAAGAAAGACCACCTTTTACCATTATATATTTCAAAATTGCTTATTCTTCTTCTTTAACAACAATGTGGCGAATGATATCATCACTGATCTTAGCTAGACGGTCAAATTCTTGAACTGCCGCAGCATCAGCTTGAACATTTACGATTTGGTAGAAACCGTCGCGGAAATCGTTGATTTCGTAAGCAAGACGACGTTTACCCCAATCCTTTGTTCCAGTGATCTCCGCACCGTTAGAAGTCAGAACGTTGCTGAAACGCTCGATAACTGCTTTTTTAGACTCGTCGTCAATGTTTGGGCGGATAATGTACATAACTTCGTACTTTCTCATCTGTTTGCACCTCCTTTTGGACTAAGCGGCCCGTAATGGGCAAGGAGCAATAATTCTATTACTCACAATTTTATATTATACCAAAGCTCTTGTCCCTTTACAACTGCATCCTATACATTAAATCGGAAATGAATAACATCTCCGTCTTTTACCACGTAGTCTTTTCCTTCAAGACGGACTTTTCCGGCTTCCTTCGCTCCTGCCATGCCTCCGCCCGCAAGAAGATCATCATAAGCAACCGTTTCAGCGCGAATGAAGCCGCGTTCAAAGTCACTATGAATAATTCCAGCGCATTCTGGGGCCTTCATGCCTTTTTTGAATGTCCAAGCTCTGACTTCCTGCTCACCGGCTGTGAAATATGTTGCCAGCCCAAGCAGAGAGTAAGATGCTTTAATCAGCTGATCAAGACCTGACTCTTCAATTCCCAGCTCTTCAAGGAACATTTGCTTTTCATCGCCTTCAAGCTCAGCGATTTCAGATTCAATCTTCGCACAAACAACGATGACTTCTGCGTTTTCGCCGGCAGCGTATTCACGAATCTTCGCTACATATTCATTGCCAGACGGATCAGCCACTTCCTCTTCACTTACATTCGCAACATACAAAATAGGCTTTGAAGTCAGCAAATGAAGCTGCTTTACAAGCTTTTGCTGCTCTTCAGTAAACTCAACAGAACGAGCAGGCTTTTCATTTTCAAACGCTTCTTTCAGTTTAGACAAAATGTCAAACTCAAACACAGCCTCTTTATCTTTTTGCTTTGCAAGCTTGCTGACACGTGTAATCCGCTTTTCAACTGTTTCCATATCAGCGAGAATCAGCTCAAGATTGATCGTTTCGATATCATCAATCGGATCAACTTTACCGGAAACGTGTGTAATATTATCATCAAAAAAAGCACGGACAACGTGGCAGATCGCGTCAACCTGGCGAATATGAGAAAGGAATTTGTTACCGAGACCTTCTCCTTTAGACGCGCCTTTTACGATTCCTGCAATATCAGTGAATTCAAAAGCAGTCGGCACAGTCTTCTTCGGTTTGACCAGCTCAGTCAGCTTTCGCAGACGATCGTCCGGTACTTCTACAATTCCCACGTTCGGATCAATTGTACAGAACGGGTAGTTGGCTGATTCGGCACCGGCCTGTGTAATTGCGTTAAATAATGTTGATTTCCCGACGTTCGGCAAACCGACAATTCCAGCTGTTAAAGCCATTCTTTCATCTCCTCTATATAAAACCGTCATTGCATTAACGTATTTTGAACCTAGAGCAATTATAAGGAGGTTCACTGGAAAAGACAAGCTGACAAAAAAGCATTTTCAGCCTGCTGAACCCTCTCATTATGCTTTTTTCAAGCCCACTAAACAGTCAAAAAGCGTACTTCCCATTCCATTATCAGAATTTGTATCATTTGTCAGCGTATTAACGGAGCCGCCAAAAGCCGCCCACATGCCTTCATCTATATTTATCGTCTTCGGATGAGCCTGTTTCATCACTTTAACTTTACCATTCAAACGGCCCCGATCATTGAAAATGACAACCTCGTCTCCATCCTGAAGATTCTGCTCAGCCGCTATATCTGAAGAAATATCAACCTGTATGTGCTGAAGCTTCTCGATGAACGGAACATGCTGTGAATGATTAGAGCGCTGCGGATGAATGGACAAAAGCGTGTAAGGGTATTTTTCGGCAAGTTCTTCGTTATGGTAAACAGACTCCTCAGGCACTTCCAATTGAAGTGCACCGCTAAATCCTTTTTCTTCAGCTAAAGACGAGGTGAACTCAAATTTTCCGCTTGGCGTCAGAAACGTAAAGTCATCCCACGGCACCTGTTTAACCGGAAGCGGGAGGTGGCCTTTTTCTTTCAAGTGCTCAAGCGTTACACCGTCTGCCTCCAATGAAGAAAGCCCCATCTCCAAAAGGTCTTCAGTACTGTGTTCAAAAAGCTCTCCAAATCCAAGGCGCTTTGCAAGCTCTGACCATATCCATCTGTCTGACTTCGCTTCACCCTGCGGTTCCACCAGCTTCTTCCCATACTGAACATAATGATGGTACATACTGGAATAATAAATATCCTCTTCTTCAAAAACAGTGGCAGTGGGCAAAACATAGTCGCACAGCTTTGCCGTATCGGTCATGATGGAATCAATCGCTACTGTCACCGGAACCTTTTCAAACACCTGTCTTACTTTATTGGTATTCGGCACCTGAGTCAGCGGGTTCCCGCATGTCACGATAATCATCTCGATCGCAGGATCATCAGCGGTTAAAACCTCTTCAGCCTGTGTCATCATTGAAAAAGAACGTGATTCCGTTTTTAATTCCGGCAGCGCCAGCTTCGTTTTTGCAAAGCTTTCACCAATCTGGACATTGCCAAAATTTGCACCGCCGCCTTTAATCCCAACGTTTCCGCTTGCCGCAACAAGCGCATCAATCCAGCGAATCGTCCCGCCGCCATTTTTGTACCGCTGCATACCAAGCCCCATAAAAGTAGACACTGGACCATCCGCATACAGACCTGCAAGAAACTCCAGCTCTTCCATCGTAGTTTCTGTTTTCGCAGTAAACTCCTCGAGAGAAACCGTGCTCAAAAGCTCTTTTACATCATCAAACCCGACAGAATGCTGAGAAATAAAATCCTCATCCGTTCTTCCCGTCTCGATCAGAACCTTCAAAACAGCCGCGGCAAGCCAGCCATCCATTCCCGGCTTTACAGAAATATAACGGTCAGCCAGTTTTGCTGTCGGATTAAAAATCGGATCAATCACCATCAGCGTTGCGCCCTTTTTCTTTACCTGCTGCAAATGGTGATAAAGGTGCATATTTGTCCTTGATACATTTCTGCCCCACACAACGACGTGTTTGCTGTTGTAAATATCAAGCGGCCCGTGCCCATACGAACGGCCGAAATCCCAGCTTTGCGCCTCTATACCCGAGCCCCAGCAAATGCTTCCGACAATCTCTGTCACACCGCCATACGCATTAAAAAAACGCTGATCTAGCGCTTTTAACAAACCGTTATTGGCATAATCATGGCTGTGCAAAACTGCTGTTGTTTCTGACGTCTCCTTAATGTCCCGAAGTTTATCGGCGATTTCATCAAGAGCCTGCTCCCAGGAAATCCGCACAAACTCGCCATTTTGTTTTTTCATCGGATAGCGAAGCCGATCAGGCGAATTTGTTTTCGTTTCTAGCATTCTGCCGCGGCCGCAGATTTTCCCTTCCGTAATCGGATGGTTTGGATCTCCGTCCACTTTTGTTACCTTTCCGTCATCAACAGTCACCACAAAACCGCAGCTGTCCCAGCAATTCAGAGGGCATGCTGACTGATGCACTTTGCTCATCGCCGTCTTCTCCTTACCTTCTATATGAAAAAGCATGAGTGTCAGCCTTTTTATGAAGTAGGCTCCTCATGCTTGACCAGTACTTTTTTTACTTTTCTTTCAAATTCTTTTCTCGGAATCATCACGCTGTGAGAGCAACCCTCACACTTAATCCGAATATCCATTCCCATACGTATAATTTTCCATCTGTTTACTCCGCATGGGTGCGGTTTCTTCATTTCTACAATATCTTTCAGGCCAAAGTCTTTATCCGCCAAGACCCTTCACCTCTCTTCATAAACTGCTGAATCTATTGTACAAAAAAACTGATCATTAGAGCAATCATCATACCCAAAAAGAAAGGAATCCTCTTATTTCCATTTACTTAAAATAGGGTATAACAGCAAACAAACTAATAGATAAAGATTCAGCATTCCATAAATGGGATATAAAAAAGCGATTAAATCGGAAAAACCGAAAGAAGTAAAAGGCACCATCAACACTAACAGAATCAATACGATTATCCATCTCGGCATGTGAAGAAAAGCCATCAGCCGGCTGGACAATCCGAATAAACCAGCCACCGTCGTCGTATATATGGCAAGGCACAGCACCGCAGTCATACATAAAAAAAGAAGATAAGGGGCACCCTCCAGAATGGCAAATAGCGGAATTTCAAATTGAGAAAGGGAGCCAGCCAGCTCTACCAACGTTTCATTATATACAAAAGAGATCACGCCAAAAATAAGACCGCTGGCCACACTGGCGATTTTAGCTTCCCCCAGCCCTTTCATTTCTTTCCCGACAGACGATAAAATCGCGACAACCGAAAGAATATTTAAAGAAGTAAACGTTATGCTGGCAGGCCAGTTATACTGCCGGCTCAAATCTATCGTCCACGTATGGTGATGAGTGCTCTGAAATGAAAATAACGCATACATCAGCCCGGCAACTAAAATAGGAATTAAAATGCCATTCACAGATAAAATCCCTTTCACATCCCAGAAAAATAAAAACACCGTCACGATGCAAAGCAGCGCAATTCCCCACCAAAAAGGGAGCTTGTACATTTGCAGCGTCACTCCGCCTCCGGCGATCATCACCATGGTTGTAGAAAATAAATAAAAGACAATGAGAATATCATAAATTTTCGCCAGCCACGGCCCCATTAAATGTTCAAGAACCGGAAGAAAGTGAGTGGATTGAACCTTAAAACTGATTTTCATCACAATATAAGACGAGAAAATGAACATCACTGTAAACAGCACAATAGCCAGTCCGCTTTCTGCGCCAAAAAACTGCCATATCTCCTGACCGCTTGCATATCCGGCGCCGATCAGGCTGCCTAATATAAGCAGCATCCACCTCATTCCAGCTCTCCACAACATTATCACCTCATAAGTACAGAGTTCAGCTTGTTTCCGTTATTGTTACTATATAGAGCACTAATAACAAAAATGCCTATTTTCATAGGAAAACAAAAAATAATGGTTGAATTTGAAAATACCATACAAAATACACATAAAAAAAGACTGCCTAAACAGACAGTCAAAACATAGAATCCCATCCTCCGCTTTCTTTACCATTCCTTTATACGCTTCTTCACCAAGATATCATTTTCAATCATTCAGTTATTCCAATCTTATCGTAATCTTCATTAGGCGTTCCGCATATTAATGATTCCTTTTACCAAAACAGCAGACCGTATCTTGCTTCACCTGAAGCGCTGCGGCACAATACTTGTAAATAACCTCTATCTTCTCCTCTTTGTATCCAAAATCATTAAACAGACACAAAGCATAAAAAACCTAACTGCTGGATATAATGTAAACAACCTTACATACCAAAAAAACACATCCCTAGCAATTCCGATACCTAACAAGGAAGTGAAACCTATGAATCGAAAAGGC
This sequence comes from Bacillus halotolerans, assembly GCF_001517105.1. Taxonomy (GTDB): domain Bacteria; phylum Bacillota; class Bacilli; order Bacillales; family Bacillaceae; genus Bacillus; species Bacillus halotolerans. The sequence continues at coordinate 1,006,522 of NZ_LPVF01000008.1, forward strand.
GGGCTTTTTTCTTCTCAGGAACGAGTAAAGCAATATGTTTCACATACAGATACAGCTGCAGCAAAACAAATACAAACGATTCTTTCTTCATCCTTACGTAAAGCTGCCGGCAGACCGATTGTTGTGGTTTGTATCGGAACAGACCGTTCAACTGGTGACTCATTAGGCCCGCTCGTAGGAATGAAACTCAAACAGATGCAGCTCACCAGATTCCACGTCTACGGCACTCTGTCTGATCCTGTGCATGCTGTAAACATGAAGGACAAATTGATGGAAATTCACAAATTACATAAAAACCCATTTATTGTAGCAGTGGATGCTTGCTTAGGGCGTGTGAAAAGCGTAGGTTCATTCCAGATCGGAGATGGCCCACTAAAGCCTGGTGCCGGTGTACAGAAGGATCTTCCTGAGGTAGGAGATCTCCATGTGAATGGAATTGTAAATGTGAGCGGTTTCATGGAGTACTTTGTTTTACAAAATACAAGACTTCACTTGGTCATGAATATGGCAAATGTTCTTGCTGAAGGACTGAGTTTAACAGATCGAACAGAGTGGCGGCAGGAACGGCTTAGTCCGCTGCAAAGACTCACAGGACGATTATAAAACAAAAAACCATCTTCAATAGAGATGGTTTTCTTTCATTACGATTCTCGTTCTGATAAAAGCTCTAAGATCCGTTCAAGATCCTCATTGGAGAAAAACTCAATTTCGATTTTGCCTTTTTTCTTTTGTCTCTTAATATTTACTGTTGTACCAAAATAATTTTGGAGATACGATTCCCGTTCTTTGATAATCGCATCTTTTACAGGCTCTTTTTTCTTTGTTTCACGTGGAACATTCTGATTTAATTGCTGAATCAGCTGCTCAAGCTGGCGAACGTTAAGCTGTTCTGCAATCACTTTTTGCACAAGCGGTTCAAGCTTGTTTTTATTTTTCAAACCAAGAAGTGTGCGGCCATGCCCCATAGAGAGCGTGCCTTCCGCAATCAGCTGCTGAATGTTCTCAGGCAATGTCAGCAATCTTAAATGGTTGGCAATATGCGGTCTGCTTTTTCCGAGACGTTTTGCAAGCTGCTCTTGCGTGACATCTAAGTGTTTGAGCAAAGAGTCATAAGCCTGAGCCTCTTCCAGCGGTGATAAATCCTCACGCTGAAGGTTTTCCAGTAAAGCAATTTCTCTCATTAACGCCTCTGATAATTCACGGACAATCGCTGGAACTGTTTCTAAACCTGCAAGCTTTGCCGCCCGAAAGCGCCGTTCACCCGCAACGATATCATAGCCTTTTAAAGATTTTCTGACGATAAGCGGCTGGAGAATGCCATGCTGCAGCACAGATTCTTTGAGCTCAGCCAGAGCTTCGTCGTCAAAGTGTTTTCTTGGCTGATAAGGATTAGGGCGTAAATCGGTAACTTTGATTTCCTCAACTGTCTCTTCAGACAAATCAACCTGATTAAACAACGCATTAATCCCTTTTCCAAGGCCTTTAGCCATTCGCAGCCACTTCCTTTGCTAAATCTAAATATACTTCCGCACCTCTTGACCGCGGATCGTATAAAATGATGGGTTTACCGTGACTCGGTGCCTCACTCAGACGTACATTACGCGGAATAACAGTCTGATATACTTTATCTCTAAAGTATTTTTTTACCTCTTCAATCACTTGAATGCCAAGATTTGTCCGGGCATCAAGCATCGTCAGCAATACGCCTTCAATCATTAAATCAGTATTCAAATGCTTTTGCACAAGACGTACGGTATTTAATAATTGGCTCAGTCCCTCCAAGGCATAGTATTCGCACTGTACAGGAATGACAACTGAATCTGAAGCAGTCAACGCGTTAATTGTCAACAATCCCAATGACGGAGGACAATCAATAATTATATAATCATAATTCTGCTTCACTGCTTCAAGCGCTCTCTTAAGTCTCACTTCTCTTGAAATTGTCGGAACCAGCTCGATCTCAGCTCCTGCAAGCTGTATCGTCGCAGGAATCACATCCAAATTCTCTACTGAAGTTGCTTTAATAATATCTATTACATCTGCATCATCTACTAAAATATCGTACACACACTGATCTACATCGGCTTTTTCAATCCCCAATCCGCTCGTTGCATTCCCCTGCGGATCAATATCTACCAGCAGAACCCTTTTCCCTATGTAAGCTAAGCATGCTCCAAGGTTGACAGACGTCGTTGTTTTTCCGACTCCGCCTTTTTGGTTCGTAATTGCTATGATTTTTCCCACGATGTCACCTACTTTCACATGAACATGTACTGTCATGTTTCTATTTTATCAAAAAAAGATTAAAGCGTTTCACTTTTTTCATCATTTTGTTTTTTATCAGAAGGGAATATTTGAAAATTTAATCGGCGCTTTATGGCTTTCTCTTATAAATTCTTAAACTGATATGTTTTTTTGACTTAAAAAAGGGATTTCTAATAGAAAAAAAGAAGAAGTTACAATGCAGAAAGTACAAACAGGACGGTGATCATATGGTTTACAAAACAAAAAGAGATGCACCCGTTACTCTTATGATTGTGTTTCTCATATTACTGATACAAGCAGATGCCATAGTTCCTTTTGTGCTGGGACATATGAGGATATCCGGCTGGATCATTTTTGTTCTGCTGACTCTTTTAAACGTGCTCATCATTTGGAGTTTCATTGATCTGAAATATGTATTGAAGGAGCACCGTTTGATCATTAAAGCCGGATTGATCAAACATCAAATTCCTTACGAAAAAATCGACAAAGTGATACAGCAAAAGAAGCTGTGGTCAGGTTTTCGGCTTATTGGCTCACGGCATGCGATTACGATTTATTATCGGGGAGGCTGGGGACATGCAGTCATTTCTCCAAAAGACATGGAAGAATTTATCCACAAGCTCAAAGAAAAGAATTCTAATATAACAATCGTAACTAAAAGTAATTAATTCCCTTTTAGCGAAAAAGCTCTCCTGAACAGCAGGAGAGCTTTTATTTTGGTATGCGAATCGTCAATTGAATATATTCTTCAAATTCCTCTTCTTCCGTATTCAATTTTACGCCGCTGTCTTCAACCATTGACAGTGACTGACGAATCGTGTTCATTGCAATTCTAGTATCCCTGCTGAACGCTTTGCGTCTAGGCTTTGGTTTTCTCTGGCCTTGCTCCAGCATTTTAACCACGCGGTCTTCTGTCTGCTTTACATTTAAGCTTTTCTCAATTATCTCTGTGAGCAGTGTGACTTGGAGCTCAGGCTGTTTCAGGGGAATCAGCGCTCTGGCATGACGCTCTGTGATTTTCTTCTCCATGATTGCGTCTTGAACCGGCTGAGGCAGCTTTAATAGCCGCAGTTTGTTCGCAATCGTTGACTGCCCTTTTCCTAAACGCTGCGCCAGTGCTTCCTGTGTTAAATCATGAAGCTCAAGGAGCCTTGCGTAGGCATGCGCTTCCTCAATCGAAGACAATTCCTCACGTTGCAAATTTTCAATTAACGCCACAGAAGCGGTTTCCGTGTCGGAAAAATCCTTAATAATGGCCGGAATCTTTTCCCACTCGAGCGATTGCACCGCTCTCCAGCGTCTTTCACCTGCAATGAGTTCGTATTGGCCCTCTTCTTCTGTATGCCTGACAACAATCGGCTGAATAATGCCGTGTGTATGAATGGTCATTGCTAACTCTTTGATTTTTTCATCTGAGAAAATGGTGCGTGGCTGAAAACGGTTGGGAACGATAGCATTTACCGGTATTTCCAGAATCTCTTCTTTGTTTGTCTCATGTTCAGCAATCTCCGGTTCCTGTTCCTTCTCACCAAGCCCGAAGAAACGAGAGAATGAATGCTTCATGTACCTACACCACCTTTAAAAACTGCCATTTTTATAATTCTATTTTCTCATGGTTTTTCCTGCTGTACCGTCATTAATTTTGAAGAAAATATGATGGTATTGTCATATCAGGCTGTCTAAATTACCCTTCAATTGGCGATTTATTAGGAGTTCCCGGTTTTCTTGGATACTTCTTAGGTGTATTTTTGATCTTGCGTATCACCATAATATTACGATCGCTTTCTTCAATAGGCAGCTTAAAGGAATGGGTATTCTCAAGTTCTCCTCCAAGCGTTGTGATTGCTTTTTTCCCCGCATTTAATTCTTCTTCAGCAGATGCGGCTTTTAATGCAACAAATAAACCGTTTTTCTTAACCAGAGGCAGGCAAAGCTCACTTAAAACAGAGAGTCTCGCAACCGCTCGCGCTGTCACGATATCATAGCTTTCCCTTACGTCCTTCCGTTGTCCGAATGTTTCAGCTCTGTCATGGCAAAATGTCGTATTCTCCAATTGTAAAGCTTCAGACAGCTTTTCTAAAAACGTTATTCGTTTGTTTAGTGAATCTACGATTGTGACATGAAGGTGCGGAAAACATATTTTAATCGGCAGACTCGGAAAACCCGCTCCCGCTCCGACATCACAAATCGTATTCATCTGATTGAAGTCGACATAAAATGCAGCTGTAATGGAATCATAAAAATGCTTCAGATACACTTCTTTTTTCTCTGTAATCGAAGTCAGATTGATTTTTTCATTCCACTCAACCAGCATATCGTAATACAGCTCAAATTGCTCCAGCTGACGAGGAGAAAGGGAGATCCCTTTTTCCGCCAGTCCAGAAGTGAATTCTTCAATATTCATGCCGTCATCCTTTCTACTCGGCTATCTTGGCAATGCGGCCCTGCTCTAAATATACCAATAGAATTGAAATGTCTGCCGGGTTCACACCGGAAATACGGGAAGCTTGGGCAACAGACAAAGGCCGTACGTTTTTCAGCTTTTGACGAGCCTCGGTTGCAATCCCCTTAATTGCGTCATAATCAATTCGATCAGGGATTTTTTTGTTTTCCATCTTCTTCAGTTTTTCCACTTGCTGAAGGGATTTTTCAATATACCCTTCATATTTCACTTGAATTTCTACTTGTTCTGCCACTTCTTGCGGAACCAGCACTTCTGGCGGCGCCAGTTTTGTAACAGTTTCATAGTTCATTTCAGGACGTTTCATCAAGTCTGTGCCGCGTACCCCATCTTTCAATTCGCTTCCGCCAAGAGAACGGATATATTCTTGATTTTCTGGAGACGGCTTGATAATCACAGAATGCAGACGTTTTTTCTCCGCTTCGATCGCCGCTTTTTTCTTCTCAAAAGCCGCAAATCGTTCATCAGAAATCAATCCAATGCGGTGGCCGATTTCTGTCAGACGCAGATCTGCATTGTCATGACGAAGAAGCAATCTGTATTCAGCGCGAGATGTCAAAAGACGGTATGGCTCATTTGTCCCTTTCGTCACAAGGTCATCAATGAGAACACCAATGTAGGCGTCAGAACGGCTTAGAATCACTTCTTCTTTTCCAAGCGCTTTTCGTCCTGCATTGATTCCCGCCATAATCCCTTGTCCTGCAGCTTCTTCATAACCGGATGTTCCGTTAATTTGGCCAGCAGTGTAGAGATTGGTAATTTTCTTCGTTTCAAGCGTCGGCCATAGCTGAGTCGGTACAATCGCATCGTACTCAATCGCATAGCCGGCTCTCATCATTTGAACGTTTTCCAGACCCGGAATCGTTGCAAGCATTCTTTGCTGCACGTCCTCTGGAAGACTAGTAGACAAACCTTGAACATAAACTTCCTGCGTATTTCTGCCTTCTGGCTCAAGGAAAATTTGATGACGCGGTTTATCATTAAAACGAACAACTTTATCTTCAATTGACGGGCAGTATCTCGGACCTGTACCTTTGATCATACCGGAATACATCGGCGAACGGTGCAGGTTGCTGTCAATAATTTCATGTGTCTCAGGGCTCGTATATGTCAGCCAGCAAGGAAGCTGATCTGTGATATATTCAACCGTTTCATATGAGAAAGCGCGAGGCACTTCGTCACCAGGCTGAATTTCCGTTTTGCTGTAATCAATCGTGTCGCTTTTGACGCGAGGCGGCGTACCTGTTTTAAAACGAACAAGGTCGAAGCCCAGTTCTTCCAAATGCTCAGAAAGCTTAATAGAAGGCTGCTGGTTGTTCGGACCGCTTGAGTAAGAAAGATCACCGAGAATGATACGTCCTCTCAAATATGTTCCTGTCGTCATAACAACTGCTTTCGCGCGGTAATTCGCACCGGTTTGTGTAATGACACCGCGGCACTCGCCGTCTTCAATGATCAGACGCTCTACAATTCCTTGCAGCAGCGTTAAGTTTGGTTCTTTTTCAAGCGTATTTTTCATTTCATGCTGATATTGGAATTTATCTGCTTGCGCACGCAGCGCACGGACAGCAGGACCTTTTCCTGTATTCAGCATTCTCATTTGAATATGCGTTTTATCAATATTTCTGCCCATTTCTCCGCCAAGCGCGTCAATTTCGCGGACGACAATCCCTTTTGCAGGGCCGCCGACAGACGGATTACATGGCATAAACGCAACCATATCTAAGTTGATGGTCAAGACAAGCGTTTTGGCGCCTTGACGTGCTGATGCGAGGGCAGCCTCAACACCGGCATGCCCGGCGCCAATCACTATCACATCGTATTGGCCTGCTTCATACCCCATGATTCTAGTTCCTCCTTTATTTATTTTCCTAAACAGAACTGTGAAAAGAGCTGATCAATTAAGCTTTCATGGACAGCGTCTCCAATGATTTCGCCCAGAAGCTCCCAGCATCTTGTAAGATCAATCTGCACCATGTCGATCGGGACATCCTGTTCTATGCCGCTAAGCGCGTCTTCAATGGCGCGTTTTGCTTCCTGTAAAATTGAAATATGGCGTGTATTGCTGACATACGTTAAATCTCCGCTTTCAATAGCACCTGTATAGAACAGCGATTGAATCGCTTCCTCCAAATCATTAACGCCTTCTTCTTTTAGAAGAGATGTCGTTACAACAGGACGTCCATTGGCCAGCTCGCGTACACGTTCTATGTCAATTTTCGCCTCTAGGTCAGTCTTATTCATAATGACGATGACGTCCATTCCCTCAACGGCTTCAAAAAGCTTCACGTCTTCTTCAGAAAGCTCTTCACTATAATTGAGCACAAGTAAAATCAGGTCTGCTTCCTTCAGAACCTGACGAGAGCGTTCAACACCTATCCGTTCAACAATATCCTCTGTTTCACGAATACCTGCAGTATCAACAAGACGAAGCGGAACACCTCTTACATTCACGTATTCCTCAATCACATCCCGTGTCGTACCCGGAATATCGGTAACAATAGCTTTTGCCTCCTGAACCAGGCTGTTAAGAAGAGAAGACTTTCCGACATTCGGACGGCCGATAATGACAGTAGAAAGACCTTCCCGCAAAATTTTGCCCTGCTCAGACGTTCTAAGCAGCGCCTCAATTTCTTTTTTAACGGAGCTTGCCTTTTCAACTAAAAGCTGATGTGTCATTTCTTCTACATCATCATACTCCGGATAATCTATATTTACCTCAACATGGGCCAGCGTTTCTAAAATATCATCGCGCAAACGGCGAACCAAAGCAGAGAGACGCCCTTCCATTTGATTCATAGCGACGTTCATTGCCCGATCCGTTTTCGCTCTGATTAAGTCCATCACCGCTTCCGCCTGTGAAAGGTCGATTCGCCCATTTAAAAACGCGCGTTTCGTGAATTCACCAGGCTCCGCCAGTCTCGCTCCCTCTCTTAAGGCGAGCTGGAGCACTTGGTTTACTGTCACAATTCCCCCGTGGCAGTTTATTTCTATAACATCTTCACGTGTAAAAGTTCTCGGTGCTTTTAACACCGATACCATTACTTCCTCCACGACCCGATCCGTACGTTTGTCTACAATATGGCCGTAATGAATCGTGTGTGATTCGACCGAGCTGATCATTTTTCCTTTCGGCCCTTTATACATTCTGTCGGCGATCTGGATGGCTTCCGGTCCGCTCAGCCGCACAATAGCAATCGCACCCTCTCCCATCGGTGTAGAAATGGCAGCAATTGTATCCATGTTGTTCACCTCTCTTTTCTATACTCTCATTCATCTATATAAAAAAATATTTTATTATGCCAAAACTAAAAGATAACATAGTTTGGTTCGAAGTGGAAGATGTGTTATCCACAGACTTAGAAATTCATCCCTTATTACTTTAACTTATCCACATGTGAATAACAATTAATTTTATTTCCTGAACTTCCTTTTTATCAACAGGATACACCTAAAAAGGAAAAACTTAAACGGAAAAAGCTTGATATTACAAGGAAAAATAGATTTTTCTATACAAAAAAACCGAAGCTCCGATTTTTACCGGACTTCGGTTTTATGTTATCTTTTCTGGGAAATAACGAGGTGGCGATTTTCGCCTTCACCCATTGAATACGTTTCGATCTGCTGATTTGCATATCTGGAAAGAGCATCATGAATGATTTTTCTTTCACTGGACGGCATCGGTTCTAAATGAACATCTTTTTTCGTTTTCAAAACCTGGTCTGCCAGTCTCACAGCCAGCTGACTCAGCGTCTCTTTCCTTTTCAAACGGTAGTTTTCTGCATCTACCGTCACATTTAAATACTGATCTGAATAACGATTAAGGACAAGCTGGGTCAAAGTTTGAAGTGCATTTAAGGTTTGTCCTCTTTTTCCAATTAACAATGCCGCTTTTTCACCCGTTATATGGAAACTCACTGCCTTTTTGCTTTCTTTTACAGTCACATCAGACTTTCCGGCAATGGATTCGGCAATTCTTTCAAGATACATCTTTGTTTCCTGAATTGGATCAAATTTTTCAGCCAGCTTCACGATTGCCGGCTTTTTGCCGAATATACCGAGAAAACCTTTGTTTCCCTCTTCAATAACGGTAATTTCAACTTCATCTATCGTTAATTGCAGTTCTCGTAATCCGGACTGTACTGCTTCATCGACATTTCGCCCTGCAGCAGTCACATTCCTCACTTTTTCTTTCCTCCGGCTTTTTGCGGCTGAGGATCTTTTTTAATATCAGGCCCTTTAATGAGGAAAGTTTGCGCAATCATAAACAAGTTACCGACTACCCAATAAAGAGAAAGCGCCGCCGGGAAGTTGATCGCAAACACAATGATCATAATCGGCATAATCCAAAGCATCATTGCCATTTGCGGATTTTGCTGCGCATTGCCCGCCATCATTAATTTTTGCTGTACGAAAGTGGCAACACCGGCAACAATCGGAAGAATATAGAAAGGATCTTTTTCTCCTAAGTCAAACCATAAGAAACTGTGCTCTGAAATTGCCTGTGTTCTCATAATCGCATGATAGAATCCGATTAAAATCGGCATTTGAATTAAAATCGGGAAACACCCTGCCAATGGGTTGACGCCATGCTTTTGAAATAAAGCCATTGTTTCCTGCTGAAGTTTTTGCTGCGTTTTTTGATCCTTTGAGCTGTATTTTTCTTTAAGCTTTTGCATTTCCGGCTGTAAAGCCTGCATCGCTTTCGAGCTTCTCAGCTGCTTGATCATCAGCGGCAAAATTAATAAACGGATTAAAATTGTAACAATAATAATTGACAGTCCATAGTTGTCTCCCGTCAATTTCGCAACATACGTAATGAGCTCAGACAATGGGAATACTACGTACTTGTCCCAAAAATGCGGACTATCTGCAGTGATCGGCTCTTTGACACTCGAGCATCCAGCCAATAGCATGAATACGCCGACCATACTTAATAGCAACCATATTCTCCTTTTCAACAACATTTCCTCCTATAATCATTCTTTACACTCTCTTATTACAAAACATACTTGTATGTATTTTAGCATCTTTCAGTTTTAAATGGTGTCTTTTTCTGATCAACCAGAAAGGAAGCGCTTTTAAAAGTTTTAAGAAAGCAGTGGCATCTACTTTTTTGACGAAGTTTTCTTATATAATGAGGCCTTCCTGAATAAATGCTGCAAACTTTTTTTCGTTTCCTCAAATGTCAGCTGACTTGCTGGTTTTCTGGCAATAATAATATAATCCTTTTCCTTCAGCCTGTCTCTCTCTTCTAGAAAAGCTTGCCGGATCAAACGTTTTATCCGATTCCGCATTACTGCATTGCCAATTTTTTTGCTGACGGAAAGACCAACGCGCAGCTCATCGTTTTCAGGCTGATCAAGCGTATATAAGACAAACTGGCGATTCGCTACTGATGTGCCATGCTTGAACACTTTTTGAAAATCTTCATTTTTCTTTAAACGATTTCGCTTCTTCAAATTGACTCACTCCGATACTGGCTGGCAGAAACTTTTAATTTTATTTGAAAATGAGATGCGCAGAGACAGGGAGATCCCCCTGCTCATACACATCACATATATCTTTTCCCTTAAAGTGAAAAAAGACCACTGACATTATTCAGTGGCCTAAGCTGATAATACTTTTCTGCCTTTGCGGCGACGGCGTGCTAAAACTAGACGACCGTTTTTTGAACTCATACGGCTTCTGAAGCCATGAACTTTACTGCGTTTACGGTTATTCGGTTGGAATGTTCTTTTCATTTATGACACCTCCCTCGAGGAATAGCTGTTAAAGACAGTCTTACTTATTATATTTGCGTTACCTATTCATTGTCAACTTAACTAGTGCTTTTATTTCTTGCAACCATAATAGGATACCATACCTTCTCGACTTTCGAAACCTTATTTTTCAGATTCCTGAAATTAACGAAAAAAAGTCCTGATTCAAATAACATTCTGAGCTGAAAATACGTGATGTGGATATCTTTTTTCCCTTTTTTCAATATCCACAAAGGTTATCGACAACATTTTCACACCGCCAACCCCTGTGGACAAATTTTTTTCAACAGGTTGTCCGCTTTGTGGATAAGATTATGACAACCATTGCAAGCTCTCGTTTAATTTGGTATTATATTTGTGTTTTAACTCTTGATTACTAATCTTGCTTTCACTCATTATCCACAAACTGTGGATAACTTGTGGATTGATTTCACACAGTATGTGTAGAAAGTTGTCCACAAGTTGTGAAATTTGTCGAAAAGCTATTTATCTACTATATTATATGTTTTCAACATTTAATGTGTACGAATGGTTACCGCCATTTGCTCTTTTTTTGTGTTCTATAACAGAAAAAGACGTTATTTTCTTAGAAAAGGAGGGACGTGCCGGAAGATGGAAAATATATTAGACCTGTGGAACCAAGCCCTTGCTCAAATCGAAAAAAAATTGAGCAAACCGAGTTTCGAGACTTGGATGAAATCAACGAAAGCCCACTCACTGCAAGGAGATACATTGACAATTACCGCTCCTAATGAATTTGCCAGAGACTGGCTGGAGTCCAGATACTTGCATCTCATTGCAGATACTATATATGAATTAACCGGGGAAGAATTGAGCATTAAGTTTGTCATTCCTCAAAATCAAGATGTCGAAGACTTTATGCCAAAACCGCAAGTCAAAAAAGCGGTAAAAGAAGATACATCTGATTTTCCTCAAAATATGCTCAACCCAAAATATACATTTGATACTTTTGTCATCGGATCTGGAAACCGATTCGCTCACGCAGCTTCCCTGGCAGTAGCGGAAGCACCTGCAAAAGCATACAACCCTTTATTTATCTATGGGGGAGTTGGCTTAGGGAAAACACACTTAATGCATGCGATCGGCCATTATGTAATAGATCATAATCCTTCTGCCAAAGTGGTTTATCTGTCTTCTGAGAAATTTACTAACGAGTTCATCAACTCTATTCGGGATAATAAAGCAGTTGATTTCCGCAATCGCTACCGAAATGTTGATGTGCTTTTGATAGATGATATTCAATTTTTAGCCGGGAAAGAACAAACGCAAGAAGAATTTTTCCATACTTTTAACACGCTGCACGAAGAAAGCAAACAAATCGTCATTTCAAGTGATAGACCGCCTAAAGAAATTCCGACACTTGAAGACAGATTGCGTTCACGCTTTGAATGGGGTCTGATTACAGATATCACGCCTCCTGATTTAGAAACGAGAATTGCGATTTTAAGAAAAAAAGCTAAAGCGGAAGGCTTGGATATTCCGAACGAGGTTATGCTTTATATCGCAAATCAAATCGACAGCAACATTCGGGAGCTGGAAGGGGCGTTAATCAGGGTCGTTGCTTATTCATCTTTAATTAATAAAGATATTAATGCCGATCTGGCCGCTGAGGCATTGAAAGATATTATTCCTTCCTCAAAACCGAAAGTGATTACAATAAAAGAAATTCAGAGAGTAGTAGGCCAGCAATTCAATATTAAGCTGGAGGATTTCAAAGCAAAAAAACGGACAAAATCGGTAGCATTCCCGCGTCAAATCGCTATGTACTTATCGAGAGAAATGACCGACTCCTCTCTCCCTAAAATCGGAGAGGAATTCGGAGGACGTGACCATACAACCGTTATTCATGCGCATGAAAAAATTTCAAAACTGCTGGCAGATGATGAACAGCTTCAGCAGCATGTAAAAGAAATTAAGGAACAGCTGAAATAATAGGGCCGGGGATAAATCGGGAGAAGTGTGAATAACTTTTCTAAAGTCATGCACAGTCTGTCCACATGTGGATAGGCTGTGTTTCCTGTCTTTTTCACAACTTATCCACAAATCCACAAGCCCTACTATTACTTCTACTACTTTTTTTAAAAAAATATATATATTAAACATTATCCGTTAGGAGGATAAAAATGAAATTTACGATTCAAAAAGATCGTCTTGTTGAAAGTGTCCAAGATGTATTAAAAGCAGTTTCATCCAGAACTACAATTCCGATTTTGACCGGTATTAAGATCGTTGCCTCAGATGAAGGGGTATCTTTTACTGGAAGCGATTCAGATATTTCCATCGAGTCTTTTATTCCAAAAGAAGAAGGAGATAAAGAAATCGTTACGATTGAACAGCCAGGCAGCATTGTATTACAAGCCCGCTTCTTTAGTGAGATTGTAAAAAAACTCCCGATGGCAGCTGTAGAAATCGAAGTGCAAAATCAATATCTGACGATTATCCGCTCTGGAAAAGCCGAATTTAACCTAAATGGGCTTGATGCTGATGAGTATCCGCACTTGCCGCAGATTGAAGAGCATCATGCGATTCAGATCCCTACGGATTTATTAAAAAACCTAATTAGACAAACAGTGTTCGCGGTGTCCACCTCAGAAACACGTCCTATCTTGACAGGTGTAAACTGGAAAGTGGAGAAAAGTGAATTATTATGCACTGCAACGGATAGCCACCGTTTAGCTTTAAGAAAAGCGAAACTTGATATTTCAGAAGACAGATCCTATAACGTCGTGATTCCGGGTAAGAGCTTAACTGAGCTCAGCAAGATTTTGGATGACAACCAAGAACTTGTAGATATCGTCATCACAGAAACCCAGGTTCTGTTTAAAGCAAAAAACGTCTTGTTCTTCTCACGCCTGCTGGATGGAAATTATCCGGATACAACCAGCCTTATTCCACAAGAGAGCAAGACAGAAATCATTGTGAACACCAAAGAATTCCTTCAGGCGATTGATCGTGCATCTCTATTAGCCAGAGAAGGACGCAATAACGTGGTGAAGCTTTCTGCAAAACCTGCTGAATCAATTGAGATTTCTTCTAATTCACCTGAAATCGGAAAAGTGGTGGAAGCGGTTCTTGCAGATCAAATCGAGGGTGAGGAATTAAATATCTCATTTAGTCCAAAATATATGCTGGATGCATTAAAGGTGCTTGAAGGAGCAGAGATACGTGTAAGCTTTACAGGAGCTATGAGACCTTTCTTAATTCGCACGCCGAATGATGAAACAATCGTACAGCTTATCCTCCCTGTCAGAACCTATTAATCCGATATACGGCTGCCGACCTGCTCGGCAGCTTTTCTATTCGTAATCTGCTCCGTCAAGTTTTCCCTTTCCCTAATTCGTTTTTTTTTAGTACAATTAGATATTAGTGATATTTGAAAGAGGTCGATATAATGGCAAATCCGATTTCTATTGATACAGAGATGATTACACTCGGGCAATTTCTGAAATTAGCCGATGTGATTCAGTCAGGCGGCATGGCAAAGTGGTTTTTGAGCGAGCATGAAGTGCTTGTGAACAATGAGCCGGACAATCGCCGCGGCAGAAAGCTGTATGTTGGAGATGTGGTAGAGATTGAAGGATTTGGTTCATTTCAAGTCGTCAATTAAAGCGGGTGACACTGATTGTATATCCAGAACTTAGAACTGACATCTTACCGCAACTATGAACATGCTGAGCTTCAATTTGAAAATAAAGTAAATGTGATCATTGGAGAAAATGCTCAGGGGAAAACAAACCTCATGGAAGCGATCTATGTCTTGTCCATGGCAAAATCGCATCGGACTTCAAATGACAAAGAACTTATCCGATGGGACAAAGACTATGCTAAAATAGAGGGAAGAGTGATGAAGCAAAACGGAGCGATACCGATGCAGCTCGTCATCTCCAAAAAGGGTAAAAAGGGCAAGGTCAATCATATCGAACAGCAAAAGCTCAGCCAGTATGTCGGCGCCCTCAACACCATCATGTTTGCGCCGGAAGATTTAAACCTTGTAAAGGGAAGCCCTCAAGTGAGGCGGAGATTTCTTGACATGGAAATCGGCCAAGTTTCTCCTGTCTACCTGTATGACCTTTCTCTTTACCAGAAGATTCTTTCCCAACGAAATCATTTTTTGAAACAGCTGCAAACAAGAAAACAAACTGACAGAACAATGCTTGATGTTCTGACTGATCAGCTTATTGAAGTTGCCGCAAAAGTCGTCGTAAAACGTCTGCAGTTCACGGCACAGCTCGAAAAATGGGCGCAGCCTATCCATTCGGGCATCTCAAGAGGGCTTGAGGAATTGACGCTGAAGTACCATACGGCGCTTGAGGTATCAGATCCTGAAGACTTGTCGAAAATAGGAGATAGCTATCAAGAAGCGTTTTCTAAATTAAGAGAAAAAGAAATCGAGCGCGGCGTCACGCTGTCTGGACCTCATCGGGATGATGTTCTTTTCTATGTGAACGGACGCGATGTGCAGACGTATGGGTCTCAAGGACAGCAGCGGACGACGGCATTATCCCTTAAGCTGGCTGAGATTGACCTGATCCATGAAGAAATCGGAGAATATCCCATTTTACTATTGGATGATGTGCTGAGTGAGCTGGATGATTATCGCCAATCGCACTTGCTTCATACCATCCAGGGCCGTGTACAAACGTTTGTCACAACGACAAGCGTTGATGGCATTGATCACGAAACCTTACGGCAAGCAGGAATGTTCCGTGTGCAAAACGGTACGTTAGTGAAGTGAAGAAATGAGGTGGGCAATTGTATATTCATTTAGGTGATGATTTTGTGGTTTCAACACGCGATATTATTGGCATTTTTGATTTTAAAGCCAACATGTCGCCAATTGTTGAAGAATTTCTGGAAAAACAGATACACAAGCTGGTGCCTTCCGTAAACGGCACACCCAAATCTATCGTAGTCACGGTTCAGAATATATATTACTCTCCCTTATCTTCCAGCACATTAAAAAAACGTGCGCAATTTATGGTTGAAATAGATTCTTAGTGATTTTTTATAACGAATATATTGTTTAAGAAAAGTGTAGGTGAATAACGTGGCTATGGAACAGCAGCAAAATAGTTATGATGAAAATCAGATACAGGTACTAGAAGGATTGGAAGCTGTTCGTAAAAGACCGGGGATGTACATCGGTTCAACCAACAGTAAAGGCCTTCACCATCTGGTATGGGAAATTGTCGACAATAGTATTGACGAAGCCCTGGCCGGTTATTGTACAGATATCAATATTCAAATTGAAAAAGACAACAGCATCACGGTAATTGATAATGGCCGCGGGATTCCAGTCGGTATTCATGAGAAAATGGGTCGTCCTGCGGTTGAAGTCATTATGACTGTGCTTCACGCCGGCGGAAAATTTGACGGAAGCGGATATAAAGTGTCCGGAGGCTTGCACGGTGTAGGTGCCTCGGTCGTTAACGCGTTATCAACAGAGCTTGATGTGACTGTTCACCGTGACGGAAAAATCCATCGCCAAGTCTATAACCGCGGTGTCCCGGTTTCTGATCTTGAGGTTATTGGCGAAACGGATCATACAGGAACGACTACACACTTTGTTCCAGATCCTGAAATCTTCACGGAAACAACTGAGTATGAATATGATTTGCTTGCTAACCGTGTTCGCGAACTAGCCTTTTTGACAAAAGGCGTAAACATCACGATTGAAGATAAACGTGAAGGCCAAGAGCGCAAAAATGAGTATCATTACGAAGGCGGAATTAAAAGCTATGTAGAGTATTTAAACCGCTCCAAAGAAGTTGTCCATGAAGAGCCGATTTATATTGAAGGCGAAAAGGACGGTATTACGGTTGAAGTCGCTCTGCAATACAATGACAGCTACACAAGCAATATTTACTCATTTACAAACAATATCAACACGTACGAAGGCGGTACCCACGAAGCCGGTTTTAAAACGGGGCTGACTCGTGTCATCAATGATTACGCCAGAAAAAAAGGACTCATAAAAGAAAATGATCCAAACTTAAGCGGAGATGATGTGAGAGAAGGGCTTACCGCGATTATCTCGATCAAACACCCGGATCCGCAGTTCGAAGGCCAAACGAAAACAAAACTAGGCAACTCAGAGGCGCGGACGATCACAGATACGTTATTTTCTGCGGCGTTGGAAACATTTATGCTGGAAAATCCAGATGCGGCCAAAAAAATCGTTGACAAAGGTTTAATGGCAGCAAGAGCAAGAATGGCTGCGAAAAAAGCGCGTGAATTAACGCGCCGCAAAAGTGCTTTGGAGATTTCAAACCTTCCTGGTAAATTAGCGGACTGCTCTTCGAAAGACCCGAGCATCTCCGAGTTATATATCGTAGAGGGTGACTCTGCCGGAGGATCTGCAAAACAGGGACGTGACAGGCATTTCCAAGCCATTTTGCCGCTAAGAGGTAAAATCCTAAACGTTGAAAAAGCAAGGCTTGATAAAATTCTTTCTAACAACGAAGTTCGTTCTATGATTACTGCACTCGGCACAGGTATCGGGGAAGATTTCAACTTGGAAAAAGCCCGTTATCACAAAGTCGTCATTATGACAGATGCCGACGTTGACGGCGCGCACATCAGAACATTGCTGTTGACGTTCTTTTACAGATATATGCGTCAGATTATCGAAAATGGCTACGTGTACATCGCACAGCCGCCGCTCTACAAAGTCCAGCAGGGTAAACGTGTTGAATATGCATACAATGACAAGCAGCTTGAGGAGTTGTTGCAAACTCTTCCTCAAACGCCTAAGCCTGGATTGCAGCGTTACAAAGGTCTCGGTGAAATGAATGCCACCCAACTTTGGGAGACAACTATGGACCCGGGCTCAAGAACGCTTCTGCAGGTGACTCTAGAGGATGCAATGGATGCGGATGAAACGTTCGAAATGCTGATGGGAGACAAAGTAGAACCGCGCAGAAATTTCATAGAAGCAAATGCGAGATACGTAAAAAATCTCGATATCTAATAATACAAAGCCTTATTTCCAATAAGAAATAAGGCTTTTTTCTGAACGGGACAGGACGCAGGAATTCTTGTGAAGCCTATATATTCTAGTAATTTAATGTGTATAAGTATAAGTTTATTGATATAATGGAGAATAGTGAAATCGTATTGAAGATCATAATGGACAATCTACTCCCACATAATTTCATGTGATACTTCAGGGAGGTTTTTTAATGAGTGAACAAAACACACCAAAAGTTCGTGAAATAAATATCAGTCAGGAAATGCGCACGTCCTTTTTGGATTATGCGATGAGCGTTATCGTATCCCGGGCACTGCCGGATGTGCGTGACGGTTTAAAACCGGTTCACAGACGGATTTTATACGCGATGAATGATTTAGGCATGACGAGTGACAAGCCGTATAAAAAATCGGCTCGTATCGTCGGAGAAGTTATCGGGAAATACCACCCTCACGGTGATTCAGCGGTATATGAATCTATGGTCAGAATGGCGCAGGATTTCAACTACCGTTATATGCTGGTGGACGGTCACGGAAACTTTGGTTCTGTAGACGGAGACTCAGCCGCTGCGATGCGGTACACCGAAGCCAGAATGTCTAAGATCGCCATGGAAATTCTGCGAGACATTACAAAAGACACGATTGATTATCAAGATAACTATGATGGTTCAGAGAGAGAACCTGTTGTCATGCCGTCAAGATTCCCGAACCTGCTTGTAAATGGAGCAGCTGGTATTGCAGTCGGAATGGCTACAAATATACCGCCGCACCAGCTTGGAGAAATTATTGACGGAGTGCTTGCCGTAAGCGAGAACAAGGACATAACAATCCAAGAGCTGATGGAATTCATTCCTGGACCGGATTTCCCGACTGCCGGACAAATTTTAGGCAGAAGCGGAATTCGCAAGGCATATGAATCCGGAAGAGGTTCTATTACGATTCGGGCAAAAGCAGAAATTGAAGAAACTTCGTCAGGGAAAGAAAGAATTTTAGTAACAGAACTCCCTTATCAGGTGAATAAGGCGCGTCTAATTGAGAAGATTGCTGATCTTGTCAGAGATAAGAAAATTGAAGGAATAACTGATTTGCGTGACGAATCTGACCGTAACGGTATGCGGATTGTCATTGAAATCAGACGAGATGCCAATGCGCATGTTATCCTGAACAATCTTTACAAACAAACGGCCCTGCAAACTTCCTTCGGGATTAACATGCTGGCGCTGGTTGACGGTGAGCCGAAAGTATTAAATTTAAAGCAATGCCTCGTGCATTATCTAGATCACCAAAAAGTCGTTATCAGACGCCGTACTGCTTATGAATTGCGTAAAGCGGAGGCGAGAGCGCATATCTTGGAAGGGTTAAGGATTGCTCTTGATCATCTTGATGCAGTTATTTCCCTTATCCGCAACTCTCAAACGGCTGAAATTGCGAGAACAGGGTTAATTGAACAATTCTCGCTGACCGAAAAACAAGCCCAAGCTATTCTAGACATGAGGCTCCAGCGTTTAACAGGGTTGGAACGAGAAAAGATTGAAGAAGAATACCAATCCCTTATTAAATTAATTGCAGAGCTTAAAGAAATCTTGGCCAATGAAGAAAAAGTGCTTGAGATCATCCGTGAAGAGCTCACAGAAATTAAAGAGCGTTTCAACGATGTAAGACGCACTGAGATTGTTACTGCCGGCCTTGAAACAATTGAAGATGAAGATCTCATCGAAAGAGAAAACATCGTTGTCACTCTGACGCATAACGGATATATCAAACGTCTGCCTGCTTCGACTTACCGCAGTCAAAAGCGCGGAGGAAAAGGCGTTCAGGGAATGGGGACAAACGAAGATGATTTCGTTGAACATCTGATTTCTACTTCAACACATGACACGATTCTCTTCTTCTCCAACAAAGGGAAAGTGTATCGTTCAAAAGGGTATGAAATTCCTGAATACGGTAGAACTGCTAAGGGAATCCCGATTATCAATTTGTTGGAGGTAGAAAAAGGTGAATGGATTAACGCAATAATCCCAGTCACTGCATTCGAAGAAGATCTCTATCTCTTCTTCACAACAAAACATGGGGTTTCAAAACGCACTTCACTGTCTCAGTTTGCTAATATCCGTAACAACGGCTTAATTGCGCTGAGCCTGCGTGAAGATGATGAATTAATGGGTGTCCGGCTTACTGACGGCACAAAACAAATCATCATCGGAACGAAAAACGGCCTGCTGATTCGTTTCTCTGAAACAGATGTTAGGGAAATGGGAAGAACAGCGGCAGGCGTAAAAGGCATCACCCTTACTGACGACGATATTGTCGTCGGCATGGAAATATTAGAGGAAGAATCTGATGTCCTTATCGTGACCGAGAAAGGTTACGGCAAACGAACTCCGGCTGAAGAATACAGAACTCAAAGCCGAGGCGGAAAAGGACTGAAAACATGTAAAATCACGGAGAACAACGGCCATTTAGTAGCGGTGAAAGCTACCAAAGGTGAAGAGGATCTGATGATTATTACTGCCAGCGGTGTACTGATCAGAATGGATATCAATGATATCTCAACTACCGGACGCGTAACTCAAGGTGTACGTCTCATCAGAATGGCGGAACAAGAGCATGTGGCCACAGTCGCATTAGTTGAGAAAAACGATGATAATGAAGAAAATGAGCAAGAAGAGACAGAAGAAAGTTAAGAAAAAGCGCAGCCGTACCAGCTGCGCTTTTTTATATCAAAAACTCTTTACAACGAGAAGATTTATGGTATAATCATTTCTGTTGTCTTTTAAAAGACATAGACATTACTAGATGAAAACATTTTTTAAAAAAGTGTTGACCTAGTTAACTAAAAATGTTACTATTAAGTAGTCGCTTCGAGAGAGGCGCACAAAGTTCTTTGAAAACTAAACAAGACAAAACGTACCTGTTAATTCAAAGTTTTATTATAAAATCGC
>NZ_LPVF01000009.1 GCF_001517105.1 Bacillus halotolerans
CGGAGTTGTTTTTTTATTTCCATCACGTTTTAGAACCTGCATTCGTTTAAAAAGAAGAAAATCGGGAATACCTTTACTCACATCCAAACGAAAGGAGCTGGTGTCGTGACGGAACAGTCTCAACAAAAAAATATTTCTGTGCCTGAGGGAATTTGGATCATGAAACAAACATGGAATGATGTCTTATTTGCTCATTGGCCGGTTAATTACTCTACCCTTCGAGCTAAGATTCCGCCGATATTGGACATAGATACATATAACGGACAAGCTTGGGTCAGCGTGCTTCCCTTTATGCTCACAAACCTTCGCGCGCGTTTTCTCCCTCCTATTCCCGGAGCCCAGTCCTTTCCAGAGCTTAACCTGCGTACTTATGTCACCTATAAAGGCAAGCCGGGCATTTATTTCTTCAGCTTAGATGCTGATCATCGGCTGGCAGTTCAAGGTGCACGGACTTTCTTTCATTTGCCTTATTTTTACGCCGATATGAAAGCTGAAAAAAATGGGGATAATATGGAATATAGAAGCAAACGGAGAGATGCCGGAAAAGCAGAATTCGGCGCCAAGTACCGGCCGCTCTCTCCGCCTTTTACAGCGCAAGAGGATTCGCTTGATTACTGGCTGACGGAGCGCTACAGACTCTACACCGCCCATCGTGACAAGCTCTATTATGAGGACATTCACCATCATCCTTGGCTTCTTCAAAGAGCCGAGGCCCAGTTTTCAATCAATACAGTGGCTGATGCTCACGAAATCACTTTACCAGACTCAGAACCGCTGCTTCATTATGCCAAAAAACAAGACGTGTTATTTTGGCCGCTTCGACAATGGCGCTGACTGTCAGAAAAAAACCCGAATGCCAGATCCGCACTCGGGTTTTCTTCATTATTTTGCTGCTTCTTCAATAATGGCAACAACCATTTCTGCTGTTTTCACCAGCTCTTCAATCGGCATTTTTTCGTTCTTCGTATGAATTTGCTCATACCCGACTGCAAGATTGACCGTTGGGATGCCATGGCCTGCGATTACGTTTGCGTCGCTTCCGCCGCCGCTCGTTTGCAGCTCGCTTGTGCGTCCGATTTTCGCAGCCGCTTTTTTCGCGATTTCAACGACCTGGTCGCCATCTTGATATTTAAACCCTGGATACATGACTTCGATTTCAACTTCTGCACGTCCGCCCATATCAGCTGCCGCCTCTTCAAAAGCAGCTTTCATTTTTTGAACCTGCGCTTCCATTTTTTCAGGAACTAAAGAACGGGCTTCAGCAAGAATATGAACTTCGTCGCACACAATGTTCGTTTGTGTGCCGCCTTCAAACCGGCCGATGTTTGCTGTTGTTTCTTCATCGATGCGGCCCAATGGCATTTTTGAAATCGCCTTGCTTGCGATTGTAATCGCTGATATACCTTTTTCTGGTTCAACTCCGGCGTGTGCAGTTTTACCGTAAATCGCCGCTCTTACCTTCGCCTGAGTCGGTGCCGCAACAATGATATTGCCGACTTTTCCGTCTGAATCAAGAGCATAACCGTAGGATGCTGTCATCATGGAACGGTCAAGCGCCTTTGCCCCGATCAGACCTGATTCTTCACCTACAGTGATGATGAATTCAATCGTGCCGTGCTCAATGTTTTCTTCTTTGAGCACTTTAATTGCTTCAAACATGGCAGCCAATCCGGCTTTGTCATCGGCGCCTAAAATCGTTGTGCCGTCTGTTTTGACATATCCGTCCTCAACAACCGGTTTTACGCCGTTTCCGGGTACGACTGTGTCCATATGAGATGTAAAATAAATTGTATCTGTCTTTTTCGTCCCTTTTAATGTGCAGATCAGGTTGCCGGCTCCGTGGCCAGTGATATCCATTGTATCGTCTTCTTTTACGTCTACACCTAAATCAGAAAATTTTTGTTTCAGCACTTTGCAGATTTCAGCTTCATGCTTCGTTTCTGAATCGATTTGAACAAGCTCTAAAAATTCTTCCAGCAGGCGTTTTTCATTCACCATTTGTAAGTCCCTCCATGTTAAAGCGGTATGTTACCGTGCTTTTTTTTCGGTCTCTCTTCTGTCTTATGTGCAAGCATGTGAAAAGCTTGGATGAGTCTTTTCCTTGATTCTTCCGGCAAAATGATGTCATCGACCATTCCGCATGCCGCCGCTTTGTAAGGGCTGGCGTTTTGTTTTTTGTATTCAGCTGTTTTTTCGCATTTTGTTTTTTGCGGGTCAGCTGACGCTTCAATATCCTTATGATACAAAATAGATACCGCACCTTCAGCACCCATCACTGCGATTTCAGCATTTGGCCAAGCAAACACGAGATCCGCTCCGATGGATTTGCTGTTCATGGCGACATACGACCCGCCATACGCTTTTCTTATAATGAGCGTTACTTTGGGGACCGTCGCTTCTGCATAAGCAAACAGCAATTTGGCTCCGTGTCTGATAATGCCGTTATGCTCCTGCTGAATGCCGGGCAAAAACCCCGGAACATCTTCGACAGTTAACAGCGGGATGTCAAAGGCGTCACAAAACCGGATAAATCTCGCTGCTTTATCAGCCGCGTCAATCGTCAGGCTTCCTGCTAAATGTTTCGGCTGGTTTGCCACAATTCCGATCGTTTTTTGGCCAAGCTTTGCAAATCCGATGACTATATTTTTCGCAAAATACGGCTGAATCTCAAAAAAAGACTGCGGATCAGCCAATTCCTGAATCACCGCCCGAACATCATACGGCTTTGTGCTGTCAGCCGGCACGAGGCGGTTTATTAACGAGCTGGAGGCCTCATCCCCAGATGAAGGTAGTGATATCTGTTTGTCGAGCGGCAAATAAGACAGCAGCTTCTTCACTCCTGCCAGAACCTCCTCTTCCGTTTTTCCGGAAAAGTGGGCATTTCCGCTGACGGCATTATGTATTCCCGCTCCTCCTAAGCTCTCCGCATCAACCTGTTCTCCTGTTACTTTTTCAATGACCTTCGGACCGGTAATAAACATTCGGCCCGTCTGTTCTGCCATAAAGATAAAATCAGTAAGTGCCGGAGAGTACACAGCGCCTCCAGCGCACGGCCCTAATATAACCGAGATTTGCGGAATGACTCCGGAATATAAGACGTTTCGGTAAAATATGTGACCGTATCCATCTAATGATACCACACCCTCTTGAATTCTCGCACCACCTGAGTCGTTCAGCCCGATAATCGGTGCTTTATTTTTTGCTGCAAGATCCATCAGAGAGGTGATTTTTTTCGCATGGGTTTCGCCAAGCGCCCCGCCGAATACGGTAAAATCCTGCGCAAACACATATACAGAGCGGCCGTCAATCGTCCCGTAGCCCGTCACGACTCCATCTCCCAATATACGCTGCTCCCTAGTTAAACTTCGGCTCTCCATGAAAGGATATAATTCGATAAAACTATCCTCATCCAGGAGATAGGCGATCCTTTCCCGTGCTGTGAGCTTTCCCTTTTTCCTCTGTTCAGCCTGCTTTGCATGTCCCCCGCCTTCTTCCGCCTGCCTGCGCCTGTTGTATAGATGACCGATATGTTCATTCATGTTCAATGTCTTGATCTCCTTTCGGTTCACAGAGCTCTACAAGCACGCCATTTGTTTCCCGCGGAGAAATAAACGCGATTCGTTTCCCGTTTGCTCCCTGTCTCGGCTGCCTGTTTATTACGTCAATTTGCCGGTTTGATAATGCTTGAAGCTGATCTGTTAAGCCGCTGCATAAAAACGCAACATGGTGCAGCCCCTCTCCTTTTTTATCTAAAAATGTACGGACAGGGCTGTCAGGCGTTAACGGCTCGATCAGCTCCAAATAAACACCTCCCGCTTGAAACAGAGCAATGATCACCTTTTGCTCTTCAACCGTTTCTTGATGAAGAAACGTTAATCCCAATACATCTTCATAAAAAGTTCTGGCTTTTTTTATCGAATAAACGGCAATCCCAATATGGTCAAGTCCGGTCATTTTCATCCCTGCTTTCCGGCAATAGATATCGCTTGTCCGCCCATACAAAACACGTTAAAATATAATCAGATTGTCTAAGGAGTGAAACCATGTCTCAAAAACTGATGAAAAGCGTTTTAATCGTGATTTTGGGAGTTTTTATTCTTTCAACAGTACTCTCAGGAATCGTTATGTTTTTATAATGATAAAAAAGCAGGCGGCCTTATTGAACGGGAACATCCTGCTTTTTTATCAGGGCTTTATGCTCAATGGCAATCTCCTCAAAAGACCGGGAGTCTTTCGTGATCAGCACTCTCGTCCCCACCGGAATCTCTTGAAACAGATGGACAACTTCATCGTTATGCATACGTATACAGCCGTTAGATACAAATTGACCGATAGATTCTTCCCGGTTTGTCCCGTGAATACCGTAGATCCGGCCGTCTGTCCCTCTCGCATCAAACCCAATCCATCTTGCCCCAAGCGGATTCTCAGAAGCTCCGCCTTCAATATTTTTCTTTCTGTAATAAGGATTCGACGCTTTTACTGTAATCGAAAATTCTCCCTCGGGCGTCAAATCATCCGACTTTCCGGTTGCCACACGATAAACGCCTTCAATTTTGTTGTCGATGATGACAGCAAGCTCATTTGTTTTCTTGTTGACGATGACATACGGGTCACCCGGAAGCGGATTTTCGCCAAGAGGCCATATCGGAGAAATAATCATCAATATTGAACATAAGAAAAAACGCATAAGCTCCTCCTTTTCCATTAGGTTGACCAATGTAGGATGAGCTCATGCGAGTTAAGCGAGCGATTTTTCTTGTTTGATTCCTTTGAAATAACTTTTGATCACTAAATATTGCTCCATTTCCCCAAGAAGATGAAAGAGTGCGGCTCTCGCTTCAAATTCTTCTCTTGTCGCAGGAAGCGGCATCTCTTCGAATTCTTTTCTCATGTCAGCAAGTCTTTTCAAAAATTTGTAGGCTGTATTCCCCGGGTGAATTGCTTCCCGCAGATCGCGAAGAAATTCAGCAATCATTTTTCCCTGATCCACCGTAATGGAGATGGATGTCACTTTAGGAAGAAGGCGCTCGAAGATTTCAAATTGTTTTTCTCTCATTTTAAAATAATGATAGTGCTGATTTTCGTGGCGCAGTATGTGGTTTTGTACATCTCTGTACGCCAGGTTTTTGGCTTCAGTGATTAACTGGTGTGTTTCCGGAATTTCTTTTCCTGTCCAATCTTGCTCACCAGTTAGCAAATACCGTTCGATTTCTGCGAAAATGACAGCAAAATTGTCCTCTATCTTTTTTCGATAGGCGATCAGCTTTCGGTCAAGGCTCGGCATATACAGATTCATTAAAAGAGCGACGCCGATTCCCACCGTAATTAACTGGACTTCATTCCAGATGAATTGGGGCGTAATGCCGCCGGACATATACAGATGAAGGATAATAACAGAGCTGGTGACGATGCCTTCGTTGATTTTTAATACAACTGTTGTTGGGATGAAAATCAGCAAAAGCAATCCAATGACAAACGGATGATAGCCAATCAGTTCGAAAAAGAGATAGGAAAAGAGAATTGCCAGACAGCATGCTGCAAATCGGGCCCATGACGCTTGAAGCGACCGTTTTTGTGTGATTTGTATGCACAAAATGGTGATGATTCCTGCTGATGCGAAGTTTTGCAAATGCAATAGCTGGCTTATATAAATAGCCAGAGCTGTTCCAAGTGCTGTCTTTATTGTGCGGTAACCAATTTTAAACATGTCGGACTCCATTCTATTTGTTTCTTCAACAAAAAAGAAGAAGCACAAGCCTTCTCCTTTTTCCCTATATTCTATAATATTTTTTCTAAAAAGTCCTGCGCTCTTTTGGATTTTGGCGAAAGAAAAAATTCTTTCGGATTGCCGTCCTCGACAATCATCCCTTCATCCATAAATAACACGCGGTCGGCCACTTCTTTTGCAAAGCCCATTTCGTGTGTAACGATTACCATGGTCATACCGGTTTCGACCAGTTCTTTCATGACCTGGAGCACTTCTTTGACCATTTCAGGGTCAAGCGCGGATGTCGGCTCGTCGAACAGCATGATTTCAGGATTCATTGCCAAAGCACGGGCGATGGCGACACGCTGCTTTTGTCCGCCTGATAAACGGTTTGGATAGTCATTTCGCTTTTCAAACAATCCGACTTTGCGCAGCAGCTCCTCGGCTTTTCCCTGTGCAGTCTGCTTGGATTCTTTTTTGACATTTACAGGCGCGTACATGATATTTTCGAGAACCGTTTTATGCGGAAAAAGATGAAAATGCTGAAATACCATTCCGATGTTTTCTCGTACCTTTAATGAATTGGTTTTCGGCTGCGTAATCTCTTTGTCTTTAATTGTGATGGTTCCGCCGTTAGGTTTCTCCAAGAGATTCAAACAGCGAAGAAATGTTGATTTGCCTGAGCCTGAAGGGCCGATGACGGCAACAACCTCACCTTCAGCGATGTTTGTTGAAATGTTTTTTAATACTTCATGTTTCCCAAATGATTTTGACAGCTTTTCAACCTTAATCATTGGATTTCAGCTTCCTTTCTACAGCCTTGCCGATAAACGTTAAAATAAGGACAAGCACATAATAAATCAAACCGGCGATAATCAGCGGCTCAAGGTAATTGTAAGTGGCGGCGCCAGCTTGATACGCGCGTCTCATGACATCGCCAAGACCAATAACTGTAACGATCGCCGATTCTTTTGTTAACGTAATTAATTCATTTACAATGGCAGGTGATATATTTTTGAAGGCCTGCGGCAAAAGCAGATCCTTCATCATTTTGCCGTACGGAACACCCAGTGCGACAGCAGCCTCTTTTTGCCCTTTATCAATTGCGTTGATTCCCGCTCTGATAATTTCCGATACATAAGCAGCGGAATTCAGTGACAATGCGACAACCGCCGCCCAAAACTGGTCAATTTGAAAGCCGAGCAGCTGTGGGAGCCCAAAATAAACAATCATAAGCTGCAGCACTAAAGGCGTGCCGCGAAATACTGATGTGTAAAAATCAGCAATCCAGATCAGCGGGCGGAATGTGCTGATCTTGCATAAGCTTAGCACAATCCCTAATATAAGTCCGATAATAGCAGATACAACAACAATTTTTAATGTGATTGCTAAGCCTTCTAATATAAAAGGAATTTGGGGAATCGTTGCTGAAAAATCCAAATTCATAGCCTTTGTCTCCTTTTCTTACAGGAAAAAAGATTTCCTATTCAATAAAAAGGCTCAACGAAAAAGTTGAGCCGCTTTTTTTACTTCTCGCCAGTGAACCATTTTTTCTTCAATTTTTCGAGCTCTCCGTTATCTTGCATTTCTTTGAGCGCTTTATTGAATTTGTCCGTCAGTTCACTGTCTTTTCTGAAAGCAATCGCAGAACCGGCTTCTTCCGCTTTCGCATCAGGAATCACGAAGCCCTGCAGGTCATCATTTGATTTGAAATACCCTTCTGCCACCATGTCTTCAATAATCGCGGCGTCAAAGCGGTCAGATTTGATTTCCTGCACCAAATCAGAAATTCTGTTGCGGTCTTCTGTTTTAAAATCATATTCCGGAGAAAGCTCTTTCCCCTTCTCTTCCTGAATGGAGCCAAGCTGAACGCCGACTGTTTTTCCTTTCAGATCTTTTAAAGACTTAATGCCGCTGTCTTTTTTGCTGACAATCATATGAT
Organism: Bacillus halotolerans; assembly: GCF_001517105.1. Taxonomy (GTDB): domain Bacteria; phylum Bacillota; class Bacilli; order Bacillales; family Bacillaceae; genus Bacillus; species Bacillus halotolerans. Next base: position 7,650 of record NZ_LPVF01000009.1, read on the forward strand.
TCGCTGTGTAATATACATCGGAAAAATCAACTTGTTTTTTACGATCAGGCGTCGGTGTCATTCCTGACAAAACCAAATCAACTTGCTTTGATTTCAGTGCTGTAATTAAGCTGTTAAAGTCCATATCCTGCACTTCAATTTCGTAGCCGGTTTTCTTCGCAAGGGCCTTTGCCAAATCTACATCAAAACCGACAATGTTATCGCCATCTTTATATTCAAACGGTTTGTAATCCGCCGAAGTTCCCATAACTAATTTTTTCTTGCCGCTTTCTGAACCTGAACTGCTTGAGCCGCAAGCAGATAATGCAAAGGTGATGCACGCAGCTATCAGTAATAAGAGCCATTTTTTCATGATCCATTTCCCCCATATTCATTACTTTTATCATATTTGAATATTTATTCGTTAATTTGTATTTTAAACACTTTCTTATTTTTATGCAATACTATTTTTAAAAATTATCTCGAAGCTTATTTTTCCAGCAATCTCTTTTCATATTACTATATAAAAGGACATCTTCTGTAGCGTAGCTATTGAATAAACTCTAATATTTATTCATTATCACTTGGAATTTTATGCACAAAAAAACCCCGTGCCGCTCGGGCATCCGGGGTTTTATTATCTTATACTTCTTCGCAATATTCTTCGAAGGCTTCCTGCAGTTTTGAGACAACTGCCATCGGCTCATGGCCTTCAATTTCATGACGCTCCACCATTTTCATGATTTTCCCGTCTTTTAGAATAGCAAATGACGGAGAGGATGGCGGATATCCTTCGAAATATTCGCGCGCTCTTGCCGTCGCTTCTTTATCCTGTCCCGCAAACACAGTCACGAGCTGGTCAGGTCTTTTGTCATAATGAACGGAATGGTATGCAGCCGGTCTTGCGATCCCGCCCGCGCATCCGCAGACAGAGTTGACCATGACAAGCGTCGTTCCTTTTTTCGTAAGTGCCTCGTCCACCTCTTCAGCTGTTTTCAGCTCGGTATATCCGGCAGCCGTAATTTCTTGTCTCGCTTGGCGGACAACATCATTCATAAATAAATTAAAGTCCATGTTCAATGAAGACCTCTCCTTTTTCATCATCTGTTCCTATGATAGCAAGGAAACCTCCTTATCGGCAAATGCCACCGCTTATATCGGAGGATTTTTTGCTTTCCGTTTACTGCTTACAAGAAAAGGGAATTATATGATCAGATGTATAAATAAAGGAGCAGTTTTGTATGAGCCACAGGAAAGCTTTACTTATTCATAACGGAAACGCCGGCAACAAAAATATAGAAAAAGCATTAGGAGCTGTTGTGCCGGTTTTATCACAATCGTTAGATGAGGTGATCATTAAACAGACAAAGAAAAAAGACGATGCCTATCATTTTTGCCGTTCAATAGATGATTCTATCGAGACTGTCTTTATTCTCGGCGGCGACGGTACAGTCCATCAATGCATCAACGGCATCAGTACTTTAGAAAGAAGGCCAGCTGTCGGTATTTTGCCCGGCGGAACGTGCAATGACTTTTCAAGAGTCCTGAGCATTCCTCAAAATCTTGCAAAGGCAGCCGAAGCACTTGTGTCAGGAAAAAAATCCAAGGTTGATGTGTGCCAGATGAACGATCGTTATTTTTTGAATTTCTGGGGGATCGGCCTGATCGCAGAAACATCGAATCAAATCAACGAAACGGAAAAAGCGCTATTAGGAAAAATCAGCTATTTTACAAGCGCGTTACGGACCGTCTCATCTGCTGAATCCTTTCCTATTTCATTGACAATCGATGGGCAAGAGATAAAAGATGAAGCCGTTATGCTGCTTGTCATGAACGGACAGTACATCGGAACGAATCGAATTCCCCTGCCGGATGCCAGTATATGTGACGGATTACTCGATATCCTCATTTGCCGCAGCACCAATCTCTCCGCTTTGCGCGAGCTGATGAATATGGAACAGGGTACAATAGAGCGATTCACCGGAGAGCTGTCCTATGTTCAGGCCTCTCGCGTCGAAATTGAAACGGATACCGTTAAAAAGGCTGATACAGATGGAGAAGTGTATACACATACACCGGCTGTGATTCAAGTCCTTCCGCAGCACATTGACATGCTTAATCCCCGCAATGAATAACTGTCCGCTGATCATGGACGTTTATAAAGTGCGAATAGCTTCATAGAAAGAAATCCGTTGACTCTCCCCTAAGAGGAGGTCTTACAGTATAAGGGATACACTTTCGTAAAAAGGGGAAGTCACATGAAGAAACAGAACATCACATTAGCTATATTATTAACCAATTTATTCATTGCTTTTTTAGGGATCGGGCTTGTGATTCCGGTAACGCCCGCGATTATGAATGAATTGCATTTATCCGGTACCGCGGTCGGCTATATGGTTGCATGCTTCGCTGTTACGCAGCTTATTGTGTCACCAATCGCCGGACGCTGGGTTGACCGCTTCGGACGCAAAATTATGATCGTGATTGGCCTGTTGTTTTTTAGTGTTTCAGAGTTTTTATTCGGCATCGGAAAAACAGTTGACATTTTATTTATATCCCGTATGCTTGGCGGTATCAGTGCTGCTTTCATTATGCCCGGGGTCACGGCTTTTATCGCCGATATCACTACTGTTAAAACACGGCCGAAAGCGCTCGGCTATATGTCAGCCGCTATTTCAACAGGTTTTATTATCGGTCCCGGCATTGGCGGATTTTTAGCGGAAATCCATTCCCGTCTGCCTTTCTTCTTTGCGGCAGCCTTTGCGTTAATAGCAGCCATTTTATCGATGCTGACGCTTCGGGAACCGGAGCGAAATCCTGAGAATGAGAAAATAGAGGGCCAAAAGACAGGATTCAAGCGGATTTTTGCACCTATGTATTTCATTGCTTTTCTCATCATTTTAATATCGTCTTTTGGATTAGCATCGTTTGAATCTTTATTTGCGTTATTTGTTGATCATAAATTCGGATTTACGGCCAGTGACATTGCCATTTTGATAACTGGTGGAGCAATTGTCGGAGCCATCACGCAAGTCGTGTTATTCGACCGCTTCACAAGGTGGTTTGGGGAAATCCGTTTAATCCGCTACAGCTTAATTCTCTCAACTAGTCTTGTGTTTTTGCTGACCCTCGTAAATTCATATGCTGCGATTTTATTAGTTACCTTCACCGTATTTGTCGGATTCGATCTTATGCGGCCGGCCGTAACAACCTATCTGTCAAAAATTGCGGGAAATGAACAGGGGTTTGCCGGCGGGATGAATTCAATGTTTACGAGCATCGGTAATGTGTTCGGCCCTATTATCGGGGGAATGCTATTCGATATTGACTTAAACTATCCATTCTATTTTGCAACAGCAGCTTTAGCCATTGGCATTGCGCTGACCATTGCCTGGAAAGCCCCTGCCCATATAAAAGCCAGCATGTAAAAAAAGCGTATTCTTTGTGTACTGCAAAGGATGCGCTTTTTTGTTATACTGATCATAAGGGGAGTGATGGCATGAAGGACTCGTTTTACTCAATTGGAGAAGTTTCAAAACTGGCAAATGTGTCGATTAAAGCGCTTCGGTATTACGATAAGATTGATTTATTTAAACCCGCCTACGTCGACCCGGATACCAAATACCGCTTTTATACAGACTCCCAGCTCTATCATCTTGATTTGATTAAATCATTAAAATATATCGGCACACCTTTAGAAGAGATGAAAAAGGCACAGGAATTAGAGATGGAAGAACTGTTTTCTTTTTATACAGAGCAGGAAAAGCAAATCAAGGAGAAATTAGATTTTTTATCAACATTGGAGCAGACCATTGCTCTGGTGAAAAAGCGAATGAAGCGGCAGATGGAATATCCTGCGCTCGGTGAGGTGTTTGTTCTAGATGAAGAAGAAATACGGATTATACAGACAGAGGCAGAGGGAATCGGGCCTGAAAACGTGCTCAACGCTTCATACAGCAAACTAAAAACCTTTATCGAATCAGCTGATGGTTTTACGAACAATAGCTACGGTGCTACTTTCTCGTTTCAGCCGTACAACAACATTGATGAAATGACTTACCGTCATATTTTCACGCCTGTCTTAACGAATAAACAAATTTCTTCGATTACGCCGGATATGGAAATCACAACGATACCAAAAGGCAAATATGTTTGTATCGCTTATAATTTCTCGCCGGAGCATTATTTTCTCAACTTACAGAAGCTGATTAAGTATATCGCGGACCATCAATTAACGGTTATCAGTGATGTATACGAGTTAATCATACCGATTCATTATTCGCCGAAAAAACAAGAAGAATATCGGGTTGAGATGAAAATTCGAATCGCAGATTAATGATACATAGAAAAAGAGCATTTTTTGAAGTTATCGTTCAAAAAATGCTCTTTCTGTTTGTTTAGTAGACAGAGGTTTTCTCATCTATAGATTCTAAAATTTCTTTGACACGTGCCAGGAATCTTCCGCACACGAGGCCGTCAAGCACTCTGTGATCTAAAGACAGGCACAGATTGACCATATCTCTGACTGCAATCATGCCGTGATCCATGACAACCGGGCGTTTGACGATCGATTCCACTTGAAGAATCGCAGCCTGAGGATAATTGATGATTCCCATCGACTGAACAGATCCGAAAGAACCTGTATTGTTGACGGTAAACGTTCCTCCCTGCATATCGTCTGCTGACAGTTTTCCGTCTCTTACCTTTTTGGCAAGGTCGGTAATTTCTCTCGCAATGCCTTTAATTGTTTTTTCATCAGCGTTTTTGATCACTGGAACAAATAAAGAATCTTCCGTGGCAACCGCGATTGAAATATTGATATCTTTTTTCTGAATGATTTTGTCCCCCGCCCACATGCTGTTCATTTGCGGGTATTCTTTTAACGCCTGAGCGACCGCTTTTACGAAAAAAGCGAAAAAAGTTAAATTAAAGCCTTCAGTTTTCTTGAAGGAATCTTTTATACTGTTTCGGTATGCCACCATGTTTGTGACATCGACTTCCATCATCGTCCAAGCGTGAGGAATTTCTGTTTTGCTTCGTTTCATATTTGAAGCGATCGCTTTTCTAACAGCTGTGACAGGAATTTCTTTATCACCGGCTGCTGAAGCAGGATGAGAAACATCTTCTTTCGTCTCCTGTTTTTGCACTGGTGCAGGAGCAGCTGCTTTTGGCTCCTCAGTCCGTTCGGAAACGCCGCCTGAATCAATGATACGCTGAATATCTTTTCTCGTAATCCTTCCTCCGGCGCCCGTTCCTGTCACATGCTCAAGATCAATGCCGTGCTCTCCGGCCAAACGAAGTACGGCTGGAGAAAAACGTTTCTTATTGGCCTGGCTGGCTGCTTCAGTGTGGCTTTCAGGAGCAGCTTGCCCGGCAGTTGGCACTTCCGTCTGATCTTGTTTTTGTTCAGCCGGCTTTGCGCCTTCTGTTTCGATTTTGCAAATCACTTCTCCGACTTGCAGGGTCTGGCCTTCTTCTCCCACAAGCTCTGTTATTGTACCGGTAAAAGAGGACGGAACCTCCGCGTTTACCTTATCTGTCATGACTTCCGCAATCGGATCGTATTTGTTCACCTTATCTCCAGGGGCGACAAGCCATTTGCTGATTGTGCCCTCCGTTACACTTTCGCCAAGCTGCGGCATCGTCATTTGTTCTATTGCCATGATCGTATCCTCCTTACGTCTTTAAAACTCCGCTAATTCTCTCATCGCCGCTTCTACTTTATCAGAGTTGAGCATAAAGTATTTTTCCATTGTCGGCGCATAAGGCATAGCCGGAATATCAGGACCTGCAAGCCGTTTGATCGGCGCGTCTAAGTCGAACAGACAATGCTCGGATATAATGGCAGCCACCTCACTCATGATACTGCCCTCTTTTGTATCTTCTGTGACCAAAAGGACCTTTCCGGTTTTGGATGCGGCTTCGATGATCGCTTCTTGATCAAGCGGGTATACCGTTCTTAAATCCACCACATGTACAGAAATGCCGTCTTTTTCGAGACGTTCTGCAGCCTGTAAAGCAAAGTGGACACAAAGCCCGTATGTGATCACCGTGATGTCGTCGCCTTCCCTTTTTACATCAGCTTTGCCGATAGGAAGTACATAATCATCTGCCGGAACCTCTCCTTTGATCAGACGGTACGCGCGTTTGTGCTCAAAAAACAGCACCGGGTCTTCATCACGAACTGCGGCTTTTAAGAGTCCTTTCGCGTCATATGGCGTTGAAGGCATCACAATTTTCAGTCCGGGCTGATTGGCGAAAATCGCTTCGACTGATTGAGAATGATAAAGCGCTCCGTGCACGCCGCCACCGTACGGCGCTCTGACAACGATCGGACAGCTCCAGTCATTGTTGCTGCGGTAGCGGATTTTAGCAGCCTCGGAAATAATCTGGTTTACCGCCGGCATTATAAAATCAGCAAACTGCATTTCAGCAATCGGCCTCATGCCGTACATAGCCGCTCCGATACCAACTCCGGCGATCGCTGATTCAGCAAGCGGCGTATCCATGACACGCTCTTCTCCAAATTGTTCGTACAGACCGGCTGTGGCTTTAAATACCCCGCCTTTTTTTCCTACATCTTCCCCAAGAACGAAGACACGTGAATCTCGTTCCATTTCTTCTTTCATTGCCAAATTGATCGCATCAATATATGACATTACTGACATTTGTACTTCCTCCCTACTTCGCATACACATAATCGAGCGCTGACTCAGGAGCTGCATAAGGAGCGTTCTCCGCTTCATCTGTCGCCTCGTTTATGATTGCCATGATTTCGTCCAGCATGGTTTGTTCTATCTCTTCGGTCAGCAGGCCTATTTCCTTTAAGTAAGCTTGATAAGTAAACAGGGGATCACTTTTTTTCGCTTCCTCTACTTCTTCACGGCCTCTGTAGCTGCTGTCGTCGTCATCGCTGGAATGCGGTGTCAGGCGGTAAGAAATCGTCTCAATTAAGGTAGGGCCTTCTCCTCTGCTCGCCCGTTCACGCGCTTCTTTCACCGCTTGATAAACTTCGAGCGGATCGTTTCCATTCACAGTTACGCCAGGCATTCCATAGCCTACGGCACGATCTGAAATATTTTCACATGCCACTTGCTTATCGTAAGGGACCGAAATCGCGTATTTATTGTTTTCACACATAAAAATAACCGGAAGCTTATGAACAGCGGCAAAGTTTGCCCCTTCATGGAAATCGCCTTGGTTTGAAGATCCTTCTCCAAATGTGACAAAAGCCGCGATATCTTTTTTCTCCATGCGTCCAGCCAGCGCAATGCCGACCGCATGCGGCACTTGCGTTGTTACCGGAGATGACCCCGTCACAATCCGGTTTTCCTTTTGACCGAAATGCCCCGGCATTTGGCGGCCTCCTGAGTTTGGATCTGCTGCTTTGGCAAACCCGGACATCATTAAGTCCTTCGCGGTCATGCCAAACGCAAGCACGACACCCATGTCTCTATAGTAAGGCAGCACATAGTCTGTTTCACGGTCAAGGGCGAAAGCTGCTCCTACTTGTGCTGCTTCCTGTCCTTGACAAGAGATAACAAACGGGATTTTACCAGAGCGGTTTAACAGCCACATTCTTTCATCGATTTTTCTTGCTAACAGCATGGTTCTATACATATCAACGGCTTCCTGATCAGTCAGCCCTAATGCTTGATGTCGGTTTGTACTCATTCAAGCGCCTCCTTTATGCTTTTAAAAATGAATGGCTTTGCCATCTGCAGCAAGCGCTGCTTCTCCAATCGCTTCAGACAGCGTCGGGTGCGGGTGGATCGTTTGTCCGACCTCCCATGGCGTCGCATCCAGCACTTTTGCAAGACCTGCCTCTGATATCATGTCAGTGACATGCGGGCCTATCATATGCACGCCGAGAATATCATCCGTTTCACGGTCCGCCACGATTTTTACAAATCCGTCGCTTTCTCCATATACAAGCGCTTTTCCAATTGCCATAAATGGGAACTTGCCGATCTTGACATTATGCCCATTCGCTTTTGCCTCATCTTCTGTTAAGCCGACACTGGCAGCTTCAGGACTTGAGTAAATGCACTTCGGTACAAGTGTTGGATCAAGCGGATGCGGATTGAGACCCGCAAAATGCTCAACGGCAATGATTCCTTCATGCGATGCAACATGAGCTAGCTGAAGGCCACCGATTACGTCTCCGATTGCATAAATATGAGACTCCTTCGTTTGGCAGCTTTCATTTACTGAAATGACGCCATTTTCAGTGACAATATCGGTGTTTTCTATCCCGATTCCTTCGATATTTGCCTGTCTGCCGATGGAAACGAGCATTTTTTCAGCAGAGTAGGTAACGGTTTCTCCGTCTTTTTCCGCTTGTATGCTGATTTCGCCTGACGATTTTTTCAACGTATCAGGCAGCACTTTAGCTCCTGTGACAAACTGAATTCCTTTTTTCGTAAGAAGGCTTTGCATCTCTTTTGAAATGTCCTGGTCTTCAGTCGGCAATATCCGGTCCGCATATTCAATAACCGTTACGTTTACGCCAAAGTCATGAAGCATGGATGCCCATTCGATTCCAATGACCCCTCCGCCGACGATGATCATCGATTTTGGAAGCTTCTCCATTTGGAGCGCTTCATCCGAGGTCAAAACAAACTCTCCGTCCGCTTCCAGACCCGGAAGCATTCTCGGCCTTGAGCCTGTTGCTATAATGACCTGCTTCGGAATCAGCATGTCATTTTCTTCGCCATTTCCCCGTTCAACAGAAATCGTTCCCGGCAGCGGAGAGAAAATAGACGGTCCGAGGATGCGCCCATATCCGTCATACACGTCAATTTTTCCTTTTTTCATTAAATGATTGACGCCTGCTGCAAGCTTATCAACAACAGCCTGCTTACGGTGCTGTACCTTTTCAAAGTTGAGGGAAACGCCAGACGTTTCGACTCCGAATTGATCGGCTTCACGGGCTGTCCGGTACACTTCCGCGCTTCTCAGCAGCGCTTTACTCGGAATACAGCCTTTATGCAGGCATGTTCCGCCGAGCTTTTCTTTTTCTACAACGGCTGTTTTTAAGCCGAGCTGCGCCGCTCTGATCGCCGCGACATAACCGCCTGTACCGCCGCCCAGAATGACTACATCATACTCAGTTGCCATCTGACTCACTCCTGTCTGTCTATTCAATGCGATATTGTTTGGATTGCTCTTCGCCCTGCAATACCCTGAGCGCTCCCTGGGCCAGAGATTGCAGTTCGTTTTCTCCCGGATATACTAAAACGTCCGAAATCCAATCTATGTATGATCTGATGCTGGAAACAAAGCTTTTGCCGTAAGCCAGACCTCCTGTCAGAACAATGGCCTCGACTTCGCCTTTTAAAACGGCGCTTGCTGCTCCGATTTCCTTCGCTACCTGATACGCCATGGCGTCAAAAATTAAGCGGGCTTTTTCATCGCCCTCCTGAATCATTTGTTCTACTTTCACAGCGTCATTTGTACCGAGATAACCGGAGAGTCCGCCGGTTCCCACCAGTTTTTTCATCATTTCTTCTTTTGTATATTCTCCTGAAAAGCATAAATTGACGAGATCCCCCGCAGGCACTGTTCCTGCGCGTTCAGGACTGAACGGCCCCTCTCCGTGAAGGCCGTTGTTGACATCCACCACCCGGCCCCGGTCATGTACACCTATTGTAATGCCGCCGCCCAAATGAGTAATGATCATTTTCATATTCTCATATCGTTTGCCAAGAGAGGCTGCCGCCTTACGGGCGACAGCTTTTTGGTTTAACGCATGAAAGATGCTTTTCCGTTCAATTTCCGGCATGCCTGATATTTTAGCGAGCTCTGACATTTCGTCAACTACAACAGGGTCTACAATATAAGATGGAATGTTGAGGCCGTCAGCAATTTCTCTTGCGATAATGCCTCCTAAATTGGAGGCATGCTGTCCTGCATAACCGCTTTTCAAGTCCTCAATCATGCCGTCATTCACTTCATATGTCCCTCCTTCTATCGGACGGAGAAGACCGCCTCTGGCACAGACAGCATCAAATTTTGAAATATTGATGCCCTGTTCATGAAGCGTTTCGAGGATATGCTTTTTTCGAAACTCATACTGGTCAATAATATGGTCGAACTGCTGCAGCTCTTCTATGTTGTGTCTCAGTGTTTTTTCAAAAATACTGCGTTCATTATGAAAAACACCGATTTTCGTTGAAGTTGAGCCTGGATTAATGGTGAGAATGCGTTTTTCATCATGTAGCATTTCAAAACCTCCAGATCAATTTCTTAGCGTCTGCTTAATATATGGTGGCCATTTTGCAAAAACTGGCTTCTTGAGCGGCGATTGCGTTCAATTCGTTCTTCAGCCAAGCGGTCAGCCGCTAAATACGTCGGAATGCCGTCACGCTGGGAAATTTCAAGGACGCGTTCAATATTGGCGTAAATGCCCTCAACCTTTTTCAGTGCACGTTCCGCATTATAGCCGTAAAGCTCATCCGCCACGTTGATAACGCCGCCCGCGTTGATGACGTAGTCCGGTGCGTAAACAATGCCCATTTCGTGAATTTGATCGCCGTGGCAAGTTTCTTTCAGCTGATTGTTAGCCGCGCCTGCAATCACTTTAGCTTTCAGCTGCTTAATAGTATCGTCATTAATGGTTGCACCAAGAGCACACGGCGCATAAATATCGCAGTTTTGTGAATAAATATCTTCTGGATCAACCGCACGTGCACCAAAATCTTGTACCGCACGTTCAACTGATTGCTTGTTGATATCCGTAACGATTAAGCTTGCTCCTTCTTCATGAAGGTGGCGGCATAGATTGTAAGCCACGTTGCCAACACCCTGTACAGCGATGGTTTTTCCTTCAAGAGAGTCCGTACCGAATGCAGCTTTAGCCGCAGCCTTCATGCCTTTATACACCCCGTAAGCCGTAACAGGAGACGGATTTCCTGAAGAGCCGAATGCAGGAGAAATACCTGTGACAAAATCTGTTTCATCATGAATGATATCCATATCCTCAACCGTTGTGCCGACATCCTCAGCCGTAATGTATCTGCCGTTAAGCCCTTGAATATAACGGCCGAACGCGCGGAACATTTCTTCATTTTTATCCTTGCGCGGATCGCCGATGATAACCGTTTTTCCGCCACCCAGGTTTAAGCCTGCCGCCGCGTTTTTATAAGTCATGCCTCTTGCAAGTCTCAGTGCGTCTTCAATCGCAGCTTCTTCATTTTCATACGTCCACATTCTCGTTCCACCGAGCGCTGGTCCCAATGTTGTATCATGAATTGCGATAATTGCCTTTAATCCTGATTGTTCGTCTTGGCAGAAAACCAATTGCTCATAATCGTATTGCTCCATATATTTAAAAAGTTCCATATCAGTTCCTCCTAAAGTGTGTATTCTTCAGATGCGCATAATGCCAGCGCGATCGAATACAGTTTGTTTTCAGCGGAATCCGCTCTGCTCGTTAATGCAATCGGCGCTTTGGCCCCCGTAATGACAGCCGCCACGTGTGCTTTCGCAAAATAAATCAGTGATTTATATAAAATATTTCCCGCTTCAATCGAAGGGACAAGAAGGATATCGGCGCTGCCCGCTACGTCTCCCGAAATCTTTTTCTGAGCCGCGGCAATTTGCGATACTGCGTTATCCAAGGCAAGCGGTCCATCTACAATGCACCCTTTAATCTGCCCTCTTTTGCACATTTGGGCGAGAGCAGCTGCATTGACCGTCGCTTCCATCTTCGGATTTACCGTTTCTACCGCTGCAAGGGCAGCCGCTTTTGGCATATTGTTCCCTACTGCACGCGCGACATGAACAGCATTTTGAAGAATCTGCTGAAGCTCCTCCAGCGAAGGGGCAATATTCATAGCCGAATCTGTCACAAACATGAGTCTCTCAAAGTCAGGAATATCAAACACGGCCACATGCGAAAGGACACGGGATTTCCGCAGCCCTTCCTGTTTGTTTAATACCGCTTTAAGCAAAACAGAAGTCGGCACATTTCCTTTCATTAAGACGTCTGCTTTTTTTTGATGAACAGCGCGAACCGCTAGCTTCGCCGATTCCTCCGGCGTATTGGCATGCATGATTTCCACTTGATGCCCTTGCATGGAGGATGTCAGGTCGTTCAGTTTTTTGCTGTCGCCCACTAATAAAAAACGGACGGACAAATGCTCGGCTGCCAGTTTCACAGCCCGGATCACTTCCTCATCCTCAGCATGAGCAACCGCAATGGTCTTGTTTTTGTACATCGACGCTTTGCCGATCAAATCTTTCAGCTTCATCAGTTACCACCTTTCTTGTCTCGACTCCGCTTTTTATTATGCAAGTTCTATGCCAGCTCGGTGCGATGCTGTCATGATGGATGCGAAGAAAGATTCGTGCAGGCGTTTGCGCTTATTCTGCAAGTTATTGCATGCCTTCATTTGCAAGGCCGTATTTATCCATTTTGTAATATAAATTTCGAATGCTGACGCCGAGGGCTTTCGCTGTTTTCGTACGGTTAAAATGATGCTTTTCCAGCGTTTGCTGAATCAAGTGCGCTTCAAATTTTTCAACGGCCTTAGACAGCTTTTCGCCTTCGATGTCAGGAAAATCAAAACCGGCTCCCTGTTCTGCGCTGCTTTCTTTTTTGTTCTATTTCAAATACAGGCAAATGCTCTTTTTCAATCCATTCCATGTGCGGCTTCAGAAAAATCATTGCTCGTCCAAGGACATTTTCCAGCTCGCGGACATTTCCCGGCCAATGGTAAGCCGACAATGCCCGCAAAGCCTGCTGGGTCAGTCCCTTTACATTCCGGCCGTAATCGCGGTTAATTTTTTGAATGAGCCTTTCACTGAGCGCTTCAATGTCTTCAATCCGGTGACGCAAAGGAGGGATAGAGATGGGATAGCGATTGATGCGGTAGTACAGATCTTCACGGAACGTCCCATCCGCCATTGCTTTTTCGATATTTACATTTGTGGCTGCAATAATTCTCACATTAACAGGGATTGCCTTCGTGCCTCCCACTCTAACGATCTCTTTTTCTTGAAGGACGCGCAGCAGTTTCGCCTGCATATTTTGCGTCAGCTCGCCGATTTCGTCTAAGAAAATACTGCCGTTATTGGCTTCTTCAAATAAGCCCTTCTTGCCGCCGCGCTTCGCTCCCGAAAACGCGCCTTCCTCGTAGCCAAACAGTTCTGATTCCAGAAGATTTTCTGAAAGAGCGGCGCAATTTACGCGGATGAATTTATTGTATTTCCTGTCGCTTTCGTTATGGATGGCATGGGCAAACAGCTCTTTGCCCGTGCCCGATTCTCCGCGCAGCAAAATCGTTGCCGGCGTTTTCGCGCCAAGCTTCGCCTGTTCAAGCGCAACCAGCATTTGCTCACTTTTGCCGATAATGTCGTCAAAAGTATATTTCGCTTCGAGCGTGCGGATAATCTGCCTGGCCCTGTTAAGCTCCGCGGTCAGCATTTTAATTTCTGACACGTCATGGATCACGCCGACACTGCCTTTTAAAATGCCATCCACAATCACCGGCGCTACATTGACGATGACCTCTTTTTCATTCGGGCCGACCTTCATTCTGACGCCGCGCACTGGGCGTCTTGTCTCAAGCACCTTTAAATGCATGCTTTCCCCTTCAGAAATATCAGTGCTCGCCGGCTTGCCGATGACTTCTTTTTCAGAAAGCCCAGTCATTTTTGTGTATGCTTTATTGATCAACAGGCCAATGCCGTTTTCATCAACGACAGAAATCGCCTCGTCGGAGGATTGTATAATCGCCTCCAGCATCGTGCGCACCTGTTTTAGATTTGTCACTTCCTCCGCCAGTTCGACCGCATCTGTAATATCCTTAAATACACTGAGTGCTCCGAGCAGACGTCCGCCTTCATCAATGATCGGCAGCCTTGTTGTTACAATTTGCAAATTTTCACCCAAGAGCTGTTTTTGATTGTATTCAGGCTCTCTCGTTTTTAAAATCCGAGGCATCTTTGTGCTCGGGATGACTTCTTTGATCGGACGTCCAATGACTTCCTCACGTTGTTTTCCCACCATATTTTCAGCCATATGATTAAACAGAATGATCTCTTCATTGATATCAATAAAAATCATTCCGTCGTGGGTGGAATTAAAGATTCGGTCATGTTTGTATGTTTGTTCTTTTAGCATTTGAATCAGCTGCTGTTTTTCTTCCATAAGCTGAAACACAATGTAAGCCATCTTTCCCGGCATAACAATGGTCTGCTCGTGTTTTTCCTGAAGGAGTTCGTCAAGTACAGCTTGTTCACCCGTTGTATGAATAACGATATCCGGCTTTTGTTGTATGTATGGTTTCCAATCAGATGAAACGGCAATTCCATAATGTTTTGCTTCTTTTAATCCCGGCGCTTCGGGGTTTTTGTCAACCACGGCAATAATGTCTATGATGGCTGTTTTAATGAGAATTTGTAATAACGCCGTTCCCCTTTTACCGGCACCTACGATCAGTACCTTCTGCATCCCAATACCCCTTTGTATGAAAAAATTTGCATACCTGTTTTTTCCGTTGCAATAATTTGCACAACCCTATGTTACCACGTTTTCTTCTCTTGACAAAATATTTTTTCCGCTGGACAATAAAGGAAATGAAAAATAAAGGGGTTTTCTGAACATGAGCCGACTTCTTGCGCTTTTGATTTTAGTGCTCCCCGGCGCCATTTCTGCTTTAGGCATTAAACTGATGAGAGATATGCTTTTCGGCCATACGGTAAAGCCATTTTCTTCTCTTTGGCTCCAAGGTTTATCAGGATTAATCTTTTTCGTTTTCGGCCTGTATGTGCTGGCCGGGTTCATCTTGTACAGAGACAGAAAACGCAATCAAGTCAGTCCGCGATTCAGAAAACAAAAGATGTAAAAAAGCCGGAGAATGCTCCGGCTTTTTTGTTCGCATTATTTATCAGGCAAGACGGTCTTGGCAATCGTTTTGTCCAGCGCTTCATAATCATAATAAGAAATCGTTTCATACAGCTCCTTACGCGTCTGCATATCATCAAGCCCTTCTTTTTGCGATCCGCGCTCCCTTATCAAGCTAAACATCCGTTCATAAGCCTTTGCCGCAGCTCTGAGCGAGGTGACCGGATAGATCACCATCTGAAACCCCATAGCAGCAAATTCATCTGCATGATAATACGGCGTTTTCCCAAACTCAGTCATATTGGCAAGAAGCGGGACAGGGATCTGTTCAGCAAACTGGCGAAATTCGTTTTCCGTTTGAAGCGCTTCAGGGAAAATTGCGTCCGCTCCCGCCTCAATGTATGCCAAAGCGCGTTTTATTGCGGATTCAAGTCCTTCCTGCGCTCTTGCATCTGTACGGGCGACAATCACAAGCGATGGTGCCGCTTGTTTCATGGCTTTTATTTTTTGCACCAATTCCTGAGCCGGGACAAGCTGTTTGCCATTCAAATGCCCGCATTTTTTCGGAAGCTGCTGGTCCTCTATTTGCACTGCTGCCACCCTTGCTTCCAGCATCTCGCGGGCGGTGCGGGCAGCGTTTAATACCCCGCCAAAACCCGTATCGATATCAACGAGCAAAGGCAGGTCTGCTGCGCGCACGAGATCTTTTGCCCGCTCGGCCATTTCTGCCGACGTAACAATTCCAAGATCAGGCAGCCCCCTGCTGGCCGTATAAGCCGCACCCGATAAGTATAAGGCAGAAAAACCGGCCTCCTTCGCAAGCAAGGCGGCCATCCCGTCATGAGCGCCGGGAATTTGCAATATTTCCGGCGCACACATCAGCTTGCGGAAGCGTTCAGCAAGTTCTTCTTGTGACGATTGCTCATTGACGATCCAAGACAAGATATGAGTCCTCCTTTCACATACAGAACATATCGACAAAATCGTTTACGCGTATCGTTTGTAATGTTTCAGAGCTGGTGCAGCGCTTGTAAATATGTTTTTGCTGCTTCTCTGGAAAATGGGTTTTAAGATTCGCAGAAAACTTTTCTAACAATTTTGGCACAGCCTCGTCTCTTCGAAAACGATGGCCCAGCGGAAATTCACATTCAACCATCTCTGTACTCGTTCCGTCTTTAAAATGAATCTGAACGGCATTTGAAATGGAGCGTTTATCTGGTTTGAGATAATCTTCCGTATATGCTTTGTTTTCAGTCACTTCCATTTTTTCTCGAAGTTTATCTATTCTTGGATCACTTGCCGTATCAGCCTCATAATGCTGTGCAGTGATATCACCGAATATCAAACCAATCGCTGTGATGTATTGCAGACAATGATCGCGATCCGCGGGATTATGCAGCGGGCCTTTTTTATCAATGATGCGGATAGCTGATTCATGCGTTTTGATAACAACACGGTCAATTTCATCGATACGGTCTTTGACATGCGGATGAAGAATGACGGCACACTCTGCCGCTGTCTGGGCGTGGAATTCCGCAGGATAAGAGACTTTGAACAACACATTTTCCATGACATACGCGTCAAGCGGGCGGGCGAGCTTGATCTCTTTCTTGTTCAATAAGACGTCTTGAAAGCCCCAGCCCGGAGCAGTCAAAGCTGTCGGATAACCCATTTCGCCTTTTAACGCCATCAGTGCGAGATGAACGCCCCTGCTGGTCGCATCTCCTGCGGCCCACGATTTGCGCGAGCCTGTATTAGGCGCATGCCGGTATGTCCGCAAGGCGGCATTGTCAATCCAAGCATTCGAAAGCGCATGATTGATTTCTTCCCTTCCGCCGCCCAGCAGCTTTGCGGCTACAGCCGTCGTTGCCACCTTGACAAACAACACATGATCAAGCCCGACACGGTTTAAGCTGTTTTCTAAAGCCAGCACACCTTGAATTTCGTGAGCCTTGATCATCGCTTCAAGGACGTCGCGAACCGTTAATGGCTCTTTTCCTTCAGACAGCCTCACTCTTGATACATAATCAGCCGCCGCAAGAATGCCCCCCAAGTTATCTGACGGATGCCCCCACTCCGCCGCAAGCCACGTATCGTTGTAATCAAGCCAGCGGATCATACATCCTATGTTAAATGCCGCCCGTACAGGATCAAGAACATATGACGTTCCCGGCACTCTGCTTCCGTTTGGCACAATGGTTCCGGGGACAATCGGGCCGAGCAGCTTGGTGCATTCGGGATAGCGGAGCGCTAAAATCCCGCAGCCGAGTGTATCCAGCAAAACGTGACCTGCCGTTGTAAACGCTTCTGAACTCGTAATCTCTTTCTCAAGCACATAGTCTGTTATTTCTTCAATGACATGATCCGTTTTCAGCATTCGCCCCATTCCTTTCATGAGTTGGATTTGTTCTCATATCGCGGACCTGTATAGCGGACACGCGGGCGGAACAAGCGGTTATTGGTATGCTGTTCAATCACATGTGCGCATAAGCCTGCCGTTCTCGCACTGAAAAAGACAGGTGTATACAATGGAATTGGTATACCCAGCATCCAATATACCGGGGCGGCGTAATAATCCAAATTTGGATAAAGCCCTTTTTCCCGCTCCATCAGCTGCTCCCCTGCTTCACACATTTCGTATAAACGGTGATCTCCGGCTTGATCGCATAACTGCTGAAGCGCTTCTTTCATCATAAGCGCTCTCGGGTCCATTTTTTTCATGTACACCCGGTGGCCGAAGCCCATGATTTTTTCTTTTCTTCTCAGTTTCGATAACAGGATTTGTTCAAAATCAGCCTTTGTTTTTGCCTCCAAAAGCATATACATGACCGCTTCGTTTGCGCCTCCATGAAGATTCCCCTTCAAAGAAGCTACTGCTCCTGTCAATGCGCCATAAAGATCCGATTGTGTTGAAGCGATCACCCTGGCCGTAAAGGTTGAATTCGGCATCTCATGCTCACTGTACAGAATGAGTGAACGGTCAAAGATCCGCTCTTCCAATGCGGACGGTATTTTCCCTGTCATCATGTATAGGAAATTCGCACTGTAGGAAAGGTGCTGAAGCGGAGGAATCGGTTTTCCTTTATTTATCTTTCTATAGCTGCTTGCTGTGAGCGCAGGCATTTTCCCTAAAAGCTCATAGGCGCGCTCCTTGTTTGCAGAAGGCGACCGATCGTCAATTTGGCGGTCGTAGCCGGCAAGAGCCGATACCCCGGTTCGCAGACAATCCATCGGATGTGTATGTTCAGGCAGCAGCTCAAGAAGACGGACAAGGTCAGCCGGCAGGTTTGAAGCGCTGTTGACCTTCCTTTTGACAGTTTCCGTTTCATTTTCATCCGGCAGCCTCCCCTCCAGCAATAGATGCACCAGTTCTAGATAGCTTTTGGTTTTTGAAAGATCAATTAAATCATAGCCTCGAATCAATATCTGGCTGTACTGTGTGTCAAGATAAGAAATATCCGTTTCTGCCGCGACGACCCCGTCCAGACCTGGAGAAAAAGGCTGTTTACCATCCATATTCTCAACCTCCGCTTTGCGTTATTATCTGTCAGATTGCGCCAAGCAGGTGCTTGGAAATAATGAGTCTTTGAATTTCATTTGTGCCTTCATAAATTTGTGTTACCTTTGCATCCCTAAGCAGCCGTTCGACCGGATAATCCTTCATATAACCATATCCTCCATAAATCTGGACTGCCTCAAGGGCAGCCTTCACCGCTGAATCGGAAGCAAATTGTTTAGCCATGGACGCTTCCTTTCCGCAGGCCAGGCCGCGGTTATGGAGATCTGCCGCATGATAGACAAGGTGCCTTGCCGCCTCTGCTCTTGTCGCCATATCGGCGAGCTTAAACGATATGCCTTGATTGGCTGCGATAGGCCTGTTGAATTGGACACGCTGTTTCGCGTAAGCAACCGCATATTCCAGGGCAGCCTCTGCGATTCCCAGCGCTTGTGCTGCAATGCCGATGCGCCCCACATTCAGATTCGCCATCGCGATTTTAAATCCATCGCCCTCTTCGCCCAGCAAATTCTCTTCCGGCACTTCCGCATTTTCAAATATCAGCTCTGTTGTATTGGACCCGTGAAGCCCCAGCTTTCTTTCTTTTTTGCCGACTGTAAAACCCGGTGTGTTCTTTTCAACGATAAAAGCCGAAATCCCGTTCCTGTTTTGGCCTGGGGCTGTTAAAGCAAACGTAATATAGAGGTCGGCGGCACCGCCGTTTGTTATGAAAATTTTCGATCCGTTTAAAATATATTTGCCGTTCTTTTTGATTGCTGTGGTGCGAAGGCTCCCGGCATCCGATCCAGAGTATGGCTCAGTCAGCGCAAATGCACCCAAATAGCTGCCTGAAGCGAGTTTCGGTATATATTTCACTTTTTGCTCTTCGTTTCCGAAGTACAAAATCGGATTTGTGCCCACTGAGGAATGAACCGAAAGAATGACACCGACCGCCGCGCTGATTTTAGAAATCTCATGAATGGCCAAAATATAAGAAACAACGTCCGCTCCAGCGCCGCCATACTGTTCCGGCACTGGTATTCCCATCAAGCCGTGTTCACCCATTTTCTTCATTAGCTGAAATGGAAATTCATCTGTTTTCTCCATGACCTCCGCAGCAGGAGCAATTTCTTTTCGGGCAAAATCCCGCACCATCTTTCGCATCATGACTTGCTCTTGGGTTAAATGCAACTCGGCCACCCCCGGATTGGAATTGACTTCAGGTATTCTTCTCCTCGCCGTAATGATAAAAGCCGCGTCCGCTCTTTTTGCCGAGCCACCCTGCTTTGACGTACTTACGAAGCAGCGGGCAAGGACGGTACTTGGAGTCTCCAAGCCCGGAGTGAAGGACTTCCATAATCGACAAACACGTGTCCAGCCCGATAAAATCAGCTAATTTAAGCGGGCCCATCGGGTGATTCATACCAAGCTTCATGACCTGGTCTATTGCGTTTGGCTCAGCTACCCCCTCATAAAGACAATAGATGGCTTCATTAATCATTGGCAGAAGCACACGGTTGGAGACAAATCCGGGAAAATCATTGACTTCCACCGGTGTTTTCCCCATTTTTTCTGCTAATGCCGTAATGGTTAATGCCGTTTCATCTGATGTCGCCAGGCCGCGAATAACTTCAACCAGTTTCATAACAGGGACGGGGTTCATAAAATGCATGCCAATGACGTGTTCTGGACGATTTGTGACAGCTGCAATTTCTGTTATAGGCAAGGAAGATGTATTGCTGGCCAAAAGCGTATGAGCCGGGCAAATATGATCAAGGTTTTTGAACAATTTAGTTTTTGCCGTCATGTTTTCTGCAATTGCTTCAATCACAACATCCGCATGCTGCGCCTCCTCCAGCGCGGGGGAAAGCGAAATGCGGCTGATAACAGCCTTCACTTCAGCTTCCGTCTTTCTTCCTTTTTCAGCAGCGCGGTTCAAATGCTTTTTTATGTGCTGAAACCCCGATTCCGCTGCCTCCGGATTCAAATCATACAGCCGCACATAAAAGCCGGCTTCAGCCGCTGTTTGGGCAATTCCGCTTCCCATCTGTCCGGCGCCGGCTACCATGATATGTTTGATTTCCATTCAAATCCCCTTCTCCGTCAATGTTTTAATGAACTTGAACCAAGACAGCGTCTCCCTGAGCCGCCCCGCTGCAAATAGCAGCAATACCCAGTCCGCCTCCCCGGCGCTTTAATTCGTACACAAGTGTCATCAAAATTCTCGCACCGCTAGCGCCGATCGGGTGGCCCAGCGCAATCGCTCCGCCATTTACGTTTACTTTTTCAAGATCAAATCCGACGATTTTTTCACATGTTAATACAACGGAAGCAAATGCTTCATTGACTTCAAAAAGATCAATATCCTGTAATGTAAAACCGGTCTTTTGGAGCAGCTTGTTTATTGCGTATCCCGGAGCGGCCGCAAGCTCATGCGCTTGCATTCCGGCTGTTGAAAAACCAAGAATGGTTGCAAGAGGACGCTTTCCTAGTTCAGCTGCTTTTTCCTCAGACATTAATACAAATGCTCCCGCTCCGTCGTTGACTCCCGGTGCATTGCCGGCTGTAATGGATCCGTCACTTGAATAAATCGGAGAAAGTTTCGCAAGCTGATCGAGAGTGGTATCGCGGCGAATCGCTTCATCTTTGTCAACAATGTTTGTTTTTCCTTTCCGGCCAAGCCAGCTGACAGGAACAATTTCTTCATCAAACTTTCCTTCATCGGCCGCCTCGGCCGACCGCTTGTGGCTTCGAAGGGCCCATTCATCCTGCTCTTTACGTGAAATTCCATATTCCTTGGCCGCCGTATTTCCGTGAACGGCCATGTGCACTTCATCAAAGGCGCACATTAATCCGTCATAAACCATTAAATCCCTTAGCTCACCGTTACCCATCCGCGCGCCCCAGCGGCCAGCGGGAACAGCATACGGAATATTGCTCATGCTCTCCATGCCTCCGGCAACAAGAATGTCCGCATCATGCGCCCGAATCATTTGGTCACATAGAGTGACAGCGCGAAGGCCGGAGGCGCAAACTTTATTCAGCGTTTCCGATGGCACACTCCAAGGCAGTCCGGCTATACGGGCAGCTTGCCGGGAAGGTATCTGGCCCGCACCGGCTTGGACAACCATACCCATGACCGCGCCTTCCGCCTGATCTCCAGAGACTCCGGCACGCTTTAACGCCTCTTTCATAGCAGCGCCCCCGAGTTCAGCAGCTTTTACTTCTTTTAATGCCCCGCCAAATTTACCAAACGGGGTTCTCGCAGCACTTACAATAACTGTTTTCCTCATAGTGTCACCTCAAATCGGAAGATAGACAGCGCTTACATTTCTTGATGTCTTCTATGAATGTATGCTTTGAAACAGGTATGAATGAATGAAAAAAGAAGGCTGCTCCGGCAGCCTTCTTGAAAACTAATTTCTTCTATTCAATTTCTTAGCGATGGCAGCAGCCCGCTCAGGAAAATCTGTGAAAATGCCGTCTGCTGCCATTTTCATCAAATGCTCCATATCGTCTGGCCGATTGACTGTAAAAGGCCTTACCTTAATCGAACTGTTCCGCATTTGATGCAGCACTTCATCCGTTATCGCCGGGCTATGCAGCTTTGGGTGGTAGCCGGCTGCCGGAATGGATTTTACATATTGATCAGCCTGATAAAGCACATCTGAGGTCAGCACCGCCCGCTCAATATGGGGTGCCAGCCGGCCGCATAAGGCTAAGCTTTCATGATTAAATGCGGACAGAATCGTTCTTTCTTCTATTTTAAATCGCTTTACTGCCTCAAGCACTTTTTCTTCCATTCCTTCATAGCGGATCACGCTGTTTTTCAATTCAATGTTAATCAGAAAATCCTTTTTTTCAGCCCACGAGAGCACGTCTTCAAGCAGCGGCACCCTTACATCGCCGACTGTTTGATGATGACCGGCAGCCGCATCCGCGGTTTTCAAGACATCGTACACCGTGTCCTTTACGAAACCTTTTAAGGATGTCGTCCGGTCGAGCCTTTCATCATGAATAACGGCAATACGTCCGTCTTTTGTCAGCTGAACATCAAGCTCTATTCCGTCTGCTCCGTCTTCAATCCCTTTTTTCAAATGCAATCATTGTATTTTCGGGATAATGACCTGATGCCCCCCGATGGGCAAAAATCTTTGTCATTGTTTCACCTCAAGCCTAAAGTTGCCCGTTTTCTTCATTATACTGATTTTGGCCTTGTCACTCTAGAATTAAGGTTTCTTGTACTCAGACTATTGCGCGTAATAAGAATCGATCCCCGCGACAATCGCGTCTGCAGCTTTTTCCTGATATACTTCACTCCCAAGCTTGTCCGCATCAGAGCTGTTTGTAATAAATCCAAGCTCAGCCAGCACGCTCGGCATTTGTGAATATGTAATGACATAAAAATCTGATTCTTTCACACCCCTGTTTCTTGTTTGCAAGGATGATACCAGCTCTGACTGAATATCTGATGCCAGCCGCTGACTGTTTTCCGCTTCATAATCAGACTGAAAGTACGTTTCCGTGCCTGAAGCGGAGGAAACGCCCGAATTCACATGAATACTCACAAAAAGATCGGCATGGTTTGCACTTGCTTTTGCCACTCTTTCCTCCAAGGTCAGAAAATGATCATCTGTCCTTGTAGCGACAGGATTCGCTCCTTCCGCTTTCAGCTTGTCCACAATATGACGGGAGACAGCCAAATTAATATTTTTCTCTAAGAGCCCGTTTCCGACTGCCCCGCTGTCTTTGCCGCCATGGCCGGCATCAATATATACCGTCTTCCCTGCTACCGGCTCTGCCGCTTGCGCACAGGGTGCGAGCATAAAAGCCAATCCGCATATCGCTAAACTCCTCCATAACATTCTCAACGTTTCTCCCTCCGGTCTGTCATTACGAATTCTTTTGCTGCTGAATATCTTCCAGCTGTAAGGTTCCGTTCTCTTTTTTTATATATTTCACCTGGACATTTGTATGATCTAGCAGATCCTCACAATCATCACGCTTGTCTCTCGGAACTTGTATCATGGTTTCTTCTCCGTTAAGGGAAACAGCGATTGTATGAGGATCGGCCGAGCCAATGTATTTGCCCTCTTCTGTAAACCTCGGAGCTGATTCATCCGCGCTTGCAATACTGCATCCGGAAAGCAGCAGTACAGTAAACAGAAATAGACCAGTTTGTTTCACATGATCACCTCTTCCTGATGTTTGGCTTTTATCTTTGACCAGAATGGCGGATTTGTAAAGCTTGCACAAAAGCCGGTACAACTTTTCCATGATTTTCAAAAGGGCTATCTGACCTGCTGATTTCCTGTTGTTAGAAAGAAAGCAAGCGGATTTGTCTATGAGGATGTCTCTAAAAGAGCAGCATTTTAGAAAAAATTAGCTGAAAGAAGCAACTTTATATTCATTTTAAAAAAAATTGATGAATACGGTGAGCAGATGGTTTGACGGAAGGGTTGGGCAGGGGTAAGCTTTAAAGAATATTTACTTTACAGAAAGAAGTTACAGCTCATGAAAAAATTCGTTCTGCTGCTAGCCGCGGCGGTCATCACTTGCTCCATTGGCCATCAAATCAAAGGCGGCTACAAAAGCCCCGAAAAAGAGCGAAGAAAACCACATTCGGCACTCAAGATATTCAGCCGGTGAAGCAGATTGATTGCATCAAATTTTACATATAGGCTAGAATATGTGCGAATCCAAACGAAAGAAGATGATCTTATGAATCCAAAGTACAAACCGCTCTTTGAATCATTTACATTCCGAAGCGGCGTTACGATTGACAACCGGATCGCGGTTGCTCCAATGACCCATTATTCTTCCAATGAAGACGGTACGATTTCTGAAGCGGAGCTGGACTATATCATCCCCCGTTCAAAAGAAATGGGAATGGTGATTACAGCATGCGCAAACGTCACGCCTGATGGAAAAGCGTTTTCCGGACAGCCAGCCATCCATGACGACTCACATATTGCCGGGCTAAAAAGATTAGCCCAAGCCATTCAAGCACAAGGGTCAAAAGCGATTGTGCAAATTCATCACGGCGGAATTGAATGCCCTGCTGAGCTCGTTCCGAATCAGGATGTTGTAGCGCCAAGTGACGTGTCTGATAACGGCAAACAAATGGCCCGCGCCTTAACAGAAGCAGAGGTTGAAAATATTGTGAAGGCTTTTGGAGAAGCGACAAGACGCGCCATTGAAGCCGGATTTGACGGTGTCGAAATTCACGGTGCAAACGGCTACTTGATTCAGCAGTTTTATTCTCCAAAAACAAATCAGCGCACAGACCGCTGGGGAGGAAGCGATGAGAAACGATTAGCCTTCCCGCTTGCTATTGTGGATGAGGTGAAAGAAGCAATTGCCGATCACGCGAAGGGTGCATTTTTAGTCGGCTACCGCCCGTCTCCGGAAGAGCCAGATACACCGGGACTGACAATGACAGAAACCTTCACGCTTGTTGATGCCTTAGTGGAAAAAGAACTGGATTACCTCCATATTTCATTGATGGACGTCAACTCCAAAGCGCGCCGCGGGGCAGACCCGACACGTACGCGCATGGACTTATTGAATGAACGTGTCGGACACAAGGTGCCTCTGATTGCTGTTGGTTCCATCCATTCTGCTGATGACGCGCTTGCTGTGATTGAAAACGGTATTCCGCTGGTGGCGATGGGGCGTGAAATTTTAGTTGATCCTGATTGGGCTGTAAAAGTAAAAGAAGGACGCGAAAAACAAATTGAAACAGTGATAAAAGGGACAGACAAAGAAAAATATCACTTGTCTGAGCCGCTATGGCAAGCGATTGTGAACACACCCGGATGGGTTCCTTATAAAGATTAATTTGACGTGACTGCCGGAATGTTTCGGCAGTCTTTTTTATAAAAAAAGACCCTTAAGAAAGGGTCCTTTTCGTCAATCGAATAGTTTGTGCACATATTTAAATGGCAAAATGAGAAGCTGACCAATTCCTTCGGTTAGAAAATCGAACAGCAGTCCGTCACGTTTTCTGTTTTTCTTTTTTCTCTTTTTCATTTTATGTCTCCTTTATACCTCATATTGCTCTTTTTACTACGAACATACAGCGTAAAGGGTGTCAATCCGTTTTTGACTTTCTGTTTCTCATGGTCCAGCCAACGAATATACATACGACCATTGCAGCAAATGAAATGAAGTCAATCAGCATGCCTATTTTGTGTGACTCCACGATGATGTTTGAATTGACACAAAGGGAAAGGATAAATATAGCCATCAGCAGCCCGTACTTTTCACACATTTTCGATCACTCCAATCGTAAAAACAAATATTCACCCATCTGCCGCATTCATTATAACAGATTTATCCAAAAACAAAACGCCTCCTATTTATCAGCGGAAACCAATAAATAAAAGACGTTTGATTTAAGTGCTTGTGCTGATCATGCTTAAGAAGCCTTATGCTCTAATCTCAGCTTGTCTGCAACCATCGCAATGAACTCTGAATTTGTAGGTTTTGCCTTCGTCATGCTGACCGTATAGCCGAACAATGAGGAAATGGAATCAATATTCCCTCTGCTCCATGCCACTTCAATCGCGTGGCGGATCGCTCTTTCTACACGGCTAGCGGTTGTGTTGAATTTTTTGGCGATGTCCGGATAGAGGACTTTTGTAATACTGCCGAGCAGCTCGATATCGTTGTACACCATTGAGATCGCTTCACGCAGATAGAGATAGCCTTTAATATGTGCAGGGACGCCGATTTCATGGATAATGCTTGTGATGCTCGCGTCGAGATTTTTCCTTTTTGGTTCGGGCTGGCTGCTGCGTATAATGCTGCTTTGTGATGACGGTGCGCGATGCGTCACACTGCTGGCATTTCCGCTGACCTGGCGAATATGGCCGACAAGGTTTTCCATATCAAACGGTTTGAGAATAAAGTAGGACGCTCCTAAATCGACGGCCTTTTTCGTGACATCTTCCTGCCCGAAGGCTGTCAGCATGATGACGTTTGGCTGTTTTTTCAGATCGGATTCTCTCAGTCGCTCTAAAACAGCAAGTCCGTCCAAATGAGGCATAATAATATCCAAGACGAGCACATCAGGATCTTTTTCTTTAAATAGCGACAGGCATTCCTGTCCGTTATACGCAACTCCGATGACTTCCATGTCTTCCTGTCCTTCTATATATTCACTCAACAGGCTTACCAGCTCTCGATTATCGTCAGCAACACAAACTTTAATTTTCTCCACGTTTCTTCCTCCCCCAATGTAGTTAACAGGATTCCACCTTGCTACATGTTTATATTCGACAAAAACCGCTATATACCCTCTAAAAAAAATCATAACTAACAATAATAGTGGCATATCTTCGTTATTCTATGTTTTTCTCTGTTTTTCGACTAAAAATGAAATTTGACAAATAAGGAAACGTGAATTTGTCGAAAAATCTTCTTTTGTTCATTTTAACGTATGTATGATGAGAAGTGAAGAGGGGGAAAAGCAAAAAACTGCCGGAGATCCGGCAGTCAGCTTGCTTTTTCTTTTCCGTAAATATCGATTCCTGCTTCAGACAGCATCCATTCAATATGCACACCGTAACCGCTTGTCGGGTCGTTGACAAACACATGGGTGACAGCGCCGACAACCTTTCCATTTTGAATGATTGGGCTCCCGCTCATGCCTTGTACAATGCCGCCTGTTTCCTTCAGCAGTCTCGGATCGGTAATTTTCAAGACCATTCCTTTTGTAGCCGGAAATTTTTGCGGTGTCGTGCTGACGATTTCGATATCAAATTTTTCTACCTTATCATCATCAATGACCGTTAAGATTTCCGCAGGCCCTTTTTTCACTTCATTTGAAAAGGCAACCGGCAGCGCCTTATCTGAGATTTTGTTTTTAATCGGCTGATGTAACGTGCCGAAGATTCCAAATGGGCTGTTTCTGTTAATGTCCCCGATCGTTTTGCGTTCAGAGGAAAATCGCGCCAGTTTTTCTCCAGGATTTCCGCCTGTCCCTTTTTCAATTGATGTCACAGTCGATTTGACAATTTCTCCATCTTCCACGACGATTGGTTTTTTCGTATCCATATCGGAGATCACGTGGCCAAGCGCTCCGTATTTTTTTGTTTTCGGCTCATAAAAGGTCATCGTGCCGATGCCTGCGGCAGAATCCCTGATATATAGACCGATTCGGTATTTGCCTTCAGCTTCATCCTTTTGAGGAATCAGCTTTGTTTTGATCTTCTGTTTATCACGTTTGATCAGCAAATCAAGTGACTCTCCGGTGTTTCCCGCTTTTTGAATAAACGGGGCAACATCATTCATTTTTTCAATTTTCTGTCCATTCATCTCAATAATAATGTCGCCTGCTGTAATACCAGCCGATTCACCAGGGGATTTTTTCCCTTCGCTTGTGTTAATTTGATGAAATCCGACGACAAGCACTCCCACGGAATGAAGTTTGACACCGATGGATTGCCCGCCCGGTATGACTTTTAAATCCGGAAGAACTTGCACTTTTGTTTTTTTGATTGGAAATCCGGCAAGATCATATACTAATTCTGACTGGCCTGATTTTTTGCCTGTGACTTTGATTTCATGCGGGTCTTTCTCAACTGTAAACGCTTCTGATGATTTTTCCTGGGCGTTTACCGATAAACTCGTTTCTATGGCTTGTGTTTGGGTTTCAAATACTCTCATTTGCGTTGGAATCAGTAAATACTCTTTTAATGGTTTGCATAAACCTACACTTAATAACGAAACAAGGAGAATTAAACCTATTGCTTTTCTGATGTTATCCGGCATTCACTACTTCACTCTCCTCGCTCCTACCCCACACCTTCTTTATGAATTGCTGCTACATCATTACTTTTGCCTTCTCAGCCCTTATTTATAACTGTCTTATAAAGAAAAACATTGGATATACTGATGAACGAATGGATGTGTATACAAAAAAATAAGCTGCGCATATCGCGCAGCTTACCCAGTTGTTTTGACTTGATCCGCTTGTTTTAACAGCTCTTTCGCATGGCGTTTCGTCAAGTCTGTAACTTCGACTCCTGCTATCATGCGTCCGATTTCCGTCACCTTCTCTTGTTTAGTCAGCGGCTTTACACGCGTCGTCGTTCTTCCGTCTTTTAATTCTTTCGCAATGTAAAGATGGGTATCGGCCATGGCTGCTACCTGAGGCAGGTGCGTAATGCATAGCACTTGTGATCCCATCGATACTTTGTGAATCTTTTCAGCAATAGCCTGAGCGACCCTGCCGCTTACGCCTGTATCTACCTCGTCAAATATAATCGAGGTTACGTCCTGCTGTGAGGAAAAAATGCTTTTAATGGCAAGCATGACCCTCGACAGCTCTCCGCCGGAAGCGACTTTAGAAAGAGATTTCAGCGGCTCGCCCGTATTGGTGGAAATTAAAAACTTCACCAGATCAATCCCTTGTTCAGTGAGCTGAACAGGCTGTCCGTTTACGACCGGCGCTTCCTCACTGCGGGTCGCCGTTCTGACCTTAAACTCCGTATCGAAAGTCGACTTTTCCATATATAAGCTTTTCAGTTCACGATGGATTTCCTCAGCCAGCTTTTTCGCCCACGTTTTTCGGATTCGGGAAACGTTTGCCGCTTCCACTGCAACATCTTTACCAACCGAATCCAACTCCTGCTTCAGGCTTTGCAGATGGCTGTCTCTGTTTTCAATTTGATCAATCTCTTCTTCAATTTTAGAAGCATATTCTAAAATATCCTCAACGGTTGCCCCGTATTTCCGCTTCAGCTGCTTGATCTCATTAAGACGCGTCTCAATAAAATTCAAGCGCTCCGGGTCATATTCAAGCTCATCCAGCATATTTCTCATCTGAAATGTAGCGTCCTCTAAAAGGTAGTAGGAGTTCGAAACACTCTCAGAAAGTTTTTGCAGCGGTTCGTTAATATCGGATAAATCTTCAAGCTGAGACGACGCCATTCCGACCCAGTCCAGACCGCCCTGCTCGCTGCGCAGCGCGTTATAAGCATTTTGCAGTGATTCAAATATTTTCTCAAAATTTGAAATTTGCTGGCGCTCTTCTTGCAGCTGCTCATCTTCGTTCAGTTCAAGCTTTGCTGATTCGATTTCTTCCAGCTGAAATTGAATCAGATCAAGCCGGTGTGCCATTTCCTGCTCACTTTCAGAAAGCTGCTTCAGCTTTTTAAGCAGCTTCATATATCGCTGATAGCCTTCCTGATACGCTTGAAGTGCGCTTTCCACTTCGGCTCCCGCAAACTTGTCCAAAAGCTGAAGATGGTTTTCGTCCTCCATTAACAGCTGGTTATCGTGCTGCCCGTGAATATCTAATAAAAGCCTGCCGATTTCTCTAAGCGACGCAATCGTTACAAGTTTGCCATTAACCCGGCATACGCTTTTTCCGTTCGTGCTGATATCCCTTCTCATGACGATCATTTCATCTGAAACGTCAATCCCCTGTTCAGCACAAACGTCAAAAACGGGATGGCCGCTATCTAACAGAAACAGCCCTTCAAGCTCGGCTTTTGTTTCTCCATATCTGACAAATTCAGATGAACCGCGGCCACCGACCAAAAGTGAAATGGCATCTATGATGATGGATTTGCCGGCTCCGGTTTCTCCTGTTAAAACCGTAAGCCCGCGTTCAAAAGAAACCGTCAGTTCCTCAATAATGGCAAAATTTTTAATCGATAATTCAGCTAACAAACAGCATTACACCTCTTATCTTTGTTAGATTTCCTTTACAGCAGCTCTAGGAGCCGGCTTTTTACGCCGTCGGTATCTTCAGGAGTCCGGCAAATAATTAAAATGGTGTCATCTCCGCAAATGGTCCCCATAATTTCGTCCCAGTCCAGATTGTCCATAAGCGCTCCGATTGCCTGGGCATTGCCCGGCATGGTTTTCAGCACAATCATATGGCTTGCTGAGTCTATTTTCACAAAAGCATCCATCAGTGACCGTTTCAGCTTAGACAGCGGGTTGAAACGCTGGTCCGCCGGTAGGCTGTATTTATATGAGCCGTTATTTGTCGGCACCTTCACAAGGTGAAGCTCTTTAATATCACGTGAAACCGTGGCTTGTGTCACCTTGTATCCATCCTGCTTCAGCATGTCGACCAATTCATCTTGGGTTTCGATTTCATTGCTTGTAATGATTTCTCTGATTTTGATATGCCTCTGGCCTTTGTTCATGTAAGCACCTCTATTTCCAGCTTATCTGTTCTTATATGGTATATGATTCTCCGCAAAAAGTACATGAATGCAGAAAAAAGGAATAATAGCGCCCTATTATTCCGGTACATCTGCTTTTTTTTCTTTTAACGTCTTATGTGCTTCTTCCACTATACGGCTGATTTCCTCCTCAGGCAAACCTGCACCTTCTTGACCTTCTCCCAGCCAGTGCAAATGAAGGAGAAATTCAATATTTCCGTCTCCTCCCGTAATTGGAGAAAATGACAGGCCTTTGCAGATATAGCCCTCGCCAGCCGAAAAACTGACCATACGCCGCAGGACATCTGCATGCACCTTCGGATCTCTGACAATGCCTTTTTTGCCAACAGATTCCCGGCCTGCTTCAAACTGAGGCTTGACAAGCGCAATACAATCGCTGCCCGGTACAAGCAATGTTTTTAAAACAGGCAGGATCAGCCGAAGTGAAATAAAGGATACATCAATCGTAGCAAACTCCGGCATGCCCTTTGTGAAGTCTGCCGGAGTCGCATAACGGAAATTCGTGCGTTCCATCACGACGACACGTTCGTCCTGTCTTAGCTTCCATGCAAGCTGATTATAGCCTACATCCACCGCGTACGACTGTTTTGCGCCGTTTTGCAGAGCACAGTCTGTAAAGCCGCCGGTGGAGGAACCGATATCAATCATAATTTTGTCCTGAACAGAGACAGGAAATTCTTTCAGCGCTTTTTCAAGCTTTAAGCCGCCTCTGCTCACATATTTCAGCGGGTTTCCTTTGATAGTCAACGGAAGCTCGCGGTCAATTTTTTCACCAGGCTTGTCCAAGCGGTTTTCATTCGAATACACGATCCCTGCCATAATGGCCCGTTTCGCTTTTTCCCGCGTTTCCGCAAGCCCTCTTTCCACTAGTAATACATCTAATCGTTCTTTCTTAGCCGTCATGATCCAATTCCTTTATGTGTCTTCGGCGGTGCCAGCAATCGAATTCTGTCTGCCACCTGTTGTTTCGTTAAGCCTATTTCTTCAAGAAGCGCCGTTACGCTACCATGTTCTATAAATCGATCCGGTATGCCCATTCTGTCGATCGGCGTATGATACATCCCCTGATCATGAGCGAATTCTAAAACCGCGCTTCCGAATCCGCCTTCTAAGACCGCTTCTTCAATCGTTAGAATCGGCAAGCCTTCATTTAGTATATCCTTCATCATCTTTTCATCAATCGGCTTAATGAATCGCGCGTTAACGACGCGTACGGAAAGGCCTTCTTTTTGCAGCTCTTCAGCAGCTTCAAGCGCCATTTCAATTGTTGTTCCAAATGTTAAGATGACCGCGTCGTTACCCGGACGCAGCACCTCCCACGTGCCGATTGGGATTGTTTTAAGCTGTTCATCCATTTTGACGCCGAGGCCGTTTCCGCGCGGAAAGCGCATGGCGATCGGACCGTCGTCATAACTGAGCGCTGTATGAACCATATGCTGCCCTTCATTTTCATCCTTTGGCATCATTAAGACCACATTTGGAATGTGGCGCATAAACGCGATATCAAATACGCCTTGATGCGTCTCGCCATCTGCACCGACTAATCCGGCACGGTCAATTCCGATAAACACATTGGCGTTTTGACGGCAGATGTCATGAACAACCTGGTCATATGCACGCTGCAGGAAGGTTGAATAGATAGCCAGAAACGGCTTCATCCCTTGTAATGCCATAGCAGCTGCCATTGTAGCGGCATGCTGCTCTGCAATTCCGACATCGAACATTCGGTCAGGAAATTCCTGCGCAAAGCCTTCAAGCTTCGAACCGACAGGCATTGCCGGTGTTATCGCCACGATTCGCCCGTCCTCACGTGCCATTCGCTGTACTGTGCCGCTGACAAGGCTGCTCCATGCAGGCGCTGCGGCTTTTGGTTTTACAAAGTCACCTGTATTAATTTTATATGGTCCGGTTCCGTGCCACGTACCGGTCGTATCGGTTTCAGCAGGTTTGTACCCTTTTCCTTTTTTGGTGATCACATGCAGCAGGACAGGGCCTTTTGTTTTTTTAGCGTATTGAAGATTCTCAATCAGCTCATGATAAGAGTGTCCGTCCACAGGGCCTAAATAAGTAAATCCGAGTTCCTCGAAAAACATGCCTGAGACAAGCATATACTTCAGGCTGTCTTTGACACGTTCTGCCGTGGCGGCAAGCTTGCCCCCAACAGCCGGAATCTTCTTGAACAGGTATTCAAGCTCATCTTTCACCCATTGATATTTCCCGGCTGTTCGCAGCCGTCCGAGCATGGAATGAATAGCACCGACATTCGGAGCGATACTCATTTCATTATCGTTGAGGATAACAATCATGTCTTTTTTCTCGTCACCGATATGGTTCAGCGCTTCAAGCGCCATTCCGCCGGTCAGCGCACCATCACCGATAATCGGAATGATAAACTCATCCGTTCCTTTAATATCGCGAGCGGCCGCCATCCCCATCGCACCGGACAAGGAAGTTGAGCTGTGACCGGTTTCCCATACGTCATGTTCGCTTTCGCTCCGCTTCGGGAATCCGCAAAGCCCTTTATACTGACGAAGGGTCTCAAATTCTTTTCCCCGGCCCGTCAGCAGCTTATGGACATAAGACTGATGGCCTACATCCCACAAAAACTTGTCTTTCGGGCTGTTAAATTCCTTATGCAATGCAACGGTAAGCTCAACGACACCCAAATTAGGGCCAATGTGACCGCCAGAAGCCGATAAAGTCGTAATCAGAAACTGACGGATCTCATCACTTAATTTCTCTAATTCATCAATGGACATGTTTTTTAAAAACGACGGGTCCTGTATTGATAAAAGATCCAAAGCGGATCAACTCACTTTCAGCATGAATTTCTGCATTGATATATGTCTTAAATGCCGAGCTGAACTCAGATCATTTCTCAGGCATAAAAAAAGACAAACGCGCTCTTCCTTTTGATTTTCATCGAAACTGCTTACATTCTACCATATGTCGTGCAGCCGCTTCAAATAAGGATCGTTTTAGTGGTCTCTTGCCGCAATTAAATCACAAAGCTCATACAAAAGGTCTTTTTGAAGGGAGAGCCCGTCGATCAAGCGCTTTGCTTCTTTTATGTGACCGTCCAATTTCTTTTTGGCCCCTTCCAGTGACAGAAGTGACGGATAAGTTGATTTGTCGTTCGTTGTATCCGAGCCGACACGTTTGCCGATTTTCTCTTCACTGCCTTCTAAATCTAAAATGTCGTCTCTGATTTGAAAACCGATTCCAATGTGGCTGCTGAAGACGCGCAATGTTTCAATTTCTTCCTCAGGCGCATCCGCCAAAATAGCGCCGGCGATGACGCCAAAACCGAGCAGTTTGGCTGTTTTCCGTTCATGAATGGATTCAAGTTCTTCAAGCGTGACCTGACGGTTTTCTGCTTCCATATCGGCGATCTGCCCCCCGACCATGCCCTCGGTTCCCGCTGCTGAAATCAGTTCGTTCACAAGACGCAGCCGCTTTTCTGCGGATACTTCGTCTGACACATGGGACGTAATCAGCTTAAAGCTTTCCGTCAGCAGCCCGTCTCCCGCTAAAACAGCCGTGGCTTCACCAAATACTTTATGGTTTGTCGGCTTTCCGCGGCGCAGATCATCATCATCCATGCAAGGCAGATCATCATGAATTAATGAATACGTGTGAATCATTTCAACAGCGCACCCGACTGGGATACCGTCTTTTTCACTTTTTCCGTACGCGTTCAAAACCGCCAGCACGATGAGAGGCCGCAGCCGTTTCCCTCCGGCCTCAAGGGAATACAGCATAGATTTTTTTAATGAATCCGGGATATTAAGGTTTTCTGTATATACAAAGAGCTGTTTTTCAACCGTTTTTTTACGCTCCGCCAGAAAGCTAGCTAATTTATTTGTCACCTTCGTCTTCCTCCTGAACACTAAAAGGTGCCAGTTCGCCGTCTTCTTTTAAAATGAAGTCCATTTGCTTTTCTACTTTTTGAAGCTTTTCATGGCACATTTTTGAAAGAGCCATTCCTTCTTGAAAGTAGTTAATTGCTTGCTCCAGAGGCACATCGCCTTCTTCAAGCTTTGATACAATGCTTTCTAAGCCTTTCATCGCTTCTTCAAACGTCATGCTTTCATTTTTTTTCATGTCTGTCATTTTTCTTCCCCTCTCTTATTTAATACTTCACAGGTCAGCACGCCATCCTTCAGCTTTACCTCAAGCTGGTCTTTCTCTTCTACCTGACTGACGCTTTTTATGAGTTCATCTTCCTTATAAGCCAAGCTGTATCCTCTTTCCATAATTTGAAGGGGACTTAGCGCGTTCAGCTTGCCCAGAACGGTTTGAAACTGAGAATGCAGCTGCTTCATTTGGATATTCATATTTTTTTTCAGCTGATTCGTCTGATCCTCATACCGTTTTCTCGCCTGTTTCAGCTGTTCATGGGGATGCAGCGCCTCTAATCTGTATGTTTCGCGCTCAAGCTGTCTGCTTTTCCGGTCCAACAGCGCGGTAAGCTGAGCTTGAAACTGCTGGTATGCAAGGTCAAACTGCTGCTCTTTTTGCTCAAACAGCCGCTTAGGAAAGCGAAATGCATATGAGGATTGAAGTGTTTGAACCCGTTCTTTTTTTTGGATGAGATGCTGCTGCATCGCTCTTGTCATTCTGACTTCCGCCGTTTTCGTCCGTTCCATTAAATCAGTGGTATGGGGCACTGCAATCTCAGCTGCTCCTGTAGGTGTCGCCGCTCTGATATCCGCAACAAAATCACTGATGGTAAAATCCGTCTCATGCCCGACTGCCGATATGATCGGTATGTTGGAAGCAAAGATCGCACGCGCTACGATTTCTTCGTTAAACGCCCACAGTTCCTCAATCGATCCGCCGCCTCTTCCGACAATTAATACGTCGCACGCCTGTTTTTCATTCGCCTCTTCAATGCGCCTAACGATTGATCTGCTCGCATTTTCACCCTGAACGAGCGCTGGAAGAACAATGACTTTTACAAGGGGATATCTTCTTTTTAGAGTTGTAATGACATCTCTGACAGCAGCACCTGTGGGTGATGTCACAACCCCGATTGTGGCTGGAAATGCGGGGATTTGTTTTTTGTAGCGTTCGTCAAATAAACCTTCTCCGGCTAGCTTCTTTTTTAATTCTTCATACGCTAAATAAAGCGCTCCGACCCCGTCAGGCTGCATTTCTTTTGCATATAATTGATAGTTTCCGCTCGGTTCGTATACGGAAATTCCGCCTCTCACCAGCACTTTCATACCGTTTTCAGGTTTAAAAGGAAGACGCTCGCTCTGTCTGGCGAACATGACCGACTGCATCCGGGCGTTTTCGTCTTTTAACGTGAAGTAAATATGGCCTCTCGTGTGTATCTTTACATTCGATAATTCGCCTTTAATCCAAATATTTTCAAGGTGAGGATCTACATCGAATTTTCGTTTTATATACTTTGTCAGCGCTGAGACAGTAACATACGCTGTTTCACCCATGTCTCAAACTCCTCTCGTAAGCATTCCTGCACCATAACTAAAGAAAACCCGCTCTGGCTTAAGGAGCCTGAAGAAGCGGGTATCGTGCTCATTATACAGAGGCAGGGTTTTAGCCTGTCTCTGAATATCTCCAAAGATCTATGATAACGTACGTTTCGCAGATTTAACAGTATTATGCGCAAGCATCGTGATGGTCATAGGACCGACTCCGCCCGGAACAGGTGTAATAAAGGATGCTTTTTCCTTCGCACCTTCAAACTCAACGTCTCCGCAAAGCTTTCCGCTTTCCAAACGGTTAACGCCGACGTCAATAACGATGGCGCCTTCTTTCATCTGGTCAGCAGTGATGAAGTTGGCTTTACCGACCGCCACCACCAGGATGTCCGCTTTTTTCGTATGTTCAGATATATCTTTTGTTCTTGAATGACAGTATGTCACTGTCGCGTTTTCATTTAATAAAAGCTGGCCGACAGGTTTACCGACAATATTGCTTCGGCCGACTACAACAACCTCTTTACCGGAAAGGTCAATATTGGTTTTCTTCAAAAGCTCAACAATTCCGTGCGGCGTACAAGGAAGAAATGTATCTTCGCCTAGCAGCATTTTTCCTACATTTAACGGATGAAAACCGTCTACATCCTTATCAGGAGAAATACGTTCAATCACCGCTTTTTCAGAAATATGGTCTGGAAGCGGAAGCTGAACGAGAATTCCGTGAAACTCAGGGTCTTCATTGTATTTGTCAATAATCGAAAGCAGTTCAGCTTCTGTGAGGCTGCTGTCGAATTGATCAAGCTTAAAATTCATGCCCATTGTTTCTGCTGCTTTTTTCTTTCCCCGCACGTAAGAATGAGAAGCTGGGTCATCTCCAATCAAAATAACCGCCAGGCCGGGAGTGACGCCTTGCTTTTTAAGCTCTTCTACTTCTTTTGCCAATTGTTCGCGTTTTTCTTTTGCCGTTTCTTTTCCGTCGATGATTGTTGCAGTCATTTTCTTTCCTCCTATGATTGTTCAATATCAGATTTAATGTTAGAAAGAACCCCGTTTACAAATTTTGTCGCTTTGTCATCACCAAACCGTTTCGCCAGCTCAATCGCTTCGTTCATGGAGACATTTACCGGAATGTCTTCGGCATATGCCATTTCGTATGCTGCCAGACGCAAAATAGCACGGTCAACATTGGCAATCCGGTCAAGCTTCCAATTCACCAGATGTTTCGAAATCATTTCATCCAGCTGAACCTGGTGTTCAAGTACACCGTATACAAGCTTTTCAAAGAAAGGATCTGTCTTTTCTTCATCTAATGCGTGTTCAATGGCTTCATTCACTGCAATATCGCTGACATCAATTTGAAATAGTGCCTGCAAAGCTTTTTCTCTTGCTGTTCTTCTTTTCATTTTCTTTCTCCTTTGATCCTCTTTATCCGCTTGTCGTTAAGCCATAAAGAGATCATAACATATTTTTTTCGTATCCGCATATTGAAATCAAGGTTTTTCGACCCTATTACCGAATATTTTTACACACCTTCATATGATCATTCGGATTTCACGATCATGAAGAAACTCGGCTGCCTCGAGCCGGCTTTCTTCATGCTTTGAAATAAAGGGTAACGTGTAAAAAAACCAAAGGGCCGCCCTCCCCTTGGTTTTCTGTTAAGCCATTTACATTTCTTCGTCGATTTCGACTTCCTGGGCTTTTGTGTCAAATTGAATGCCGACGATGTGAATATTGATCTCGTTAATTGAAAGAGACGTCATATTTAATAAGGTTTGACGAATGTTTTCCTGAACGGCCGCTGCGACTTTCGGAATGGAAACGCCGAATGCGACAACACAGTAGACATCGATCGTAATTCCGTCATCCGCCAAGTCGACTTTTACGCCTTTGCCGTGGTTTACTTTGCCGAAGCGCTCGACGACCCCTGTCGCAAAGTTCCCGCGCATTTCAGCAACGCCGTCAACTTCAGAAGCTGCGATACCCGCAATCACCTCAATGACTTCCGGCGCGATCTCAACCTTACCTAAATGCGTGTCTTCCTGATCCATTTTAAGCAAGCTGTTGTCTTTCATTCAATTCACCTCCGTAAAAATTATGAGCCCATTACATCATATGTTTCTAAAAACTTCGTATTAAACTCTCCGCTGACAAATGTTTCGTGTTCAAGCAGTTTGATGTGGAACGGGATTGTTGTTTCTATGCCTTCGATGACGAATTCGCTTAATGCGCGCTTCATGCGGGCAACCGCTTCATCTCTCGTTTTTCCGTATGTGATTACTTTCGCAATCATGCTGTCGTAGTACGGAGGGATGGTATAGCCCGGATACGCGGCTGAATCTACACGGACACCTAAACCGCCCGGCGGCAGATACATTTTGATTTCACCAGGTGACGGCATGAAATTTTTGCTAGGGTTTTCCGCATTAATTCGGCATTCGATGGCCCAGCCTTCAAATAGAACATCTTCTTGTTTGAGGGTGAGTTCCATTCCTGATGCGACTCTGATTTGTTCCTTAATCAGGTCTGTTCCTGTCACCATTTCTGTGACTGGATGCTCCACTTGAATTCTTGTGTTCATTTCCATGAAGTAGTAGCGCTGTTCTCTGTAGTCATAAATAAATTCAACTGTTCCCGCGCCTGTGTAGCCAACTGCTTTTGCAGCCTTAACCGCTGCTTCACCCATCTGCTCTCTGATTTCTGAATCAAGCGCAGGAGATGGTGATTCTTCCAAAAGCTTTTGAAGGCGTCTTTGAATCGAGCAGTCGCGTTCGCCCAAATGAATGGTATTTCCATAATTATCGGCAAGCACTTGGATCTCAACATGACGAAAATCCTCTATGTATTTTTCGATGTAAACTCCAGGATTTCCAAATGCAGTTGCAGCTTCCTGCTGAGTAATCTTAATGCCGTTAATCAATTCCTCTTCGGTGCGCGCAACCCTGATTCCTTTTCCGCCTCCGCCTGCGGTGGCTTTTATAATTACAGGATACCCAATTTCATTAGCCAGCGAAACCGCTTCTTCCACATTTTCTATAATTCCTTGTGAACCTGGAACGATCGGCACGCCCGCCTGTTTCATCGTCTCCCGCGCAACGTCTTTTGTTCCCATTTTTGAAATGGCCTCAGCGCTAGGTCCGACAAACGTGACATTCACTTCTTCACATAATTCCGCGAAGTCGGCGTTTTCAGCTAAAAATCCGTATCCC
The DNA here is from genome assembly GCF_001517105.1 of Bacillus halotolerans. Classification (GTDB taxonomy): domain Bacteria; phylum Bacillota; class Bacilli; order Bacillales; family Bacillaceae; genus Bacillus; species Bacillus halotolerans. The sequence goes on from NZ_LPVF01000009.1 coordinate 46,841, forward strand.
GGATGAATAGCGTCTGTGCCGGTAAGCTTGGCGACACTTACGATATTTGTAACGTTTAGATAGCTGTCTTTTGACGCTTTCGGTCCGATACAAAAAGCCTCATCAGCCATTTGCACATGCAGGGCATCTTTATCAGCTTCTGAATAAACAGCGACAGTCTCAATGCCGAGCTCTTTGCAGGCTCTGATGATTCTGACAGCAATTTCTCCTCTGTTGGCGATCAATAGCTTTTTTATCATGTTAAGTCTCCTTACTCTGCTTTTACAAGAAATAGAGGTTGTCCATACTCAACCAGCTGGCCGTTTTCAACTAATACTTCAACGATTTCGCCTTTTACTTCCGCTTCGATTTCGTTGAATAGCTTCATTGCTTCCACAATGCAGACAACTGTGTTTTCATTTACTTTAGAGCCTGCAGTTACATAAGGACCGGCTTCCGGTGATGAAGAAGCATAAAATGTTCCCACCATCGGCGATTTGATTTGATGCAGGTTTTCATCTTGTTTCGGCGCCTCTTGTGCAGGTGCCGGCGCTGCTTGCTGCGCTTGCGGCTGTGCCGTTTGCGGAGCCGCTGCTTGTACAGGTGCTGCCGGTGCTTGCTGCATCACTTGCACTGTACCCGCTTCGTGTTTTTTCAGTTTTAGGGAAACACCTTCATTTTCATATACGAATTCATCAATTGAAGATTCGTCAATTGTTTTAATCAGCTCATGGATTTCTTTAATATTTAACATTCCATCGCACTCCTATGTATTGAAATTTCTTTTTATAGGTTACTACTAAAAGTACATACTATGTTTATCTTACAGGAGCGGACTTTTGAATTCAACTCTAATATGATTGGCATGCAAAAAGCCCGCGTTTCGGCGGGCGGTTGTTCATTAACTATTTGGAAGGCTCAAATGTGACAGCAACGTCTTTCATCGTTTTAATTTCTTTGGCAACAAGGTCTATGATGGCTGTAGCTTTAGATTTGGAGTGTTTGTCAGACTTGACCGTGATGTTGATTTTGTCTCCTTCCGCATTTACGAGGGCATCTTCATAGCCTTGTGTTTTAATCAGTGTTTCAAGCTGTTTTTCTGTTCCTTCCGCTTCACTGAGGGCTGTCATTTTATCATATGCTTCGCTCTTTTCCTTTGCTGTTGCATCGTCGCTGGATACGATCGCATTCAGTTCTTCCCTTTCCTTGCTTCTGGCGTCCTCTAAATCAAGGCGGTACGTTGTGAAGAGATCATCATCGGCGGTTTCGGTCACAACTGTTCCTTTTTCACTCGCTTCAGCGGAAGTTTCTTTGTCTGATGAAGAATCTTTCGTACCCTTTGTTCCGTCTTCTTTTTCTGTTTCAGCACCGTTTTTTTCCTTTGTGTCTTCCTTGGCAGGTGTTTTTTCAGTTGCTACCTCACCGCTGTCAGACGGGCTTTTTTCACTTTGCATCTGCACCGCGTTTTTACTTTCCGGTGACATGATATAATAAACACTTAACACCACAACAAGACTGAGCATTGTTAACAGCCAAACGGTTTGTTTTTTGAGCATTTATGAATCCTCCTTTATTTTTTTAGGGGCAACCGCAACCCGGTGGCTTGGAACATCCAGGACCCGTGTCACCGCTTCAATAATGGTTTGTTTTATTTGAACGTTGTCCACTCCTTGAGCAACAACGAGTACACCGCGTATGTCAGGTTTTTTCGTTTGAACCACAACAGGGGTTTCTTTATCCCCATTCCTGATCATGACGATTTCTTCCTCTGATGTTTGATCCGTCACACTTCTAGTTCCGCCTTCTTTGTCTGTTTCTTCAGTTGTTGTATTTTTGCTTGATTTGTTTTTTTCATAAACCTTCAGTGACGTTGCGTCTACATTGACCACAACCGAGACATCCTCCACGCCGATAATGGTTTCAAGAATTTCTTTCAGCTGGTTTTCATATTCTTTTTCATAATCGCCAATAGAGTTTTTAGGATCATCAGATTTAGAGGCTTTAAACACTTCAGCTGTTTTCTCTTTGCTGTCCGCCGAATCAGCTGATGCCGGTGCTGTTATCGTCTGGGCGTTTTCCGTTTTCTCCGTTGAAGAAAAGAGCTGGCTGACAAGCATAAAGGAGACGCCGAGAACAAAAACGAACAGAAAGTAATGATATTTGGTCAGCTTCGGTTTTTCGCCGTCCTTCGATTGCCCCGGAAGAAACTGCTTTTTCAATACGTTCCATAATCCGTTTTTATTCATTGCCGATCCTCTCCCCGCCTTCCATATGAACCGTAATTTTCTCACTGCCGATTTCCCAAATGTCCGCAAGCTTTGTCTCAATCTGTTTAGCTTCTTTTTGTTCCGCTTTTTCTTTCGTGACGTATGCATGATCCGTATTAATGTCGATCGGCGCGACCGTTTGGACCGTTTTTTCAGAAGACGGGGCCATATACACGCTGATTGTTTTGATATCCTCTTCTGAATCTACTTTTTCTCCTGCCGTGATCTTGATTTGGTCTACTTTATATTCGTCATGACTGAACATCTCCTCCGCTTTCTTTTTTAGTTGGACAGCCATTTCTTCTAAAATATATGCGCGCTGGGAAGCTTGTATTTCTATTTTTTTTTGAATTGATCTGATTTTTTATTTCGGCAGATTCCGATTGCCCGTTTTTTGTGAGGTATTCAAAGATGACTTCGGGGTCTGTTTTGAAAAGCTTAAAGATTGGAGTAAGCATGACGACGATCAGCAGCAGGCTGACTACCATTTTTGCGTACTTTTGCATGCTGGAGCTCGGCAGCAGCATATCAATGACGATTGCAAATAGGATAAATAAGACGATGCTGGTAAGCCATTCAGTTAAAAAACTCATCCGTCAGCCTCCTTTATTTCATCATCATCGTGAGGTTTCCGGCAGTAATAATGACGGTAAGGCTTAAAAAAAACATGAGAGACACAATAGCGAGAGCCGCAAAAATATAAATGACGCTTTTGCTGATGACATCGAGACAGGTAATGACCGGACCGCCGCCGAGCGGCTGGAGAATCGCGGCTGCCAGCTTGTAAATAAAAGCGAGAGAAAGCACTTTGATTGCCGGGAAAGCCGCAATACAAATCAAAATGGCGACACCCAGGATTCCCACCGTATTTTTCAGCAATAAGGAAGCGCTGATCACTGTATCTGTTGCGTCAGTAAACATTCTTCCAAGAACAGGAATGAAGTTGCCGGTAATAAACTTAGCCGTCCTGAGCGTAATGCCGTCTGTCACTGCCGCCGAGGCACCCTGCACAGAAATGACGCCGAGAAACACAGTGAGAAAGACTGCCAGCGCTCCTATGGCAATATTTCTGAGAAGATTGGACAGCTGCGTTACTTTGTATTGTTCAGTCATTGTACTGACGATGCTCAGAATCGCTGATAAGAAAATCAGCGGCATGACGATATTTTGAATCAGCAGACCGCTCGTATTCATTAGAAAGAGAATAACAGGATGAAAGAAGGCCGCAGATACAGCTCCTCCAGAGGAAGCCAAAAGCGCCAGCAGGAGAGGAATGAGAGCCAAAATAAAACTGGTCATCGTCTGAATCGCCTCTGTCGCATAATTGATCGCTATATGAAAGCTGTTCAGTGCAAGGATAATCAGCACCATATAAACAATTGCGTACGCAACCTTGCTGACTGTGCTTTGCTGAAATGCATTTTGCAGAAGCTGAAGAATGACGCAAAAAATTGTCAGCAAAATCAACGTGCCGAGAAGCTTTCCATTGGCAAGCACTTCATGAAACAAATAAGAAAAGAGAGCCTTCAGCCATTCTTGCGGTGAAAAAGATTTATCGCCGTTTATAAACTCAAGCAAACTTCCTTTTTGACTTTCCGGCAGAAGCCCGCCGTACTCCGTCATTATGTCATTCCAAAATTCACCGATCTTGTCTGTTTCAAGCGACTCTGCCGTTTTTTCAGCCAATTGCTCCGGCGTTTCGGTATGTTCTTCTGTTTGGACCGAATCGTCTGCTGCTTGTACAATTTCTGTGCAGCCGAATACGAGCAGCACTGCAAGAACCAACGCCCATCGAAAACGCTTCAATCTGCCGCCTCCTTTCGGTTATGACATGGAAGGTATAAGTCCAAGAATCGTTTCAATAATCACGGTTAAAATAGGAACAGCCATAACGAGAATCAGAATTTTCCCCGCCAATTCTATTTTCGAGGCGATGGCCCCTTGACCGGCATCCTTGGTGAGCTGCGCCCCGAATTCAGCAATATAGGCGATTCCGATAATCTTTAAAATCGTTTCAACATATACCATGTTGACATTGGCGTTAACGGCTATTTTTTCAATCATTCTGATAATGTCGTAGATTTGATCTACCAAATAGAGAAAAATAACACATCCGGCAAATACGACAATTAAAAAGGCAAATGTCGGCTTTTGTTCTTTTACGATCAAAGAAAGGAAGGTGGCGATCAGCCCTAAACCTACAATTTGAACAATGTCAATCTGTAAGCCCCCCTATCCTTGAAATAAAAACACAGCTTTTATCTTTTTAAAGAGGTCATCCACAATGGTGGCGACCATAAATAAAATATAGATAAAACCTAACAGCGTCACCCACTGGGCGTATTCTTTTTTTCCCATCTGATCCAAAATCGTGTGTAAAAAAGCGACCACGATTCCCACTCCGGCGATTTGAAAAATGACATTAACGTCTACTCCCATTTTATTTTTGCTCCCCTCACGTTTACATCAATAGAAGAATGAGTAACAAGCCCGCTAAAAAGCCTAAACTTTTTATCATCTTTTCATTTTTCGCTTGTGCCTGCTCAGCATCCGCTTCCGATGCCTCTAAGTGTGTAAGTGCCAGCTTGATATGTTTTTGCTGTGAGATTCGATCGTGAATCCCAAGCGTCTCGCCGAATTGCTTCAGCACATCATATTCGGCTTTTTTCAGTGACATGTTGTCCCACACTTTTTTTAAGCTTTGCTCCCATGCCGTTTTAGCGGAATCACTGCCTTTCTCCAGCTGTTCGCTAAAACTGAGAAACAGAGCCGAAACAGGCTGTGCAAGCTGTTTTGCGATCTGCTGTGAAGCGGTATGAAGCGGTGTATGGCCGTACATAATTTCCGCCTCGAGAGATTGGAGCGCCGCACGCAGCTGACGGATTTGCCTTGGCCGTTCTGTATAAATTTTCGCCGTCTCGAAACCTGTCCATGTTGTCGCAGCTACAATGAATACAGCGCCTAACAGCTTCAGCATGTTTTCACGTCCCTCGTTCCCGAAAGCACGTTTCCGTCTTTGTCATAAATACGGCTTACCGTGCCCGGTCCCTTCGTTCTGGATAATTCCAAATAGCGGTCAAAGGCTTTTTCTTCCCACAGACGCTTTAATGAAGGCCGCTTCGTCAGATCAGAAATACTCCAGCCATGCGCGGATACAATGACCGAAACACCGGCATGCAGCGCCTCGAGAAGTGCTTCTGTATCCTCCGTTCTTCCGATTTCATCAACGATTATCACCTCGGGACTCATTGACCGGATCATCATCATCAGCCCCTCAGCCTTCGGACAGGCATCTAACACGTCAATTCTCTGTCCGAATTGATGCTGCGGAATGCCGCGCAGGCACCCGGCAATTTCCGACCGTTCATCGACAATGCCTGTCTTTACGGGCGGAATCCGGTTCTTGCCGCTGCTCGCAAGTCTGGCAAGATCCCGAAGCAGCGTTGTTTTACCGGTTTGCGGCGGACCGATAATCAATGTATTCAGCCAGCCGTTTTGATGCAGATAAGGCAGCAGCGGTTCTGCAATACCAAGCTTTTGCCGGGCAATTCGTATATTAAAAGACGCAATGTCGCGGAGGCCCTTCACCCCTCCGTTTTCTGTAATGACTCTGCCTGCAAGTCCGACTCTGTGGCCGCCCCTGATGGTGACATACCCTTTCTTCAGCTCTTCTTCGAGCGTATACATACTATAATTGCTCAGCCGGCTGAGGATCAGGTGGGCATCCTCGGCCGTGCCCGCATAGGACAAAAAAAGAGGTTGTCCTTTTCGTATCAGTTCAACAGGGCGGTTAACCCGAATTCTGATTTCTTCGATTTCCAGCCATTGATGTTCCGGTATTTCAGAAAGGGCGTTTTTCATGGATTCAGGGAGAACGTCAGCAATTTCATTCAACAGAGTCTCCTCCTTTCTACCGATCGGCTTCTTTAAAATGTATGATGTGAGGCAGACTTTATGACAAGCCTCTCTTTATTTGTGGACACCCGCTAAAATCAACACGACACCCGTAAAAATCAAGATCAGTTTTGCATATGACAGCTGCCCGGCAATTTGGTAGATTCCCACAGTCATGGTGATGATAAAAATCAGCGGACCGACAATAGCAAGAATGCTGTTGACCACAACCGCTTTGCGGACATCATTTGTCACAAGCATCACAATCGCGGCCGTCAGCTCAATCATGGAGGATAAAACTCGCAATCCGGCCATTGTCAAAACAGTAGAATTAATATTTCCAAGAAAAAATTTCATAGCACTCTCCCAACCTCCCATTTTTTTATATGATATGCTCTAGCTGGCGGAAGTAGTCTTGCCATTTTCGTATAAAAGAAAGATTCTGTTTTTGCGCACAAAAAAAGCCTGCTCCCAATTGGGAACAGGCCTCTTTTTTCTCCTTACGCTCTTGAAACGTAAGAACCATCTGATGTGTTGACTACAAGAGTGTCGCCTTCATTGACAAAGAACGGCACGTTTACAACAAGACCAGTTTCGGTTTTCGCAGGTTTTGTACCGCCTGATGCCGTATCACCTTTAATGCCAGGTTCAGTCTCTACCACTTTCAGCTCAACCGTGTTCGGAAGTTCGATTCCGAGTGTTTCATCTTGGTACATCATGATGTGTACAGACATATTTTCAAGCAGATACTTTAATTCCTCTTCAATTTGAGTTTCACTCAATTCAAGCTGTTCATAAGAACTTGTATCCATGAATACGTGCTGATCTCCGTTTGCATATAAGTATTGCATTGTTTTTGTTTCGATTTGCGCTTTTGCCACTTTTTCACCAGCACGGAATGTTTTTTCCTGAATCGCGCCAGTACGCAGGTTGCGAAGTTTAGAACGGACAAATGCCGCACCTTTACCCGGTTTTACGTGCTGGAAGTCAACGACGCGCCAAATGCCGCCATCCACTTCGATTGTTAATCCTGTACGGAAATCGTTTACTGAAATCATGTTTAATGTCCTCCTATATTCCAATCACAAAATAATGAGTTCTTTTGGGGAATGGGTAATTGTCCGGTTGCCGTTTTCTGTCATCACGATGTCATCTTCAATTCGGACACCGCCTGTTTCTGGTATGTAAATGCCCGGCTCCACTGTAACCACCATGCCCGGTTCAAGGATAGCTGAAGATCTGACGGACAGCCCCGGCGACTCATGAACTTCCATGCCGAGCCCATGCCCGGTTGAATGGCCGAAGTACTCGCCGTAGCCTTTTGCAGCGATATGATCCCTTGTCAGGGCGTCAGCCTCTTTGCCTGTCATACCCGGCTTAATATGTTCGACGCCGAGTGCCTGAGCATCAAATACGACCTGATAAATTTCTTTCAATTGATCACTAGGCTGGCCTACAGCGACCGTTCGGGTAATGTCAGAACAATATCCTTTATAGTAAGCGCCAAAATCCAGCGTAACAAGATCCCCGCTTTCAATCAGTTTGTCACTTGCCACTCCATGGGGAAGGCTTGACCGAAGGCCCGAGGCGACAATCATATCAAAAGAAGAGCTGTCCGCTCCTTGGCTTCTCATATAAAACTCCAATTCATTGGCAACAGCTATTTCAGAAATGCCGGGTTTCATAAACGTCAAGATATGGCTGAAAGCATCATCTGCAATCTTCGCAGCTTCCTCTAATATCTTAATCTCTTCATTAGACTTAATCAAGCGCAACTTTTCCACGGATTCAGCCACAGGCACTAATTCAGCCTCACTGATAATCGCGTTGTAAGACGCGTATGTGCCGTAGGTCATACTGTTTTGTTCAAAACCGAGGCGTTTGATGCCGAACTTTTCAATTGTGTCGGCAGTGGTTTGAATCAGGCTGCCGCCGTGCTCAATGATTTCAAAGCCCTTTAGCTGAACCTTGGCCTGCTCCGTATAACGGAAATCCGTAATAAACGCAGCCCTGTCTCCGGATATGACAGCTAAGCCCGCTGACCCTGTAAAACCGGTCATATAGCGCAAATTGATGCTGCTTGTAATCAGCATTCCGTCTATCCCCAGCTGTTCGAACAAGTTTCTTAATTTCTCAAGTTTCATCTTTATTCTCCCCCTTGCCGGCTTAATAAATAGCGAACAGCAAGCTTGTAGCCTTCAGATCCGAGGCCGACAATCTGCCCTTTCGCAACAGGAGCGATCACTGACTGATGCCTGAATTCTTCTCTGGCGTATAAATTTGATAAATGCACCTCAACCACAGGAGGGCTGATGCTTGAAACAGCATCCCTGATGGCATAGCTGTAATGGCTCAGCGCGCCCGGATTCAAAACAATTCCGTCATATTGTTCCTCAGCCTCGTGTATGGCGTCTATCAAATCGCCTTCATGATTAGACTGGAAAAAAGTAAGCTGAATATGTAAGGCTTCAGCAAATTGAAAAAGATCTGTTTCAATATCTGTCAGTGTGTGACGCCCAAATACATCCGGCTCACGCTTCCCCAGCCGATTGACATTCGGGCCGTTCAAAATCAAAAAATGAGGCACATGGCTCTCTCCTTTTCGCGAGGGTTTCTCATGTAAAAAATGTTCACTTCTCGTGAACATTTTATCATAACAAAAAAGGATAATACACTATTCTCTCTGTGTTCCCAGCGCACGTGCCAGCTTTTCCGAGTTCAGCTCATTATATTCAAATGAAATTGAATATCCGACAAACAGACCGTAAAGCAGATAGATGCAGATCGTTGTAATAATCGTATCTGATTTCAATTCAGTTACGGCGCGCACATCCTGGAAAATCGGATTAAACACAAAAAACACGAGCAGCCAAAGCAGCAAGCCGTATAACATACCAGGCCACATCGTTTTCAAGCGTTTCAAGAGAAGATAATAAAGAAACGCCCCGCCAATCGAAATGATGCCAATCACAATGATGCTGATAATCGTTCCTAAACCATGTTTTTTCCACTCTCCGAGTACAAACGGCTGCAATATCATATTGGGGCTGATTTCGGAAAAATGAAATAAGTAGGCGATATAACCGACGAAACTCCATAATACGCCTCCGCAAAAACCCGTCGCCGCTACCCTGCCGCCCATTGGCACAGGCGGTCCCTGATTCTCTTTTGTTTGTTCGTTTTGATCTGTATTTTTTTCACTAGTCATAACGGCCACCTCCTTGTTAAAGTGTGCCCAAAAAATGAAATGTCAATAAAAAAGCTCACACATTTTGACAGCAGCGAGTAAAATTTGAAAATAACGGGTATACTGCATGTAGAAAAAGCAAGGCTCTGGCAAATTTTCAGCCCGTCAATCTAGAGGTTTCGCGCTGTTTCCTGTACAATAGAGTGAAAGGAAATAGTTAGCAATCCTAAAGAAATAGGCAGGTTGATGAATATGTCAAAACATAAAATTCCGCCCGCTTACGGCGGGCAGGCGGTTGTGGAAGGCGTTATGTTTGGCGGAAAACACAATTACGTTACGGCCATACGAAGAACAGACGGAAGCATTGATTTCTTCAAACTTCCCCGGAAACACAATCCGAAGCTGAACAGGGTAAAAAAAATACCATTTATAAGAGGGATCGCCGCTATTATTGAAGCGAGCGCTAACGGCACAAAGCATTTGAATTTCTCGAGTGAACGCTACGGACTTGATCCGTCTGAGGACGAGACGCTTAAGGAAGAAAAAAAAACCTCGGGGCTGTCAATGTATCTCAGCCTTGCAGTGATCGGTGTCTTATCATTTTTGTTCAGTAAATTCGTATTTACATTGGTTCCTGTTTTCTTAGCTGAACTGACAAGACCGGTTTTTCCATCGGACACAGCGCAAGTCGCAGTTGAAAGTCTATTCAAATTGATTTTGCTGCTCGGTTATATTTATTTTTTATCCATGACACCGCTGATTAAAAGAGTGTTTCAATATCATGGAGCCGAACATAAGGTCATAAACTGTTATGAACAGAATTTGCCAATTACTGTAGAGAACGTTCAAAATCAATCACGGCTTCATTACCGCTGCGGGTCCAGCTTTATTTTATTTACCATTATTGTCGGTATGTTTGTATACTTGCTTGTTCCGACAGATCCGCTTTGGTTGCGTGTTATAGATCGTGTCGCTCTCATACCGATTGTACTTGGGATTTCCTTTGAAGTGCTGCAGCTGACAAATAAAGTGCGTGATATTCCCGGTTTGAAATGTCTCGGGTACCCGGGCCTCTGGCTTCAGCTGTTAACGACGAAAGAACCTAAGGATGACCAAGTAGAAGTTGCAATCGAAAGCTTTAACGAGCTTCTCAGACTCGAAGAAAGATCTGAACAAAAAGAGCAGCCCTCTCACAACGTCATCTAATATCCGTTGCCCTGCTATTACTTTCGGAGGTGGACAGTTATGAATCATCGTGTACAACCTATTATTGCTGTATTAATTGCGCTGGGAGCGTTCGGTTTCCTCTATGTGCTGGTAACCAATCCCGGAGAAATGGCAAAAATGGCGATAACCGTCATCTTGGCAGGTATCATTATTTATTTTATTGTGAAATATGTAATGAAGCGAAATACTGGCAGTGAAGGAGCGGCTTTTAAAAAAGCGGCCAAACAATCGCGGCGCCGGCTGAAAGAACAAAAAGCAAAGCACCGCGCCGGGCATAAAGGCCGGGTGAGCCATCTGCGAAGCGTTCCGAGCGCCAGCAAACCTAAGCCGATGATTCTCAAGAAAAAAAGCCAGACGCAGCTGACTGTCATAGAAGGCAAAAAAATAAAAAGAAAAACAGAGCGCTTTTTTAATAGGTCCACTGCTTTAAAAACTGCTCTGTCCGACTTTTACCTAGCTCAATCAGGGCTAGTTTTTTTGTTGTGTTAAATGAAATTCGGTCGCCATCACGTTGTCAACCGGAAGAAAAATGATATTTTGCTCATAGCGTGACGCGATATGTCTTGCGTCATGCGCATCCTTCATCGTTTCAAACAGAGCGCCAAACAGTTCAAAAGCGTTTCCGATATTTTTTTTCGGCCGCTCCCTTTCATTCGGCGCAAGCGTCACACCGATAACAGGTCGTTTTCTTTCTTTAGAAAACAGCCATATGGGAAAATTGCTTAAAACGCCCCCATCCACTACGGTGGCAGTTCCTGTATCTGTTTTTAATTTTATTGGTTCAAAAAAATAGGGAATGCTGCAGCTCATTCTTACCGCTCTGGCAACCGGAAACATATCCGGATTTAACCCGTAGCGGACCAAGTCATCCGGCAGCACGATCATTGTACCGTTTGTCAGATCCGAAGCGATGAGCCGCAAAGAGCCTTTTTTCAAATCGCCAAAGACGCGTACGCCTTTCGCTCTTAAAAGGTCGGCGATCCACTTTTCTAATGTGTCTCCTTTAAACAAGCCCAAACGCCAGTAAATGGACACCCATTGGAGCATTTTTAAGGGGAGAAATGAGTATCGCTGGTCCAGCAGCCTCTCTCCGTCCACTTCTTCAATCAAAGCGTGAATTTCCTTGCTTGAATAACCTGATGCAATAAAAGCGGCAATAACGGCGCCGGCGCTTGTGCCGGCAAGCCGTGCAAAGCGGAAGCCTTTTTCCTCAAGCGCTTCATAAGCGCCGGCAAGCGCCACGCCTTTTACCCCTCCGCCAGAAAACACACCGTCAATATACATCCCATACCCTCCCCCTCCATCCAATGGCTTACTATCATTTTAAGAAAAAACGCGAAGAAATAGACCAATGAATGAAGCAGGGCGCATTTCATCAAAAAAAGGCGGCCTCCTTTGAGACCCGCCTTTTTACTGATTATGATGTTCTGTTTTCTTTTGGATTGATTTCAGCTCTTTTTTACGCGCATCGTCTTCTTCAAAATATTGAACAAGATCACCGATGCGATCAATGCTGTTCCAGCTTAAATGATGCTCGATTCCTTCGACATCGTTATATATTTTCTCTTCATCAACACCAATGATTCTTAAAAACTGCTCAAGCAATTCATGTCTGTATACTAGCCGTTTGCCTATTTTCTTTCCTTTAGACGTTAGCACGAGACCGCGATATTTTTCATAAATTAAATATTCGTCTTTATCTAGTTTTTGAACCATTTTTGTTACAGAGGAGGGGTGGACTGCCAATGCTTCCGCGATATCAGAAACCCTTGCATATCCTTTTTCTTCAATCAGCATATAAATCTGTTCAATATAATCTTCCATACTTGGTGTCGTCATCGAAACCCTCCCAAAAAGCACCTTAACTTTATAAATCATTACAAGTTTACACTAATGAACTTGAAAAAACAAGGATGCTCTGCAGGCCAAAAAGCCCTTTTTACCGCTTATAATTCCATTCATCAGAAGCATATTTTGTTTCTGCTAAGTCCTGAACAAAATCAAGCTCTTCCTGGGATAATTCGTACGGCTCCAAGTGAATATTCAAACCGGTTTCAAATCCGGATTTAAAAGCCTTGCGTGCATCGTCCATCGTCACCGGGTGATCGGTGAGTTCATTAATCGCAACCGCTTTATTTTTAAAATTGCGCTGCATCCGCTCTCTGACTCTTTCACTCGGATACAAAAACAGATCAAACAGCTTGTCCTCATCCAAATCAAGCAGAATGGAGCCGTGCTGAAGGATGACGCCTTTTTGTCTCGTTTGCGCGCTTCCCGCCACCTTGCGTCCCTCGACAACAAGCTCATACCAGGACGGCGCGTCAAAACAAACGGATGAGCGCGGGTTCTTTAAGCTTTCTTTTTCTTTTTCGGTTCTCGGAATGGCAAAATAAGCGTCCAGACCAAGATTTCTAAAGCCTTGGAGTATGCCTTCTGAAATAACCCGATATGCCTCGGTTACAGTCGCCGGCATTTCCGGATGATCCTCAGAAACGATTACACTGTATGTCAATTCCTGATCGTGGAGCACCCCTCTTCCTCCGGTCGGTCGTCTGACAAATCCAAGATTATACTTATGTACTGCTTCAAAATTGATTTCCTTTTTAATATTTTGAAAATAACCTACAGAAAGCGTCGCCGGATTCCAGCCGTAAAAACGGATGACCGGAGGAATTTTCTTTTCACTGTGCCAATATAAAAGCGCTTCATCAAGCGCCATATTGAATGCCGGGCTTGCATTTCCTGAGTCTATAAACCGCCAAGTTTCTTTTTCCATTTTGAGACCTTCCTTACCGTTTTAATAGAATCAGTTTAACAAACTGCCGGGAAAATGAAAAATATTTTAGTTCCATTATGGATGACAATCGCGCCGTGCTTTACTATAATAGTATTTGTCGAAAACGTCTCTATGCCCTTGTTTAAAGAAGCAGGGTTTTGATTTTATACGTTAAAGGAGTAGAATCACATTGTCTAATATGATCGTTTTAATTATTTTTGCTGCGTTTATCGTCTATATGATTGCTTCATATGTCTATCAGCAGCGAATTATGAAAACACTTTCGGAAGAAGAATTCCGCGCTGGTTACCGCAAAGCGCAGCTTATCGACGTTCGTGAACCGAATGAATTTGATGGGGGACATATTTTAGGCGCCCGCAACATTCCGCTTTCTCAGCTGAAACAGAGAAAAAATGAAATCCGGCCGGACAAGCCTGTCTATCTGTACTGCCAGAACAGTGTCCGCAGCGGACGCGCGGCACAAACCCTGCGCAAAAACGGCTACACTGAGATTTATAACCTTAAAGGCGGCTTTAAAAAATGGGGCGGAAAAATCAAAGCCAAAAATTAAAAAAACAGCTGTCTGATATCAGACAGCTGTTTTTTATTTTACAAGTTCGCTGCTTACGTTTTTCTCGTATCTAAGTACAGGCTGTCTCGCTGCTTTTGTTTCATCCATTCTTTTGACGATTGTTGTATGCGGAGCCTCCTGTACGAGCTCCGGAGTTTCCTCTGCTTCTTTCGCAATTTGGATCATAGCATCAATAAACGCATCCAGCGTTTCCTTGGATTCTGTCTCTGTCGGCTCAATCATGATGCACTCCTCAACATTAAGCGGGAAATAAATTGTAGGCGGATGATAGCCGAAATCGAGCAGCCGTTTTGCAATATCCAGCGTACGCACCCCAAGCTTTTTCTGGCGTTTCCCTGACAATACAAATTCGTGCTTGCAATGACGGTCAAACGGCAGATCGTAATAAGGGGCAAGCTTTCTCATCATATAGTTGGCGTTCAGCACCGCGTTTTCAGTAACGGCCTTTAACCCGTCCGGGCCCATAGAGCGGATATACGTATACGCTCTGACATTGATGCCGAAGTTGCCGTAATAAGGCTTAACACGGCCGATCGCGTGAGGGCGGTCATAGTCAAAAGTAAACCGGCCTTCTTTTTTGATTAAAACGGGTTTTGGCAGATAAGGAATCAGATCTTCTTTTACGCCAACCGGACCTGAACCCGGACCGCCTCCGCCGTGAGGCCCTGTAAAGGTTTTATGCAAATTAAGATGCACCACATCAAATCCCATATCACCGGGTCTCGCTTTACTTAACACGGCATTTAAATTAGCGCCGTCATAATACAGCTTTCCTCCGGCTTGGTGAACGATTTCCGCCATCTCGGTGATCTGCTCCTCAAATAATCCGAGTGTATTCGGATTCGTCAGCATAAGAGCTGCGGTTTCTTCATTCACCGCTCTTTTTAAATCCTCTAAATCAACAAGCCCGTTTTCATTCGATTTCACCGTCACCGTTTCAAAACCGGCAACTGTTGCAGACGCAGGATTTGTCCCATGAGCTGAATCGGGGACAATGACCTTTGTCCGTTTCATATCTCCGCGCGCCTCATGATAAGCGCGGATCATCATCAGTCCCGTCCATTCGCCATGCGCCCCCGCCGCGGGCTGAAGCGTGACCTCATCCATTCCCGTAATTTCCTCGAGATGCTTGCTTAAGTCATATAAAAGCTCCAAAGCGCCTTGCACTGTGTCTTCGTCCTGAAGAGGATGAATCGCGGCAAAACCGGGAATCCGAGCGATTTTTTCATTCAATTTCGGATTGTATTTCATTGTACAGGAACCGAGCGGGTAAAAGCCCGAATCAACCCCGTGGTTCCGTCTGGACAATGCTGTGTAATGCCGCATAATATCCAGCTCAGAAACCTCCGGCAGCTCTGCGTCCTCATCCCGGATATAGCTGTCTGACAAGAGGTCCTCCACTTCCATTTCCGGTACGTCAAGCTCCGGCAGACTGTAGCCGACACGGCCTTCTCTTGAAAGCTCAAAAATAAGTGCCTGATCCTGATTATTCATGGCGATCCCCCAATTCCTTAATGAGTGCATCAATTTCTTCTTTTGTTCTCAGCTCTGTTACGGCAATAAGCATATGGCGGTCAAGCTCCGGATACGTCAGACCCAAATCGTAGCCGCCGATGATCCCTTTTGTCAGCAATCTTTGATTTACCGATTTCACAGGTTCATCTAGTTTGATAACGAATTCGTTAAACATCGGCCCGTCAAACATTACGGTGAGCCCCGCTTTTTTCGCTTCTTGCTTAGCATAATTAGCTTTTAAGAGATTTTGGCGGGCGATTTCTTTTACGCCGTTTTTCCCGAGAGCCGTCATGGCGACGGAAGCGGCCAGTGCGTTTAATGCCTGGTTCGAGCAGATGTTTGAGGTCGCCTTATCCCTGCGAATATGCTGCTCTCTGGCTTGCAAGGTAAGCACAAAACCTCTTTTTCCGTTTTCATCCTCCGTTTGTCCGACGAGGCGGCCCGGCACCTTTCTCATTAATTTTTTCGTGACCGCAAAAAACCCGCAATGGGGTCCGCCGTATGCGGAAGGAATCCCGAATGGCTGTGCGTCGCCAACCACAATATCGGCCTGAAAAGCGCCCGGCGGGGTCAGAAGTCCCAATGCAAGCGGATTGGCTGAGACAATAAACATGGATTTTCCCTGATGAGCGATTGGCTCAATATCCTTCAACGGCTCAATCAGACCAAAAAAGTTCGGGTACTGCACAATGACCGCCGCCGTATCGTCACAAACGGTTTCGCGCAAAGCATCAAGATCAGTCACTCCATTTGCGGCAGGGACTTCAACAACTTCAATATACTGTCCTTTTGCATATGTTTTCAGCACTTCTCTCGATTCAGGGTGCACGGTTGTTGACACCACAATTTTTTTCTTTTTCGTATGTCCGGAGGCAAGCATCGCAGCTTCCGCCAAGGCTGTTCCGCCATCATACATAGAAGAGTTGCTGATATCCATGCCAGTTAATTCACAAATCATCGTTTGAAACTCGAAAATCGCCTGAAGCTCCCCTTGAGAAATTTCCGGCTGATATGGTGTATAAGCTGTATAAAACTCAGACCTTGAAATGACATGATCCACAATAACCGGCTGATAATGATCATATACACCAGCGCCTAAGAAAGATGCGTATTGAACGGTATCACAGTTTTTAGACGCCAGCTTTGTCAGTTCTTTTGTTAATTCTGTTTCTGATTTTGCCTTTTTGATTTGATACTCTTTTTTAAATCTGACGTTCTCCGGTATATCGGCGAATAAATCATCGATCGTGTTTGCGCCGATGGCATCAAGCATTTCCTGTTTATCCTTTTCTGTCGCGGGCAAATAGCGGTGCTTCATGTGTTGACCCCTCTCCAAAGAAAAAATTTTTAGCGTTTATAAAATGGTGTTTTAACTACCTTTGCTTTCACTAATTTTTTGCGAATCTCCACTTCTACAACAGTTCCGATCTCACTCGCTCCAGCATCAACCAAGGCAAGGCCCACGTTTTTCCCCAATGTCGGTGACTGGGTGCCTGTTGTCACCTTTCCGACGGACTTGCCGCTTTGAAACACTTCATATCCGTGTCTCGGTATTCCTTTTTCAATCATTTCAAGACCGACGAGCTTTCGTTTCGCCCCGTTTTCTTTCTGTTCACTCAATACAGACTTCCCGAAAAAATCAGATTCTTTTTTGTGTTTTACGGCAAAGCCTATACCTGCTTCAACCGGCGTGATATCCCGAGTCAGCTCCTGGCCATAGAGCGGGAGCTTCGCTTCAAATCTGAGTGTATCACGCGCCCCTAGCCCGCATGGCATAAGCCCGTGTTCTTCACCCGCTTCAATGATTTGTTTCCAAATTCGGACGGCGTCATCAGCACGGCAGTAAATTTCGAACCCGTCTTCACCCGTATAGCCGGTGCGCGAAATGAGTGCTTTGCAGCCGCTGATATCAGCTTCATCAATAAATGCAAATGGTTTTAAAGCAGACACATCTGAAGCTGTCAGATTTTTTAAAATTGTTTCTGCCTTCGGGCCCTGCACGGCCAAAAGCGCAATCTGATCTGACAAATTGTCAATCTGGACATCTCCTGCTGCGTGTTCTTTGAGCCAAGCAAGATCTTTATCTATATTTGAAGCATTTATGACAAGCAAATAGCGGTTTTCAGCTTTTTGATAGATGAGTAAATCATCAACGGTGCCGCCATCCGGATAGCACATCGCGGTATATTGCGCACGGCCGGTTTTTAACGCGGATACATCATTTGTCATCAGCTTTTGTAAAAAAGATAAGCTGTCATCCCCTGTGATTTCGACTTCCCCCATATGAGATACATCAAACAGCCCGGCTGCTGTTCGGACAGCCTCATGCTCTTTTTTGATTGAAGAAAATTGAACAGGAAGCTCCCAGCCTCCGAAATCAATCGTTTTCCCTCCATATTCCTTATACAATTCAAATAACGGTGTTCTTTTCAGCATCAAATTCCTCCCCTTTTTCAACGGCGCAGCTAAAAAAACATACAAAAAAGGACAGAGAAACACCTCATATTAAATGAAGGTTCTCTGTCCTGGCACCTGAAAGTTTACTTTGCAATAGCAAAGACGTCCCCTTTGGTGGCTTGCGCATTTCACACAAACACTCTCCAGAGTTGCGTCGAGCAAGAGTTCTTTTGCCTGAGAGATTCACTCCGCAGTTTGCTCCTTCGGCGCCTGTATCCCGGTTTTCTCGGTCAGGTCTCTCCCCTTGCTGTCATTCGCTCATATTTTCATGCTGTTATGGACATACTATAGCAATATCTTACATCAAATACATACTCATATCCTACCATCATCACTATATGCGGGGCAACAGCAATTTGGGCGGATTTTTCTTATATTGTTCATTTTAAAAATTGAAGAATATGAAAGGCGGTTTCACAGCAATGAATGCAGAAATCACATATGATACAAAATGGCCCGAAGAATTTGCCGAAAGACTGAAAAACGACGGTCCGTGGTCAAACTGGGAGCTGTACAAGCTTTCATCAGAAATCCAGGAAACATTGGCGATTCCTGAATTTGAAGGCTTGCGGGCCCCATTATATCTCCCTTCCTTCACGCCGCTTCCCCATCAGCTTGAGGTTGCGCAGAAGGTTGTTGAAAAAATGAACGGAAAAGCGATTTTAGCAGATGAAGTGGGGCTCGGCAAAACTGTTGAAGCCGGACTGATTCTAAAAGAATATATGATTCGCGGGTTAGCCAAAAAAATTCTGATCCTTGTGCCAGCTTCTCTTGTTTCGCAGTGGGTGAAAGAGCTTCAGGAAAAATTTTTGATTCCGGCTGTTGAGCAAAAGAAGAGCTATGTGTGGGAGCAGTGCGATATCGTCGTGTCCTCCATCGATACTGCAAAGCGCTCGCCCCACCGGGAAATTGTGCTGTCAATCCCATATGATCTCGTCATTATTGATGAGGCCCACAAGCTGAAAAATAGCAAAACAAAGAACTATGAATTTGTCCGGAATCTTGTGAAAAAATACTGCCTGCTGCTGACTGCGACGCCAATCCAAAACCGTGTTGAAGAAATTTTCAATTTGGTTTCCTTATTAAAGCCTGGTCATTTAGGCAATCAGAATCACTTTCAAGAAATGTTTTCTAAAAAGAAATCCAGCTTAGAAGCACATGATCATTTAAAAGATCTAGTGAATAAAGTCATGATTCGCAACAGGCGGCATGACACCGGGCTGAATTGGAAGCAGCGCCGCGTCGAAACAGTGCCGATTGAATTTTCTCCATCAGAGCAGGCGCTTTACGATGAGATTTCCCGCCTGAAAGAAAGCATTAACAAACCGGCCAGCATGTTCTCCATTATGACACTCCAAAGAGAATGCTGTTCAAGCAGGGAAGCTGTGTACATGACACTGAAAAAAATGCTCGACCAAAAAGAAAAACAGGCACCAGCCATTGATGAACACACCATTTCTATATTAATGGACCGCATCAATCAAGTGACGCAAAATTCTAAAGCGAATCAAGTCGTCGATCTGATTAAAAAGATAGACGATAAAGTCATTATTTTTACAGAATACCGTGCCACTCAAATTTACCTGCAATGGTTTCTTCAGCAACACGGCATTAGCTCTGTGCCGTTCAGAGGCGGATTTAAACGCGGGAAAAAAGACTGGATGAAGGACCTTTTCCGCGGGAAGGTTCAAGTGCTGATTGCAACTGAAGCGGGCGGCGAAGGGATCAACCTGCAGTTTTGCAATCACATGATTAACTATGATTTGCCATGGAATCCGATGCGGCTTGAACAAAGAATCGGAAGAATCCACAGGCTCGGGCAGGAACGTGACGTCCATATTTATAACATGGCTACCAAACATACAGTGGAAGAGCATATTTTAAAGCTTTTATATGAAAAAATTCATTTATTTGAAAAAGTGGTCGGCGAGCTTGATGACATTTTAACAAAAATTCAAGTCAACAATTTTGAAGAGCACCTGCACGATATTTTGTACCATTCGGCAACCGAAGAAGAAATGAAAATTAAAATGGACAACTTAACCTCATTTTTATCTTATAAAAAACAGCAGCCCGCTGAAAAAAGAGGTTCTTAGCCGCAAGGAGGTTTTACAAGTGAGACAGCAAGAGGTTCACCAATTTCTGCTTCGTTTTTTCCAGGCAAACAGCTGTCCGATCATCGACCAAGGCCCCGGTTACATGACGGTTCAGCTTACAGTTGAAATGGACAAACAGATCATGAATCGGCCTTTTTACTGGCACTGGCGCGAGAAGACCGGCGGCGACCCGAATCCGATGAAAATAACGTTCATTACAGATAAGGAATCTGCTCCAGAAGACCTAGATGGCGAATTTATTTATTTCGGGGCGCCGCGCCTGTTTCAAATATTTAAAGCAGTTAAACAAAATGGGAGATTTACCAGAATGTATGAGAAAATTGAATCAGCCGGAGCGAAAATTCCGCTTCAGCCTTGGCTTGGTATAAATGTCATGATTTCATACCAGTCCGACATGAAAAAGGATAAGCTATTATCACTAGGTCTTCACCTTGTCTCTGGAGCCATGATTGAAGATTTTCAAAGTAAGCTCGTACAGCTTTCATTGACATCACAAATATGTGACTATTGTTTCACCATATCGCCTATGATCAAACCTGAAAGCGGTCTTAAGCGGATGGAGAGCTATATTACCCAAGCCGCTAGACAAGAACCGTCAGACTGGGCAGAGCAGGCGGTAAACAGGTGGCAAAACGATATGAAATTGCTTGATCAGTTTTATGAGCATACAGAAGAAAAACCAGAAGAGTACCAACTTGAAAAACAAGCGTTAAAAGCCTTGTATCAACCAAAGATATCAGTTCAGATCGAAAATGGCGGATTATTTTTTCTGCAAAATAATATTTCGAGCTAACTTTTTTCAGATTCGACATCGTTCTCGTTTTTTTTGGAAAAATGCTATTATAATAAAGGTATATTGGAAAAAAATTCTGGCTATTCAATTGGCAAATGACTTCCAGAGACCACAGAAGGCGTACAATGGTCATGGCCGGACTGGCTGAAATACATAAACAAGTATTTTAGGAGGAGAAACTGCATGAAAAATGCAAAACAAGAGCACTTCGAATTAGATCAAGAATGGGTTGAATTAATGATGGAAGCCAGAGAAGCAAATATCAGCCCTGAGGAAATACGCAAATATTTACTTTTAAACAAAAAGTCTGCTCATCCTGGTCCGGCAGCCAGAAGTCATACCATAAATCCTTTCTGAATGTGCTATAATATCACAAGGAAGGTGATGACATTGATTGGCCAGCGTATTAAACAATACCGTAAAGAAAAAGGCTACTCACTATCAGAACTAGCAGAAAAAGCTGGGGTAGCGAAGTCTTATTTAAGCTCAATAAAACGAAATCTACAAACGAACCCCTCCATTCAATTTCTCGAAAAAGTCTCCGCTGTTCTGGACGTCTCGGTTCATACTTTGCTTGATGAAAAACATGAAACCGAATACGATGGTCAATTAGATAGTGAATGGGAGAAATTGGTTCGCGATGCGATGACATCTGGGGTATCGAAAAAACAATTTCGTGAATTTTTAGATTATCAAAAATGGAGAAAGTCCCAAAAAGAGGAGTAGTGCCTGAGCAGAGGCACTTACTCCTCTTTTGTCAAATGAACATAAGAATGGCTCAGTACGCATGTACTGAGCCACCTCTTTTTCTATTAATGTTTATCCTCGCTATGCGCTTTTTCATTTTCTTTAATGTAACCGTCTTTATCAGTATGTTCCTTTTTGATTGTCAAGCCACTCCACTGTGTTGCTTCAAATGAGAATTGAAGCTGTAATGAGTTGCCTTGATATTTATTTTGAACCATTTGTCCCTTTTCATCTTTTGTTTTATCGTCTTTAAATTGAATTTCCATTTTAACCTGGTCAAAATCAGTCGGTGTTTTTGGAACACCGTCATATTCAAGAGCGGTTTTACCGTCAATTGTCGCTATATTGACTTTTCCGCTTGCGTTTAAGAATTTAGGATCAATTTGTTTTTTAATTTTTTCAGTCGCCGCAGCATCATTCTTAGAGGACATTAAATATAAGTCTTTAAGGTTGACATCATCTAAAATGATGTTTTTCGGATAGCCATTGCCTCCCTCTTTGCCGACTGTCAATAATGTAACCTCAAACTGGCTGAGAAAATCTTCTGGGGATGTATTACTTCCGCCGTTTGCTTTAAATTCTCCATAATTCAGCGCCATTAATACCTCTTTGATCGCAAGTGAGCCGTTATTTTCGAATTGGAAATCTTTCGTCAATTTATCTCCCGGCTTTAGATTTGATAAGTTGACACTGGCTGAATTTTCTTTCACTGCTAAATCAAGCGTACCTGATGCAAAAGTAGCATCCGTTGATTTAATGTCGTTAAATGCTGCCCATGTTCCTCCCCCTACTAAAGCTAACCCTAGTGCTGCTGATGCAACTCCTAAACTCAATTTCTTTTTCATACCCATGGTAAACTCCCCTTTTATTGAATGATTATATTATCGAAACCTGTTGCCAGGTTTACAACTGATGTTAAGTGGACATCGTATTGTCCTTTGTCTCTGTTTCCAAGGCTTTCGTCTTTCTTTCAATCTCTCTGATCGCACTGCTGATTGTCACAAAAGAGTAGATCAGCAGCATAACGCCAGGAACAATCAGTAAAATAGCAGTGCCGATCGGCTGACTGGCAAAATGAAGCATGTAGCCGGCATAAGGAAGCTGAAAACCTGTATATTGCGCGCGGACATTCTCATCCGACACAGGCGCAGAATCAGCTGCGGCGTTATTATCCCCTTTTGTTTGGAATAACAAATGATCGCCTTGCTTTTTCATATCAATAATTCTATGGGTCACCGCTGTGTCTGCATCCTGCATAGATATGATCACGTCGCCCTTTTGGAGCTCTTTCACATCTGTGATTTCTTTAACGAGAATTAATGAGCCCGTTTTAAATTCAGGGTCCATTGAGCCAGACAGTACTGATTTTAGCGTGTATCCGAACACTGCCGGCTCTCCCCCGGATGAACGTGTTGATATGACAACTAGCGTTAACACAATAATCAGAGTAAAGATGATTACGTAAAGGATATTACTGATCAGCTTTAATGCTTTTTTCATCCTCTTCCCCGCTTTCCTTCTGAACTGGTTGATTTTCTTTGTCTTCATTTACGGCTTTGTCGGCTGTTTTTTCTTGATCTGTTTTGTCTTTTCTGTCACTGTCTGCTTGATTGTGCTGATTTTTCACAGCCGGCTGACTTTCCTTTTTCGGTGCTGTCGGTTTTTCGTCACACTTCACAATTGTCATTGGTTCCGACCACTCAGATTTGCTGCCGTCCGCCGGATAGCCGGCCGGTTTATATACTTTAAACGCATAAATGCCGGGTTTCACTTTTTTATTTGTTTCAATTTTGTAAAGTGATTCGCCTATTTGGGTGGAAACGTATCCTTTATCTATTACGCTCCCGTCTTTTAGCGGTTTGCGGGTGTTTTCCAGTTTATGAAGCTCCCACTTCCATTTCGATTTCTTAAGTTTCTGGCCTCTGTTTTCCAGCTCGGCAAATAGACGAACAGGGGAACAGACAGTACCTTTTGTATCTGTTTGATTCACCACGTGTAAATCACTTTGGTCCCACCGTTTATCATAATGACAGTTTTTATCTGTATGCTGAAAGTTCTCACGCGTTTGAAGCGAAACATCAAAGTTTTCAATATCATAAAAAGCAGCGCTTGTATCTCCGGTAAATTGTAAGCATATAGCGGCTGTCAGACTGAATATGGCTGAAAGCTGAAAAACAAGCAGCACTCTTAATTTTGTCTTAGCCTTATGCTGATTGCGGAACAATCGAAACATACCTTACCCCCTGTAAAACACTGTAACTTGATGTGACAGTCGTTCTCTTTTAAGAACCGCACAAACTAAGTATAATCAACGGTTGAAGGATTTAAAAACACCAAAATCCGCCATTTTGTTCGTTTAAAAGAATGTTTTCATCATATTGCATAGCCTTACTCAATATTGCTCACCTTTTTAAGTTTTTAGAATTTTTGGGGATTGTTATGTGAGAAATTAAACGCATATCCGGTTAACATTTGGCAATAATAAACAACAAAGAAAGGGTGACGGCTTATGATCAAACAATGTGTGATTTGTCTGTCTCTTCTCGGTTTCGGCACCAGTGCCGCTCAAGCAGAAGAAGGGCCGCTTGTAACCGCCCGACACATGTCAAAATGGGAAGAGCTTGCTGTAAAAGAAGCAAAAAAAAGGTACCCGCTCGCACAGGTACTGGTTAAACAAAAAGTTTGGGACCGCAAAAGAAAAGACGAAGCTGTGAAACAATATCATTTAACCCTGAGAGAAGGCTCAAAGGAATTCGGCGTGTTTGTCACAATTTCTTTCGATCCTCATAGTCAAAAGGTGAATAAAATTGCAATTTTAGAAGAATATCAATAAGGTCCTCCATGTGAAGGACCTTGCTCGTTATATTGGCACAATTTATTTTTTTCTTTTCAGCCATAGCCTAAAACCATAAGGTAAAATACCGAACCAATGCTGAGAAGCAGGCGTTTTTGTTTCTTTTCGAACCTCTTTTCGTTCTTTTCGCTCATCTTTTGGAGTGTCTATATATTTCACAAATTGCTGAGTCATATATTTGACATAATCATTCGTTTTCACGTGATCACCTCATCATTCAGTTATTATGAAGTGTTGGCTCACACGACTTTTTTTATACACATACCGCTGGTTTATTCTGTCCAGCTCAGCAGTTTTTTCTGATTTTGATCGAACAGCAGCTGAGCGTTTTTTTCTGTTCCCGACTCTGTGATGGCTTTAAGGGTGATTTCTTGCTGTTCTTTTATGGTTGTTTTGCGAATGTCATAAGATACATGTCCATATTGAAACTGCTGTGAACCCTTTCGGCCTGGTCTGTGCTCAAGTATATGCCTGATGGATAGAAGCGCGCCATTTTGCAGCAGATTTTCTCCTGTGTAATACTCTTTTGTTTCCTTCTCAAACATATGGCGTGAAACAAATTGAGGGGCGGTGAAATTCACAATCAGCATCACAAGGGCAAATGTAAAAAGAACGGCCGGATAGATAAACCCTTTTGAGTAGTACATTCACCCACCTCCTAACGACGTATATACCGGAAAAGCTGTTTGATACTCTTTATCATTCTCATTCTTGACTTTCAGCCAAAGCATCCCGTTTTTAACCTCGGCTTTCATTGTTTTAATATGGTCAAGAATCGGAACATGCCCTTTTCCGTCTACTCTTTTCCTGATCATTGAATGGTAGATTTCAAAACGGACCTCTTGCCCTGACAGATTTCTGCAGATTAAGACGCTCCCATGCTCATCTGTCTGCACTGTCTGCGATTGCTTGCACTCATTCATGATCTGCTCTACCGAAATGATCCATTCCCGCTGCATGAAGCCCTCATTCTCCTGTTGACGTGACAAAAATAGATGAAAGTACATCGCTAACGATCCTGATATGAGCAAATAAGCAGAGAGCGAAAATAATACATTAAGAAGCGTATAGCCAGTCTGTCCGCAAAATGCTGAGGCAAAATGGCTTGTCTTTATAGGTGTCTGATGAGATGCATACGTTTTGATACTCTCCCTCCTCCTCCCATGTCATCGAGTATTTGCTATTGTTCATCGAAACAGCCTGTGACGAATTTCCTGCTCCTGTCAGCATATATTTGCCTATGCTTTCATTAACAAGCTGATAACCAATTTCTCTCGACTCCGCTATATGTTCATCAGCTATCAGCTTGTTCCACAACGGCACGATCGTCAGAAGCATAAACATCCATATGCTGAGGGCAGCGATTGTTTCAATTGTAGAAAAGCCTTTATTTTCTCTCCACATTCACTCTTCCGCTCCCTAAATAAACTGTTATGTCATAGGCGGCATGCCCTTTTATACGGATTTTCCCGCCTATATTCGGGTGCCCTTTCTCGTTAAATTCCAAGCGGTCTTTTAATGTCAGTGACTCTGCAAAAAGACCATGATGATATGTACGGTCTATAACAGTGTCACCTATGATTAATTGATATTTTTTCTCTTGAAAAAGAATCTTTGTTCTTTGATGATTGGAAATTGCGGTCTGCTGTGCAAGTAAAATATCGTTTTTCAGCTGGGATACTGTCTGCCGTAATGCTGTATTTTCATAAACAGGAGGAAGCGTGGTAAACACCGCAATCAGCATAATAGAGGCGAGGCTTAAAACAAGCAGGCTTTCTAAAAGAGTGAATCCAGCTTCCCCTTTTAATTCAATGTTCAACCTTAACCTCCCCGCCGGTAATGATAATTTGCTTTCCATTTGGACAGACCGCATCTTTTTTCACATAACCTTCTGCCTGTAAATCGCCGAGGCTTGGTGTCTTCCCGTCATGATCGAGTTCATATGCTGTTACCTGCGCCTTTATCATGTTTTGCAGGCCTTCACAGCCTTTTTTCTGAATGGTTTGATTATGTTTTGTTACATTCGGTATGGTGATCAATAGCAAAATAGAAATAATAAAGAGCACGATCAGCATTTCCACAAGTGTAAACCCTTTCTCGTTCATCAGCCTCTTCCTTTCACATTTGATTCATCATCTGATACATAGGCAGGAGCATCGATAGATAAACAATTAAAATCATCCCTGCGACAAATCCGTAAATAATGGGCTGAAGAATGCCTGTCCATTTTTGTGACTTGTCCTCAAGCCGCTGCAATATAAACTGGCTGTATGTGAGGAGTTCCCGATCCAAGCGGCCGCTTAGTTGGCCATGAGATATCACTTTTGAAAAATCATTTTCGTAAAAAGGCCGTTTGCATAAAGCAGCTTCAATGGTTTCACCGGCTTTTAACCGTTCAATCATTTGTTCAGCTTCATGGCGGTAAAAAGGGAGAAACGTTTGATGCCTAAATGCTTTCAAACTGTCATAAATAGAAAGACCTGATGCTAGCAGACTGCTCAGCTGTAAAGAAAAAAAGTAGCTGTTAAACAGCCTGACCAGCTTTCCAAACAAAGGAATACTTACGCAAATGAGCATTTGATGGTCAGGGGATTTTTTCTTGAACATAAACCAATAATAAAGACCTGTTCCTGCAGCCAAAATGGCCATTAATATGAACACAGCATCAAGGTGCTGAAAAAACGCAAAAATGATGTCTGTTGTGCGTGAGGTTTCTACATTCATCGATTGATAAATACCAGAAAACTGAGGGATGATGATGTATTGCAGCATATAAAGCATGACAACAACGGTAAAGATGAGGAAAAGAGGATATCGCAACACCCTTTTTACCTGTTCTGCCTGGCCTACTTTTCGTTCCAGCAGCTCCCCGCTCTGAATCATGGAAGCCGGCAATTCCCCATGTGTTTCAGCAAAATAACAAATACCGACGGCTTCCTTATGAAATGACAAGCTCTTTAATACATGGTAAAACGATTCCCCTTCTCTCAACCGGCTTATTGCGTTAGCCAAGTCCGCCAGCTGCCTTTTATTCATTTGCAGCTGCATCAGGCGCAATCCGTCTAAAAGACTGTATCCGCCCGCTGTCATTTCACCCAGCCTTTTCAGTAAATAGGCTTGATCCTTTAACGGCCAAACTTTTCTAATCTGTTTCATGATAAACCCACCGGTCATAGTTGTTTGTCGTTAAATAGCCGAGCGCAATCCCTTTTCTTATAATTTGACGCAGCGTTTGATATTGGTAATTTGCATTGTCCCCTTTCGCTTCCTGGATACACTGCTGAAGGTTTTTCCCGTAAAGCAGCTCGTATACGCTTGCTCTCCTGACATTTCGTGACAGGCGGCAATACACTGATGAACATCCGTCTTCACAAAACGGGCAAGCCAAATCAACTAAACGCTGAGCCGCTATCGCAATAACCGTTTGCTCGATTTCATTCATATTAATGCCAAATTCAAGCAGCCTGTAAATCGCGCCCTTCGCATCTCTCGTATGAAGGCTCGTCAGCACTAAATGACCAGTCATCGCTGCCCGCACCGCGATTTGTGCTGTTTCAGCGTCTCTAATCTCACCTAAAATGATCATATCGGGGTCATGGCGCAAAATTGCCTTCAGCCCTGTGGAATATGTGACACCGGCTTTTTCATTCACCTGCACTTGAAGAACATCTTCATCCCTCGTTTCAACTGGATCTTCAAGTGTGACAATGTTTCGATTAAAATGTTTTTTTGCATATTGGATCAGAGAATATAATGTTGTTGTTTTCCCAGAGCCTGTTGGTCCGGTAAAAATCAGCATGCCGTGGGAGTGTTTTAAAAATGAAAGCAAGGTGGCTCCTGTCTTTGGGAATAAAGACAGTTTGTCAATCGAAGGGATATTATACTGAGGCATCACTCTGATGACGAGGCTCTCTTCGTTAATTGTCGGGAGCGTTGACATCCTTAAGTGAACGTCACCCTCTTTTAATTTTAGAGTAAGAGATCCATTTTGCGGCTTTCTTCTTTCCCCTATGTCCATAGCTGAGAGAAACTTAAAATGTGAAATGAGCCTTACACACTCTTCTTTTTTCATGTTTCGCTTTTTCAGCAATGCATGGTCAACCCGAAAATGAATGATTGCGTCCCGTTCCCTCGGCACAATGTGAATGTCAGAGGCCTTCGTCCTATATGCCTCTTCAATTAAAGTTTTGCTTGTTTTTTCTATCGAATCCACTTTGATTCCCTCTCCTTTCAAAGCGTATTGTAGAAAAAGAAGACATGGTAATCAAACAAAGAAAATGTGATTTTCTGATGTATTTACAACTTTAAAAAACATTTCGCCCCTATCAAAAATAGAAATTCAGCTATATGTATCACATCATTTTCAATTTTAATAAGGATTTGAAAAGAGATTGATGGACAAATGTACGCAGTCCGGCTCTGGATCCAAAGAGGGATTTATAAATCGGAGTATGACGCTTTCTAAAATTGGCGAATCAGTTTATTGTATACAAAATAAAAAGGAAGAGGCAATTACCTCTTCCGAACTGTTTGTTATGCTGATTTAGAAATTTCACTTAATGCTTTACCGGCTTTCTGGTCTGTGTCTTTCTTAACGGAAAGGTCGCCTAACGCAACAATACCCGTTAAACGTTCATTTTCAAGAATCGGTAAACGGCGGATTTGATGCTCTGCCATGAGCTGACTCGCTTCATCAGCAGACATATCAGGATGACCGGAAACGATTTCTGTGCTCATGATATCACTTGCTTTCGCCTCCATTTGATCTTCAGCTAAGCTTCTGGTGACAATGTCCCGATCAGAAACGATGCCTTGAAGTCTGCCGCTTTCACAAATTGGAATCGAACCGACATTGGAGTCTTTCATCTTTTTGGCTAGTTCAGTGACTGATGCGGTTGGCTCGCAGCATTCTACATTCGCAGTCATGATATCTCTTACTTTCATTTCAATTCCTCCTTTACCGTGTTCTATTTATTCTTTATCCGCTGCACAAAAAATGAAACATTCTACAGTATCCGCCGTTTTCGAGATTTCTTTTTATCCTTCCGTTCCTGCAGCATATCTCCCGTCCAGCCTTTCTTCTTCAAATATAGGTAGATCAAGACTGTAGAAGTGATAATCAATAAGAGAGAAAAGACATAACCGTATTTCCAATTCAGCTCAGGCATCACGGAAAAGTTCATCCCCCAGAGGGCCCCCAGCGCTGTAATCGGCGTAAAAAGCGTCGTGAAAATGGTCAGCGCTTTTACAATTTCATTTCCCCTGTGCGAGGTAATGACTTCCTCTGAATGCAGCAGATTGTTAAGCTCCCCTTCAAATTCGCTGATGTATGTAAACCCCCTGTCAATTTTCAGGTGTGTCCGCTGATAATCCTTTTTTCCTTCATTTTGAGGCAAAAAGGTTTCTTTCAACGCCATTTCAATTTTTTTAGCGCTTAGGATTAAGTTTTTCCAAATCATCAGCTCATGGCGCAGGAGATGGACGCGATTTAAAATGCTTTTGCTATTGTCGTCTTTGATTTGCCATCTGAGCTTTCTCAGCTTTACTTCAAATTCATCTATACCGATTAAATACGCATTCATTAGTTCGCCGAGAAGAATCAAAAACCCCTCTATTGCATTGTTCGCTCTTTCCATTTGCTGGACAACTTGTTTTCCCTTAATCCCCTCCAAAATCGAAAAATCAAAGTTAATTGTGAAAAAATATTGCCTAGTAATATAGAAGTGAAAAACGGTATGGTCTTTTTCCTCGCCAAGCCCCTGATCATATACGATCGAGCCGAATACCGCTTCATTCTCAGCTTCTGTTGTATCCACGCGCAAAAAGTTAATATGATGATTATTTTCAAACCACTTTTCACATTGCGGCCAATGAGAAAAATGGATCAGATCTCTTGCCTTATCTCTTTCCTGAGGCCCCATTTGGTACCAAAACCAATCTTCACCTGTATGTACCTTCATGTTACGATCCTCCAGACTTTTATTCTTTTGTTCTTTAATTGCCCAAGGAGAAGCATTCCTAAACCATTTAGGCACTTCATCACATGTTTTGTGAGCTTTTGCCGGTGGTATGGAATGTAGAAAGACATCGGAAAGGGAGGTGCATGCCTTCCTTGGAGAAGGCAGTTTATTTTGGAATTTATCAATTTATTAGCAGTCGCGTTTTTAATTTTGTTAACGGGATTTTTTGTCGCCGTAGAATTTTCGATCGTAAAAGTAAGGCGATCCAGAATTGATCAGCTTGTCGCAAAAGGCAAAAAAGGCGCTAAAGCGGCAAAACATGTGGTCACACATCTTGACGAATATTTATCAGCCTGCCAGCTGGGCATCACGGTCGCAGCTTTAGGACTCGGCTGGCTGGGTGAACCGACTGTACAGACTCTGCTTCGCCCGCTCTTTCATAAGGCAGGTTTAAACGAGTCGCTTACCCATCTTCTTTCCCTTATTATCGCCTTTTTAGTGGTAACGTATTTAAATGTCGTCATCGGGGAGCTGGCACCGAAGAGCTTCGCGATTCAAAAAGCAGAAAGCATTACGCTGATGCTCGCGAAACCATTAATCTGGTTTTATAAAATCATGTTTCCGTTCATTTGGCTCCTTAACCAGTCTGCCAGAATGATCACAGGACTTTTTGGGCTGAAGCCGGCATCAGAACATGAACTGGCTTATACGGAGGAAGAGCTTAGAGTACTGCTGACCGAAAGCTATAAAAGCGGAGAAATCAGAAAAAGCGAATTAAAATATATGAATAATATCTTTACATTTGATAAACGAATGGCAAAGGAAATCATGGTCCCGCGAAACGAAATGGTCAGTTTATCTATTGAGGATGACTCGATTCCAAGCATGCGGGAAACGGTTAAGCAGACCAAATATACCCGTTACCCGGTTGTAAAAGAAGATAAAGATAACGTCATCGGCGTAATCAATATGAAAGAAGTGCTGTTTTCATTGCTGACGAAAGATTTTTCTTTTCAGAAGCACAAAATTGAACCCTTCATACAGCCCGTCATTCATGTCATTGAGACCATTCCGATTTACAAATTACTCATCAAAATGCAAAAGGAACGCACTCATATGGCGATTCTCATTGATGAGTATGGCGGAACTTCAGGATTGATCACCGTCGAGGATATTATTGAAGAAATTGTAGGAGAAATACGCGATGAATTCGATGCAGATGAAGTGCCTCATGTTCGAGAGCTGGGAAAAGATCATTATTTATTAAATGCGAAGTTATTAATCAGTGACGTGAATAACCTGCTTGGAACTGATTTATCAGATGCTGAAGTCGATACGCTCGGAGGCTGGTTTCTCACACAAAACATAGACGCCGAGCCTGAAAGTGTCATTGAATATGACGGCTACTCATTCAAGGTAAAAGACATCGACAGTCACCATATTTTGTTTATCGAAGTAAAAAAAGCTGAATAGCCTAGCACAGGCTGTTCAGCTGTTGCTTCTCTTCATTGTTGAACGTGCTTCAAAAAAATACATCCCTTAAGGGACATCTTAAGATTCTTCTATCTTAAATCCTTTGTTGGCTAAAGCTTTAGCAAGACTTTGCTCTGTTTTCACATTCGAAAAATCTAATCCGAGCTTCACAACAGTCTGGGCGATTTCAGGCCTGATTCCTGAAATAATCGTCTCAATGCCCAGCAGTTTGGTGCTGTCAATCACTTTAAAGATTTGATAGGCAACCATCGTATCGACGATAGGAACACCGGATATATCTAAAAATAAATATGAAAGCTTTAACGCCGAGCATTGGGCCAAAACGGATTCCAAAATGGTTCTCGCTCTGTACGTGTCAATTTCACCAACAAGGGGAAGAATCCCAATCTCTTTAGAAATCGGCATAATCGGTGCGCTCAATTCATTGATCATTTCTTTTTGCGCATTTAATTGGATCACCGTGACCTGATGATATTCTTCTGTAAATACCTCGATTATCTCATCAATCGTTTGATTCAAAATCTTGCTCCACTCAAATATCTCCTGGATGCCGATTTCTTGGGAAGAAGCGGCTTCGCTGTAGTCTTGAATCCATTGCCACATGATGTGCCTGAAAGCGTTAAACTGACTGACACTTTCCGTCACGGTCACTTCATGAACAGCACGGTCTCTGGCACATTGAAGTGACCATTGGTTAAGCTGATCCTTCACCTCTTCTTTTCTAATGGATTTTGCTACAATAGCTACCAATGATTCATGCTGCTCTTTTAATTTTCGTTCTAATTTTTGCTGATCTTTTGCAGAATACAGCAAACTTCCTTTTAACGTGCATGTTTCCAGCCATTGGAGTGTAATGTCTTCTTTGTGCTCTGTTAAATACTGATCTAGAGCTTTCATTTCAATCGGTTACCTCCTGTGATGTTTATCTTTCAAAAAGTGTATGATTGATATGTATAACTTGTCTCACGTTACACATACTATTTTTATATTCAATGGGCTATAGCCAAGCGGTAAGGCAATGGACTTTGACTCCGTGATCGTTGGTTCGAATCCAGCTAGCCCAGTTTCTGAACCGTGAAAAACCGAAGATAAGCTGATTCAAGCAAATCAGCGGATCTTCGGTTTTTCATCATGCAGATTGATGAATCGTTTTCTTCTTCGATAACTTTAACAGTTCTCCCGGATTGTATCCGATAACAAGCTTCCTGTTGTCCACGAGAATCGGACGGCGCAAAAGCTTCGGTTTCTCAATTAAAAGTTCCAGCACTTCGTTTACAGTCATATCTTCAATGTTTAAATTTAAATTTTTGAAGGTTTGGCTTCTTGTTGCTAAAATTTCGTCAATTCCTTCTGTCGTTAAAGATAAAATATACTTTAATTCATCCATCGTTGGAGTTTCTCTGAATAAGTGCCGTTCGTTAAATTCAATCTGGTGCGCTTTGAGCCAATGTTTTGTTTTTCGGCATGACGTGCAGCTTGGGTATGAGTAAAAAGTTAATTGTTCCATTATGTTTTTTTCCTCCTCCAGTTAACCATCTCTTTGTAGAATAACTACCCGTAACAATTTTTCTTTAAACCATTTATTGAACTTTTTTTCGGGTTATTTCTAAAAAACCGCACATATAATAGAAAACGCAATCAAAGGGTTAAATACCATTTTTCATATTAATAATGAAAATGTTTACATTTTTGTTCGTGATCTATTATAATAACAATCAGAGGGACTCTCGGGAGGGGATAAAAAATGAATCGCATGTTCCGGGTGTTAGGATTTTGGACGGGAATATTTGCAGTCATGTTTTATTTAGGTGATATGAAAGATGCTTCCCTTTTATTTTTTGGACAGACGATCTTATTTGTGTTTCTATCGTATTTGAATTTAACAGAACGGATGTACATTTATATCTTTGGCGCTTATTTAACCATCTTCTTTGCCGGCTTCACATACTATTCCATTTTTATTATGGCACCAGGCGGAGGAGGACATTAAAGGCAAAAAGAGACAAACCTCATCGGTTTGTCTCTTTTTCTATAATGAAAAACCATTTAAAAACGGATTTTGATCCTGCTCAGTCTGCACGTCAGTTTCAGGGCCATGTCCGCTTAACACCAATGTGTGCTCCGGCAGCGTAAGCAATTTTTCATGGATAGACGTCAGCAGCGTTTCTTGGTCGCCTCCATGTAAATCTGTACGGCCTATCCCGCCTTGAAACAGGACATCACCGGAAATCACCAGGTCGGCATCCTTTACGTAATATGAAACGCTTCCCGGGGAATGTCCCGGTGTAAATAGCGTCTCCAGATGGAAAGGCCCAATATTCAGCTCACCGTCCCCTTCAATCAAATGATCTGCCGGCTTAGCTGTCACTTCTATCCCTCTCAGTATCCCTGAGCCGTTTAATGAGGCATCTGTAAGCCAATTCTTTTCATTTTGATGCAGATAGACAGGAATACCCCATCTGTCTCTCACGTCATCCAGCGCCCCAATATGGTCAAAATGGGCGTGTGTCAGTAAAATGGCTAAAGGCGTTAATCCTTTTTCTTTTATGTATTGATTGATTTTATCTCCCTCGCCGCCCGGATCAAAAATCAGGCATTGATCATCACTGATTAAAAAATATGCATTCGCTTGAATCGGTCCTACAGGCATTCTTCTCCATTTCACTTTTCTCACCTCTTTCCTTTTTATGCTCCTATTATGAGGGTTTTTGAAAAAAGATTCAAACAATCGCTATGAAAACGCTATCGACAAACACACTGAAAACGGGTAGAATAAAAATGGAAAGAATTGCAGGTTTTTCAATGTAAAGGGGGCTGCGTAATGTTACTTGTCGTGATTTTCGGCCTTGTCGCTCTTTTCGCTTTATGGGGAGTCTTGCGTTCTGTGAAAAACAAAAATATACTTGGATTTTTATTAGCCGGGGCCACCTTGTGTGTGTTTGGCTGGTTTACAGTGATGACGGTGATAAACAGCGGTTATCCTACTGCACATTAAAACCTGTATCCAATGGGATACAGGTTTATTTTTTATTGCTGTAAATGTTTATTCACGCTTTCTATTTTACTTTCAAGCGTCGTTTTTTTGTCCCGTCTGTCATCGATGCGAATGTTGGTCGCCACTCTGTGAAGCCCTTTTTGGAACGGCGCTTCGTGAATCGCCTGAAT
Organism: Bacillus halotolerans; assembly: GCF_001517105.1. Classification (GTDB taxonomy): domain Bacteria; phylum Bacillota; class Bacilli; order Bacillales; family Bacillaceae; genus Bacillus; species Bacillus halotolerans. The sequence continues at coordinate 81,865 of NZ_LPVF01000009.1, forward strand.
CACAGTAAAAAGGTCGCTGAGCTCGCCTTCAATCAGTGTGTTCATTGGTGTCAGCTGATATTTGATTTTCCCTTCTGCCTTGTAGCCCTCTAAAATTTTCTGCACATCCGCCACGTAGGCGCTCACACTAGGTGTTTCTGTTCCGATTGGGATAATGGTTACATCTGCGATAGCCATTACTTATTCCATCTCCTTTTTATCAATGATGATTGGCTTCATTTCATGAGATATTAATGAAATTATGCGCTCAAAATGAAAACCGTACAACGCATATTTTCCGTTCGGGGATACTTGGATCGGCTCCATTTCAGGCAAGGTAAGAAGATCCTGCGCCTTTCCCGATTTCATATCGATCGCTGACAGCTTATATGCGTCCCCGCTTTCTTTAAACGTGTAAAACAGACCGCCAGTCTCATCATAATCATACTCCATCGGAGCCAGACTTGTATATTTGGTTTGGAGCGGCCATTCTGCTGTAACTGCTTCACCATTCAATTGCGGTGATGTAAATTTATACAAGCCGTTCTCTCCGGAATCTGCTTTGACGGTAAAGCTCATATTATGAAAAGAATCAAAGTAAAGGACATCCTCCTCCAGCTTTTTCTCCTTTTCAGAAGCAATATTATACGTATACAAAGGGCCTTCTTTATCGTTTCTTCCCTCTTTTAGATAGTCAAATGTGTCTTTTGAGGTCCAATGGACAAACGGTACCTGTATTCGACTTAAAGCAGACTTGTCTTTTTTGGCATCCACGTGGTATGTATTGAAGTCCCAGTTTTCAGTGAATACCGTGACCATCATTTGATACGGATCATACTGATTCCATGCTGCCTCCAGCTCATACGTTTCGTATTCTTTCTGGTACAGCGTCTCCCCTTTTTGATTCAGCAAAACTACTGCTGTCTGTTGGCTATGCGTGATCTGCAGCAGAATCATCTGTTTCTTGGGATTGATTTGAACATCAACGATTTGACCATCCGTCTGATAGAGCTTTTTCGTTTTGCCATTAAAGATTTGATAGGCAAGAAGCTCTGTTTTTGTCGGATCTGAGACTGTATAGAGAATTGTGTTGTTATTGAGCCAGCCTTCCGCTCCGTCCGCTTTTCCTGCTGGCAGCGGAACAATCTCTTTTTCCTCACTTTTTGCCGTCGCTGCCTGTTTTTGCTGCTGATGAGATGGTTCGCATGCCGATAAACAAACTAGCAATGCTGACAGCAGAATCAAACAAACTGATCTCATCAGCCTCCCCCTCCGATCATAATTATTGTCCCATATTTGATACGGCACGAAAAAGAAAAAGTTTCAGTTATTCAGGAAAAAATAACGACCTCCATAAGATCCCGCTTGTCGCCTTGTAAATATGTGAAAACTGCTCAAACGGCAAGGGATTTTGGCCTTTTCCAAGTTCCACCGTATAACCTTCCTTAAAATAGTGATGAATAAACCAGTCGCGGAATCCCGCATAGCTGTCAATATCCTTGACTCCTTTATAAATGTTTCCGCTTATCGTCTCAAAATCCTTTATTACCGCAGCCGATTCTTCGGGCTCAAGGCCTTTATATCCCCAATAGATTTCTTCTCCTTGAGTGTGAAGGGCCACCAGCCTGTCAGGCGGATCCGCTGTTATCAGCTGCTGCATCGCAATGGATTCCGGCTCCGTGAGCGGAGAAGTTCCGGGAAAGTCTCGGTAGCTGGGCGTTTTTGGTTTGCGGTATTTTTCAATTTCCCATAAAGACGGGAATTGTTTATTTAAATCAATTCCGTTAATATTTGCTTTCCATGCATTAAAATTCGGACGATGGCAGTTTAGTCTTTCAAGTTCATCTCTCCTGTCTCCCATGCCCGCTGATCCGTGTAAGACAAGATCAACGCCATCCGGATTCACAAGAGGAACAAGAGACAGAGAGGTTCGGCTGAACAGCTCCAAAGGAGTAAAACCAAAGAAATTCGTATTATGACATAAAGAAAGGCAATATTCCTTCAGCCACTTCAGCAATACAGACGTGGTAATCCACTCATTTGCATGAAATGATGCATTCATGTGAACTTTTTTGGAGGTATGCTCTCCCCCAACTGCCAACTCCCAGATCGGCCTGCCCAAAACAGAACGTCCGATCTCCCGGCATGAAACAAACGGAAACACATTGATTATTTTTTTAATTTCCTCTTCGACAGCAAGAAAGTCATAGATTTTTTCTTGCTGCAGCCAGTCATCAGCAGGCTGAAGCTGCAGCGGGTGTAAAAAGCGCTTTACTTCCTGAATGGATTGAAGCTCCTTATCAGTGCTTTCTTCAATCTTATAACCCGGACAGTACAATTGATGTTTCTGTGCTGTTTGATTGGCACTTCTAAGCAATGTCTCATCTACCTTCAGTTCTCTTGCCAATAAAGCCAAATTGTATTTGATCTCAGGTTTTATCGTAATAAACGCCATCATCATCCCCCTTTTTGTTACTATATGACGGCGTTTTTTAAAAAAGAAAGCCTCCCGCATTTTTTGATACGGGAGACTTTGTGATCATGAGGCCTGATCAAGAATTTGTTTTTCTTTTCTTTTTGACGAATTGTCCAGTCTTTCCTGATCATAAAATCGTAACAAATCTCCGTAAATGATTTCATCGGAAAGTGAAAGCTCCTGCTTCGCTTTATCAGCAAATGTTTCACATTGTTTTGCCTCTTTCAAAGGCTTTCCGCTTGCTTTGTCATAACATAGACCGTCAGTGTACACGATCTGGTCTGTGATAAAGCTTCCGTCCCGCAGCACTGTAAAGTCCAGTTTATCGTCAGAAAGCAGATCGTTGCCGAATTGAATGAAGTTCTTTGTATCAATACCTAACAGATTCATCAGCGTCGGCCGGATATCGATTTGTCCTCCTACCTTATCAATCGTTTTCGGCTTCTTGTCTGTAATTCCAGGAATATGAACGACAAACGGCACTTTTTGGAGCTGCACTTCTTCAAATGGTGTAATTTCTTTCCCTAAAAACTGCCCCATCGCTTCATTATGGTTTTCCGATATCCCGTAATGGTCACCGTATAAAACAATAATGGAGTTATCATATAACCCGTCTTCCTTCAGCTTTTCGATAAATCGTTTCAGCGCCTCATCCTGATAGCGAACAGTTGGGAAATACTTGTTTAACGTTTGGCTGCTTGAATCATATTCCTCAATCAATTTGTCCTCTTCATCAAGGTCAAACGGAAAGTGGTTCGTGAGTGTGATCAGCCTGGAGTAAAACGGCTGAGGCAGGTTTTTCATCAGCTCTGAAGACTGTTCAAAAAATTCTTTATCCTTCAGCCCCCAGCCGACTGAATTATTGTCATTTACATCATACGATTCAATATCAAAAAATGAATCATACCCAAATGAATCGTACATTAAATCGCGATTCCAAAAGCTTTTATTATTGGCATGGAGCACCGCTGAATAATATCCGTTATTTTTGAGAATCTCTGGCGCGGCCATGTATTGATTGCCCGCATTTGTAAAGAACACAGCGCCTCGTCCAAGCGGATAAAGTGAATTGTCAACGATAAATTCAGAATCAGAGGTTTTCCCCTGCCCGGTTTGGTGGTAAACATTACTAAAGTTATAGCTTTCTTTTATAAAATCATTCAAAAACGGAGTGATTTCTTTTCCGTTCACTTTTTCATTGATCACAAAGCTTTGTGTCGACTCCAGAGATACGAGTATGACGTTTCTGCCTTTTGCGGCGCCAAATAAGTTCTTATTGGCATCTTTCGCATTGGCTGTGACATAGTTTTCAATTTCCGTCAGGCTGTTGCTGTCAGCCAGCGCTCTTTGTGCGGATTGCTTTGACTGAAGTACTCCGTCATAAATATGAAAATTAAACAGGCTGATATTTTTAACGAGCATTTCTCTGTCAAATGAGCGTGTCAATAGCTGCGGCCGTTCTGCCTCGGACAGACCTAAGTTGAAGAAATAAACGGAAGCCACAAACAAAAAATATGCCGCCCGTTCATTTTTCGTGGAGGGGATGTCTGATTGAAAGGCTTTTTGACGCATATGAAGCCATATTAAAATCACGATATCTACAGCCAATAGGAGGTCTGTCGGCTCAAGAAGCGTTCCGATGCTGCTTCCCAGATCGCCCATATTGCTTGTTTGAAAAAGAACCGGAATCGTTAAGAAATCATTGTAAAAACGATAAAAAACCATATTCGCCAGCAAAACAAATGTGACAATACAACTCATGGCAATAATGTAACGATTTCTGTTTCTTCCCTTTAAAAACAGGCTGAAGCCAAAAATAAGCAGCAAAAAGCTCAATGGGTTGATAAACAGAATAAATTCCTGCGTAAGATTGTCAATTTTAATATGAAAACTGGTTTTGTAAACAACATACGTTTTTAGCCACATCATTAACATGGCAATCAGCATAAATGAAATCATCGAAAAAAAACGTTTTTCGCATTTCAACCTCCTATGCAGCACGCTCAAATAAATCAGTCTATTCACAACATTCTCATTAACACATCAAATTAAATCTTAACCTGAACATAACAAAAAATCAATTTCATTTTCACAAATTTAACAATTTTGGTGTTTCAGCCATTCATTCTTAGCAATCCAAGCCCCTCCGATAACGCCCGCATCATTTCCAAGCGCCGCAATAGATATATCAGCCGCTTCCGCAGCGCGCGGAAAGGCACATATACGGAATGTTTTCTCGACTTTGGATCTCAGCAATTCTCCGGCTCTTGAAACGCCGCCGCCGAGAACAATTTTTGACGGATTAAGCGAGCTGGCCAGATTGCCAAGCACCAGGCCGAGATGCTTAGCTACATAATCGACAACTTCAAGAGCTAATTCATCATTTTCATTTGCTGCTTCAAATACATCTCGTGCGGTTAAATGATCAGATGCTTTTAATTGAGTCGGCTTTTTAGCTTTTGCAATTTTCTCTTTTGCAATTCTAACAATGCCAGTTGCTGACGCGATGGTTTCAATACAGCCTGTTTTACCGCAGTTGCACGGCGCCCCGCCTTCTGGGATGCTGCAAATATGGCCGATTTCTCCGCCAGCGCCATTTATCCCGTGCACAATCTCCCCATTCACAATAATACCGCCGCCAACTCCTGTGCCTAGCGTAACGAGAATGACGTCTTTTGCGCCATCACCCGCACCCTTCCACATTTCTCCGAGCGCGGCAATATTCGCATCATTTTCTATAACCGCAGGGATGCCTGTTTCCGTTTCCAGATGATTTTTTAAAGCATAGTTTTTCCAGCCCAGATTTACCGTTTCATAAACGACCCCAGTTGCCATATCTACTGGCCCCGGTGCGCCCATTCCTATATATTTGACGATGTGCTTCGGTTTATGAAGCTCATCCAGCTTGCTGTCAATCGCTTTTGCTATTGTCACGGTAATGGTGTCACCGGACTTATCGGTCGGCACTTCCCATTTATGCTGAATCTCTCCATATTGATTAATAAATGCGAGTTTTATCGTCGTTCCTCCAAGATCGATTCCCGCAAACCATATCTCGTCCATTTTTATCACCTTAACCTTTACGTAAATCTCTTTCGTTTTTTTGTTTGTTCCAGCTCTTTATGAAGGACAGCTGCCGCTTTAGCCCACTGCTCCTTCTCAATCATATGATTTATATAAAGTTCCTTTAATTCATCAAGCATAAACTCAATTTCAAGCTCTCTGTCACCAAAGTAAACAATGTGTCCAAAAGTTTTTAACAGCTGCTGTACATCATAAAATGTGTTCATATTCCTCACCATTCTTGATCTTAACTATAAATAGCGTAGTCATAAAGAAGCGGCCAGTCAAGAAGAAAACGCTGACAAAAATACCCGGGTTTCATTCCTTGGCAACTTCAACGTTTTCTCATCCAGCCATTTATTCTTTATTATTTTCAATTTGCTGCTGCAGTTCTATGTAACGCTTCTCCTTCGGCTTCAGCTTTACAGCGGTCCTGATTGCCTTGTCAGCTTGACCAAGTTCATTTTTTTCCGCATACAGCAATGCCAAATTGTAATAGGACGCATGGTCTTTAGGCTCTTTTTGCACTGCTCTTTCCAAAAGAGAAATCGCCTGATCATATTCGCCGATTTGAATATCAGAAACTGCCAGGATTTTCAGAAGATCAGCTGAAGCGTCTTTCTGCTCTGCTTCACCGTTCAGCAATTCGGTTACTTCTTTATATTTCCCTTCCTGGTAAAGCTCATTTGCCTGACGGATCAGCGCTGTCTCCTGATGGGACGGTGAATGCAATCCGTAATAGAGAAACCCGCCGGCCAGGGCAGCCAGCAGCATCGCTGACACCAGTTTTTTGCCCCAGTCTTTTGCTTTTGGCAAACCAAGTGCTGCCGCAGCAAGAAAACCGCCGGCCAAGCCGCCAATATGTCCCGAATTATCAATATTTGAGACCGCGAAGCCAAAACCCAGATTTATCAGGATAATAACAATAATATTTGTGCCTATCGTTTTTAGAAACATTTTTCTGTTTGACACAGCTACATACAGCAATGCGCCTAAGCATCCGAATATGGCGCCTGAAGCACCGGCTGAAGGATACGGACTGAACACGAAGCTGGCGATCGATCCCGTGATACCCGCCGCCAAATAAATCAGCAAAAATCTGCCTGATCCATACATGCGCTCAACAGCGGTTCCAACTGACCATAAAGCCAGCGTGTTAAAGGCTAAATGCGCAAGGCCGATGTGAAGCACAATCGGCGTCAGCAGGCGCCACCATTCTCCGGCTGCAATCAGGCCGTTTTCCTTAGCACCGAAAGCAACAAGCGTCTCCGTATTGGTGCTGCCTCCGTTTATTTCGAGCAGAAAAAACATCACGAGCTGCAGCGCGATGAACAAATATGTAAAGATCGGTTTTCCGTTCTGGAAAAACGCCGCTTCTTTTTTTCGCTGTTCTTCTTGTTTCTGCACTAGTGAAAAAAAGTGTTCTTTCGCCATTTGGACATGTTCCAATGAGTCTCGGTCTTCCGTCCATTCAACAGCATCAAGTGAGGGAAAAACTGCCTGCAGATCTTCATGAAGCGAAGTGCCAGTCACAAGTGCCGTTTCAACGGATACCTGTCCTTTTTCAAAAGGCTTTTCAGTGATTTCCTCCCAGTCATCGACAGGGGCTTCCGCTGAAATCAGCACATTCAGCAGCTTCAAATGCCGCTTTCCGATAGACTTCCTGACATGCTCTACTCGCTCCGCCTGCACTTCTATGTCCCTTGCAATTTCTTGGCGAAAATCAATATTCTGTTTAAAGAGGCGAAGCAGATCATGAGAGGATTTGTCCGGTGCTTCCAGCCATATTTCATCAGATTCACCGGATTGTATGACGCCATACCCTCTTCTTACTAAATGCGCCGCGACCTTCCAATATGTATAATCCAACAAATACATGTTTACCGCTCCAATGGTTTTTTTTCATTATAACAGCTGGTGCTCTTGACGCCTACTAAAAGCAAAAAATCCCGTGAAAACGGGATTTTTAAAAAGCTTGCTGTATAAACTTATTGCGGATAAACGGAATTCTTAAAAAAAGATGAATAAAGGACCGTCTGATTCCCGGCTGGCTGAGCACGGTATTCATGAGACGGTAACGGTTTTGGTAAAACATCACGGCAGAAACAGCACAAATGGCATAGATCATAAATTTTTTCATTATATCCCTCCTGCCATTAGGGTTTGTTATTCTTTCTTATTTATTCTTGACGGAGGGACGAGTAAGCTATGAAAAGCAAGAAATGATTCGATCCTCAGTAACCAGCATTTGAACCGGGATATCATGTGACAGATGCGGCACATGATCATACAGCTGGCATTCTAAAAGCAAAGAAACTGTGTTCCCTTTATAATCACTTAAATAACGATCATAATAACCGCCGCCAAAGCCAATCCTATAGCCGTCAGCATCGAAACATACACCAGGCACGATCATCAAATCAATCTGTGATTGGATCACTTCATTCGTTTTCTCAATCATCGGCTCCTGAAGTCCGGCGTAAACCGTTTCAAGCTGATCATCCGCTTGGAATGTGCGGAACTGCATTCTTTTCGTGTCAGGATCACACTTTGGAATACAAACTTCTTTCTCTTCGCCCCAGGCTTTTTCGATGATCGGCCGTGTCGGTACCTCCAGCCCCCTTGAAATGGTGACGGCTATGATGCTGGCATTTTGCCACTCTTGGAGAGAAAATAAATGCTCGTTGATACGCGCCGTTTTCTTAGACAGTTCTTCATTCGATATCGCTGATAACGTTTCTATTGTTTTTTTCTTAATTGTGATTTCATTTCCATCCCCCTCGGAATAGAAAAAAGCCAGAACCTTTTTCAAAGCTCTGGCTTTTTTCTTACACCTCAAACAGCTATGCTGTTATTTTGTTTCACGGTGTAACGTAGATTTTTTATCACGTGGGCAATATTTTTTAAATTCAACGCGGTCTGGATTGTTGCGTTTGTTCTTTTTAGAAATATAGTTACGCTCACCACATTCTGTGCAAGCCAAAGTAATATTAACGCGCATTGTTTTCCCTCCAAACTAAATATCATTTACTTATTCAGACTTATATATAATACCACTATAATGCACGGAATGCTAGGATGTTTTTCAATGAAATGATGAATTATTGAATAGACGCTGATAAAGCTGCAAATATGATGCTGTGATGATCCGTGGATGATGCAGTTTCATCACCTGTTCTCTGCCCGCTTCTTTTATCCGGCGGGCCTTTTCTTCATCTATTAATATGTTGTGAAGCCTATCGGCTGCCTCCCGTTCTTGCGAAAAATCAGCAGCAATTGCAGTTTTGTCATGAACGGCAAAGTCACAAAAACCGCCCGACTGTGAAACAGCTGTCAGCACGCCTTGTTCCATGCTTTCTTGTGCAGCGAGCCCAAAGGGTTCATAAAAGCTTGGGAAAACAGCCATTTCACATTGAGACAGTAACGTCACAATCTCTCTTCTATTTAAAAAAGGATAAAACATTACACTTTCCTTTATGCTCAATTGCTCAGCCAGTTTCTTATAGGCAGCCAGAAACGGCCCTTGTCCAGCTAGCACCAACTGAAGGTCAGGCCGGCATTTGTTCAGAATAGAATATACCTTCAACAGCTGTGAAAACCCTTTTTCCGGAACAAACCTTCCAAACGAAAACAAGTAGCTTTTATGAATGATCCTTTTAGCTAGGCCGCTTTTAGCCTGCAGAGACAGAGGGCTTGGGATGACGGTTATTTTTTCACGAAACGGATACGCCTTATTCATCGATCTCTTCATAAAAGTGCTTAACACAATCAGTTCGTCGGAAATGTCGAGGAGGAGCCTCTCCGTCAGCAGCCTGTACGGATGAGGCGTTTCTTTGCATGCACGCTTCCTTCTGCTTTCAAGCCCGTGGATCGTTGCAGCAAGCGGAATGCCAAGCTGCTTTTTCAAATAATGAGCGGCAGGGGCCGTCATGTCATCATGGGCATGAATCAGATCAAACCGTTCATTGCATGACAACACTTGTTGAACCATTCTGACATTGACATCAGCTATAAAGTCTTCAACATTCGCATAGGAACATAGCTTACTGCTTGGAACGCATACCGTTATTTTGATATGCGGATTTAAATAGGAAATAAGACGGCTCAAATGAACCCCAAGCCCGCTTTTCGGTTTATGAGGATGCTCGAATGAAAGCATAAGGATGTTCATTTCCCTTTTCCCTCAGTGCGATAGCAGGTGTAAGCAGAAAATTGTTCCTCCCACCTGGTATGTGTTTCTGCATTGTGGAAACTGTTTATGTCGCTGACACCGTTTTCTGCAAGAAAGATGTCCACTGTTTCAGCTAGTTTGAGAGAAACATTTATCGAATTCACTATTCTGCATTCAGCGCGATATAAAGCATGACCAGGCACCTGAACAATGATCCATTTCCCTTTATCCCGTTTTATGCGGTTCGTCCTGACAGCTTCTATACCGTTTCTTTTCACAAAAATACGAATTTCTTTTATCATGTCTGGCGTTTTTTCGAAAAGCACGGTTTCCGCCAGTTTCATCGTCTCCACTGAAAGATTCCATCGGACTGTCAATGTGTGAGAGTTTTGGATGTTCATGTCGAATATGTCCCTAAAAAAAGGAATCCCGCTTCGAATGTTATGAGGAAATGAGTGTTTGTCCATAGGCTTTTCACATTCTCCTTTCCTTCCATTGGCTCGGTGATCCTATTAAACCATTACCCATAAAGGAAGAAAAGAAAGATTTCTCGACAAAAACTCGTTTTTTTCGCGAATTCCTTTAGAATCCACTTGTTTTATGGTATAAAAAAGAAGGATAAAAAAAGAATAGAAGGTGATGAAACGTGGAAATTGCTATTATTGCGTTGTTTATCGTCAGTATAGCGCTAATTGCATTCTCATATTCTCAACGAGATCCGATGAAAGATGTCGAGCAGGAGCTTGAAACATTGCAGCTTTCTGCTATGCAGGAAATTTATAAGCTCAAAAAGAAAATGACAGTGCTTGAGGAAGAATTACTTGAAACAAACCTTGTGATCCGCAAAGCAAAGAACAGCGGTATCAATCAAAAGATCGCCAAACAAATACTTTCTAAATATAATAACGGTATGTCAGCTGAAGCAATTGCTAAAGCTGAGCATGTATCAGTAGAAGACGTGAATACGATTATAAAAGATAATGAGAAGGTGCTCGTATGACAAAACGAGGCATTCAGGCATTTGCCGGCGGTATCATATTAGCGACAGCCGTTCTCGCAAGTGTTTTTTATCTGACAGATGAAGATCAAGCCGCTGCTGTAAAAGAACAAAAAACAGTAACCGAGCAGGACGTGAACAATTATCTCGATTCTAAAAAAATGGTTTCTGTTAACCGTGATGAATATCAAAAGCTTCTCGACTCAAAAGAGAAATCTCTGAGCGATGACAGCAGCTCAGACTCGAAAAACAAAGTAAAAACGTACAAGCTCATCATTAAAGACGGCATGAGCACCGCAGATGTATCAGCTATTCTTGAAAAAGAAGGCATTATTTCTTCAGCTAAGGACTTTAATGACTACGTGATAGACGCTGGGTATCACAAGGAGATCCGTGCCGGAGAATTTAAAGTAAAATCAGATATGAGCTTCAAAAAGATCGTTAAAACATTAACACGATAAAAAAACAGGCTATGTAACAGCCTGTTTTTTTTATCCGAATTTCCCTGTAATATAATCGAGTGTTCTTTGATCTCTCGGCTGAGAGAACATTTTATTTGTATTGTCGCATTCAACAAGCTCACCCATGTAGAAAAATGCAGTTTGATCAGAAACCCTCGCTGCCTGTTGCATGTTGTGCGTCACGATAACGATGGTGTATTTATTTTTCAGCTGCAGAATGAGCTCTTCAATTTTTCTCGTCGAAATTGGATCTAGCGCAGATGTTGGCTCATCCATCAGCAAAATATCAGGATTTGTCGCAAGAGCTCTGGCGATACAGAGCCGCTGCTGCTGGCCGCCTGATAATGAGAGTGCAGATGAATGCAAACGATCCTTCACCTCATCCCACAGCGCCACGTCTTTTAATGACTTTTCTGCAATGTCTTGCAGCTTCTTTTTATTTTTGATGCCGTGAACTCTCGGTCCGTAAGCGACATTATCAAAAATTGATTGCGGAAACGGGTTTCCTTTCTGAAATACCATGCCGATATTTTTTCTCAAATCTACGATATCGACTTTATCCTTTAAAATATTGCTGCCATTATAGTTCAGCTCACCCGCAAGCTTTACATTCGGCGTCATCTGAATCATTAAATTCAATGTTTTAATAAATGTTGATTTGCCGCATCCTGACGGCCCGATAATCGCCGTGACTTCGTTTTGATTAATGCTCAAATTGATATTTTTCAAGGCATGGTTTTCCCCATACCATAAATTCATTCCGTTGACTTGATAAACTTCCTGTTTCTTTACAGCTTCGGTAGCAATACTCATTGCCAGCCTCCTATCCGAATTTCCCATTAATGTAATCCTCAGTTTTTTGCTGCTTCGGACTTGTGAAAATTTGTTCGGTCTGTCCGTATTCAACGATCTCGCCGTTTAAAAAGAAAGCCGTCCGGTCAGACACCCGCAGAGCCTGCTGCATATTGTGAGTAACAATAATAATTGAGTATTCGCTTTTCAATTCCGTAATCAATTCTTCTATTTTCGCATTTGAAATCGGATCTAGCGCTGAAGCAGGTTCATCAAGAAGAAGAACGGCCGGCTTCATCGCGAGCGTTCTGGCAATACATAAACGCTGCTGCTGACCGCCTGATAACGAAAGTGCGGATGAATGCAAACGGTCCTTTACTTCATCCCAGAGCGCCGCTTTTGTTAAGCTTTCTTCCACGATGTCGTCGAGCACTGATTTGTTCCGCTCTCCGGCATATTTTAATGCATGCGTGATATTATGGTAGATCGATTTTGGAAATGGATTCGGCTTTTGGAAGACCATGCCGATTTCTCTTCTTAAGCTGACAACGTTAATATTGCTTCCCAGTATATTTAATCCTTCATACAAAATTTCACCTTCGCTTCTTGCAGAAGGAATTAAGTCATTCATGCGGTTAATATTTCTAAGAAAAGTAGATTTGCCGCATCCTGACGGCCCGATCAAAGCGGTCACCGCATTTTTTTCAATCTCCATATTCACGTGACGAACGGCCTGTTTGTTTCCGTAGAAAATAGACAGATCCTTCACCTCGAGCACATGGTGCTGCTGAGGAATTATAACCGCACTCTCAGGCTTTTCTTTTACCATTTGTTCAGACATTGTTTTCGCCTCTTTCCGGTCTAATTTGCCGTAAGCTTTTTATAGATGATTGTTCCAAGCCATCTCGCCGCGAGATTGAAGACAAGAACTGAAATCACCAGCACTGCAGAACCTCCGTTGGCAATCGCTTCAGCATCCGGAATCATCCCTTGCGTATTTACATTCCAAATGTGGACCGCAAGTGTTTCAGCGGGTCTGAAAATATTAAGCGGCGATGTTTCAGAAAACGGATTCCACTCTGCAAAATTGAGACGCGGCGTTGTAAGCCCTGCTGTAAATAATAAAGCCGCCGCTTCCCCGAACACCCTTCCTGACGCTAAAATGGCACCTGTGATGATGGAAGGGATCGCACTTGGTATTAAAACGGTTTTTACGGTATGCCAGCGAGAAACACCTAAAGCGAGCGATGCTTCCTTCAAATCTTTAGGGACTGAACGGACCGCGTCTTCTGTCACACGCACCATAACAGGAAGATTAAAGACCGTTAATGCCAGCGCCCCGCCTATGATCGTATATCCCCAGCCTGTCAGGTTAACAAACATCAGTAAGCCGAACATTCCAATGACAATAGATGGAAGAGATGAAAGGACCTCAATACACGTTCTGATAAAATCTGTCACTTTGTTGTTAGGCGCGTATTCCGCCATGAACACTCCGCCGCCCACTCCGAGCGGGATGGTAATCAGCATCGTGATAAACAGAATATAAAAGGAGTTAAACAGCTGGTCTCGTATCCCGCCTCCTGCGGCAATGGCGCTTGATTTTGTCGTAATAAAATCAAAGCTGAACTGAGAAACACCGTTAATAATAATATAGGAAAACAGACCGACTAGAATCGCGGCGATAATGGCTGCGCATAAACCGAACATTCCAGTTGCCAGTTTATCTGTTAATTTGCGGTTCATTATACTTTCCTCCTAGATGACAAGTAGCGAATAAGCAAGATGAACAAGAATGACATCACCAGCAACACAAGTCCCATTGACCACAGCGTATTATTTTCAACGCTTCCGTATGTGGTATGGCCCATATTCAGCGTAATAATGGTTGTCAATGTTCCTGCGGTGTCAAACAGACTTTCAGGCAATACTCTTGTATTTCCAATGACCATTTGGACAGCCAGAGCCTCACCAAACGCACGGGCCATACCTAGGACAACGGCAGTCATCAATGTCGGAAAAGCTGCAGGGATGAGCACTTTTCTAATGGTCTGCCATCTTGTCGCACCGAGAGCGTAAGAACCTTCTCTTAAGCTTTTCGGAAGTGATGCCATCGCATCGGCTGAGATAGACGTAATCGTCGGCAGAATCATAATAGAAAGCACAATCGTTCCCGCCAATAAACTGTGTCCTGTTCCGCTCGTTTTGAACTGAGCAATAAAAGGCACCAATACTGTAAGACCTATGAATCCATAAACAACAGATGGGATGCCGACCAATAATTCGATCACCGGCTGCAGCACTTTCTTCCCCCAATTCGGCGCAATTTCTGTCATAAAGATCGCACCTGCTATGCCGAGCGGCGCAGCAATGAGAGCGGAGAGAATCGTTACTGCAAATGAGCCAAAGATAAAAGGCAGCACTCCGTATTTCGGATCAGAATCTGTAGGGTTCCAATTCAGACTCGTTAAGAATTCAATTGGGCTTACACCATTTACAAGAAAAGATTGCAGCCCCTTAATGCCGAGGAAAATGGTGATCGCCACAGATGCCGCTATCATTATAAGCGCGCAGGCTGTCACGATCATTCTTCCCCGAACTTCATCCAATTGCCTATTTTGCCTTGAGCTGATTAAACGTTCGCTCACAGACATATTTTCTCTATTGTTTATCATTGTTTTACACTCCTATGAATGTGTTAAGAGGAGAAACGGAAGTCTCCGCACTCCTCTTTTTATTTAGATCAGCTTTGCTTCCCTTTGGCATCGCGAGTCACTTTCATATCAGTCACCGGAATGTACCCTTGGTCAGTTACAATGCTTTTTTGAATGTCTTCACTCTTTAGATAATCAAGAAATTCTTTCGCTAGATCTTTCGCTTCGCCTTTTGTATAAGAATGCTGATAAGCCCAGATTGGATATTCTCCAGTTGTAACGTTTTTCGCTTCCGGCTTCACACCGTCAATAGATAAAGCTGTTACTTTGTCATCTGTTAAATATGAGAATGCAAGATATCCAATCGCTCCCGGAGTATCAGCAATGATTTTTTTCACAGTGTTGGAAGAATCCTCAGTAATGCCTTCTGCCGGTTCTTCTCCGTCAAGCGCGTATTTTACAAATGTAGCACGTGTACCTGAAGAATCAGGACGGTTTACAAGCGTAATTTTTTGATCCTTTCCGCCAAGCTCTTTCCAGTTTTTGATTTTGCCAGTGAAGATTTTTTTCAATTCATCTTTTGAGATATCTTTTACACCTGTGTCAGGGTTTACAGCCGCTGCCATACCGACTACTGCAACTTGATGGTCTACAAGCGCTTTTGCGTCGATACCTTCTTTTTCTTCAGCGAAAACATCTGAATTTCCGATTTGAACAGCTCCTTCAGAGACTTGAGAAAGCCCTGTTCCAGACCCCCCTGCTTGTACCTGTATATCAGCATCAGGGTTTTCTTCCATAAATTTTTCTGCAGCTGCAAGTACTAATGGCTGCATGGCCGATGAACCAGAAATGGTTAAAGAACCTGATGCCTTTTCTTCCCCTTTTGCAGAGCCGCTATTTGTTTTTTCACTTTCTCCTGCGTTTCCGCATGCAGCTGCAATTATCATAAAAGCAGCCATCAGAAGCATAAGCACCAATTTGTTTTTTTTCATTTCCTGAATTCCCCCTGCGTATAATGTGTAATTTGTCCTACACGTATAGAGTAAAGGTTCTATGTAAAATAGGTTTAAATCGAATGTTAAGGTTTTGTAAATCCGTGCATTTTTTTGTATAAAAAAAACGCCCACATGATGTGGGCGTTTCTGTTTAGTTATCAGAAGACGTTGTGTTTTCTGCTTTTTCTTCAATTTTGTCTTTATTTTTTTGCTGAGTATCTTCTTTGTCCTGCTTCGATTTCAGCTCAAAATATTTATCCAATACTTCTCTGCCGATTTCGTTCGTAATTGAATATCTGTCATTATAATCAATGTAGGTCCAAGGGACCACCACAGAAATGGCGATCTCAGGATTATCAGCAGGTGCGTAAGCGACAAGTGTCGTATTGTAAGTTGCTGTTCCTGTTTTTGATTTATCTGGTCCATCATAGAAAGACTGCGCTGTTCCTGTTTTAGCAGCCGGTTTATATGATGCTGAAGCAAGTTGACCTGCGGCTGTCCCTTTAGTAGCGACCCGTCTAAAGCCAGCCTGAACCTCTTTAATATAGCTACTCTTCATATCGACTTTATTCAATACTTCAGGCTGAACAGATTCAACGACAGCTCCGATCCCTTTTTTCGCATCTGATTTTCTGACTTCTTTAACAAGCTGAGGCTTCAAGCGATAGCCACCATTTGCTATGGTAGAGACATATTGAGCCAATTCAAGCGGTGTATAAGTATCATACTGCCCAATCGCGTAGTCAAGCAAGAAACCTGACAATCTGTTTGTACCTTTATATCCCGTCATTTCATTTGGTAGATCAATTCCTGTTTTTACCCCTAAACCAAATTGACTGAAATAATTTCTGAACGTATCAAACGCAGAAGTATCCAGAGGCAAGGCTTGGTGAGGTTTATATTCACCTTTACCAACTGCTATCGCTGTCTTAAACATAAACACGTTAGAAGACTTCTCCAAAGCAGTTTGAATACCAACCGGACCTAAGTTTTGCCAAGATTTTTTTCCTCTTTTATCTTGACCGATATATAATGGTTCGTCCTTAAATATCGTATTCAAATTAATGGCTCCAGTTTGAAGACCGGTCAAAACAGTTGCACCTTTAACAGCTGATCCCATAGCGTAGGATGAAGTCATATTTCCTAATGCATAATCGTCAAACTTATAGGCACCATTTTCCCGTTTAATCTGCTTCCCTGCCATTGTCAGTACTTCACCATTTCTAGGATCCATCATGACAACGAAGGCACGGTCTAACAATTCAGTACTTGGTCTTGCTTTAGCAGCTTTAAGTTTTTTTTCAATAATTTTTTCGACTGATTTTTGCAGATCAATATCAATTGTCAGCACAAGGTCTTTACCGGCTTTTCCTTCCGACACCGTTTTTGTCCCAGTTACATTACCTTTAGAGTCTGTAATATTTTGCACCTTCGCTTTTTGCCCCTGCAAAAGACTTTCATATTGATATTCTAAGTAGCTTTTTCCGACCCTGTCATTTCGGCTGTAGCCAAGCGACAGATAATGGTCGAGCAAGTTGGATGGCAATCCTTCATCAGAGCTTGATACACTTCCGAGCACTGAGCGGAGAAGATTTTCATATGGATATTCACGTTCCCAGTCTGAGGTGACATCAACACCCGGCAGTTCATCTAAATGTTCACTTACAACTGCCATTTCTTTCGCTGATACATCTTCATTTTTGATGTATTGCGGTGTTAACGCATATCCGGAGTCCATCTGTCTTTTAATGGCGAGAATCTGCATGTCTTTATCAGTCAATTCATTCAGCTGCTTATCGGTAATCCGTTTTAGCTGGAGCTGATATAAATCATCATCTGATAATTTTTTATTTTCTACCTGCTGTCTTTCCTTAGAAGTAATCAGCTTTTTCGCTTCTTTTGGTCTAGTCAAAATCCAATAATCTTTTTTATCCCGTTCTGTTACTTTTTTTGTGTCGACTTTAATCATATCTGCCAGCTTTTTTGCGATTTTCAGACGCTGTTCTTGCGTTGTAGATTTAGATCTGGTGTATGTAATCGCATTTAAAGCCTTATTTGTTACAATGGCATTAAAATTCCGATCATAAATTTTCCCGCGCGGCACCGCCGAGCTGACTTCACTTTGTTCCTGCTGATTGGCTTGATTTTTGTAATCATCGCCTTGAACGATCTGCTTAATGCCAAGCTCCACAATAATCCAGGTGAATATAACAAAAGCGGCCAAAAATAAAATATTCAGCCGGATCGGAAGCGACTTCTTTTTCTCTTTATGATTTTGCTTTTTTTGTTTATTTCTCCTCATAACATCACCTTTTTCTATTTACGGAAAGAAAAGACACTCAAGTAAGAGTGCCATTTTTCATTTTAAAGGTTTTTTCGACTTTTTTCTACAGATAACCCCTTATTGCCAAAAAATTATCTTTCGCCTTTTAAAAGGTTCGGTTCAGTCACCCGTTTGTGGCCGTCTTCTTCCATAGTTTCATTTTCCTCTTCTTTCTCTTTAAAACGAATATCCTTGACAAAGTAATAAATGAGCGGATGTCCGATGCCCAAGATGGCAAGCGACAACGGTATACCCATATCTTCTTTAAAAAGGGCCACGATAAGGAGAAAGCATAAAATCGAAACAATTCTGCCGGCGTTTAAAAACATTTCTCTCAGCACGATATATTCAATTCTCGCTTTTCTGGCATGTCTGGCACGTCCTATGACATCATATGTAAGCGATACATAAGGCACGAGCAAAAGAGGATAGCCGATCGCAATAAACACGCCGTATGTCAATAATGTCGTAAAGCTCATATGAAAGAGTATCAAAAACAGCGCACCATACAAAATAAGGCCGCCCAGCAAAATTGATTTTTTACGGGCCTTTTTCTTAATCAGCCTTGATGCAAAATAATAGGCAAAAAAGGAAACAGCAGAGTTGACGAGGCCAAAGGTTCCGAGGGCCAGTTCGCTGTTTGTCTCAATAAACACAAAAACACTGATTAAAAAGACGAAAATCCCTTCTCTCAAGCCCTGAAAAAAATGCGCATTTGTAATTCGCCGCCAGTTCATATTAGTGTGGCGTTCTCCAAATACCTTACTCAGCATAAAATGGCCCTTTGATTCTCTCCGTTTTAGGAAGAAGCTCATCACGACAGCCAGTGCAAATAAACTGAGGGAGAGACTGAAAATGACAGTGTAACCCGTATTATTTTCAAGCCTTGAGATGACAAATCCTGCAACAATCGGACCAATCATTCCTGCGGATGAGGACAGGATGCCCATAAAGCCGTTGAAAAAATCCCGCGTATCAGGCTCTGTTATTTCAAAGGTGAGCACATTAAACGCGAGCCAGTAAAATCCATAGCCTACTCCGAGCACCGCTCCGATGAGAACAAGACGTGATGCAGCAGTTTCTCCAGCCAGCAGCACACTTAAATAAAATGCCGCTAAAAAAATCACTCCAAATCTAAGAATGAAAACCCGGTCTATTTTTTTGGCTAATCGGCCAGCTAAATAAAATGTTATCGGCTGCATCGTCACAATTGATAAGTTGTATATCGCCAAATCAATAAATTTCCCTGACTGCTTCCAGAGATACACATTCACAAATGTATTGGAAAGCGCAATTCCTAACGAGTAAAGACCGCCAACGGTCAGCAGAAGAAGTAATCCTTTATTTACATCTACATCTCCAATTACCTTTTTTAGTTTGCTCATTACTGACTCCCCTTTACTACCCCTTAGTCTGTCTCACTGAAACCGAGATATGTAAAGAGAAGACATAAAAAACAAGGCCCTTTTATGAGGGCCTTGTTTGCGTTATTATTTTGCTGCGCTGTAAAGACGAGCAACTTCGTCCCAGTTTACCACATTCCAGAAAGCTGAAATGTAATCAGGACGGCGGTTTTGATAGTTAAGGTAGTAAGCATGCTCCCAAACATCAAGACCTAGGATAGGCGTTTTGCCTTCAGAAAGCGGAGAATCTTGGTTTGGCGTGCTTGTGATTTCAAGTTTGCCGTTGTTTACAACAAGCCATGCCCAGCCTGAACCGAAACGTCCAGCTGCTGCTGCAGCGAATTGTTCTTTGAATTTGTCAAAGCTTCCAAATACACTGTTGATCTCTTCAGCAAGCTCGCCAGTTGGCTCGCCACCGCCGTTTGGAGATAAAAGTGTCCAGAATAATTTGTGGTTCGCGTGTCCGCCGCCATTGTTGCGGACTGCTGTGCGGATGTTTTCAGGAACAGAATCTAGATCTGCAACAAGCTCTTCAACTGATTTGTTTGCAAGAGCAGTGTTTCCTTCAACCGCTTTGTTTAAATTTGTAACGTATGTGTTATGGTGCTTCGTATGGTGAATATTCATAGTTTCCTTGTCGATATGCGGTTCTAAAGCATCGTACGCATAAGGTAATTCTGGAAGTTCGTAAGCCATGATAATTCCTCCTTAATATATATGTACTGAAATGCCGCTTCACAGCGAGCCTTTCTTCATTCAATGTAACAAAAGAACGCCGTGTAATCAATGAAAAAGCTCACAACTTGGCTATTTCAGCAGACATATTTCACTTTAACCGTTACTTCGCCCCCTTAAACCTCCTGAGAGCAATTCTTACAGGACAGTCCATAAAAAATATCCGATCATTAAAAGCTGAATAATTCCCTTTGCAATGACCCCTGTTAAAAAGCCGATCAATGAGCCTAGCCCAATTTTAAACGCTGATTTTACATCTTTTTGATGTACGATAAGCTCTGCGCAAACAGCTCCGATAAACGGCCCTAAAATAATCCCCGCAACCGGAATCACAAAGGGACCGATCAACAAACCGATCGTACTCCCCCAAATAGCAGCTTTGCTTCCGCCGAACCTCTTTACACCAAGCAGATTGGAAACATAATCTGCGGCGAATAATACTGCGGCGAATACAGCTTCAACCAGCCAGAACATATAGGAATACGAACTGAAAGAAAACAAAAATCCGTATAATACAAAACCGGCAACGATAAATACAACACTTGGAATAACAGGATACACTAGCCCGATAAAAGCGATGATAAATAGTGCCGCGATCAACAGCCAATACAAAATATCCATAGAATCCATCCTCCTCATTATGCTTACATCTCTGATCTTACACTTCTGCCAATGCAGGTCTTCCTTGTATTCATACGCAGGCAACGATACAATAAGCAACATATATTGTATAGCTAGGAAGTGAAGACAGTGAATGTATTTCAGCTTTTCATCAAAAGTACATACTCTCCACGGGATATTGCAAAAACAAGATTTCAAGGAATCGGAAAAGCGATTCTTTATGTATTTTTGCTTTCTGTCCTTTTTGCGATTCCCACTGCTTATTATGTAAGCTCAGGGACCGTCCAATCTATGAACGGCTTTAAATCCGTTTTAAACAAAGATTTCCCTGATTTCACAATTTCAAACGGCAAACTTCAGACGGATGAAAAAAAGCCACAGAATCAAAGGCAAACGGCTTTGTCATCGTGTTTGATCCGACGGATGCATATGGCACGGAACAAATCGAAGCAAAGCAAAACGCAATAGGTATACTACAGGATAAGTTTGTTTTGGCCATTGACGGACAGGCCCAAGAGATGGCTTACTCAATGATGCCGTCAGATTTAACAAAAAAAGATGTCACTGCAGGGTTAAACCAAAATAAAACAATGATCGTGACTGTTCTCTCAGTACTCATATTTCTCGTGACAGCGGCGGGAAAATTTATTGAGGTATCATTCTTGGCGCTTATCGGGCTAATCATAAAGAACGGTCAGCAAAAGCAGCTGTCCTACCAGCAGCTATGGAAGCTTTCTGCTTACTCCATTACCCTTTCAACAATATTTTTTACGATTATGCGTGCGTTAGAAACAACGGTGCCAAGTGAATTTTTAGTCAACTGGTTTGTTAACTTTGTCATCCTGTTTCTCGTATTAAAAGAGCTCCCGGCTAAAAAAAAGAAATCTTTAAAAAATAGCGGTTAATTTTCAGGAATCTTTTCAAAAAAAGAATGGTACATGTGTAACTTTCTCTTTAAGCAACCAGTGTAAAAAGGCCAATCTTACAACTTGGATGCTACCCTTTCTTTTCTTGGGATGGAATTTCATTCTAAAAAATTGCTTTTTTGTACGAGAACTGGGTCGGGGTCTGGAAATTTTCAGTTGTGAAATAATTTTGATGTTTTAATCTCAGCCAAATAAAACAATGTCTAAAAAAACAGTAATGATTACCGTTGAATTTCAAGAATCTATCCTTCAGAACAAATCCTTTGTAAAATATTGAAGCATAGCAGGGTAAAGATATATAAAACTTTTTTCTTTTTTAGTCACCAACAGAAAATAAATTTATATCCACATTTTTTAAAAAAGTGCTATGAAAAAATTTTCTAAAAATATATATTAAAAAGCTAGGTGCCGACAGGCACCTAGCTTTTTAATTCGAATTCAAATTTAGTACCAAAAAACTAGAATTATCTCTTCCAATCCTCTTGAGCTTCAGCAATAATATATTATTATCTTTTCTGAGGATTTATATAAACAAATGCGGCTCCCTTAGCTTTCCCCTTGTACACAGATAAACCTACTGCCCAAGGTACACCTGTCGGTTTTGGTAATTTACTGAAATAAAACTTTTTAGTGGGTGTTCTACTCGAAAAATACCCTGAGTATTGAGGACCAATGTCCCCACCTTCGACAATAGAAACACCAAAACTCTTATAATTTAATTTACCACATTTTCCATTTGTCTCAGCATAAGCATCAATAGAGGTAGCACTTTTAGTATATGTATACGCATCAGTAATAACTCTTATCTTACAACCAGAGATACCACTTACTGATTGCCAACCACTGCTTGCTGCCTCTGCTTTTTCTTTAGGTAGTGCTACGAGCATTGCCATTAGCAGCAAAATTAAAAACACTGAAAATTTTCTTTGCTTCATTACTAGGTTCCTCCTTTAAAACTATTACTATGTAATCCTAACAAATCCTTCAGCTTTTGTAAATAATGGTATATGCGTTTTATATTATAATAAATCACCACTTTATTATAGCTCGCTCACCTTTTTGACTGCATTATATTTTAGTCAAAGAGATTCCTTCAAAAATCGATCACATAAAAAAGAGACAAAGTCCATTCGTTGGATATAACGACAATCTTTTTTGTTCAATATGTAAAGCGAAAAAACAACGTGAACAAATCGTTGTGCAGTGAGTAAACTTGGTTAGCTGATCATTTGGACTGTTGTGAAAACCATAAGAAACATTTTACTTTTTTTAATTTATGGTGAATCTACTTCTTAATTTTCCATTATGGACTACCTAGTGTTGATTCGGCGGTATTCATCCTATATGAATTTGAGCACCATTCCATTCGCGAGACCATCGGCCATATTCAAACAAATTATCGTATACCGGAAGCTATGAATCTCAATCATGTCTATCAACCATCGACAGAACGCACTCAAAGCCATTATGAAGAAAATATGCGGAAACACAACCGCGCCTATTCAAAATCAAGTTGACCCAAGAAATTAAAAATAGATCGCGAAGTAAACAAAAAACCGTTAGAGCCTAGTCCTACTCAGAGGATCGAGAAATTTAAATTCAGCACAATCGATTTGTGAGAGTGATACTTTCTGAAAAATAAATTTTGGAACGTTTATTTGCATATGACTTTCAACCGAAACGGACTTGTCTTGGAGGGATAGTGGTTGAATCTGTAAATGGTTCGTGACAGTCAAGTGTTTACATTTTTTTCAGTAAAGTAAAAAGGAACGCGTAGCTATGCCTCATACAATCGCAGTCGATGCAAAATACAAAACACTTACGAAACTTCTCAGCGCATTCTTTCACATAAGGGGTGGGGGATATTCCCAAATATCTTTTTTGATTTTCCTATAAATTACTTGCCTTCTGTCCTTCGGAGCAATTACGATGTGGTACTTACTATTCCAAGTAGTATGCGCTGAACTATTACTGTCTTTTGACATCATAACTCATCCGTATGCTCATTTTTGGTTGTCGAACTAAACATATATAGCACTCTGGAGAGTGTTTTTCATATCATACTGGAATTTTCTTGGAATTAAGGTCTAGTCTAGGTTTTTCTTTTGTCATGAATCAACACGGACAAGCATACAATGTTATAAAATTTTGTATGCGGGAGGCAAAATCAATGAAACGTCTCACTTTTGTATTCAGCATTCTCTTTATCCTTTTTATTATTTTTTATGATCTTAAAATTGGAACGATCCCCTTTCAGAACCTCCCTGTCTATAAAGCATCGGCAAAAACAGCTGTACAGGAAACAGCGTATAAAACGGTGACGGTAAAACCGGGTGACACGGTCATGTCGATTGTCGGGTCTGCAAGTTCCCCTGACGATATTGTAAAGGATTTTGAAACGCTTAATCCAAATGTAAAAGCCAATACGATTCAAGCAGGAACAGCATACAAATTCCCGGTCTACCCATAATTAACGTTAATTTCTTGTCAGTTCGGCGAATACACTGTTACAATATAATTTGTAAAATACATTGACATACACCATACTAGGTTTATTCTATCTAGAAGCGGCAACTACAATGAAGGAGCGATTGACAAGTGAGTGAAATCACCCATCGTACAAAAACGCGTCCCGTTAAAGTGGGACCTTTAACAATAGGCGGTAACAATGAAGTCGTTATCCAAAGCATGACAACAACCAAAACACATGATGTAGAAGCAACGGTTGCGGAAATTAACCGGCTGGCTGAAGCCGGATGCCAAATCGTGCGGGTGGCTTGTCCGGATGAACGAGCGGCAAACGCCATTGCGGATATTAAAAAACGCATCTCCATTCCGCTCGTTGTTGACATTCATTTTGATTATAAGCTTGCGTTAAAAGCCATTGAAGGCGGCGCAGATAAAATACGAATCAACCCAGGCAACATCGGCCGCCGTGAAAAAGTCGAAGCGGTCGTTAAAGCGGCGAAAGAAAAAGGGATTCCAATCCGAATTGGTGTAAACGCAGGTTCATTGGAAAAACGGATTTTAGAAAAATACGGATATCCGACAGCAGACGGCATGGTAGAAAGTGCTCTTCATCACATTAAGATTCTTGAGGATCTAGATTTTCACGATATTATCGTCAGCATGAAGGCTTCTGACGTAAACCTTGCCATCGAGGCTTACGAAAAAGCGTCAAAAGCATTTGATTACCCGCTTCACCTCGGAATCACCGAGTCAGGAACGCTGTTTGCCGGTACAGTAAAAAGCGCAGCAGGACTTGGCGCGATTTTAAGCAAGGGCATCGGTAACACCCTGCGTATCTCATTAAGCGCAGACCCGGTTGAAGAGGTTAAAGTAGCGAGAGAGCTGTTGAAATCCTTTGGTTTGGCCTCTAACGCTGCAACCCTCATCTCATGCCCGACTTGCGGCCGTATCGAGATTGATTTGATCAGTATCGCCAACGAAGTGGAAGAATACATCTCTAAAGTGAAAGCGCCGATTAAAGTCGCCGTTCTCGGATGTGCGGTAAACGGCCCGGGTGAAGCGAGAGAAGCTGATATCGGCATCGCTGGAGCACGCGGCGAAGGTCTTCTGTTCCGAAAAGGTAAAATTGTCCGTAAGGTTCCAGAAGAAACAATGGTTGAAGAACTGAAAAAAGAAATCGACATACTTGCTGAAGAGCACTACGCAAAGCTTGAGGCTGAAAAAGCGAAATTAGCTGAAGAAACACAAAAAGCTTGACGGGAACCCGTCAAGCTTTTTTGTATTAGAAAAATGGAATAATAAATATTCCAAGCACTAATGAGACAACACCAATCCCCATAGCCCATGCACCCAGGCTTTGGGCTCCTCTTCTTCTTGCGATATAGCCGACAATAATACCGGCAGCTCCCAACAAAACAGGAAGAACAAACAATGAAATAATGGACAAGGCTAAAGCGATATACCCTATCCCCCGTCCTTCATTGACATTTCCGCCGCTGCGGTCATTCTCTTGGTCACCGCTTCGGTCAGAAGCACGGAAAGGCTCTGCAATTTCAGCAGCCGTTTCCTCAAAAAAACCATCATTGTCGCGGGTAATATTTGTTCCTTCAGAACCATGATCTACATAGTAACTGTTGTTATCACGTTTTTCGTAATCGTTTGCCACCTTCAATTCCCCCTTCTGTTTTATTAAAGGAGCTTTTATAGTTTGATCCATTTTTGCTGATTCATGTTTGCTAAACTTTTCTGGTAATGTTAATTGTTTATGTTACACTTGAAAGGATGAAACTGAAGGAGTGTGGGCATGTTACGCTTAGGAATAGATATTGACGGCACAATCACGGCTCAGGATACATTCGTCCCTTATTTAAACCGCTCGTTTAATCTTTCCATTTCATTAAACGACATGACGGATTATGATTTAACAAAACTGTTACATATTACACAGGAAGAATTTTGGGATTGGATGAATCAAAATGAAGCAATCATATATAAAGAAGCACTTCTTGCGCAGCATGCAAAACAGTCCCTTGACCTCCTCAAAGAGGAGCACCGGCTGATTTATATTACGGCGAGAAGGACTCATTTAAGCGATGTTACGTTCGAATGGTTTGACAGACAAAACATCCATTATGACCACATAGAGCTCGTGGGAGGGCATCATAAAGTCGAAGCGGTCAAAAAACATGACATCGACTTGTTTTTTGAGGATCATCACGGAAACGCAATGATGATTGCAAAAGAAGCCGGTATACCGGTGATTTTATTCAATTCGCCTTATAACCAGCTTCCGACCGATTCAAATATCATTAGAGTTAACAACTGGCTCGAAGCGGTTCAATGGATAAATGAAAATAAACATTATTTCATACGTGTGAAAAATTAAAAAAGGAGCCTGATCAGGCTCCTTTATCTCTATCCTTAACTCTTACGAAGAAGGTTGATCTTGCTTTTCCTGTTCACAGCTTGGACATGTCCCGTAAATCTCAAATTTATGCCCGCTGATCTGATAGCCATCTAGGTCATCATAGAGCTTATCCATCGGACAAGACTCAATTTCCTTTGTTTTGCCGCAAGCCAGGCAAATAAAGTGATGGTGATGATGAGTAAATGAGCATTTAAATCGGAACAGCTTTTCACCGGAGAGCTCAGTCGTTTCCAAAATACCTAGCTCTTCATATAAAGAAAGGTTTCTGTAAATCGTATCAAAGCTTAAACCGGGATAATCATCATTTAGTGCAGACAGTACATTTTTAGCGGTCAGATACCTGTCCGAATCAGCAAAAAGCTGAAGCATATCTTCCCGTTTGCTTGTATATTTATATCCGTTTTCTTTCAGTAAGTTCAGCGCTTCTTGTACGTTCATGAAGGGCCCCCCTTTTCGCTTTGCTTATGAACGAACGTATCTTATATATCAAAAAGAAAATGGCAGCTGTCTGACCAGCAAGCCATTTTCTTTACTACTGATAAAATTATACCCATAAAATGAATAAAAGTAAATGAAAGCCTAGTGGATTGCGGTTTTGAATTTACCGCCTCTTGTTTCATGAGTATTCATAATTGTAATAAATGCATTATCGTCGACTTCAAACACAATGGATTTGAGCTTGGTCACTTCCAGCCTTGTGACAACTGCATAAATCACATCTTTTTCCTCGTCTGTATAGCCGCCTTTTCCCTTCAGCTTCGTTGTTCCGCGTCCGAGACGGTGTAATATTGCGTCGGAAATCTCATCATACTGGTCCGAGACAATAATCACAGCTTTTGTTTCATCCAGCCCTTGGATGACCGCATCAATGGTTTTCATGGCAATGTAGTAAGTCATGAAAGAATACATAGCTTGCTCAGGACCGAACACAAAACCGGCCCAAATAAAGATAAATACATTGATGAGCATCACAAACTCACCAACTGAAAACGGCAGTTTTTTCGTTAGAAGGATACCGAGAATTTCTGTGCCGTCCATTGAACCACCGTTTCGAATCACCAGCCCGACACCAAAGCCGAGCAAGAGACCTCCGAATACTGTAGCCAATATAGGCTGTGTCGCAATGGCTTCTACGTGGTGAAGCGAGGATTCGATTAAGGCAAGGCCGACAATCCCGATAACAGTAGAAACGAGGAAGGTCTTACCGATATATTTATATCCGAAGATCATAAAAGGAATGTTTAAAATGACAACGAATACAGCGAAATTCAGAAAGGGGTTTGACATAAAGAGGTGGTCTAAAATAAGTGATACACCGATAATGCCTCCATCAATAAAATCATTGGGGACTAAAAATAATTCAATACTTACCGCCGCAGACGCAGCTCCAATCAGAATCATGATGACCCTGAATATAAAGTGGGTAAATGATTCTCTTTTGTGTTGTTTTGTTGGGGTCATAAAATCTCCTTTCCTGCAATAACTATTTTAAATAGACTATGACTCTATTTTACCATGAAATGCTGACACATTTTACTGATTTGCCCATACATTATGTCTGAGAGGTGGAATGTTCGATGATATTATTTCAAAGAATTATCTTGCAGAGGCTCAATCAAGCCACTGCTGAAGATTTATTGAAGTACTCTAAGCAATACGGAATCAGTCTGTCAAAACCGCAGGCAGTTGAAGTAGCAAACCTGTTATACGGGAAAAATGTGAATATTTTTAATGAGCAGGAACGTACGCGGCTGCTGAAACAAGTAGAATCCATTACTTCAAAAGAAACAGCCCAAACCGTTCATGAACTTTTCAAACAGTTCACAAACTAAAAAAAGGGGGGATCCAATCCCCCCTTTTTTATTGCTGTAAAATCTTTTCGAGTAATGTGTTGTCAAATTGCTTTTCTTTCAGCATTTGAATTTCAAAACGGTACGGCGGTTTTTTGTTCTTTTTATCTTCACCGACATACGGCGTTTCAAGAATTTTCGGGATGTCTTTTAATTGCTCATGATGAACGACATATTGCAATGCGTCAAACCCGATTTCCCCGAAGCCAATATTTTCATGACGGTCTTTTCTCGCGCCTTTGATATTTTTGCTGTCATTGATATGGAGCACTTTGATTCTGTCAATACCGACAATTTTATCGAATTCATTCAGCACTCCGTCAAAATCTTCGACAATATTATAGCCGGCATCATGTGTATGGCATGTGTCAAAACATACAGACAACTGCTCATTGTGTGTCACGCCATCAATAATTTGCGCAAGCTCTTCAAAGCTTCTGCCGCATTCAGATCCTTTGCCTGCCATTGTTTCTAATGCAATCTGCACATTTTGATTCGGATCAATGACTTCATTTAAGCCTTCAATGATTTTTTTAATGCCTTCTTCGGCTCCTGCGCCAACATGAGCACCCGGGTGAAGGACGATTTGCTTCGCGCCGATAGCAGCTGTCCGCTCAATTTCAGAGCGGAGAAAATCAACACCAAGCTCAAACGTAGCCGGATTGACCGTATTGCCAATATTAATAATATAAGGCGCGTGTACGATAATCTCGTCGATCCCGTTTTCCTGCATGTGAGCGCGGCCGGCTTCTATATTTAAGTCTTCAATTTTTTTTCGGCGCGTATTTTGCGGCGCACCTGTATAAATCATAAACGTGTTCGCCCCGTAAGAGACTGCTTCCTGACTCGCAGCCAGAAGCATATGTTTTCCGCTCATAGAGACGTGTGAACCTATTCTCAACAACCGGTTCCCCTACTTTCTTTTTTTAGATTGATTTCTTCGCTGTTTTTTCTTAATTTTCTCCATCTCGTAGCTCATTTTCTTTTTATATCCCGGCTTAACCTTCTTCGGCTTTTTCACGAGACGATGGGCGATTTCATCTGCTTCGTTCGGCGTCTTTTTACGCTTTTGGCGGCGCTGGCGGTCATCGCCTTTTTTCCATTCGCCTTTTTCAATCTCCAGGTAATCAAACTCAATACCCATTTTCTCAAGCTTCACCAATGCATCCTCATCAGAAAGCTCATAAATTGTCATGGCCTGTCCTGAAGAACCCGCGCGCGCTGTTCTGCCCACACGGTGAACATAGAAATCAAGATCATCAGGCAGCTCATAGTTGATGACATGGCTGACACCTTTAATATCAATACCTCTTGCGGCGAGGTCAGTTGCAATTACATAAGTGAATTCCAAATCATTAATCTGCTTCATGACTTTTTTCCGCTCACGAGGCGTTAAGCCGCCGTGCAAAAGTCCGATTTTCATACCTTTGCCCATCAAATATTTGGCAATATGGTCGGCAGTGTTTTTCGTATTGGCAAACACAATGCCTAAGTATGGGTTCAGATTAGACATGATATCGAAAAGGAGCTTTTCCTTATCACGGTGCTTTGAAGGAATAAGGATATGCTCGATTTTTGCAGCAGTGACCTGTTTCGGCTCCACGTGGGCATATTTCGGGTTTTCCATGTATTTTTTCAAAAACGGTTTCAGCTTTTCCGGGATCGTTGCAGAGAACACAAGCATCTGCAGATTCTCTGGCATGCGTGAACCAATGTAATCAACATCTGCAAGGAACCCCATATCCAGCATTAAATCTGCTTCATCAATAACAAGAGACTCAGCTTTATGAACACTTAGTGCCTGTTCTTTGATTAAATCCGCAATCCGTCCCGGCGTTCCGACGACTAGATGCGGCTGCGTTTTCAGTTTATCAATGGCTTTCTGCTTATCTGTGCCTCCGATAAAACATTTCGAACGGATCGAATCGCCTTCTGCACCCTGCGTGATTTTCAGCGCTTCCTGATAAATCTGGTTGGCAAGCTCGCGCGTCGGAGCCGTGATGACCACTTGAACGACATCCTTAGCAGGATCAATTTTATTTAACAAAGGAAGTAAGTAAGCGT
Organism: Bacillus halotolerans; assembly: GCF_001517105.1. Classification (GTDB taxonomy): domain Bacteria; phylum Bacillota; class Bacilli; order Bacillales; family Bacillaceae; genus Bacillus; species Bacillus halotolerans. Next base: position 112,272 of record NZ_LPVF01000009.1, read on the forward strand.
GAGTCTTTCCGGTTCCCGTCTGAGACTGTCCGATGACGCTTTCTTTTTTTAATACAGCAGGAATCAGCCTTTTTTGAATATCAGTCGGTTCATAAAAACCAAGGCGATGTACTGCATCTATAATAAACGGTTTCAATTCATACACATCAAATTTAGTTTCTTTCATTTTTCCCAGCTCCTTAAAGCGGCACATTATGTGTCCATCATCACATTATACCCGATTCACCTTAAAAACACCACGTTTGGAAGGCGTTTGTTTTATTCAGATAAGGAAAGCAAATACCGAAACCCATGCATATTGTAATAGCAGAGAGAACTGAAAGGAGGTACAAGTATGTTTTCACAGCAGCAGCCAATGAGAAACTATCCGCAGCCGGGTCCGCCCCGCCCTATGCAAAACCAGCGCATGATGGGAAGAGCAGCGCCTGAAATGCGAAGGCCTTCATTTGGTCCGCCGCAGCAAAGTTTCCAGCAATCAGGGCAGCAATTTCTTCCTCAGCCAAACGCCGGAGCAAGAAATGGGGCGGGCACAGGCTTAAAAGGGATGCTGTCCAAATTTTTGCCCGGCGCAGGAGGCACAGGGGCCCCCGGAGCAGCCGCAGGCGGAGGAGCAGGTCTGCAAGGCATTCAAAATCTCGCTAATCCGGCATCGTTATCCAGTATGCTCAACAATGTGCAAAAAGTGCTGGGCATGGCGCAGCAAGTCACCCCTATGATCCAGCAGTACGGACCCTTAGTCCGCAATCTGCCGGCAATGATAAAGCTTTACAGTCAATTAAGCAGAAACGATGATACAGAGGGCACTGAAGAAGAAACGAAGACAGAATCGGATGAAAGTGCAGAAACAGAAAAGAAAACTGCGTCCAGCGACTCTGCCGAAAAGAAAAAATCAAAAGCAAGCAGTTCATCACCTGCAAAAAAAACAGAAGCACCGGACTTGAAGGAACAAGAATCAAAAACATCTGTCTCAAAGAAAAATGAAACGCCCTCTCCTTCCTCGAAAAAAACATCAGGCAGTTCAAAGCCGAGATTATATATTTAACATTCTTTGATATCTGGAGTGAGTTTGGCTATAATGGAGATCAGAAGAATGCAAGATTAGAGCCGTTTGATTACGGCTTTTTATATTGCCTTTACTCACTTCTGTATTGGAGGACAACCGAAAATGGACGTAATTAAAATTTCGCCGCGCGGCTATTGCTATGGTGTTGTTGACGCTATGGTAATCGCTAAAAACGCGGCACTGGATAAAAGCTTGCCAAGACCCATTTATATACTCGGGATGATTGTTCATAATAAACACGTCACTGATGCGTTTGAGGAAGATGGCATTTATACATTGGACGGCGCTAATCGACTGGACATCCTGAAGCAGGTTGACAAAGGAACTGTCATTTTCACAGCGCACGGCGTTTCTCCCGAGGTTAGACGAATCGCCGAAGAAAAAGGTTTAGTCGCAATAGATGCTACATGTCCGGATGTAACGAAAACACACAATTTAATCTTAGAAATGAAAGAAAAAGGATACCACGTAATCTATATCGGCAAAAAAGGCCATCCGGAGCCGGAAGGAGCGGTTGGCGTTGCGCCTGATATCGTTCACTTGGTTGAAACGCCGGAAGATGTCAAAAATCTCGATATCCAAGCTGAAAAATTGATCGTAACAAACCAAACGACAATGTCTCAATGGGATGTTCACGATATTATGGAGTTTGTGAAGGAAAAATATCCTCACGTTGAATATCACCAAGAGATTTGCCTGGCTACTCAGGTGCGGCAGGAAGCTGTATCGGAACAGGCGAAAAAGGCCGACTTAACGATCGTTGTCGGCGACCCGAAAAGCAACAATTCAAACCGGCTCGCTCAAGTGTCAGAGGAAATAGCCGGAACAAAAGCGTACCGAATCGGCGATCTAAGCGAATTAAAACTGGAATGGCTTAAAGGCGTAAATACCGTTGCCGTTACTGCCGGAGCTTCAACACCGACACCGATCACCAAAGAAGTGATTCGCTTTTTAGAACAGTTTGATCATGAAAACCCATCAACTTGGACAATCGAACACAATGTCCCGCTTAAAAAAATCCTTCCGAAAGTGAAAGCAAAAAACTGAGGCCCTCACAGCCTCAGTTTTTTTTATAGAAAAGTAAATGGATTTGTATCCGTTTCAGAAATAAAGATATTGACGTCTGCTTTTTTATCCTTACACATTGACGCCAGTTTTTTTGTGACGCCTTCTTTCATGATTTTTTCAGCATAATGGCCTGGATCAATGACATTCAGACCAAGCATCATCGCATCATGGGCAACATGGAAATATAGATCACCTGTAACGTAAACATCTGCGCCTTTTCGTTTTGCCTGGTGGATATACTTGTTCCCATCTCCTCCGAGAACAGCTACTTTCTTCACCATGCTGTCAGCCTGTCCCACCATTCTGACGCCGTTCACTTGAAGCTTGTCTTTCACAAACAAAGCGAATTCCTGAAGCGTCATTTCATTTTTAAGTGTTCCGACACGGCCTAGCCCTTTTTCAGCTGGTGACTGTTCGACAGGATAAACATCATAAGCGACTTCTTCATATGGATGGCTTTTTATCATTGCGTTTATAACGGCTTTTTCTATGCTTTTAGGAAACACAGTCTCCAGTCTGACTTCATGAACGAGCTCAAGCTCTCCTACCTCTCCGATAAAAGGCTGTGCGCCGTCCAGTGGCTTAAAGCTGCCAATGCCCTCAGATGAAAACGCACAATGGCTGTAGTCACCTATATGGCCTGCCCCCGCATTTCCCAGCGCTCCTCTGACCTGCTCCTCATATTCTTTCGGCACGTATACGACCAGCTTTTTAAGAGGATCGGTATAGGTAGGAGCCAATACTTCAGTTTCACTCAGCCCCAAGGCCTCAGCAAGCAGATCATTTACGCCGCCGTCAGCAACATCTAAGTTAGTATGAGCCGCATAGACAGCGATATCATGCTTCAAACACTTTTCAATCAGCCTTCCGCCGGGCTGATCAGTTGAAATATGCTTTAGCGGCCGGAAAATAGGAGGATGGTGCGCAATGATTAAATCAACATCTTTTTCAATCGCTTCATCGACAACGCTTTCCAATACATCCAGCGTAACCATCACATTTTTAACCGGTTTATTTAAACTGCCGATTTGCAGACCGATTTTATCGCCCTCAACTGCATAGGCTTTCGGAGAAAATTGTTCAAACAGCTGGATGACTTGCTGTCCGTTTACCGTTTTAGCCATGATCGATAACCTCCTTTAATAGCTTCATTCGATCGGTTAGTTCCTTCAATTTCTGTTTGTTATCTTCAGATGTTGCAGCACGGCTGATCTGCTCATATATGTTTTGAGTATGGTGAAGCTCTTGTGTCCATTTTTTCAAAAATACAGCATTCTTTTCTTTTGCCAAAAATGGGCCTACGAGCATTCCGGCCGGCAAAGAAATTCCTGCATAAGCTGCATCTCTGTCTCCGGCTTCGGCCACAAGCACCTCATAGCACTTTCCGTCTTCCTCAAGAATCACTTCATCAATAAGTGCGTATCCTTCTTTATACAGCCACTCTCTAATATGAACGGCATGAATATTCGGCTGTAAAATAAGCCGTTCTTTACCTGTCAGTTTTTCTTTGCCTGCTTCTAAGATATGAGCGATCAGTGACCCGCCCATTCCGGCAATTGTTATGGCGTCAGCCTCACCTTTCTGAAGCACTTCCAGGCCGTCTCCTTGCCTTACCGTTATGTGTGCGCTTAAGCCCGATTTTTCGACCTGCCGTTTGGCAGACAAGAATGGACCGTCTGTTATTTCTCCAGCAATAGCTTTGCTGGCTTTATGATTCAGCACCGCATAACAGGGAAGGTAAGCATGGTCAGAGCCAATATCCGCTACTACTGCTCCATCCGGTATGTACTCCGCTACTGTTTGTAATCGTTTTGATAATTTTAATTCGTTCACTAGTCATCACAACTTTTCTCAATCATTTTTTCCTTTTCTATCATATAAAAAATCAGCTCGGAATCCAAGCTGAGCGAATGATTTTCAGTTTATTTCTTTGCAGGAACAACATCAAGTATGGGATGACGGACAAAAATAAAAGGCTGTCGAGAACATCTCGGCGGCCTGAGAACGTATAAGGAGAAAGATACATCCATTATTTAATTTTAGACACCCATTCTGCCATGTCATCAAGCTTATCAGCCGGAACAAGACCGGAAGGCATTCCATTACCGCCTTTTTCAATCTTTGTTTTGATTTCAGCGACATCCTTTTTATTCCCTACACCTTTTAAACTCGGACCCGAAACTCCTTCATAATTTTCCCCGTGACACGAGATACAATTCGCCTTGTAAATATCTTCCGGTGAAGCGTTTGCATCATCTTTTTCAGCAGACTTGCTTTCTCCCCCGCTCGCAATCTCGCGAGAGTCATCAAGCCCCTTTACTGATAAAAAGAAAGTCAGACCAATTCCTAAAACAGCGATCAGTAAAAATGGAATAAGCGGATTCCATTTCATTTCCCTTCCCCCTTTATGATCCTTCCCCCTATGTAAACACTTCTAATTCTAACTTATTTTTACAAAAAGTAAATGGATTGGCATACAAAAGTTTTTTATTCACACTTTATACAAAATTGAATCAAATCATGCCTATTTCTCTAACATTCCTTTTATTCTATTGTATAATGTATTGTATACGCTTACAATAGAAAATATGGATTGGTATATTGAAATTTTTCATCACAATGTTCATTTGCAAATGACATCATTTTTCAGTAAAATAAAGACATATTATCCATATATCTTTTTAAAAAAAGAAGAACGGATCTGCAAGACCCGTTCCATCTTATTCTAGAAAATCTTTCAAACGTTTACTTCTGCTAGGATGTCTTAGTTTCCGCAGCGCTTTCGCTTCGATTTGTCGAATACGCTCTCTCGTAACTCCAAATACCTTGCCGACCTCTTCCAATGTTCTTGTACGTCCGTCATCAAGACCGAATCGAAGCCGCAATACATTTTCTTCACGATCTGTTAACGTATCAAGCACGTCTTCAAGCTGCTCTTTCAATAGCTCGTATGCCGCGTGATCTGAAGGTGAAGTAGCCTCTTGATCTTCGATGAAATCACCAAGATGGGAATCATCTTCTTCACCGATCGGTGTTTCAAGGGACACTGGCTCTTGTGCTATTTTTAAGATTTCACGTACTTTTTCAGGTGTTAAATCCATGTCTTCCGCAATTTCTTCAGGTGTTGGCTCTCTGCCTAAGTCTTGCAATAGCTGACGCTGTACGCGGATTAATTTATTAATGGTTTCAACCATATGAACGGGGATCCGGATCGTTCTCGCCTGATCGGCAATGGCGCGTGTAATCGCCTGTCTGATCCACCACGTAGCATACGTACTGAATTTATAACCCTTACGGTAATCAAATTTCTCAACGGCTTTCATCAGACCCATGTTACCTTCTTGGATCAGGTCAAGGAACAGCATTCCGCGTCCGACGTACCGTTTGGCGATGCTGACAACAAGCCGCAGGTTCGCTTCAGCCAATCTGCGTTTGGATTCTTCATCACCTTCTTCAATTTTTTGCGCATAGGCGATTTCTTCCTTTGCAGAAAGAAGGTTAACCCGGCCGATTTCCTTTAAATACATACGAACTGGGTCATTGATTTTGACACCAGGCGGTACACTTAGGTCATTAAGGTCAAATTCTTCTTCGGCTTTGGCAAGCTGCTGAATATTAGGATCTTCTGTTTCTTCATTCTCACTAATTAATTCAACACCTTGTTCACCTAAAAATTCATAATACTCATCCATTTGGTCTGATTCAATCTCAAAGCTGGACATACGCTCAGCAATTTCTTCATATGTCAAAACGCCACGTTTTTTACCAGACTCGGTTAATTGTTCTTTCACTTGGTCGAATGTTAATTCAGTTTCGTGGGTTTGTTTATCAGCCATTATGGATCCCTCCTTCCAAAGCTTGCAACGAATTCTAAAAGCGGTATGATTCTTATTCGGTCCATTCAGGCGTTTTCTATGTGAACTGCCTTTAACAATGTGCGAATAATGAAATGACAATTCATGATGAGGTCAAGCGATCTATTTGCTCCTCCGCAAGGAATCATTGCCAATGAAAGCTCCTCATCAGTTGTCCCGGTTATTTTAAAGATCGGTTTAAAGTAACGATTTCTTGAGCCAGAGATGCCGCTCTCAAAAAATCTTTTTGCCTTTCGGCTTCGGCTCTTTCCGCCTCTTTTTCTTTTATCATTGACCATTTTCTGTGATTCAACACTTTTTTCACATAATCTGATAACTCGGCCTCGCTGAGTTCTTGATTAACCTGGAGCATTAAAATATCAGACAGTATCTGGCTTATATGATCATCCGTCACCCTGGCCATAAGATGCTGAGGCGTCAGCTCGGCACCCTCTTCATAAAAAGCGTACAGATAGGCGGCCAAAGCACGGTGTTCATCAATATTAAATTCAAACCCGACCCGGTCAATGACTTTTTTTATGACACCCCTGTCACGAAGCATATGCGCCAGTAAAAGCCTTTCTGCATTTTCATACGCCGGGCGCAGCCGTTTTTGCCTTGCCTTAGTTGTCAGATGCGCTCTTCTTGTTTTCGTTTCACCGCTGCTGTCAGCAGGCTTGTTTTGCCTGCCGAATACAGTCAGCTGCTCAGTTAATGACTCCTGGGAAATCGAAAATTCGGAAGCAATCTGTTTCACATAGACTTCCTGTTCAAGTGATCCTGACAGCGCGCTGATTTCTTTAAGCACTTCTTTAATGTAGGCTAATCGATCGCCTTCACCGGCCAGGTTCTTTCCTTTCCGGAAATATTGCATTTTAAACGCCATTACCGTAACGCTTGCATCGACAATGTCATTTTTGAATTTTTCTCCGCCGTACTGTTTAATGTAATCGTCAGGATCCAATCCGTCAGGGATCATTGCGACTCTGACTTTACAATCTTTTTTCTGAAGAAGCTCTGCCGCTTTCAAGGTGGCTTCATATCCGGCTTTATCAGAGTCATAGCAAAGAATGATTTCCTCCACGTTTCTTCTCAGAATCTTTACATGATCATCTGTCAGAGACGTGCCCATCGTCGCTATACTCTCTTTTACGCCTGAGTTTACCGCTGATATGACATCAGCGAATCCCTCGAATAAGACAGCTCTTTCCTGCTTTCTGATATGAAGCCGGGCCTTGTGAAAATGATAAAGCAGCTTGCTTTTATGAAAAAGCGGCGTTTCCGGACTGTTCATATATTTTGGCTGCTGGCTGCCAAGCGCTCGGCCTGAGAAAGCCACAACAGCTCCATGATGGTCATGGATCGGAAACATGATCCGGTTTCTGAAACGGTCAAAATATCCGCTTCCGTCTTCGCGTCTGATTAGCAGACCCGCTTTTTCCATTTGTGTTTCACTGAAGCCCCGCTTGACGAGAAATTTTGTTATGAAATCCCAAGAATCAAGAGCATAGCCGATTTGAAATTCATCAATCAGCTCTTTTGTAAACCCTCTTGCAAGCAAATAATCCAGCGCTTCTTGACCTTCTTTTGTATTTATTAACAAATGGTGGTAAAATTTCTTCAGAAGCTCATGAGCCTCCGCCATTTTTTGTTCTCCGGGGGATTCTGGCCGGACTGCGGTGTGAACCGTTATATCATCTGGAAAATCAATGTGGTATTTGTCCGCAAGGTGGGAAACCGACTCAGCAAACGAATAGCCCTCCATCTGCCTCAAAAAGGAGAAAACATTGCCGCCCGCTCCGCAGCCGAAGCAATGAAAAATCTGTTTGTCTGGCGATACGGAAAACGAAGGTGTGCTTTCTCCGTGAAAAGGACAGAGTCCAAAGTAGTTTCGGCCTTGCTTCTTTAATTGAACATAATCACCTATGACTTCAACGATATCTGCCGACTTTTGCACCTTGTCTACAATTTCATCTGGTATCCGATTTCCCATCTTATAACACTCCGTCGTACATTATTCGATGTTTTAGTGCAAAATCCCTTCATCGTTCGACAGGATTTTTTGCAGCAGTGTAACAAATCGTTCTCGATCTTCATGATTCAATTTTTTAGGCCCTTTGGCATATATGCCTTTTCTCCTTTGTTTGCCGGAAACATGACGGCCTTCAAGGGCAAAATCAATCGTATCTTCCTTGTAAAGACGCCCTCTCTCCGACATGACGGTGACATTCCTGTTCACAAGCAGGGATGCTAAACCAATATCCTGCGTCACCACAACATCTCCCGGTTTTACATGATTTGCGATATATAAATCAGCAGCTTCTTTATGAGGATCAACATACTTCCATTTTTCTTCCTGACTTCTGGAAAGCTGGTAATGTTCAAATGAAGCGACAAAAAGAACTTGAACTTCATAATCAGATGCTGTTTGTAAAATTTCGTCTTTTACGGGACAAGCATCAGCATCGACAAAAATCGTCTTTTCTTTTTCATTAAGAAGAGTAATTCTCCATCCCTCCATTAAACTCCTGCATAAAAGCAAGCAAAATCGCACACCCTGCAAAAATGCGGGTGTATATGAATTTGTCGAAAAATTTCCGGGAGAAATTCTTGACATCTTACCCATAATAGTTTATTCGTATCACACTAACCTTAAACCTAAAATTAATCATTTTATCACAATTTTTTATTATAATACAAACTTCACAAAGATGCTATTGTTTTTCATTATTCCCTTTTGGCAAAGTCAAAAACCCAGGATAGAGCGTCCTGAGTTACATGTTTTTCGTTTTGAGATGATGGATAATATTTGCTGTTTCTTCTACTGCTTTATTTGAAACATCTACAACCTGGCAGCCGATTCGATCCACGATCTTTTCGAAATATTCCAGTTCCTCTTTAATTCTGTTGATATTTGCATAGATGGCCTTGTCATTGAGGCCAAGCGATTTTAACCGTTCTTTTCTGATATGATTCAGTTTATCCGGACTGATCTTCAGGCCGATGCATTTTTTCGGGTCAACATGAAAGAGCTCTTCCGGCGGGTCAACCTCCGGAACAATCGGAACATTGGCAACCTTCAGCCGCTTGTGGGCAAGATATTGAGATAAAGGTGTTTTAGAGGTTCTCGATACACCGATCAAAACGATATCAGCTTTTAAAATGCCTCGTGGGTCACGCCCATCGTCGTATTTAACAGCAAATTCAATCGCTTCGACCTTTTTGAAATAATCTTCATCAAGCTGGCGGACCCGTCCCGGTTCATATTTCGCCGTTAAACCGTAGGCTGTTTCCATTTTATCAATTAACGGGCCGATAATATCATAATATAAAACATTTGCTTTTTCCGCTTCGGCAATCAAATATTCTCTTATTTCCGGCACCACAAGTGTAAAACAGATAATGCCCCCATCTGCTTTTGCAAGTGAAATCACTTCATTGATAGTGCCAATGTCCTCAACATAAGGAATTCTTCTTACATGTGTATCATCCGCTGAGCCGTTAAATTGGCTTAATGCAGCTTTGACTACCAATTCGGCCGTTTCACCGACGGAATCCGATACAACATAGATGATGCGGTTATTCATATTATCCCCCCGTTAGTCTGCGCTCTTATAAGATTTCATTTTCTGATAAACTGACAAGTATTTTGGTCATATTCGTTTTCGTCACTCTGCCGATCACTTCATATCCTTTATCGGTATCTTTGATGACAGGCAGCGCATCGATTTGTTTTTCAATTAAGTGCTTTGCAATGTCCATCACATAATCCTCGCGTCTGCACACTGTAATATTCGGCATTCTAGTCATAATAATGTGCACAGGGACAGAAGTAAGCTCCTGCTGGCCGATGCTGGCTCGTAGTAAATCCTTTCGTGAAAGCACTCCGACTAAAACAGCATCACGGTCCACTACAAACAGAGTACCTACATCTTCTAAAAACATGGTGCAAATCGCATCATATACAGAAACGTTCTCGTGAATAACGACGGGGATAGATTGAAAGTCTTTCACCTGAAGCTTTTTCAGTTTATCTGCCAAAAGCTGCGTGCCGGTTTTTCCAGTATAGAAATAACCGACTCTCGGGCGCGCCTCAAGGAAACCTGACATGGTGAGTATGGCTAAATCCGGACGCAGTGTTGCTCTCGTTAAATTCAGCTGTTCGGCAATATGCTCCCCTGTAATCGGTCCGTTTTCTTTTACAATCTGCAAAATATGTTCTTGCCGTTTATTTAGTTCGATCGTACTCACCACCTTTTCACTTCGTATCTATGTAAAGAAATAATAAACCATATTATAACGTAAATGCTTTGTAATCAAACAAAAAAACGTTCAAATGGGGAAAAGACGATTACCGATCACACAGCAACCGCCTTTTCTTTCTTTATTTTACAATAAGGGCATTCATATTAGCAAAGGACTTGATCTGATCCGCCAAGCTTACCATTTGCGCTAATCGGTTTGCCTTTAATGTCTCGTTATCAGCAATAACCATCGTATGGTCGAAATAAGCATCAATCGGTTCCTTCAAGGCCGCAAGGGAAGAAAGTGCCGCCTCATAATCCTTTTTGCTGAAGCTTTCCTGCAGATTTTGTTTAGCAGTTTGATAAGCTTCGTACAGCTTCGCTTCGTATTCATTTTCAAACAAATCAGGCTGAATTTCCGCGCGAACTCCTTTTTTGCTGATAGAGATCACTCGGCCTAAAGCTTCTGCTGTTTCCTTAAAGCCTGGCGCACCCAATTTTTGTTCCAGCACTTGCGCTTTGTGGAGCGCCGAATATGGCTCAAGCTCAGAGCTTTCCAGCACGGCATCTATTACATCATGTCTGATCTGCTCCGCATTTAAGACGTATTTTAGACGCTGAGTGAAGAAATCTAACAGTTCGGTTTCTTTTTCGGTTTGTACGAAAGTCAGCAGCTCTTCAAACGAAATGCCCCAATTCCGGTCAAGCAGAATAGCGACAATACCGCTCGCTTGGCGGCGCAAGCCGTAAGGATCCTGTGAACCAGTCGGAATGACGCCAATAGAGAAGAAGGATGCGATTGTATCCAGCTTATCCGCCATGGCAACTACCGCCCCAGTGAAAGTGGAAGGCGTTTCTCCGCCTGCAGATCTAGGCATATAGTGTTCGTTGACAGCTGCGGCTACAGCATCATGTTCGCCAAGCATTCTCGCATACTTTTCACCCATAATTCCTTGAAGCTCAGGGAACTCATATATCATATGTGTCACAAGGTCGAATTTAGAAATTTCAGCAGCACGTTTCACATGTTTTAATGTATCTTCATCAGCTTGAAGACGGACAGCAAGCTTCTCTGCGATCGCTGTTACTCTTCTTACCTTATCAGCGAGAGAGCCAAGCTCTTCATGGAACACAATGTTTTCAAGCTTCTTCACATTTTCATCAATGTTCAGTTTCTGGTCTTCCTTGTAGAAGAAAGAAGCATCTGACAAACGAGCACGCAGCACTTTTTCATTGCCTCGCGCGACATTTTCGATCGCGTGGCTGTTTCCGTTACGGACTGTGATAAAGTAAGGCAGCAAATCTCCGTTTTTGTCTTTAACAGGGAAATAGCGCTGATGCTCTTTCATTGTCGTTACAAGCACTTCCTCAGGAATGGACAGAAACTCAGATTCAAATGAGCCGTAAAGAGCCGTCGGATATTCTACTAAATGATTGACTTCATCAAGGAGATCCTCGTCAACCGGAATACTCCAATTGTTTTCTTCGGCCATTGCTTCCAGCTGCGATTGAATCATCTGTTTGCGAACATTTGGATCAGCAATCACATGCTGCTCTTTCAGCTGTTCTTCATAACTTGAAGGTGATTCAATAGACACTTCATGCCCCAGGAACCGGTGCCCCTGTGTCGTCCGGCCTGACTCAACATTTGTAATTGCAAACGGAATGACATCCTGGCCAAATAAAGCGACAATCCATTTAATCGGACGGATATAACGCAGATCTTCATTTCCCCATCTCATATTTTTCGGGAAATGGAGGCTTGTGATTAAGCTGTTCAGTTCAGGCAGAAGCGTTTTGGTTTCTTGTCCTGCTTGGAATTTTTGCACAAAAACATATTCCGTGCCTTTTATTTCTTTCATGTACAAGTCTTCCACTCTGGCACCTTGGCCTTTTGAAAACCCAATCGCCGCTTTTGTCCAGTTGCCGTCAGCATCAAGGGCGATTTTTTTTGCAGGCCCTTTTGCTTCTTCTTTTATATCATCCTGCTTTTCTGCTACACCCTTTACTAAAACAGCGAGGCGTCTCGGTGTATTAAAAAGCTTCACTTCACCGTGTGCAATATTTTTTTCTGCAAGCCAGCCTGTCAGCTTTTCGCCCAGCTGAACCATGCTTTCATTCAAAAAGCGCGCCGGCATTTCCTCTAATCCGATCTCTAAAAGTAAATCCTGTTTACTCATGAGAAGAACCCTCCCCTTTAAGCATTGGGAACCCTAGTTTTTCTCGTTCCTCATAATAGGTTTTTGCGACTTTTCTTGCTAAATTCCGCACTCTTCCGATATAGCCTGTCCGCTCTGTAACAGAGATTGCCCCTTTGGCGTCAAGAAGGTTGAATGTGTGCGAGCATTTAAGCACGTAGTCATATGCGGGATGCACAAGACCATTATCCATTTGCTTGATCGCTTCTTTTTCATACGTGCTGAATAATTGGAACAGCATATCAACATCAGATGTTTCAAATGTATAAACGGAATGCTCGTACTCAGCCATCATGAATAAATCTTTCACAGTAAACCCTGACGTCCACTCAAGATCAAATACATTTTCTTTATCCTGTATATAAGAGGCCAGACGCTCAATTCCGTATGTAATTTCCACGGAAACAGGCTTACACTCAAGTCCCCCAACCTGCTGGAAATACGTGAATTGTGTAATTTCCATTCCGTCAAGCCAGACTTCCCAGCCAAGACCCGCACAGCCTAAAGACGGATTCTCCCAGTTGTCCTCAACAAAACGGATGTCATGCTCAAGCGGATCAATTCCGAGAGCGCGCAAAGAGTCTAAATACAGCTCTTGAATGTTATCAGGTGATGGTTTAATGATGACCTGAAATTGATGATGCTGATAGAGTCTGTTCGGGTTTTCTCCGTATCGGCCGTCAGCTGGGCGTCTTGACGGCTCAACGTAAGCCACTTTCCACGGCTCAGGACCGATACTGCGCAAAAATGTATACGGGCTCATCGTGCCGGCCCCTTTTTCTACATCGTATGCCTGCATGAGCACACAGCCTTCGTTAGACCAATGCTTCTGCAGGGTTAGAATCATGTCTTGAATATTCATTTCAAGCACCTCCACTTTTCCTTCATAAAAATTGCTGCGGCAGCAACCAAAAAACTCCCGTCTCTATGCTTGCCAGCCGCAAACATAGGGACGAGAGTTCTCCCGCGGTTCCACCCTAGTTGCTGAGAACAAAATCCCAGCCTCTTTTTTAAAATTGCTCAAGAATGCCTTTCGTTGCGCGCTCATCCTTAGCTTACACCGTCCTAAGGTCGCTTTTATGAGGTAAACGCAAGTACTTCTTTCTCTCACTGCAACATATTTTATAATAAATGATCATATAAAAAGATGGGCCATATGTCAACTTTTGTTTTCACCCATAAGATGTTTCATGCTCTCCATTTGATCTAAAAAACGCTTCGATTTCAGATAAACCCCTGAATATTCTTCGTAGTACAAGTCAATAACTTGCTTTAATTCATTTTTCGTTTCCTGCTTTAAAGACACATTGCCAATCCTTGAAAGATCGAAGTAATAAAACAGCCTCAAAAGCCTTGCCGTTTGCGGCTTAATCGGCACCTTGTAAGGGTCTTTATCAAAGCAGCGATGGCAAATAAAACCGTTATCGCGAACAGAAAAATGGAATGTCCCATCCTGGCTTTTACAATGCACACAGTGATTAAGCTCAGGATACAGTCCCATCACAGCAAGCATCTTCATTTGAACAATGAAGGTAATAACATCCGGGTCTGTTCCTTCGTCAAGCTGTTTAAAGGATTCTAAAATAAATTCAAACAAATAGGGATTTGGTTTTTTTTCTTCTGTGCCTTTGTCAACGAGCTCAGCAATAAAAGCTGCATATGCAGTTAAAAACAAATCCTCTCTGATGCCTCTCATGCTGAGAATCATTTCACCCTGCTGAAGGGTTCCGAGGCCTGTTGTTTTCTGCATTAGGAATGAACCATACAAAAAGGGCTGGCTGACTGCTGATAAACGGCTGTTCGGTTTTTTGGCTCCTCTGGCCATAACACCTATTTTTCCGTGTTCTCTTGTCAGTAAAGTAACAATTTTATTCGTCTCTCCGTAATCATTGGTACGAAGAACGATTCCTTCACATTTTGTCAGCATTTCCGCACCTTCCTAAAACAGGAGCGGTCAAGAGGTCTATAAAATTGGAAAATCAAATCGGGCTAGCTCATCTTCTAGTTCTTCGGGTCTTTCCATGTTCTCTTTTTCCAGTTCTTTAAAAAGAAGATACGTATCAACATTTCCTGTTTGAGAAAATACGTTCCAGGTAAAATTCAACACAAGAAACCCACCTTTCTGTAGTTAAACTAGCTTACCTAAACTCCAAATTCTTACCTTTATCTTGACCAGATGTCCTCCATTTCATGTTAAACAAAATTTGCTAATGTATCCCTGTTCATGTGAGATAATGACACAGCAAGTGATTAATATTCATCCTCTTTAAAGCCGAAGTCGCGAAGCTGGGACATTTTGTTACGCCAGTCTTTCTGCACTTTTACCCACAATTCTAGATAGACGCGGGAACCTAAGAGGGCCTCGATATCCGCTCTCGCTCTTTTTCCGACTTCTTTCAGCAGGCTGCCTTTTTTCCCGATGACAATGCCTTTTTGAGAATCCCGTTCGACCACAATTGTTGCCGCCACGTGCACGGATCCGTTGTCTTGCCCTTTAATCGATTCGATGCTTACCGCAATGCTGTGCGGGATCTCTTCCCTTGTCAGATGCAGCACCTTTTCCCTGATCAGCTCAGAAATGATAAAGCGCTCCGGATGATCGGTCACCTGATCACTCGGATAAAACTGCGGACCTTCAGGCAAATATGCTTCAATCTGCGCCAGCAATGTTTCAATGTTATTTCCCTCTAATGCAGAGATCGGAACAATTTCCTTAAAAGGATATCGCTTGCGGTATTCGTCAATTAGCAGAAGCAATTGATCAGGATGGATCTTGTCAATTTTGTTTACGATTAAGAAAACAGGTGTCGAGGTATTCTGCAATTTCTCAATAATGAACTCGTCGCCCTTACCATAGCCTTCCTCAGCGTTGATCATGAATAAGATCAAATCGACTTCTTTTAATGTATTTTGCGCCACTTTCATCATAAAGTCCCCAAGCTTATGCTTAGGCTTATGAATTCCTGGTGTGTCAATAAAAATCGTTTGTGATGTGCCTGTCGTTAATACCCCTTGCACCTTATTTCTTGTTGTTTGGGGTTTATCACTCATGATCGCGATTTTTTGGCCGATCACTCTGTTCAAAAAAGTAGACTTTCCTACGTTTGGTCTTCCGATAATGGATACAAATCCTGATTTAAAGCTTTCGTTCGTCATGTAAATCCTCCGATGAAAATGCGCCTGGCAATAATTCTTCTGCAGTCATTTCTTGTATTTGTCCTTGTAAATTGGTCAGCACGATAATAACGTCCTTTGTGCAGAGCTCAGAAATCACCTGCCGGCAGGCTCCGCACGGTGATACTGGTCCCGGGGTGTCAGCAGCTACTGCCAGCATCTGAAACACAGTATCGCCTTCAGAAACAGCTTTAAATAAAGCGGTACGCTCAGCGCAGTTGCACATGCTGTATGCCGCATTCTCTATATTGCAGCCTCTGTACACTTTTCCATCTTTGGTAAGAAGAGCGGCTCCTACTTTAAACTTGGAATACGGTGCATATGCCATGTCACGCGCTTTTAAAGCTTCTGTTATCAATTTCTGTCTGTTCATGTGTACATGTTCCTCTCTTACCTATAATGGTACCGCTATCACTTTATATTTTACATAATGGCGCTCCTTTTTTCACGCCCATTTCTAAAAATGTAAAATAAATGTAAGAATTTTCAGCCATACAGCTTTGGCAAAAAAATAAGTAAACCAATAATACACGAAATCACGGCAAAAACGCAAACAGCCCCGGCAGCAGCGTCCTTAGCCGCCTTAGCAAGCGGGTGATGTTTATCTGTTACTAAATCAACCGTGTGTTCAATAGCTGTATTTAAAAGCTCCAGTGAAAGCATTCCGCCAATCAAAAGAAAAATAATAGCCCACTCTGTCAGGCTGAGATTAACGAGAAAACCGCAAATGATAACGGCGCAGGCAGCCGCGGCATGAAATTGAAAATTCCGCTCCGTCCGCGCCGTTCTCCATATGCCCCGCCCTGCGTGCACGAAGCTCATTAGGAATCGCATCAGCTCATTTCTATGATCTCTTGAGTCCATAGGCGTCCAGCAAATCCTTTTGCTTAGTAAACATCTCCTCTTCTTCCTCTTTCGTCATATGGTCATATCCTAAAAGATGCAGGAATCCATGTACCGCTAGAAAGCCAAGCTCTCTCTTGAAAGAATGGTTATATTCTTCAGCCTGCTCTCTTGTACGATCTGCACTGATGATAATATCACCTAGAACCGGCGGCATTTCAGCACCGACAATTTCAACTTCGTCTTCTCCCTCTTCTTCAAGAGCAAAAGAGATGACGTCTGTCGGCGTATCCTTTCCCCGATACTCTTTATTGATCTGCTGAATATCTTCATTGGTAACGATCGTGACAGAAACCTCAGCCTGATCCTGAACTCCTTCGCGCTCAGCGGCAAATTGAAGCAGATTTTCTACTTCTTTAAGCATCCCTTCAGAGACACTTCCGGTTTCATCTACGATATCAATCAATAAACTCATCTATTTCACCTTCTTAGTAGCCTCCGGATATTCAATCCGGGAGTGGAAAATTCCTTTTAATGTTGCACAAAGCGTTTTTGCGATTGTATCAAGCTCTTTAAATGTCAAATCGCATTCACTAAACTGTCCGTCCTGAAGCTTATCGGATATAATGCCCCTGACAAGCTTTTCAATTCGTTCAGGATTTGGATTATGCATCGATCTGACAGCCGCTTCGACACTATCTGCCACTGATATAATCGCGGCTTCTTTTGACTGCGGCTTCGGTCCCGGGTAACGGAATTCTTCCTCTGTAATCTGATCGCCTTTTTCCTTCGCTTTATAATAAAAGAATTTCAAAAGAGAGGTCCCGTGGTGCTGCTCAGCAATATCCACAAGCTCCTTTGGAAATTTATAGCTTCTCAGCATATTCGCCCCGTCAGTGGTATGCGAAATAATGATATTTTTACTGAGCTGCGGAGAAAGCTTATCATGCGGATTGTCAATATTCATTTGATTTTCAATAAAATACTGCGGACGCTTTGTTTTTCCGAGGTCGTGATAATACGCACCGACTCTTGCAAGCAAACCATTTGCCCCTACCGCCTCGCAGGCGGCCTCTGACAAATTGGCGACCATGACGCTGTGGTGATATGTACCTGGTGTTTCTGTCAGTATTTTTCGAAGCAGCGGATGGTTAGGGTTAGACAGCTCGATCAGCCTCATTGTGGACAAAATGCCGAAACCTGTCTCAAAAAACGGCATAAGTCCGATAATTAATACGGAGGAAGCAAAACCCGACACAACCCCCATCAGCATTAGCGTCCCGATTTCCAAGCCTGACAGCGCGGTGTTTTGGATCAATAATAGAGATAGAACCACAATCATATTGATAAACGCCACAAAAAGCCCAGTCTGCAAAATTTTTGATCTGCCATTGTGTTTTCCTAAAAACAAAACACCGGAAATACCGCTGATCAAATAATAAATACCAATGACATAATTAAATGTTCCTGTCACACCTTGATTAAACATCATACTTCCGCAAATCGCAAGAATGATACTTCCTAAAATAGCGATTCGTTCATTCATCAGCAGCTTGATTAGGATTGCACCGGCCGCAATGGGGACAAGATAGCCAATATTGTTATATTCCATCTTTTGAAATAAACTGACAACCTCCATAATAACAAGCAAAAGCGTTGTAATAATGGAGAATAATAGGATCGACTTGTTTTTGAATTTCAGATTTTGATTCTGTTTTTCGAAATAGTAAACGAGTGTAGCGATGAAAAGCCCGATCATAATCAATAGGCCGCTAATCGGCTTGAACAAATTGGAGTTATTTAACAATCCGGTCAGCTCAAGTTTTCTGTACACCTCGCGATCAATGAGGTCATTTTCTTCCACGAGCACCTGCCCCTGTTTGATCTGAACCTGCTGAACATTGTCTGACGCTTCCTGGCGTTTTGCCTCTGTTGCTTTTGGATCGAAGACGTAATTCGGAATAATGGCGTAACGCCCGATTTCCGTGGCAGCTCCCAAATATTTAGACGGGATAGAATTACTCTTCAGTTCTTTTTGCACTTTATCTTTTGCTTCAGATAATTTATCCGACGGGATTTCACTGCTCATCACTGAGTTTACTGCTGTTATGACAGTATCTCTGACAAATGAAAAATCTTCATGGTCCGCCTTCAGCAAAGTCTTGATGGCATCCTCTGATATAGAATCATTCACATCTGACGTCAGCTTATTTTTCACCGACTTAATCATTGTTTTTTCTGATGGTGAACTGCTGTCTTCTTCTGCTGATTTTTTCACTTCACTGATACTGTCGAATATCGATGACACAAGATCAATTCGATTGTCTGTATAATCTTTCTTTAAGGTATATTGATCTTCGACCGCATCTTCAGCAGCTTGCTTTTTTTCCTCTGTCGCTTTTTGATCTTCCACAGTTGCCGGAGCATAAATGGTCTTGTCGCTGACTGAAAACAGGTCTAAATCAAGCGTTTCCGGCTTCACATGTACAAAAAGCAATGCGAACATAATCGCAGCCAGCAGAAGATACAGCAGTACATGCATGGAGCGGGCATTTTTAAAGCCGCGCCACTTTTTTGAGCCGCTTTTGGTCTTCCCCTTCTTTTTCAACACAAGAACCTCCTCTAGAAAATCAAGCTCATAAGCAAAAATGACCCGATAACGCGCGATCGGGTCATTCAGGATTAATTTTGCTTATCGTATGCTTCAATAATTTTCGCAACCAGCGGATGTCTGACCACGTCTGTCTGGTCCAGTTCAATCACAGAAATGCCGTCGATTTCTTTCAGCATCTCTCTCGCTACTGCAAGTCCCGATTTGACGCCTTTCGGCAGATCAATTTGGCTAACGTCACCTGTAATGATCATTTTAGAGCCAAAACCCAGTCTCGTCAAAAACATTTTCATTTGGGCAGGCGTAGTGTTCTGCGCTTCATCAAGTATAACATAGGCATCATCAAGCGTCCGGCCTCTCATATAAGCGAGCGGAGCGATTTCAATGACTCCTCTTTCCAGCAGCCGTTCTGTATGATCTGTTCCAAGCACATCATGAAGAGCGTCATACAGCGGGCGCAAATAAGGATCTACTTTCTCTTTGAGGTCACCTGGTAAAAAACCGAGGCTTTCACCGGCTTCTACCGCAGGCCTTGTTAAAATGATTTTTTTAATATGTCCGTTTTTCAATGCGTGGACTGCTTTTACGACAGCAAGGTACGTTTTTCCGGTTCCCGCCGGGCCGATGCCAAATACAAGATCATCTCGTTTCATGGCGGCCACGTATTCCCGCTGTCCCATGGTTTTCACACGGATCGGTTTGCCTTTTGCGTTTTTTGTAATTTCTTCTTCGTACATGCTTTCAAAATATTCAAGTTCATTCTTTTTTGCCATCTTGATGGCGGAAATCACATCACGTTCAGAGATCTCTATCCCCTTGCGAATTAATGCGAGAAGTGATCCCAGCAGCCTGTCGGCAATCTGAAACGATTCTTCATCGCCTGAAATATAAATCGTTTCGCCTCGCGTAATGATATTTACATCCAGATCTTTCTCCATCAGTGTCAAAAAAGAATCTTGATTCCCGAACAGTGAAAGCGCCTCGTCCGGGCTTTTCAGTTTTTGATTCATCGCAAGTAAATGTTCTGTCATTCTTCAGTCTCCCTGACAATAGGTGTGGTTTGAACGATATCTTCTATAACTTGGTAGAGAATAATCAACTTTACTTTACCATTCTCGACTGTCTGGTGCAAAACTTTTTCACTTTTCACCTCGCCGTCCTCGCCTATTTTACTCTCTACATCCCGTTTACCCATTTTGATTCCTTCTTGAACTGCTTCTTCTTTCGTATATTTTCGCAAAGCCTCTTCACTTTCTCTCGTTTGCTCTTTGATATAAGAAACAGGGAGCTCCAAACCGAGAAAATGAAGCGAATGCTTCTCTTGTTCTGTTTTTGGATGTTTTAATTCTTCTTTTTTAAGCGTTATCCCCCAGATTGGGAAAGCCCATGAGCCAAAAGAAAGCTTGTGCTTTGTCCTTACTTTGCCCGTATAGACGTTAAATAATGTTTCAAGGGGCACCGTTACTTCAGATCTGTACCAGGTCTCGCCGTAAATTTCAGCTTTAGAGGCGACTTCCTGCTGCTCATCTTCGCTTCCGATTAAGCCGGAGACAAGCATTTGCCCCTTTTCCACATGATCATGGATTGCGGCCATGGGCTGTCCTTTCTGGACAAACATTCTTGTAATGGTTGCTTTCTTTTTGGCGATAATGTGGCGCGGACTGACATACTTTTCTTTTTCAGGCTCATTTTTCTCCACAACTTTCATGTGGATGGTCGTGCCTTTCAAATCGACTCCGACCCAAGTGATATTGTCTATTCCGTTGGTTAACGATTTTTGTATTTTTTCGGGAGACTGCATTAAAAATTGCAATCGCCCTTTTTTGACGCCGATTTCCTTCAAATGCTGCATCATTTGGTGCTCCGTTTCAGGCTTTGCACCAGTCACTTCAATTTTCCATACCATATTGGAGAGCAAAAACAATAGGATAAAAAAAGCGCAAAACCAATGGTAAAACCTAAATTCAGTTTGGATTTCAGCAATAAGAACGGGAACCCTTTTCGATTGATAAAACGGGCTTTACAGTCAAATTCTCTTCTGACACGCCGAAAGGCATGTACATCCTGAAGCTGTATATATAACAAGACGGCTTCTTTCTTTTTTTTCAGATGAAAGATCGGAATCCCTCTTCTTGTGCATTCATTAAGGAGCCGTTCAATGCCTCGTCCCGTCACTTCAAGCTGGACCTTACCACCAAAAAAAGACAGCCATTTATTTTTCACAACATTTCCCCCTCGGCTTTATGACTCAACATATCGAACGACATCAATCGTACCCTCCAAAAGTATTTCTTCCGGAAGAATCGCTTTGATCACAAAGTTTTTTCCTGATATGATGCACTGGCCCTGCTTCAGCATCAGCCTCACTTCATTCTCACTGAACAGCAGAAGACCTCTGTGGTTTTCTATGTAGATATGAAGTCTGCCGACCATTGTGATCCGCGGCAGATCCATCATAACGTCCGGGGGAATTTCCAATGCTCTTGTCAGCCAAGCTTTTAAACGATTCTTTCTTTGCCCCATACAAAAAGAACCCCCTTTCATCTCATATGTATGATTTGAAAGAGGGTTCTAACACTTAATTTTTGCGGGCTGCACGCATTGTGTGATGAGGTTTTTTTGCCCTTGGCGGACCGAATACCTCGCCTAAGACAATGCCTTGCACAACAGTGTCTTTATTGACCTGAAGCAGTTTTTGCTTGGTATACACAGCTTTATGTTTGGCGGCAGTAAGATCACGCTCAAGCCCTTTCAGGTTTCTTTCCGTTTCCTTCCGTCTGTCTTCAGCTTCTTGTCTCATCTGTTCCAAGCGGTTTGGAATAGGAGCTGGCGTTTCTTCAGCTGATTGTTTATTTTGAACAGAAGCAGGTTTCATTGTCTGCGGCTTTTTTCTTTTTTGATTTTGATTGTTTTTTTCTTCTTCTTTTTTCACTTTGCCGAAAATCGTGGAAATAATTCCGATAATCGCTGCAATAACAAGCGGATTCGTCAGTATATCTTCCATCACTATTCTCCCTTCTGCATAGAGAGATTATGATTTGCGGTCTTCATCCGATTGGTCTTTCGTTAATTTACCGAATGAATCACGCATATCTGTGTCTGCATCAATGTTTTTAATATTCATGTAGTCCATGACGCCGATATTTCCTTCGCGCAGGGCTTCGGCCATCGCAAGCGGCACTTCCGCTTCAGCTTCAACCACTTTAGCTCGCATTTCTTCTACACGTGCGCGCATTTCCTGTTCTTGAGCAACAGCCATTGCACGGCGTTCTTCGGCTTTGGCCTGCGCAATATTTTTGTCGGCCTCTGCCTGATCCGTCTGCAAGATCGCCCCGATGTTTTTACCAATGTCAACATCAGCAATATCAATCGAAAGAATTTCAAAGGCGGTTCCTGAATCCAGGCCTTTACCGAGAACCGTTTGAGAAATCATATCAGGGTTCTCCAGCACTTTTTTGTGATTTTCGGATGAACCTATTGTAGAGACGATCCCTTCGCCTACACGGGCTACAATCGTTTCCTCACCCGCACCCCCGACGAGGCGGTCGATATTGGCTCTTACTGTAATTCTCGCTTTCGCCTTCACTTCAATACCGTCCATGGCAACACCTGCAATAAACGGTGTTTCAATGACCTTCGGATTAACGCTCATTTGCACGGCTTCCAATACATCACGGCCGGCAAGGTCGATGGCTGCACAGCGTTCAAATGTAAGCTCAATATTAGCACGCTGAGCTGCGATAAGTGCGTTAACGACTCTATCTACATTCCCTCCGGCAAGATAGTGGCTTTCAAGCTGGTTTGTTCCAACGTCGAGTCCCGCTTTATGCGCTTTAATCAGCGGATTAACCACCCGGCTCGGTATGACGCGGCGTAGCCTCATCCCTATTAGAGTGAAAATGCTGATTTTAACTCCGGCTGCTAAAGCTGAAATCCAGAGCATAACAGGTACAAATGTAAAAAATACAGCTAAGACAATGATCCCTACTACGACAATAGCCAGTATCATTAATGTTGATGGGTCCATGCTACTTCTCCTCGTTTCTGTTTAGATTTCTCTCACGACAATGCGCGAGCCTTCCACTTTGATTACTTTTACTTTTTTATCTTTCTCTGTAAATAATCCTTCAGATACCACATCAAGACGTTCGTCATCGATAATGACGGTTCCCGCGGGACGCAGCGGCGTAAAGGTCACGCCCTCCTTGCCGATTAAGTCCGTTCGCGTTTGGTTTGATACATAACCGCTCTCTGTATTTGTCGAATCATTTAATATAAATTTCTTAAAGAATTTCATACGCTTTCCCAACACCCTTGTCAGTAAAATGAAAGCTGTAATGGAAACAGCTGAGGCGATCAAGAGAGAAACCGCCATGACTGTGAAGCTTCCCGCGGCCAAAAATAAGCTCGCAACAATTGCTCCCAAGCCAAGTAAACCAATGATTCCTCCGGGGAGGAATATCTCCATCAGGATCAGAATCACCCCTGCTATAAAGAGGAGAACCGTTTCATATCCGGCAAGACCCGTTGCAAGATGTCCGTAAAAAAACAGGATCAATGCGATAAATCCTGCTGTTCCAGGCAGACCGACACCAGGAGAAAAAAGCTCAACAGTAAGACCTAAAAAGGCAATTGTCAATAAAATAGGAACAACAATCGGACTGGTCAGCCACCTTGCTGCCTTTTCTGCAAAGCTTTCCTCAGCATAGCTGATATGTGCATCTTCGTATCCAAGCTTCTTCACAAGCGCGGAAAGATTGTTAACAGTTCCTTCTGAATAGCCTACGTCAACAGCTTTTTCCGCATTCAGCGTAAGCAGATCTCCCTTCGGCGCGCCCGCTTCTCTTGCATCTACATCAGGGTCTGCCATGGCACGCGCATATTTTGGATCACGGTTGTTTTTTGCTGCAGCATCTTCCAGCTCCGCAAGCCAGAATGATTCAGCTTTTTTGTCAGCAGCATTGCCTTTACCGTCTATGATCGCCGCGGCTCCCATCTTTCCTCCGGACGCCATATAAATGGCGTCAGCCTGTAACGCGATATATGCACCAGCAGACAATGCCCGTTTGTTTACATAAGCAGTTATCGGGATATCCGTTTCGTTGATCGTGTCCGCTATATCAATAGCTGATTTTACCAGTCCTCCCGGTGTGTTAATATCAAGAATAATATGGTTTGCATGCTGAGCCTCTGCATCTTGTAGCGAACGCGACAAAAACGAGGCGAGACCCTGTTCGACATTTTTTTCAACGGGAATGACGTAGACGGTTTGTTTTTCTGCTTTTGTGTGCAGCTGAACTCCTAATAATGATAGTAGAAATATGCTCAAAAGAGCCGCTCGGAATCCTTTTGTTTGAAGCAAGGGCGATGTATCCCTCCTTCCTCGTATATTAAGTGCCTTCTCTTCATACGTAACAAATGTATCAAAGGTTTCATTTTTTTATGTATAAAAAAAAGACATCTCTCTTAGAAAGATGTCCTTTTCTTTGCCATTTAAGACAGTCGACTGCTCACAAGCTTATTAATTAAACTTCCGTCAGCTTTACCTTTTACTTTAGGCATAATTGCCCCCATCACTTTGCCCATGTCCGCTTTTGAGCTCGCACCGACCTCCGCAATGGTTTCATTTACGATTGTACGCAGCTCTTCTTCTGATAGCTGCTGTGGTAAATAAACTTCTAAAATGTCCAGCTCTTTTTGAACTTTATCTACTAAATCTAAACGATTAGCGTTTGAAAATTCCTGGAGGGAGTCTTTACGTTGCTTAAGTTCACGAGAAAGGACAGTGAGTTCCTCATCCTCGGTCAAACTGTCTTTCTTAAGCTTAATTGCTTCGTTTTGAAGTGAAGCCTTAACCATTCGAACGACAGTCAGTTTGTCTTTCTCACGGCTTTTCATATATAGCTTCATATCTTGGTTAAGTCGCTCAAGAAGACTCATAAATCCACCCTCTTTTAGAATTTGCGTTTTCTAGCAGCTTCAGACTTTTTCTTGCGCTTTACGCTAGGTTTTTCATAAAATTCGCGCTTTCTTGCTTCTTGCAAAGTACCTGTCTTTGATACACTGCGTTTGAAGCGACGAAGAGCATCTTCAAGCGATTCGTTTTTTCTAACGACCGTTTTTGACATTCTCTTTCCCTCCCTCCGAATACACCAATCGACTACCTTTAAGTTACACATATAAACATGTACTTTGACATTATAATATAAGCCTTCAGTCAGGTCAACTAAGTGAGTTCACTTTTCCGTCATGAGCGGGACTGCCTGTCTATATAATGATAGAAAGGGGTTGGTGAATAAAATGTTGCTTCTGATTAGTTTTACTGCTCTTATATTATTCTTTCTCGCAGGAATGAACATGCTTCGGAAAGGTTTAATTTCGCTGACGTATTCAAAAATTGAAGAGCAGCTGCTGATTTTTACGGATCATCCATTAAAAGCATTCCTCATCAGTATTGTTTTTACAGGATTTCTCCAAAGCAGCTCCGCCTTTATGGTAATTGTCATCGGATTTGTAAGTGCGGGGGCCCTTTCTTTCAAACGGACAATACCGATGATCCTTGGAACAAATGTCGGATCGACCTTTACAACCGAATTTCTTGCAATCAAAATGGATGTGTTGATTTGGATTCTATTGATTGGCGGTTTGCTGTTTTTTCTGACGGGCAGGTATCCGTTCAAACAGCTGGGAACAAGCTTCCTCGGACTCGGAACTATCTTTTTTTGCATCAGCGGCTTCAGCCGTCTTGCAGAACCGCTTACTCAGCTGAAAACAGGTGCAGGTATTCTTCATCATGTAAACGACTCAAACTGGTCTGCTTTGCTTATCGGCATGGTGTTAACTGCAATCATTCACTCAAGTTCTGTCTGCATCGGCATTTTAATGAGCTTTATGAATGAAGGCGTTATTGGACTGACACAGGCAATGAGCGTTGTGCTTGGGTCAAACATCGGGACATGCATTACAGCTGTCATGGCTGCTGTATCCGGCGGATATGCGGCAAAACAGACAGCGTGCGCCCATGTCTTGTTTAACATAATCGGCGTAGCAATTGTATTCCCGTTTTTGGCGGCAGCGACCGGCTTTGTTGAACAGCTCTCGGCAGACCCTGCCCAAAGAATCGCCCATTTCAGTCTGCTATTTAATGTCGTATTAGCTCTTTTGTTTTTACCGCTTACCAACTTGTTCTACAGCTTTATTAACCTGCTTATCCCAGCTAAAAACTGAACATAAAAACCGGCACATTCAGATGCACCGGTTTTTTAGATTAAGAAGACATACGCATTTGTTCTGTTATGTCATCCTCAACAATACGGACAAACTGTCCTTCATTGTATGGATAGCCTGCTTTTAGTATTTTTACTTTCACGATTTTGCCGATCATGTCTTCCGTACCTTTGAAAACAACTTTCATATAGTTGTCTGTGTAACCGACATACATGTTTTCTTCATCTGATTCTTTAAATGTTTCCTCAGGGATAATTTCAAGGACTTCATTTTCATAATCAGAGGCATATTCCTTCGCAAGCTGGTCAGAAAGTGCAATCAGGCGGTGTACACGTTCGTTTTTGACGTTTTCATCCACTTGGTCTTCCATCCGCGCAGCTGGCGTTCCCGTACGTTTGCTGTAAGGGAAAACATGCAGTTCAGAGAATCTGTTTTCTTTAATAAAGTTATAGGTTTCCATAAATTCTTCTTCTGTTTCACCAGGGAAGCCTACAATGACATCGGAGGTTACGGCTAAGCCCGGAAGTGCTTTTTTCAGCTTATTTAAACGGTCAGCGAAAAATTCCATAGTGTATTTGCGTCTCATCCGTTTAAGCACTGTGTTTGATCCGGATTGAATCGGAATGTGCAAATGGCGCACAATCTTATCTGAACGGTCTAAAACTTCAATCACTTCGTCTGTGATCTGGCTTGCCTCGATGGACGAAATTCTGATCCGTTTCACGCCTTGAACACGGGCGTCAAGTTCTCTCAAAAGCTTGGCAAAGTTGTAATCTTTCATATCTTCACCGTAGCCGCCTGTATGGATACCAGTAAGTACGATTTCTTTATAACCCGCATCAACAAGCTGCTGTGCTTGTTTAATAACTTCCTCCGGGTCACGTGAACGGAGAAGTCCGCGCGCCCACGGAATGATACAGAACGTGCAGAAGTTATTGCAGCCTTCCTGTATTTTTAATGACGCTCTTGTCCGGTCTGTAAAAGCCGGTACATCAAGCTCTTCATATACTCTAGCTTTCATAATGTTGCTGACGCCATTGATCGGCTGACGCTCTTCACGATATTGATCGATGTAGCCGAGCATTTTTTCTCGATCCTGAGTTCCGACTACAATGTCAACACCCGGGATTGCCATAATCTCAGCTGGCGAGGTTTGCGCATAACAGCCTGTGACGCAGATGACGCCGTCAGGATTTTGACGAATGGCGCGTCTGATCACTTGGCGGCTTTTTTTATCTCCCGTATTTGTTACCGTACATGTATTAATGACATATACGTCAGCTGTTTGTTCAAAGTCTCTTCTTTCATAGCCCGCATCTTTGAAAAGCTGCCAGATTGCTTCTGTTTCATAATGATTGACTTTGCAGCCAAGCGTATGGAACGCAACAGTTGCCATTATTGATCACCTCTTAATAACTCTGTATGATAAGAAATTGCGCTCAGCGCGTATAGCGGAGCGGTTTCTGTCCTTAAAATTCTCGGTCCGAGGCCGCACGGAACAGCGTTTTTCGCCGTGAGCCGCTCAACCTCCGCTTCTGTTAAACCGCCTTCGGGACCGAATACGATCAAAAGGGATGATCCTTTCGGAAGGCTGCTTACAACTGCGCTGAACGAGCTTGTTTCTCCTTGCTTCGATGACTCTTCGTATGCAACGACACATTTATCGACATTCTGCACCTTTTCAAGAAGCTACTGAAAGGAATGGATATACAGCACTTGCGGCACTTCGTTTCGGTACGATTGCTCCGCCGCTTCCTTCGCAATTTTCGTCCATCTTTCCCGCTTCTTCTTAGCTTTCTTGTCATCCAGCTTGACAACAGAGCGTGCGGCTTGCAGAGGAATAAAAGCATGAGCTCCCAGCTCAGTCCCCTTTTGGATAATCCATTCAAGTTTATCCCCTTTCGGGAGGCCGCTTGCAATATAAACCTTTATCGGAAGCTCTCTGTTTTCATTCGTCCATTCTATCATAAGACAGGACACTTTTTCTTTGGAAACAGATTGAAGTTCACATTTTGCTTCGAAGCCGTCCTGAGAGCAGCAGATAATCTCGTCTCCCTCGTTCATTCTCATGACATTTACAATATGATGAACATCTTCTCCGGTAATTGAAATAGCCGGCGCTTCCTCCATTTGCTGTTTCGTGAGCTCGATAAAATATCGTTGCATACGCTGTGACACCTACTAACTGTTATTTTTTCGCAATAATACTGACCCAATCTTCCATTGAGAGAATTTCCACAATGGTAAAACCAGCCTGTTCCAATGCTTCTTTTACCTCTTGCTTTTTATGGCTGATAATTCCTGAAGTAATAAAATGCCCGCCGTCTTTCAGCAGATGGTATGCCTGTGAAGTAAAACGAAGGATGACTTCAGCCAAAATGTTGGCAACGATCACATCATGTTCTCCTGAAATCCCGTCTAACAAATTATTTTGTTTGACTTGAGCTATATCGCTAACCTTGTTTAACTTCAAATTGAGACGTGCGCTTTCTACAGCAACGGGATCAAGATCATAGGCATGAACCGATTCAGCCTCAAGCATTGCAGCCGCAATACTTAAAATTCCGGAACCTGTACCTACATCAATCACCTTATCACCCTTTCGCACAAAGCGTTCAAGCGCCTGAATACAAAGTACGGTTGTCGGGTGTGTGCCTGTTCCGAATGCCATTCCCGGGTCCATTTCAATAATCAGCTCATCCGTATGTACCGGCGTATATTCCTCCCACGTTGGTACAATCGTAAACTTTTCAGAAATTTTCACAGGATGGTAATACTTTTTCCAAGCAGTCGCCCATTCCTCTTCGTTCACTTCGGAAATGGTGATATGGTTCCTGCCCAAATCAATATCATAAAGAAGCAGATTATTAATTGTTTCTTTAACGCCCTCTACCGTTTCTCCAAGAAAGCTGTTGACCGGCAGATACGCTTTAACAATGACACCCTCGTTCGGATAATCATTGGGGTCGAGCTGGTAGATTTCCCCGTACACATTCTCACGTTCTTTAATTAAATCCAGCGGGTCCTCTATCACAACCCCACTCGCACCAGCTTCATGCAAAATATTTGAGATAGGTTCGACCGCTTCATGTGTTGTGTGAATGCTTAATTCGGACCATTTCAAAACTACCAACTCCTCATCCAATAATTAATCGCCTTTAAACGCGCGTTTTACCTTATCAAAGAAACTCATTTCCTGTTCATCAGGCAGGTTTCCGCTGACTTCGGCAAATTCGCGGATAATATCTTTTTGTTTATCTGTCAAGTTTGTCGGAGTGACAACGCGGACGACGATATGCTGGTCACCCTGTCCATAGCCCCTGACATTTTGAACGCCTTTGCCTCTTAATCTGAATTTTGTTCCTGTTTGTGTACCGGCAGGGATTTTCAATTTCACTTTCCCGTGAAGCGTCGGAACTTCCACTTCATCTCCAAGCGCGGCTTGAGCAAACGTTAACGGCATTTCACAGTAAATATCATCTCCGTCGCGCTCAAAGAATTCGTGGGCGCGCACGTGGAATACGACAAATAAATCCCCGGCTGGGCCGCCATTTACGCCTGGTTCACCCTGTCCTGAGAGTCGCAGCTGCTGCCCGTCATCTACACCGGCAGGAATTGTGACGTTGATTTTTTTGCGTTTTTTGATTTTTCCTTTGCCGCCGCAATCCGCACATTTGTTTTTAATGATTTTACCTGTACCTTCGCAGTGGTGGCAGACTCGTCTGTTGACAACTTTACCAAACGGCGTGTTTTGCTCCACATTTAGCTGACCGGAGCCTCCGCAGTGTGAGCACGTTTCCGGATTTGTACCAGGTTTCGCCCCTGAGCCTTTACATGTATCGCATGTTTCCTCACGCGGAATCTCGATGGTCGTTTCTTTTCCGAAAACGGCATCCTCAAATGACAAAGTCATCGTATATTGCAGATCCGCCCCTTGACGCGGTGCATTCGGATCTCTTCGTCTAGTGCCGCCGCCGAAAATACTTGAGAAAATATCATCGAAACCAAAACCGCCGAAGTCACCGCCGCCAAAACCGCCGCCGAAGCCTTGGTTAGGATCAGTATGGCCAAATTGGTCGTAATGAGACCGTTTTTGGTCATCAGACAGCGTTTCATATGCTTCTTTGACTTCTTTAAACTTTTCATCTGATCCGGCTTCTTTGTTAATGTCAGGATGATATTTTTTTGACAGCTTTCGATAAGCCTTTTTTATTTCATCCTTTGAAGCGCTCTTACTTACACCCAGCACTTCATAGTAATCACGCTTACTCATCTACTTCACTCTCCCGAATTTCTCACATAAATTAGATTGTATCATTTTGAATTATGATTTTTCAATTCCTTTTATCCCGGGCAAGAAAAAAAGTCAAAGCCAAGAGATGCCTGACTTTGACTTTCTAACCATTGAATCAGATTATGAAATATGTTCTTTTCGGCCAGCCCAAAAGCGGGCTGACTCAGAAAGAAACTTATTTTTTGTTTTGGTCGTCGTTTACTTCTTCGTATTCAGCGTCAACAACGTTGTCATCAGCTTTGCCTTCAGCGTTTGCTCCGTCTTGAGCTTGCTGTGCTTTAGCAGCTTCTTCGTAAAGCTTCATAGAAAGCTCTTGAACGATTGCTTGAAGCTCATCTTTTTTCGCTTTGATCTCTTCAAATTCGTTTTTCTCAATCGCTGCTTTTAAAGCGTCTTTGGCATCGTTGGCTTTTTTCACTTGTTCTTCGTCCACTTTGCCTTCAAGATCTTTTAATGTTTTCTCAGTTTGGAAAACAAGCTGATCTGCTTCGTTGCGGACTTCGATTTCTTCTTTTTTCTTCGCATCAGCGTCAGCATTTTCTTCCGCTTCTTTTACCATGCGTTCGATCTCATCATCAGAAAGACCTGAAGAAGATTTGATTGTGATGTTTTGTTCTTTTCCTGTGCCTAAGTCTTTTGCTCTTACGTTTACGATACCGTTTTTGTCAATATCGAAAGAAACTTCGATTTGAGGCACGCCGCGCGGTGCTGGCGGGATATCAGTAAGCTGGAAGCGGCCGAGTGTTTTGTTGTCGGCAGACATTGGGCGCTCACCTTGAAGAACATGGATATCAACAGCTGTTTGGTTATCAGCAGCAGTTGAGAACACTTGTGATTTGCTTGTCGGAATTGTTGTGTTGCGGTCGATCAGTTTTGTGAACACGCCGCCCATTGTTTCAATACCGAGAGAAAGCGGTGTAACGTCAAGAAGAACAACGTCTTTTACGTCACCAGTGATAACGCCGCCCTGAATCGCTGCACCAAGCGCTACAACTTCATCCGGGTTTACGCCTTTATGCGCTTCTTTTCCAGTTTCTTTTTTGATTGCTTCTTGTACGGCAGGAATACGAGTTGATCCGCCGACAAGGATGACTTTGTCGATTTCGCTTGCAGAAAGTCCTGCATCTTGAAGCGCTTGACGGACAGGGCCCATTGTGCGCTCTACTAAATGAGAAGAAAGCTCTTCGAATTTAGCGCGAGTTAATGTAAGTTCAAGGTGAAGCGGTCCTGCTTCTCCAGCTGTGATAAACGGTAAAGAAATTTGCGTAGAAGATACGCCGGAAAGATCTTTTTTCGCTTTCTCAGCTGCGTCTTTCAAACGCTGAAGCGCCATTTTGTCTTTTGACAGATCAATGCCGTTTTCTTTTTTGAATTCAGACACAAGATGGTCGATGATGACTTGGTCAAAATCGTCTCCGCCCAGACGGTTGTCACCGGCAGTTGAACGAACTTCGAATACACCGTCGCCAAGTTCAAGGATGGAAACGTCGAATGTACCGCCGCCAAGGTCGTATACCAGGATCGTTTGATCTTCATCTGTTTTATCAAGTCCGTATGCAAGCGCTGCTGCAGTCGGCTCGTTGATGATACGTTCTACTTCAAGACCTGCGATTTTACCAGCGTCTTTTGTCGCTTGACGCTCAGCATCGTTAAAGTATGCAGGAACTGTGATAACTGCTTTTGATACTGTTTCGCCAAGATAGCTTTCAGCGTATGATTTAAGGTGTTGAAGGATGATAGCAGACACTTCTTGAGGAGTGTAATCTTTTCCTTCAATTTCAACTTTGTAATCTGTACCCATATGGCGTTTGACAGACATAATTGTGTTAGGGTTTGTGATAGATTGGCGTTTAGCCACTTCCCCTACTTGGCGTTCGCCGTTTTTGAATGCGACAACTGATGGAGTTGTGCGGTTTCCTTCAGCGTTAGCAATAACTTTAGGCTCGCCGCCTTCAAGCACTGCCACACATGAGTTTGTTGTACCTAAGTCGATTCCGATAACTTTACTCACTTGAATAACCTCCTGCTATGTAATTATTGATTCACTTTTACCATGGAAGGGCGAATGACGCGATCCTTCAGCTTGTAGCCTTTTTGCATTTCCTCAACGACAATGTTGGAGCCGTAGTTTTCATCTTCAGCCTGCATAACGGCTTGGTGAAGGTTCGGATCAAATTCCTGTCCTACAGCTTCGATTGCTTCTACGCCTTCTTTATTCAAGGCTTCTACGAGCTGGCGGTGGACCATTTCCATTCCTTGGAGCAAACTTTTCGTCTGTTCATTGTCGGCTTCAACCTGAAGCGCTCTTTCAAAGCTGTCAAGAGCCGGCAGCAATTCAGTAACGATGTTTTGAGAACGGTATTTCTGGGACGCTTCCATTTCTAAGCGGCTGCGTCGTTTATAGTTTTCAAAGTCTGCTTGAACACGCAAAAGTTTGTTTTCCTTTTCCTCAAGCAAACCTTGCAATTCGTTAATTTGATTTTGAAGAAGTTCGCTTTCGTTTGTTTCTTCCTGCTGTTCTTCAGCGGCAGCTTGTTCTTCGATTACTTCTTGCTCTTCTGTTTCGTTTTGTTCCGCGGTTTGTTTTTCTTCTGACATTGTGTTCACCTCCCTCAAAAGTGTAAGGAGAAGGGCGGGTGATGCCCTTCGATAAAATTTGCCAAATTTCCCTTACTCATCATACAAACTTGTTAATGCTTTTGACAAGTCTGAAGTCACATGCTGAAGCAGACTGACGACCCGTGAATAATTCATGCGGGTTGGTCCGATGATCGCAATTGAGCCTATTTGCTTCTTATCTACTGAATAAGAGGCTGTAATCAGGCTGCAGTTTTCCATCTCTTCATAGTCGTTTTCTTTTCCGATTTTAATCGAAATGCCTGTATCTGAAGATTGGACGAGCTTCAAGACGTCCTGCTCCTTTTCGATTAGAGAAAGCAGCGACCGCACTCTGCCGATATCATGGAACTCGGGCTGGTTCAGCATATTGATTTTCCCGCCGAAAAACAATTTTTCAACGTGACTTGTCGAATGAAATGTTGACCGCAGCGCTTCAAGTATGTTGTCGTAGTTCTTAATGTGCTGCCTTAAGTACATGACAACTTCTTTAAAAATGCGTTCATTCAATTCATCCATCGGAACACCGGTTAAACGGTCGTTCAGTATATTTACCAGCTTTTCAATATCAGACAGATCCATTTTGGTTGGAAAATTAATCGTTTTGTTTTCCACATGCCCCGTATTGGTAACGAGAATGGCTACCGCTTTATCGGGCTGAATCGGTATGATTTGAATCTGTTTAAGATAATTCTCGCTCAACTTCGGCCCGAGTACGATAGACGTATAATTCGTAAGATCGGACAAAATTTTTGCTGATTTTTGAACTGTCTTTTCCAGCTCGAATATTTTTTCTTTGAAGATCGAGTGGATTTGGTCTAGGTCGGTTTTTGTCAGTTTGACGGGCGACAGCAAATGATCAACATAATACCGGTACCCTTTTTCCGACGGAACACGTCCTGAGGAAGAGTGGGTTTTCTCAATAAAGCCCAGTTCCTCCAAGTCAGCCATCTCGTTTCTTATTGTTGCAGAGCTAAATGTGATTTCATCTTTTTTCGAAAGAGTTCTAGATCCGACCGGCTGCGCCGATTTAATAAAATCGTTGATTATGACCTGAAGGATCAGCAGCTGACGATTTGTTAACATCATCATCACCTCTGTTAGCACTCTCAACAAGCGAGTGCTAAATCTATAACAAAAGTATCAAACCACAAGAAAAATGTCAATTATAACTCACCCAAAAAAGCGCCGAAAACTTCATTACCCAATAATTTTCCCTGATGAGTCAAACAAACGTCAGATTCTGTGTTAAGAATCAGTCCCTTTTCAGAAAGCTCTTTTAAAACGCCGGGAAAAAGTTTATCAAGAGAACGACCGTATTTCTCTTCAAACCGTTTTTTGCTGACGCCGGATGTTTTTCTTAATCCTAAAAACATCTCTTCTTCAATTTGTTCTTCCATCGTCACTTCATGTGTATCCCGGTAAGGAAAACCTTTTTCAGCTATCAGGTCAATGTAATGTTTAACAGGTCCGACGTTTACCGTTCGAATTCCGCCGATATACCCGTGGGCTCCTGCTCCGAAACCGAAATATTCCTCGTTGCTCCAGTACGTCAGATTGTGCTTAGATTCCATGCCTTGCTTTGCAAAATTGCTGATTTCATATTGATGAATACCGGCAGCTTCCATCCGGCTCATCACCGTTTCGTACATTTCGGCTTCCTGTTCCTGCGCCGGCAAATGAAGCCGCCCTTTTTGCATCAAATTATAAAATACCGTTTTCGGTTCTACAATGAGAGAGTAAACGGAATAATGCTCTGCGTTCAGGGATAAAGCAGTTTTTAAAGAATGATCCAGATGCTTAAGCGTTTGTCCGGGAAGACCGAACATCAAATCGAGACTGATATTTTCAAAACCAATTTCCCTTGCACGTTCAAAAGAGGCAAATACGTCTTTTTGTTTATGCACCCGTCCGATTTTTTCTAGAAGGTCGTCTTCGAATGTTTGCACACCGAAGCTTAAACGATTAACGCCCGCTTCCTTGAGTATTTTCAGTTTTTCTGCCGATAGGTCGTCCGGGTTCGCCTCAACAGCGAATTCCTTTAAAGTGTCTGAAGGCTTCAGCACACGGCTGACCATGTCCATTAATTTTTTGAGCTGGTCCTCTGAGAGGGATGTCGGCGTGCCTCCTCCGATAAAAATCGTATCCAAATCAGGCTGCCCCGTTTTTTCTATCGTATTTATCATTTCCTTCTCGAGTGCGTTTAAATACTCGCCGACGGGCTGGCTTTGAATAAAATATTTATTGAAATCGCAGTAGTGGCAAATATGCTCACAAAATGGAATATGGATATAAGCTGATTTCAATGTATTCACCTTCTTTAAAGAAAGAAGCCGCAGTACAGGACTGCGGCAGCTTCTATTATTTTTTCGGATTGTCGTCCATTTTCAGGACCGCCATAAATGCTTCTTGCGGCACTTCAACTGAGCCGACCTGCTTCATTCGGCGTTTTCCTTCTTTTTGTTTTTCAAGAAGCTTCCGTTTCCGCGAGATGTCTCCGCCGTAACATTTAGCCAATACGTTTTTACGCATCGCTTTAATGGTAGAGCGGGCCACGATTTTCTGGCCGATCGCCGCTTGAATCGGTACTTCAAAGTGCTGGCGCGGAATAAGCTCTTTCAGTTTTTCCACAATTACTTTTCCGCGTTCGTACGCGTAATCGCGATGCACGATAAATGAAAGGGCGTCGATTTTTTCTCCGTTCAGCATAATGTCCATCTTGACAAGTTTAGACGGTTTGTAGCCGATCAGTTCGTAATCAAAGGACGCGTAGCCTTTTGTGCTTGATTTCAGCTGATCAAAAAACTCATAGACGATTTCCGCTAATGGCATGTCATAGACAATGCTGACACGATTTGCGTCTAAATATTGCATGTCGATAAAATTGCCGCGTTTTCCTTGGCAAAGCTCCATCACCGCACCGACATAATCGTTCGGCACCATCATTGTCGCTTTAACATAAGGCTCCTCGATTCTTTCGATCTTTTGTGGGTCAGGCATGTTGGACGGGTTGTCGACAACAACCTTTTCGCCGTCTGTCATATACACATCGTAGATAACACTCGGTGCTGTTGTGATCAGGTCGATTTTAAACTCACGCTCAATCCGCTCCTGGATGATTTCCATGTGAAGCATACCTAAAAATCCGCAGCGGAAACCGAATCCGAGCGCTTGGGATGTCTCTGCTTCATATTGAAGCGATGAGTCATTCAGCTCAAGCTTTTCAAGAGCTTCCCTTAAATCATTGTATTTGGCCGTATCGATCGGATACAAACCGCAATACACCATCGGGTTCAGCTTGCGATACCCAGGCAATGCTTCGGCAGCCTGATTGGCCGCGCTTGTTATCGTGTCACCGACGCGTGTGTCACCGACATTTTTGATCGCAGCAGTTAAAAAGCCTACATCACCGACGGTCAGTTCATCTGTCGGAGTTGCTTTCGGCGTGAACACACCGACTTCTGTCACTTCAAACTCTTTGCCGGTTGCCATCATTTTGATTTTTTGCCCCGGCTTTACCGTTCCTTCAACAACTCTTATATAAGCCACGACACCGCGGTAAGCGTCATAAAGCGAGTCGAAGATCAGCGCTTTAAGCGGCGCTTCTGGATCTCCGGTCGGAGCAGGCACCTTTTCCACGATCTGCTCTAATATCTCTTCAATCCCGATCCCGGCTTTTGCTGAAGCGAGCACGGCTTCCGATGCGTCAAGGCCGATGACGTCCTCCACCTCTTGGCGAACACGTTCCGGCTCTGCGCTTGGCAGATCGATTTTATTAATAACTGGAAGAATTTCAAGGTCATTATCAAGCGCCAAGTAAACGTTCGCAAGCGTCTGCGCTTCAATTCCTTGCGCCGCATCCACGACAAGTATCGCTCCTTCGCAGGCAGCAAGGCTTCGGGATACTTCATATGTGAAATCGACGTGTCCCGGTGTGTCAATCAGGTGGAAAATATATTCCTCTCCGTCTTTCGCTTTGTATTTAAGCTGAACAGAGTTTAATTTAATGGTGATGCCCCGTTCGCGTTCAAGATCCATAGAATCAAGCAATTGTTCTTTCATTTCTCGTTGAGTGATTGCCGACGTTTTTTCTAAAATACGATCCGCTAAGGTCGATTTTCCGTGGTCAATATGGGCGATGATGGAGAAATTCCGAATTCTCGACTGCCTCTCTAAACGCTTTTCTTTATCTGTCACAATCTATCACTCCTACTATTAAACGCAAAATACACTAGCTTAGATTATATCAATAGGATTGTAAAGATTCAATGTAAAACAAGAAAGAGAAAAGTTCCCTCTCATACTGGGGCTGCTTTTCTCTTTCAAGCACTTATTTTCTCATATCCCGTACCCATTCATACATCGATTGGGCTGTGTTGGTCACTGTGTCAGAAAGCGTTTTTCCGGCTTTAGAGAAAACGTTAAAGGTTTCCACCTGTTCCAGCTCTTTTTGTTTCTCTTCTAAATCTTTCGAGGTTACTGTTTCCCCTAAAACGGTCGCTTCTTTTTCATTATTTTCTCCGTCTGTGAGCGTAAACGCGCCTTTCAGTGAAGGATCATGATAGCCTTTCATGCTCAGCATGCCGTTATTCGCCTGCTGCATGCCGAACAGGACGCCTATAAACATCATCGTCACAAGAAGCAAGCATTTGCCAAGATATGCAATCAACTCGACCACCTATTTCTTATTGTTTTTTCGTCTCGCCGCTTTCAGCATTAACCTTTTCAGCATCCCAGTACATTTCGCTGAATACGTCAGCAGTTGCGTCAGCCGCCCGCTGCAGCTCTTCGAGATTGTTATCCACTCCGCCGAATTCAAGCAAAAGCGCTCTGTCGTTTAAGTCTTGGTTGTAAACTCCGTTATCGCCTGGTGAGCCTTTAGAAAAGACCCCTGTGCTGAGTCCCGGGTATTTTTTCTCCATCAGCTTGTGAAGTTCACTTGCAATTTTGTAGTTTTCTTCGAAATTCTTGCTTTTTTTGCCGACCACAAACGCCACCCGGGCATAGCTTTTCCCTTTAATGGTTGCCGTCGTATTTTTCTTGCGCCTGGAGTCTCTATGGATGTCAATGATATATTGCAGATTTTTGTTTGACGCAAGGGCTTCCTGTACGACCGGCCTTGATTCATCGTAGGATCTAACATAATTCAAACCTTTTTTGCTCAGTTTTGCCTGTATATCCGTTTTGTTAACTGTGGCTCCGATACCTTGAGATTGCAGCGCTTTTCCGAACATGTCCCCCACGAGGGTGACGTTAGCTTTAGAATGACGCGCCATATCGGGGTCGGTTTCACCTTTTAATAGCGGGAGATAAGATTCCGTATTATGCGTGTGATAGATAAAGACAACCTTCTTATCGCCGGTTGTTTGTTTTGGCGGGTCTTTTTGCGTATTGTCTGTTTGCGTCTGCTGTTTTTCAATCTCCGCCAAATTCGCTTCTCTTTCTTCCTGCATCACCTTTGAAGGCGGCGGGGATTCCGACGGCATGTTTGTATAATCGGTGCCTTGTCCCGCTAAAAGAATTTCTGTGTCAAATTGCGCAAACCCAGGCAGCTCGCGTCCAAGAAAACTTCGCGGATCTTCGAGATTAATACTTGTCGCCAGCTTTAAAGAAAGACGTGATAGATGAAATGAGCTGTCGGTTTGAGAAAGGTCAGAAGCGAAATAATGGTTTTCCATCCGCAGCAAGTGTGCAAATACGTTACCCGGCAGTTCGTCGGCAATCCCGTAAAAAGAGTCAGACGAAGGCCTGAGTTCCGGCCGGAGAGACGTCAGCACACCAGATAAAACAAAAATCACTACTAGGCTTGCGATAAATAGAAAGATCGCCTTTATCGCTTTCCCGCCATTCACCGCAACAACAATTTGTCTGTTTCTGCGTTTATTTCTCATTGAATCCCTCCAGCGCTTGTCTAGTAATTACTCTATGAACAAGCTAGAGGAAGTAGAACCGTTTAGTGATTATAGGAGCCTTTGTTTTCTTGAGACACCTTTTCATGAAGCGCTGTATTTAATCCGTTTGCCAGCACATTTGCCATATCGTCAATAAATGAATCGACTTCCTTCGGCGTGACCATCAAATTATGGCCCAGAGGCGCCAGCACCTCATGAATGAGCTGCCGCTTTTCGTTTTCTTCAAGAGTCCCGACAATGCCGAGAAACGATTGACGCTGTTTTGGGTCGGGAAGATCCTCTTCAGTAAGCACTTTCTTTTTCCCAAACGTCATCCCCGCCGGAACAAGCGATCTCGACGGACTGTCATCTCTCATTTCTCTGCCAAAATGCTTTAATATGTAGTCAACCGTATCGCTGGCAATTGTTACCGCGTCAACGACCGTCGGTACACCGATTGCAATGACAGGTACGCCTAGGGTGTCCTTGCTCAAGTCTTTACGTTTATTTCCGACGCCTGACCCCGGGTGAATTCCTGTATCTGATATTTGAATGGTTGTGTTGACCCTTTCTACCGCACGTGCCGCAAGTGCATCAATGGCAATCACAAAATCAGGTTTTGACTGTTCGATTACCCCTTTAATAATGTCGCTTGTTTCGATGCCTGTAATTCCCATGACACCAGGAGCAAATGCGCTGACAGGCCTGTAGCCCTCCTGCACATTTTCAGGCTGGAGTTTAAATAAATGTCTTGTCACCAATAGATTTTCTACAGCCATCGGACCGAGCGCATCAGGTGTCACATTCCAGTTGCCGAGGCCGACAATTAAACAGCTTGCATCCTTTGAGATCTTAAGGCTTTCCAGAAAGGCTGAAAATTCTTCCGCAAATACAGCAGAGACTTTCTCTTGCATTTCCGAGTCATTTTCTCTGATCCCTTGGGCCTCAATCGTTAAATAACGTCCTTCTTTTTTTCCTGAAAGCTCAGCGCCTTCCTTCGTGATGTCAACAGTGCGGATTTTTATTCCGCCGTGATCGCGTTCTTTTTCGATAAAACCTTTTATCTCTTTTGCAGGCACAGCCTGCTGATTAGCCATGGCTTCCTTCGTTTCAACCGCTAAATCCGTACGTACCAAATACTGATTTACATCCAGCTCACTCTTTTTCATACAGGGCCTCCTTCGATATTCAGTATCCATATTGTTTCCATTTATAAAATGAATCATGCTTAAAAGCATTCCTTCAATGAAAAATACTTTACATTTATATTGCAATCTAAAGGTGTGTTTGATAGAATACAATTTGTTCTATTGTGAAGAAGATTTAACCTTAAGACACTGTGCTACAGGTTGTATCTTAGGAGGTGAAACACATGCCAAACATTAAATCAGCGATTAAACGTACAAAAACTAATAACGAACGCCGCGCTCATAACGCGACAATCAAATCTGCTATGCGTACTGCAATCAAACAAGTTGAAGCTTCTGTTGCAAACAACGAAGCTGACAAAGCGAAAACTGCTCTTACTGAAGCAGCTAAACGTATTGATAAAGCAGTGAAAACAGGTCTTGTACACAAAAATGCCGCAGCTCGATACAAATCAAGACTAGCGAAAAAAGTGAACGGACTTTCTGCATAAAACAAAAACGATCCTCATAATTGAGGATCGTTTTTTTCATTTCTTTTTAACAGCTGCAAGAGAAAAAGCTCTAGTAAAAGCTGCTTGTCCTTTTTCCCGGTTTTCATCTCATAGCCCATAACGGCAAGCTGTTCAATAATAGACCGGAGCTCGGCTTCTGAAAAAAGT
Organism: Bacillus halotolerans; assembly: GCF_001517105.1. GTDB lineage: Bacteria > Bacillota > Bacilli > Bacillales > Bacillaceae > Bacillus > Bacillus halotolerans. Next base: position 153,162 of record NZ_LPVF01000009.1, read on the forward strand.
CTCGCTTGATCCATCGCCAGCTTTACCCGGAATGGATGCACCTTTAAATTAGAAGCAATCTGTTTTTGGCCGTACCCTTGTTCCGCGAAATATTTCGTCTGCAGAATCAGCCGGAACTGGTTCGATATAAGAGCCATAATTTTGATCGGTTCTTCATTTTGTTTGAGCAGATCATAAAAAATTTGCAGACTCTCAGTTCGTTTCCGATTGACGATTTTATTAATCAGTTCAAAGATATTTTGTTCCAGGCTTCTCGCCACAAGCATTTTCACATCATCCAGCATAATTTCTTCACGGTCTCCAATAAACGTGCAGAGTTTCTGAATCTCCTGAAAAAGAGATGACAGATGCCCGTTTACAAGCAAAACCAAATGCTCTGCCGCCTCGGTGCCGATCGTTTTCTGCTCGGTTCTCGCCAGATTGATCGTAAAGTCTGTCGTTTCCTTCGCGTTTAATTCCTTTGCCTCCATCATGAACGCCTGTTTTTTTAGCGCTTTGGTCAGTTTTTTCCGCTCATCCAGTTTTTCATAAGGCGCAAGCAGAACAAAGACCGTATATGGTGCCGGTGATTGTATATACGATTCAAGCGCGGTGACGTTGTGCTCAACTTTTTCTTTCTTTTTCTCACCCGTTAAAAAATATGGATTTTTCACAATGACAAGGCGCCGCTCCCCCATAAACGGGAACGTTTCAGCGTCGGCAATCGCCTGATCCAGCGGGTCTTCTTCCAAATCAAAAACAGACAGGTTGAAATCTTTTGCCTCTTGATCAATCACAGTCTGTCTGATCCTGCTGACGGTTTCTTGGAGCAGATACGTCTCTTTTCCGTATAAACAATAAACCGGATGGACTTCTCCTTTTTTCAGGCTTTTCCACACATCAAATACCATTGTTGTACGACTTCCTCTCTTTCATCATCCCCTTCTATCCTAAATTGTGTTTGCAAAATAGTAAAGAGGAAGCCTGACAGCTGCTTCCCCATTTATATTAAACGCCTGTTCGCAAGCCCCCAGGACAGCTTGTAAAAAGGCGATAATCACCAGAACAGAAAACGTTACCTTAGCTTCTAGATTTTTCAAAACGATTCCATTATACTTAAGTCAGTCAGGGGGGATGAAATTGAATGATTTTGAAAAAAACGTTCAAAGCAAACGAAATGATGCTGTAGATTCAGCGGTTGGTTTTGTTGTGTCCTTCGGATTTTTCGCCTTATTGTTTGTCATGGCAACGGTTATTCACCTGGTTGGTTCATAACACGACTGCCCGGGCTGCTGATTTCTCGGCAGTCTTTTTTAATTCGTCTCTGTCATATCTGATGTATCATATGGAGGATAAACAGAAAAGGTTCCAGATCCGCTTTTGTACGTGTATTGGATCGTGCCGCTTTGATCCGTGCGCAGCACACGGATGGATCGGCTCTCTAACAATTGAAGAACTTCTTGATGCGGATGATGGTACCTATTGTTTTCACCCGCTGAGATGACCGCCGTTTTGGGCTGAAGCTGTTTGATGAATTCTTCACCGGTCGAGCCCTTGCTTCCATGATGCCCTACCTTTAACACATCCGCTTTTATATTCGGGAACACATTGATAACCTCCTGTTCCCCCTCTTTTTCCAGATCACCCGTCAGGAGCCAGCTGAGCCTGCCTGTTTTCATCCATAGAACGAGAGAAGAATTATTTTTACTTGCCGGATCAGGCGTTTCCGGTGACAGCACATGAAACTGTAAGTCCTTTATCTGCAATACATCACCCCGCTTCACCTCTTCAATAGCCACCCCCTCCTGTCTGGCAGTCCGCAGCACCTTCTCATCATGCGATTCAGAAACAAATCCTTTTGGAATGATGAGACGCTTCACTTTATGATGCTTCAGCAAAACCTCTGCCTCTCCGATATGATCTTGATCTGCGTGCGTCAGTATCAGCGCATCAAGCTGCTTGATGCCCTTTGCCGTTAAAAAAGGGATCAGCACCTTTTCCCCCAGTGAAAAAGGATGCTGTTTTTCGCGCCAAGGCTCTGACGAATAAGACAAAGTGCCTCCCGTATCAATTAAAACGCGGCCTTTCTGATACGGTGCACTGACAAACATACTGTCACCTTGACCGATATCAATCATATCTACTTCTCCGTCGGAACTAACATAAGGGAAAACAAAGAGCAGGATAAGTGTTGCACAAAAAAGGCTTGTGGACACTGTCAGCCGGAGAAATGAGGGTTTCTCAATACTCATAAGCAATATGATGACAGTGAGCGTGAATAAGAGAAGAAGAGCAGGTGCAGGACGTGAGATGATGATTGTGAATATATCTATATCAGCGATTTTAGTGATCAGTCTGTTGGTCCAGGTCATCATTACATCAAACCAATAGAACAGAAATTGACCGACGGATGCTGAAAAAAATAATAGAATAACTCCTATAATAGCAGCCGGTAAAATACAGAATGTATAAAAAGGCACCAACACCATATTCATTGGAATGCTAATGATAGAAAACTGCTGAAAATGATACAGAAGAATGGGCAGTGAGCCTATCTGGGCGATAACAGATACAATCGTCAGCTGTCCCAGACCCGTTTTGATATGCTGAAAAATAGATGATGAGAGAATTAAAGAAAAACTGACCGCAAATGAAAGCTGAAATCCAGCTTCAAAAAGGTAGTAGGGATTAAAAAGCAAGAGGACAATATACGAAAGACAGATTACCCCGGCAGAATTCACCCGCTGCTGAAAAAGGCTTCCCGCTAAGTATATGCCCGACATCAGAGCGGCTCGGAGAACAGAGGGCGCTGCACCTGTCAAAATAACATAGATCGGCAGAAACAAAAGCAATAGGATTGACGCATTTTCTCTTGTTATGCCCAGACGGATCATTGCGTAAAATAGGCCTGCTGTCAAAATCCCGATATGGAGTCCTGAGATGGCTAACAGATGGACAACACCTAGACTTTGGTAAGCATTAAGCACATCGTCATCCAAATAAGATCTTTCACCTACTGTAAGCGCCTGTACGATTCCTGCTGAATCTGGCGGAAGCTGTGTGTTCGTGAATGATACGATGTATTTTCTCAAACTGAGAAGCTTATACCGGACATCTGAAGGCTCGCTGCAATTTCCAATAGATGTGACAGAATAGCTCCAATGAATATGCTGCCGGTAAAGATACTGTTGATAATCAAATGTTCCCGGCACTGTTGCTTGTTTTGGCTTCTCCAAAGCACCAGTCAATTCGCATGCCATACCCGGCTCTAGATGTGACAGTTTGTCTTTTTCAGCTAAAGACTGAATCCGATAAGAGGCAGCCCATTTTTCGCCATCGGGCGTCTTGATCAGCATAGACATCCGATCCCCGTCAATTTTAGGAATACTATGAATGACCGCCTTGAAGTCATAGCTTCCCTGCTGATACGAAGAAGTATTTTGAGAATCTGTGATCTTAAACAGGGCAAAATTGAGTACAAAAGAGAATAAACAAACAAAAATGAGTGGAGCGTGCCTTGTTTTGATTGTCACAATAAGAAGAAAGAGGAAGAAGAGAAAGACAGCGGAGAAATAAGAGGCGGCAGCAATTCCAGCCGTTGCTGAAGCTGCCGCCAAAGGCAATAATAGACGCGAATTCCGCATCAATCACACATAACTCGTAAAAAGTTGATTAGCCTGTTCATGTATTTTCTTCAAATCTTCCTCTGCAAGACCGGCATCCGCTAATTTTTCTAAAAGCCCCGCTACAAATGAAAGCTTTTCTCTGTTTTTCAGATCAACGATCATTTCATCGAGTTCAACCTGTTCAACCGTAACGCCTGATTGCTCAAATAGCTCCTGGGCATACGGATGTGTTTTATAATCCTCAGCGTAATATACTGTTTTGATACCGGCTTGAATGATAGACTTACAGCATTGAATACACGGATAGTGCGTGACATATATCTCCGCTCCATCTGTCGGCACTCCAAATTTAGCGCATTGAAGTATCGCATTCATTTCCGCGTGAATCGTTCTCGCGCAATGATCGTCTATCATTAAGCATCCTTCGTCCGCGCAATGTACGCCGCCTGCGATTGACCCGTTATAGCCTCCTGCAATCATGCGTTTATCTCTGACAATGGTAGCGCCGACAGACAATCTCGGGCAGGTGCTGCGCAGTGCCAGTAAATGGCTTTGAGCCATAAAATATTGATTCCATGAAATTCGTTCCACGTTGTTCCCTCCAAATGTGTGTTGCCTGTTCTTTAGTTTACCTATCATCATGCATGACCGTCAATTCACTTTACTGTAATGGAAGACTTTATTTTTTCAAAAGATTTTTCGCCAATTCCCGAAACCTTTGTGATATCTTCAATTGTTTGGAAACGCCCGTTCTCTTCCCGATATGCAATAATCGCTTCAGCTTTTGAAGGCCCTACTCCCGAAATGTTTTGTAAATCCTCTAATGTTGCTGTATTGATATTGACCAATGTCTCCTTCCCCTTACTGCTTTGTACAGCGCCGCCGGCCGCTTGCTGCGCCGCCTCTTCTCCCTTACTCGGTATATACACCACTGTACCGTCCTGTAAAAGTTCCGCCAAATTCACTTGCGTTTCATCTGCTTTTTCACCAATGCCGCCTGCTTTCTCAATAGCCTGCGACACTCTGTCTCCCGTATGCATTTCATAAACGCCGGGATGCTTAACGGCGCCTTTTATATCAATTACAATATTTTCTTCCACTTTGTCTTTTGTTGCTTCCTGCTTGACCTCGGCATTTTCCTTTTCACTAGATACAACTTGTTTTACAGGCTCTTTGTTATGTCCGCTGAAAAAAAGAGGCAAAGAACTGCAATGAGAACAGCAGCAGAGCCCGCTGACATGATTATCGTTTTATGTTGGTTCAACCAATTCAACTTGCATACGCCCCGCTTTCGTCATATTTTGTTTCTTTATCACATATGGTTTAGAGGATAATAGCTCAAAGGAGGGGAAATCATTGAAGATTGGCTTTATCGGCACTGGAAATATGGGTACGATCCTTATAGAATCATTCATTGAATCACGAGCAGCCGATCCCTCAAACATCACAATCACAAACCGCACAATTGAAAAAGCGTTGAAGATAAAAAACCGCTACAACAGCTTAAACGTAACAGAGAGCCTTGAAAAGCTTGTTGCAGAAAATGAGATCATTTTCATCTGTGTAAAGCCGCTTGATATATATCCATTATTGTCAAGGGCAGTCCCTTATTTAACAAAGGATCACATTCTCATTTCAATTACAAGCCCGCTTCAGACTGATCAGCTGGAACAGTATGTGCCATGTCAGGTGGCACGAGTTATCCCGAGTATTACAAACCGGGCGCTTGCTGGCGTTTCTCTTGTCACCTACGGTAAAAGCTGCGGAGAGGCAGCAAAAACAAAAATCATCGAGCTGATGAAGCACATTTCTAATCCGCTGCAAATTGAAAGTGACATCACAAGAGTAGCGTCAGATATCGTAAGCTGCGGACCCGCTTTTATGAGCTATCTGATTCAACGATTTATAGATGCAGCCGTTACGGAAACGTCAGTGTCTAAAGAGGACGCTGTTCTCATGTGTAAAGAAATGCTTGTCGGGCTGGGAAAACTGTTAGAAACAGAATTGTATACCCTTCCTGCATTACAGGAAAAGGTTTGCGTAAAAGGCGGCGTGACAGGAGAAGGCATTAAAGCACTCGAAAGCGGTGTACAGGATATGTTTCATCGGGTGTTTCAAAATACGCATTTGAAGTACGAAGAGGATATTTCCGCGGTGAAGAAGCAGTTTCATGTGTAAACGAGTATGTCATAGCCGTTTGTTGTATGCAAAAGGGTAAAAAGGCATTTTAAAAACCATCGTCTTAGTAAACGATGGTTTTTGATTTCTGCGCTTTAAAGAACAGGCGTTCAGATTGTGGTGACGGCGCTGAATCGGTAAAATCAGCGGTAACCTTATGAAGCTGAAAGCCGCAGCTTGCCAGCATTTCTTCGTATTCATCCACTCGGAACGTTCTTTGCTCATGTGTTTCGTCGAAGCGGTCGTACGTCTCTCCGTTCCAAACAAAAAATGACATATCATGAATGGCGGAAAGCTCTTCACTTCCGGCAAAGCTTTGCCAAATATAGCTGATATCTTCGTCCTGATCAGCAAACGTGCTCCCAGGAAAAACCTCGGTTATTTTATACGATGAATGAACATCAAACAGCAATATGCCGTCGGGCTTCAGCACCTGAAATACACTTTTAAAGGTATTCATTACGTCATTTTTCGTTTTTAAATAATTCAAGGAGTCACAGCAGATCACAACCGCGTCAAACTGGCCTTCAAATCCGGTAATCTCTCTCATGTCCTGCTGAAGGAAAAGAATCGGCTGTTTAGCTGGTACTTTTTGCTGGGCGTAAGAGAGCATTTCTTCACTGAGATCAATCCCGGTGACTTCAAAACCTTTTTCGGCAAGCCGGATTGAAATCTCTCCGGTGCCGCATGCCAAATCGAGAATACGGCCTTTTTCCGGTAGAGATGCTTCAATCCATTTTGTCCATTTGTCGTAAGGTGCGTGAGACATTAACTCGTCATACACGCTTGCAAAGCCTTGGTAAATCATTGATTCAATCCAAGTTCCAGGTCTGCGAGCGGAGCGTCTCCCCACAGTTTTTCCAGGTTGTAATAGCTTCTTTCGTCCTTATGAAACACATGGGCAATGACATCCCCAAGGTCAACTAATACCCATCTTGCTTCATCGAAGCCTTCCATCTTTTTGACTTCAATGCCGTTTTCTTCAGCCTGGTCCTTGATTTCACGCGCAATGGCCTGCACTTGTTTGTCTGAATTACCGTGGCAGATCAGAAAATAATCCGCAACCAGAGAAATTCCTTCCATATCCAGTGCTAAAATATCCTCTGCCCGCTTATCGTCGCAAGCCGCAGCTGCAATCTTTAAAATGGACGTTTGATTCATTCACATATTCCTCCTGTTCATTTGCCAGACACAAGCCAGTTATAAGTTAAACATGTATCTGGGAAAACCTGTTGATTTTTTTTCATTAGAAAAATCATTGTATTTTTGATCGACTGAATCAATGCTTGATTCAAATCCGTTTCTGCAAGTTCACGCACCTCATCGACACCGGGAAATTTACGGCCTGGTTCAATATAATCAGCAACGTAAATGACTTTTTCCAAAAGCGTCATGCCCGGACGCCCAGAGGTATGATATCTGATCGCGTCAAGAATATCTTCGTCATGAATTCCCGCTTCTCTCTGGACTAGGTAAGCGCCGACCGGAGCATGCCACAGCTCCGGGTTGTGATCCAACAGATGCGCGGGCATTTTTTCTCTAGCTATAATTTGTTTCATTTCTTCTTTCGGGCGGAATTTGGCGTAATCATGAAAGATAGCCGCCGTTTCCGCTTTTTTGGAGTCGGCGCCAAAGCGCTCCGCAAGTTCAATCGCCGTGTTCATTACGCCAATTGTATGGATATATCGATGCTCGGTCAATTGCTGCTTGACGCAGGCAAGTGCCTCCTCACGATTCATATAAACCATTCTCCTCTACATACTTCTTCACTTTATCAGGGATTAAGTAGTCAGTGGGCTTCTTGCTTTTAAACCGTTCCCTTATCATAGTCGATGATACCTCAAACTCCGGAACGTCTGCAAAGAGAAGCGGATAAGGGGTTTCAACATGAAAACCGGGGCGCTTTACTCCGATAAATTGAATAAGGTTCAGCAGCTCGTCCAGCTTATACCATTTAGGCAGGTATTCAATCATGTCAGCACCGATAATAAAGAAAAGCTGATCATTCGGATATCGCTGCTTTAGTAAAGAAACGGTATCAAAGGTATATGACGGCCCTTCTCTTTCCATTTCAGCCAGCTGCAGCTTAAAGGATGGATTAGACTGAATAGCAAGCTTCAGCATTTCCACCCGATGAGTGCTGTCTGTATAGTCTTCATCCTGTTTATGCGGAGGAATTTGATTGGGCATAAACCAAATTTCGTCGAGCTCCGCCTGATACAGCACCTCATTCGCCATTAAAAGGTGACCGTTATGCGGAGGATCAAACGTGCCTCCGAAAATTCCGATTTTCTTCATTTCAACCACCTTAAGGAAGCTCGATTTGTTTATTTTCCTTTGATTCCTTATATAAAACAATCGTATTGCCGATCGTCTGAACCAACTGTGCGCGGCTTCCTTTTACAAGAGCTTCCGCAACATCATTTTTATCGTCTTCGCAGTTTTGAAGAACGCTGATTTTAATCAGCTCTCTCGCTTCAAGCGCTTCAGAAATTTGTTTAATCATGTTGTCATTGACTCCGCCCTTTCCTACTTGAAAAATCGGGCTTAAATGGTGCGCTTTTGAACGCAAGAAACGTTTTTGTTTTCCTGTTAACATTATTTTCCTCCTAATTTCCCTACTACAATAGATCTCATTTTTTCAACATCAGGCTCATGTCCCGTCCACAAGCGGAAAGACAATGCCGCCTGCTCAACAAACATGCCGACTCCATCCAGTGTTTTCAGACCTTTTTGCTTCGCTTCTTTTAATAGTGAAGTCTGAATCGGATTATACACGATATCGCAAACAACCGCACTGCTTGCAGCACGCTGCAATGAAAGCGGAATATCTTCCACGTTTGGATACATGCCTACAGATGTTGTATGGATCATTACATCATACTGCTCAAGCCGTTCTTCTGCTTCTTTTATGCTTAACACTTCTGCATTGCGGAACGAGGGAGCAGATTCTGCGAGCTGTTTGGCTTTTTCTATCGTTCGGTTGCAAATATCAAACTTTTCCGGATTGTCGCGGACGATCGTTGTAAAAATCGCTCTGGCTGCCCCGCCCGCGCCGATCATTAAGAAAGACAGTTCGGAGATTGGTTTGTCCAAAATTCTCATTAAAGATTTCACAAAGCCTTCTCCATCTGTATTATATCCGACAAGCTTGTCTCCTTCTCTTCTGACAGTGTTAACGGCACCAAGCACTTTTGCGCTCTCATCAATATGATCGAGATGATCCATGATGGAAACCTTGTGCGGAACAGTCACATTGATGCCTTGTACACCAAGAGCTCTTATCCCTTTTACCGCATCTTCCAGACTATTCTCTTCCACCTTAAATGCATGGTAGTGTCCGTCCAAACCAAGATCCTTCAAAGCCGCGTTATGGATATCCGGTGACATGGAATGCGCAATCGGATTTCCGATAACCCCGTACAGCTTCTTCATACTCCTCTCCCCTTTTTGTTAAATTAATGAGCGCCGAACAAATACGTGAACGCCTTTTGGCGCATAAGCCGTTATTTTTTTATTCGCGTCATGCACCGTTACCCAGCCTAACCCAGAGAAAACGATATCTGTCTTTTGCTCTTTCATCGTAAACGTATGGGCAACCAGCTCCGGAAACTCATCCATATCATCTTTTTCCGGCGGTGTGAGCAATTCTCCTGCGTGCTTTTCATAAAGCGCGTCTGCATTTTCCAGTTTCGTTCTGTGAATCATTAATTCATTCGGCATATAGCAGACAAAGGCAGCTCTTTCACCTGAAACATAATCAAACCTTGCCAGTCCGCCGAAATACAGCGTTTGCTGATCGTTTAGCTGGAATGTGCGCGGCTTCAGTTCCTTTTTGGGCGAGAGTACTTTTAAATCCTTTTTGTTTACATAGTGCGCCATTTGATGGTGATTGATGATTCCCGGTGTATCATAAAGCGCAGAGCCGTCATCTAACGGAATTTCAATAGCATCAAGAGTTGTGCCCGGGAATTGGGATGTCGTGATAATGTTGTCTTCACCTGACACTTCTTTAATAATCCGGTTAATGAACGTTGATTTTCCTACATTGGTACAGCCGACAACGTAAACATCCTTGCCGTTACGGTAATGCTCAATCGCATCAATGACTTCTCTGATTCCCTGGCCGCGTCCCGCACTGACCAAAAATACGTCAATCGGTTTTAAGCCAAGCTCTTTCGCCTCGCGCTTCATCCACTGGATCAGCCGTTCTCTTTTGAGCGATTTAGGCAGAATATCCGCCTTGTTTCCGACTAACAATATAGGATTGCCTCCGACTAAGCGCTGCAATCCATTAATCCAGCTGCCGTTAAAATCAAAAATATCAACAATTTTAACAACGAGAGAATCCGTTTCTCCAATTCCATGGAGGATGTTTAAAAAGTCATCATCCGTTAAGGAAACGTCTTGTATTTCATTGTAGTTTTTCAGTCTGAAGCAGCGCTGGCAAATTACACTTTCTTTAGAAAGCGAAGCCGGCGGCGCGTATCCCAGACCATTTTTGTCTTCGGTTTGGATTGTGACTCCGCAGCCGATACAAACAACCTTTTCCATTCTTACTCCTCCCACTGAATGTGCCCTTTTCGTTTGAGAGCACTCAGTATTCTGCGTTCGACCTGGCGGTTAAAGCGCGTAATAAAGCCATCCGAGGAAGCGACAGGCACGACCAGGATCGTATGGTAGCCGTTACGGTTCCCGCCGAGTACATCAGTCAGCAGCTGGTCTCCGATGACAACACAGTCCTCTTTTTTCAGCTCCATATTGCGCACTGCTCTATTAAAGGCTTTGCCCATCGGTTTTCTTGCTTTATAGATGAATGGTATGCCGAGCGGTTCCGAGAAAAGTTTTACTCTTCGCTCATTATTATTAGAGACAATCGTCACTTTAATGCCGTGCTCTTTCATTTCTTCAAACCACTCGATCAATCGCGGCGTCGCGTTTGGTCTGTCCCATTCAACAAGTGTATTATCCAGGTCAGTGATAATTCCTTTTACATTTCGTTCCTTTAATTTTTCAGGTGTAATATGAAAAATATTTTTAACAAACTCGTCAGGTAAAAAAAACTTTTTTAACAAAACCCGCACCCTTCCCTTTTCTTTCTCTTAAAATTCATGTCGAAAAAAATCGAACTTGCGCTTAAAGAAAAACTGAGCAAAAAAATTTCGACAAAAATTGGGTTTCTTCACCAGGTGTGGATAAATTTACACACACTATCCACTCTTATTACATCACTCTTTTGACAAATTATAAACACGATACTCACAAGTTATCCACTTTTTGGTGTGGATAACAGAACGATTGTTCTTATATGCAATTCATGGTAGATTAAAGATAATCTTCAGCTTCAGATGAACGCAACCTATAAATGTATGTCACAAAGTCATGAATGATTCCAACTATGAAGGAGGTGTCTCTCCCATTAATTGGGTTCCTAGCATGAGAAAATTGTCTGATGAATTATTAATAGAATCTTATTTCAAAGCCACCGAAATGAATTTAAACCGTGACTTTATCGAGTTAATCGAAAACGAAATAAAAAGAAGATCGCTCGGACATATTATTTCCGTATCTTCTTAATAGGAATTTGTCTATTTTTTCCGGGCGTATTTCCTTTTTTTACTCAGATGACTGATATTATATCACTTCAGTTACGCGCTTTACTACTGTTTTCAGCAAAAAACACCCCTAAAAAGAGGTGTTTTCAGGGCTGGATTTCATGTGAACCAATACACTCCGCCCACAATCAGGAGAACAACAATCAAAACAACGATAAAAGCGTATCCGTATGCTCTGCTTGCGCCATATGGCCAGCCGCCGAAAGGATACGTGTATAAATAACCGCTGTACATGTGAAGCGCGCCTCCTTAAAAATGTTTCTATAACAGCCTATGTAGGAGAAATAAAACGGCTTAGGCCTTTGTCCGGATCAGCGCTTCAGGACCTGCCCATCTTGTATTCCTTCATAAACTACCCTTGCCCCTTTAGGTGTCATATGATTGCCAGAAGGATCTATCAAGCCGGATTGGATAAGTGCTTCATCAGTAGCTTTTCCGCCGTCTGCTTCTATAAAGTGCTTCCAGTTGTCTACGAGAGGCACATTCATATGTTTCGCGACATCTCTTGTAATATCATTGTATGAGTTATGCCACTTTCTCGCCCCGCCTTTTGATTCAAAAGCAGCCGCTTTATACCTGGAATAGTAAAAGAGGTGACGCTTCCCGTTTCCTTCAATAATAGGGATACACGTCATTAAAACAGGCTTGATGCCGTGTTTTCTGCTTTCTTTTATAAAGTAAACCAGATTCTCTCTGAAACGCAGCTTTGACACTCTTGGCTTTCCTTCAGCCAGAATCCCAGCGTCATTAGTGCCAAACATAATAAAAAGATGCTTAGGTTTTTGATCGAGTACATCTGTTTGAAACCGTAAACGGGCATCTTCAGTCGTTTGTCCTCCAATTCCTGCGTTGAGAATATCAAGATTCCCGCGTTCAGCCGTTTTTAATACATTGACCCACTGCTGCGCTTTTGGATAGTCACGATAATCCCAATTAGAGCCGCGTGTATTGCTGTCACCAAACGCTACCACGTCTTCGTATCCTTTTCCTTCACATCCTGCTGTAACGAACAGCAGAAGGAAAAGGATGAACATATACTTCATCTTTACACCCCCAAAAGCTTCATCTTTATGTTATACCTCTGTTCTGTTTCATTCAACGCAGAGTTTTTTCGTTATAGCGTTCTCTCTATTGTTAACGTGTCCCTCTCAACTAAAATCATTCTGTTTCCAGTAAGGGGTGAGATATCTATTTCAGTTCCCGTCTTTTTCTGTGAAAAAACACTTCAGAGAGTTGAATGCAATAACCTGCTTCCGCCAGAGGAAACAGGCTATTGATTATCTCTGCATTTATTTTAATTTCGCTTTAAGCTTGGCCTTTGTTTTTGGTCCGTAAATACCATCAGCTTTTAATCCATTCATCAGCTGAAAACGTTTCACGGCATTTGCTGTTTTCGGTCCATAAATGCCGTCAATACCGTTATTCTTCGCGCCTTTATCGGGGTAAAAATGAAGGGCGGCTAAAGCCTTTTGCAGCTGAAGAACTTTAGTGCCTTTTCTATAAGGCGCAGTGAGTTTTATTACTCCTGATGGCAGAGGATAAGATTTGGGTGATTCTTTAGATGGCGTATCAGAGGAAGAAATTCCGTTTTTGAAAGCACTCCATTGATGTAAGAGTTTGCGGGGACATTCTTTTCCAGACCATTTTTTGTGGGGAACAACACGATCCAGCGAAATATTATGATCCTTCATTAATTTTTTGATCAGCCACTGCGCATTAGCTACTGCTTTGTCAAAATCGCCGTCTGCATTTTCACAGATTTCAATCCCGATTGATTTGCGATTCCCTGTCCCATTGATGCCGTCGCCAGCATGCCACCCGTTTTCAGTAAGAGGAAGATGCTGATAGATGTCTGAATCGTCTACTGTAAAATGCCAGCTGACAGATGTACTTGGGTTTTTCACATAATCAGCGTGCATTTTCGCATCGGCACCTTTGGCGGTATTTGCTGTATTGTGCACCGTAATATATGCAGGTGTCATCGCATAGCCGGGACGGTTATCGTTTGATTCTGGTATAAAATCCTTTTTTATCGCTACCATTTCTATCCCTCCCTACTATTAAAGAATGCAGCAACAAGAGAAATGGACAGCCTATTTTACTAGATAAAAAAGAATTGTATTTCCCCCCACTAATATTACAGTTGAACCACCGAAACGGTACAAGTTATACTAACGTAGATGCCGGAGATTCTGCCTCATGACATCGCCGCAAGTGTTGGGAGTGGATAATTGAAATGTTAAAAAAGACTTTAGGTATAATCTTGATCATCGCCGTAATTGCAGTCGGGTTTTATCAGAAAGAAGCTTGGCTTGATGCTATAAAAGCAGGCGGATTGATCTCCGTTTTATGTAGTATGCTGCTGATAGCCGCCGACGTCTTTTTCCCGATTGTGCCGTTTGCAATCATTGCAGCTTTAAATGGCGCTGTGTTCGGAATTGCAAATGGTGTTTGGATTACACTGTCCGGTTCAATGCTCGGTACAATATTGCTGTTTTTTCTCGCGAGGTACAGCTTTCGAGATTGGGCCAGAAAAAAAATAAAAGCTTATCCTGCTATACAAGGATACGAGGCTTCATTCGATAAAAATGCGTTTACCGCTGTTTTATTGGGAAGGCTGATCCCTGTTATCCCTTCTCTAGTCATGAACGTTGTATGCGGACTAAGCAGTGTTCGGTGGCATGTTTTTTTCTTCGCCTCTTTAATAGGAAAAATTCCAAACATTTTAGTTGTTACCATTGCCGGCGCCAATTTCTCCAGCAACAAATTGCTGTCTTTCAGTATTTACGGGGCCTACGTTCTGATCTTGATGCTAATCATATATATAAAGTTTCCTCATCTGGTAAAAGCGTCAAAAAAATAAGGGCGGCCCGCTTCGCCCCCTTACTTTTTTTCTGTTGCATGTCCTCCAAATTCATTACGGAGCGCAGCAACAACCTTTCCTGTAAACGTATCGTCTGTTAACGAACGGTATCTCATCAAGAGCGACATCGCGATCACCGGAGCTGCTGTCTGCAGATCTAGTGCCGTTTCCACTGTCCATTTCCCTTCCCCGGAGGAATGCATGACGCCTTTGATCTGATCCAGCCTCGCGTCTTTAGAAAAAGCGCGCTCAGTCAGCCCCATAAGCCACGACCTTATGACAGAGCCATGATTCCATACCCTTGCAACTTTCTCATAGTCAAATTCAAACGGACTGTTTTCCAGCACTTCAAATCCTTCACCAATGGCAGCCATCATTCCGTACTCAATGCCATTATGAATCATTTTCAAAAAGTGGCCGCTGCCCGCTTCTCCGGCATATAAATATCCATTTTCAACAGCAGTATCCCGAAACAGCGGCTCCGCGATACGCCATGCTTCCGGGTCTCCTCCAACCATATAACAAGCCCCGTGACGCGCTCCTTCCATTCCGCCCGAAGTTCCGGCGTCGAGATAATGAAGACCGGTTTCTTTCAATTGATTGTAGCGCCGTATCGATTCTTTATAATGAGAATTTCCAGCCTCAATGATAATATCCCCTTCGTTTAATAACGGTGCCACATCACTCAGTACAGCATCTACAACGCCATGCGGCACCATCACCCACAAAATTCGCGGCGTATCTAATAAAGAAATCAATTCTTTTATATTTGTTGTCCCCTCAGCTCCATATGATATCAGTTCATCAACAGCCGCTTGATTCACGTCATAACCGATTGCTTGATGATTGCGGTCGATCAATTGCTTTCCTATGTTTATGCCCATTTTCCCTAAGCCGATCAATCCTATTTTCATGTGAGTTCCTCCTGGTTGTCTAAACTCTAAAGCCATTACTCTTTATGTTCCCTGTGAACTGCTATGTGATACGTCCTGTTTTCTCAAATAAAAAACAAAAGCAGGCCGCGATCAGCAAGAGTCATTCCTTTTATCCCCAGTAACTTACTGCTCCGTGTCATATCGTTTCTGTATGAGCTTTATCATAAAGAAGGCTTGATAATCATTTGGCGGCTTCATGTATGACAGCAAAAATCGCGGCAACATGCTTGATTTCCTCTCTATTTAAGTTAAAATATGGGAAGGGAATTCAACTTATTTCTAGCTAAGAAGGTGACAACTTGCAGGATCAAACACAAACGATCATTGGAATGACGAAAACCGCGAAATGTTTATTATACGGTACACTTGCAATCATCGGTCTTCTCATTGGTTATTTTTTTCATCAGCTTGCGAAATGGGCATTATCCCTGCCGTGGATTCCATTAGAAGGCCCTCTTCGGCTTGTTACCTCTTTTTACGGATCACCGGTTAAGTTTATCACCGCGCTGCTTGGCCTGATTGCCGGTATATGGTTCGCTCATTCAATCATGAAATTGCTATTAACTGTACAGATTACAAACGACTCCGTAGCATTAATGAAAGGCAAGCATGTGCAAACGATCCACTCCGAAGACATTGCTCTGGTATTTATTGATCACAAACGGCTTGTCCTCTTAGGAACAGACGGATATGAACTGGCCCGTGAAGAAATAGATGAAAAACCTAAAAACATTGAGCAGGCCTTTAAAAAGCATCATTACGTGTGGTCGGCTGAAGGTGACCCGTTTAAAGATAAATTTCGGCGATGGGTACCTGAATCACCCGATCTCTCTCCAAGCGCTCATGCTATATTGAAGGCTCGTCAGAAAGCACTGAAAGAAGAGGAAACAGACGACATTGAAGATTTCCGTCTTGAACTCGCAAAGATCGGAATTGTTGTACGTGAAGAAGGAACACGCCAGTATTGGCGAAAAGCAGAATCGTATCCTCCTCAGGAGAATCAGCCTAGCGGCAAAATAGGATCATAGCAAAAGAGGCTCAGAATTGAGCCTCTTCTTTTATTACTGAACAATAAACAACACTTTGGTGCCATCCGGATAACTGCTCATTTGATTTCCTACCCATGAACCGGCGCCGCGATTATCAGAAGGCGTTACATATCGGACATCGGCTCCGGCGCCTCCTTCTTCACAAACTGCCATCGGCCATTCATCCCGATCGTAGCCAGGCTTCGTCGGAATTCCTTTTAATGACTCCTCCCGCCTTTTGTCCGCCCCCTCACGATCAATTGTACATATATCAGAATGTCCTTCGGCAATCGCATCTTTTATATGATCCCCGGTTTCCGGATAACGAGACAACGGAAAGTATAAAATTTTGTCATATAAAGCAGCCCCCTTGACCTGTTGCGGAGCCGTCATATCCTTTCCCAACAAACAAAGAAAAACCGCTGCCGCCAGAAGAAGCATTGCCATCCATCTTTTCATCCTCATCCCCCCATACGGTTTCGTTCATTTAAATGTATGGGGGCAGCGTAAAGATTATTTTAAAAAACAAAACCTAAGCTCTCCATTGAGAAATTTCCCGGTACAGACACAGACAGCCTTCCGATCACATACATTGACATATAGGCTTTTGCCTACATAATCATGTGGAGGTGACGATGGTGACAGGTGTTTTCGCAGCGCTCGGTTTTGTAGTTAAAGAGCTTGTCTTTTTAGTATCTTACGTGAAAAACAATGCCTTTCCACAACCGCTCTCAAGCAGCGAGGAAAAAAAATACTTAGAGCTCATGGCTAAAGGGGATGAACATGCCAGAAACATGCTGATTGAGCATAATCTTCGCTTGGTCGCCCATATTGTAAAAAAGTTTGAAAATACAGGTGAAGACGCAGAGGACTTAATCTCCATCGGAACAATCGGGCTGATCAAAGGAATTGAAAGCTATTCCGCCGGAAAAGGGACAAAACTGGCGACGTATGCTGCACGGTGTATTGAAAATGAAATCCTCATGCATTTGCGTGCATTAAAAAAAACAAAAAAAGACGTCTCCCTTCATGATCCGATCGGGCAGGATAAGGAAGGGAATGAAATAAGCCTGATCGATGTCCTGAAATCAGAAAATGAAGACGTGATTGATACGATCCAGCTCAATATGGAGCTTGAAAAAGTGAAGCAATACATTGACATTTTAGATGACCGTGAGAAGGAAGTGATTGTCGGGCGGTTTGGGCTTGATTTAAAGAAGGAAAAAACGCAGCGTGAGATTGCCAAAGAACTCGGTATTTCGCGCAGCTATGTATCGCGGATTGAGAAACGGGCGCTGATGAAGATGTTTCATGAGTTTTATCGGGCGGAGAAGGAAAAGCGGAAGAAAGCGAAGGGGAAATAATTTAGCAAAGGCCGGATCGGACATTCCGGCTTTTCTATATTTTCACTAAAGTTTCTTTTAAAAGAAATAGAGAAAGAATAGATGAAAGAGTTATGAAAAGCATTTTTTGCATACTAATAAGCTATATGAGAAAGACAATCTGGATCATACAGATAACTTGATTATGAATTCTTTAATCGCATCGTCCCTGCTTTCTTTATACAGGCCTCGATCTGGGTGTAGTTGCTCGATCCCTTGATCGCTTGTTTCTCGGTCGATACCCTTATATACATTGCCATCACTCTGGATCTTCTTCCTATCAAGTTTTATTAAATAATGAGAGGAATCGTTCATGCATTTGTCAGCTTGCGGTCCCTCGATGAGTATCACCTTCAAAAATGCATCACACCTTGGGTAATGCTATGTAATAACTGTTTGTCCTAATGAGGTGATTTTCAAAATGAAAACAGATAAAAACCGATAGTTTGAAACCATCGGTTTTTTCTAGAATATTTACTAAATCCACTAGGCCCTAAATAAAGTGTAAGTATATTTTCAGTTACAGAAGCCCATTATTTCAAGCAATTGAAGTAATTCATTACACTCGATTGCATGATTTTATATTCATTTTGGGCATAAGTTTTAAATGAAGCTTAATCATTATCTAAATGTGTTTTCAACTACAATTTACCGGTTAAAAATTGGGCCTCCCCAAGTCCAAAACTCCAGTCAGCATTATCATTTTCAACAATAGATACAATTAAATCAGTTGATGCGATATCACACTCAGATTCCAGTCTTTCGGCTAACAGATTGTAGAATTTTTGTTTCTTCTCTTCCGGTCGGGATTTACTTGTAACAGAAAGAACAACAAGATTTTTGGTTCGTTTAAATCCTAAGCCAGTATCCTCAATAATCATATGATCTTCTGGATGTTCATGAACAATTTGATAACGGTCCTGTTGAGGCACATCAAAAGCCTCTACCACAACATTGTGAGTGACATCTAGAAGTTTTTTTAAACTTGATTTATCTCGCCCTTCTATTAAGTCAAAACGAAGTAATGGCATAAAATTTCCTCCTTCTACTACAAATCAACAGTCTTTTTAATTTCTATTCGTTAATGTGTAGCTGTGTCCAAGCAGTTGAGTAGCTACTACATAATGTGTTATTTTTTACTCTTACTACATTAGGTTAAAATAATTTCACAATAGCCCTTCCTCTTGATTGTCCTTTTAATTCTGTTGTTAGTCGTTCCCATGTTATGATGCGTATTTCCATTGGACAATATACAGAATCAACTTCGAGCAAATTAACCATTTCTTTAATAGCCTTATCTGTATTTTTCTAAGCCTTAGATTACATTAAATTCTCCTGTCGTATATAATTCAAAATTAAGATGTTAGACATCTTAAAATTAGGTATCGCTTTTCAGGAGAACTCATGATGAATATTCAATTGATGAAAGTTTTTCTAATTACTGCAAGGACATGTTAATGTTTCACAGGTTGTTAACTCTGAATTTTTAAAACATCTAATTTCTTCGGCTTTCTATTCACAAAATAAATACTCATAGTAACCATAATTATGCCCACCAGAATATTTAAAGTAATTGGTTCATTTAAAAAAAGTGCTCCAATAATTAATGCAACGATTGGTATAACAAACATGTATGATGCTACTTTACTCGCCTCTCCATGTCTAACTAACGTGAAGTAAATGAACCACCCCAAGGCAATGACTAGAATACCACCAAATAATAAGCCAAACATATAGGAAAAATTCAATTGGATATCTCTCCAATTTTCTATAGAAGCACCAATAGCCGTTAGTATAATACCTCCAATGATAAACTGAACAATGATCATACTTAATATATCTACCCTCTGTTCTATTTTTTTAGCGTAGACTGTGCCAATCGCCCAACTTACTGCTGTACCCAAGGCAAGTAAAACACCCACAATTGAAATATCCCCTGAAAAGCTTCCTTCGCTAATCACCAATTCACCTATAATGCCCAACATCAAACCAATGAGCTTGAATTTTGTCATTTTCTCTTGAAGCCATATCCAAGCCATAATTCCAACTAATACTGGCTGAAGGAAAACAATAACTGAAAATAAACCAGAAGGTAAATAATTTAGTCCAATTGTTTGGAGTCCGTAATAAAGAATAACATTAAATATAGTGGATATTGAATATATGCCCCAATTCTCTCTCAGATTCAAATTTCTCAGTTTCGGCAAAAAAATAATCAATAGAATTATTCCCCCCAGAAAAGTTCTCATGCCTGAGAACAGAAAAGGAGGTGTATACTCTAAAGCAATCTTTGTAACGGGCCAATTCAAACTCCAAATAATAACAAGGGAAATAATAAGAATAACCCCTTGTTTCGGTGATACAGCCTTCAACCGTCTCTCTCCTTTAAAAATTAAATGTCTTTTGCAAAAGGTTTATCCTCGAACCGTGACCACGAATTTATATAACATTCATTTTTTCCATGAAGTTCAAAATCAATTTTCCGATTTCATCCGCATGTGTTTCCAATGCAAAATGTCCAGAATCTAATAAATGAATCTCGGAATCGGGCAAATCTTTTTTAAAGGCTAAAGCACCTTGAGGAATAAACGAAACATCATTTTTGCCCCATGTTGCCAATAAAGGTGGTTGATATTCGCGTAAATATTGTTGAAATGCCGGATAAAGCTTCACGTTATTTTTATAATCGAAAATTAAATCTAATTGTTTTTCGTCAATTCCCGGTCGAGACATATATAAAATATCAAGAGTATATCCATCTGGCGATACTTGATTATTTTGTGTCCCATCAAGATACTGATTTTTAATTGTTTTCGGTGCAAATGCTGTACGGTAGCTATCCCTTTTTTCCTGTGTAGGATTTTCCCAATAATCTTCCCGCTCAGCCCATTTTTTACCCAACCCTTCACGATAGACGTTCCCATTTTGACTAATTATTGCCGTGACGCGTTCCGGGTCTTTCATAGCTAAACGAAAGCCAATGGGCGCGCCATAATCAAAGACATAAAGGGCATATTTCTTTAGACTAAGTCTATCAACGAAAGCTGCAACAATTTCAGTGATGTGATCAAATGTATATTCAAACTTTTCTCTATCGGGTGAGGCCGTGTTACCAAAACCCGGGTAATCAGGCGCAATTACATAATAGTGATTTTTTAGAATGGGTATCAGTTCACGGAACATATGACTTGATGTTGGAAAACCATGAAGCAATAAAATGACTGGTTTTTCAGGATCTCCAGCCTTACGATAAAATACATTTATACCCTCTATTTCAACAAAATGATATGTTGTCATTTATATCCCTCCTGTGCAATTTTCCTTATATTAGGGTGTGTCATGTCGATTTTTTTACTCTTGAATGGAATAACCCTTATCTGTATGACTCACTCAGGAAATCATTTATTCTTTCTAAGCTTTAGTTTACATGAAGTTCTCCTATCATATATAATTCAAAATTAAGATGTGAGACATCTCAAAAACAGATACCAACTATGGAGGACTACATGAATATTCAATTGTTACAGGTTTTTCTTACTACTGCTCGTGAAGGCAGTATTTCTAAGGCAGCTCAGACTTTAAATTATGCTCAATCGAACGTAACGAATAAGATACAACAACTAGAAACCGATTTACAGACAACATTATTCTACCGCCATAGTAGAGGAATCACACTTACTCCCCCTGGGCAAATTCTTGTTTCTTACTCAGAAAAAATTCTAAATACTGTTGAAGAGGCTAGAGCAGCCATGGGCAAATCATCCGCCCCTTCTGGACCTCTGCGTATAGGATCAATGGAAACAACGGCTGCAGTCTGGCTTCCTCAACTCCTTGCACATTATAATAAACTCTATCCAAATGTTGATTTAAACCTAGTAACCGGTCCTACGGAACAACAAATACAAGCTGTTTTACACTATGAGCTAAACGGTGCTTTTATTTCAGGACCTATTGAACATCCTGATTTAGTTCAAGAAAAAGTATTGGAAGAAGAGATGGTTCTGGTTACGAGTGCTTCACACCCTAATATTTCTACCATCCATGATGTTCAAACACAAACCATGCTGGTATTCCGTGAAGGGTGTTCTTACAGAGCAAAGCTCAATCATATCCTGCAAGAAGAAGGTTTATTGCCTGTAAAATTAATGGAATTTGGCATACTTGAAGCAATTATTGGCTGTGTTAGCGCCGGCTTGGGTATTTCACTGCTGCCTCGTTCAATTATTGCCGCGCATGAAAAACAAGGCCGCATCCGCAGCCATACGATCTCTGACAAGTATTCTTTAGTAACAACTATGTTTATTAGGCGAAAGGACACTTTAATTACACCTGCTTTATCTGCTTTTTTAACGAATATGAGGGATCATTTTCAGAAAAACATGAATTGACAAAAAGAAGGAAAACGATATATTTAAGCGAATACGAGTCTTTGACTAAAATTGAAAATAATCTTTTTTCAAAATTCATGTCTTAACGGGGGGATTCGGTATGAATAAATTTATGAAGAGGTTTTCCTTAACAAAACCAATTATTCAAGCTCCAATGGCTGGCGGTATTACAAAGCCGCGACTGGCATCTGCCGTTTCGAATCAAGGTGCTCTCGGCAGTTTAGCATCGGGATATCTTACGCCAGAATTACTAGAGCAACAACTGAAAGAAATGTATGAGCTGACAGACGCTCCTTTTCAAGTGAATGTGTTTGTTCCGTTAGGTCTAGAAATGCCGTCAGAAGATCAAATAGACTCGTGGAAAAAAAACATACCGTTAGCTAATCAAGTAAATCAATTCACATCTGTACAAGAAGAGTGGGATGACTTCTATCAAAAAATTGATATGATTTTAAGATACAAGGTAAAGGCTTGCTCATTCACTTTTGATCTGCCGCCGGAAGACGCTGTAAAGGAACTAAAAACTTCTGGTTGCTGTTTAATTGGAACCGCTTCAACAGTAGAAGAAGCATTGTTAATGGAAGAACGGGGAATGGATATAGTAGTCCTTCAAGGAAGTGAAGCCGGTGGACATCGTGGAGCGTTCTTACCTTCCAAAGGTGAATCTGCCATAGGTTTAATGGCTCTGATTCCACAAGCAGCAGATGCATTGAGTGTACCTGTCATAGCTGCTGGGGGAATTATAGACCATAGAGGAGTAAAAGCAGCTTTAACCCTTGGAGCCCAAGGCGTTCAAATTGGGTCTGCCTTTTTAATTTGTCACGAAAGTAACGCACATCCAGTGCATAAACAGAAAATACGAGAAGCAAACGAAGCAGATACAAAGCTTACAAAATTATTTTCAGGTAAAGAGGCCAGAGGAATCGTAAATAAATGGATGGAAGAAAAAGAACAGTTTGAAACACAAACCCTTCCGTATCCTTATCAAAATACACTAACGAAGGCAATGAGACAGCAGGCTTCACTTCAAAATAACCATGATCAGATGTCTTTGTGGGCAGGGCAAGGAATAAGATCATTGACTGAGGAAATGTCGGTTAAGCAGCTTTTAAATAAGCTTTGTCATGAAGATATAAAAATATAATGCATTTCATTGTTGATATAGCAAAAAAAGCAAACTTCGATATGTAGTTTGCTTTTTCTTCGTGATTTCGCACTCTGAATCGTTAAACCTAGTCGATATTAGGATGTAGATTTTCCTCATCCAAAGAATTTTGAACGAAGATCATTGCCCTAGACACTTGGTTGCGTCTTGAAGTTAAAGGCTGACTATTTCCTAAAGAGTCAATCGCTCTCACAACTATTAAATATTCACCTACAGATTTCGGGCGCCAACGGAAAGAGAATTTCTGCCACTCTACACTCATACGGCCTTCAACCTTGGCTTCTTTCCAATTCTCTCCTCCATCAGTAGATACTTCAACTGATACAATTGGATTTTCTGCCCATGTCCAACCGAAAATATCAATCTCTTCAAGTTCAACCAATTGTCCATTCTGCGGATGTACAATAATACTGTTTGGACTAACAGTCCATACCGGTGACTCTTTTAGTTGTCCATCTACTACTTCCCGGTCAACATAATATTTGGTAGTGAAAGCACTGTTGCTTCGGGAGTCTGAAACAGTCAAATGAGTCAGCCATTTTGTGGAATTAGTTCCATAATAGCCGGGAACAACAAGTCGAACAGGACCTCCTCTCTCTACAGTTAACGGCTCATTGTTAATTTCCAAAGCTATTAATACATTTGGATCTAACGCCTTTGCTAGGGGGAGATCTTTCTCGTATTCTGAATAGTATTCTTGGTTGTAAACTCCTTGATCAATACCTTTTGAGATAACATAGCACGCCTCTTCTTTTACACCTACCACACTTAATACATCTGTGAGTCTGATTCCTTTCCAAACAACGTTTCCAACTCTCCGTTGCGGCACTTTTGGATTAAGGGGATTTCCTGCACACTCATGAAACGCCATTACAGATGTTTGTGGAAATGCTTTTAAATCTTCCAAACTGAATTGATTCGGTCTATCAACCATTCCGTTGATACTTAGCATCCATTCACGATTATTAATATCAGGAATACCAAGATGCCATACTTTGAATAAATCCCCTTCCCTAGTAATTTTTCTCGAAAGGCTGTCTTTATCTTGATTCTGAATGAGCCCAAAACCCGAAAACTTCATTGGTTGATTCGATTTTGATGACTTCACCATATTACACCACCAACATTTTTACTATTAAACATTTCCACCCTATCTCTCCCTTCTCAAGCTTTGCTCTAAGGTAACATATTGAATTAAAACTATCCTATTCGAAAAATAGATATCTCCCATATTAAATTCGAATATTAAAATGGTTCTTTTTCGTTTGATTAAGATGATAGGAAGTCATATGATAAAAAAAGAATGAGATAGAAAGCGTGAAAAGTTATGAAAATAGGATTTTTTGATTCCGGAATAGGTGGAATGTCTGTATTATATGAGGCCATAAAAGTTCTTCCTTATGAAGATTACATTTTTTATGCAGACACTTTAAACGTTCCATACGGTGAAAAATCAAAGATAGAAGTTAGAGAATATATTTTTAATGCAGTTGAATTTATGGCCAGTCAAAATATCAAAGCTCTCGTTATTGCATGTAATACAGCTACTAGCATTGCGATAGAGGATCTTCGGAAAAATTTCGATTTTCCGATAATCGGAATCGAACCTGCTGTTAAGCCCGCTGTAAAAAACTGTGAAGACGAAAGAAAAAGAGTTCTCGTAGTTGCTACTAACTTGACGCTTAAAGAAGAGAAATTTCATAATCTAGTCAAAGAAATTGATCACCATGAACTTGTTGATTGCTTAGCTCTTCCAGGACTAGTTGAATTTGCTGAGAACTTTGATTTTAGTGAATACAAGGTCATTAAATATCTAACGAACGAGCTGTCTTCTTTTGATTTAAAACAATACGGGACCGTTGTGTTAGGTTGTACTCATTTTCCGTTTTTTAAAAAAAGTTTTGAAAAATTGTTTGGTATAAATGTTGATATTATTTCAGGCAGTATCGGTACTGCAAGACAGTTGAAGAAAATTCTTGCAGATCATAACCAGCTTGGTGAAGGATCGGGTTCAATCACCTTTTATCGTTCTGGTCATAAAATCGAGGACCAAGAAATCATATCAAAGTATAAAAATTTGTTTGAAATATTAGATGGAAATCAAAGGAGTCATGTTGGCCATGGAA
Organism: Bacillus halotolerans; assembly: GCF_001517105.1. GTDB lineage: Bacteria > Bacillota > Bacilli > Bacillales > Bacillaceae > Bacillus > Bacillus halotolerans. The sequence goes on from NZ_LPVF01000009.1 coordinate 178,447, forward strand.
TTTAAGGCTCTGGTTATAAACAATGCAAATCATAATTTTTCAGTAAATGTCCAACAGTTAACTTCTTCTGACTTACAAAAGGGAGAAGTATTAATTCGTGTTTGTTATTCCAGTGTAAATTATAAAGATAGTCTTGCTGCCATTCCTGAAGGGAAAATTGTATCAACCTATCCATTTGTTCCTGGTATTGATTTATCTGGAGTGGTCGTTTCTTCAGAAGATGACCGTTTCAAAGTAGGAGACAAAGTAATTGCTACTAGCTACGAAATAGGTGTTTCCCATTTTGGAGGCTATAGTGAATACGCTCGTATTCCTGCTGATTGGATCGTCCCCCTTCCTGAGGGTCTTACTTTAAAAGATGCGATGATTATTGGTACTGCTGGCTTTACTGCAGCATTATCCGTACAGCGCCTTGAAGAAAACCATGTTACACCTAAAAAGGGTAAGGTACTTGTTACAGGAGCGACAGGCGGAGTCGGTAGTTTTGCTGTGTCTATGCTCTCAGCAGGCGGCTATCATGTTGAAGCAAGTACAGGGAAAGAAAAAGAAAGCAGTTATCTGAGAGAACTGGGCGCTAAAACTGTCATTCATCGGAATGAAGTATATAACGGTACCTTAAAACCATTGCAAAAACAAAAATGGGCAGCTGCTGTCGATCCTGTAGGCGGAGAACCTCTAGCATCAATACTTAGCCAAATTCAGTACGGAGGTTCAGTGGCTGTTAGTGGGTTAACAGCCGGTACAACGCTGCCAACCACAGTATTTCCGTTCATACTACGCGGAGTGAATTTGTTAGGAATAGATTCTGTTTATTGTCCAATGGAAACTAGACAAAAAACGTGGCAACGCCTAGCCAGTGAACTTAAACCAGCAAATTTAGAAAAATTCGTTCAGAATGAAGTAACACTTGATCAATTACCAGATGTTCTTCCTACCTTACTGAGAGGCGAAGCAAGAGGAAGAATTATTGTAAATTTGGTAGAATGCGATTAATATGAACTAAGAAGTGGGATTAAAAAGCCCACTTCTTTTCTTTTGCACCAACTCGATCTACGGCAAGTTTGAAACCACCATTTGAACACTGTCTTCATCTATGAAGTGAAGTGAATTTTTTAATGAGCTAATCCCCAAACCACTCCCCCTTGAGAGATTTTCCATGAAAACCAAAAAAGTTATTGCGTTCTCACCGAAAATTTAAATTGCGGTGCCCTATTGCCTTTTTCTCTCCCAAAAATAAGGTTATGCTCAAGGATTTAAAAGGGGATACTATTTATGTAGCATTTGATTCAATTGTTTCTGTTGATATCAAATAAAAAAACCTCCATTTATGAAGGAGGTTTAGGGTAGTATCATCAAGTTTGAAGACGATCTGAAGCAATATGAAATGTGTTTTGAGTTTGGTTCTCTGTGAAGTCGGTACCAAAACCACATACTAAAACAAATGACAAACCCAGGATAATGCTTAACCTCTTTTTAAAAGTCATACAGGCATTCTCCCCTTTGAATTTGTGTTTGAGTTTCAACCATTTTCTGATGATAAACATAAGATGTTTCAAATTCTTTTGAGTTTGCATAAGCAGCTGCGGTCTCACAGGCAATGTCTTCAACATAAGAATAGTTCTTATTCTTCTCTAAGTATTCTATGGTTTGATTAACTCCATGTTGATCCACCGCATCAACGTAAAGAGCTTTTAAATAACCCTGTAATTTAGCGAAAAGCTCATCACCTTGATAAATAGCTGCTGACAAACCTTTCTTACTTACTTGGATAGCTTCATTCATTTTTCCTAGTTTGAAAAGGATTTTTGCATAAGAAAATAATGAATGTGGCAAGTTTGTGAGCTTTTCTTTTTCTGTAATCTCCACAGCTTGCTTCAAGAATACTTCTGCTTGCTCGTAATCGCCACTGTCAGCAAAATTTGTGCCTAAATTATATAGTGCAGAACTGATCAACCTTTTGTTATTCAATTCCTTAGATAACTCTAATGCCTTTTCAAGATGCGGCTGACTTTTTTCATAACGTTTAAAATCAATATAATTTCCTGAGATAACAAACATACATTGAACTTTTCGCACCTTATAAAGTTCATATTGATTATAAATATCCAATGCTTGTTTAACGTGATGCATAGACACATGACTTTGCTTCATACCATAATATGCTTCAGCTAACTTAAAATGAAACTCTGCCCTTTCGATCTCATCAGGGACATATATAAGCTGCTTTTCGGCTTCTCTATAATAGTAGATAGCTTTCATGTATTGCTTCTTATCAAACTCGTACATCCCTCTGAAAAACAGAGAATAATACGACAACAGGCCAGATATGCCTTTATTTGAAGTCTCAATTTTCTCAAGAAGTTCCTCAATAGTTGGTCTTATACGTGTAGTTACGGGTTCCAAATAATCTAACATGAGCTGATGACGGAATTTCATTAGGGAGAAGTAAATGAGTAAATACTCATCTTCCTCCATCCGTTGGATTTCTTGCTCCACCTCTGCCTTTAAAATCTCTGCATCCGGGACACTAAATTGACGTATCATTTTATACCATTCATTGATCTTTACGCCAACTTCTGACGATGATAAAACCGGATTCACAGGACCCCTCCTTTTATGTCTTTTTATGTAATATTCTAACATTTCTAAAAAGTGTTCGGACCGCAAAAAAACCGCAAACATTTTCTTCGGTTCGTTCATAATAAAAAAGCAGGCATTATGCCTGCTTTTTTGTAAGGACTCTATCAATTAAAAACATAAATAAACTGAATAACAAGGACATAACTAACATGTCGAGTATAGTAATCCCCGAATCTCTTTTTATTCCAAAAAACAAAATAGCTTGTAAAACTAAAGAGACCAGAAAAAACAATATGTACTTCATACTTTTCATGTTAGAACATTTCCTTTACCTTTTTTAATCACCGATATAACGAACACTAAACCGAGCCAAACTTGCAGCTAAAACCAAACTACTTCACCTTTAATGGAATAGGCCTTTCCCTTTATGATTTTGATTAGACACGATAAAGAAGAGAATGATATATCGCCAATTGATGTCCTCAAATCGGAAAACGAAGAAGCCATCTTCGGTCCATTCGGCCTTGATTTGAGAAAGAGAAGAATGAAGGAGCCTTGGGATTTCGCGCGGCTATGTGTCATGGATTGTTAAGTGCCCATTGATCAAGAAGTTCTAGGTATAGAACGTCGAAAATTAGGAATATAAACAGAGAAAGATTACAAAACTGAAAGCTTAGCGTAATCTTTCTCTATTTTTTTTGTGAGTCCTTTATTTTATACTGTGCATACTGTGCCAGAAAGTAGAGGGAAATTCGTTTTGACTTATGGGCCGAATAAAAAAACAGTTTTACAAGCTCTGAAGGATTAAGATGAATTTTCGCCGCTCTTAGCAGGAAATAACATATGAAACTTAAAAATTTTCTAAAGGAGTAAATTATGAATTCATTTGTTTTAAAATTATTAGCCATCATTTTTATGGTATTTGACCACGTTTATACTTATATCCCCAAATATCCCATATGGTTCGGATACGTTGGAAAATTAGCGGCACCTATATTTTTCTTTATGATTGTTGAAGGATTTATTTATACGAGAAATCGGAAAAAATATATTATTCGGTTATTTGGTTTTGCGATTATAATGGTTGCATTAGATTATATACTTAAAATACCAAATAACATTTTCTTATCCTTAGGATGCGGTATAGTGCTGCTAACAGTCTTGGATTATGGTAAACGGACGAAAAAATACGCATTGAGTACGATTGCAGCTATTGTTATTGGTATACTTATGTTATTCACCGAAGCATCCCTATACGGTCTGGGGATGGTACTCATATTCTACTTCTTAAGAGAAAAGAAAGGCCTGAAGATTATTACTTATATCTTGTTCAGCTTGTTCTTCTTACTGACCAATTTAGGTGCACTGGACTTGTTTAACCAGTTGTTTCTATATGACTATCAATGGATGATGGTTTTCGCTTTCCCGTTCTTTCTCCTGTATAACGGTAAAAAAGGTTACTCAAGTACTTTTATGAAATGGGCTTTTTACGTATTTTATTCGTTGCACCTTACTGTGATAATCCTCATTAAAGAATTATTTATAGTATAATACTATTCACAAACATTCTGAAATTGTTTTCATGTAGCATGATATGCGCAGGCCGAACAACAATAGGACCACCTATCGAATCTTACGAATTGGTCAGCGGGATAGCTGGACAGATCCGGGATTTAAAGCGGTAGCGGCTACAGATCTACCCTCCCAAAAAATAGTGTATATACAAAAAGCAAATATCGAAAGGGGAATGCATGTATGAAATCTAAATTGTTTATCAGTTTATCCGCCGTTTTAATTGGACTTGCCTTTTTCGGATCTATGTCTAATGGCGAAATGAAGGAAGCATCCCGGAATGTAACTCTCGCACCTACTCATGAATTCCTTGTTTGATTCGATAAACAACATTAGTTCTAATTCCCTTTAGCCGTTGCATAACGGCTTTTTCTTATTTCTAATACTGAACATACATAAAGCTTTTGAGGTGAACATTTTGGACTTATTTGATGAATGCTTAGAAGCTCTAGGAAAAAACAAAGAAATCTTATCAGAAGAATTAACGGCAAAATATTATGAACTGCTTTCAAACAGTTTTCCCTTTACATCTTGGGGACGAATCAAGTGGGAAGAAGTTTGTTGTCACCAATTTATAGATTACGAGGAAGAGATTTACGATTGGCTAGCTAAACACCATTTTAAAGATAGAAACATTATCATCCTTTGGGGTTATGGAGAACAGCCAGCATTAAAAACCAGCATTGAGCATGCATTAAACGTAATTGATGATGTAACTGCCGTTGGATCAGATACTTTTATGTTTAGTGAATCTGGCTACATTATCGAATTTTTTCATGATGGCGATGTTACAATTGGAAAGCCCCCTTTCATTGAAACGATTAGTAAATAGGTAAAATAGCACAGATCGAATGATTCATTTCCACCCTTTGATCCACATAACAGTTAGTTTCATCATTCTTCCATGGTAATATTTTGTTATGACGATTAAATGAAAGGATATGATCATGAAAGTATTTGAAGCCAAAACCTTGCTCTCCGAGGCTGAAAAGCGAGCAAAGGAATACAAAGATTTAAAAAGTAAAATGGTCAAATTAAAGAAAGCGTTCAAAGCTGTTGCAGATTTAGATGATAGCGAGTTTTCAGGCAAAGGTGCTAATAACATCAAATCATTTTATGAAGATCAAGCTGGCATTGCTGACCAATGGATTGATTTAATTGAGATGAAAATTTCTTTCTTAACGAGTATTCCTGGTTTCTTAGAAGATGCCAACTTATCAGATGCCTACATAGAAGAAACCTTTTTAGCGCATGAGCTTGCTAACGCCTACACCAAATCAAACTCCATCATGTCTGAACAGAAAAAGGCCATGAAAGATATATTAAATGATATCAACGATATACTGCCCTTGGATCTGTTCTCGACAGAAACTTTTAAAGATGAACTTTCGTCTGCCGAAAAGAAACGTAAAGAAGCCATTGAGAAAATGGATGAAGTTGACGAAAATTTAACTTCAGAATACGGACTATCAGAAGCAAATGAACAAATGATTCAAGCTGATTATCAAGCTTTAATAAATGCGACAGCAAAAGGCAAAAGCGCCTCTCCTATTCACTATAATGCGAAGGCTTATAGAGACAGTGAGATTCACAAGATGACTGAGGATGTAAAGAAACAATCAACAGACTACATCTCTTTTAAGGACCAACAGGCGGAACAAAGAAGAATTGCAAAAGAACAAGAAGAACTGGCGAACAGACCATGGTATGAAAAGTCTTGGGATGCTGTTTGTAATTTTACAGGAGAGGTCTCTGGATATTATGATTATAAAAGAGCCGCTGATGGGGTTGATCCTGTTACCGGCGAAAAGCTAACTGCTGGACAACGGGTCGCTGCCGGTGCAATGGCTGCGGCAGGATACATCCCTATCGTAGGATGGGCAGGTAAATTAGCTAAAGGTGGAAAAGCTGTTTATTCAACAAGTAAAGCATTATATAGAGCAGACAAAGCTCTCGATGTATACAAAACACCTAAGACATTCCATGCTCTTCAAAACTCCAGCAAAGGACTTTATGGACTTGCTTCTGCAAATGGTTTTAGTGAGGCTATAACAGGACATGACATGCTCGGAAATAAAGTTTCTGATGAACAAAGACAAAATAGTATTAATTTAGCCTTGTCTGCTTTTGTTCCGTTTGGAGTCCATGGGGTAAGTGGGAAACTAAATGCGAAGTCTAAATCCACCAGCGGCATTGCAAGTGGCTCAAATAAAAATTATCATGAATCCAGAAGTGCTAGTCTAAGAGAAATCAAACGACAGTTAAATATCCCCAGAACGCAACAACCCGCTAGTCAAAAAATGGTTCCTCTAACGGACAGCAACGGTAATAGGATACTTAATGAGAAAAAACAACCTGTGATGACTCGAGAATTAACCTACGAAATTAATGGCAAAAAAATTGTAATACAAGATCACTCACATGGCCATGATTTTGGTGAGGGCGGCATTGGAAATCAACCTTCCCATCACAATGTTAGACCTGAAAACAATACACGAAATGGTAAAGTAGATGGTATGGAAGACCATTACTACTTTGATAGAAGAAACAGAAAATAATTGAAATAAGGAGCATTAAAATGATTAATGAAGAAAAATTCATGAATCCTCAAGCTATTATCAATATATTTGGGAGTATGCCCAATTTTACTGACGCGGAATTAATGAATGTTGAATTAAATAGAGATGGCCCCTGCTTATTTGTGCGTCTTATGACAAAAGAAGTTGTTGAGAATAAACCTAAACGCTGGGGAAAGTGGGATGTTGTTTATGTAGAAATGTCTTTTATAGGCGTTCAGGATTTACTGATAAAAAATTTAGGAACAAATAATATTGTTGATCAATTTGAAATTAGTGAACTTAATGGTAATGGCTCATTAAAAATAAAGTGCAATAATCAGATGCAACTCGAATGTCTTTTTGATTGGGCCAGAATCGAAAACATCACTCCAGGTTTATTGGGGATCTCTTAACTGGACAATATGACAGAGTGGAGATTTGCCGAAAAACCTATTGGGGAAACAACTGTTAAAAAAATCGAAAAGGCATTAGATATTAAGTTCCCTAGCGACTACGTTACAACTATATTAAACAACCATGGGGCGCGCCCAAGTAAAAAGATATTTGACTTTAAAAATACAAAAGGTGCTGTTTTTAATAGATTACATGGTCTAACTGAGGATAGTTCAAGCTTTATTCTAGAGGTCTTAGAAGATTATCAGGATGGAAGAATGCTTCCTGGGATAGTTCCTTTTGCTTGTGATCCTTTCGGTAACGAAATCTGCTTCGATTATCGTCTGAATAAAGAGAATCCGTCCGTAGTTTTCTGGGATCACGAGATTGCATATGAAGATCCTGATAAAGCTTTGAGTCATATATGTGATTCATTTACAGAGTTGGTTAATAAACTATACGAGGAATAAACGGATAAGACCTTTCCCCTTCTTTTTGAGGAGAAAGGCTCTTTTTATTTAATACAAGGGATGACTTTGCTTGGTATATAACAAGTAGGAGGTTAAACAATGCAAAGTATTAAATGGAGAAAACGAAGCACCTTTCAAGAGGCGACAAACAGTCAGATCAAAGAGGTAGAAGAGAAATTAAAAATCAAGTTCCCTACAGATTACAAAGAATTCATTAAAGACCATAATGGATGTTCCCCTATAGATAAAAAGGTTGTTTTATTACAAGATTCTCGAGAATCAATCAACAATTTACTGAGCATAGGAGATCCTACTCGGCCAATTGATCTCCTTAGTACAATTGATAATGTTAAAGACCGGTTAGTTGATAAGATCATACCTTTTGCTACAGATGCAGGGGGAAACCTCTTTTGTTTTGATTACAGAATGTCTTCTCAAGAACCCGTAATTGTTTTTTGGGATCATGAGATCGCTTATGAAGATAAGGAAAGTTCCATTAGCTATGTTTGTGATTCATTTACAGAGTTGATTAATAAACTATACGAGGGATAAACGGATAAAGCCTTTCCCCTTCTTTTTGAGGAGAAAGTATTAAAAGGTGGAAAGCTCTTCTTGTTATATAGGCTATATATGATTAATTAATTCGGTGTGAAATCTAATGGATAAAAAATAAAGAGTTAATTAACTATTTATTTCAGATCATTTAAAATGGAGTGATACTTTATAGAAAATCCTCAAAAAGATTATCAATTATTAGTAGACAGATTTAAAAAGAATGGACTAAATAAAAGTTTTGTTATTACTGTCCTAGCTAAATTCGCTTTAGATATTTCGACTTTATAAAAGTTTTAGATGGTTTCTTTAAAGAGGATGTAATAAGAAGGGATACAATTGGTGTTTACTCAGATGAGTTCGACGAAAGCGATGAGGGCTACTTTGGAGAAGATAAGGTTTTATTCTATTATGGAATAGATGATAATTGGCATGATATTATCACGTTTGGCGAGTTGTGTAATTATTTGCAGATAGTCTGCGATTTTTATGTTGAAAAACACAATGAAGAGGCTGAAGTAGTACAAAGATATTTACAAAAAATAAAAGGAAAAATATAAAGTGAAATAAGTGTCTTATTCTCCAATCATTTTTGATAGCTGTTTTTGTAAAAAAGCAACATTGGGTATTGTAAGAGAGTATTATCCAAACATACCCTAATTGTGAAGTGAAGTTCAAGGATGGTATTGGTGATATAAAAAATGAAAAACATCGAAAAAATCTTAAATGCTTTAAAAGAATTAAATGAAAAATATAATAGTACATTAATTTCAACAGAAGAACTTTTAGAAGAAGAGGAAAATATTAAAGAACTTCCGCAAATAGATGCAAGAATGAATAAAATTTTAGCTAACTTAAGTCAAATTGAAGATAAAGAAAAACTAACTTCAGAATTACTACAGTTACATTTAGTAATAGGTGATATAGAATGGCAGTTTGACCAAATACATGAGATGGTTAGACAGGTAATCGAAAATATTGAGGATTAATTTTATAAAAAAGGCCTCTTGAAAAGAGAGCCTTTTTTATTTCATTAACGCTTCAATTTTCTCTCTAGTCTTAGGTCCATAAATTCCATCAGCAGAAAGGCCATGCATTAACTGGAATCGTCTAATTGCATCTGCTGTTTTTGGGCCATACACACCGTCAATTCCATTATTCTTAGCTCCTTTATCCGGGTAGAAGTATAGTGCAGCCAGTGCTTTTTGAATTTGCCTTACGTCGTCTCCTTTTCGCATCGGGCTTGTCACTTTATAGATGCCAGAAGGCAGCGTATATGACGTTTTCTTGCTACTTGAGCTTGTTGTTTTCTTTTTAGCTGTACTTGTTTTGCTTGTACTTATTTTCCCACCTAGCGACTTTAATTCTTTTTCAATGGCAGCCTTAACTTGATTCCATCTTCCCTCTGACAAAATACGATGCGGACAATACTTACCGTTCCAGTATTGGTGCTTGCGGACTCGATCAACACCCCATCCGCGTTCTTTAAGTAGTTGAGCTACAAACTTAATAGCGAGTTTTTCCGCTGCCTTATATCGTGCCCCTCCTGACTTGCTATAACAAATCTCGACACCAATCGACTTACGATTCCCTGTACCGTTTGTTCCATCTCCTGTGTGCCAAGCGTTACGATTTGTTGGAATGCCTTGAATGACCTGTTTATCGTCTACCGCAAAGTGAAAACTCGTTGAGCTAGAGTTATTCTTCATGTAAGAAATCTCATTGGCTGCTGAAGCATCATTCGCAGTGTTATGGATGGTAATGTATTCCGCCGTCATGGGGTTTGGACATTTCAATCCATACTTTGATTTGGAGACTAGATTCTTTACAACTTTAATGGCCATATATCCTCTCTCCCTCCGTCTGTGTAATAAAAAAAGCCACTGGCTTAGCCAGCAGCTTTGTCTGCGTTATTCTTACTCTGTTCTTTTTCGTTCTCAATTGTTTGTAATCGATCTGTTATTGATGATGGTATTTTAACACCAATCTGTGCTAAGTTTTCAGTTATTGACAAACCTTCATTAGCGATATAAAAAAGAACGGTACCAAAGGTTAGGACGCCGTTTAAATTGAGGACTGTATCAATAACATTTGCAAAAATGACCGCAAAGAAATTAAGCAGTTTGCGGACATATCCAAACCATGCGCTCCGGCTTCGCAGTTTTTTGAATTTCCATGCCTTAATTACTCCTGTTAAAACGTCAACTATGCTAAGTACTAGAAGTAAATCAAGGTACTTCACCCCTCCAAATAAATATACTCTTGCTAAATCTAATGTTTCAAAATTGATAAACAAACTTGTCTCCTCCATTTCTAATCACCTCCTCCGAGGCAAATAAAAAAGGACAGCCGGATCTTATGAGACGGCCGTCCCTCTAACTGAAAAGTTTCCATTTGTTAAAGATGTAAGCTCCATAACAATTTCTTTAAAACCGGTAATGTCAAAAGATCAGGCTTCAGATTTTCCTTTTGTGCTAGTGGCAAATGTTCCGTCATCCACTTTTGGCCCTCTCAAGGCTCTTTTTGTTCCCGATAAGGATTTAACCCCAGAACTTCAATTCACTTGTCTCAGCCGTCCCATAAAATTCAATGAGTAACGTTTTGAATGATCCAACGGTGAATGGGTTACCCTCACCTATGGTTTCTGTTTTATCGTGAAAGACAACATCCATTGTTTTTGCTTGAGTGTCTAATGAGTTAAGGTTCAAGCCTTCAGTTTGAACTTTTAAACGACCATCATTAGTTAACCCGCTTTTATCTAACTGGACTGAGAACAGAGCAACTGCTGTAATAGGAACAGTGTGGTTAATGTTTATATCCTCTTCACCGGCGCCTAGTGACTGGTATAGTAAAAATTCAGATTGCTGTAGGTTACCATTTACGTATCTGAAACGGAAATAGCGTTTAGTTAAGTGAATCCATTCAGTTCGCCAAGCGCTTTTGCTTTAACGACCAATGAAGAGACTGTGGTCCATGAATTCATATCGTTACTTTCTTCAATGAATAAGGTACCAATATGCATATCGCTCAGTATGAAGGGATAAATATACAAACTGCTTGATCGCTTCAAGGCCTGTGATGATTTCATTTGTGATACGGCCATTTTCAAAATCTATTTTGTAGGTGAGGTCTCTATGACTTCGCTGTCATCTTCAATATCATCAAATTCAATTTCTGGGGAAAGGGTCATGAAATAAACACTCCTATAACGTTTTTCCATTTATTGATTGAATGAACCATAATAAAAACCGCTCCTAAAGAGCGGTTTTAAAATATAAGAAGTAATCATTCTAAGAAGAAATCGAAAGAGATTTATTTACTGCTTTTTGAGCATGGATTAAAGTCGTATCAAATAATGGCACTTTTGAATCCTCTACCTTTACTAATAATCCAATTTCAGTGCATCCAAGAATGATTCCTTCTGCTCCTCTATCCACCAAATTATTTATGATCTTCTTATAAACGTTTTTGGAAGACTGTTTAATTTCACCTAGACATAGTTCTTGATAAATAATATTATTTATTAATTCTCTTTCATCATCATCAGGAACAATGACATTAATATCATGAGACGCAATACGTGATTTATAAAAATCTTGTTCCATCGTATATTTAGTACCAAGCAATCCTACTGAACGAATGTCTTGTCTAATAATTTGTTCTGCAGTTGCGTCGGCAATATGCAAAATAGGTATAGTGATCATTTCTTGTATATATCCAAGAACTTTATGCATAGTGTTTGTACATATTACAATAAAATCTGCACCCGCTTTTTCTAATGATCTTGCAACTTCCCCTAAAGCTTCACCTGCTTTATCCCAAGCCCCTACAGATTGATAATGTTCAATTTCCTTAAAATCAACACTGTATAAAAGACATTTTGCCGAGTGAAGCCCTCCTAACTTCTTTTTTATTTCTTCATTGATAATTCGATAATACTCAGCTGAAGATTCCCAACTCATTCCACCAATAAGACCAATAGTTTTCATAACCCACCTCGGATGAAGTTTTCAAAATATTATAGTTATTCTAAAGCATAGATTAGGTCTTTACAATTATTTATTTTTTCAGGATTACTATTATTAAATTTTAAGGAGACAACCATCACACTTTCACCAGTATTCAACGCTTCTTCTTCACCGGCCCGCAGCCGCTTTGGAACAATGATCAAATCAGCAGGTATTATTAATTTGTCATTTTCATTAAGCTTTATTTCAATTGGTGAAACGGAAACCACTTTAGCCGACAGAATATCCACCGGTGACTCAGAATCAACTGCTTAAACGATCCTGAAACGTTCCTTGCAGCAAAAGACGGAGAAGTAACTGATGAAATCTTACAGGCTGCTTTGGAGATTATAACGGAGCAATTAAAGGAAAGACGGAAATCAGATAAATAAACGCCGTTAGTTTATTATTATTTATTTCTGTTTATTATGTTTAATTCTGTTTACTAATAAGATTTAGATTCTCATTTATATCTCAATCATATCCTCATTTATAAAGTGATTTTTGAATCCCTTAGAAACCCTTACACGACAAGGGTTTTTGTTGTTTTTCTCATTTATATTTTCATTTATGTTTCTTTTATATTCTCATTTAAAAAAATTGAGCGTTTATTGTGAGGAAAATTGCAGAGTATCGAAAAGGGAAAAAAGGATCTTTTTGTTAAAAGCCTTGCAAGGTGTAAGTGAAAAAAATAAACAATACAATTATCGTTACAACAATAATTGTTTCTTTACTAAGATTTTTATTATCTTCTTGCTCTTGTTTCTGTTTTTTAATCTCTTCTCTATATTTTCTTTGAACCTCTTTCATCTTATCATTTATTTTCATGATTAAACTCCTTTGAAGTCCATTTTAATTTCTTTGCCTCTTTCACTTGCATTTTAATAATAAAAAAGGATCGGCAAGGGCTTTTCACTCAATGGTAACCAGCATAAGCACTAGCTGGACAGGTTTCAGGGTGTATCTAATCTTTTAGGTTCCATTTCCTGCAACTGAACCAAAAACTTCCTTATGAAGAACAATCTCTTCTCTGTTGTGGAGATGCTACCAAAAATAAATCACTGCGTAGGCAAACTGATAGCGGTATAAAAAAACAGCTCATTAAATGTCATACTGGAACTGTCTTTGATTTTTGGGTTTATTTTCTGATGCAGCTATCGCTATCCGTTAGTTTAATTAGAATTCAGATAATCCAAGACACGGTCAACTCTTTCATTGACTGAGCAATCGTCTTCAATTTTTAACACTGGACAAGATAAATCTGCCATCCAATGTCCGTGTAATGCTTTACTTCTAACTTCCATTCCACCAGTATCATATAAAGAAGCCCACTCTAAAAATGCTTTTGATTGTTCATATTTACTGCCACCGGCTAACACTTCATTTCCATAACGCTGAAATTCCCTATGCCTTAATCTCTCAAGCCGTATATCTTGTGGAATCCATAAGAAGACGACAAGGTCAAAGTAGCTTTTTAGATTATCGCCCCAGCCACACACTGCACCAGAAAGAATCCATTTCTCATTTATTGTTAAGTCTTTTTCAAGCAACTTTCTTCTTTCAGGAATTTCTCTTTTTTAGTGAATTTATCTAACCAATAGTAATTATCAGTATCAAGATGCGTATGAGGCAAACGCTTTGATAATGCAACACCCAATGTTGAAGTTCCGACACCAGAGGCTCCCAATATGTGAATATTTTTTTTCATACTTCCCCCTCCTTATTAATCAACCAAACTCCCTGTTTGTTGCATAAGGTACTTACTATTATTTTGACATAATTCCCTAAAGACCTTTACTTTTCGAGGGAAATCCAGATGAGTGTTAAAATCATCATACTTACGAAAACAGCCATTATCAAACGGATTCATATTCCATCTCCTTAGACGCATTTTCCTATGAAAAAAGTCTTGATTTTCCTATAATATTTAACGAATCCAATTTTTAGATTGTCGTTTAAGGAGGTTTTTCATCTTGAGGTATACAAACAGTCATTTAGAGGATTGGATTGAAAACTTAAACAGGAAGATTGATATTACAGAGCCTGAACAAATTAATTTTGAACGGATTGCCGAAGCTTTAGACATCAGACTGTCGTTTAAACCTGTTACAAGCTTCGCACTTAAACACATCGGAATTTATAACATATGCTTGGACAGCCGAAAAAGCCGTATTGAACAATGGTATGATTTCGCTCATGAATTTTGCCATATATAGACATGAAGGCGATAAAAAAACAATGCCTGCAACTTGGACTGATTATTTAGAGTGGCAGTCGAATTATTTTACATATCACTTTTGCATTCCAACTTTCATGTTGCGTAATATTAATCTTTCGTACATACAATCACATGCAATTGAATATGTAGCTTGGCTTTTTAAGGTATCCCCATCGTTTGCGAAGAAACGTTTGAACATATATTACAGGAAGCTGACTCAACATTTATTTAATCAAACAGTTACGAGAAATCTGTGCGCCCCCCTTTTGTAATTAATAATGAAATCCTCATGCATTTGCGCGCACTAAAAAAAACAAAAAAAGACGTCTCCCTTCATGATCCGATCGGGCAGGATAAAGAAGGGAATGAAATAAGCCTGATCGACGTCCTGAAATCAGAAAATGAAGACGTGATTGATACGATCCAGCTCAATATGGAGCTTGAAAAAGTGAAGCAATACATTGACATTTTAGATGACCGTGAGAAAGAAGTGATTGTCGGGCGGTTTGGGCTTGATTTAAAGAAGGAAAAAACGCAGCGTGAGATTGCCAAAGAACTTGGTATTTCGCGCAGCTATGTATCGCGGATTGAGAAACGGGCGCTGATGAAGATGTTTCATGAGTTTTATCGGGCGGAGAAGGAAAAGCGGAAGAAAGCGAAGGGGAAATAATGCTGAAGAAGCCGGATCGAACATTCCGGCTTTTCTATATTTTCACTAAAGTTTCTTTTAAAAGAAATAAAGAAAGTATAGATGAAAGAGTTATGAAAATCATTTTTTGTATACTAATAAGCTCTATGAGAAAGACAATCTGGATCATACAGATAACTTGATTATGAATTCTTTAATCGCATCATCCCTGCTTCTTTATACAGGCCACGATCTGAGTGCAGTTGCTCGATCCCTTGATCGCTTGTTTCTCGGTCGATACCCTTATATACATTGCCATCACTCTGGATCTTCTTCCTATCAAGTTTTATTAAATAATGAGAGGAATCGTTCATGCATTTGTCAGCTTGCGGTCCCTCGATGATTATCACCTTCATAAAATGCATCACCCCTTGGGGAATGCTATGTAATAACTGTTTGTCCAAATAAAAAACCGATGGTTTGAACCATCGATCTGTTTTCTATATCACTGGGCCCTCAATATAGTAAATCTATCTTATTAGAAAGCTTATTTTCATTACACACTTTATATTCATTTGTTATCATTTCTATACGTTTACATCAATTATGGTAAAAAATAGAGATAAAAAAACAATAAACGTACATCCTAACTTTTTCATCTTATTTATTAAGAATTTTAACCTCTTCCTTGTAAAATAAAGAAGCGATTTTCATTTCAAGACAGTTAATGCTATGGCATCGGGACATGTCTGTTAAAGTAGCCAAAAAATACATTCAGATATCCACTTACAACCACAATCCACTTTGATCCACTACAGATTTCTGAGCTGACATTAGACAGCTAGACTTATAAATACCGATTATCAATTTTTTTATTCTGTTCCAGTTCCCATTCACCAATTAGGACATTTCGGCGGCGTATCGGCATAAAGTGAATTAATTTATTAATGTTCAACAACAGAATTTCGTCTAGTGGCAATAAAGAATCCACAAATCATTGCAAGAATAGCCATCGCCCACCAGAACGTTGAGATCGCCTGATCATGATCGATGATAATTAAACGAATGACAGCTGTGATGCCAATATAAATGAAGTAGCGAAGCGGGAAATGAAAGTCTGATTTGAAGTATTTGATAATCAAAGCAATGAACTCAAAGTACATGAAGAATATAAGCAGTTCTCCAAGCATCTCATAATAGCTGTCCACTTTGTTGAACAGTGACTTGTATACGAATTGCACAATGTACCATGTCTCGCTGATCAGAAGTGCGCTTAAGGCTATCGCCAGGAAGAACAGACAGACATTGAGCAGCGCTTGTAACAGGCAAGGCACCTTTTTGAATTTGTTGGAAAATCTCATCATGTTGTCTCCTATTTCAATATATTCGTGGTTTTTATTCTCAGTCTACATCTTGGTGTTCCAAAATCGCAGCACAATGTAGTACTTAGAATTCTTTTGTATACTGTGAAACTGTCCCTGCATGCGGGACATCATTCGCGCAATGCTTCTTTCACCAAGTCCGTTGCTTTCCGGTGTTATATCCGCAAGTTTAATCATATTGCTAACATGGATCTCAAATATATCTTGATCCGATACAAACGTGATGCTGATTTCTTCTTCCGGATCTGCGTATTTAAATAAGTTTGACATCACATTATCAAATACACGACCAAGCTCCTCCAAATTCACGTTAATATAGGTTTCCGGCAGCTCGCCTGAAATATGGACCCGGAAATGCTCCTGATGAAGGATAGCAATCTGATCTGAGATTAGATCGTAGATCACTTCTTTCACTGCAACGGTCTCCAGATCGGCCTCATATTCCCTTTCCAGCAGGAAATACGCAAACAGATTGTCAGACAAGCTTTTTAATTGCAGTGCTTTATCATAAGCATTGGCTACATACCGATCTTTGCTGGTACCCGCTTCGCCTCCCTCTTTTTTGGCAAACTCCAGATTCATGATCAGCGACGTCAGCGGTGTACGCATATCGTGCGACATTTCGGTAACCAGGCTGCGGCTCTCAGCTTGCAATTCCTCGATCGCTTTAAGTTTGTCCAAGAAAGCTTTCCGCAGATCCTCAATGCTCTTTGCAATCATCGCTAATTCATCATGCCCTTTTATCGTCATCTCGTAGTCCAGTTCGCCCCCTTCAAGAATATGAATCTCTTGGTGAATCGTTTTAAGGTAGCGAAGACTTTGGCGAATGCCAAAGAGAACAATGATTAAAAAGATGAGGGTTGCCCCGAGCAAATCCAATGTAAAGGCCAGATTATAATATCGGGAAGAGTAGAAACCGTCGATAATGACTCGCCCTTCACCATCTCTAAACTTGACAGGATGTGAATGATTTTGAGCGTACTGAGTCAGCTTTTCCTTTCCATAATCCGATTCGGAATAAATGGAATCATATTGCAGCTCCTGATCCTTGAATATGGTGAGGTTAATGTAATTTTCTTTTTTGACCCACTCGCCAAACGCTTTTCTATCTGATGTAGACAACTCATTTTCTGAAACGTACTTGCTGAATTTTTGAATGTATCTTGCTGACTCCTCGTGATAATATTCATCCGAACTCAGATATCCCTCGAGCAGATCATCTGTGATCTTTTGCAACGTCAGAAAGATCACACCACTCACAATCGAAGCAACCATGATTAGCAAAGCCAGTTTTTTGGTTAGCGTAAATTTACGATGCGCCAAATCGATATCCTCTTCCCCATTCAGTTCTTATATAAACCGGACGTGCCGGATCATCCTCAATTTTGGAGCGCAGCTTCCGAATATGCACCATCACCGTATTGTTGGAACAGTAAAAGTAAGGTTGTTCCCAGACACTCTCATATATATTTTGGGCAGAAAATATTTTGTTGCGTTTGCTCATCAGAAGTTTCAGGATACGATATTCCAGATCTGACAGCTTGATTTGCTGCTCCTCTTTCCAGACCTCATTAAATTCTTCGCTCACTCTTAGTTTGCCCCCGATAAGAAATCTTTCTTCCTGTTCCTTCTTTTCCTGATAGATAGTATATCTGCGTAATTGAGCAATCACTCTAGCATGAAGTTCCTCTTCCGAGAATGGTTTAGTCATATAATCATCGCCGCCGGCGAGTAATCCCTCAGTTTTATCGAGTGTACTCGATCTGGCCGTCAGAAACAGAATCGGGACGTTAGAGGATTTCCTGATGTGCTGACATGTTTCAATTCCCGAAATGCCTGGCATCATAATATCCAAAATAACCAAATCAAGCGAGTCATTCACAAGTTGCAATGCTCGCTTGCCATCCTTGGCTCTTAGCACCTCGTAGCCTGCACGCATAAGGGATTCCTCCAAAAGATCACCAATATCCTGATCATCCTCTACGACTAATATTCGATGGGTCATGTCTCTCTCACCTCATGATTCTTGATGTTATTTATCGTGTATCCTTACTATATATCGTTCATAGTTAAGTACGTTATAAGATACTACGTAAATCTTAACAATTTATGAAAGCTGATGCCCGCCACAAACTTGTCACATTTTCTAAAAAAATGATGACTCTTCATAAATTGTTAAGATTCGGGCTTTATATTTATCCATTGTAAGGCTCAGGTTTTTCAGATCCGAACCACACATTGCAATGATAAATGGAAAAGGAGCATTGATATGACTGTACAAAAAGAAGGATACGGGCAACCGGTGAGTCTGCGGGAACGGGTTCATTTTCTGGACATCGTACGCGGATTCGCCTTGCTGGGCATTATTATTGTCAATTATTTTCTGATCGTAGATTCAGTAAAGGGATTCGAAATGACCTCCGATGACGTACTGCACAATCTGGTTTCCTGGTTTGCCGAAGGGAAATTCGTTACGTTATTCTCCTTCCTGTTCGGAGTCGGGTTTATGATCTTTATGGATCGAGCCGCGCAGAAGGTAGATAGTCCCAACAAGCTGTTTGCCCGCAGGTTATCTATCCTGTTGGGATTTGGCATTTTGCACATCACATTTGTTTGGGTCGGTGACATATTGTCCTTTTACGCCATAAGCGGCTTCCTGTTACTCGCCTTCTATAAACGTACGGCCAAAACGGTACTTAGATGGATTATCGCACTTATCGTGTTTCAATTCCTGACTCCTGTTTTCACAATGTTGTACAATGTCATCAATACTGCAGGGCAAAAAAACCCGAATTTTTCAGAGTTTACTTTGTTTAGCCACAGCAGCCTTACCTACATAGAATCCATAAGCGCTCGGTGGACAGATATGGTCACGATGGCTGCTAGCTCTTTCCATATGATCTATTCCATGTTTCTCATGTTTCTGCTGGGCGTGTACTTTGTTAAGATGGAATTTTTCAAAGATATGGAAGCGAAAAAGCCTATATGGAAGCGTATCTGGATCATTAGCACAATCGCTTTTCTAATAACACAAAGCAGTATATTGCTAGACATGTTTAATTTTTCGAACATTTCCTCTGTCTTGGGTCAAAATGGCGGCTTAACCGGAAGTATGTTTTATATGAGTACTTTTGCAATGCTGTTTCTGTACGTTCCTCAGCTGCGAGGCCCTATGATGATATTCACTAAAGTCGGACGGATGTCATTGACCTGTTATCTGCTTCACTCTATCATTGGAACAGTTCTGTTCCTCAGGTACGGATTCGGGCTTGCAGGTCATATTCAATCTGCCGGCACGTTCATGTTCAGCCTGGCCGTGTATTTCGTGCTAATGATCTTTAGTACATTGTGGTTGAGACGGTTTAAATACGGTCCGATGGAATTGATATGGCGCAAGCTGACGTACGGCAAAGTAAACGAGCGCTCCAAAGCAACTCCGCTGCATTCGGAAAAATCAATTCAGAAATAACCCCTTTTCCCAGATTGCACGGACTTCAAGTTAGTTGTTGACGGAAGTAGGTATTAAACGGACAGATTTGATTAGTATGGACTGGTTATTTTTATATTATTTAGTGCTTCTTTGGGCTAACTCTGACAGAAAATTCACCAGAGTTTACTCAATGTGTATAGCTCGTGAATCGTGATCGAATTTAAAATGAATCTATTGCGCATGCCTATAGTCAATGGCAACACATTCAACTATTTTATGTGATTTGTGATAGAAAAAATTTGAGAAGAATAACTAATCCCGCGTAAGACACTTAATACGCTAGTGAACGATAGTAAATAAGGGTTACTTGCAGCTTGTTTTCCAAGGAAACAAAGAAAAAAATTGTGCAAAAAGACAGGAAAGAGCTTTTGCAGCAAGTATTTTAACGCCAAATTTACTGCGGAAGAAAAAGCGACGGAATCACTTTTTGTGAAAAGGGCTCGTAGAACAGCTGGAATGTTTCTACTGAACGACTGGACTCGATATTATAGCAAATGAAGGAGTGAGCAATCATGAAAACAAAAAAGGAACCAAAAGTTATTCTGGAACTAGCAAATGAGTCTGATCTGCCAGAATTCCAAAAAAAATTACAAGAAGCCTTTGCGATTGCCGTGATTGAAACGTTCGGTGATTGTGAAGATGGACCGATTCCATCGGACAATGATGTTCAGGAGTCTTTCAATGCTCCCGGAGCAATGGTATACCATATTCTTCAGGATGGTAAGAAGGTCGGTGGTGCAGTAGTACGTATCAACAGCCAAACACATCATAATTCGCTAGATTTATTCTATGTATCTCCAGAATATCACAGCCAAGGGATTGGTCTTTCTGCTTGGAAAGCCATTGAAGCACAGTATCCGGATACTGTGCTTTGGGAAACCGTGACACCTTATTTCGAAAAGCGAAATATCAACTTCTATGTGAATAAGTGTGGATTCCATATCGTAGAGTTCTACAATGAACATCACTCTGATCCGCATATGCATCGCAATGGACGCGAAGATGACAAGCCCCTGCCGGATGATGATGACTTTTTCAGATTTGTAAAGGTTATGAAAAAAAAGGACTAAACAATTGAACACGGCGAGATGCCGCAGAGAGTTGCTGGTAACTTTTTTAAAGATGTTTGTTTGGATCCAAAAAATCCTAAAAATATATTAGTGTCAATAATTATTTTCACAGACATAAATATACTCCTAACAACGCTCGTTTTAACCAATTAATGCAGATTATCCATGTTTATACAATCTATATTTCATTATCAGAGGAAGGTAATAATGCTGTTTAAAAGGGGTTTTGATCCCTGTATCAAAAACAGGGGTCAGTTCCCTTTCAAGAGGGCCTTTTTTATTTCAAGAACTCTTCAAGTTTCGCTTTAGTTTTTGACTCTTAAAGTCTGAATAAACATAAAATACCTCAGCAGCATTCTTGAACCTAAGTAAGCCGCTAAGATTCACTTTTCAAATTCACAAAACCAAAAAAGAAAGTCTATTCTACTATTATTTTAAACTCATCCTCTAATTCCTGTTGAGCCTCTTGTAAAACATCTAATACATCATCAGCATATGAACCTAAAAACTTTTTACTTAACTCAAAATTTCTCCAGACTAAAGTTAACGGCAACTCTATCCACCCTGTAAGGCAATCCCATAAAGCGTCTAAATTTTTCCCATAGTAGTCTGGGAAATCTAATTTATCTGTTAATGCATCATGTAACCCTTCTTTATTTTCAAAGTCTTTTCCATCTACAACTATTTTTTTCATTAAAAACTGTCCTCCATTATTTTAACTTAACAAACGTTTTATAATGATCTGTTGTTTTATATATTAATCCATCATTCGAATAGAGTAATCTGCCACTCCCTCTGTAACCTGTGGTATAGTTTATATCAGCTTCAGGAAGACGTTTTTCACTGTTTTTGTATATATCTCCCCCGATACTTTTACCCGGTGCTACTTACCTTTTTTGCTTTCCCATCCTAATTTCCTTGCTTCCTTTATTTATGTAATTATCCGGCACCGCCATTGATCGCCATCTCATCCATACTGAGCAACACCCCAATTTGACATTAGAATTGCTGAACCATAGAGTACTTTCTGCCACTGTTGAACCTCTTTCACCATCCAGTGATAGCTGGTGATTAGATTTTCCGTTATCCTTTAAGAACTAATACATTTTTTAGCGGGGAGCTAGCCATGACTGAAAAATACACAACTGAAGTTTCTTTAGACTTTTTTAATGGTGATGAAACTGATTTAAAGGATACAATTGAGGAGATTAGACTTTTTGCAAAGACATATGAGAACGATAAAGTAACCGTCCTAAGTGTTACTGAAAATGAATCTTCAAAGGGAAAAAACTATA
The DNA here is from genome assembly GCF_001517105.1 of Bacillus halotolerans. Classification (GTDB taxonomy): domain Bacteria; phylum Bacillota; class Bacilli; order Bacillales; family Bacillaceae; genus Bacillus; species Bacillus halotolerans. The sequence goes on from NZ_LPVF01000009.1 coordinate 200,662, forward strand.
AAGTTCTTTTACAGCACGAAAGAGATACAGATAATCTAGGACGTAAATATGAATATGATGAAGAAAAACTATTCGGTTTCTTTGAAGATGAAGAATAGTGAATACCACGTTAGCGCATACAAAGAACCACATTTTAGTGGTTTTTTTAAATTATTCATTTACATAACCTTAAAATCTATCTCATGATTAAACCTGCGCAAGGCTGCCCTTATTTGAATCACTGTTCTGCCATTCTCAGGAGCTTCTAAGACATGCGCAGTGCCCCGTTTGAACATGTATTACAGGAAGCTAACCCAACATTTATTTAATCAATCAGTGACAGGAAACTATGCTCCCCCCTTTTGTAATGAATAAAGCTATCCTCATCATGCATTTACGCGTATTGAAAAATACAAAAAAAGATGTGTCCCTTCATGATCCGATCGGGCAGGATATTGATTACGAAAATAAAAATGAATAGCTGCATTCGAAAAAGCTATGTATCACTCAGAAACCAATGTTAAATATGTGGATAGCCCTTCTCATAAAAGGAGATGGGCTCTTTTTCACTTCAATATTGTTTGAATTTCGCTTTTTTGGACCATGAGTAACATCTAACTTCAAAAAATACATCACAAACATTGATTTAAGATACCGTTCCTTTTGCAACATATGAGAATAGGGATGATTAAACCACTCAGTAAAAATCTCTTTCTGCAGAATTTCTACACCCTTCCTTTAAAATTCTTTATTTCTATAAATACGTATCGATAGAAGCCAAGAACAAACATATAGAATTATAACCGAAAGCAGAATAAACAAATAAACATTAAGATTTTGTACTGATAGTAATATTCTAATATTTTCTCTGATTATATCATTCACATTTCGGAACAAGGTATTAACTAATACCATATAAATACCAAATAAGATAAGTGAGCCTTTGAACAAATATTGGCTTTTAAACTGATAACTAAATGGAAAGATAAATGAAGCAGATACCATCACAAGGCATACGATAAACATTAGATCTATCCAGAATGTTAGTTCTCTATGAATGATCAAATTTCCTATAAAAATTGTAAGAACTACAATTAAAGTAAAAATAAGCACCCCTATATACTTTGAACTAACAATTTCCCTGCGTGTATAAGGAAGTGAATTCAGCAGAGTATTTATTCGGGCTTTTTCATCCATTGAAAAAACGTTCATTATTATGACAATACTAAATACAAAACCTGACCAGATATATGATATATTTAACGTTAAATAAACAAATAAAACCGGCAGTAATATCATAAGAGATTTCTTTTGTAAAATGATATCTTTTCTTATTAAGTGAAACACCTTACTTAGCCCCTTTCTTTGTATAGAACATCAGCTCTTCAATCGTTGGTTTTTCGATCAAAACTAAGTCACCAAACACATCTTCTATACGTGCTTTATTGGCTGCTAATGCCTCAAAACCAGCATTAGATTTCCGAATGGAGATGAACTCCTGTTCTGTATCTCGATCTAATAGCTCCTTGCCTCCTTTTACAATGGCGTACTCTTCTTGAATTTGATACGATTTCTTTGTGAAAATATGCTCGCCATTATGAATAAAAGTAATATAATCTGCAATACGGTCTAAATCTGTTGTAATATGAGTAGAAAAGAAGATCGTTTTCTTTCCATCTTGCATTATATTATGTAGTATATCTAGAAACTCCCTGCGAAATATTGGGTCTAACCCCGATGTAGGTTCATCCATAATAATTAACTCTGCATGATGTGATAAGGCTATTGATAAAGAAGCTTTCATCATCATTCCTTTAGAAAATGATTTGATTTTTTTATTTAACGGCAGTTCAAATTTTTCAACATAGGAATTAAATAGGCGATCATCCCATTTCATATAGCAGGGCCTTATAATCTCCTTCATTTCTGCTAATGTTAAATGTGCGTAGAAAATATTTTCATCAAATACAAAACCAATCCGTTGCTTTATTTCTTTTTCATGTTCTTTATGATCTAACCCAAATATTGAAATCGATCCGCTATCTGGCTGCAATAAGTTCATCATAAGTTTAATCGTTGTAGATTTACCAACACCATTACCACCGATAAAACCCGTTATAAATCCTTTTTTAACTGTCATTGAAATATCTTTTAGCTGAAAATCACCAAATGATTTATAAACATGTTTGAATTCAATAACATTTTCCACTATTCTTCCTCCCTATATAACAGTGTAAGTATGCCCTTTAATTCTGTAAGTGAGATGCCAATTTCTTTACTGTTTTGAATTGCCGTCAACAATTGCTCTTCAATTACCTTCATTTTTCTTTCTTTAATCATCTCACTATCCTGCTCCGATACAAAAGAACCTTTCCCAACAACTGAATATATGAATCCGTTCTTCTCAAGTTCCTCATAGGCACGTTTTGTTGTAATAACACTTATATCCAAATCCTTCGCTAACTGTCGCATTGAAGGTAAGGATTGCCCTGCGTGTAATTCATTGGTCAAAATATGTTTTTTAATTTGAGCATAAATTTGCTCATAAATAGGTTCTTTTGAATGATTTGAAATGATAATTTGCATATAAACCTCACTATCATATTGTATATATACTTTATATACAATATATCCAAATGAATATCAGAATACAACTCTTTTTTAATCCAATCCTTCGAGTTTATCGTTTGGTTAAGTGTTGGGCTATAATGCTTCATTCACTTGTAAGGTGCATTTAATCGTTGCCAAGACGACAGAGAGATAGTTGAGAAGGTTTATTTCTTCACAATTTATATTTAAATTGCTAATGATGTATAGATAGTTAATTATGTATACACTCCAAATCAGAAAGAAACACATATTATAAGAATTAGGATAAAATTTTTAATAATGTACACATCCATTTATAGAGATAATAGTGGTTCGGTCATGTAGTTCTCATGATCAAAAATTTTCTTTAAGGAGTGTAACAGCCTGGGATATACAAACAAAAATAAGCACCCCCTACATAACATCCAAGCAGAGGTGCATATAAAAATGAGCAGGTATATAATTTTGTGCCAATGTATTTTCTCGTTTTTTTGCTACGTGGGCATAATGTTTTTTTCTTGGCGGCACTTGTTTTGCATGAGATGAGCCTGATTTCCCGCCCGGCGCCTTCCATTCTGCTTCAATAGCGGTTTTAACCTTTCTCCCCCGTGCCTCTGACAAGATGCGATGTGGACATACTTGCCGTCCCAATCGCCTCTATTTCAACTTAGACTAAAAAATCATTTTAAATTTCATTTCAACTAGCATCCCTATCGAAGTAACTCGACCCGCATATCATGTACTATCTCTTTTTAAGGGAGGTGGACATATGGGATACTCATATGGTTATGGTAACTCCTTTGCATTAATCGTGGTGCTATTTATCTTATTAATCATTGTGGGAGCAGCTTTCTTCGGAGGCTATCCAGAAGGCGTTCCTATTTAATTGATATGTAGGAGTACCTCCATGTTGTTTGACGCCATAAGAAACCTTTATGGCGTTTCCGTTTATTTTTTAGACAAAAAATTCATTTTTTCTTATTTAGACGTCAATCTATGTCGAAAACTATCGTTTAGCATATCTTATACTATCCTCACTAAAGGAGGTGGACATATGTCTAATGGTTACGGTAGTTCCTTCGCGTTAATTGTGGTGCTATTCATCTTGTTAATCATTGTGGGAGCAGCTTTCTTTAGATATTAAGTTAATAGACTAACTCCTCCGCAGCGCACCTCCCTGTTCGGCAAAACGCCATAAGAAACCTATATGGCGTTTTGTTATGTGATTAACTCACCATATGCTGACAAAGTTTCTGAACCAAGGAACTATAAAATACCAATCTTCATCTTTCTGAAGCTCTATGAGCTTTTTTTAAATTGTCCACAGTTTTAGCTTAATATAATTTATTGATTTAGAAGCCATTTTATACGCCCAGCTGAAGTTATATAGTGTAGCAATATAAGACAAAAAAAGATAATACAAACTGTTTTTAAATTACTAAAATAAAGCGCTGCAACAGCCATTGCAAAGATCAATAATTCAATAAATAATCTTATAACCCCGTTCACGGCTATTACAGTTTGACCGCTTCGGCTAGGATCATTGGGCACTGCAAACACGGACCAGATAATCATAACTGCAATTGGTAAAACTAAAGTTAAAACATATTTTAAAAAACCATTGAAGTGAGTCCAAGCAAACACACCTATGAAAATCAATGCCGCAACTTCAAGTGAAAATCTTAGAAGTAAATTCATTTGACTCAGTTTTTTTCAACTCCTCTGTATTAAAAAGCACCCCGCAGGAGATGCTCTTTTCTGCACTTTATTTCAGCATATAAAAACTTTTCTGTTCTTCTCCTTTTGGTTCTCTTTGAGTTTTTGGAGAGTTCACCTCCACTTTTGAAGATATGATACCGACTACTGCTGTTACTAATGCTCCGATTAATGCAACAATTATAAGTATAGTGACATATGACAACTTTTCTCCTCCTATCCAGATAATTATCCAAATAATCAGGAAGTTGTCTACAATTCGCAAAATTTGTCGAACGAAATTGTTGAATAATACACGATTTTGTTGTGAAAATGAATTCAACATTCCGCTTACATCACCGAATTCCTAATAATTCCTCCCAGCTGAGTTGGAGTCAGATGATTAAAATGTTCTCCGAAAACTTGAAAAAGTGTTCAAGTATGAAGCAAAAAAAGGACTGAACGATCCTGAAACGTTCCTTGCAGAAAAGACGGAAATTAGATAAATAAACGCAGCTAGTTTATTATTATTGATTTCTGTTTATTTAATTCTGTTTACTAATAAGATTTAGATTCTCATTTATAAAGTGATTTTTGAACAACTTAGAAACCCTTACAGGGCATAGGTTTTTGTTGTTTTTCTCATTTATATTTTCATGTAGGTTTCTTTTACATTATCATATATAAAAATGAAAATTATATAAGGAGCGTTTATTGTGAAGAGAACCATTGAGTTTGTTTTAAGTTTATAGGGAGCAGATTGGGTGTTGTAGCATCTATCCTAGCTTTAGGTATCGCTTACCTTGATTTATTTTTTCACTTGATCAGATACTTTGATATGACAAGCGACCTCCTTGTTGGGGCATGGGGATCTTTGATCTTTTCATGCATTGGGTTTACCGCTTCAATTGTTGTCTTATTCAAACCAAAGTTGAGCAGTGTTTTACTATTTATCTCAGGGATTGGAGGACTTATATGTATTGATTGGTTTTACTTAATACCAGCTATACTTATGATGATCCCTGGAATCATGGTGTTTGTAAGGAAAGGAAAAACTGCTCCTAAAGCAATTTAGAGCAGAGTATAATTCGACCGAACCAACTGGCGGTTCTGTTAGTGTATAGTCATATTTTAGATAAACTAATTGTTATTATTGAACAGTACCATAATCAAAATCAATATCTTTCTTTTCTAAATCCCCCTTAACATTTTTAGCATAGGTCATGGTTAAATGTACGCTTTTATCTATCCACCAAGTTCCATCATCAGTATTCGTATCCCAAGTAACATCTATATCTCTGTTAAAATTCTCAAAAAACACCAAATCCCCAACAGCTACTGTTTTTCCGTTGATCTTGTAATATATTAAAACAATTTTCTTATCAAATATACCTGTCCCGTGCTTTACGATTGTTAAACTATAAGGCTTGTTAGGACATTGCTCTTCTAGTATAATTTCAGGATTTAAAAATAAAACATAACAGATGAATAAAATTGGAACAATCATTAACCTTTTTAATAAATTTTTATTGATATTAAACCCCTCCAGCAAGAAAACTCCGTTTAACAATCCATTTCATTTGGGATACACCCCTATCTTTTGAACGTACTCAGGCATAGGCAAAAAAATAAAGCGTTTCATTTCGTATTATAAGGCAGGGATAGGGTAAACGGAAGAAATGTAAAGAGGGCAAAAAGCTGCTGACGAGGAGTCAGCAGCTATACATGCATCTTCTGTAGAAGTCCTTATCAATAATAATATATTCAATATCAAGTCCGTTATTTCCAATTGATGAGGAAACGCTCAAGGCCAAGGGCCGTTTTTAATGCGCCATCATCTCATGGGCAATATCGTGTCCATCCATTTTTGACGGGTAATAGGTAGGCCAGTTTTTGACTTCATCAAGTAAAGCTTCACGGTCGTCACCCCAATACAGATGGTAATGGCTGGATTTAGCCGGATAGATACTATGATCACTAAACTGAATATACTGAGGAAGTCCTTCAGCTTCTTTAGCAAGTTTGAATATGTATCTTACCCCTCTATTGCCCGCATCATATGTTAAAATTTCGTACCCGTCATACGTATACTTACCAGAATATTCTTTTCCATTTTTGAAGAACGTTACAGTATCTTTCTGAATTACAATACGCTCAACATCTGTTTTATACCCTTTTTTATAATACTCTTTATATTCTTCAGCTGTCTTGTCGCCTTCGTGTTCTGCTTTATAAGAAAATACTTCGTCAAGAGTACCATCTTGCAGGTATGAATATACAGATTGCCAGTCTCCTTCCCAGTCAGAAAGTGAACGATCCTTTACTTGACTGTTTTTAAAATCGCCTTCATAAATTTTTTCTGTTTCTTCATCATGTGCATGATTATGATCGTGAGCATGTTCGTGTGTGTGACTTTCAGATGATTGCTCTTGCGTTTTAGAAGAGTCTTCTGCAGCTGATGAGGATGATGTTGTTTTAGACTCGCCTTCGGATGAACCTGAATTCTGACATCCTGCCAATACTAGTAATGAACCAATCGCTAATATCCCTAACCTCTTTGCAAATAAAATTCCCATTACGACACTCCTTCTCCTCAAATCGAAATTATTACGATTTGTATTATACATTTATCTTATGCAAAGATCAAAGGTAAAATGAGATGTTTTCATGATTTTATCATCTTACTTTCTGTCCTCTTGACTGTTCATACAAATACAAACACAATTTCCTCGGTCTTTCATTTATGTAATTAAAGTTATCATTCATGAGTGGGCTATCCTAGCGATTGAGTTATCTATAAACAGGAAAAAACCACACCAACAAAGTTGGTATGGTTCATTCTGATAGGCCCTAAGAAGAGACTCTATTGTACGGAGTATACAGCTAGTTGCATCGGTAACCGACCGGACCGTCAGAACCTGTATACACATATGTGTCAGAAACATATCCAATATTCACGATCCCCCGGGAATCTTTCCACTGGATTTGATCCCAAATATTACTCGTTCCATACTTCCCGGTAACAGTCGTTCCATAAGCGTAACAATAGTAAGGAACACGCGAGCCGCTAGGAATGGAAAGCATAATAGGATAGTTTGTACCTGGACCGCTGCGCATATTTACAGGCGCACCGCTGCTTGTTGAAACAGTAAAGTACTGAACGGCAAGTGCTTGACTGGAAAAAATAAATAATGATGCAACCATAACGGTTAACATACTCAGCATTTTCAGTTTAGTCAATGTCATCCCTCTTTCTTCAATTCCTTCATTTTAAAAATGATAGAACATATGCTACCAGCTGCATTTAGGAACAACCGGACCGTCTGAGCCTGTATACATATATGTATCAGAGACAAATCCAGGAACGATCTCCCCGCTGGCAAGCGTCCGCTCTGTGTAATTCCAAATATTACTCGTTCCATACTTTCCAGTTACAGTTGTACCGGTTTTGTAGCAATAGATCGGGATGCGGGTTCCGCTCGGAATAGTCGTTACGATCCCCCAACTTGTACCTGGGCCGCTGCGCATATTTACAGGCGCACCGCTGCTTGTTGAGACAGTGTAATACTGAACTGCTTGTGCATGACTAGAAAAAATGAAGAATGACGCTACCATAACGGTTAACAAACTTGCTATTTTTAGCTTTCTCAACTTATACTCCTCCTCATCATAAATGTCATGCGTCTGGCTTTCTTACATTCAGTTCAGGAATGATTCGGCAGACCACCTTCTCCCCTTTCGTTTACATATATTGATATCATATTACCATCAAACAGGTATATGAGAAGTGCCATTATTACTGAATTTCCAGACAGGAGAGAGGATAAAATTTGGGAATATAGGAATTGCAATGCAATCCGAAATAATGCATGAAAGATATGTCACACACCAATTAAAAGCGATTTCTAATCAAAATTTTTGATGATCCCTCGGTCAGTTTCTATCATGAGTGGTGCATCTATACTGTATTTATTCGAGAATATCCATCTTCTCCCGACGGGACCTAATAAAATATAGACTCCTACTTTATACTCCCCCATGAACAGTAAATGATTTTTTGAGAAAGGTTCATCATTTCTTTGCCGAATTCCCAGCTTTAAAAGGTAATCAAAACATTCTTTAACATGATTTGTAGATAAACCAATCTCGCTTATACCTATTACATTGTCGGGCGTGAATACTTTTGACCTCGTTTCCGGAGAGGTTTCTAATCGAGAAATAAACTCAACAATATTACCTGCAGGATCTTCAAAATATATCGATCTTGCCTTTGCATTTGCAAAATACACTTCATCGTCACCATCTTCTTCAAGTAAATCAACCTTCTTTTTCAGCCATTCTTTAGCTTGTGCGAAAATATTCGAATGGATATTAAACGCAAAATGATAGTAATAGCGATTCGCTTCGTCTTGGTGCAAGGTTAAAATGCTTTCTCCGACTTGAAATATGGCTAATGTATCAGTTAACGCCAGCCTTTTAAATTGAAGGATATCTTTATAAAAGCTTACAGTTTGATTAAAACAAGAAACAAATATTTCAAGATTTTTTATTTTCACTATTTTCATCCCCCTCTCTTAATATATCTAAAATGAGAAACAAATTCTTTCTACATTTAGCTTATTTAAGCTACATCATTAGACTGAAAAATAAAGAACCACCTGCACTTGTTTTTCATCCGCATTTCGTAACTTTAAGGATATGCCTCTTCTATCAGCCAGCAGCCGTAGGATCTCCAATTTTATAGCTTCAGTCACATTGTTATCTGAAACCACTTTCTGAACTCGTCACCAATGTCCTGACTTACTCGTTCTAGTTTTCTAAATCAAAATGACAGAGAACTTTGCCCCCTTTCTTGTCATGTGTATCGACATCCTAAAATAATAGCGGATTTTTTATAATATGAGTTTCTTGTCTAGGACAACCTTTTTTCTTCATCATAACTTATATAGTAAGACAAGATTTTTTGAGAGGGTGATTTTGATGAGCTGCAGCAACGGTGGGTTTAGAAGTGTGGACGAATTCATGTTCGGCTCTCGTCGCGGGAACAACGGTACCAATAGCTTCAATGGCTTCAATGGCTTCAATGGTTTTAATGGGGGCAATGGAGGCAACAATGTAGAAACAATTGTTTCTCCCACAAGAAATGTTGTAAATACGACAACCAATGAACGTACTGTTAGACGTGTTCAGCCGACTCACATTGTTAATGTTAATAGAAATGTTACAAGAGTAGAAAATTACTATCCAGTGACACAATCTGCAGAGAATGAAAATATCGTTGAGGAATATGATTGTGGAAGTGACTTAAGAAATCCATGCTGTAAACCAGTAAAAAGATGCAATAGGTAATGATTCAATAAAGATTCATTTTAGGCATCCTTATGGATGCCTTTTTTATTACCCTACTCTTTCAGATTTTCGGCTTTAAAATGAAGAGAAATGAGTTGGTTTCTTTTGAAGATAACCAGTTAACAAAACGCTCGTATAAAAACGGGAGACCTTGGAGCGAGTCCCTTAAAATGACAATAAAAAAGGGAAGATTTTTCTCCTCATTTCTTTATGAACTTGTTTTTTTGCAAATGATCTTCTATCGCTTGTAAAGCCTGATACTCGTCAACGCCATTAGCTCTTATCTTCATGTGGGTATTAGGTTTAATTCCTAGTGACATCACATCAATGAGGGACTTGGGTGTATTTTTCAGGTCGACAGATTCCCCTAGATATTCAAGATATATACTGGAGCTGAATTGACAAGCCGCACGTACTAACAAGGCCGCTGCACGGGCGAAGCCTGTACTCGCGATAATTGTATACTGTTTTTCTATCATTCTCCCTGCTCCTTAGGCCTGAAAATTCCTTAAAGAATTGGAATAGGCCAGTTTTTATTCATAAGCCCTCTATTCTTTCTCTCAATCTGAAACATAGTATCTTGTTGATTTCCAGCAATATCGTTTTCGAGCACAATTAATGATGACCAACTATTCGGTGAGGTACATATGGTCCTTCTAGAAACCTAACTTCTGCAGGCGTCAATTTAATGGCGGGTACAGCCAAAAAATCGTTGTCACTGACAGGTTCGTTGTTCGGATACCGGACAGTTTGGAGATGGATGTTGCCAGCCCTCTACTGTGTGCAGGGATTACAACCTATTCCCCTCTAAAACACTGGAACGTCGGCCCAGGCAAAAAGGTTGCAATTGTAGGAGTCGGCGGGCTTGGTCATTTGGCGATTCAATTTGCGCATGCTTTGGGTGCAGAGGTAACCGTCCTGAGCCGCTCTATGAATAAGAAAGAGGAAGCCCTTGAACTAGGGGCTGACCATTACTATGCAACCAGTAATCAAGCTGCATTTATTGAATTGGCCGGGCGTTTTGACGTAATCTTAAATACAGTATCCGCGAACCTTGATGTAGATGCCTATTTATCAATGCTTCGGATAGACGGAACACTTGTGAATGTAGGGGCACCGGCCGAGCCGGACAAATATAGTGTATTCTCCTTAATCATGGGCCGCCGCAGCCTAGCAGGTTCTCTTGTCGGCGGAATTCCAGAAACACAGGAGATGCTTGATTTCGCTGCTCAGCATGGCATTGCACCTAAAATTGAGGTGATTCGTGCCGATCAAGTGGATGAAGCATATGAGCGTGTTCTTCGCAGTGATGTACGCTACCGATTCGTTATTGATATCTCTACATTATAGTTGTAAAAGGTGAGGTAGCCTCGTTTTGGCTGCGCTTTTACCCTATGAAAATCATAAAACGTATAAACAACTCTTCCCAGGACTCTTGCGAAAAACATCTCAAGCAAATATTTTGAAGGACGATGAACGTGCCTGTTATTCTATGGTATATAGGAATTCATAGGAGGTATAAATATGAGCAAAAAAATCGCTGTTCTCGTTACAGACCAATTCGAAGATATCGAATATACAAGTCCGGTAAAGGCATACGAAGAAGCTGGCCATAGCGTCGTTGCCATTGATTTGGAAGCAGGCAAGGAAGTTACCGGTAAACATGGCGAGAAAGTGAAGATCGACAAATCGATCGCCGACGTAGATGCAAGTGAATTCGATGCTTTATTAATTCCTGGAGGATTTTCCCCAGATTTGCTTCGCGGAGATGACCGGCCGGGTGAATTCGCGAAAGCATTTGTAGAAAATGAGAAACCTGTTTTCGCTATTTGCCATGGCCCGCAGGTACTCATTGATACGGATCTTCTGAAAGGCAAAGACATCACTGGCTACCGCAGCATTCGCAAAGACTTGATCAACGCTGGTGCAAATTACAAAGATGAAGAAGTAGTCGTCAGCCATAACATTGTAACAAGCAGAACACCTGATGATTTGGAAGCATTTAACCGCGAATCATTGAACCTGTTGAAATAAGAAAAAGGCACAGACTGTTTGAGTCTGTGCCCTTTTTTATAGAGAAAGCGTAAGAATCTCTATTCCCCCTTCATTTAAAATGCCTCTTTTGCCTTTTCTAATCAGTCTTTGCGTTGACATTCTGAAAGGCTGCTGTAGCATCCCAAACGTTCAAGCCAAATTGACCTTCTGAGAATGCAGAATCTTCAGCATCTATGACTAGACGGTCATCCAAATATATTTTAAAGTGAGCGCCATGAGCCACAGTTTTCAAATGATATTTTTTATTTATATCTATTGGTGTTTGGTGTTCGGCAATAACAGAGGCAATCCCGTCCTCAAATTTGAAAAATTTCACAAGATCATGTTTCGCATCCACATTGGCTACATAACCGTTTTGTGCGTCTTTATCAGAACGAAACACAAGAGCCCCTGCCCCTTTTCCGTTCCCATCCTTAATGATTATATCGGATTCATAAGTGAAGTCAGCTCCTGATGCTGAAGACATCATGAAGGAATCGCCGTCTGATCGTCCTTGTTTTCCATCAATTGTGTCGGCCCACGTACCGTTTACAGTTGTCCAGCCAGTCAAATTGGATATAAACGGTGACGCTCCCCATGCTTTTTTTAAAGGATGAATCGTTAGGGAGTTTACCTTAGCACGGCCATTAACAGCATATAATTCAAGACCTTTGCTTGATCTATCCGGGAGAATGATGTCAGTCAACACCTGCTGCCCGTCATTACCAAATACTTCGACTGAAGAGCGGTCAACAAAAATACGCATTTTAATCTTTCCATTTACCGGCTTCAGCGGAGCTGCTTGCTTCCCAGTGTTAAAGGTTGGATTAAAAGTGACATTTCCGGATTGGCTTCGGTCAACGAACAGTTTGCCGCTCTGTTGATGATAACCGACTTTTGTATATTGATTTCTCCCTGTTCGAACCTTAAAACCGAATTCAGAAGCCGAACCTGGATTCACTTGAAACTCTGCATTCATTTCATAAGCATCTCCAGATATACCCGCCAATACATTACTGCTCTCTGGCGATATCATCTTATTTTTCCACTTCTGCGCGGCTCCCCTGATCGATTGCAGCTCTGTTACTGGTGTTTGAATCACTCTGACCCCTTCGGAAAACGCTTTCAATTTTACTTCTCTTGGAATAGTCATTGCACTTCTCCATGGAGATGTAGGAACATCGTTAGCATATTGCCAATTGCTCATCCACCCTAGCCAAAGCCGCCGTCCATCTGAAGAAGGGACATCGGACCAAGAAACAGCCGCATAAAAATCTTTACCGTAGTCGGTCCATAATACTTTGTCTGACGGGTTTTCGTTCTTGAAAGTTGTTCCATCAAAACTTCCTACAAAATATTGCATGCCTGATCCTCCTGAAACCGCACCATTTCCGACACTGACTTGCATCACCCATTTCTTTTGTTTCGGATTGCCGTCTACAGGAAGCTCAAATAAATCCGGACATTCCCATACGCCTCCATGACTTCCTTGTCCTTGTCCAAACTCACTTGCATATGTCCACTGCTTCAAATTTTTCGATGTATAAATGAGAATTCGGTCACCAGCTGCCACGACCATCACCCACTTTTTATCTTTTTCATACCAAAACACTTTCGGATCGCGGAAATCTTTTTTTTCCGGGTTTGGAATGGCCGGATTACCTGAGTATTTCGTCCATGTTCTGCCTTTATCATTACTATAGGCGACGCTTTGCACTTGGCCGTCTTCATGATCCTGCGTATATATAGAGACAAGCGGCTTCTCCTTGCCGGTTTGAAAACCGCTTGTATTATTCCAATCGACCACTGCGCTCCCGGAAAAAATTGTGCCTTTTTCATCAGGTGACAGCGCTATGGGAAGGTGCTTCCAGTGAACTAAATCCTTGCTTACTGCATGGCCCCAATGCATCGGCCCCCATTGCAGACCGTATGGATGATGCTGATAAAACAAATGATACTCCCCTGCATAATAAACCATTCCGTTTGGATCATTCATCCAGTTTGCCTCTGGTGTGAAATGATATTGAGGACGGTAATCCTCATCATAGTAGCTTGAATCGGCTGCACTTACTGGCAGCGCCATAGTAAACAGCATGGTGAATAGGATCACGACTTGAATAAGCTTCTTTTTCATTCTGATTCTCTCCTCTCTAACATATAAAAACATTCAAGAGAGACATCTGCACGAGTGATCCGTGATAAAAGCTGTATCGAATGATAAAGAGGTTATGAGAAAGACTTCTGCAGGTTCTCCCCTTTTAACTGTTAAGCGCTTATGCCAGAAATCCAGCCCAATAGCCAAGAATACCGATCACAAATATGCCAACGATAATAAGGAGCGGATTTACTCCTTTTCTCAGCATCCATGCCACTAATAAAGTCAATCCTAAAGGCAGCACCCCCGGCATAATGCTGTCTAAAATATTTTGCACAGTTTGAACGTCAACTTTTCCGTTATCATCTTTAATTCTTGAGACAACGATCGGGATGTTGATGGTGGTCCACTTGGAGACCAAAGCCCCCATCACAAATAACCCGAGGATGGAAGCGCCTTCTGTCAGTTTTTGAATACGATTCCCTGCTAGATCCTGCAAAATCTCCATCCCTTTTACATAGCCATACTTTAAACCGTAATATTTTGTGGTTAATCTGATGGCATTCAGCAGGAAAAAGAACAGCAGAGGACCGGCAATGTTTCCGCCTAAAGCAAGAGAAGCCCCTAAAGCAGCCAATACGGGACGTACGGTTCCCCAGAAAATAGGGTCGCCCACACCCGCTATCGGACCCATTAAACCGATTTTCATCCCGCTTATTGCTTTCCCGTCTATTCCTTTATTGTTCGCCATTTCTTCTTCCATGGCAGCTGTCACCCCAAATATGGGTGCGGACAGCCACGGATGTGTATTAAACCATTCCAAGTGGCGCTGCAAAGCTGCGTTTCTTTTCGCTCCCGGACCGTACAATTTTTTTATCGCCGGTATCATCACATAACAATATCCCATTGCCTGCACACGTTCAAAGTTAAATGAGCCGAGCAAGAAATTCGAACGGATAAACATACTGAAAATGACTTTCTTTGTTAATCTTTTTTCTTTCTCCAATTTTCATCCCCCCTCGTTCTTATGCATCAAGATCGTCATCATCATCATAGACAGCTGCATTGCTGCCGTCCGCGGCTGCGGCGACTGCCCCGTGGGCGCTATTTTTTTGCATAACCTGCTGGTATAAAAGCGCCAGACAGAGACCAAGAGCGCCAAATCCTACTAAATTGAAATCGGTAAACGCTGCCAACAAAAAACCAATATAGAAAAATGGCTTAAGATAAGGGATATTCATCATATTGATCACCATTGCATACCCCACAACAACAATGATGCCTCCTCCTATTTGCAAACCTTTGGTAATGACTTCCGGAATATTTCCCAAGAACGCCTGAACAGCGCTCACACTGATTAAGGCCACAATCAAAGTCGGTATCATGACACGCAGCGCTTGAAACACCATGGCGGTAATATGCATAATTTCAATTCCTTTGATATTCCCCTCCCTGGCATATTTATCAGCACGGTGAATGAAAAAGACAGTAATCGTTCGGACAAAAATAGTAAGCGCTTGACCTGCAGCTGCCAAAGCAACAGCGACGGCAATGCCTTCACCAATGCCTTGATCAGCGGTAATCACTAAAATGGTTGAAATCACAGAGGCAATGGCTGTATCAGGCGCCATGGCGAGGCCGACATTCATCCAGCCCAGCGCCATCAGCTCCAGCGTTCCTCCTAAAATGATTCCTGTTTTTAGATCGCCAAGCACAAGGCCAACCAAAGTGCAGGCAATCAGCGGACGGTGTGTTTGTCCTTCATCCAATACACTTGCAATACCTGTAATGGCTGCAATGATTAACAACAAAATAATTTGTATTGAAGTCATCATCTCATCCCCTTGATGATTTTGTCACATTTCTCAAAATCTCCATAAAGTCTTCACTGGCATCAGAAGGCAGCTGCCTCAATTCCAGTGTGACGCCTAATTCATTTAATGTCTCAAACGCCTCTATATCCTCTTCAGTTACGCTGACTGATTTGGTGATTTGCCGGCGATTATTCTCAAAACGCATCCCTCCGACATTTACGGTTTTGATAGGGACGCCTGCTTCTATGAGAGATACAATATCGGATGGGTTTTCAAACAGCAGCATCGCCGTTACCCCTTCGTAGCGCGGACTATGAAACGCCTTTGCCATTTTAGAAATTGATACGGCACTCGCCTTTACATTGGAAGGAGCAACAGAAAGGATCAGGGTTTTTCTCATTTCATCCTGCGCAACGTCATCTGACACAACGATGATTCGGTCTGCTGCATGGACTTTAATCCATCTTGTCAGGATTTGGCCGTGAATAAAGCGGTCATCAATTCTTGCCAATGTAATGTTCATCATAGTTCATCCTCTCTTTTTTCTTCACAAACTGTTTTTGCTTTTTCTAAATGTTCGCTGCAAACTTGAAAGCTTTGCTGGCTCATTTTTTTTAAGTGATTCAGCATTTCTTTGAGTTTCATGTGTTCTCTCAGGCTTAATACCTCCAGTAATATCGGCAGGTTTATGCCGGCAGCCATATCCATTCTTTGATCCTTAGCGATGAAGGAAGCCGCTGCGTTATATGGTGTGCCTCCAAAAATATCAACTAAAAAAAGCACCTCATTTTCTTTCGGAATATCCTGAAGCGTCTGATGATATTTTTCTTGCAGCGTTTGGATGCCCTCTCCTTTAAAAAACGGCACCGCTATCAGATGATTTTCTTCACCGAATATCATGCCTGAAGATTCTTTTAATGCTATGGGAAAGTCCCCATGTCCGCTAATAATGACTGAAATCATAACACGTTTGCTCCTTTCCTTTTTCGTACATCCATTTATAATGCAAGTATCGTGCCAAAGAATCTGTGTTAAGCGTTTTCATTTATTTTGCAGCACATGAAGAAAGCTGATTGAAACACATGTGAATATAAAAATAAACCTGTATTAAAATGGCGTTCCATTTAATACAGGTTTACGTAAAAAAACCGCTTTTAACACATGTGGCCATGTACTTCTTCAGCAAAAATGGCGGCTATAAATAATTTTTCATCATCGCTTATGTTCAGTCCCAATTTTTGTTCATAAGGGATTAATGTTCGCTCTGTCACCTCAAAAATCTCATTCAGCTGATCGGTTATTTCGTCTTCTTCGGAAAAAGCAATCGGATTCTGTTTAATCACCCTTTCAAAGGCAAAAGCCGTATGCATAATCACTTTGATCATCACTGTGTTATTGAAAATGATGCCTAACTCATCTTGAATGGTCTGAAGCCACTCTAATAAGATTTCTATAATGTGATGGGGGTTCAAAAAAACCAGATACTTTTTCAAACTATCCTCGCAAAGCTCCCGTACAATGATGTTTGCGCCCGATAATCCATTACTCATCGGAATGCTGCCTTTTGTGATCGCCTGTTGGATCATCTTCTCTCCTTCACCTTCAATTAATACCTCCAAAGATACATGCGGAGCATTGATTTTAGGATCTTTTGTTCCTACTGTCGCAAGAATCTCATACTCTTTTTCGATTTCTTTGATGCTGTTTGCCAATTTAATCGATGATACGGTCAATATGTGGATGGGCACATCAGAGGCCTTGTTTACGATCGTTGTTAAGATGTCTTCCAGCTTTTTTGCCGTTCCGCTGCCTGTTGTGCAAATCGAAACCAACGCCCTCTTTTTGCCTGGTGAGGCGGCAGGCTGCCGATCCCATAACTCAATAAAATCCTTTGTGACCGAATCATATATGGCATGTAAATGTAAATTCAGATAGTTCACCTTTCTGACGGCGTCCAGCACCATTGAGGTCGTGACATTGCTGATTGTTTTGATTTTGATGCCTGTTTTTTCTTCAAGCTTGCTTTCCAGCATTGCAAGTGACCCCATGTCAACAAGCATTAAAACACCTTCACCTTCATCTACTTGCTGTATTTTTCCCGCTAAGCGCTCCATAATTTCCGCAGGTGAAACAGAAAGGGGCATATCGACGGCCGCAATTGGGGTGCTTCCTAAAAGCTCCGTCGCTACTTCAACCATGGAACTCGCCATGCTATTTCCATGTGCGGCAACCACAATCCCAACTCTTTTGTTTTCTTTTAACGTTTTGATGGAATGAATCAGCATCGTTAAGTAGATGACTTCTATTTCCGGAACGGTTACTCTGAAGTGTTCCTGAATTTTGTCTTTAAATATGAGCGCCACCTGATACTCTTTCACATGGGTATCACGGATTTCATCCGTTTCCTGCGCATTTAAAACATCAATTTGCTTACCGCGTTTTAAAAATGAATCAATATGCATACTTAAAAAATAGATAAATTTACGGTCAAATGTGCAATTCAATTCTTGTTCAGCAACTTCTTTTAATTGCTTCGTCATTTGAATCACGCCGTCCTCAACAAATGTCAGCAGGTTGTCATTTCGGAACGCGCTTTGATTAAAAAAGCTTCTGACATGCAAATGAATATCCGTTAAAATATATTGATTTATTTCCTTTTTGGACAAGCCTTCTTTGTTTAGCACTTCGACCTTTTCTTCTATCAAATGATACAAATTAAATGATAGATCATCATCAATTTTTGTTGTTTCATCTTCTACTATCGGGGATATGATGGTTGTGATATTGACATATTCAGAAATCGTTTTGCTTCTTTTCATGTTTTTGCTGCTTGACATCCAATCTTGCTTGATTTCATCTGGGAGATCCCGAACGGTCAGTTCAACAACGTCATCTCTGTCAAGATTATGTAAAAATCCATGTGCACAAACTAACTGCACATTTGATTTCAGCTGTCCCACATTCCCAAACTTCGCAGAATGAATCAATGCATTATATACATCGATATGCACACTTAGATTCTTCTTAATACGCTCTGCTTCTTTTCCTAATAAAAACGTTGTGAGATCAACTCTCTCTTTAAGAGATCGTTCTTCCAGCGATGGAATATGAATCGTCATTGGAATTCTTCGCAAAAATGTTTTTAATAGAGCAGAATTAGGGTTTTCGGTAGTTGCGCAAATAAATAATACTTTCGATGTTCTTTTATGTTCAGTTTCTCCAAGACGGTTATAAGATCCGCTGTCGATAAAATAAAACAGCATTTCTTGTCCCTCAGGCGGAAGACGATGGATTTCATCCATAAACAGAATGCCCCCGTCGGCCTGCTCAACTAAACCGGCTTTATCTTCGCTGGCGCCGGTAAATGCTCCTTTCTTATGACCAAATAATTGTGAGAGTAATAATTGAGGATTGTTATAATAATCTGCACAGTTAAATGTGATGAACGGAGAACCAGGCTTCAAAATGTCAGAGTAAATCGCAAACTGGTAAATCCGGTTCGCAAAAAGGGATTTACCGGAGCCTGTTGGTCCTAAGAGAAGCATGTGCAGACCGTGTGGAGGATAAAAAACAGCTGCTTTTGCTTGAGAAATTGCTTTCTTCAAACTGCCTTTTGCTCCAATCATAAGTTCAAGAGGATTCGTAGAAATATTTTGATCGTTCTTTTTTTGATTTTCAGAAAGCCCCTTCAGTTCTTTAACTTCCATTATCTCTGTATTCCATTTTTTGTTGAATGCTCTTTCCACTACTTCCACTGGAATGTAGCGCACGGGAAACGTTTTAATTTTTATCACCTTTTTGGACCGCACGAGATTATTTAATTCAAAACTGACATTGGACCGCTCTATCTTCAATTGCTGAGCAATTTCCTTTGCTGAATTTCCCTGTACCTTTAAAAGATGATCTAAGCTGGAGTCATGAAAATTGCGCATGAGCTGATGGTATATTTTATCAATTCTTTTCATCTATATCATCCTTTGTCCTTATTCGTCAAAATTGAAAAAACGGACATCAGTTTTTATGCCTTGTACTGAGGATCTCACCTCATTCTATGGCCTTGCGTCCGCACTTGGATTTTCTTTTTCAATATTCTGTGAAATGTTTTTATATGCAGGAACAATAGCACGTATCTCAACACAAAAGCTTGCACCGATTAAAAAATAATTTCGTTATTTGTCTAAACAGACGCCCTTTTTTGGTGTTTTTGATCTATGATTCACTCAGGTTGTCCCCCTTCAAAAGTAATAATTCGTAAACAGTTTACCACTCTCCGTGAACATATTGGTGACAAAGTTCTGATACTTCGGAAAATACATCTTAAAGATCAGGGCAAACAACCCAAAACTTAATCTCTTGTCATTATAAATATGACTGAATGTAAACTCTCTATTCTTTTTATAACATTATTATTTTAATAAAAAATAGCGGGATATATTATTAGAGCGGCAGAAAAGAAATCCTTTACACATCCTGATGGATATGACACCTTATAAAAATAGGTACATTAGTTACATTTAATTAAAAAAATCAATAAAATTTAATATAATATCAGTTTCCTGTTATAATAATAGATAAAAAATTTAGGAAGCTATGATTCCTAAACAACCAAGATCACTATATTTTTTATTGGAGGAAAACATAAAGTGACGGACGATTCCACTATAGACAATTCTCTGCACAAACGGAAATTGTCCAGAGGCCTTAAAAACAGGCACATACAACTCATAGCGATTGGGGGGCAATCGGAACTGGTTTATTCCTAGGATCAGGGAAATCAATACATTTTTCAGGACCCTCTATTTTATTTGCTTACATGATCACGGGCGTATTTCTCTTTTTCATTATGCGTTCACTGGGAGAGCTGCTCTTATCAAACGCGGGATATCACTCTTTTGTTGATTTTGTAAGTGATTATTTAGGAAATATGGCAGCATTTATTACCGGATGGACGTACTGGTTTTGCTGGATCTCACTTGCTATGGCTGATTTAACAGCTGTCGGTCTTTATACACAATATTGGTTTCCTGGTGTACCCCAATGGATGCCAGGGTTCATTGCGCTTATGATGTTGCTCATCATGAATCTAGCGACTGTAAAACTTTTTGGTGAATTGGAGTTCTGGTTCGCATTAATCAAAATCATCGCAATACTGGCACTGATTGTTATCGGTATTGTCTTGATCATAAAAGGATTTTCCACACAGTCAAGCATAGCCTCCTTCACGAATCTTTGGAGTCACGGCGGCATGTTTCCAAATGGTTTACATGGATTTATCCTCTCATTCCAGATGGTCGTGTTTGCATTTACGGGCATTGAACTTGTGGGGCTTACTGCAGGCGAAGCAGAAAACCCAGAAAAAGTAATCCCTAAAGCAATTAACAATATCCCTATTCGAATTTTGCTTTTTTATATTGGCGCTCTTCTTGTGATTATGAGTATTTATCCATGGAATATCATCAATCCTGCTGAAAGCCCGTTTGTTCAAGTATTCTCAGCGGTCGGTATCACAGCAGCCGCCAGCATAATTAATTTTGTTGTACTGACATCTGCTGCTTCAGCTGGCAATAGCGCTTTATTTAGTACAAGCCGGATGGTATACTCGCTTGCCAAGGATCATCATGCACCTGACCCATTGCAAAAGCTGACTGCCTCAAATGTACCAAGCAATGCATTGTTCTTTTCAGCCATTGCCATTCTTATTGGTGTTATTCTGAACTATGTAATGCCAGAGCAAGTCTTTACGCTTATCACAAGTGTTTCTACTATATGCTTCATCTTTATTTGGGGCATTATTGTGATTTGCCATTTGAAATATCGGAAAACAAGACCGGATGCAGCAAAGGTGAATACATTTAAAATGCCGCTTTTTCCATTATCCAATTACGTAACACTGGCTTTCCTAGTGTTCATACTGGTTGTGCTGGCACTCGCGAAAGATACGCGTGTTTCCCTATTTGTCACTCCTGTTTGGTTTCTCTTATTGATGATTGCTTATAAAGTTCGTCATACTAAGTGAAATCATAAAAAAGACAAGGGAGCTGTTTATCCCTTGTCTTTTTAGTGTGCTGCAAGGCACTGGATATTCCATGTTTTACGATCCCGCTCATTGAGTGTCATGATCTTTTCCCGTACAAATGTCTCCAAATAAACGTATGCTGAAGATAAAAACATACATGCCTCCGTGATTTAATCTCCATACTTATCAAAAGACTCCGTTCATATTTTGAACGGAGTCTTTTGATAAGTGGCCGTGACATCAATTTAAACCAGTTTTAATACCAAAGCCCACTAACATGATTCCCGTTATTTTTTGAAAAGCTTTCTGGAACTTTGGGTTTTTCATCCATTTTTTTGCGTAATCAATGATATAAACGAGAAAGAGAAACCATAACACCGCTAACAGGGTGAGAATTGAAGCTAAAATAATAAGCTGCTGGTTTACATTTCCCTTCAGATTGATGAATTGGGGCATGATCGTGACATAGACCAAAACCGTTTTGGGATTGAGAATGTTACTGAGTGAACCTTGCATAAAGGAAGATTTATAGTGTCGTTTCGGAGAAATTGCTGCGGTTTTTGCCTGAGCTTGCATGTCGTCTAAAGAAAACATATTTTTTGCAAAAAAACTTTTTATCCCTAAATAAATTAAGTATGCTGCTCCCAAATATTTGATTGTTGTAAAAAGAATCACCGACTTGGCAATGACCATTGATAAACCTAGAATGGCAATAACCGTCCAAAAAGAAAGTCCCGTTGCCAATCCGAGAATATTATATCGGCCAGCCTTTGCGCCATACCTAAGGGTATTTTTCATAACAAGCATCGTATCTGCTCCTGGAATGATAACCATCATGGCAGCGATCGGTATGTATGCGAGTAAGCTGTGCATGTTCTTTCCCCCTTTAAATGAATCCCCTTAACATATAGTGACTACTAAAGTAACTCCCTGCAAAAAGTGTATCAATACGTTTGGAAAAAATCAATCTGGTTTGTTAAAATAGCGATTACAAAGGCAGCGACTGCTCTTTATATTGGAGGATGTATGAAGGAAAATATGTTAGACATTTTAAAAAACCTCAATTTTACCGAATATGAATCAAAAGCTTATCTGGCATTATTGCAAGAATCGCCTTTAACCGGCTATGCGGTAGCCAAAAATTCCGGCGTGCCTCGTTCAAAAATATATGAAGTCTTGGAAAGCCTTGTCTTAAGAGGAGATGTTTTTGTAAGCCACGGAAACACGCCTCAGTATGTCCCTGTACCCGCTAAAGAACTGATTAAAAACCGACGGCTCAAAGCGGAAGAGAATTTTGACCAGGCTGAAAAATACTTTGAAAAATTCGAACAGACCGCAAATGACCGGGAAAATATCTGGAATATTACCGGCCGCAGTGAAATTCTTGAAAAGGTGAAGGCTTGTATATTGTCAGCAAAAAAAAGAATCCTCTTGGAGATCTGGAAAGAGGATTTCAAAGAGGTGGAATCAGAGCTGAGACAGGCGGCAAATAAAGGTGTCATAGTCACCATTATTGCCTACGGAGATATCGCATCTGATTTTGCTAATGTGTACCTTCATGATATGAGCAGTGAAATTACAGAAGAGTATGACGGACGGTGGCTTGTATATAGCGGAGATGATTCAGAAGTAGTAGCAGGTATTGTCTCTCTTGGCAACGATAGCCGTGCTGCATGGACGATGCATGTAGGTTTAGTCATGCCTATTACAGAAGTGATCATTCATGATCTGTATCTCATGGAAATTATGAAGAAGCATAGAGGGCTTTTAGAAGATAGTTTTGGAAAAAACCTCATCCAGTTACGACGCAAATTTTCAATCCACTCAGATTTTAAAAAACATTACTTGGAATAGAACACATGATATTTCCTGTATACCATGTAACCAAAAAACATGGCTTGTATCAACAAGTCATGTTTTTTTATGCAACTCCCCCATTAATAGGGTCTTTTCCGTTTATTTTTAAGCAATTGATCCTCCTCTCCCGCTCCTGATCACTTTTTTTAAAAAAATAATATCTGCGCAAACTATTTTTCAAACTGCCCCGTCTATCCTAGGTAACATCCTACGATATACGTATATTCAAAAAGGAGCCCTTTATTGCAATGAAGAAAAAACAAACAATAAAAGCGTTGCTTGTCACGTGTATAACTGACCATAAGCAAGATTTCTACAGGTTAGCCTTCAGTTATGTGAAAAATCAAGATGACGCATTAGATATTATTCAGGAATCTATAAAAAAAGCGCTCAGCTCAGTTGAAACGGTCAGAAACCCTGAGACGATAAAAAGCTGGTTTTATAAAATCTTAGTACGTACAGCTATCGATTTTTTACGAAAACAAAAAAAGGTAAAGGTGATGGATGACGAAACGATTGAGTTTTTAAGCTCCGGAAAGGAAGATCACTATAAGGACACTGATCTTCATGAAGCGCTCGACGAATTGCCGTCCCACTATAAAACAATTATTATTTTGCGTTTTTTTGAAGACCTCAAACTAGAAGAAATTGCGGAAATTACAGGGGAAAACATGAATACCGTCAAAACGCGCCTTTACAGAGCATTGAAGCTGATGCGCATTCAGTTGACGAAGGAGGATCTTTCTTAATGGATAAGAGATTACAGCAATTAAGAGAAGAATATAAAAATGTCCAGATTCCTAAAGAACTGGATATCGTTGTCGAAACAGCCCTTCAGCAAAAACCAAAAAAGAAAAGAATCGTCATGTGGCCGACATCAGCAGCTGTCGCGGCAGCTATTTTATTCACTGCACTTGTTAACATCAACCCAGATGCAGCTCAAGCGATGTCAAAAATCCCTGTCATCGGCAAGATCGTCAAAGCCATCACTTTTATTGAGATCAAAGAAGAGAAAGATGAATCAAGCATCGATGTCAAAACGCCTGCTCTGTCGGGACTTTCTAATAAAGAGCTTGAAAACAGCATCAACCAGAAATATTTGAAAGAAAGCAAGCAGATGTATAAAGAATTTATACAGTCCACATCCAAAAACAAAAAAGGACATCTCAGCATCTACAGTGATTACGAGACAGTAACAGACACGCCAGATTTAATTTCTATTCGGCGTAATATTGAAAAAACACAAGCATCATCTTACACACAAAGCCGTTATATCACAATTGACAAAAAGAATGATATCTTACTTACATTAAAAAGCTTATTTAAAGATGACCGCTATATCAAAGTCATCAGCCAAAACATCAAAGAACAAATGAAACAGCAAATGAAGGAAGATCCAAATAAAATCTATTGGGTCACTGACGAGGATGCAGAACCATTCAAACACATTCAGCCTGATCAAACGTTTTATATTACAGAAGACCATAAACTTGTGATTTCATTTGATGAATATGAAGTTGCCCCCGGCTATATGGGCGTTACAGAGTTTAAAATTCCGACCAGCGTCATCTCAAATCTGCTCATGGGAGAACGTTATGTTCGATAACAGAAAAACATCCATGTCATCATCTGTCATGGGTGTTTACCCTTTCGCAAAGGACCTGACAAATATCAAGAAGGCGTAACCTTGCAGCCAAAACAACGAGAATATCTGCACATGATTGGAGGAATACCATGTATCACAAGACACAGCATCACCGCTACATCACTGGACTCGATGGCCTTCGGGCTTTTGCCGTCCTGGCAGTTATCGCTTATCACCTAAACTTCAATTGGGCTAACGGAGGCTTCATCGGAGTTGATATCTTTTTTGTATTATCAGGCTACTTAATTACATCTATTATATTGCCGGCACATGGAAATGATATCAGCCTTGATTTTCGGGACTTTTGGGTGCGCCGAATTCGGCGGCTTCTGCCAGCGGCTTACCTTATGATCATTTCCGCTGTTATTTGGGTCGTCGTGTGCAACCGGGAACTTTTGCACACTGTGCGCGGAGATGCCATCTCTTCTCTCTTTTACATGAGTAATTGGTGGTTTATTTTTCATAAACTCTCGTATTTTGATAGCTTTGGATCCCCGTCACCGCTTAAAAATCTTTGGTCATTGGCAATTGAAGAGCAATTTTATATTGTATGGCCGATGTTTTTGGTTGCTGGAATGTACATATTTAAAAACCGTGCGAAACTGGCGGCAGCGGTGTCGTTGCTTGCGCTCTGTTCAGCCGTGATGATGAGCGTACTGTATGAACCCGGCGGAGATCCGAGTCGCGTGTACTACGGCACAGATACTCGTTCGTTTGAACTTCTGATAGGATGTGCTCTGGCTCTGATATGGCCGATGAAAAGGCTGTCTTCCAACAGGCTGCCATACAAACTGAAGCGCCTTTTGCATGTCACAGAACTTTCGGCGTTTTGTATTTTAGTTTTGTGTGTCTATTTTACAGATGAATACGAACCTTTTCTTTACAGAGGCGGAATGTTTTTAATAAGCATTACAGCCGCGGTCCTTATTGCATGTGTATCCCATCCGAGCAGCTTTTTGGGCATTCTGCTGTCATGGAGGCCTCTTCGTTGGCTTGGAACGAGGTCTTACGGTATTTATCTTTGGCACTACCCTATTATTGTGTTAAGCACGCCGGTTCAAGAAATCGGAAACCCTGTTTTTTGGCATATTGCGCTAAAGATCATCGCTACATTTATACTCGCCGAGCTATCCTATCATTTTATTGAGAAGCCGATACGGACAGAAGGGGTTAAGTCATTTTTCCGCCGGGCTTTTATTCATAGAATTCGGGAATGGAAAACGACATCTGTCATCAGCAAAATGTCAATTGGCTTCGTCATTCTCGCTATGCTTATTTTTGCAGGGGGACTGTCAGGGATAGCCGGAGAGAAAAAACATCCGCAATGGACGTATAGTACACAAGAAACAAGCGCTGACACAAACCAGACGTCAGAGCATAGAAAGATGGCAGCATCCGATAAAGACGGAGAAAACAAATCCAAACAAAAAACAACAGCCTCAACTAAAGACCAAGAGGAATCGAAGGCAAACGGACAGGAGACTAAGAAAAAAAAGGACGTAAAATCTCAGAAAGAACCGGCAGCTGCTGATAAAGAAGTATTAGCAATAGGGGATTCCGTCATGCTTGATATCGCCTCCAGCCTCCGTCAGTCTCTTTCACATGTCATAATTGATGGGAAGGTGGGAAGACAAATGTCTCAAGCTTTAGAACTGACACAGGAATACAAGTCTTTTAATCAGCCGAATAAATCTGTCATCATTGAACTGGGAACCAATGGCTACTTTACAAACAGCCAAATCGATCAATTGCTTACATCTTTCTCAAAAGCTCATATCTATCTTGTCAATACGCGGGTTCCCCGGCAATGGGAAAGCAAGGTGAATGAAGCTTTGCGGCAGCAGGCTAACACGCATAACAATATTACGTTGGTTGACTGGCATACAGAAGCTCTCCAGCATCCGGAGTATTTCACCCCTGACGGCGTACACTTGATTCCCCAAGGGGCTGAAGCTTTAACCGCTCTTATCGTTCGGGCAATAAAATAGATTAGCAAAAAAGAGGTCCTGCTTAGACCTCTTTTTTGCTATCCTGCAGGTTGAAAACCGCTTTTAAAAAAGGATTGCCTGTCACATAGATGACATGGACCAGGCATAAAACCTAATCTATTGGAAATTTATATTCTGCATTCTAAAATTATTCCTTCCGCTTCGTTCTCAAATTCACCTAATACGATAATAACCTTCGATTCTTTATTCATATTGCCACCCCCTTCGTTTATGATCTATTTATATTACAATGTTTTTCAATTTTTGTTAATGAATAGGCGTAAGAAAACTCACAATCCCCCGCCCTTCCTAACTTGAGAAATGGCTGACCTGTATATGGTCCTCATCATTTTTATTTCTAGCTGTGAAGCCCTTATGTTTACCTATCGTTTACGTGAGGGTAAGTAAATATAGAATGGAGGGATCATCGTGGAAGCTAATGCAGAAAAAGAGATGAAAAAGCAAATAAATCGATACGAGCTTTTTTTCAAAAAACGATATAAAGTTCTCTATACAGTAAACGATTTTATCATTGGCGCTTTATTTTTAATCGGCAGCTTTTTCTTCTTTTACGATGAATTAATGTCTGCAGGGATATGGCTGTTTGCGGTTGGCAGCTTCCTGCTTTTAATCAGACCGACGATTCGTTTGGTTCATGATTTTCATTACAGAAAACATCTTGAGCGTCTATATCATCATGGAACATCCTCTGACTAGCTTGAAGTGTGAGGAAGCGAACAGATGAATGCATAGTCTCAAATCGGACAGTCTAACTCAAACGGCAGGATGAGATGCAAGAATAAAAAGGAAAAAACGCTTGATTAAGTTTCTGGAAAATTAAACTCCAAGATACAAATATATAACTTTATAACTATTTATTTATAAAAAACCAGAAAAAAACCTAAAGTTTTATATCTTTCGGACGATAATAATAACAAGGCCGGCGCGATACTCCCTATAACATCCTTTTCAGTAGATTTCAATATCGTGCCGGTTTTTTTCACATGCTAAAGCAATCCCGCCATCTCTGGCGGGATTTATTTTTGCTTACATTCCAGTCCATACATCTTTTACATAACGTTTTTGATCTTGCAGCTTCTTCAGCCATTCTGCTGACGCTTCCTGACTTGCTCCTTTGCCAGCTTCATAAGCCGCACGCAGTGTGTTCTCTACTTCAGGAGCCATTTGCGCACCATCGCCGCATATATAAACGTGCGCACCTTTTTCGATCAGTGAAATTAATTTCTGTGCATCTTGATTTAGCAAGTGCTGAACATATACTTTTGGTTCGTCTTCCATTCGTGAATAGCATCGATGGACTGTTACCAAACCGGCTTTTTCCGCCTGATCAAGCTCTTCTTTATAAAGATCGTCATGATCAGGACGCCGGCATCCGAAGTATAAATGAGCTTCGCCAAGCGCACTTCCTTCCTTCTTCAGAACGGATCTGGCCTGGATGAAACCTCTGAATGGCGCAATTCCTGTACCCGGTCCCACCATAATCAGCGGGGTTTCGGGATCATTAGGCAGCTGGAATCCAGATTGCGGCGTCCGAATGAAACAGGCAACCGTATCACCTTGACGGAGTCCGGCTAAGTAATTGGATGCAACGCCCTTGTATTCCCCGCGTCCGCTCCAAGCTGAGGCCTTTACAACTCCCACCGTCATACTGACCCTATTTGCTTTGACCTTCGGTGAGCTTGAAATTGAATAATATCTTGGCTTTAGTGATGGCAAAAGCTCTAAAAACCGTTCAAACGGCATTTCGCAGGCCGGATAGTCCTCTAACAGATCCAGCATTGTCACACGTTTTGTCAGAACCTGTTCCTTGTACATTTCATCACTCGATACAAGCAATTCCAGCTCTTTTTTATGAGGCGGGCATACTGTATATGAAGCCAGCTCACGAAGCTGAAGCCTTGAAGCAGAATCCTGCAGCTCTACGTAAGATGATAATAACTCCGTCACTCTGATCGGCCGATCCAGCGGAAGGTGAGCCATATGCGGGCTGCCGTTCATTTTTATCACAGCCTGCGGCTGCAAATCGAATCGGTTGAGAACCCGTTGAACCAGCTCTTGGCTGTTTTTCGGCAATATTCCGATGTGGTCGCCTTCTTTATACGTTTTTGAGTCAGGGAGCTCCAATTCTATATGACGCGTCGAACGCAAACTGCTTGCTGTCTGAAGCTCATGGTTTTCAAGAACGATACCTTCAAACGCGCCATACGCTTTAGCAAGCGGTGTCTCTGTTGCTTCACTGAGGAATGTAATGGATAGTGACGGCTTCGTTTCTTTCTCGGTTATTTCATTCACGTGAAAGGCTTCCATTGTTTCCTTCCAAAAGCGGTTCTCCCAAGACTCGCGATGGCTTTCAAAGTCATCGGCCGCATCGCCTTCCCCAATGGATGTCAATCGTGATGCTCCTTTTGATGCCATCATGTCATCGATAAGCCGAGGAATTCGCTGATACGTGCTGGCCCAGCTCCGGTTTCCGCAGCCGAATACCGCATAGGAAACATCCTTTAATTGACCTTCCTCCAACTCTCCCAGCCACTCAACAAAGCCAGCAGCATTATCAGGCGGCGCTCCGTTATATGAGGCAGTCACAATGACAACAGCGCCTTGGTCGGGGAGTTTTCCAATGTAATCATCAAGAGGTGCAGTTTCCGCTGTAAAGCCGAGCCGGCGCCCGTAAGCTGCCAATTCACCTGCCATGCCTTCTGCGGTGCCGAGATTTGAACCGTAAAGAACGAGTAAAGGTGTGCCGTGTTTAGGTTTTGTCTCGTTTTCCTTCGTTTCGTGCGCGGTGCCAGTCTGTTCTTTTTTCTGAACATTCATTTGGACCGTTTTCCTTGGTTTCACTGTAATTTTAAAATCATCCGGTTTAATTGTTAATGCCTCTTTGATTTTGAGCTCGTAACCAGTGTGATTCATCAATTCAAAGTGCTTTAATACAAGTCCGAGAACCATTGTCGCTTCTTGAAGCGCAAACTGCATCCCGATACACGCGCGCTGGCCGTTTCCAAACGGTTTATACGCATGGTGAGGAATATTCTCAGGGTTTTCAAACCGTTCCGGACGAAAATCTTCTGCATCTTCACCCCAAGCGTTTTGATCTCTGTGAAGTTTTGGGATCAAGACGGAGACGGGCTGTCCTTTACTGATAGGGTATTCGCCGCCTAAAACTGTATCCTCCTTGGCATAAAGAGAAAAAGCGGGCGCTGTCGGATACAGCCTAAGCGTTTCATTGAGAACCATCCGAACATATTTCAGCTGCTGAATGTGTTTATATTCAGGCGTGTCTTCCGTTAACACGCGATCGGCTTCCTCTTGAGCTTTTTTAAGTTTTTCCGGATGTTTAAGCAGACAGTAAATCGCAAAGGAAAGCAAGCCGCTCGTTGTTTCATGGCCTGCGATTAAAAACGTGATGATTTGATATCTGATGTTTTCATCATCCAGTGTCTCACCCGTTACAGGATCTTTCGCATAAAGCATGAGCGATAACAGATCCTTAATGTTTTGGTCCGGGTTTGCTTTTCGCTCTGCTATAATTCTGTCAACCAGCGAATTCATCACTTCGATATCCTTTTGGAACTGCTGTCTCGTTTTGACCATCATCTTATCCTGCAGGCCCAGTCTTTTTGTTTGGTTCATTCCCTCTTTTAAAGCCCGGAGCATGCTGGTGATAAACGGATGCTGCGTATCACGGTAAAAGCTGTTAAACCGGTAGTTAAATCCGCATAACCCGATGGTATCAAGCGTCAGGCGGGTCATATCGTCCGCCACGTCAATTTCTTCATTCGGATTCAGCCGGCTCCATTTTTGAATCAGCTGTGTCGCGATATCCAGCATCATAGAATGATAGCCTTTCATTGCTTTTTGACTGAAGCTCGGCAGCAGAATACGATGGGCTTTCTGCCAATTCGGCTCGTGCGTCCAGCTAGTAAACAACCCGTCTCCTCCGAACTCACGCACTTTCAGCAAGCCTTTTCCAAGGTTTTTGTCAAATCGGCTCTCGTCACACACTTCAGCAACGAGTTCATGGCCTGATACGAAAACGCCGGATACACCAGGAAAATCGAAACGGAAAATCGGCCCTAACTCATCAGCAATCCGCCATAAGGATTGGGAAAGCTGTTCCTTTTCCAAATGCGGGAGGTTTTTTAAAGGTCCGTATGTTTTCGGCTGAGGTATTGCACTTGCCTGTTTCATAAACATCTTCCTTTCTTTATTCTTCTGAAGTCAATGAATGAAGTTTAATCGCATCCCAGCAGCATTGCTCCAATTCAGAAATCAAATCAGCATTCATCTCTATATCACCTTGTTGCACAAGCTGATACAACTTGAGAAATGCGCCTAATACAATCGCAATTAATACATTGGAGGGCAAGGAGCGGATCACTCCTTCTGTTTTTCCCTTGTTAAAAAAATCGTCAAGCATTTGAGTCAGGTTTTCTATCATTTTTTTGCTTGTTTCATTTAAATAGTGAGCATCCTTTTTCGTTTCAAGGAAAAAAAGCGCGTAGTCGCTCTCCTTCGTAAATTGAACGAGACAGCAAAATATGTGGCGAAAGCCCTCTCTGACAGGCATTTCAGAATAATTTCGCTTTACCTTTTCTGAAAAGCGCTGAATGCTTTCTTGAAACAAAACATTGACGAGTGTTTCTTTGCTGTCAAAGTAGCGATAAATCGTGCCTGTACCCACTTCAGCTCTTTTTGCTATCATTGGGATGGTGGTGGCATCAAATCCTCTTTCCGTAAAAAGCGAGAGCGATGCCTTCATGATCAAATCGTATTTACTGATAAGTGCGGATGCCATGTAAACTTAAAACCTCCGATTCATTTAGGAATGAACATTCATTCCGTTTGTTCATAAATGATATCCACTCTGTCTCGAATCACCTCTTACCCATTCTTATGTTTATAGTTTATATGAAAAAAACTTTTTTTAATATAAATGCTATGCAAAAAATATAAAATTAAGAAAATATACCCAAATCCCTGAATGTCAGAAGTCTGGATATATTTCCCGAGAAATTTTTTATTTAACAGCGACAATACAAAGGCACGAATCGCGTCTGATGACAGAAATGTCTCTAAAATGCTGATCTTGCAGCAATTGAATATATTTTTTCTCGTTTCTTTCTGCATTATTATCAATACTGATGTAAAATCGGCCGTCAATTTGGAGCACTCGATAAATCTCTCTTAATGCGAGCCTGACATCAGTACAAGCCTGAACCGTATGTAAAGAAAATACTTTATTGAAGGTACGGTCTTCAAAGGGGATCCTTTCCGGATGACCATGGAAAATGCCCCCTTGATCTGTTTTCTTTTTCTTTTGGATTGCACGAGATACCTGTCTTACTTTTCGCTTAGAAGAGTCGATGCTTTTTATGCTTCCCTTTTCAAGTTTTCCCGTTATTGTCTTAAAGACAGAGCCGTTTCCGGTTCCAATTTCTAAAATTCTGTCATTTTCTTGTATGTCTATAGAATCAATCATCATATGCTCAATGATTTTAGTTTGCTTATATTTCCCAGAAAATAATTTCAATAGGTTCGCTCGTTTATAAAGTTTGTTTTCTAGCATTTTAAACACCTGCTTTTGGTTTCCTGTAGCTTATTTATTATATTGAAAAAATAAACATCGCTTCATTTCTTATACAGAATGAAGATATCAACTAGACGGCAATGTGTTTAGAAATGTTTCAACAGAACTGAACATTTTCATTTTTTCCCGCAAAAAAAGGCAGAAAACAAAATGTTTTCCGCCCGCTTTTTAATGCCAATGATATGGGAACATATACAGCCTTTGCTGCTGCATCGCCGCCAGCCTCTGCTGACGGAATGGATTACCATAGCCGTGTTTGAAGGAATGCGGCATGGATGCATAACCATGACCTATCGACGGCAGCCTTTTTTGTTGAAAGTTCATCATGCCATCACCTGCCCTTACATAAAGTGCTGCTTTTTATATGATATGCAGGACGGCATTTCCTTGACAGCTTCATTCGCTACACTTGGTCCTTCTCCATCGTATAATGCATCAATAGTTCCATTTTAAACATTTGTCATCTCTCCCTTCTGTATTTTGTTTCCTTTTTTTAGCGCCAGTTTGTCAAATAAAGATGTTTCAGCTGAGATTCTTTCATTTCATCATAAATCTGCTCGATCTGCTGTTCTTGTTCGAACTCTTCCGGGCTTTTAAACCGCTTGTTAATCGTTAAAGTCAAAAAGAATAGGTTAATCGTCATATCGCTCACCCCCTTTCAAAGTCCGCTCCAAGCGAAATAACCCGCGGCATCTCCCTGCCGCGGGCACATAAAAACCGCAGACAAAAGAAGACACCCATGTCTCTACTGCCTGCGGGGAGTTGCGTATGTCCGACGATTCCGAATTTAATGCGTGCGATAAGCATCGGTTAAGGAAGGACACGGACTCTTCCACAGGCTGAATAAACCATTATAAATTCCTTGTACATTGCTTGAGCCACTAACTGGTCTGCGTCGTTGTCGCATTGTCATTTTGATTCAGCCTCCTTTGCTTTTTTTCTTACTTTGTAAGTATATCCACCAAATTCCATTTTGTAAACATCTTTTTCTAAAAATGGACGTAAATTGTGTGATTCATCGACTGTCTTTGTCCCTTGTTTATGATACCTGTTTCATTTCTTTTCTGAAGCGGTCTTTCTTATGATATGCGATAAAATAGATGAATCCGACAAACACTGCTCCTCCAATAACATTGCCGATAAAAGCCGGAATGAGGTTTCCGATAAACTGCCCCCACGTAAACGAGCCTGCAAAAATGGCAGCCGGAATCACAAACATGTTGGCGACAACGTGCTGAAATCCGATTGCCACAAAGGCCATAACAGGGAACCATATGCCAACAATTTTCCCTGCGCCATCTTGAGCACCGAAGGAAAGCCAAACTGCAAGACACACCAGCCAGTTACAGCCGATGCCGGAAACGAGCACCTTGCCAAAGCTCATATCAAGCTTGCCTTGCGCGACAGCGATCGTCTTTTCCAAATATGCCCCCGTTTCGGTTAAGCCGACAAGATGTCCGAAAAAGTAAGCAACAAACAAAGCGCCGATCAGATTCATAATGGTAACGATCACCCAATTAACCGCCAATTCCTTTAGTGATATTTTTCTCGAAAATAACGCCATTGCCATTGACATCATATTTCCTGTAATCAGTTCAGCCCCTGCAAGAACCACAAGTATCAATCCTACAGGAAATACCGCAGCCCCGATCAAACTGGACAGGCTTCCCCATTCTTTCGGAAGATCGCCGATCACTCTGATATCAAGCAAATAACCGAGTGCGATAAAAGCACCGCCTAAAAAACCCAGCACCAAGAGAGACAGCAGCGGAAGCTTTACCTTTTTCATCCCTGCTTCAATTGCTGCTTCTGCTATTTCATCCGGTTTCCGAAAACCCATACTACATACGCCTCCATTGTTTCTCCATTTTTACAGTTATAAAAGAAAAGCATCAAAAAAGGCAGCACTCAAATAACCTGTATCCATCAGGTGTTTGAATGCTGCCTAACTTGTGTGCATGCCCATACAACAACATCAAGCAGAATTAAGATATTGATAGAGAATATATACAGTTCGTGCATACATTCCATTGCTTTTGTCCTTCTATAACTGCAGTAAAAACATCATATCAAATGTGACAATTTTGTGTCAATGGCAAATATGCTAGTTAAAAAGGACTTCTTTTTGGTCGTCAATTTTTCGGTCAAAGACAAAAACAGATACGGCGATATTTTCTTCAATTTTAATATCAGAAAACAAATGAACAAGCTTAGCCCCGATCAGCTCCTCCATTCCTTCCGGCGTTTTTTTAGAGTAAAGGTCTTGAATCAGGCTTGTCCGGGCCGCATGCACCATTTCTCTTCCCTCAGGCGTGCGGGCGATAAACTGCTCGCTCGCGCTCAGGTTGCCGTAGAGCGTCGACACAGCCATATTATCTACAAATACCGTGTGAATCCGTTCAGGTCCTTTGCCGAACAATTCCTTGCGAAGTTTTCGAATAATATCATTGAACTCATGAATTTTCTTTGACATGCTGATTACCCCTTCCGATTTTGCCTTAAAAAAAGGCCGTTCCCGGTTCCCCTCAGGACATTTCACTTGGTTAAAATTTTCCTGTCATATTGTATTATAATAAATATCACTTTATAATAAAAGCAGTGTTGATGGATTTGTAATAGGATCTTGTTATGAGTCTATCGGTTTATAAAAATCAAGGATTGGTCTGTTAGTAAGACTTGCTAGTGAACTATTCCGCCATGTGTGTTTACACCTTCTGTGAATGAAAGACAGGTGTATCTATACATGGCTTTTTTGACTTCTTGAAAGAAAGATGGAGGGGAATATGAATATGATGGACGATAAGTCGATCAGTGTCCGCGTTGACGGAACAGAAATTCAAGCACGAGCAGGGGCCACAATTTTAGATATTTTAAATGAAAATGGGATTGAGTATCCGCAAATCTGCCACGTCCCAGAGGTTGATCCGATTCAAACATGCGATACATGCATTGTAGAGGCAGACGGCAAGCTGGTTCGTTCATGCTCTACGGTCGCTGAAAACGGAATGTCAATTGATCTTTCGGGAAATCGGGTGAAAGAGGCACAAACCGAAGCAATGGACCGCCTTCTTGAAAATCATTTGCTGTATTGCACGGTTTGCGATAATAACAATGGGAACTGTACACTGCATAATACAGCAGAAATGATGGGAATCGAGCATCAAAAATACCCTTATACGCCAAAAGAAGATCCGTCTTGTGCGGTTGATATGTCTCACCCGTTTTACAGATATGATCCAAACCAATGCATCGCCTGCGGCCAGTGTGTTGAGGTGTGTCAGAACCTTCAAGTCAATGAAACACTCTCTATCGACTGGGAACGCGAACGTCCGCGGGTTATTTGGGATGAAGGAGTTTCAATCAACGAATCTTCTTGTGTCAGCTGCGGCCAATGTGTCACGGTTTGTCCGTGTAATGCACTGATGGAAAAATCAATGCTCGGGCAGGCTGGCTTTATGACAGGCATCAAAGAGGATGTCATGGAGCCTATGATTGACCTCGTGAAAAACGTTGAACCTGGGTACGGCAGCATTTTTGCCATTTCTGAAGTCGAAGCGGCAATGCGTGAAACGAGAACGAAAAAAACCAAAACGGTATGTACGTTCTGCGGCGTCGGCTGTTCCTTTGAAGTATGGACAAAAGGCCGGGATATCTTAAAGATCCAGCCTGTTTCCGACGCTCCGGTTAACGCAATTTCTACATGTGTCAAAGGGAAATTCGGCTGGGATTTCGTTAATTCTGAAGAGCGGATCACAAAGCCTTTAATCCGTAAAAACGGGGCTTTTGTTGAATCATCTTGGGAAGAAGCCCTCGATCTAGTCGCAAGCAGATTAGGTGAAATTAAAGAGACATACGGCAAAGGCTCTGTCGGATTCATTTCTTCTTCTAAAATTACGAATGAAGAAAACTATGTCATCCAAAAATTAGCGCGTCAGGTATTTGAAACAAATAACGTCGATAACTGCTCTCGCTACTGTCAGTCTCCTGCTACAGACGGGTTGTTCCGTACGGTCGGCATGGGCGGTGACGCCGGCACGATTAAAGATATTGCCAAGGCCGGACTCGTCATCATCGTCGGCGCCAATCCGGCTGAAGGACATCCGGTGCTTGCAACACGGGTCAAACGTGCACACAAGCTCCATGGACAAAAATTGATCGTTGCCGACCTGCGGAAAAATGAGATGGCTGAGCGGTCTGATCTGTTCATCAGCCCTAAACAAGGTACAGACCAGGTTTGGCTGATGGCCGTTACGAAATATATGATCGACCAAGGCTGGCATGATCAAGCGTTTATTGATGAGAACGTGAACTACTTTGAAGACTATAAAGAAACACTTAAAACCTATACGCTTGATTATGCAGAACGCATCACAGGCCTCTCAAAAGAAAACATCATTCGAATTGCCGAGATGATTCGTGATGCTGACGGCACTTGTGTTCTTTGGGGAATGGGTGTTACTCAAAATACGGGCGGCTCTGATACGTCAGCAGCGATTTCGAACCTGCTTCTGGCAACAGGCAACTACCGCCGTCCGGGTGCCGGCGCTTATCCACTGCGCGGACACAATAATGTTCAAGGCGCTTGCGACATGGGGACATTGCCAGGCTGGCTTCCGGGATATCAGCATATTACAGATGACGAAGCACGCGCCAAATTTGAAAAGGCTTATGGTGTGGAGATTGAAGGAAAACCAGGTTTAGACAATATTCAAATGCTTCATTCCATTGAAGAAGGCAAGATGAAGGCCATGTACCTTGTTGGTGAAGATATGGCACTGGTTGATTCAAATGCGAACCATGTGCATGATATTTTATCAAGCCTTGATTTCTTCGTGGTTCAGGACATTTTCCTGTCGAGAACGGCTCAATATGCCGATGTCGTCTTGCCTGCCACTCCATCTCTTGAGAAAGATGGAACGTTTACCAATACAGAGCGCCGTGTGCAGCGATTGTATCAAGCGCTTCCGACACTTGGAGACGCGAAACCGGACTGGTGGATTATTCAAGAGGTGGCAAACCGCTTAGGAGCCGGCTGGAACTACAGCCATCCAAGCGACATTTTCTCTGAAATGGCGAGTCTTTCTCCTCTGTTTGGAAAAGCCAGCTATGAGGTGCTTGAAGGCTGGAACACCTTCCTATGGGGCAGCTTCACAGGTGAAAGCACGCCGCTTCTGTATGAAGACGGATTTAATTTCCCAGACAAGAAAGCCCGTTTTGCACTGTCTGATTGGACTGAACCTGCCGCTTTCCCTGAAGAATATGATCTTCACATCAATAACGGCCGGATGCTTGAGCATTTCCATGAAGGAAATATGACAAATAAATCGAAAGGCATTCAATCCAAAGTGCCGAATGTATTCGTCGAAGTATCGCCGGAGCTTGCACAGGAGCGCGGCATTTGTGACGGTTCACTGGTTCGCCTCGTTTCTCCGTTCGGAGCTGTTAAATTAAATGCGCTCATTACTGACCGTGTGCGAAAAAATGAACTCTACCTGCCGATGAACTCGACAGACAAGGATTCAGCGATTAACTTCCTGACAGGGCCTGCGGCTGATAAACGCACGAACACGCCTGCTTACAAACAGACGAAGGTTCGCATGGAGGTGCTTGGAGGCTGCGAAAGCGCACCGCTTCCTAAAACAAATCCTCGTAACAAGAAACGAAATCCGCAAAACGGCGTCGAGGCAGAAAGAAAATGGAACCGTCCGGGTTATGTCCATTTGACTGATTAAATGAAAGGGGGAAATGAAAATGGCCACTCCGATTACAACGATCAAAAAAGAAACAAAAACAGCGGAGCAAATCAAGCTTGAGAAAATCGAGAAGCTGAAGGAGCTGCTGACGGAAAATGAGGATGCCGTCTCGAAAACGATGACGTTAATGAGTGAACTTAATGAGCTTGGCATCTTTGATGCAGCAGCAAGCATGCTGAGGGCGAAAGAAGACATCGCCAAAATCGCGCTTGGCCAGGTATCTCGCGAGCCTGTCACAAACCTCATCAACACGATGATGGCGGCTGGAGGCGCTTTGACAAAGGCTGATCCTGCGTTTACAGGCAAGCTTTTAGAAAGCGTAATGGCGGGAACCGAACAGGCGCAAAGCTTTTTAAAAGAAGACAAGAAAGTCGGCATTCTCGATCTCTTAAAAGCGATGAACGACCCTGATATTAACAGAGCAGTCGGCTTCGGCCTTCAGTTTTTAAAAGGCATGGGAAAAGAGCTGCGGGAAGAATAACAAAAAAACAGTCATCAGTTGATGGCTGTTTTTTATTCGTCGGCTTCTTCCAAGCGCTTCTTATATACAAGTGAACGGTCGGCGCAAAAGAAAGCGCCGGCTAAAAATACGCAATCCGTCATAAACATAACTGATTTCTGGCCTAGCGTTAAGCCCTGATCAGGAAGAACCGCGCCTATATATAAAAAAGTGCTGACTGCAAGCAAGGTAAAAGCGAAATGCTTGTAGTCTTCTTTTAATGATTTCATTCTATTCTTCTTC
Organism: Bacillus halotolerans; assembly: GCF_001517105.1. Taxonomy (GTDB): domain Bacteria; phylum Bacillota; class Bacilli; order Bacillales; family Bacillaceae; genus Bacillus; species Bacillus halotolerans. The sequence goes on from NZ_LPVF01000009.1 coordinate 239,829, forward strand.
ATAAAAGAATCACCTGCCAGATTCATAGTATACGACTATTATAATATAATCTGGCAGCTTACAGAGAAAGTAAATCTATCCATTTGTTATAAAATGTGAAGAGCCTGCTCGATATCTTCCAGCAAATCCTCTCCATCTTCTATTCCCACAGAGATTCTGATCAAGCCGTCACTAATGCCGAGTTCAAGCCGGCGCTCTCTCGGAATAGAGGCATGTGTCATTCTAGCCGGAACAGAAATTAAGCTTTCTACAGCGCCCAGGCTTTCCGCAATTGTAAACAGCTTAAGTTTACCTAAAAAGGCATCCACTCGCTCTTCACTGCCAATATCAAAGGAGATCATGCCTCCAAAGCCTGATCCTTGAGATTTCGCAAGCTCATGTCCCGGATGGTTTGGAGAACCAGGGTAATATAACGTTTGAACAGCGGGATGCTGCTCAAGAAAGCTTGCGATTTTCCGCGCGTTTTGATCGATTGCTTCCATTCTGAGCCCCAGTGTTTTGATCCCTCTCATTAACAGCCATGAATCCTGAGGGCCGAGCACGCCGCCTGTTGAATTTTGCACAAAATGCAGCTCTTCTCCAAGCTCTTTCGAAGCTGTAATAACTAAACCGCCGACAACATCACTGTGTCCGCCGAGATATTTAGTCGCACTGTGAAGTACGATATCAGCGCCTAAAGTAAGCGGCTGCTGAAAATATGGTGTATTAAAGGTGTTGTCTACGATTAGAAGAACACCCGCTTTTTTCGCAATATCTGCCATCAGTGATAAATCGGTGATTTTGAGAAGCGGATTTGTCGGTGTCTCAATATAAATTGCCTTTGTATTGGGACGAATCGCTTTTTCGACTTCTTCTCTGCTGCTTGTGTCCACAAAAGTTGATTCAATGCCGAGACGGTTAAGCACCTTTGTCATCACTCGATATGTCCCGCCGTACACGTCATCAGTCAAAACCACATGGTCTCCGCTGTTAAACAGCATCATAACAGCTGTAATTGCAGCCATTCCTGAGCTGAACGCATAACCTGCTTCCCCGGCTTCGAGCTCTGTCACAAGCGTTTCCAGTGCAGTTCTTGTCGGGTTGGCCGTTCTTGAATATTCATAGCCGGTATGCTGGCCTGCTTTCGGCTGCTTGTACGTGCTCACTTGATATATCGGAACGGAAACAGCTCCTGTTTTCTCATCACCTGTGATCCCGCCATGTACCATCAATGTTTTTTTCTTCATATCAGATGCCTCCTTCGTATATATGTTTGCTGATATACCGATCACTGCTGTCTGGGAATACTGTGACAATATTTGTTCCGGCAGACGATTTTTTCGCTTCCTCCAATGCCGCATAAAGCGCTGCACCTGAAGAGCTTCCAATCAGCAGGCCCTCTTTTTCAGCCGCTTCTTTAACAAGTCTAAAAGCATTCTCATCTGTTACCGTATATATTGCATCAAAATGGCTTTCATCCATATAGTCAGGGATAAACTCCATGCCGATCCCTTCTGTTTTATGAGCATGAGGCTCTCCGCCGTTTAATATGGAGCCTTCAGGTTCGACAATTACTGTTTTGACTGCGGGATGTTTTTCTTTTAAGAAGGATGCTGTTCCCGCGAATGTGCCTCCTGATCCTGCCCCCGCGACAAATGTATGAATATTGCCGTCAAGCGCTTTCCATATTTCAGGTCCAAGAGTCTTATAGTAAGTCGATGGATTTACTTGGTTTTTAAATTGCAAAACACAATAGGAATTTTCAATTTCCTTCTCCAGCTGTATCGCTTTTTGAATGGCTCCCTGCATTCCGTCTTTACGCGGCGTATGCACGATTGACGCTCCTAGCGCCTGCATAATTTGCTGCTTTTCTTTGCTGAAATGTTCCGGAACACAGAAAATGGCTTTTAAACCATGTTTTCTGGCGTTAAGGGCAAGCCCGATACCTGTATTTCCGGCCGTTGCCTCTATAATGACTCCCCCGGGCTTCACTTTGCCTGAATCCAGGGCGTCACGAATCAGCATATCTCCCAGTCTGTCTTTTATGCTTCCGCCAGGGTTCATCATTTCCAGCTTGGCATATACAGCCACACCTTCAGGAATATCAAAATTCTTCAAGCGGAGAAGCGGTGTATTCCCAATCAGCTCGGTAATGTCCGTAATAACTGTCATATATGTCCTCCTCCTTGATAGAGGTTGTTTTAGGGAAAACGGAGGAGAACACTCCCCCCGTTTTAATGAATTCGTTTGATCACTTTTAACACAAGCTCTGTTGAGTGAACAGCGGCCTGCTCTAAAAATTGGTCAAATGATACATGTGATTCTTTTCCTGCGATATCAGATAATGCTCTGATCACAACAAACGGCGTTTTAAACTGGTGGCACACTTGAGCGACTGCCGCTGCCTCCATTTCAACCGCATACAGATCAGAAAATCTCGCACGCACCTCTTCTACTCGCTTCGGATCATTCATAAAGGAATCGCCTGTTGCGATTGTTCCTTTTGCAACTTGAATGCCGTCAAGCTCAGAAATCGCTTCTTCAGTAATGCTGATCAGCTTTTCATCTGCGGCGTAAGCAGCCGGAAGGCCTGGCACCTGTCCGTATTCATAATCAAAGGCCGTTACATCTACATCATGATGGCGAACGTCAGTAGAAATGACGACGTCTCCCACATTCAGTGTATGATGAAATCCGCCCGCTGAGCCTGTGTTAATCACATAATCAGGCTTGTAGCGATCAAGCAGAAGTGTCGTGCTGATCGCAGCATTCACTTTTCCGATTCCTGATTTTAAAAGAATGACTTCAGTTCCTTCATATTGGCCTGTTGTAAATTCACAGTGCGCGATCGTTTCTGTTTTTGCATTTTCCAGTTTGTTTCTTAGGATGGTTACTTCCTCTTCCATTGCTCCGATGACTGCTAGTTTCATCTATACACATTCCCTTCACTTTACCGTTTGATCGCCTCCATTATCCACACGAAGTCGTTTTGCTGAATGAATCGGACTGCAAAACCTTCAGCTGTAAACATCTCTTTCATCGTTTCCAATGTGGGATAATGCTCTGTCTTTAAATCATTCGCCAGCTGATAAAAGCCCTGAGAACGTGCTTTATCAATGGCTTGATTATACGCTTCCTCGTGTTCAAAGACAGTATCGGCAAACACTATTTTATCATGCATGTGAAGGTATTTGCCATATTGCTTTATTGCGGCTCGTTTTTCTTCGTCAGTCAAATGATGAAAAGCATATGAACTGACAATCGTGTCAGCCTGAAATGGCGGTTCAGGGAATGTCAGGAAGTCTCCGTCAACAATTTCCGCCCTGCCGCGGAGCTTGTCAGATGCTAACTTGCGCATCGCCGGAGACGGCTCGACTCCAAATACAGATTTCCCCGCTTCAAGCAGTTTCGCTGTCAAGTTGCCGGTCCCTGGCCCAAATTCTAATACACGAATCCCTGACCGGCTGACAATGGCATTCAAAATATCATCATAACCTCTGAACGCCTCTTTATACTGAATATCAAAACCTTGAACTGTTTGATCGTAAGTTGCGGCCCAATCCTCAAAAAGAGGGATAAATTCACGTCCCATAGTTGTCACACTCCATATTTTATAATTCCTATAAGCATACTATGAATTAATGATGGAACAGTTCCTATCTTACCATATCTTCTTGAAAGTAGGTACTAAAACACTTTGTGTTTTTTATCCAGTCATATATTGCGCGTACAGTGTAAAAAGGCTTATACTTCATATGACTTGTAAAGGCGGAGGGGTCGAAAAATGAATTTTCAATTGGATCTGATTAAAGACAAAGTAGAATTTTTCGAAGCGGCATCATTGCAGGAGCTTGAAAAGAAGATCAACACACAAATTGAAAACAATAAAGCGATCATGCTGCGTGTGAAATCTGTCTCGCATCAAACTGCTGTGGCAGACGGAAAATTTTTTTACAGCGCCGTTGTTCATTTTGCAGCTGAGGTGTAAAACAAAAGCAGCCGAAAATTCGGCTGCTTTTGTTTATTTTAATTTTTCTACTTTTATCGGCTTCCAGCCTTTTTCATCAACCCATGTAATCGTTACTTGATATTTCTCTCCGCTCGTTTTATCTAAAATCTTACCTTTGGCATCCTGAGGACTGCCGTTATTTCCGAGCCAGAGCACGGTCATGTTATCTGTTGAAACACCGGTTGCATATGATATGGCTTTCAGCATCTCAGCCCAGTCTTGTGAGCTTGAGTCATAAGTGGCGGCATGCTCGCCCTTCTGCTCAGTTCCGACTGCTTTCCAGTCAGGATTTTCATACGTTTTTTCCACATCACTTGATGAGCCGCCTTCTGTGACTTTTGCGTCTTTAAGCGGGTCATCCGAATTTGAGTCTGAGTCTGAATCAGAGTCATCACTTTTAGAAGAATCATCTTTTTTGGAATCTGAATCTGAGTCAGAAGATTTCTCAGAATCCTTTTCGCTGTCAGATGTATCTTTCTTACTGTCTTTTATATCCTCATCGGATTTCTTTTCCGTCTTTCCTGAAGCCGGAGATTCCTGTTTTTGCGCCGTTTCAGAATCCTTGCTGACATCTTTGCTAGAAGGACTGTTAATGAAGAGATTGGCTGCTACTACAACAATTAGAATAGATACGATTGCGATTAAGATGTTAAGCACTAAATTAGCTTTCCTGCGCTTATCACGGTTTTCATAACGAGATTGATTATTGCTCAATAATTCTGCACTCCTTTATCCCTCTTGGCTCAGCATATATTTTACCATGTGCTGAGAAGTTGTTCTATTTCTGATTGATTTCAATTTCGTGTACTTTTTTAACAATATCATAAAACACCGAATTTGTCAGAGCCTTATCCCCCGGCGTATCCATGTGCAATACGACAAGCGCGTATTTCGGCTTATCCGCGGGAAAATACCCGGCAAACCATTTTTCATAAAGCGTTTCTTTATCTTTTGAAAGCTTGCCTGTCTGGGCCGTGCCTGACTTCCCTGCTACAGTATACGAAAGATCCTGAAACCTTCTGCCCGTTCCGAAAGGAGATTCCACCACCCGACGCAGCATTTTTTGAAGCTGCTGTGCCGTATATTTGTCTATTGTTTCTCCTTTAAGCTTCTGATCTTTAAACTTGACGAGCGTTGTGCCGTTTTTGTATTCAATCTGCTCTGCGATTTTCACCTGACGCTTTTCACCGCCGCGGGCGATTGTCGCCATCATATTAGCTACCTCAAGCGGCGTTACCTTTACATTTTTCTGCCCGATCGCTGTTTGCGCAATTGCTTTTTTGACTGATTTGTCTTTTTCATCCCCCCAAATCACGCCGCTTTTTTCATTATAGAATTGGCGGAAATCTGACTCGTGGTACAGTTTTCCTTCCCAGCCTGCCCGATCTGTAAGGGACAGCTTTTCTGACATGTCTTCAATGACGGAATGGTCTTTCTTCATTAATTGTTCGGCAAGACTTGTAAACGTGTAATTGCAGCTTTGCGCGAAACTTTCTTCAAAGGACAGGGTTCCTTTGTCGTCTCCCGGTTCGCCGTACAGGTTTAAATTACAATTAAAGGTTTGGCTCGGCTTTACCGCGTTATGCTCAATCGCAGCTGCCGCAATCACAGTTTTAAAAACGGAGCCGGGATAGATTGGCGTCAACATATAATTTTGAAGCGTGTTTTGTCTGGACACATCGGCATCCGGTTTGCTTACGATGCCCAACACACTGCTCTTTTCGATGTCCAGCAGCACCGCTCCTCCTTTTTTCAGCCCCTGATCATCTAGTATGCCTTCTATCGCTTTTTGAATGCTTTGATCAATCGTTGTTTTGACTTGGAGCGGATAAAATGAGTTGGCCTCAGCTGTATATTTGACGTCCATGCCGAACAAAGGGTTTCCTTTTCCGTCCACATGATACAAAAGCTTCGTGTCCTGTTCCGGAAGCAAAAACTCATCAAATGTCCGTTCTAAACCAGTTGTGCCGATTTTCGTTTTAATCGGCAGGTTTTCCTTTTCAGGATACTTATTGCGGAGAAGCGCTGGATCTTGATTGGTTGTGCCTATCGTATGCGAGGCAAGACTGGGCTTGTCTTCATTCTCCATATATACGCCGTAAATGCCAGGATATTTCAAAGAATTGATTTTTGTGATAGATTCCTTCGAAAGTGTTTTGATTTTCTTTTGATGTAAAATAACTGGTTTTTTCGATTTTGCAAGAGTCTGATGCAAATCATCTTCAGACATGCCGAGAATCTCTGCGACTTTTTTAATCGGCCAGTCCTGCGTTAACAGAAAAGGGAACAAAACAACCGCAGGCTCGCTTGTACCCGTCAGCGCTTGGCCGTTTCGATCTAAAAACGATCCTCTGCCATCAGAAATGAGCACTTCCTCCGTTCGCTGATTAACACTTTCCTGTATTAAATTAATTTTCTTTTTTGAAAATGATTCTGTGAAAAACAACTGGATTTCCGCGAGCCTCAGCAAAAGCAGAAAAAACACGATTAAAAAAGCCAGAACAGCCAGCTTCATTCGTTTCGATAACTTCATAAAAAAACACCTCACCCACATTGTGGACGAGGTGTTTCTTTGCTAAACGGATATTATGAAATTTTCACAATTTTCACGAGCATTTCTCCGCCCGGTGTCTGAACTGTGACTTCATCATCTACTTTTTTGCCAAGCAGGCTTTTAGCGATCGGCGAGTCGTTTGAAATTTTCCCTTCAAACGGATCAGCTTCAGCGCTTCCGACGATTGTATAAGATTCTTCATCACCATCAGGCAGTTCGACGAAAGTGACGGTTTTACCTAAACCGACAACGTTAGAGCCGCCGTCATCTTCAATGATTTTCGCATTGCGGATCATATTCTCAAGAGTCGTTACACGGCCCTCTACGAATGCCTGCTCTTCTTTCGCTGAGTCGTATTCAGAGTTTTCGGAAAGATCCCCGAAACTTCTCGCGATTTTGATGCGCTCTACTACTTCTTTTCGTTTAACCGTTTTCAAATATTCTAATTCTTGTTCAAGTTTTTGTTTTCCTTCTACAGTCATAGGAAAAACTTTCTCTTGTGCCATGTCCCTTCACTCCTTCTGGTTGTCCCTCAACATCTTCGATTATGTATGAGAGCATAAACTAAAATACAAGAATGAGAACACAGGGCAGTCCTCGTTCTTCTCTCCCATATTGGTACTGTTTATCTTAAACTGAATCTTGTGGTTCTGCAAATATTTCGCGTTTATAAACAGGGAAAGAAGGGAATTTACACATCCCCTTCCTGCCTATACATAATATGGTCAGAGTTATTTATGTCTATGCTATGGTATTACAAAATCGCGTTTTGTTCAAGAATGGTTTGAATTTTTGTGACCATCAGATCAATTGCAACGTGATTTTGTCCGCCTTCCGGGATAATAATATCAGCGTATCGCTTTGTCGGCTCAACGAATTGATTGTGCATCGGGCGGACAACAGACACATATTGTTCAATGACAGAATCAATAGAGCGTCCGCGCTCATTAATATCTCTCATAATCCGTCTGATGATGCGCAAGTCTGCGTCTGTGTCAACGTAAAGCTTGATATCCATCAGGTCGCGCAGCCTTTTATCTTCAAGAACAAGAATGCCTTCAAGAATAATCACGTCTTTCGGCTCTACGTGAACCGTTTCTTCTGACCGTGTGTGAAGCTTATAATCGTAAATCGGCTTTTCAATCGGACGGTAATTCAAAAGGTCTTGAATATGCTCGATTAAATAGTCATTATCAAACGCAAGCGGATGATCATAGTTTGTATTCAGCCTTTCTTCAAATGGAAGATGGCTTTGGTCTTTATAATAGAGGTCTTGCTGGATCATTAAAATCGAGTGCCCTTTGAATTGTTCATAAATTGAACGTGTTACACTCGTTTTTCCTGATCCGGAACCTCCTGCGATTCCAATGACTACTGGACTCTTACCCATGGGTGATTACTTCCCCTTTCTCATCATGTTGCTCGGATAAATCTTTTTGTCTAATTTGAATTTGACAATTTGCAGGGGATGGCGGGCAGCGTCTAGCTCATTTCCGTCTTCGTCCCAAATGGTTTCAATCGTATGTGTAAAGTTTTCGATTTCCGGACCGAAAAATTCTACTTCGTCGCCTTTTTTGAAGAAATTGCGCTGCTGAAGAGTGACCATTTGTGTATCCTCATCATAATTCAGCACTAAGCCGACAAAATCAAATGTTGTTTTTTTGCCGTGTTCGCCAAACATTTGCTCTTCATAGCCTGGTGTTCCTTCAAAGAAAGCTGTCGCAGTGTCACGGTTGGCGCATTTATCAAGCTCTTCCAGCCATTCTTTTTGAATCACAAAGTTATCGGGATCAGCGCAATAAGCGTCAATCACTTTACGATATACGCTGACAACTGTCGCTACGTAGTGAATGGATTTCATCCGTCCTTCAATCTTTAAGCTGTCGATGCCCATTTCAATCATTTTCGGAATCGACTCAATCAGCTTCAAGTCTTTGGGACTCATTGCAAACGGAGCGTCTTCTTCACTGTATAAAGCAACGGCATTGGCACCTTCGGTTTGATATAAATCATAATCCCAGCGGCATGACTGGCAGCAGCCTCCGCGGTTGGAATCGCGGGCTGTCATGTGATTGCTCAGGACACAGCGGCCGGAGTATGCAATACACATCGCACCGTGAATAAAGGATTCGATTTCGATATCTACTTTTTCTTTCATTTCTCTGATTTCGAGCGCGCTTGTCTCACGGGCTAACACCACACGGTCAAGCCCTTCTTCCTTCCAGAACTGAACAGCCTTCCAGTTGGAGAGAGATTGCTGCGTGCTCAAGTGAACCTCAACATGAGGCGCTACTCTGCGGCATGTTTCGATAATAAGCGGATCTGCCACAATGATGCCGGCAACATTGGCGTCACCAAGAGCTTTTAAATACTCTTCAAGCCCGTCAATATTCTCATTATGGGCAAAAATGTTTGTCGTGACGTAAATTTTCGCGCCGTATTTTTTCGCAAATTCCACGCCCTCTGCGATTTCTTCAATCGTAAAGTTATCCGCATTCGAACGAAGCCCGTATTCCTGCCCTCCGATAAAGACGGCATCCGCTCCGTAATGCACAGCAATTTTCAGCTTTTCAAGATTCCCCGCAGGCGCGAGAAGCTCTGGCTTTTTCGTAATCACACGCTTACCATCCACTATTTTAGAAATCTTATCATTTACGGCAGTCATAGCGTAACCTCCTTTTCATTAATAAACCGTTTCTTTAAAGAAGAAGCCAGTATCTATTTTTCTGTTTACTGGCTGAATGTTTTCAATACGTTCGATCCAGTCTTCTTTTTTCGCTTCGTAATCGTCACGGTTTTCCGCACACAGATCAATCGCTTCTCTGTACATGCTGGTGACTTCCACTAAGTATTCAGATGATTTCAGAACACCGTCGATTTTGAAAGAATCGACTCCCGCATCTATCAGCTCTTCAAGTTCATCAATGATGCACACATCGTTTGGGCTCATGATATGTGTGCCGTTTTCATCTTCGAAAATCGGATATTTATTATGGCGTTCCTTATCATGCAGGAACATGCCCGATTCTTTTTTCTTTCTTTCAATGTCCATGACTTTGCCTTGGTATTCGAAATAGTTTCCGATCAAGGAACGTTTCGACTGGAACATGCAGGTCATTCCATGCACCTGAACTTCAATTTCAACTTCTGCGTTTTCTTTGATCTCGACAATGCTGTCCATATTTAATTCTCTGGCAAGCACAGATCGAGTTGCGCCTTTACGTCCCCAGTAGTTGCATGTATAATAGTTGGTTCCTGTCGTTTCTGTGCTCCAATGAAGCTTCAGATCCGGTGCTGATTCACGTGCAGCCATAAGAACGGCAGGATCGCCGAATACAGCCGCATCAACGCCCGTTTCCGCTAAGAAAGCGAGATAATCGCCAAGTTCTCCCACTTTATCATTATGAAAAATTCCGTTTACGGCAACGTATACTTTTGCTCCTTCGTTGTGGGCAATGTCTACGGCTTTCGTTACATCCTCACGGGAAAATTCCCCCGCTAATCTAAGACCGTATCTCTGTTCCCCAACTAAAAACGCAGTTGCTCCCGCCTGAATCAGCGGCAAAATGTCTGCCGTACTTGTCGGTGTGACTAAGAGCTCTGGTTTTTTCATGACGTTCACCTCTTCTTTTTACTGATCGCAAGCCCGTCCCCAACAGGGATAATCGCAGTTTGATAATCCGGATGATTCATCAGCCAATGATTATACTCATCGATTTTTGATACCAGCCTGCGTCTTCTTTTTGGTTCTATTTTGCTGTAATCCTCTGCCACCAGACCTTTAAACAGCACGTTGTCTGTTAAAATCACCCCGTCTGGCGAAAGCATCGGTTCATATAAGTGAAAAAAGTTTTGATATTGACCTTTAGCAGCATCAATGAAAATCACATCATATGGCGCTGTGACATGAACGGCTTCTGCTAATTCGAGCGCGTCCCCGTAAAACACATGGATTCGGTCATTCAGCTGAAAATCCTTTATGTTATTAACAGCTTCCTCATGGCGTGTCTCATTGCGTTCAATCGTATATATTTCTGCAGACGGCAGTGCCAGCGCCATTCGAATGGCCGAGTAACCGATAGCCGTTCCGATCTCCAGTATTTTCTTCGCCTGTTTGACAGACAAAATTTGAAGCAGCACTTCTATGCCCGCTTTTTCCATAATCGGAACATGATGTTCTTCCGCATATGCTTCCAGTTTCCTCACGTTATCCGGCTGAGGCTTCAATAATGCTTCTATATAGTCATTTATTTGTTCATAGCGGTCTGTCACAACAAACAGCCTCCCGTTCTAAAAAGGAGTGCCCCAGTCTTTGACACAGGACACTCTCTGAGCACAACTTGTATACGTTAGTAAACAACCCGATATATTTTATCATAAAACCTTGCGGAATGCGAATAAAAGGAGAGCTTTTGCTCTCCTTTTATTTCTGATTTTTTGCCGAAATATATTTTTCTTTTGCTTTATTATGTTCTTTTAATGTTTTCGTAAATACGACTTCACCGTTTGATTTTGCTAAAAAGTACAGATAGTCCGTTTTATCCGGATGAAGCGCCGCTTCCCATGACGACATTCCGGCATTGGCAATCGGTCCTGGCGGCAGACCTGTGTTTTTATACGTATTGTACGGCGAATCGATTTCAAGGTCTTTATAAAGCACCCGGTCTTTATGCTTTCCAGCCGCGTACAAGACGGTCGGATCGGTCTGAAGCGGCATCTTCTTTTTCAGCCTGTTATAAAAGACGCTGGAAATTTTATGGCGATCGGCTTTTTCAGTCGCTTCCTCTTCGATCAAAGAAGCCACCGTCAGCAGCTTATGCACAGAAAGCTTTTCTTTCTTCATTTCTGTTTTGTATGTTTTCACATAAGAATCTGTCTGTTTCATCATCTCAGTTATGATGTTCTCAAGCGACGTATCCGGATCGTTGAATGGATATGTAGCCGGGAATAGGTATCCTTCCAGCGGATGCTTTATATTCTTCTGAAAAACATCGTTTGTAACGGTGTCCGGAAATTCCTTTTTCAGCTGATTGATAAACGTTTTATCGTCCAGCTTTGCCATGACCTGTTTTTTTGAGTATTTCGTTTCCTCCGCAATGGCGTCGGCGATCTGTGTCAGCTGTTTCCCCTCAGGCACGGTGATTTGAAAGGCGTAGTTTGTTGCTCCGCTTGTCAGCTTCTTGATAATGGCATCCAGATCCATTCCTTTGTTCAGATGGTAGTACCCGGCTTGGAATCCGGAAGCTTTTTTATATTTCACATAGTACTGAAATGCCTTTTCACTTTTTATGACATTGTTTTCTTTCAAAATCGATGCGATCGCAGATACAGACGATCCGCTCGGAATGTTAATATTAACTGTCGTTTTATTGTTTTTTTCAACAGGTTCCAGCAGTGATTTCCCATATAAAAATGCTCCGCCTATGATGAGAAGCAGCACAATAATGGAAGACAGTACAATTCTTTTTTTATTTAAGAATGATTTTTTTTGCTGATTAATATACATAAGGTCTCCTCCCATCAGCTTTTATACTACATGATTCATGCTGTTTCGGCAATTTATTACAAAAAAAGTCTCTTTATAAGCAGAAAAAAAGCCGGAGCAGTATAGGCTCCGGCTTTTGGCGCGGTTTTTACTCTTCGTCTTCTTCCGCTAAAAACGTGTTTAATGTCTCTTCGATCATATCCCATTCTTCATCGGTTTCGATCGGGAATAGTTCACCGTCTTCACCATCTTCGTTTGGCGTAAAGCTGGAAGCAAGAATTTCTACTTCTTCGTCATTCTTTGTTTCAATTGGGTAGTACAACACATAAGATTTGCCAAACTCTTCGTTTTCAAATGTAAACAGCACTTCGCAAAGCTGTTCATTTCCTTGATCGTCAACAATTGTAATATTTTTTTCGCCGTGTTCCATTATATTCACCTCTGGCTTTAATTTAAGCTGTCAAGATATCCTTGCAGAATCATAACAGCCGCCATTTTATCAATGACTTTTTTTCGTTTCTGCCTGCTGACATCAGCGGCAATCAGCATTTTTTCAGCCGCCATTGTGGTAAGACGCTCGTCCCACAGCACAACAGGAACATTGTACGTGTTTTCAAGCACTTTCGCAAATGTTTGGCTGGCTTCACCTCTCGGGCCGACTGTTCCATTCATGTTTTTAGGAAAGCCAAGCACGATCTTATCTATAGTATAGTCTTTTGTCAGTTCAGATAAACGGGGTAATCCGTAATCGCCCTCTGCTTCATTTATCTTTATGGTCTCAATGCCTTGAGCAGTCCAGCCCATTTCATCGCTCAGAGCAACACCGAGTGTTTTGGTTCCTAAATCGAGCCCTAATATTCTCATTGTTTATTTACGCCTCTTTATGCTGTTCTAAATAAGACTTCACCAATTCCTCGATTAATTCGTCTCTTTCAAGTTTGCGAATTAAATTGCGAGCGTCACGATGCCTAGGAATATAAGCGGGATCACCTGACAGCAAGTATCCGACAATCTGATTGATTGGATTGTAGCCCTTTTCCTGAAGCGCGTCATACACAGTAATCAGCACCTCATTTACGTTAGTCTCGGCAGAATCATCGGAGAAATTAAATTTCATCGTTTTATCAAACGAGCTCACCGTTTTGCACCTCTTTCCCAAATTCGCAGGCAAAGTTCAGCCTGGGGTCCTAATCTTACCATCATTCTACACTACATGGGCAAATTATAAAACGGATTTCACCCAATCTTCTACAGAAGCCAATGCTTCTTCTAATTTTTCCGGCTGCTTGCCGCCCGCCTGTGCCATGTCCGGACGGCCTCCGCCGCCTCCGCCGCAAACTTCCGCGGCTTGTTTGACAAGCTTGCCGGCATGAAGGCCTTTCTCAATCAGATCCTTTGTAACACCGGCAGAAATATTGACTTTATCATTTTGTACAGCGCCAAGCACGATGACCGCAGAGCCGATTTTTGCTTTCAGTTCATCAACCATTGTGCGGAGATGGTTCATGTCTTTGGCGTTTACCTTTTCCGCAAGCACGCTGACACCATCAACTTCTTTTACTTTTGATAGAATGGCGCCTGCTTCAACGTTGCCTAGTTTCGCCAGAAGAGATTCATTTTCTCTTTGCGCTTCCTTCAGCTCAGCCTGCAGCGCAGCAACGCGCTTCGGCACCTCTTTGATATTTGTTTTCAGTTCGTCGGCAGTCTGCTTCAAAACTGAGATCTGACTGTTCATTTCCACGTAAGCGCCTTGTCCTGTTACAGCTTCAATCCGTCTAGTGCCCGCTCCGATTCCAGACTCAGATACGATTTTAAACAAGCCGATTTCCGCTGTGTTGCTGACATGGCATCCGCCGCAAAGTTCAAGGCTGTAATCTCCGACTTGAACAACCCTTACAATATCACCGTATTTTTCTCCGAACAGAGCCATAGCTCCCATTTCTTTTGCTTCAGCGATCGGTTTCAGATCAATGCTGACCGGGATGCTTGCCCAAATCTTTTCGTTTACAATGACTTCAATTCGTTCGAGCTCTTCTTTTGTCACTTGTCCGAAGTGTGAGAAGTCAAAACGAAGGCGGTTTTCATTCACAAGAGAGCCCGCCTGATTGACGTGCGTTCCAAGAACATCCTTCAAGGCCTGGTGCAATAAGTGCGTTGCCGTATGGTTTTTAATCACGCCGCTTCTCATATGATCTTCAACCTCAGCTGTTACATGCATGCCTTTTTGAACGCTTCCGCTCTCGACAACGCCTTCATGCACATGCTGGCCGTTCGGCGCTTTTTGCACATCTTTCACTTTTACCACTGCCTGCTCGCTGCGCAAAAAGCCTTTGTCGCCGATTTGACCGCCGCTTTCCGCATAGAAAGGTGTTTCGTCAAGAATGATCTGTACAGTTTCGCCTTCATGCGCTTCTTCAATTAACCGGCCGTCCTGCAGAAGCACAATCACATTGGCATCAGCCTTTGTTTGGGAGTAGCCGACAAATGTGCTTTCTTCTGTTACGTCGCGTAATGCGCCGCCCTGCACCTGCATGCTGCCGACATCCTGACGTGCATTTCTGGCCCGCTCGCGCTGCTGGTTCATTTCTTCTTCAAAGCCTTTATGGTCAACTTTCATGTTCTCGTCTTCCGCATATTCTTCAGTCAGTTCAACCGGGAATCCGTACGTGTCGTAAAGTTTAAAGACATCCGCACCTGAAATGACGCTGCTGCCCTTATCTTTTTCCTTTTTGATCATTTCAGACAAGATGGCAAGTCCTTCATTCAATGTTTCGTGGAAGCGTTCTTCCTCCGTTTTTATGACCTTTGAGATGAATTCTTCCTTCTCTTTTACTTCAGGGTAGAAAGCAGCCATGATCTCAGCAACAACCGGCACAAGATCGTACATGAACGGACGGTTGATGTTGATCGTTTTGGCATAACGAACAGCGCGGCGCAATAAACGTCTTAATACATAGCCGCGTCCTTCATTTGACGGAAGCGCCCCGTCACTGACAGCAAAAGCAACCGTTCTGATGTGGTCGGCGATGACTTTAAATGCAGTGTCTTTTACATGATCTTGGCCGTAAGCTTCACCGGAAATCGTTTCTGTCGCTTTAATGATTGGGACAAACAAATCAGTATCAAAGTTTGTCGGGACATTTTGAATGACAGATACCATTCTTTCAAGCCCCATCCCTGTATCGATGTTTTTCTTCGGAAGCGGCGTATACGTGCCATCCGGATTATGGTTGAACTCAGAGAATACAAGGTTCCATACTTCAAGATAGCGGTCATTTTCTCCCCCAGGATAAAGCTCCGGATCGTCAGGATCGTTCCCGTACGCTTCACCGCGGTCGTAGAAAATTTCTGTGTTCGGTCCGCTCGGCCCTTCGCCGATGTCCCAGAAGTTCCCTTCCAGGCGAATAATTCTTTCTTCCGGAACACCGATTTTTTTCGCCCAAAACTCATACGCTTCTTCATCTTCCGGATGAACTGTAACAGAAAGAAGCTCTTCGTCAAAACCAATCCACTTGTCACTCGTTAAAAATTCCCAAGCCCATGTGATCGCTTCTTCTTTAAAATAATCGCCGATGGAAAAGTTTCCGAGCATTTCAAAGAATGTGTGATGGCGCGCGGTTTTACCCACATTTTCAATATCGTTTGTTCTGATTGCTTTTTGAGCGTTTACGATTCTTGGATTTTCCGGCACAACGCGGCCGTCAAAATATTTTTTCAGCGTCGCAACACCGCTGTTGATCCAAAGCAGTGAAGGATCTTCATGAGGCACTAATGACGCGCTCGGCTCTACAGCATGTCCTTTTTCTTTAAAGAAATCCAAAAACATTTGACGCACTTCAGCAGAAGTTAAGTGTTTCATTGTATTTCCTCCTCTATAAAAATCGAAATTCTCTTCAGTGACAGCAAAAAAGCCCTCCCCCTATGCAAACACACGTTTACACAGGGACGAGAGCTGTCTCGCGGTACCACCCTGATTACGGGCCTTATGATTCGCCCGTCACCTTTCATCCAATAACGCAGGATGTGCGGCAGCGATTAACTGCACTCAGGATTAGCTTCCTCCGATCTTCTGATAAAGCTCCTTTCAGCTTACGGAGCTTCTCTCTTTAACAGGGCTTCGGCGTACTCAGATCCGTCACTCGAGATTCGTATGTATTCTACGAGAAATTATAGACAAGCGGCACGCCAATGTCAATGCTCCGTCCGCATCCGCAGAAAATGGATCATCATTACTTTTAAAACAGCCGCAGCAGGCACTGCCAGTATCATGCCGACAATCCCCGCCAGCTCACCTCCGGCAAGAAGCGCAAGCATGATCACTACCGGGTGCATCTTGAGGCTTCTGCCGACAATAAACGGACTGAGGACATTTCCTTCCAAAAATTGAAGTACAAACACCGTAATGACAACGACAAGAACGGCCTTCACAGAAATCGTCATCGCAATCAAAAGCGCAGGAACAGCGCCGATAAAGGGACCGAAGTACGGGATGACATTCGTAATACCCGAGATAAGACCCAGTATCAGCGGATACGGAAGGCCAAATATCCAAAATGTAATACCGGCTACAGCTCCGAGAATCAAGCAGACGAGCAGTTGGCCGCGAATGTAATCACCGAGTGAATCATCTACATCAAGCAAAAAAGCGCTGCCCCGCTTCCTCCACGACTTCGGCGTCAAATACCACACCGTTTTTTTCATCAATTCGATATCCTTGACCATATAAAACACGAGAAAAGGGATCGTTGCCGCAATTAAGAAATAGTCGAGTACTTTACGGATTCCGCTGATTGCCCCTTCGATTGTGCCGGCGAAAAACGCCTCTGTCTGCCTAATCATTTTGTCTATGCGATGATGCATGCCGTCCGGCCAGTCATCTGTATGGTTATGCACGTGAAGAAGGAGCCCATTGTACGTCTCGGCAAACATAGGTATATTTTCTGACAAATCCGTCAGCTGCACGATTAGAACAGGCACACCTTTATATAATGCCCAGCCCAGTCCGCCAAAAAAAAGGACGTAAATTACCAAAATGCTTAAAGTCCTTGGCAGACCTTTGTCATGAAGCCACTCAGTGACCGGAAGTAATAAATAAGAAATAAAAATAGAAATGATCAAGGGAATAAAGATCGATTTTATGACGAGCCAAAGGGGAGACCATAACATATCTAGCATACAAAAGACATAGACTGTTAACAGGACCAATAAACAAATGGCCACCCATAACAAAAGCTGCACCGGTTTCTGGAGCATCTGCTTTCACCTCTTCTATATCTTTTGAGGATTATAGGGAATTATTCTCTTATGTTTTCTTTACACAGACAAATGGAATGGATATTTTCCCACGCTAAATTTTCAGAAAAGTTTGACCTTTTCACACTAAGGTATGCAGCATATCGTGTTGTTACTTTCCTCAACCTTGTAAGTTAGTTACATTTACACATAATTATTGAAGTTTCTGTTAGGAGGATTGCGATGATCTCATTTCAAAATGTAAACAAGCATTACGGAGATTTTCATGTGCTAAAGCAGATTAACCTGCAAATCGAAAAAGGTGAAGTCGTCGTCATTATCGGCCCATCGGGTTCCGGAAAAAGCACTTTACTCAGATGCATCAACAGGCTGGAGACGATTAACGAAGGAAATCTTACCGTAAACGGCACAGTTATTAATGACAGAAAAACTGACATTAATCACGTACGGCGAAATATCGGAATGGTGTTTCAGCACTTTCATTTATATCCTCATAAAACCGTGCTGCAAAATATTATGCTGGCGCCCGTAAAAGTACTCGGACAATCCGCTGAACAAGCGAAGGAAACTGCGCTGTATTACCTAGAAAAAGTTGGAATCCCTGAGAAAGCAAACGCCTATCCTTCCCAGCTTTCCGGCGGGCAGCAGCAGCGTGTGGCTATTGCCCGGGGACTGGCGATGAAGCCGGAGGTCATGCTGTTTGACGAGCCGACATCGGCGCTCGATCCGGAAATGATCGGTGAAGTGCTTGATGTGATGAAGAACCTCGCCAAAGAAGGCATGACAATGGTTGTCGTGACGCATGAAATGGGGTTTGCGAGAGAAGTGGCGGATCGTATTGTCTTTATTGATGAAGGTAACATTCTGGAGGAATCAGCACCGGCTGAGTTTTACGCAAACCCGAAGGAAGAACGGGCACGCCTATTCTTGAGCCGTATTTTAAATCATTAAAAAGAGAAATGGGGGCGTTTGTATGAAAAACATTTTATCGTTAGCATTGATTTCTTTAATCGCTGTTGTCATGCTTGCTGCATGCGGAAGCAAGGGGTCAAACGGAGAAAGCGCAAAGGATAGCAAAAAAGATACATTAGCTGCCATTAAAGATCAAGACAAAATGGTTTTCGGTGTTAAAACCGACACCAGGCTGTTCGGCCTGAAAAACCCAAGCTCAGGTGATATCGAGGGATTTGACATCGACATTGCCAAACAAATCGCTAAAGATATTTTAGGCGACGAAAACAAAGCTGAATTTAAAGAAGTCACATCAAAAACAAGGATTCCGATGCTTCAAAACGGAGATATCGACGCCATTGTCGCAACGATGACGATCACTGATGAACGAAAAAAGGAAGTTGACTTTTCCGATGTCTATTTTGAAGCAGGCCAATCACTTCTCGTGAAAAAAGGCAGCAAGATCAAAAGTATTGAGGACCTTGGCAAAGGCTCGAAAGTTCTCGCTGTAAAAGGCTCCACTTCCTCTCAAAACATACGCGAAAAGGCGCCTGATGCGAGTGTATTAGAGTTCGAAAACTACACCGAAGCCTTTACAGCGCTGAAATCCGGTCAAGGTGATGCTCTCACAACGGATAATGCTATTTTATACGGAATGGCTGACGAGAATAAAAATTATCAATTAACAGGAGAACCATTCACGGATGAGCCATATGGAGTTGCCGTAAAAAAGGACAATTGGCTCTCGCAAAAGAAATTAACGCTTCTCTCGAAAAGATGAAATCGGACGGTAGATATGACGAGATTTATAAAAAATGGATAAAAGAAAAACCAGCTGAATAACGAACATCCCGGGGTGAGCAGGCGATGCTCATCCCGATTTTATAAGGAGAGTGAATAAAGCATATGAATGTGTCTATTCTATTCGATAACTTCGACATGTATATGGACGGTTTTTACCACACGCTGCTCGCAAGCCTGATCGCGCTGGCCGGCAGCTTTGCGCTTGGCGTTCTTGTCGCGGTGATGAGAATAACAGTATTTAAGCCCTTGCAATGGCTCGGGACGGCTTATGTCGAATTTATCCGCAATATCCCTTTGCTTTTGATCACATTTGTCTTTTACTTTGGACTTCCAAATGCGGGTCTGAGGCTGGATGGATTCCAAGCGGGTACCGTTGCGCTCACAATTTATACGTCTGCTTTTATCGCAGAAGCCATCAGAGCCGGCATCCAGTCTGTTTCAAAAGGGCAAATGGAAGCAGCAAGATCGTCAGGCTTTACCTACAGCCAGGCAATGGTATATATCATTTTGCCCCAGGCGATCAAAATTGTGATCCCCCCCTTGGGCAATCAATTTTTAAACTTGGTCAAAAACTCGTCTATTCTCGGGGTTGTTGCCGGATTGGATCTCATGTATCAGGCAGATTTGGTGTCATCAAGCACGCTCGTCGTTTTTGATGTCTATATCTTTGTGGCACTCTTTTACTTAGTGCTGACGATACCGCTTAGTATCGGTGTTAACTATTTGGAAAAACGGCTGGAAAGAAGCTATTGATAAGGAGTGAAAACCATTGGATTTCATCGGAGCTTATTCATCTGAACATTTAGCTTTTTTATGGGACGGCTTTCTCGTCACACTGTACGTTGCATTTATTTCTATCATCCTGAGCTTTATTTTCGGGTTGATCGCAGGTACTCTCCGTTATGCGAAAATCCCTATTCTTTCTCAACTGATTGCCGTTCTCGTTGAAACGATCAGAAATCTCCCCTTATTATTAATTATTTTCTTTACGTTTTTCGCCCTGCCGGAAATCGGGATCAAACTTGAAATTACAGCTGCCGCTATTACAGCCTTAACAATCTTTGAATCCGCCATGCTTTCTGAAATCATACGGAGCGGCCTGAATTCAGTTGACAAAGGGCAAATTGAGGCGGCGCGTTCCTCCGGTCTTAGCTATACACAGTCACTTTTCTCTATTGTGATGCCTCAGGCGCTTCGCCGGATGGTTCCGCCGATTGTCAGCCAGTTTATTTCTTTATTAAAGGATACATCGCTAGCTGTTGTCATTGCCCTGCCTGAGCTTATTCATAACGCGCAGATTTTAAACGGGCAAAGCGCTGACGGCAGTTATTTTTTCCCGATTTTTCTGCTGGCGGCATTGATGTATTTTGCAGTCAATTACAGTCTTTCACTTGCAGCCAGACGCCTAGAGGCACGCCAGACATAAAAAGGATACTCTAAATAGAGTATCCTTCATTCCTTAAAACATCTTCATCATTCTTTTTCTCATCCGCTTCATGCTTCGATTATTCAGCATGTCAGATTGAGTAGCCATTCGGTACACGAGAGCCCCGGCTCCCAGCGCCAAAAGAGAAGTCATTGTCCGATTCATCCTGCGCATCTCCTTTCGTTATTAAAAATTGATGCTGCGTTCATCCTCAGAAAACAAATCATCCAGGCTGCTTAGCGTTCCGTCTTCTTCCACTTGATGAGTTTCAATCTTCCCTTTGACCACTGTCAGCTCAATGAAACAGCCCCAGCAATAATATTGGTTCACGCCGATTTTCCCGATATCCTTACTTTTGCAGTTCGGGCATATAAGCATATCTCACACCTCTATCCGTTCAGAACGATCTCGTCTTTCCGCACCTCTACAAGCGAATCCGCTCTTTGGATCTGGCGTTTGCACCCCGCTAAGTCAGAAAAGAAACCGTCCGAGAGTTCATATGCTACGATTATGCCCTTGTCCAAACAAAAGTATACATCTTCCAGCATCCCCAAAATATCACCCTCTTGCGATTTCACAAGCTTCATTTTCATCTGCTCATATGTGAAGCATGATTTCGGAAGAGGCAAAAGCTGTTCTGAATTGACTGCGGCCAATATCCGGTCATGAAGAATGCAACTGATATCACATGCACGTAAAAGCGCATGATGGTTATGAAAAAGACGTTTTTGTTCAAGAATAAATCCGAGACAATTTCCTTCAAGAGAAAAACAAATATCAGAAATCGACCCAAGATAATAAGAAGTTTGTTCTGAATATACAGGAAATCCTTCTACCTCATGGCATGTTCTCAAAGTGTGATCAACCACCTTTTGTTGAACAGGCTTAGGTTTTGCTTTTCACCTTTGACACATACGATGAAATCACTTCCACCCCACTGAAAAAAGCTCCCGCAAACACGGGAGCCCTTTTTACAGCTGTTCTTCTTTCATAAAATCGAATGGCGTAATGCCTTCCATTCCGATATTTGCGTCGCGCACGCTGAACGGGAGCTCTTTTTGCAAAGCCGCAAGCTCAGCATCCATTTCAGCCGCCTGCGCTGACAGCCTGTTTTTTAATGAGGTCTGTCTGACAGTCGCGTCATTATTTTTCACGCCCCACTCCAGCGCTTCCTCTTCCCCGCATAAAATGAGAAATTTCTTCGCCCTCGTGATGGCGGTATATAGAAGGTTTCTTCTGAGCATTCTATAGTAGCCCTTCACTACAGGAAGAACCACGATCGGAAATTCACTGCCCTGCGATTTATGAATAGAGCAGCAATACGCATGAGTAAACTGACTGAAGTCTTTTTTCGTAAATGTCATTTCATTGCCGTCAAAAGAGACAACAGCCATGTCTTCTTTTTCTGTATTTTCCTTCGCATAGAAAATTGAAGTGATTTCTCCAATATCGCCGTTAAACACATTGTTTTCCGGCTGATTGACAAGCTGCAAAATTTTATCCCCAGTTCTATAGACAACGTCACCGAACTTAATTTCCCTCCGCTTTTCTTTTGGAGGGTTTAAAATATCCTGCAGCATCACATTCAGCTCATTGATTCCGGCTTTCCCTCTGTACATTGGGGCGAGGACCTGTATATCTTTTGCCGTATATCCTTTTTTCAATGCATTCGCGACAACCTTCTCAACCACTTCTTTAATTTGCGAACCACCGCAGCGAATAAAGGAACGATCCTTTGTCGGGGCCGTCAGGTTGTTTGGAAGCAGCCCATTTTTCATCTCGTGGGCAAGCTCGACAATCGACGATCCTTCCGCTTGCCGGTAGATGTCTGTCAGTCTTACGGTCGGAATCACCTGGGATGCCAAAAGGTCTCTGAGCACTTGACCGGGTCCGACGGAAGGCAGCTGGTCTTCGTCTCCGACAATGATGATTTGAATATGGTCAGGGATCGCTTTGAACAAATGATTCGCAAGCCATATATCAAGCATACTCGCTTCATCGATAATCAAAAGCTTCCCTTCAATCGGCTGGTCCTCTGTATGAGTAAATCCTTCCGCGCCATTCCAGCCGAGCAGCCGGTGTATCGTAACCGCCGGAAGACCCGTTGACTCACTCATTCGTTTCGCCGCTCTACCTGTAGGCGCGGCCAGCACAATCGGAAAGGCTTCATCTTTTTTATAATCCGACGGATCAAGCGAAGCACCGTGGAGTTCTCCATACAATTCTACAATGCCTCTGATGACCGTTGTTTTACCGGTACCCGGCCCTCCCGTTAAAAGAAGCATCGGTGACGACAGCGCTTTTTGTATCGCTTCCTTCTGACTCGGCGCGTACTGAACATTCATACGCTCTTCCAATTCTCCTAAAGCCAGGAGGAATTCTGATTCAGGAAACTGGTCGTCATATTCGGTTTGGCTTGCGATCTGTTTCACACGCTTTGCAACATTTTGTTCAGCGAAAAACAGCGACGGAAAGTAACATCGTTCATCTTCAATGACAATATCCTTATTTTCTCCAAGCGCAATCATTGCATTAGCGGCATCCATTTCTGTAATGCGCTGTCCATCTGCCGCTGACTGATTTAACAGCGTTTGGGTTTCGATAATCAGCTGCTTCGTTTCTATGTACGTATGCCCTTCTGAAAGGCATGTCGTTTCAAGCGTGTACAAAATAGCCGCTTTTATCCGCTCAGGATGATTCCCTGAGAGCCCCATTCTTCCGCCAAGCTCATCTGCTTTTCCAAAGCCTATGCCTTCCACGTCTCTCACAAGCTGATAAGGGTTTTCCTGAATTTTCTCCAGCGTCTCGGATTCATAGGCCTGATAGATTTTCATAGACAGCTGAGGGCCGAACCCAAATTGATTCAGCGAAATCATAATTTGCTCCAGTCCCTGATGCCGCTGCAAAGCACCGGCAAGGGTGTCAGCTTTCTTTTTTGACAGTCTGGGAACATCATAAAGGACTGAAGAATCAGCCAAAATTTTATTAATCGCACTGTCACCCAGTTTTTTCACAATCTCTTCAGCGGTTTTTTTACCGATTCCTTCAAACAGATCGCTCGACAAATACTGAATGACGCCTTCTTTTGTTGTCGGGATCTCCTTTTTGAAATGCTCAGCTTGAAATTGCAGTCCGAACTTTGGGTGAGTAACGGTTTTTCCGTAAAACGTGTAGGTCTCTTCTTCTTGAAGCGCAGGGAAGTAGCCCGTCACGGATACGACTTTATCTTCAATAGCTTCGGAGGTCTCTGTGACTTTCACTTTCAGAACCGTATATAAATTGGCGTCATTGTGATAAATGACGGTGTTTACTGTCCCTTTTAAAAAGGGCTCCTCCTCCATTTTCAGCTGATCCGGGTGCTGCTGCACGAGCCGTCCCTCCTCCTGAGCTTTTTATGATGGGTCGATCAGTTTTTTTGCATGAAGCGCCAGCATATGATCCGGCTGGATTTCGATAGCCTTATCCAGCATTTCAAGCGCTTTTTCACGATTTTCTTTATAAGCATAAGCGACACCGGAATTATAAAACGCATCCGCGTGCCCCGGGTCTTGCTCAGTTACAGCTTCAAATTGGCTGAGTGCTTCGTCCAGCATGCCTTCGTTCGCTAAGCACATCCCGAATTGGAAACGCGCTTCTGCATCGTTTTCATTCAGCTCGACGGCTCTTTGTAAATATGGCAGAGCGAGCTTAGGCTGCTCAAGCTTTACGAGAACGGTTCCAAGCATGTAGAAAAGATCACCGTTCTCCATTCCGGCACGCAGCGCTTTTTCAAACATGTCTTTCGCTTCTTTGTACATTTCTTTTACAACATAGACATTTCCTGCTCCATAATAAGCAGTGGCTGCCCCGCTGTCTAAGTCAAGCGCTTTTTCATAAAACGCAAGCGCCCGTTCCAGTTCATTTACTGATGAAAGCAGGTTAGCAAAGTTAATATACGGAATTGCGTCTTCTTTGTTCTCTTCAATCGCTTTTGTAAAAGCCTCTGCCGCTTTTTCGTAATCGCCTTCCTGCATTGCCTCTATACCGGCTTGATTGTAGTCCACAGACATCTTCCTTTCATTAAAAAACCCCAACTCGCTGTTGAGGTTTTTTCATTTTATACATACCACAATTTTGTTCCGTCTTTATATACGTCATCGATGGTTCCGCCGCCAAGGCATTCTTCGCCATCATAAAAGACAACGGCTTGTCCCGGTGTGACAGCACGGACCTGTTCGTCGAAGATAACCTCCGCTTCGCCTTCCCCAGTCATTCGAACCGTGACTTTATGGTCTTCTTGACGGTAACGGAATTTAGCCGTGCAGGAAATCTCTTCGCCCTTCATGATATCCGAACGTACCCAGCTGATATTGGTTGCTGTGATTTTATCGGAGTAAAGGAGCGGGTTGTGGAACCCTTGATCCACGTAAAGGATGTTCTTTTCAAGATCTTTACCGACCGCAAACCACGGCTCGCCGCTTCCGCCGATGCCAAGGCCGTGACGCTGTCCGATCGTGTAGTACATTAACCCGTCATGGCGTCCTTTTACTTCGCCGTCCATCGTCATCATATCGCCCGGCTGTGCAGGGAGATATTGGCTGAGAAACGTTTTGAAGTTGCGTTCGCCGATAAAACAGATGCCTGTGCTGTCTTTTTTCGTTGCCGTTGCAAGTTCTGCTTCTTTGGCAATTTCACGCACACGGCTTTTTTGAAGCTCGCCGATCGGGAACATGACTTTGCTTAGCGTATCTTCTGTCAGCTGATTCAAGAAGTACGTTTGATCTTTGTTTTCATCAATGCCGCGCAGCATTCTGACTTTGCCGCCGCTTCTGTCGACCCTTGCATAGTGGCCAGTCGCTAAATAGTCGGCGCCAAGTGACAGGGCATGCTCCAAAAATGCCTTGAATTTAATTTCTTTGTTGCACAGCACATCCGGGTTTGGTGTTCTGCCTGCTTTATATTCATCGAGGAAGTATTGAAATACCTTCTCGTAATATTGCTTTTCAAAATTAACGGCATAGTACGGAATTCCGATTTGATTGCAGACGCGGATCACATCTTCATAATCCTCTGTCGCCGTGCAAAAACCGTTTTCGTCCGTATCATCCCAGTTTTTCATAAAGATTCCGATCACGTCATAGCCCTGTTCTTTTAACAGCAGAGCCGCCACAGATGAGTCTACTCCGCCGGACATGCCGACAACGACTCTTGTATCCTCCGGCCGTTTTTCCATTTCATTCACTCCAATAATTAAGTCCGCCTTATTGTGTCAGCCGCTTTACAACGGCAGCCACATGTTCGGCAGCGGTTTTCACTTGCTCAGCCGTATTGCCGAGACCGAAGCTGATTCGAATTGAGGACGTCAGCCGGTCGCTCTCTTCACCGAACATGGCAGTCAGAACGTGTGACGGCAGGACTGAACCAGCGGTGCACGCTGATCCGCTGGAGACCGCGACTCCCGCCATATCAAGATTTACCAGCAGTGCCTCCACAGATACACCCGGAAAATAAAGGTTCATAACATGCGGAAGGCTATGCTCTTGATCTCCATTGATCTCGAATGCCACACCGGCATCCTTAAGCGTGCCGGCAATGATTGTTTTAAACGATTGATACTTCTCGTTTTTTTCGTCCCGTTCTTCGCCCGACAGCTTGACCGCTTCTTTCAGCCCGACAATTCCCGGAACATTTTCTGTTCCGGCACGGCGTTTTCTTTCTTGCTCTCCTCCGAATAACAGCGGAGAAAGCTTTACATCCTTACTTGCATATAAAAAGCCTGTCCCTTTTGGCCCGTTGAGCTTGTGCCCAGAAACAGACAGAAGGTCAATATGGCTGCTTTTCACATCAATTGGAAAAAATCCGAATGCCTGAACAGCATCGGTATGAAAATAAGCCTTATGTTCCTTCAGCAGCTGGCCGATTTCATCGATCGGCTGCACAGTTCCGACTTCGTTATTTCCATACATCACTGTCACAAGGATTGTATCATCACGGAGTGCTTCTTTCACCTGATTTGCACTGACTCTGCCGTTTTCATCAACATCCAGATACGTCACTTCAAATCCGTCTTCCTCCAGTTTTTCACATGTGTGAAGCACGGCGTGATGCTCAATTTTTGTCGTGATGATATGTTTTCCCTGATCTTTTCTGGCAAGCGCAGTTCCCATTATCGCTAAATTATCGGCTTCCGTTCCCCCGCTAGTGAAAATAATTTCCTGTTCTGCCGCACCAATTTCAGCTGCAATCTGCGCTCTTGCTTCGTCCACCCATTTCCGTGATTCCCTTCCAAATGAATGAATGCTGGATGGATTGCCGAAATTTCCGGAGAAATGCGGTATCATTTTCTCCAGCACGCGATCATCCATCGGAGACGTTGCGGCGTGATCCAAATAAATCCGTTCCATTTTGTTTTACACCTCTGATCTAAATATAGAACATATAAGCTTCTTGCTCTCCATCTGTGTAGCTGGCAAGGTCCTCTAATGTTGTGCTGTCTAACACTTCTTTAACGGCATCCCGTATGCGGATCCACAGCTCCCGCTTGGCAGGCTCCTCGTCTTCGAGCACTTCCACAGGGCTGATCGGACCTTCAAGCACGCGGATGATGTCTCCAGCTGTAATGGCATCCGGCTCACTGCCTAATACGTATCCGCCGTATGCGCCTCTGATGCTTTTGACTAAGCCGGCATTTCTGAGCGGTGATACCAGCTGCTCTAAATAATGCTCTGACAAATTATTTGTCTGTGCGATGCTTTTTAATGAAGTCGGGCCTTCACCATGCTTTTTCGCGAGCTCGATCATAATGGTGAGACCGTATCTTCCTTTAGTTGATATTTTCAACATGAACACCTCTGTTATTTCATGATTTTCCACATATATAATGGTAATTTCTATATAATTCGTCCGTTTATTAAATAATAGACCAACTGCTATTATAGCATACCTTCTGCGAATTTTCATGGAAGCCGGCGGAAACAGGGCTTCCCCCTTTTCTAATTTCCGGTTTTCCGTTACCCTGTAATTAAGTAAGGAGAGATGATGATGAAGCCATTGGCATATCGGATGCGTCCGACGAAAATAGAGGATATTATCGGCCAGCAGCATCTGGTGGCTGAAGATAAAATTATCGGCAGAATGGTTCAGGCAAAACATTTGTCATCCATGATTTTGTACGGGCCTCCCGGAATTGGAAAAACCTCAATCGCAACAGCAATCGCCGGTTCAACAAGTATTGCTTTCCGCAAGCTGAATGCCGTTATTAACAATAAAAAAGATATGGAGATCGTAGCCCAAGAAGCCAAAATGTCCGGCCAGGTCATTTTGATTTTGGATGAAGTCCACAGACTCGATAAAGGAAAACAGGATTTTCTTTTGCCTTATTTAGAAAATGGCATGATTATTTTAATCGGCGCCACTACAGCTAACCCATATCACGCCATAAACCCGGCCATCAGAAGCCGAACGCAGATTTTTGAGCTAGAGCCCTTAACACCTCAATTGATTAAACAGGCTTTAGAGCGAGCTCTTCATGATGAGCACCGGGGGCTTGGCACGTATTCTGTTACAATTGATGACCAGGCGATGGAGCACTTTGCCCACGGATGCGGAGGAGATGTCCGTTCCGCTTTAAATGCGCTTGAGCTTGCCGTATTATCAACGAAGGAGTCTGCGGACGGCGTGATTCACATCACATTAGAGACTGCGGAAGAATGCCTGCAAAAGAAGAGTTTTTCTCACGATAAAGACGGTGATGCGCATTATGACGTCTTGTCCGCTTTTCAAAAATCGATCCGCGGCTCTGATGCCAACGCCGCTCTTCACTATTTGGCCAGATTAATTGAAGCGGGTGACTTGGAAAGCATCGCGAGAAGACTCTTGGTTATCGCCTATGAGGATATCGGCTTAGCCAGCCCGCAGGCCGGACCTAGAGTGCTGCATGCAGTTCAGACCGCCGAACGTATTGGCTTCCCTGAAGCGCGCATACCGCTGGCCAATGCGGTAATTGAGCTCTGTCTCTCGCCGAAATCCAATTCAGCTATTTTAGCAATCGATGAAGCGCTCGCGGACATCAGAGCAGGAAAAATCGGCGATGTCCCAAAACATTTAAAAGACGCGCATTATAAAGGAGCACAGGAACTTGGAAGAGGAATCGACTATAAATACCCTCATCATTACGAAAATGGATGGGTTGAACAGCAGTACCTCCCTGATCCTTTAAAGAACAAGCAATATTACAAACCGAAGCAAACTGGTAAATTTGAATCTGCGTTAAAGCAAGTGTACGATAAATTAATAAAAAGAAAATAAAAAAACAGCCTTGAATATGCTTCAAGGCTGTTTTTTTATTATTTATCCTTCACGCGTTTGATTTCAATATCTTTCAAAAGATCCATGACAACATGACCGCCCATAATCAATCCCGCAACAGACGGCACAAAAGCATTAGAGGACGGCGGCATTTTGGCTTTGCGGATTTTCGCATCGTCATTTCCGACTTCTTTTCTGACGTCTTCCCGGATCACAATTGGGCTTTCATCGGAGAAAATCACTTGAACACCCTTTTTGATGCCTTCTTTACGGAGTCTCGTACGAACTACCTTTGCAATCGGGTCAGTATGTGTTTTAGAAATATCTGCGATTTGGAAACGTGTCGGGTCTGTCTTGTTCGCCGCACCCATGCTGGAGATCAGCGGAATATCCCGTTTCAGACATTCTTTCATTAAATGGATTTTATAATGAATGGTGTCTGACGCATCAATTACGTAGTCAAGGTTATACTCAAAGAATTGCTCATACGTTTCTTCCGTATAGAACATTTTTAACGAAATCACTTCACACTCAGGGTTAATGTCTGCAATACGCGCTTTCATTAAATCCACTTTCGGCTGACCGACAGTTGAAAGAAGAGCGTGAAGCTGACGGTTTACGTTTGTGATGTCCACATCATCCTTATCGACAAGCAGGATGCGTCCAACGCCTGAACGTGCAAGCGCCTCCGCTGCGAACGATCCGACGCCTCCAACTCCAAGCACAGCAACCGTGCTGTTTTTCAGCGTTTCAAGGCCTTCTTTTCCGATAGCTAATTCATTGCGTGAAAACTGGTGTAACAAGAACCTCACTCCACATTCGTAATCTGGTTTTCATATGATAAATGGCTATTACAGAAACAGCCGTTTTTTCTGCGCATAAAAAATAAAGTCCCAATTGTGCCGTTGCAGCTTTCCTTTGTTTTGAACCCGCTCTCAGCAGGTGGGTGCCCTCTTTTAAATCTTGTAAGTCCTCTTTACCGAATGAAAAGAGGCATGTACGCCATTTAAAAATGCGGGCTCCCAAATCAAAAAAATGTTCGGTCAAAACTAGGTGTACAACTAACACATCAGGACTTTATTTAACTTGTCAAAATCATATCATAGACGATTTTGATTTTCAAGAATCGAACTGCACATTCAGTTCTTTACTTTTGTTTTAATAGAAAGATGAAGTTCATCAAGCTGCGCGTCGCTTACTTCTCCCGGCGCATCTGTCATCAGACAGCTTGCACTTGCCGTTTTCGGGAAAGCGATCGTATCTCTCAGATTCGTCCGGCCGGCAAGAAGCATCACGAGACGGTCTAAACCAAGCGCGATTCCGCCGTGCGGAGGAGCGCCGTATTCAAATGCCTCAAGAAGGAATCCAAACTGTTCTGCTGCTTCTTCTTTTGTGAAACCAAGCAGTGCAAACATTTTTTCCTGAATATCCTTTTCGAAAATACGGATCGAACCGCCGCCAAGCTCATAGCCGTTTAAGACGAGGTCATAGGCTTGCGCTTTCATGTCCTCAGGCGCTGTTTCAATCAGCTCAAGGTCTTCACGGACAGGCATTGTAAACGGATGGTGCGCTGCGTAAAAACGGCCTTCCTCCGCATCATGCTCTAAGAGCGGCCAGTCAATAACCCATAAGAAATTGAAGAGGTTTTCGTCAATGAGTCCCCGTTCTTTCCCAAGCTTTAAGCGCAGGGCGCCGAGTGATGCGGCAACAACTTCGAATTTATCCGCTCCGAACAGCAGCAAGTCACCCTCAGCGGCGTTAAGTGCTTCAATCAGCTTGGACTGCTTTTCATCGTCAAAGAATTTAGCGATCGGGCCTTTCACTCCGTCCGCTTCGACCTTCACCCAAGCAAGTCCTTTCGCTCCGTAATTTGCGGCAAACGCGCCCAGAGCATCGATGTCTTTTCTTGAGTAATCGCCTGCCCCGCCTTTTACGTTGATGGCTTTGACTACTCCGCCGTTTGCCACAGCTGATGAAAACACCTTAAATTCAGTATCTTTTACAATGTCAGATACATCTGTCAAAAGCATGTCAAAGCGAGTATCCGGTTTATCAGAACCGTATTTGTTCATCGCCTCGTCATACGTCATTCGAGGCAGAGGAAGCTTGAGTTCCACACCTTTCGTTTCACGCATAATCTTTGCCATCATATCCTCAGCCAATGACATAATGTCTTCCTGGCTCATAAAGGACATTTCAATATCGATTTGCGTAAA
The DNA here is from genome assembly GCF_001517105.1 of Bacillus halotolerans. Taxonomy (GTDB): domain Bacteria; phylum Bacillota; class Bacilli; order Bacillales; family Bacillaceae; genus Bacillus; species Bacillus halotolerans. The sequence continues at coordinate 270,792 of NZ_LPVF01000009.1, forward strand.
CTCAGGCTGGCGGTCCGCACGCAAGTCCTCATCGCGGAAACAGCGGGCAATCTGATAATAGCGTTCAACGCCTGAGACCATCAGAAGCTGTTTAAATAGCTGCGGAGATTGAGGGAGCGCATAGAATTCACCTTCGTGCACACGGCTCGGCACCAAGTAGTCACGTGCGCCCTCAGGTGTGCTTCCTGTTAAAATCGGCGTTTCAATATCAAGAAATCCTTTTTCATCTAAAAAGCCCCGAGCAGCTCTCGTCACGTTATGGCGCAGCTGAATCGTTTGAAACATAGCCGGTCTGCGCAAATCTAAGTAACGGTATTTTAAACGCACGTCCTCTGATACATCATCCGCTTGATCAGAAATGGCAAACGGAGGCGTCTTCGCAGCACTCAATACAGTCACTGCATCAGCGTGAATTTCAATCGCGCCTGTTTTCAAATTCTTATTCACTGTGCCTTCTTCGCGCGCAACCACTTTTCCTTGAATATCAAGTACGTATTCGTTTCTGATGCCTTCCGCAATAGCAAGCGCTTCTTTTGATACATCAGGGTTAAAAACGACTTGAACAATTCCCGTACGGTCACGCAAGTCAATAAAAATCAATCCGCCGAGGTCCCGTCTTTTTTGGACCCAGCCTTTCAGCGTTACAGATTCGCCAATTGCTTTTTCAGTCATTTCGCCGCAATAATATGTTCTTCCAAACAATGCGTTCCACTCCTTATCCCTTTTGGTTTGCTTTCATCACATGTATAAATTCATCAAGAGCCACTTCAATCTGTTCGCCTGTTTTTGCATCCTTTACATTGATTTTGTTTAGAGCAAGCTCATCCTCTCCCAAAATCGCAATAAATCTGGCGTTGAAGCGGTCAGCTGTTTTAAACTGGCCTTTCATTTTCTTATTTTCGTAATCAATTTCACTGGAAATGCCTGCTTCTCTCAGTTTGTACACCAACGAAACGGAATAATCCTTCGCTTTTTCGCCAAGCGTCACGATATAGCAGTCAATTCCCTGATCAACAGGCAGTTCTCTTTTTTCAGCATCAATTGCGGCAAGCAGGCGTTCAATGCTCATCGCAAATCCGATGCCGGGCGCTTCTGGTCCGCCGATTTGCTCGACCAATCCGTCATAGCGGCCGCCGCCGGCAAGCGTTGTAATAGCGCCAAAGCCTTCCGCATTGCTCATGATTTCGAATGCGGTATGGTTATAATAATCCAGCCCTCTCACAAGGTTAGGATCAATTTCATAAGAAATGCCGAGATCGTTTAAATATTGCTTCACTTTGTCAAAATAAGCGGCTGATTCTTCATTTAAGTAAGTAAGAATAGAAGGTGCCGATTTCATCAGCTCATGATCCCGGTCCTTTTTGCAATCCAAAATTCTGAGCGGATTGGTGTGCAGACGTGACTGACAGTCTGAACAAAATTCCTCGATGCGCGGCTCAAAGTGTTTCACGAGCGCTTCTCTGTAGCTTTTGCGGCTGTCCCGATCGCCAAGACTGTTTATCACAAGCTTGACGTTTTTCAAGCCGGCCTTCTGATAAATCCCCATCGCCAGCGCCATTACTTCAGCATCTATTGCAGGGTCTTTCGAACCGATCGCTTCGATTCCAAACTGATAAAACTGGCGGTAACGGCCTGTCTGCGGACGTTCGTAACGGAACATCGGCCCGACATAATACAGCTTTGTCGGCTGAACAGGATTCGCAAATAATTTATTTTCATTAAAAGCGCGAACTGCTGCAGCAGTTCCCTCGGGGCGAAGCGTCAGGCTTCTGCCTTTGCGGTCTTGGAAGGTGTACATTTCTTTTTGTACAATATCCGTAGACTCCCCGACGCCTCTGGCGAACAGTTCTGTATGCTCAAAAATCGGCGTGCGGATTTCTTTATATTGATAAGTTCGGCAAGTGTCTCTCATGATTTGTTCAACATACTGCCAGCGCTCTGATTCTCCGGGCAGAATATCTTGTGTTCCTCTTGGAATGTTATATCCCATGTGTAGACCTCCTTATGTATCCCTTATAAAATATACATTTATCGTCAATGATGAAAAATAAAAAAAACTCCCGCCCCTACTATACACATATAGTAGGGACGAGAGTTATACCCGTGGTGCCACCCTAGTTGGAATATTTTCGTATTCCCGCTCGATCCTTTAACGCAGGTTCACGTTCACTGCCTAATGACGGTATCACGCGTTCAGCAGGAAACCTCCGGAGTGTTGTTTCGAGAAAGACGCAATGGGAGCCGCTTTCAGCCTGGGGCGGTTCCTCTCTAGCCATGCAATCTGACCTACTCTTCTCCATTATTGGTTCAGTTTAATTTTTATTTATTATGTACTCGATTTCTATTATAATAATGGCATTGCCGTACTCTGTCAAGCTTTATTCCGGTTGTTTTTCTGCTGTGATGCTTCTTTGGACATAAGACCAAATTCCGTTGCCGTTTCAGTGAGATAACCGATTGTATCAGGATCGGCATGATCACTGAAATGCAGGTTTCCTTCGCCGTCGTGAAATGCACGCCCCATTTTTGGATGATATTTCATGATTTGCACACCTTTTTGATTGTATTTATGCCTAGTATAAACAAATCATTTTATTTTTATTTAAAAATCAGAAAGGACTTTACGATATTAAGAAAGAATGCTTTTTTTTACGATCATTAGAAAGGAGGACACAATGAGCAAGAAACACTTTGTCCTTATTGTATGTATTATCGTCGCCGGGGCGCTTTTCCCGCCTTTTTCTGCCGTTACAGCCGCTCAGGGAGAAGCGGTCATCGCAACAGATGAAATGAACGTCAGAAGCGGTCCGGGGCTTAGCTACGGCATCATGGCGGAGGTGAAAAAAGGAGAACGCTACCCCATCTTGAAGGAAGACGGAGACTGGGTGCAAATACAGCTTGGTTCCGGAGATAAAGGGTGGGTTGTCTCCTGGCTTATTACTAAGGAAAAACAGTCAGGCACAAGCTCTACAGACAGCAGTGAAACTGTTACATCAACAGATCCCGATTTACGGATGAGAACAGGCCCTGGTACTTCATACGAAGTCATCGGCAAATTCCCGCAGAGCAGCCAAGCCGCAGTGATTGACAAGGATTCCGGCTGGATCAAGATATCATATCGAAATTCCACCGGATGGGTATCTTCCGAATACGTCACTTCAGGCAGCGGCAGTTCAGCGTCTGAGGAAAGTGATCAGACAGAATCATCTGGTTCAACAACGGGCACGGTTGGCGTTTCTTCACTGAATGTCAGAGGGTCCGCCTCACATGATGCAGCGATTATAACAAAACTTTCACGAGGAACGAAGCTTACAATCCTCGAAGAGAAAAACGGCTGGCTCCATATTAAAGTGAATGGGCTAAAAGGCTGGGTCGCAAGCCATTACATTGTGACCAGTTCTGACCCAGCTGGAGATTCAGCTGATGTCAGCAGTTCAGACAGTACAAAAAAAGCCTATATCGTATACGGAGGAACGAATTTAAGAAGCGATGCCTCAACGTCAGCTTCAATCGTTAAACGCGCAGCCAAAGGCGATGCGTACTCCATTACCGGAGCAAAGGGCAGCTGGTATGAAGTAAAACTTGACAATGGGCAGACCGCTTATGTCGCCAACTGGGTGGTACAGACGTCTAAAAGCGCTGAAGAATCCGGAGAGCCGCCTGTCGCTGATTCCGCTTCCGGAAGCGGGTCGCTGAAAAACAAAGCGATTGTTGTCGATCCGGGGCATGGAGGAAAAGACAGCGGAACGATCGGCTATTCAGGCCAATTCGAGAAAAAACTAACGATCAAAACGGCGAAACTGCTGGCTAGCAAACTTAGATCAGCAGGAGCAGACGTGTATGTGACACGGCAGGATGATACATTTGTCAGCTTACAGTCACGAGTCTCGACGTCTCACTACCGCAACGCAGACGCCTTCATCAGCATTCATTACGACAGCTTTGCGGATACTTCTACAAGGGGAAGCACAGCTTATTACTACAGTCCTGCAAAGGATCAGGAACTGGCATCAGATGTACACTCTGAAGTGGTTAAGCGATCTTCAATTCCTGACCGCGGCGTACTGTTCGGAGATTATTATGTGCTCCGTGAAAACAAACAGCCCGCTATGCTGTACGAGCTAGGTTATGTAAGCCATCCGCAGGAAGAAGCCATAGTACATAGCAATTCATATCAAGAAAAAGTAACAGACGGAATTGAGAGCGGATTGGAGAAATATTTCCAATAAAAAAAGCTGCCTTTTGGCAGCTTTTTTATTTTGAATCCATAATCAAAGTAACCGGTCCGGAGTTAGTGAGCTTTACATCCATCATGGCGCCGAATTTACCTGTTTCCACTTTGATTCCTTTTTCACGAAGCAAGTCATTCCATTTTTCATAAAGGCCCAAAGCCTTATCAGGTTTTGCGGCGTTCATGTAGTTGGGGCGCCGTCCTTTTCTCGTATCTCCGTAAAGCGTAAACTGTGAAACAGACAAAATCTCTCCGCCTGTGTCCAGAAGCGACAAATTCATTTTTCCATCGCTGTCATCGAAAATGCGAAGATTCACCATTTTATCCGCTAAGTAAGCGGCGTCCTCTTCTGTATCATCGTGAGTGATGCCGACCAGGACCATAATGCCTTGTCCAATTTGGCCGATCACATCTCCATCAACGGTTACACTTGCTTCTGTTACTCGCTGAACGACTATTTTCATTTTGTGACTCCTTTAATTCATGACGCGGCGCACAGAATATATATCCCTTATTTGCTTAATGCGCTCGACGACTTTATGCAGATGATTGATATTCTGAATAAAAATAGCCATATGAATGGTTGCCACTTTGTTGCGATCCGATTTGCCAGAGACAGAAGAAATATTTGTTTTCGTTTCATTCACTGCCTGAAGCACCTCGTTAAGCAATCCGCGGCGGTCATACCCAAGAATCTCGATCTCAACATTGTATTCCTTGCGTTTTTGCACCTGTGACTCATGTTCCCACTCTACAGGGATCAGCCGCTCCTGTGCTTCATTCGTTTTGACATTCGGACAGTCGTCGCGATGGACGGAAACCCCTCTGCCTTTTGTAATGAAACCGACAATATGGTCACCAGGCACAGGATTGCAGCATTTCGATAAACGCACAAGAAGATTGTCGATCCCCTTGACGCGAACGCCAGCTTCCCGCTTTCTTCCTTGCGGATACGGTTTAGGCTCCGCAGCGACATCCTGGACAATTTTTTCTTGTTCTTCCTGATCGCGCTGTTTTCTTTCTTTTTCCGTCAGCCGGTTCGCCACCTGCAGGGCTGTGATGCCATTGTAGCCGACCGCTGCGTACATGTCTTCTTCATTTGAGAAATTAAATTTATCAGCCACTTTTTGGATGTTCTCCGGTGTCAAGACGTCCTTTACTTCAAAGTCCAGATTTTTAATTTCTTTTTCTACCAACTCACGGCCTTTTTCGACATTTTCTTCACGCCGCTGTTTCTTAAAGAATTGACGGATCTTATGCTTCGCCTGTGAAGTTTGAGCAAGCTTCACCCAATCCTGACTCGGTCCATAGGAATGCTTGGACGTAAGAATTTCAACGATATCACCAGTCCGGAGCTTATGGTCAAGGATCACCATTTTTCCGTTGACCTTCGCACCGATTGTTTTATTGCCGATTTCAGAGTGTATCCGGTAAGAGAAATCAATCGGGACAGAACCGGACGGAAGCTCGATGACATCTCCTTTTGGCGTAAAGACGTACACCATATCCGAGAACAAATCGATTTTGAGCGATTCCATAAATTCTTCGGCATCTGTTGATTCATTTTGGAATTCCAAAATTTCGCGGAACCATGAAAGCTTTTTCTCAAATGTTGCACTTTCACTCGCTGCTTTTCCTTCTTTATAAGCCCAGTGAGCCGCAACCCCGTATTCCGCGATTTCATGCATTTCGAAGGTGCGGATCTGCACTTCCAGCGGGTCGCCTTTAGGCCCTATAACTGTTGTATGAAGCGATTGATACATGTTCGGCTTCGGCATTGCGATATAATCTTTGAACCTGCCGGGCATCGGCTTCCAGCAGGTATGAATAATACCGAGCACCGCGTAGCAGTCCTTTATGCTGTTCACGAGAATCCGGACAGCAAGCAGATCATAAATTTCATTGAATTGCTTATTTTGCAGCACCATTTTTCTATAGATACTGTAAATATGTTTCGGCCGGCCTGAGAAGTCAGCCTTGATGTTGACTTCTTCGACACGTTTTTTCACCTCATTGACAACCTCGTCGACATAAAGCTCGCGTTCTGCGCGTTTTTTCTTCATGAGGTTGACAATTCTGTAATATTGCTGAGGATTCAAATAACGGAGCGCCGTATCTTCCAGTTCCCATTTAATCTTTGAAATCCCGAGGCGATGAGCCAAAGGAGCAAAAATTTCCAGCGTTTCATTAGAAATTCTGCGCTGTTTTTCTTGGGGAAGATGTTTCAGCGTCCGCATATTGTGAAGACGATCCGCCAGCTTGATCAGTATGACCCGGATATCTTGAGCCATAGCGACAAACATTTTGCGATGATTTTCCGCCTGCTGTTCCTCTTGAGATTTATATTTAATTTTACCGAGCTTCGTTACACCGTCCACAAGCATTGCCACTTCCTCGGAGAATGCTTCCTTCAGGTCATCAAGCGTCACATCAGTATCCTCCACTACATCATGCAGAAATCCGCCCGCGATTGTGGATGGATCCATTTCAAGATCAACGAGAATTCCCGCAACCTGAATCGGATGAATAATGTAAGGCTCACCTGATTTGCGGTATTGCTCGCGATGAGCATCTTCAGCGTACAGGTATGCTTTTTCGACAAATGCGATATGCTCATCGGATAGATAACTGCGCGCTTTATCAATAACTTGCTCGGCAGTCAATACTTGTTCGTTCGCCATGGAATCACCTTTTTTAAAATGTAAACTGTATTGTAGTTTATTATCAAGAAAAAAACGATAGATGTAAAGAGCAGAAGTTCAAATCACCAAATAATATATTAAATAAATGCAAAACAATAGGAAAAAAGCACCCTGTATCGAGTGCTTTTTCCTTTATGAGGTTATCTTTAGTATTTCATTAGTGTTAAGATGTCATAATTATCAAGTTTATTTCTGCCGTCAAGGTAAGAAAGCTCGATTAAGAAAGCGATACCAGCTACAATGCCGCCAAGCTCCTCAACTAGTTTGATTGTAGCTTCAATGGTGCCGCCTGTCGCAAGCAGGTCATCTGTAATAAGCACACGCTGGCCTGGCAAAATCGCATCTTTGCGGATCGTTAATACGTCTTTGCCATACTCCAAACCGTAATCCACTTTGATGACCTCGCGCGGCAATTTGCCTTCTTTGCGAACCGGTGCAAAACCGACGCCGAGCGCGTAGGCAACCGGACAGCCGATAATAAAGCCGCGCGCCTCCGGGCCGACAACCAAATCAATTTGTTTTTCTTTCGCATATTCAACAATTTGATCTGTTGCATAGCGATAGACATCGCCTTTATCCATCAGTGTCGTAATATCTTTAAATTGCACGCCCTCTTTCGGGTAATCGGGTACAATTGTTACGTATTGTTTTAAATCCATCTGTTTTATGTCCTCCTCGTACTTTCATAAGCCTCTGAATCTTGTTTCATCAGCTTATTCAGCCATTCCTTCAGCTCTTCAGCCGCAGAATAATTCAGCTTTTGATCCAGCTCCATCAGCTGCTGTTTTGCTTGATATGTTTGTGAGTCCGTTAAATCGCGTTTTTTCGCTCCGCTTATCACAGACAGCACACCATTCTCTATTTTAACAAAACCGAGATCAAAAAACACCTTTGTCATGAAATTGATTGTTTCAACGGACCAGCCTTTATGCCTCGCAAGCTCTGAACCGTGTTTTTTCAAGTCAAAAGCGCCTCTTTTCAGCAAGAATGCATAATACCATTTAAAGTGGTCTCTTGCCGGAAAAGATGATAAAAAGTGTTCCTCATGATTGAGAAAGATGAAGTAAATCCGCTCAGGCGCTTTGCCTTCCAGCAAACGTGCGAGCATGTCCAGCGAAGGCGGAGAATCCAGTAATACAATATATGCACCGTCAAGTTCATATGCCTTCGCTTGGTCTTCAGAACTGATAACGTGCACGTCATGGCGAAGATCTTCAGACTGAAGAAGCGTTGTAGTTTCTTCTTTGAAGGAGACAATGACTCGTTTATCAGACGGAAGGGCGGAAACCGTATCTTTCCACGTGCGTTTTCCTCTTAAGTCAAACAGCTGCCATTCAGCAACAGCCGCATCCTTGATCATCAGCTGCGGTTTTTTTCTGTTATTCCATTCATTGATCGACATTTCACCAACAATCGAAATTTTTGAACCGGGTACAATACTTTCCTCAAGCTCGCCTTTATTAAAACCGACGCAGTCAAGCTGGGATGAATCGTTTCTAATCGTCATTTTGACATGATTTTTATTCGCCCCGATTTTGCGGACATCTTCCAGCACTGCGTTTTCTACCATCACATGCGGTTTCGGATTCAGCATGCCGAAGGGAGAAAGCAGATTCATCTCTGTGATGCTTTCAACCGTAATGTCCTCCACGCTGCATACGAGGTCTACTTCCTGTACAGGAATAAAATCTTCTTCTGTAAGCGTATTGTCAGCTATCTCATTCAGCCTGTTCCGCAATTCCGGCACATCTTCGGCATTCAGCGTCATGCCAGCCGCCATTGGATGGCCTCCAAAGTGCGGAAGAATATCTCTGCATTCAGAAAGGCTTTCAAACAAATTAAATCCCCTGATGCTTCGTGCCGAACCTTTGGCGATCCCTTTTTCTTCATCAATTCCAAGGACAATGGCCGGGCGGTAGAAACGGTCTACAAGCTTTGAAGCTACAATTCCGACGACTCCGGGATTCCACCCTGCTTTTGCCACGACAATCGCAGTTTGATTAAGCCCTTCTTGTTCAACCATTTCAATCGCTTCATCCGTCATTTTGCTGACCATCTTTTGCCGTTCTTTATTAAGCTGATCGATTTCAGCGGCAAGCTCTTCCGCTTCAAACGGGTCCTCTGACATAAGCAAATGAACAGCAGGATCGGCCTGTTCAATTCTTCCGACTGCATTCAGTCTCGGTGCGAGCTGAAATCCGACGGTTTCTTCGTTCGCTTCACCGATTTCTCCGCCTGAGAGCTTAATCAGTTCTTTTAAGCCAAGCCGGTTCGTCCGCCGGAGCTTTTCGAGACCTAATGTTGCAATTAATCTGTTTTCATCATGCAGCGGAACTAGATCGGCAATGGTTCCGATTGCCGCCAGGTCAAGAAGTTCATCTGGCAATTCGCCCAATAATGCGTGGGCAAGCTTAAACGCCACGCCCACTCCTGCAAGCCCCTTAAAAGGATAGGTGCAGCCAGGCTGCTTCGGGTGAACGATCGCATGAACATCCGGAAGCTCTGGTCCAGGCTCATGGTGGTCGGTAATGATGACATCTAAGCCAAGTTCCTTTGCTACCTTCGCTTCATGGACAGCGGCAATCCCCGTATCAACCGTAATAATGAGTGAGGAGCCTCGTTCTTTAATTGAACGAAACGCCTGTTCATTAGGGCCGTAGCCTTCTTTAAACCGGTCAGGTATATAAAAATCAACTTGCGCCGACAGCTTTTGCAAAGTGTGCAGCATCACTGACGTACTGGTAACTCCATCGGCGTCATAATCGCCATATATCATAATCTGTTCTTGTTGTGAAATCGCCTGTTTTATTCGTTCTACCGCTTCTTTCATCCCCTTCATCTCATAGGGATCATAGAATTCGGTATCCTTTGTATGTAAAAACAGCCTCGCGTTTTCTGCCGTATCAAAGCCTCTTTTTACAAGCAGCGACGCAACAAGAGGTGTTATGTCCAATTGTTCTGTGAGTGATTTGACCTTTTCCTGATCTGGTCGCTGGATTTCCCATCGCATTTTTGACGCTAACATAAATTCACCCCTCAACCACCCTATTATACTAGAGCATGCTGAGGGGTTTCAAATATAATTCGAAAACTAGTCTTTTTTCTCAATAATGGCGGATGCATCCTGTGTGTCGGCTTGAACATCATTCAAATGAGCATCCTCTTGGTTATGTATCACATCCTGTGCGGTTTTGGTTTCTTTCCGCAACGCTTTTATTTCTCTCTTTAATTTCATGACTTGAAAAATTCCGGCAGAAAAAACGATCAGCGCCCCCATCAGTACTGAACCTAAAATGACTAGAATAAGCGGCCACTCTGATCTGCCAAACAGGTAATCAACTTCTACGGATCTTACATTAATTACTGCGAAAACAGCGACAAGCAACGTAAAAATAAGTGCAAATATGATCGTCCATTGTTTGTTCATTCGATTACCCCCAAACTTCATTTATTGAGGTTAGTTTCCCTATTCACATTGGTTTTAAACATGGCTTGACGCGAGGTCAAGCCCCCAGTGCGGTTAATTTTTCTCGGATCAGCCTCTTCAGTCCGTCTCTCTCTCCAGAGATGACGAGTGTATCTCCTTCTTCTATCACTGTTTCAGATCCTGGATTCAATTGCTTTTGCTGATTCTTCTTTAATATAGCGATGACTGTCGCTTGATATTCCTGCCGCACGTCCAAATCACCGATTGTCTTGTGAACGGCTGGTGCTCCTGCTTCTGCTTTAAACCATTCTATGATCAAATCGTCAAGAGCCACTTCCACGGTTTCTAATGCTTTCGGTTTATATGCCATCCCGCCCAGAATCGCAGAAATCTGCCTCGCTTCCGCATCATCAAACTGTACGGATGTCACACATTCTTCATGATCATTTTCGTCAAAATAATACAGCTCTCTTCTGCCATCGTCATGGATGATAATTGATATTTTATCTTGGTTTCTGGTGACAATCTCAACTTTTTGCCCGATACCCGGCAGCTCCGACTCGCGAACCTTCATACCCAAACCCTCCCACATATATGAAAACCTGTCACAAATCCTCTTCACACCATTTATATGTTTAATTGTAAGCGTATGTCATTATAGCAAATGTCTATTTTAAGATCAATCAAACGCCAAAAAATCAGGCTGCCCATAATGGACAGCCTGACAGTTACTCTATTGTTCCGTACCTTTTTTTAGTTCTTTCCCTTTCCAAACAAGCCAAATTTGCGCGGCAATGTAGAGGGATGAATAAACACCTGTTAACAGCCCAACCAATAGAGCGATTGAGAAGTTTGTAATAGAAGATGCCCCAAAGATCAGCAGTGTTATAACAACAATCACTACAGTTAATACAGTATTAATGGATCTAGTAAAGGTTTGCTGCAAGCTTAGGTTTACAATATGGCTCAAATCGGCAAACGTTTTCGGCTTGCGTTTTTTCATATGCTCGCGAACCCTGTCAAATGTAACGATTGTATCGTTAATCGAATAACCGACAATCGTCAGGACGGCCGCAATAAAGGTAACATCTACCTCCAGCCTTGTAATGCTGAAAAATGTGATGATAAAGAAAGCATCATAAAGCAGTGAAACAATCGCAGCAACCGCCATTTTGTACTCGAATCGGATGGAAACGTAAATAATGATTCCGATTGAAGCAATGGCCACTGCGTACAATGCGTTTCTCGCCAGCTCTTTACCAACAGTAGGTGACACCGTGCTGACATTCGGCTCGGATCCGTACTTGTCTTTAAAGTAATCTTTCACTTTTGCAATGGTTTCTTTATCAGGCACTCCTACAAAGCGGGCAACACCAATATTGCTCTTTTCGCCTGACAAGACAACCGTGTCAGGTTCCATGCCAAGTGATGCAAAGTCCTTCTCCACCTGCTCTGTCGTGAGCTTATGGTCACTTTGCACTTCAATCCGTGCGCCGCTCGCAAAGTCAATGCCCAGATTCAGCTTAAATACAAGCAAAATAATAATCCCGGCAACGGTAACTGCACTTGAGAAAATAAAGAAAAATTTTCGTTTGCTCGTAAAATCCCATTTTTGGAACGGCGTATACGGTTCTGTATTTTCATCTGTGTCCTGGATGTCCACAATATGTTTCTTTTTGACGCCAAACCAGCCTTTTTTCCGGTCTAACCATCTGCTTTCCACAAGAAGCGAGAGCAGAAATCTTGATAAGAAGACTGCGGTAATAAAGCTTGTCAGAATCGACAGAATCAGCATTGTCGCAAACCCTTTAACAGAGCTTGTCCCAAAGACAAAGAGCACAACCGCTGCAATAATGGTTGTAATATTCGCGTCAAAAATCGTCGCAAATGACCGTCTGTTTCCTGAGCGGAAGGCAGAACGGACAGATTTTCCTAGCTTAAGCTCTTCCTTAATCCGCTCATAGGTGATGATGTTGGCATCTACAGCCATCCCGACGCCTAAAATGAGTGCGGCTATTCCCGGAAGAGTGAGAACAGCGTTCATCCAGTCAAAAATCTGGAGCGTAATGTATACATAAACTGATAGCGTAATCACCGCAATCAATCCTGGCAGGCGGTAATAGAAAAGCATAAATAGGAAAATAATAGCTATTCCGATAATACCTGCAAACACCGTATCATGCAGCGCCTGCTGTCCAAATTGTGCGCCTACTGATGTTGAGTATTTTTCAGTCAGTTTAACAGGCAGCGCCCCGGCATTTAAAATGCTGGCTAAATCTTTCGCTTCCTGGACTTTGAAATGCCCTTCGATTTTTACATCTTTTGTGTTTAATTCCTGGCTTACATTCGGAGCGGAAACATATTTAGGGTTCTCTTTCTGAACTTCTTTTTTATAAGAGTCGCCTTTTTCGTAATCCAGCCAAATAACAAGCTGGTTGTTTGGCGCCATATTCATGACCTTTTTTGTCACTTCTCCGAATTTATCAGCGTCTTTCAATTTGATAGTGACAATCGGTTCATTTGTTGTACTATCATAAGTTTGTTGTGCGCCGTTTTCGACGAGATCCGCACCATTCAGCAATTCTTTATCATTTGCATCTCTGAAAGAAAGCTGAGCCTCAGTCGCCAAAATTTCCCGCGCTCTGTTTTGGTTTGTCACACCAGCGAGCTGAACACGAATCCGGTTATTTCCTTCAATTTGGATGTTCGGTTCACTTACACCGAGGACATTCGCCCTGCGGTTCAAAGCCTCTACTGTGCTGACCAGAACGTCTTTTGTGATTTTGTCACCTTTTTTTACGGGCTGTACGTCATACAGCACCTCAAATCCGCCTTGCAAATCCAATCCTAACGTAATATTGCTTGCAGCAGGCTTTGTAAAGTAGCCCAGCCCCGTGCCAATCAATAGAACGAAAAGGAAAAACGCAATCAAGCGTCCTTTTTTCATTATGTATATCCTCCCTTAAACCTATGCAGATCAACTGCTACCTCAGTAGTTCTTCCAATGCTTCCTGACCTTCTTCACTGCCCAGCCAATTAGACGTTTTAAATGACTCAACAGTTGCATAGTTCATAAATTCTCCAATTTTCACTGATAAAATATCCCTTGTCAGTTCATAGATGTGCAGCTCCGATTTCTTTTTCCACTTCTTGTTTTTTAAGTATGACCACAAACTATCGAGCTCAACATCAGCATATCCCAGAATCTTAAACTCTTCCAGTTTGCTGTAAAGAAACGGCCTTACGTGGTCTTTATACAGATCGGCTGGATGCTTATCCACGAATTCCACGCTCCTTTTTTATTGTTTTTCAAGAAGACTTGTCATGCTTGGACGATATATACGCATATCTTTATTGTATATGATTCCAGGTAGTTTGAGAAGGCAGGGGGTAAAAATGGCGAAACAGACGTTTTTAAAGGGCACTCTTATCCTTATCGCAGCAGGGATGGTCACAAGAATGCTCGGCTTTGTCAACCGGGTGGTCATCGCCCGTTTTATCGGTGAAGAAGGGGTAGGGCTCTATATGATGGCGGCTCCTACCTTTTTCTTAGCCACTACATTAACTCAATTCGGTCTTCCCGTCGCGATCAGTAAGCTTGTCGCTGAAGCCAGCGCACGCGGAGATCATCAAAAAACGAAAAATATTTTAGTCATGTCTCTTACCATCACTGGGATTCTCAGCCTGATTTTCACACCGCTGTTTTTATTTTTCGCTCCGATAATGGCGGAAACCATGCTGACAGATCAGAGGACGCTGTACCCCCTCTTGGCCATTACTCCGGTCGTGCCGATTATCGCCATATCCAGTGTGCTGAGAGGGTATTTTCAAGGAAAACAAAATATGAACCCGCTTGCCGTTTCACAAGTCCTAGAACAGGTCGTCCGCATTTCTCTCGTGGCTGTATGTACGACGATTTTTCTCCCTTACGGAATTGAATATGCCGCAGCGGGAGCCATGCTTTCTTCAGTTGCAGGAGAGCTGGCATCACTCGTTTATTTATTCATTTGTTTCAAATTCAAAAAGACAATGAAAATCAGAAAACATTTTTTTCAATCGATTAAAAATGGAAAAGAAACTTTATCTCAATTAATGAGCGTCTCACTTCCTACAACCGGCAGCCGTTTTATCGGCAACCTGTCTTGGTTTTTTGAACCCATTGTTGTCGCGCAAAGCCTTGCAATTGCCGGAGTGGCGACAGTTGCGGCTACAAAGCAATACGGGGAACTGACCGGCTTTGCCATGACGCTGCTGACTCTGCCCAGCTTTATTACATATTCTTTGTCGACCGCGCTTGTTCCTGCGATAAGTGAAGGAATGGAACAGAAAAAACTTCAGGTGGTTGAATACCGATTGGAGCAGGCCATGAGGCTGTGCCTGCTTAGCGGGGGCATTTCAGTTGTGATTTTATATGTATTTGCGGATGAGCTGATGAGCGTGATGTATGGGTCCTCAGGCGCAGCTGTGTTTATAAAAGTCATGGCTCCGTTTTTTCTGCTTTATTATTTTCAGGGTCCGCTTCAGGCTGTGCTGCAGGCGCTCAATTTGGCAGGTGCTGCAATGATGAACAGCTTGATCGGAGCCCTTGTAAAAACAGGCCTTATTTTCGTCCTTGCCACGAGACCGTCTCTCGGCATCATGGGTGCTGCATTAGCGATTGTAACGGGCATGGTGCTCGTCACCCTTTTGCATGCAGCGACAGTGAGCAAAGTGCTGCCGATCAGCATCAAAATAAAAGAGTACGTGCTCTGCTTTGCGGTTATTTTTATATGCGGGTTCCTCAGCTCTGCTGTCAAACAATATGTGACCTTTGGAGAGTCGGAGGCTGTGAATGTTGCCGGATGGATTGCGATAAGCGCTGTTTTCTATATCATCTTGCTGCTCGTTTTCCGTTTAATCAAAAAAGATGAGCTTCGCCGCATCCCTATTATCGGACGCCTGATCGTCCGCTGAAAATCAGGTGCGGTGCCCATCTTTTTCATCAATAAAAAATTCGCCGTCAGTAAACGAACAAAATGATATAGCTGAAGGATTCGTATATCCCTGTTTTAATAAATTCTCCTCAAGCCACTGGTTATCTTTGCCGATCCGAGCCAGGTTCTCAGTTTGAATGTCACCGTCAATGATAAGCGGCATCTCCAGCTGTCTATGTTCATCATTGTTTTGTTTTTTTACGACAGTCAGTTTGCCTGACGGCTCTAATATAGCAAATGATACATCAGCCACTCTGTCGATATTATTTTCTCTTAGCTGAACCATCAAATCATCAAAATTATAACGCTGTGATTTCATGGCGTTTTCGTCAATTTTTCCGTATTTAATGATAATGGTGGGCTTGCCGTCAAGAAGCTGACGTACGTTCCGGTTTTTTAAGGATATGTATGCAAACGTCACTTGGATCATCATTAGCACAAGCATTGGCAAAATGGTATGAAACAGATGGTCCTCTACGTTTTCTATGGCCAGGACAGCAATTTCTGCCATCATGATAAAGACAACGAGATCTAATATACTAAGCTCTCCGATCTCCCGCTTGCCCATGAAACGAAAAATAATCAGGATCACAAAATATAATACGACTGTGCGAAACGTTATAGTAAGAAGCTCTTCCATCATGCACCTCCAACTCATCATAGCATGCAACAAAACATACGATTTATGTAAGAAAAAGTGATCGTATTTCATAAAGCTTTTACGTCTAATTCACGGAACGAGGGAATACATTTTTACAAAGACGAGCCATCAGCATGTCTGAGGCTTTGTTTAAAAAGTACAGAAGCCTTTATAGATAGGCAGGGAGGAGAAATTCATGGAGGAAACGAAACAAGTTGGAAAAGGCATACTCTACGGCTTAATCGCTATTTTTTCAGCCATGCTCCTAACGAGTTTAGCCGTTTCACTTTTACTGACAGCAACCTCGCTTGAAGAATCATCATTCAACTGGCTGATCACCGCCGTATCATTTCTTTATTTATCGGCGGATTCATATCTGGCGGGAAAGGGAAGGAAAGAGGATGGCTGATTGGGGCATTGACTGCTTTAAGCTTTTCCTTGATTATTTTACTGTTTCAATATCTGGGATTCGGAAAAACATTTACAGCAGAACAGCTGCTCTTCCATCTTGGCTTTTTAGGCGTATGTATGCTTGGCGGCATTTTCGGAGTGAATTTGAGAGGAAGCAGATCTTCCTAATAAAAAAGAGCGGGGGTTACCCGCTCTTTTTTGTTTGCTATGTATGAACTCCTGCTGTTATTCAGCAGCAGAAGTTTCTCTGATCGCGCGGCGGTCGAAAGTAAGACGTGTGTTATCACCAGTCTTAATGACGACTTTGCTTTCGTCGATAGAGTCAACTGTACCGTGCAATCCACCGATTGTCACGACTGAATCGCCTTTTTTCAGTTCCTCCTGCATTCGACGCACAGCTTTTTGCTGCTTCTGCTGCGGACGGATCAGCAAGAAATAAAGAACCGCAAACATTAAAATAATAGGAACTAATGTACCTAAAGTACCTGTCATCTTTTTCCCCCCTTTCTGAAACAAACTTGCCATTATGGCTTTTTATATTAGAAGCTTTTCGCATTTGGCTTGTTATAGCCGTAACGCTCAAAGAACTCTTCTCTGAAATCACCCAGACGATCCTCGCGAATAGCCTGTCTTACCTGCTCCATTAAGTGTAACAGAAAATGAAGGTTATGGTAAGTTGTTAATCGGAGTCCAAACGTTTCATTGCAGCGAATCAAATGTCTGATATACGCCCGTGTGTAATTTTTACATGTGTAGCAATCACACTCTTCATCAATTGGACGGAAGTCTCTCTCAAATTTTGCGTTTTTCATATTGAGCCGGCCTTCAGCAGTAAACACCGTGCCGTTCCGTGCAATACGGGTAGGCAGCACACAGTCAAACATGTCTACTCCGCGGATCGCTCCGTCAATCAGAGCATCCGGAGAACCAACTCCCATCAGATACCTCGGCTTATCCTTCGGTAAAAGCGGTGTCGTAAATTCAAGCACCCGATTCATAACGTCTTTCGGTTCACCAACGGACAATCCACCTATAGCATATCCCGGAAAATCAAGGGAAATCAAGTCTTTCGCGCTTTGTGTACGCAAATCTTCGTATTCTCCCCCCTGAACAATACCAAACAGGCCTTGCTCGTCCTGCCGGGCATGGGCATTCAGGCAGCGTTCAGCCCAGCGGCTTGTCCGCTCAACTGACCGTTTCATGTAATCGTATTCTGCCGGATATGGCGGGCATTCGTCAAATGCCATCATAATATCAGAGCCGAGTGCGTTTTGGATCTCCATCGCTTTTTCCGGAGATAAAAACAGCTTATCTCCATTTAAGTGATTGCGGAAGTGAACGCCCTCTTCCTCTATATTACGAAACTTGCTTAATGAAAAGACCTGAAAACCGCCTGAATCTGTTAAAATTGCACGGTCCCAGTTCATAAATTTATGGAGTCCGCCCGCTTCTTTTACAATATCCTGTCCCGGGCGAAGCCATAGGTGATATGTGTTGCTTAATATGATGCCCGCGTCCATTTCCTTCAGCTCTTCAGGCGCCATTGTTTTAACTGTCGCCAGTGTGCCGACCGGCATAAAAACAGGCGTTTCAAAGGAGCCGTGGGGAGTATGCACTCTGCCCAGGCGCGCCCCTGTTTGTTTGCATTCTTTTATAAATTCATAGCGTATTGGTTGTTCAGCCACTTTTTATGAGGCCTCCTGTTCTCAATTTATATAATCAGCATTGCGTCGCCGAAGCTGAAGAAACGGTATTCTTCTTCAACCGCATGGTTATACGCACGCAGGACATTTTCTCTGCCTGCAAGCGCACTGACCAACATAATCAATGATGATTTCGGCAAATGAAAGTTTGTAATCATTCCGTCAATGGCTTTGAATTCATAGCCCGGATAAATAAAAATAGATGTCCATCCGCTTGATGCTTTAAATCGCCCATCATGTTCACCGGCAATCGTTTCAAGCGTGCGGGTTGAGGTCGTGCCGACAGAAACAATCCGTCCTCCCTTTTCCCTTACGCTGTTTAAAGCCGCGGCCGTTTCTTCTGACATTTGATAAAACTCTGCATGCATATTATGCTCTTCCACTTCATCGGCACTGACCGGACGAAACGTTCCGAGACCAACATGCAGTGTGATGAACTCAATCTGAACACCTTTGTCCTTCAGCTGCTCTAAAATGTCTTCTGTGAAATGAAGTCCGGCTGTAGGCGCAGCGGCAGATCCGATTTCTTTTGAAAACACCGTTTGGTAGCGCTCTCTGTCATCAAGCTGTTCCTTAATATATGGCGGAAGCGGCATTTCTCCGAGTGATTCCAGCACCTCGTAAAAAATACCGTCATATTGGAACTCAACTTTTCTGCCGCCATGCTCCAGCTCTTCCGTGCAGACAGCTTTTAATCTTCCGTCTCCAAAAGTTACAACGGTTCCTTTTTTTACCCGTTTTGCCGGTTTGACGAGCGTTTCCCACCTGTCACCGGCTTCTTGTTTCAGCAAAAGCAGTTCTACTTTTGCCCCCGTATCCTCTTTTGTTCCGAATAACCGGGCAGGCAAAACGCGGGTATTGTTCAGCACGAGACAATCCCCTTCTTTAAAGAAACTGATAATCTGTTTAAACGAGCTGTCTGTCAGCTCTCCTGTATGTTTATCAAGCACCATCAGCCTTGAAGCGTCACGCTGTTCCAATGGCACCTGTGCAATTAAACGTTCCGGAAGTTCAAAATCAAATAAATCAACTTTCATAATTTCACCTTTATTCTAGTCTTTTGTTATTTCATTCTGCCGAAAAGATTAAGCAAGATTGATAATACCACACTTATGATAATACAAGTGACAACCGGGAAGAAAAACGTCACATTTCCTTTTTTCACAAAAATATCTCCCGGCATCTTGCCGACAAAATGCAAAACCGCTCCGATAATAAGCAAAACAGCACCAAGAATCATAATGATCTTAGGAAATTCAGTCATATCGGGGAGCCTCCATTTGAAAATGATGATAAACGGCCGGTGTGACGATCCTTCCCCGCGGCGTTCTCTGGATAAAACCGATTTGCAGAAGATACGGTTCGTACACATCTTCAATCGTATGCGGTTCTTCGCCGATCGTTGCTGAAATCGTATCAAGCCCCACCGGACCGCCGTTAAATTTTTCGATCATTCCCATCAGCAGCTTGTGATCAATGTGATCCAAGCCAAGACGGTCGACTTGAAGCCGCTCCAAAGCGTCCTGAGAAATCTCTTCTGTAATCCGGCTGTCACCTAACACCTGTGCAAAATCCCGGACCCTTCTCAGCAGCCGGTTGGCCACCCGCGGCGTTCCTCTTGATCTTCTGGCAATCTCAAGCGCTGACGGCTGATCAATTTCAACCTCAAACACATCAGCCGTTCTCGCAACAATATCAGCAAGCTCTTCTTGTGTATAATATTCAAGCCGCGACATGACCCCGAATCGATCTCTTAACGGCGCCGTCAAAAGCCCTACTCTTGTCGTGGCGCCGACCAGTGTAAAAGGCGGAAGATCAAGACGGACTGAACGGGCAGAAGGCCCTTTTCCAATGACAATATCAAGACAAAAATCTTCCATTGCCGGATATAGCACCTCTTCAATCGATCTGTGCAGCCTATGTATCTCATCGATAAATAATACATCTCCCGGCTCAAGCGCCGTTAAGATCGCAGCCAAATCACCCGGCCTTTCAATCGCAGGTCCCGAAGTCGTCCGCAACTCCACTCCCATTTCGTTGGCAACAATGGAAGCAAGCGTCGTTTTTCCAAGCCCTGGCGGACCGTATAAAAGAACATGATCAAGCGTTTCCTGTCTCATTTTTGCGGCATCTATAAAAACACGCAAATTCTCTTTTACCTTATGCTGCCCGATGTATTGAACCAGGCGCTGAGGCCTCAGGCTTTGCTCTATCACTGATTCATGGTTGTCTGCTTCACTTGAGACGAGCCGTTCATCCATGAACATCACCTTACTTCAATAGTTTTTGTAATGCTTTTTTTACGTACTGGTCTGTTGTCAGACCAATATCCTCTTTTAAGTGAGGAAGTACCTTTTTGATTTCTTTTTCGGCATAACCAAGTACCCTGAGAGCCTCGAGTGCTTCTTCAAGCGCCGTTTCTGCCGTTTGTTTTTCAAGTCTTTCTTCATGATTGAACAGAGTTTCAATCATTTCAGGCACGACGTCAGCCAGCTTTCCTTTTAAATCAAGGATAATCTGGCGGGCAGTTTTTTTGCCGACACCCGGAAACTTGACTAAAAAGGCTTCATCTTCATTTTCAATTGCTTGAATGACCGCTCCCGGGTCACCTGATCCCAAAATGGCGAGTGCCCCTTTTGGACCGATTCCGGTCACATTTAACAGCTTTGTAAAGAGCGCTTTTTCCTCCCTTGTTGAAAAGCCGTATAGTAAAAACGCATCTTCTCTTACATGATGGTACGTAAAAATGGTTTCTTGACTTCTCTCCTTATATATAAACGGATTTGGCGTAAAAATCTGATAGCCGATGCCGCCGTTTTCTATCACAATATATTGGGGAGATACATAATCAATCGTCCCTTTAACAAATTCGATCACGAAAATTCACCTCTTTGACTGTTCTTCATTGTACCATAAAAACAGCCAAAGGCTTAAAGAAAAGTTAACATATGTTCGCTTCTCATTCATTGTTCCACGAAAAAAAAGACATGAGCACATGTCTTCAATCAGCAATGGTCACCCGCTGTACGTCTTGATATGTTCTATGACATCTTCAAACTCCGCTTTCGTCCGAAACGGAATGCCTTTTTCGAGATTTTTTTGCATATGGCTCTCCAGTCTTTCTAAGTCAATTTGAAAAAAAGATTGAATCGGTTCAGAATCCGACTCCGGCCGTCCATGAAAGGTGGAAATTACTCCGCTGTCAGAAACGCCGATATAACCATTCACCTTGCTGAGCGGAGAAATATCGTCCACCTGCTTCCGAAATAGAACGTACCCATTTTTATGTTCGACAAGCGTCCATCCCGCATAATCCGCCCAAAAGTCATCCATGGACAGCACCTTTTCACGCTTATGCTCGATGCTGACCTCTCCATCCAAATACACTTTTTCCAGCTGCACATGCACCTGCAGCGGTTCATAGTGCTCCACTTCCGACCCTGACGCGCGGGGAGCGCCCATTAGAAAAGCTGCGGCTGAGCATAAAATCCCCAGCAACAGATACGCAGTGCTAAATCGTTTCACCCTTTACACCTCTTTGCACACGTTTATGACTAGTCTGACCAAAGAGGCTACTGCTTAACCGTTTCCTCAAAATTTGTTTGCACATTTTTCCTGACAAGCTGTTCCTCTGGATACATATCGGCGTGCCGTTCTGAAATCGTCAGAAATTGTGTCATGAAAGCACTGAGAAAATATAATGCCGCAAAAATCCATATCACGCCGCCTGCGCCGAGCGGGCCGATAAAAAGGCTCACGATGCCGGGAGCAATAAAAGCGCACAGACCCGATCCCAGATTTAACACAGACATGGCAGCACCTTTGTTATCAGGCGCAAGCGTCGGCAAAAGCGCGCTTAATGGAACATATCCGGCCAGTGCCGCACCGTAGCAGCAGGCAATGATCATCAGCACCCAGTACTGATGCCCAATCAATTGCGGCGTGTAATAGAGCGCCAGTGTGAAAATGCCGCAGCCGACTCCGCCAAACCACATGACAGTATTGCGCCAGCCCAGTTTATCTCCGACCGCGCCGAAAATGATGTTAAATACAATGTTGACAAAAAACAGCGTCCCCCAGATTTGCAGCCATTCTGAAACAGAATAGCCGTAACGCGCCAAATAGGTCGGAAGAAATATGGCAAATCCGAATTGTCCGAGAGCATTAATTGTCTTGACTACGCCGCCGATGCCGACTTTAGGATTTTCAAACATAATTGTAAACGCCTTCGACAGCTCTTTCCATTTCGGCTGATCTTGTTTATGTGCAGGCATAAATTTATCTTTATTAAAAAACAGTGCGAGAACTCCGCCTGCTGCCACAAATAGTAAAGCGCTCCAAAGCGTATTAATTTCTCCAATCGCCGGAACCGCATAGCTCGAATAAAACGGTCCAAGCACGTTCAGGCCGCACGTAAACATAAACCAAAACCAGCCGACGGCTTTACCAAGGATTTGCTGAGAGGTGCTGTATGATACCCATACAAGAAACGAGTATGCAAACAGCGGGTACCCCAAGCCCCTGAGCGCGTAGCTGCCCAAGAGAGCCGGATAGTACATATGAGGAATCGCCCAGCCGATAAAAGCAACCGAACCGAGGATAAAAGCAAGTAAACCGACCGTCATCGTCTTTCTTGGCCCCCAAGTCTGGACAAAGGTTCCTGATAGCCAAGCCGAAATCGTGACAGCAATGCCATACACCGTAAACAGCGAAGCAGATTGCTGCATACTGAGACCGTGATCAACAAGAAAAGGAGACAGCCATCCTTGCTCAAGTCCGTCTCCAACCATAAAGATGACCACACCAATATAACCCCAAAGCATGTGAGAAGGGATTCCGATTTTGTTTAAACCATTTCCTTTAGCATGTGCTGTATTCATGATTTCCACCGCCTACTTTTATAAAGTATCAATGGAATGTATATACCCAAGCTTGCTGTATTGTAATCCCTTTATCTGAATATTAAAAAACAATTTTCTCAGTATGTTCAATGCTGACAGGCATGCCTAAAGCGAGCGACTGCTGAGCCGCCCTTGCTATTCGTTCCGCCTGAAAGCCGTCATCGCCGGTGCAGGCAGTCTCCCGATCGGTTTTGATCGCATCTGCAAACTGAAGAATCTCTTCTGTATAGGCTTCCTTATAGCGTTCAAGAAAAAAGAAATGCGGTTTATCCTTCATGACAAAGTCAGCCGTTGACACTTCTACCGTCGTCGGCCTGCTGTTGTCCGCTGCTGCCGAGCCTTTCGTGCCGAAAACCTCGACCCGCTGGTCATATCCGTACACAGCTTGACGGCTGTTGTCTATCACACCCATGGCACCGTTTGCAAATGTCAAGGTAATGACAGCCGTATCAATGTCCCCCAGCTCTGCAAAGGACGGATTCACCAAAGCCGCTCCTTTTGCATACACTTCCGTCACTTCACTTCCCATGATGTATCTCGCCATATCAAAATCGTGAATCGACATATCGATAAATAAGCCGCCTGATGTGCGGACATAATCCACATTTGGGGGTTCAGGGTCCCGTGACGTAATTTTTAATAAATGAGGCGTGCCGATTTCACCATTTGAGACAATGGTTTTGATTTTCTTAAAATGAGGGTCGAAACGGCGGTTAAATCCGACTTGCAGCTTAACCCCATGTTTCCGCACGGCCGCAAGTGCCTCCTTCGTTTCATCGGGAGAAAAACTGATTGGTTTTTCACAAAAAATATGTTTTTTCGCCTCAGCCGCTTCTCTGATGATTTGCGCATGTGTGTTTGTTGGCGAACAGATAAATACAGCGTCAATATCAGGATCAAGTAATAAATCTCTATAGTCAGCGGTTATGTATTCAATGTGGTGACTGGCGGCCCAATCCTGCAAACAGCTTGCAGAAATATAAGAAACCGCTTTTATTTTGATATGAGGAATCCGATGTATATTTTGAACATGAAGTTTGCCGATGCGCCCTGCACCGATCATTCCTGTCACCATCTGTTTCGTCATAGCGTGTTCCCCCTTGATAGTTTACGAAAGCGCTTTATTTAAAATTAATAGTATCCCATTTGTAAGCGCTTTTCAAGGAGTGGAATAAACGTTTTCATGTCTCTTTTATCACAATCAAAGCTTATAGGTAGCCTTCTTTCCCAAGACCAGATACACTATATTTAGGCTCTTTTTCCTGAACAGTTTTGGATTTTCCTATAAACAACTGCATAAAATAGAGCAAAGAAGGTGAATGAAATGCTGACAAAAGCAGAGGCACTGGCCCATTCAGTCATATACCGCCAAAACAGCAGATTTGATAAAGTCAAAGAGAAACCCGAGGAATTAACATTGATCGGCAAGGGACGAAGCGCCTATGTGTTTGCCATAACAGAAGGTGACCGGAAAATGGCGCTGAAGGTATTTTTTCCGGAGTATCAAGCGACAGCCGTCAAAGAAGCAGCGATTTATGAAAAATTAGCCGGATCCGCATTCTACCCTGACATTTATGAAACTGGTGATTCATTTATTTTAATGGAATATATTAAAGGCGATACCTTTTACAACTGCCTGAAAAAAGGCATCGCGATCAGCGACGATATGATTCAGCAGGTAGAGGACGCACTTTCTGACGCCCGTGCAGCCGGCCTCAACCCGTCAGACATTCATTTGCGCAATCTGATTCTGACAGAATCCGGAGCAGTGCGGGTTATTGATGTTGCGAGATTTGAACAAACGAAAACGTGCACGCAGTGGGACGATTTAAAAACGGCGTATCATACGCTTTATAAAAAGCCGATTTTCCCGAAAAAAATCCCGGGCTTTTGGCTTGAGGTTATTGCTTTTTTATATAAAAAAGATTGGTTTCAGAAGCACTTTGCACAACGGAAAAGAAAATATTCTTCATAAAAAAGGCAGCCGCATAAGCGGCTGCCTTTATCATTTTATTTTTACTTTCTGACAGCAGAAATTAATTTCATTTGTTCAGGCGACAGCTTGATGCGATACCCTCTCACACTCAAATAAACCGCTTCTGAGTTCTTTTCGCTGGAATGACAATATGTGTTTTCCATTTCTGTCTCCTCCACCCTTTATCTATTTTCTTTTATCATACCTGCGCTTTATTGAGGAAATTTTAAAGAAATGTAAAGATCGTATAAAATCCGTGATGTGGTAAAATGAGAGAAAAAAGGGAGATAGTCACATCAAAACACGCAGTAAAGTCCTTCTTATAATATTCTCATGTCTTCTGTTCTTCGGCGGTGCCGTCTATTGGATGTTTTTTTCACTGAAAAATGTTCCGAAAGGCAGCCTCGTACAATCAGTGGCATCGCCTGACGGAAGCTATACGCTAAACACTTATGTATCTAAAAATACCTTAAGCTCAGATGCCGCCAGAGGCGAACTCGTGAATGAAAAAACACTTGTCAAAAAAACAATCTATTGGAATTATCCTGACAGCAGACCATCTGTTAAATGGTTGAACTACAATACAGTAAAAATCGGCAGCCAGACTTTACATCTCGATATCGATGAAACTTATGATTGGCGAAAGGATGATCATTGGATTCGTGAGGAACCGCCGCAAGCATCAGTGAGGTGAGATAATGAAAGATCCTTATCGTTTGCCTTTTATATACACAATGAGCTTGGCTATTTATTTCTCAAGGACTGTTTCACAATTGCTTTCCACATGCCTTTATAAACAGAAGCGCGGCGTACTTCATACGCTGCGCTTTTTTCACCACATTCTCCCCTCTCATGATCATTACACGTTATATAATGTGACAGATTGATTGTAAAAATAGTTCAATTAACCCAAAATCCTCTTTATAAATGCAATCGAAACGACGTGAGGAGGAAGCTTGATGGCAGATTTTGTTGCTGGTTTAAACGCGGTCTTATGGAGTACACCCGTCATTTATATTTTATTAGGAATTGGATTGATCTTTTCTATTGTGACCCGTTTTTTACAAGTCAGACACATCAAGGAAATGATTGTGCTGATGTTTCAAGGCAAGAGCTCAGAGGCAGGGGTATCTTCGTTTCAAGCATTATCAATTGCGCTGTCCGGCAGGGTGGGGACCGGAAACATCGCAGGTGTGGCAACAGCAATTGCGTTCGGCGGACCCGGCGCGGTGTTCTGGATGTGGGCCATTGCTTTTATCGGTGCTTCAAGCGCCTTTGTTGAATCTACTCTTGCCCAAATTTATAAAGTGAAACAAGGCGGCCAATATCGAGGCGGACCCGCTTATTATATAGAAAAAGGATTAGGCATTAAGTGGTTTGCTGTTTTATTTGCGGCTGCGGCCCTTATTGCAATGGCTCTCCTTATGCCAGGGGTCCAGTCCAACTCCATTGCGACGGGCGTCCAAAATGCATTCGGCATCTCTCCTGCCATTACTGGCTGTTTTCTTGTTCTCTTATTAGGTTTTATCATTTTCGGAGGTGTAAAACGCATCGCCAGTGCCGCACAAATGATTGTCCCGTTTATGGCAGTCGGATACATTCTGCTCTCTCTGATCATCATTGTGATGAATATTTCTGAACTGCCTGCTGTCATTTCTTTGATTTTCAGAAGCGCTTTCGCGTTAGATTCTGCATTCGGCGGTCTCATCGGCATGGCCATTTCATGGGGCGTCAAACGAGGCATTTATTCAAACGAAGCCGGACAAGGAACAGGCCCTCATCCCGCTGCCGCCGCAGAGGTATCTCATCCGGTAAAGCAAGGATTGGTTCAGGCATTTTCTGTTTATATCGACACTTTATTTGTATGTTCCGCTACAGCATTCATGATTTTATTTACCGGTATGTACAATACACAGGCTGCCGACGGTTCATTTATTGTCAATCACCTGAAAGGTGTAGAAGCTGGACCGGGCTTCACTCAGGCCGCCATTGACAGTGTGCTGCCCGGCTTTGGTGCAGGCTTTGTCGCTATTGCTTTGTTCTTCTTCGCTTTTACAACCATTATGGCTTATTACTACATCGCTGAAACAAATATCGCATATTTAGCGAGAGGCGGAGAAAGCAAATGGGCAATGCTCGGCTTAAAACTGATCATTTTAGCCGCGACATTCTACGGTGCTGTCAAAACCGCTACACTTGCTTGGGCATTAGGTGACGCGGGACTTGGCATTATGGTTTGGCTGAACGTCATTGCCATTGTTTTGCTCGCCAAGCCGGCGCTTATTGCGTTAAAGGATTATGAGCAACAGAAGAAACAAGGCTTAGACCCAGTCTTTGATCCTAAAGCTCTCGGCATCAAAAACGCTGATTTCTGGGAGAAAGAATACACACACGAAAATGAGCGCGTCTCTTAAGACGAAAAAGACCGGCCTGAGATCACTTCGCGCCGGTCATTTTTATATTACTGGTAATTTGTATACACTGCCTGAACATCCTCATCGTCTTCAAGCGCATCAATCAATTTATCCAGTTTTTCAACAGCCTCATCATCAGCATCTGCATATGTTTTCGGAATCATGGTTACTTCAGCTGAATCGACTGGATAATTTGCTTCAAGTGCTGTTTTTACCTCTTCAAAACGTTCAGGCGCTGTTAATACCTCAAAGTATTCATCCTCTGTCTGCAGCTCTTCGCCGCCCGCTTCTATGACATCAAGCATCAGATCATCCTCTTCTATTTGCCGATGTGTACGGTCAATTGCAATGTACCCCTTCCGCTCAAATAAAAATGCCACACATCCGCTTTCTCCGAGACTTCCGCCGTTTTTATTGAAAGCTGTCCGCACATTTGTCGCCGTACGGTTTTTATTATCAGTTAAGCACTCCACCATGACGGCAACCCCTGAGGGGCCGTAGCCTTCATAGGTGATTTCCTCGTAGCTGCTGCCGTCCTGGCTTCCTGCGGCTTTTTTTAGGGCACGGTCTATATTATCGTTTGGCATATTGGCGCCTTTTGCTTTTTCAATCACAAGCCTCAATGCTGAGTTTGCTTCAGGATCGGCTCCGCCTTGCTTTGCTGCCACATAGATTTCTTTAGCAAGCTTCATAAACACTTTTCCGCGCTTTGCGTCTTGCGCATTTTTTCTTTTTTGGATGTTTTTCCACTTAGAATGGCCAGCCATGCTTTCACCTTCCTTGATATTTCTATGTACACTTTAATGGGTTTTGCAAGCCGTTGTAAAGAAAAAGACCGCCGGGAATCACTCTCCGGCGGCCTTCTTAGTCCTAGCGTCTGTTCATTTTATGAAGTCTTGTGAACAGTCCTTTATCTGTAGATACTTGAACGTCACGGCCATCCGCATAGTTTCGTGCGGCTTTTTTGACATTTTGCCTGTCAGACTGTGTGAAATCAGCGTGGCTTCTGACTGCGATGACTACTTTGTCATCCGTTACCATCACTTGTGTGTCGTTGACGTTTTTCACTTGTTTTACACGATTGGCGATTTTTGCGGCAAGTCTTCTGTTCTCTTGGTTGTCATACCCGTTGTTGTTCGTCCCATTTCGGTTCATGTTTCTGTTATTTGTGTTGTTATATGTTCCGTCAGTTGCCAATGGGACGCGATCATCTGCAGTAACACGGTCGTTTACATTGGTTGTGTTTCGGTCACGGCCGTTCTGGCCGTTCTGGTCCTCCATCAATTCAGAGACCGGGCCGTCGTGATCCATCCCGTCTCCCTGTCTGTCAGCGTTATTCTCATTTGTATAATATCCGATTGGACGGGTATTGCCGTTATTACCGTTATTACGAGTATCATTAAGGGCATCATTATTTGCGCCGCATGCTGTTAATCCGGCTGTCATCAAAATGAGGCCTGCAATTGTTAACTTTCTACCCAATGGAAAAACCCCCCGAGGACTGATTGAGCATGTTGTGCTCGTTTTTATCATGTGCATCAGGGAGATATGTTAAGCGTGTCAGTTATGACCATTCGACGATTGTAAGGCAATACAAAAAAAGGAACGATTCACATCGTCCCGAACAATCATTCACTTTCTTCTTCCGGCCGTCCAAACATCTGGTTTGTTGAAGGCTGATTCGGCATGGAAGTTCCGGCTGCATACGGATTCGGATTTGCTCCTCCGTAAGGCATATAAGGAGTTCCATATGCTCCTCCCTGATAACCAGGTGCTGAGAAGTATGGCTGCTGGTCATCGTCACACCCGCAATCATCATGATCCTTAAATGGCGGCATATAACCATGTGCCACATTTGGCTGATAAGCACCCATCACTTGAGGAGCGCCATAATAAGGACCGTATGGCATATGCCCATAAGGAGATCCATAAGCCGGCGATGCATATTGAGGCGCGCCGTGCGAAGGCTGATATCCGTAATGTCCGTGATGGTTGTTTTCATGATGCTGGTTATCATATTCACCCGGATCATATTGCGAAGGTGATACAAAACTTGGCTGGAAGCCATAAGGCTGATGCATCGGAAATGCATGTGCAGGAAAGTATGGGTAGCACAGGCCGGATCCAGGCAGAACCGGTGAGATAGGAACCGGACATGGCACAAAATGGGCTGGATACGGATAGTATGGCTGAACTGCCGGCATATTCGGAACAGTGTGGTGGATGTTTTCTTCTTCCATACCGCCTACATCTGGCGCCTTAGGCGTATTAGGCATATTCGGATAATTTGCATTCTCCATATTACTCATTGCCTCCTGTTGTGGAAATTGATCTTGCATGTCATACATATGATCTATATTTCCGTCATGATGCTTTTTAGGCTCCTCCGGTTTAGGAGGTGACCAAGGCTGAAAAAGCTGATTCATATCATAATAATCGTTCACATCAGCTTCAGGATACACATTATCATGCAAATTTGGCATCGGCGGGACAAAAGGAACAGACTGCTTTTCTTTCGGTTTTGTGTCTTCTACGTCGACAACGGATTTAGGCTTCTCCTTGGAAAATGGGTGTTCTTGCTTCTCATCCCCGACTGCCGCCGGACTTTTGCCCGCTTTTATCTCTTTTCTGACTGGAACACCTCCAGACGGCACTTTTATTTTCATTCCAGGCATGATTAAATCTGGATTGCTGAGCTGCGTATTGAGTTTTTTTACTTCCTCAACATCAACTCCGTATTTTTCAGCTATTTTCCAGAGTGAATCGCCTTTTTGAACGATATGGATTTTCAACGTTTTCCCCTCCTATGCAAAACGTGAACAGTTCAGTTGTGATTACAATATGTTTCTTCACAACATATGCCTGATCAAAAGAAATTATGAGTACAGGAGGGGAAATATTTCTGATTTACGTGATGGAAAGCATCCGATTCAGCGCTAGAAGGGCATCGTCCTGAATGACTTTCGGCACTTTGATCACGCCTGCTGGTTCTCCTTTTTCTATTTGTTCTAAAGACCAGAGTAAATGCGGGAGGTCAATTCGATTCATCGTCAGACATGGACACATATCCGGATTGAGTGATTCAATTTGTTTGTCGGAATGCTCTTGAATCAGTCGCTGAACAAGATTCATTTCTGTACCGATTGCCCATTTGCTACCCGGCTGAGCGTGGCTGATTGCATCAATAATATATTTCGTTGATCCGCTGTCGTCACTTTGCATTACGACTTCATGGGAGCATTCAGGATGAACAATGATCCGGATGTCAGAATCTCGTTCTCTCAAATCATTTATATTTTTCACGGTGAATTTTTCATGAACAGAGCAGTGGCCTTTCCAAAGAATAACCTTGATATCGTTTTGTTCTGCCTCGTTCTCTAATTGATCTTGAATCGGGTCCCAGACAGCCATGTCCTCAAGCGGGATACCCAGTTCATAAGCGGTGTTCCTTCCTAAATGCTGATCAGGCAGAAATAAAATGCGTTTTTTCTGTGTAAACGCCCATTCAAGCACTTTTTTGGCATTGGAGGAGGTTACAGTCGCTCCGCCATGCTTTCCGACAAATGCCTTGATCTCCGCTGTAGAATTCACATAGGTTAATGGTATGATCGTGTCGCCGAATATATGCTGAAGTTTCTCCCACGCCCTGTTCGTCTGCTGCATGTCAGCCATATCAGCCATAGAACAGCCCGCTCTCATATCTGGCAGGATGACCGTTTGGTCCGTACCTGTCAGCATATCAGCGGTCTCTGCCATAAAATGCACGCCGCAAAACACAATATATTCCGCATCCTTATTTTTTCCGCCATTTGGGCAAGCTGGAGTGAATCGCCCGTTTGGTCAGCAAATTGAATCACTTCATCCTTTTGGTAATGATGGCCTGGAATAAACAACCTGCTCCCGAACTTTTCCTTAATGGCCGCAACACGTCTTTCCATCTCTTTCATTGACAGCCCTTTATAATGGTCAGGCATCATTTCAAATTGTTTGATTGCATCAAGAATTGACATAACCGCATTCCTCCACTGACTGATTTGTTAAAGCCACATCCATGCTGATATCTAAGCTTTTGACCGAATGAGTCAGAAATCCTAAGGAAATATAATTCACACCCGTCCCTCTAAAAGCGGGCAGTGATTCTAATGTAATTCCTCCGGAAGCTTCTGTTTTAATGTGATCCGGTGTGATATTTGCAAAATGGCGGACGGTGTCAGGCGGGCAATTGTCAAACATAATGACATCAGCTTCAGCAAGAATGGCTTCTCTGAGCTGCTCCTCAGATTCAATTTCCACTTCAATATTCACCATGTGCCCTGCCGCCTGCCGCGCTTTTTCACACGCCTTTACAATGGAACCGCAAGCTGCAATGTGATTATCTTTGATCATGATTCCGTCGTACAGGCCGAATCGATGGTTATATCCCCCTCCGACCCTGACCGCATATTTTTCGAGCATTCTTAACCCCGGCGTCGTTTTCCTTGTGTCACAAATCTTAATCTGTTCATCATCAAGCCGTTCAACAGCCTGCCTTGTCATCGTCGCAATACCCGACAGCCTTTGAATTAGATTTAATACGACCCTCTCTCCAGAAAGAAGAGCAGCGGCCGGCCCGCGTAAGACGGCAACCACATCACCCTTTCGCAAATGATCTCCATCTGTTTTGTATAAAAACACCTGAACCTTTTCATCTAATAAAGCAAAGCCTTCCTTAATCACCGCAGTTCCGGCGAAAATGCCGTCTGACTTTGCAACAATTGAGGCCTCACAGTTCTGTCCTTCAAAGATGGACTGTGATGTAAGATCTCCCGTCCCTATATCCTCATGAAAAAAGTGATTCAGCAATTTTTTCAGCTGTAAATGATTCATTTCTCCAAACCCCTTCATTTTTTCTCATTTT
Organism: Bacillus halotolerans; assembly: GCF_001517105.1. Classification (GTDB taxonomy): domain Bacteria; phylum Bacillota; class Bacilli; order Bacillales; family Bacillaceae; genus Bacillus; species Bacillus halotolerans. The sequence goes on from NZ_LPVF01000009.1 coordinate 303,066, forward strand.
GGTTCCCTTTTTTGTATGGACAATTTGTTTTCCTTGCCAGCCTTCATCAGCCTGAGGAATATCTATTCGAAAATGCGCCCCCCTGCTTTCTTCCCGCAAGAGAGCAGACGAAGTCATCAGCTTTGCAACCTGCCACAAGTGAGAAAGCTCCAGCTGCGGAATTGTGATATCCTTCACATTTATCTTCTGAGATGGGAGCCCATAAAGCCAATTGCTCATCTCAATCAGTCTGTCTTTTTCTCTTACTATGGACATGTCGCTTGTCATTCTGTTTTGCAGTTCAGAAAGCTCGATATTCGGCACCTCATAAACTCCGCTGGTTTCACCTTTGAATTGACTATACCTGTTATCAGCCGGTTTTCTCATGATATGTTCTGCTGCTCTTTTACCAAACACTAGTGCCTCCAGCAAAGAATTGCTCGCAAGACGATTGGCTCCGTGTAAGCCGGTGCATGCTGTTTCCCCTATCGCGTAAAGCCCGGGTACAGTTGTTTCTCCCCACCGATTGACTGAAACGCCTCCCATTAAGAAATGCATTCCCGGCGCAACAGGTATTCTTCTTTTACGAATATCAACCCCTGCCTTTTGGCAAATAGAGGTGATTGTGGGAAAACGCACTTCGAAGTCAGAAATAGCGCTGCAATCGATATACACACGTTTTCCTTTTGCTATTTCTTCATGAATCACCCGCGAGACGACGTCCCGTGGTGCTAAATCCTCCAGCGGATGCCGTCCGGCCATAATACGGCGGCCATTTTGGTCTGTTATAAAACCGCCCTCACCTCTGACTGCCTCTGAAACAAGTCCACACGAGACGCCATTTTTGACTAGAAGTGTAGGATGAAACTGGGTAAACTCTAGATCAGTTAATTCCGCTCCGGCCCGGTAAGCAAGTGAAAGACCATCACCAGTGACAGATGGATCGTTCGTATGGTGCTGAAACAAGCTTCCGCATCCGCCAGCTGCAAGCACAACCTCATCCGCATGCCGCAAATTGATCCGGCCGCGGCTGTCTTTCGTCACTACACCGGCACAGCGCCCATTCTTCATCAGCAAATCAACCGCTGTTTCATTCTCGATGACTTCGATTTGGCTATTAATTTGTTTCAGCAAGTAATCAATGAGCATGCTGCCTGTAGCGTCTCCGCCCGCATGAAAAATGCGGTTGTGCGTGTGGGCTCCTTCCCTGCTGAGGCTGACTTTGCCTTGTTTATCCCGGTCAAATGGAAAGTCATTCTCCAAAAAATTCTCAATGATGGTTTTTCCATCAAGTAAAACGTCTGATACGATGTTTTGATCGTTATGTCCGCAGCCTGCATATAACGTATCCTCCATATGAGACGCAATCGAGTCATCTTTTGCATAAGCCGCCGCAATTCCGCCCTGTGCATGTCTTGAATTGCTGTTTTTTGTGCTTTTTTTCGTGATGACAGTCACCTGGTATGATGGCGGAAGTGCAGAAGCCAGGGCAAGTGCCGCCGCTCCAGAACCAATGACCGCAATCGTCTTTATAGACATATGCCACCTCCTGTTGTTTACACCTGTCTTGACACCTATATTTACACAACGGTAAAATAAACTCAAGAGTTTTTTTTATGAAGAACATATGGAGGAAAGACCGGATGATTTATTTAGATTATGCAGCAACCACGCCAATTTGCGAGGAAGCTCTGGACGTATTTCAGAAGCTCAGCATTGATATGTACGGGAATGCCAGCAGCTTGCATGACGCTGGGGGAAAAGCAAAGCATATATTGGAGTACTGCCGGGGGAAAATAGCTGACATAATCGGCGGAGAAACAGACGGTATATATTTTACAAGCGGCGGCACAGAATCCAATTTTCTTGCCATTCAATCATTGTTAAACGGCTTGCCAAAAACAAAAAGACATTTTATTACGACTGCCATGGAACATCAATCAATCCATAACTGTGCTGCTTTACTGCGGAATCATGGCTTTGACGTGACAATCATTAAGCCTAATGAGTACGGACTTATTACCGAGGAAATATTGGCAGCTCATATTCGCCCGGACACAGGCCTGGTTTCTATTCAGCATGCCAATTCAGAAACAGGAATTATTCAGCCCATTAAACACCTGTCATCGTATCTTCACAACAGGCAAATTCTTCTTCATTGTGATGCGGTACAAACATTCGGCAAACTGCCCATCCATACTGAAGAAATGGGGGTGGATGCTCTCTCTGTTTCCAGTCACAAAATTCACGGCCCTAAAGGAGCCGGAGCTGTCTATATTCGGCCGGACGTCAATTGGAAACCGGTGTACCCTGACACCGTTCATGAGAATGGGTTTCGAGCAGGCACGGTAAACGTACCGGGTATCGGTGCCTTTACAGCGGCTGCGGAGCTGATCGTAAGTGAAATGGAAAGTCAGATATCCCACAATCAAACGCTGAGACAATACTTTTTAGAACAAATCCGTATTCGGTCTCTCCCTGTAACCCTTGCGGCAGATGGTGCAAACACAGAATGTCTGCCCCATATTATCGGGTGTTTTTTTGGCTCATTTGAAGGACAATATGTTATGTTAGAATGTAATCGGAATAATATTTGCATTTCAACGGGCAGCGCTTGTTCTGCAGGCTATCACGGACCGTCTGAAACGATGAAAGCGTTAAGAAAAACAGAACAGGAAGCCCTGCAATTTATCCGCATCTCTTTCGGAAAAAACACAACAACTGAACAGCTGGATATGTTATTACATACGTTTACAGCGCTTTTGGAACAAAGGAAAGGAGAATATCATATTGACCGAAGAATTAAAGCTCTTGGGCGCCAATAGGCGTGAGCAGCTTCTTTTGTGGCTGAAGGAATCCACATCGCCGCTGACAGGAGGAGAGCTCGCCAAAAAAGCAAATGTTTCGAGACAGGTGATCGTTCAGGATATCTCGCTTTTAAAAGCGAGTAACGAGCCGATTATCGCCACAAGCCAAGGCTATGTCTATCTGGACGCCGCCGCTCAGAAGCATCAGCAGGCAGAAAGAATCATAGCGTGTCTGCACGGGCCTGAACGGACAGAAGAAGAATTGCAGCTCATCGTAGATGAAGGGGTAACTGTAAAAGACGTAAAAATCGAGCACCCTGTATACGGAGATTTAACTGCAGCGATCCAAGTCGGCACGCGAAAAGAAGTCAAACATTTCATCAAAAAAATCAATTCCACAAATGCCGCCTATTTATCACAGCTGACAGATGGTGTGCATCTTCATACACTGACAGCACCCGATGAACATCGCATCGATCAAGCCTGTCAAGCACTCGAAGAAGCCGGTATTTTGATTGAAGACTAAAAAAAGCCCTAATAGGGCTTTTTATAATTGATAAGATTGATATGTACCAAGCAGCTTTACTTTGCATCCGAGCGCTTCAAGCTCCTGCATAGCCCCAGGGATTAATATTTCATCAAACGCCTGTTCAATATCAATAATAAAGAAATAATTCCCTAACCCGGTTTTGGTCGGACGGGATTCGATTTTTGACAGGTTTAAGTTTCTCCAAGAAAAAGCAGACAGCACTCTATGCAGCGCTCCGGACTGATCATCCTGCGGAAGCGTCACCATCAGTGTTGTTTTTGGTCGTGAATTCAATTTTGAATTCACTTCAAAAGTTATATTTTCATCAGGAGACAGAATGACAAATCGCGTATGATTGTCTCTATAATCCTGTATATCCCGTTTTACGATTTTTAATTCGTATGTAGAAGCCGCCATTTCATTGGCAATCACCCCGATATTCAGCTCGGGATGGTCACTGACAAACTTTGCCGCCGCTCCGGTTGAATTGGCGTATTCATACGGCACGGAAGAAAAATGCCCATGGAGAAATTTATGGCACTGCGCAATCGCATGTGAGTGAGAATAAATTTTGTCTAGGTCCTTCCATGCATTTTCTCTGGAAGGATGAACGAGTAAGTGCTGATGAATCGGCAATGTCATTTCACCTACGATGGGCAGAGGCTGTTCATGTATTAAATAGTCTATTGTTAAGTTTACTGATCCTTCTAATGCGTTCTCTAAAGGAACAAAAGCAAAATCAACCTCACCTGCAACTGCCGCATCTATACATTCCGGTATCGTGCGGTAAGCAACATGCTCGGCGCCATTTTGGAAACAAGAACTGACTGCTAGATGTGTGAATGTAGCTTTTGGACCTAAATAACCGACTTTCATGACGATATTCTCTCCCCTTACGCTCCTGAACCTAATATTTCAACCTTTTCTACAAAATCAAACTTTCTCATCTTGTTCATTAATGTATGAATATCCTCTTCCATTGCAGATGTACTGATAGACAGCGTTACGTTTGCTCTCCCTTGAAGCGGGATAGTCTGGTGAATGGAAAGAACGTTGCTTCCAGAGTCAGCCACCGCCTGAAGGAGCTGAGATAACGCGCCTGAGCGATCCTCTAAATGAAAGAAAAGTGTGATAATTTGTTCTTTAACCATTGTATAAAAAGGGAAAACGGCATCTCTGTATTTATAAAATGCACTTCTGCTTAAATCCACCTTTTGAACGGCATCTGCCACTGATTCTGCTTTTTTTCGATCCAGCAGTTTTTTGACTTCCAATGTTTTTCTCATCGCATCAGGCAACACATCTTCACGGACAAGATAAAACGTCTCCTCTTTCACTTGCATCCCCCCTTTTGAAAATAGAGAGCCTGATATCCAGGCTCTCACCCATCATTAATCAATAAATTCAAATTCGAATTCAAGAAGTCTGATAATGTCTCCGTCTTTGGCCCCGCGTTCTCTGAGTGCTTCATCAACACCCATTCCCCGCATCTGTCTTGCAAATCGTTTAACAGATTCATCACGTGAGAAATCAGTCATCTTGAATAACCGCTCAAGACTGTCTCCTGAAAGCACAAAGACTCCGTCAGGATCTCGCGTAATGCTGAATGGCACTTCTTCATTCTCTATCGTGTACATGACGCGGTTTTGCGTAAGCTCTTCCTCGTCATACAGCGGGAATTCCGGAGTGTTTTCCAGCTGATTGGCGACTTCATACAGAAGCTCGCGAAGACCTTCTCTTGTCACTGCACTGACCGGGAACACCGGATAATCATCCGTCAGCTTTTCTTTAAACCCTTCAAGATTTTCCGCCGCCTGCGGCATGTCCATTTTATTTGCGACAATAATTTGCGGGCGCTCAGTGAGACGCAAATTGTACTCGCTCAATTCCTGATTAATCGTCACATAATCCTCATACGGATCGCGGCCTTCCAAGCCGGACATATCGATGACATGAACGATAACACGGGTCCGCTCAATATGGCGCAAAAATTGGTGGCCAAGCCCGACGCCTTGATGAGCCCCTTCAATCAGTCCAGGCAAATCGGCTATAACGAAGCTCCGTCCATCATCTGTTTCGACCATGCCAAGATTCGGAACAAGTGTCGTAAAATGATAATCCGCAATTTTCGGTTTTGCAGATGAAACGACGGACAACAAAGTCGATTTACCTACACTTGGGAACCCGACAAGCCCGACGTCTGCAAGCACTTTTAATTCAAGAACAACATAGCGTTCTTTTCCCGGTTCACCGTTTTCTGAGAGCTGAGGTGCCGGGTTCGCCGGTGTGGCAAAGCGTGAGTTCCCTCTTCCGCCTCTTCCGCCTCTTGCGATGACAGCCTGCTGTCCATGTTCGGTTAAATCGGCAATGACCTGTTTTGTATCATCGTCTGTCACAACAGTGCCAGGCGGAACTTTAATGACCATATCATCAGCATTTCGTCCATGCTGGTTTTTTGACATGCCATGCTCGCCGCGAATGGCTTTAAAGTGTTTTTTATATCTAAAATCCATAAGAGTACGGAGACCTTCGTCCACTTCAAAAACGACGTCTCCTCCTTTTCCGCCGTCGCCGCCGGCAGGGCCGCCTTTCGGCACATATTTTTCACGGCGAAACGCAACCATCCCGTTGCCTCCGTCGCCGCCTTTTACATACACTTTCACCTGATCTACAAACATAATGTCCTCCGTTCTAAACCGTTAAAAAACTCCGCTAGTTCAACCCAATTTCAATCAGACATTCGTGACTTGTGATCTCAAAACGCATGATATCAAAGTCCTCATATCCATTTTGCCGAAAATCGTCAAAGGCAGATATATCGGCAAAAGTGCCGTGAAAATCAAGGTAAAGAATCAGCTGTCTGTCAGGATGATCGGTTTGAAGCGAAACGGTTAAATGATTTTCACTGCCTCTAGTGACTGCTTGTTCAAACAGATCAAACAGCTTTCTCATCAGTTTCGCCAATTTTTGATCAAAAGCTGACAAATCCTTAATTTCCCCGAGAACTTCATATTCAAGTGTCATACATTGGGCTTTCCAATTAAACGTAAGAAAATCAAACGCTAAATGCGGTGTTTTCAGGTTTGAGAGCTTTGATTCGTGCTTAGCGTCTATCACCATTTCTTCAATGATTTCAAAGACGCGGTCATACTTCTGCAAGCTTAAGTTTCCTTTAATTAGCTGCAGCTTATTCATCCAATCATGCCGGGAATGGCCAAGAAGATGAATCAGTTCATTTGTTAAAGCCGTATCGCTTATATTTTCTTCTTGATTTTTTGAAACATCCTTCATTTTCGCACTCCCAATCATTTGATTTCTTATTTAGGAGTCTGTATAAGTGTGTATTATGAATTATAACAGAGAAGGCTTTGATAGAAAAACAATTGTTTTTCCCAGAAATATCATGTTCCTTTTTTCTGGCTTCGGTTGATTTTCAGCCAGGCAGAACATTTTATGTATTACTGCTTGGGGAACATATCCAGTGGGTTTGAGACATTCGTTCTCATTCTTGGCGGGGTCTGCTCGCACATACTCTGCATAACATTCTTGATGCTTACTCCGCATATTGCAAAAAAAACTCCAGTCATCATCGACCGGAGTTTTTGAATCATTATTGAGCTACAGGATATACGCTCACTTTTTTGCGGTCACGGCCGAAACGTTCGAATTTAACAGTTCCGTCGATTTTCGCAAAAAGAGTGTCATCTCCGCCGCGGCCCACGTTTTCACCTGGGTAAATTTTTGTTCCGCGTTGACGGTAAAGGATAGAACCGCCTGTTACGAATTGACCGTCAGCACGTTTAGCACCTAAACGTTTAGCCTCAGAGTCACGTCCGTTCTTTGTAGAACCTACTCCTTTTTTAGAAGCGAAAAACTGAAGATCTAATCTAAGCATGTAGCTCACCTCCTATATTATGTTTGTGGTCACACGCAAGTGATCTTTATAATCCCGCTCAATTGTCTCTAACGAAACAATCATGCCTTCAATCAGCAACTGAGCTTTTTGGCGCGCCTCCGGATCGAGAGATTCAGGGAGTTCAAAGTAGAAATAACCCCCATCTTCTCCTATATCAAGAAGCGGCTCGAAGCCCGCCAGCGCGATGACCGCGTTAACGGATCCAAACACAACGGCTGTTACTCCGGCACATACGAGATCTTGTCCATGTTCAGCAAAGTTGGCGTGACCCGTCATTTCAAAAGACAATAAGCTTTTGTCAGTACGGGACCGTCTGATTGTTGCCTGAATCATGCTTACGCGTTGATTTTTTCGATCGTCAATTTAGTGTAAGGCTGACGATGACCTTGTTTTTTATGAACGTTTTTCTTTGCTTTGTATCTGAAAACAGTGATTTTTTTCGCGCGGCCTTGTTTTTCAACTTTAGCCGTTACTGTTGCGCCTTCAACTGTAGGGTTGCCGACTTTCACGTTGTCTCCGCCAACAAACAAAACGTCTTCAAAAGTAACTGTTTCACCTGCTTCAGCAGCAAGTTTTTCGATGTAAACAGTTTGGCCTTCTTCAACTTTGATTTGTTTACCGCCTGTTTTAATGATTGCGTACATTCTCTGCACCTCCTATTAGACTAAGACTCGCCAGATACCAGGGGGCTGTAAAAGCTCTTAACACCTGTACTGAGCGGTTGTAGCAATGGTGCTACATCCATAACATTAAAAAATATATCAGAATACAAGGCGTTTGTCAATCGATTTTAATAAGGGAGCAGCAGCTCTTCCATGGAGGAATTTGTCCGCTTATCAGCAAAGTAGGCATGCAGCACTTCATTCTCATCCAGCTGGCTTAGCTTCTCTCCGGATTTTTCTATAATAATGGGATGCTTGCAGCCTCGTTTGAATTCCGCCATGACATGATAGACTTTGTCCTCAGCATTAACGGTAAGCGGAAGCAATTTTTCAAGCTCGCGGTTTTTCCCATAATATCTTTCCAAGAGAAACCTCAAATGGATGTAGTGTCTTTGCCTGTACTCCTCAAACAGAGAAACAGCCAGAAAGACAAACAAAACCCATGCGCTGATTTGCAGAGGAACCGCAAATAAAACCCAGCATGCGAGAAGCAGGCAGCACACAAGTGAAGTCTTTAGATTCAGCCGGTGCGCTTTTTGAAAAGACAGATGCTTTGAAAAAATTAAAAATAACAGCTTGCCGCCATCAAGCGGCCAAATCGGCAGCAGATTCACAAATAAAATAGATAGATTATAAAATGTAAACAGTTCAAAGGTCTGCTGATCAATTATTGAGAGGCCTGCAATCATCCAAGCCGCAAGCTGGAGCCAAATGTGCTGAAGAGGTCCGGCAATAATCACCGCAAACTCTTCCTTTAACGGCCGATTTCCGTGCTCTTCCACTTCAACTGTTCCTCCAAATGGCAGCAAAAAAACACGCTTGATTCTCCAAGAAAAAAACACGGCCAGAGCGGCATGCCCCAGCTCATGGATCAGAACAATCACAAGCAAACACAGCAATGCTTTCATATGCCCTGTAATCAGCCCCAGCGCCATGATAATCCAAAGAAAAGGATGAACATGAATTTTCAAGATGAGGTCAAGCCATTTATTCAAATGAGATCACCTGAATCGGATCAATAAATTTATCGCCGTCTTTCATGGCAAAATAATAGAGCCCTTTGTTATGATCATCGAGTTTAATCGAACCGAGCTTTTTGCCTTTATCTACAAAATCATATAAAGCGACATCCACATCTTTCAGTTCGCCATAAATGCTGTAGGTATTGTCAGCATGCTGCACTTTCACTGTCAGCCCCGTCTCACCGTCTTTACTGACTTCAACAACATAGCCTTCTTTTATACAATCGATTGTATCGCTGCTTGTTTCGACTTTAATGCCTTCCCCGTTGTCCTGAAAATCCTGCTGAACTTTACCAGATGCGGGTGCGACGAGATCCTGACCCACTTCAACCTGCTGTTCCTTATTTTTCTTTTCAGGAGCGAGAAATGCAAGCGGGCTGCCAAATTTCGTTTCAAACCAATGGCTTGCTGAAGCAAATTGAAATTCTGTTTCGAAGGTTTGTGCAACGACCGGCTTGATCTGGCTGACGGGTCCAATATTTGTTTTATAGGCTATGGCAGAAACAAGAACAAGGCAGGCCGATAGAAGACATTTCAGAATAATTGAGTCTGTTTTCACCAAAGGGTATCTTCCGCTGAAATTCGAATTGCCATCTTCATATACCGGGAGTATTCCATGTTTTTCTTGATCAGACATCATGACCCAAGACGGCGGTTTTTGCTTTTCGGAACCTGTCTGAGTAGGGAAACGTTTTGAGCCGGAAACCTGTTTCCTTCTTTTCTCTAATCGTTTTCTGATTTCATCTGCTCTGTGACTCATTGCCATCATCCTTTGCATTCGTTGGGTTTGTACATCATATGTCTTGTCCATGGCAATTATTCGATTTACCTTCAGCACAGAGCAGTCAGAAACAAAAAAACCTGACACAGCATTTGCTTTGTCAGATTCTTCTCTTTTATTCTATGAAGTTATGATCTTACTCCGAAAAATGACTTAATCTTAGCCATCATTCCCTTGTTTTGCTCTTCAAGCACCTGCAAAGGAACAGATTCGCCTAAAATGCGGCGGGCAATATTGCGATATGCGATGGAAGCGCGGTTTTTCGGGTCCATTGCAATCGGTTCGCCATGGTTAGATGCCTTAATCACTTCATCATCATCGGCAACGATACCGAGCAAATCAATCGACAAATGCTGAACGATTTCATCGATATCCATCGTGTCACCGTTTTTCATCAGGTGATTTCTGATTCTGTTTACAACGAGCCGCGGCGGTTCAATATTTTCTTCTTGCTCCAAAAGCCCTATAATGCGATCAGCATCTCGCACAGCTGAAATTTCAGGCGTTGTGACCACTACCGCCTTGTCAGCCCCGGAAACGGCGTTTTTGTATCCTTGCTCAATTCCTGCGGGGCAGTCTATGATGACATAATCAAATTCCTGCTTGAGCTCTTGGACCATAGTTTTAATTTGTTCAGGAGCAACAGCCGTTTTATCGCTCGTTTGAGCAGCGGGCATTAAATAGAGCAAATCATCAAAACGTTTATCCTTTACGAGCGCCTGATGCATTTTACATCTGCCCTCTACAACGTCTACGAGATCATAAATAATTCTATTTTCAAGACCCATTACTACATCCAGGTTGCGCAGTCCTATATCAGTATCTACTAAACATACACGCTTCCCTAAAATGGCTAAGGCGGTACCGAGGTTAGCAGATGTTGTTGTTTTACCTACTCCGCCTTTTCCCGAAGTTATTACGATAGCCTCACCCAATTCACATTCCTCCCTCAAGCCTTGTTAGATCAGGTCTTAAATGAGCCAAATGTTGAAGGCGTTCAATGACCATATTTCCGTCTGTATCTAAATAAGCACATTCCATTTCGTTCCCTTTTTGAATGTGGTCTGGGGAGCGATTTAACACGTGATTGATTCTTAACTGTGTCGGCAGCATTTCAGAGGCAGCAATGACCGCATGATTATTTCCGTTAAATCCGGCGTGGGCAATCCCTTTCAGCGAACCCAGAACAAAAATGTTTCCGCCGGCTCTGACTGTCCCGCCCGGGTTCACATCTCCGATGAGAAGCAAATCGCCCTTCACCTCGAGCACTTGGCCTGAACGGACAATTTTTGAAACAGAAATAATTTCAGCTTCCTCTTTCATACGCTGTGCTTCTTTTTTAGTAATGACTTCACTCTCAATAGAATGAACAAACAAATCTTTCTTTGACGCAATTAATTCGGTCAGCTGTTCCTCTTGCTCCTGATATAAGCAGCGATTGCCCAGCTTAATGTGAACGCTGATTTTCTGGCCTTTTCCATCTGTATATTGTTCAATTGACAGCATATTCTGAAGACCATCGAGAAGCTCATCAAAAGAACATGCATCATCAAGATGCAATGTCAAACCATTCTTTGTTCCTTTTATCGTTACATATTGCTGCTTTTTGGTCTTCACAATATTCACCTCAACAACATACTCATTTCGTCAAAAAAAGATAAAATCCTTTTTACTCATCTCTCAATTCTTTCTTTAGACTCATAAAAAATAATCTAAATGGGAGAACCAGGATGAGTGCGCTTATCATATTTAATAAAACTGTCGGTATAAACCGGTCTAACACAAAGCCATTAAACGTCATAATGTCTTTGTGAATCAGCGACTGAATGCCGAATACATAAAATTCAAGCAGGCAAACTGCGAGAACAGCAATCAGGATGACGACAAAAGCGTTTGTGTGCAGCACTTTAAACGCTTTTGACGCCAAATAGCTTAGCCCCGCAAAGCCAAACATATAAACACCTAATAGACTTGTATAATTCATATCATATAGAAAGCCGAAAATAAAACCGTAGATCACCGCGTGTTTTTGATTGATAAAAGCCGACATAAAAATCAGCACAAGCATCAGAAAACGCGGGACGAGCACCTGGTCATCCGTGACGAACGGGAAATGCACCAGATCAGTAAAGATGCTTTCCGCTGAAAAAACCAACATCATAACGAAAGGGAGAAGGAAACGTTTCACGATCCTTCCTCCTCTGTATCGACAGTCGGCACATCACGATTAACAACGATCACATTATTTAAATCAGAAAGATCAGCCGCAGGTTTTACATAGGCAACTTTCGTTAATCCATAAGAGTCAGACTCGATCTCAGTCACTTCACCGATTGTCAGCCCTTCTGGAAATACGCCTCCTGTGCCCGACGTTTCAATCAGATCGCCTTTTTTCACGTCTTGTTTATCCTTGCGTTCGATTATGGTCATCTTCAGCCGTTTTTTGTCTTTATCATAGCCTTCGATTAAACCGTAGCCTTTGCTGCCTTTTTTCCCGGAAATGGTTGTTGCGACTCTGTTATTCCGGTCAGTATCGCTTAAAAGCTGGACCGTAGACGTAAAGTTATTAAGGCCGGAGCTTTTAATCTTCCCGATTAATGCGCCTTTTTCGTTCGTTACAGCCATATCTTTCGCTACGTTTTGCTGAGTCCCTTTGTTAATGGTCACCTGCTTCGCCCAGTTATCAGGGCTTCTGGCAATGACTGTCGCCAAAATCGGCTTGTAATCTTTTATTGATTTCACATGGCCGAGTTCGTCACGCAAGGATTTGTTTTCGTCTTCAAGTTCTTGGAGCTTGGCTTCATATTTTGTCTGTCCGTCAAGCTTTTCTCTCAGACGCTCGTTTTCTTCGTATGTGTTTTTTAAATCACTAATGTTCTCAAATATCCCTGCAAAAAATTCGGCAGGCGTATGAAAAATGTTTTGAAATACTCCCGTCGTATCACCGATCAGTTTCTCAGGCCAGGTGGTATTACGGCCGTCCTTCAGCGAAAATCCAATCATAGCCACCAATATGATAATACACAGAAGTAATAGCATTAACCGTTTATTCGGCATCGTGTTACACCTCTTCTATTGAACTCCCGATTATCTTGTTTTTCCTTTGAAAAGATGAATGTGCTCCAGTGCTTTTCCTGTACCGATCGCTACACAATCAAGCGGGTCTTCAGCGATAAGGACCGGCATTTTTGTTTCTTCGCTGATGACTTTGTCCAAATTACGAAGAAGCGCTCCGCCGCCGGTTAACACAATACCTCTGTCCATGATATCTGCGGCAAGCTCAGGCGGTGTTTTTTCAAGTGTGCTTTTAACTGCCTCTACAATGGTTGACACAGTGTCACGCAAAGCATTAGAAATTTCTTTTCCAGTAATTTCGATCGTTTTCGGCAGACCAGTCAGCAAGTCACGTCCGCGGATTTCCATTTTATCGGATTCTTCTGCGGATTCAGCAGAGCCGATATCCATTTTAATCGCTTCAGCAGTGCGGTCCCCGATCATCAGGTTGTATGTTTTTCTGATGTAGTTGATAATCGCATCGTCCATTTCATCACCGGCAACGCGGATGGATTGAGATGTTACAATACCTCCGAGGGAAATAATCGCAACTTCTGTCGTTCCGCCACCGATATCAACAACCATGCTTCCAGTCGGTTCCCAAACCGGCAGATTGGCGCCGATAGCCGCAGCAAACGGTTCTTCGATCGGATACGCGTCACGCGCTCCTGCTTGTCTTGTCGCATCGATAACAGCACGCTCTTCAACCGCAGTAATGCCGGATGGCACACAAACCATCACATAAGGTTTTCTGGCAAACATGCCTTTATTTTTAATGGCTTGATTGATGTAATATTTCATCATGGTAGCCGTTGTTTCATAATCAGCGATAACGCCGTCTTTCATCGGGCGAAGAGCCACTACGTTTCCAGGAGTCCGTCCGATCATATTTTTCGCATCATTTCCGACAGCAACAATCGATTTCGTATCCGTTTGCAGAGCAACGACTGACGGCTCTCTCACAACAATTCCTTTACCTTTCACAAAAACAAGCGTATTCGCAGTTCCAAGATCTATACCAAGGTCTCTTGTACCAATTCCAAACATATGTATGTATCTTCCTTTCTTAAAGCAAAAATACCCTAAAGGGAAAAACTCATAAACTCTATTATAGCTTAATTCGACGAAAAAAAAGTGTTACAAATATCCTTTTTCCTTTAAACTCACAAATTTTTTGTCGCCAATCACCAAATGGTCAAGCAGCTCGATGCCAATCAGGTTTCCGCATTCAAACAGCCGTCTTGTCACTTCAATATCTTCCCTGCTCGGCGTCGGATCCCCCGAAGGATGATTGTGGATACAAATAAAGGAAGCGGCAGATCGTTTGAACGCTTCTTTAAATACCTCCCGGGGGTGGACAATAGATGAATTCAGACTTCCGATAAAAACAGTGCGTTTATGGATGACTTGGTTTTTTGTATTTAAATATAAACAGACAAAATGCTCCTGGGTTAAAAAGCGCATATCCTCCATGACCAGGTTTGCGCCGTCTTCCGGGGAGCGGATTACAACATGTTCTTCATTGGCTAGTTTATGAATACGGCTTCCCAGTTCAACTGCTGCCAGTATTTGCACAGCCTTCACCAGACCGATTCCCGGGATGCTGGACAGCTCCTCAACGGAAGCTTCTTTCAGCAGACGCAGCCCGTCAAACGAGCGCAGAAGCCTGTTTGAAAGGTTCATAACAGATTCGTTCTTTGTGCCTGTCCGCAATAAAATAGCCAAAAGTTCGTTGTTTGCTAAGTTCTCGGCTCCGACTTTCAGCAGCCGTTCTCTAGGTTTTTCTTTCTTTGGGAAATCTCTGAGTTTTAATGGCAGATCGTGTATGATCAAGCCCTCCTTTTCTTTCCCTTCCCGTTTATAAAAATCGTCAGGCTTCTACATCAAAATCCTTCAGAACTCTCATTGTTTTTGATATAGGGAGCCCTACGACTGAATAATAATCTCCGTCTATTTTTTTTACAAAAAGTGCGCCTTTTCCTTGGATGCCGTAAGCACCTGCTTTATCCATCGGCTCTTTCGTTTCAATATAAGTCCAAATCTCTTCTTCACTGAGGGGCCAAAACACAACCTCTGTCTTATCATAGAACGTTTCGCTGTGATTTGCGGCTTGAATACTGACAGCGGTTATCACTGAATGACTACGGCCGGAAAGCCTGCGAAGCATAGCAGCGGCTTCTTCTTGATCTTGCGGTTTGCCAAGGCACTCACCGTCAAGACATACCATTGTATCAGCACCGATTACGATTGCGCCCGGATTGAGATCGGCCACAGCCTTAGCTTTTTGTTTTGCCAACCATTGGACGTTTTCTTCAGGTGAAAAGTTTCGATTTAATTTTTCCTCTACTTCACTGACAATAATGGTGTAGGGAATCTGAAGCAGATCGAGGAGTTCTTTTCTTCGCGGAGATTGTGATGCAAGTATAAGCGGCTTAGCCATGTTCGTCATCCTTTCAGGGTTTGCTTAAGAAAAAAAGATACTCATTTATCCTACCAAATCATGAGGCTCGCCACAATTTCAGAAAAATAACTTTTTCATGACAAAATAAAAAAAGCCTGTCACTAAGGACGAAGGCTCAGGCACTTTCTATTATTTAACTACGGCTAAAAGCTGCTGCTGAGCCTTCCATCCGGCTTCAGCACTTGGGTCCTCTAATTCCTTTAACGCCTGCAAAACTGCTTTTTTCTCTCCCGTTTCAGCCGCTTCTGATTCACCGAGCGACTTTTCTATTTTTTTAACACTTGCTTTTGTGATATCTTCTCCGAGGATCGCCTTCGCAGAGAGCTCTGCTGTTTTCTTGAAAGAATCTGTCATATCCGACTCTATTGATAAGGATAATTCCTTGCCTCCCCAAGCTTCAAAATCGCTGTCGATCAAAAGCTGCCCTAACTGCTGTGATACAGCCTTATCATTTGCCAGGCCCGCAATGACATACGTGTACCCGTCATCCTTTGACAGGGAGACGGCGGAATATCCTTTTTCAGTCAGCTGTTCAGTTAACGTCTCAGCACCCTTTTCATTTGAAAACTTTCCTGCTTGAACTGCATATGTTTTATATGTACCTTCCGTTTGTGCCGCTTGTTTTTCTCCGCCGGTGCTTTGTTTCTCCGCAGATGTATCTCCTGCTTTTGCCGTCTGGCTGCCTAAAGAATCATCTAAGGAGGCTGGCGCCGACGCTTCTTTATTGCCTGATATATTCAATGCGAATAGCCCTAAGCCTGTGCCTAAAACCGCCGCAAAGGCAATTGTCGCCGCCACTCTTTTTACCGGCTTGGCCGCCCCTGACTTTCCTTTTGAATAGAGCTTCGATTTCTTCTTTTGATAAGGCGGAACAACTTTGGGGTCATCTTTAAACACCTTATCCTCGTCTGAATCCCAGTTGAATTCATCTTCATCAGGATGTTCATGGGATGCCGCAACCTCCTGCTCCGCCTTTCTCTTTTCCTCCCAATTTGAAAACGTCATGTCTTTTTCTTGCTCTGTCTTCGGTGTCTCTTGTTCGTAAACTGTTTCTTCTTTTCCATTAATCGTCACCTTAAGGGCTTTTTCTTCCGCTTTACTGATTTTTTTTGCTTCCTTTTTTTCAATTCTGCTTCCTCCCTTCATTTGTGTGACCGTTCTTGTGGCTTTTCATGCTACACACTTTAGCATAGGCGAAAAAAAAAGAACAAGACTTTTGTCGTCTTGTCCAAAAAACGTTCGTCAAATTTTTCATCAGTCAGCCTAACGCCGTTTTGACATAAAAGGATATGATAGAGTCACCGTATAAATAAGCGAAAATGCTTCCTGCTGCAATTGCCGGGGCAAAGGGAATCGGCTGTTTTCTGGCCAGCCTTCCGAACAGTACAGCGGCAGCTCCGTACAATGCGCCTATAAGAACAGAAAAGAAAAAGGCGGCAGCAAGCATTTTTACACCAAGCACAAGGCCGATAACGGCAAATAATTTAATATCCCCTCCCCCTATTCCTCCATGAGTGATGACGGCAATAAAGGCCAGTAAAAGAAAACCGGCAGCCGCGCCTATAAAGCCTTCATACCAAGAAAGAAGCGGAGAAATGATTCTGCCAGCCGCCAGAAAGGGAAGAAAGAATAGCAATATGCGATTTGGAATCAGCATAAAGTGAATATCTGTCACAGAAACAATAATTAGAAGAGATAGAAACAGCAACGCAACAATCAGTTCCCAAGACAAACCGAAACGAAATCCCGCGGCTGCAAATAAACTCGCTGTCGAGAGCTCTGCCGCCGGGTACATAAGAGAGAGCTTTTGGCCGCAGCTTTTGCAATTGCCTTTTTGCAGAATAAAAGATAAAACAGGGATTAATTCCGTCGGGGTTAGGGTTCGACGGCAAAAAGAACATGCCGAACGCGGACTTATGATGGATATGTGCAAGGGGATACGGCATCCAACCGTATAATAAAATGAACCGAGGATAAGGCCGAGGACAAAAAGAATCGGAATCATAGACAACACACCTTTACTCTCTTTAGGATTATGCTATGGATTGTAGCACAGCAAGCATATTGATCTATAATAAGCAATTTTAGATTTTGACAGAAAAAATCCCGGCAGAATATCATTATTGATTCTGCCGGGCCAAAGTCATTACAGCATTCTTTTTCGAATGTCAGAAATAAAATAAAGTGATCCCGTAATGAGCACGATATTATTTGAGCCTTTTTTGCTTTCTATTAATTTGATCACATGCTCCGGATCTTCATTCCAGCTTTTGCTGCTGATTTCACTAGCATCATACAGATCTTTCGCTAGAGAAGCACGCGGAAAATCAAAAGAAGCAAAATGAATCGAGTGCGCGATCGTTTCCAGTTTCTTAATCATGTCATGATACGGCTTATCCTTTAACGCACTAAACACCACACAAATATCGGAATCTGGGAAACACTGCTTCATCGTTTCAGTCAGCTTATCGATCCCTTCTTCATTATGGGCGCCGTCTAAATATACCGGCGGATGTTCCTGAACCAACTCTAATCTGCCCGGCCAAGCAGCCTTTATGAGCCCGCTTCTTAACGCAGCATCACTCAATTCAGCAATGTTTTCCCTGTTAAGCCACTCGGCAGCCAAAATGGACAATGCCGCATTTTGTCTTTGATGCGTACCGATGAGAGATGTTCGAATATCTTCATAACACGTTTCTCCGGTTTTTAAAGAAAACTGTTCTCCTGCAGGGAGAGCCTTTTCATTATAAATCCTGCTTGTATCATGCAATGACTGAAAAGGAGCAGACTTTCGTTCAGCTTCATGCCGGATTACCTGTAAGGCTTCCGGCTGGGTAACGGCTGTCACGATCGGAATGCCTTCTTTTATAATCCCGGCTTTTTCGCCTGCGATTTCTTCAATGGTGTTTCCTAAAATGTTCATATGGTCGTGTCCGATGCTTGTGATGACAGTTAAAAGCGGCTCGACAACATTGGTAGAATCGTACCTTCCGCCCAGACCTGTTTCAAAAATAACAAAATCGACCTTATGATACGCAGCAAAATATAAAAATGCACAAGCCGTCATAATTTCAAATTCTGTCGGCTGACCGTGTTCAGTTTGATCAAGCTCTTCCACGATCGGTTTCACCTGATTAACGAGTGTGACCCACTCCTCATCTGTAATAGGTGTGCCGTTTACGCTGATGCGCTCATTAAATGTGATGATATAAGGCGATGTAAACGTACCGACAGTGTATCCCGCTTCTTGCAGCATAGAACGGATAAAAGCGACAGTTGATCCTTTGCCGTTTGTTCCCGCCACGTGGAGCGCGCGGATATTCTTTTCAGGATGGTCCAATCGCGCCATCAGCTGCTTCATTCGATCAAGACCGGGCTTCACTCCGAATTTCAGACGGCTGTGAATCCAGCTGCGCGCTTCTTCATATGCAGTAAACAATGATAATCCCCTCTTTTATAAGACAAGGCGGTTTCTCAAGAAACCGCCTCGGCTTTTCATTAGCCCTTCAGCTCAGCCATTCGTTTTTGAACAGCGTCACGCTTTGCCACATAATCTTTCTCTTTCTCACGTTCTTCATCAATTACGTGCGCAGGCGCTTTTTTTATAAATCCTTCGTTTCCAAGTTTCTTTTGGACACGCTCGACCTCTTTCGTCAGCTTATCGAATTCTTTTTGCAGACGGGCGATTTCTTCATCGATATTAATTAAACCTTCAAGCGGAAGTATGACCTCTGCTCCTGTGACAACTGCCGTCATTGCTTTATCAACAGCTTCGATATCTGTACCGATTTTCAGCACGCTCGGATTTGTAAAGCGTTCCACATAAGAACGGTTTGCTTCGAGACGGGCTGCGACCTCGTCCGTGCTCGCTTTAATGTACAATTCAACTTGCTTGCTCATCGGTGTGTTTACTTCGCTGCGGATATTACGCACAGAACGGATCAGCTCAACGAGAAGCTTCATGTCAGCAGCAGCTTCAGTGTCTGTATGCTCAGGCACAACAACAGGCCATGTGCTTACAGTAATGGATTCTCCTTGGTGCGGCAGGTGCTGCCAAATTTCCTCCGTTAAGAATGGCATAAACGGATGGAGCAGGCGCATCGTTTGATCCAGAACATAAGCAAGGATGGAACGGGTTGTTTTCTTAGCCGCTTCGTCTTCTCCGTAAAGCGGAAGCTTCGCCATTTCAATATACCAATCACAGAAATCGTCCCAAATAAAGTTATATAAATGGCGGCCGACTTCACCAAATTCATATCGGTCAGCAAGCTGGGTCACGTGCTCGATCGTTTCATTTAATCGCGTTAAAATCCACTTGTCAGCTACTGATTTTTCGCCTGACAGATCAAGCTCATCATATGTCATGCCGTCCATGTTCATTAACGCGAAACGAGAAGCGTTCCAAATTTTATTGGCAAAATTCCAAGTCGATTCCACTTTTTCATAGCTGAAGCGAAGATCTTGGCCAGGAGAGCTTCCAGTCGCCAGGAAATAGCGAAGGGAATCGGCTCCGTACTTGTCAATCACGTCCATCGGATCGACACCGTTGCCAAGAGATTTACTCATTTTTCTGCCTTGCTCATCACGGATTAAGCCATGGATTAAAACATCTTTAAACGGACGTTCACCAGTAAATTCAATCCCTTGGAAAATCATGCGTGACACCCAGAAGAAAATGATGTCGTAGCCTGTAACGAGAACGTCAGTCGGATAATAGCGTTTAAAGTCTTCAGCTGTCAAATCAGGCCAGCCCATAGTGGAGAAAGGCCAGAGCGCAGAACTAAACCATGTATCCAGCACGTCTGTATCCTGCTCCCAATTTTCGCTGTCCTCCGGCGCTTCAAGACCGACATATAACTCGCCTGTTTCTTTATGATACCAGGCAGGAATGCGGTGGCCCCACCATAATTGACGGGAAATACACCAATCGCGGATATTTTCCATCCAATGCAAATACGTTTTTTCGAAGCGGTCAGGAACAAAGTTGACTTTTTCTTCTTTCTCTTGCAATTCTATTGCTGCATCAGCAAGCGGCTGCATGCGCACAAACCATTGGGTAGAAAGATAAGGTTCAACAACCGCTCCGCTTCGTTCACTATGCCCGACAGAGTGCAGATGATCCTCGATTTTGAAGAGAACGCCTGCCTCCTGTAAATCTTTAACGAGCTTTTTGCGGCATTCAAAGCGATCCATGCCTTGATATTGCAGCGCATTTTCATTCATCGTGCCGTCTTCATTCATGACAAGAATGCGCTCTAAGTTATGGCGGTTGCCAAGCTCGAAGTCGTTCGGATCATGGGCAGGCGTAATTTTCACCGCACCTGAACCAAATTCCATATCAACATAGTCATCGCCGACAATCGGTATTTCACGATTTGTGATAGGCAGAATAACCGTTTTTCCGATAAGGTGCTTGTAGCGCTCATCTTCAGGGTGAACCGCAACGGCTGAATCACCAAGCATCGTTTCTGGACGTGTCGTCGCGATTTCAATTGAACCTGATCCGTCAGCAAGCGGATAGCTCATGTGATAAAACGCGCCTTGAACATCCTTGTAAATGACCTCAATGTCTGATAAAGCTGTTTTTGTTGCAGGGTCCCAATTTATGATGTATTCGCCTCTGTAGATCAAGCCTTTTTCATAAAGTTTGACGAACACTTCGCGAACCGCTCTGTTTAAGCCTTCATCAAGCGTGAAGCGCTCACGGGAATAATCAAGGCCAAGCCCTAATTTCGCCCACTGGCTGCGGATGAAGTCAGCATACTCTTCCTTCCACTTCCACGTTTCTTCAAGAAATTTCTCACGGCCTAAATCGTAACGGCTTGTGCCTTCTTCACGAAGTTTCGCTTCAACTTTAGCCTGTGTCGCGATGCCGGCATGGTCCATACCCGGAAGCCACAGTACATCATAACCCTGCATGCGTTTCATTCTTGTTACAATGTCTTGCAGCGTGGTATCCCAAGCGTGGCCAAGGTGAAGCCTTCCTGTTA
This sequence comes from Bacillus halotolerans, assembly GCF_001517105.1. Classification (GTDB taxonomy): domain Bacteria; phylum Bacillota; class Bacilli; order Bacillales; family Bacillaceae; genus Bacillus; species Bacillus halotolerans. The sequence goes on from NZ_LPVF01000009.1 coordinate 324,267, forward strand.
CGTTTGGCGGCGGAATAACGACAGAGTACGGCTCCTTTGTCTGATCGCTGCCTGCTTCAAAAAACCTACCTTTTAGCCAAAAATCATATCGGTCTTTTTCAACCGCAGCCGGATCGTATTTCGTCGGCATTGTTTGTTCATTCGTTTCCATCATAACCCTCCAGCATGTTTAAAATGGCTGAGAACGAAAAAAGAGCCCTTCATCCTTGGGAAAAGGACGAAAAAGCTCTTTCGCGGTACCACCTTTTTTCATGAACCTTGTCAGTTCATGCGCTTCAACGGATAACGGGGGTTTCCCGAATTTCTCTACTCTTCTTTCAAGAAATTATGCTCCCGGGCGACCTTCCAATCAGACAACATAAGAAGCCTTTCAGCAAGCGGCTTCTCTCTCTGCATGCGTCTTTCTTGTACTCTTCCCGTTCTAAGCAGGTGTATCTATCAGCTCATTATATACTTTATTTATGTTCTTTATTATAGTAAAAGTGTTTTTGATTCGTCAATCATCTTTTCCAAAAATACTGCGTCCTATACAAGATGGGCAGGCACCTATTGACCAAGTATACATATGATGCTTGTAAATGCGTTGAGGAGGATGCACCGTGAAGAAACGTTTCAGCTCTTATTCCCTGCCGCCGTGGGTCAGGCAAATTCGGCTTGTATCCGCGCAAGTGATTATCCCGATTACGATTTTCCAAGGTATCAGAACTATTTTCTTTCCGACAACCTTTGATGTCTTACTGCTCGCAATATTGATTCTGTTAGCCTGTGCGCTTCATTTGGAATGGATATAAACAAACAAGTCCGCGCCAATTAAGACGTGGACTCGTTTTCCGCCTGAAATTTTTTCTCTTGTTCAATTTGATGGATTTTCATCACAAACGGCTCAATATTTTTCATTTGCCAGTATGCCTTTAATAAGTGTGTACATTCATCTTTTTCAGGCTGTCTTTTCCCGGTCTGATAGCGGTTCAGCACTTTGTACACCGCTGCCGGATAAGCCATGTAACTGAGAAAAAGACTGATTTCAGCATCATGCAGAGGAAATGCTTTCGTATATGCATAAAACCAATCGACACACTCCGGACAAGCTTTTGGAAAACCGCTGAACATTCGTGTGTAAAAGCCGAGCAAGTCGTTATGCGGCGGCCCCACAGACGCTCTCTCAAAATTCGTAAAGTATCCGGTCCCCGCATCATTATACAGAAAATGGTGAATAGACAGGCTGCCATGGGTAATGACAACCCTTGAGGAGCCTTTTTCTTTTGCCGCTTCATACCAGTCCTTAATCCGCTCAAGCGCAAAGTTCACGGCGGAAATGGTTTCTGAATAATAGGTTACAGCCTGCAATTCAAAGGGGGACAGGTACCATTCTTTCTCAGCTCTGTCTACAAACTGTTCATAAATGATCTTTTCATTTTCCCACTTTTTTCTCGTTTGTTCATAGTGGCGTTCAATGTCTTCACGCCTGACCTTGAACTCCTGCGCAGTTCGCTCGTGAAGGCGGGCTGTTTCTCTAAATAGATAGGCATGTTTCTGATCCCGCTCTTCCTCTTGGTCAAATTGGAGCCAAGGCATTAAGTAATAGGAGTCTCCAGTTTGTACGCCCCCGGAGAAAAACTCTCCCCCATTTGTTCTGTAAATGGGAACAAACGAATGAAAGCCTTTTTCCTCAATTGCCACCATTTGATCTGTAAAATGTTTGCCGCGAACCGATTTCATTTTTTTCAGCGCAAATACCCCATAATCTGAATACACTTTCCACACACGAGAACTGACTGGCTCAATAAATTGAGCCGTCAGTCCGTATTCCTGAAGAACCGATTGGACATCTTCCATTCCATTCACCACATTTTCCGACCGCTTACGACTTACGCATGGCTGCTGTTGTATTGAGGGATATAAAGAATCTGCCCTGCTTTCAATTCATCATCCAGCGCCAAAGAATTCATCCTGATCAGCTGCTGGGAGGTAATGTCGTACCGTTCGCATAAACGTTCAATGGTATCTTCCTGCTGAACAATACAGATTTTCATTCTAGAAAACTCATCTTCTTCTCTTGTAAAGAGTTTTGTTAAATAAAGAGAATTATGATTTTCCTTTGTTTCAGTTCCCTTTGTTTGAGCAGCAGGAACAGCCCCAGCAACAGCATCTGTTTCCTTCCTTTCAGGTTCGGAAGTGTCTGGCAGCTGGTAAGAATGAAAAGACGCCTCTTCCTCAGGTTCTTCAGGTGAAGGTGTTTTTCTCACTTCAATTTCAAAGCTTTCTTTCTTCTGCTCTTCTTCCTCCAGCAGCTTAGGCGCTGAATAAAAGGAATGCTCTTCTGAATCTTGTTCCGGCAGGAAGGTACGGTAGGCCGGCGTAAGCTCTTCTTCCTGAGATTCCTCTTCAGCACTTATCTTTTGATTAAAATGCAGGGTTGGAACTGCTGATTCTTCCTTTAAAAGTGCAGCTGGCGCTTCTTCCTGCTCTCTGCTTCCTTCTAAAGAAACAACGTCTTCACGTATAGTTTCCTGGACTTCCTCCGGTTGTTCTGCATCCTGTCGAGGTGCAGGCTCTATGTGATCCGATAGCCACGATTCTGTTTTTTGGGATTCTTGACACAGAGCATGCTCAAGAATAGGAGAATCTGGATTTTCTGTTTTTTCTTCACCACGCTCAGCTTCTACAGCAAGTGATATTTCCGCCTCTGAAACAAGCGGTTCTGACAGTTCAGCCTGCTCTTCTTCCGTCTCTGTTTTTTCGCGGATCCCTATTCCTGAAGCAGCCTTTGGGGAATCTGCTTCTATTGTTTCCGCTTCCTCACGAAGCCTTGTCTCTGATAGAATGAGCTCCGGCGGCTTCGCTTCTTTCGCATTTATATCTTTGCTGCCCTCTGGTTCTAAAGCAGCTGATTCTGATCGTACAGTTTCTTTCTCTTCATTCGCCTGCTCTTCACGAAGCCTCGCTTCCGAGACAACTAGCTCTGACGGCTCGGCTGGCGCTTCTTCTGCTTTTATACCGCCGCTTTCCTCTGCTTTTAAATCCAATGGCGCTGACCGCTCAGCTTCTTCCTTTTCATCTGCTTGCTCTTCACGAAGCCCCGCTTCCGAGACAACAAGCTCCGGCGGCTCAGCTGGCGCTTCTTCCGCCTTTATATCTTCGCTGTCCTCTGATTTTAAAGTCAATGGCGCTGACCGCTCAGCTTCTTTCTTTTCATTTTCCTGTTCTTCACGAAGCCCCGCTTCCGAGACAACAAGCCCTGGCGGCTCAGCTGACGCTTCTTCTGCTTTAATACCGCCGCTTTCCTCCGCTTTTAAAGCCAATGGCTCTGACCGCTCAGCTTCTTTCTTTTCATTTTCCTGTTCTTCACGAAGCCTCGCTTCCGAGACAACTAGCTCTGGCGGCTCAGCTGGCGCTTCTTCCGCCTTTATATCTTCGCTGTCCTCTGGTTTCAAAGCCAATGGCTCTGACCGCTCAGCTTCTTCCTCTTCATTTTCCTGCTCTTCACGAAGCCTCGTTTCCGAGACTAGAAGCTCCGGCGGCTCAGCTGGCGCTTCTTCCGCCTTTATATCTTCGCTGTCCTCTGATTTCAAAGCCAATGGCTCTGGCCGCTCAGCTTCTTCCTCTTCATTTTCCTGCTCTTCACGAAGCCTCGTTTCCGAGACAACAAGCTCCGGCGGCTCGGCTGGCGCTTCTTCTACGCTGTCCTCTGCTTCTAAAGCAAATAGCTCTGGCGGCTCAGAAAAACCTTCATCAGGAGCTTCATAGAGAGGAATGTCTTGCTCCCTGTCTGCTGTGTCATCAAGAAGGCCTTCTATTGCTAAATCAGCCTGGATCGTTAGGATACGCGAGTCTGTTAGTTGATAGTCAAATGCATCAATAAACACAAAAACTTCATGTAGATGACTGACTTTATTTTTCGGGATGGTAATATCGACAGGGAAACAATGAGTCAGTTCCGCAGTTCCATCCTCTCTCGTTCTGACCTCTTCGACAAACCGCTTATCGGTATAAAACTCTTCAGTATTTTTGCTCTGATCTATGTTGTACTCACCTGTAAGTTCAAGCGATCCTCTGATTGAAACGTAATCATTTACTTCCTGAACCCTAATATCAGGATCTAATGAAATGGAAAGCAGTTCAGAAACTTCCTGTCCTTTTTGGAAACAGATCGATTCTTCTACAGAAAATTGCAATCGATGATTTTGCGGCAAGTTCATATCCTCCTTTCATCTAATCCTTAAAATTAGATGTCACTAAAGGTGTATGTATGAAATGGAGAAAATATGAATGGGGAAGCATAGAAAAACCGGTACAAGGATGTCCTTGATACCGGTTTTTATCGTACTTATCCGCGGCTGATCTCTGCGAATACGTTCTCAGCTGCCTGAATTGTTTTTTCAATATCTTCATCAGTATGAGCCGTCGAGAGGAAAAGCCCTTCAAATTGAGACGGCGGAAGGAACACACCTTCGTTTGCCATTCCTTTATAATACTTGGCAAACAGCTTCAAATCCGATGCTTTGGCTGTTTCATAATTGATGACAGGTTCATTTGTAAAGAAGAAACCGATCATTGAACCTGCGCGGTTAAAGGTATGCGGAATACCGTGCGCCTCTGCCGCTTTTGAAATGCCTTCTTCCAGCCTGTCGCCTTTTTTCATAAAGGTCTTGTATGATTCAGGCGTGAGCTGCTTTAATGTTTCGAGTCCAGCCGTCATCGCAAGCGGGTTGCCTGACAGCGTACCTGCCTGATAAATCGGACCGCTCGGAGCGATCCGCTCCATAATTTCGGCTTTACCGCCATAAGCGCCGACAGGCAGTCCGCCCCCGATCACTTTTCCTAAGCAAGTCAGATCAGGCGTTACGCCGAAATAGCCTTGAGCGCATTTGTAATCGACCCGGAAGCCAGTCATGACTTCATCAAAAATCAGCAGCGTGCCGTACTGTTCAGTAATATCACGCAATCCTTGCAGGAAGCCTTCTTGCGGCGGAACTACTCCCATGTTTCCGGCAACCGGTTCTACGATGACGCCTGCAATGTCTTCACCGAACTGTTGGAATGCAAGCTTTACACTTTCTAAATCATTGTACGGAACGGTGATGGTGTTTTTCGCTATTCCTTCAGGTACGCCCGGGCTGTCAGGCAGACCGAGTGTTGCCACTCCTGAACCCGCTTTAATCAGCAGAGAATCTCCGTGTCCATGGTAGCAGCCCTCAAATTTTAAAATCTTATTGCGGCCTGTATATCCTCTTGCCAAACGAAGCGCGCTCATGGTCGCCTCGGTTCCCGAGCTGACCATCCGTACAATTTCTACTGACGGCACTCGGTCAATGACGAGCTTCGCCAATTCATTTTCCACCTCAGTCGGAGCCCCGAAGCTTGTCCCGTATTCAGCCACTTTTTTGAGGCTCTCTACAACGCGGTCATTTGTGTGTCCTAAAATTAAAGGCCCCCATGACAAGACGTAATCAATATACTCATTTCCATCAATATCATAGATTTTAGAGCCTTTTCCTCGCTCCATAAAAATCGGGTCCATGTCTACCGATTTAAAGGCGCGAACGGGGCTGTTTACACCGCCCGGCATGAGTTTTTGCGCTTCTTTAAAAGCCGCTTTTGATTTTTCATAGCTTCTCATCTGCCTCAACTCCTGTCAACTGAATAAAATTACTCCGCAAGCCATTTTGCTGCGTCTTTTGCATGATACGTAATAATCAGGTCGGCACCCGCACGCTTCATGCTTGTCAAAATTTCTAAGACAATCTCTTTTTCCTTGATCCAGCCGTTCTGAGCTGCAGCCTTCACCATAGAATACTCTCCGCTTACATTATAAGCCACAAGCGGCAATGTAAACTCATTTTTTACATCCCGCATGATATCCATATAAGAAAGTGAAGGTTTCACAATCAGGAAGTCCGCGCCTTCTTCAACATCTGATTGGGCTTCACGGAGTGCTTCCAGGCGGTTGGCAGGGTCCATTTGATACGTTTTGCGGTCGCCAAATTGAGGCGTGCTGTTTGCTGCATCCCGGAACGGACCGTAAAACTCACTTGAATATTTCACGGCGTAAGACATGATCGGAATATTGATGAAGCCTTCTTTATCTAACGCTTCTCTGATAACCGTCACAAATCCGTCCATCATGTTAGAAGGCGCAATGATATCCGCTCCGGCTTTTGCTTGGCTGACAGCTGTCTGTGCCAATAGCTCCAAGGATTCATCATTCAGGATCTGTCCGTCTTTGACGAGACCGCAATGTCCGTGATCTGTATATTCACATAGGCATGTATCAGCGACGACAACCATCTCAGGGAAGTGCTTTTTAATTTCGGCAATTGCTTCTTGCACAATCCCATGGTCATGGTAAGCTTGCGTTCCGCAATCATCTTTTTCTTCAGGTATGCCGAAAACAATGACGGATTGAATTCCGAGACTGACCAGCTCAGCCACTTCATCCTTTAATAGATCTAAAGATACATGATAAACATCAGGCATTGAAGGAACAGCTTTTTTTCCTTCTAAACCTTCAACGACAAAGATCGGATAAATAAAATCAGATGGATGCAGACGAGTTTCTTTCACCATCTCTCTCATTGCTTTTGATGACCGCAAACGGCGGTGTCTGTTAAATGATTGACTCATATTCTATCTTCCTTTCTAGACATGCGGCACATTAAATCAAGCATGCCGTCAATTGTAAATGTATCAGGCATATACGACGTGATTCCGTACGACAGCAGAGCGTCCCTCGTTAGCGGTCCGATGCTGATGCAGGCCGTCTGGTGCGCCGGCCATTTTTTTATTCCTTCTCCCAGAACATGCATAAATGTATGTACGGTTGATGAGCTTGTAAATGTCACATAATCAAATGAATACTGATTCGCGGCATTTTTTAATTCCTCAATGCCGTCTTCATCAGGAACAGTTTCATATACGACCCATTCCTTCACTTCAAAGCCAAGAGGCGTAAGCTCTTTTTTTATCACATCGCGAGATAAATTGCCTTTTATGACTGAAATCCGTTCTGACGGTTCGGCATGCTGCTTAAGAGCGTCCGCCAATTGTTCTGCAATATAGTCATGAGGCATTACATCAACCGATACGTTGTACGATTCTAAACGGCGTGCGGTTTTTTCACCAACAGCTGCAATTTTTTTATGACCGGGAACAATAAGCTGATTTTCTTTCAGATAAGAAAAAAAGAAATCTGCTCCATTTACACTCGTAAACACAAGCCACCCGGGTATGGCAAGATCTATTCGCACCTGTTCTGCCAGATCATTCGGCAGAGCTCGGTGAAACGTGATCAATGAGGCCAATACCGCTTTTCCGCCAAGCTGCTCCACTTTCTGCCGAAACGATTTTGCCTGCGTCTTATTTCGGGTGACAAGCACTGTTTTTCCTTTCAAAGGAAAATCATTTACCATCCTCATCAAGCTCCCGTTTTACGCGATCAATTAAATCTTTAGCGCCTTGATCAGTCATGAGAGCCGCACAGCGCTTACCGACTTCCTCCGGATCGTTTCCGGTGACGGTTTCTTTGAAAATGATTTTTCCATCAGGCGAAGCCACAAGCCCTGTCAGTTCAATTTCATCCTGGCCGTTTATCACCGAGTAGCCGGCGATCGGCACCTGACAGCCGCCCTCCATCGCGTTTAAGTAGGCACGTTCTGCCAGTACAGTCCGTTTTGTATACTCATCCGTAAACTGAGAAAATAACGTTAAAAGCTCTCGATCGGATTCGCGGCACTCAATTGCAAGAGCGCCTTGACCAACAGCCGGAAGACAGCGCTCAGGCTCAAGAAATTCAGTTACGACTTCCTGCTTCCAGCCCATTCTGGAAAGCCCTGCCGCAGCTAAAATAATTGCGTCATAATCTTCGTTTTCCAGCTTTTGAAGTCTCGTATCTATATTACCTCTAATCCATTTAATTGTAATGTCAGGGCGCTCAATCAAAAGCTGCGCGCTTCTTCTTAAACTGCTTGTGCCGATTACAGCACCTTCCTTCAATTCAGAAAGCTTTACACGATTCTTTGAAATAAGAGCGTCACGAGGATCTTCCCGTTCAGGAATACAGCCGATCACAAGGCCCTCAGGCAAAACGGCAGGCATATCCTTCATGCTGTGAACCGCCATATCAATGTCTTCGTTTAAAAGCGCTTGTTCGATTTCTTTGACAAACAGCCCTTTCCCTCCCACTTTTGACAGGGTAACATCGACAATCCGGTCACCCTTTGTGACGATTTCTTTTATGTCAAAAGCAAAAGAAGGATTGATCTCCTTCAGTTTGCGAATCACCCATTTTGTTTGGGTCATAGCGAGTTTGCTCCGTCTGGAACCTACTTTTATCGTTCTCATTTTTTCTTTCCTCCCGAATCTGCTTGGGCACATTATTTAACTGAACCAATGGAATTGAGACAGGCTTCCGAGCAGGAAATAATTGATCATCAGCACGAGAAAACAAGCCGTATTCCACAGTGCGGCGACCTTCCCCTGAAGCTCTTTAATCAGCCTGATATAAAGATAATAGCTGTACAGAAGCAGGACGACAAACGAACCAAGCACTTTGGCGTCGAACCAATACAGCGTTTCTAGAGACACATACGCCCAAATGACGCCAAGAATCAAACTCAGCAAAAGCATCGGAACTCCGATGACATTCAGAACATACGCCATATAATCAAGCTTAGACAAATCTTCTATTCTCAACAGCCACTTTCCCCATTTTTTCTTTTTTAACAGATGATATTGAAACAAGTAGAGCACAGAGAATACAAAAGAAAGGGAAAAAGCGCCGTAAGAAAGAATCGCCATTGTAATATGAATCACTAACAGCTCCGATACGAGCTGACCCGAAAAAGCCGCTGACTGCTGCTCCGTCGGTGAAAATGTATGAATGGCGATCATAGCAAACCCTATTACATTTGTAAAAAACACAATAAAATCAACACGCAGCAGCTTTGTCAGTACAAGTGACAGTGTGACAAGCACCCAAGCATAAAAATAAAGCGCCTCCGTCACATTTAATACCGGAAACCGCCCCGTCACCCACATAAAGTAGGCTAAATACACGGTTTGCAGAGTCCAGACAATAGAAAGCAACCAGAAGGCCATTTTCCCAGCCTTCCGGTTGTGTTGAAGAAAATCTATAAAATAAAAGAGTACACTTAATGCGTAAATGACGATTGTCCCTTCATTAAGTCTTGCCATTGCAGTATCAATCATTCAGCTTTCACTCACTTACAAGTGGGGCAAACCCCGCTCTTGATTCAGCCTTCTTATAAGAATGGACCTTTTGGCTGCCTTCAATGCTTTTGATCATTTGCCGGCCCGCAGCTTCTTCTATATCAAAAATCTGCTTAAACAAAGCCAGCTTTTCTTCAGAATCAGCCTCTGCCGCAAGTTCTTTCACCTTTAATATCGGGTCGCGGAGCATTTGATTAATGATACTTTTCGTATGTTTATTCAAAAGTTTTTTCTCTCTTGTCGTCAAATGAGGCAGCTTCCGTTCGATGCTGTCCATCGTTTCAGACTGGATTGCCAGCGCCTTTTCACGCAATGCGGAAATGACGGGCACTACACCGAGTGTATTCAGCCATTGTTTAAATTCCACAATAGTTTCTTCGATTAACAGTTCAACCTTCTCAGCGGTTTCTCTCCGCTCTTTCAGGTTCGCTTCTACGATCCCTTCAAGATCGTCTATATCATAAAGGAAGACGCCTTCTAAATCGTTCAAAGCGGGATCCAAGTCTCTTGGCACGGCGATGTCCACCATAAATAAAGGGCGGCCCTTGCGAAGCTTATTCGCGTTTTCCATCATTTCTTTAGACACAACAAAATCACTCGCACCGGTAGAGCTGATTAAAATATCGGCTTCTGCAAGCGCGCTTTCAAGCTGATTTAAGCTTCGCGCTTCACCGGAGAAACGGTCTGCAAGTTCTTTCGCTTTCAAGTATGTTCTGTTAATGACGGTCACTTTTCCGATTCCCTGTCCGTGCAGATTTTCGGCTGCAAGCTCGCCCATCTTTCCTGCACCAAGGATCAATATATGCTTGCTTGAAAGGTTTCCGAAGATTTTTTTCGCAAGCTCAACGGCCGCATAGCTAACAGACACTGCATTAGAGCCAATGTCTGTTTCGGCGTGAGTCCGTTTACCCACTGTAACCGCCCGCTTAAACAACTCATTAAAAATCGTGCCGATCGTTTTTTCTTGCTGAGCTGTTTTGAAGCTGTCGCGCACCTGGCCAAGTATTTGCGTTTCACCGATCACCATAGAATCCAATCCGCAGGCTACACGGAACAAATGCTCAACAGCCGCATCGCTTTCATAAAATCTTAAAAACGGCGACAGGTCTTCTTTGCTTAAGTGAAACCAGTCAGCTAAAAATTTCTTTATATAATAACGGCCGGTATGGAGCTGGTCGACTACCGCATAAATTTCAGTACGGTTGCAGGTAGATACGATGATATTTTCGAGAATGCTTTTCTCTGCTTTTAGCTGCACCATCGCTTCTGCAAGCTCATTCGGCTGAAAACTTACTTTTTCACGTATCTCAATAGGGGCGGATTTATAATCTACTCCCACAACAAGTATATGCATCGCTTTAATTACACCCCCAACACCTAATCTTTTATTTATAATCATTCTAACATAGAACTCATTATTTATAATAATTATAACATAGTTTCTTTCACAAAATGTGAACAGATTTTAAAATTCTTATGCTATATTAGAAAAAGCTTCACGGAAAAGAAGCATTCCTATTGACAATACCAAAAACAGCAGAAATTTACTACACATCAGCTCTAAAAAACAAGAAGGTGATATGCATGAAACAAAAATCAATTTTATTCCCTTGTCTGCTGCTCGCTGCATCCATTTACGCATGGCTTGAAAGCGGCCAAGCCGAACTGTTTTCAGGACAGGATCAATGGCCTGTTCTTCTTATGCTGTTAGGCGCAGCCTTTATATACCAAGGGAAAAAAGAAGCTGTCTCCCCCCATTTCTTTATCGGCTTGCTTCTCTTCGGAATCGGTTTGCACTTTTTCGCTAAGCCAAAGTGGACATGGTGGCCGGATGATTTTGAAACGCTTCTCTTCATGGTCGGCTTCTCGCTGCTCGTTTCAACCGTTCAGAAAAAAGAATATGTATATGAAGCTGTTTCGATGATTTGTTTTTCCCTGTTTCTTTACTTTTTCAAACAGATTATGGCATGGCTCGAGTCTGCGCATGTTCCCACGTCCCTGCTGAAAGAGTATTGGCCGTTTGTATTTATCGGAATCAGTTTATTGTTATTATTGATAAAACGAAAAAAATCTATACGATAAATAAAACCGGCAGAGAGTATTCTCTACCGGTTTATCATTTTTTTGATCACTCCCCAAGCTTCGTCTTTCCCCTTTTTCGTTTCTGAGGAGAAGAGAATCAGCTCGTCTTCCGGATCAATATTTAATGTCTGTCGGACAACCTTCGCATGTTTGTCCCATTTTCCTTTCGGGATCTTATCGGCTTTTGTAGCGATAATAATAACAGGAATGCCGTAATACTTTAAGAATTCATACATCTGCACATCATCATTAGACGGTGCATGCCGCAAATCAACGATCTGCACCACCGCTTTCAATTCCTCGCGTGTTGTAATGTAGGTTTCAATCATTCTGCCCCAAGCTTCACGCTCGGATTTTGACACTTTGGCAAAACCGTAACCCGGTACATCAACAAAATGCAATTCGTCATTAATAATGTAGAAATTTAATGTTTGTGTTTTTCCCGGTTTTGATGATGTTCTCGCAAGATTTTTACGATTAATCAATGAATTGATAAAAGATGACTTTCCAACGTTCGATCTTCCGGCCAGTGCAATTTCCGGAAGCCCCCCTTCAGGGTACTGTTCAGGTTTAACTGCACTGATTACGATTTCTGACTTTGTGACTTTCATTTCTTCTCTCCTACTAAGGCATGTTCCAAAACTTCGTCTAAGTGGGATGCCAATATAAAGGTGAGCCCCTCTCTGACGCTTTCTGGAATATCCTCTATATCTTTTTCATTATCTTTAGGCGCAATAATGGTCGTCAATCCCGCTCTATGTGCTCCGAGTGCTTTTTCTTTCAGTCCGCCGATCGGAAGCACGCGTCCGCGAAGCGTAATTTCTCCAGTCATTCCGACTTTACGCGATACAGCCCGTCCTGTTAAAGCAGAAACAAGCGCAGTCGCCATTGTGATACCGGCAGACGGACCATCTTTAGGCACCGCACCCTCAGGAACATGTATATGAATATCATACTTCTCATGAAAGTCAGGTTCAATGCCAAGTTCTTCTGTTTTTGAACGCACGTAGCTGAAAGCCGCCTGGGCAGACTCTCTCATGACATCTCCAAGCTTACCCGTCAGGATCAATTTTCCTTTCCCTGGAGAAAGCGATACTTCGATCGACAGCGTATCTCCGCCGACAGTTGTATAAGCCAGCCCCGTGACGACGCCCACCTGATCTTCCGTTTCTGCTTGTCCGTATCTGAAAATTCGTTTTCCGATAAAGTCATGAAGATTTTTCTCCGTAACTGTAATCCGTTTTCTATCTTCAGAAACAATGGCTTTTGCGGCCTTGCGGCAGATGGCAGCAAGCTGGCGTTCGAGGTTTCTCACACCTGCTTCTCTCGTATAATAGCGAATAATATCAAGAATGGCCTGATCACGCAGCTGCAGGTTGCTCTTTTTGAGCCCATGCTCCTTGATCTGCTTCGGAAGAAGGTGATCTTTCACAATTTCAAGTTTTTCCACTTCCGTGTAGCCCGCAATATTAATGATTTCCATTCTGTCTCTAAGCGGTCCCGGGATTGTCGCTAAATTGTTAGCCGTAGCGATAAAGAGCACTTTTGACAGATCAAAGGTCTCCTCAATGTAGTGGTCGCTGAAGGTGCTGTTTTGCTCTGGATCAAGCACTTCAAGCATCGCGGATGACGGATCGCCTCTGAAATCAGAAGACATTTTGTCAATTTCGTCTAGTAAGAAGACCGGATTCAGCTTGCCGGCTTTTTTCATGCCTTGAATAATACGTCCCGGCATTGCCCCGACATATGTCCGTCTGTGCCCGCGAATTTCTGATTCGTCGCGCACCCCGCCAAGTGAAATTCTGACAAATTTCCGATCCATACTTTTAGCAATCGATTTGGCCAAGGACGTTTTTCCGACCCCTGGAGGTCCAGCCAAACAGAGAATCGGACCTTTTAAGGATTTTGTCAGCTTCTGAACAGCCAAATACTCTAAAATACGCTCTTTCACTTTTTCAAGTCCGTGATGTTCTTTGTCTAAAAGATGTTCAGCCTCTTTTAAATCAAGCTTATCTTCTGTCTCATCCGTCCATGGGAGAGCGACCAGCCAGTCAATATAATTTCGGATAACAGAACTTTCGGCAGAACTGGATGGAATTTTTTCATATCTGTTTAATTCCTTAAGAGCCGTTTCCTTCACATGGTCAGGCATGCCCGCTTCTTCGATTTTTTCGGTCAGCGTTTGAACTTCACCTGTTTTGCCTTCTTTATCACCAAGCTCTTTTTGGATCGCCTTCATCTGTTCGCGCAAATAGTATTCCTTTTGTGTACGCTCCATTGAACGTTTGACGCGCTGGCCGATTTTTTTCTCGATCTCAAGCACTTCTTTTTCATTGTTGATAAAATCAATGACCTTGTTCAGTCTGTCTTTGACATCAGCCGTTTCTAATATATCCTGCTTATCCTTTAGTTTAAGAGGCAGGTGAGAAGCAACAATGTCTGCCATTCTGCCCGGCTCTTCGATATCAGTAACCGCGGCGTACGTTTCGGCTGAGATTTTTTTAGAAATTTTTATGTACTGATCAAAGTGGTCCAACAAAGTCCGCATCAGCGCTTCGTCTTCTGTATCTTTTGAATCATCTTCATGGATCAGCTGAATGTCTACTGATGTATAATCTTCATGCTCATTGTATTCAATAATCTGAGCGCGCTGTATGCCCTCCACCAGCACACGAATCGTACCGTTCGGAAGCTTCAGCATTTGTTTAATTTTCGTATAGGTGCCGACAGTAAAAATTTCGTCTTCACCCGGTTCGTCTATCGAAATATCCTGCTGAGTGGCTAAAAATATCATATGATCATGCATCATTGCCTGTTCAAGGGCCTGAACCGACTTGTCACGTCCTACATCTAAGTGCAAAACCATTGTCGGGTACACTAATAAACCTCTTAAAGGGAGGAGCGGGATGCTGCGTTTTAATTCTTCTGCCATATGACTGACACCTCCGTGACTTTAGTATGAACCATTATAATACAACTTTTTCATCCTTGTACAATAAACGGCATGGTTTCATTTTCTATAACACAGTCTCCTCGTAGTATACCCTTTCTTTCTGATCTGAAAAAGGAAAAGATGTCCTTCATGAAAAAAACCCTATTTTTAAAATAGGGTCAGACCGATTCTTTATTCATTTGCATGTTAAACGGTTTTTGTTCAGTAGGCGGGTTCACTAAAATTTCATCAAGCACTTCCTGGAACGTTTTCACCGCCACAATTTTGATTCCTTCAATCTGTTTTAAGATCGATTGCTGATTTTCATGCGGTATAATAACTTTTTTGGCACCGGACTGTTTTGCCGCTTTAATTTTCGGAATCACGCCTCCAATCGGTTTTACAAGTCCGTTTAGACTGATCTCGCCTGTCATGGCAACCGTGTTGTCAATCGGAATTTTATGAACGGCTGAAAAAATTCCCGCCGCCATGGCAATACCTGCCGACGGCCCGTCAATCGGAATGCCGCCGGGAAAATTAATGTGGATATCATAGTCTGAAGGCTTCATTCCCATTGTACGCAGTACGGTTAGCACATTCTCAACCGAGCCCTTTGCCATGCTTTTCCTGCGAATTGATTTTGATTGGCTGCCGATGCTTTCTTCTTCTGCTATTCCGGTAATGTTAATTGACCCTTTATCCTGAGCCGGTGTTACGTTCACTTCGATTTCCAGCAGCGAACCGCTGTTAGGGCCATACACTGCAAGCCCGTTTACGATGCCGATTTGCGGTGCAGTGCCAATTTTCTGCTCGTGCTTAGGAGTAAGCTGGCTGGAATGAATCACCCATTCTATATCCTCAATGGTGATGTCCTTCCGATCTTCAGTCACCGCCATTCCCGCCGCGATTTGAATCATATTAACTGCTTCACGGCCGTTCCGCGTATAGCTGGTCAGTAAATCAAGCCCCTCTTCAGAAATATTCTTTTCAATCTTATCCACTGCTGTTTTGGCAACTGATTTCAGCTCATCTTTCTCAAGCTCGCGGAAAAATACCTCTAAACAGCGGGATCGGATTGCAGGAGGGATTTCATTGGGCATTCTTGTTGTCGCACCGATCAGACGAAAATCAGCCGGAAGCCCATTTTGAAAAATATCGTGAATATGGTTCGGTATTTGTGTATTTTCTTCGCTGTAATAAGCGCTGTCTAAAAAGACTTTCCGGTCCTCAAGCACCTTCAGCATTTTATTCATTTGAATAGGATGCAGCTCCCCAATTTCATCAATAAACAATACACCGCCGTGGGCATGCGTGACAGCCCCCTGCTTCGGCTGCGGAATACCCGCCTGTCCCATCGCTCCGGCCCCTTGGTATATCGGATCATGTACAGATCCAATGAGCGGATCGGCAATTCCTCTTTCATCAAATCGAGCCGTTGTCGCATCGAGTTCCACAAAAACAGCCTGCTCTTTAAAAGGTGATTGCTTATGTTTTTTGGCTTCCTCTAACACAAGCCTTGCAGCAGCTGTTTTTCCGACTCCCGGCGGTCCATAGACAATGACGTGCTGGGGATTCGGTCCGCACAACGCCGCTTTTAACGCTTTAATCCCGTCTTCCTGACCGACAATATCTTGAAAGCTTTTAGGGCGCACCTTTTCAGATAACGGTTCGGACAGGCTGATAGCCCGCATTTTGCGAAGCTGCTCCATTTCCTTCTTTGATTCCTTATCTATCGTGACTTTTTGTGTCCTTTGATTTTTAAGCAAATTCCAAAAATACAAACCAATGATAATCCCAAAAAACAGCTGAATAAATAAAGCGATCCCTGTCCAACTCATGGTGGTCCCTCCTGAAAAACAATTTATGTATCCAATTCATTCCTCTGATTGCTAGTATCTCCCACAAAAGAGGGGAATAAACGTTTTCCGGAAGAGTTTACACAACAAAAAAACCTCCTGAATGTTACCACTCAGGAGGTTCATTTTCATTTTTAAGCAGACGTTTTGTCTTGGCTAACCTCAGTACCGTCCTTTAACAAAAGGCGAGGCGGTTCTCCATGCGTTACAGTCGCTCCAGTAATCACACATTTTTCAATGTCATCACGGGAAGGCAGGTCAAACATCACATCAAGCATAATGCCTTCAATGATGGAACGGAGTCCGCGTGCTCCTGTCTTACGCTCAATTGCTTTTTTAGCAATTTCAGACAGCGCTTCTTCTTCAAACTCAAGCTCAACATTATCAAGCTCAAGCATTTTTTTGAATTGCTTCACAAGAGCGTTTTTCGGTTTCGTTAAGATCGCAACCAACGCTTCTTCGTCAAGCTTTTCAAGACTTGCAATAACCGGAAGACGTCCGATAAATTCCGGAATTAATCCGAAACGGAGCAAGTCTTCTGGAAGCACTTTTGAAAGAAGGTCTTCTTTCTCCAGATCTGCAGCCTTATTATCTGAACCGAAGCCAATCACTTTTTGTCCTAAACGGCGTTTGATGATCGATTCGATACCATCGAAGGCACCGCCGCAAATGAACAAAATGTTTGTTGTATCAATTTGAATAAACTCTTGATGAGGGTGCTTACGTCCGCCTTGAGGCGGCACGCTCGCCACAGTTCCTTCAAGAATTTTCAGCAATGCCTGCTGCACGCCTTCACCTGACACATCACGTGTAATAGACGGGTTTTCAGACTTTCTTGCCACTTTATCGATTTCATCAATATAAATAATGCCTTTTTCCGCTTTTTCCACGTCATAGTCAGCAGCTTGGATGAGTTTCAAGAGAATATTCTCTACATCTTCACCTACATATCCAGCTTCTGTCAGGGACGTAGCGTCAGCAATCGCAAACGGCACATTTAAAATACGGGCTAAAGTTTGCGCAAGAAGGGTTTTACCGCTTCCTGTCGGGCCGATTAATGAAATGTTACTTTTCGAAAGCTCGACATCGTCCACTTTGCTGTTGGAGTTGATGCGTTTGTAGTGGTTATATACAGCAACAGCAAGTGATTTCTTCGCCTGATCCTGACCGATTACATATTCATTCAGAATTTCACGAATTTCCTGCGGCTTCGGCACATCTTTAAATTCTACTTCTTCTTCTGTTCCGAGTTCTTCCTCCACAATTTCAGTGCAGAGTTCGATACATTCGTCACATATATATACACCAGGTCCAGCTACAAGCTTACGAACCTGATCTTGTGTTTTTCCACAGAACGAGCATTTTAATTGTCCTTTTTCCTCGTTGAATTTAAACATTCTTTCACCCCTTAATCTTGTCTCACTTTTTCTTTTACCGGCAGAGCAAAAGAAAATGATTCTTGAAACGAAACGAGTATGTATTGCATTTTACCATACTTTCCAAAAAGACGGTAACATTGTGTTTCTGACTTGCACATTCTATATGTATGACAAAAAAACAGCCTGCATTAACTATATTGCCCCAAGAAAAAGAGATATATCATAATTGTACAAAACAAGGCACGAATGATTCGCGCCCTGTTTTATTATTACTATTATTATGCACCATATTAACGGTTTTCTACAAGAAAATCAATTGCTTTGCGAACTTTTAAATCTTCTTTCATCGCGTCAGTAGAACCGATGGCTTGTTTGATATTTTCAACAGGCATGTTGTATGCTTCAGCCATTTTAGAAAGCTCAGCATCAACTTCCTCATCTGTTACTTCAAGGTTTTCCGCTTTCGCAATCGCCTCAAGAGTCAGGTTAGATTTTACGCGTTTTGCAGCATCTTCTTTCATTTGCTCTTTTAACGCAGCTTCGTCTTGGCCTGAGAATTGAGTGTAAAGCTCAAGGTTCATGCCTTGCATTTGAAGACGCTGTTCGAATTCTTTCAGCATGCGGTCAAGCTCAGTGTCGATCATCGCTTGAGGAACATCGATTTCAGCGTTTTCAGAAGCTTTCAGAACAAGCTCTTCACGCAATTTAGCGTCAGCTTCGTTTTCTTTTGCTTCTTCTAAACGTTTCTTCGTTTTTTCAGTCAATTCAGCAAGTGTTTCCACTTCTTCATCGATATCTTTTGCGAATTCATCATCAAGCTCAGGAAGCTCTTTCGCTTTGATTTCGTGAATTTTCACTTTGAAGACAGCTGGTTTGCCGGCAAGATCTTCAGCGTGGTACTCTTCAGGGAATGTTACTTCAACATCCTTCTCAGCACCTGCTTCAAGGCCAACTAACTGATCTTCGAAGCCAGGGATGAATGAACCTGAGCCCACTTCAAGTGAATAGTTTTCAGCTTTTCCGCCTTCGAATGCTTCGCCGTCAACGAATCCTTCGAAGTCAAGAACAACTGTGTTTCCTTCTTCAACAGCGCCTTCTTCTTTTACAACAAGCTCAGCTTGACGCTCTTGAAGCGCTTTTAGTTCGTTTTGAACATCTTCGTCAGTTACAGCTGTGTCGTCTTTTTCGACGCCTAAGCCTTTGTATTCGCCAAGCTTCACTTCAGGTTTCACTGTTACTTTTGCAGTGAAGATTAAGCTTTCGCCTTTTTCGATTTTTTCAACATCGATTTCAGGACGGTCTACAGGCTCGATTCCAGCTTCTTCAACTGCTTTAGGGTATTCTACAGGAAGAAGAATATCCAAAGCATCTTGGTAAAGAGCTTCTACGCCAAAGCGCTGTTCGAATAAACCGCGAGGAATTTTCCCTTTACGGAATCCAGGAATTGAAACTTGCTTAACTACTTTTTTAAATGCATCATCAAGTGCCGTTTTAAATGTTTCAGCATCAACTTCAACCGTTAAAACGCCTTCGTTGCCTTCTTGTTTTTCCCATTTTACAGACATGTGTTTCCCTCCAAAAATCTATTCAGGTTGTGTCGGTCTTCCATTCTAAAGCAATCATTCGGCTTCGTCCATCAAAAACGAAGCTGCCAAAGATCAGAATCATTATGTATCCATTTTAATAATGAACTGCAAAGCCTGTCCAACCGTATTTCTTATACCCGTTATACACAAATACAACCATTATATTATAACATAACACATAACGCTTTCAACTATATGGCGTGATTTACAAATAAGAAATTTCTTCAATATCTTTAATCATTGTGCACGCTTCATCAAGTTCTCTGTCGGTAAACTCATACATCATATGCAGCTCTTCTCTTTCAATCTCAATCCCATGCATTTCATAACCGACTTTATGCAGGGCCGCCGCCCAAAGATCTGCAGACAGCAATTTTGGCTGAAATGGATATAAAACATACAAATGTCTTCTCCACAGTTCTTCTACCGCTGCATACAGGGTTGGATTTTCATTCCCCAGCGTTTCATCCAGCACACGGAGAACGCGGTGCAAAATCGGGGAGGCGTCAGGCGGGACAGTCTCGCTCGGCTCGATTGTCATGGAGTCGCCGAATTTTGTAATGTGGACCGGTTTGCTGTAGTCGTGTTCCGCCAGTAACATCACGATCATCGTCTTGATAATCGGGTGAGCAGCGGGATCTTCAAGAATTGTTTTTAACAGCCCCGTATACTTCGCTACATTGCGGTCTTTCAATGAATGGATTAAATTCATTTGTTCCTCTGGGCTGGCTAACACTTTCTCCGTGTCGATCACATCTTCATACTCTTCGGCCCAAGCCTCGTCTTCTCGCTCTGGATCGGTCATTTTGCGGCTGAAATCAAGCAGCTTATAAAATTGCTCGGCACTTTCCGCAGGCAGCTGATTTTCCTCCAGGACGGCTTCAATCGTGCTTTTTACTTCTTCATATTTCTTAAGCTGAATTAAGATCGTCATGTATACTTGTAAAACCGTAAAATACTGGCCGTATCCTTCTTTCAGCATCTTTTCGCATACACGTTTTGCCTCTTCCAATTCGCCCAGCTCCAAAAAGCAAATGGCCATGCCCAAGTGAAGATCTGATTCAGTATCATCATATTTCATTGCTTCTGAAAACAATTCCAGCGCCTCTTGATACTTTTTCTCCTTCAGCGAGGACATTCCTTTTTCCACCAGACGGTCTTTCAGATGAGGAAAAGGAATAATTTTTGCGTTTTTCTTGTCATGCGTCATACCTATATTCCTTTCAGGCATTTATTTTGTTCAAGTGTATCAACACCCGTACACAAAAACAAGAAAGGAAAGGTTCTGCCAGGCAAAAAAAGCTGCCGACAAATTGCCGGGCAGCTTTTTTTAAGCTTGAAGCCAAGAGCTTCTCTGCGACTCAAATTGCTTGATTTCATCTTCAAGTAAAAG
This sequence comes from Bacillus halotolerans, assembly GCF_001517105.1. Lineage (GTDB taxonomy): Bacteria > Bacillota > Bacilli > Bacillales > Bacillaceae > Bacillus > Bacillus halotolerans. Next base: position 344,723 of record NZ_LPVF01000009.1, read on the forward strand.
CGTTAATGAAATTTCATCATAGCCGTTGATCAGCATTTCTTTCCAATGCGGATCGACTTCGAATGAGATCTGATTGCCTTCGCTGTCATGAATAAGCTGATTTTCAAGATCGATTGTCATTTGCAGTGACTGATTTTCGTATTGTCCGACGAGCTTTTTCCAATTGTCATACGGCATGCGAATCGGCAGCATACCGTTTTTAAAGCAGTTTTGGTGGAAAATATCAGCAAATGACGGTGCGATAATGATTTTAAAGCCGTAATCATCAAGGGCCCACGGAGCGTGTTCACGCGATGACCCGCAGCCGAAGTTTTCTCCCGCTATTAAAATGGACGCCCCTTCATAAGCCGGCTGGTTCAGTTCAAATTCCGGGTTCGGTTCACCATTCGCATCGTATCTCCAGTCAAAGAATGCAAAACGGCCGTAGCCCGTTCTTTCAATTCTCTTCAGAAATTGTTTCGGAATGATCTGGTCTGTATCAACATTAATACGATTTAATACGGCCGCTTTCCCCGTATGTGTTTTCAAAGGTTCCATCTCGTGCACTCCTTACACAACTGTTTTTTCCTGATAAAACTTTCTGACATCCACGAAATGGCCGTGAATGGCGGCCATCGCAGCCATCGCAGGGCTGACGAGATGTGTTTTCGCGCCTTTTCCTTGTCTGCCCTCAAAGTTACGGTTAGAGGTTGACGCACAGCGCTCTCCTTCAGGAACAACGTCATTATTCATGCTCAAACACATGCTGCAGCCTGATTCTCTCCATTCAAATCCAGCGTCTAAGAAGATCTGATGAAGCCCTTCCTTTTCAGCCTGAAGTTTTACGCTCTGAGATCCAGGCACGACGATTGCTCTAACACTTTCAGCCACCTTTTTCCCTTTGATCATATTGGCAGCCTGGCGGAGGTCAGTCATGCGTGAATTTGTACAGGAACCGATAAATACGTGCTCCACTTTAATGTCTTCAATTTTCTGATGAGGAGTCAGCCCCATATATTCATAAGCGCGTATCGCTTCTTTTTTGTCGTCTTCCGCTGAAAAGCTTTCCGGCGCCGGAACTTCAGAATCGACAGGAAGAACCATCCCCGGGTTGATACCCCATGTCACCATAGGAGAAATTTCATTGCCGTCAAGCACAATTGATTTATCGTAAACAGCGCCTGGATCAGTGCGCAGCGCTTTCCATTCTGCTACGGCTTTATCAAATCCTTCTCCTTTCGGCGTATACTTGCGGTTTTTGCAATATTCAAATGTCACTTCGTCAGGCGCAATCAAACCTGCTCTTGCTCCGGCTTCAATTGACATGTTGCAAACGGTCATCCGCTCATCCATCGTCATGTTTCTGAATACTTCCCCAGTGTATTCAATAACGTAACCGGTGCCGAATTTCACGCCGTATTTACCGATAACAGCAAGAATGACATCCTTTGCCGTTACCCCTTTTTGCAGTGTCCCGTCTACACGCACCTCAAGCGTTTTCGGACGCTGCTGCCAGAGTGTCTGTGTAGAAAGAACATGCTCAACCTCACTCGTTCCGATTCCGAATGCCAGGGCGCCGAATGCACCGTGAGTTGAAGTATGGCTGTCTCCGCATACGATCGTTTTTCCCGGAAGCGTTAAGCCAAGCTCGGGCCCGACTACATGGACAATCCCCTGATCTACGCTGTGAAGATCGGCAAGGCGTACGCCAAACTCTTCGCAGTTCCGCTCAAGCGCTGTCACTTGGCGTTTCGCAACTTCATCCGTTATCTCAAAGCGATTGACGGTTGGAATGTTGTGATCCATCGTTGCGAATGTATTTTGCGGTCTTCTGACCTTTCTTCCCTTTTGTCTCAACCCTTCAAATGCCTGAGGGGATGTCACCTCATGGATGAGATGCAAATCAATATAGAGAAGATCCGGTTTTCCCTCACCATGTTTTACAATATGCTGATCCCAAATCTTTTCGATGATCGTTCGAGGCATCATCTTTATTTCCTCCCTCTACCTATGAACTAAGACCGCTTACACCATAAGCTGTCACACGTTAGAAATTGTATTTTCAGTCATCAATGCCGTCTTTACTTCCTCTGTAATGGCCTGAGTGCTGCTGTATTCTTCGCCTCTTGCCAAGTCTCTTGTTCTTTTTCCGGACGTAAGAACCTGATTGACTGCATCTTCTACAGCTTTCGCTTCTTCTTCAAGCCCGAAAGATGTTCTCAAAAGCATTGCCGCTGATAATATCGCCGCGAATGGATTTGCCATCCCTTTCCCTGCTATGTCAGGTGCTGAGCCGTGTACAGGCTCGAACAGATGGAGTCCTGAGCTTGATAAGCTGGCTGACGGAAGCATTCCGAGAGAACCTGTTAGCATGGACGCTTCGTCACTTAAAATGTCACCAAACATATTTTCAGTCACCACGACATCAAATTGATTCGGTGCATAAATCAGCTGCATAGCCGCGTTATCAACGAGCATATGCTCAAGTTTCACATCAGGATAGTCTTTTGCGACGTCTTCAGCCACTTCCCGCCAGAGCCTGCTTGATTCAAGAACGTTCGCTTTATCAACAGAGGTAACCTTGCCTTTTCTGGCAGCCGCCATTTTAAAGCCCTCTCTGATCACGCGTTCAATTTCTTCCCTCTTATAAAACAGTGTGTCTACCGCTTCTTGCTCACCTTCACTGTTTACATAGCGTTTGCTCGGCTGGCCGAAATACAAACCGCCTGTCAGTTCACGAACGATAACGAAATCAACGTTATCAATATATTCTTTTTTCAAAGGCGAAGCGTCAGAAAGGCTTTCAAACACTTTCACAGGCCGTAAATTCGCAAACAGGTCAAGCTGTTTTCTAATGCTGAGCAGACCTTTTTCGGGTCTAAGCTCCGAAGGGTTTTGATCCCATTTCGGGCCGCCGACAGCACCAAGCAAAATAGCATCAGCCTTTTTACAAATCGCAATGGTTTCCTCTGGGAGAGGGTCGTTGTGTTCGTCAATTGCCGCTCCTCCAATAAGGGCGTATTCAAATTCAAATTCATGGCTGAAGCGTTCGGCAACACTTTTCAGCACGTCTGTCGCTGATTCTAATACTTCAGGGCCGATCCCGTCTCCGGGCAATAGAGCAATCCGTTTCTTCAAATTAACCGTTCTCCTTTCTTTTATGATCCGACAGCTGTATGGTTTTGCAGTCCGTTCATATTAGACTGGAAAACCAATTGACGGTTGACTGCGTTCAGATAGGCTTTCGCCGAAGCTTCTAATACGTCTTGCGCTATGCCCCGCCCTGCTGATTCTTTTCCGTTAACTACTACTCTTACATAAACCTGGGCAAATGCGTCTTCGCCTTTTCTATTGGACTGAATGCGGTAGTCTAAGAGCTCCACATCTTTATCGATACAGCGTTCAAGGGTATTGTATATCGCTTCCACGCTTCCGGCTCCTGTTGCCGCTTCCTGAATAAGCTGGGCGTTTTCTTGATTTTTCAAAGAAACCGTAGCCGTAGGAACCTGAGATGTTCCATAATGGACTTGCAGAGAAAGAAATTCATACCCAATCTTGCGGTCTGTTACTTTTTCTTCTAAAATAAGAGAGACAAGATCCTCATCAGTGATTTCTTTTTTCTTCTCAGTCAACTCTTTAAACATCGTAAAGAACTTATTAATCTCTTCACTATCAAATTGGAATCCCAATGCAGTCAGCCGGTCTTTAAATGCATGGCGTCCTGAATGCTTGCCTAGGACAAGTGCATCTGCCGTTACACCGACAAGCTCTGGTGAAATAATTTCGTATGTTGATTTTTCTTTTAAGAAGCCGTCCTGGTGGATGCCTGATTCATGAGCAAATGCATTGTCGCCCACTACCGCTTTATTTCGCGGAACAGCCATACCTGTGAACTTACTTACTACATCACTAGTGCGTTTTATTTCATTTAGCGTAATGCCTGTTTCGACTTGATAGAAATCTTTTCTGGTATGAAGGGCAACTGCAATTTCCTCTAATGCAGCATTTCCGGCTCTTTCACCAATTCCGTTAATCGCACATTCAATTTGATCGGCGCCATTTTCGATCGCTGAGAGAGAATTGGCGACTGCCATTCCCAAATCATCGTGGCAGTGAGCTGACAGCTTCGCTTGATGAATGTTTGGAACGTTCTCTTTCATATATTTAAAGATATTCCCGTATTCTGCCGGAGCCAAATAGCCGACTGTATCCGGAAGGTTGATGACACTAGCCCCTGCGTCAATCACTTTTTCTACGATTTCCGCTAAAAACGGCAGTTCAGTTCGGCAGGCATCTTCAGCAGACCATTGAACAATTGGGAAACGCTCTTTTGCGTATTTCACCATTTCAACCGCTCTTTCAATGACCTGTTCACGCGTCATTTTCAGCTTGTGTTTTAAATGAATGTCCGATGTGGCAATGAATACGTGAATTCTTGGCTGAGCACCGTCTTTTAACGCTTCCCATGCAGCATCAATATCACCTTTTACACAGCGGGCAAGACCTGTCACAGAACAATTTTTTATGGTTCTTGCGATTTCCTGCACAGCTAAAAAGTCACCTCGGGACGAAGCGGGAAATCCCGCTTCAATGATATCTGCCCCGAGTCTTTCGAGCTGCTTTGCTATGGCAAGTTTCTCCTGTGTATTTAAGTTTACTCCAGGGGATTGTTCACCATCACGAAGCGTCGTATCGAAAAAATTAATTTTGCGCAACGGAGACCACCGCTTCCTTCTTCTTGCCTTGTTTAACAAACGGCATCATTTCACGAAGCTTTCTTCCCACCACTTCGATTTGATGTTCGTTTTCGCTCCTATTGATTGCGTTGAAACGAGGACGGTTTACCTGGTTTTCTACGATCCATTCTTTAGCAAATGTTCCGTCTTGGATGTCTTTTAAGACTTCTTTCATTGATTCTTTTACTTTTGCGTCTACAACACGCGGCCCGGATACGAAATCTCCCCATTGAGCAGTATCAGAAATAGAGTATCTCATGCCTTCCAAGCCTTCTTCATACATAAGGTCAACGATCAATTTCAGCTCATGAAGACATTCAAAGTATGCAAGTTCCGGCTGATAACCAGCTTCAGTTAATGTTTCAAATCCAGCTTTTACAAGGGAAGTTAATCCTCCGCAAAGTACAGCTTGCTCACCGAACAGATCCGTTTCTGTTTCTTCTTTAAATGTCGTTTCCAAAACGCCTGCTCTTGCTCCGCCGATTCCTTTTGCGTATGCCAAAGCTTTATCTTTCGCTTCACCTGTCACATCCTGATAGATCGCGAACAGCGCCGGTACGCCTGCTCCTTGCTCATAAGTTCTTCTGACCAAATGTCCAGGACCTTTAGGCGCTACCAAGAATACGTCAACATCTGCCGGTGGAACAATTTGGTGGAAATGAACGTTAAATCCGTGAGCGAAGACCAATGATTTGCCTGCAGTCAGCTCAGCTTTGATTTCAGCTTCATATACTTTTTGCTGCTGTTCATCCGGAAGAAGAACCATAATGATCTCAGCCTGAGCCGCTGCTTCTTTTACTGAAAATACTCGATGTCCGTCTTCTTGCGCCTGAGTGAAAGATTTCCCTTGTCTGACACCGACAATCACGTCAATTCCGCTTTCTTTCAGGTTCAGCGCGTGGGCATGCCCTTGTGAGCCATAACCGATAATCGCTACTGTTTTCCCAGCCAATACGTTCTCTTTGATATCACCGTTATAATATACTTTTACCATTTTAATCTCTCCCTTGTTTTGTTTTATACAATAGATATTGTTTTATTGGATGACGTCTTTTGCTGAGTGCCCCTCGCAAAAGCCGTTGTACCTGTTCTCGCAATTTCTTTGATTCCATACGGTTTTAGCAATTCAATCAGCGCTTCAATTTTGTTAGATTCGCCAGTCACCTGTACAACGATGCTGTCTCTGCTGACATCAACGACAGAAGCTCTGAACGGCTCTATCATTCCGTGAATCTCTGTCCTCGTTGACGGTGCGGAAACGACCTTGATTAAGGCCAGCTCCCTTTGGACAATTGATTGATTTGTGATGTCAGTGACTTTCAGCACATCAATTTGTTTGTTAAGCTGTTTTGTCAGCTGTTCAACATCATTTTCTCCTTCAACGTGAACGACAAAGGTAATTCTGGAAACGCCGCTTGTTTCTGTGTGTCCAACTGTAATGCTTTCAATGTTGTAGTGTCTTTTTGTAAATAGACCGGTGATCCGGTTTAACACGCCGGAGCGGTTCACCACAGTCAATGTGATAATTCTTTTCAAGGTTTCACCCCCACCATTTCATGCAGCCCTTTCCCCGGAGCCACCATCGGGAATACTTTTTCTTCGCTGTCGACCCGAACGTCAATGACAACCGGTTCTTTTGATGTCAATGCCTCTTCCAGCTTTTCCTCCGCTTCTGCATCAGAGGAGATTCTGATGCCTTTAATGCCGTATGCTTCTGATAATTTGACAAAGTCCGGCTGTGAAGCGAATTTAGACTCTGAATAACGCTCTTCATAGAAAATTTCCTGCCACTGTCTTACCATTCCAAGACAAGCGTTATTCAAGATCACAACTTTAACCGGCAGATTCAATTCGCGAATAACATCAAGTTCTTGGAGCGTCATTTGAAAACCGCCGTCTCCAAGCACCGCCACCACGGTTGCATCTTTATCTGCCAGCTGTGCGCCGATCGCTGCAGGAAGGCCGAAACCCATTGTTCCAAGACCGCCTGATGTTACCCATTTATCTGCCTTTTGGAACGGATAAAATTGCGCTGACCACATTTGATGCTGGCCGACATCCGTTGCGACAATGGCTTCCCCCTTTGTAAATTGATGAATGTATTCAATCAGTTTTTGAGGTTTAAAGCCTTCTTCTTCATTGTCTACGTACCAGAGCGGATACTCTTCTTTCCACTCGGCAAGCTGTTTTTTCCATTCGCTTGAATCGCCTTGTTTGCCGTTTTGTTTGATCAGCTCTTGCAGGACAACTTTGCTATCGCCGACAACCGGAATCTGTGTTTTCATGATTTTTCCGATTTCAGCCGGATCAATATCGATGTGGGCAATCTTTGCGTTTCTCGCAAAATGTTTCAGGTTTCCTGTGACGCGGTCATCAAAACGGGCGCCGATACTGATTAAAAGATCACAGTCATGAAGGGCCATGTTCGCTGTATAAGTGCCGTGCATACCCGCCATCCCCAAGAAAAGCGGATGGTCTGCCGGGAAACCCCCAAGTCCTAAAAGCGTGTGTACAACTGGAATTTGCTGCTGCTCGGCATAATTTTTTAATTCTTCTGACGCTTTTCCGTGCAATACGCCCGCACCCGCTAGGATAACCGGTTTCTTTGCGCTGCTTACGGCTTCCACAAGCTTGCGGATCTGCAAATAATTTGGCTCCGTTGTCGGCTGATATCCCGGGAGATTCATCTCGTGATCATAGCTGAATTCCCCTTCAATTGTTGCAACATCTTTCGGAATATCGATTAGTACAGGTCCCGGTCTTCCCGTTGTCGCAATATGGAATGCTTCTTTAATGATGCGCGGCAGATCTTCCGGCTGGCGGACCTGATAGCTGTGTTTTGTAATCGGCATTGTAATTCCTAAAATGTCCGCTTCCTGAAAAGCGTCGCTGCCGATAACGGAGGTTGCCACCTGCCCTGTAAAGACGACTAAAGGCAGTGAATCAATCATGGCATCCGCAAGTCCAGTAACAAGGTTTGTCGCTCCCGGGCCTGATGTCGCAATAACGACCCCTGGTTTTCCAGAAACTCTCGCGTATCCTTCTGCTGCATGAATGGCGCCTTGCTCGTGTCGGGGAAGGATATGTACCATTCCTGAATTGTACAGTTTATCGTAGATCGGAAGTACAGCCCCGCCCGGATAACCGAATATCATTTCTACTTTTTCTTTCTTTAATGATTCAATCAGCATTAACGCTCCGCTCATCGTCTGTGTACATTTGGCAGATGCTGAATCCACCTGTACATTAGTCCCCATTTTTAGTTCCTCCTTTTGGATTTTCATCCTCTAAAGATCATCAATTATTAGCTTTATAGCTGATTATTCAATAAAAAAAGCCCTTCCGCCCACAATCAGCCGCGCAGTGAATGCGATAGCCAAAAGGGGCGAAAAGGCTCTTCTTTCCGCGGTACCACCCTTGTTTACGGCCTTTGATACGGCCGTCTCATGGATATTCCTATCCGTTTTAATAACGAGTAAACATCATCGTTCACCCGGCCAAGTCCTACTGTGATTTCAGACTGGCACTCTGAGGCGAGTTCACCTTGTAAAGCTTCGCCGGTTCTCAGCTAATCCGGTTCTCTGTGGAAAGCTTTTTCAAGGCTACTTATCCTCATCTGCGCTTTTCATATTCAGTCTCTTGAACAGCTTTTCTGCCGTCCAAGAAGATTGGTTGTTTTTCATTTTTTTAGAATCCTATTGCAATCATTTGTGCTTGTGAAACTTGCGTTTATCTTTTGTTGAACTCATATTACGCCGCTTTGGACGCAGTGTCAACAGCCTTTTTTAAAATTATTAGACAATTTGGATTAATCAAACTATACTGTATACGCTTTCATTATTGGTATATAAGGAATTTCAAAAGATAAAAGTTTTTGTAATTTTTTTATTAATCTATCAAGTTTACACTCGAATTTTTCAATTTCATATAAACATGTCACATAATATGACGTGTTTTTGTTTCGATGAGACGTATATATGGAAGATCTTCTGGCGAAAAAAACAATTTCAGTTCGGATAGGCTCTTTCATTATTTTTCGTCATATACTGGTGTTATCTTGCAAAGAAAAGGTGATACGAGATGAATAAATCATTAGCAGACATCCAATTCCCCGGGGGTTTTCCAAGCTTTCCCCAGCCAGTTTATCCGGCAGCTCCCAGCTTTTATCAGCAAGGCCATCAGCCATTTGGAGGTTTTGGATACGGACAGCCGTACAGCCAGGCATACAGCCCGCTAAGCACCCCCTCTGCTATGTACTCCTCATTTCCATACGCTTCAGGATTTTACGGGCAGCAATTTTCAGGTGCCGGCTATAGCGGCCATGGCGGCGGTTTCAGTATTCCCGCAACGCACGCCGGAGGATTCAGCGGAGCATCTGGAGTACACGGAGGATTTCGATATTAAAATATCATGAGGTGCCGAACATCTATGTTCGGCACTTGTTAATTTATTCAGCTTTAATATAGTTAATAGACTGTGAGGTTTCCTATCTTACTATTTGGAAGCAGAAAGGATATATTTTAAGATAAATGATAAGTCTGTTCAGATTTACGGTTTTTGAGGAGGATTCATTTTGCATATTAAAGTAGATGATTTGACCGGACATCAAGTGATCGAATTAGTGAGTGAGCATTTACATAGCATGACTCTCATGTCTCCGGCTGAAAGTATTCATGCCCTGGACATAGAAAGGCTGAAAAAACCTGAGATTACATTTTGGAGCGCTTGGGACGGCAATGAATTAGCCGGCTGCGGAGCACTTAAGGAACTGGACAGCCGGCATGGAGAAATTAAGTCGATGCGAACCTCTTCTTCCCATTTAAGAAAGGGCGTTGCCAGCAAGGTTCTTCAGCACATTATAGTAGAAGCCAAGCGGCGCGGCTATCAGCGATTGAGTTTGGAAACGGGGTCAATGACTTCTTTCGGGCCGGCAAGAAAACTTTATGAAAGCTTCGGTTTCCGGTATTGCCAGCCGTTTGCAGACTATATGGAAGATCCGAACAGCGTGTTTATGACAAAGGAATTGTGAAATATAAAAGATAGATAAGCGGGACTATGTTTCTGTCTTATCTATCTTTTTTATTTCCTCCTGTCTTTCGCCTGAATGCTGTTGGCAGCACCAAGTGTTTTCGATTTTGTTTATTTTAAAACGTAACGGGAATTAAAGACGACAAGAACGATAAAATTTTATTTTTACAGAGGAGGAGATTAATATGACAAAAAGTGTAGTTGGTGTATACGAAACTCCGCAAGAGACCATTGCAGTGATTGAAGGCTTACTAACAAAGGGGTATGATTCTGACGATATTTCTGTTGTCACAAATCGCCGGGATACCGATTATCTCGAATCCCGTACAGGGACAGAAGTAAATCAAGCCCTCGAAGCAAATGATAGCGATTCTGAATCCTTTTTCGATAAACTGAAAGATTATTTCACAATGGATGATACTGGCGCGCACAGCAAAGCATTATCAGACCTGGATATCTCAAATGATGAAATAGACAAGTATCAAGAGGATCTGGATGACGGAAAACTTCTCGTAGCCGTCGATACAGACGCAGACTTAGATGCGACTATTGATAACGGCAATGCCCTTTCAGGCGGCTTTGCAAATCCAAATGAGACAGTGGATTATACAACAAAAGAAGAAAAGACCATGCCGCTTCGAGAAGAACAGCTGAAAGTGGATAAAGAAGATATCCAAACCGGTGAAGTGGAAATCGGAAAAGAAGTCAAAACAGAACAAAGAGATATAGACGTTCCGGTAAGACATGATGAAATTTACGTTGAACGCCGTCCGGTGGATGAAAACACGGCAGACGCTTCTCCCGTAAATGACTCAGAAACGGTCAGAGTTCCTATCGTTGAGGAAAAGCTTGAAGTGACCAAAAAACCCGTTGTTACGGATGAAGTGGTTATCGGGAAACGGACTGTCGAAGAAAATGAGCATATTTCTGAAACTGTGAAAAAAGAAGAACCTCGTCTGAATAAAGAAGGAAATGTCCGCGACCTAGATGATGATACGTTAAATAACAAATAATAATTATCATAAACAAAAACCTCAAATCCTTAAAGGATTTGAGGTTTTTTCTTGGTACGTCCCAGGAGAGATTCGAACTCCCGACCGACGGCTTAGAAGGCCGTTGCTCTATCCAGCTGAGCTACTGGGACACGTTTTGTTTTTTTGTTTTTGCTTTAAGTATCAGCGACAAGATTTATTATATATGGGATGCAATGATAAGTCAACGGTTTTTTAGAATTTTTTTCATGAGGAAGAAAATTTTCTTCCTCATGTGATATTTCATAGGGTTACCCGGTGTTGCAAATCAATGATTTCATCGCCTGCTTGGTTATAAAAACGCACTGTTGCTGTATCATTTTCTAAAGACAGTATAGCATAGCTTTCTGTGCTGCGCACTCTTGGAAGGCGGATGCTTCCGGGATTAATCAGCAGTTTTCCGCGCAGCATTTCGCTTCCTGCGATGTGTGAATGCCCGAAGCAAATGATTTCCGCTCCGAGCTCCTCTGCACGATAGTATACGTTTAGTAAGGTCTGTTTAATACCATGAAGGTGTCCGTGCGTAACCAATATTTTTTTGAAACCGGCCGTCAGCAGGAGCTCGTCCTTAAAATCGCCGATAAAATCACAATTGCCTTTTACAACGGAATAAGGCTCTAACGCCGGATGGCCGGTTTCAAGCTCAGAGTCTCCGCAATGAATCATGAGATCAACATCCGCTTCATGACGTTTCGCTATAGTTTGAAGCTCCTCTTCAAGCCCATGGCTGTCACTGATAATCAGCACGTTCATATATAAGCTCCCCCTTATGCCTCCAACAGCTTTGACAGCTTTTTAAGCGCGTCAGCCCTGTGGCTGATTTTATTTTTTTCATCACTTGTCAGCTCAGCCATAGTTTTATCTTTATCTTTGACGATAAAGATCGGGTCATAGCCAAATCCGTATTCTCCTCTCGGCTCTTCGGCAATATACCCTTCAATATGACCTTCGACTGTTTTTGTTTCCTCTCCCGGAATACTTACGGCAAGCGCGCAGCGAAAACGGGCCGTACGCTGCTCTTTCTCGATGCCTCTCAGCTCGCTCAGCACTTTATCGATATTCGCCTGGTCATCTTTCTGTTCCCCTGCATATCGTGCTGAATAAACGCCGGGGCGGCCTCCTAAATTATCAACGGACAAACCCGAGTCGTCTGCAATGACCATTTTGTTCACTGCTTTCGCCACCGCTTCCGCTTTTAGAATCGCATTTTCTTCAAACGTATGGCCTGTCTCTTCAATTTCATCTGTAAACCCGATTTCAGCCAATGATTTTACCTCGTACCCTTTCGGCTCAAGGATTTCTTTAAATTCCTTCACTTTTCCCGGATTGTGAGTTGCAATAATTGCTTCTTTCATGATGATCAAGCCTTTCTGTCATTATTTCAGTTCTGGAAGAGAATCGCCCAGTACTTCTTTTTGCTTGTCAATCAGTTCCTGAATGCCTTTTTCTGCAAGACCGAGAAGCCCATTCAGATCCTCACGTGAAAAGGTTGCCTCTTCCCCTGTTCCCTGAAGCTCCACAAAGCGGCCGCTGCCTGTCATGATGACATTCATATCAACTTCAGCAGCAGAATCTTCTTCATAATTTAAATCTAACAAAATTCCCTGCTCTTTATCAATTCCGACAGAGATCGCTGCCAGGTAATCAGTGAGCGGGTTTGTTTTAATCGTTCCTGCTTTGAGAAGCTTACCAACCGCAATCGCCATGGCAAGAAATGCTCCGGTAATGGAAGACGTTCTCGTTCCTCCGTCAGCCTGAATGACGTCACAGTCAATCCAAATCGTCCGTTCGCCCAGTTTCTCTAAATCAACGACTGCCCGAAGCGCGCGGCCGATCAAACGCTGAATTTCCATCGTTCTTCCAGAAATTTTCCCTTTGGAAGATTCTCTGATCGTTCTTTGATTTGTAGCCCGCGGCAGCATGCTGTACTCAGCTGTAATCCAACCTTTGCCTCCGCCCCGCAAAAACGGCGGTACGCGATCCTCTACAGATGCGTTGCAGATTACTTTTGTATTTCCCGCTGTTATTAGAACAGACCCTTCCGGATGGCTGATAAAGTCCAAATCAAATGTAATTGGACGCAGCTCATCGTGTTGTCTTCCGTCATGTCTCATGTTTTACCTCCGATTGTATGTACATAAACCATTTTTGTCCCGGAATTGAATAAAGAAAGAGGCAGCCGGAACGCTAACCTCTTTCTTTCTAGTATATCAAAAATTCCAATTTAAAAACTACCTGTATTCACTTGAGACGGCCTGGATACCGATTCTGAAAGTTTTTCGCCTTTTTCGTTCACAAGCTCGGCTTTTCCGTTCACTTTAACGGATACGCTTTTTACATCCGGCTGCTCTGTTAACGTCAGCACAATGCTGTTGAGCACTTCTGAAGAAATCATTTTCGTCTTTTCATCGGCGCTTCCGAAAATGGATTGATTAAAATCTAACGTTACACGTCCATCTTTGATTTTCGGTTTACTGACCAGCTTCACATCTTCGCTGAAATCCGTTAACAGGCCGCTCGCCTTCCTCGGGCCCTCAGCCAGTTCATTAATAGCCGCCGTAATGTCGTCTGTTTTGGAATTGTCAATTCGTTTCGTTACCGGCACGTAATACTCACTGTCATCGGTTTCCGCCAAATAGTAGACTGTCAGCGGATGTGTAGCAGTGAGATCATTGACGCCTGCTGTTTCCAAATTAATCCCGTCCTTACGGCTTAAATCGTCCGAGATCGGCGTGCCGCCTACAGGCATTTCCTTAAGTTCGTGCCCGTTGATTCTCAGCTTCACTTTGTCTATTGAACTGAATTGAGTCAGCGTCCACGTCACCGATTGAACGATTTTCTGTTCATCATCCTTCTTATAGTTTTTAAATTCCTTTGAGAAGTCCGCTATAGCAGTGCCATCTTTTTTGATGTCTACGTTAACAGTTGTGTCAGCCGGCAAAACAGCTCTGAAGCCATTCGGCAGAATCTCTGACACAGGCCCGCCCTGCACAAGGTATTCAAGCGCCTGCTTAGCCGTTCCTTCACTTTTCGGAAGAGGCATCGTTTGCGCAACGACATAACCGTTTTTATCAATGAGATAAAGCTCCCTCATCACTGTAGAAGAGTCCTGATTCGCTTTTTCGGTATCACTTTTTTCATTTTTTGTTTTTTCGGCTGCTGTTGTATTTGAATCGGTCCCCGCTTCATCATTTACGTATGTAACGTCTTGAGGCGGATCGATTTCCTCAGCTGTCTTATCGGATTGAAATAAACCGCACCCGGATAAAAGCAAGGCAGAGGTGAGACAAGTGGCACCAATGACTGCAGGTCCTTTTTTCAGCATACTTTTCCCTCCTAAGGCTGTTTGTACTACTATGTATACGAGCCTCTGCGGGAAATAGACCGATGAATTCCATTAAAAACAGAAAAAACCCGCAACACGCCGTTGCGGGGCAAAACTATCTTCTAATTGGTTCTCGCAAAGAGATGCATTCTACGTGACCTACTTCATGGCCAAACCAGTCATCTGCTATTTTCGCAAACTGCTCCCGTTCTCCAGTAGTCAGGAATTGATGATCTGGGGTAAACGGAGATTGATTCAGCAGTCCTTTATACGATAGAATCGTACTCACTTCCCGGGCTGTTTCATCACCTGACGAAATAATATTCACATGCTCTCCCATATATCTTTGAATCGCGTCTTTTAAAATAGGATAATGGGTGCAGCCTAAAATCAGCGAGTCAATCGATGTATCTTTTAACGGAGATAATGATGTTTTGACAATCTCGTCTGCTGTTTTGTCCAGAAACTTTCCACTTTCCACAAACGGCACAAGCAGCGGACAGGCAAGATTTTCGACCTTCAGTTCGGCATTTAATGCCAGAAGGGCTTCTTCATAAGCATTGCTCTTAATGGTGTTTTCTGTGCCGATGACACCGATATGCTGATTTTCCGTCACTTTTATCGCGGCCCGAGCACCTGGCTGGATCACCCCGACCACCGGAATATCAACGTCGCGCTGGATGTCTTCCAGCGCAATTGCTGTCGCGGTGTTGCAGGCGATCACCAGCATCTTAATGTGGTGGTTTTTCAGCAGATAATGTGTCAGCTCCCGCGTGTATTGAAGCACTTCTTCTTCAGGACGCGGCCCGTACGGACACCGTTTTGTATCCCCTACGTAGATTATATTTTCTTTTGGTAGCTGTCTCATGATTTCCTTTGCAACGGTTAACCCGCCAACCCCGGAATCAATGACTCCTATTGGTTGTTCCAACAAAATCGCCTCATTTTCTCTTCATTTCATGCTGCAGTTTCATCAATGATTTTTCGAAGATGGCTATTTCTTCATCTGTAAACGTTTCGAACATATCACGCAGGTATTCCTGCCTTTTTGTAATGACCTCTTGGATAATGCGTTCACCTTCAGGCAGAAGGTGTATCCTGACGACACGTCTGTCTGCCGGGTCCTTTACCCGCTCGACAAGCTCATTTTTTTGCATACGGTCGATGAGATCCGTCGTCGTGCTGCATGCCAGATACATTTTCCCCGATAGTTCGCCGATTGTCATGTCTCCTAATTCATAAAGCCATTGCAGACCGACAAATTGCGGCGGCGTGATCGCGTATTGGTTTAGGATTTCTCTTCCTTTTTGTTTAATGATCGCGGCGATGTGGCGGAGCGACTTTTCAATGTCCGCAACATGCTCCAAAGGTTTTGATGTCATTTGTCCATCCCTCACTCAAGGATCTCTTACGCACAAAAGCGTTCCGTGTCTATTTTCCTTCTTTTTTAAAGAAAATGCAAGACTCGCGGGACGAGAAATAGAGGGACATTAGGCAAATGAAAGCAAATTGAAAATCTCGTTTTATATCGTATCATTAAAGTTTAATATAAGAATTTGGAACTTTTCAAACAAACAGCAATAACCGGCTCCTCCTGAAAAGAAGGAATACCGGCAAGGATTAAAGCTCTAGCTCACCCATTCTAAGAAGCTCAACAACGGCTTGCGAACGCCCTTTCACACCTAATTTCTGCATGGCATTTGAAATATGGTTTCGAACGGTTTTCTCACTGATAAATAGCTCGCTTGCAATCTCCTTTGTTGTCTTATCTTGAACGAGCAATTCGAACACTTCTCTTTCTCTTTTCGTTAGCAGCGGCTTCGATTGAAATTCTTTCTCCTTCAAGTATTGTAACCCTCCTTGCTAAGGTGAGAGCGAATCTGAAACGAATGGGTTTTGATATAGTCAAGATATCATATGTCAGGAGGGCGCAGGAGGTGACGTTTACAGAAGAATTAGTTTATGGTGTATGGAGAAGCTTTTCTTTCTCCTCATTCGTCCAGCTGACAGCCTTTCCGCTTCCCTTTGACACTTGAACCATGACAACAGCTCCGGTGAAGCAAGGCTCCCCTGCGCTATTTTCTCCGAGGTAATGCAAGGTGAGGGATGAACTGCCGACAGCGCTTGTTTTTACATAAATACGCAAGTCTTCATAAGGCATAACTTGGCGCAGATAATCACATTGCTGACTGGCGACGACTGTCATGGTTTGCTTATGTTGTTTCATCATATTCAGATTTTTAAAATAAGATATCCTCGCTTCTTCAAAATATATGAAAGGGATTACATTATTCATATGCCCAAACATATCTGTCTCAGAAAATCGGACAGATACTTCATTAAAAAAAGAAAAGGATTCTTTCCATTTTTGAAACGGCATGTCAATGTAAGCAGGAAGCTTCATTTCACTCATCTCCTTATTGTTAAAAAAACCTCTCCCATGCGGAAGAGGTTTTTTCATCTTATACTCTGTCGCTTCCGAAGAAATTGCGGAATGCTTGTAAGTTTGTATCCCTGTTTAAGGCAGCGATAGAAGTGGTAAGCGGAATGCCTTTCGGACAGGATTGAACGCAGTTTTGCGAGTTGCCGCAATCTGCAAGGCCTCCTTCATCCATCAGCGCTTCCAGCCGGTCGGATTTGTTCATGGCTCCTGTCGGATGGGCGTTAAACAGACGGACCTGAGACATCGGAGCAGGCCCCATGAATTTTGATTTGCTGTTTACATTCGGGCAGGCTTCCAGGCAGACACCGCACGTCATGCATTTTGATAATTCATATGCCCACTGGCGGCGTTTTTCCGGCATTCTCGGTCCCGGTCCTAAATCGTACGTGCCGTCGATCGGTATCCACGCTTTTACTTTTTTCAGAGAATTAAACATTCTGCTGCGGTCAACCTGCAGATCACGCACGACCGGGAATGTTTTCATCGGTTTTAAGCGGATCGGCTGTTCAAGCTGGTCAACAAGCGCCGTACAAGACTGGCGGGGCTTTCCGTTTATAACCATTGAACATGCGCCGCATACTTCTTCAAGACAGTTCATATCCCATGTGACAGGAGTTGTCTTTTCACCTTTCACGTTAACCGGATTCCGGCGGATTTCCATTAACGCGGAAATGACGTTCAGGTTCGGGCGGTATGGTATTTCAAATTCTTCATCGTAAGGCGTGCTGTCAGGTGTATCTTGACGTGTGATAATAAATCGTATGGTCTTTTTCTCACTCATGATTATTTCGCCACCTTCTTCTTCGAGTAATCCCGTTTCCGAGGCGTTATCAGTGATACATCGACATCCTGATACTCAAACTCAGGCGCTTCATACGGGCTTACATGTTTAGCCATTGTTGTTTTGAGCCATTCATCATCATTACGCTCAGGGAAATCCGGTTTATAATGGGCGCCCCTGCTTTCATTACGGTTGTAAGCACCCAGTGTAATCACCCTGGCAAGCTGAAGCATGTTTGAAAGCTGGCGTGTAAACATAGCTCCCTGGTTGCTCCATTTTGTCGTGTCATTGATGTTAATCTTTTTATACCGCTCCATTAACTCCTGAATTTTGTCATCTGTTTTCAACAGCTTGTCGTTATGGCGGACAACCGTCACATTCGCCGTCATCCATTCCCCGAGCTCTCTATGGAGGACGTACGCATTTTCGTTTCCGTCCATATTCATAAT
Organism: Bacillus halotolerans; assembly: GCF_001517105.1. Classification (GTDB taxonomy): domain Bacteria; phylum Bacillota; class Bacilli; order Bacillales; family Bacillaceae; genus Bacillus; species Bacillus halotolerans. The sequence goes on from NZ_LPVF01000009.1 coordinate 362,495, forward strand.
CTCAGCCCATTTTTCTTCTTCTTTTTTCACGTGGGCATCGAATATCGATGAAGACAGATCCTCTGCGGAAGATTCTAAGCCGTTTACATATTTCACAGCATTCGGTCCGGCTACCATTCCTCCGTAAATCGCAGAGAGCAGGGAGTTTGCTCCCAAGCGGTTGCCGCCGTGCATGGAGTAATCACATTCCCCGGCTGCAAACAGTCCCGGGATATTTGTCATTTGATCGTAATCTACCCATAAGCCGCCCATTGAATAATGAACCGCAGGGAAGATTTTCATCGGAAGTTTGCGCGGGTCGTCCCCCATAAACTTCTCATATATTTCAATGATGCCGCCGAGCTTAATATCAAGCTCTTTTGGATCTTTATGAGACAGATCGAGATACACCATGTTCTCGCCGTTGATGCCGAGTTTCTGATTCACACACACATCAAATATTTCGCGTGTCGCAATATCACGCGGCACCAGGTTTCCATAAGCAGGATATTTTTCCTCAAGGAAATACCACGGCTTACCGTCTTTGTATGTCCACACACGTCCGCCTTCACCGCGCGCCGATTCACTCATCAGCCTTAATTTATCATCTCCCGGTATAGCTGTCGGGTGGATCTGAATAAATTCTCCATTTGCATAATACGCTCCCTGCTGATAAACGATCGATGCAGCAGACCCTGTATTAATCATGGAGTTTGTGGATTTACCGAAAATGATTCCCGGTCCGCCTGTCGCCATAATGACAGCGTCAGAACGGAAGGATTCAATTTGCATGTTTGTCAGGTTTTGCGCGACAATTCCGCGGCAGGTTCTGTCATCATCTAATATAGCGCCAAGGAATTCCCAGCCTTCGTATTTTGTGACCAGACCGGCAACCTCGTATCTGCGCACTTGCTCGTCCAAAGCGTAAAGCAACTGCTGGCCAGTCGTTGCACCTGCATAAGCTGTTCTGTGGTGCTGTGTACCCCCAAATCGGCGGAAATCAAGCAGCCCCTCGGGCGTCCGGTTAAACATGACGCCCATCCGGTCTAATAAGTGGATGATTGATGGCGCCGCTTCACACATCGCCTTAACCGGCGGCTGATTGGCAAGAAAGTCTCCCCCGTATACAGTATCGTCAAAATGTTCCCACGGAGAGTCGCCTTCCCCTTTTGTATTGACTGCTCCGTTGATGCCGCCTTGGGCACAAACCGAATGAGAACGTTTCACAGGAACGATGGAAAACAGCTTAACCGCCATTCCTGATTCCGCTGCTTTGATTGTCGCCATGAGGCCGGCAAGACCCCCGCCGACTACAATAATGCTTGTTTGACTCATGATAGCCCCTCTCCCTCTAGTAATCTAGTACTCTTATACAAATGCAAAAATCGCTTTTAAGCCTACGTATGACAGTGCAACAAAGATAATCAGCGTAACGTACGTCGAAATTCTTTGAGAACGTGGCGTTACAGTGATGCCCCACGTGACAGCAAAAGACCATAAACCGTTCGAGAAGTGAAAAATTGTCGATAAAACACCTACAATGTAAAAGCCCAGCATAGCCGGCGAGCTCAAGATATTCGCCATCATGTCGAAATTGACCTCAGCGCCCATCTGTGCAGCAATGCGGGTTTGCCACACATGCCAGCTCACAAAAATGAGGGTGATGATACCGGTTACACGCTGCAGGACGAAGAGCCAGTTTCGCATATAGCTATATTGTCCTGCGTTATTTTTCGCAGTAAACGCTATGTACACACCATAAACTGCATGATAAATTAAAGGTAAGAAGATAATAAAGATTTCCAGAGCATACCTGAAAGGCAGACTATCCATAAAATGAGCAGCATTATTGAATGCTTCCGCGCCCCTTGCGGCAAACTGGTTGACGACTAAATGCTGAATCAAAAAGATGCCGACCGGTATGACGCCAAGCAAGGAATGCAATCTTCGAAAATAAAACTCTCTGTTCCCAGACATTACTTTACCCCCTGTTTGATAAGTGCGAAATGTGCTAAATCTCTTCCCCCACTTCTTTCAATTGTAAGCACTTTATTAAGATTTATTGACAATTTCATTTTACTCCTACCACAAAAGGGCGTCAAGAAAACGCGTACATAAATTCTAATTTTCCGAATTGATTAGTTGATTCAAAAATTTTATTTTATCAATATATAATTCTTTCTTAATTTTTCATGAGAAATACAGGATCATTCTGTAATCCTCCCCCCTGTTTGAGCTATAATATACGCAGGAGAGAGGGGAGACAGATATGAAGTCTAAATATGAAGCATCTATACACAATTTAAAAGAAATTGAAATGAACGCCTATGCCTATGAACTGATACGAGAGATTGTTCTCCCAGACATGCTTGGCCAAGATTACTCTTCCATGATGTATTGGGCAGGGAAACATCTCGCCCGTAAGTTTCCTCTTGAATCATGGGAGGAATTTCCGGCTTTCTTTGAAGAAGCAGGCTGGGGAACCCTCACAAACGTTAGCGCAAAAAAACAGAAACTGGAATTCGAGCTTGAAGGGCAGGTTATTTCCAATCGGCTTAAATATCAGAAAGAACCGTGCTTTCAGCTGGAAGCTGGCTTCATCGCCGAGCAAATTCAATTGATGAATGATCAGATTGCCGAATCATACGAACAAGTAAAAAAGAGAGCCGATAAAGTGGTTCTGACTGTCAAATGGGATATGAAAGACCCGGTGTAATGAAAAAGGCGGTGACTGCATGAGTCCCGCCTTTTTGGTTGTCATTACACAGCTGAAGGGTGTTTCGAGAGCTCGAATGCATCGTGCAGTGCTTCCACCGCTTTTACCATGTCATTTTCGCTCACAACTGTTGAAACTTTGATTTCAGATGTGCTGACCATTTTGATTAATATGTTTTTTTCCGCCAGTACAGCAAACATTTCAGCCGCTACACCAGGGTTTGATACCATGCCTGATCCGACAATGGATACTTTGGCCAATTTGCTTTCTGTCTCGATTTTTTCGAATTCCAGCGCATCTTTGTACTCTTCAAGTACGGCAACAGCCTGGTCCGCGTCTTCGGATTTAACTGAGAAGGAAATCCCGGTCTCATGGTCTCCCGCCTGCGTTTGGATAATGATATCCACGTTAATGTTTCTTTTTGCAAGAGTTGTAAAAATAGTAGACAAAGTGGTCAAGCCGCTTGTCAGCCCGTAGATGGTTACCCTTGTGATTTGATCTTCGAACGCAATGCCTCTGACGATAAGATTCTGCTCCATGGATGATTCCTCCTCAATTAATGTTCCCGCTTCTGTTTCTGTACTTGAACGCACTTCTAACGGCACTTGGTAATTTTTCGCAAATTCAACCGCTCTCGGATGAAGAACGCCGGCGCCTAAATTGGCAAGCTCCAGCATTTCATCGTAAGAGATGCCGGCAAGCTTTCTCGCTGATTTCACGTAGCGCGGATCGGTTGTAAACACGCCGGGCACGTCCGTATAAATATCACATTTATCCGCTTTTAATGCGGCAGCCAAAGCCACTGCTGTTGTGTCTGAACCGCCTCTGCCCAATGTTGTGATTTCACTGTCGTCTGTCATGCCTTGAAACCCTGCCACAACAACGACTTTTCCTTCCTGAAGCTGGCCTTCTAACACGGATGTGTTCATCTCCGTAATTCTGGCGTTGCCATGGACGGCCTCCGTGCGGATCCCCGCCTGCCATCCTGTATAGGAAACGGCGTCATAGCCTTTTTCCTGCAGCGCCATGGAAAGCAAGGAAATGGTGACCTGCTCGCCTGTTGCCAACAGCATATCCATTTCACGTTTGCTCGGCTGATCAGTGATGTCTTTTGCAAGGCTGACCAATGCGTCAGTGGATTTCCCCATAGCTGATACGACAACAACGACTTGATGGCCTTTCTGTTTTTCCGCAATGACGCGGTTTGCTGCATTTTGAATTTTTTCGACTGAGCCGACGGAAGTACCTCCGAATTTTTGTACAATGAGACCCATGTATAACCACCCTTTACATTTTGGTTCGTGCGGGTGAGGAGAAAGAGTGCTTTGTCCACAATAAAAAAAGCAATGAGAGGAATTGCTCTCATTGCTTATCAATTAATCATCACGATGATTATGAACAACGAGATAGCCCTCCAAGAAAATGATTTCTTGACAGCCTTACATTTATTCAATGCACGGCCAGCAAATAATACCGATGGGGTTTTATTTACTTCGGCGACGCTCCCCTTTCAGCCTTTTTCTCAGAATCCATCTTTCTCCAAAGGCTTACTCTTGAAGTTCGCACCTCTATCTTCACCATATTACACGATCTAATTATGAAATTAGTTCACATTTTATCAGAACTTTTTCAAAAGGACAACATTATTTTTGCAATTTATCATAAAGCAGCTGTGCCGCCGCTGCGGGTACACCCGCTTTTTTGATGTCCTCGAGGCTTGCTTCCTTCATTTTTTTGACTGAACCGAAATGCTTTAACAGCATTTTCTTTCTTTTTTCTCCGATTCCGGGTATATCGTCTAGCACAGACTGGAACGCGCTTTTCCCGCGGATTTGCCTGTGGAAGCTGATCGCAAACCGGTGCACCTCATCCTGAATGCGCTGAAGCAGGTAAAATTCCTGGCTGTTACGTTCAAGATAAACCGTCTCCAGCGGATCGCCGATTAATAAATTGGAGGTTCTGTGTTTATCATCCTTCGCCAAGCCGGCGATCGGGATATCCAAGCCCAGTTCGTTTTCTATGACGTCACGGGCCGCATTGATCTGGCCTTTCCCTCCGTCTATAATGATCAGATCAGGCAGCGGCAGGTTTTCACGAAGCACTCTCGTATATCTTCGTCTGACAACCTCCCTCATTGAGCCGTAATCATCAGGCCCTGTGACAGTTTTGATTTTGTATTTGCGGTATTCCTTTTTGTATGGTTTGCCGTCGATGAACACAATCATCGCCGAAACCGGGTTTGTCCCTTGTATATTCGAGTTATCGAACGCTTCGATTCTGTGCGGGGTATAAATATTTAAGGCGTCTCCGAGTTTCTGCACAGCACCGATTGAACGCTCCTCGTCACGTTCGATTAAAGAGAATTTTTCTTTAAGCGAGATTTTTGCGTTTTTATGTGCCAGCATAAGCAATTCTTTCTTCGACCCTTTTTTCGGCTGATGGACGTTTGTTTCCAGCAGCTGCTCAATCATCGATTGATCGACGCTGTCCGGCACTAAAATCTCCTTCGGCAGAAAATGGTTGTTTTTTGAATAAAACTGCCCGATGAAGGTAAGGAACTCTTCATCTGCTTCCTGATAAAGCGGAAACATACTGACGTCACGTTCGATGAGCTTTCCTTGCCGTACAAAAAAGACCTGTACGCACATCCAGCCTTTATCATAAGCGTAAGCAAATACGTCACGGTCGACTAAGTCGTTCATCGTCATTTTTTGTTTTTCCATCGTTGATTCGATATGGGCAATTTGGTCACGAAGCTCCTTTGCCCGTTCAAATTCAAGGTTCTCAGCCGCCTCAAGCATTTTCTCTTCAAGCTCTTTTTTAACGTCGTTATAGCCGCCCTTTAAGAAACGGGTAATGTTCTCAACCAGCTCTCTGTTTGTCTCTTCAGAAATGTCCTTTACACACGGAGCAAGACATTGTCCGAGGTGATAATAAAGACACACTCTGTCGGGGAGCTTTGAGCATTTTCTGAGAGGGTAGAGACGGTCGAGCAGCTTTTTCGTCTCCCTTGCGGCCTGCACATTCGGATAGGGTCCGAAATAGCGCCCTTTGTCTTTTTTGACATTGCGGGTGACAATCAGCCTTGGGTGGCGTTCATGGGTGAGTTTTATAAAAGGATAGGTTTTATCATCTTTCAGCATGACGTTATATTTCGGATCATGCTTTTTGATCAAGTTCATTTCTAAAATTAGCGCTTCAAGATTGGAGGACGTCACGATATATTCAAAATCCTCGATTTCCGTCACAAGCCTCTGTGTTTTTGCGTCATGGGACCCGGTAAAGTAGGAGCGCACTCTGTTTTTCAGCACTTTTGCTTTTCCTACGTAGATCACTGTCTGCTGACGGTCCTTCATTAAATAACACCCGGGCTGATCGGGAAGGAGGGCGAGTTTTTCTTTCAGTTGTTTGTTCATATGTTACCCTTCCTTATATTTAGTCCTTTGTTTCCAGTTTAACACGAACAGGTGTTTTTCTCCATGGTTCACGATTGGCGAATAAAAAAAGCGATCCCTCAATTGGAATCGCTCTGGCATGTAAGCAGCCGAAAATTAAAGATGTTTGTTTACAAGCTCTTGAAGCGCTTCTTTCGGTTTGAAGCCTACAGATGTTTCAACAACTTCTCCATCTTTTAAAACAAGAAGTGTCGGGATGCTCATAACGCCGTATTTGCCTGCTGTTTCTTGGTTCTCATCTACATCGATTTTTACGATTTTCAGTTTGTCGCCCATTTCTTGATCTAATTCTTCAAGAACAGGTGCAATCATTTTACAAGGTCCGCACCAAGGAGCCCAGAAATCAGCAAGTACGACGCCTTCGCTTGTTTCAGCTGAGAAAGATTGATCAGTTGCTTTTACGATAGCCATTATTGAATTCCTCCAATTGTGAAATGATGATTTTTAGTATAGCATCTCCCATTCGTTCACGCTATTTAAATGCTTATAAATTATTTTTTCCTGATCACAATCGGTTTACTCATAGAATGGGGCATTAAAACACGAATCTGATAATCGCTCCGATCACCACGATTGCGCCGATGATCATTAAAATTGTACGAAGCATAGGACAACATCCCTTCTATAACCGTCATATACTTTACCATGCCCTTTTGGAGCTGTTTCAAAACAAAAAAGAGCGCTGTCCTCTAGTGGATCGGCGCTCCTTTTTTTGGTTAAGAATCAGTCCGTAATGTGAGTAAGACAACTGCCATTGGCGGCAGCTTTGCTTTCAATTTGTTTTTATTTACAGAATAACGGCTGAACGATTCAGGTTTTACGTGCTCCGGATCATCAAACGTGTTATGGGCGTTCATCTTTTCAGCAGTCAGGATAGCACCGGAATGATCCACAGTCTTGTCAAGACCTCTCAGCTCGATCTCCACCTCTGCTTTATTTTGATGATCAATGTTACAGATGCTGACGTTTATATCGCCCTCAGCATTTCTTGATGCTGACACACTGATTTGAGGCAGCGTTTCTCCCTTCCATTCATAGTCAGCAGACGTTGTTTCAGTATCTAAAAGAGAGGCATCCTGATGTACCTTAAACATATCAAACACATGGTATGTCGGCGTTAATAGCATCCGTTCTCCCTCAGTCAAAATCATAGCTTGAAGAACATTTACCGTCTGTGCGATGTTGGTCATTTGCACCCGGCGGCAATGCTGATGGAAAATGTGAAAGTGAGAAGCTGCGACCAGCGCGTCACGAATCGTGTTTTGCTGATATAAAAAGCCTGGGTTCGTTCCTGGCTCAGGGTCAAACCATGTGCCCCATTCGTCAATAATCAGTCCGACCCGCTGTTCCGGATCATATCGGTCCATAATTGTGCCGTGTTTTTCAATCAATTCATCAATGTATTTGGCCTTTTTCATCGTGATGAACCATTCGTCCTCTGTAAATTCTGTGGCCGATCCTTTGCCCTTCCAGAAATCTCCCGGAATCGTGTAGTAATGAAGGCTTAGCCCATTCATCAGGCCAGCGGCTTTTTTCATGAGCACGTCCGTCCAATGAAAATCATCGACGTTTGCACCGCCGGCAATTTTATAAATTTCATTGCCGCTGTAATTGCGGACATACGTTTGAAAACGGCGGTATAGATCGGCATAGTACTCAGGGTGCATGTTGCCGCCGCAGCCCCAATTTTCATTTCCCACTCCAAAATATTTCAGCTTCCAAGGCTCTTCTTTTCCGTTTTGTTTTCTCCAATCCGACATGGGCGTGCCTTCTTTAAAGGTCATATATTCGATCCAGTCGGCCATTTCCTGAACTGTTCCGCTTCCTACATTGCCGCAAATGTAAGGTTCGCACTCAAGCAGCTCGCACAGCATCATAAATTCATGTGTCCCGAATTCATTCGATTCAACTGTGCCGCCCCAGTGAGTATTGAGCATCGTCTTGCGGTCACCCACACCATTAGCCCAATGATATTCATCCGCAAAGCAGCCTCCCGGCCATCGGAGGACAGGAATACGCAGCTGTTTCAGCGCTTCTAACACATCTTTTCTTATACCGTTTATATGAGGAATGCTTGATTCCGTTCCGACCCAAATCCCTTCATAAATCCCTCTTCCTAAATGCTCAGCAAAATGACCGTATATGTTTTTGTTGATCGTTCCTTTTACAATATCCGTTTGAATCACTGCTGTATGTTCAGACATGCTTGATCATTCCTTTCATACAAATATGAAAAGCACCACAGTCAAATATAGGATCTGTGTTTTGTCTGAGGAGCCAGCATGAATGTAAGCGCTTTTAAAGTAACCTTATTATATATGTCCGTACATGTCAACGAATTTTTTTATTAGTTAATATTTGTACGTATGTATTTAAAAACCCCGAACTTTTGCAGTCCGGGGTTCCCTTTATGAGTGAATATTCAGCTGTTTGAATTCTTCAGTCAGTAATGGGACGACTTCAAATAAATCGCCTACAATACCGTAATCAGCTATTTTAAAAATATCGGCTTCAGGATCTTTATTGATGGCGACAATGACCTTGCTGTTGGACATACCCGCCAAATGCTGAATGGCACCGGAAATTCCGCAGGCGATATACAAATCGGGAGTGACAACTTTTCCGGTCTGTCCGATTTGAAGTGCATAGTCACAATAATCAGCGTCACACGCCCCGCGTGAAGCGCCGACTGCTGCGCCCAGCACCTCGGCAAGCTCCTGCAGCGGCTGAAAGCCTTCCTTGCTTTTTACACCGCGGCCGCCTGCAACAATGATTTTCGCTTCAGAGAGATCAACGCCGTCCGCTGTTTTTTTGACGATCTCTTGTATGACGGTACGGAGATCCGTAAGGGAAACTTCGATGCTTTCAATGCTGCCTGTCCGGCTGGCGTCTTTTTCTAACGCTTGAATGTTGTTTGGACGAATCGTCACAAGTGTCATCGGATCCGTTGAAATGACACGTTCAAATGCCTTCCCTGAGTAAATCGGTCTTGTGAAAACAACGTTCTCTCCGGTAACGCTTACATCTGTAGCGTCAGAAATCAATCCCGTTTGGAGCCGGGCTGCAAGCTTCGGTGACAGATCCTTCCCCATTGCAGTGTGTCCGCATACGACCGCATCAGGTTTTTCCTTTTCAATAATGGTTCGCATCACTTGGCTGTATCCGTCTGCCGTATATGCCTTGAGCTTTGGGTCCTCAGCTGTGAAAACTTTGTCTGCACCGTAGTGGATCAGCTCCTCTGTATGCTGTGATACGTTTTCTCCTATAAGAACACCGATCACTTCTCCATCACCTGAAATGGTTCTTCCAGCGGAGATTGCTTCAAAGGTGACATTTCGCAGTTCTCCGTCACGAATTTCTCCGAGTACGATCACTTTTTTTCCCATCCTAACATCCCCCTGTTTCTTTGAATGTGCAAACGCTAAATGACTTTCGCCTCGCTGCGAAGCAATGATACGAGCTCTTTTGCCTGTTCGGCAGGCTCACCCTGCAGAAGCTTCCCGGCTTCTTTTTTCGGCGGCAGAAAACGTTCAATTGTTTTCATTTTTGGTTCAGCATCTTCTTCATCCAAGTCCAGATCATCCAGCTCAAGCTCTTCAAGCGGTTTTTTCTTGGCTTTCATGATTCCCGGAAGCGATGGGTAGCGCGGTTCATTTAAGCCTTGCTGAGCTGTGACCAGCAAAGGAAGAGTCGTTTTGATTTTTTCAACATCCCCTTCAACGTCCCTTTCCGCTTCTGCGTCACTTCCATTGATGTCGAGTTTGGTGATCGTCGTGATGCACGGAATGTCCAAAAGCTCTGCCAGGCGAGGCGCCACTTGTCCTGAACCTCCATCGATCGCGACATTTCCGCCGAGAATAAGGTCAAATTCCTGATCCTTCATATAGTGGTATAAAACTTGAGAAATGGAATACTGGTCGGGTTCTTCGAGATCATCTTCTATGTTGATTAAAACAGCTTGGTCACATCCCATGGCAAGCGCTGTACGCAGCTCCTTTTCCGCTTCTTCGCCGCCGACTGTAACAACGGTGATGGTGCCGCCGTGTTTTTCCTTCAGCTGAATGGCTTCTTCAATCGCGTATTCATCGTACGGATTGATAATCCATTCAGCCCCGTCATCCTGAATCTTCCCTGCGTCAATGACGATTTTTTCTTCTGTGTCAAACGTCCGTTTCATCAGTACAAATAGATTCATGATCATATCCCCTTTTATTCGCCTTTGAACTGAGGCTTTCTTTTTTCGAGAAATGCCTGAATGCCTTCCTTGGCGTCCTCCGACTCAAACGCTTCTCCAAACCGCTTTGCTTCAAGTTTTAAGCTGCCTTCATAGGAATACACCTTGTTTGTATAGAGAAGCTCAAGCAGAGACGCCATCGTTTGCGGACTTTTTTCTGCAAATTTGCCAGCAAGCGTTTTCGCTTTTTCAAGCACTTCTGCTTCATCTTTTGCTCCGATTGTCACAAGTCCGAGGTCAAGCGCTTCTTTCCCCGATATCGGTTCTCCTGATCCAATGAGCTCCAATGCTTTTGCTGTACCAACGTATCGCGGAAGCCGCTGTGTACCTGCAAAACCGGGAATAATGCCGAGGTTAAGCTCAGGAAGCCCCAGCTTGGCATCTTCTGCCGCAATTCTGATATGGCAGGCCATTGCAAGCTCCAGCCCGCCGCCGAGGGCAGCTCCGTGAATCGCTGCGATAATCGGTTTTGGAAAGCTCTCCATTCTCTCCATCAGCTGCTGGCCGCGTTCAGCCAGCATTGAGGAATCCTCACTGTTTCTCAGTGATGTAAATTCTTTGATATCAGCGCCTGCGGAGAAGAACCTTCCTTCCCCATGTATAATAATGCACCGCACGCCTGCATCTGTCTCACACTGATCAAGACAGGAGGACAGCTCTTCTAATATCCGGCTGGAAAGCGCGTTTGCCGGCGGATTGTGAATCGTCATAACTGCAACAAATTGATCAACTGCGAGTGATATTGCATTCATAGGACAGAACTCCTTTACTTATTGTGAATTCCGGATACCAGTAATTCTAAAACACTGTCTGACAAAGCTGCCAGATCATACTTTTGATCATTCATCACCCAGGTCGTCACGGTTTCGTCAATCGTTCCAAAAATCATTTGCCGGGCGAGGCGGACATCGAGGCCTTCTTTTAACTCGCCTGATTGTATTCCTTCCGTCAGAATGCCATCTAGAATATTTAAGTAGCCTTTTAATATTTCATTAATTTTCTGCCGCAGCTCCAAATTGGATTGGCGGAGCTCAAGCTGAGTGACAATGGCGAGGTTATGGTCGCCCGCCAAAAGTGAGAAATGTTTTGAAATCACAAGCGCCAATTTCTCTTTTGCTGTTGCCTTTTCTTTTATGTCCTCTTCCATCCGCTCAATGAATTGGCCCATTTTTTCTTTAAACAGAGAAATTAAAATGTCTTCTTTATTTTTAAAATAAAGATAGATGGTGCCGTCCGCTACTCCGGCTTGTTTGGCGATTTTAGATACCTGTGACTGGTGGTAGCCGTTTTCCGCAATGACTTCAACTGCTGCATCAATAATCTGCATATACTTTGGCCGTTTTTGCTTCAATTTTCATCGTTCCTTCCTATAGAAATGAATGACTATTCATTCATAATTTTATGATAAGAAGGATTTTCCGGTTTGTCAAGTTTATTCATAAATGTTCTCTTTTTCTGGCTCTATTTGTTACTTGATATGATGATTTTCGGTTTCTTCCTCAAGTAAACGCCTTCTTAAAATTTTCCCAACCGCTGTTTTCGGAAGCTCTTTTCTGAATTCATAGGCTCTCGGCACTTTATAGGGCGCGAGACGGGCTCTGGCGAAAGCGTCCAGTTCTGCTGCGTCGGCTTGTGCGCCTTTCTTTAACACGACAAACGCTTTTACCGTTTCCCCTCTGTACGAATCAGGCACGCCTGCAACGACAATTTCCTGAATCGCTTCATGTTCGTACAGCGCTTCTTCAACTTCACGCGGGTAAATATTATAGCCGCCTGCGATAATGATGTCCTTCTTCCTGTCGGCAATATAGAAAAATCCATCTTCATCCATATAGCCCATGTCTCCGGTGAAGAGCCATCCTTCCTTTAAGACAGCAGCCGTTTCCTCCGGCTTGTTCCAGTATCCCTTCATGACCTGCGGGCCTTTTACGACGATCTCACCATGCTCATACGGGGCGGCAAAATGGCCAGTCTCGTCAGAGTAAATGGCAGCGTCTGTATTAGGCCAGGGACAGCCAATACTGCCGGGTTTGTTTTTTCCCCAGATAAAATTTGCGTGTGTCACCGGAGAGGCCTCGGATAAACCATATCCCTCCACAAGCTTTCCGCCAGTCACCTTTTCAAATTGCTGCTTCACCTCGACAGGGAGAGCCGCTGATCCGCTGAGGCAGCTTTTAATAGATGACAGATCGTATTGCTGTAATTGGGGATGATGCAAGAGGCCAATGTAAATCGTCGGCGCGCCGGGAAACAGTGTCGGTTTTTGTTTATCGATGATTTTGAGCGTGTGCAGCGGATCGAACTTGGGAAGCAGGATCATTTCAAATCCCAGTTTAATCGAATAATTCATCACTGCTGTCAGCCCATAGACGTGAAAAAATGGGACAATGCCAAGCACTTTTTCATCGCCTTCCTTTACGTTGTACATCCAAGCCGCACACATTTCGGTATTGGCTAAAATATTTCTGTGCGTGAGCATGACTCCTTTGGGCGCTCCCGTCGTACCTCCAGTGTATTGCAGAACGGCGATATCATGCTCAGGGTCAATGTCCGGAATTGTGATCAGCTCTGTTTTTTCCCGCTTCATGCTCGAAGCAAAGGTATGAATATTGTCATTTTCATCATAGTCAATGTGCACTTTTTGTTTTTGCGTAAGCGGATAGAGAATATTTTTCGGAAACGGCAAATAGTCTTTTATACTCGTCACCAATATCTGGTCTACAATTGATAACGTTTTCATTTTTATTGCCTTCGGGAAAAGCAAATCTAAGGTGATGATCATCCTGGCCTCTGCGTCTCTCAGCTGATATTCGAGCTCATGCTCGGTGTAGAGCGGGTTTGTCTGCACCACGATACCGCCGGCAAACAGCACCCCATAATAAGAAATGATGAATTGCGGACAGTTGGGCAGCATGACAGCCACTCTGTCTCCTTTTTGCAGGCCATTTTCCTGCAGAAAAGCTGCGAGTTTAAGAGCATCCGTCAACATGTCATGAAAGGTGAGTTTTTTTCCGAAAAAAGATACGGCTGTTTTGTCAGGGAATCGTGCGGCGGAGTCTGTCAGGATGGATTGCAGGGTTTGGTTCGGCAACGGAAGCTCATGCGGGATATCGTCGGGATACTCGGCAAGCCACGGCTTTTGAGACTGCATAAAACCTCCCCTTTCGATTTTAGCGTTCACCCTATTATTATAGCAGATGGACGGCAAAAAAAAGAAAAAGAAAGGAAAATCTTTCTTTTTCTCATCATACGAACAGATATATAAGACCAATCAACAAAAAGATTCCCGCCGCGGCGAGCAGTATTTTTGCAAGCTTTTCCATCTATTCTCCGTCCCCTTATATTCCGGCTGCCACAACAAATGAGAGCCCGACAGAAATGACAAATGAAATAAAGCCGACAGCCCGGTTATCATTTTCAATTTCTTGATCAATTTTAAACCGCGGTGTCAAAAACTCAAAAATGAAGTAGCTGATCAAAAGCATAACAAACCCGTACACACCCCAGCCGATCATTTGCAGCAGAGAATTGTGCTGAGAGATGGAGTGCTGGAACACATTTGCTATTCCTAAAATTTTCCCGCCGGTTGCCATTGCCACAGCGAGATTTCCATTTTGAATCTCTTCCCAGTTTTTATAAGCTGTCACCAGCTCAAACACAGTCAAAAAGAGGACGAGGCAGAGAACCGCGACACTGTAATACGCCGCGATTTCCACAAGCTCGTTTTCCCAAAAATCACTCATGGTCATACTCCCTTTTATTTTAGTTCAACAATTGTAACGCCCGATCCTCCCTCACCAGCTTCACCGAAACGGGAGTTTTTAACGCTGCGGTGATTTTTCAGGAGATCCTGCACGCCTTTTCTTAAAGCGCCGGTACCTTTGCCGTGGATAATGGATACCCTTGGATATCCAGCTAACACCGCGTCATCCAAGTATTTTTCAACACGGCTGAGGGCATTTTCATAGCGCTCGCCGCGAAGATCAAGTTCAAGCGATACGTGGTAATCTTTGCCCTTAACCGCTGTAATGAGTTTTTCTTTTTTTGGTTCCGGAGCCGACTTGATAAATTCCAAGTCTTTTTCTTTCACTTTCATTTTTAAAATGCCGATTTGAACATTCCATTCATTGCCGCCGGTTTTTTCAAGCAATGTTCCTTTCTGCCCGAAAGTAAGGACTTTTACTTCATCCCCCGGCTTCAAGACGCGTTTTTGCGTTTTCGGTTTTTCCGGTTTATTGGACTTTTCAAAGGTCGGCATAGCGCCTTCTAACCGTTTCTTCGCGTTGATCAGCTCGTGATCCTTGAAGGATTTGTGTTCTTCTTTAATCGAGCGTAATTCGTGAATGATGTCTTCAGCTTCTTTTGTGGCCGCTTTAACTTTTTCAGCCGCCTGCTGTTCGGCCTCTTCCATCAATTTGTCTTTTTTGCTGTTGAGTTCAATGATTTGCTGCTGCAGCTCTTTATGCAGCTTTTCGGCTTCTTTTCTGAACGCCTCTGTTTCAGAAAGCTCTTCTTCCGCCCGTTTTTTGCTTCGTTCAAGAGACGCAATCATCGTATCGACCTCATTATGCTCGGCCGTCAATTCTGATTTCGCCTGCCCGATAATATGGTCCGGAAGCCCGAGCCGTTTAGAAATTTCAAAGGCGTTGCTTCGTCCCGGCACACCGATTAAGAGCTTATAGGTTGGTGAAAGGGTCTCAATGTCAAATTCGACACTGGCGTTCATGACGCCTTCTCTGTTATAGCCATACGCCTTTAACTCCGGATAATGCGTCGTCGCTAATACTCTGGCATTGGTGCGGTGGACTTCATCCAGGATGCTCATGGCGAGTGCCGCGCCTTCTTGCGGGTCTGTACCTGCGCCCAGTTCATCAAAGAGCACCAGGCTGTTTTCGTTGACTTGTTTTAAAATGCCGACAATGTTCACCATATGGGAAGAAAATGTACTTAAGCTTTGCTCGATCGACTGTTCATCGCCGATATCAGCGAACACATGCTCAAATACAGCGGCTTCCGATCCTTCATCTGCCGGAATATGAAGACCCGATTGCGCCATTAAGGTCAACAGCCCCAGTGTTTTTAAAGTAACTGTTTTCCCCCCGGTATTCGGTCCTGTAATCACGATGGTTGAAAAATCGCCGCCCAGCTCGATGTCATTGGCGACCACCTGATCAGGCGGAAGCAATGGATGGCGCGCTTTTTTCAGACGGACAAATCCGCTGTCATTCATGGTCGGTTTTGTCGCTTTGACCGCTTTTGCGTATTTCGCTTTTGCAAAAATGAAGTCAAGCGTCTGCAGGACTTGCAAATCTTGAAAAAGCTCCTCTGTGTGCTCCGCCGTATGCTCTGTCAGCACGCGTAAAATCCGTTCAATTTCTTGCTTTTCTTTCACTTTCGCCTGCTGAAGCGAGTTGTTCATATCTACAATCGCCTGCGGTTCAATGAACAGAGTCGCGCCAGATGAAGAGGTGTCATGCACAATGCCTCCGTAGCTTGATCTGTACTCTTGTTTGACCGGGATAACAAAGCGGTCATTTCGGATTGTAACAATCGTATCAGACAGCATTTTCGAAGCGGAGGAGGAACGCAGAATCGACTCTAACCGGTCTCTGATTCTCGATTCGAGCGTTCTGAGCTGCGTGCGGATTCCTCTTAACGTTTCTGACGCGTGATCAAGCACTTCGCCGTGATCATCTATGCAGGAATTCATTTCCCGTTCTAAATCGGGCAGTGTAATGAGCTGTTCAGTATATTGCTGCATCAGCGGAATGTCGACTCCGTCTTCAGCCATTTGTCCGAGAAAGTGTTTCATTTGTTTGACTGCGTAAAGCAGCCCTGATATTTCAGTGAATTCCGAGGGACTGAGAACGCTGCCGATTTCCGCCCGTCTTAATGCCCCTCTGATATCGGTAAGGCCGCCAAACGGCGCCTGGCCTCGCAGCCGGATGATCGCAGAGGCTTCATCTACCTCATCCAGCTGTTTTTTGATTTCGTCAATCGAAGCAGAAGGCTTTAGCTGGAGAAGCATTTCTTTTCCGAGCGATGAAGCGGCGTGCTCGATTACCTGTTCTTTCACTTTATGGAATTCAAGAGATGATAATACTTTTTGCTGCACGGTTGTGTGAGCCTCCTTACTTAATCGTTGCGCTTCAGGAATGCCTGTACGTCTTCAAGCGACCGGGCATTCAGGACGTTTTTCGTTTCCGTCCAGCCTTTGCGCGCGGCAGTGACGCCGGTTTTCATATCGTTTAACATCTCGATGTTATGGGCATCGGTATTAATGACCAATGTAACCCCTTGTTCATTTGCTTTGATTAAATGCTCTGTCCGCAGATCGAGACGCGCAGGGTTAGAGTTGAGTTCAAGCGCCGTATTTGTTTTCTTCGCGAGCTCAATCAGTTTGTCGATATCGATTTCGTAACCGGCACGTCTGCCGATGAGGCGTCCGGTCGGATGGGCGATAATGTCAACATGCTTGTTGGTCAGTGCCGTCTCAAGCCGCTTCATAATGACGTGCTCCGGCTGATTAAAGCTTGAATGGATGGATGCAATGACCAGATCCATTTCCGCCAGCACATCGTCATCATAATCAAGTGTGCCGTCAGGAAGAATATCCATCTCAACGCCTTTAAAAATACGGAAGTTCTCAAACTCAGCATTCAGCGCGTCAATTTCTTTCGCCTGCTGCTTGAGCCTTTCAGCAGTCAGCCCGTTGGCGACCTTTAAATATTGCGAGTGATCAGTGATGGCCATGTACTGATAGCCTTTTTCCATGCATGCTTCAGCCATTTCCCTGATCGAAAAGGCGCCATCGCTCCATGTGGAGTGCATGTGAAGATCACCTTTGATTTGATCGTGCTCTATGAGTTCAATGCTGTCGCTGTAGGTTTCCACCTCTTGCCCGCTTTCACGGAGTTCTGGCGGGATCAGCGGTAAGCCGAAGTGTGCGTAAAATTCCCGTTCGCTCGGGAAGGTTTTGATTTCTCCTGTTTCAACCGTCTCGACGCCGTACTCACTGATCCGTTCACCGCGTTCTTTTGCAATTTGCCGCATTTTGATATTGTGGTCCTTTGATCCCGTAAAATGATGAAGAGTTGTCGGGAATTGTTCTTCCGTCACGAGACGGAAATCGACACTTGTTTCATATTCAAAGGAAAGAATGACCGATACCTTCGTGTCCCCGCTGGCAATGACGCTTTTGATGTTTGGCAGCGCAAGCAGCTGCTCTCTTACTTCAGCGGGATGATCCGTCGCAATAATATAATCCAGATCTTTGACGGTTTCGCGTGCTCTGCGGAGACTTCCGGCACGGGAATATTTGATGATGTCTGTCAATTGAGAAAGATGCTCTTCAATTTCCCGCGCGACCCGGAGTGCATAGCCGATCGGAAAACGTTCAGGCTGTTTTCCGGCTTCTCCGAGCGCCTGTAATATTTTTTCTTCTGATTTCTTGCCGAATCCCGCAAGCCCTTGGACTTTCTGCTGTTCGCAGGCTTCCTTCAATGATTCTGCATCATGTACGCCAAGCTCTTTATACAGCTTTGCGATTTTTTTGCCGCCGAGCCCCGGGAGCTTCAATAAAGGCACCAGCCCTTCCGGCACCTCCTGCTGCAGTGATTCGAGCGTACTTGACTTTCCTTCATCTATATATTCTTTTATGACGCTGTACGTGCCTTTTCCGATACCGGACAGTGACATCATGTCGTCCATTTCTGATAAACTGCGGTCGTCCTGTTCAAGGGCTGCCGCTGCTTTTCGGAATGCGGAAACTTTAAACGGGTTGTCCCCTTTCAGTTCCATGTAGACTGCAATGGTTTCCAGCAGCCGGATAATATCTTTTTTATGCATAGAATAACCCCCAGACGTTCACATATGTTTCCATCATACTTGAAAAAAACTTCTCCGGACAAGAGAAGTTTTTTATCCTCCGTATTGCGTCCAAAGCTCCTGTAAAAGCCCTGATAAATACGGTGTATGGTTGATCATGACATTTGCGAGAGACGATTGCCCCATCATTTGCTGTAAGCCGTCTATCGGAAGTACGGAAGCAACATACAGCAGCACAAATGTAAATAAATAGACTTCCAGAAAACCGAGAACGGCGCCAAGCATTTGGTTGATTTGTTTAATCACAGGAATGCCCGCTACAATACTTAGGAATGAGCCGATGATTCTCAGTAAGATTTTAGCGATAATAAATAGAACAACAAACGCAATCGCATTATAGTAGGCTGCTTCCAGATTTCCCGAGAAAAAAGAAAACGCCGGCTGTCCCGCTGAAAAATCGGGCGCGGGAATCCACTTCAAATGCGGTGCGACATTTTTATAGAATAAAGACGCAAACGCGATCGAAAGAATAAAGCTCGTCAAGCGGATAAACTGGAGGATAAAACCGCGTTTTAATCCCAGTAAAGTCCCCATCAGGAGCAAGATTAAGATGATGATATCTAGCATAGTTGTTCAATCCTTTTCTTTAAGCTGGCGCTCCAGTTTTTCATATTGCTCTTTTAATTTCACATAGTCGTGCACCACATTTACCGCTGTCAGCACTGCAAGTTTATTTATATCAAGATATGGATTTTTTTGATTGATTTCTCTCATTTTATCATCAACAATTCCGGCCACATATCTCATATGGGCTCTGCTTTCTTCACCGATCATAGTGAAGTGCTGGCCGTAAATGTCAACGGTTGTTTTCGTTTTTTTGCCGTCAGACAACGTTTCTCCTCCATTCCGTGAGAATCCTAGTTCCTATCATAACACGTTTATTAAATGAATGGAAAGACGAGCCTCCCGCTGTTATGATACACTGGTAGATACAGCGAATCGTGTAAAAAAAGGAGATTATTACGTGTCCCATTCTGTGATAAAAGTACCAATGTCTGCTATTGACCAAATGAAAACAGCGTATAACAGTTCACTTACTGCATCTGTGCCGCAGGGTGCCATTTTCCAGGCAAAACCGGCAGGCTGTACCATTACAGCTTATAAGTCAGGGAAGGTATTGTTTCAGGGCAAAAACGCAGAGGCAGAATCTGCCCGCTGGGGAACTGCTGAGCCGCAGGAAAAGAAGAAAACGGCAAAAAAGCCGGCTGATTCACGCTACGCCCCTCCAACAGACATCGCAGGCATGTCTGTCATCGGCTCTGACGAGGTCGGAACCGGAGATTACTTTGGCCCAATGACGGTTGTGTGCGCATACGTTGACAAAACAAAGCTTCCTTTAATGAAGGAACTCGGTGTGAAGGATTCTAAACACCTAAAGGATCCGCAAATCATTGAGATCGCCCGAAGCCTGATCAAAACCATTCCGTACAGCCTGCTCGTTTTAAAAAACGAAAAGTACAACAGCATGCAGGAACGAGGCATGAGTCAGGGAAAAATGAAAGCTCTCTTGCATAATCAGGCCATAACCCATCTTTTACGAAAAATGGACGGAGTAAAGCCTGAGGCGATTCTGATCGACCAATTCGCCGAGCCCGGCGTCTACTACAACCATTTAAAGGGAAGAGACATTGTGCAGGAGCGCACCTATTTCAGCACAAAAGCCGAAGGCATTCACCTGTCAGTGGCTGCTGCATCGATTATTGCGAGATATTCCTTTTTAATGGAAATGGATAAACTTTCGCGCGAAGCGGGAATGACACTGCCGAAAGGGGCCGGCCCTCATGTAGATGAAGCGGCCGCTAAACTGATCATCAAAAAAGGGGCATCCGCTCTCCGAACCTTTACAAAACTCCATTTTGCCAATACGCAGAAAGCACAGCGCCTGGCGGATAAAAAACGTTCATAGAAAAAAGCTTGCAGAGAATATCTGCAAGCTTTTTTATTAGCCTCTCAATACGGCCTGATAAGTGTTTTCTAACGCTTTCAGCACTTTGTCGTGCGCTTTTGCCACTTCTTCTTCAGTCAGCGTTTGCTCCGGGTTTACATATTGGAGTGAGAAAGCGACTGACTTTTTGCCTTCCTCCATATGCTCGCCTTCGTAGACGTCAAAGACGGTTACTTCTTTCAGAAGCTTGCCGCCCGCCTCTTTAATGACGCTCTCGAGCTGGCCGCTTGTCACTGATTGATCTGTCACAAGCGCGATATCACGTGTCACAGACGGATATTTCGGAATCGCCGTGTACACGAGCGGAGCCGTGTCTGCTGTGAGCAGCGTGTGAAGATCAAGTTCGAACACGTACGTTTCTTTTATATCCAGTTCTTTTTCCAGTGAAGGATGGACTTGGCCAATAAAGCCGATAAGAGAGCCGTTTAAAAGAATGTTCGCAGTTCTGCCCGGGTGCAGCTGTTTTCTTTCTGATTGCACAAATTCAATGCTGTCCAGGACGTTCAGTTTATCTAACAGCCCTTCAACAATTCCTTTTGCGACAAAGAAATCGACCGGCTTTTTCTCGCCCTGCCATAAATGCTTGCGCCATAAACCGGTTACCGCACCTGCCACGCGCTCCGTTTCAACAGGTTTTGTATCCTCTTCCTTCGTCAGGAAAACGGAACCGACTTCGTACAATGCGACCGAATCAGTTTGTCTTGCCAGATTGTAAGAAACCGACTCGAGCAGATTCGGAACAAGGCTGTGTCTGAGAATGCTTCTTTCTTCACTCATCGGAAGCGCAAGGACAGTGTTAAACGATTTTTCAATCGCAAATGCCGCCGCTTTTTTCTCGTTTGTTAATGAGTAGGTAATCGCTTGTGATAAGCCGGCTCCTTCAAGGAAACGTCTGACTTTACGGCGTTTTGCCTGGTAAGGCGTCAATCCGCCTGTTGTTCCCGCTGTTTCAGGAAGTGTGGACGGAATGTTGTCGTAGCCGTACAATCTTGCCGCTTCTTCAACCAAATCCTCTTCGATTCGAATGTCACCGCGGCGTGACGGAACAGTCACAACGAGCAAGTCATTTGCTTCTCCGACAGTAAAGCCAAGACGCTTATAAATGCTGATCAGTTCTTCTTTGCTGATCGTCATGCCGAGAACGCTGTTCACCTTTTCAGCCGATACATGAACGTTGTTCGCTTCGATTGTGAGATGGTCTTCTTCAACAGTTCCGGCAAGCACTTCACCGCCGGCATACAGGTGGATCAGCTGTGCCGCGCGTTCTGCCGCAAGACGCACACGCGCAGGATCAATGCCTTTTTCGAATCTTGCACTCGATTCACTTCTCAAACCAAGATCTTTTGAAGCCTTGCGAACCGTCTGCCCGTTGAAGAACGCAGCTTCAAGCAAAATCGTTGTTGTGTCTTCCCGGACTTCTGATTCTGCTCCTCCCATAACACCAGCAACGGCTTGTGCTTTCGACCCGTTTGTAATGACAAGGTGATCTGCAGACAGTTTTCGTTCTTGATCGTCAAGTGTTAAGATTGTTTCATTTTCAACAGCTTTTCTGACTACGACTTCCTTAGAGCCGAATCTGTCATAATCAAACGCGTGGAGCGGCTGTCCATACTCCAATAAAACAAAGTTTGTAATATCCACGACGTTGTTGTGCGGGCGAATGCCTGCATTCATCAGTTTCGTCTGCATCCAAAGCGGTGACGGAGCAATTTTTACGTTTTTAATGATTTTTGCTGCATACAGCGGATTTGCTTCCTGGTCTTCAACTTTGACAGAAATGTAGTCTGACGCTTGTTCTGAAGCGGCTGGGTAATCCGTTTGCGGAAGCTTTACCTCTGTGTCTAAAATCGCTGCAACCTCATAAGCAACACCAAGCATGTTCATCGCATCGGCGCGGTTCGGTGTTAAACCGAGCTCTAAGACAGCATCGTCAAGCTGTAAAGCAGCTAACGCATCACTTCCTGCTTCAACCTCATTTGGGAAAACGAAAATGCCTTCCGCATATTCCTTCGCCACAAGCTTGCTCTCAATACCGAGCTCTTGTAAAGAACAAATCATGCCGTTTGATTCTTCACCGCGAAGCTTGGCTTTTTTGATTTTGAAATTGCCCGGCAGCACTGCTCCGACTGTTGCGACTGCAACTTTTTGCCCTTTATCCACATTTGGCGCGCCGCAAATGATTTGTACGGGTGCCTCAGCTCCGATATCTACAAGGCACTTATTCAGCTTATCGGCGTTTGGGTGCTGTTCGCGCTCCAGCACATGGCCGATGACAACGCCTTTAATGCCTTCTCCTTTATACTCAATTCCTTCAACTTCAATACCGGCTCTTGTTATTTTCTCAGCAAGAACAGCCGGATCCATGCCTTTTAAATCAACATAATCCTCTAACCATTTATAAGAAACAAACATTCTAGCATCCTCCTCTTACGCCTGTTTAAACTGCGAAATAAATCTGACATCGTTTGTGTAGAAGTGGCGGATATCATCGATGCCGTATTTCAGCATCGCGATGCGCTCAACACCCATTCCAAACGCAAAGCCCTGATATTCCTTCGGATCAAAGCCGGCCATTTCCAGCACATTCGGGTGAACCATGCCGGCGCCGAGGATTTCAATCCAGCCTGTTCCTTTACATACAGAGCAGCCGTTTCCTCCGCACTTAAAGCACGTTACGTCTACTTCCACTGAAGGCTCGGTAAACGGGAAGAAGCTTGGGCGAAGTCTGATTTCACGGTCTTGCCCGAACATTTTTTTCGCAACCAGTTCAAGGGTTCCTTTTAAATCACTCATGCTGATGTTTTTATCAACAACAAGCCCTTCAATCTGCATAAATTGGTGAGAGTGCGTCGCGTCATCATTATCGCGGCGGTATACTTTTCCAGGGCAAATGATTTTAACAGGCCCTTTGCCTTTGTGCTTTTCCATCGTCCGCGTCTGAACAGGAGAGGTTTGCGTTCTCATCAGCATTTCCTCTGTGATGTAAAAGCTGTCCTGCATATCGCGGGCAGGGTGTTCTTTCGGCAGGTTGAGCGCTTCGAAGTTGTAGTAGTCCGTCTCGACCTCAGGGCCTTCTTCAACGGTATAACCCATGCCGATAAATAGATCTTCAATTTCTTCAATGACAACAGTGAGCGGATGGCGTCCGCCGATTGCGACAGGATTACCCGGGAGTGTGACGTCAATTGTCTGTCCCGCAAGCTTCTGTTTCATTTCTTCTTCCTCAAGCTTTTCGTTTTTAGCTGCAATCGCATTGGCGATTCGTTCTCTTACCTCATTGGCAAGAGCGCCCATTTTCGGACGCTCCTCCGCAGAAAGCTTGCCCATTCCGCGCAGCACTTCTGTGATCGGCCCTTTTTTTCCGAGATATTGAACCCGAATATCATTGACAACCTTCAATGAGCTTGCCGCTTCTACTTGATCTAAAGCTTCTTGTTCCAGCTGTTTTAGCTTTTCTTCCATTTTGCATCCTCCTTTTATGTAAACAAACCGTTATATGTCTTTGGAAAACAAAAAAACCCGCCCCTTATAGGACAAGGGACGAGTTGTGGCCGCGGTACCACCCTTATTTCAGACAGACTGATGCTGTCGTCAGCTTCATTGACATAACGGAATCAGATTCCGGTTCACCTTTACGCGCAAGGTGCGCGGTCCCGGTGACAACTCGAGAGGTGAAACCAATTTCCGGCTGCTTTAAAAATGCTCTCAGTCTGCGGCATTTTCTCCCTGGAAGGCAGTTGATCAGAAATCGAGATCCTCTGTCACGGTTTTTCAAATATTATGTTCTATTATAGTGAAATACTCCGCTCGGCGCAACACTATCCTCGCAAGTGATACATCAGGATAGCCGCCGCAATTGCAACGTTCAGTGATTCAGCCTGCCCATACAGCGGGACGTACAGGTTCAAATCTGTTTTTTCCAGCAATCCGGCATCCACCCCTGCCCCTTCATTGCCGACGATTAAAGCAAATGAACCGGATGGTGAGATGTCCTGGTAAGGCGCCCCGTTTTGCAGTGCTGTGCCGTACACTTTTACGCCCTCTGCTTTTAATTCATCCACGTATGATTGTAAATTTCTTCTCACAACAGGAATGTGAAAGTGGGAGCCTTGCGCGGATCGCAGCGTTTTTCCGTTAAACGCATCCGCCGTGCCGTCACCGAGCACAACCGCATCCAAACCGGCTGCGTCCGCCGTGCGAATCATCGTGCCGAGATTCCCCGGATCTTGAACAGCGTCAATCAGCAGCACACGTTTAGGCGACGCGAGATGTTCTTCCGGCATATGACAAACAGCGGCGATCCGCTGCGGTGTTTCCGTTTCTGTAACAGCTGAAAACGCGTCTTCGCTCAGCACGTAGCACTGGATGCCCATATCAAGATTCGGCGGGATGTCCGCTTCGTCCTTGACAAGAATTTCTTTCACCGCGCCCGGGCTCTTCAAGGCTTCTTCAACAAGATGTTCTCCTTCAATCAAATAGGTATTCGTTTTTGTTCGTTCTTTTTTTGTGTGAAGTTTTTTCCAATCCTTCACTTTTTGGTTTTTTGCCGATTCTATTTGTTTCACTGTCTGTGTGGCTCTCCTTTTTTTAACATGATGTTATTATATCGCAAGAACAGCACATAATAAACCGGGTGCAGGGTTAGAATATACGTATTACATTTTAGAAAAAAAGGAGCGCTTCATATGGATCTTAATTTACGTCATGCCGTCATTGCCAATGTAACCGGCAATGATCAGGAGCAGCTTGAGCACACAATTGTGGACGCGATTCAAAGCGGTGAAGAAAAAATGCTTCCGGGACTCGGCGTTTTGTTTGAAGTCATTTGGCAGCACGCATCTGAGAGTGAGAAACAAGAAATGTTAAAGACGCTGGAAGGCGGATTAAAACCCGCCCAATAGCACATCAAAACCGGGTGACAGCGCCCGGTTTTTTTCTTATATAATAATAACATGAGGGGGATCGCCGCATGTTTTTACAACCGCTGTTAGCGAAAAAAATCATTGCCGAAGTGAAAAAAATGTACGAACGTGAAGTCATTATTGTCAGCACAGACGGCCTCATTGTCGCAAGCACAAATGATGAGCGAGTTGGGCTATTTCATGAAGGAGCGCTTATCTGCGCGAAAGAGAAACGCAATGTGATCATTACAAAAGAAGATGAAAAGAGACTCAAAGGGGTAAAGGCGGGGTTAAACCTCCCCGTATTTTCTGAGCGTGATGTCATCGCTGTGTTCGGGTTGACGGGAGAACCTGCTGAGATTCAGCCGTACGGGGAGCTGCTCAGAAAAATGACAGAGCTGTTCATTAAAGAATCGTGGCATCTGGAGCAGACCCAGTGGCGCGAGAGAATGCTGGAATCCTTTATGATCGACTGGCTGCAATTAAAAGAATGGTCTCCGGGTTTTCTCGAAAAAGCGCAGCTTCTTGGCGTTGACCTTACCTCCCTCCGCCAGATGATCCTCATTCAAGGGCACGAATGGTCTCCCGGCGATATTGATCAAATGACATGCGCCTGGAAATCAGCGTTTCCATCCGATCTATTCATCAGATGGGGAAATGAACGTATTCTGATTAATCACGAAGTGCCGAAGCATGAACAAAAGGAGCATCTTTTGCGGCAAGTTCAGCTTATTTGTTCATTGGCTGAACGCCTCAGAAACAGCCGCGCAGCTGCCGGCGTTGGGAGGGCTGTCAGCGGCTCCGGCCTGCCGCAGTCATACGAACAGGCAGAAAAAGCGCTGGCCGTCAGCCTTAAACGCAAAACCGCCGTATGCGAGGAAGACCTGAAGCTTGACATGTGCCTGACTGAGATCAGCCCGGGTACACGACATGAATTTCCGCTAAGAGTGTTTCAAGAAGCGCTCCGAAACGAAGAGCTTATGAATACGATACGAACTCTCTTCCATTACGATTTGTCCCTGAAAAAAACGGCTGAAGAGATGCATATTCATATCAATACGCTCCGCTATCGCCTGTCAAAGGCTGAACAGCTGACGGGTTTAAGTTTTCAGCGTACAGAGGACATTGTCACGATGTATGTTGCGCTTTACTTTTTAGATCAAGATACAAAATAGAGAGAGTTTTAGTTTCATTTTTTGTATGTCCCTACATGGAAAGCTTTGCTTTTTTTCTATTACAATAGATTGAAAGCGTTTTTTGACAGGGGGATGGGTGAACATGATCACCAAAGACGTAAAAGAACAGCTGATCCAAATCGTCGGACCGGAAAACTACGATGACTCGAAAGCCGGCCGTCTCGTGTATTCATACGACGCGACACCGCAATTTCAGTCTATGCCGGATGCAGTGATTGCACCGAGAGATACACATGAAGTATCACGTATTTTAAACATATGCAGTGAGCACCGTGTACCGATTGTTCCGAGAGGATCGGGGACAAACCTGTGCGGGGGCACGTGCCCTACTGAAGGCGGGCTTGTTCTTCTCTTTAAGCATATGAATCAGGTTCTTGAGATTGATGAAGAAAATTTGACGGCCACAGTCCAGCCTGGCGTTATTACCTTGGATATAATCCGTGCGGTTGAAAGCAAGGGGTTGTTCTATCCGCCTGATCCGAGTTCTATGAAAATATCAACCATCGGAGGAAACATCAACGAAAATTCCGGCGGTCTCCGCGGCTTAAAATACGGCGTCACCCGTGACTACGTCATCGGGCTGGAGGTTGTTTTGGCAAACGGAGATATGATCCGCACTGGTGGAAAACTTGCAAAGGATGTAGCCGGGTATGATCTCACGCGCCTTTTTGTCGGCTCAGAAGGGACACTCGGCATTGTGACAGAAGCGATTCTCAAACTCGTGCCAAAGCCAGAAACAAAGAAGACGCTGCTCGCCCTTTATGAAAATATTGATGCCGCTGCTCAAACAGTGTCAGCCATTATTGCCGAAAAAATTATACCGGCTACGCTTGAATTTCTCGATCAGCCTACCCTTTTGGTGATTGAGGATTATGCCAAGATCGGCCTTCCGACAAATGCGAAAGCGGTTCTTCTCATTGAACAGGACGGGACAGCTGAGACCGTGGCTCGTGACATGGAAAAAATTGAGGCAATTTGCAAAAAAGGCGCTGCCGTCTCCGTTCAAACTGCGCAAACAGATGAGGAAGCATTCGCCCTTACTGAAGCCCGACGTTCAGCGCTTTCTGCACTTGCCCGTTTAAAGCCGACCACCATTTTGGAGGATGCGACTGTACCGCGGTCAGAAATCGCGAATATGGTAAAAGCCATTAATGACATTGCCGCAAAATACGATATTTCGATCTGCACCTTTGGCCATGCCGGGGATGGAAACCTTCACCCGACATGCACGACAGATATAAGAAATAAGGATGAAATGGAGCGAGTCGAACAGGCTTTTGCCGAGATTTTTGAAAAAGCGATTGAGCTTGGCGGCACAATTACCGGGGAGCACGGAGTCGGGGTCATGAAAGCGCCTTACTTGGAAATGAGACTGAAAAAAGAAGGCATCGCCGCGATGAAAGCAATGAAAGCGGCATTTGATCCCAAAAATATCTTAAACCCGGGCAAAGTGTTTGCGAAAGATGCCAGAAAACGTGTGGTGACGGAAAGATGACAACAGAAAAAGAAATGAAACAGATCCAACATGAGTTTAAAAAGCGTATGGATGAAAGCGAGCTTTTGAATTGTATGCGCTGCGGTTTCTGTCTGCCTTCTTGTCCGACCTATATCGAATCCGGTTTTCAGGAATCTCATTCGCCGCGCGGGCGAATCGCCTTAATGAAAGCAGTCGCCGACGGTGCGATTGAACCGGATGAAGATGTCGAGCGTTCACTGTCTCTTTGCCTCGGCTGCCGCGCGTGTGAACCGGTATGCCCATCAGGCGTTAAATACGGACAGCTGCTGGAGGAAGCAAGAGATATTATCCACCAAAATAAAAAGCACTCGCTCAGCGCACGTGTTATGAGAAAAGCGGCTTTTCAGGAGCTCTTTCCGCATCAAAACCGCATGCGTTCGGCTGTGAGTCTCATTGGTTTGTACCAGCGGTCAGGGCTGCAGACGGCTGTGCGAAAAACCGGCATGCTCCGCATTCTGCCTGAGCATTTGCGCACGATGGAAGCCGTTCTTCCGGATGTGCCTAAACGTGAAGAAATGAAGCATCGGCCGCGTTTATTGCCGGCGGTCGGCCCAGCTAAAAAAAGGGTTGCCTTTTTTTCAGGCTGTTTAATGGATACGATGTTTTTGCCGACAAACAATGCCACGCTGAAACTGCTGCAGCTGGCAGGCTGTGAAATTGTCATTCCGCCTGAGCAGGCATGCTGCGGCGCACTGCATGGACACAGCGGAGAAAAAAATGCAGGAAAAGAGCTTGCGAAACAAAACATCGCCACGTTTGAAGCGCTAGACGCAGATGCTGTCATTACAAACGCGGGCGGATGCGGAGCCTTTCTCACTGAATACGGCCATTTGCTGAAGGATGATCCCGAGTGGTCGGAGCGGGCTGTTTCATTTGTGCAGAAGCTAAAAGATTTTTCATCGGTTTTGATTGAGCTTGATTTTCACCAAAAAGACTTGCAGCTTGAAACACCGAAGCTGATTACCTATCAAGATTCATGCCACCTGAGAAATGTAATGCATACATCTTCGGAGCCCCGAAAGCTTCTTCAAAGCATCAAGGGAGCTGAATTCAGAGAAATGGATAAAGCGGACAGCTGCTGCGGATCAGCGGGAATTTACAATATTGTGGAAGCAGACATGTCAATGAAAATACTGGACAGTAAAATGGCTGCTGTCAAAGCAACTGAAGCAGCGGTCATTGTAACCGCCAATCCAGGATGTCTTTTGCAGATGAAGCTCGGCATTGAACGAGAGGGATTAAACGGCGGGGTGCGAGCTGTTCACCTTGCTGATTTACTATTAGAAGCCGCCGGATCGCTAACACCATAAGAAAGCCCAAAACAATTTCTGTTTTGGGCTTTGTGCTTTATTCCATCGGACTGCAAATTTCAATATAATGTCCGTCAGGATCGGCGATATAAGCGACCGTCTGTCCCCATGGCTTCACTTTAGGCTCCCCGATAATGGTTATGCCGTGTTCTCTTACTTTTTTGATGACCGCTTCTACACTTTCAGTGACAAACCCGATTTCAAATGTTTGTGAAGAAACGGGTGTTTCCGGTATATCTAACGGCGTCATTTCCTTGACACTTTCTCGTGTATTGAGCGCCAAAATGGTGGAGCCGGTATCAAACTCTAAATATGTGCCGTGTTCCGCGCGGATCGGCAGCCCCAAAATATGCTGATAAAAATGAATCGAGCGCTGGCTGTCCGATACATACAGGACGATATACTTCATTGATAAATTCATTTCTTTTCCTCCTTAAGGTTTCCATTTTTCCTTTTATCCCGGTATAGAGGCTTCCATTCTTAAGCTGGGATCTCTCCACATCTGCGCCCATTTTTTCACTGCCGCCACGATAATGATGAATCCTAACAGAAGCATGATGATAGATAAAACACCATTCAGGACACTGTAACCCGCAGCGTCTGGATTGAGATACACATAGCGCACCATCCAATAGCCCGCGTAATTCACAGTCACATATAAATAGGCGAGCGGAATGAGGCAGGTGAGGATGTAACGGCGTTTGTCGGCGATTTTCAGTACAATGGTTGCTCCGATAATCAGACCCACTGAAGCCATCAGCTGATTAGAAACACCAAACAGCGCCCAAATGGATCCGATATCACCTGAGTAAAGCAAATAGCCCCACATAAAGCAGGCAAGCGCACTGGCAAATACAGATCCGGGAATCCAGTCCGTTTTCTTCAGCGGCTTATACGCCTCTCCGAAAAAGTCCTGAATCAAATAGCGTGCCACACGCGTACCGGCGTCGATCGCCGTTAAAATAAACACCGCTTCAAACATAATGACAAATTGGAAAAAGTATGAGGCCAGATGGCTGAAAAACGGAATTCCGGTAAAAATATAAGTCATTCCTACCGCAAGCGTGACGGCTCCCCCTGTTCTGCCTTCTAAGTTCAAACCGATTTCCCTGCTCAGTTCAGGCAAATGCACTACATCCATGCCGAGCGTACGGAAAACCTCAGGTGTGCTGTTGATCGCAAAGTAATCTGCAGGCTGCAAAGCAGTCGCCGCAATCAGCGCCATAATGCCGACAAGGCACTCAACAAGCATTGCACCGAAAGCAACCGGCTTCATATCACTCCATTTATTAAGCATTTTCGGCGTGGTGCCGGAACCGACAAAGGCATGGAACCCCGAGATCGCGCCGCAGGCTATCGTAATCGAGATGAATGGCCAGACAGGACCCGCAAGCACAGGCCCGCCGCCTTTTACAAACTCCGTAAAAGCCGGAAATGGAATGGACGGATTCACGACAAACACACCCGCAATTAAAGCGATAAACACACCGATTTTCATAAAACTGCTTAAATAATCGCGCGGTGCGAGAAGCAGCCAGACCGGCAGTGCCGCTGCAAAAAAAGCGTAAATTGGCAACGCGATTGCAAGCGTTTTCGTATCAAGGGTTAACAGATCACCAAATGCGGTAGTCTGCACCCAAGGGCCGATAAACACTCCGGCCATTAAAAATAGAAAACCGATAGAAGACGCCAGCTTTAAATTCCCTGTTTTCTTATAAAACAAGCCGACGCCCATCGCAATCGGAATCGTAATACCTACAGCAAATGTCCCCCACGGATTCCGTTCAAGCGCGTGCAGCACAACCATCGACAGGCCCGCCATCGTAATGGTAATAATAAACAGCATGGACAGTCCCGTACAAAAGCCGGCAACAGGACCGAGCTCATCCTTCGCCACTTCCGACAGCGACTTTCCGTTTTGACGCATTGACGCGAACAGCACAACAATATCATGGACAGCTCCCCCTATCACCGCCCCGATTAACAGCCATAATAGTCCCGGCAAATAACCGAACTGCGCCGCGAGAATCGGTCCGACCAGCGGCCCGGCCGCCGCAATAGCCGCGAAATGATGACCGAATGAGACCCATTTATTCGTAGGCACATAGTCTTTTCCATCCTCAAGCGCATGTGCAGGCGTTGGCTTTTCATCATTCACTTTAAGAACCTTCACCATCATAAATGTTCCGTATAAACGGTAGGCGATAGCCAATATACACATTGACGCTATCACAATTGTAACCGCATTCATTTCTCCCCAACCCCTTTGCCGTTTTTCATAAATATATCATAATTTCAGAGCAAAAAGCGGTCATTTTTTCCTATTCAAAAAAGCCGGCTGGAATGGGCCGGCTTGAGGCAGTTAGTTTAGTTCAATGTCTCCAGAGGTGGTACGAACTTTTAAACGGTTAGAGGTCCCGCTATCACCTACATAACCTACAATAAGGTGCTCTGATTTTTCTTTATACAGGATGTGATCGAGATTGGCCGCGGCATCACCTGAGTCAGCCTGAAAATCCACTGCCAAAGATGCAGGTTCTTTCTGATACTTTACTGACACACTTCCGCTCGTAGTGACGATGTCGATCTCTTCGTTCTGATGATCCTGAAGAAGATCAATATCCCCGGAAGTTGTCTTATAGTTCACCTTTTCAGCTGTTGTGTGGCTGCTTTTTATTGATCCGCTTGTTGTCTTTACCTCACCTTGGCCGAATGAATTTTGATCAGCTTGAACATCTCCGCTCGTTGTTTTTAGCGTCAGCTCGTTTTCGATGCGTGTATGATTCAGCTCAATATTTCCTGATGTAGAGTCAGCAGCTGAATGATCCGTTTGCGCATTTTCTATCAGAATATCGCCAGAGGTTGTCGTTACGGTTATCTCATCATACTTCTTTTTCGGAATCGTGATTGTGATTTTCATATCCTTTTCGCTGCCCCACGGTATAAAAGAGATGATATTCTCGCGTGCGATTTGATTGATTGTTAATGATTTGCCATTTTGGGTCACATCGAACAGCTTTTTGCTTTTATCACTGACTTGCCCTTCAGCAGCTACCTGAATATCATCCGTTTGCCCGCTTTTGACCTCTGCATTCATCGAGCTCGTTGCTACCTCAATTTTTTTAATATCTGCAGGATCATAAGTTTCGGCAGCTTTCACCTCTTCTTTTGTAAAATCCGAGGCAGCTGCAGAGATGACAGCTCCGATTACCCCGACTGCAAATACTGCGATCAATCCTATTATGATTTTTTTCATGTCTGCGCCCCCGTCACCAGCTTTAAGTTATATCTGATATATCGTAAACTCACGCTATACAGCAGCTTTCCTATATGCCACAGCCCTATACAAGATAGCAGTCCCAGACTGCCAAACATGAGTGATAAAAAGAACTCCAGCATCATGTGCGTATTCATTTGAAACATCACCATGCCGACAAACATAATTGGTGATACAGAGAGTGCAAGCGCTGCCCCGCAGAAACCTACGTACACTCCAAAAATGCCAATAGCTGGTCCCAGCACAAAAATCAAATTCAAGATGCTTATCGCTGCTGCTGAACATGCCATCTGGAAGAGGTTCTTCTTAGGGCGCTGCACTGCTGGAGCAGTTTCCGTCACATCTGGCACCAATTCCTTTGCAATTTGTTTTGGGGAGCCGAGTTCCCTGATAATGTTCGCTTCCGGCCTGCCTTCTTTCATCCCTTCGGTAATATGTTCCTCAAAATCAAATAAGATCTCATTCCGCTCTTCTTCAGAAAGCGGCTCTAACGCTTTACTTAACTCCTGTAAAAACTGTTCTTGATTCATCGTTCTCCTCCCCTTGCCGCATCAATGATTTGATTGACAGATGCTGTGAATTGATCCCATTCTGCCAGCAGCAGTTTCATTCGCATGAAACCAAGCTTTGACATCGTGTAATATTTTCTGGCAGGCCCTTCGGAAGACGGCGCCATATATGTTTCTAAATACTCCTCTTTCGTCAGCCTTCTTAGAAGAGGATATAAGGTGCCTTCAGCAATAGCCATATACCGGGAAATGTTTTGAGACAGCTCATATCCGTATTGGTCTTTTTCAGCAATACATACAAGCACACATAACTCTAATGCTCCCTTTTTAAATTGAGCATTCATGATCAAATCCTCCCTGCGGCCCGTAAATTTTGTTTATATTTTCCACCATCCCTCACATGGTAACATCCACTACTGAACATTACAAGGTACTGAATCATATTTACTAAGAATAAATAAAAAACCGGAGACAGATCTCCGGCTCATGTTGCTATTATGATTGTTTTTGCAGACGGATCACATTCCATGAAAGCGGCGTGAAATGTGCGGTTAAGCCGTTTTCGCTGACAGACGATGTTCCGTTGGAATGCGGGACGACATTTTTTCTGTTATGCTGGTTTGTCGCTTTAATATCCTGATGCTCAAGTACGATATGCTCTGCGATTTGATACGATTCAAAGCCTCTGAGCGAAATCTCCGTCTCCATCTGATCCTCAGCTTTGTTTACCGCAAAAATGGTGAGTGTTTCTTCCTCTTCAGCATATACGACAGCGGCGTCAACATACGGCACATCAGTAAAATCAGAGCAGTCATACTTCGGTGAAGAAATAAGCGGTTGCAGCGACTCTCCTCGGCCGTAGACAGAAGCATGCATGTACGGATAGAAAATCGGCTGCCTCCATGCTTCTCCGCCTTTTTCCGTCATGATTGGCGCGATGACATTTACAAGTTGTGCAAGACACGCGATTTTCACACGGTCTGCGTGCTGCAGCATCGTAATGAGCAGAGAGCCGACTAATAAGGCATCTTCAAAGTTATAAATATCTTCTAAAATAGGCCGCGCAGTAATCCACGGTTCTACTTTTTTATCAGCTTCATTTGAGTGATACCAAACGTTCCATTCGTCCAGAGAGAGATTGATTGTTTTCTTGCTGCGTGTTTTTGCTTTTACATAGTCACAGGTTGCAGCAACAGATTTAATAAAATGATCGAGATCCATGGAACGGGCCAAGTAGTTTGGCAGATTGTTATCCCGGTTTCCGTAATACGTATGGAGAGAAATATAGTCGACATGCTCGTACGTATGCTCCAGTACCTTTGCTTCCCAATCGATAAACGTCGGCATGCCGCTGTTTGAGCTGCCGCAGGCAACAAGTTCAATTGATGGGTCAACCCATTTCATGACCTTTGCCGTCTCCGCGGCAAGCCGTCCGTATTCGTCAGCTGTTTTGTGGCCGATCTGCCACGGGCCATCCATTTCGTTACCCAGGCACCACGTTTTGATGCCGTACGGTTGCTCATAGCCATGCGATCTTCTCAAATCACTCCAGTAAGAGCCTTTCGGATGGTTGCAGTATTCTACAAGATTGCGGGCAGCATCTATCCCTCTCGTGCCCAGGTTAACAGCCATATTGACTTCTGTGTTCACCTTTTTTGCCCAAGTTAAAAATTCATTCGTTCCCACTTCATTGGTTTCTGTCGTTTGCCACGCCAAGTCAAGGCGTCTCGGGCGGTTCTCGACAGGTCCGACGCCGTCCTCCCAATTATACCCTGATAAAAAGTTTCCGCCCGGATAGCGGATGATCGGAACCTGCAATTCCTTGATTAACGCCTGAACATCCTTGCGAAACCCGTTTTCATCAGCCTGAGGATGATCAGGTTCATATATGCCTTCGTATACAGCACGCCCCATGTGCTCGATGAACGACCCGTAAATCCGTTTGTCGACTTCACCAATTTTATATTCTTTGTCCACAATCACTCTCGCTTTTTTCATTACACGTTTCCTCCTTCATTATCCTTTGACTCCGCCTACTGTCAGGCCGGAGATAAAGTATTTTTGGAAAAACAAGAAAATGATAATCACCGGCAAAATGGCAAATACTGAGCCGGATATGAGCATGTCATAGTTGTTTCCGTAAGGGCTAAGCAAGCTGGACAGCCCGATTGGAAGCGTAAACATTTCTTTCGACCGAAGCACAATCAAGGGCCATAAGAAGTTGTTCCAGCTGTTTAAAGACTGGAGAATAATCATCGCTCCGAATGCCGGTTTCATCAGAGGCGCCATAATCCTGAAAAAAATGCCGAATTCCGTACATCCGTCCATCCTTGCTGAATCCAGCAGATCTTTCGGAAGGCCGAGTGCATATTGCCGGAAAAAGAAAACAGCTACCGGTGAAACGATAAACGGCAAAATGACACCCGTATACGAATCGATCAAATGCAGTCCGACTGTTAGCTTAAACAACGGGAGCATCATCACTTCCAGCGGAACCATCATAATAATCAGCACAAGAACAAAAATGATATTTCTGCCTTTAAATTCATAAACCGCTAGCCCGTATCCGATCATCGACGAGAAAAACAGGGTAAGCACTGTCGTTAATAGACCGAGCACAAGGCTGTTAAAAAACCATTTAAAATAAATGCTGCCGCCGTTAAACAAAAATGTATAGTTATCAAGGCTCATCACTTTTGGATCGATGTCAACATTCAGCCCCACCCGCAAAAGCTCAGATGACGGCTTTAATGATCCTAAAAGCAGACAGAAAATCGGGAAAATATACAACAGGCTCAGCATGATAAAAAATAAAGTAAGCGCGATTCTGTACACCCGAAACTGAGGACTGTGCTGCAACATTTACCCCTCCCCCTTAAACGAGCCTGACAGTTTTAATGAAATCAGACTGACAACAAGTATGACAATCAAAAGGACAATGCCGATGGCCGCCCCGTATCCCATTTCATTGTAAGCAAGGCCCTGCTGATACAAATATCCGACAAGCGTCAGGCCGATATTACCCGGGGAATTATTTTGCCAAAGGACGTAGCTTTCCTCAAACATCCTGAACCCGCCAATGATGCTGATGGTTAAAACATAGACGGATACAGGCTTCAGAAACGGCAGCGTAATGTGCATAAATTTTTTCATCGTATTTGCTCCGTCAATATCAGCGGCTTCGTACAGCTCTTTCGGCACATTTTGCAGTCCGGCCAAAAAGTAAAGGATGTTAATTCCCATCCATCTCCACGAAGCAAGCAGCACCATCAAAAACATGCCGGTATGTTCATTGTTCATCCAGTTCTGCGGTGAAAAGCCGAGTTTCAATAAAATCGAATTGGCTAAAGATGTTTCCATCTCTCCAAAAATCAGCCGGAAAATTATTCCAGCCACAATGGTAGAAGTCAGTGCAGGTATAAATAACGCTGATTTGAAAATGTTTCTGAATTTGACCAGTTTCGAATTCAAGAATATGGCCAACAGCAATGGAACTGGAATCAGCACAATCAGCGTCCAAAACGTATATTCCAGCGTATTAAAAAGGGCGGTATAAAACGTCGGGTTGTTAAGAGCGGTGTAATTGGACAATCCGACAAACGTCACCTCTCCAGGCAATATTCTTTGAAAGCTCATGATGAAGACACTAATGATGGGGTATAGAAAAAAAACAAGAAAGGATAAAACAAATGGCGCTGTAAAGAGATAAGGCGCCGCTTTTTTCGAATAAAAAATACCTCGCCAGCCTGATTCTTTCGCAGCCGAAGGAACGGGATGAGCCGTTCCCGTTTTCACAGGTTTCATGAGAACCTCCCCGCTTTCACTTTTTGAATGGGATTCTATTTCTGTTTCAGTTCACCTGCCGCTCTGTCCAAGGCTTGTTTTGGCGTCTTTTGCTGAGATTTGAGCGCGTCGAATAATACGCTTCTGTTGACAAGGTCTGAAGCCTTGGCAAAATCCTCATGTAAATAAATCGGATTGATTTCATCCTTGATATCGAGCAGCACAGAAAAAATGCCTGTTCCGTTTTGGAAGTAATCCGTGTATTTGTTTTTCTCTTTCAATTCCTTGGAGCTCCAGACATCCCAGCGAAGCGGATCGAACCCGAGCACACTCCAAAGCTTTTTGTTTCCTTCTTCAGAACCCTTCGCAAAGGCGAGAAACTCTTTCGCTAATTCGACATGTTTGGCCTGCTTTGGCACAACGGTGGCTGTGCCGCCCAAACCTGCTGAACGGTCGCCTCCTTCTTTCCATGCCGGAAGCGGCCGAATGGCAATCTTCCCTTTCAGATCAGGCATATAATCTATGAATCTTCCCATATACCAAATCGGCATCAGAACAGAAGCCGCTCCGCCTTGGTTCATAAAACCGTAATATTCTTCACTGTGATGCCCGCCGCCTGGTGCAGCGATCATGGTTTTATCATTAATCAGGTCTTTTAAATACTGAAGCGTTTTTACGTTGGTGTCATTATTCAAGATCAGCTTTCCGTTTTTATCAAAATACCCTGAGTTTTGCTGTGAAATCATTGATAAAAATGTTGCTGAATCATTTGTTTCCACCGTTCCCATTGGCTTTCCGGTCGCTTTGCGCACTTTCTGTCCGGCTTTGCGGTAATCATCCCATGTGTTAATATCATCCGGGTTGATGCCGGCTTTTTTCATAATATCCATGTTATAGAACATAACTGTCGTTCCTACATGAGTATCCAGTCCGTATAGCTTGCCGTTTTTGCTGTACAGCGTAAGACGCGCCTCTACGAATTTATCCCGGTCCTTTTCAATAAGCGGGGACAAATCGGCAAGCGGTACATCGGTGCCCTTCAGAAAGTTTGAAAACCGGGCCAATTCTACATCTGCAATGTCAGGCACACCTTCCCCGGCGATTAAGGAAATCGACAGATTATCGTGCATTTGGCCATACGGATAGACGACCGTATTCAGTTTAATTTGACGGTCAGGATATTTCTTGTTCCACTCTTTCACCATTTCCACATAAAACTGCTCATGAAGTCCGTTAAATGTCCAAAAAGTCAGCTCCGTTTCACCCGGTTTACCGGATGACCGTTCCGCTGAACACCCAGCGATAAATAATGTCAAAACCAGCATGAGCGCAAGAAAACAGACAGTCATCTTTTTCATCTATGTTACCCCTTCCATTCGAGGTGCGGGCTATTCATAAAGACCATGATTGACAAGCGTTTTGTTTTCATTGATGAGTCTTAATCCGGTGCAGCGGTCTCTTAAGGTGTGTGCGTGTCTGAAGGCATTTTTGACGGAATCCTGCCCGACACCGATTTCGTCAAAATACGCAGGACCTCCGGCAGATTTCAGCCAGCCGGCCAGCTTTTTTCCTTCCGGCAGCGTTTCATAAGCCGATTGAATGACTTCCCGCTGACGCGGAGAAAACTCGTTCAGCCCTTCAGCCTGGATGAGCTTTCTGTACGTGTCAGTCAATAAAACGGCCGCACAGCCTACTTTTGCCCCATGGAGAATCTGAGGCCGTTTTTTCTCCATTAATTCCATCTCAATCCAATGGGAAATATGATGCTCCCCTCCTGAAGCAGGACGGGAATGATCCAAAGCCAGCATGACAAGTCCTGATACAATCAAGGACTCCATCAGGACCCGGATGCCGGTTTCCGTTTTCATCGCAATGTCTTCAGCGTGTTCGATACAGGCATCAAGTGCTTCTTGTACGAGCTTTGCGCCTGTTGGTGAATATGGCTCACCAGCGAGCTGATGAGAAATGTTCCAATCAGCCAGAGACGTCATTTTGCCTAGCATATCCCCAAATCCAGCCGCCACCATAGGCTGCGGCGCCGATTTTAAGATGTCAAGATCAGCGAACAGCGCGGACGGGGCCTTCGTTTGGATGGTGGTTTTCGTACCGTATAAAATAATGGGCGCACCAGCTGATGTAAATCCGTCAACGGATGGGGCGGTCGGATAAGAAATAAACGGCAGCCCCCTCTGGAAGGCGGCAAAACGCACGATATCATGGATAGTCCCCGAACCGACTGCGATCATGATATCTGTTGATTTTTTCGTATGGACCAGCACATGAATGAGTGACCGTTCATCTGCCGCCACATCTCCCGCTTCATTTTCCGGAATGATCAGACACTCCGCCTGAAACCCTTCCTTTATCAAGCGGTCTTCTAACTCGATCCCCGCTATACGGTGCGTATTCCGATCACAGACAAGGACGATACGCTGATCATTCTTTCTTTTTACATAATCCAACAACCGATCGGCTGCATGTTTTTCTAGAACAATTTCTTCTACTTCTACAGGAAATGTCATCTCCCCCGCATGTTCAAAAGCACGCTGAACGTCAGCTGCGATATGATTCATAGCAGAATCCCCTCCTCAGCCAGTTTGGTTACATCCTTAATGGACTCCAGTACATAATCCGGCGTATACAAACGCTGTTCTCCCTGTTTCGCTGAACCGGTCAGCACTAAAGCGCTCTTCATGCCATACAGCCTTCCCATTGCGATATCAGATTCAATGCTGTCCCCTATAATCATACATTCATGTGCAGAAAGCCCCAGCGCAGTACAGGCAGCCTCCGCCATCAGCCACGACGGCTTTCCGACGACAAGCTCCGTCTTCGCCTGAGCAGAAGCTTCTATCGCCCCAATCATTCCGGCGACGTCGATGGCATTCCCGTCCTCATTAGGAAAATAGCGGTCTTTGTTCGTGGCAATTATACGAGCGCCTGCGGCGGCCGCTTTAAAGGCTTGATTCAAGTCTTCGTAGGTGAGTGTCTCATGAAGCGAGATGACAAGCCAATCCGCCTCCTTCGGTTCATCCGCTGTCTGGACGCCTGCCAGCCTCAGTTCGTCAAGCAAGCCCTGTTCTCCAAGCACCCATACCTTTGAAAAACGATAGTTCCTTTTTAAAAAGGCTGCTGTCACGCTTGATGACAGGACAATTTCGTTTACTTCTGCATCTATTCCGGCACCAAGCAGTTTTTTTCTGCACATGGCACGGGAGATATTTCCCCGGTTGCTCAAAAAGACGATTTTCTTTCCCATATTTCGAAGTGTACAGATGGCTTCTCTTGCTCCATCGATCAGTTCGTTTCCTCTGAATACGGTACCGTCCAAGTCAATCAGAAAACCGGCCGGTGATACTGCGGGATTATGACTGGCCATAATACGCATTTGCTCCGTGTTTTCGATAAAAGTGCTTTTCGTGGAGAACAGTATTGATCGGGTTGACATTCTTGTTCAGCATCATAGAGTGATACGCCATTTCCGCAACTGTTTCTAACACCACCGCGTTATGAATGGCGTTTAAGGCATCTGTGCCCCAGCAGAACGGGCCGTGGTTATTAACGAGCACGCCCGGCACCTGCTCGTATTTATGATGCTGAAAGGTCTCCGCGATCACTTTGCCTGTATTCAGTTCGTAGTCATGAATGATTTCTTCATCGTACATTTCACGTGTACACGGAATCGCACTGTCGAAATAATCGGCATGTGTCGTGCCTAAAGGCGGTATGTCTCTTCCGGCTTGCGCCCAGCTTGTCGCCCATTGAGAATGGGTATGGACAATCCCGCCGATATTTGGAAACGCGTTATACAAATAAACATGAGTGGGTGTATCAGAAGAAGGTTTGAGCGAACCTTCTACGACCTCACCTTCCAAATTCAAAACAACCAAGTCATCGGCTGTCAGCTCGCTGTATTCGACTCCGCTCGGTTTAATGACGATTAACTCTTTTTCACGGTCAATACCGCTCACATTTCCCCACGTAAAGGTCACCAGCTGATGCTCTTGAAGCTTCAGGTTGGCAGCCAGCACCTCTTTTTTTAACGTTTCAAGCATGCTCATCACCCTTTATGAATTCTTTTGTGCGGCAGATGAAAATTGAAGATTTTTTATCGTTTTCAGACGCTTCATGACATGATTCTCTTTTCCGAAATATTGAACCAGCTCTTTATATTCAGCGTATAGCTTTTCATATACGGCGGTATGTTCAGCATTTGGCGTATAGGATATATCTTTCAGTTTCCCCATGTGCGCCGCTGCCTCTGTGACGTCATCATAGCCGCCGTTTTCTTTACCGGCCGCAAGCGCGCCGAAAATGGCAGATCCTAAGGCAGGGGCTTGCGGTGAACCTGAGATTTTAATATCCATGTTTGTGACATCCGCATAAATCTGCATGACAAACGGGTTTTTCTCAGCAATACCGCCAGCTGCGTAAAGCTCTTCAATTGGCACTCCGCTTTCTCTAAATGTTTCAATAATCATCCTTGTGCCGTATGCTGTTGCTTCAACTAACGCTCGGTAAAGCTCTTCGGGTTTCGTCAGCAGCGTCATGCCAAGCAGCATCCCCGTTAGATCAGCATCAACAAGGGTTGAACGGTTTCCATTCCACCAATCCAGGGCAAGGAGACCGCTCTCACCCGGTGCTTGCATGTTTGCCTTCTCGCTCAGCAGCTCGTGAATGCTGACGTGTTTTTTCTCCGCTTCGTCTTTATAGGCTTGCGGGACACACGTTTTCACGAACCATTCAAAATGATCGCCCACACAGGACTGTCCGGCTTCATACCCCGCAAATCCCGGTAGAATGCCGTTGTCCACGACCCCGCACATACCGGGCACAATGTTTACCTCGTCTCCTAAGAGAACGTGGCATGTTGAGGTTCCCATAATCATCAGCATTTTTCCTGGTTCTGTGATACCGACAGCAGGAACAGAAACATGAGCGTCAACATTCGCAACAGCCACCGCTGTTCCCGGAAGGAGACCGGTCAGCTGTGCCATTTTTTCCGTCAGCCCGCCTGCTTTTTCCCCTACTGAGTGAATCGATCCCGCTAACTTGTCTTTTGTAATCGTTTTCATTACAGGGTGAAGTTTTTCAAAGAAATTCTCTGAAGGATATCCCGCTTTTTCACTCCAAATCGCTTTATAACCGGCTGTGCAGTTGCTTCGCTTCAGCGAGCCACACAGCTGATACACGATCCAGTCAGCTGCCTCGATTATCCGATCAGCTGCTTTATAAATGTGCGGCGCTTCTTCGGCAATCTGCATCACCTTCGGAATCATCCATTCTGATGAAATCTTTCCTCCGTAGCGCTGTAAAAAAGCTTCTCCTTCTTCTTCGGCGATTTGATTGAGCCGATCAGCATGCTTTTGGGCGGCGTGATGCTTCCAAAGCTTCACATAGCTGTGCGGCTCCTCTTCAAATTCCGGCAGCATACATAATGGCTGTCCTTCACTGTCGACAGGCAAGATCGTACATGCCGTAAAATCAATTCCGATCCCGATGATCTCTTTTGGATCAACACCAGTCTGTTCAAGTAATGACGGAATCGTTGTTTCCAAGACTTCCAGATAATCTGCCGGATGCTGAAGCGCCCAGTCCCGCGGCAGCTTTTGACCCGTTTTGGGAAGGACGGTATCAATGACGGCGTGTGGATATTCTTTGACAGCCGCCGCCAGCTCTTCTCCAGTTTTGACGTGAACGAGCACCGCTCTTCCTGATAATGTTCCGAAATCAACACCTATTGTGTAAGCCAAGTGACATCCTCCTCTCTACTTTTGAAGCCTGTAAAGCGCCTCGTTCCATTTCAATTCATGTTTCAGCTTGTGAATCGATGTATCGCGAGAAATCAAGATACTTTCAACCCCCGCCATTTCCGCCCAATCCATCAGTTGCTCCGCTGTCAGTTCGTAAGACAAGCAGGTATGGTGTGCGCCGCCGGCTAAAATCCATGCCTCCGCCGCTGTTTTTAATGAAGGCTCAGGCTTCCAGAGAACGCGGGCGACAGGCAGATTCGGCATATCTTTCTCAATTTCCTGTCCGTTTACCTCATTGAGCACAAGACGGAAACGCCCTCCGATATCAACCAGACTCGCTTGAATGGCTGATCCGCTGATGCCATTGAATACAAACCGCGCCGGGTCATCCTTGCCTCCGATAGACAGCGGATGAACTTCAATTTTCGGCTGATCCAAAGCAACTGTCGGGCACACCTCAAGCATGTGTGAGCCAAGAATCATTTCATTTCCAGGTTCAAAATGGTACGTATAGTCTTCCATGAAGGACGTTCTTTTACCTTCAGCCATGATTTTCATCATCCGGACGAGAGCAGCTGTCTTCCAATCACCTTCTCCGGCGAACCCGTAGCCTTTTTCCATCAGCCTCTGAACGGCCAGCCCAGGCAGCTGTTTCATTCCGTGCAGCACTTCAAATGAAGTCGTAAAAGCTGTGTATCCGCCTTGTTCAAGAAACGCGGTTAGGCCAAGTTCAATTTTCGCCTGTTCTTTAATGGACGCTATCTTTGCTTCGTCTCGTTTCGTTTCCTCGCTGATGACATAAAGCTTGTCATACGCTGCATAGAGTGTTTCGACCTCATCGTCAGAAATTCCATTCATCACTTCGACAAGATCCCCGATGCCATAGCCGTCAACCTGCCAGCCGAACTGGATATGCGCTCCCACCTTGTCTCCGTCCGTTACTGCAACATGGCGCATGTTATCTCCGAATCTGGCAACCTTGATATGTCTGCTTTCATTTAACGCAGCCGCCGTATTCATCCACTGAGACATTTCTTTCTTTACCTCTTCATCATCCCAATAGCCCGCGACAACTTTACGGCTCAGCCCCATACGGGAATTGATGTACCCGTACTCGCGGTCGCCATGTGCGGATTGGTTGCTGTTCATAAAATCCATATCAATCGTATTCCACGGAATATCCCGATTGTATTGAGTGTGCAGATGCATAAGCGGTTTTTGGTAAGAGGAAAGGCCTTCTATCCACATTTTTGCGGGAGAAAATGTGTGCATCCATGTAATGATTCCGGCGCATGTTTCACTATACTCCGCTTCTCTTAACAGCTGTCTGATGGTTTCCGAGGAAGTTACAACAGGTTTATGCTTAATTTTATATCTGGAAGAAATGCCGCTAAGCCCCTCACAAATGCTTTTTGCATGCTGGTCTACCAGCTGCAGCGTTTCTTCTCCGTATAGATGCTGGCTTCCTGTTACAAACCAGAATTCATAATCTCTTGTCTGAAGCATGTTAACTGCCCCTTTCTTATAAAATAAAACGCTTCCAATTCTAAATTGATAGATACGTACTAATAAACAAAAACTAGTTAATTATCATTAATTTGTACGAACAACTTTATTATAGTAATTC
This sequence comes from Bacillus halotolerans, assembly GCF_001517105.1. Classification (GTDB taxonomy): domain Bacteria; phylum Bacillota; class Bacilli; order Bacillales; family Bacillaceae; genus Bacillus; species Bacillus halotolerans. Next base: position 406,583 of record NZ_LPVF01000009.1, read on the forward strand.
AGTAGGATACTGTCAATCTTTTCTTTTAAAAAAGCCAGGTGTTCACCCGGCTTATCAGTTTAATAGGAAGGCCAGCCCGAACTCCAATTCAAATCATTGATTAGTAGCTTGGGAATGCCTTTATCTTTCGCGTCATAGGCATGGCGCACAAGTATGTTTCCATTTACAATATCCTGACCTCCAGGCCCTTTCCATTGATCATTGCCGGAATCTAAGATGGTTCCTCCTCCTTCCAGCATGCTTTTTCCGTTTTTATCAAGATAAGGCCCTGTTATGCTTTTAGATCTCCCATAAGCAATTTTGTACGTACTATTTACCCCGTCACAGCATTTATCAAATGAAACCATTAAATAGTAGTAACCATTTTGATACGTGAGGGTAGGAGCCTCCAGCGCTCCGCTATTACTCGGTCTCGACGCAATGGAATAAAGCGATCCGGTAGGCTTCATCGTGTTCTTATCCAGCTTGGTCAGCTTGATTCCGCTCCAAAATGAGCCGAACGCAAGCCACGGGTTGCCATCCTTGTCAAAGGTGAGTTCCGGGTCGATGGCATTATAATTATTGGAGCTCGTCGACCGGATCACCAGGCCTTCGTCTTTCCAGCTTCCCGAGCTGATGCTTGTTGAAGAAGCAAGACCTATGGCAGAGACATTTTTTCCAAAAGAAGAAACTGAATAATACAGCCAGTACTTTCCGTTATAATATTGAATGTCCGGTGCCCACTGGTTTTGGCCGTAATTCGGCACATAAGTGGACCACCATGATAAAGGTGTGCTGAAAATCGATTTTTGCACGGTCCAATTTTTAGCATCCGACGATTTGAGAACCCGCAGCCCCCTTTCTTCCGTAAGGCCTGTTCCAAACGCGTACCACGAGCTTCCCTCTTTGATCATCGTTGGATCATGAAGCAGTTCATTAGACGCTCCCCAAAATGCAGCGGATGCCGGAGAAGCGGATGTCAATAACAAACCCGCCGTCAGAGCAGCACTCGAAAAGTGAAAGAACCGTTTCCATGCTTTTTTCTTTTTCATTTTTTTCAAACCTCCCTTATTTTAGAAAGCGCTTACAAAACAGTGAAATTGAATCCTCCTTTCCTTACAAATGAGCTGCATCTCGTACGTGATCAGATTCAGGAATTTTTCGGTATCTCCTTTATTGTAGTCACTCCGCCAAAATTTGTACAGACAAAAAAATAGAATCCGCCTCACAAGGCGGATTCTTCCGTATCTCTATTGGTACGTAATATCGTCAACCGTTTGCCGGTCTAACTTCTTAATGACTTCCGTGATTAATTTTACCGCGTTTTCATAATCGTCACGATGCAGCATGGCGGCATGCGTATGAATGTATCGTGTGGCAATGGTAATGGACAGCGCCGGAACACCGTTTGCCGTCAAATGAATGGACCCGGAATCAGTTCCTCCGCCGGCGATCGCATCAAATTGATATGGAATGCCTGCTTCTTCTGCTGTATTGACAACTAAGTCACGAAGTCCTTTGTGGGAGACCATAGATGCATCGTACAGAATAATCTGCGGCCCTTCTCCCATTTTGCTTTGCGCTTCCTTCTCAGAAATCCCTGGTGTATCTCCGGCTATTCCTACATCCACACCGAAAGCAATATCAGGCTGTATCGTGTGCGCAGAGGTCTTCGCTCCTCTTAGGCCGACCTCTTCCTGTACAGTTCCAACGCCATACACAACGTTTGGATGATCTGTGTCTTTTAAATTCCTCAAAACATCAATGGCGATCGCACAGCCGATACGGTTGTCCCACGCCTTTGCTAAAAGAAATTTTTCATTGTTCATGACCGTGAATTCAAAATGCGGAACGATCATATCACCTGGGAGTACGCCCCATTCCAATGCTTCCTCACGGCTTGAAGCTCCGATATCAACGAACATCTCTTTGATATCGACCGGTTTTTTTCTCGCTTCAGCAGATAAAATGTGCGGTGGCTTAGATCCGATAACACCTGTGACCTCTCCCTTTTTCGTCACGATGGTGACACGCTGAGCCAGCATGACTTGAGACCACCAGCCGCCGACAGTTTGAAAACGGATAAAGCCTTTATCGGTGATTTGTGTCACCATAAAGCCGACTTCGTCCAAATGCCCGGCAATCATAATTTTCGGGCCGTTTTCCGCACCTGTTTTTTTCGCAATTAAACTGCCAAGCCGGTCAGTTGTCACTTCATCAGCAAATGGTTCTATGTATGATTTCATCACTTGCCTTACTTCTCTTTCATTTCCCGGAATGCCTTTTGCATCAGTTAATTCCTTCAGCATGGTTAACGTTTCATCCAATTTTGCCATGATTCCAAAAACCTCCTTCATCTGTCCTGCATTATTATTATACAAAACCTGACGGTAACCATACGACTATTTCACTTAAAAAGCGGGTATATCTTTTTTAACAAACTTCTTTTAGAAAAAGTGAAACCTTTTTCTATGCTCTACGTATTACATCAGATCATCACAATGAGGGAGGTGCCTTCACACAATGTTTATCATGGTTCTCCGGATTTTATTGCTTGCTCTATTTGCTTACTGTATTTATGCCTTGGTCAAATATGTCGCAAATCCAAAGAGAAGACTGAAGCTAGCCCAATCAAAAGAACTTTTTTATATTATCGATGAACAGAACAATACCCGAAAGAACTTTCAATTGACGTATAAAGGCGTGCTTTTTGAAGGAGAAAAGCATATTCCTTCCAAGGATCATCCGCTGTTCATCCACACCATCTTTGTATGGACGGAGTCTCCTGAGAAGCTAAAAAACTTTTCCGCAAAAGATTTTGAGAATATTGAAGAAAAAGTACTGGAGCGATATCCGGATTGTAAAATTGACTGGGATCTGCCCATTAAACTTGCAAAAAAAGCAGAAGAGCGGTAAACGCTTTTCTGCTTTTTTATAAATCAAACGGACTGTAATAGATGCCGATCAGCACCGCTTCAATCACCAAAAGAAACGGCACACCGTATTGAAAGGATGCGTGCTTCGTTTTATGCCTGAAGGTCTGCATGCCGAGCCAGACACCAAGCGCTCCAAACACGATGGCGATCAGCCACAGCCGGTCTTCAGAAATTCTCCACTTGTGGCGCTGCGCTCTTCGTTTATCTGCGCCCATCACCCAAAAACCGCACAGATTGATCAGAACTAGATATACAGCAATTATCATGTTGCCTCATCCTTTATATAAAAAAGCCGCTCTCTAAGAGCGGCTCTATATCATTATTTGTTTAATTGAGCTTTAGCAGCATCAGCAAGCTGATTGAATGCAGTAAGATCGTTTACAGCAAGATCAGCAAGCATTTTACGGTTTACTTCGATACCAGAAAGCTTAAGACCGTGCATTAAACGGCTGTAAGAAAGACCGTTCATGCGAGCAGCTGCGTTGATACGAGTGATCCAAAGCTTACGGAAATCACGTTTTTTCTGACGACGGTCACGGAAAGCATAGTTTCCAGATTTCATGACCTGCTGGTTAGCTACTTTGTATAATGTATGTTTTGAACCGAAATAACCTTTTGCTAATTTAAGAACCTTTTTACGACGCTTACGTGTAACAGTTCCGCCTTTTACTCTTGGCATTAAATTTCCCTCCTAATTGTTCCTTGTCCGATTACTTGATGTTAGCAAGCATTTGTTTGATACGTTTGAAGTCTCCTGCGCTTACAACAGCACTCTTGCGAAGCTTACGCTTTTGCTTTTGAGATTTGTTGGCGAATAAGTGACTTGTGTATGCATGAGAACGTTTTAACTTCCCAGAACCTGTCTTTTTAAAACGTTTAGCAGATCCGCGGTGAGTTTTCATTTTTGGCATGGGATTTCCTCCTTATTGCTTTTCGTTTTTCGGCGCGAGCATTAAGAACATGCTGCGGCCGTCCATTTTTGGTTTTGTTTCGACTGTCGCAACCTCAGCACATGCTTCAGAAAAACGGTCTAGTACACGCTGGCCGATTTCTTTATGAGTGATTGCGCGTCCTTTAAAGCGGATAGAAGCTTTCACTTTATCGCCTTTTTCAAGGAATTTAATCGCATTGCGCAACTTCGTGTTAAAGTCGTGCTCATCGATTGTCGGGCTTAATCTAACTTCTTTTAAGTTAATGATTTTTTGATTTTTGCGTGCTTCTTTGTCCTTTTTCTGCTGCTCGAATCTGAACTTTCCGTAGTCCATGATGCGGCAGACAGGCGGTTTTGCATTTGCTGCAACTAACACAAGGTCAAGATTTGCGCGGCCGGCTATTTCAAGTGCTTCCTGACGGGACTTGATTCCAAGCTGGTCGCCATTTTGTCCGATTAAGCGGACCTCACGTGCACGGATACCCTCATTAACCAATTGATCTTTGCTAATAATGAGCCACCTCCATAGTTTCTTCGAATTGATTCACAACTCTTTTGACTGCATTCTGCAGGCAAACAAAAAGTGCGGGCATTATAAAACACCCACACTACGAACATCTGTATCAATAAAAATGTACGGTCAACCTGCCAACTACATGAATGTGTCAATCAGGTGAGAAGCGGGTGCTTCTGCTTGTGATTTATATTCAATTCAATAACTATTCTACACAATGCCGGATGTTTAGTCAAGGATGACTTATCCGGAACAACTTTCTCATTGTAACATGGGTTATTTATGAGTGCAAGAGAGAAAAAGAAAATCTTTTATTCTTATCCAGAATGCAAGGTTCTGAACTCTCCAGCCAATCATGAAGGATTTTGTTAAACAGCATCGGCTGAGCCAGCGGCGCTCCATGCCGATCACTGGAAACATAACGGTTCTTGAATTTTCATTCATCTTTGCGATTTCAGCTGCCGATGCTTTCATCACTTTTCTTTCTTTTTCCCCGACTGTCACCAGCAGGCTGGTACTGGTTTGCCTGAGCGAATCAGGTATCGTGCAAGTCATATTAGTATTTGATAAAGCGTATCTGCACTCAATTGACAGCTTTCTTTATAGTATGTTTCGAATCAGCTGGCATGAAGATAAAGCATTTTTGTCTGAGCCTGGAAAGATCAAAACGGCGCCACAATTGTTGAAAATGGCTGATTTGCTCTTCCCCATCAAGCCGCTGACACCCACGCCATGAATAAAAATCAGAAGTTGCTGATGCTCTGCACCAGATTCTGTTATATGAAGATCAATATACTACCTCATCCTTCTCCTTATTTCGCAGTTTACCAAAAACCACATATAGGAAAAAATGCAAAACAAAGTGAATCTCACACTAAAAAAGCCGATATTAAAACGAGAAGGGAGTCTGACATATGAACAAACTGATACAGCTTACTCTATTTTTAACATTGATAGTAACCGGCTGCTCCAATAGCAACAGCATATCTTCAGAGCCAAAAGAAGAGACCGTTATCACAGCCGTAGCGTTTCATGAAAACAAGCTGGAGAAAGAGCTGAAAAACCTAAAACCCGTTTCATTGAAAATGGTGAATCCTCTCGCAACTGAATTAGGAAAGGTGAAGGCGAAGGAAGAAGCCGAGAAACAAAGGAAAATCGCTGCAGCGAAAAAACGTGAAAAAGAGCAGAGAGCGAAACGAAAGGAACAACAGGAGGAAGAAGCGGAACGGCAACGATTGGCACAGGCTGCAGCAGAGAGACAGCGATTAGCGGAAGCAGAAAGACAAGCTGAGCTTGAAAGGCAGCGTCAGGCAGCACTCCAAAAGCAGCAGGAAGCGGACGCCGAAAAAGAACGGCAAGCGCAGGCACAGCGTCAGCAGAATGAGGCATCCTCATCTAACATCCAAAATGCGCCATCTTCCCCGAGCCAGACAGATGATGCCATTCAACAGCCGGCTTCAGAGCTTCCTGATGACGACGGCTATGGTTATGAAGAACGAAAAAAGTGGCATGACGATCAAGTGGAATGGGGCATTAAACAAGGATATATCGATCCGGAAGACGCACCATAAAATAGAAAAAGCCAAGGGTTCAACCTTGGCTTATCCTCCGATCAGGTGCACGAACACAGGAATGACCAGAACCGTTACGACCCCGACAACGACAACAGCGATACTTGCCATCGCGGCTTCGACTTCACCCATCTCGATCCCGACAGCTACACCGAGTGCGTGTCCGGACGTTCCGAGAGCCAACCCTTTCGAAATGGGATTCTTCACTTTAAATATTTTTAAGAACAAAGCGCCGAGCGCATACACAATGACGGCGTTAAAGATAACAGCAAAAGCTGTGATATCGCTGATGCCGCCAATATCTTTTGATAAAGGAAGCGCAATCGCCGTTGTTGCCGCCTGCGGAAGCATACTTTTCATCACTGCCGCATCAAGGTGAATCCCTTTTGCAAGCAAATAGACAATCGTGACAGAGCAGATAGAGCCTGCGATAATGGAGGACATAATTTGCCACCAGTATTTTTTCAGTTTATCTCTTTGTTTGTACAATGGAATGGCAAAGGCAATCGTCGCGGGTTCCAAGAAAAACTTAATGATTTCTCCCCCGTTATTATAGTCAGCGTAAGAGAAACCGCCGATTTTCAAAAATGCAATCCCTAGCACCATCGCAACAAACAATGGAGTGAAAAGGAAGAACCCTTTTGTTTTTTTAAATAAAAAGGTGCCGATGCCGAAAGCGGCCAGTGATACGACAATTCCGAAATATGGACTCATTGTGCTTTCCATTTCATGAACCTCCTGCTTCTCTTAATGATGAACAAGTTCGTTTTTCTTCTGCGGGGGCTGTACTGTTTTTGCTTTTATGTCATCAGCAGTCTTGCGTTTTCCGCTCAGTGTAAGAATAAGCTGAGAAAACAGTCCTGTTGCCCCCAATAAAATAATCGTTGCGAGAAGAATGACAAGGACGATTTGCAGGCCGTATTGCTGCATCACACCAAGAGAATTCATAACAGATATACCTGATGGAACAAATAAAAATCCGATCAATGAGGTTAAAGACGCTCCGAGCGTTTCTACTTGGTCCAGTTTAATCACTTTCAAACATAATAGGAGAAATAATAAGACCAAACCTACAACCGACGCTGGTATAGGAATTGGGACAAAAGCGGCAATCATATTGGAAACCAGCATAATGACGGCAAAAATAAATGCTTGTGTTAAAAATCCGTACACTTTTTTAGCACTCATTTTCTTCACCTCTTTCTCTTTTGTACCCTCATTATAAATAAGAACCACTCTCTATTAAGCGCTTACATGATAACTTGCCGAATATTAAAGATGAGTTGCAGCATAAAAAGGATGAAATACAAAAAGCCGCCCCGTCAAATATGGAGCAGCTTTTTTAATTCCTTGGCATATGTCCGGCTGACCGGTATTTTCGATCCGTCTTTCATGATCAGATTATAGGTGGAATTAAACCATGGCTGTATCTCTTTGATGTACTCAGTATTAACGACAAAGCTTCGATGGACGCGGAGAAAATCAGTTTCCGGCAGTTTTTTTCAATGACAACGAGCGTATCATTGACTGAATAAGATGCATCAAAGGTTTTCACATGGACATGGCCGTCTTCAGTTCCCGCAAAGATTATATCCTTCGTATCCACAATCACAATCGATTCGCCGACAGATAAGGCTAGTTTATGCTGGCTGGCATGGCTGATCTGTTCTGGTTCATCAATCTCCCGCTTTACCTTTTTATACTTTTTCATTGTTTGCCGAACCCTTTCTTCATCGAAAGGTTTGGTTAAGTAATCAAGAGCGTCCACTTCAAAAGCTTTAAGTGCATACTGGTCATAGGCCGTCGCAAACACAATAACCGGGGGATTCTTCATATTCTTCAATCGTTTTGCGATATCAAAACCATTCTCTCCGGATAAATCAACGTCTAAAAACAGCAAATCAGGCTTTTGATCCATCATTTTGTCAAACGCTGATTCAATATTTTCCGCTTCATTGATTTCTAATTCCTCATTTGTCCTTTTGAGCAAATAAGCCAGTTCATCTCTTGCCAGAATCTCATCATCAACTATTAACACCCTGAGCATGTTCTTCTCCCTCTTTCATTTGCTGCATAGGTACTTGAAAAGAAAACTCTGTCCCTTTATGTACCTCACTCTTGATATGTAATGCAGCCTGCTGGCCGAATAAACCGATCAGCCGCTGATTCAGATTATAAAGCGCAGTCCCTGTTCCTTCCTTAGAAGGCAGCGGTTTATTCCCCAGTTCCGGCAAGACGTCCGGCGGAATTCCGCGTCCATTGTCCGTGACCTTCATATAGACGGATGACTCATCAGATAAGACACAAACCATTACTTTGCACATGTCTTGTTTTTTTGGAAATGCGTGCCGTAATGCGTTTTCAACAAGCACCTGCAAGACAAACGGAGGAATCTCAATTTGCTCCAGCCTGCTGTCAATATCAAGCTCAATCTTATATTTCCCGGGAAAACGCGCCTGTTCTAATGACAGATAGGCTTGAAGATGATTCAGCTCCTTCGAAAGCGGAATCAGCAGCTGCCTTGCTCCCTGGAGATTAGAACGAAAGTACACGCTAAGCTGCAGCAAAAGCTTACGGGTTTTTTCAACATCTGTCCGGCATAAAGCAGAAATCGTATTGATGGCATTAAATAAAAAATGCGGGTTAACCTGTGCTTGAAGCGCTTTGATTTCCGCATCCTTCAGAAGCTTGCTTTGCAGCTCGGCTTCACCGAGCTCAAGCTGTGTCGAAAACAGCATGGCCAGCCCCTCGGCAAGCTCCTCCTCTACCTGACTGAGACCGGCCGGGCTTTTAAAATACATTTTTAACGTTCCGATTGTGTTGCCGTTTGATGTCAAAGGCAGTACAATCGCCGCGTGCAAAGGGCATTCCGAATGGGTGCATTCAATCTCTTCCTGTGAAGTAGCCTTCATGATGCGCCCAGTTTTAATTACCTTTTTAGACAGGCCTGTGATCAGGCTTTCAGATGGGATATGATGATCCATTCCCGCGCCGACATGCGCAAGTATTTTCTCATTGTCCGTCAGAGATACCGCATCCGTTCCGGTCATCTTATGGATGATGGCCGCTACACTTTTACAAGAGCTTTCATTTAACCCTTGACGGAAAAAAGGAAGCGTCTGATCGGCAATGGTCAGCACCCTGTGCGTTTCAAGCGCCCTTGCCTGTTCTTCCTTGCGAATAATGGTTTGAATAATCGACAGGAAAATAAAGCTGCCTGTTCCGTTAATGAGGATCATCGGAATCCCGATCATGCTGACAAGCTCCCAAGCGTCATTGAACGGCTTTGCCATCAGCAAAATAATGAGCATTTGCAAGGTCTCCATACCGATCCCGACGAGGGCTGCGATACGCGGTGTCGGCATTCGATAGCGCTTCGTAAAATACCTGCCGATCCATCCCGCTAGAAACCCTGCTAAAACGGATGAGACCGCACAGCTTAAAGCCGTGCTGCCGCCGAGCGAAAAACGATGTAGGCCTGCTAATAAACCGATTCCCGCTCCTACAAACGGCCCGCCTAAAAGCCCGCCTATTTCAACGCCCAAAATACGGGTATTTGCAATAGAGCCCGACGGATCTATTGTAAACACCCAATCATTATTCACAATCATATGTTTTTGAATTTCGATGCCGGTATAATTGCTGATGATGCTGAAAAGAGAAAAAATAGAAATCAATACGGCTTTTCCTTTGTAGCCCTCCGGATTTTGAAGAGCCTGTCTGAAAAGTTTAGTGTGGGCCAGAATAAATCCCAATATAACAATAATCCCTACCCTTTCCAGCATCATGATCATTAATTGAATCATCTGTGTCACCTGTTCTTTCCCATTTCATTTTATCATTTTTTCGGTAAACCGTTTCATGGCTGACTGTTTTTTTAAAATCGTCTGAAAACATATTTCACAAGGCTTTTATCTATTGTAGAATAAACATGAGCCTTTTGGCAGAAAGAATTGAATCTGAAGCAGAGGAGAAGATCATGAAAGCCGTATTTTTTGATTTAGACGATACACTACTGTGGGATGAGAAAAGCGTCAGAACAACATTTGCAGAAACATGTTTACAGGCCGAGAAAAAATATGGTCTTGACCCTGAGGAATTCGAAGCAGCTGTTCGGGAAGCGGCGAGAGAATTGTACATGTCTTACGAGACATACCCTTATACGGTGATGATCGGCATTAACCCATTTGAAGGGCTGTGGTCAAATTTCTCCGAGCCGATCAGTGAAGGATTTCAGAAGCTGAATAAGATTGTGCCGGAGTACAGACGAAACGCATGGACAAACGGCCTAAAAGCGCTGGGTGTCGACGATCCGGCATATGGTGAATATTTGGGAGAGTTTTTTGCAGCGGAACGCCGAAAACGCCCGTTTGTTTACGATGAAACATTTGATGTGCTTGATCAATTAAAAGGAAAGTATGAATTGCTGCTTTTGACTAACGGCGATCCGAGTCTGCAAAAGGAGAAGCTCGCCGGCGTGCCTGAGCTCGCCCCTTATTTCAATGAAATTGTCATCTCAGGCGCTTTTGGCAAAGGGAAACCCGATGCTTCTATTTTCGAGCATTGCCTGCAGCTAATGAAGATCCAGAAAGAGGATGCCATCATGGTCGGCGATAATTTGAATACTGATATTTTAGGCGCTTCCAGAGCCGGAATCAAAACCGTTTGGATCAACCGGACGGATAAGAAAAATGAAACAGAAGTGACGCCTGATCACATCATCAGCAGCCTTCATGATTTGTTTCCTATTTTAGAACATAAATAAAAAAGCATGATCTCTTTCATGAGATCATGCTTTTTTGTATTATTTCTTCGCTTCAGCTACAGCCTTTTTCACAAAATCATCAAGTGAAATGGTTTCAGACTTCTGCTCTCCGTATTTACGGACGTTTACCGCACCGTTTTCTGCTTCTTGGTCACCGACCACAAGCATGTACGGAATTTTTTGCATTTGCGCTTCGCGGATTTTGTAGCCGATTTTTTCATCACGGCTGTCGACTTCTACACGCAGGCCTTCACGCTGGAGGCTCTCTTGTACTTGCTTCGCATAATCCAAATGCACAGCCGGAGAAACCGGGATGACTTGGAACTGAACCGGTGCAAGCCATGTTGGAAGTGCGCCTTTATGCTCTTCGATTAAGAATGCAACAAAACGTTCCATTGTTGATACCACACCTCTGTGAATAACAACCGGACGATGCTGCTTGCCGTCTTCACCGATATATGTCAGATCGAAGCGTTCAGGCAGCAAGAAGTCCAGCTGAACAGTAGACAATGTTTCTTCCTTGCCGATCGCTGTTTTCACCTGAACATCAAGTTTAGGGCCGTAGAATGCCGCTTCACCTTCTGCTTCGTAATAGTCGTGGCCGATTTCGTCCATTGCAGATTTCAGCATGGATTGCGCTTTGTTCCACATTTCATCATCATCAAAGTATTTCTCTGTGTCTTCCGGATCACGGTAAGACAGACGGAATGTGTAATCACTTAAACCGAAATCTTCATATACATCCTGGATTAAACGGACTGTACGGATAAACTCATCCTTAATTTGATCCGGGCGTACAAAGATGTGTGCATCATTCAACGTCATTCCGCGTACGCGCTGAAGCCCTGACAGCGCACCTGACATTTCATAGCGGTGCATCGTTCCCAACTCCGCAATACGGATTGGAAGTTCGCGGTAGCTGTGAATGTCTTGTTTGTAAATCATCATATGGTGCGGGCAGTTCATCGGACGCAATACAAGTGTTTCGTTGTCCATTTCCATCGGAGGGAACATGCCTTCTTGATAATGATCCCAGTGTCCTGATGTTTCATACAGCTCTTTGCTTCCAAGCACTGGTGTATAGACGTGTTCATAGCCGAGGCTGATTTCTTTATCGACAATGTAGCGCTCGATCGTGCGGCGGATTGTCGCGCCTTTTGGCATCCAAAGCGGCAGACCTTGTCCGACTTTTTGAGAATTCGCAAACAGCTTTAATTCTTTGCCGAGTTTTCTGTGGTCACGCTCTTTTGCTTCTTCAAGCATGCGAAGATGCTCGTCAAGATCAGCTTTTTTGAAGAAAGCTGTTCCGTATACACGCTGAAGCATTTGATTATTGCTGTCACCGCGCCAATATGCACCTGCAAGGCTTAACAGCTTAAACTCTTTAATTTTTCCTGTTGATGGAACGTGTACGCCGCGGCACAGGTCAAAGAATTCGCCCTGCTCGTAAATCGATACGGTTTCTCCCTCAGGAATCGCATCCAGCAGTTCAAGCTTCAGGTCATCGCCGATTTCCGCAAAGCGGGCTTTCGCTTCTTCACGGCTGACTTCTTTTCGAACGATCGGAAGGTTCGCATTGACGATTTTTTTCATTTCTTTCTCGATTTTCGGCAGATCCTCCGGCGTAATCGCTTCTTCCATTTCTACATCATAGTAAAAACCGTTTTCGATAACAGGACCGACACCGAATTTCACGTCTTTGTAAATGCGTTTAATCGCTTGTGCCAGCAAGTGAGCCGTACTGTGGCGCATAATCTCAAGACCCTCTTCTGATCCTTCAGTAATGATTTCCACAGTGCCGTCTTCGTTGATCGGCGTTTTCAAATCGATTTCTTTTCCGTTCAGTTTTCCGGCTAATGATTTCTTTTTTAATCCCGGACTGATGGATGCCGCGATATCTTCTGTTGTTGTTCCTTTCGCAAACTCCTTGACTGCTCCATCAGGAAATGTGATTTTTACCATATCTGACATCATTGTCACTCCTTTTTTGCATATAAAAACCCCGCCCCCTATGAAAGGGACGAGGTTGAATAAACGGAATCGTGGTTCCACCCTTTTTTCCGCAAGCCAATACACCGGCACCTGCGGCTCTAAACTCTGTAACGGGAGTTCCCGTCAGCTATTACTGTTCCTTATAAAGGGGTTCACAGCTGAAGTTCAAAGGCGGTAAAGCGAATGGTCCTTAGCTGGGAAGCTTGCAGCCGTGACTTCCCTCTCTTTAAGCCGGTATCATTCCTTCATGTCCTTATCAGTACGTGTGTCAATCTTAATCTCCTATGTATTATAAATTGTTCGTTCCAAAAAATCAACACGATTGTATTTCCTTTTTTTCAAGCGGCAGCCTTATGTTTACAGGCTGCCGGCACTTATCCCTCTGAGTGCTTGACCGGTGTTTCAGCGTTTGAAAACGCCTGAAGCGGAAGCATTTGCACACGCTCTTGAAATACGTTTTGAATCGTCCTTACCATCATATGCTCGGGCTGGTCTGTATAGAGAATCACCTCATCAGGCGCGATGGAGATCAGCGGCGCAAGCAAATGGGAGTCAATGTACATGGGATGATCCCGGACAAATCGCCTGTCTATGTATTTCATTTTTTCCCGTTCCGGCACATAGCGCATCTCCCACAGTGTAAATGAACCATCATGGACAATGTGCACCCTTTTGATTCGCGGCGGTTTAGCCATTACATAGTCTCTGAGTGTCTGAATAAAGTTTTGGTACTCCTGCTCCATCTTATATTCGTCTATTGCCGCTTCCACAGTTTCTCTAAGCTGTTCGTAGTACTGTCCGAGGCGAAAGGTTTGAAAGGAACGAATTGAAAATACCCCGTCCTCTAAACAAATCGTTTGGAGCTCATCTGAAATACACTTCTTGCGCGGCGGCTTCATCGGTTCAAACGGAAGAACATCAGCTTCTCCTTCTATAATACTGTGTGCGAGCTGAAGGATTTGCTGCTGCTCATCCTGGTCCGTGAAACAATACGTCTCTTCAATCAACGACAGCATATGCTCGTCTTCTTTGCAATCTAAAAAAAACTTGACCAGAATCGGCTCCATAAAACTCTGAATAGAGAAAGCCGGCTCAGCTTTTTCAATCCCGATTTTTCGTATGCCTTCACGGACAATGATGTTTTTCTGATCGTCCGAATGCTGAATGAGATGTAAAAAAGCGGCTGTATCATGGTCATCTTCAAAGATTATTTCAAGCATGTTTGTCCCCCCTTACGGCATCTGTTACAAGTATATGGGGGATGTTTTTAAAATAGACGTAAAGGTCACCGGCAAATCTTAATTTGATTCTTGAAACAAGCTTTGCATTTTCTTTCTGAAGATAAATGGCAGCGCCATAAAAATGATATAAAATCCGAGGACGAGAAAGAAGGCGGGCAAATTGCCCGTGAAAAAGCTTGCTCCCAGCACGTTCAGTGCAATGGTCCCAGGGATGATTCCCGCAGCCGTCGCCGCAAAGTATGGGAGCGGCTTGACATTAGAAAGCCCTGCCGCATAGCTGACGAAGTCAAAATTAATCGGAAGGATCCGCAGAAGAAAGATATAGAAAAAACCGTTTTCCTCCATCTGCTTCTGGATGTTTTCCAGCCTTTCGTGATGGCTGTTGGTTTTTGCCGCAAACAGACCGGCTGCAAAAAATGAGACAGCCGAAGCGCACATCGACCCAAATAGTGTGTAGAGCGTGCCGAGAATCGGGCCAAAGGCCAGACCGCCCGCAATAGAAATAACTGATACCGGAAATAATACAAGCGGCCTGACGATCGATATCCCGATAAAGATAAGCGGCGCAAAGATGCCGAATGATAGAACCCATATCCTGATTTCTTTCGGAGATAGATTTAGATACCTTTTATTTGCCCAAAAAATCAAGCCTGCTCCCGCAAGCACTGCCAGCCATTTAACAGCCGTTTTTAGTTTCATACCCTCAGTTCCTTCCCCTTTGAACCGCAGCGGTTATTAATGGCGGCGGTTTTCTCCGTCAAGACGGATAGGAGCAGCCAGATATAATATCCGCTCCATTAATCTTGCCGCTTTCACTTCTTCCTTTTCTCCCCTTTGAGAATACGTAAAATGATGTTTCAGCTCATCAGGCGAGAAATTAGAAGAGAAGAAAGTCGGCAGCTGCTGGGACATTCGGTGCTGAAGCACTGTCCCGATGACTTCATCCCTGACCCAGCTCGTCATCGATTCTGCTCCGATGTCGTCGAGCATCAATACAGGCGTGGTTTTTACCATGTTCAGCTTTTCTTCCAACGAATGATCTTGAAGCGAATTTTTCAGCTCTCTGACAAATTCGGGCACATAGACGATCATGGAGGAATACTCTTTTTCCGCCAGCTCATTGGCAATAGCGGCGAGCATAAAGGTTTTCCCTACACCGAACTTGCCGTACAAATATAATCCTTTCCCTTTTCCCGTCTCATTATAGCTTTTCAGAAAATCCGTGACATGCTGGAACATTGCAAGTCTGCTCGGATCATTAATATCGACCTGCTGGAACGTCGCTCCGAGAAGATCCTGCTGAATATACATGCTTTTCATGAGGGACTTCTGTTTTTTCTGCTGATCGAGCTTTCGTTTGACCGGACATTCGTAATACTCGATATCAATAGAGCGGCCGGTCATCACAAGCTTCGGATGGTAGCCCTCCAACAGATTATTGCTGTTTTCGTCTTCTGAACAATAAGAGCAGTGCTTGCTCTGTCCACTATATTCATAAAGCTTATTTAAGCTTCTTTCAATCATTTTTTGATCGATGACGTTTTCATTTTCCTTTAAAAATGCCTGAACGTCTTGATCCTTCATCACTTTTTCCTTCATTTGTTCAAGACGCTTTTGGAAATCCGGTCTGCCGGTTACGCCCTGCAGGGAACGGCTGATTGGTTCCATGTATTACTTCACCCCGCATCTCTGCTCTTAATAGGCAGAGTATTTTTTCAGTTTTTTCATTTCTTCCATCATCTTTTTCTTCTGTTCTTCCAAGTCCTGTTCTTGCAGCATTTGCTGTCCGGTTTCAGAATCGGAAGCCGTTTTCTTTTCTTTCATCCAGTCAGGAAGTTTTTCCTCGCGAATCACTTTTTGATTTCGTTTAGAAGATTGGCTCGTTTTCCCTTCAGCCCATTCGAGATACTGGCGGTTTTCTTCTATGGCAAGCTTCATCGCTTCTCTGACCGTTTTGACTTTTTTGCGCGCCCAATGGGAGGCAATTTTTTGTATATAGTTTTTCGACAGCTTCATGTCGGTTTTCAGCATGACGTAATAAATCAATACATTTGTGACGCCTGGCTCCAGCTTCTGTTCAAACATAATCTCTTCTATAATTTTCAAATCTGCTTTTGACGGTTCGGTTCCGTCCGCGATATCCTGAAGAAGCTTTTTCGGTGAGATGACCTCCAGCAATGCGATCAGCTCACTATCCAGCGAATCCTCTTCTGCCGCTTTTCCGCCTTCACGCAGATGTACCGGCTGTGTTTTCTCCACTAAGTCCGGCAGCTGTCCGTTCCTCTCGATTTGGTACCAGTCGCTTGCCGCTTTTCTTAAAGCTTCGGTGGTAATCACTTCATGCTCATCGATCGCGCTCATGACAACGTTTTGCATCTGCAAAGGATCAATGCCGTACAAATAAGAAAGCTTTTTAATCGTTTCCCGCACCTGCTGCGTCATTGCTTTTCTTGGAATCATCGTCTCCGAAAGCCCCGCTAAAAACAAATCAAAATCGAACACATCCTCTGTAACGATATAGGACGGAGCCTGTCCGACAGTTGTATACTCCCTTCCCGTCGCAAGTCTCACCGTTTCCTCCATATCGGATGTGAGCTTCCATTCACTCGGCTGCAGTGATTCAAACGCATGATTAAACGGCCTTGTAATGTCTTTGGCGTCTTCTGAAATCGCCGGATGCGTAAAAAATTGTTTTAACTGCTGATATTTTGTTTTTCCGACTCTGTTATACAGAAAAACGTTCAGCATGCCGTCTTCGAAAAATTCATTCGGCCGCAGCGGCGACAGCAGTTCATATATAAAGAGGCGCTCCTGCCGCTCGGATTCTTTCATATAGACTTTTAGCAATCCGATGCCCTCGAGCTTTCCCTGTTCCTGATGGATCGTTTTCAAATTGGACTGGGTCATTCCCATCAGCTGTCTATGTGTGGATTCTCCGCCCCACAGACGGTTTTGTTCAAGTTCTCCCCACAATGTCATATAAAGAGAGAATGCAACAGGGCCGATTAAGGGCTGGTACAGTTGTGTAATAATTTGTCTGTCAATATCCTGCAGCATTGATTTGCTCTTCACCACATAAGGGTCTACAGGCAGTACATCTTTCCAATAGTCAGCCATACATTCTCAAACCTTCCGATTATGTTTCTACCTCTCATTTTACACCGTTTCGAATATCTATCAAATGCCAATTTTGCACATGAGAAAAGAGCTAGAAGAATCCTTTTAGCTCTTTAACGCTCTTTCTTTATTAAATCTTTTAATTCATCGATAAAGACATTAATATCTTTAAACTGCCTATAGACGGACGCGAACCGCACGTATGCGACTTCATCAACCTTAGCCAGGCGGTCCATGACCATTTCTCCGACGAACTCGCTTTTCACTTCGGAACAGCCTTGATTGCGCAGTTCTTTTTCAATGTCAAAACACATATCTTCCAGCGTTTTGAGTGAAACAGGCCTTTTTTCACACGCTTTAATAAGGCCGCGCAGCATTTTTTCCCTGCTGAATTCCTCTCGCACGCCTTCTTTTTTTACAACGATGAGCGGGGTTTCCTCCACTTTCTCAAAGGTAGTAAAGCGGTAATGGCAGGCTTCGCATTCCCGTCTTCTGCGAATGGATTTTCCGTCATCCACAGGCCGTGAATCGAGGACTCGCGTTCCGTTATGATGGCATGAAGGACATTTCAATAAAATCAGCTCCCAACTATTTCGTTCCCTGCAATGTATATTCGGCAGCCTCCGGCTATAAAATGATGTGACAGGCATCTGTCGGGAGAGCCGTTGTTTAGGCTGTGTCTAACAGCATCAGGCGGTTTATGACATATCTCTTTCTTATTTTACAAAAAAAACGGAAAAAGAAAAAGCTAGCCGCCCCTGTTTGTTCATAAAAATAAAAGGAGCATAAGCTAAAAAGCGCGTAACGGCTTTCTAGCTCCAGCTCCCTTTGTGTTCGTGTTTACTTTATAGGACTTTCGCTTGCGCCTGCTTAATCTGCACAGGCCCCATTCCTCTTGGTATTTCAATGTTTTCTCTTGTATCAGCATGTAATGCCTCTGCAATGTAGTCAGCAGCGACATTAGGATCTAAGTCTCCACAAGTATAAACATCAATGCTTGCATATCCGTGCTCAGGAAAACTGTGAATCGTTAAATGTGATTCAGAAATAATAACGACTCCGCTTACGCCCTGCGGTGCAAATTTGTGAAATGCAACCTCGCGCACCTCAGCTCCTGATTTTAAAGCAGCATTTACAAACGTTTTTTCAATAAAATCCATGTCATTCAGCTTATCAAAATCGCATCCCCATAGCTCGGAGATAACGTGACGCCCCATTGTTTCCATAGTCATGGACCCCCCTTAACAAGAATTAAAAAGTGAAGTTCCAACAACTGGGTCGGCTATTTACCACGGGGGAAAGTTAGTCCGGAGAGGTCCTAACCCTTTAAGTAATCCCGAAACAGTCTCAAGCAAGAAGTTCACGAAAAATAGTATACTGTGTTTAAGTCTAATTTGCAAGAAGCGTTTTTTCAGAAATATGCTGTTAAGGGTTTTTTCTTAAATTGTGTCCATGACCTTATTCTATACAGCAGATGGATATTTCATTCGTGCCGCCACATGGCGGATGAGATCAACTACTCTGCATGAGTAGCCCCATTCATTGTCATACCATGCGAGAACTTTTACTTTCCTGTCTTCCATCACCATTGTCGTAAGCCCGTCAATAACCGCCGAATGCGGATTCGTATTATAATCTGTCGACACGAGCGGTTCATCCGAATAATCAAGCACTCCGTACATTGACGTTTTGGCAGCCTGCTTGAATGCTTCGTTTACCTCTTCTGCCGTTACATCCGTTTTCAAGTCGACAACAAGATCAACTAATGAGACGTTCGGAACAGGCACACGCAAAGCGAGACCGTGAAGCTTTCCTTTCAGGTGAGGCAGAACAAGCGAAAGCGCCTTTGCTGCTCCTGTTGTCGTCGGAATGATGGATTCACCGCATGCCCGGGCGCGGCGCAAATCTTTGTGCGGATTATCAATATTTTTTTGATCATTCGTATAAGCGTGCACTGTCGTCATTAGACCGCTCTCAATGCCAAATTCATCATCAAGCACTTTCACAACCGGTGCAAGACAATTTGTCGTGCATGACGCATTTGAAATAATCACGTGGCGTTCAGCATCAAATTGGTCTTCATTAACACCCATCACAATGGTAACGTCTTCATTTTTCCCCGGAGCGGTCAGAATGACTTTTTTCGCGCCCGCTTCAATATGTCCCATCGCTTTTTCTTTTGAATTAAACTTCCCTGTTGCTTCAACGACAATGTCAATATCATATTCCCGCCAAGGCAGCTGTTGCGGATCACGGCTGTTTAACAAGAGTACTTTTTTTCCATTCACAATCAGACTGTCTTCTCCAGCCTCAACCTCTTTGTCGTACCGTCCGTGATTTGTGTCATACTTTATTAAATGAGCCAGCGTTTCAGCCGAATAGCTGGCATTAATAGCCACTACTTGAATTTGATCGTCTAACATTGCTTTTCTAAAGACCATTCTTCCGATTCTTCCAAACCCGTTTATCGCTACTTTTACCTTCACGTTGGTCACCCCTCATCAATTATGTCATTCTAAATTGTTGTCATCTGAAATTAGTATAACACATTAAAAAGAATTCGCCAGTACATATTGATAAAAATCAACGATTATAACGTTAATTTATGATGTATCATACGTTTTCTTGCACACAATATGAGGATGAAGAATCAAAAAAGCAGACAGCGCTGCGCACTGCCTGCTTTATTTTCTTATGATTCCTGTTTCAATTTATCATTGAGCACACTTTCTTCTAATACAGAGAAGGTATCGCCGTATACCTTGTTGATATGATTCGCTCCCCAATCGCAGAGCATATTTAAAATGCCTTCTAAGCTGCGGCCGTATTCACTCAGTTCGTATTCCACTTTAGGAGGAACCTGATTGTACACGATACGGTTAATGACACCGTCAGCTTCCAGCTCGCGCAGCTGCTGGGTCAGCATTTTTTGAGTGATATTCGGCATTAAACGCTTTAACTCACTTGTTCGTTTTTTTCCGTGTGTCAGGTGGCATAAAATCACGCATTTCCATTTCCCGCCTATTACTTCAAGAGTCGCTTCAACTGAAATGTTATATTTTTTCTTCTCCATGCGGTTCACTCTCCTTACAGGCACCAAAAAGTGACTATAGCACTTAAAAGTACGTACTTTTCTTTTTTGATGATATCTTTCATAATCACATTTGCCGGCTGAATTGAATCTGCTCTTTTATTTATATAGCTTGTTCGGCAGAATTTCAATCATACAACACATAACAGAAAAGGAGGATCTTGAATGACTTCAGCCAATAAAAGCAGCATTCCTGCACTTCTGGCACTCGCCATTAGTGCATTCGCGATAGGGACAACCGAATTTATCAGCGTCGGCCTTTTGCCGTTAATATCTGATGATTTACACATTCCTGTAACAACAGCGGGATTGACCGTTTCGCTATACGCACTGGGTGTTACGTTCGGCGCGCCTATTTTAACGTCATTGACCTCAAGCATGTCACGAAAGACGCTATTGCTTTGGATCATGATCATTTTTATCGCCGGGAATACGATGGCCGCGTCGGCCACAAGCATCGGGATTCTTTTAACAGCACGTGTGATATCCGCTTTTTCACACGGTGTGTTTATGTCGATCGGCTCGACGATCGCAGCTGATCTTGTCCCTGAAAATAAAAGGGCGAGTGCGATTTCCATTATGTTTACAGGACTCACCGTCGCAACAGTAACCGGAGTTCCTTTCGGCACGTTTATCGGCCAGCAGCTCGGCTGGCGGTTTGCCTTTATGGTTATTATCGCCGTCGGCATTATCGCTGTCATTGCAAATGGCATTCTTGTCCCTTCCAATTTACGAAAAGGGACGAAAACAACGATGCGGGACCAATTGAAGCTTGTGACAAACGGCCGTTTACTGCTTTTATTTGTCATAACAGCTTTAGGGTACGGAGGAACATTTGTTGTGTTCACTTACCTGTCTCCCCTGCTTCAGGAAGTGACGGGCTTTAAGGCCGGCACTGTAGCCATTATCCTGCTCGTATACGGAATTGCCATTGCCATCGGCAATATGATTGGCGGGAAACTGTCCAATCGAAATCCGATCGCCTCGCTGTTTTATATGTTTATCGTACAGGCCCTCGTCCTGTTTACGTTAACATTTACGGCTCCTTATAAAATTGCCGGCCTCATTACGATTCTCTTTATGGGCTTGCTGGCCTTTATGAATGTGCCCGGCCTGCAAGTATATGTCGTCATGCTGGCTGAACGTTTTGTACCGAGCGCAGTAGACGTAGCATCCGCGATTAATATTGCAGCATTTAACGCAGGAATTGCCCTAGGATCTTTTTTGGGAGGCGTGATTACCGATTCCATCGGACTGATTCATACCGCGTGGATTGGAGCTTTAATGGTAGCAGGAGCCGTCATCTTAACAGGCTGGAGCCGTCTTCTGGAAAAACAGGATCGGCAGGCAGCCTAACATTTCAATAGGAGGAAACAAACATGACAACACATTTACAAGCAGCAGCAACACTTCATAACGGGGTGAAAATGCCGTGGTTCGGCCTCGGAGTATTCCAAGTGGAAGAAGGATCAGAACTCGTCAGTGCGGTGAAAACAGCCATTGTTCACGGTTACCGCAGTATTGATACTGCCGCTATCTACGGAAATGAAGCGGGAGTCGGGGAAGGCTTGCGGCAAGGAATTGAAGAAGCCGGCATCTCCAGAGAGGATCTATTTGTCACATCAAAAGTGTGGAATGCGGATTTAGGGTATGAGGAAACATTGGCGGCATTTGAAACAAGCCTGTCAAAACTCGGTTTGGAATATTTAGATCTATACCTCATTCACTGGCCTGTGGAAGGCAAATATAAAGAAGCTTGGAGAGCACTTGAAACACTGTATAAAGAAGGCCGTGTCAAAGCGATCGGAGTGAGCAATTTCCAAATCCACCACCTGAAGGATCTGCTGAAGGGTGCTGAAATGAAGCCTATGATCAACCAAGTGGAATTCCACCCGCGCCTTACGCAAAAAGAGCTGATGGATTATTGCAAGAAGCAAGGCATTCAAATGGAAGCATGGTCACCTTTAATGCAGGGACAATTGCTTGATCATCCCGAGCTGACAGACATCGCAAAATCATATAACAAATCCGTCGCGCAAATCATTTTACGCTGGGATTTACAGCACGGCGTCATCACCATTCCTAAATCTACAAAGGAACATCGAATTAAAGCGAACGCGAACATATTTGATTTTGAATTATCACAGGATGACATGAACCGAATTGATGCGTTAAATGAAAATCTGCGCGTGGGTCCTGATCCGGACAATTTTGATTTTTAATCACAAAAACACCGTTCATAATGAACGGTGTTTTGTTATGCCCAGCAGCTGAGAATTTCCTCAAGCTGCTGTTTTGTCTCTTCCAGTGTGCCGCTATTATCTATAACGTTATCCGCTCTTGACACTTTTTCCTCTAATGGCATTTGGGAGCGGATCCGGCTAAGCGCTTCTTCCACCGTTAATTGGTTGCGCTTGGTCAGGCGTTCAAGCTGAAGCTCTTTTGTCACACTGACCACAATAATTTTATCCACTAAAGACTCCAATTTGCTTTCGAACAAAAGCGGAATATCTAATACTACAAATGTCTCCTGATTTGCAATGGACTCATCACGCCGCTTGAGCATTTCCTCTCTGACCGCAGGATGAACAATTGAATTCAAAGCAAGACGCTTCTGTTCATTTGTAAAGACCAGCGCCCCAAGCTTTCTTCTGTCTATATCACCATTTTCGAGCAGAATGTCTTCACCAAATTCGTCAATGATCTGCCGGTAGGCCGGCATCCCTATTTCTACCGCTTGTTTTGCAATGATATCCGCATCTATGACAGTGATTCCTTTATCTATCAGCATATTGGCAACCGTACTTTTGCCGCTTGCTATTCCTCCCGTTAAACCAATGACTAAGGTCAAGAGATCCACTCCTTTTTACAATTTCCAGAGCCCGATCGTGATCAGCAGAAGCCCCGGCAAAAACGCCATTTTATCGATCCATCTCCATTTAGACAGAATATGGCCGGCATTGATGCCGACTGACACAAACAGCGAACTCATCATCGCGACGGTTATGCTCATCGCAATGGGGGAAAAACCGAGAATGGCTGCTCCCATACCTGCTCCGAAGGCATCAATCGACAGGGCGAATCCCAATAACACCGCTTCAATTCCATTAATCACACCAGATTTGTCGATATCCGCACTCATCGGTTTTCTCAAAATATGGATCACAATGCCCAATGACCGAACCTCTAAATTAAGCAGCGTTTTTTCATGCAATAAGTAGTCTTTGTCTTTTGCCGGCCTGAAAAATTGATATAAAACCCACACGCCGATCCCAACCAATATTAACCCGCCGAGCTTCTCAGTCACATACACGGGAAAAAACTTGGTGAGAAAGCTTCCGATCAGCATGGATATAAACATAACAGTGCCGGAACAGAAGGCAATGACAATTATGGCTTTTAGCGGTATCTTCATTTTTCGCAATCCATACGTAAACCCGACTGAAAAACTGTCCAAGCTGACAGCTAACGCCAGCAGCAGTATAGAAACCATTTGCATATCCGTTTCTTCCTTTCTGTTGGTGCTCTTGTATCAGATGTTAAATGCCCGGAGATTCATCACAATCATGTATATGGAAAAGTGAAAAATCCGTGTTTCCGAAAAACGGCACTTCCTCTATTACAGAGTTACTGATATATGCACCGACAGCTTGGACGATGAAGCATTCCTCTATTTTTTCTGGCACTTGGCGCAAAAATGTGTGCCTCTGCCTCCGACGACAATTTTGGTAATCATGGTGCCGCAATTTTTGCAGGGCTCATCTTTTTTCCCGTACACAAAATGCTGCAGCTGAAACATTCCGATTTCTCCTTGGGAATTGATATACGACCGGACAGTGCTTCCACCGGCATCAATCGCTTCCTGAAGGGTATTTTTAATTTCAGCATGAAGTTTTTTGATTTTTTTATCTGATAGCTGGTTTGCTTTTGTCTCAGGATGGACGCCCGCTCTGAACAGAGCCTCGTCCACATAAATGTTCCCGAGTCCGACGACCGTTTTCTGATCCAGAAGAGCGGTTTTGACAGCTCGGTTTGTTTTCGCCAGCCGTGCTTTCAAATACGCACTCGTAAATTCTTCTGCATCCGGTTCGGGTCCGAGCTGAGAAAGCGGCAGCTCCCCTGCTTCCTCTCCCGGTTTAAATAAATGCATGGTTCCGAATTTCCGAACGTCCCTGTAACGCAGCTGGGTTCCGTCCGTCATCGTAAATATGACATGCACGTGTTTATCGTCCGGCTCCTCCTCTTGGTGAAGCCCGTACTTCCCTTCCATACGAAGGTGGGAGACCATGACATAATGATCCAAGTAAAACAGCAAAAACTTTCCCCGTCTTCCGATAGACTGGATGGTTTCTCCTGCTAAGTTTCGCGCAAATTCCTCCGGTTCGGCAGGCCGTTTGATGATATTCGGCCATCTGATCTCTACCGATTTGATTGTTTTTCCTCTTACAAGCCCGGTCAGAGTGCGCCGGACAGTTTCAACCTCTGGTAATTCCGGCACATCCATCACTTCCTTTATCTCTGTTTATTTCGCATCGTACCAGGATGGGCCTGAAGCAAAGTCCACCTTTAACGGCACATCTAATGCAAGCGCATGCTCCATCACTTCTGGAACAAGCTTTTCAAGTATTTTAATTTCTTCCTTCGGCGCTTCAAAAATCAATTCATCGTGGACTTGAAGCAGCAATCTTGTCTTCAGCTGCTTTTCTTTCAGCTTGGCTGCCATATCAATCATGGCTTTTTTAATAATATCCGCGGCACTTCCTTGAATCGGCGTATTCATTGCCGTCCGCTCCGCAAAGCTGCGGATATTAAAGTTTCGGCTCGTCAGTTCAGGGATGTAGCGGCGGCGATGCAGCAGCGTGGTTACGTAGCCTTTTTGCTTCGCGTCCTGCACCGAGTCCTCCATATACGCTTTGACGCCCTGGAAGCTTTCCAAATATCGGTCGATGAATGCCCCGGCTTCTTTCCGCGTAATGCCGAGATTCTGTGAAAGCCCGTAATCACTGATGCCGTATACGATCCCGAAGTTGACCGCTTTCGCCTGGCGTCTCATCGCCGATGTCACTTCATCCTCAGCAACATGGAACACATCCATTGCTGTTTTTGTATGAATATCCATGTCGTTTGTAAAGGCTTCGATCAAATTTTCATCCTTTGAAATGTGGGCAAGCACCCGCAGCTCGATTTGCGAGTAATCAGCAGCAAAAATGAGCCAGTCTTTTTCAGACGGAACAAAGGCCTGACGGATCTTGCGCCCTTCCTCAAGCCTGATCGGTATGTTTTGCAGGTTCGGATCGGTCGAGCTGAGGCGCCCTGTTTGCGTTAAGGCTTGGTTAAAGCGTGTATGCACCTTGTGTGTATCTTTTCTTGTCACCTTTAAAAGCCCTTCGATGTATGTCGATTGCAGCTTGCCGATTTGTCTGTACTGCAAAATATAGTCAACAATATCATGTTTGTCAGCCAGCTTTTCAAGCACATCAGCAGACGTTGAATAGCCTGTTTTCGTTTTCTTCACAACTGGCAGGCCGATCTTTTCAAACAGGATGACGCCGAGCTGTTTAGGAGAATTGATATTAAACGACTCTCCCGCAATATCATGAATTTTTTCTTCATATTCCTTCAGCTTGGCGCTCAGTTCTTCTCCCATTCGTTTTAAGCGGTCAACATCAACCTTAACGCCCGTTGATTCCATTTCTCCGAGAATAAGCGCCAGCGGCATTTCCAGCTCCTCAAACAATTCAAGCTGATCGTTGTTCTCCAGCTCCTGAACGAGCTTTTCCCGGAGGCTTTGAATGGCTAAGGCCTTTCTGACGAGATGCTCAGACAGTTCGCCTTCTGCCGGCACTGCGCGTTTTGCTCCCTTGCCGTAAACTGATTCATCGCTTGAAACGATGTGCAAGCCGTAATCCTTAGCCACACTGGCAACGTCGTCATACGAATTGCCCGGATTAATGATATAAGCGGCAAGAAGCGTATCAAACTCCGCACCTTTCAGCTCAATGCCCTGCCAGCGCAAAGCCACGACAGCCCGCTTGCTGTCAAAGACCCATTTTTTCTGATCGTCATTTTCCACCCATTCTTTAAACACATCAGACTCGACAGCAGCGTCTTTTGGAATAAAGTAGGCTCCCGTTTCGTTCACTATTGAAAAACCGAGAATCGGCACTTCATGATAATTATCGCCAATCTGTTCAACGACAAATGCAGATGGAGAAACCAATATATCGCTAGTCACATCGGTGACTGTTTTGACATCAATTTCTTCTAACAACTGATCCTGCTCCGCCTCTACACCGTCTTCCCCGAGCCGTTCAAGAAGCGTATTGAACCCAAGGTCCTTAAAGATGGCAATGACCTGTTCACGATTAAAGCCTTGATATTCCAGACCCGAAACGGACACCTCAATCGGCGCATCGGTCATAATCGTTGCCAATTCCTTGCTCATCAAGGCCTGATCCTTAAATTCTTCAAGCTTTTCCTTGAGTTTTTTTCCGCTTACCTCATCAATTGATTCGAGAAGCTTTTCAACAGAATGGAATTGCTTTAACAGCTTAATCGCGGTTTTTTCCCCGACACCAGGCACACCCGGTATGTTGTCAGAAGAATCCCCCATTAAACCCTTCATATCAATAATTTGGTCAGGCGTGAGTCCGTATTTCTCCCGGACGTGCTCTGGTGTGTAAAACTCAACATCGGTAATTCCTTTTCTCGTAATGGCAACCGTCGTCTGATCTGTTGCCAGCTGTGTTAAATCCTTATCTCCCGAGAAAACCTTTACCTCAAAGCCGTCTTTTTCAGCCGATTTGGCGAGTGTGCCGATAATGTCGTCAGCTTCGTATTGTTCCAGTTCGTAGCGGCTGATTTGATAGGAATCAAGCAGCTCGCGGATAAACGGCATTTGTTCTGAAAGCTCAGGCGGGGTTTTCTGTCTTCCGCCTTTATACTCTTTAAATGTGCCGTGACGAAACGTCGTTTTCCCGGCATCAAACGCGACCAGCATATGCGTCGGCTTTTCATCCTCAAGCATTTTCATCAAAATCATCGCAAAACCGTAAACCGCATTTGTATGAATTCCTTTATCATTGCTTAACAGCGGCAATGCGAAAAACGCCCGGTAAGCGAGACTGTTTCCGTCTACAAGCACTAATTTTTTTCGTTCCGTCATTCAATATCCTCCTAAGAAGCAGCAGCTTCCATTCATCTCATAATAATAGTCTTTAGCTTCTCTTATTTTAACAAAGTTCAATTTGAAAGGAAAATACGCGAACCGATGAGAACACACAAAAAAGGACGGGAACACAAAAAGGTTCCCGCCGTCAAAATTGGCTCCTTGGATGAAGGGGTTCTACTACATCCTACCAGCATAGGTTTAACAGTGCATGAAGATATTGTTAAAGCTTTGTAAACATTAAACAGGCTTTTCAGCAGCCCGCTTCAGCGTCACTGTAAACACAGTGCCTCTGCCCGGCTCGCTTGTCACATCGATTTTGCCTTCATGAGCCTCTATTAAATGCTTTACAATCGCAAGACCGAGACCGGTCCCGCCTGAGTTTCTGCTTCTGTCTTTATCAACGCGGTAAAACCGTTCAAAGATGCGGGGAATTTCTTCTTTCTGGATGCCAATCCCGGTATCGGAAACTTCGATTTGAATCTCTGTTTCTCCCGGTTTGACATTGATAGCTACCGAACCCTTCTCCGGTGTATAGGTTAATGCATTGTTTACGAGATTCAAAAACACCTGTTTCAGCCGGTACGGGTCGCCCGCTACATAGAGAGGGTCTTTCGGAACATTCAGCTGTAAAGAGATACCTCTCTCCGTCGCTTTATGCTTAAGTAGCGTTTCAATATCAGCCAGCATTTTCGCTGCATCGAACGTTTCGATGCTGAGCGTAAAGTTTTGCTGCTCAATCTTAGAAAGATCAAGCAAATCCTGCACCAATGACTGAAGCCTTTTGCTTTCCTTTAAAATAATCGAGAGAAATTCTGAAAGCGCCTCTTTGTCCTCCATTGCCCCGTCTAATAGCGTTTCCGTAAACCCTTTGATCGATGTAATCGGCGTTTTCAGCTCGTGGGAAACATTGGCCACAAAATCTTTTCTCATCTGCTCTAATTTTTTCGTTTCCGTCATGTCATGAAAAACGAGCACGATCCCTTTCCATTCATCATCCGGCCCCATAATAGGAACGCCGTCCACTTCAAAATAACGCCTTTCAATTTTGATCGGAAGCCTTAATAGCTTGCATTTCTTCGTCTCAGTCATAAAAATCTCTTCGACAAGCTGAATCACTTCTTCATGTTCAAATGCATCATGATAAAGACGGCGCAGCATCTGATTCGGATTGACATGAAACTGCTTCGCGTAAGACCTGTTGACGAGATTGATAAAACCTCTTCCATCAATCATAATCAGCCCGGAGCCGATGTTTTCAATGACAGTCAGCAGGCGGTCGCGCTGCATTTCCTGCGTCCTCGTCATTTCCATCAGATCAACAGCAAGGCTGTTCATGGCCCGGCCAAGCTTGTCAGAACGCCTGATATAACCGCCGTATGTACGGGCATCGTAATTCCCCTTGGACAGCTCTGTTGCCATGTTTGTGGCTGCTTCAATAGATCTTTTGTAGCGAGAGGTCATATTAGAATAAAAGAAAACAATAATAATAAAAGCGGTACAAAGACTGGCCGTCAGCATGCCCCACATCTCGCCATTCAGACCCGAGCTTTCTTCACGGGAAGTAAGCAGCACATACCCAGTTTTTTCGCCTTTGCTCCTAAGCGAAAGCCCATAATAAAGCATGTTCTCCTCTTTTTCGAGAACTCCCTCATGACCGGAGACAAGCGCCTGAATCTGTGAAGAATCCGCCGCGCTGCCGTCAGACCCGTACAGCACCTTTCCTTCTGTATCGATCACGGACGCTTCTACATCAAGCGCACTGCCTGCATCTTTAATGACTTTCTCATTTGCCTGGTCATTCAGATTGCCGGCATCAAGCAGCGAAGCCATGTATTTGGCTTCCTTTTCAATGTGTTCCTCCGATTTTTTTTGATCAGAAGATTCAAAGAGCTGCTGTAAAAACAGCCCGAGTACACTAAACACCACAATCATACAGACAACGAGCACAGAAAAAAGGCGCACACGATATTTAATCATTCATTTTTGGCTCCTCCAATTTATACCCCAATCCCCTAATGGTTTTAATATAGATCGGTTTTTTTGTATTCGTTTCAATTTTGTCTCGAAGATGGCTGATATGCACATCAACAATTCTCGTATCTCCGGCAAAATCGTAATTCCAGACAGCACTTAAAAGCAAATCTCTCGTCAGCACTCTGCCTTTATGTCTGCCTAAATACAAAAGCAGCTCAAATTCTTTCGGTGTCAGCTCAAGCTGATTTTCTTTAAAATAAGCTTCATAATGATCGGGCAGAATCTTCAAATCGCCGATAACAATTTGTCCTTCTGTTTCCTCGTTTTTCATATCATTAGAGGGCGCAGCCATTTCAGAACGCCTTAAAATAGCTTTTACCCTTGCATTGACTTCTCGAGGGCTGAACGGCTTGGTCATATAATCATCAGCACCAAGCTCAAGCCCTAATACTTTGTCAAATTCTTCATCCTTCGCTGTCAGCATCAAAATAGGAAACATGAGTTTTTGCTGTCTCAGCTGCTTGCATACTTCAATTCCATCCAGCTTTGGAAGCATCACATCAAGCACAATTAAATCAGGATTTTCTGTTTCCGCTCTTTTGAGTGCTTCTTCTCCATCCGAAGCAGTAATAACCTCATAGCCTGATCGCTCCAAATTGTACTGCAAAAGTGTAACGATAGATTCTTCATCATCCACAACTAAAATTTTCTTGTTCATGCTGTGCCTCCAGTATCTTAATTCCCCGACATCCTATTTCTCTATTTTATGTCATCTTACCATGTTTCATGATTTTATTTTAACGAAAGCCGGACATTCCGACAATTCGCCTTTTACATCATTTTAAAAGAAAAATACAAGAGGCAGCTGAGGAATAGGGGGAAGCGCTTTCATTTTGTAATAAAAAGAGAAAGGCTTCGATTAAACCAGCCTTTCTCTTTTTATTTTAGGATAATACTTTCATCACATTTTTGACAGATTCAACTGATTTATTCAGCTGTTCTTTCTCGTATTCTGTCAATTCAAGCTCAATGATTTGTTCAAGCCCGTTTCCTCCGACAATTGTAGGAACACCAAGGTAGATGCCTTCATAGCCGTATTCTCCCTCAAGATAAGCAATTGTAGGAAGGACGCGGCGCTGATCTTTTAAGATTGCTTCGATCATTTCTGTCAATGAAGCCGCAGGCGCATAATACGCGCTTCCATTTCCTAAAAGATTCACGATCTCGCCGCCGCCTTTTCTTGTGCGCTCCACAATCGCGTCAATCCGGTCTTTTGGAATGAGAGTTTCAAGCGGGATACCGCCAGCATAAGAATAACGTACAAGCGGCACCATATCGTCACCGTGCCCGCCGAGAACAAAACCAGTCACATCTTTCACTGACAAGTTTAATTCCTCCGCCACAAACGTTCTGAATCTTGCCGTATCAAGCACACCTGATTGGCCGATCACGCGCTCTTTCGGGAAGCCAGACTCTTTATATACTGCGTATGTCATTGCATCAACAGGGTTTGTCAAAACCACAATGATAGAGTCAGGAGAATATTTCACGATTTCTCGTGTGACGCTTCTCATAATTTTTTCGTTTGTAGAGACTAGATCATCCCTGCTCATACCAGGTTTTCTTGCAATACCGGCTGTAATGACAACAATGTCAGAGCCCGCCGTATCCTCATAATTAGATGTACCCGTAATTTTCGCGTCAAAGCCTTGAACCGGGCTGGCTTCCAGCATATCAAGGGCTTTTCCTTTCGTCGGGTTCTCCAATTGCGGGATATCAACGAGAACAACGTCCGCCAGCTCTTTTTGAGCGGTTAAGAAAGCTGTTGTCGCTCCGGTAAAACCTGCTCCGATAACAGAAACTTTTTTACGAGTATTTCCCATGTCTCTCTTCTCCTTTATGGCTAATTTTAGGCTGTTTCCTTGCTTAGTCCATGTTTTTAATCAGTTCTTCTCCGAACTCTGAACATTTAACTTCAGTCGCGCCGTCCATTAATCTGGCAAAATCGTAAGTTACGACTTTAGAAGCGATTGTTTTTTCCATAGATTTAATGATTAAATCAGCCGCTTCATTCCATCCTAAATGCTCAAGCAGCAGCACACCTGAAAGAATAACTGAAGATGGGTTTACTTTATCAAGTCCGGCGTATTTAGGAGCCGTTCCGTGTGTCGCCTCGAAAATCGCATGTCCTGTTTCGTAGTTGATGTTCGCCCCAGGAGCAATACCGATTCCGCCTACTTGCGCCGCAAGAGCGTCAGAAATATAGTCTCCGTTAAGGTTCATTGTTGCAACAACATCAAATTCGCTTGGACGTGTCAGAATCTGCTGAAGGAAAATATCAGCAATGCTGTCTTTGATAATGATTTTGCCTGCTGCTTCTGCTTCGCTTTGCGCTTTATTAGCGGCGTCTTTTCCGTCTTTTTCAGCAATGCGGTCATATTCAGCCCATGTGAAGACTTTTTCGCCGTATTCTCTCTCCGCAAGCTCATAGCCCCAGTTTTTGAAGGCGCCTTCCGTGAACTTCATGATGTTTCCTTTGTGTACAAGCGTTACAGACTTGCGGCCGTGCTCAATCGCATATTCAATTGCCGCTCTGACCAGACGGCTTGTTCCTTCTTCAGAAACAGGCTTAATGCCGATACCTGATGTTTCAGGGAAGCGGATTTTGTTGACATTCAATTCATTTTGCAGGAAGCTGATGAGCTTTTGCACTTCTTCAGAGCCTTTTGCGTACTCGATGCCTGCGTAAATATCTTCTGTATTTTCACGGAAGATGACCATGTCAGTATCCTCAGGGCGTTTTACCGGTGACGGCACTCCAGTAAAATATCTTACCGGTCTCAAGCAAACGAATAGGTCAAGCTCTTGTCTGAGCGCTACGTTCAAAGAACGAATACCGCCGCCGACAGGTGTCGTTAACGGGCCTTTAATCGCGATGAAATATTCGCGGATGACATCTAATGTTTCAGCAGGAAGCCACTCACCTGTTTTATTATAAGCCTTTTCTCCGGCATAAACTTCTTTCCACGTAATTTTCTTTTCACCTTTATATGCTTTTTCTACTGCGGCTTCCAAAACTTTTGAAGCCGCATTCCAAATATCAGGACCGGTTCCGTCTCCTTCAATAAACGGGATAATCGGGTTGTTTGGTACGTTTAATACTCCGTTAGAGACTGTAATTTTTTCACCTTGTGCCACAATAAAAACCTCCCAGTATGTAATTCATATTTAGAAAACATTTTATTTTTCTTATATAGAAAACAAAATGATTTTTCTTAACATTCTAAAGTGTAAACCATCTTTGATGTTCTGAACAAGAGGCTAACTTCATTAACATAAGCCAGCCCCCTATGGTTCTTTAGGCTCTTTCTTCAATCGGAACAAAAGTTTGTTTGTCAGGGCCTGTGTAATCTGCACGCGGGCGGATCAGGCGGTTATTGTCATACTGCTCAAGGATATGAGCGAGCCAGCCGGACATTCTGCTCACAGCAAAAATCGGTGTGAACAGGTCATGGTCAATTCCGAGGCTGTGATAAACAGAAGCGGAATAGAAATCAACGTTAGGCGGAAGCTTTTTTTCTGATGTCACGATTTCTTCGATGCGAATCGACATGTCATACCATTTGCTTTCGCCGGTCAGGTTGGTCAGACGTTTGCTCATTTCTTTTAAATGTTTGGCGCGCGGATCGCCATGCTTATAAACGCGATGGCCGAATCCCATTATTTTTTCTTTCTTTTCCATCTTGGCGCGAACGAAAGGCTCGACATTCTCCACTTCGCCGATCTCTGTCAGCATTTTCATGACGCCTTCGTTTGCACCGCCGTGCAGCGGGCCCTTCAGTGCGCCGATTGCTGCAGTAATTCCTGAGTAGATATCCGAAAGTGTTGCCACACA
Source organism: Bacillus halotolerans (assembly GCF_001517105.1). Taxonomy (GTDB): domain Bacteria; phylum Bacillota; class Bacilli; order Bacillales; family Bacillaceae; genus Bacillus; species Bacillus halotolerans. The sequence goes on from NZ_LPVF01000009.1 coordinate 439,760, forward strand.
GACCCTCGCTGTAAACGTTGACGCGTTCAGCTCGTGATCGGCATGTAAAATCAGTGCTTTGTTGAAGGCTTCAACCTCAATCGGTGAAGGCTCTTCTCCATTTAATGTGTAGAGAAAATTCTCGGCAATGCCGTAGTCTTCTCTTGGCTCAACGGGTTCAAGACCCTTGCGGATTCTGGAAAACGCTGCAACCAGACCAGGCACCTTTGCCTGAAGGCGGATCGCCTTTCTGTAGTTGGCTTCCGGGTTCATGGTATCAGCCTCGCTGTCAAGCAGGCCTAGTAAAGAAATCGCTGTCCGAAGAGCAGCCATGGGATGAACATTTTCGAGGGAATAAGATTTGAAGTGCTCAATAATTTCTTGCGGAACGGCAGCTTCTTTTGCTAACTGCTGTTTTAACTCATCAAGCTCTTTTTTGTTTGGCAGCCTTAAGTGCCAAAGCAAGTAAATGATTTCTTCAAAGCTCGCATTCTCTGTCAAATCATCGATATCATACCCCACATATGTAAGGGTATCATCAATAATCGAACTAACAGATGATGTTGTTGCTACAACCCCTTCAAGACCGCGTGTCGCTGTCATATATAACATCTCCTTTTCAATAAATTTCCCCTTTAAGAGTGTTGTAAAAACATGAGGCTAACTTAAAAAGCACGTTGTAAGTATTTCTCCCCCCAAAAGAAAATGCTTACATTTTACTGCCTGCTGGTGCTGAAACCCTTTGCTTATGAAAGAACATAACAAATTCTTATAAGCTTTTTTAAGTTTGTGCCTATTCCTATTATAAACAATAATCAGACATTTGTTAAATGTTTACCTATAATTTTTTTTTTCATTCTATGATTTTCCCTAAAAAACGCCTTTATTTGCGGGTTTTTGGCATTAAAAAAAAGCGGCAGCAAGCCGCTTTTTTCATGAAGTGAATAGTTTTACGAGCTGCATCGCAATATAAGCAATCCCCGCTCCGATCAGCGGACCCACTGCGACTCCGCCGAAAAGCGCGACGGCGAGAATGGTACCGATGACAAGAGCAGTGGTGATGTGAGGATCGTTTTCCAGCAGGGTCAGGCCATTTTTGGCAATCAGCGCAACGGCAATTCCCGCCCCTAATGCAATCCATGCGTAAGAAGAACGCATTGCCTCACCAAGCTGTTTAAATCCAATCTCTCCTGTGGCGATTGGAACAAGAACAGCAATTGTGATGACGGTCACGCCCCAGTTGATGCCTTTTGACTGGATAGTCGGAAAAATTTTTTGGTCAAGTCCCACGATTTTTATGATCAAAAGGACGGATACAGCAAAAAGCAGCGATTGATTTTTTGCGATAAGTGCAATAGCCAAGAGTAATATTAAAAATAAATTCGCTTGTGTAAACACGCGTCATCCCTCCTTTAAGATGAATGTATTCATATACAGCCGTACCGTGAATAAACATAACAATAGGACATGCTGACGAGAGGAGGATCGTTTTTGTGAATCAATCCTATATCACTATTTTTTTCCGTACCCTCTTTGTCGTGTCGCTTACAGTCGGGTCAGCAGCCGCTGTTTATTATTCGTTTCCGTTAACATATCCGTTCCTCATTGCCCTTATTCTTTCAACAGCGATTCACCCTGTTGTAGACTACTTGGACAAGGTGACGGGATTCCCGCGAACTTTAAATGTCATCGGCGTGCTTGCCTTTTTTCTGCTCGCGGCGTTCGGTGTGCTGACCATTGTGGTAGCAGAAATCGTAACAGGGACTGCATATCTTGCAAAAACCCTTCCTCCGCATATCAGCACATTTATCTCTTATTGTGAAAAACTGTTTACCACTCATATCCAGCCGCTCTATCACGAACTGACCGTTTTATTTCATGAATTGGAGACCAACCAGCAGGCTTCCATCGTCACTCACATTCAGACACTTGGAGATTCCGCTGCCAAAAACGCAGGACTGCTGCTGTCTCACATTCTTGAAATGATCCCGAAGTTTTTCGCGCTGCTTCCGAATACCGCGGCTGTTTTGATATTTTCACTTCTTGCTACATTTTTCATGACAAAGGATTGGCACAAGCTGAAAGCGGTGCTCGTTTCAGTGCTGCCGGATCGAATAACAGCAAACGGAAAGGCGATCAGCAGCGAGCTGAAAAAAGCAATGACCGGTTTCATTAAAGCACAGGCTGTTCTTGTATTTCTTACGATGGTCATTGTATTCATCGGTCTTTCTCTCTTAAAGGTTGAACATGCAGCAACGATTGCTTTTTTAATCGGGCTAGTCGACCTTCTCCCGTATTTAGGAGCAGGATCCGTCTTCGTGCCGTGGATTTTGTATTTATCGATTACAGGCCAGCTTCCTCAAGCAATTGGAATTGGTGTGCTGTACCTTGTCGTACTCGTTCAGCGGCAGTTGACAGAGCCCAAAATATTAAGTAAATCAATCGGAATCGATCCGCTGGCAACACTCATTGCCCTCTTTGCAGGCTTTAAATTGTTCGGATTTTTAGGACTGATTGCCGGTCCTGCCGTTCTCGTCGTCATCCAGGCTTTTATTACAACAGGTGCCTTAAAGGAAATATGGTCCTACATCACTGTCCAGCAAAAATAAAACAGCAGCCCATAATGCAGGCTGCCGTTTTTATTTTATAATGATCCGCTTGTTCTTCGACATGCCTCTCAGCCATTTGAACAGGATCGGCTTACACCAGCTGCGGGTGAACGGGATAAGCAGGCATGCGCCGGCCAGGTCTGATAAAAAGCCTGGCAGCATCAGCAAAAGGCCGCCAATAAAGATGCACAGGCCGTCAGCAATCGCTTCACCAGGCATCTTGCCGTATTGAAGGTCACGCTGAACCTTGAAGTAGACTTCAGTTCCTTGTTTTTTGGCAGCTGCTGCCCCAATGATTCCGGTCAGAATCATTAAAAGGACCGTCGGAAGAATGCCGATCAGCTTGCCCGAAAATAGAAATATGCCGATTTCAATTGCCGGAAACACAATAAAAAGCAAAAATAAAAACCTCATCTCCAGCCCCCCACATGTGTAAAACGCCTTAGTTCAAAAATAGTGACAAATAGAGAAAAGGAAGGGAATACGCTCCCTTCCCATTTTCAGATGTAATTAAAGTACACTTGCACGGCCTTGGTAGACTGCCCCTCTAGAAGCGTCAACCGTAATATCCTGGCCTTCTGTCAAAATGGATGTCGCATTTTCCAAACCAACAATAACCGGAATGCCGAGGCTTAATCCGACTACTGCAGCATGGCTTGTCAAGCCGCCTTCTTCTGTAATAAGGGCAGACGCTTTTTCAAGAGACGCGATCATGTCACGGTCAGTGCTAGTTGTAACCAAAACCGCGCCGTCAGTCATTTTTTGTTCGGCTTCTTTCGCGTTTTGCGCAATGACAACCGGACCGTAAGCTGATTTGCGGCCGATACCTTGGCCTTTAGCGATGATATCGCCGACAGTATGAACTTTCATCAAATTCGTTGTTCCTGACTCACCGACAGTGCCTGCTGTAATGACGATCAGATCACCATTTTTCACAATTCCGCTGTGTAATGATTTTTGCACAGCATCTTCCAGCATCTCATCAGTTGAGCTTGCATTTTGACCGCTTTCTGCGAAAACGCCGGATACAAGAGCGAGCTTTCTGGAAACAGACTCATTTACAGTCACAGCGACAATCGGTGCCTGCGGGCGGTATTTAGCAATCATACGCGCTGTATGGCCGCTTTCAGTCGGAGTCACAATCGCAGTAGCATTCAAGTTAATGGCCGTATGTGCAACCGATTGGCCGATTGCATCAGTAATCGTCATGCCTACCTGGTCTCTGCGTTTTGAAAGAATCTCTTTGTAATTCAGCGCCTCTTCAGAACGGGATGCGATGTTGTGCATCGTTTGAACCGCTTCAACCGGATAGTTTCCGGCAGCTGTTTCACCAGAAAGCATGATCGCATCTGTGCCGTCGAAAATTGCGTTTGCGACGTCACTCGCTTCCGCACGAGTCGGACGCGGGTTGCGCTGCATGCTGTCAAGCATTTGTGTCGCTGTAATAACCGGTTTGCCCAGTGCGTTGCATTTTTTAATCAGGTCTTTTTGCACGAGCGGCACTTCTTCAGCCGGGATTTCCACACCTAAGTCTCCGCGCGCAACCATTAAGCCGTCAGACACTTCGAGAATAGAATCGATGTTGTCTACGCCCTCTTGGTTTTCAATTTTAGGGATAATTTGAATATCCTGAGCATTATGCTCCTCAAGAAGTTCACGGATTTCAAGCACGTCAGTAGAACGGCGTACAAAAGACGCAGCGATGAAATCTACGCCTTGCTCAATACCGAAAACGATATCTCTCGCGTCTTTCTCAGTAATACCAGGAAGGTTGACGCTGACACCCGGCACGTTAACGCCTTTTTTATTTTTCAGTGTTCCGTTGTTTAGTACTTTTGTTTTGATTTCGCGTTTAGCGGCATTCACTTCAAGTACTTCAAGACCGATAAGCCCGTCATCTAAAAGAATCGTTGAGCCTTTTTCAACGTCCTCTACTAAACCTTCATACGTTACTGAAATCTTGTCAGTTGTTCCAACTACCTCGTCCATTGAAACGATAAGCTCTTTGCCTGTTTCAAGCTCAATAGCACCGTTTTCCATTGTATGTGTACGGATTTCAGGGCCTTTTGTATCAAGCAGGATTCCGACGTTTTTGCCGAGCTTTTTGCTCGCTTCGCGGATATTTTTAATACGTGCTCCGTGCTCCTCAAAATCTCCGTGAGAAAAATTTAAACGAGCCACATTCATTCCTGACTCCATTAATTTCGTAAGCATTTCAATACTTTCACTTGCCGGACCGATGGTACAAACAATTTTTGTTTTTCTCAATTCGTTCACTTCCTTCTGAAATCTTCAGCCTTCTGCTGCATTCTTAAATAGACAGTTCTTTTGAAAGCTGATACATGTTTTGCTCAACTGTGTGTTTTTGATCCAGTATTTCTATAATATCATGGTCTACAAGCTTATTGTTTTGTATACCTACACAGCGTCCGCCTTTTCCTTCAAGCAGCAGTTCAACTGCATATGCGCCAAGTCGGCTTGCCAGAACACGGTCAGCAGCACTTGGGGAACCGCCGCGCTGGATATGGCCTAATACAGATACCCTAGTTTCAAGATTTGTTTCTTCTTCAATGCGTTTCCCGAATTCAACACCGCTGCCTACACCTTCGGCAACGATAATAATACTGTGTTTCTTCCCGCGCTCATGGCCGCGTTTTAACCGGGCAATGATTTCGTGCATGTCGTAATCAGCCTCAGGGATCAAGATTGATTCCGCGCCGCCTGCAAGTCCGGCCCATAATGCAATATCGCCGGCGTGGCGGCCCATCACTTCGATCACATATGTACGTTCATGAGAAGTCGCTGTATCGCGGATCTTATCAATTGCGTCAATTACTGTATTTAAAGCTGTGTCGAAACCGATTGTAAAATCAGTACCCGGAATGTCATTATCAATTGTACCCGGTACACCTACACATGGAAACCCGTGCTCCGTTAATTTCTTCGCACCCATATATGAGCCGTCTCCGCCGATAACGACAAGCCCTTCGATACCCAGCTTCTTCAAGTTTTCGATCCCTTTTTCACGGCCTTCAACCGTTTTGAATTCAGGACATCTTGCTGTATAAAGCTTTGTTCCTCCGCGATGAATAATATCACCTACAGAACCGAGCTCTAGCTTTTCAATCTTTCCGTTGATCAATCCTGAGTATCCGTTATAAATGCCGTAAACTTCAACGTCATGATAAATCGCTTTTCTGACAACTGCGCGAACTGCTGCATTCATTCCCGGGGAATCCCCGCCGCTCGTCAATACCCCTATACGTTTCATTCTCCATTCACCTCAGCAAACATATATGATTAAAACATAACATGATCATTGCCCTAAAAACAATGAAAAGGGATCTCCATCCTCCCTATGAAACCTTACCTATTATACAATTAAATAAATTGTTTTTAAATAAAATTTAAGGAATGTCACAAAAAATAAACGTGAGCCAAAGGCTTCACGTTTATTTAGTTTACCCCGATATATTGATCTTCAATCGATACTTTCCCAATTGCTTTGTATTTTTCATAGCGCTGCTGAATTAATTCTTCTTCATTCAGCTTCAGCAAAGTCTTTAACGATTGTTTAAGGGTTTCATCCATGTAGCTTGCCTGCAGCTTAATATCGTGGTGCGCTCCGCCTTTTACTTCTTTTATCATATGATCTATAATACCTAATTCTTTTAAGTCAGGCGCAGTGATTTTCATTGTTTCCGCCGCTTTTTTGGCAAGACTGGAGTCCTTCCATAAGAGTGCTGCAGCACCTTCCGGAGAAATAACAGAATAAGTAGAGTTTTCCAGCATATGCAAGTGGTTGCCCACACCTAAACCTAGAGCTCCGCCGCTTCCGCCTTCGCCGATGACGATACAAACAACAGGCACTCTAAGACCGGCCATTTCAAACAGGTTTTTGGCGATTGCTTCGCTTTGTCCTCTCTCTTCAGCTGCTCGTCCAGGGTATGCCCCCTTCGTGTCAATAAAACAGATAATCGGTCTGTTAAATTTATCAGCCTGTTTCATCAGACGAAGCGCTTTACGATAGCCCTCAGGATGAGGCATTCCAAAGTTGCGGACCAGGTTTTCCTTCGTGTCTTTTCCGCGCTGATGACCGATAACTGTCACAGGCAGGCCGTGGAACTTGGCAATACCGCCGACAATGGCTTCATCGTCTCCGTACGCTCTGTCGCCGTGACATTCAAAAAAGTCTGTAAACAGGTAATGAATATAATCAAGTGTTGTCGGACGGTCCGGCAGACGTGCGATTTGAACACGGTCCCAAGGCTTCAGATTTTTATAAATATCATCCTGAAGCTTAGCTAGACGGTCTTCAAGCCGTTCGATTTCTGCACTCAGATCCATTTCCGAATCCTGGGTGAATTTTTTTAATTCGGCGATTTTGGTTTGCAGTTCAATCACCGGTTTTTCAAATTCTAATCTTGCAGCCACTCAATGTCACCTCCTGTTTGATGCATATCCAGCAGATTCTCTAACGTTTTTTTCATGTCGTCGCGGTGAATAACCGCATCAAGCTGTCCATGTTTTAATAAGAATTCCGCCGTTTGGAAGTCCTCCGGCAGTTTTTCGCCTATTGTCTGTTCGATAATCCTTCTTCCGGCAAAACCGATCAGCGCGCCGGGCTCCGCGAAATTATAATCGCCAAGAGAAGCAAAGCTTGCCGATACCCCGCCGGTAGTCGGATGCGTCATGACTGAGATAATGAGACCCTGTTCCTCACTGAATAATTTTAAGGCAGAGCTTGTCTTTGCCATTTGCATAAGGCTTAATATGCCTTCCTGCATCCTTGCACCGCCGGAAGCAGTAAAGATAATAAACGGAACTTTATCCGCTTTTGCTTTTTCAATCGCAAGCGTGATTTTTTCGCCGACGACAGAGCCCATGCTGCCCATACGGAATGAAGAATCCATTACCGCGACAACAGCAGGAAATCCCCCGATGGTGCCCTTGCCTGTGACAACAGCCTCGTTTAAGGATGTTTTCTCGCGATCTTTTTCAAGCTTTTCCAGATATCCCGGGAAACCGAGCGGGTTTTCCGATAACATCCCCTGATTGAATTCCTCAAAGGACTGTTCATCCATCAAGCTTTCGATACGCTGTTTTGCATTCATTGGGAAATGATAATCGCAGTTCATGCATACTCGCATATTTTTATCCAACTCTTTAGTGAGCATGATTTTTTTACACTTAGGACATTTTGTCATAATGCCTTCCGGAACATCGTGCTTCGCTTGATCTGACGGTACGGAAGCATACTTTTTCTTTTTAGTGAATATATCCTTTAACAAATGATTACCTCCCTTTTGTGAAGGGTTCTCTTCACCGCATGCCATCCAGACAGATAGACTTGCTAATAACTTTACCGAAACTATTGTACTTTTTTTGTCAAACGCTGTCATCCTCAATTCGACAACTTTTTATCCGCATACGCGTGCGGACAGACTCATGATAAACCTGATAAATCGTTGAACCAGTAGGGTTGGTAACGTATTCAAAAATCATGTTAAACTCGGCTGAAATTTTTTTAAGTCCTGACCCCAAAAAAATTTCAACCGCAAGTTTAACTTGAGAACAGCGCGCCGGTCTCCGCCAACGCGCTGCCATTTTTGGAATGAATTAAAATTATTCGCCAATAATCGTAAGTTTTCTGGTTTTTTCTGCAACTTCTTCAGGATCTACAGTAATTCTTGCCACACCTGTTTCCATTGCCGCTTTCGCCACAGCCTTAGCCACAGCAGGCGCAACACGTTTATCAAACGGTGCAGGGATGACGTACTCTGGGCTAAGCTCATCGTCTGATACTAGTGAAGCAATGGCTTCAACCGCTGCAATCTTCATTTCTTCGTTAATGTGAGTAGCGCGCACGTCAAGCGCTCCGCGGAAAATTCCCGGGAAGGCAAGCACATTGTTTACTTGGTTCGGGAAATCTGAACGGCCTGTTCCGATAACGCTCGCTCCAGCTTCACGCGCATCTTCCGGCATAATTTCCGGATTTGGATTTGCCATTGCAAAGATAATTGGATCTTTTGCCATGCTTTGAACCATTTCTTTTGTTAACGCGCCTGCTACAGAGACACCGATAAATACGTCAGCATCAACGATGACATCTTTCAGAGAACCGTCTTTGCGGTCTTGGTTTGTGAACTTCGCCACTTCGTTTTTAACATCGTTCATGCCGTTCGGGCGCCCTTCATAAATGGCCCCTTTGGAATCGCACATCACAATGTCGCGAACGCCATAATGATGAAGAAGCTTGATAATCGCAATACCAGCCGCACCCGCGCCGTTTGCGACAACTTTAATGGATGACATGGATTTTCCAGACAGTTTCAGCGCGTTTACAAGACCTGCTACGGTTACAATGGCAGTACCGTGCTGATCATCATGGAAAACCGGGATATTTGTTTCTTTTTTGAGGCGCTCTTCGATGATAAAGCAGTTTGGCGCTGCAATATCTTCTAGGTTGACGCCGCCAAATGTCGGTTCAAGCAATTTTACAGTTTCAACGATTTTATCAACATCGTTTGTGTTTAAAGCAATCGGGAACGCGTCTACGCCGGCAAAGCTTTTGAAAAGAACGGCTTTACCTTCCATAACAGGAAGTGCGGCTTCAGGGCCGATATTTCCAAGGCCGAGCACAGCTGTACCGTCTGTCACGACTGCTACCATGTTCCCCTTCATTGTATAATCATATACTTTGTTAATGTCTTCATGAATATCCTTACATGGTTCTGCTACACCCGGGGAATAAGCAAGGCTTAAATCTTTCGCATTTTTAACCTCTACTTTAGATTTGGATTCGAGCTTCCCCTGGTTCACTTTATGCAGATGTAATGCTTCTTCTCTTAATGACATTCTCCTAAACACTCCTTAATGGAATTTTTTGATTCGTATGCTGCTGCATTGATTGCTGCATTCTGCGGAGTTTATCTATCAGAATATTTAAACAGAGTAACATAATTGCTCCAATTGTATAACAAAAAGCCAATGGTTACCACTGTTTTAAAACGACGTTTTTTTGACCTAACAGCTCTTTTAAGCGGTATAACACCTGGTGATCCGCATCGATATGGAACGCCTCAGGAAGCTTTATCGTCTGTTTTTGCCTTTCATAATAGAGATAAACGCCGGTTTCCCCCTTATGCTCCAGCAAAATGCGCTTGATCTTTGTCAGGATCTCCTGACTGTGCTGACTGCTTTCTATCTTCATATAAACCGATGGCGCTTTTTCAGCATTCATATTTTCCAGCAATTCCGCTCTGGACATAATAAACTGGACTTTTTCCTGCCTGATTTCACATTTCCCTGCTGAGAACAATAGAGCGCCCTCTCTTAAAACCGGGGAAAGCTGTCTGAATTGTTCAGGGAACACAACGGCTTCCATTTCGCCGGTCTCATCACTTAACGTTAAAAACGCCATGTTTTGACCTGTTTTTGTCCGAATCGTTTTGATTTTCGACAGCAGGACACCGAGTGAAACCTGCTTTTTAACAGCCTGCTGAGCCTGCTGAATGGATACCGCTCCGCGCGCTGTCAGCTGGTTTCGAAAGGCAGAGAGCGGATGATTTGAAAAATAAATACCGAGCGTTTCTTTTTCAAATGCAAGAATATCCACAAGCGGAAGCTCCTCGGTTTCCACGTACTTCGGTTTAATGGAAAACGATTCATCTATAAACAATCCCATTTGGTCATCGTCCGCGGCGAATAGCTCGGCATGCTCTAACGCAACGTCAATCGATGCAAGCAGCGTAGCCCGGTTTTGATCGAATTCGTCCATTGCACCAGAAAATATGAGTGCTTCAAGCGTTTTGCGATTTACGCTTTTTGACGGCACACGAAAGCAGAAATCGAAAAGATCTTCAAATGGTTTCTCTTTTCTTGCTTTATATATATCTTTGACTGCTGAGACGCCTACACTTTTTATCGCACGGAGGCTGTACCTGACAGCTCCGTCTTCAACTGTAAACGGATAGCTGCTTTTGTTCACTGACGGAGGAAGGATACGAATCCCGCTCCCCTTCGCTTCGTAAAGATATTGAGCTATTTTATCCTCATTGCCAATGACGCTTGTAAGCAATCCGCACATAAAATATAAAGGATAATGAGCCTTCAAATACGCAAGCTGGCAGCCGATCATGCTGTATGCCACCGCATGGCTTCTGTTGAAGCCATAGTTTGCGAATTTGACGATTAAATCGTAGACTTCATTTGCAGTGTCTACAGAATACTCCTTTTTTAAGCACCCTTCAACAAAATGGCTTCGCTCTCGGTCAAGAATATCTTTCTTTTTTTTGCTGACTGCACGTCTGAGCAGGTCCGCCTCACCTAAAGAAAATCCTGCCATACGCGATGCAATCACCATAATTTGCTCCTGATAAACGATGACGCCATACGTATCTTCCAATATCCCTCTTAAATCTTCGTGAGGATAATGAACCGGCACGCGCCCGTGTTTACGGTCAATAAATAACGGAATATTTTCCATCGGACCGGGCCGGTACAGTGCGTTTACCGCGACAATATCTTCTAATCCTGAAGGCTTAAGCCTTTTCAAAACGCTTCTCATCCCTGAGGATTCAAGCTGGAAAATCCCTGTCGTATCCCCTTTTGACAGCAGAGAGAATGTTTTTTCGTCTTGATAGGAAATACTCGAAAGATCTATTTTAATATTTTTTTCTTTTTCAATCATTGAAGTGATCGACTCGATGAGTGTCAGGTTGCGCAAGCCCAAGAAATCCATTTTCAAAAGGCCCAGATCTTCGAGGTGATCCATCGCGTATTGCGTTAAATAGATCCCTTCATGTCCTTCCTGAAGCGGGACAACATCAGTTAACGGTTCCTCACTTAAGACAACGCCGGCCGCGTGGGTTGACGTATGTCTCGGAAGACCTTCTATTTTTCTGGCAATCGTAAATACTTGCTGAAGCAGACTTGACTCACTGAGTCGCTTATTCAGCTCCGACGATTGTTTTCTCGCCTCATCCAAGGTCATGCCCGGCCTTGAAGGAATGAGCTTCGCAAGCTGATCCGCTTCCTTCGGGCTTACACCGAATACCCTTCCGACGTCCCGAAGCGCCGCTTTTGCCGCCAGCGTCCCGAAGGTAATAATCTGCGCGACATGCATTTCGCCGTATTTCTGCTGAACGTATTGAATGACCTCGTCCCTTCTCGTATCCGGAAAGTCGATATCAATATCCGGCATACTGATCCGTTCCGGGTTTAAAAACCTCTCAAACAGCAGGTGATGCCTGATCGGATCAACGTCCGTGATATAGAGGACATAAGCCACGAGCGATCCCGCCGCAGAACCCCTTCCCGGTCCTGTCACAATCCCTTTTTCATGGGCGTGTTTCATAAAATCCCATACGATCAGAAAATAATCGCTGAACTTCATCCGCTTGATGACATCAAGTTCATATTGAAGACGTCGAATATACTGTTCATCTGGTGTATCGAAGCGGCTGCGAAGCCCTGTCATACAAACATCCGTCAAATAATCATCCGCGGATGTACCGTCTGGAGTCGGAAATGATGGCAGGCGGGTCTGTCCCAGACTGACGTCAACCCGGCATTGTTCTGCAATCTCAACAGATGCTTGCAATGCCTCACGATGCTCTTGGTATATAACACGCATTTCATCAATGGATTTCAAGTCGAGATCCGGCATCTCTTCGTTTGATGCCTCAGTGAGTTTTTCACCTGACTTTATCGCTTTCAAACAGCGATAGGCAGCCTGATCTTCTTTCCTTATATAATGAACATCGCCTGTCGCCGTGACCGGAATTCCCGTTTCTTCAGACAGCCGGAGGATTTGCTCAGATAAGAATTTATTTTCTTTAAACGGCTGAAAGGATAAATAAAAAGCACCTTTTCCGAATATAGACTGAAAATGAAGTGCGGCTTGAGCGGCCTGGTCAAACAGCCCTCCTTCAAGCAGCATTTCAATATAGCCCTTCTCGCCGGGAGTGATCGCAATAATGCCTTCGCGATAGCTGTTAAGCCATTTTGGCTTCAGGCCGTTTTTTGATTTCGATTGCAGGACGCTGCTGATTTTCAGCAGGTTTTGATAGCCTGTATTTGATTTTGCCAGCAGGACGAGCGGGTAGGCTTCGAGCTCGTCATCATCTGTGAAAACAGAAGCCGTCAAGCCGATAATCGGGTTGATCCCCCTCGCCTTGCATGCTTTATAAAATTGAATAGCTCCGTACATGACATGATCATCTGTCAGCGCCAAAGACGCATATCCGAGCCTGTCAGCTTCACTGACGAGCTCTTCCACAGCCGCGGCGCTGTTTAGCAGGCTGTACCCGCTATGCACTTGCAGGTGAACAAAAGACATGCTATCACCTCTTTCTCCATTACGATCCATTTCTTTCTTCATTATAAGTCGGGTTTTCAAAAGAAACAAATGTTCTTTTTCGAGTCGTCATCATACTTGTCCCGAATGCTCAATATGATATAAAAGGTGAGGTGATCAAGATGGATCAGGAAGCTGGTTTTATGGTAAATTTTATCAACAGTTATTTTATTGCATTAGGGGTGCTGATTGGAGGCGCACTCATCGGAGGCCTTGGAGCATATTTGGCAGGCGAAGCCCCGCTTACGGTCATTACAAAGCTTGCGAACAGATTAAAAATATGGGCGCTGGTCGCCGCTATCGGCGGTACATTCGATGCGGTATACAGCTTTGAACGGGGTATTCTTGAAGGCAATACGAGAGATTTATTCAAGCAGATTCTTCTCATTATCTCGGCCATGGGCGGTGCGCAAAGCGGCTGGCTTATTATTTCATGGCTGACGCAGGAGCATATTTCTTCATGAGAGTGCCGCAGCATTACAAGAAACCGGGATGGCAGCGTTTTTTTGCTGGTATGATGTGCGGAGCCGTGATCAGCTGGTTTTTTTTCCTGTTTACATACGGAACATTCCAGGAGGAGCAGGTTTCCCTCATCGAAAAACAAAAAGAGCACGTCAAAGACTTGAACGACCAAATTTCCATCTATCAGGAAGACCTCCACAAATTAAATGAAGACAATAAAAGAAAACTGCTTATTCAAAGCGTCGATGTCAAATTGCTGAATGGAGAAAAATATAAAATTTCGCAGCCTGATAAAACAAAATTCGAGGAGCATGTGAAGGATGATATTTCAGAGGTCATTACAAAGGATATAGAAAGCGTCTATAAAACGAAGGAGCTTTTAAAACGGACAATTGAAAATAAAGTCTATACGATCAATGAAAAAAAATATGAGGCAGCCGTCAAGGAATTAATTATTTACACAAGGCTTTCGGTAGAAATCGAAATATCATTCGCGACGTAAATATGGAATTTTTTTAAATTTTTCAAACTCCTGTCGCTTTTTCCCATTCTTTTTTATAAACTATAAATGAGGCTTAATAGCGAAAGGAGGAGGAAGGGAAATGGAGGTTTACAGTGACCGTCAATTAGCAAAAGATCAAGCAGCCCGACTCAGACAAGGTTTTTCTGCATATGCCGAAACAAACTCACTCGCTTCCCTCATCAAAAAAGAACTTCAATCTCACAATCTCCAAGTCTACGAGGACCTTACTGAGTTCGGCTGCTGGTTCATCCCCGTCACAGATGAACACTAAGAGAGAGGGTCTCCCCTCTACTCGTGTTCTTTACATAACGTCTCCAGATCAGCTAAAATCTGTTCCGCTTTATCCCAGCTGTAAATGGAGGCGCCTGAAGCCAGAGGATGCCCTCCGCCGTTATATTTCCGGGCGAGTCCGTTAATAACAGGCCCCTTTGAACGGAATCTGACTCTGATTTGATCGTCTTCTTCTATGAAAAACACCCATGCACGAATACCTGAGATATTTCCAAGCGTCCCGACAAGCTGCGACGCTTCAGAAGCCGTTGTGCCGAACCTTTCAAGAGTATCCTTTTTGATGAAAACAGAAGCAGCGCCATTTTCAGACAAAGACACATTTTGAAAGATATAGCCGTTAAGCTTCACCACATTCAGTTTTGTTTCATACAATTGATTAAACAGCTCTGAAGAAGAGAACGGATACTTAATAAGCTCGCCTGCATATTTTAATGTTTTTTCCGTTGTATTCGGAAATAAGAAGCGTCCGGTATCACTGACAATGCCGGCATAGATCAGCTTTGCGGCTTTTGTATTCAGCTTCCAGCCGTGCTCTTTCCCTTCTAAATACAGCTCGTAAATCATTTCACTTACTGAGCTTGCATTCGTATCGACCCACAGAAGATCGCCGTAAGGATCTTCGTTCGGATGGTGGTCGATTTTCATTAGTTTGGCGCCTGATAAATAACGCTGATCGTCGATTCTTTCCTGATTTGCCGTATCGCAGACGATCACAAGGGCGCCTTTATATGTTTCATCGTCCACCTCATCGAGGGTATATAAGAAAGAAAGGGACGGTTCTGGTGTGCCGACCGCAAAAATATTTTTTTCAGGATACGTTTCACGCAGGATTTCCGTAAGTCCGCACTGAGATCCGTAGGCATCCGGGTCAGGGCGCACATGTCTATGTAAGATAATCGTGTCATATAATGATATGGTTCTGATCAATTCTGTTTTCATTTGATACTCCTTTATTGTTTTTTTCATTAAATCACATTCTCTGCCGACGGAAAAGAAAAATAACGTCAAAACCAAGCCCGTTTTTGTATAGAATGGGTTTGTAAACTTTTACGATGGAGGATTTCATTTATGCTGGTTCTTGTTTTTTTGATTGGGCTTTCAGCCTGCTTTTATGTGTACTATAAAGTAAAAGGCGTACGGGCAAAGCAATCTTTGGAAAAAGAAATCTTTTCAGCAAAATCTAGCATGGCATTAGGATCGCTGGTGCTGTTTTACGGACTCAATCAAATGATATTATTCCATTCAGTATTAACGCTAGTAATCGGCGGCATCTTTATCGTCATCGGAGCCGGAAGCGCATGGGCAGGTTATAAAGCCTACAGCCATTACAATCCCCTTCACGCCAAAGAAGCTGAAAGAGACCACGCGTAAGGGGCGCCTGAGACGTCCCTTAGCTTCTTTCCATCAGCTGAACCATCAGCATTGCTTTAGACACGATATGGCCTTGGCTGTGCACTTCTACTTCCATTTTTCCGAACTTTCTTCCAGCCTCTAAAATGCGCGGCTTGACTTCGATGACCGACTCCATCTGCACAGGCTTCAAAAAGAAAATGGTGATGCTTTCTATCACTAGTTCGCCGCGTTTTTTCGAGCGCAAAAACCGATTGGCCGCTTGCGTCAAAATGGTCGTAAACACGCCATAAGAAATCGTCCCCAGCTGATTTGTCATTTGCGGTGTTACTTCATACTGATAAACCGTCTGATCCTGTTTATCCTCATCCTCATCTTTAAATCCTCTTGAGACGATATCATCAAGCTTTTCCCCGACTTGAGGCTGCTTTTGAATCATTTGAAGAGCTTTCAGCACGTCTTGGCGGCTGATCATGCCAATGAGCTTTTGGTGTCCGTCAGTGACGGGAAGCACTTCGATCCCTTCCCATACCATCATTTGCGCCGCTGAGGCGACAGACGTTTTCCCAATAACCGTAACCGGATTTTTTGTCATGACTTTTTCAATGGGTGCATTCCGGTCGTGACCTGCGATATCTTTCGAGGTCAAGATCCCGTGGATTTTCATTTGTTCGTCGACAACCGGGAAACGCCCATGGCCCGTTTCAAAATTTTTCTCGTACCATTTTTCAAGTTTATCCTTGGGTGAAAGATATATCGTACGGTCAGCGGGCGTTAAAATGTCCTCCACCAGAACGATTTCTTTTTTGATCAGCTGGTCATAAATCGCCCGGTTAATCATAGCGGCGACTGTAAAGGTGTCATAGCTCGTGGATAAAATCGGCAGCTCAAGCTCGTCTGCCAGCTGCACGATGCTGTCATCTGTGTTAAATCCTCCCGTTACAAGTACAGCGGCGCCTGCCTCAAGCGCCTGTCTGTGTGCATTGATTCGATTTCCGACAATCAAAAGATTCCCGGCTGCCGTGTACCGCATCATCGCATCCAGCTCCATTGCACCTATGACAAATTTATTTAATGTCTTATGGAGTCCGGCCCGGCCTCCGAGCACTTGTCCGTCTATGACGTTTACAACCTCTGCATAGGTAAGTTTTTCGATATTTTCTTTTTTCTTTTGTTCAATTCTGATTGTTCCGACACGTTCAATCGTGCTGACAAAGCCTTTATTCTCTGCTTCCTTGATTGCTCTGTACGCCGTGCCTTCACTTACTTTCATTTCCTTTGCGATTCTCCGCACAGAAATTTTTTCACCGACAGGCAGCGAATCAATATATGTTAAAATTTGTTCATGCTTAGTTGCCAAACCTTTCACCTCTAAGGGACAGTCTTCTGCTTTTATTATAAGGGCTCGGATGATTGATTCGCAATGAGGCAGGAAAATAAAAAGCATCTCCTGATTTTCAGGAGATGCTTTCAGCGTTTAAAGCTCAATCGTTTCACCGACGGCCATGACTTTTCCGACTCCGCCCGGCAGGCTGTCTGCAAATGCTTCCGGGTCTTGCTCGATGACCGGGAATGTATTGTAATGAACTGGAACGACTTGTTTTGCCCGCAGCCATTCTGCAGCTAGCTTGGCATCTTCAGGCCCCATCGTAAAGTTGTCACCGATCGGCAGGAAGGCAAGATCAATATGGTTCAGCTCCCCGATCAGCTTCATGTCAGAGAAAAGAGCCGTATCACCGGCGTGGAAGATTGTTTTGCCTTCGACAGTCAGCAGAATACCGGATGGCATGCCCGTGTAGGTGATCGTTTTATTTTCTTCGTCAGATATGGCAGATCCATGAAAGGCCTGTGTAAGCTTCACTTTCCCAAAATCAAACTGATGGGAGCCGCCGATGTGCATAGGGTGAACATTTAACCCTTTCCATCCCAAATATACAGCCAGCTCATTCGGTGCCACAACCAGCGCGTTATTTTGCTTTGCGATTTGCTCAGTGTCACCCACGTGGTCATTGTGGCCGTGAGTCAATAAGATAGCGTCCGCTTTTGCATCCTCCGGCTTCAAGTCGGTTAACGAATTTCCTGTCAAAAACGGGTCAAATAAAATATGGTGGTCATTCGTTTCTACTGCAACTACAGAATGTCCGTGATACGTTACTTTCATTTCCTTCACCTCGTCACTTTGTTTTTGATGTTTCATTTTCCCTTTTTAAGATGCTGAAAAACTTATGTGGATTGATTCTTGTTAATCACATTGAGGCCCCCGGTTGCTTCAATTACAGTTCCTGTTACCAGGTCTGAGTTCTCTTCGCACAAAAAGGCAATGATTCTGGCGATATCTTCACCGGTGCCGGATCTTCCTATCGGCGTTTTTTCTTTGCCGATACGCTGTCTGGCTTCCTCAATTGACGCTTCCTTCATGTCGCCGACAATGTCGCCCGGGCAAACCATATTAGCGGTTATGCCCGATTCAGCTTCTTCTATCGCGATTGTTTTTGTTAAAGAAGCCAATCCCACTTTTGCGGCGCCGAAAGCGGAGCGGTGAAGCCAGCCGGGTGCGTGTGCCGCGCCTTGAAATCCGTACGTGATGATACGCCCAAATTGCTGTTTCCTCATGACCGGAATAACTGCTTTGAATAAGTGAAAGACGGCGCTTAAATTCCCTTCCAGCATACCGTACCATTCGTCATCGGTATAATCGGCTAACTTTTTTCGTTCAAATATGTATGGCCCCGCGTTGTTAATCAAAAAGTCGATCCTCCCGAAGCGGTCCAAGGCAGCGTCTGCGATGCGCAACAAATCTTCTTTTTTAGTGACATCACCTTTTACAAATTGCAGCCGGTCAAGGTAATCAGGACAGGCTTCCTTCAGGCGGTTTACTGCCTCTTCATCCTGCCTGTAATTCACTGTTACTGAATACCCCTTTGCAAGCAATGTTTCAGTCACTTTGCGGCCTAATCCCTTCGAACCGGCAGTAATTAAAGCATGTCGCACATGAATACCTCCCAAAGCAACGTTGCCGCTTTTCAATAAAGTGTTTCTTCTTCTACTTTACTATAAAAGGCCGTCAATATCACTTTTTACACTTTGCCATACAAAAAAAGCTGCCTATAATAGACAGCTTATTCCGCAGAAGATGAAGGCTCTTGATCCGGGATATCCACATAACCGCTTTGATATGCTTCGGAAATGAGCCTTGTTGTCTCCTGGCTTTCTTGTTCATCATAAATATAGCGTTCCGGTTCTTTTTTCATCCTTCTGCCTCCCATCATTATAGAGGTAGGTTGGCTATAAAGACGGGATTTTATGAAGGAAATTTTAACAAACTCCGGCAGCCACGCAAGCTTTCGCCTTTACGAGCGCCTCCTCTACCTGTTTGAAGCCCGTGCCTCCTGCGCTCATTCTTTTTTCGACCGCATGATAAGGATCCAAAACAGTGTAAATATCTTCTTCGAAGAGATCGCTCGCCTTCTGAAAATCGTCAAACGGCATGTCGCTTAAATAGATTCCTTTTTCGATGCATGTGTACACAAGCTTTCCGACCACTTCGTGCGCTTCTCTGAATGGCATTCCTTTCTTCGCTAAATAATCAGCCAGTTCCGTCGCATTTGAAAAGTCTTGTTTTGTCGCTTGCTTCATGACGTCTTTGTTAACAGTCATTGTTTGAATCATGCCTGTGAAGATTTGCAGGCTGCCTTCGACCGTTTTCACCGTGTCAAACATGCCTTCTTTGTCTTCCTGCAGGTCTTTGTTATAAGCGAGCGGAAGGCCTTTCATGATCGTAAACAGCCCCATCATGTCACCGTACACGCGTCCTGTTTTGCCGCGGATCAGCTCAGCCATATCCGGGTTTTTCTTCTGCGGCATCATGCTGCTTCCCGTTGCGTACGTATCGTCTAGCTCAATGAATTTAAACTCCTGCGAGCACCACAGAATGATTTCTTCAGAGAAACGGGAAAGGTGCATCATCAGCATGCTGCTGTTACTTAAAAATTCCAAAATGAAATCTCTGTCGCTGACGCCGTCGAGGCTGTTTTCATAAATGGAATCAAATCCGAGCAGCTCTGCTGAATACTCACGATCGATCGGGAAGGTAGTACCCGCGAGCGCTCCGCAGCCGAGCGGAGATTTGTTGATCCGCTTCATTGAATCCTGAAAACGTTCCTTGTCGCGCTCCAGCATCCAGAAATACGCAAGCAGATGGTGCGCGAATGAAATCGGCTGGGCGCGCTGAAGATGAGTGTAGCCCGGCAGAATGGTTTCAACATTTGCTTCTGCCTTATCAATGAGCGCGCCTTGAAATGCCTCTATCAGCTCGATAATGTGAGTGACATGGTTTTTCAAGTACAAATGCATGTCAGTTGCCACCTGGTCATTCCGGCTTCTTCCGGTATGCAGCTTGCCGCCGAGAGGGCCGATTTCGTCAATGAGCATTTTCTCAATGTTCAAATGAATATCTTCATAATCAACTGAGAACTCTAATGTCCCGTCTTCTGCTTTTTGCAAAAGGGCATTCAGTCCCTCACGGATTTTCAGCTCTTCTTCTTCTGTCAGGATACCGCATTTTTTCAGCATGGCAGCATGTGCGAGAGACCCTGTAATGTCTTCAGTCACTAAATGTTGGTCAAATGATATGGACGCGCCGAATTCGTCGACCCATTTTTCCGGTGTTTTTTGGAATCGGCCTCCCCAAAGCTTCTTCATGCTTTAATCTGCTCCTTCTTTTTCACGATGCTGTTCACTTTTGTCGGAAGTCCCCAAAGCTCGATAAATCCGATTGCCGCATGGTGGTCAAACGCATCGTCTTTTGTATATGTTGCAAGCTTTTCATCATATAGAGAGTATTCTGATTTACGGCCTTCAACTATCGCATGGCCTTTAAACAGCTTCACGCGAACGATGCCTGTAACGTGTTTTTGCGTTTCTTTTAAGAAAGCGTGCAGCGCGTCTTTTAAAGGCGAGAACCATAAGCCGTTGTAAATGATTTCTGACAGCTTTTGTTCAATGGCCGGTTTAAAGTGCGCGACCTCTTTCACTAATGTCAAATCTTCCAGTTCTTTGTGTGCTTTGATAAGCGTCATCGCACCCGGGCATTCGTATACTTCACGGGATTTAATGCCGACAAGGCGGTTTTCCACGTGGTCGATACGTCCGACACCATGCGCGCCTGCAATTTCGTTCAGTTTTAAAATTAATTCAGAAAGTGAGTAAGAGACGCCGTCGATGGATACAGGTACGCCTTGTTCAAATGCGATTTCAATCACTTCCGGCGTGTCCGGCGTTTTTTCCAGCGGAGCTGTTAAATCGTATGCACCTTCTGGCGGAGCCGCCCACGGATCTTCTAAAATGCCGCACTCATTTGCGCGTCCCCAAAGGTTTTGATCAATGGAATATGGGCTGTCAAGATTAATCGGAATCGGAATGCCGCGGCTTGCCGCATATTCAATTTCTTCTTCACGAGACCATTGCCATTCCCGAACCGGAGCGATGACTTCAAGGTCAGGATTCAATGATTTAATTGATACCTCAAAACGCACCTGGTCATTTCCTTTCCCTGTGCATCCGTGCGCAATTGCCTGCGCCTCTTCTTTTTCTGCGATCTCGACTAATTTTTTTGCAATAAGCGGCCGAGACAATGCGGACACGAGCGGATATTTCCCTTCATACATCGTGTGAGCCTGCAAAGATAACAGCGCGTAATCCTGGGCGAATTCTTCTTTTGCATCGATCACGTAAGAATTTGTTGCGCCGACTTCAAGCGCTTTTTGCTGAACAAACGCCAAGTCCTTGCCTTCGCCGACATCCAGACAGCAGGCGATGACATTATACCCTTGCTCTTGAAGCCATTTTATCGCGACGGAAGTATCGAGACCCCCTGAGTATGCTAATACGACTTTTTTCTGTTCTGCCATGATAAAAATCTCCTCTCAACCCTGTTTCTTTTGTATAAAAATAAATTATATTTAATAAAAATACATTTTGTATGTATACACTTTAACAAGTAAGTTCCTTTTTTTCAAGCCTTTTATTAAAAAAACTTCACCCATTTTTCCGGGTGAAGTTTCGTAGTATTTATTCATTTACTTGTCTTTTCTGATTTCTCTGACCACATGGGCGATCTCCGGAATAATCAGCTTATTCATCGCCAGCTTTACCGCACCGCTGGAGCCTGGCGTTGAAAAAACGGCTGTATGTTGGATAACGCCGGCTGCGGCTCTCGACATGATCGCACTGGAGCCGATGTCTTCTGTATAACTGAGCATCCTGAATATTTCTCCAAAGCCGGGCAGCTCTTTAGAAAACAACGGCGAAATGGCTTCAATGGTGACGTCCCTCTTTGCAATACCCGTCCCGCCGTTTAAGAGGACCGCGTCCGTCTGATCATCCATGCATCCCGCTAAGACAGACCGCTGCAGGGCATCCTTTTCGTCTTTCACAATTTCATATGCAGTAATCTGATGGCCGGCTTCTTCTAAAGATGAGATCATCAGCCTGCCGCTTTTATCCGTTTCTTCCGTTCTCGTATCACTGACAGTAATCACTTTGCACCGGACAATATCGGGTGCTTCTTGTTTATGCTCTTGAACGCTCATTGGCTCACCTCTTTGTATTTTTGTCTACCTTTATGATGCTTCAACAAAAAAGCACATTCAAGTGAATGTGCTTTTTGCATTATTTAGCTAAACGAACAACGTCTCGTGCAATCATGACTTCCTCATCAGTCGGAATGATCATAACTTTTACTGGAGAATGAGGGTAGCTGATGAACGCTTCCTCACCGCGTACGTTATTAAGCGCAGGATCCCAGTATACACCCATAAATTCCAGACCGCGAAGAACGCGTTCTCTGACTTCTACGCTGTTTTCACCGATACCGGCAGTAAAGATAATCGCATCAACACCGCTCATTCTGGCAGCGTAAGAACCGATGTATTTGTGGATGCGGCTCGCGAAGACTTCAAGCGCAGTTTCCGCGCGCTCATTTCCTTGTTTCGTTGCTTCAACGATGTCACGAAGATCGCTTGAGAAACCGGAGATGCCAAGCAGTCCGCTTTTTTTGTTTAATGTATTCAGTACTTCGTCAGCTGTCTGGCCTGTTTTCTCCATAATGTATGGGATCAGGGCAGGGTCGATGTTTCCAGAGCGTGTACCCATTGCAACACCGGCAAGCGGCGTGAAGCCCATAGATGTATCAATTGATTTTCCGCCTTCAACAGCTGCAATACTTGCGCCGTTGCCAAGGTGGCAGGAAATCAGGCGTAAATCTTTTAACGGACGGCCGAGAAGCTCTGCCGCACGCTCAGTCACATATTTATGTGAAGTGCCGTGGAAGCCGTATTTACGAATACCGAATTTTTCATAATATTCGTATGGCAGGCTGTACAGGTAAGACTGCTCAGGCATTGTCTGGTGGAATGCCGTATCAAAAACAGCAACCGCAGGAACATTTGGAAGCACTTCTTTAAAGGCTTTAATTCCGACGATATTTGCCGGGTTGTGCAGCGGCGCCAATTCAGAAATATCTTCAATCTCCTGAATTGTTTCGTCCGTTAATAAAACGGAATCGCTGAATTTTTCTCCGCCGTGTACCACGCGGTGTCCAATTCCGTCAATTTCATTTAAATCCTTGATAATGCCGAATTCTGTCAGCTTATTAAGCAGCATTTTAACCGCTACCGCATGATCAGGTATATCAGTTACTTCTGTATTTTTTTCGCCGTTTACAGAAATCGTGAACACACTGTCGGCGATACCGATTCGTTCAACTAAGCCCTTCGTTAAAACGGTTTCTGAAGGCATTTCGAAAAGCTGAAATTTCAAAGACGAGCTTCCTGCGTTAATTGCAATAATTTTGGACATGATTGACGCTCCTTTTTACTCTGTATCAACATCTTCGTTTTTCGTACTTTTTTCCCGGGTGAATCATCATTTTCTCCCGAAAAATATCTGACTTTTCCATTTAAACATTGTCATGTCGGCTTTTCAAGTCAACTTACGTATTGATAACGCTTACAAAAAGAAGTCGTTATTTTCAGACACATTACCTATGCGCTTAACATTGATTAACGCTTACATTCTGCAGTTTCTCCTTTCGTATTTTGTGTTTTGAAACCCTATTCAATTCGTTTATCTGCCCCCAGATATTCATACAAAAAAACAGCTTAAGCTTCCTCATATGACGGACGCTCAAACTGTTTTTTCATTTCTATTTTTCCTTAGTAAACCACGCATCTATTTGCGCCATCATGTCGAGCATCGCCTTCTGGTTGGAGAAAGAAGGCAGATTCGCAAGCAGAATTTGGTTCGGCGCTTTCGTCTCTTCATCTGTTTTCTGAAGCACAAGGATACTTTTGGCATGGGCTTCGTCTTTAAAAATTGATTTCGGCAGCTGCAATAATGCATTGATATGAACCTTGTCCTTGAAAAACTGCTTCAGCTTATCGCTTTGAGAGCTTTCAAACAAATGATTCGGGATCATAAAGAACAGGTAGCCGCCCGGTTTCGTATGCTTAACGCTTTGCTCAATAAACAAATGATGAGCGAAGGAATGGCCTTCATCCGCTTTCAGTTCAAAGGCTTTTGCCCCTTCGTCATTCGGATAATAGCCAACCGGCAGATCGCATATCACTGTGTCAACCGGATCGATAAACAGCGGCTCGAGGCTGTCCTGGTGGAACAGTTCCAGCTCTTTTTTCAGAAGGTTCGCCTGGTCATAGGCGATTTTCAAGAGCACGTCATCTATCTCTATGCCATAGCTTTTCGCCGTATTTTCAGACAGCTGGTTTAACACGGTGAACAGAAGATTTCCCGTTCCGACAGCCGGATCAAGAAGCGTTAACTCCTTTTTTCCCGCCATAAACTTATTTACCAGATAACTGATAAAAAGCCCGATCGTGTCCGGCGTCATTTGTCTGTTTGGATGGGATATATCCTTTAATCCCTTTAGGACGGCAAGCTGGAATGCTTTGCGCACCCACTCGTGCTCATATGTGTCAAATTCGGCTTTTTCAAGCAGTGCTTGAAGCTTTTCAGCCTTCTCATTCGGCAGCTTCAGCTGATCCGTTTTTTCAAGAAAATACATTTCTCCCGCTTCGGCAAGCGCTTCTATATATGAAATCTGCAATTCATTTTTTATGATGATCGCGGCATCATCCAGCAGCCCGTATACCGCACCTACATGATCGTTTTGCATAATGTGTTCCTCCTTGCCATGAAAAAAGCTCCGGCGGCAGCCTGGAGCTTTTTTCACCTGCTTACTTCAATAATGCCTTGGCAGCCTCAATCGGCTCTTCATAATTCGGGTGGTTCGTTGCTTCGCTTACATATTCAGCGTAAACGACTTTTCCGTTCTCATCAAGCACAAATACGGAACGCGCAAGCAGACGAAGTTCTTTTATGTATACACCGAACGCTTCGCCAAATGACATGTCTTTGTGGTCTGACAGAGTTTCCACTTTGTCAATTCCGTTTGCTCCGCACCAGCGCGCCTGTGCAAATGGAAGGTCCGCACTGATTGTGTAAATGTTGACATCTCCAAGCTTTGCAGCCTCTTCGTTAAAGCGGCGGGTTTGTGCATCGCAAACGCCTGTGTCAATTGAAGGGATAACAGAAATAATCGTTACTTTTCCTTTCATGTCAGCTAACGATTTTTCTTCAAGGCTGTTTGTCAGCACTGTGAAATCAGGAGCTTGATCCCCTACTTTCACTTCTTGTCCGACAAGCGTAACCGGACCGCCTTTGAATGTAATTTCAGCCATTATAATTCCTCCCTTTCGTATGTATGTCTCTATCATAGTAAAGTTTCTTGCAAACTGCAAAGTTTATGCCAAAAAAAAGTTAACTGCGGCCGCCGCAGTTAACCCTTCTTTAATAATTCATATTGTTCATTTGGTTTTGGTTTTGATTTTGGCCTTGGTTTTGATTCTTGTTATTTTTCTTAAACATTTGCTGTATGCGTTCCAGTGTTTGAGGGGCTGCGTCTAGAATTTTCTCAATCAAATGAGTATTTTCATCTAAATGAAGCATTCTGATGCCAGTCGAACCGACAATTAAAAACGCGATCGGCGTAATGGACACACCGCCTCCGCTTCCGCCTCCGAAGGGCAGTTTTTGTTCTCTTGTTTCATCGTCTTCCGATTTTTTCTCAGCCGGCTTGCCGCCAAACTCGCTGCCGCCTGCAGCGAATCCGAATCCGACTTTAGAAACGGTTAAAATCACGCTTCCATCCGGTGTTTCAACCGGATCCCCGATGATTGTGTTAACATCAATCATTTCCTTCAAGTTTTCCATTGCGGTTTTCATTAAACCTTGGATGGGATGGTCTGCCATATACGCTTCCTCCTTAAACTGATGAATCATTCTTTGAAGTCATTCGAGCTGACGGATTCTTCTTTAATACAGAAAGCTCCCGTCCGTATTTGACGAATTTGAAAGCTGCAAGCATAGCATGTCCAAAGCGAAAAAAGAATATACACTGAAAATGGGTCTTGGAAACAGGGACTTGAAACGATGGAATCACTTCATAAACAGGCTTGTTCACAAAGTCTAAATGGTCATGAAGCATAGCTGCGATAGCGCCTTTGACTCCCCATACGGCACCCGTTAACACACCTGTCACCGCTGCGTCATGAATCCCGACAACTGTGATCCATTCGAGTTTTGTGATATGCAAATGCGCCATAAAAGAGGCGCTGATTTTCCTTAACTTAGTGACATGATGCAGAAGCATTTCAATTTTATTGATGCTTTGCTGCACATCATCAAACGTAATTTTTTTCTTGCTGCTGCTTTTTTTCACTTTCGATTTTGTGTTCTGTCTGATATTGACTGTTCCGTCATCTTTGTTCACCTTAATCGCCGGAATTGTTTTTTTAATCCGAACCAGGCCAAACAGCATTGTAATTTTCAAAGTTATTTTGTCATTATCCTCAGCATGAAGATACTCCGCGGCAACATGAATTTTCATTCTGAGAAGCAGCACGATACCTATAAGAATAAGAATGGCTGACAGCACATATACCATATTCTTCACTTCCTCTAGGAAGCATTATCGCCCATTCAGCAAAAAATAAACCCGGACGGGGTCCGGGTTTATTTGTTATTTACGATATAATTTTTCGTGCACCACAGTTGTATCAGCAATGTAATCATGAATCCCCTGTTTTTTAGGAGAAAAAGCGATGACGATATATAAAATCCAAATCTTATCAATATACCGCCCGACCACTTCACGGAAAATCACAGTGCTCCATGTCAGCTTATGGCCCTGCTTGACAGAAATTACTTTGAGGCCGAACACCATTTTTCCAAGCGTTTGCCTGAAGTATTTGGTCATCAGCGCAAAATACGCCAGATAAACGAAAAGCGTTGTGATGCTGTACGCTGAGATGGTGAACATGCCGGATGTTTTCGGCAGATCCAGTAAAGTAAAGATGGGAGAAACGATTAAATGGTTTAACCCCCACACAACGAGCCAATCAAGCAGGAAAGCCCAAAAACGGACCCAAAAGCCCGCATATGCGTGTGTGAGCTGTTCCGCTTGATCCGGGCCTGCGATGTCGCTGCGCTCTAACTCTTCATATGTCGCATCCATTATTGACCCCTCCTACTTCGCATAGAGATACATCATTCTCGGCGAACCGGATTGTGAAAGAACTTCTCTCATATTCAGAAAATCAATTTCACTTTTAAACATTTTGTTCGCTCCCATGGTAAACAGAGAGCCTAATCCGAAGCTTTCCTCGTAAGAGACGACAGAAGCGTTTTTCAAGTTTTTATGATCTTTTTTCATGGCCGCAATTGTATCATCATAAAATCCGAGTTCATCCACAAGATTCAGTTTTTTCGCCTGCCGCCCGTCATACACGCGTCCGTCCGCGATTTTCTTTACTTCCGCTTTCGATATGCCGCGGCCTTCTGAAATGACATCGACAAAGCCTTCATAGGAGTTATCAACCATAGATTGCATAATATTTTTTTCTTCTTTTGTCATCTCACGGGAAGGAGACATAATATCCTTGTGAGTCCCGCTTTTAATGGTCTCAAAAGAGATGCCGAGCTTATCAGCCAGCTTTGAGTAATTCACGCTCTCCATGATAACCCCAAGAGATCCTGTCAGGGTTTCCGGTGTCGCAAAAATTTTATCGGCAGCTGTTGAGATATAATAACCTCCGGAAGCTGCCATCGATCCCATTGACACATAGATTGGTTTTTTGTTTCTTTTTTTACTTCTTCCAGTTTTTTATGTATTTCGGCACTTTCATACACTCCGCCTCCCGGAGAGTTTACCTTGAGTACGATCCCTTTAACCGCATCATCCTCTTTTGCCTGCTCAAGATTTTTTAAGAATGTTCGGTGGTTATATCCGTCTGAACCGAGCAGACTGCTTGAATCACCATTATCCTGAATAGTGCCGCTGACCTCCAAAACGGCGATTTTGCTGGAAAGGCTTCCGTTTTCAAGCGTCACTTCCTGGGATTCATCTGTCAGTGACGTAAGGTCTGTTTGAGCACCCTTGACACTTTCAAAGAAACTCATTGAGATACTGACGATGATGGACACGCCAAAAATTCCAAGGGCGATCACTAATGCGATCCATCTTTTTGCATTCATTTTTTCTCCTCCTTTTTCCCAAACTCTCTCATTATACGATTCAAATGAAAAAATGTTTCATTGATGAGAAAGCTCCGGCTTAACGGGCTGCCGGCAAACGTGGTACACTTATGACCAAAGGTATTTTATCACAAATACTGGATGGCAGAAAAACTTAAATATGACAGCAAAGGGGAAATGGGATATGACCGATCATCGCCGTAATGTTTATTTTTTTCACAAACAGGACCAGGAAACAAACAAACAAGTCAGCTCCTTGACACAATTGGCTGAAGAGAACGGATTTACTGTTGTCAATCAGCCTTCTGACGCCAATATTATTGCCAGTGTAGGCGGAGACGGTACATTTTTGCAGGCGGTCAGAAAGACGAATTTCCGTGACGACTGCTTATACGTCGGCATCACCAAAAAGGGGAAAGCTCATTTATACTGTGATTTTAATAGTGATGAGCATGAAAAAATGGTGGATGCGATGACGTTTGAACAAATTGAGGTCAGAAAATATCCGCTGATTGAAGTGACAGTGGATCAGACCAGTCCTTTTCATTGTTTAAACGAAGTTTCCATTCGTTCGAGCATAATTAAAACCTTTGTGATGGATGTGCTGATTGACGATCTGCACTTCGAAACGTTCAGAGGAGACGGGATGATTATTTCCACGCCTACAGGCAGCACAGCTTATAATAAGTCTGTGGCCGGAGCTGTCGTTGATCCGCTGCTTCCCTGCATGCAGGTGACGGAGCTTGCTTCGCTTAACAATAATACCTACCGCACTCTAGGCTCTCCGTTTGTCCTCAGCTCTGAACGAAAGCTGACGCTTCGTGTGGTGCAAGCCGGAAATGAACACCCGATTATCGGTTTGGACAATGAAGCACTGAGCACAAGAAACGTGAAAACGATTGAAATCAAGCTGTCTGATAAAAAAATAAAAACTGTGAAACTAAAGGACAATTCATTTTGGGAAAAAGTAAAACGGACATTTTTATAGAAAAAGAAAAAGACAGGCTATTCGCCTGTCCTTATTTATTGTTGATTCTCATATACAATCTGACCGTTGATAACGGTTTTTTCTATCTTTAAAAGATGAAGCTGTTTCGGGTCAATTGTAAACGGATCTTCACTGAGAACGGTAAAATCCGCGTCATACCCTTCAGCTATTTTTCCCCGTGTCTGCTCTTTGTAAATGATCTCTGCACTTCCTGCTGTATAAAGCCTGATAGCTTCATATACTGTTAAACACTCGCTTTCGTTATAGCTCGGACCGTTCTGTTCGCGGCTGCTTGTCCGAAGCACCGCAGACTGAATGCCGAGAAGCGGCTCAACAGGCTCAATCGGAGCATCAGAACCCCCTGCACATAAAATGCCTTTAGAGATCAGTGTTTTCCAAGCAAAAGCTGTTTTCATACGGTCTTCTCCAAGACGGTCAATCACCCAAGGAAAATCACTGGCGACAAAATGAGGCTGAAGATCAAGAGCAATCGGCATGCGTGCTGCTTTTTCAATCAGCTCTTCATTCAGCACCTGAGCATGGATCAGACGATCATGTCGGCCGCTTTTTGGCGGATGCTGCTCGACAGCCTGCAGCACTTTTTCAAAGGCAAGGTCGCCGATGGCATGGACGGCAACCTCCATTCCTTTCTCTCTCGCTTTTTGAACGAGGCCGCTCAGTGTTTCATCATCATGGACTTGAACACCGTTTGTGGAAGGATCGTCATGATACGGTTCTTTTAACAAAGCTGTTCTCCCGCCAAGCGCTCCATCAGAAAATAGTTTCATCGCACCGAATTCAACGTACGGACCAGACGGCTTCTTCATTTTCTCCCACCGATCAACCGCTTCATGATGAACGAGCAAATGACAGCGAAACGGATACTTTCCGCTTGCCGCAGCCGTCTCATAAGCTTTCATCGGAACGGACACATCGCCGTAATAAGACAAATCTTCCGAATGGCCGCCTGTCAGGCCTTTTGTCCAGCAATCCTGAATGGCCGCTGTAAGCGCCTGATCAACATAGTGCTGAGATACAGGCGGAACGGCTTGAAGGACCAGATCCTGCGCCTTATCAAACAGAAGCCCCGTCGGCTCGCCGTCTGCATCTCTGCCAATGACTCCGCCATCGGGATCAGGAGTGGCTTTTGAAATTCCTGCGGCTTGCAGCGCCGCAGAATTGACCGCTATTGCATGCCTGCATACCCGTTTGAGCAGGACGGGCCTGTCCGGGAATAAAGGATCAAGGTCATGCTTCGTCAAATAAGCCGGCTTCTCGAATTGATTTTCATTCCAGCCCTCTCCAATGAGCCAATCGTCTTCAGACAGGCTTTCTTCTCTTGCCTTCGCAGCCTGCAGCACAGCTTCTTTAGATGTAAACGAAGACAGATCAAGCTGGAGCTGTTTTTCTCCGTGCCCGATCAGATGCAAATGGCTGTCCACAAATCCTGGAAACATGACTGCTCCGTTCAAACTGATGTCTTTAGTTTCCGGTGAACTGTATTTCTTCTTCAGACTCTCATAGCTGCCGGTGCCTTTTATGACACCATCCTCAACATAAACAGCCTCCGTTTGGCGGCCTTCTTCGAGCATCGTATAAATGAAACCGCCGTGCCATATCGCCTTCATTCACGTTCACTCTCTTTCTTTACGCCTTTTTATTGGCTTTGAGCTGTTCTTCACGTTTTCTTAATTCCACTCGTCTGATTTTTGCAGAAGCCGTTTTCGGCAGGCTTTCGACAAATTCAATCTCTCTTGGATATTTGTATGGAGCCGTAATGGTCTTCACATGATTTTGCAGAACTTTGACAAGCTCATCACTGCGTTTTTCGTGATCTTGCAGGACAACGTATGCTTTAACGATGGAACCTCTTATTTCATCCGGGCTTGCGACAACAGCACATTCTTTGACTTCAGGGTGCTTCACGAGCGCGTCTTCCACTTCGAATGGCCCGATCGTGTAGCCGGAGCTGATAATGATATCGTCATTTCGGCTTTCAAACCAGAAGTAACCATCCTCATCTTTTCTTGCTCTGTCTCCTGTCAGGAAATAATCGCCGCGAATTTGTGTTTTCATTCTTTCCGGATCTTTAAAATATTCTTTAAAGAGCGCCGGGGTGCTGAGGTGAACAGCGATATCGCCAACCTCACCAGTTTTGCAGATTTCACCGTCTTCATTGATGATCTCTACCTGATTTCCCGGTGTTGGTTTTCCCATGCTTCCCGGTTTAATAGCCGTATCTTTCAAAACACCGACTAAGAGCGTGCTTTCTGTTTGGCCGTATCCGTCCCGTACCTTAATGCCGAAGTGCTTTTGGAAAACATCAATGACTTCACGGTTGAGCGGCTCGCCTGCAGAAACAGCGCTGTGAAGTGCAGAAAGATCAAAGCGGTCCAAGCCTTCGACCTTCGCCATTAAGCGGTATTCCGTCGGCGTACAGCAGAAAACATTGATTTTGTAATGATTTAAAAGCTCTAGATATTTTTCTGCTTTGAATCTGCCGTGGTACACAAAACCCGTTGCTCCGCTCCCAAGCACCGCTAAAAACGGACTCCATACCCACTTTTGCCAGCCAGGGGCAGCAGTTGCCCAGACGATATCCTTTTCAGAAATATCAAGCCAAGCGCCGGCAGACGTTTTTAAATGAGCAAATGCCCATCCATGTGTATGTACAACACCTTTCGGCTGACCTGTTGTCCCGGAAGTATAAGATAAGAAAGCCATATCATCTCTTGTTGTGTCAGCTGTTTTAAATTGGCTTCCGTCCGCTTCAATTGATAAGAGATTTTTCCAGCCGGCATCATTATCACCAATAGACAGTGTAATCAGTTTGTCAGCCGTACTGACATCACGGAAAGCGCCGATAAATTCGGAATAGACGATGGCGCCTTTTACCTCTGCATGTTCAATTCGGTATTCAAGATCCTTCGCGCGAAGCATTTCAGAGCACGGAATGACGACCATTCCAGATTTCAGGATAGCCAAATAAACGGCATAGGCTTCAAGCACCCGCGGAACCATTACAATCAGCTTGTCTCCCTTTTTAAATCCAAGATCAGCTAAGACGGCTCCGATTTTATTTGTTTCTTCCATCAGCTTTTCATACGACCACGATTCTTGTTTGCCCGACTCATCCTCCCATAGAAGAGCGGTTTTTTGTCCAGCGGCACTGAACTTTTCCATTTCATTCACTAAATTATATTGCATAGGGGCGATTAAATCTTCTCGTTTCAACACGAACAACTCCTCACTTTCTCCACCCATTATACATAAATACAGGCTCTTTCCGTAAGGATATGCCTAAAAACAACCTCTGTAAACATAGATTTTATAGGCCGCTGGTCCTTTTTTATATGTAAAAAATGAAAAGGAGTGGGGATTCCCCCACTCCAAAGCCATTATGTGAAATTGTAAATTAGAATTGTCCTCCGCCCATGTTTTGTTGAGCAAAAGATACAAGACGTTTTGTGATCTCTCCTCCAACAGAACCGTTAGCGCGAGAAGTTGTTTCTGCTCCAAGGTTTACACCGAATTCAGAAGCGATTTCCAATTTCATTTGGTCGATCGCTTGAGCAGCTCCTGGTACTAGAAGTTGGTTACTGCTGTTACCGTTTTGACTGTTTTGTGCCATGTGTCTCACCTCCTTGTGAGTATAGAATGTGTTAAAACACATGGCTTCATACAGAAAATCTTTGGTAATTGTATACAGGAGCCGGCTCTTCGTTAAAAGAGTTCTGCGAATTTGTCGTTTGCTTCTTGTTCGCTATATAGTGTCATTGTTTCAATGTGATCAACCGCCTCTTGAATCAGCGGTTCAAAATCCACAAAGCTCTCAAAGTGTTCGATTTTTTCTTTTTTCGGGCGTGTTTTCGGGCTTGGCGGCGTAAAGATCGTGCAGCAATCTTCAAATGGCTGGATGCTTGTTTCGTATGTGCCGATTTCCCGTGATATTTCGATGATTTCTGTTTTATCCATGGCGATTAACGGACGCAGAATAGGTGTAGACGTAACCGCATTAATCGCGTACATGCTTTCAAGCGTCTGGCTCGCTACCTGTCCGAGGCTTTCCCCCGTAATAATCGCGAGCCCGTTTCTTTTTTCTCTGATTCTGTCGGCAATTTGAAGCATTAAGCGGCGGGTTGCCGTCATCGTATAGTTTTCAGGAATTTGTTTTTGAATCAGCTCTTGCGTCTTTGTAAACGGGACGATATGAAGCGTCATGCTTCCTCCGAAGCGAGACAGACACTTCGCTAAGTCCATCACTTTTTGTTTCGCACGTTCGCTTGTGTATGGCGGGCTGAAGAAATGGACAGCTTCTACTGAGAGTCCTCTTTTCATTGCGTAAAAACCGGCTACCGGGCTGTCAAAACCGCCGGAAAGCATCAGCATCGCTTTCCCCGCTGAACCGACAGGAAGTCCGCCGGCGCCTTTTTCATTGCGAATTGTCAAAAAGGTTGCTTCCTCCCTGATTTCAATTCTGAGCGGTATGTCTGGATTGCGGACATCAACTGTCAGCCCTTCTGTATTTCGCAAAATATGGCCGCCGATTTCAGCGTTCATTTCATTCGTATCTAATTCAAACTGTTTATACGCTCTCTTCGTTTCGACTTTAAACGTATCACCAGGCTGATATTGATCCTTGATCGCCTGCAGGGCAGTTGTCTTAATATCATCAAGGCGGCTCTCACACTTAATGGCCAGACTGAAGCTTTGAATGCCAAACACCTGTTTCAAGTGTGGAAAAAGAGCCTCAGGGTCCACTCCATTTAATGTAATCGTCATACGATCCCGATTAGAAAAGTATTTTAATGTCGGATAGTCTTTCAGGACAAGCCTGACGTTTTGCTTTAAACGTTCAATAAAGCTTTTTCTGTTCTTTCCTTTGGTTGATATCTCCCCAAAACGAATTAATATATGATCGTAATTCATGTTCTACCTCATCATTTTTTTTAGTTTTTTGATGCCAGGCACAAGCGCGTTCATAAATGGCTCTGTCACATCGCTTGTCTGGCTGTAGTTTAAGCTGATTCTGATGCTGCTTCCGGCGATCTGCTCTCCCTTGCCCATCTGTAACAGAACTTTGCTCGGTTTATGTTCCTTTGCCGAGCAGGCTGATGTTGTTGAAACGAATATATCCTTTTCCTCCAGCATGTGCAAAAGCACCTCCGCTTTTATGCCCGGCACAGAGAAATTAATGATATGCGGAGCGCTATTGAATTGAGGCGTATTTAAGACAACACCGTCTGAATCACTCAGCCTTTCCATAAACAATTCCTTTGCGGCCTCCATTCTTTCAAGGTGATGATGATAATCATTAGCCGCAAGATTGATGGCTTTGGCCAGTGAAACCGCACCTGCTGTATGCTCGGTTCCTGCACGTATGCCTTTTTGCTGAGAGCCGCCTGTTATCAGCGGGATAAGACGCGTTCCTTCCTTTACTAAAAGTGCACCTGTCCCCTTCAGTCCGTGGAATTTATGGCCGGATATGGAACAAAGATCAATGCCGGCATTCTCGATCGCCAAGGGAACTTTAAAGATGCCTTGCACATAATCAACGTGAAACAGAATGTTCGGATACTGCTTCAGCACTTCCCCGGCCTCTTCAATCGGCTGCACGGAGCCAACTTCATTGTTCACATGCATCATGCTGACAAGCACGGTATCCGGCCGAATCGCATCTTTCAGTTCCTTAATGGACACAAATCCATCTTCATTTACTGAAAGATAAGTTACTTCAAACCCGAATAGCTCTGTCAGCTGCTCCAAAGATTCAGTAACGGACGGATGTTCGATAGAAGTGGCAATGATATGTTTGCCTGTTTTTATCTTTGACAAAGCGGCTCCTTTTAAAGCCACATTATTAGCTTCTGTAGCACCTGACGTAAATACAATATCATAATTCTTTAGGCCCAAGGCTCTTTTTATTTGATTTTTGGCTGCCTGAAGCAGCTGTTCCGTTTCGGCTCCATATCGGTGCAAAGATGAAGGATTGCCAAAATATCGGCTGCTAGTCTGTTCATAAACGTTCAAGACTTCATTATGCGGTTTGGTCGTTGAACTATTATCTAAATATATCATCTTTTTTTACTCCTTTATGAAAGCGGTACAAGGTATGATATTTATGTTACCATAACAAAATTTAATAGAAAATTACAAAAAGCTAGTATTGACTTCTAATTTTTTTTACCATATAATAAGATTTGTTCGTTTCGTCATATTATCTGACAATTAATTGACTGAATATTTTAACATAATTATTAGGAGGATTTTTTTCATGAAACACTCACTGCCTGTCAAAGATACCATTATTATTGGTTTCATGCTATTTGCGCTATTCTTTGGAGCAGGAAATATGATTTATCCGCCGGAACTTGGACAAGCAGCCGGACACAATGTCTGGAAAGCCATCGGCGGATTTTTACTGACCGGGGTAGGCCTGCCGCTTCTCGGAATTATCGCTATCGCATTAACCGGCAAGGATGCTAAAGGACTTGCTGATAAAGCTCACCCTGCATTCGGTACAGTATTTACTGTTGTGCTTTATTTATCAATCGGACCATTATTCGCCATCCCGAGAACAGGAACCGTTTCTTATGAAATTGGTGCGGTTCCGTTTCTGGCTGGCGTTCCTGAAAGACTGTCTTTATTAATTTTTACACTCATCTTTTTCGGCATTACTTACTATTTAGCGCTAAACCCAACTAAAGTCGTGGATCGAATCGGAAAAATTCTTACTCCAATTAAATTCACAATTATTTTAGTGATTGTTCTCAAAGCGATTATCACGCCAATGGGCGGTTTAGGTGCAGTAACGGAAGCATATAAAGGAACACCGGTATTTAAAGGATTTTTGGAAGGCTACAAAACAATGGACGCGCTTGCTTCAATCGTATTTGGTGTTGTCGTTGTAAATGCTGTGAAAAGCAGAGGCGTTACACAATCAAAAGCTCTTGCGGCAGCTTGTATTAAAGCCGGAATAATTGCTGCATTAGGGCTGACATTCATTTATGTTTCTCTTGCCTACCTGGGTGCAACAAGCACAAACGCAATCGGGCCTGTTGGTGAAGGAGCTAAAATTTTATCAGCATCGTCCCATTATTTATTCGGTTCATTAGGAAATATCGTACTCGGATCAGCTATCACAGTCGCGTGTTTAACCACAAGCGTTGGGCTTGTCACTTCTTGCGGCACATATTTTTCAAAGCTTATCCCTGCGTTATCATATAAAGTTGTCGTTACCATCGTCACTTTATTCAGCCTGATGATTTCTAATTTCGGGCTTGCTCAAATTATCGCTTTTTCAGTTCCTATTTTATCAGCTATTTATCCGCTTGCCATTGTCATTATCGTTCTTTCATTTATTGATAAGCTCTTTAAAGAAAGACGTGAAGTTTACATTGCATGCTTAATCGGTACAGGGTTATTCAGTATTTTAGACGGAATAAAAGCAGCCGGCTTTTCGCTCGGAGCTCTAAATACGTTTTTAAATGAGAATCTGCCGCTATACAGCCTTGGCATCGGCTGGGTGATTCCTGGAATCATCGCCGCCATTATCGGCTATATTCTTACCTTTTTCATCGGTACATCCAAACAACAGCTTAAAGAAATAAGTTAATGTTATGGTCGCCTGCGTTACTGCGCAGGCGTTTTTTTAATGAAAAAGAGCCCGCTCATAAACTGCGGGCTCTTTTTACGATCTGAATTTAAGCGGATAAATCAGCTTTTATTTTTTTCACAGCACCTGGCGCAGCTTTCTCTACAGCTGCAGCCGCAATTTCATAGGATTCTTCATAATCATAAGCGTAAAACCGTCTTTCCGCTTCTTTCAGCTGTTCAGATAAAATATGGTTCTGGCTTCTGAATCGGTTTCCGAACTGAATGATTTTTTCAATCAGCATAACCTGCTCTACCAGTTCCTCTGATTCCCGGCTTGCCCTGTTCACGATATCTTCTGCTTGTTTCAGATGGGCTCCGGCCTCTTCCATATTTAAAGGAATTTCGTTTAATTGATTGACCGTTTCTTGAATGTGATGATGCGCGTTTTCCAGCATCTCTTGAATATGACTCGGGATGCCCGGGATGTTGCTTGTCTTCAGCAGTCTTGCTGTTTCAGAAATTGTTTTTTTCAGATTGCCAAGTGTCTCTCTCGCCTGCAGTTCTTCTTTTCTAAGAGCCTGCAGCTTTTCACGGTAATCCGTATGGTCTTTTTTCACTTTTTCAATCTGCTTCTCAATTGATTCGACCTCTTCAACTAAAAGAGAGTAGGCGACATGCTCTGCATCCAGCTTATCTTTTACTGACGCTAGCAGCTTGCCGACTTCATCAATACGCTTTTCAAAGGCCTGCTGTTTGCCTAGCTCACCAGCTGTCAGTCTGTAGCTTTCCTTCACCAGTTCAGTTTCCGCCTTTGTCTGCTCCTTCTCTTCTTTCAGCTTATCGTAAGCAATGATCAGCTCAGGCATTTTGCTTAACACAGATTGGCCTGCTTCAACTTCACCCTCGAGCTGCTGGTAAACAGATTGAATATTTTCGTCTATGAGCTGCAGTATGGCAGACGCTTCATCAATATCCAGCTCAGTCATCAAAACATGTTCTGCCCGTTTCAGCTGATTTGACAGGTTTTCCAGTTCCTTATCAATCTGGATATGCTCAAGCTTATACCCTTTCTCTTTCATTTCGCGATATCCGTCTTTGAGCTTTGCAATCTGGCCCGGCAGCGTCTGCTTGCAGTCGGCTAACAGTTTCGGCACATCATCTATGTACGACTGAAGCCGTTCTAGATTGCGGTCCTGCTCAAGGAGAACTTTTCTTGCAGTAATATAGTTCCCGCCCTCTGTCTCTTCTTCAAACTGTTTGATCCCGCTCCAAATCTCGTCAAGATCTGCTTCAAGGCTGTCATAAAGCTCTCCGTAAAGGTGGCTGTATGCCAGCAGGTTTTTTCGGGACTTTGAGTAGCGTTCTCTTACCTGTTCAATCTCTTCGCGGCTCTTTTCTTCACTTGTGACGAGATTGCTGATTTCCCGGAGTATCTTTTCAATGTTCGATTCCGCCGCTGTCAGGAGATCGTCGATATGAACGAGCACTTGATTGGCTTTTTTAAACCGGTATTTGTCCGCGCATTCTTCGGCATCATAAAGGAGCTCTTCAACTTTCGGCATATGGGCAGTGACAATCTCATCCCATTCTTCACGCCATTTCTCAAAGAACTCTTCTGTCTGCCCCGTCATTTTCAGATGTTTAATTTTGGACATTTCTTCCACTATCGATCGATTGAGAATTTCAATCTTCCAAGATTCCAAACGATCAATTTCCGTGTAGATTTTTTTCCTGAAAAAGTAGCCCGCCGCAAACAGCGCGAGCAGTACAATTAATAATCCAATGACAAACTCCATAATGAGCCCCCTTGCTGTTAACCTTAATCTGTCAGGGTGTTTTATTTATTCAGAAAGATTTCAGGATATGTATTGAGAAAAACTGTCGTTTTCATTGTTATTATGATACCATGTAACCAACATTTTTTGACCAGAAATCAAAAACTTTTTGTGCAAAATCGGCAGGATTTGACTATTTTTTCACGGGGTGACACCAATGCTAAAGCGAGACGGACATATTCACACACCATTTTGCCCTCACGGAACAACAGACACACTCAGACAATATGCGGAGGAAGCGATAAAAAAAGGCTTTCAATCAATTACGTTTACAGAGCACGCTCCTTTACCTCCCTCTTTTACCGATCCGACACCGCAAAAAGACAGCGCGATGGCGCAAGCCTCTTTGGAACGCTACATTAATGAAATTTCCGGATTAAAAAAAGAATATCGCGGACAGCTTGACATACAGACCGGGCTTGAGGTCGATTATATTGCTGAATACGAAGATGAAATCAAATCGTTCCTGAATACATACGGCCCATTTTTAGATGACAGCATCTTATCCGTTCATTTTTTGCGCACGGGCTCATCTTATCTGTGCCTCGACTATGATGAGCATACATTTAAAAAGCTGATCTCAGAGTGCGGAAGCATCGAAGCTGTATATGAACTCTATTACCGCAGCATTTATTCTTCTATTGTAGCATCTCTCGGCGCCTATAAGCCAAAAAGAGTCGGCCACATCACACTCGTTAAAAAATTCATCAGGCTGTTTCCTTATAAAATGTCCGATCATATTCGCAGACTTGCTTCTGAGTGCCTGAACGCTGTTAAGGAAAACGGAATGGAGCTCGACTTTAATACATCAGGTCTGAGAAAAACATACGCGGGGAATATTTATCTGGAGGATTGGATGATTGAGGAGGCGAAGCAAAAAAACATCCCGCTTGTATTCGGGTCTGATGCCCATCAAGCGGGTGATGTCGGATACGCGTATGAGAAATTTACTGAACTGCGCTAATTTGTGACCGCATGTCTCCTGTCCGGAATACGCTTCTGATCCAAATCTTGATTTCTTCAAAATACATTTTATAAAAGTATGGCTCGTGCGGCTGCATATAGAGCACTTCTGAAATATATTGAGGCTGGAGATAGGGCATCATCAAGAGAGATTTTAATTGAAGAATAAAATGAGGCAGCGGCAGCGTTAAATGTTCTCGCTGTTTTTCTCCTTCCTCAATAATCAGCTGGAAGATATACTTTTCCTTCATCAGGTACGTCGACATAATTTCCCTTATTAAAGTCGAATCAATGGTGACTTCCCGGTAGACAAACCGAGTTAATTGACGATTGTTATGCTGATAGGATAAAATATCGAAAACCAATTGGAGAAGCTGTTCCTGCGTGCTTTGAAAAGAGATGTTGCCTGCCGCTGTTTCAAGTGTTTTATTGTAGCCTTCGTAGAACTCTGAAACTAAGTGTTCCATCAAACCTCCTTTGCCTTTAAAATAGTAGGAGATGTGCGCAACATTTACATCAGCTGACTTTGCAATTTCACGGACAGATGTGCCAGAAAATCCTTTTTGGTTAAAGAGCATGACAGCAGATTCAATAATTTTGTCTTTGGTGCTTACTTTCATACCGGCTCACTCCTTCCTCTTGTTACAAATTCAAGGCGGAGACCGGCTGTTCCTGTAAGAACTTATCGACAAATGCCGGCAGAAAAGCCGGGATTTTGTTTTATATTATAGAAAAAGTGAGGGTTTTCCATGTTTCATGTCGAACAACAATCTGGAGATAAAGAAAAAGACTATCAGCTTCTGCTCAAACAGCTTGAAGCCATAACAGAAGATGAAACAGATCAAATTGCAAACTACGCAAATGCGTCAGCACTGCTTTATCATTCATTGCCTGAGGTCAACTGGGCCGGTTTCTATTTTGCTAAAGAAGGGGAAGAACAGCTTGTGTTAGGGCCGTTCCAAGGTCTGCCGGCATGTGTCCGTATTCCTTTCGGCAAAGGCGTTTGCGGAACAGCATATGCAAACGGAAAAGTGGAGCGAGTTGCGGATGTAAACGCATTTCCGGGACATATCGCCTGTGATGCAGCATCTCAATCAGAAATTGTGCTTCCGATTCATGTAAACGGAAACCTAGTCGGCGTTTTGGACATTGACAGCCCTGTCAAAAACCGCTTTGATGAGATCGATGAAAAGTATCTTACGCAATTTGCAGAAATCCTTGAAAAAGCTTTAGTGTAGAGCCATACAACAAAAGCCCAAAACATGTAGCGTTTTGGGCTTTTTTCATTTTATCGACTCGTGAATCATCAAACGGTTTTTCCCGTTTCGTTTCGCGGTGTAAAGCGCTTCGTCGGCCTCGTGAACAAGCTCCTTCAAGGATTTTTTCGATTCTGAGTCCCAGCAGGAGATTCCGCATGAAATCGTCACCTCAGGCTTCGTGCTTTTTCTCACCGCACAAACAAGCCTTTCGGTAATCCGTTTCCCTACAGCTACCGTCACATTCGGAAGGTAAACCGCCAGCTCCTCGCCCCCCCAGCGGGCACCGACATCATGCTTTCGGATATTGCTTTTGATAACGGAAGCGACTTGTATTAAAATCTCGTCCCCTGTCTGATGTCCGTACGTATCATTTACATTTTTAAAATTATCAATATCAACAAGAATAAAAACGCCTTTTTGATGAATTTTCATGCTGTATTGGATTTTTTCATCTAAATAGACTCTTGAATACAGCTCTGTCAGCTGATCCGTTTTCACCAGATGCTCAAGGCGGTCGCGAAGCATCGAATTGGTCACAGCCAGCGTTGCATGATGAATCAGCGCTTGGAACAGCTTGTACATTTCAAATGTAAAAGCGTACATTTCCTTTTTCAGCAAAACGGCGAATCCCAGGAGCTGGTCATTCTCCATCATCGGAACAGCCATAAGTGAACCGTATCCGGCTTTTCCAAACACAGACTGTCCATTTCCGATAAAAACGCCATTCTCTCCTTCGTACAGTTTTTCTTTTATTTCATTATATATATCAGACGACTTCGTTTCTTTAAAAAATGCTGTGCTCCCGGGAAGCAGTGTCTGCTGTTCAAAATGGTCAATATGGAAAAAGCCCACTTCTTCAGCATGAAATGATTCAGCCATTCTCACAGCAAGATCGTTCATCGTATCCGTCAGCGTCAGCCGCTGGTTGAGACGGCGCGATGTTTCATTAATTAATTCCAAGTTTGCAATACTTGTTTTGGATTGTTCATAGAGCTGGGCATTTTCAAACGCCTTTCCCGCGGCATTTGCTATCAGTGACATTTCATCAAGGTACACGTCGGTAAGAGGACTGTCTCCCGCCCCACCTGCCATCAGAACGCCGTACGTTCCCTGCTGCCCTTTAATTGGAATGTAAGCGACCGTTTCATTTTTCCGCAAAATGTCCCCGGATAGATAGACTTTAAGCGCAAAGGAATCGGCATCTTCCTCTTCCATATACAGTTCCTTTGCAGGAACACCTATACATTGGTCCTGATCATGAGAAATAAACAGAGAAAATTGAAACAGGGGAAACGTGGTGTGTAAGCTTTCAAGAAGCTTCTTTAACACTTCCGTCTGATCGAGCAGCGAATGGAACAGTTCTGTCATCTTGTATATCTTTTTTTGATAGATTGTTTTGATATAAATTCTTTCCTGTTTCATTGACTGATTCAAAAAAGAAGAAATCAAATCCGGAAGCTCTTCCGGAAACACTCCGTCCTGCCTGCATGTTAAATGAAAGCTCCTGCCGGAGACATGATCCTCGATAACATAAAATGAAGCATTTATTTTCGATGCAGAAAAATGCACTTCATCCTCTGTCATTTGTGCCATGCGATCAGATGGAGACGGTATAAGGGATACGCAAAGTGATGGAAAATATGTTTGAATAGCCGATGTCAGCCATATAAGAGAGTCGGTGAATGAGACCTTTACAGATTTGGTTAATAAAAAATCGAGCATATGATAACGAAAGGCGGGTAATTGATCTTTTGTTTGTTCTATCATGTTTTATCACCTAAAAAGTTTACCACTAATTTTTGTTTATTATATCATAAACAGCAAAGCGATAATGGATGAATGGTTGACTTCAAAACAAATAAATTATATAATGACCTTTGTGTGAAATATTGCAGCCTTTTTGTTCAGCTTCTATGTTTTCATTTTGTTCCTTATCAATAAGGTGTATCGTGTAACTCTCTGCTGCTGGAGCGAGGATACATGAAAACAAAATGTTCATGGTCGAATAGAACAGACGGTTTTTATTTTCCACAAAAATAAAACCAAAGGAGGAGTCACATTATGGCTCGCTATACAGGTCCATCTTGGAAACTGTCCCGCCGTCTAGGAATCTCTCTTAGCGGAACAGGAAAAGAATTAGAAAAACGCCCTTACGCTCCAGGTCCACACGGCCCAGGACAACGTAAAAAATTATCAGAATACGGTTTGCAATTGCAAGAAAAGCAAAAGCTTCGTCACATGTACGGTGTAAACGAACGTCAATTCCGCACATTGTTTGACAAAGCTGCAAAAATGACTGGTAAACACGGCGAAAACTTCATGATTCTTTTAGATTCTCGTCTTGATAACGTTGTGTACAAGCTAGGTTTAGCGCGTACTCGCCGTCAAGCTCGCCAATTGGTTAACCATGGCCACATTACTGTAGACGGAAGCCGCGTTGACATCCCGTCTTACCAAGTAAAAGCTGGTCAAACAATCGGTGTTCGCGAAAAATCAAGAAACCTTTCTATCATCAAAGAATCTGTTGAAGTAAACAACTTCGTTCCTGAATACCTTACTTTCGACGCTGAAAAGCTTGAAGGTACATTCACTCGTCTTCCAGAGCGTTCTGAACTTGCTCCGGAAATTAACGAAGCGCTTATCGTTGAGTTCTACTCTCGTTAATTGAAGTGCTCTTTAAAGAGCATTCACCTAAACCCTAGAAACCTTGATAAATCAACGTTTCTAGGGTTTTTCTTTTATATTCTGCTATGTAGAATTGTGTATTCTTCCATAATTATTTGGGGGAGGTTTGGGGGAGGTTTGGAGGCATAAAAAATTTTGGACGGACGCTTCTCCCCTTTCATATAATAACTTTTTTATTGGTATACTCGATGGCCACATTCACAAATAAAGTGTACATGCTTGTTCCCATTCCAGTTACAAACATAATTAGTTGATTTTTTTTGACATGAAGGGCAAGTTACACCAGGTTTAATGCTAGGTTCGCCGTCATGCTGTTCATAAACCTCTAATACATCATCAAACATTTTGAGTACTCTTTTTAGTTCCTCATCAAGTTCTTTTGTATTTATCTCCTTGCTCATCTTTTTCACCTCACACTTAATAGCCTAAATGCTTATCTAATACAAAAAAGCCCATTATAGGGCTGCTTTTTAGAGATCTGCTTTTTTACGCTGACGGGGTCTGATAATAAGATACAACTCCTATTATTGCTAACACGATGAATACGGCTAGGATGCTCCACAATGTTATTTTAACGCCTTTTGTCATGTTATGCCCCTCACTTTTTATCAAGTTCCAACTGGTCTCTCTGCGATTTGAATATCAGTTCCGACTGGTTTTTCACTAAATTGAATGTCTGACTGAGTAAACAAACTAGCGCCAGCAGCTAACCCACTTAAGATAATAGCTGTAACAGACACACGAAGTATTAATCTCTTCATCCTATTCCCTCCAACTGCCTCATTTTCTTTTCGGCTAAAATAGCTCGCTTAGAAAATTCAAGAGCATCCTTATAACATTCTTTCTCCTCGCAGTACTGAGAGATAATCAAGGAAAGATCAAGAACACTGTCTAAGTCATTCTTTTCTTGAAGGAAATGAATGAAACTCCCACATTCCTCAATGGTTTCGTTTTGATTATCTTGAAGAAGTGCATAAATGATGTTTATTTTAGCCTCATACACTTTATTCTCTTTCTGGGTTAAATTTTCCTGTCCTTTTTTGTAATAATATACAGCTTTATCTTTTTGATCCATGAGGAATAACTCTTTGGTAGCCATGTAAAGAGAGTTAATGTAATAAACTGATTGTCTCCACTCTTTATTTCTTATGGCTTTTCTCAGAGCGTTGAGACAGTCTTGGGATCTGTT
Source organism: Bacillus halotolerans (assembly GCF_001517105.1). Lineage (GTDB taxonomy): Bacteria > Bacillota > Bacilli > Bacillales > Bacillaceae > Bacillus > Bacillus halotolerans. The sequence goes on from NZ_LPVF01000009.1 coordinate 484,458, forward strand.
TGCTGCTGAGTATGTAATACTAAGATTGTGATGGATTTGAGCTTCGAAAAATTTATCATCAAGCTCTTTTGAAATTCTAATGGCTTGGAAGTAAGCTTCTTCAGCTTTATCGAATTGTCCTAGATCTGTATAGTTAGTTCCAACAACCATCAGTGCTGTTGCGTACTTTCTTTTGTAATTTTCATTCCCTTTATAAATGTTAAGTGCGTTGTTTATATAATTTAATGAAACAATACTCTGACGGAGCATCATGTACATTGAGGCCACTTTAGAATGAAATTCGGCAGCTTCAATTTCATCAGGAATAATGGATAGCTTTTTCTCAGTAATTTTAAATAAGCTTATGGCATTCTCGAAGTTTCGATTATAGGATTCGTATAACGCTTCAAACAAAAAGAAATAGTACTCTATCATGTTATCTGTTTTTTGAATTTCTCTCGCATGTCTTTTGTTGAAGTATGAATGCTTTGGAAAGTCTGTTCCTTTTACTTGATACATCATCATTTTATGTCTCTCTTCAAGTAGAGAATAATACATTAATACTTCCTGATCTTCTTCCATGTCATCAAATAAAGATCTGACTTCTTTAAAATATTTTTCAGCAGCCTCAACATTCTGCTGTTTTATGGCCATATACCATTCATTTAAGAAATTAGCAACATATTCAGAAGCAAGTTTACTCATAATAAACCCCTCTTTCTGTCAAAATTCTAAATTATCAAACAAATGTTAACACAACTTTAACATTAAATGTAATATATAGAAAAAATTTTCGACATAGCGCAATTCTGCTTTCGTGATGACGCAATTAAACTCAAGGGATAATATGCCTAATTTTTAGGATGCGAAAGAACAGATCACCTAGGTCTTGTATATCGATTATAAGGAAATGTCCTTTTTCGGACAAATGAATTGAGTAAAAATAACTACTTCTATTTGAGGATTTCCGGTATTTGTCCGATCTTAAAGCCGTTAACTCTCCTAAACTATGGTAAAATTTTGAGTATTGAGTGTCAGAAAAAAGGAGAATGGTATGAAGGTATTTGAAGCAAAGTCATTACTTTCTGAAGCGGATAAACGTGCAAAAGAGTACAAGGAACTCAGATCACAAATGGTTAAGCTCAGAAAAGCATTTAAAGACGTAGCAAACCTAGATGACAGCGAGTTTTCAGGTAAGGGCGCAGACAACATTAAAGCATTTTATCATGATCATGTCGGTGTTACAGACCAATGGATCGATCTGATTGACATGAAAATTGCTTTCCTTACAAGTATCTCTGGAGTTGTAGAGGAAGCCAGCTTGTCAGATGCATACGTCGAGGAGTCCTTTTTAGAGCATGAACTTGCAAATGCATATAAAAAATCAAAGGCTATTATGTCCGAGCAGAAGAAAGCAATGAAGGACATTCTGAACGATATTGACGAGATCCTACCACTTGATTTGTTTTCAACTGAAAACTTTAAAGATGAACTTGCAAGTGCAGATAAGAAACGAAAAAAAAACAATTGATAAAATTGGGGAAGTAGATGATGAATTAACAACTGAATATGCACTAACAGAACCAAACGAACAATTCATTCAGCAAGATTTTAAAAAGCTGCAGGAATCAACAGGCAAAGGGAAAAACGCCACACCGATTCACTATAACGCCAAAGCGTACAGAGAAAGTGACATACATAAGAAAAAAGGCGATATTGAAAAACATACTGAAGCTTATTTGACAATTAAGAAGAAGGAAGAAAAAGAACAAGAAATCGAAAAGCTGAAAGAAAGACTGAAAAATTACGACTATGCTGATGCAGATGAATTCTATTCAATGGCTAAAACTATTGGTTACGATAACCTAACAGAGGATCAGCAAAGATATTTCACACAGATTGAAAACACACGTGAGTTGATGGCCGGAGCCAAAGGTACTGTTACAGCTCTTTATGATATGACAGCTGAAACATTAGACTATATGGCACATAATCATCCTGTCGACATGTTTATTAATTCTGCAGTTGCAGTTTATCACTATGATTCCACGTTTAATTCAATTAAAGATGCAATAATAACCTCCTATGTTAGAGATGTAAAGAACGGAGACACAGAATCAAAGGCTCACTGGTTTACATATGCAGCAGTAAACATCTTTGGTTTAAAAGGTGCTGGTTCAGTTGCTAAAATTGGAGTGAAAACAGCCGGAAAAGCAGCAGTTAAAAAAGCGTCTAAAAAACTGGATGAAACTCCTGATCCACTAACAGCAATCAAACCGTTTGTCATGCAAGAAGATGTTGTTGTAGCAGGCGGCATGCCTTATAATGTCATCAATGATGTGAGCGCAAAAGACAGGCTGCTTCAGCTTGCTAAAAAATTAGATGAAACAAGAAAGCCATTTACAGGTCAGAAAGTAAATGTCCCTTGGTTAAATAAAGAAAAGTATGGTGCTTATGAGGTTAAGGGCAAGGTAAAAGTAAAAGGAAATATCAAAGATGTAAGCCGAAGAGTTTATACAATGAAAGATATCGATATTAATCAAAAAGATCGTAAAGGTCGAACAAACCTTGAATTAATGAAAGACGGTAAGGCACCTCTAGCCAAAGACGGTACAAAAATCAATTTGCACCATTTAATTCAGGAAGAACCTGGAAATATTGTTGAAATTCCAAACAGTTTACACACAAAATATAGTGAGGTCATACATAAACTTAAAACTGATGGAGAGAGTTTTAGAAATGATCCAGAATTGAAAGTTCAATATGAATATTTTAGAGCGAGATATTGGAAATGGAGAGCCACTCAATATACAGAGTAAGAGAGGTTGGTAAAAATGGAACTATACACGCAAGTGGAACAGTTTTTAGATGAAAATGCAAAAGATAAAGATTTCACAGGAGGAATTGGAGAGGACAAAATCTCTAAAATAGAACAAGATCTTAAAGTGAAACTTCCAGAGAGCTATAAATGGTTTCTGAGGAACTATGGTTCTGGTGGAGTTTATGGAATTGATATTCTTGGCTATGATTTTGGAGGCCCATCAGTTGTTGAATATACCAACGAGTATCAAGAACACTATAAGTTAACCAAAGGACTTGTTGTAATAGAGGATGTTGATTACTTTGCATATTGTCTAGATACCAATAAGATGAATAATGAAGAATGTCCTGTATTTACGTGGGATAGAGTAATTGGTTACCAAGAAGTTGTTGCGGATAATTTTATTGAATTTTTCTTCGATAAGCTTCAACGAATGAAAGACAACTGGGAAGAAGATGAAGAATGGGACAATTAAGTCAAAAGAATTGCAATTTAGAGCCCCTCATTATATGAGAGGCTTTTTTATTACTTCAATTTCGCTTCAAGTTTCGCTTTTGTTTTCGGTTCCAAAATGTTATCCTGACTAATCCTCTGTTTAGGATAGAAAATTACACTCATTTCGTTTTAAAATGAAAATGTTAGATCTTTAAACAACTGGAGGTTTTTATGATTTTATTTATGGGATTTCTCTCGATATTATCTGCAATTGGTATCGTAACTGGGGTAATTTTTTTATTCTTCAAAAAAACAAGAAAAAAAGGAATATGGATATTGCCAATAAGCTTATTACTATCCATCTGTGGATTTACTTATATGGCTCAATCAGATAATTCGCCAACTGAGAAAAAATCCGTTACCTCGAGCACCTCTCAGCAAGATGGACTGGGCGATATTTCAACTGAGGAAAAGCAGCAACAGATTAGAAAAGAAGCTGAAGATGCTGATTTCAAAAAAATCAATGTTGAGGACCCTCCAGATAAAATAGTTCGTATCAAAGGAGAAGTTTCTGCAATCGAAAATGCCGAAGCTGGAGGAAAATTTATTATTTCATCTAAAGAGAAAAATGGGTATGGTATTTATAATGTTTTTGCGCTATTCCCTACAAAGTTAAAGGAGAACCAAACCATTATTCTTTATGGATCAGTTCAGAAGGAAAAAGCTGAAAATGGAGGACCACTAATAACTGGTCTATTTTATGACAAAACCAACTAATACTTACAATTGTTTTTTCGATGTACCTAGCTCTAGGAGTTGATATTGTGTGACTGATTTTGAGCACAAGTTATATCAAATCTTTGTTAATATGCGTCTATACGGAAAGAATCCAACTCTTCCCGAACTGAAAAGAAAGACTGGGAAAAGCGAACAGGAAATACGGGATGCCACAAAAAGCCTAATCCGCAAAGGAACTCTTTCATGGGATGAAGAAAAGAAAATATGGATTATTTAAAAAGCCCAACTCATATGAGAAGGGCTTTTTTGAGCGAGGGTATTACTTTTACCCTTCCTCTATTAAACTGATCTATCATACTATTTTTTAGTAAAAACAAAAGAATAGTATCCATCAGCTTCTCCAGTTCTCAGCTTAATTGCTGATCTTCCGTAGGCTGATTTGCTACTGATTTTACCATGCATTGTAGAATACTGCGTTAAGGTACCTGTAGACTTTCTTTTGTATGGTTTAAAAGCTATATATCCTGATTGACCTTTTTTTATTGTAAAGGAATATGTACTAGAACTAGATTTTGCTGACGTAAAATTAAAACTAGCACCATAGTTTATAGCTTTAATTTCTGATGAAGCATTAACACTGTAAGACTTAGATACAGTAGCTTGCCATTGTTTATCTACTCTACACGATGATGAAGTACACTTAATTGATGCTGAAACTTTAATAGGATTTCCATAATATTTAGTGGCTGATTTTTCTTTATAACGCCAAGTTCTAATATCAACGTCAGCATAGGCATTAAATCCTGGCTCGTCATTATTTTCCTCAGAAACAACAAACTCATTCTCTAAATCTTCGTTTTCTGTCGTTTTAGTCGCTTTTTCATATTCATCTTTTGAAACAGGTACAAGACCATTTTCTGTCGCTTTGAATGGTGCAATTACTGCATTTTGTTCCTCATCATAAAATTTTTCAACATTTGAATCAGATAGATTGATAGTATTTTGCTCGGCTGCAAATCCTTTCGTAGGATTTCCAAAAATCATCAAACATACCACGCAAACAGTAATCAAAAACGCAACTTTCTTTTTCATATACACCCTCCTCATTTTTATGATACATTAAAATATTACCAAAGGAGGAGAGTTTTGTAAATGAGATGTGATTAATTTATACTAGGAATTAACAAATAATATATTCCTGATTTCTTATCCACATGAGGAGTTACATTATTATCTGTCTGGGTTTCAATTTTTAGATTTTTTGTTTTGTTAAATCCAGCATATAATTTATACTTTTTACCTGAATACGACTTTACATCACCTGAAATATCAGTCTTATTATTCTTACTATCAAGTACTATATCATTCCCGTTCTTTACCCATGTCACTTTTTTATCTTTCCATGCCAATGTTCCTGTACCTATACCCATTTGTTTATTTTTTTCAAATGTATATATCACAACTTTTTCATTATCAATTTCCTTTGTTTCATCTATAAAGTCAGTAATATAAGGTGATTCTTGTTTAGCATACTGTAAAGCTTCCTGTTCACTATTAAATTTTTTCGCTGAATCAGGAGTTTCATTATTCTTAATAAAATAAAAGCCAACTATGAAAATAATAGAGATGGCCAATAAACAAATGATGATCTTTTTCCCTTTCATAACAATAGTCCTCCAATTTAGAAAATATGTTAGTTATTAGTATAACAATGTTAGAGTAATAAAATAAAGATCTTATTAATTTAGTTTCGAAATAGTCAGTCATTAGCTCTCGTTAATTAAGTTACTCATTAAAGCATTAATTAAAAGGCCCTCTCATAGAGAGGGTCTTTTTTCACTTCAATAAAGATTCAAGTTTTGCTTTCGTTTATTTTACTGTTGCGCCTGTGTGCTTCGCAGCATAGATGTTTACCTTTCCGAACTGATCCGTCTTGATCGTGTAAACGTCCGTTTGTGGATTACCGAGAACCCCGAACTTCAGGCCGCCGAATTTCTTAGGACGCAATAAGCCGCATTCGTTCCCTTTGACCGGCGCCTTGTTTGTCGGATAGATGCGCCATGAATCAGCTGAAGCCGGAAGGTAAACGTATTTCTTACCGCTGGATGACGTCTTAGAAGAGCCGGATGATCCCGTCAGCTTTAGCACTTGGCCGACTTTGATTTCATTCGGATTCTTAATATTATTCCATTTCTGAAGGTTTGCCACACTTACCCCATGCTCTTTTGCAATCGCAGAAAGAGTATCGCCTTTTTTGACTGTGTAAGTGCTCCCGGAAGTTTTTGACATCGATGATGACGGTTTAGAAGTTGTTTTCCCGCCTAGCGTTTTCAATTCTGCATCAATGGCAGTCTTAACCTCGTCCCATTTTCCCTCTGACAAAATACGGTGCGGACAATATTTGCCGTTCCAGTCTTGATGCTTGCGCACACGATCAATACCCTAGCCGCGCTCTATGAGCAGCTGCGCCACAAATTTGATTGCTAGTTTTTCTGCCGCCTTGTATCTAGGGCCTCCTGACTTGCTGTAACAGATTTCAACGCCTATAGACTTACGGTTTCCGGTGCCGTTTGTGCCGTCTCCTGTGTGCCATGCGTTACGATTTAACGGCAGCCCTTGAATAACCTCTTTGTCATCGACTGCAAAGTGAAAGCTTGTCGAGCTTGTATTCCCGATCATATAGCTGATTTCATTGGCAGCTGACGCGTCATTCGCTGTATTGTGGATGGTGATGTATTCTGCTGTCATAGCGTTTGGGCATTTCAAAGCGTATTTTGCTTCTGATACAAGATTCTTTTTCACTGAGATTGTCATGAGTGTTCTCTCCTTTATTTTTAATATAAAAAAGCCACTGGGTTATCCAGCAGCTTCATTTTGTTAGATTATTTTGTTTGAGAACTGCTTTTTGCTGGTGACCTCTTGTAGTCACATAGTTATTTTTGAACCATGCTGCAGCTGTAGTCCCGATAGTAAAGATTAGAGAACCAGCAGTGTAAAGAGCATCCGCAAGCTGATTAACCTGATCTTCTGAAATATCCAACGGTGACTTACCAAGCATCAGCATTGTTTGGTTAATAAGTGCAATCAAAAGAAGCACCGTCCGAATGAATGTGCCTTTGTCATAGTTTTTCATATCATTTATGCCTCCTATTGTACTTTGCTTTCAATTTTGTCTAGCTTTTCAATTACAACATCATACTTTTCACTGAACTTCCCCAAGACTTCATTTTGGGAATCAATTTGATTATAGAGTTTTGCTTCCCTTTCTTTACTCGTTTTCATGACATAGAATAGGAGCCAGCAAAACAACACAGCAAAGGGCCCCTGAGTGATTAAATATTGTGTAATATCCATTTCCATAAAGCCCTCACCTCCCTCATGGCAAAATAAAAACACCTCAATGGGTGTTGGTTAACTTCCTAAATCTATGACAACCGGCTCTGTGGCTGGATAGGTCAGGCCGGTGATTTCTTTATTTTGTTCTTCTGTGATTCTATTCAAGACAACAAAACGGGCGACGTCAGCATTTGTGTAATACTGTCTTCCCCATCCATAAATGGTTTGGATATTTTTGAACCAATCCATCACGCTTCCCCTCCTTCAGCCAGCATTAATAATAAGTCCGCTATCATTTCCGCTTGAGAATCTATCAAGTTCTGGGCTTCAGCCAGCTGCACCATGATTTGAGCGTTTTGAAACTTTAATTCATCTAAAGGTGACGGAACTCTTCCTTTTTCAACTTGTTTTAAAATCTCATCTTTTTCTGCTTGAGTTGCTACTTCTGACCATTTTTGCTCTTCGGGGTGAAACACAGGGTTCGGTTATGAGATGGTGGAATTGGCTGACAACTATAATAGTGAAATTGATTACAATAGAAATGAATTTTTCTTCTTTGAAAATAAGGATGCCGAATATTCTCCAGAAAGATTAAAAATAGGGGATTTACTTTATTGTGAGGGTGTTGCTCCAGACGAAGATCCAGGAACTTTGGATACTTATTTAATCTATAATCATCAAGAAGATCGTTACTATGTACGAAGATTTCTCGATTCGAATCTATTCATGGATATAATTAGAAGTGTAGACGATGAAAAAACAAATAAAAAATTACAAAGTATACTTAAACAAAAAAATATAGATGAATTACTTATTTTGATTCCTGATCAATTGGGGAGCCAAAATTTGCTCATTTGTACAAAAGAAGAAATTTCAATACTTGGAAAAGTAGTGTATGTAATTTTTTCGCCAATGGTTGATGCTTTTGGTAGACACGGACTTGATTTTAAAAAAATGGCGAGCAAGAAATTTGAAGATGATTCAAGAAAGATCCAAAACCAGATAAATCATTTAAGACAAACAAACCCAAAATTTCTTAAAGATTAATTCTCCTTTTAATTGAAAGGAGGTGATACTAAATTTAAAAAGCCCCCTTTATTGCGTCTGTCCACGTTAGAAAGGGATGCTATATGAAATTATATAAGTCAAAAAAAGATAACGAATTATTTTATTACTTTAATGCAAAGTAAGAAAAACGTTGGTGTTATAGACACCGGTATTATGACAAAAATAATAAACGTAAGGAAAAGTCGCGGCAAGGTTTTAAAACGGAAAATGAAGCATACAGAGCTTTATTAGAAGTTAAGACAGGGATCATATCAGGTGAAACAAAAAAAGTTGAAAACTCGAATTTAACTGTAGCTGAATGGCTTGATACTTGGTTTGATTCCTATAAAAACCAATGGAAAATCACAACGCAGCTACAAAGACAGAATGCAATTAAATATCAAATGAAACCCTTGTTAGGCAGATACAAACTTGCTGATTTAGATAAGAGCACTTACAAAAGAGTTTACATTAATGAGCTGTTAAAAAGATATAAGCCCAGCACGGTCCTGTTATTCCATCGGCTCTTTAAAGTAGCAATAAATGCAGCAGTAGATGATGAGATATTAACGCGAAATCGTTTTAATAAAATAACAATCGAAAGTGATGAGGTTAGTGATAACTTTTACACAGCCGCGGAATTGAAACAGTTTCTATCTGCTGCAAAGCAATATGAAAATATAACTAATTATACACTCATTTTCTTGCTGTCATATACCGGCATGAGAAAAGGTGAAGCATTAGGCTTAAAGTGGGAGGATTTAGATTTTGATAATAAGACTCTCACCGTTAACAGGACCAGAGATAATAAAGGGGTTCGTTCCCCAAAAACTAAACGTAGCTACCGCACTATTTTAATTGCTGAGGAACTGATTGAACAGCTAAAATTATACCGCAAATGGTGTAAAGAGATAAAGTTCACTTACGGGTTATATTTATCAGATGAGGATTTTATTTTCATCTCTTTTCAAAGCGGGCTACCTGTAACTGATAACACAATCATGTATTCTATGCGACGTCTCTCAAAGAAAACTGGTTTAAAAAAGATAACTCCGCATGGATTAAGACATTCTCACGCGACAATATTAATTAGTAAACGAACGCCTGTAAAAGTCATAGCGGATCGGCTTGGAAATACTCCGCAAATGATTTTAGATATATACGGACATTCTTTCAAAGACTTGGAAGAACAATCTGTACTGGCTTTCGACCAGGCACTCAATTTTTAAAGATTGGGGGAGGTTTTTAAAAAGAGCCCTCTAAAACCTATTAATACTAGGGTTTATAACGTTATTGAGTTCTACTCTCGTTAATCGTTTAAAAAACCCCCTGCCGCTATGCGGTCGGGGGTTTTTTTTCGTCTGATTCTTCTACCGTTTCCTGCTGGACAACACTTTCTCTGGTCTGCTGCTCCCAATAATCCCGCTGTAATCTTTCTTTGGCGATCGTACACATGAGATTCACGGTGAGCTCTCCCTCCTATTGAAAAGGTGGTGAATGGTCGTGTTTGCCCTATCTAATATACTCTTTCCCTCAAATTCCTATGCGCTAAACCAAAAACATCCTTTGCCAATTAAGCAAAGGATGTTTTTTTCTTATTTATATGTGACAAGGAAGTATTTTTTCTTCCCGCGGCGAAGAACAGTAAATTGATCTTCAATGCGGTCTTCAGCAGATAAGATATAGTCAATTTCTGTCTGGCGTTCACCGTTAATGTAAACAGCTCCGTTTTTAATATCTTCACGGGCTTGGCGTTTAGACGGTGACAGTTTCGATTCAACCAGCACATCTACGAGTGACAGTTCTTCAGCGCTGTCTTTTTCTAGAGAAGGCACATCTTTAAAACCGATTTTTACGTCTTGGGCAGAAAGCTCTTTAATATTGCCGCTGAACAATGCTTGGGAAATATTGATCGCTTGCTCCAGTGCCTCGCGTCCGTGCACGAGCGCTGTCACTTCTTCTGCCAGGCGTTTTTGCGCTTCACGCTTTTCAGGTGCTGTTTCAGTTTTTTCAGCATATTCTTCGATTTCTTCCTTTGAAAGGAACGTGAAGTATTTTAAATATTTCACTACATCACGGTCGTCTGTATTGATCCAGAATTGATAGAACTCATATGGAGACGTTTTTTCTTTATCAAGCCAAATTGCGCCCCCTTCGGTTTTTCCGAATTTTGTGCCGTCCGCTTTCGTTACAAGCGGAATGGTAAGACCGAATGCTTTTGATCCTTCTTCTTCAGATTTTCTGATCAGTTCAAGGCCAGCTGTAATGTTGCCCCATTGATCGCTTCCGCCGATTTGCAGCTTACAGTTTTTCTCTCTGTACAGGTTTAAGAAATCATAGGATTGAAGAATCATGTAGCTGAATTCCGTGTAAGAAATGCCGGATTCGATTCTGGAGCTGACTGTATCTTTTGCCAGCATGTAATTGATGCCGAAGTTTTTGCCGACGTCACGAAGGAAGTCGATCACATTCAGGTTTCCGATCCAGTCGTAGTTGTTTGCCATAACAGCCGGGTTTTCCGCTGATTCAAAATCAAGAAATCTTGAAAGCTGATTTTTGATTTTTTGCGACCATTCGACAACGATATCAGCCGTGTTTAACGTACGCTCAGCTTTTTTTCCGCTCGGATCGCCGATTAAACCCGTCGCGCCGCCCACAAGCGCAATCGGATGGTGCCCCGCAAGCTGAAAACGGCGGAGTGTTAAAATGGGCAGCAGGTGCCCGATATGCAAGCTGTCTGCTGTCGGATCAAAGCCTGAGTACAGGCGGATTTTTTCTTCGTTCAGCTGTTTATTCAGTCCTTCTTCATCCGTCATTTGCTGAATCAATCCGCGGAAGGATAAATCTTCAAGTAAGTTTGTCATGAGATAAAGCTCCTTTTTTAATAAAATAAAAACGCCCCTTCGTGTAAACGAAGGGACGATTGATTATCGCGGTACCACCCTACTAATAAGAGCATACATGCAGCTTTTCGCTCTTATCACTTTGCCTGATAACGGATCAGGTCCGTTCTTTCACTACTGAAAGCCTGAGCGGCTTTGTTTGCAAAAGCGGTTCATGAGTGTATTCGATATATCCGTCTGTGCTGATTTTCACCGGCCATCAGCTCTCTGGAACGTAAGGATATTCTACTTGTCTCAATCTTTACCTTTTCATATGAAGCTATATCATTTTTAACATAAATAAAATCCCGTGTCAACGGCGCCTTTTAATCCTCCATCGTTGACAGGTCTCCGGCCGGAAGATTCAGCTCCCACGCCTTAAGCACACGTCTCATAATTTTACCGCTCCGTGTTTTTGGCAGCTTATCCTTAAATTCAATTTCACGCGGAGCCGCATGAGCTGCAAGGCCTTGTTTGACAAATTGGCGGATTTCTTCTTTCAGTTTATCAGACGGCTCAAACCCTTCTCTGAGAGCGATAAAGGCTTTGATGATTTCGCCGCGCACGGGATCAGGTTTTCCAATGACCCCCGCCTCCGCAATTGCCGGATGTTCGACAAGCTTGCTTTCCACTTCAAATGGCCCGACACGCTCACCGGAGGTCATGATGACATCGTCCACTCTGCCTTGGAACCAAAAATACCCTTCATCATCCATGTAGGCAGAATCACCCGACACATACCATCCGCCAGGCATAAAATAAGATTCGTATTTTTCAGGGTTGTTCCAAATCGTGTGCATCATAGAAGGCCAGCCCTTTTTAATGGCGAGGTTCCCCATTCGATACGGCGGAAGCTCGTTCCCCTGATTGTCAACGATTGCTGCTTCTACACCGGGAATCGGTTTTCCCATCGAGCCTGGTTTAATATCCATGCAAAGATAGTTGCAGATCAGCTGGCCGCCCGTCTCTGTCATCCACCATGTATCATGAATCCGTTTATGAAAAACTTTATGCCCCCATCTGATCACTTCCGGATTTAAAGGTTCACCGACACTCAGCACATGGCGGAGTGAAGTCAGATCATATTTGGCAGCCATCTCATCTCCGGCTCCCATCAGCATTCGAAAGGCAGTCGGCGCGCTGTACCAGACGTTTACGCCAAGCTGCTCAATCGTTCCATACCAGCTTTCCGGGCTGAATCGTCCGCCGACAATAACATTTGTCGCTCCGTTCAGCCACGGCGCAAAAATCCCGTACACCGTTCCAGTCACCCAGCCTGGGTCGGCCGTGCACCAGTAAATGTCCTCTTCCTTTAAATCAAGGACCCACTTTCCTGTCTGATACTGCTGAACCATCGCCTCATGGACATGAAGCACACCCTTTGGCGTACCCGTAGATCCTGATGTATAGTGAAGCAAATAGCCGTCTTTTTTGTCCATCCATTCAATGTCCAGTCTTGTGCTCTCATGCTTTGCCACTTCATCATAATGAATGATGCTTGTTCCGCTCTGTTCAGCCTGGCCGCCGACTATGAATATATGCTGTAAATCAGGCAGCTTGTCAACCGGAATCCTTTCCAAAAGCTCAGGCGTCGTGACAACAACCTTTGCCTCGCTGTTTTGAAGCCGGTCCTTAACAGCCCCCTCCATAAACGCTTCAAATAACGGCCCGGCGATTGCGCCGATTTTGATAGCGCCTAGCATAATAAAATAAAGCTCGGGTGATCTCGGCATAAAAATAAAAACGCGGTCCCCTTTTTCCACATTTCCATACCGTCTCAGCACATTCCCGGCTCTGTTTGTTTCTTCTTTCATTTCTTTAAATGTGTATTTTTCATCCCGTTTTGCGTCCTTATAATAAAGTGCTACTTTGTTTTTCCGAAAAGATTCGGCGTGGCGGTCTATCGTTTCATAAGCCGCGTTCAATTTCCCTGTCTTATGCCAAGAGAAATGTTTCTCCGCTTCGGACCAATCAAATTGCCGATACGTTTCATCGTAGTTTTCTAGGTTATGATCCCCCTCTATCGCTGGCAACGCTTTCAAATTCATGTCCAAACATCCCCCTTTGCTGAAGTTGTCACATTTATTATAGTATATATTCATATTCTTCTCAATTTTTAAAATATAAACCATGTTGAAAACGCTTTATAATTTGTTATTCTTAAAGGAGGCATGTATTTTTTATAGAAATTGATGGGACGGTGAATCAGCGGAACATCATAAAACATATCACTCTGCAAACATCAAAACAGCAACCGGCTCCTTACTGATAGAAGGGCCTGTCTCTCCAGAAGACTTGGCAGGTTATGAGTTTCATAAGGATTTGACCGCATTTCGGCCGCCCCGGGAACAGCATGAAGCATTAGTCGATATTGCCGGCCTTCCTGAGGGACGCATTATCATTGCCAGAGACGGCCAGGCCATTGTCGGCTATGTGACGTATCTATACCCTGACCCGCTCGAAAGATGGTCAGAAGGAAATATGGAGGATTTGCTTGAGCTCGGAGCCATTGAGGTGGCGCCGGAATACCGGGGATGTTCTGTCGGAAAAACACTTCTGACCGTCAGCATGATGGACGAACAAATGGAGAACTACATTGTGATGACGACAGAATATTACTGGCATTGGGATTTAAAAGGGATGAAAAAGGATGTGTGGGAGTACAGAAAGATCATGGAAAAAATGATGAACGCAGGCGGATTGGTCTGGTTTGCTACCGATGAGCCAGAGATCAGCTCCCATCCTGCGAACTGCCTGATGGCGCGCATCGGAAAAAACGTCAGCCAGGAATCACTTGAACGATTTGACAGGCTCCGTTTTTATCATCGTTATATGTATTAACTGACACTGACAAAGGGGAAAAGATAATGATTGTTGAGCAAATCATGAAAAAGGATGTCATCACATTAACGAAAACGGATACGCTTGAAACGGCAATACACAAGCTGAAGGAATTTCATATCAGGCATTTGCCTGTTATTAATGAAGACCGTCATGTGATTGGAATGATTACAGACAGAGATATGAAACAGGCCAGCCCCAGCATTTTTGAAGAAAGCAAACGCAGCCGTTTTCTCACACGAAGCGTTGAATCCATTATGAAAAAAGACGTCGTGTGCGCCCATCCGCTTGATTTTGTTGAAGAAATATCAGCCGTTTTCTATGAGCATGGCATCGGCTGCCTTCCAGTCGTGCAGCATCAAAAGTTAATCGGCATTCTGACAAAAACCGATTTGCTGCGGACTTTTGTGAAGCTGACAGGCGCTGACCAGCCCGGATCGCAGGTTGAGATAAAAGTAAATGACATCACAAAAAGCCTCGCCGATGTCAGCAGCCTCTGCCAAAGACTTCAGGTCAAAATACTGAGCGTTCTTGTCTATCCCCATGACGATTCCGGCGCAAAGGTGCTTGTATTCCGTGTCAAGACGATGAATCCGCTGCCGTTTTTGCAGGAATTGCAAAAAAACGGGCATCTCATCGTATGGCCGTCAGAGCACAGGGATCAGCTATGAGGGACAGTGTGTTTATTTATTCTCCCTCTTATCAGACTTATATGTTTCATCAGGAGCACCCCTTTAATCAGCAGCGTGTTCTGCTGACATATGATTTGCTCAAATCGATGGATGCCTTTGACGAGGGGGATATCGTCAGTCCGCGGCTTGCTGCGGAAGATGAGCTGGCTCTTGTGCATACGGACGATTATATTCAGGCAGTACAGCTTGCCGGCGCCGGAAAACTTCCACCCGAAGAAGGGGAAAGCTACGGGCTCGGCACTGAAGATACACCCGTCTTTGCAGGCATGCATGAAGCGGCCTCGCTATTAGTCGGCGGAACCTTAACAGCTGCGGATTATGTCATGTCTGGACAAGCACTGCATGCTGCCAACCTTGGGGGAGGCCTGCACCACGGGTTTCGAGGAAGGGCTTCTGGATTTTGCATATACAACGACAGCGCTGTAGCGATTCAATATATTCAGAAAAAATATCAAGCCAAGGTGCTGTATATTGATACGGATGCCCATCACGGAGACGGTGTGCAATTTGCGTTTTATGATAATCCCAACGTATGCACCCTGTCCATTCATGAAACGGGACGGTATTTATTCCCCGGAACCGGTCAGATTCAGGAAAAAGGCAGCGGAAAAGGCTACGGATATTCCTTTAATATCCCGCTTGATGCTTTTACGGAGGATGATTCATTTATTGAGGCTTACCAGACAGCAGCTTCAGAAATCGCCGCTTATTTTCAGCCGGATGTGATTATCAGTCAAAATGGAGCTGATGCCCATTACTACGATCCGCTGACGCATTTGTCGGCAACGATTGCCATTTACGAACAGATTCCGCGGCTTGCTCACGCTTTAGCGCATCAATATTGCGGCGGAAGATGGATCGCCGTCGGAGGAGGCGGATATGATATTTGGCGTGTGGTGCCCCGTGCCTGGGCCCGAGTATGGCTTGAAATGAAAGGGATCGATCCGGGACATGACATTCCATCTGAATGGATCGCAAAATGGCAAAAGCAATGCCCAGTCACCCTTCCGTCCAGCTGGAGCGATCCCGCCGATTTATATCCGCCGATTCCACGCAAGCCAGAAATTACAGAAAAAAATGCCCAAACCGTCAGCAAAGCGTTATATGCGATACGTTCAGAGCGTCAGGAAAAAACAAAATAAAAAAACGACCTTCACGAAGAGGTCGTTTTTGATTTTTTGATAACGATTTCTACACGTCTGTTTTCCTTCATGTGTTCATTTGTTTTGTTATCCTTTACAGGCTTTGTATCCGCATAGCCAACAGCGATAAACCGTTTCGACGGGAGTTTCTCTTTTGCTGTGAAATATTGAATGACTCCGCTTGCCCGTGCTGCGGATAGCTCCCAGTTGGACGGATACCTGTACGTTGAAATATTTCGGCTGTCTGTATGGCCCTCCACCTGAATATCATTTGGAATAGTCTGAAGAAGCACTGCAATTTGGTGAAGAAGCGTTTCGGCATTTTCCAACACTTTAGCCTCGCCTGAATCAAACAGCACCGCTTCCTGAAGAACGAGCACGACACCGCGTTCATCCCGCTTTGCTGTCATTTTCGCATTCAGCTGGTGCTCTTGAATGTATGTATTCACTTTTTGCAGCAGTTGATCCTGCTGATTCTCTTGCTTCTTTGCATCAGCTGACGGCGTGTCTTTTTGATCGATGGCTGTTTGGTCTGGCTGAAGCCCGCTGCCTTCCTTTTGGATTGAGTCCACCGCTGCTTTAAATTTCTGCAGATCGATCTGCGACATCGAAAAAAGTAAAATAAAGAACACAAGGATCAGCGTCACCAGATCTGTAAAGGTGACCATCCAGCCCGAGGATGATTGATTGTTTTTCCCGTTTCCATTCCTTCGTTCAAAGCGGTCTCTTCTAAGCTTCATGTACAGATCCCTTTTTTGTCTTTACTTGACTATGCTGCTTCCGCCATTCTTCCCGAGAACTGAAAACGACGAGCTGGCTTTCCAGATTGCGCGGATTTTTCCCGGATTGTATCCCGATGATACCTTCCACCATCACCTGTTTGATGAAAATTTCACTTTCTGTTTTTTCTTCGAGCTTAGCCGCAATCGGGTTAAATACCATGTTTGCCAGCAATGATCCGTATAAGGTCGTCAAAAGTGCAACAGCCATATTCGGACCGAGCATATCAGGGTCATTTAAGTTTTTGAGCATCAGCACCAGCCCGACCAGTGTCCCGATCATGCCCCACGCCGGAGCAAATTCCCCCGCCTTCTCCAAAACACGCCGGCCTTTGCGGTGACGTTCCTCCATTGCTGCAATTTCTGAATCCATGACAAGCCGAATCGTTTCTTCATCCCAGCCGTCAACCGCCAGAAGCAGCCCCTTTTTCAAGAATGGATCTCTGATTTCTCTGGCCTGGTCATCCAGTGATAAAAGCCCATGTTTTCGCGCATGATCGGAAAGGGATACGAAGGTTTTCACAAGATCTTTTACATTGTCTTCTTGGCGGATAAATGCCTGTTTTAACACAGTGGGCGTTTTTTTCAGCTCTCTCGGCGGAAAACTGATAAAAACAGCGGCGCAAAGCCCTCCTGTTACGATAAAGAAAGAAGTCAGATCTAGAAAAGAGCGGAAACCGCTTATTCCCGATCCGGAAATAATTCCAATCACAATAATAATCGTTCCTAACACAAAACCAACAGGTGTAAGATAATCAAAACGTTTCATCATTTCTCCTCACTCATACGAAAAAAGCAAGAATCCACCTTAGAGGTGAAGCTTGCTTTCTTGTTTTTCTTATGACTTGGTTGACTGTCTTAACTCTATGCGATGCGGCAATTCGACAATATGCTCTTCCACCGGCTCTTTATTCATGAGCTTTGTCAGCAGTCTCATGGCAACCGCGCCAATATCATACGTCGGCTGAACTACTGTTGAAAGCTGCGGCCGAACCATCAAGCTTAATCTCGTATTATCAAAGCCGATAATGTCGAGATCCTCAGGAATGGACAGGCCTTGATCCTGTGCGGCATGAATAATGCCGAGCGCCATTTCATCAGTTGCGGAAAGAATCGCTGTCGGTTTTTTGTCCAGGCTCATGAGATGCTGAAGCGCTTCAAGTCCGGAATCATACGTGTAATCACCTTCAGCGACAAATTGTTCATTAAACGGAAGATTCGCCTCTTCAAGCGCCCGTTTGTAGCCTTGCAGTTTCTTTGAGCGGTTGATCGGTTCTGTCATCGGGCCGGAAACAAATGCGATATCAGTGTGCCCCTTATCAACCAAAAGCTTCACCGCGTCATAAATCGCCTGCTCGTAATCAATTGCGACTGATGGTGTTTCACCTTGCTCTTCAACAGAAGCGGCAAGCACGATCGGCACTGGCGAACGCTTAAATTCCGCTACATGCTCGTCCGTAATGTTTCCGCCCATAAATACGATGCCGTCGACCTGTTTGCCGAGCATTGTGTTTAATAAGTGCAGCTCTTTCTCCAAGTTTTGGTCAGAGTTGCTCAAAATGATGTTATATTTATACATTGTCGCGATATCTTCAATTCCGCGCGCAAGCTCTGAATAGAAAATGCTTGAGATATCAGGAATGATGACACCTACAGTTGTTGTTTTTTTGCTTGCAAGCCCTCTTGCCACCGCGTTTGGACGGTAGCCGAGACGGTCAATGGCTTCCAAGACTTTCTTTCTCGTTGTCGGTTTTACATTCGGGTTTCCATTCACGACACGGGAAACGGTTGCCATGCTTACATTAGCTTCTCTCGCTACGTCGTAGATCGTAATATTGCTCATCCTAAAACCACTCCTTTTACTGGATACACTTATCCTTATCTATAGCATAAACACTTTATGTAGAGAAATGTCATAATGTCCGAATTTATGTCGTTTATGATTTGTAAGCGTAAGTCAGTAGTCTACATTATTTTTCATTATTCATCAAATTTAAATACTTCTCATGAAATTATACACGTTTTTATAGATGATGAAAACGTATACTTGAGTTTTATAATTAAATAAACGAGAAAGCGCAAAAAAAAGGCCGCATATGCGGCCTTTTGTATTGATCTCATTCCATTAGGCGTTGACTTTCACCATTGGTTTCAGTTCATTCAGCCATTTTTCGAATTCAGGGATCGCCATTTGCTGAGCAGAGTCAGAAAGTGCGACTGATGGATCAGGATGAACCTCTGCCATTACGCCGTCAGCACCGATCGCTAAAGCGGCTTTAGCTGTCGGAAGAAGGAGGTCGCGGCGGCCTGTTGAATGCGTCACATCAACAAAGACCGGCAAATGCGTTTCCTGTTTCAGAATTGGCACAGCTGAAATATCGAGCGTGTTTCTCGTTGCTGTTTCGTATGTTCTGATACCGCGCTCACAAAGGATAATTTGATCATTGCCTTGTGCCATAATGTATTCAGCTGCATTGATGAATTCCGAGATCGTTGCAGCAAGTCCGCGTTTCAGAAGGACAGGCTTTTTCACGGAACCTGCAGCTTTCAGCAATTCAAAGTTCTGCATATTACGCGCACCGATCTGAATTACATCAATGTAGTCAAGCGCTTCTTCAATATGAGCCGGCGTTACGATTTCGCTGATAACAGCCAGATCAAATTCGTCCGCTACACGTTTTAAGATTTGGAGTCCTTCTACACCGAGGCCTTGGAAATCGTATGGGCTCGTACGAGGCTTAAAGGCTCCTCCGCGGAGAATTTTAATCCCTTGTTTTTTAGCAGCCGCAGCCACTTCCGCCACCTGCTCATAGCTCTCAACCGCACATGGTCCGACGATAAATCTTTGCTGGCCGTCTCCGACTTTTTCACCTTTGATATCAACGATTGTATCTTCAGGTTTTTTCTTACGGGAAACAAGCAGCGCTTTGCTGTGATCTTCCTCCTGAAGCTCTAAACCTGCTTTAAAGATTTCTTTAAAAATGTGCTGGATAGTAGAATTTTCGAAAGGTCCGTCATTGTTTTCAATGATTTTATTTAACATTGTGCGTTCTCTGACAGGATCAAAGCGATTGACACCTTGCGCTTCTTTCGCTTTACCGATCTCTTTCACAACATTTCCGCGCTGGTTGATTAATTTTAAAATTTGCAAGTTTAATTCGTCTGCCTGCTGCCTTAGAAGCTCTAATTCTGTGTTGCTCATTTTTTTCATCCTTTCCCTGCACATTCATTTTTTATTTTGTAGTTAACATGCATCTTACTATAAGTAAAACCAAATGGAAATACTGAAATACAAAATTTTTAAAAAAGTCTACTTTATTACCCAAACGCTTTTAAGTGATAAAGTAATGTATGATGCTATCGTACATGATGTGAAGAAAATGATCAATAGTTTTTTTCAAAAAAAAAGCGCCAGATCATATCTGGACGCTTTTTTCTAGGACAGATGCTGCTCAATCGCCGCTTCTGTAATTTGTGAATGTGAGGTATGCCACTTTACTTCACCGTTTTGGATCACGAAAACTTGAGGGCTTTCGTGCTTGACTCCGTATGTTTCTACGATGAAATTTGACAGGGGCCGTGCCTCTTGTACTTGCAGATAGTAAGCCGGCACTTCTTCATGATGATTTGCAAAGGCATTAAATTCTTGAAATGCGGCTTGACTGATCGGGCATGTTAAGCTGTGCTTAAAAAACAAGAATGTGCCTTCCTTTTCTGCAATACGCTTAAACTCTTCCTCAGATTGAATTAGCTGTTTTGCCATTAGTCAAGTCTGCTCCTTCCGGGCTCAGCGGTTGATGTGCTCGGCCTGTTTTTGTGCATCTTTCAGCTCGTCTTTTACGTCTTCTTTCGTTTGGAGGACTTGATCTTTTGCTTCGTCAGCCGCCTGCATTGCTTCGTTTTTCATATCTTGCATAGCAGATGATGACTCGGTATTTGCAGATTTTGAACGGTCTCTTAAATCTTTGACCTTGTTCATGATCTGTCCTGACTGATCGGCGACAAGCTGTGTGATGTTAGATGTTTTGTCTTTTGCAATGCTGACATATTGTGTGCCTTTTTCTTTTGCGTCTGCCGTCATTTTATCTGTTTTATCCCGCAGAGCAACAGCTTGATTTCCGAGATCGTCGCGTAGTTCTTTCCCAGATTTAGGTGCTAGGAAAAGCGCAGTGGTGGCTCCGATGATTCCTCCGATTAAAGTACCGATTAAAAAATCTTTACTATTAATTCCATCTTTGCTCATCATTATTCCTCCTCAAAGTGTTTTTCTCTCTTAAAGAGCTGATTTCTTTCGCTTCCACTTCTCCCAAATTTCCATTGCTGCTTGGCTCCAGGTGACAACCTGATTGATTTTATCTTGGTTTTCTCTCACTGATGCCGATACAGACCCTGCCGCCTGCTTCATTGATGTATTGAACTGCTGCACAGAGGTTCCCACCCCTTGAACAGCATGAACGACCGTGTTCAGCTTTTCTGATTTTTCCTGAATATCTTCAGCCAAGCGGTTGGTCTTATGTAAAAGCTCGGCAGTTTCAGTGGTAATGCCTTTCATTTGTCCCTCCAGCCCTTCGAGCGTGGATGCAACATGTTTTAATGTCAGCTGCAGTGACTTTAGTGTTTTAGACAAATAGATCACTAAAACGAGAAATGCTACTGCGATTAGTGCAACGCTTAAATAAAGAATGATAATCATCTTAAACCTCCTTGCTGCAGGATATACTGCTGTTTACCCGATTTGTAAAATCATAAACATATCTGTTGGGCTGTATACATATTATTCTCCATTACATTTGAAAAATCCTTTAAGAGGATGTCTCTTCAGATAAATAAAAAGCAGTGAAATCACTGCTTTTTATTATGCCATGACGTTTTCGTAGGCTCTCATATATTTTTGGATATCTCCTGCTCCCATAAAGATGAGAACGGCTTTATCATGAGCTTTTAAAACAGATGTATCATCTTCTGCAATCAGCTTGGCATTATTAATTTTTCCCTGCAGGTCGCCGATCGTCAGCTTTCCTGCGTTTTCCCGGGCTGACCCGAAGATGTCGCATAAATACACACAGTCTGCCCCGCTCAGGCTTTCAGCAAATTCATCAAGGAATTGCTGTGTCCGCGTAAATGTATGTGGCTGGAATACCGCAACGATTTCACGATCAGGATATTTCTGTCTTGCCGCCTCAATCGTCACTTTTATTTCTGTCGGATGATGAGCGTAATCATCAATTAACACTTGGTTTCCGAGCTGTTTCTCATTGAATCTGCGTTTGACGCCTCCGAATGATTTGAGGCCATGTTTAATAACGCTGGCGTCAATTTCTTCATAATGGCACAACGCGATGACCGCCAATGAGTTCAATACATTATGATGGCCGTACGCAGGAATATAAAATGTGTCATAGAATGTATTGCGGACAAAGACATCGAAAGTTGTCCCTTCTGTGCTTTTTACGATGTTTCTCGCTTGAAAATCATTTTCTTCTCCTGTGCCGTAATAAACGACAGGCACATTTGCATGGATTTTCGGCAGATACTCATCATCACCGCAGGCAATAATGCCTTTGTTAACTTGAAGAGCCATTTCCTGAAAAGCGTCAAACACATCGTCAATATTTGAGAAGTAATCAGGATGATCAAAATCAATATTCGTCATAATCGCGTAGTCAGGCTGATAGCTTAAGAAATGGCGGCGGTATTCGCACGCTTCAAATACGAAGTATTCGCTGTTTTCATTTCCTTGGCCTGTTCCGTCCCCGATTAAGAAAGACGTCGGTTTTGCGTTTTGGATGACGTGAGCCAGCAGCCCCGTAGTCGACGTTTTACCGTGCGCACCAGTAACCGCGACACTGGTGAATTTTTTCATGTAGTCACCTAAAAACTTATGATAACGAATCACCGGAATTCCGTCAGACATCGCTTTTTCAATCTCAGGGTGCGTGTCTGGGAATGCGTTTCCGGCGATAACTGTCATGCCGGGTTTGATGTTATCCGCGCTAAAAGGAAGAACAGTGATGTTTCTTTTTTCAAGCGCCGTTTGTGTAAAAATGAATTTTTCGATATCCGATCCTTGGACAGTATATCCATTATCATGAAGTATTTGGGCAAGCGGACTCATACCCGTCCCTTTTATTCCAACAAAATGATAAACAGTCATAATTGTACCTCCAACAAACGTCTATCTGTTCCCCAGTATATGACGTTCATTTCAATTTGCGACCGCGGCGGCTGAAAAGCCGCCTGACGGCGTATCCTTATATTTTTTGTTATGTTCAGTATCCGGTTATTTCTTTCCGATTAAACCTGAATATCACGATTTCTATGCCCATTTGCTGTAAAGCGGCATAGCTGTTAAATGCTCTATCCATTATCATACCATGTTTGCTGTGAAAATGAACCTATATTATTCGTTTATTAAATCACTTGCAGTGATCAGCACCTCTCGAGGCTTGCTTCCTTTCGCCTCAGAGATCATACCTTCCGCTTCCATCATATCAATCAGCCTTGCAGCCCGATTATATCCGATTCTGAATCTTCTTTGCAGGCTTGACGTGCTTGCACTGTTCTGCTCAACAACAAATTCGCACGCCTCATAAAACAGCTCATCCTCTTCCTTTAAGGCAGAGCCTTGTCTGACCAATTCTTCCTGTTCGAATAAATAAGCTGGCGGCAGCTGGTTTCTGACATGGGAAACGACACGGTCAATTTCCCGGTCCGATACAAAGTTGCCTTGAAGACGGACCGGTTTTCCAGAACCGTTCTCTAAAAAGAGCATATCTCCTTTGCCGAGAAGTTTTTCCGCACCAGCCATGTCAATGATTGTTCGGGAATCAACCTGGCTGGAGACAGAAAACGCAATTCTCGTCGGGATATTCGCTTTAATCAGACCGGTAATGACATCGACTGACGGACGCTGAGTCGCGACTAGCAAATGGATTCCGCAGGCTCTTGCTTTTTGAGCAATCCGGGCAATGCTTTCTTCTACATCATTTGGAGCTACCATCATCAAGTCGGCAAGCTCGTCAATGACCACAACTAAATACGGCAATTTTTCGCCCGTTTGGTGATCTGAGGTTAATTGATTAAAACGGTCAATATCGCGAACACCGGAATGGGCAAACAGTTCATAGCGGCGCTCCATTTCCTCAACGACCCATTTTAAAGCAGCTGTGGCCGCTTTGGCGTCGGTAATGACAGGGCTGACGAGATGAGGAATTTTGTTGTAAGGCGCAAGCTCTACCATTTTCGGATCAATCAGCAGCACCTTCACTTCACTCGGATCAGCTTTATAAAGCAGACTCACTAAAATCGTATTGATGCACACGCTTTTTCCCGATCCTGTAGCTCCGGCAATAAGACCGTGCGGCATTTTCTTCAGATCAATGACAACAGGATTCCCCGAAATATCCAATCCAAGTGCTGCCGTAAGCGGTGACGTGCTCGTCCTGAAAGCAGAGCTGCGAATCATTTGGCGCAAATCAACCACCTTGCTCATGCGGTTCGGCACTTCAATTCCGATCGTGTTTTTCCCCGGAATCGGCGCTTCTATTCGAATATCTCTGGCGGACAGGCTGAGTTTAATGTCATCAGACAGGTTGGTGATTTTATTCACCTTTACACCCGGTTCAGGGTGTACTTCAAATCTTGTGACTGACGGCCCTTGCGTTACATGAACCACATTGGCCCGAACGTTAAAGTTTTTCAAAGTTAAATCAAGCAGCTGACACTGGTTTTCTATCCACGCAGAATCGTCCTGAACTTGTGCTGGCGGCACATCAAGCAGTGCGACATTTGGGAACACATAGCTTCCGCGGCGCTCCCCTGCTTTTTGCTGTTTATGCGCATCGCTTTTCAGCATCATAACATTAAAAGGAACAGACGGTCCCTTCTGAAGTGCTGGACTTCGTTCAGGATTGTTACGCGACTTCTCGGTTCTGTTCTGCTGTTCTGCTGGGGCCGTGCGTCTTTCACCCGCAGGAACTTCTTCCTCCCGGCTTTCATCCACCGCAGAATAGGATTGAGAATCCTCTTCTGTGCTATGTTCCGGTTCTGGATAGTCATTTATCTGGGCCGCGGTTGCTTCAGGCTGGCTGTTTTCCTCTATCACTTGAGCTGATGCAGCTTCCGGAATGATTTCTTCGTGAGCAGCTGTATGGCTGCCTGACAGTTCCTCTGCTTCTTGCCCGGCATCTGCCACAGTCTCTTCCTCGTATCGTTCATTATGCAAGAAAGGCTTTTCATGCTCATGGAATTCCATTTTTTCTGCTGGGGCTGACATGGTGTCAGCAGTTTCTGGAACAGCTTTTTCACGAACGTTTCCTTCGTTGGCTGACGGCTCTTCTGCCTCAGTTTCAGCACCTGTCACAGCCTCTTCCCCATATCGCTCATCGGGTAAGAAATGCTCTTCCTTTTCAGGCTCATGGTTTTCCGTTTGTTCTGCTTGAGTTGAGGCGGTCTCAGCAGTTTCTGGAACAGCTTCTTCGCGGGCATATTCTTCGTTACCTGACAGCTTTTCTGCTTCCATTCCGGCACCTGTCACAGTCTCTTCCCAAGATTTTTCTTCGCGCAAGAAGGATTCTTCCTGCTGCATATTCATTTGTTCTGTTTCTTCTGACCGCATCTCAGCAGCTTTTGGAGCCATTTCGTCTCCAGCGTTTACTTTTTTGTCTGACAGCTCCTCTGCGGAGTGCTTTGCCATTGTTTCATTCGTACTATTTAGGACGCCAGAAGGCTGTTCTTCAAATCGGTCATATGAAAAGAGAGGCTCCTTCTTCTGTTGCTGCGGCGGCCGGTCCGGCATCGGATAGCTGCGTTCGCGTTCGATTTCTTCTGAAAGCAGCGTTACCTTCTCTTCTGCAGGTTCAGGCTTTTTTTGCACACCTTTTTTTTCCGCAGATTGTTTCGGCACGTCCTTTTTCACAGATGGTTTTTGATTAAATCCATATACAGGCGAAGGTATATTTGTCGGTTTAAAAGGTTTCTTGGCCGGCTCTGATTTTTCATATGTATGATGCTCTTTTTCATTATTTGTGCGGTCTCTGTGCTGAGCAGCGCTCGCACGAGGCTCCGCTTGCGGTTCCTCCGATGGCGGTCGGCGCCTTCTCAAATCATTTTTTTGGTATCCGTCAGGCACAACCGGAAAACGGAACTTGCCTTTAGGATATTCGTAATATATTTTAGGATCTTCCATTCGTTTTAATTGTCCTTCGGAGTGATGCGATTCTGGCTGTTTCGGAATTTGAGCAGGTTTTGTCTCCCGTTCAGCGTCCTCTTCACTCTCTCCTAAAAACAAATCAAAAAATTTATGAAGCCAACTCATAATTCATCTCTAACTCCCTTATAGTTTTCTGGGACGATTTTTAGTATACCACTGCTTGTCGGCCCAGAAAAGATTAAGCTTTCAGCAAAACAAAGCCGCTAAACAAGGGCTTAGCGGCTTTTTTAACATGATTCGATTTTTTCGGCGCGTTTATGGGAGTCTAAAACTGAAATGCGTCTCCAGCCTCATGGTTTCCTTCTAATACAAGGATTCCTTTTTCAGCCGGAGCGTCAGGCAATGCAAGCTCTTTTGCGGAGCAGATCATTCCGCTCGACGGTACGCCCCGAAGCTCAGCATCCTTAATGACGAGTCCGCTCGGCATCACAGCGCCGACTTTGGCAACGACAACGTTTTGACCTTGATCAACATTAGGCGCGCCGCAAACGATCTGAAGCGTTTCATCTCCTACGTTGACTTTACATACGCTTAATTTATCCGCATTCGGATGTTTTTCTTTTGATTCAACATATCCGACAACAAACTTTGGCGATAAATCAACGACTAATGTTTCTTCAATGCCGTTTCTGTTTAGCATTTCATTCACATCTTGAACGAATGTTTCTGAAAGGGCAACAGGGCCGTTTTCATCAATGGTTAAGTATGAAGACGCGTTAAAGATGTTAAAACCCGTCGTTTCATTTGTTTCGCTATTGAAAATTTTGACGACGTCGCCGTGTTTTTCATAGCCTACTTGCTCGCGCGTTACGTCTTTTAGAGAGATCAGAAGTGTATCTCCCACACCTTCTTTATTATAAAAAGCGTTCATAAGTAAAAAATCCTTTCTAATCCTTTTTCGGACGGCTTTTTGCCAAGATAAACACCGGCTCCAGCTTTCCTTCATTGTACAGGAAAGAAAGCGCCGTAATCGGAACGGTGCCGCCTGCAAAGAAGCTCATCGACATTTGTCCTAAAATATCATACCCTGATTCATTCCGAATGTCAGCAAGTATCAGAACGTCCTGATGCGGAACAGAGATCGCAAGCTCACCTTTAGCATTTTGTTTATACTCATTTAAAATCGCTTCGTTCAGAATCCGGCTGGCGTCGTAACCGTCGTTTGCTCTGAAGAAGTAAAAGAGATTGCCGGCAACTGTATCCTCTTTGACAACCGTCGGCAGAGAGCGGAGGTTAAACGCAGCCGTTTCTCTGATCCGCTCCCTTGTCCAGTTTTCTTTCTCCAGCATGCGCTGATCAATTAAACGATAGGTTTTGCCCAGATCAAGCGCGTAGTAAATTCTTGTTTCTGCGGTATGATCGTCATAAATAAGCGGAATCTCTTCGCTGGACTTTCCCGGAAAAGAGGTTGAGCGGATGACCGGATAAATGCGGCTTTCCTTCCCGGTTATTTCCTGCGACTTCCCTTCCATAGCTGTCATGGCTTCTGATACATAGTAAACGATCTCATCAATGGCTTCGTCTTTTTTCAGTTCCCATTTTGCAATAATCGGCGGCAGGTCGAGCGTAATTCCTTTTTTAGTTGTTTCATCCTCAACACGGAGGGTGTCTTTTTCTCTGTCAAATAAAAAGGAGCGATTCTCGTGCTGAAGGCGCTGTTTCAATATGTCTGACAGCTTCCTTGAGGTCATTTTCAAACCGGATATCCTCCTTTACGCTTTTGCGAGAGAGTCAGTTAAAAACTGTTCAATTTCTTCTTTTGTTTTGCGGTCTTTGCTCACAAAACGATTCACTTCTTTTCCTTCATTAAACACAACAAAGCTTGGAATGCCGTAAATCTCCCACTCTGCGCATGTATCAATAAATTTGTCGCGGTCTACATAGTAGTAAGTGAATTCAGGAAAGTCTGCTTCCAATTCCGGAAGAAAAGGCTCTACAAAACGGCAGTCCGGGCACCAGTCGGCAGAAAACATAAATACTGCCCAATCATCCTTTACCGCTTTTTCCAATTCTTGCGTTGTCTCGATTTTTTTCATCGGATATCCCTCCAGTTGTTTATGTTCTTACATGTTAGTTTATCGATACTCGTCCATTTGGATCATACCAAACTGCTTGCGGCAAAACCACTTATATGCAACGAATGAATATGTAAGATAAGCTTTCCCATTATCATTATCATATTTTATTTGCATTATCAAGCACGTTTCGTTTAACATCTTTTACATGAGGGTAAAATTGACAAATGGTCATACATAAGGAGGGATCCAGTTTGGAGTTTATCGTCTATTTAGCCGGAGAAATCCACAGCAATTGGCGGGAGGAAATAAAGGAGAAAACGAAGTCACTGAAGCTGCCGATTACGTTTGTCGGTCCGATGGAGCATCACGACCGTTCAGACAATATCGGAGAAGAAATCATGGGCGCTCAGCCAAACGCAGTTTATAAGGACGACAAGGCTTCTGATATCAATAACTTCAGAACTGCCGTCTTGATGAATAAAGCCGACTTTGTAATCGCCTTGTTTGGCGAAAAGTATAAACAATGGAACACAGCGATGGATGCTTCCTATGCCATCGCAAAAGGCAAACCCCTGATCATCATTCGTCCTGAATCGCTCCACCACCCATTAAAAGAGCTTTCAAACAAAGCGAATATGACTGTTGAAACGGTGAACCAAGCCATTAAAGCACTTTCCTATGTATTTGAAACAAAATAAGAAAAAAGCTTGTCGACATGGCTTACAAGCCTTGCTCAACAAGCTTTTTCTCCAGATTTTACATATTTTCTTTAATTGCTTCAACTGTCTGCTTGTCACAGGCAGTTACGAGCTTTATCAGCATTTCTTTAGCCGCAGCGTAATCATCAATATGGATAATAGACGCATTTGTATGAATGTAGCGGGAGCAGATTCCGATAACTGCTGACGGAACGCCGCTGTTTGAAATATGCACTCTGCCTGCATCTGTTCCGCCGCCGGAAACAAAGTATTGATATGGAATCTGATGCGTTTCAGCCATATCCAGAACAAATTCTCTCATTCCTCGATGCATGACTGTCGTTCTGTCAAGAATGCGGAGCAAAAAGCCTTTTCCAAGCTGGCCAAATTCATTTTTGTCACCGCTCATATCGTTAGCCGGACTGGCGTCAAGCGCGAAGAACAAATCCGGTTTGATCATATGAGACGCTGTCTGCGCGCCTCTTAAGCCGACTTCTTCCTGAACGGTTGCGCCAGCGTAAAGCGTATTCGGCAGTTCTTTTCCTTGCAATTCCTTCAGCAATTCAATGCTCAATCCGCAGCCATACCGGTTATCCCACGCTTTTGATAATATTTTCTTTTCATTCGCCATAACGGTAAACGGGCATACAGGGACAATTTGCTGGCCCGGTTTAATGCCGATTTTGATGGCGTCTTCCTTATCATCCGCTCCGATATCAATCATCATGTTTTTGATATCCATCGGACGGTTTCGCTGAGCATCTGTTAACAGATGCGGCGGTATGCTTGAAATAACCCCCGGAACCGGGCCGTTATCTGTTTGAATTTCCACTCTTTGCGCCAGCAGCACCTGACTCCACCAGCCGCCGAGCGTTTGGAACCTCAGTAATCCGTTATCTGTAATGGATGTCACCATAAATCCGACTTCATCCATATGTCCAGCCACCATAATTTTCGGCGCGTCCTCTCCGCCTTTTCTGACTCCGAAAACACTTCCCAGTCTGTCCTGAACGATATCATCGGCATATTTGGCAAGCTCCTGCTTCATAAACGCACGGACCTGATGCTCATTGCCCGGCGCTCCGGGAAGCTGCGTCAGTGTTTGGAAAAGCGCTTTCGTTTCTTGATTCATGTTTTCCCCTCATTTCTATGTAGTTCTTTTATTTTATTAGAAAAAATTTTGTTTTCCAAGCACTCTGATTGAATCTGCTCAATGAGCCGCGTATCGCTTAACAGGATTTGGCGGTTTCTGTATAATGAAAGTACGATCAATCAGGAGGTGCTTTATTTTGAAATTGCGTCATCTTCTTTTAGGAGCAGGACTTGGAATTTGTACGGCTGTTGTTGTGAAGCAATATGTGATGAAGCCTTATATTTCTTCAGAAAGAGCGCTTCGTATCGTAAAATCCGCTTTTAAACAGCGGGGGCCGATTGATGGATCATGGATCTACACCCAGCCGGAGCCCTACAATGTGAATGGAGAAACCGTGCAGGTGTATAAGACCGGTGTTACACGGTCAGCTTTTGGAGAACTAGAGCAATATGAAGTGATGGTGGATGCGAAAACGGGGAGAATTGTAGATGTCATCGATACAATCGCGTCTTAACACCGGACAAGCGTAAAATAGGAGCCGCTGCCCATGCAGCGGCTCTTTTTTATATTATATCGCGCGAATTGGTTTGTATACCGGATACCACATCGCGTCCTGCACAGCCTGAATGATGTCCTCAGGCTCTTCAGTGGCCACGCCTTCCTTAATGGCGGTTTTAGCGACTTCAACTGCAACCGTTGCCGATACAGTCCGTAAATCCTCCACCTTCGGAAGCATCGGCGCGCCAGGCATGCCGACATTGACCATACTTGCGATCGCGCGGGCACATGCTTCAAACATGCCATCGGTGATTAATTTTGATTTGGTGACAATCGTTCCAAGCCCAAGCCCTGGGAAGACAAGTGCGTTGTTGGCCTGTCCGATATGATATGTTACGCCGTTATATTCCACTGGCGGGAACGGGCTTCCTGTCGTAATCAGCGCACGGCCTTCCGTCCATTCAATTAAATCTTGCGGCTTTGCTTCAGAAAGAGTCGTCGGATTCGACATTGGCAAAATCGCCGGACGTTTTACGTGTGACGCCATTTCTTTGACAATTTCTTCAGTAAAGGCACCGGAAACCGTAGATGTCCCGATCAGGATCGTCGGTTTCGCCTGCCGGACCACTTCAAGGAGATCAATGCCCCCGCCTTCTCCGTTACGCTGATAATCCTTCACTTCATCAGCCGAACGGGCATAAGGCTTTTGGAAATCGAGAAGCTGATCCATATCATCTGTTAACAGCCCGTTTCGGTCTATGCACCAGAATCGCTGGTATGATTCTTCCTCACTCAGCCCTTCGCGCACCAATGCTTCCCGCAGCTGTTCAGCAATTCCGATTCCTGCTGTCCCCGCTCCGAATATCACGACTCTGTGATCCTTCAGCGGGACTTTTGATGCTTTTGCACAGGATAAGACTGCCGCCAGTGAAACAGCGCCTGTACCTTGGATATCATCATTAAACGTACATACTTTATCTTTATAGCGTTTCAAGATGCTGCGCGCATTTTTCGCTCCGAAGTCCTCCCAGTGGAGCAATGCATTCGGGAATGTCTCTCTCGCAAGTGAGACATATTCATCAATAAATTGGTCATAGCGTTCACCCCGCACTCTGGAATGCTGGTTGCCGACATAAAGCGGATCGTTCAAGAGGCTCTCTTGATTTGTGCCCGCATCCAAAACGACAGCCAGCACTCTGCTCGGATCAATTCCCGCAGCGGCCGTGTATACCGCAAGCTTGCCAATTGATATCGCGATACCGCCGACTCCCCAGTCTCCGATTCCTAAAATTCCTTCAGCATCGGTTGCGACAATTAAATCGATAGCATCACTTTTATCTTTAAACTGTTTAAATGCCTCTCTCATGCCTTCCGGGTCATCGATGGACAGATAGAGCCCTCTCGGCTTCCTGTATTCATGGCTGTATCTCTGAATGGCCGTACCTACTGTCGGCGTGTATACAATCGGGAGCATTTCCCCTAAGTGGTCATTTAACAAACGGTAAAACAGCGTTTCATTTCGATCGTGCAGCGCTGTCAAATAAACGTTTTTACTTAAATCATCAGGCTGTGAGGAAAACTGTTCGTACGCTCTTTTTGCCTGTTCATCAATGGTCAATACCTTCGGCGGCAAAAAGCCATTCAATCCGAGCGCTTTTCTTTCCTCGTTTGTAAAAGCCACTCCTTTGTTCAAAAAAGGAACAGAGAGTACTTCAAGGCCTCTTAATGTTGTCTGAATGTCTCCTTCGTTCGTTACTTCAAATTGTTTCACCCTGCCTCTTCCTTTCTGAGCATAATTAGTACTAGGTTTGCTTTATTAGCCGGAAATCATGCAGGGTAAACATGAAAATATGCTATTGTTTCTTTCGTTTGAGTGATTCTATCATTCTTTCGTCCCCGTCCCATTTCAGTGCGCGATATTCGGCATCATGATAAAAAATAAACCATGCGTCTTTTTCCGCTGCATACGCCTGCCACTTTTGCTTTTGCGGTATAGAGGTCATCGGATAATCATCATAAGCCAGCACCCATAATGGATTGCGGTGGGCGTGTGTCGGCATCAAATCCGCCATATGTACCGCAGTTTCACCCGCATCCTCACATACAAGAACACAGTGACCGTCACTGTGGCCCCCGGTATGATGCATTGTAACCCCCTCTGTTATCGTGCAAGTGTCGTCAAAGGTTTTCACTTGGCCGGCAACCGCCTCCCAGTTTTCTTTCCAGTAGGTATTTTTCGATCTGATATTCGGATGGCGCATTTCATTCCATTCCACAGATGAAGTATAAATAACGGCATTTGGAAAAACTGGCACCAGTTTATCTCCTGAGTATTCCGTCAATCCGCACGCATGGTCAAAATGAAGGTGTGTCATGGCGATCACGTGGATATCTTCAACTGTTAACCCGAGCGCTGCTAATGATGTTTTCACATTGGATTCTAGGGTCACACCGTAGTTTCTTTTTTGTTTCTCAGTCAGCTTTCCGGACCCGATACCGGCATCGACAATCACGTTTTGCCCGTCCTTTTGAATAAGAATCGGATCTGTCCTTAATTCAATCTGGTTTTTTTCATTGACTGGATATTTTTTTGACCATAACGGCTTTGGAACAACGCCGAACATGGCTCCTCCGTCCATGTGAGTCACCCCTCCGTCAAGCCAAGTTAACGTCGTGTTTCCAATTTTCATCGTTTCCATTTTCATCCCCCCTGTCATCATCGTAGCAAACAGCGCATAAAAAAACAGACTCCTGTGTCAGAGTCTGTTTTACGCTCTCCATTCAACTTCAGCCCGATAGATCGGCTGGCCGAGTGCTGAGAATTTTTCTTCATATTCTGTCATGATGTTATCTTCCATATCGCTGTTATGCAGATCAAGACTGACATATGTCAGCAGCAGACCGTATTCCGAGAAGCTTTTCAGCGAGTACTCAAACAGGCCGCGGTTGTCTGTTTTAAAATGAATTGCTCCGTCTTTCCCCATTACTTCTTCATATTTCTTAAGAAAATGGGAATACGTCAGACGGCGTTTTTCGTGGCGGTTTTTCGGCCAAGGATCAGAAAAGTTCAAGTACACCCGTTTGACTTCACCCGGCTCAAACACGTCTGTCAGCGTGTCCGCGTCTATATTCAAAAGCTTTACATTCGGCACTTCGCTATCTTTTACTTTTTGGACAGCTGTCACAATGACGCTTTTAAATAACTCAATACCAATATAATTAATGTCAGGATTTTGTTTGGCCATCCCGGAAATAAATTGCCCTTTTCCTGTACCGACCTCGATATGGATCGGATTGCTGTTGCCAAACACTGTATTCCATTTTCCTTTATAATCAGCAGGATTGCTGATGGCAATATCTGCGTTTTCAGCCAAAAAGTCATCTGCCCAAGGCTTGTGGCGCATTCTCATATGATTGACACCTCTATCTATTATTTCGACTAACAACATACCATGAATTAAAAAGACCCGCAAGCTTGTTTTTAAAGGTGTGCCTTCACATAAAAAAAGAGGTTCCCGTCTGTCGGAACACTCGTGTCTCATGCATAAAACCATCCTGTTTTGAACAATTTAACCCGTAAGATACTGAAGGGATGTGTACCGTTTTATGGGTTTAAATTACGAGAATCAAGTTGATCTATTGAAGGACATTTTGACTGACCATCAATTGGACTGCTGCGGAACCGTCGCAGAGTACGAACAGCTTGAACGTGTGATTAAATCGCTGATGGCAAACACCGAGCTCGATTCACACTTAAAAAACGTGCTGGAAGATGTGTACCGATACAGCCAATCAGGAATATCATCCAAATCCATCGACTCACACATACAAGAGCATCAGAGCAGCTTGTCTCAATGGGTAGAGGAAATGGATTCGTATTCCTGATTATTGAACAATCCGCTTCATCAGCATATGCAGTTCTTCCATTGCATCATGGAATTCTTTATCGTTTCCTTTGGATTTATGCCAGGCAATGAAAGTGATTGTTTCAGATAGCACATACCATGCCATTCTTAACCGAAGGCCGTCCGTTAACTCAATACCGTACATGCCCAGCCAGCTCTCCCAAGCTGGCTTTTCGACGTAGTGGTACAGCAATGGCCCCAAATCCATCGCCGGATCAGCGATCATGGCGCCGTCCCAGTCAATTAAATACAGCTGGTTGTCTTCAGACAATAACCAGTTATTATGATTGACATCACAATGGCAAACGACTTTCTCACCGAAATGCACCTCATGCAGATGATCTTCTAAATACTTAATCCCTTCTTGAATCAGCGGCGAAGATTGTTGCACAGCAAATACAGCCTGTTTAAGCTGAGACAGCAGAGTCCCTGGATTCAGCGGTTCCTTTCCAAGTCTCTTCAGCATGTCCAGCAAGGCTTTTGATGTGTGTATTTTACGAAGCAATTCAGCAACGGACCGTCCGCTCATGTCTTTCGGCTTCAGCTCTCTGCCGGTCATCCAATGCTGGGCCGTTATGACGTCCCCATTCTCCATCCGTTTTGTCCAAACCAGCTTAGGAACAATGCCTTCGGCGGATAAAACAGCTAAAAAAGGTGAGCTATTACGTTTTAAAAAAAGCTGCTACCCGTTATGTTTCGCATAATATGCATCTCCTGTAGCTCCTCCGGCGGGGAAGATCTCCCAATCGCTACCTAGTAATTGTCCCAACCAGTTCATATCAATGTTCAACCCATCATTTCTTAAAATATTTTAGAATAAAGGCCTATTCGTCTTCAGTCTATAAAGCGAATGCCTTTTTCGTACGAATCGTATGAAAAATAAAAAAGACAGCTATTGAGAGTCTCATATGCTAATCAATAGCCGTCTTTTAAATTTTAGCGCTATAGCACAAACTTCGTCAAGCAAAACTCGTAAGATCTCGTGCTAAATATAAGATAACCGTTCCAATGCCGTTTACAGCAACCGCTTTCTTGATTTCTCCAGGATCAGCACGAAACCCGTCAGTATCACATAGAAGGCGGTAAGCCTTATCTTTCGGCAGCTGCCATGTAACAGAATCAGGGCTGGCATGATGGATGACAATGATTTCTTCCCATTCGTCGATTGCGCCGAGGTTAAACAGCCGGTATACAATAAGGTGCTCTTTGAGAGCCAGACATTCAAGGCAGCGCTGAATATCGGCTGATGACGTAAGACGGAATGCCGGATGCGCTTTTCTGAGCGAAATCAGCCTGCGGACATAGTCAACATCCTGCTTGAATGTTTCACGCCGCGACCAGTCCAGCTGGTTGATGCTGTCACTGGATTGATAGCTGTTTTCCACCCCCTGCTTCGTCCGGAAAAATTCCTGTCCGCTGTGAATAAACGGCACTCCCTGGGCCAGCAGAATGATTGCAGACGCCAGCTTTTGCCTGCTTCTTTTTCGGCTCTCACTTTCTTGAGGAAGCGCGAGGCTCATTTTATCCCAAAATGTGTGGTTGTCATGCGACTCGACATAATTGATGGACTGGCTCGGCGCAGACACAAGCGGGGCTGTCTCTTTCCATCCTGAAGATCCGGCAATCCCGCGCATGACTGTTTCCGTTTGTTCGCCGTTCCCAAGGGCAAAACCCGCCGCCGCGATATGAAAGGTATTCCCTTTAACAGCGTCACGAAACGAATCATTAAAAAAACCGACGCCCGGCATTTTCGATGCATTCGCCAATGTCGCTTTCTGTTCAGGCGGCAGCGGTGTTGCCAAATCCCAGCCTTCCCCAAAGAGAAGGATTCCGGACTTTACCTCAGATGCTTTTTCTTTCATATGAAGAACCGTTTCAATATCTAAAATGCCGAGCAGATCAAAGCGGAAGCCGTCGACATCGTATTCCTTCAGCCAATACATGACGCAATCCGTAATGAATTTCCTTGCCATCCGCCTTTCTGAGGCGATGTCATTCCCTACGCCGGTGCCATTTGAAGGCATCCCGAATTGATCATGCCGGAAGAAATAACCGGGCACCGTTTTTTCAAAGGGCGAGTGCTCTCTTTGGTATACATGGTTATAAACAACATCCAGAATGACACGCAGGCCATGCTGATGCAGGGTGTGAATCATTTGTTTTACTTCTGTGTTTCTTGTCTGAGGGTCGTGAGGATTGGAGGCATAGCTTCCCTCCGGGGCGAAAAAATGAAGCGGATTATAGCCCCAATTGTAGGCGGCAAGTGGGTTTTCTTCATCAACTCCGGCATAATCGTTTAACGGCAAAAGTTCTATATGTGTAACGCCAAGCTCTTTTAAATAAGAAAGTCCTGTAGAACTGCCATTTTTCGTTTTGGTGTCCGTTTCAGCAAGCGCCGCATATTTCCCCTTGTTCTTCATACCGCTGTTTTCATGAATGGAGAAGTCTCGGATGTGCATCTCATAAATAATGGCATCAACGGGATCTGAAAATGGTGCAAGCGAAGGAGCCGAATTTGCTTGATCAGGGCGCAGCACAACACCCTTCTCTCCGTTGACCGTCACAGCTTTTGCATACGGATCAACCGTTTCTGTCCATTCTAAATTGTTGCAAATCCGGTACACATACTCATAACCGTGCAGATCTCCAGCCACTGTAACAGCGTATACTCCATTTTCCATTCGTGTCATTTGAAGCGTGTGCCCGCTTTTCTCGGGATGTGACAGTTTGACGGCAGCTGACGTCGCAGCAGGCGCCCATACCTTAAATTCAGTATAATCCGAAGTGTAAACAGCTCCGAGCTCTCCGTCATAATAAAATGCAGCATCAAACGCATCCGTCCTGACAACCGCCCCGATTTGGAGATCCGTTTTTCCGCCGCCGGATGCTTTGACATGATGCGTTTTTCCGAAAGTCACCGGCTGTTCAGCTACACATACATACTTGCATTTCCCTTCTATTTGCCATTCCTGACTGACTGTCAGAGGAATTTCCGCTGTATCTGTCTCAAGCTGAAAAGGCGGCGTAAAGGTATCTTTTTGATCAGCAGGAATCAGAACCGTAATAATATTCATTTCATCGGCATACGCTTCAAAGCTGCGTTGGATACTGACCATCAGAATCTCTCTCCTCCAAAAACGTTTATGTTTTGATCCGTAAGGGTGAGGGACTCGATGCCAGACGGAATGGGGTTGTACCCATGATTTCTCCGTCAGCATGGAATGGAATTTTGCCCTTCGTGTAAAACGTAATGTCTTTCGCTTTAAACATCGTCACGCCGTCCATTTTGGTGTGTTTTCCAAATGTCATCAAGCATAAAAACCAATACTTTTTCAAAAACGGCAGATTCTCAACAATGATGATATCAAATGCCTGTTCGCGCGGATTCGCAAGCGGGGCCGCCTTCATGCCGCCTCCGTAAAACGGATGATTGGAGACGACCGCAAACCAGACATGATGAAATTCCTGTGTCTCTCCTTCAATTGTACAAGCCAACGAAAACGGCTTAAAGGTAGCCGACGCGTACAAATGGGAAAGCGGATAGACAACAAAGCGGAGGCGCAGAAACTGGACCGCCCGTTTTAATGGAAATTCCATCGCCTTCTTATTGACATATGCGTCAAAGCCGATTCCGATATGATTTAAAAAATAAAGAACCTGCGATTTATCTTGAAGCAAATTAATGCTTCCTAAATGAAACGTTCGCGTTAACGGACGCTTCAGCTTTCTGATTTCCTGAATCAGATCTATTTTCTTAATGGAGAATCCTCTGGAAAAATCATTGTACGCGCCAGCCGGCACAAAACTCAGTTCGATATCGTCGACATCTTTCAGCCCGTTGACGACTTCGTGCATCGTTCCGTCTCCTCCGATAACGATCAGGCGTTTCAGCTTATGTTCCTGAATCGTTGAAATCTGCCGGGCGAGAACCTCGGCGTGTCCCGGATGTTCAGTTAAAAATGAGCGGTGCTCAATCTTTCGTTTCAGTAATTCTTTTTGTATCGACTTCCAAACACGCAGGCCTTTTCGATGCCCTGCTGCCGGATTAATAATAAAAAACCATTGGCTCATCTTTCTCACCTGCTTATGTTATGAGAAAACCGCTCAAATCGTTCTGCTTTACTCCAGCCACTCTTGTCTGCGATAGGAGTCTGACAGGCAATAAGACAACAAAGCCTTTGCAGCCTTTAATTGATGATGTTTTATCGGAGCAGTGTTTTTCTTCTGCCTCTCCATCCATTCCGCCAAGCCCCGTTTGTCCACTAATTCCAGACCGTACGGCGGCTCGGGGTAATCGATGTATGACGTTCTGCTCAGGAGTAATTTCGAGACTGGAATATCAGCGCCTTTTTCCTTTACGATCTTCGACACAACAGATCCCGTCCGAAACAGACTCAACGCCGGGTTTAACACCGATTCAGTCTGAGAGCCTGTTTTCTTCTCCCAAAAACGATGTTTAGATCCTATGTACACACTGTCTTCCTCTGCCTCTATAAAAGAAACGCAAAAAATGTCAAGAGGTGAAATGATCACTATGCTTAACTCTACTGCCGCCTGCTGAATTTTGAGCACAGGCTTATACATAATAAAATAAGAATCAGGAAGCTGCTGGGCCAGAAAACGCAAAATGCGGTCCTGCTTCACCTGGTTTGACAGATTTGACATCTCGGAAAGAGTAGAGCTTGCCCATTTGAGCTGAAATTCATATAAATGTCTTTTATAAAAGGAAGCAAGCGCCATCCTGCTCTTCGGCAGCCTTACGTTCAGATCGTCTTCTTCCTCAAACCATTGGTGTCTCTCTTCTTGTATATCGGCTTCTATCTCTTCTTTTCTTCTTTTCAATGAAAATTTTTTCCGTTTCTGCACCGGTTCCGGCTGTTCAGCACTGTCTTGTCTTTCTTCATGCTGGCGCTCCGCTGCTTCTAATAGTGAAAGCCAGCGCTCTTTTTTCAGCCGTATAAACTGATTCATATAATGGTACGGATCAAGTTCATATCTCGATATATAATCATGTATTTTGATGATTTGTGCCATTTTGTTTCTCCACTCCGCATGAATTAAGTTAAATGAAATTTGTATTTTTCCTCATATTTTGGTGATTGATTTAAGTGTGTCTGAAAAAGTGAAAATCGTTCAATAGCCGTTGAAACCTCACCGCTTTTAAACGGGACATGCGCCGGAAATCCCTTTTGGCCTGTCCATTTTCTTGCCAGCGTCATATGGGGATGATACGCTCTCTTTTCCACTTTAAAGCCTGCTTGAAGAACAGCTTGTTTTGTATGCTCCCGCAGTGTTTCGAGCGCCGTATTCTTCTTCGGCTCCACATGTAACACGCGCGGCTGCCTGCGGTCTCCGAACACATCTATTTTGTCAAACTCAATTGTAAACGGATTGGCATCTACAGCTATCTCGGCAAGCGAGCCTTCAAGCTGCTTGATTTGCGCTTCATCCGCCGCACCGAGAAAAATTAACGTGATATGGTAGTCAAGCGGGTGCACCCATTTTTGAAACGTGAGCGCCGGCTCGCTTTTCGCAGCCTGGTAAATCGGATTTGCAATTTCCGGCGGAATGGGCACGCCGATGAAATAATGAGGCCGGATATCTGACATCCGTCTGACACTCCCTTCTTTAACTGCTATTATTTTATCAATAAAGACGCTGCGCGAATAGAGGAACCGCATATGAAAACACTCTCGCGCAAACGTTTATTATGTTAGGATATTATATGACACTTGTTTTATTCAGAAAGGAATGACAATGTTGAAAATCGTTGAAAACACTTCTGATCTTATAGGAGATACACCGCTTGTGAGATTGAATCGGCTTCAGCCGGAAAACGCAGCACAAGTCTATTTAAAACTTGAATTTTTCAATCCAAGCGGCAGTGTGAAAGACAGAGCCGCTTACAATATGATCATAGAAGCAGAACAAAACGGCTTACTCAAGCCTGGCTCAGTTATCATTGAGCCGACCAGCGGAAATACCGGAATCGGACTCGCTATGAATGCGGCGGCCCGCGGCTATAAAGCGATTTTAGTCATGCCGGATACAATGACGAAGGAGCGGATCAACCTCCTCAAAGCCTATGGTGCAGAGGTTGTGTTAACTCCCGGATCGGAAAGAATGCCGGGCAGCATTAAAAAAGCAAAAGAGCTCGCCGAACAAATTCCGAACAGCTTCATTCCGATGCAGTTTGATAATACCGCAAATCCTGACGCGCATCGAAAAACAACTGCTCTTGAAATTGCCCGGGCAATAAAAGAAATCGGAAAACCGCTAGGCGCTTTTGTAGCTTCTTCCGGTACTGGCGGGACCATTACAGGAACCGGTGAAGCGCTAAAAGAACTTTTCCCGGATATTTTGGTTCATGTTGTCGAGCCTGCGGGGTCTCCGGTATTATCAGGCGGAAAACCGGGTGCGCATAAGCTGGTTGGAACAAGCCCAGGTTTCATTCCTCCAGTTTTAAATCAAGATGTATATGATGAAATTATCAAAATCACTGATGAGGATGCTTATACGACAACCAGACGCCTTGCTGCGGAGGAAGGAATTCTCGTCGGGCCTTCTTCAGGCGCTGCCTGCTTCGCGGCGATTGAAGCAGCCAAACGTCTCTCTCCTGATCAAGTCGTTGTCTGTATGACAGCTGATACCGGAGAACGCTATTTATCAACTGATTTATGGTCATTTGTGTAAAAAAAGGACTGGCTTCAGAAGAAGCCGGTCCTTTTATTTTGCAAGTTCGTAGATGGCCTGCGCATATAAAGCAGTCGCTCTGAGGAGATCATCAATTTCAATATATTCGTCCTTTTGGTGCGCACTGTCGGGACGTCCGGGGAACAGAGGTCCGAATGCGACGCCCGCTTTCAAAGATCTTGCGTACGTTCCCCCGCCGATTGAAATTAAATCAGCTTTTTTGCCCAATTGGCCTTCATATACCTTTTGCAGTGTTTTGACTAGCGGATGGTCTGCTGATACATGATGCGGCTTGCTGTCTTTACATTCTCCAAGCTCAAATTCAGCGGCGCTTTCAAACGCATCGCGAATCATTTTGCTTTCCGCCGTTACCGGATAGCGGATATTGATTCCGAGCTCGCCTCCTTGCCCTTCTGTATAGCGCAGTGTTCCGACATTTAATGTCAGCTCTCCGCTAATGTCATCCTCACAGTCAATATTCAGTTTCTTTCCTCTCGTATCATCTGAAAATTTGTCTGTCACGACTTGAACAAAACGCTGTCCTGCTGCATCCAGCTCAGTCTGGCACAAAAATTCTGCCAGTTTGATGCCGGCATTCACTCCATTGTTCGGTTCCATCGCATGGCAGGAAAGTCCGTGCATGCGCAAGATCAGCTGCCCATTCTCAATCTCAGCTTCACCTTTTTGATCTGTCGCGCGGAGCATGTCTTTAAATGAGGCAAGAACCTCTTCTATATTTGATCCTTCGAGAACAGCTTCCGCAGCGTCTGGCACCATGTTTAAACGGAGACCTGATGTAAACGAGGCAAGAACTGTCTCTGAAGCGGCTTCGTTTGCGCGGTGCGAGATGAGCAGTGAAGCATCAATAATCCCTTTTTCCGCGTTAATAATCGGGAAATCAGCATCTGGCGCAAAACCGAGAGTCGGCATTTCTTCGTGCTTGAAATAATGCTCCACACATCTCCAATCACTTTCTTCATCTGTTCCTATAATGATTCTGACGCGCTTAGAAAGCGGCAGATTCATGTCTTTGACGATTTTCAGCGCGTAGAACGCCGCCATCGTCGGGCCTTTGTCGTCAATGGCGCCCCTTGCATAAATCCGCCCGTTTCGGATGTCCGCTGAAAACGGATCACTTGTCCAGCCGTCTCCGGGCGGTACAACATCAACATGGCAAAGAACGCCGACAATGTCTTCACCCTCGCCCCATTCGATATGACCGGCGAATCCGTCAAGATTTTTTACGGAAAATCCTTCTTTTTCTCCAAGCTCAAGCAAAGAGGTCAAGCTGGCATTTACCCCTTCTCCGAATGGTTTGCCGGGCCCGGCTGTGGTTTCGTCCATTACACTGTTGATTCTCAAGAATTCCTGCGTATCGCGAATCAAATCATCTTTTTTTCTGATCACTTCGACTTCCCAGTTCATAATGATCCCCTTTCTGCAATAAATCACTTGCAAAAACTAAATAAAACGAATAATATTAATGGTGTTTTGTTAAAACGTTCGTAATTGGAGGTTACTATGTTTCATCTAAAAGAGCAGCAAACATCGATTAAACAAGAAATCATAGCTGGATTGACGACCTTTTTTACAATGGTCTATATTGTAGTGGTGAATCCGGTCATTTTAGCTAATGCCGGAGTTCCTTTTGACCAGGTCTTTACCGCAACGATTATCGCCTCCATTGTCGGAACACTGTGGATGGCCCTGGCTGCAAATTATCCGATTGCCATTGCGCCCGGCATGGGCTTAAACGCTTACTTAGCCTATCACGTTGTAGGCGCAAGCGGCGGCGGCATCACGTACGCAACAGCTTTCAGCGCAGTATTCACAGCAGGGGTTCTCTTCATTATTCTATCGTTAACGCCTTTAAGAAAACAACTGATAGAAGCGATTCCAAACAATTTAAAATACGGGATCACCACAGGGATCGGGCTTTTTATTGCGTTTATCGGTTTACGGCAGGCGGAAATGATTACGGCTGATCAATCAAATCTGGTCACACTCGGCAACCTTCATTCGCCAGCGGTTATTTTAACGCTGATCGGCTTATTGATCAGTGTGATCCTGATGGTGCTGAATGTAAACGGAGCGTTATTTATCGGAATGGCAGCCACCGCTTTGATCGCGTTTTTTACCGGCCAGCTGCATTTCCCTAAAGGCTTTATGTCTTTTCCCCATTTGCCTGAGGGATTGATTATTTCAAATCCGTTCGCCGCTTTTGGCGATGTGATCCATCACGGCCTGTACGCTGTCGTCTTTTCATTTCTGCTGGTAACGATTTTTGATACGACCGGTACGATGATCGGTGTGGCCGAGCAAGCCGGATTGATGAAAAACAACAAGCTCCCGAACGTGCGAAAAGCGCTGCTTGCTGATTCAACAGCGACCACAGTTGGTGCTGTATTCGGAACAAGTCCGACAACCGCGTTTGTCGAGTCTTCAGCTGGCGTCGCAGCCGGGGGAAGAACAGGTCTTACGTCTTTAACTGTCGCGGTATTGTTTGCAGCTTCGATGTTTTTCAGTCCGCTTGTCAGCGCCTTATCCGGCATATCCGCCATCACCTCACCGGCTTTG
The DNA here is from genome assembly GCF_001517105.1 of Bacillus halotolerans. Lineage (GTDB taxonomy): Bacteria > Bacillota > Bacilli > Bacillales > Bacillaceae > Bacillus > Bacillus halotolerans. The sequence continues at coordinate 527,843 of NZ_LPVF01000009.1, forward strand.
ATTATTGTCGGCAGCCTGATGATGGGCTCGGTGTCGAATATTAACTGGAAGGAGATGGACGAGGCATTTCCGGCATTTCTCGTTGTTCTGACCATGCCTCTTACATCAAGCATTTCCACAGGAATTGCGCTTGGCTTTATTTCGTATCCGATTGTGAAAGCAGCACGGGGAAAATGGAGAGACATTCATCCGCTCGTCCTCGTATTTGCCGTTCTGTTTTTCATCCAGCTATTTATTCTATAACATACAGAAAACCCAAACGGCATCCGTTTGGGTTTTATTTCACCAAAAAAGAGATAGCGGCCGCCAAAAAGCAGCAGGCAACACAAGCATAGTGCAGCGTGTTCACACAGCTTTTTCTGGCCCGGTAATATTCATCACTTTCCTTATCAGCCCCAATTAAGATCGGCGCATCCATCACTTTGTCAAAAATAAGCGAAAGCACATAACGGCAAACCCCTGTATAAACCAGCAGCGCAATCACCTTAAGAAAGACCGGGGAAACGACTGTTAAAACCGTAAAAGCCGACAAAAGCATATACAGATGCCTCGCATACTCCCCATTCCTCAGCATGACTTTAAAAAACAATTCTTTATAAATTGTATACATTGTCCGTTTCTTAAATATCCTTTTAGAATTCCGGAATAATAGCGGTTTTCTCCTCATCCTGTCCTTTACTCTCGGCATTCTCACATCTTGGCTCATCATCATTACAAGACCTGCAAGAGTGAGCCTGATTTTTTTCTCCTCAAGCACCTCTGCCTCAAAAGCCGAAAATGAAGCCGTCTTTTTCAAACTGCGTATGAAAGCAAAAATAAAAAACAAAACACCGGCAAGCGAGAGCAAGTGCCACTCGATAAAGGTAATCAAGAGAAAAGAACACGCCAAAAGCACAGCCTTGAGAAAAAAGTCCGCAATCTGTCTCCAAATAGATCTTGGTTTTCTGACCCTGTCCTGCTTCAAGGATAAAAAGAGCGTATGAAGACCGAATGCATAGATCAATAGAGCAGCGCTTTCTGGAATAGTGACGCGAACAGAATCAATGATAAAGGGAAGAAAAAGAAAAAAGAGCAACAGCCATTTGGCGAACGTGAACAATATAGAATACACCAATGCGTATTGTTTCATCTGGCGAATGATCGCTTTCTTTTGCAGCAAAAACACCTGGTCCGCTTCCAGTAAAAAAGTATGTATGGAGCCTGTGCAAACAATCAGTATACCGACAGCGTATAACCATCTCCATTCGACCCTCTCAGACCACTCGTAAAGAAGGCCGCTTCCGTTTGTCCACTCCACATACTGATAAATCATAAAAGCAAGCGCCGGCAGGACAATGTAGAGCGCAACCGTCCAATCAATGACAGCATGCAGCACCTTAAACTGATATCGGTAAAAATCCAGCCACCTTCGAAAAAAGAGAGACCGCCCGTTCATGCCTTTTCTCCTTGAATCGCCGTATAAAAACAGTCAAGCAATGACTGCCCGTCTAACCCTGTTTGCTCTTGAATATCTTTTAACGTTCCCTGAAGAAACAAAGAACCTTTATCAATCATGTAAAACCGGTCGCAGATTTTTTCCGCGGTATCAAGTACGTGTGTGCACATGAGAATGCCGGCTCCTCTATCTTTCTCAGCCTTCAGCATGTCCACAAAGCGTTTTGTCGATATCGGGTCAAGGCCGATAAACGGTTCATCAATCACATACATATCAGGCTTAGAAAGAAAAGCCTGAATCAGCATCAGCTTTTGCTGCATGCCTTTCGAAAACGTCACCGGCAGCTCATGCATGACATGATCAAGCGAAAATGTTTCAAGAAGACTTTGAGCCCGATATTCGAATTCACTCTGACCAATGCCGTGCAAAGTGCTGATCAGATCAAGATGCTCCCACAGCGTTAATTCCTCATAAAAGGACGGGTGCTCCGGAATATAAGCAAACGAGCAATCATTCCAAGCGATAGTCCCTTTAAAGTCTTGCGAGAGGCCAAGTATCGCCTTGATGGCTGTACTTTTTCCAGCGCCGTTCGCTCCAATCAACCCGACAAGCTCCCCTTCTCTGACTTCCAATAAAACATCGGTGAGCACTTTTTTTCGGCTTGTATACCCTGCTTGCTCTATCGATGCTTCCAACAACATTCTCAATCTCACTCACCCCCTTAATCACATACGAAACAGAATAAAAAAAGTTTCTTTATCCATAATAATATTGTGCTGAAATACATAGTAATCCAACAAGGATGGCGGCCAAACTCAAATTGGAAAAAATTTATAATACTTATTCCTAGATTCACCGCGGCGAAATCGTGTATAATGAAGGCGAATTATTTAAATATTACAGATGTCTGCCTTAGTTGCTATTTCGTACGCAGTTGATAGTCGTGAGTTGTGGTTAGTCAAGTCCATCCGATCTTATGATAGGGAGTGGTTTTTTGAAACCTTCAACAAACCGTATGCTAACTCGAATCAAATCAGTTTACATGTTTATTCAAGAGAAAGGCCTTGTGACAACACAGGAACTGGTTGACGAATTCGGCATTACACCTAGAACGATTCAAAGAGACTTAAATGTGTTAGCATATAATGATCTTGTTCATAGTCCAAGCCGTGGCAAATGGGAGACAACGAGAAAAAAAGTAAAGATTACCTCATAACATTAAAAATTACATAGGGCCGCCCTGTGAGCGGCCTGATAGATACAGGGCGAGGAACGTTCTTAGCCTTGTTTTTGTGTGCTTATATATAATAAAAAATCCCGCATGTGTAATGCGGGGTTTTTTCATACTTGCGGCTCGTTCAGCCTTTCAAGTTCTTCTTCTGTAAGCTCACGGTATTCTCCCGGCTCCAGAGCAGGATCCAAGGATACGCGTCCCATTGAGAGCCGCTTCAGATAAATGACTTCATTGCCGACAGCATTTGCCATCTGTTTGACTTGATGATATTTTCCTTCTGTTATCGTCAGGTATATCACGGTATGCCCTTTATCGTTTGCCTTTATTTCTGCTTGTGCCGGCTTTGTTTTGTAGCCGCCTTCAATAAATACCCCAGTCTCTAAGCTGGTGATGTCTTCTGGCGAAATTTGCGACTTTAAGTGGACCTCATACGTTTTCGGAACATGCTTTTTCGGCGATAGCAGCCGGTGAGCGAGCTGACCGTCATTTGTCAGCAGCAGAAATCCTTCTGTATCCTTATCAAGTCGGCCGGCAGGAAACGGCTCGAATCTAAGTTCATCCGGCGTCAGCAAATCGACCACTGTCTTTTGCCGGCTGTCCTCAGTCGCTGACAGCACGCCCTGCGGCTTATTCATCATGATATAAATAAACTCGCGGTAATCAATCGGCTCGCCATAAACGGTCACCTCCTGCGCATCAGGGTCCACGTGCGCCTTGACATCTTTTGCCGGCTTTCCGTCGACCATGACGGCTCCCGCTTTCACAATCGATTTGACCTCTTTTCTCGAACCATACCCGCTGTTGGCAAGCAGCTTATCAAGTCTCATGCCAATCTCTCCTTCCTATAAAAGAAAGCCCGCATCAAGCGAGCCCTCTGTTTCAACATATTCTGTTAATCAGCGGCATGTCTGCCTTTCTTTAAGAACCCCGGTAAACGGCGGCCGAATATTTTCTGTAAAAACCCTAAACGATAAGCGCAATACAGGTAGACAGCTCCGCCGACCACAGCAGCAATCAGCACGACGATCGCAGCATGCAGCTGGCCATCCTCGTAGGAGATGAAAAAGCTTAACACCCACTGGACGATTTTAACGGCTATCGCCATCACTGCTGACAAGAGCAGCATCAGAACGCCCCGTTTCACTAATATTTTATACGAATAGCCGGCATGCCGTTTGATCATGATAAATCCGTATATAAGTGAAGCAGTATACCCGAGTGCCGTAGCTAAAATAGCGCCGTCAGCCTGCATCAGCTTAATCAGCGGGACATTCAGCACAAGTTTGATCACGACACCGATCACAAGACTGGCAACCGCAAATTTTTGCTTATTGATGCCCTGCAATATGGCGGCGTTGACAGTAAACAAAGAGAACAAGATCGCAACTGGCGAATACCAAAACAGGATGTCTTTCCCCAATTCAGGATGAAGGCTCTCTGATCCGTAAAAGAACGTATACACAGGGCCTGCTAATACCGATATACCGACAACAGCCGGAATAATTAAAAACAGGATCGTCTGCATCGACTGGTTGATCTGCTGATTTAACAGCTTGTAGTTTCTGCTTGTAAACGATTCTGTGATCGTCGGAATTAAGGTCAGCCCGAATGCCGTCGCAAGAGAAACCGGGATCATTACGAGCTTCTGCACGTAAAGTGTCAGAATGGCCATCATATCCTGACTGATAGCTTGATGCCCCGCTTCAATCATGGCTTTGTTAAACGTATTTGTATCAATATAGTTATACAAAGGGATGGCTAGTCCGACAAACACGTAGGGAGCGGCATAGCTGAAGAGCTCGAAAAACATTTTCTTGTAGCTTAAATCTGCTGTCGGCCCCGTATTAGGCATCATCGCCAGCAGATTGCCTTTTCGTTTGTTCCAATAAATATACAATACGATCAGCCCGCCGAAGGCACCGATCAGCGCTGCAAAGGTTGCATAACCGACAGCGATCACAAGGCCGCCGTTTAAGACTTTCAAAATCAAGAAGGTCGCACTCAATAAAAAGATGATGCGGACAATCTGCTCAACAACTTGAGAGACAGCCGTAGGCCCCATCATTTGATGACCTTGGAAAAATCCGCGCACAAGACTCATAATCGGCACGACTAAAAGCGCTAAGCTGACCATGCGGATGACATATACGACATGATCAATCGTCAAACCGTTATTATCTTTGCCCCCAAGCGATATTTCCGCAAAAAACGGAGCAGATAAATATAGTATGAAAAAGGCAATCATTCCCGTTACAAGCATAACCGACATGCCCGCCTTCAGCATTTTTCTGCTTGTTTCATAATCCCCTTTGGAATTATATTTGGAAACAAATTTAGAAACGGCGGCCGGAAAGCCCATTGTGGCAATGTTCAAAAATAAAGTATATTGATTGTATCCGTATTGAAATAACGCACCGCCTGTCGCTCCGACCATGATGCTGAAAGGAATTAAATAAACCATTCCCAGTATCCGTGAAATATATGTACCGAGCGTTAACACAAACGTGCCTCTTAACAGTTTGCTTGACATGTTTCTTCATCACCATTTTCTACGAAGATTCAACTTTTCTATTTTAACACAACTGGGCATATAGACGGTAATAAATACAAAAGCAATCTCAGGAACAATGCAAGTTTGCGGCAAAATACGTTTAAGCAGAACCTGTCTTTCGCTATAATAGTACTGCGGACAGCGTTCCGCACACGAAATGTAAAAAGAAAGTTGATGATAAAAATGAAGCAGTATGACGTAATTGTAATCGGCGGAGGCCCTTCAGGTCTGATGGCTGCCATTGCAGCCGGAGAACAGGGTGCTGATGTTTTGTTAATAGATAAAGGAACTAAGTTAGGCCGTAAACTTGCCATATCCGGAGGCGGCCGCTGCAATGTGACAAACCGCCTTCCTGTCGAAGAAATTATTAAGCACATCCCCGGCAACGGCCGTTTTTTATACAGTGCGTTTTCTGAATTTAATAACGAAGATATTATCAAGTTTTTTGAAAATCTCGGGATCAAATTGAAGGAAGAGGATCACGGCCGGATGTTTCCGGTGACAGACAAAGCGCAAAGTGTTGTCGACGCGCTGTTAAACAGGCTGAAACAGCTGCGTGTGACGATCAGAACGAACGAAAAAATCAAATCTGTTACATACGAAGATGGTCATACGGCAGGCATTGTGACGAATAATGGCGAAATGATTCATAGTCAGGCAGTCATTATCGCGGTTGGCGGAAAAAGCGTTCCCCATACCGGCAGCACGGGTGATGGCTATGAATGGGCCGAAGCCGCAGGCCACACCATAACAGAGCTGTTCCCGACAGAGGTGCCCGTCACATCTGCCGAGCCGTTTATTAAGAAAAAAACACTGCAGGGTTTATCGCTCAGAGATGTCGCCGTCAGTGTATTAAACAAAAAAGGCAAAGCCATTATCACACATAAGATGGACATGCTGTTTACTCATTTCGGCCTCTCAGGCCCCGCCATACTCAGGTGCAGCCAGTTTATCGTGAAAGAGCTGAAAAAACAGCCGGAAGTGCCCGTCAGAATTGATTTGTTTCCGGATATCAAGGAAGAAACGCTATTCCAAAAGATGCACAAGGAGCTGAAAGACGCGCCGAAAAAAGCGTTAAAAAATGTGCTGAAGCCTTGGATGCAGGAACGCTACCTTCTTTTCCTGCTCGAAAAAAACGGCATTTCACCGAACATATCATTTTCTGAGCTGCCGAAGGAGCCTTTCAGACAATTTGTCAAAGACTGCAAGCAATTTACCGTTCTCGCAAACGGCACGCTGTCTCTAGACAAAGCATTTGTCACAGGAGGCGGTGTATCGGTAAAGGAGATTGACCCGAAAAAGATGGCGTCTAAAAAAATGGACGGCCTGTATTTTTGCGGAGAAATCTTAGATATTCACGGTTATACAGGCGGATACAATATCACATCTGCGCTCGTCACAGGCAGACTCGCCGGACTGAATGCCGGACGCTTTTCCCGTATGTAAACATTAGACTTTTCAAATTCTTACAGCATGCCGGGCATTTGAAAAATTCCCGCAAAAATGTTAGGGTGAGATTTGTTTTGTTTCACCTGATTGCGGGGTAATTTACAGGAAGGAATGATCTGCCATCGTACGACCATACTAAGCCTGCGAGGAAGATATAGGCGTACACAAAAAAATCAGAGGGTGAGAATGTTTGAAGAATATATCTAGTGTATTTTGGATTGTGATTGTCATCACAGCCGCAGCCGTTTTGTGGGGCGTTATTTCTCCTGACAGCCTGCAAAACGTGTCTCAATCGGCACAATCGTTTATAACAGATTCATTTGGTTGGTATTATCTATTAGTTGTCTCTTTGTTTGTCGGGTTCTGTCTCTTTTTAATTGTCAGCCCGATCGGAAAAATCAAACTGGGGAAACCGGATGAAAAACCGGAATTCGGGTTATTATCTTGGTTTGCCATGCTGTTCAGTGCAGGCATGGGAATCGGCTTAGTATTCTATGGTGCGGCTGAACCGATCAGCCATTACGCAATTAGCTCTCCATCAGGTGAAACAGAAACCCCCCAAGCCTTCAGAGATGCGCTCCGGTACACGTTTTTCCACTGGGGACTGCACGCTTGGGCCATTTATGCCGTCGTGGCATTATGTATCGCATATTTTCAATTCCGCAAAGACGCGCCTGGATTAATCAGCAGCACACTGACTCCGATTCTCGGCGATAAAGTAAACGGCCCGATCGGTAAACTGATTGACTGTATTGCTGTTTTTGCAACAGTTGTCGGCGTTGCAACGAGTCTGGGGATCGGCGCAACTCAAATTAACGGCGGATTGAATTACCTATTCGGAATTCCGAATCATTTTATCGTTCAATTGATTTTGATTATCATTGTAACAGTGCTCTTTTTACTATCGGCTTGGAGCGGACTCGGAAAAGGCATTAAGTATTTAAGCAACACCAATATGGTGCTAGCCGGATTGCTGATGCTGTTTATGCTGGTTGTCGGACCTACCGTTTTGATCATGAACTCACTTACAGATTCAATTGGGCAGTATATTCAAAACATTGTTCAAATGAGCTTCAGACTGGCGCCGAACGATCCAGGCAAACGTGAATGGATCAACGGCTGGACGATTTTCTATTGGGCATGGTGGATTTCCTGGTCTCCATTTGTCGGCATTTTCATCGCCCGTGTATCCCGAGGCCGGACAATCCGTGAATTTTTGATCGGCGTCCTGGTGGCACCATGTATTTTGGCTTTCCTATGGTTCTCCATTTTCGGTGTTTCCGCAATGGACCTTCAGCAAAAAGGTATCTTTAATGTGGCAAAGCAGTCTTCCGAAACGATGCTGTTCGGAACACTTGATCACTATCCGCTGACGATGATCACGTCTATCCTGGCATTGATCCTGATCGCCGTGTTCTTTATCACATCAGCTGATTCAGCGACATTTGTCCTTGGTATGCAGACGACATACGGTTCATTAAACCCGGCTAATTCAGTCAAATTCAGCTGGGGTATCATTCAGTCTGCTATGGCAGCTGCGCTCTTGTATTCCGGCGGACTTGCCGCTTTGCAAAACACAGCGATTCTGGCGGCACTGCCGTTTTCAATTGTTATCCTGCTCATGATTGCTGCTCTTTATAAAGCATTGGCAAGAGAACGAAGAGAAATCAGAGCAGCAGAGAAATTCCAGAAACCGAGAAGCCCAAGAGTGAAAAAGGCTTAACCATAAAAAAGATCTTTCCGCAGTCCGCGGGAAGATCTTTTTTTTATTTTCGATATAGAATGAGTGCGGAAAAACAGTAGAGCTGCTCGCCTTCAGGGTCACATGCCGCTGAAACCGTATATTTGATATCAACCAGCTGCTCTTCCGATATTCCTTTTAAAAATGAATTGATCTCCGTTTGCAAATCTTTTTCATGCTCTTCATCAAACACTGCTACCTTCAGCATTTATCCGCTCTCCTTTCTCTATCAATCTATTCCGTTTGGAATCAATATATGATAGAGAAATGTTTACCTCGTCTCCGGATAAAAAGCTTCTGGTTTAGGATGCTTCTTTGCCGGTTCATGGTCCTGCTGCTCCAGCTTCACCAAGACGGCAAAAGCGATCCTCATGTGGCAGTAGCTGATGAGACTGACGCTGAAAAAAGGGACAATTCCCGGCAGATAAGCCAGCAGGAAAAAGAGCGCGACCGTCAGCGCAAGCATGACGAGGGTATATTGTAAGTACGCCACACTCAGCAAGAGGGAAAACTTAAAATACAGGCGCTTTTTCCAATCAAAGTGGACGAGCAGCGGAAACACATAAAAAAGCATTGATACAAACAGAAAGCCAAATATCATAATAGCAAAGCGCAGGATATGCAATAAAAAGTGGCTTGGGTAAATAAAGGCCAAATCGATATAAATGATCAAACCGATTAACACCAGTACAGCACCGATCAGATTGGAACGGAGAAATTCAGCTTTGTATTCCCGCCAAAATGTCGGCAGCACCGGAACGTGATCCTGACCCTGAATCCATTTTCGCATAACAGCGAATAAAGCGGCAGTCGCGGGCATGACACCGAGCACTCCGAGACCGATGATCGTAAAAAGCAGCCAAAGCAAATTGGTATACGCAAACCTCATGATCCACTCGCAAAAACGCAGCACCCGCGCCATTGATCCGTCATGTTCCACGAAAGCCCCTCCTCTTCGCTTTTATACATTTTGCATATGAAAAAGCTGTTTAATATCAATTGGTTTCTTTTCAACAACGGAGCGCCATATTCCCTCACCGACCGCGATAGAATAGGCTCCGGCTTCGGCTCCGGCCAAAATGTCATACTGGCGCAGCGGATCTTTGCCTATAAATAGATCAGCAAGCAAAAGCGGATCACCTCCGCCGTGTCCTCCCTCGTTTTTGACGACTTGAATGGTCTGCTTCGATTCAAAAAGCGGATAATACTCAATCGTCTGCTCGGGAAAAGCAAACGGAATTCTGGAAGGCTCATGGAATTCATTTGATTCAATGCGTCCTTTTGTGCCGTTTATCGTAAGGCGGTAGCCTTCGTACGGAGCGGAAAATGTGATCGAGTAGCTTAAAAGCGCACCGCCGTCATATTTGACAGCCGCCACATACGTATCCTCAATGTCGATCTCCTCGTCAAAAATGCACGCGTCAGGGCGATATGCGGTATATAAGCTTGACTGGTCTGCATCCGCCTTGAGATGATCATCCTTTACAGAAGCTTTAGAGGCACGGGGGTGCCATCTCGCATAGTAATGGCATTTCTCTTTGACCCGGCATGTGCCGCAAAAACGCCCATCTTCTTCCGGCAGCGGATTCCACTCACTGTCCGGCCCGTAGTAATTCAACTCGCCGTAAGCAAATACCTCCGCCGGGTTTTGGCCGAGCCACCAATTCACCAGATCGAAATGATGTGTGGATTTATGGACAGAAAGGCCGCCGGAAAATTGCCTGGATCGGTTCCAGCGTTTAAAATAGCTGGCGCCGTGATAGGTATCAATATACCAATTCAAATCAACAGAGGTGACCCTTCCTATTTTTCCTTCTAAAATCATTTCTTTGATTTTCCGATGATACGGGCTGTAGCGGTAATTAAACGCAACAGTAACCTTCCCTTTGCTTTTCGCTTCTGCCTCAAGCACCCGCTTTGCATCCTGCACCGTCGTGACCATCGGTTTTTCCGTTATGACATCCGTATCCCACTGAAGGCTTCTCAATATATAGGTGATATGGGTGTCATCCCTTCCCGTCACAATCACAATGTCTGGCTTCGAAACGCTCATCATATTATCAAAATCTTCTTCTTTATACTCCGGTACTTGTGCAAGCTCCGGAAATGCCTCTTTGCAGACGGCGAATCGTTTCGGATCGGCATCCAGCAATCCCGTAATTTGATAAGTGGATGTAAACTGTTTGAGCAGCGGTTTGATAAACATGCTGAGGGCTCTGCTGCTTAATCCGCAAATGACGATGCTTTTCAATGGTCCCCACCCCTATCGGACTTCTGTTAATTGGGAAATCAGCTGCAGCGCTTCCTCTGTTTTTTCGGAGTATACAGGGATAAACGCTGCCATATTTCGATTCAGCCGAAAAGAATAGCCGTTCAGCTGTTTATCCCCTTTCTCAATCAGAACGGCATAGACTGTTTTTTCTCCCGTTTTTTGATTTACGGCTGTATAAGGCGATGAATGTTTCAGTGACAATCCGTCTAACGGCTGAAAATTTCCCGGATCATCGTATGCTGCAAACAAGTCTTCAGGCACGATAAAGACGTCTCCCTCGCGAGCCGTAATTTCAGTCAGCAGCTTTTCCGGCAAAGCGGGAAAGATTTCTGCCCTGCCTGCCTTCTTTTCAGCGGCCTCTTTTATGTTATTCTGTACGCCTGCCTGCATATCTGAAAACAGGATGACATGAATGCCGTCCGGTCTGCTTGAGCACGAAGCCAAAAACAGCACCGAGACGATCACACATACAGCCGCACATAGAGATCTTTTCATTTTTCGTCTGACCCGAGAAGCGCTTCCAATTCTGTCATCGCCAAAATAAACGCTCCCGCCCCGTGAAGGTCGTTTGTGCTCCGTTCGCGGCTGACATAATAATCATAAAATCCTGCCGACGTTCCGACACATATATCTTTGACGAGAAACGCACCGTCTTTTGTTGTTTCAGTTTTATGCTGAATCAGCCCTTGATACGCTTTTAACAAAGACGTTTTATAGGATCTGTCGAGATATCCCTTATTAATTCCTTTAGCGATGGCATACATATACAGGCACGATCCCGAGCTTTCCAGCCAGTTGTCAGATCTGCCGCCCTTGTCAACGATCTGATACCATAATCCTGTTTCCTTGTCTTGGCAGCGGCAGATGCTTTCGAGCATGTCCTGCAGTGTTTTTTTCCAGACATGACGGGTTGGGTGCTTCTCAGGCAGCTCTTCAATCATGTCTGCGAGTGACATGACGTACCAGCCGATTGAACGCGCCCAAAACTCCGGAGAGCAGCCTGTCTCTTGACTGGCCCAAGGCATTTTTTTCGCTTCATCCCACGCATGATAGAAGAGCCCGGTCTTTGGATCCTTCGTATGCTTTCTCATCAGGCCTTCCTGAAGCACAACCATGTCAAACAGCTCCGGCTCGTGCTTCAAATTGGCATATTTCAGTGCAAACGGCCCGCCCATATATAAACCGTCAAGCCACATTTGATATGGATAGCCGTCCTTATGCCAGAACCCCTGCTCTGACGTTCGATTCAGCGTTCCGTATAAGCCCCGCAGCCTTTTTGCCGCTTTTACATAGCGTTCATCCTTCGTCTTGTCGTATAAAGGAAAAAGAATAAGGCCCGCCTGAATCGCGTCGAGTTCGTCTCTTTTAAATAATAGATTTCCATAATCATCAATTAGGAGATCCGCATAAGCTTTCGCATAATCAAAGTACCGTTCCTGTCCGGTTGCTTCCCAAAGACGCAAAACCCCGCATAAGAAAACGCCCTGATGATAGTGCCAGCGGTTTGCAGGCGGCAGCTCTTCAACTGTATACGTGTTCATAATCGTTTCTGCCAATGCCTCCGCATACGTAAGAGGCGACTTTACAGCGATTGATTGATCCATTGATACCATCCCTTTCTTAATAGATTCCTTCCTCGCCAAATTTCTTCGCCAAACGATTCGCAAGCATGACCAAAATCAGCCCGACCGCCGCTTTAAATACGCCGACCGCTGTACTGTAGCTGAATTGGCCCTGTTTCAGCCCTGCAGTATAAACGTACGTATCAAAAATTTCCGCGACTTCCCTGTTTGTGGCGTTTAACAGCAAATATACATGCTCAAAGCCAAGTTCCAGCGTGTCCCCGATTTTTAAAATCAGCAAAACGACGATGACGCTTTTGATAGCCGGCAGCGTAATATGCCACATTTGCCGCAGCCGTCCCGCTCCGTCCATTTTCGCCGCTTCATAAAGCTGAGGATCAACCGCCGTCATTGCGGCCAGGTAGATGATCGTTGACCAGCCCGCTTCTCTCCAGATGACTTGCAGAATATACAGCGGACGGAACCATTCTTCATTCAGCAGAAAATTGATTTTTTCACCGCCAAAAAACGTAATCAGTTCATTAATCAGGCCCCCGTCTACTGTCAAAAGCACAAATGACAGCGATACAACAATGACCCAGGACATAAAGTGCGGAATATAAATCAGCGTCTGAACGAATTTTTTAAAGAGTGCGATCCGCACTTCGTTTAGAAGAAGCGCTAATAAAATCGGCACCGGAAAAAAAATGACCAGATTCAAGGCAAAGAGCACGAGCGTATTTTTTAACAGGACAAAAAATGTAGGCTCTGTAAACAGCCTGATAAAATGCTTCAGCCCGACCCACTCGCTGCCCCAAATACCGAGAAACGGCTGATAATCCTGAAACGCAATCACGATTCCCCACATTGGAACGTATTTAAATAGCAAAAAATAAATACATCCCGGCAAAATCATAAAGTACAAAAACTTTTGCTGCAGCAGCTTATTTAGTAAGCGCTTTCTTTTTTCTTTTTTTAAAATGACTGCGTCTACAGCCGGCGCTTGCGCTTCTGCTGTTTTCATCTTTTTCAAAGCCTCCTTTCACGGGTTCTTGTTTTCACTGTAGCGCAGCGTACAAAAGTCCGTCTACAATCATATGATCACATTCTGCCTGAGCCCTTTGTCATCAAGAATTTCGCGCCTCTATCTGAAAAAAAGACACCGATATTAGAAAATGATTATTGACAGTATCTATCAATCTTTGGATTAATTGTATTAAGGTGTTATGAAATGGGGGGTTTTATGAAAAGAAGCCAATACAAGTTTTATTACAAACTCATCACGTTTTTTTGTTTACTCAGCACCATTCCCGTCATTTTGGTCGGTTTGTTTTCGTACGAGCACTCTCAGAAAACGGCCATCTCCAACGTTTCGGAGGAAAAACTCGACACGCTCCAGCAGACCCAGCTAAGCATCGAGCACATCCTAAAAACCGTCGATCATTCTTTAACCCACTATGTGAGTTCGCCGCCTCTCCTCCGCACACTGTCCGAGCCTTTGCACTCTGACCAATTTCAAATCTATGACCAAGTGAACCGAGAGCTCAACTATTTGCAAAGCTTTGATACCGATTTGTCCAACATGACACTTGTCAGCTATATGAAAAATTGGTACATGAACAATTCCGGTCTGTACCGCATGAATACGGACTCCCTTCATAAAGCAGCCGAGGCGTATTCGAAAAAACAAGCCAGCCGGTCCTATTGGACGCTGGAAAAAAACAACCGTATGATCTCCACAAAGGAAGGCACTTCAGAAAGCTGCCGGTATAATATCAATTTGATTAAGCAGCTCCCGCTGAACAGCACAAACACGAAGGGACTGGCAGCCGCAAGCATCCCAAGCTGTTCACTCGTTAAAAATATGCCTGATTATTCAAGGGCAAACAGCGTGTTTATCATTGATGAAAAGGGCCGTATCATCCTTCACAACAACATGTCTGATATAGGCGATTCTCTTCAGAACGACGATTTTGTCAAAAAAATGCTGACGCAAAGCTCCAAAAGCGGCCAGTTTGAAACAGTCATTGACCGCATTCATTATAAAGTGACCTATCAAAAATCAGACTATAACACGTGGACTTATTTTTCTCTCGTTTCCCTGCCCGAACTAAAAAAAGAAGCCAAGTCGATCGGCTGGATCACCTTTACGGTATGCTTCGTTTTGTTAACGCTTTCATTATTATTCTCTTGGCTGGGTTCCCGCCATTTTTATAAGCCGATCCGGCTGCTTTATGAATCATTTGCGCGGCACGGAGCCTTTCCAGAAAAACAGCCTCATCAAAATGAGTTTGAATTAATTGAGCAAAGCTTCAAGCAGCTCAAAAACAGAAACGACGACCTTGAAGAAACAATGAGGCAGCAGGCCACTCATCTTCAGCAATATTTTATGGTCAGGCTTATGCTTGGAAAGCTGACGGAAGAGGAGGTCAATAACCGCTTTGAAAGCCTCGGCTTAAAACAAAAATGGCGGCATCTCGCCCTGCTGGTGCTCCAAATTGACACGCTGAATCAGACACCGTATGAGAAAAAAGATATGGATCTGCTGTTGTTTGCCGTCAACAGCCTGATTGAGCGGAACATCCCCGCGGAAAAACGCCTCGCACCAGCGGTAGTCGATAAACAGCAGGCAACCATATTGATGAATGAGAGCGGAACAAAAGAGGCATTTATGGCCGAGCTGAATGATACTGCCCGGATGATTCAGGATACAGTTGAAGCTGAACTGCACCTGTCTGTCAGCATCGGCGTCAGCCAGCCGTTTGATGCATTAGCAATGGCGAAAAACGCCTATGCGGAAGGCTTAGAAGCGTTAAAATACCGGCTGAAAGCAGAAAACAAATCGATTATCTTTTATGAAGACCTGGATCAGAAAAAAACGTTCAAAACCCATTTTCCGAAGCAGCTTCAGCATGAACTGTTCGATGCTGTAAAAGCCGGTGACAAGGAGAAAGCAGACAAATGCCTGCACGCGATTTTACAGTCGATTTTTACACACAACACCAACCCGTACCAATTTCAGATCGCAATCGCCCGTTTTCTGAATCATGTCATTGAACTGATGCATGTACTCGGAATTGAACTATTTGAGCTTGAAGAAAACAAAATGCTGTATGACCAAATTTTTGAATTGAAAACATTCGAGGATACTGAAAACTGGCTGAAGCAAGAATTCATTGATCCGATGACAGACAAAGTAAATGCCCGGGCCGATGCACAGTACAAAAATATTTCCGACAACATAATCCATATCATCCACCATGAGTTTGAATCCGATTTAACGCTGGACGAAATTGCCCGCAGGCTGCATTACAACCCGAACTACTTAAGCAGTATTTTCAAAAAAGAAATGGGCATTTCATTCAGCGAGTATGTCTCAAATTACCGCCACCATATGGCAAAAAGCTGGCTGGCTGAATCCGACATGGCGGTGAAAGACATAGCTGAAAAGCTCAAATACAAAAACTCGCAAAACTTTATCAGATCCTTCAAAAAGCTGGAAGGCATCACACCGGGCAGCTACCGCCAGCAAAAAAGAAGCATATAAAAACCCAAAACCGCTTGCACGTTTTGGGTTTTTTCAATATTACTTTGTTTTTTTAAACGCTTCCTCGTATTCCTGAATAATCTGCTTTCCTCCGCTTGTTTCCCATTTTTCAACTTCTTTATCAAACTGGCTTTCTGTAATTTCTCCGATCATATATTTATAGGTGGCATCGTCTATCATTTTTTTCAGTTCATCTCCGCGTTCAGACTCCGCGGCGGAATACAAACTCTCTGCCGGATTGGAGACGATGATGTTTTCATTGTCTTCCGTGAGCTCCTCGTACGCTGTCCGCAGCGGATCACCGGTGTTTTTTAAGTAGGCTTTATCGATAGCGATTAAGGCGGACAGCGGCTGAATATCCATCTGCCAATCTTTTACCTGGCTTTCTTTTCTTGTGAATGTTTTGCCTTTGCCTTTATTATAATGAACCCCGTCAATGCCGTATGTCATCAGGCTGTAGACGTCCTCTTCGGATATTCGGTCAAAGAACGCCAAGATCCGTTTCAGCTCGCTTTCTGATTTCACACTCGTTTTCGGGAAAGCAAATACACCGTTATGCCCACCTGACGCCCATACACGCTCTTTTCCGTCAGGGCCTTTTATGCGGTTGATGATCTCCAGCTCCATTGATTTATCGGAGGCATTGTCACGCAAATTGACAGCGTCCACCATATTCCCGATATAGATGCCGGCTTTTCCTTGAGAAAACAGCTCCTGCTGCTGGGTTTTGCTTGTGACCGGAAAGTCTTTATTCATGTAGCCGTTATCACGCAGTTTTTTCATGTAATCCATCGTGTCTTTGTATTCTTTCGTCATGAAATCAGGCGTAAATGTGCCGTTTGATTCCTTCCAGTCTGTCGGCATGCCTTCATATGAGCCAAGCGTCTTAAAAGCGCCGTAAATCAGATCATTTCGGTCAGTCAATCCGAATGTATCATCTTTTCCATCCTTGTCCGGGTCGTTCTCTGTAAACGCTTTGGCAACCTCATAAAGATCATCCAGCGTTTCCGGCGTTTTCAAATTCAAATTGTCCAGCCAGTCCTTCCGAATGACGATGCCTTGTCTCGAGAGGGGACGCTCTCTGTATATCCCGTAAAGCTTGCCATCGATTGTGACATTTTTATTAATGAGTTTATTCATCTTGTTTAAATTCGGATAATCTTTGATATAATCGCCGATTTCCCAGAACATTCCCGATCTGAAGGCATTCATGACAGACGAATTTTTAATGTCTTGAATCGTCACGATTTGCGGGAGATTGCCGGCTGCAAGCGCCGCATTCAGTCTGTCTTCTTTTACCGCATCAGGAACCCACGTGATGTCCAGTTCTGTATTTGTCAGCTTCTCAATTTCTTTGATCGCCCTGTCTTTCGGCGGCTGCTGGTGATACAAAATCGCCATCATAGACAGCTTTACCTTTGAATCCGAGTCCGCCTTGCCTGATGATTGATCAGCCCCTTTACAGCCCGCCATCACTCCTCCGAGAGCAAATACAAGCACAATCAGAAGCACCCTCCATTTGTTTCCCATGATATCCCTCCGTTTCATATTCTTTATCCTTTGACAGACCCCAGCAAAGCCCCTTTTGCAAAATGCTTTTGAATAAATGGATAGACCAGCAGAACCGGAATGGTTGCTACGACTATTACTGCCATTTTGATCGTTTGCTCAGGCGGCGGGCTGCCCGAGCCCATTTCCGACATATCCCCTTGCACCCCGCTTGATACAATCACGATTTGGCGCAAAAGCACCTGAATCGGCCACTTAGTTGAATCATTTAAGTACAAGATCGCCGTCATATACGTATTCCAGTACGTCACCGCATAAAACAGTGAAATCGTTGCGATCGCTGGAAGAGACAGAGGCAGCACAATTTTGAAGAAAATCCCCAAGTCATTGCAGCCGTCAATTTTTGCGGACTCTTCCAGGCTCGCCGGGATGTTTTGAAAGAAGTTTTTCAGAATGATCAAGTTAAAGGCATTAATCGCTGTCGGCAAAATAAGGGCCCAGTAAGAATCGAGCAATCCAAGCGATTTGACTACCAGGAAAGTCGGAATCATTCCGCCGCTGAAGAGCATCGTAAATACGACGAGAAACATGAGCGGCTGCCGCCCAATTAAGTCGCGGCGGGATAAACCGTAAGCCATCAATGAAGAAAGAAACATGCTGACCGCCGTGCCTACAACTGTCACAAACACAGAAACGAGCAAGCTTTTATAAATGATATCTGTCGAAAAAATGTAACGATAGGCATCGAGCGAAAAAGTGGTCGGTATTAAAATGAATGTTTTCGAAACCACTTCCTCTACTGTGGCAAAGGATGCTGCAATGACATGAATAAACGGAAGTACGCATATTAAAGCGAACATCAGCAAAAATCCGTAAATCAACATATCAAACAGGCGATTTTTCAGTGAATGTGCGATCATTCCCACCTCCCTTTTGTAAGCGTTATCATTATTTTTTAATAAACGAGCTGCAGCTTGTGACGATATCGTGTCTAAAATGTAGCAAATGTGCGATTGCCATGTCTATAATCATTTGAACACTGTCCCTTGCCCGGCGGCATCGGAACTGGCTTGAAACCGATCATAAAAGAAAAAGAGCATAATCTTAGAAAATGATTATGCTCTGTTATTGCCGTTCTCTTCCTCTTTCAGAAGCTCAGCAGTATTCATTTGAGGCGCAAACCCAAGCTCCTGAACCGCGGATTCTATCGACCACGGCTTGCCGGGATTGTTAGAGACGGCGTAATAAGTGCCGTAACGGATATTCGTTTCAATGGCTGCTTTAAAAATCGACAGCAAGTCCGGATGGGAAAGAAGCGTTTTTTTCGTCCGGTCGTTCTCATGCAGTGTAGCCATTTCATCTGTGACGACCGTTCCGATTCGAAGGTTGATGACAGAGAGCTTATTTTCCAGATAAAACAGGTGGCCGATATGTTCCGAGGTCAGCTTTAGGACGCCGTATAGATTTTTTGACAGCGGATAATCGTCGGTTGTGATTTCCCGCCCTAAGAGCGAACGCCCGTCTTTTTCGTACACATCTGTCACATGATTGCTGCTGGCGAAAACAACCTTTGGGATGCCGAGCTCTGCTGCCGCGCGGCACAAATAGTAGCTTGCTCTATAAAAAATATCCGTCATTTTTTCAAATTCAGCTGTGTCCATGACATCGTATTTGATTTTGACAGCGAGTAAGTTCACGATCACGTCTGTATCTCTCGGAATCTTTTTCAATAGATCCTCATAGTTTGACGCATCTGCCTGAATAGCGGGTCCTAAGCCTTCGTAGCGGTCTTTATCCAGCACCGTCACCTCGTACTCAGACTTAAGCCCTTTAGCCAATATTCTCCCAATCACACCATTTCCGCCGGCGATCAGCACTTTTCTCATATGTTCACTCCCCTTTTTTATAGATTGCCCATTTTCGCCGGGGATGACACGTTTTCAGCATTCACATGGCTTCCTTTAGCCTTCATTAAAAAATAACCGGCAGCTCCATAAGCGCTCTAAAACCAATTAGCTTCCGGTATCGCACTTCAGAAACAGCGAGCTGCAGGCCGGGCATGCGCTGCAGAAGAGTGTTGATTGCAATTTGTGCTTCTAGCCGTGCCAGCGAGGAACCTATACAAATATGGTGGCCCTGTCCGAATGAAAGATGGGGATTAGGGCTTCTGGTGATATCGAATTCATTGGCATGCGCGAATACTTTTGGGTCTCGATTGGCAGCCCCCAGCAGAATATAGACATGCTCCCCTTGTCGAATCGTTACGCCATTCATTTCAATATCTTCTGACGCAACACGGGCTGTCATTTGTGTGGGGCTTTCATAACGTAAACATTCCTCAACTGCGGTATGAATCAGAGCTGGGTTTTCTTTGAGCTGCAAAAGCTGTTCTCGATGCTGCAGCAGACAAAGAAGTGAGTTGCTGATGAGATTCACTGTTGTTTCATGTCCGGCGATCGCAAGCAATATACACGTTGATGCCACTTCCTCCTCCGTCAGCTTATCAGCCTGTCCTTCCTTCAGCAGCATGCTGATCACGTCATGCTGCGGTTTTTGTTTTCGTTTTTGAATAAGCTCTCTAAAATACTCCCTCATCATTACAGTGATCTGATTGCCATCTGTTAACACCTTTCTTGATCGGGTAAAATCAATCGTTTGAACAAGGCTTGACGCCCACTCTTTAAATTGATCCCTTCCTTCTGCCGGCACACCTATGATCTTAGCTATAATGCTGCTTGCCAAAGGAAAAGCAAAGTCAGAAATCAGCTCCATCTTTTTTTCCCCTTGCACTTGATCAAGCAAATGATGGACAGTTTCATTTATAAATGGGCGATAGCCCTCTGTCATTCTCGGAGTAAATACCCCGCTGACCGGCATACGCAGGCGCCTGTGATCAGGCTGATTCTGAAACAGCATCATCTGCTTCTGGACATGATTCAAATCCTTATATTTTATAGAGGTCTCAGGCAGCGGGACACGTGTTCTGAATCTGGTATCTTTCAGAATTGCTGCCGCTTCCTCATATCCCGTGACATACCAGCCTGGATACTTCAAAACATTCCCTTTATATAAAGGGTGTGCAGAACGTAATGTATCGTAAAAAGGATAAGGGTTTTTAAAAAATGCAGAAGGTGTAAGTGAAATTGAATTTGTCATATGCTCCCTCTCATGATTCTGACATCATCATTTTGACTCCATAAAAATAAAAGCAATCGACATGACACCGATTGCTTCTATTCTTGCTTTCAGCTATTTGCACTTAAACTGGCTTTCATTTCTTCGACCGATTCTACTTCAAATCCTAAATCACTCAGCATTTTATGATCCTCCGTCTCCTCCTGTCCGGAAGTCGTTAAATAATCTCCGACAAAGATGGAGTTGGCGGCGTACAGCCCCAATGGCTGCAATGAACGGAGATTGACCTCTCTTCCACCAGAAATGCGGATTTCTTTTGACGGATTGATATAACGGAACAGCGCCAGCACTTTTAAGCAATACAGCGGGTTTAATTCATTTACGCCTTCTAATGGTGTGCCGTCAATCGCATGCAAAAAATTCACCGGAATGGAATCAGCGTCAAGGGCCTTCAAGCTTTGTGCGATATCGATGACATCCTGTTTCGTTTCCTTCATTCCGATAATGGCGCCTGAACATGGAGACATGCCGGAGGTTTTTGCAATCTCAACCGTATTGACCCTGTCCTCATACGTATGTGACGTGGTAATGTTTGAATGATTTCTCTGTGATGTATTGACATTATGATTATAGCGGTCTACTCCGGCTTCTTTCAGCCGCTTCGCCTGCTCCGGCTTTAACAATCCGAGACACGCACAAACTTTCAGTCCATACGTATCTTTTATTTCCTGTACCGCTTCTGCGACCTGATCCACTTCTCTGTTGGACGGCCCCCTGCCGCTTGCTACGATACAATATGTACCTATGTTCAAATCATGCGCCCGCTTTGCGCCTTCCAGAAGGGTTTCCTTATTCACCATCCGGTAACTCTCAATCGGCGCTTTTGAAATGGCAGACTGGGAACAATAGCCGCAATTTTCCGGACAGAGCCCTGATTTTGCATTCATAATCATATTGAGCTTTACTTTTTTTCCATAAAACCGTTTTCTGATGTGAAAAGCTCCATGCATCAAAAGCAAGATGTCTTCATCTGGACAGTTTAAAATCGAAAGCGCCTCTTCGTTGGTCACCTCTGCTCCGCCCAGCACCCGGTCTGCAAGTTCCATCCATTGATTCATTTTCATGCCCCCACTCGATTGATCAGTAATGATAAATCTATATGGTTCTTCACCATATTCTGAATCGTTTCTTTTGTTGTGTTTATCAGCTTTGGCGTCACTCCTAATAGCGGCACACCGCATAGGCTCTCAATCATTTCAGGATTGGTTTTTTCATCACGATCTGGAGAATCACTGATTCCATTGATGACGATTCCGGCGATTGGAAGGCCCATGCTTTTGGCATATTGAACAGTTAAAAAGGTGTGATTAATCGTTCCAAGATGAGGGCGTGCCACAATAATCACTGGAAGCTGTAACGCTTTTATAACATGACTGACTAAAAAATCCTCTCCCAATGGCACAGAAATCCCGCCCGCACCTTCTACGATGAAGCATTCATGTTTTTCTCTTATCCGCTCCCAATGGCGTAAGACCTCTTCCATTTTGACAGCCTTTCCCTCTAGCTTTCCGGCAACATATGGAGCTAGCGGCTCTTTGAATGCAAAAGGCGTAATCTCTTCATGTGAAAGACTCGTTTGCGACATCTCTTTCAGCAGGCTTGTATCGCTCTCTGGATGATGAGGGGAGATTCCGCTTAGAAATGGTTTAAATACTCCGACATCCATCTTATTTTCCCGCAATAAGGCTGCTAGACCGCTGGATATCACCGTTTTCCCCACTTCTGTATCTGTTCCGGTTACAAAAAAACCTCTCATGGAATGATGTTCAGCTCCTTTCCGATTGAACGAAATGCTTCCAGCAAATGATCAATATTCCTCATACTGTGCCCAGCAGTGATGGTTAATCGGATACGGCTTTCTCCTGGCGCAACGGTCGGCGGACGAATGGCAGGGGCATAGATTCCTTTGTCCTGCAGTTTATCAGCAAACGTGACGGTTTTTCGGGTATCGCCGATGACCACCGGAATAATCGGTGTATGATGCCCTTTCACCACATAGCCCATGTGCTTCAGATTCGTTTTGATCATCTGGATATAAGAATATAAAAGCTGCCGTTTTTCCTTGCTGGCTTCAATGATGTCTAACGCCTCATGGGCAGCTGCACAGCTTGCCGGCGGAATAGCGGTTTGAAAGATAAACGTTCTGGCATGGTTCAGCAGAAAGTCGATGAATACCGCTGAACCTGCAGCGAACCCCCCTTCCGCTCCGGCAGCTTTGCTTAACGTGCCGATGACAATGTCAGGACAAACACCGAAATGTTCACTCGTCCCTCCTCCTGATTCGCCCAAAACACCTGTTGCATGCGCATCATCAACGATCACGTAAGCATTGCACCGTTTAGCAAGGGAGATGATCTGATCAAGAGGGGCAATCGTGCCATCCATGCTGAATACCCCGTCTGTTACGATAAAACGGCGCTGGTACCGCTGTGTTTCTTTCAGTTTTTCTTCAAGATCAGCCATTTCGATATGGCGATAAATGACCGTATCAGCCTTAGACAGGCGGCAGCCATCGATGATACTTGCATGATTTAATTGATCACTTAAAATGACGTCCCCTTTTTCAGGTAAAGAAGAAAGGACACCGACATTGGCTAAATAGCCGCTTGAAAACAGTAAAGCCGCTTCTGTCCGTTTAAAGCCGGCAATCTTTTTTTCGAGTTTTTCATGCCAGATCAAATTGCCAGTCGTTAAACGCGAGCCGGTGCTTCCTGCTCCAAATTGCTGCAGTGCTTCTTGAGCTGCAGAGACCAAGCGGTTATGGTTTGCGAGACCTAAATAATTGTTTGACGACCAGACCGTTTGATTTTTGCCATCAATCGTCACCTCCGGAATTGGAGGCCCGTTCATTGTTCGCAGTGTACGATATACGCCGGCTCCCTTCGCTTTGTCTAACCGGCGGCTTAACCAGCTGTCAATGCTCAAGGCTGGTTACCTCTTGGATCGCTTCTTTCATAATAGACACCATTGCTTCGAGCTCTTCAGCTGTGCTGGCAAGCGGAGGAAGAAATGCAATTACATCGCCGAGCGGTCTCGTCAGCATCCCGAGCTCTCTCATTTTCAACGAAACTTTGTACCCTACCCGCCGATCAGCAGGATAAGGCCGTTTGGTTTCCTTTGACTGAACAAGCTCTGCGCCGCACATAAAGCCGAGCTGCCGAATATCCCCAACGTGAGGAAGAGCATGCAGGTCTTGAAGAAGTAAATGGAGCTTTTTACTTTTTTGCGCGACTTGTTCAACGATGTTTTCAGATTCAAATAATCTCAGGTTTTCTAGAGCAACCGCACAGCCAAGCTGGTTTCCTGTATAGGAGTGACCGTGGAAAAAGGTTTTTTGTTCTTTGTATTCATCGTAGAATGCATGGTAGATGTCTTCGGTGGCAAAGGTGACGGCTATCGGCAAATAGCCTCCTGTAATGCCTTTGCCGGCAGCCATTAGATCAGGCTGAACATTTTCGTGCTCACATGCAAACATTTTCCCCGTACGCCCAAAACCAGTGGCAACTTCATCAACAATCATTAAGACATCGTAAGCTGTACAAAGCTCGCGCACACCTGCCAAGTATCCTGCCGGCATCACAATCATGCCGGATGCTCCTTGAACCATTGATTCAATCGAAAGCGCCGCAATTTCGTGATGGTGTTCCTTCAGCAGCTGTTCAAGCGCATAGAGACACTCATCACGGGTCTGCACAGGATCGCCGCTTCCCGAGCGGTATACATAAGGGATCGGAGCTTTATAACTATCAAACATTAACGGGCCATAGACGTGGTGGAACAGTTCAATTGAACCGACACTGACGGCACCGATCGTATCGCCGTGATACCCATTTTTCATTGCAATAAATTTTTGTTTCTCAGGCTTTCCGATGTTCTTCCAATATTGAAACGCCATTTTTAGAGCAATTTCCATCGCTTCTGCACCGCTGTCTGAATAAAAAACACGCGTCAGCTTCTCCGGACTGATCTCGGTTAATGTCTCGGCAAGTTCAGTCGCCGGAACGTTGGTCATGCCCAATAATGTGGAGTGAGCAATTTTTCCAAGCTGTTTTATGATGGCCTCATCTAATTCCTTTTTGCGGTGCCCGTGCACATTAAGCCAAACGGAGGAAAAGCCGTCATAATATTCCTTGCCGTTTATGTCTTTTACTTTGATTCCGTTGCCGCTTTCGATGATCAAGGGATGTTCATCATAGTCTTTCATTTGAGTAAAAGGCAGCCAAAGATGTTTTTTACTTTTTTCTATCACATTTTGAGTCATCATCTTCCTCCCACTCTATCAAAATAGGCTGCTTCTCGAGATCATTTATGTATGTGTTTACATTTACAGAGCCGTCAGCAAAAAAGATTCGGCAGCCCTCTTCAGTCCCGTATTCTTTCATTGCTGTAATACGCTGATAGCCCAATTTTTTACCCGCGACGTAGCCTGTTATGTAATCAGGGTCATCTGACCAGCATAATTCTGCAACAGTTGCCGGATGCTCATTCACCTTTGAAGCAAGTGCAAGGGCCTCTTTTATCCTTGGGTTTGATGGTGCGCCATAGCGTTGTGCCCATTGTTCAAAATTGAGGTCGGGCCAATCCATTCTGGACACCCGTACACCTTTATCGTGTGTTTGATCAACCCGTTTGCCAGTGTGAATATCAAACACCACCGCTCCCCTGATACCTGACCATTCAGGAATTTGTTGATATGCTTTTTCAATCACTTTTCTTGGAACACCCGCTCTCTCCAATAAGAATCGGGCAAGACTTTGTCCCTCTTCCGGGGATTCCACTTCATTTGTCTTCATTGGTAATGGATGAATCTTCTTAACCGGCTCATGAACCTCTTCAAATTGAATTTGCATAAAATCCGGTTTTCCTCTAGAGTGAGATAACCCTTTTTCTAATAAGGCATTCACCGTACGTTTCATATTATCAAACGTGATGAGCCGTTCTCCGCCGGATATATGCTTTCCTCCATCTTCGTGAGACCCATTCATAGAAGCTCTCATTCTGACACTGTAAAATGTTTCTTCTT
This sequence comes from Bacillus halotolerans, assembly GCF_001517105.1. Classification (GTDB taxonomy): domain Bacteria; phylum Bacillota; class Bacilli; order Bacillales; family Bacillaceae; genus Bacillus; species Bacillus halotolerans. The sequence continues at coordinate 553,361 of NZ_LPVF01000009.1, forward strand.
GCATACCTTCTCGCCCTTTCAGCTTTGATTACAGAAGAAAGCAGACTATTTGTTAACCATTTATAAATTAAGGTTAACAAATAGAATACTATTATGTATACACAATTCTGTCAATATCAGAACGCCATTTCCTCATAAACAAAATCTATTTATCATGTATATTCCTGATAACTGTATTTCCACTAGAAAAAGAAGAGACGGGCAGATGCTCGCCTCCTTACCTGTTTAGAACCATTTCAGAAAAACACTTTAAGCCTGCCTTTTTTCACTGTCACAGCCACTGTTTCAAAAACCGCAGAGCTTCATGCCTCATCATAGCTGTCTCAAAATGCCCTGAAGCGGAGCGCGCCATACGGTAACAATCAGAAGCCCCTTTTTCAGCGTACAAGGCTGTTAGTTCTTTTTCGATTTTGTTCACTCCCTCAGCGGGTGTCAGCCGATCATGTATGCCGGCAAGACTAAGGTGCGGGCGCGGTGCGATCAGGCTTTGGATATCTGATGCAGAAAAGTGCTTGGCAAGAGACGGAACGTAATAATAAAAGCCATGCCGGTCAAGGTTCTGTGTTTCAATCAGTACATGATGGTCAACCTGACTGCATAAATCCACACATGCCTTAATCCGTTCATCAAGCGCCGCTGTCCACCAAGCCATCAAGCCCCCCATAGACATGCCGATCGTTCCGATTCTGTCAGGCTGAATATCAGGGCGGCTCTGCACATAATCAATGGCTCTTATACTGTCGTACATCATCATGCCCCACATCACCCTGCCCGTCAGAAGCATCTCTTTAAAAATCTCGCTTTCTGATTTGCCCCGTCTGTCTCCAAATCCCCAATGGTCGATTGCCAATACGCCATATCCGAGAGAAGTCAGCTCCCGAGCGAAAGAAGGCGCTTTCAAATAATCCGCTCCCTCAAGCAGTTCACTTTTTCCCCGCTCATACTGCCCGCCATGCGAGTGCTGAAATAATATAACCGGGCACCGTCCTTTTGCGGCTTTCGGCTTCACAAAATATGCAGGCACCTTTTCAAGCCCATTTATATCAAGCAGCAGCGTTTCAATTATATATCCCTCTTTTTCCTCAATACGCAGCGTTTCCGCCCCCGTATGCTTCCGATCAGGCAAATCACCAAGCAATCGAAACAGCAGCTCTCTTTTTTCGTTACTCATCCCATCACCCTTCCTTTTTCGCTTATCTTCAATGTACGAGACGGATTTGTTATTCCCTTTATTTTTCACACAGCATACAGAAACAAAAATCGCAGTTTACTAAACTTTTACTAAACATAACAAAATATTCTGAAATTCATTATTGTAACCGCTTACTTTCATATGATAGTATCAATTTATCAAAAACGTATGAGTAAAATATTTCTTTTGTTTTAGTAAATCTCATTCAAATGAAAGGGAGTAACCATGGTTCGTATAAAAGATATCGCCTTAAAAGCGAACGTTTCAAATGCTACTGTTTCGAGAATTTTAAATGAAGATCATTCGCTTTCTGTGGCTGGTGAAACGAGACAAAGAGTGATCAGTATCGCTGAAGAGCTAGGCTATCAAACTGTCGCTAAACGCCGAAAAGCCCGCGGACAAAAACAGCGCGCCCAGCCGCTTATCGGGGTGCTGAGCTGCTTATCTCCCGATGAAGAACGGCAGGATCCTTATTTTTCTTCTATTCGCAAAGGAATTGAAAAAGAATGCTTTGAACAGGAAATTTTCATTACAAACTCCATCCATCTCGGTTCCTTCCAGGAGCATATTTTTCGGGAATTAGACGGTATTATTGTTATCGGCCGTGTCCATGACGAAGCCGTTCAGCATATCAGCGGCCGATTGGAGCATGCCGTATTTATCAATCATTCTCCCGATCCGCAGATATACGACTCGATTGGGATTGATTTTGAAGCCGCCGCACGCCAGGCAATTGATCACCTTTTCGATTTAGGTTACCAACGATTAGGCTATATCGGCGGGCAGGAGAAGGAGCATACACTGAGGGACGGCCAAAGCATTCGCAGAACAATTGAAGACAAACGCCAGACTGCCTTTTTGCAGTCCGCCCATCCTCAGCCTGAACACGTACTGGTCGGCGATTACAGCATGCGCGAGGGCTATCGCCTGATGAAAAAAGCCATCACTCAAGGCAAGCTGCCGGAAGCCTTTTTTATCGCAAGTGATTCTATGGCCATCGGCGCATTGAAAGCCCTTCAGGAAGCCGATCTGCATGTGCCGCGGGATACAGCCATTGTCAGCTTTAACGGCATTGAAGAGGCCGAGTTTGCCAGCACACCTTTAACCACCGTGAAAGTGCATACAGAGGAAATGGGCCGAACAGGCGTAAAACAGCTTCTCGACCGCTTTAACGGCCGAACAATTCCTCATCAAGTCACCCTGCCGACAACACTGATCATCAGGCAAAGCTGCGGATACACAGCTAAGGAGGTGACGCAAGACAAACGTTCATCAAGATCATAAGGAGGAAAAGATGAAACACATATTTGTTTTATTTCTCTCTCTTATTCTGCTGATTCTGCCGGGCTGCTCATCTGAAGAAAGCGCTGCAGATACGGGCAAAAAGACGTTAACCATTTATTCTACGATGTCAACGGACAGTGAAAGAAACACATTCAGAAAAATAGCCTCAGCGTTCGAAAAGGAAAGCGGCATTCGCGTCAGCATTCATTTCCCAGGCAATGACTATGAAAATATGATGCGTGTCAGAATGGCCGCCAATGATCTGCCTGATCTCTTTGATACTCATGGCTGGGGGAAAATCAGGTACGGGGAGTATACAGCCGATCTCCGGGATATGGACTGGACTCAGAATCTTGATCCAAATTTAAACAGCATCCTTAAAAATAAAAGCGGAAAGGTATACGCATATCCGGTCAACCAGGCAAAGGACGGCCTGGCGTACAACCGCAATATGTTAGACCGTTTCGGCATTGATCCGCCGGAAACGATGGATGACTTTATAAAAGCACTGAGAACGATTAAAGAAAAAAGCAATGGAGAAATCGTTCCTTTCTGGTTCGCCGGATATGACAAAAGCTCTTTCGCCCAATATTATGACCAATTCGCAACACCTCTTCTCATCACAGACCCTGCCCATAATGAAAAGAAACAGCTCATTGACGGCACCTTCAATTGGAGCAAATTTACTTATCTTTCAGATATCCTTAAACAAATGCAGAAAGAAAAGCTCATCAATATCGATGCCGTAACAGCAAAAAAATCACAGCTCATTGAGTTAATGGCTCAAAACAAAATTGCTTTTACCATGCAGGGCGGCACCCTCGGCCAAGACGTCGCCCAAATTAACCCGAATGTAAAGGTTGGGATTATTCCGACACCAGCTATTCACTCCGGTGATGACCCGATATGGATTGGAGGCGAACGCTATACCCTGGCAGCATGGAAAGACTCGCCTCATTTAAAGGAAGCAAAGCAATTTATCGCCTTTATGGCTCGTCCCGCCCATGCGAAAGAAATGGCTGAAGCCACATCGCTTCCTTCAGGGCTGACCAATGTAAAAGCTGATATTTTCTATGCCAAAGACTATCAGCATTATCAGAATATGAAAGTCGAGCCCTATTTCGACCGATTGTACCTGCCGAACGGGATGTGGGATGTGATGGGAACGGTCGGCCAGGAGCTTGCGGCAGACATTTTGACACCCAACGAGATTTCTAAAAAGCTGGGAAGAGAATATAAACGACTCCGGGAGCAATCTGAAACACAGGGAGCTGAAAACAATGAGTGAGATCGCAAGAGATGTTCATGTGAAACAGGTCAAGCCGAAAAAACAATCCTCACTTTGGTGGATGTATGTTCCGGCTCTGCTCTCCGTTTTGATCTTCATGATTTATCCGTTTGTAAAAGGCGCTTTTATCACTTTCACAAACTGGAACGGATTTTCTCAAGTTTATCAGTGGGTCGGTTTCGCTCAGTATGAAAGGCTGTTTGCTGATCCCGACACATGGCATATCTTAAAAAACACGCTGCTATACGGACTCGGCAGCACCTTTTTTCAAAACGTCATTGGGCTTCTGTACGCCCTGCTGCTAAATCAAAGCATAAAAATGAAAGCGATAACAAGAACCATTGTGTATTTGCCGGTTATGATCAGTCCGCTCATTATGGGCTACATTTGGTACTTTTTCTTTTCTTATGACGGAGGCGCGCTTAATGACCTGCTTGGCGTTTTCGGCATCACCCCGATCAACGCGCTCGCCAGTCCGTCTTCGAACCCATGGATCATCGTCATGATTAACACGTACCAATATGTCGGCATCGCCATGATTGTCTATTTGGCAGGCCTGCAAAGCATTCCGAAAGATTACTACGAAGCAGCGGAAATGGATGGCGCGACACGGCGCCAGCAGTTTTTCGGCATCACCCTGCCGCTGTTAATGCCCTCGATCACGATCAATATGGTCATTAACATTATTGGGGGCTTAAAGCTGTTTGACGTGATAATTGCGCTCACTGCAGGCGGACCCGGAAACGCGTCGCAATCGATGTCAACGTTTATGTATGACCTGTATTTTAAACGGCAGGATGCCGGCTATGCTGCGACACAAGGCATATTTATGGCATTTGTCATTTTGATCATCAGCTTTTGCGCGCTTGCGTACTTTAAAAGAAAGGAGACGGAAATGTCATGAGAGCCGCCCACTCAAACAAACTGCGTTTTATTACACTTCTCGCTGGCATTGTAGCCTGTGCGCATTTCATTCCTTTTTACATTCTGCTGACCACTTCATTGAAAGCAAAAGGAGATTACAGTTCCAAATGGCTGTTTCCAGCTGATATTTCCTTTCAAAATTTTTCTGAGGCATGGGAGCGCGCTTCACTTGGCAACTCGTTTATCAACACAATCATCATCACAGGCGTTTCGGCATTGTTGTTAATCATATTCGGCTCACTGGCCGCCTACCCTCTTGCCCGGCGGGAAACCAAGCTGAATAAAGCCGTTTTCGCGCTGCTGATTTCAATTATGATCATCCCTCCGTTAACGTCCATGGTGCCTTTGTACAGAATGGTCGTGGACGCCGGCATGGTCAATACACACGCAGTCGCCATTTTGATCAATACAGCGGCGTATATGCCATTAACCGTGTTTTTGTATTCCGGCTTTATCCGTTCAACCATTCCAAAAGAGCTTGAAGAAGCGGCAAGAATGGATGGAGCGGGAATGCTGAAAATCTTTTTTACGATCGTATTTCCTTTGCTGAAGCCGATCACTGCCACCATCTGTATTATTTCCTGTGTCTTTATATGGAATGACTATCAATTTGCGATTTTCTTTTTACAGGATCAGAAGGTGCAGACACTTACTGTCGCAATGGCCGGTTTTTTCGGAGAAAACGCCAACAATCTGCATTTGGTCGCCGCGGCTGCCATCATGGCAATGCTGCCGATGGTCATTCTGTTTCTGGCGCTGCAAAAATACTTTATTGCCGGGCTGTCATCAGGCGCGGTAAAAGGATAATGAATTAAAGGAGGAACCGACATGAAAAAAATCACATTTATCGGTGCAGGGAGCACAATTTTCGCAAAAAATGTTTTAGGAGACTGCTTGTTAACGGAGGCGTTAAATGGATTTGAATTTGCGCTTTTCGACATTGACCCAAAACGCTTGCAGGAATCTCAGCTTATGCTCGAAAATTTGAGAGACCGCTATAATCCGAGCGTGGTTATCAACAGCTATGACGACAGAAAACTGGCTTTGCAGCAAGCGGGCTATGTGATTAATGCCATTCAGGTTGGAGGCTATAAACCAAGCACAGTCATCGATTTTGAGATTCCTAAACGATACGGATTGCGTCAGATGATTGCCGACACGGTGGGCATCGGCGGGATATTCAGATCACTCAGGACAATTCCCGTGTTATTTGATATCGCAAGAGATATTGAGAAAATGTGTCCTGACGCCTGGTTTTTAAACTATACAAACCCAATGGCCTCCCTGACTGGCGCTATGCTTCGCTATACGGATGTGAAAACGATTGGGCTGTGCCACAGCGTCCAAGTGTGCACAAGAGATTTATTTAGATCTCTCGGTATGGAGCACGACGGGATTGAAGAACGAATCGCAGGCATCAATCATATGGCATGGCTGTTGGAAGTGAAAAAGGACGGCGCTGATTTATATCCCGAAATCAAAAAGAGAGCGAGAGAAAAGCAAAAAACAAAGCATCATGACATGGTGCGATTTGAATTGATGGATAAGTTCGGTTATTACGTCACGGAATCATCAGAGCACAACGCAGAATACCATCCTTATTTTATTAAGCGGAATTATCCTGAATTGATCAACGAGCTGCAGATCCCGCTGGACGAATATCCAAGAAGATGCGTAAAACAGATAGCAGATTGGGAGAAAATGAGGGATGACATTGTTAACAATAAAAACCTCCCCCATAAACGCTCAAAGGAATATGGCTCAAGAATAATAGAAGCAATGGAAACGAATCAGCCGTTCACCTTCGGAGGAAACGTCTTAAATACCGGACTCATCACAAACCTTCCTTCCAAAGCGGTAGTCGAAGTGACATGCGTCGCCGACAGAAAAAAAATAACCCCGTGCTTTGCCGGAGAACTGCCTGAGCAGCTCGCAGCATTAAACAGAACGAATATCAACACACAGCTGATGACCATTGAAGCTGCTGTTACACGAAAAAAAGAAGCTGTCTACCAGGCAGCCATGCTTGACCCGCATACAAGTGCGGAGCTGTCCATCAATGACATTATTTCTATGTGTGATGATTTATTTGAAGCGCACGGCGATTGGCTTCCAGCATACAAATAAAAAAACTAGGGGTGATCTCTCCCCTAGTTTTTCGGTTTCGTTTCGCCTTCCCAGGCCATCATGCCGCCTTCTACGTTGACTGTTTTAAAGCCTTGCTCATCCAAATACCTGCAGACATTCATGCTGCGCATCCCTGATCGGCAGATAAAAGTGTACTCTTTGTCTTTATCGAGGGTGTCCATTTTTTCAGGAATATCCCCCATGCGAATATGAACCGCTTGCGGGATCATGCCTTCCGCAACCTCTTCATCTTCTCTGACATCAATCAAGTACAATTCTTCATCCGCCTCGATTTTTTCTTTCAAAGCAGCTGTGCTGATTTCTTTTATTTCCAAAGAAAACACTCCTATTCACCAATAATCATGTTCAGTATATCAAAGTCAGCTGGACGATTGCTATTCAGAGACTGATGAAAAAAATCCCCTTTTTGACAAAGGGGATTTTTCCAGGATTAGTTTGCCACAATATTGACAAGCTTGCCAGGCACCGCGATGATTTTACGAATGGTTTTGCCTTCAAGCTGCTCTTTGACCTTTTCATCTGCTTGAGCAAGCTGTTCGAGCTGTTCCTTCGTCGCATCTGCAGGTACCTGTAGTTTCGCTTTCACTTTTCCGTTCAGCTGAACAACGATTTCAACTTCGTCGTCAACAAGTTTTGCTTCATCATATACAGGCCAAGCCTCATATGCAATTGTACCGCTATGGCCCAATTTCTCCCACAGCTCTTCCGCGAGGTGAGGCGCGATAGGAGAAAGAAGCTTCACAAAGCCTTCCATATATTCCTTCGGCAGCTCTGACGCTTTATAGGCTTCGTTGATAAAGACCATCAGCTGAGAAATACCTGTGTTAAAACGCAGACCCTCATAGTGGTCTGTCACTTTCATGACTGTTTCATGATAGACGCGCTCCAATGTTTCACCGGCGCCTTCAACGATTTTGCCATTAAGCTCACCGCTGTCTTCAACAAACAGGCGCCATACGCGGTCAAGGAAGCGGCGTGCGCCGTCTAAGCCTGATTCAGACCAGGCAATTGAAGCATCAAGCGGTCCCATGAACATTTCGTACAATCTCAGTGTATCAGCGCCGTGAGATGCAACGATTTCATCAGGGTTGACAACGTTCCCTTTTGACTTACTCATTTTCTCGTTGTTTTCACCGAGAATCATTCCTTGGTTATACAGCTTTTGGAACGGTTCTTTCGTCGGCACTACACCGATATCATAAAGGAACTTGTGCCAGAAACGGGCATACAGAAGGTGAAGCACAGCATGCTCCGCGCCGCCGATATACATATCAACCGGAAGCCATTTTTCCATTTTCTCAGGTGATGCCAGCTGATCCGAATTGTGCGGATCAATGTAGCGCAAGAAATACCAGCAGCTTCCCGCCCATTGCGGCATTGTATTCGTTTCTCTTCTTCCTTTTTTCCCTGTTTCAGGGTCTGTTACTTCAACCCACTCTTTAATGTTCGCAAGCGGTGATTCGCCGGTGCCGCTCGGTTTGATTTCGTTTGTTTTCGGCAGAATCAGCGGCAGTTCTTCCTCCGGCACTGCTGTTGACGTTCCGTCCTCCCAATGAATGATCGGAATCGGCTCGCCCCAGTAACGCTGGCGGCTGAAGAGCCAGTCGCGCAGACGGTAAGTGACTTTCTTTTCACCGTTTTTCGTTTCTTCCAGCCAAGCGATGATTTTTTCAATCGCTTCCTGTTTATTAAGTCCGTTCAGGAAGTCAGAGTTTACGTGCTCTCCGTCGCCTGTGTACGCTTCTTCCTCAACATTTCCGCCTTTCACAACTTCCTTGACTGGAAGGCCAAATGTGTTGGCGAATTCAAAATCACGCTCATCGTGACCGGGAACAGCCATGACTGCACCTGTTCCGTATGAAGCAAGAACATAATCTGCGATCCAGATCGGCAGTTTTTCACCGTTTACAGGATTGATCGCATAAGCTCCCGTGAAGACGCCTGTCTTTGTTTTCGCGAGATCCGTGCGCTCAAGGTCACTCTTTGATTGAATTTCTTTGATATAAGCTTCAACAGCTTCTTTTTGCTCAGCAGCTGTGATTTTTTCTACCAATGCATGCTCCGGAGCAAGTACAGTGTATGTAGCGCCAAACAATGTATCAGGTCTTGTTGTAAACACCGTAAATGATTCATCATGTCCGTCTATGCCAAAATGAACGTGCGCACCTTCAGAACGGCCGATCCAGTTGCGCTGCATGTCTTTAATGCTCTCCGGCCAATCAAGCTCTTCCAAGTCATCAAGAAGCCTGTCCGCATAAGCTGTGATTTTCAGCATCCACTGCTTCATCGGGCGTCTTTCGACCGGATGGCCGCCGCGTTCACTCTTTCCGTCGATGACTTCTTCATTAGCAAGAACCGTACCGAGTGCAGGGCACCAGTTTACCGGCACCTCATCAACGTAAGCAAGGCCCTTTTCATAAAGCTTTAAGAAAATCCATTGTGTCCATTTATAGTATTCAGGATCTGTCGTGTTGATTTCACGATCCCAATCATATGAAAAACCGAGCGCCTGAATTTGGCGGCGGAAATTATCAATATTCTGCTTCGTAAACACTGCCGGGTCATTCCCGGTGTCGAGAGCGTATTGCTCAGCCGGCAGACCGAATGCGTCCCAGCCCATCGGATGAAGAACGTCATACCCCTGCATGCGCTTCATGCGGGAGAGGATATCCGTCGCTGTATAGCCTTCAGGGTGTCCGACGTGCAGACCCGCTCCAGACGGATAAGGAAACATGTCCAGCGCGTAAAATTTTTGTTTCTCATTATGATCAAGAGTGGCAAATGTTTTGTTTTCCAGCCAATAATTTTGCCATTTCTTTTCTATCTCTTTGTGCTGAAAACTCAAAGTAAAAACCTCCTTCTGATTGAATACGGCGTTTTATGGTTCAAGTATTGACGCGAAAGGGACAATTATATTCAGAATATTCCCAAACTAAAAAAAACTCCCTCATCCCTAAAAGGGACGAGAGACTTTCGTTTTCCCGCGGTACCACCCTCGTTAGCGCGGCAGACGCCGCACTCACTTGATACTTTTAACGCAGTTATGCGTCAGCGGCTTTTCACCGCTGCAACTCTGAGGTGAGTTCGGAAACAAACTTGATTGACTTTCACCAGCCGTCAACTCTCTGAAACAATATCTGCTTCTTACTGCTCCTCTTCATTGTTCTTATCGCAACCGTAATCTTAACTGTATTTTATAGAATTCTGTTCATAAGTGCAAGCAGGTTTGTATACAATGGGAATGTACCCTGAACGGGCGAAGATTGAGGACAATTATTCTGGTGGAGTTTTGGTTTGACGTTTCGACTCGGCCGGTTCGCCGCCGCTGTTCATTTCTCTTACAAAATCAAAGCTTCTGAGAACAGCTTCACCGCCGTAGCCTGAGATAATGGATAAGATGACAAGTTGAATTCCTGAATCGGGGTCAGCGGATAATACAAGTAAAATGGAAGCTGTCATGCCGATAAACCAATCTTCCAAAAATCCAAGGTAGATAAACCGCTTCGTCATTCTGGGCTTCTCCAGCCTGCCTCTCTTTTTCACATGACCGAGAATCCCCATGATTCCTCCAATTACACAAGCAATAAGTACCTGATGCAGCATCTTCATCATCACCTTCCTAAAGCCCTTATTTCGTAAAGCGACTTCAGGCCATCCAGCCCCCTTAAACGATTCCGATGATTTTCGATATCTACATACTGGCAAATCTGAAAAAAGCTTGTTTCTTCCATTATATGTGAACACATGATCGGTAAGCTTGATGCATTAGATTCATTTTTCACCCAGTGACATTGACCTAGTCACCTAGTTAGCATATAGAAACCTTTCCGTTCATATGTTCAAAGTCTGTTCTTATTTTTAGTGTATACGAGGACAAGCCCTAATGACAAACAGCAAACTGCGCTTGCTTGAATCAGAACATGTGTTGTGCTACGGTTACTGTAGAATTCATTAAAAAAAGGGGAATATCAGGCTTTCGCATAGCAAGCTGGCGGCCTAAGGGGGAATTATATGGCTAGTTTTCAATCATTCGGAATAAAAGGACAGCTGGACGTCATCAAAAAAGCGCTTGATCACGCGCGAGTCGGCGTAGTGATTACAGATCCTTCACTTGAAGATAATCCGATTGTCTACGTAAACCAAGGCTTTGTTCAAATGACCGGCTATGAGGCCGAGGAAATTTTAGGGAAGAACTGCCGCTTCTTACAGGGAAAAGATACAGACGCTGGTGAAGTGGACAGCATCAGAGCCGGTTTACAAAATAAAGAACCGGTTACAGTTCAGATTCAAAACTACAAAAAAGACGGAACGATGTTCTGGAATGAGTTAAATATTGATCCGCTGGAAATAGAAGACAAAACCTATTTTGTCGGAATTCAAAAAGACATCACCAAGCAAAAAGAGTATGAAAAGCTTCTCGAGGATTCCCTCACAGAAATTACTGCACTTTCAACTCCTATTGTGCCGATTCGCAACGGCATTTCGGCTCTTCCGCTAGTCGGCAACCTGACAGAGGAGCGATTTAATTCCATCGTCAGCACATTGACGAATATCTTATCAACATCCAAAGATGATTATTTGATCATTGATTTATCAGGATTGGCACAAGTAAATGAACAAACCGCCGACCAGATTTTCAAGCTGAGCCATTTGCTGAAATTGACCGGAACCGAATTAATCATTACCGGCATTAAGCCCGAATTGGCCATGAAGATGAATAAACTGGATGCCAATTTCTCATCGCTGAAAACATATTCTAATGTAAAGGATGCCGTGAACGTGCTTCCGATTATGTAAAAAGATCCCGCTCATCCGGCGGGATCTTTCTTATGAAGAAACTGAAGCTTGCTTATTCGCTTTATCAGCTGATTTTAACCGTTTGTCGTATAAAATCGTCGTGGCTATGCTGATCATAAGCAAAACCAAAAGTGATAAAACAAGAGCGTGAATGCCGGAATGATCGACGAGCACTCCTCCGAACAAAGGCCCTATCATTCTGCCACCTGTCGCAGCGCTGTTCACAAACCCTTGATAAAACCCTTCTTTCCCTTTAGGCGCAAGCTGATTGGCAATCGTCGGCACGGCAGGCCAAACAAGCATTTCCCCGATGGTCAAGATCACCATGGCAGCCAGAAACATTGGAAATTGCTTCGCAGTCAGCAGCATGCTGTAAGACACAATAAAAATGACAAAACCAATGATCATTTGCGCTTTCAGCGACTCAGCCCATTTTTTCACAAAAAAGCTGACAAGCGGCTGTCCAACCACAATTAAAATTCCGTTTATCGTCCACAGCACACTATATAAAGAAAGAGACATTCCGATGCTTTGCGTGTACGATGCAATGGTGGTAGACCATTGAGAATATGCGAGCCATCCGAGCACATACCCGCTGCTCAATATGACCAGAGCCGTAAATTTCGCTTTGCTGCTTACAGCGTCATAATCAAGCACAGACGTTTGAGACACATCCTTCGTCTGAATGTTTCGAAATCCGAAATATACAATAAAGAAAAAGACCACATACAGCGCAGCGTTCGCCAAAAATACGTATGAAAACGAGAAAGATGCCACCACGCCGCCAAGCGCAGAACCGACGGCAACACCTGCGTTTTGCGCGACATAAATCGCATTAAATGCCCTTCTTCCCCCTTCAGGCCACACTGATCCAGCCATTGCGTAACTGGCCGGAAAAACAACACCAGAACCAAACCCGACAATCGTAAGCAGCACAATATAAAACGGCCAATCATGAAAAAAGACGAGACCCACCAGACTTGCTAACGTAATCGCAATTCCGAGCATGATGGATTTGAACCCGCCGATTTTATCAAACAAAAACCCGCCGCATAAATTCCCTGCCACACTGGCGCCGGAATTCAGCATAAGGACAATCCCCGCGACCGTTAACGACTTTCCTAAATGATTATGAATATAGATCGTGTTAAGCGGCCATAAAAAGGATGCCCCTGTCACATTAATAAACATCCCTATCACTAAAATTTTCAATGCGCGCGGCATACTGATCCCCCTTTCTTATCTATAAAAGCTCATGAAAAAACGGAAACCTCAACAGGCTCCGTACGAATCCAGTTATCATAGCACATTCATTCTATCTGTCTATCTCATATTTTTCAACAGATGAGTGTGAAAAAATCTAACAAATATTGTTCGAAAATTGTAAAATAAATAGAAAAAGGGGTAATTTTCATGGAAATGGCATTCGCATTCCTCGGTTTTTTTGTATTTCTCTTTTCGCTTGGCTATGGAGTGTACCATCTCGTCAGATATGTGCTGAAAAAAGAAAAACGATTCTCTAAAAAACTCTTTTGGCCGCTTTTTATTGGAGGTCTCATTCTGCTCTTCACCGGAGCAGCTTTGTCAGAACCTGACGCTGCCGCAGCAAATGCCGATAAAAAATATTCAGCACTAAACACTGAATATAAAAGTCTTAAACAAGAGCATGAAGCACTTGAGAAAGAGTATGAAGCCATCAGCTCTGAAGCAAAGAAACTGAAAGACGACACAAAAGATCAAGATAAGCTCAAGCAGCTGGAGAAAGAAAATAGTGAACTAAAAAAGACTCAGAAATCATTAAAAGCAGAAAATAAAGAACTTCAAGAAAAACAAAAACAGCTCAAAGATGATACCAAAACAGCAAAGGCTGAAAATGAAACCCTTCAACAAGATAAAACAAAACTTGAAAAGCAATTAAAAGAGGCACAAAACCGAACAGCCAGCACAAAAGAAAACAGTGAACATTCTTCAACCAGCACAAATAAAAGCAACGAAACCAGCTCAGCTGATACAGCAGAAGGCTGTCTTATCAAAGGCAGCAAAAACGGCATTTATCATACGCCGGGCAGTACATACTATGACCGGACGACAGACCCTGCTGAAATGTTTTGTTCAGTTAAAGAGGCTGAGGCAGCCGGGTATCGGGCGCCGAAACGATAAACAAAAAAGCTCCAGTTTTTCTGGAGCTTTTACTGTTTTACAATGCCGACTTAATCACCTTTTTATAATAAAGAACCGACAGAATACCGAAAATAGAATAGAGTGCAGTATATAACACCATCACCATAATCATCGGCGACCATACCTCTGATCCGAATAAGAACCAGCCGGATTGAACGGCAAAATAACTGTGAAAGAGGCCGATCACCAATGGAATGCCGAAGTTATACATTTGCTTGATGCGTATCCCCTTCAGCAGGTCTCCCTGTGTAAAACCGAGTTTTCTTAGGATGGTATAATTCGGTTTTTCTTCTTCACTTTCACCCATTTGTTTAAAGTAAAGGATACACCCCGAGGTGATGAGAAATGTTAATCCTAAGAAACCAACGATGAACATGACCATACCAAAAAGAGATTTTTGCGCTATACTTGTATCCAGCCTTGATAAATGCAGGTCTTTCTTGTTGACCTTTTGAAAAAGCTCATTTGCTTTTTCAAGCTGATCTCCATGTTTCATATTGATGCCGATAAATTCAGATTGCGCCAGCTGAATGCGAGGGTCTTTATCTTTATTCAGCTGTTTAAACAGGTTGTCATCCACTATGACTGCGGGCATTCCCCCGGCTGTAAACGTGTAGGATACAAGAAACTCTTCTCTTAATCCTTTATAGTGTAATGATTGTGTCTCATTCTTGCTTTTGACTTTAATGCTGCCGGAGTCTTTTAATACCATTATTTTTTGCAGCAAATCAGTGTATCCTGAGAAAACCGCCTCCCCAGCCGCCACATCGACTCCTTTTACATCTTTATCGCTAACAACAGCGAGCTGTGTGTTACCGGGATCGCCCTGCATCTCTTTCTGGGTTCCATCCATGATATTTGTGAGATCAAAAGACGATTGCAGGACAGGCATTTCTTTTTTGACGTACGACATGTCATTTTCACTCAAACTGCTTTCAAATCGTTTGGCATCTTTCTCATTCATGAATGAAAAATCCGCCGCTACATTTTGTTCAGCAGTCTTTTCTGCCGAGTAATACGAAATATAGGCAAGGGATAACAGCCCGATGGCCAGCGCTGAAACGGTTGTGATAATTGTCAGCAGCAAAGCGTTCGATTTCATCCTGAACATAATCGATGACAGTGACAGAACCTCTGAGATATTCAAGTACCCGCCCTTGCTTTTCCGAATGATGTTCGAGATAAACGTAACCGATCCTTTATAAAAGAGAAACGTCCCGATAATGACGGACCCTAAGATAAAACTCATTGCGAAAAACAGTTCATTTATAGTCTTGAATTTTCCGCTAAACAGCTCGGAAGACACGTAGTATCCCGTTAAAATCAACACGATGCCCAGCGCCCCGATCAGCATCTGAAAAAAAGAGATTCTCTTCACTTTATCCTCAGTGGAAGATGTTACTTTAAACAAAGATAAAATGCTTTGTTTTTTGATAAACGTATAATTCATGATCATAATCAAAAGGTAAATGCCGCAGAACACAATGATTGTTTGAACCAAAGCTTGCCCAGAAAAATGCAGTTTCGCATCAGCTTTGACATCGACGATTTTGAACAAGATCATGAGCACAAGCTTTGAGATTGAAAATCCGGCAAAAACCCCGATGGCTAACGAGCCGAAATACAGCATGATATTTTCCGCACTTAAGATACGAAAGATTTTGTGCTTTGTCATTCCGATTAATTGAAACAGCCCGATCTCTTTACTCCGCCTTTTAATAAAAATGGTATTGGCGTACAAAATAAAGATTGATACAACAGCCACAAGCAAAATTGAAGCGGTTTTAATAGCCGCCGCGCCTTTAATGGAAGCTTTTACTTCATTAATGGCCGGGTCATATTGGAGTGTGACAAATGCGAAATAAAGCGCCACACTAAAGATTAAAGCAAACACATAGAGATAATAATTCCTGATATTCTTTTTCAGATTTCGCAGAATGAGCTGATTAATATTCATGCTGCACCCCGCCTAACACGCCTTGTGTTTTCATGATATCCTGGAAAAACGTCTGCCTGTCTTGGCCCCCTTTATTCAGCTGCGTATACATCAGGCCATCCTTAATAAAAATGACTCTGCCGCAGTAGCTCGCTGCAACGGGATCATGGGTAACCATAATAATGGTGGCGCTGCGTTTTTGATTGAGCTGGCTCAGCTTGTTTAATAGATCAGAGGCCGATTTCGAATCAAGCGCGCCGGTCGGTTCATCAGCGAATATAATGCTCGGGTCATGAATAAACGCTCTCCCGGCGGATGTTCTCTGCTTCTGGCCGCCGGAAATTTCATTCGGATACTTATCCCGCAATTCATAAATTCCCAATTCCTTGGCCACTTCCTCAAACTTGCGGTTTGCTTCCTTTTTTGATATTTTCGTGATCGATAACGGCAGAAGAATATTTTCTTTCACTGTTAATGTGTCTAACAAATTGTAATCTTGAAAGATAAAGCCTAAGTGCTGTTTTCTAAATTCAGCCAGCTGCTTTTCCTTCAAGGACGTCATTTCGTTTCCGTTAATATTGATCGTTCCTTGGCTGACCTTATCAATCGAGGACAGAACGTTAAGCAAAGTCGTTTTGCCTGACCCTGAAGCACCCATAATACTGACGAATTCGCCCTTTTCAATGTGAATATCGATGCCCTTCAGCACTTCCTGTTTATTTAGCTTGTTACCATAGCTTTTTCGAATTTTATTCGCTTCTAAAATCATCATTTCCGTAGTCTCCTTTATATTGGATACTGTTATTATAAAAAGGATTGCCGGGCTTTTCCTTCGATTAGGCGAACAAAAAAGAAAAGCATGTGACATTTTCGTCACACGCTAATAACACGTTCGAATTGATTTCGTTTCGGAAAGGTTAAAGTAAAGGTTGTTCCATCCCCAAGCTCTGAATGGACATCGATATCGATCAGCAACGGTCCTGCGGCTCTCTTCACCAGATACAGCCCCATGCCTGTAGAAGACTGATTATGATGATCGGTTGTAGATGTAAACCCTTTATCAAAAATTCGTGAGACATCTTTCCTGTCAATGCCCCGTCCAAAATCTTTCACCTCAAGAACCTTCCGTTCGTCTTTTTCATAGCTGTTGATCACAATATCAGCGGCTTCACTGTATTTTACGGCGTTGGTCAGCAACTGCCTGATGATAAAGGCCAGCCATTTCGCATCGCTTAAGACTTCCTCTGCCTCCAGCTGAATGTCAAAACCGATTCCTTTCTGTATACACCACGATTGCAAGTCTCTGATCTCTTTGATAATCAAGGGCTTAAGCTTGATCATCTCTAAAGACAGATCATTTTCGATAAAGGACATGCGCTTTTGATGAAGCTGCTGATCAAGAAGCAGATGGATGCGCAGCCACTCATACGATAGCTGGGATTTTAATGATGGGTCTTCCATACGATCGATGATTAAATGCAGCGCTGTTAATGGCGTTTTGACCTCATGTATCCACGCCATCAGTTCATCTTTTTCATTTTCTAATGCCAAGCGATTCCGCAATGCAGATTGCTTCAATTGTTCCGTTTGTCCGGTGAGGCTATTTTCAATCATCACTTCAAACGGCGTCTCCGGTTCACTTATGGCTGTGACATCAAGATTATTTTCCCATTCTTCGAGGCTTTTATAGAATGCGGTTTCTTTCCGAAAACGGATAATAACAAACACAACAAAGATCATGACACACAAATAAACAATATAAAGAACATTTTTAAATGGAATAGACGGATCGACAAAAGCAATCAGCAAAATCAGAATTTGCTGCAGCAAAAATGCGGCAATCCAGCTTCGTCTTTCGATGAGGAATGCTTTAATCATAGAAATGATCCTGTTCCTTCGCCATGTAGCCTTGGCCGACTTTCGTCTCGATATATGTTCCAAGCTGCAGTTCGTCCAGTTTTTTCCGCAGGCGGTTGACATTGACGGTCAGCGTATTATCGCTGACAAAACGCTCGTCATTCCACAAGCTTCTGATCAGCTCTTCCCGGCTGACGATCTTGTTTTTTTGTACTATTAGCTGTTTTAGAATAAACATTTCATTTTTAGTCAGTTCAACAGAGCCTTCGTCATTGCTGACGAGGTTCTGCTCCGCGTCTATGGCAGCCCCGCACCATGTTTTGATCGTGCTCGGCTCCGTATTATAATGATGCACGCGCCGGAAAATCGCTTGGATTTTCGCAATCAGCACATCAAAATGAAACGGCTTTTGAATAAAGTCATCCGCTCCCAACTGCATCGACATGACCATATCAGCAGGGTGGTCACGAGAGGATAAAAAGAGAATCGGAACATTTGACCGGGAACGAATCAGCCGGCACCAATGAAACCCGTCAAATTTAGGGAGCTGAACATCAATAATGACGCAATCGGGTTTGATTGACGCAAATTCCTGCATTACTTGGCTGAAATCCTGTATGCCGTATACATCATAGGACCATCCCGTTAAGCGCTCCTTGATTTCATGAAACAGCGATTTATCATCTTCTATCAGCAAAAGTTTAAACAATGGACTCACCGCACTTTTTCCTTTTTTATCAAGTGTATAGCAAATCTTGTTGATGCGCTATACAGAAAAGCCGGCTGGTTCAGCCGGCTTTTTCTGATTACAACTCTCTTCTTAATGCTGTCAGCACGTTGGTTTTTGTTGCTTTTCGGGCTGGGTTCATACCCGATATCACAGCGACACCGCCGCAAATCACAACCGCAATGATGACAAGGCTGAGCGGAATATAAGAAAACGTATAATTCAGATCGCCCGCTTCGCCTCCGCTTGTCGCCGCGAGAATCATCGGAACGGCCAGGTTGACAAGGTAGCTCACGCCGTAAGAAATGATAATTCCAATCACACAGCCTAAAATTCCGATATACGCGCTTTCCATCAAGAACATTCGGCGAATGATTGACGGACTCGCCCCGATCGCTTTCATAATCCCGATCTCCTGCGTTCTTTCTGTAACCGCCATCGTCATCGTGTTAAATATTCCAATGGCTGAAATGATAACCGCGATACACCCGACAAAGATCAGGCCGATTTTGAAGACCATGAAGAAGGTGTTGGCTCCTTCAAGCTCGGTAGTAACTGATGTGACATAGTATCCGTCATCTGTCAGATCATTTGTCAGCTGTTCCACATTCTCAAATTTATCAGCAAAAACGCCAACATTTTTTTCAACATTCCCGCCCTTGAAGTCCAAAAATTCCGAAAAATCCTTCTTGAATTGATCACTAATAAAGATGTTTGAATCTTCCATCCAGTCTTGAGATGGTTTTTTTGTCATACCGACAATTTTAAAGTCATATGTTTTTGTTTTCGTAACATCCCCTGTTTTAGGATCTGTTTTCGATACACTTAATTCAATCGTTTTGTTCAGGATGTCTTTCGTATAACCCTTTGGTTCTTCTATATCTTCGGGGTTTCCATTTGCTTCCTCGATTTTTTTGTTATATGCTTCAGATTCTTTTTTCGTCAATAATCTCTTTGCAAAGTCGTATCCTACTACGATTTCATTTTCCGACTTTGCGACTCTTCCTTTTTCTAATTCCATATTGGCCTTTAATTCATCATTCATATTGGTAAAGATAAGATTAGAGCTTTCATTTGTGCGATTGCCTAAAGTTGCTTTGTTTGGCTCATACACTTGCGTTCTTTCTACAACTGACCTTACATGATCATACTTCTCTAAATCAGCTTTTTTAATAGGCTTATCCCCTTCCTTGCCCATTACACTGACTTTAGTCACAATTTGCTGGCTCATCGTCATATCTGTGATTGTCTTTTGAATCCCGAATCCAACCGACGACAGCACAACCAAAAACGCACACGCCATTGTTGTCGCAAGAATTGTCATAAAGACGCGAAGTCTGTTTTTCTTCATGTTTCTTCTGATAAAATGAACCTGATCCTTAAATCTCAACAGTAATACCCCCTTTTAACACACCGTCATGCAGCTGGAATTTTGAGTGTCCGATTGAAGCCACTTCATCGTCATGGGTAATAATCACAAATGTAATGCCCCGCTCACGGTTCAACTGCTGAATCAATTCAAGCACTTCCTGTTCCGTTTCTGAATCTAGACTTCCCGTCGGCTCATCCGCTAAAATAATCGACGGATTTAAAATCAGCGCTCTCGCAATGCTGACACGCTGCTGCTGTCCGCCTGACAGTTCATTAGGATAATGAGCAGCATGGTTTTCAAGACCGACGCGCTTCAGCATATCCTGTACCTTTTGCTTGCGCTCAGACGGCTTGATCCCTTTTAACGCCAGCGGCATTTCCACATTTTCATACGTCGTTAAGCCCGGGATGAGCTGAAAGCTTTGAAATATAAACCCAAAGTGTTCTAGGCGGAACGTAGCCCATTCCTTTTCATTAAAGCCCGTGACATCAGTTCCGTTAATCACAATACGCCCTTTTGTCGGTGAGATGTAGCCGGATATTAAATTCAGAAGCGTTGATTTTCCTGATCCGCTTCGTCCGACGATACAGGCGATTTCCCCTTTCGCAACAGTCAACGAGACATCTTTTAAGACAGGCACTTCATTCTCACGGCCCTTTTTTCCGATCGTGAAAGAATGGTTAATATGCTGAACATCAATCATCTTTTCTCTCTCCCTTATAAATGTTTTGTTTTTTTATAAATCGCAAAATAGCTGATGAAAAAACCAATTAACGCTCCTGCAGCCATTCCGATGGCATAACCGCTAAAGCTCTCGCTTGCAGAAAAACCAAAATAACCGAAGCCCATGATTCCTATAATAATGACGATGATCTGCACCGGACGGTCAAGCGGCTTCCATAAGAAGAAATACCCGTTTCTTTCATTAGCCAGGTTGACAAAACTAATATAGCCGATGATATAGAAGATGATAGTCATGATAGCCGGAATCACTAAATAATGTGGTGAATTCTCAACCCAATTCGTATCTACAAAGGTTATTGGAATGAAATACTGCACCCATTTGGGTATTGGACCATGGATAAACTCTATTGATCCGCCCAAAAGGATCTCGATGTTGATCGCAGGCAGGCTGATGAGTAAAAACGGCGAAATGGCCACGGTAAATGAGACCAAAAGCTGTGCAAAAGTATTGCCCGTCAGAGCTCCGCCAGCCATAACCAAAGAATAAGCCAGCATGCTGACAATGATCATTCCCAAGCTGTAGTTGTGAAAATAAACGGCCTGATCAGGTTTCAAAAGCAATAGCAGCAGAACGGATAAAACATATCCTATGAATTGCGGAACCACAATCATCATTCCGCCGAGCACAAACTTTGCGTTAAATATCTGCCCGCGTGTATATGGAAGGCTTAAAGTAAAATCAAACAAGCCCTTGCTTCGTTCAATCCCCAGCTGGCTGACCGCCAAAACGACTCCCCAAATCCAAAATACTGAGATAAATGTGCTGTTTAAATAATCAACGCTGAATACGCAGGGGCCGACCCAATTTTCTTTTCCAGTAACACAGCCTTGATAGGTAAGATACATATTTAAAATCGATAAAGGATTACCTAGTATAAAAACCAAAATGGTGATAACTAAGGCGACTTTATTTTGTTTCCACTCCTTATAAAGCAGACCGGAATCCGGCATTTTACTTCCCTCCAAACTTTAAGCCGTTATCTTAATGTCTTACTTTTTTAAAGATGGAAAAATAACTGATCAAAAATCCGACAATTCCTCCGATAATCATTCCGATAATGTAACCCGCTATGGATTCACCAGCAGAATGCCCCACTATACCAAAACCCAGGATTCCTAACACGATGACAAGGATTTGGATAGGTCGATCTAATGTTTTCCATAAGAAAAAGTATCCATTACGCTCATTATGTTGTTTTATAAAACTTATATAGCCAATGAAATAAAAGAGAATACTCATCACTGCAGGGATTAGTAATAAGTATTTACTTTCCGCCACCCAACTTGAATCCACATAAGCAATCGGGGAAAAGTCCATCAAATTATTTTCAAAATCGAAGTAATATTCAACATTGGGTAACATTTTCCAAATTTGAATCCCTGAGATAATCTCTATATTTGAAAAAGGCAAAACGATAATCAAATATGGCAATACAGAAGTTGCAAAAGCTGTCAACAACTGAGCAAAAGCGTTTCCAGTTAACGTCCCAGCGGCCATTACTAATGAGTAAAACATAATGCTGGTGATCATAACACCGATGCTTCCATGTTCAAAAAAGTTTACTTGTTCAGGTTTTAAGAAAAGAATCAGCAGCCATGCTAATAAAAATCCGACTAATTGCGAAAGCACAAGGACAACTGCGCCTAGCCAAAATTTCGTTTGAAAAATTTGGCTTCTTTTATATGGAAGACCTAACAAAAAGTCCATCGTACCTCTCGAACGTTCAAGCCCGACCAAACATACTGCCAGTATAATCCCTATCACCCAATTGATTTGAATCATGCTGTCTATGTGGTAATCTACAAAAAATGCACACAGTTTTGGATCTGAATGTGCTAGGCATGACTCGTTTAAAGAATATGAGTGATAAATCGTTAAAGGATTTGCCAGCACCAAAAACACAATACTTAACACAATCACCACTTGATTCTGCTTCCACTCTCGATAGAGGAGACCTCGGTCTACCATCTCCGCTTCCCTCCAAACTTCGCAATGAATACTTCTTCTAGGTTGACAGGAAGCTCATTCCACACTTTTGGCTTCAGCTCTCTCAAAAAGCTCTTGTTCTTCTCATCGCTTTTCGGGATCAGCACCGTGTAAAACACACCGGCCTGATCGAGCATCGGAATGTTTTGCTCTCTGATGGCCAAATTGACATCTGTATCAAACGCCATTTGAATTTTGATGTATTCTTCTTTTAGCTCATCAAGATCCATCACATTCGTCAGTCTGTTATCTTCAAGAAAACCAATTCGATTGCACATCCGTTCAATGTCCTCAAGGCGATGGGAAGTGATCAGAATGCTCGTATCACGCTCCGCCACTTCATCGACCATCAGCTGCAGCACATCATGCCTTGTCACCGCGTCAATGCCGTCCGTCGGCTCATCAAGGAGAATCAGCGCCGGTCTCGCTGCAAACGACAGAACGAGCGACAGCTGTTTTTTCAAACCTGTCGACAGCTCGCGGTATTTTTTCGTTTCCGGAATTTCATATCTGTTCATCAGCTCATTCGCGTACGTGACATCAAATTTCGGATAAATTCTTCTTAGGATATCGACTAGCTGCTTGTATGTATACTTGTCGTAAAAAGGATTTTGAACAGGCATGTAGATGATATTCTGTTTGACTTTCGGATGCTTTTTGATTTCTACGCCGTCAAATAAAATCGTCCCGCTGTCGGCGAAAATGATTTGCTGGATTAAGCGAAGCATTGTCGTTTTGCCTGACCCATTGCGGCCGAGCAGCCCGAAGATTTCTCCTTTTTCAATTGTTAATGAAACATCTTTTAATACTTGATTTCCGTCAATCGTTTTTGACAGCTGTCTTAATTCAATCATCGCTCTTGCCCCCTTTCACATCA
The DNA here is from genome assembly GCF_001517105.1 of Bacillus halotolerans. GTDB lineage: Bacteria > Bacillota > Bacilli > Bacillales > Bacillaceae > Bacillus > Bacillus halotolerans. The sequence continues at coordinate 576,675 of NZ_LPVF01000009.1, forward strand.
GCGCTGATTTCTTTTATCCATTCTTGCAGTTTATCCAGCTCAACCCCCGCATAATGTGCATCGATGATGAGCTGTTTGAGTTGCTCTTTAATCATCGTCATCTTCCCTTCAACCAGTGTCGTTTTTGCATTTTCCGATATATAGGTCCCTCTGCCACGCAGCGTTTCAATAATACCCTCTCGCTCAAGCTCTTTGTACGCTTTGCTGACAGTATTCGGATTCGCAATAATGATCGTCGCCAATTCTCTGACAGAAGGAAGCTTATCACCAGGCTTCATGATCCCTTTCAAACAAAGCTCTTTCATTTGTTGAATAATTTGTTCGTAAATGGGCGTTGAGCTTCTTGGATCGATTTGAATCATTTACTTCCCTACTTTCTATACGATCTGAACCTTTTATAGATAAAACTGATCAATTATACTTTTTTGACATTCAAAACCGATCATTACAAGAACAAGAAAAAAAGAACAAGCGATCACAGATGCCGCGATCAGCATTGGCACGTTACGTTTGTTTTGTTTTTTATGTTTCATAACTGCCTCCCTTAATTTCAATATATAAATGACTTTTCATCAGTGTCTATAGTGTATTACTTCAATTAGTACACTTAATACAATAAATACTTTGACGCACAAAGTCAATCCTTTTTTTACAAAAAAACGGACCCTTATCAAAAGGGTCCGTTTCTTACACATCAAGAGGGTGCTGCAGTATCATATTATTTTGCAAAGCTTGAAGCTGAAGTCTCATTCTGTACAGCTGTTCTCTCTGCTGATCATTTGATGACAGCCATAGTTTATTCAAGGCATTTACCGCATTTTCAATCTGCATTTGCGCATCACTGTATTCTTGGTCGTTATAATGCTCTTGTTTAGAAGCGATTTTCAGCTGTTCTTCAGCATAATCATACGCCTGCATACATTGTTGGAGATGTTCATCTACTGATTGTCTTGTTGCCACAGTAACCCCTCCTCTTGGTAATGGAAACAATCCATCATCCATAGTGTAGCCTCATCAGACATGATTCAATAAAGAAATTTATGGTCGATATTCATTTGTTCTCATATGAAATGCGTGCTACAATTTTAGGATGCAATTGTACGCAAGGAGGCATATTAATCGTGATTCAGAACAATCCTTTTCCTTATTCAAATACGGAAAAACGCTATCATACATTAAATTATCATCTCAGAGATCATTTCGGGCATAAGGTATTTAAAGTAGCGCTTGACGGCGGCTTCGACTGCCCGAACCGGGACGGCACTGTCGCTCACGGCGGCTGTACCTTTTGCAGCGCTGCGGGCTCCGGTGACTTTGCAGGAAACCGGGCCGATGATTTAATGACACAATTCCACGACATTAAAAACCGCATGCACGAAAAATGGAAGGACGGGAAATATATCGCTTATTTCCAAGCTTTCACCAATACGCATGCTCCGGTTGACGTGCTTCGAGAGAAATTCGAGTCTGTTCTCGCGCTCGACGATGTGGTCGGACTTTCAATCGCCACACGTCCGGACTGCCTGCCGGATGACGTTGTTGAGTATTTGGCAGAACTGAATGAACGCACGTATCTTTGGGTGGAGCTTGGGCTTCAGACAGTTCACGAACGCACAGCTCTTCTGATCAACCGGGCACATGACTTTGACTGCTACGTTGAAGGTGTGAAAAAGCTAAGAAAACACGGCATACGCGTCTGCTCGCATATAATCAACGGACTTCCTCTGGAAGACCGCGATATGATGATGGAAACGGCAAAAGCAGTGGCAGATTTGGACGTCCAGGGTATTAAAATCCATTTGCTTCACCTGCTGAAGGGCACGCCGATGGTGAAACAATACGAAAAAGGAAAGCTGGAATTTCTCTCTCAAGACGAATATGTGCAGCTCGTCTGTGACCAGCTTGAAATCATCCCGCCAGAAATGATCGTACACCGTATCACTGGTGACGGGCCGATTGAATTAATGATTGGGCCGATGTGGAGTGTGAACAAATGGGAAGTGCTTGGCGCTATCAATAAAGAACTTGAAAACCGCGGCAGCTACCAAGGTAAGTTCTTTCAGCGTCTTCAGGAGGAATCGGCCTTATGATTCTGAAAAAAATTCTTCCCTACAGTAAAGAGCTGCTGAAAATGGCCGCAGGGGATGGAGACATCGTTGTTGACGCCACAATGGGGAACGGGCACGACACCCTGTTTTTAGCTGAGCTTATCGGTGAAAACGGCCATGTATACGCATTTGATATACAAGAATCAGCAGTGGCCAATACGAAGGAGCGGCTCGGTGACACCTATCAAAACCGGACAACTTTATTTCATAAAAGCCATGACAAAATTGCTGAATCCCTTCCGCAGGAAACACACGGCAAAGTGGCGGCCGCTGTGTTTAACCTCGGCTATCTGCCAGGCGGGGACAAATCGATTACGACGAGCGGCAATTCAACCATCAAAGCAATTGAACAGCTTCTCAGCATCATGAAAGATGAAGGCCTGATTGTTTTGGTCGTCTATCATGGCCACCCGGAAGGCAAAGCTGAAAAAAACGACGTGCTCGACTTCTGCCGGGACTTGGATCAGCAAACAGCCCGCGTCTTAACATACGGATTTATCAATCAGCAAAATGACCCGCCGTTTATTATTGCTATCGAAAAAAAAGCTCAAATCAGCAAATGATTTGAGCTTTTTTCTTTGAGTTTTTCATCCAGGCCATTTTTTGAAACTTTCTGTAGGCTCTGCCGTTGATATAAAAGAAAAAGGAGGTTTTTCCGCTTGCTTTGATCAGCTTCTTCGCGAGCCGGCCCATTTCCTTCTGGCCCGCCACTTTATCATCAGACAAATAGACACCCAGCAAGCCGCGGTTGATTAAGCGGTGGAAGTTTTCGTGCGGAATGCCGTGCAGATGTTCATCGGCTTTCTGAATAAAGTGCTGCAGCCGATTCATCATTTCTTCATGCGACTGATAATACGAGCAGAAATTCAAGTCCCCTTCAAGCAAGTCCTCCTCCTGGTCAATCAAATAATCAAGCAGAATATGAAGACCTTGTATGTAAGGAAAATAACTGTTGCGGATTTTTTTGCGGTGCTTTCAGTAAAATCGGGCTGAAACGAATATGCGACAAGACAGAAAATGCCTAGCGTGGAGCCTGCACAAGCTGAGAATTCATACCATTCCATCTCGGGAAGCTCTGTTTCATATTGGGTAAACCACTTTTCAAGGCGCGGGACACGCTCATGCTCAACAACGTGCTTATGCACCTGCAAATCGCAATAATAGCCGCAAAGCTCAAGCAGATAAGGTTTAATCATTTCGTAGTGTTCAATAGATCCGAGGACACGCTGGCATGTTTTCACCAATTCCTGCAAATATCCGCTGTCATCCTGCTCGTCCCTGAATTGATAATAATGTTGCGGTTCAGCTCCCACTGTCAATGCGTCCTGCATAGAGGTGTGAAGCATTCGAAAATCTTCCGGGTCAAGTGATGTGCTGCGGTCGCACAAATTGTCCAGGTAATCGCTGATCGTTTGGTATGCGATGATGAACTCAACACATTTCTGCTTATGATTTCCTGACAATAAGGCCAATATGCCGCCGCCTTCGCAGTGAAACGTTTTATCTCGAATGCTTGCGGTTGCCTGTGCTTTTAATTCACTGTTTTTAATTGCTTCTGATTTTTGCTTCCATATGTTCAGCTCTTGATGAACGAGCGGAAAAATATCACGATATACTTTTGCCATCAGTCCAAAAGGATGTTCCGGTACTGTCAACACATGCACCCCCCTAGTTCATATATATTGATCAGTAAATGCTCTTGCGGCTTTAAAAACGTCTTCTCTTTCCGGTTCATTAAAAATTTCATGATAAAGCCCTTCCCATTCCCTATATGACTTATTGTGGGAAGCAACCCCTGAAAACCACTTGATGACCTTCGTTTTATCGACCAGCTTGTCATCTCCGGCCTGCATGACAAAAAGCGGCACCCTCAGAAAAGCCTCTGTCGGCACCATGGCAGACTCGAGAGTTTTTAACAGCTCTCTGTACCATCTGACAGAAACCTTCTTCACAAAGAGGGGATCGTTCTGGCCTGCTTCGATGACATCTTCATTGCGTGTCGCCATATCAATCGATAATCCTGAATCAACTTTAAGCGACGGAGCAATGACATTCAGCCCCTTTGATGCAAGATCAAGCACTTTATTGACTTTAATTTGCAGCCCGAGACACGGTGATGATAAAATAATTCCCGTAATGCGGGGGTTTCTCTGCTGTTTAAACCATTCAATCGCAATCAGGCCGCCCATGCTGTGGCCGAGAAGAAAAACAGGCAGCTCAAAGGTTCGCGCTTTATCTATCCAAGTATCTACTTCATCAATGTATTCTTGAAATGAGCGAATATGACCTCTGGCCCGGGTGGTTGTCCCTTGTCCCGGCAGATCACCCATTACAACGTGATAACCCGAAGATCTCCACATTTCACTCAGCCATTTATACCGTCCATGATGTTCACTTGCCCCGTGGATCATAACAATCACTGCCACAGGTCTGTCTGCTTTCCAGGTCCACATGCGGTTCACCTCATACAAAAATTAAATAGAGAAAGAAGGATGAAAGATATATGATTTACCCTTATAAGGAATACACGCCAGAAATCCACCCAACGGCTTTTGTAGCCGATAATGCAACAATTACCGGTGATGTGGTCATCGGGGAACAATCCAGCATTTGGTTCTCAGTTGTCATAAGAGGAGATGTAGCCCCGACCAGAATCGGTAACAGAGTCAATATCCAGGATTTAAGCTGCCTCCATCAAAGCCCGAACCGAACGCTACTCATTGAAGATGACGCCACGATAGGCCACCAGGTTACACTCCATAGCGCCGTGATCCGCAAGAACGCCTTAATCGGCATGGGTTCAATCATTTTAGACGGAGCCGAAATCGGTGAAGGCGCATTTATCGGTGCCGGCAGCCTTGTTCCTCCGGGAAAAATCATTCCGCCAGGCCATCTAGCCTTCGGCCGCCCGGCAAAAGTCATCCGTCCTTTGACGGATGAAGACCGAAAAGACATGCAGAGAATACGGTCTGAATATGTAACAAAGGGTCAATATTATAAATCACTTCAATAAATGTAAGACCATCTTCGTTTTACTTTACCATTTTTCAAAATATTATTTAAGCGATAACCTTCGCTGACCCGAACCAAATGCAGTTCGGGTTTTTAATTTTCCATAAAACGTTCACATGTCAAAATAACTGTGTGACTTTTATCTTATCATAAAAAACAAGACGCCACTGTAAGCAGTCTCTGCAAAAAACTTATTCCTATTCTCTGCTCTCTATGAGCAGCTTTACTTAAACAAAAAAGAGCCCGCCGGGAGCTCTTTTTGTCAGCTGATCTGTTGTTCAGTTGACACAGCTGCGTTTTTCTTATGAAAGCCTTTGCCATAATAAACGGCTATCAAAATCAGAAACCAAATCGGACCGACAATTACGGCGACTCTTGTTTCCGGGCTATAAGCCATCAGGATAATGACAAATGCTAAAAAGGCCAAAGATAAATATGACGTGAATGGGTAAAAAGGCATTTTGTATTTTAATTGTTTTTGATCCTTTGGCTGCATGCCTTTACGGTATTTGATCTGAGAAAGTAAGATGATCGCCCATGTCCAAATCGCCCCGAACGTCGCAATGCTTGTGACCCAAGTAAATACCTTCGCAGGCACGACATAGTTTAACAGCACACCGACTAATAATGCACCCGCAGAAGCCAGTACGGCCTTACCCGGAATGCCGCCTTTGGTCAGCTTACCGTATGCTTTTGGCGCCTCGCTCTGCTCCGCTAGGTTAAAGAGCATACGTCCGGTGCTGAATATGCCGCTGTTGCAAGAAGACAACGCTGCCGTCAGAACGACAAAGTTAATGATGCCTGCCGCATATGGAATCCCCACTTTTTCAAACGTGAGTACAAAAGGGCTTCCTTGCGATCCGATTTCCTGCCACGGATAAATGGACATGATAACAAATAAAGCACCGACGTAAAAAATCAAGATACGCCAAAATACCGTATCAATTGCTTTCGCTAATGATTTTTGCGGGTTTTTGACTTCGCCGGCCGTCACCCCTATCATCTCAATGCCTAAATACGCGAACATCACCATTTGAAGTGACAATAAAACCCCTTTTATTCCATGAGGAAAAAATCCGCCGTTGCTCCACAAGTTGCTGATGCCAGTCGCAATGCCTCCATTGCCGACTCCTGCAATGATCATTAATAAACCGACAGCAATCATAGAAAGGATCGCGACAATTTTAATCAATGCGAACCAAAACTCCAGCTCTCCATACGCCTTTACGGCCAGGAAATTAACACCAGTCATAATCACCAGCGCCGACAATGCCCAAATCCAATTGGGCACATCCGGAAACCAGTATCCCATATAAATTCCGACAGCAGTGATTTCCGCCATACAGGTTACAACCCATAAGAACCAGTAATTCCACCCGGTTAAGTAACCTGCGAGCGGACCTAAGTAGTCACGCGCATACCTGCTGAAGGAGCCCGCGACCGGCTTTTGAATCGCCATTTCCCCAAGCGCCCTCATTATAAAAAACATAACCAGGCCGCTGCAGGCATATGCCACCAAAATACCCGGCCCTGCTAATTGAATAGCTGATGCGGAGCCAAGGAAAAGTCCCACTCCTATGGCAGCCCCTAAAGACATCAAAGAAATATGCCTTTCTTCCAGACCGCGATGCAATTCTTGTTTTTGTTTTTGCATGTTCCCTTCTCCCCTAGAAAAAAATATCATTACATCATTTTTCTGAATATTTCACACGAATGTGCAGGGTAATCAATGATGATGGAGAAATACTGGTATAATAACAAGGCTTTCGACGAATCGAAAGCCTTATCTGTTAGGCAAAGATGACTTCTTTAGGCTGATGGCTCAGCTCTTCAGGCATATACCGTTTTTCAATATTGATGCTGTGCCAGATCATAAAGATGAGCACTGTCCAAATTTTACGGCTGTTATCAGCCTTGTCGGCACAATGGTCTTCAAGAAGCTGAAGAACGTAATCCTTATGGATATAAGCGTCCGTTTGGCTTTCCTGAATAATGCTGCGCACCCATTCGTTCATTTCGTTTTTCAGCCAATGACGGATCGGTACAGGGAAACCGAGCTTTTTGCGGTTCAATACATGATCCGGCACAATGCCTTCAGCAGCTTTGCGAAGGAGATACTTTGTCGTACCGTTCTTTGTTTTCAATTCATCAGGAATTTTAGACGCAACGTCAAATACGACTTTATCAAGGAATGGCACACGCAATTCCAAAGAATTCGCCATCGTCATTTTATCCGCTTTTAGCAAAATGTCGCCTCGCATCCAAGTGTGGATATCGACATACTGCATTTTGTTAATATCGCTGTATGAGCTGCTTTCTGTAAAGTAAGGCTTCGTCACATCACGATACGAAAGGCTCGGATCATAGTGCTTCAGCAGCTGTTTCTTCACGGATTCTTCAAAGATCTTCGCGTTGCCGATATAACGCTCCGGAAGCGGAGTGCAGCCGCGCTCAAGCAGGCTCTTTCCTCTCATTCCCTCAGGCATAACGGCCGCTACGTGCAGAAGCATCTTTTTCAAGCCGGACGGAATGCGTTCAAACGGTTTAAGAGAAAGCGGTTCACGGTAGATGTTGTAGCCGCCGAACAGCTCGTCCGCACCTTCGCCAGATAACGCAACCGTTACGTGTTTTTTCGCTTCTTTCGCCACGAAATACAATGGAATCGCAGCCGGGTCTGCAAGCGGATCATCAAAGTGCCATACGATTTTAGGAAGCTCGTTCATGTATTCTTCAGGTGAAATGACTTTGCTTATATTTTCAATGCCCAGTGCAGCGGCAGTTTCTTTCGCTACATCAACTTCACTGAAGCCCTGCTGTTCAAATCCGACAGAAAATGTTTTCAGGTTGGGATGAAATTCTTTCGCAACGGATACAATAAACGAAGAATCGATTCCGCCTGATAGGAATGAACCGACAGGCACATCACTTCTCATATGAACGTTTACAGAGTCATAAATAGCGTCTCTGACTTCTTTGACAAGTTTATCTTCCTCCGTCTGAACAGGCTGGAAGCGCGCCTTGAAATACGTTTTGAATGTGATATCACCGTCAGGACGGATTGTAAACTGAGAACCCGGCTCTACTTTTTTCACATCAATATCAAGGGTACTTGGCTCAGGAACGAATTGGAAAGACATATACTGCTGTAATGCTTCTTTATCTATTTCAATATCATTTTGGGCTGCCATTAAACTTTTTCTCTCTGAGGCAAAATAAACCTGATCATTGATCGTTGTGTAATACAACGGCTTAATGCCGAATGGATCTCTTGCTCCATAAAGAACATGATCGTTTTTATTCCAAATCAGAAAGGCAAACATGCCGCGCAGCTTGGAAGCCGCTTCTTCTTTATAGTGACGGTAAGTCGCAAGAAGAACCTCTGTGTCAGAATCTGTGTTGAAAGTATATCCCTTTGCTTCAAGCTCTTCTCTCAGTTCGATATAGTTATAGATTTCCCCGTTAAAAATAATCCAATATTTTTCATCTTCATATGATAAAGGCTGTCCGCCATTCTCTACATCAATAATGCTGAGCCGTCTGAATCCGAATCCAACGTGCTCATCATGGTAATATCCATCACTGTCAGGACCGCGGTGAACGATCATTTGATTCATTTGTTTGATTAGTTCTTCTTGATCAGCGGTTTGAGTTAACGGATGCTTGTTAAAAACCCCGACAAATCCACACATAGTATTGCCTCCATATTTAAAATTGTCATCATTGAACCCCTATTTATAGACGCTGTGAACAGTGTTTGGTTTCACAGTTATGTAAAAAAATAAACATGGATACATCGATAAAAAAGGGAAAGCCGCTTAACCAGTAAGCGGCTATAAAATTATTCTCCTAACGCTTCTTTACGCAGCTGTTCCGCTTTGTCTGTACGCTCCCACGGAAGGTCAACATCGTGGCGTCCAAAGTGGCCGTACGCGGCAGTCTGTTTGTAGATCGGACGGCGTAAATCAAGCATTTTGATAATGCCGGCAGGTCGTAAATCAAAGTTATTGCGCACAACTTCAATCAGTTTTTCCTCCGAAGATTTTCCGGAACCGAATGTGTTGATTGAGATAGACACAGGCTGTGCAACACCGATCGCGTAAGCAAGCTGCACTTCGCAAGAATCTGCAAGCTCAGCCGCAACGATGTTTTTCGCAACGTATCTTGCAGCATAAGCAGCTGAACGGTCTACTTTCGTCGCATCTTTACCAGAGAACGCGCCGCCGCCGTGACGTGCGTAGCCGCCGTACGTATCAACGATGATTTTACGTCCTGTAAGCCCCGCATCCCCTTGAGGTCCTCCAATGACGAAACGGCCTGTAGGGTTAATGAAGTATTTTGTTTCTTCATCAATTAATTCTTCAGGAACAACCGGATTGATGACATGTTCTTTAATGTTGCGCTGAATTTGCTCAAGCGTAATTTCAGGGTGGTGCTGAGTTGAAATAACAATCGCGTCAATTCGGACAGGTTTGTTATTTTCATCATACTCAACCGTTACCTGTGTTTTGCCGTCAGGGCGAAGGTAAGGAAGAACATCTTCTTTACGCACTTCACTCAAGCGGCGGGCTAATTTATGAGCAAGTGAAATCGGAAGAGGCATGAGCTCTTTCGTTTCGTTGCACGCATAACCGAACATTAAACCTTGGTCACCAGCTCCGATTGCTTCAATTTCTTCGTCGCTCATTGTGCCTTCACGGGCTTCAAGCGCTTGGTCTACACCCATCGCAATATCAGCAGACTGCTCGTCAATTGATGTTAAAACCGCACAAGTTTCCGCATCAAATCCGTATTTTGCACGTGTGTATCCGATTTCTTTAATCGTTTCACGAACCGTTTTTGGAATGTCAACATACGTAGAAGTTGTGATTTCTCCGCTGACAAGAACCAAACCAGTTGTCACAGACGTTTCACAAGCAACACGCGCGTTAGGGTCTTTCTTTAAAATTTCATCTAAAATGCTGTCAGAAATCTGGTCACAGATTTTATCCGGATGCCCCTCCGTAACAGATTCTGATGTAAATAAACGACGATTTTTACTCATGATTTGCTTCCTCCTGCACAAGGCCTCCCGAAAGACCTTATATATATGATACGGAACTCGCTCCCTCTTATACAATGTTACGTTTATATTAGAGATGTTAATTGGCATATTTATGAAATAAAAAAACCTTTTCCGTTCGAGGAAAGGGTTTGGTCTTTGTGCCTTTCACTCTTATCGCTCAAGGAATCATTCAACCTTGCATCAGGTTAGCACCTTGGTTGTCTCACACAATTTAAACATAATGAATAATAGAGAAACCGGTTGCTGGGCTTCATAGGGCCTGTCCCTCCGCCAGCTCGGGATAAGAGTATCCGCTCAATGAAATATCTTATCGTAAAAGGGTTTGCAATGTCAATATGATTCAGAAGAAATAGGCACCTATATTGAGGGAAAACAATGGAAATGCACACACAAAAAACGATAAATAGTATAGACTATTTGAAAATATATGTTATACTAATTCACAATTAGCAAAACACAAATAAAATGATAAAGGAAGGTTTCTTATGAACTCAGTTGATTTAACCGCTGATTTGCAAGCCTTATTAACAAGTCCTAATGTGCAGCATAATTTATCTGCAGCTCAGCTTACAGAAAGAGTACTTTCCCGCAGCGAAGGCATTTTGACATCCACGGGTGCCGTCCGGGCGACCACAGGCGCTTACACGGGACGTTCGCCGAAGGATAAATTTATTGTAGAAGAAGCAAGCACAAAGAGTAAGATTGATTGGGGTCCGGTGAATCAGCCTATTTCCGAGGAAGCGTTTGACCGGCTGTACACGAAAGTTGTCAGCTATCTGAAACAGCGAGATGAGCTGTTTGTTTTCGAAGGATTTGCCGGTGCCGATGAAAAATACAGACTGCCGATCACCGTCGTTAATGAATTTGCATGGCACAATTTATTTGCCAGACAGCTGTTTATCCGCCCTGAAGACAATGATAAAAAAACAGTCGAACAGCCGTTTACCATTCTTTCCGCTCCGCATTTCAAAGCGGATCCAAAAACAGACGGCACACATTCAGAAACCTTTATTATTGTTTCTTTCGAAAAGCGCACGATTTTAATCGGCGGAACGGAGTATGCCGGAGAAATGAAAAAATCAATTTTCTCCATCATGAATTTCCTGCTGCCTGAGCGAGATATTTTATCCATGCATTGCTCCGCTAATGTCGGTGAAAAAGGCGATGTCGCGCTTTTCTTCGGCCTGTCAGGAACAGGAAAGACCACCCTTTCGGCGGATGCTGACCGGAAACTGATCGGTGATGATGAACACGGCTGGTCGGATACCGGTGTCTTCAATATCGAAGGCGGATGCTATGCCAAGTGCATTCATTTAAGCGAAGAAAAGGAACCGCAGATTTTTAAAGCGATTCGGTTTGGATCCGTTCTCGAAAATGTTGTTGTAGATGAAGATACACGTGAAGCCAATTACGATGATTCCTTCTTTACAGAAAACACACGTGCCGCTTACCCGATTCATATGATCGACAACATTGTGTCTCCGAGCATTGCGGGCCACCCGTCAGCGATTGTATTTCTGACGGCTGATGCATTCGGCGTTCTGCCGCCAATCAGCAAGCTGACGAAGGAGCAGGCTATGTACCACTTCTTAAGCGGTTATACGAGTAAACTAGCTGGAACCGAACGCGGCGTCACGTCTCCTGAGACGACATTCTCCACATGCTTCGGTTCACCGTTCCTTCCGCTCCCGGCCCATGTATATGCGGAAATGCTCGGCAAAAAGATCGACGAACACGGCGCAGACGTTTACTTGGTCAACACAGGCTGGACCGGCGGCGGCTACGGCACAGGCGAACGCATGAAGCTTTCATACACACGGGCGATGGTAAAAGCAGCGATTGAAGGCAAATTAGAAAAAGTGCAAATGACCACTGACGATATTTTCGGCCTGCACATCCCGGTTCATGTTCCGGATGTTCCCGATCATATCCTACAGCCGGAAAACACGTGGAATAACAAAGAGGAATACAGAGAAAAGGCTGTGTATCTGGCAAACGAATTCAAAGAAAACTTCAAAAAGTTCACAAATACAGATGCCATCGCTCAAGCAGGCGGGCCTCTCGTATAAAAAAGCAAAAGCCAAGAGCAATTAAGCTCTTGGCTTGTTTTAATTGACTGTATGCAAGGATGTCAGCTTGTACGTAATGATTGTCCGCCCGTCTGTCCATTCAAGCTTCTGCACTTCGGCTGTGCCTGACTTTTCACCAAATTTTGTTTTGCTGACATCCATCGGAATCTCCATTGGATAAATGCGATACCCGTCTTTCTCTAATCTGAATATATTTTCATCTATGCGAACTTCTTTTCCTTTTGTCACAATCAATGTATTAAATTCAACAGGCATTCCCAAATTGAAATCCCCTTTCGTTCTCTTTTTTCTATATCATAACATATTTCACCGTCAGCGGTTTTTCATCCACTGCGTGAGCTGCCGCACAATACGCCGGTTTTCCTTCGGCGGAAAATAATGTGTGAATGTACTGTAGTACCACGTCTCTACAGGCTTGTGCAGCTGTTTTAATTTCTCCTCAAATAAATACGAATGCTGAATGGAAACGTTTTGGTCTTTTTCTCCGTGAATTAATAAAACGGGTGCCTCAATTTTGTTCACTTGGTCAAAAGGCGTTCGCCATTTGTATTCGTCAGGCACCTTTTTCGGCGTTCCCCCAATCACTCTTTTCATCATTCTTCGCAAATCCTGCCGCTCTTCATATGTAAGAATCATATCACTGACGCCTCCCCACGAAACGAACGAAGCCGCATGCCGTCCCATTTCAATCGCAGTAAGCATTCCCATGATGCCGCCTCTGGAGAAACCGAAAATATGAATTCTGTTCTTTTTCACTTGCGGATGCTGCTGGAGCAGGCGAAAAGCGGAAAAAGCATCCTCTCTGTCTTCTCCTGCAAAATCCTCGTTGCCCTCTCCTCCCTGGTTCCCTCTATAAAAGGGGGCAAATACAACAAATCCTTGGGACGCAAACTGGATAATTCGGCCCGGTCTGACCATTCCAACACTTTTAATACCGCCGCGCAAATATAAAAATCCGTCATATTGCCCAGGTGCCGCCGGCTCCGCCAGCAGCCCTTTCACTTTTAAGCCATTTGAAAGGTAGCAGATGGTAAACAAGCGCACATGCCGGCTCGGCGACGGAAATCTTCTTTTCTCAACAATCAATGCTTCCGCCTCCTTTTTTCTTTATTCTTTCCTGTCTTTAAAAATAAATCCTGTAACCCGGATTAGGCATTCACACATTTTTATACCCATCATACGATATGTAAAGCAAAAAAGGATATTAACTTGATGCTAAATAAGGAGGTTGTCATGTGAACAAATGGTTAAGGCTGGGCTGTTTCTGCGTTTGCAGTGTGTTTCTCATCATTGCCCTGAGCGCTTGCAAGCAGGAAGAAACACTCACGAAAGTAAAAGTAGCCGAAGTGACCCATTCCATTTTTTATGCACCTTTATATGTTGCAGAATCTAAAGGCTTTTTCAAGGATGAAGGCCTTGATGTCGACGTCAATACGACCTGGGGCGGCGATAAAACGATGACTTCACTTCTTTCAAACGGCTCGGACATTGCTCTTGTCGGTTCAGAAACATCCATTTATGTCGAATCGCAAGGGGCTAAAGACCCTGTCATTAACTTCGCACAGCTGACTCAGACAGACGGAACGTTTCTTGTCGCAAGAGAAGATGCCGAAAATTTCAGCTGGGATCAGCTGAAAGGAAAGACTTTTCTCGGCCAAAGAAAAGGCGGTATGCCGCAAATGGTCGGCGAGTATGTGCTGAACCAACACCACATTGATCCGCATAAGGATATTGAACTCATCCAAAACATAGACTTCGCCAATATATCCAATGCCTTTGCTTCCGGAACCGGTGAGTATGTCCAGCTTTTTGAACCGACTGCTTCACTCTTTGAGAAAGAAGGCATCGGCCACATCGTTGCTTCGTTCGGAGAAGAATCAGGCCAGGTTCCTTATACAACTTTTATGGCAAAACAAAGCTATTTAAAGAAAAACGAGGATACAGCCGTCAAATTCACGAGAGCTATTTATAAAGCGCAGCAGTGGGTGGAAAACCACTCAGCGAAGGACATCACAGAAGCGATAAAAAATGAATTTGACGATACAGATCCAGATGTCATCGAAACGTCCATTGAACGCTACAAAAAACAAAATTCGTATTCTCCAGACCCGCTCCTCAACGAAAAAGAATGGGAACTGCTCCAAACGATTATGGATCAGTCGGGTGAACTGCCAAAGCATATACCATACAGTCAGCTTGTGAACAAACACATCGCCGAAAAAGTCACCTCGGAAAAATAGGAGGCGCCATCTATGTCTTTTTTACATGTCGACCATGTAACTCATACTTATTTTTCTATTAAAGAAAAAACCACCGCCGTACAGGACATTCATTTCGATGCCGAAAAAGGCGATTTCATCTCATTTCTCGGTCCGAGCGGCTGCGGAAAAACAACACTGCTTTCCATAATTGCAGGCTTAATTGAACCTTCGGAAGGCAGAGTTCTGATTGAAGGCCGCGAGCCGAATCAAAAAGAACATAACATTGGCTACATGCTTCAGCAGGATTACTTATTTCCCTGGAAATCCATTGAGGAAAATGTGCTCCTCGGTTTAAAAATTGCCGACACGCTTACTGAAGAAAACAAGGCCGCAGCACTTGGTCTTTTGCCGGATCTGGGTCTCGTTGATGTTGAAAAGAAATATCCTAAGGAGCTGTCAGGCGGGATGAGGCAGCGGGCCGCGCTTGCAAGAACTCTAGCCCCAAATCCAAGTCTGCTGTTGCTGGATGAGCCATTTTCCGCGCTTGATTTTCAAACGAAACTGTCTTTGGAAAACCTCGTTTTCCGCACATTAAAGGAATATCAAAAAACAGCGGTGCTTGTCACTCATGATATAGGGGAAGCGATTGCGATGAGTGATACCATCTTTTTATTTTCTAATCAGCCGGGCACCATTCATCAAATTTTTACAATCCCTAGAGAATTGGCTGCGATGATGCCTTTTGACGCCCGGCAGGAGCCATCCTTCCAGACGCTGTTTCAAACGATATGGAAGGAGCTGAATTCTCTTGAGAAACAGCAAAGAAACAATCGATCTGCTGCATGAGCAATTTCAATTGAAACAGAAAAAAGAGAAATGGAATGTGCATTCTTTTCAGCTTGCGATATTTATCCTCTTTTTCTCCGGATGGGAAATCGCAAGCAGACAGGGCTGGATTGATCCTCTGATCTTCAGCTCGCCGTCAGCCGTATGGCGTTTACTGATAGAAAAGCTTGCTGACGGCTCATTGCTATCGCATATCGGGGTTACTTTATTTGAGACGGTGCTTGGCTTTTTGCTGGGGACTTTCCTGGGCACGTGTCTTGCCGCGCTGTTATGGTGGTCCAGCCGGCTTGCCAGGATATTAGATCCGTATCTGGTCATTTTAAATGCAATGCCGAAAGTGGCGCTCGGACCTATTCTGATTGTCGCGCTCGGTCCCGGCTTTGTCAGCATCATCGCGATGGGAGCGGTCATCAGTGTCATCATCACAACCATCGTCGTTTATACCGCCTTTCAAGAGGTGGATGAAAACTATATTAAAGTAATGAAAACATTCGGCGCAAACAAGTGGGTTATTTTTAAAGAAGCGATTCTTCCCGCATCTTCGCCCGCTATTATTTCAACACTGAAGGTAAACGTCGGTTTATCGTGGGTCGGTGTTATCGTAGGCGAGTTTCTTGTTTCAAAGGTCGGATTAGGATACATGATTATTTACGGATTCCAAGTCTTCAATTTTACACTCGTCTTCTTAAGCCTGTTGATCATTGCTGTATTTGCCACCCTGATGTATCAGGGCGTAGAACTGTTAGAAAAGAAATGGACGAAGGGCAGAACATAAAAAACCCGGCGGATAGCCGGGTCTTTAGTTGATCCATCCCGCTTCTTTCAGTTTTTTCAAACTGATGGGAAGCACGGAATCCTTCATAATAAAGCTGAATTTTTTATTGCGGGGCAGGTTTTCCGGAAGTTCATGAAACAGAACCGGCCCTTTCGTTTCAAAGTAATCGCTTTGCTTTTCAAGCTTCTCTATATCTGCAAAATATATATTTTTCACAATAACCTTTTCTTTTCCGAGAACTTTATACTGTCCGAGATACTTGAGGCTTTTCACTCTCGCCCCTGTTTCTTCCTTTACTTCTCGAAGCGCCGCCTCTTCCGCGCACTCCATCGGTTCCACTTTCCCGCCCGGAAATTCAAAGCCTCTGTCCTCATGTTCTGTCAAAAGCCATTTGTCACCAAAACGGCAGATGACCCAGACATGCTTCGGGCTGTCCGAAAAGGGCTGATTGTCAAAGGAGAGCTGAACAGTATTCTGATAATAATCTTTAAACTCGTACATGTTTATCCCTCAAATCCGTTCCTAGCTATCTTCCATACATCATACCACAGTTACGTTTCTTCGGAAGCTTTTTATCAAAAAATAAGGGAAACCCAGCACGCCATCCGGATCTGAAACGATAGACCAGCTCGTACAGCTTTTGGCCGCAGCTCTTGTCAAAATGTAAATGACTGACGCTCTGGGCTTTATTATGACCCGCGAACAGATAAAAGTTACGGTTTGCGCCTGAATTTATTTTTTAACGTTTCTAATAGATCCACAAGCATTTCCGGAACAGGTATACCGAGAGAGCTGGCTGTCACGACAATTTGCACAGATTCATAAAGAATATAAAACATAATGGCCAAGTCACGTATTGATCCCTGTGTATTCAGCAGCTGGTCAAAAAAGTGGCAGACAGAGATCAGAGCCAACGTAACTAATTTTTTGACGAAACGGGCAAAAACCTTCTTGAACGCCAGTTTGTGAATAATCGTTTCCTTCAAGGTCGTACTGATAAATTCAATTGCCATAAGAGACAGCAGAATGAGGAGTGAGTACTGAAAACCTCCGAAGAAAAACCCCGCTGCTGAAACGCTGACTGCAAAAAACGAAAAGATGCCAAAGTCTCTATCCATTTATCCCAACATCCTTTCACAGAAACGGCCTTACCATATTCTATGGAAAGCATGCCGAACGGATTGGATTTTTCAGAAAAATGGACTAGTTGTCGCCTATTTTTGCGAGGCAAAACAAAAACCGGACATCTTCACAGATATCCGGCCTTTCTTTTCTATTATCCAAGGTAAGCTTTCAGCATCCAGTTATGTTTTTCAATATTTTGGTGAATGGCAAGAAGCATGTCCCCTGTTGTTTCGTCTCCGACCTCATCGGCTAAGTCCATGCCGCTTTTCAGTTCTTCCGCGATGACTGTAAAATCATCATACACACTCTGAACCATTTGTTCTGCTGTCTCGTTTCCGTTCGCTTCTTTTACAGAAGCTGTTTCCAAAGATTCTTTCATTGTCGCGATCGGTTTTCCGTTCAAAGCCAAAAGACGCTCTGCCAAATCATCAATATAAGTTGCTGTCTCGTTATAAAGCTCCTCAAATTTTTCATGGAGTGTAAAAAAATCTTTCCCTTTTACATACCAGTGATAATTATGTAGTTTCACATACATGACCGTCCAGTTGGCTACTTGTTTGTTCACGGCTTGAATCAATTGTTCTGACATATTATCTTCCTCCTTGTTTATATTAGGTGTATACCCTTCATATCGTACGCTAAAACCTTTATTTTACCCGTCTGTCACAATGTCTTCCACTATGTTACAATTATTGAAAACGGAGGTGGAATCATGACGCTTCTCATTACGATAAGTATTTTGATTGTGCTGGCTGTTTTGCTCGTAAGTGTTTGGACGACTGTAAAAGCCTATAATGTGAAACACACGATTGACCCTCCTCAAGAAGGAAATGCTCCCGGTTCAGACCCAAAAGGTCAATGATGGTGTGATTGATCTTCTTCAGGTTGCTTGGTGGCAGCATCGGCGTCTCCGACTTGGACTTTTAAGGTCGGCATGCTGTGCTGTTTTTTTGCAGTTACATGAGATTGCACAGTGTATACGCCATCTTCCTTAAACTCTGTCTCAAATCGATATACGCCATCTTCCTGTTTGGCTTTAAACATCTTGCTGTCGTTTTTTTCTCCGTCTTTCCATACCTCAAACTCCACTTCATCAGCGTCTGTCACCGCTTCATCTCCGTAAGAAACCGCCGCTTCATAAGCAGCATTCTCTCCCGTCTTCACTTTTTCCGGTCCGGTGAGTTTTACATCTAATACCTCAGGCGTTTCAGCTGCTGTCTGTGCTTTATTCTCCTCAGATCCGCACCCGTTCAGTAAAAAAACAGCAGAAAAAAGTACTGCAGCGACCATCTTTTTCATTCCATCACCCTTTTCGTCGTTTACCTCAATAGTAGCAAACGCTTACAGCAAATGGTATACAAAATCTGTAACGTCACAAAAAAGACCTTTTTGCTTTCGGGCAAAAAGGTCTTTTTTCGATTTAGCCAAATACTTTTAGCAATTCTTCTTTATCCTGTGACAGCCAGAAACGCATCAAACGTTTTGCGCCTTCCAGGTCATGAAGCTTCGCCTGGCCGCACTGCTTTTCATTGGCAGCCGGAATTTCGGTAATTTCTACAGCTTCCTTCATTGTGTCTTCAAGCAGATCAACGATTTCCGCAGGAGTCGGCTCTCCGCTGACAACAAGATAGTAGCCGGTTTGGCAGCCCATTGGCGAAATATCAATAATATCAAAATGATCATATTTCTCAGCATGAGTGCGAATCGTAAACGCGAGCAAATGCTCAAGTGTATGAATCGTATCAGGCTTCATCGCCTGTTTATTCGGCTGGCAAAAACGAATATCAAATTTATTTACAACACCGTCTGTTCCTACTTTATGCACACCGCAATGTCTTACGTATGGGGCAACAACCGCATTATGGTCAAGTTCAAAACTTTCTACTGAAGGCATAATGGCACTCTCCCTTTTTTAAAAATGTATTTTTATTATAACATACCTTTCCGATAAGAATTATCGAATAACTTTTCAAACTGCGTTATTTTTTTTATACTTGCATCAGAAAGGTAGCTGAAGACACATGAAAACCATATTTATTGCTCTGATCAGAGGGTACCAAAAATTCATCTCGCCGCTGACGCCGCCAACATGCCGCTTTTATCCGACTTGTTCACAATATGGAATCGAAGCCATTAAAACGCACGGCGCCCTTAAAGGCGGATGGCTGACTCTCATACGGATTTTGAAATGCCATCCATTTCATCCGGGCGGTGTCGACCCCGTCCCTGAAAAAAAGCGCAAAGATTAAGCGTTATAGCCGTTTACGACAACATCCAGTTTTCCTGTCTCAGGATCAATGACTAAACCATGGACAGGCACAGTTTCCGGGAACAGCGGATGATGTTTAATGACGTCCACGCTGTCTTTTACGCTCGCTTCCACTGAATCGAAACTTTTAAACCATTGGTCAAAGTCAACTCCGGAGTACTTCAATGTTTCGATGCGTTCTTCCGGAATTCCTCTTTCCTTTATTCTATTAAGCATGCTTTCACTGCTGATTTTGCTCATACCGCAATCGTGGTGTCCGATTACACAGACTTCATCTGCGTTCAGCTCGTACACTGCAACCAGTAAACTTCTCATAATGCTTCCGAACGGGTGTGTAACAAGCGCACCGGCACTCTTTATAATTTTGATGTCACCGTTTCGCATATTCATCGCATGCGGCAGCAATTCAACCAAACGAGTGTCCATGCAAGAAAGAATCGCCATTTTTTTATCCGGGAATTTTGAAGTCTGATACTTTTCATAATCTTTTTGTTCAATAAAAGTTTTATTAAAGTCAAGAATATCATTTAGAAGACTCATAGCGGTATTCCTTTCCGGTCTTTTTTCTTCAATATATCACAGCCTCTGCCTTTCGTCATCCTATCGGCATGATGTTGAGAACAGAAAAAAAGACAAGCCCTGCGGCTGCCTCATTTTCCCATGTTATATCTTTTGTTGAACTGCTCGACTCTTCCGCCTTTTTCATTGAATTTCTGGCGGCCTGTATAAAACGGATGAGTATCTGAGCTTACCTCTACTTTAATAACCGGATATGTGTTTCCATCTTCCCACTCCGCTGTTTCTTCCGATGTTTTGGTAGACCTGCTCAAAAAGCGGTATCCGCTGTTTACATCCTGAAATATTACTTTGTGATTCTTCGGATGAATTCCTTCCTTCATGTCTATCTCTCCTTATTAAATCGTAATAATTACGTTTTATTTTATATCCTAACAAACATTTTGTCAATCTCCTTACAGGTTTCCCGATCTTTCGCTTCATAAACCTCATGCTTTTAAGAACAGGAAGAATAATCTAACCGAGGAAGCAAATAATAAACCCATATTACATACAGATCGTTTTGAGAAAGGTGGTTTATTATTGTGGATGATTTAGTTTTGGCTAGGAGTCTTTTTGGTACGACAATGGGCTTTCATATCATTTTCGCAACCTTGGGAGTCGGTCTGCCGCTCATGATTTTAATAGCTGAATTGATCTATCAAAAAACGAAGGATGACCATTATGCCATCATGGCGAAAAGATGGACAAAAGCACAGGCTGTTTTGCTGGGGGTCGCCATTCCGACCGGAACCATTGCCGGTACTCAGCTCGCGCTTTTATGGCCGGGTTTTATGGAAGTCATCGGCCGGGTCATGTCCCTGCCATTCCAAATTGAAATCTACGCTTTTTTTATCGAAGCCCTGTTTATGTCGATTTATGTATATGCCGCAGACCGCTTATCGCCGGTCATGAGGATTATCGCTGTTGTCTTTGTGCTGATCGGGGCCGCGGCGTCTGCCATTCTGATCACGAATGTCCATGCCTTTGAAGGAACCCCGGCCGGATTTAAAATTATAAACGGAAAGATAACTGATGTTGATCCGTGGGCCGCGTTTTTTAACCCAAGCTTTTTTGTAACCGCCGGCCATGTCGTTCTGTCTGCTTTCATGACAGGAGCCTTTATCGTTGCTTCTGTTGCCGCATACAAAATGATCCGGTCGAGAAAAAAAGAAAACGTCTATCGCTTTCACCGGAAAGCCCTGCTGCTCGCGCTGACGATCGGCGGTATCTTTTCATTGATAACAGCCTTAAACGGCCACGAATCAGCACAGATGCTGCATGAATATCAGCCGGAAAAACTCGCCGGAGCAGAGGGCCTGTTTGAAACAAGATCCCATGCCCCGCTTGCAATCGGCGGATTTACCGATCCGGAAGAGGAAAAAGTGAAATGGGCAATCGAGATTCCGTGGGCATTAAGCTTTTTGGCAGCCAACAGTTTTGACACTGTTGTAAAAGGATTAAATGCGTTTCCGAGAGACGAATGGCCGCCGCTTTTTATCCACACGTTATTTAATGCGATGGTCGGTGTCGGAATGCTGCTTATTCTTTATTCCATTATCGGTGTCGTCTGGAGAAAAGTATTAAAGAAAGATCGTTTTCCAACCTGGCTGCTGTTGATTTTCATGACGGCCGGTCCTCTCAGCATTATCGGAATTGAATTCGGCTGGATTTTCGCTTGTACGGGGAGACAGCCGTGGGTCATCTATCATCTGCTGAAAACATCTGATGTCGTCACGACGACAGGCTCGATCGGTGTGCTCTTTCTGTTTTTCACATTTGTTTACGCCGTGTTGGGCGCAGCTGTCGTTTATGTGCTGCTTTACTATTTCAAAAAGCACCCTGTGGATGAGGATTTAAATACGGCGGAGTCTTAATAGCTTCGCAAGCAGGAAACTAAATGGAAGGAAGATCGACAAATGGACATTTCAACTGACGCTCTGATCGCCATCTCAATTATTTGGGGTTTTGTGTTTATTTACGCCGTCATGGCCACAATGGATTTCGGAGCGGGATTTTGGTCTATGATCTATTTAAACAAGGAGCATATGAAGGCGACTGATATCGCAAACCGCTTTCTGTCGCCGACTTGGGAGGTCACTAACGTCTTTATCGTGGCCATCGTCGTTGCGCTTTTCAGCTTTTTTCCAGGTGCGACGTTTGTGCTCGGAACTGTTTTATTAATTCCCGGCAGCATTATTTTATTGCTTTTAGCAATCCGAAGCGGATTTCTCGTTTTTTCAAACACAGCGAAGGAAAGGAAATTGCTCAGATATATTTCCGGCATCTCCGGTTTTATTATTCCCGCTGTTCTGATTTTGGTTCTCCCGGTGACACACGGTGGATTTATCGAAAACACAGACGGCGTATACAGCTTGAATATGTCTACCATTTTGACAAGCCCAAACGCCTATTCATTTATAGGGTTTGCGATTTTAAGCACTTTATTTTTATCCTCCCTGCTGCTGGCGGATGTTTCGAATGTGGCTGAGGAACAGGATGCCTATACGGCGTACAGAAAAAGCGCCTTAATCACCGGCCCGATTTCGCTCCTATTTGCCGTATGCATTATGCTTACGATGCGGAATGAAGCAAACTGGCTTTATACTGGAATGATGAATGATTTTTCCTGGATTATTGCGTCGTTTATTACATTCATCATCGCAGGCATAGCACTTTTTCTGCCTAACAAAAGCTTCGGCAAAAAGATAGGGAAACCCAGACTGGCGCTTGTCGCGATTGCGATACAGTATTTCCTGGCAAGCTACGCGTACGGCCGCGCCCACCTCCCTTATATGATTTATCCTGACGTGACGATCATGTCCGGTTTCACCGAGCCCGCCACGTTCAGAGCGCTGTTTATGACATATATCGTTGCATTCATTATCCTGTTCCCAGGCTTCTACTTCTTCTGGAAGCTGTTTATGAAAGATAAACGGTATATCCGCCAGCAGGAAGAATAGGGCCCAAGCCCTCCGGCTATACTAAGCTTGAACCTTTATAAGGAGGGGATGGCATGGACCAGAAAATCCTATGCGAGGTCAACAACTGTTCTTATTGGGACAAAGGCAACAGATGCACAGCCGATGCCATTTATGTTGTCAGCCATACTGGCGAGACTGCCGAAAACAGCCGGGAAACAGACTGCAAAACGTTTAAACCGCAAGATTTGTAAAAATCAAAAGAAAGAGCTGGCATCAAACAGCTCTTTCTTTTTCTGTTTTGAGCGTTCTTATCTTTTTCGTCATCACTCCGTTTGACGGCGAAAATAAAAAGGCACCTGCATAAAAAACTCCTGTCATTGCCGCCATCGCTCCGGAGATGGAAACATTGAGCCATGTTGCGCAGATATAGCCCAATAGAGCTGACAGCCCTCCGATGGCCGCGCTGATAATCAGCATATAAAGCAGCCGGTCCGTTAATAGATGGGCGGCAGCAGGCGGAACAATCAGCATCGCCACAACCAATATGGCGCCGACCGAATCAAAGGAGGCAACGGTCGTAAGCGACAGCATCCCCATCTGGAGGTAATGAATCAGCATGACCGGTATTCCGATGGCCAAAGCCATTTGCGGATCAAACGAAGAAATTTTGAACTCCTTATAGCACACACTGACCATCGTTATATTGAAAAGCAGCACAACAACCAGCATCCAAAACGCTTTTGGCCCGATGTCCACTCCGAATACCGTGATCGTATTCCATGGCACAAAAGCGATTTCTCCCATCAATGAATGTTCAATATCGAGATGGACATTCGCTCCATATACTGATAACAAAATGACACCAACTGCAAATAAGGAGGTAAAAACAACGCCTATGGCGGCATCTGATTGAACCCCTTTGCTGTGAAGAAGCTGTACCAAAAATGCCGTTAACAGTCCCGACACGGCTGCACCGATGAACATAGGAATCCCGTCAAGGCTTTTTGTCACAAGAAAAGCACCAATAATTCCAAGCAAAACAGTATGGCTGATGGCATCGGCCAGCATTGCCATTCTCCTTAATACAAGAAATGTTCCGATCAACGCACAGCTGACACCGACTAGTATGCCCGTCACTATAATCCACGCTTCAAAGCTCATTGGCAATCTTCCCCTTCTCGATTTCAGGGTATGGCTGACGGAGCACAGGCATCCTGCCATGCAGCTTCAAAAGTGAAAGAAGCCTATCTCTTGTAGCCTCCGGCAATCGGTCCGGCACAAAATCATCCTGATCCACACCTGCTTTTTCCATATCCATTTCATGCATGAGGTACATTTCATACATCCGATATTTTAAAGCCGTCAGATAACCTTTTTCTATCCCAGCCTGAGTCACTTTCCAAACCCCGTTTTCAATCCGTGCAACGCACCTCTCTTTTTCCAAATTATTCAAAACTTTATGACATGATGAAGGTGAAAGCCGCCTTTTCTTTCGTATACTTTCCTCCGTTACATATATTTCCTTATGTTCATACTGCTCAAAAATCGTCAAAAGCACCTGCTCCCGGTTTGTTTTTCTACGCAGCCTTATTAATCTTATCCCTTTAGCAGCCAGTCCCCGCTTAGGTGCACAAATCATCGAAAAAAGAAAAATGATCGTTGCCGATAAAATCATCAAAGGCCCCGTCGCCATGCCCTCCATTGTTGTACTCAGCAATGTTCCGGACACGCCGCTGATCCCGCCTGTCATCCCGGCAATCAGGATCATGCCCGTTAAACGCTCGGTCCAATATCTTGCGGCAATCGCGGCTGTAATGAGCATAGCTGCCATTAAGATGACACCTACAGTTTGAAGCCCTATCACAACAGCGCAGACAATAAGACAGGCCAAAAGTCCGTTTAAAAAACGTACCGGCAATCCCAATCCCTTTGCAAATGCGATATCAAAGGTGATAATTTTAAATTCCTTAAAAAAGACAGTACAAAGCAGCAATAAAACGGCGGATACTCCCGCAATTAGAATGATATCCTGTCTGACTAATGAAGCAGCCTGGCCGAACAGAAAGGTATCAAGTCCGCTTTGGCTTCCCGACCCCAGCTGCTGAATATATGTCAGCAGTATAATACCGACGCCAAAGAACACAGAGAGAACGATCCCGATTGCCGAGTCCTCTTTTGTTTTTGACAGCCGCGGTATCAGCTGAATCAGCCATGTTCCGAGAAGCCCTGCAAGCGCTGCGCCGAGCAAAAAGAAAGGGAGTGATTTTTCTCCGGTGAACAGAAAAGCGAGACACACACCCGGCAGGGCAGAATGGGCCATCGCATCTCCGATTAAACTTTGTTTTCTAAGCAGCACAAAGCTCCCTAACACGCCGCTTGCTGCACCGAGCAAAAGCGTCCCGGCCAACACCCACTGTGTATTCGGATGCTGGAGCTGCAGCCACAAACTTTCTATCAATGCGCTCACCCCTTATTACCTTCTGCCAGCACTTTATCTTTCAGAAATGTCAGCCTTCCTCCATACGTTTTTTGAAGGTTTTCAATCGTAAATACTTTCTCCGCCGGTCCGAAGGCGATTTTCCTTAAATGAGGCAGCAATATCCAATCGAAATAGTCTTCGGCGGTTTGCAGGTCATGGTGGACGACAAGTACGGTTTTGCCCTTCTCCTTAAGCTCCGCCAAAAGAGTCATGATTGCCCGCTCCGTCGCTGCATCCACGCCGGCAAACGGTTCATCCATAAAGTAAATGTCAGCGTCCTGACAGAGTGCCCGGGCAAGGAATACCCGCTGCTGCTGGCCCCCTGACAGCTGGCTGATCTGCCTGTTCGCATAATCGAGCATGCCAACTTTTTCCAAAGCCGCTTCAGCCATTTCCGCGTCTGCCTTTTTCGGTCTTTTCAGCAAGCCGATTCGGCCGTACCTTCCCATCAGCACGACATCCAGAGCGCTGGTAGGAAAATCCCAATCAACCGAACCTCGCTGCGGCACATATCCGATTCTTGTCCGCTGTTGTTTATAAGTTTCGCCGTAAATGGAGATGTCTCCTGAGGCACGGGGCACAAGACCGAGAATCGTTTTGATCAAAGTGGACTTTCCAGCGCCGTTCGGGCCGATAATACCGATTAATTTCCCCTCCGGCACCTGCAGCGAAATCTCTTGCAGAACGGGCTTTTTATCATAAGCGACTGTGACATTTTCCAGCTCAACAGGAAACATTTCTTTCACCTCTATTCCTTATTTAAGCGCTTCGGTAATCGTGTTGATATTATGGCGGAACATGCCTTCGTATGTGCCTTCTTTTGTCCCCTTTTCACCCATTGCATCCGAATAGAGCTGACCGCCGATTGACACCGAATGGCCTTTTTCTTTAGCCCCTTCCACCACGGCATTAATTGATTTTTCAGACACGCTGCTTTCTACAAAAACAGCCTTAATTTGTTTTTCTGCCAAAAGCTCAACCAGGTCCTGTACATCCTTTAAACCATAATCTGAATCTGTGCTGAGACCCTGCAGGCCTTCTACTTTAAATCCATACTCTTTCCCAAAATACGCAAACGCATCATGAGCGGTTACAAGCACACGGCTTTTCTCCGAAATGTTCGCAACCTCCTGACGAGCCCATTTATCTAAATATTGCAAATTATCTTTGTACTCTTGTGCGTTTTTCTTAAAGTCATCCGCATGCTCAGGCATCGCTTTGCTGAATTGCTCTTCGATTTCATCAATTGCGTAAATCCATAATGGGATGCTGAACCAGACGTGAGGATCATACATCTTCCCTTTTCCCGCAGACATAAGCTTGCTTTTCGGAATCGCTTCGGCAACCGCCGCCGCTTGTTTTTGTTCACCGATTTTACGGAGAATGTCTTCCATCTTCCCTTCGAGATGCAAGCCGCTGTACAGCACAACGTCTGCTGATGTCAATTTTCTCGTATCACCTTGTGACGCTTTGTAAAGGTGCGGGTCTACTCCCGGTCCCATTAAAGAAGTGACCTTCACATGCTTTCCGCCGATTTTTTCAGCCGCGTCCGCAATTTGGGATGTCGTTGCCGTCACTTGCAGCCGCTGATCAGAGTTTTTACCGGAAGACTCTGATCCACAGCCCGTTAAAGCAAGGCATGCAAGGATCAATGCCGCTATCCTTCCTCGTTTTTTCATTTGTTTCCTCCTCTTTGTCATCGATGTCCTGTTGTTTTATCTTATGTTGTATTTTCTTAGACATGTGACATTTAATTAGACAAAAGCACGTTTTGTTTATATAGGACAAAAAGTTTCCTTAGTGCAAAATTATCGCGTTTGTCCATTTCTGTCAAGATATTTTCGCATAAAAAAACCGGCTGGTTCAGCAGCCGGTCAAACGAGAAGGGATGTATTCAACGCTTTTACTCTAACAGCACACTCACATTCTCTCAAATTGATAAAATGCCTTTTTCTCATCCATGCTGTGTGAAAACATCCATTTTGGTCACATATTTTCGCATGATTTCCTGATTTACTTCAACCCCTAAACCAGGCTGTTTCGACACAGAAATAAATCCGTTATCGATACGGATATCAGGGGTCACGATATCCTCATCCCAATACCTTGAAGATGACGAAATATCGCCCGGTATCGTAAATTGAGGCAAGGAAGCCAGCGCCACGTTTTGCGCTCTTGAAATGCCAGTCTCCAGCATTCCTCCGCACCAAACCGGCATATTGTGCTCCTTGCACAGATCATGGATTTTCAGAGCTTCCGTCAATCCGCCGACACGAGAAGGCTTGATATTAATTACTTTGCAGCTTCCCAGCTCAATCGCCCGTCTCGCGTCATCAGCTGAGCAAATGCTTTCGTCAAGGCAAATCGCCGTTTTCATATGCTTCTGCAAGTGGCGGTGATCAACAATATCATCAGCTTGGAGCGGCTGTTCAATCATCATTAAATGATATTCGTCAAGCTCCTTTAAGCGGCTGATATCCTTGAGTTCATAAGAGGAATTCGCATCAGCCATAAGCGGGATGCCAGGGAATCGGGTGCGGATAGCTTTTACCAATTCCACATCTTGTCCTGGCTGAATTTTAATTTTTATTCTTTGATAGCCTTCTTTTTGATAAGCCTCAATTTCTTTCAGCATATCCTCAAGAGGCGCTAGGCTGACAACGACTCCGGCAGGGACTTTGTCTCTTGTCCCTCCTAATGCCTCCGCAAGAGAAATCCCCTTCTTTTTTGCATAAATATCCCAAACAGCCGATTCAAGCCCCGCTTTTGCCATCCTGTTACCTTTATAGCGCGCCAAGCTGTCCGGCACTTCGGAAGGGTGGTTGAATTCACGTCCGACGACATTAGGAATAAAAAAATCCTTCAGCATATGCAGACAAGTGCCAATCGTTTCCTCGGTGTACCACGGTGAGGAGAATGCAGACACTTCTCCCCATCCTGTAACTCCGGATATATCGATGGCTTCCACGATCAAAAATTTGCGCTCCTGAAGCGTCTCAATACTGTTTTTGAACGGTTTTTTTAGATTCATGCTCAAATGATAAAGCGTAATTTTTTCTATTTCGATCATAACAGTTCTCCTTTACGCGCATCCTTCAGCTGATTTCGCAATAGCTTATTCGACGCATTGCGCGGCAGGCGGTCTAATACAAAGAATTTTGCCGGAACTTTATATTTCGCCAATCGTTCTTTGCAAAAAACGGTCAGTTCTTCAGCGCTGACAGGCTGATGGAGCACAAGATAAGCATGGGGCACTTTTCCCCATTTTATGTCCTCCGCGCCTGAAACGCCGGCTTCTGCAACAGCCGGATGAGAAAGCAGCACAGACTCCACTTCAGCGGGATAAATATTTTCTCCGCCTGAAATGATAAGATCTGATCGCCTGTCTAATACATATAAAAACCCTTCACTGTCCAAATAACCGAGATCGCCTGTTTTCAGCCAGCCATTTTGAAAGGATGCTTTATTTGCGCTTTCCCGGTTGAAATAGCTTTTCATCACATTCGGGCCTTTCACCATAATTTCACCGTGTTCAAACGGCTCACACGCTTTTCCGTCCCGCTCAATTTTGATTTCGCATGAAAACAGCGGTTTTCCTGCTGATCCGAGCTTTTCCATACTGAATTCCGGCGAGAGAGTAACGATTTGTGAGCATGTCTCCGTCATTCCGTATGATTGAAAGACGGGGAAGCCTTTCTCTCGGCATTCTTCCAGCAAAGGAAGCGGCGCAGGACCTCCGCCGAGCAGGATGCATCTGAGGGATGACGGGCAGTAGCTTATTTCTGCCAAAAGACTTGCCAGCATTGTCTGAACCGCAGAAATAATCGTAACTTGATGCCTGTCGATAGAATCCAATACATCACTTACGGAAAAACGCTGGTGAAGCACGACCGTCATTCCGTAAATCACAGATTTAAATAATGCGGAGAGTCCGCTGATATGAAAGAGCGGCAGCGTGATAAGCCAGCGGTCTTGTTCTGTTATACCCAAATTAAGAGCAGAAGACACCGCACTGAAATAATGATTTCCAAACGTTTGCTGAACTCCCTTGGGCTTGCCGGTTGTCCCGGAGGTATACATAAGAGTCGCCGTTGCATCCATTTGCATGTATGGCTCAATTTCAATATCCTGTGCATCTTCTTTTACCAGTTCATCCACATTAATGGTTTCAATCATATGCTCATAATCCTGCATATCAAAACTTTCATCCGTCAATAAAAAGCGGGCGCCGGAATCCTCCAGCTGGAACAGCCTTTCATGTTTAGACAGCTTTGTATTCAGCAGCACCGCTTTTACGCCGAGCAAAAAGCACGCGTGTACGGCATATACCATCTCCGCCCGGTTTCCGAGCAGAAGAGCCGCGGTGTCCCCTTTTCGAAAAGAATGAGCGGAAAGCTGGGACGCCATTCGTTTGGATGCGGCAAATAATTCAGCAAATGTCACGGTTTGATCTCCATAAATGAGAGCGATTCTCTCAGGTGTTAGCTGTGCCCGTTGCAGGAGCCAGTTGGGCTGTTCTGTCAGCATGTCATCATCTCCGAGGTAAAATTACTTTATTGAAAAGAAAACAGCTTGGACCGCAATGGCTCAAGCTGTTCGTTTCATACGTATCTGCTGATCACGGAAAACGCGGGAATTGACCGAAATCCGGTTTGCGTTTTTCCTTAAAGGAATCACGGCCTTCTTTTGCTTCATCAGTTGTATAGTAAAGAAGGGTTGCATCCCCTGCAAACTGCTGAATTCCAGCAAGTCCGTCTGTGTCCGCGTTAAACGCAGCTTTAAGAAAACGAAGTGCGGTCGGGCTTTTCTCAAGCATTTCTTCACACCATTTAATCGTTTCTTCTTCAAGCTGTTCCAAAGGAACAACTGTGTTGACAAGTCCCATATCCAGCGCTTCCTGCGCGTTGTACTGACGGCACAGGTACCAGATTTCACGAGCTTTTTTATGTCCTACGATTCGAGCCAGGTAGCCTGAACCGTAACCTGCGTCAAAGCTTCCCACTTTAGGGCCGGTTTGTCCGAAAATCGCATTGTCGGCAGCGATTGTCAAGTCACATACGATGTGAAGCACGTGTCCTCCGCCGATCGCATATCCGGATACCATCGCAACAACAGGTTTCGGAATGACGCGAATTAAACGCTGAAGATCCAGGACGTTTAAACGCGGAATTTGATCGTCGCCTACATAACCGCCGTGCCCGCGCACTTTTTGGTCTCCTCCAGAACAAAACGCTTTGTCTCCGGCACCGGCAAGCACGATAACGCCGATGTTTTGATCATCTCTCGCGCGAGCAAATGCATCAATCATTTCAGCAACCGTCTTAGGGGTAAACGCATTATGTACCTCAGGGCGGTTGATAGTTATTTTTGCAATACCATTATACGTTTCATACAGTATTTCATCGTATGTACGTTCAGTTTTCCATTCTACAGCCATGATATGACCTCCTCTATTTTTCCATATGAACGAGTTATAAGTTTGTTAAATACTCACTCACTATTTTACCAAAAAAACGCGGCTGTTCCACATGCACTGTATGGCCTGCTTCAGGAACAATCTCTATTCTACTAGATGGAAGCTTCTTATGCACCTCTTGATTAATGGCGCAAAACTTTTCATCCCATTCTCCGCAGATGAGAAGCACAGGCGCCGCAATATCTTTTAACCGGCTCCACCAGGAAGGCTGTGAACCGGTGCCCATACCGATTAAACTGTTGGCCAGTCCAATGTTATTGTTTCTCAGACGGCCCGACCGTATCCTTTGCCGAACGTCTTCAGCAAGCCGCTGCTGCGTCGAAAACAAAGGGATACCTTCCCAATAGTCGACAAAGGCTTTGATCCCGTCACGCAAAATAAAATCGGCAAGCTTCCGATCCCGCAAGATTCGTTCTTTCCGTTCCCCGAGGGTTTTAAGGCCGGGCGTCGTGCTTTCGAGCACAAGCGCTGATATCCGTTCGGGGTATGTCATGGCAAAGGAATATGCAAGCCTTCCCCCCATAGAATAACCAATAAGTTTCACTTTGTGAAGTTTTAAATGATCAAATATTTCGGCAAGGTCTGAAACTTGCCGGCTCGTGCTATATCTTTTTCCATTCAACGGGGCATCACTTTCTCCGTGCCCTAAGCAATCAATTTTGATGACACGAGAATCAGGCAGCAACTGGTCCAGAAAGGCCCAGGATTGTTTGCTGCCGGTAAACCCGTGCAGACAGACTATGGCATCAGAAGCATTCGGCCGATCATCTGTCACAGCATAGCGGACGCCGTCTGCAACAGTTATGCTTACAGTTCCCATTGTTTTTTCACTTCCCGCACAGCCTCATTCAGCATATCACGATGAAGCTGAACTCTTGATTGGCGATCAGTTTTGATTTCTATAATGTGAAGGCCGGGCTTATCAGCCTGCGGTGCGTATGATGCTTTAAATTCATCCCACGAAGCCGGGCATGAATACGTGCCCCCGTAAAGCTCAGCCGCATGCTTGAAATCGAGCCCGGTCGGCGTGCCGAACAAATCTTCAAAGTGTGTCTTTTCAGATGCCTGCGGCAAAAATGAAAAAATCCCTCCGCCATCATTGTTCACGAGGATCACAGTAAGCGGAATGCCCAGTTTTTTAGCCGCCAGCAGCCCGTTTAAATCATGATAAAAAGACAAATCCCCGATCACGAGGGTCACAGGTGCTTTTGTTCCTTCACAAACGCCCATGGCAGAAGAGACAACACCATCAATCCCATTTGCGCCACGGTTTGAATAGATACGGAAATTGCGGTCCTGATTTTCGAAAAACGTATCGACATCCCTGATTGGCATGCTGTTTCCGACAAACAGCGAGCTATTTTCGGGCACAAGATGCTGGAGGATTCGGTAGAGGTTGCCCTCAAATGAAACCTCTTCATTGCTGATCGTTTGCAAATGCTCACGGAAACGCTGGTTCACAATCTGCCATTTTTCCAGCCATTCCAAAGTTCGGTCCACTCCAGTATGTTCAGCCATGATCGCCTCGGCAAAACTAGACGGGCAGCAGTGAATCATATGTGCGCTTGCCTGTGTCGGGTCTCTCCAGCCGCCATCCTCATCAATCACAATCTGCTGAATGGCTGGGTCATCCTTCAGCCACAAGAAAACCGGCTTTGAAACAGGCATCGGTCCGAAACGGATCACGACATCAGGCCGCAGTGCTGACTTCAGCTCATCATCCTTCAAAAATGAGTCATACGCATCTATAACGGTGGTTTTATCATGGACGCCGTTCCGCAGGTTAGACAGCGGGTCAGCTAAAATTGGATAATGCAGCGCTTTTGACAGCTCCACAATTTTTTGCTGATCAGCATCACTGTGGAGTTCCCCGCAGACGATCATGCCTTTTTCGGCCTCTTTCAACATCATAGCCACGTCAGACAGAGAGTCCCGGTCCACGGATTGCGTACCCGTTTTCACTGACACGTGACGCCCAGTTCTCATTCTTTCAAACGGCTGATCAGAAAGGTCGGGCATCAGCGGCTCACGAAGAGGTACATTCACGTGCACAGGCCCCATTGGACGCTTTTGCGCTTCCCCGGCAGCACGGCCTGCGAGCGTTCGGATATATCTCAGCATATGCGGCGACTCTTCGGGAAGAGCAGAGTCTGTGAAAAACTTAACAAAGTTACCGAATAAGAAGTGCTGATTAATGGCCTGCGGTGCGCCTACTTCACGCAACTCGTGCGGCCGATCAGCAGTTAACACTATAATCGGTACTCTTGAATAATGGGCTTCAATCACAGCCGGATAAAAGTTGGCCGCGGCTGTTCCTGATGTGCAAATCAGAAGCACGGGACGCTGCTGTGCTTTTGCCAGCCCTAATGCAAAAAATCCGGCAGATCTTTCATCAATTTGGATATGGACGTTGATATCCGGATGCGCGGCAGCAAGAATTGCCAGCGGTGTAGATCTTGAGCCCGGACAAACGACAGCGTCCGTAATCCCGGAAAGGGCGAATTCATCAATAAAGCTTCCGATGTAATGAGTAATCGGGTTCACTGTCAACGTCTCTCACCTCCCAGTGCAGAGATCATCGGCTTTAACTTAATCTGTGTTTCTTCGTATTCCGATTGCGGTTCAGAGTCTTCCACAATGCCGCACCCGGCAAACAGGCGTGCTGTGCTGCCTTCAATCAGCCCTGAACGGATGGCAACAGCAAATTCCCCGTTATCCTGACTGTCAATCCAGCCGACAGGAGCCGCATACCAGCCGCGGGACATCGGTTCGATCTCTCTGATCACTTCTACAGCTTTTTTCTGAGGTGCTCCCCCAAGCGCCGGTGTGGGATGCAGTTTCTCAATTAAGTCAAAAAGCGAAGCAGACGCGTGAAGCTGTCCGACAATCGGCGTAAATAAGTGCTGGACGCTTTTCGTTTTGTACAATACAGGTTCGTCAGGCTTTTCAACGTCAGAACAGCTTGATACAAAAGCGTTATAAATCATGCCTACAACAATATCATGCTCCAGCAGATTTTTCTCATCGTTTAATAATTCAAGGCCGATGCGGCAGTCTTCTTCTTCATCGGAGCCGCGCTTTATGGAACCTGCCAGACAAGTAGACATGACAGTGTTGCCGTCTCTTTTGATCAGTCTTTCCGGGGATGCGCCGACAAAGGTTTTGCCTTCTTGTTCGATTGCAAAAACATAGCTTGTCTGCTGATCGGTCAAAAGCGTTTTAAGCACCGGTTCCATTTTGACCGGGCCGTCAAACGTGAGCAGCAGCTCTCTGGCAAGAACCACTTTATCATATTGATTCTCTTTAATCTGGCTTGTTGCCGTTTCGATTGCTTTCAGCCAATCAGACTTATCCAGCTCCTGAGATGCTGTCATCACAGCCTGATCTTCTTGATTTAAATCGGGGACCATAAATTCCGCTGCAAAAGCTTTTAAGCCTTCCAAAACAGCTTCTGCATCATCTTCTCCGCTGACCCATCTGTTGACTGTTAAAAACGAACCGTCAGCAGACATTGTCAGCATAAGCGAAGGCACAAAGAAATCCCCTTCCGAGAAATGGTCCCATTGAGTACCTCTTTCTTCGTAAGGGTCAAAGGAAAAGCCTCCGAATAAGACAGGTCCCACTGCAGAATGCTGCAGCTTTTCTTCTTCATAAATATGAAAAGCCGTCTTTTTAAAGCGCTCCCATTGTTCAAAAACCTCGCGATACCGCTCGTCGTTTTTTTGATTCGTCTGGAAAACAGCTTCTTTGCCAAGACCGACTATTGTCAATTCACTTTCAGGTTCTGACCAAAAAAATCGATTGCCTGTATATTTTTTTGCTCCGTAATTGAAAAATGATAGAGGGTCAAGAGACTCAATTTGTCTCGAATAGCTTATTAAGACAGCATGGTTGACTTCTTTGGCTTTATATAATGCATGTAGAACTTCCTTTCGGAACGTACGCTGCACCGTTGTCACCATGAGACATTCCTCCATAATTCTTAAAATGCTTTTAATACCATACACCTGTGTCTACATTGTGTCAAATACACAGATCATGCAGTCCAAATGGCCTGCCTTACCTATTATAAACCTAATTGCAGAAATGAAAAAGAAACAAACCTTAAATTTCTTTCTCCACTGATAGCAAAGCTTGTATCCGCTTACCATATAAGGAAAATCTCCTATATTCCTCCACAAGGGATTTATGAAAGTTCTCAGGCGATCTGTCCATACTAAAGGTATGCATTACAGAGAAACGAGGCGATCATATTGCTTACAAACGAACAGCTTCAGCATTTAAAAAAGGAACTTGAACAAACGAAAGAAGATATATTGAACCGCTTCAAAGACAATGACCATTTTCAGCTCAATTCCGCTTTTCCATATGATTCGTGGGGTGAGCTTTCTGCTTATGACAATCACCCAGGCGATCAGGCGACAGAGCTTTATGAACGCGAAAAAGACATTGCTCTTGATTTGCATGAACGGGAGCATCTCCGGGACATTGAGCATTCATTGAAGGCGATAGAAAACGGCACGTACGGGATTTGTGAGGTCAGCGGAAAGGAAATTCCTTATGAACGCCTAGAAGCGCTTCCGACTGCTACAACGCTTGCGGAATATTCATCACAGGATGTTGTTTCCAAAGACCGTCCGATCGAAGAAGAAACACCTTTCGGGCAATTTGAATTTGACGATGATGAAGAAATCAGAGCGCCTTACGACAGTGAAGATTCCTACCAGGACGTTGAAAAATACGGAAACTCGGAAACACCGCAGGACATGGAAAATCCGCCGCTCAGCTATGATGATATGACGATGAATGCCGAAGAAAATATCGGCAATACAGAATCATATGAGAATTTCATTGCCACAGATATTACCGGCAAAGAAATTACAGTGTATCCAAGCAGGGCGCATGAACGTTATGAGGAAGAGCTGGATGAAGAAGGCATCATGACGACGTTTGGCGATCTCCATGGAGATTGAACCCCCAGGCAAAGGGGGTTCTCTTTTGTGTTTTCATAAATGACCGCATTACAGCAGCTCTCTACATCATCTCCCCCGCATATCAGGAGTTTGATCTATCCAAGATAAAGGGTAAAGCTATATGTAAAATAAATACATACCGGAGGGAAATATATGAAAAAGATGATCGGCGCAATCGTGGTTTTTATCATTACATACGCACTGTTTTCAGCCGCAGACTATCTATTTCCGATCGACCAAAATTGGTATCATTCACTGAAAAAGCCAGACTGGACGCCAAGCGGGTCAACGATCGGCATCATCTGGGCCGTCCTGTTTGCGCTAATTTCTCTTTCAGCTGCCATTGTTTTTGCCAAATGTTCATTTAAAAAAGCCAAAAGCTTTTGGCTGGCGTTTTTGATCAATTATGTGCTTAATCAGGCATTCAGTTATTTTCAGTTTACGCAAAAGAATCTCCTTGCCGCATCCATTGACTGCCTGCTTGTCGCCATAACAGCGCTGGTTGTAATCATCATTGCAAAAGTATACAGCAGGGCCGCAAGCTGGCTTCTTGTGCCTTATTTTTTATGGAGTGCCTTTGCAACTGTCTTATCCTTTACGATCTATTCAATGAATCTTTGAACAAAAAAAGCCGCTCAAACAGCGGCTTTTTTACATCATCGGCTTAATTCTCCAAATGTGTTTCGCATATTCTTGAATCGTCCGGTCGCTTGAAAAATAACCTGAATGGGCAATGTTTAAAATCGAACGCTCTGACCATTTACGCCGATCTTGATAATCGGCTTGAATACGCTCCTGGGCATCCGCGTATGAACTGAAATCCTTCAATACAAAATACTCGTCATTATGCGGCAGCAGCGAATCATAGATGGATTCAAATTCATCGGCTTCACCTTCAAAAAAACCGTTGATCAGCTGATCCGCTATTTGCCTGATTCTGCGGTCATGCTGATAATACTCCCTTGATCTGTAGCCTCCGTTTTCCTGGTAGGAAAGAACGTCATCCGCTTTCAAACCAAATGTGTAAACACAATCAGCTCCGACCCGTTGCAGAATTTCAATATTCGCCCCGTCATGCGTGCCGATTGTCAGCGCGCCATTCATCATAAACTTCATATTTCCTGTACCGGACGCTTCCTTGCTTGCAGTCGAAATTTGTTCACTTACATCTGATGCCGGAAAAATCTGCTCTGCCATAGAGACCCTGTAATTTTCTAAAAAAACGACCTTGAGCAGCTGCCTCACCGCCGGGTCATAATTTACTTTCTCCGCAACGGAATGAATCAGTTTAATGATTTTCTTCGCGTAATGATAGCTTGGTGAAGCCTTTGCTCCGAAAATAAAGGTTTGCGGATAAATAGAAAATCCCGAATCCTCCTTCAGGCGGTTATACAAATACATAATATGAAGAACATTCAGCAGCTGCCGTTTATACGCATGAAGCCGTTTCACCTGTACATCAAATATGCTGTCCGGATTTACAGCCACTCCGGCCGTGCAAAAAATCAGATCAGCAAGCTCTTGCTTTTTTCTGCTTTTGTTGTTTTGGAACTGCTCAATAAAAGCGGGATCAGCAGCGTACGGTTCCAGCCGAATCAAGGATTCCGGCTGTTTTATCCATTCATCGCCTATCGCATCCGTTATCATCGCGGACAAGCCGGGATTGGCTTTTAACAGCCAGCGCCTATGGGCAATCCCATTTGTTTTATTGTTAAACCGATTCGGAAACATCAAATGAAAATGACGCATCTCCCGTTCCTTTAAAATGTCGGAATGAATTTTGGCAACTCCGTTTACACTGTAGCTTCCCACTATTGCGAGATGAGCCATTTTGACAACACCGTGCGCCGTAATCGCCATATCCTCTATCCTTTTCCAGTCATCGGGATACTTCTCCCAAACCGCTCTGCAAAACCTCTCATTAATCTCTTCAATAATCATATACATTCGCGGGAGCAACGGCTTAAATAAATGAATCGGCCATTTTTCAAGCGCTTCTGACAGTGTCGTATGATTCGTATAGGAAATTGTATGTACCGTGATATGCCAGGCATCTTCCCAGCTCATGTTTTCTTCATCAAGCAAAATCCGCATCAGTTCAGGCACAGCAAGTGCAGGGTGGGTGTCATTAATATGAATGCTTACTTTTTTATGCAGGCCATATAATGATTGATTCGTTTTGCGGTAATTGTTCACAATGCTTTTTAAACTTGCACATACTAAAAAATACTGCTGCTTCAGCCGTAATATCTTACCCTCGTCATGCGTGTCATCAGGGTATAAAAATTCAGTTACAGCTTCTGTTTCCCGTTTATAAGACAAAATATTGCCGCCGTGATAATGCGCATAAGGCTCGGCGTTCCAAAGTCTTAATGTGTTGACTGTGCCCGTATCGTATCCGATGATCGGGATATCATAAGGAACGGCGGTAATGATTGTTGCTTGCTCATGACGAAAATGCAGACGGCCGTTTTTTTCAGTCACATGCACCTCGCCCCAAAACGGCACGTCAACCGCTTGATCAGCATTTCTTACTTCCCACACATTCCCGTTTTTCAGCCATTGCTCAGGCAGCTCAACCTGATGCCCCTCAACAATTTTTTGTTCAAATAAGCCATGCTTATAGCGAATTCCCATCCCATGCCCAGGCAAGTTTAACGAAGCCAAGGAATCTAAGAAACAAGCTGCCAATCGCCCCAGACCGCCATTCCCAAGCCCTGCATCACTCTCCATATAAAGGATCTCGTCTAAACTGATGCCAATCTCTTTCAGACCCGCTTCCACTACATCCCGAATACCGAGATTCATTAAATTTTGTTCAAGAAGCTGTCCAAGAAGAAATTCAATCGACAAATAATATGTCTGCTTTCCGGAATTGGACCTGCTTCTTTCATTTGTCTGGATCCAATCAGCGCTGATGTACTCTCTGATCATATTGCCTAAGGTTTTATATTGATCAAGCCTGGAAGAGTCCTTAAAGCTTTTCCCGCACGTCATTTCCAGACGCTTTAAAAATAAGGCTGCAAAGCGTTCTTTACTCGAGAACATCCCGTCCACTCCTTGTCACATGCTCGAAAATGCGCTGATATTGTTTGGCTGATTGTTTCCAGCTGTAATCTGCATTCATTGCGGTCTTCATGATGCTCTTCCATACATCCTTTTGGCGATAAAACGACAGCGCCCTCTCGATCGTAAATTTCAGATCGTGAGCATTAAAGGCTGAGAACGTAAAACCGTTGCCTGTGCCCTCTTCCTCCCGGTAGGAACGGACAGTGTCATAGAGCCCGCCTGTTTCTCTGACAATCGGAATAGCGCCATATTGAAGCGCGATCATCTGCCCCAGACCGCACGGCTCAAATTTCGACGGCATCAGAAACAAATCCGAGCCCGCATAAATCTGATGGGCAAGCGGCTCATCAAACCCAATATACGCCCTGCATTTATCGTGAAATGCAAATTCAATGTAACGGAAGTAGTCCTCAAATTCCTGCTCCCCCGTACCGAGCACAATCAGCTGTATGTCTCTCTCCTCCAGCAGCTCGTGCATCATTCTCTTAACAAGATCAAGCCCCTTCTGTTTGGTCAGCCTTGTTACCATACTGATCAGCGGAATATCTTTTCGTTCCGGAAGGCCCATACGCCGCTGGAGCTTCGTTTTATTTTCTTCCTTTAAATCAAGACGTTCAGGGTCGTAATGCATCTCAATATACGGATCGCTCTCTGTCTGATAGAAAGAGTCATCAATACCGTTTAAGATCCCTGTTAAATCTTTTTCCCTATGCTGCAAAACTGGCTCAAGCTGCTCGCCGTAATACGGCGTTAAAATTTCATTTCTATAAGTCGGGCTCACCGTTGTTACATGATCAGCAGCGAGAATCCCTGCTTTCATAAAATTAACAAATCCATTGCATTCTAATCTTTCATAATGAAAATGACTCATGTCCAGACCGAGCAAGTCATGTGTCACCTCAGGCGGGAATATACCTTGAAACTGCAAGTTATGGATCGTGAGCACACTTTTCATCTGCTTA
The DNA here is from genome assembly GCF_001517105.1 of Bacillus halotolerans. GTDB lineage: Bacteria > Bacillota > Bacilli > Bacillales > Bacillaceae > Bacillus > Bacillus halotolerans. Next base: position 616,601 of record NZ_LPVF01000009.1, read on the forward strand.
TAAAAAGGGCGCTTACTGTATTCCTCTTTTAACAAGTAATTGACCATCGCTGTATGCCAGTCATGAGTATGAATGATATCGGCTTGAAAACTCACTGCTTCTGCCGCTTCCAGCACAGCTCTTGAAAAATAAGCAAACCGCTCCCCATCGTCAAAATGCCCGTACAGGGAATCCCTTGAGAAATAATATTTATTGTCGATAAAATAATAATTCACACCATCTTCAGCCAAATGGTCAATCCCGCAATATTGCTGACGCCAGCCAACAGCAACCGTACATTCAGCTGTTTTCTTCATACGCTTTTTCCAGGGATCAGGAATTTGACTGTATTTCGGCATGATCACCGCTACGTCGTTCCCTAGACGAGAAAGCACTTTGGGCAGCGCGCCGGCCACATCGGCCAGGCCCCCTGATTTTGCAAACGGGGTACATTCTGAGACAGCAAATAACACCTTCAAGAATTCATCAGCTCTCCTTGCACCAAACCTTTTTTTAACACGAGCGGCTGCTCCTTCGTTCCAGCAGCTTCAGTCGTATTGCCGATTTTGACATCTTTATCAGCAATCACCTGCTCCAGCAAACAATCCTCACCAATCTGTGTTTTTTGCATAATAATGCAGTTTTTCAGCTTCGTGCCTTTCCCAACATACACCGCCCTGAATAAGATGCAGTTTTCGACCTCCCCCTCAAGCACACAGCCGTTTGCCACTAAAGAATTTCTAACAGTGCTGTTCTTCCCGTATTTCGTTGGGGGCTCATCCTTCACTTTTGTATAAACCGGCTGCTGAGGCAAAAACACCTGCTGCCAAAAACGCGGCTGAATAAGCTCCATACTGTGGGTATAATACTTTTCTACAGAATCAATAACAGCTGCATACCCCGAATATTCATATGGGCAAATGGTCAATGCGGAGGCTTCCTTTTCAACAACCTCCTGAATGGTTCTGTATCCTTTTTCAATATGTCCGTAGATCAGATCCTTCAAGAGTTTAGAAGACATGATATAGATTTGCAGCGACTGACCGTCCTGAAAGACCTCGGTAATGTCACAGCCCGCCTCCTGATGTCTTTTCAGCACGTATTGAAATTGAATGTTGCATACAGTATGGCTGTTGGTGATGACGGCATATTGCTGTGTGCTTCTGTGAAAGTAATCAAGATGATCAGAAAACTGGCGAAATGAACCGAATTCATTATACTCATCATGCAAATGCGGTGACGGAAAAAAAAGAGGCCGTCCTTTTTTCGGTGCAAATCCCATTCCTTCCCTGCTCCAAGATGATCCATAAGAGACCGGTAGCGATATTTCGGAAAAATCGCCACACTCCTAATGTCCGCATTCACCATATTGGACAGCATAAAATCTATCAAACGGTATCTGCCAGCAAAAGGAATCGCACCAAGCGACCGTTGTGCGGTTAAATCCTGAAGAGAATGCTTATATGTGGTTTCATCTATAACACCTAACATTTGATTATTGATCAACTGATTCTGCCTCCTCTTCAGTAATTAAATCAATTCTTTCTCTACAAATTCCTCCGAAACAAGCAGCACCTCCTGAATGTCTTTTTCAGATTTAATCACTGCGCCATCCGGAAGCACTAAGCCCTTGGGCACGATAGCATTCTCAATCACGACATGCTCACCGATTGTCACATCCGGCATAATCACTGAACGCTTCACCGTTGCGTGCTTACCGACGGTGACACCTTGAAATAGAACGGAGTGAGACACATTCCCATAAACAACACACCCCTCATTCACAAGTGAGTCATGAACCTGCGCCTCAGGCGAAATAAATTGCGGAGGCTGATTTGGATTGACAGAGTAAATCTTCCAATTGCGTTCAAACAGCTTCAGCTCAGACTGGTCTTTCAGCAAATCCATATTGGCTTCCCATAAGCTCTGCACCGTGCCGACATCCTTCCAATATCCTTTAAACGGATAAGCGGAAAGCTTCTTTTTCTCCTCCAAAAGCAAAGGAATGATATCTTTGCCGAAGTCATGGCTCGAATACGGATTCCTGTCATCCATCTCAAGGTATTGCTTCAAGAGCGGCCAATTGAAAATATAAATACCCATGGATGCCAAATTGCTCTTTGGAAATTTAGGCTTTTCATCAAAATGTGTGATGATCCCGTCTTCATTTGTCTTCATGATGCCGAACCGGCTCGCTTCTTCCCATCCCACTTCAATCACGGAGATGGTCACATCCGCTTTCTTTTCAATATGAAAATCAAGCATTTTGCCGTAGTCCATTTTATAAATGTGATCGCCTGATAAGATCAGCACATACTCAGGATCGTACTGGTTCAGGTAATTGAGATTTTCATAAATTGCGCTAGCCGTCCCTTTATACCATTTCACTTCGGATGACTCGGCATAAGGAGGCAATACCGTAACGCCGCCATTGTGCCTGTCAAGGTCCCATGCACTCCCGATGCCAATATAGGAATTCAGCTCCAGCGGCTGATATTGCGTTAAGATGCCTACTGTGTCTATGCCTGAATTCGAGCAGTTGCTGAGCGTAAAATCAATAATCCTGTATTTTCCCCCAAAAGATACGGCCGGTTTTGCCATATGTTTTGTTAATCCGCTGAGACGGCTGCCCTTCCCGCCGGCAAGGAGCATAGCCACACATTGTTTTTTCATTCATTTATCTCTCCTCTTTTTTTCACCGCCCGCATAATTGAAATGCCATAAGGGGGGATTGTCATTGTGATATAGCACGGTTTATGATGAACAGCTCCAGGTTTGGCTGCCAACGGCTTTTTATTTAATTGACCTGAGCCCCCATATTTTTCATTGTCACTGTTCAACACTTCGATATATTGGGTAAGAAAGGGAACGCCAACATCGTATTGATGATAGACCGAGGGTGTAAAATTACATAAGATGATAAGCGCCTCACCGTGCCGTCTGCCATACCGAATAAAAGAAAAGATGGATTGCTCCTCATTGTGGACATCAATCCATTCAAATGACTGAGCACGATGGTCATTTTCATAAAGGATTTTGCTTTTTTGATAAAAGCGGAGAAGATCTTGAGTAAAAACACTTGCTTTTTGATGCATGGGGAAGGAGTTCAAAAACCAATCAAGCTGTTCTGTATCTTTCCATTCATCGAATTGAGCAAATTCCGATCCCATAAAAATGAGTTTTTTTCCGGGATGAGCCGTCATATAACCGAGTAAAAGCCGATATTGGGCAAATTTCTGCCAATAGTCGCCAGGCATTTTATGAAGAAGTGATTTTTTTCCATACACGACTTCATCATGAGAAAATGGCAATACAAAATGTTCACTAAACGCATAAAGCAAGGAAAAAGACACAAGCTGATGGCAGTGCCGCCTTTGTTCAGCAGGCGTCTCCATGTATTTCAGCACATCATTCATCCAGCCCATATTCCATTTAAAATGAAAGCCGAGTCCTCCTTCCTCAACAGAACCTGTTACTTGAGGCCATTCGGTGGAATCTTCCGCTATCATCATGACATGCGGATATGCCTCCCGCATTGTTTGATTTAGCTTTTTTAAAAATTCAACTGCATAGAGATTCGTATGGCGTTTATCCTGATTTGGCCAATACAGCATATTAGCCACGGCATCGACCCTAAAGCCATCTATATGATAGAATTCCGCCCAGTACAACGCATTAGAAATTAAAAAACTATGAACTTCCGGTTTTCCTAAATCAAAGTTAGCGGTGCCCCACAGCCAGTTCTCCCTGTCACGCTCTTCTTGATATTCGTAAAGCGGCGCTCCATCAAACATATAAAGCCCATGCGAATCTTTACAAAAATGTCCGGGGACCCAATCAAGTATGACGCCGATGTTTGCCTGATGGCATTCATCAACAAATCTCATCAAATCATGTGGCGTGCCAAATCGGCTTGTCGGGCTGTAATACCCCGTTGCTTGATAACCCCAAGAGCGATCATAAGGATGTTCATATAGGGGCAGCAGCTCGATATGGGTAAATCCCTGCTCTTTGATATAAGGAACAAGAGACTGGCCTAATTCTTCATAGGAGTAAAGCGTGCCATCGGGATGCTTCTTCCATGAACCAAGATGAAGCTCATAAATAAAAACCGGCTTTTCATATATTGCTTTAGCTTTCTGCTTCTTCTGCCACTTTTGATCATGCCAGCTGTACCCTGCAAGATCGTAAGTAAGAGACGCCGTATTCGGTCTTACTTCTGAATAAAAAGCATACGGGTCTGCCTTCAGCATGGTCTCTCCGCTATTTGTCACGATTTCATACTTATATCGTTCCTTGTCTTTCAAACCTGGAACAAATAACGTCCAAATGCCATGATCATTAACTTTTCGCATAACATGAAGCTCACCTGACCAGCTGTTAAAATCTCCAGCCACTCGAACTTCTGACGCATGAGGCGCCCACACACAAAATTCATACCCGCTTTGGCCATTCAGCTCGCGATAATGCGAGCCAAACAGCTGATAGCTTTTAAACAGACTGCCTTCGTGAAAAAGATAAACATCATGTGTTGTTGGGCTGGCAGCGGCCATGTAATCATCCTTTCTGACATCATAGTTTTCATTTATATTATTTATTCGTAGAAATAAAAAAAAGCCCTTTCTAGAAAGCGCTTATATTTATTGACATAAAACTTCATTTTCTGAAGAAAAACAAAAGATATGGCGTTTTTTGTTATAAATTTAATATAGAATAAAAAACAAAATCAGATGCATATCATATAGTTTTAGAGAACAAAAAAACCTTGCAGGATATGCAAGGTTTCAGGATGACCCGTACGGGATTCGAACCCGTGTTACCGCCGTGAAAGGGCGGTGTCTTAACCGCTTGACCAACGGGCCTTCATGGCGGAGAAGGAGGGATTTGAACCCTCGCGCCGCTTACACGACCTACACCCTTAGCAGGGGCGCCTCTTCAGCCACTTGAGTACTTCTCCATATGGCTCCACAGGCAGGATTCGAACCTGCGACCGATCGGTTAACAGCCGATAGCTCTACCACTGAGCTACTGTGGAACGTTAAAGTCATGGTATGGTGGGCCTGAATGGACTCGAACCATCGACCTCACGCTTATCAGGCGTGCGCTCTAACCAGCTGAGCTACAGGCCCATGACGATATAGAAATGGAGCGGGTGATGGGAATCGAACCCACGACATCAGCTTGGAAGGCTGAGGTTTTACCACTAAACTACACCCGCAATTTTATTTGGGGCGATTGATGGGAATCGAACCCACGAATGCCAGAGCCACAATCTGGTGCGTTAACCACTTCGCCACAACCGCCAAAATATATATATATTTGTAAATGGTGGCTCGGGACGGAATCGAACCGCCGACACACGGATTTTCAGTCCGTTGCTCTACCAACTGAGCTACCGAGCCTTATGATTTAAATGGCGGTCCGGACGGGACTCGAACCCGCGACCTCCTGCGTGACAGGCAGGCATTCTAACCAACTGAACTACCGGACCATTTTAATTAGTTGCACCCATCGGGCGCTTTTTAAAAAGATATATTTGTTTGGTTGCGGGGGCAGGATTTGAACCTGCGACCTTCGGGTTATGAGCCCGACGAGCTACCGAACTGCTCCACCCCGCGATGATAAAAGATGATAAAATGTAAGAATATATATGGCGGAGGAAGAGGGATTCGAACCCCCGCGGGCTTTGACACCCCTGTCGGTTTTCAAGACCGATCCCTTCAGCCAGACTTGGGTATTCCTCCGTATTGTGGTGGACCTTGTAGGACTCGAACCTACGACCGGACGGTTATGAGCCGTCTGCTCTAACCAACTGAGCTAAAGGTCCTTTGGTAGCGGCGGAGGGGATCGAACCCCCGACCTCACGGGTATGAACCGTACGCTCTAGCCAGCTGAGCTACACCGCCAAATCATATATTGAAATCAAGTGGAGCCTAGCGGGATCGAACCGCTGACCTCCTGCGTGCAAAGCAGGCGCTCTCCCAGCTGAGCTAAGGCCCCAAGAATGGTCGGGAAGACAGGATTCGAACCTGCGACCCCATGGTCCCAAACCATGTGCTCTACCAAGCTGAGCTACTTCCCGATTTCATGTAGATCATGGCGCGCCCGAGAGGAGTCGAACCCCTAACCTTTTGATCCGTAGTCAAACGCTCTATCCAATTGAGCTACGGGCGCAAATTATAATGCCGAGGGCCGGACTTGAACCGGCACGGTAGTCACCTACCGCAGGATTTTAAGTCCTGTGTGTCTGCCAATTCCACCACCCCGGCGTGGATGGTATAGTTGGAGCGGAAGACGGGATTCGAACCCGCGACCCCCACCTTGGCAAGGTGATGTTCTACCACTGAACTACTTCCGCAGAAATGGTGCGGATGAAGGGACTTGAACCCCCACGTCTGTAAAGACACTAGAGCCTGATTCTAGCGCGTCTGCCAATTCCGCCACATCCGCAACATATATATAAATGGTGAGCCATGAAGGACTCGAACCTTCGACCCTCTGATTAAAAGTCAGATGCTCTACCAACTGAGCTAATGGCTCTTCTTACAAGAGACTTGAATATTATATCATATAAAAGTGGTGCCGGCAAGAGGACTTGAACCCCCAACCTACTGATTACAAGTCAGTTGCTCTACCAATTGAGCTACACCGGCTCATATGTAAACATATTATGTATAGTAAGAATGGTGGAGGATGACGGGCTCGAACCGCCGACCCTCTGCTTGTAAGGCAGATGCTCTCCCAGCTGAGCTAATCCTCCATAATTGCACTAACGTGCAACTGCTTGGCGGCGTCCTA